>OY969724.1:0-3982570 GCA_963702205.1 uncultured candidate division Zixibacteria bacterium
AAGAGGAGAATTGCATTGTCGATAGGAGATATATTCCATTTTTTGAAAGAGGATGTGTGGAGGATCAGCCTGAAGGAGCTTCCTTCAAGGAAATCCGCGTTAATCAAAAACTTGAGGATCGTCCTCCTTGCCTTCAAGGGATTTAATGAAGACAAATGCGCCTTGAGGGCAAAAGCCCTTACCTTTTATTTCCTTATGTCAGTTGTTCCTCTCGCAGCTTTTGCTTTTGGCATAGCAAAGGGATTTGGTATGCAAAAGGTCCTTAAAGATGAACTTATAAAAAGCCTTCAGGGGCAGGAGGCGGTAGTAAATTATATAATAGGTTTTGCAGACAAAATGCTTGAACAGACAAAAGGGGGACTTATTGCCGGGATCGGTATAGTTCTGCTTATTTATACTGTTTTTAATCTGCTGCAAAATATAGAAACATCCTTTAATGACATATGGGGTACCCCGCATTCGAGGACCTTCAGCCGGAAGCTCAGCGATTATCTGTCAGTTCTTTTTATTGCACCCATTCTGTTTGTCCTTTCCAGCGGTATAACAGTGTTTATTAAAACACAGATCACACTCATTATTGCAAAAATTTCTTTGCTGGGGCACATCAGCTCGTTGATCTTTTTTTCTCTCAAACTACTTCCCTTTATTGTAACCTGGCTTCTCGGGACTTTTGTATATATATTTATGCCCAATACGAGGGTAAGATTTAGGTCCGGATTTTTAGGGGGGGTAGTTGCCGGTACCATGTACGTTATCTGGCAGAATATTTATATTGCCACTCAAATAGGTGCGTCAAGATATGGCGCCATATATGGAAGCTTTGCCGTCATACCGCTTTTCATGATATGGCTTCAGATAAGCTGGCTGATTGTGCTTTTTGGCGCTGAAATAGCCTTTGCACACCAGAATGTTGACACATATGAAATGGAGCCACTTTCCGAGACTGTCAGCATTTCCCTTAAAAAAATGCTGGCATTGCGGATAGCAAATATATGCGTTAAAAATTTTGTCAAGGGCGAAGACCCATGGTCAGCCGAAAGAATCGCAGAGACCCTTGAGCTTCCTGTCAGGCTGACGAATAAGCTGCTTTCTGATCTTGTAAAATGCCATGTCCTTTCCGAAACAGAAGGCGAGGATGAAAGGATGTCCTATTATCAGCCGGCCAGGGATGCAGGTACGCTTACCATCCATTATGTCGTGAGCGCCCTTGAGAAACTGGGGAATGATGATATTACATATGCGGAATCAGCGGAGCTGGAAAAAATAAAAGAATATTACGAAAAATTTGATGCTATAAATAATGAATCTGATGCGAATATACTGCTCAAGGATATCTGATGAATGAATCCTTTTAAATCAGGCTTCTACCCAGAAGTTCTTCAAGTTTTTTTACGTTCCTGCCTTCCTCTTTTATAATTTTGTCCAGGCCGGCAAGGACATTTCTGTCATCCACAAAACCCTTTATCATTTCATAGAAAAGTATGGTGTCTTTTTCAAATTCAAGGGAGATTTCCAGAAGGGTGTTAATATCATTTATCCTGGAAAAATCTGCGTCATCCATTGAAAAGGCCTGTTCTCCAAGTACGCTGTTGAGTATTTCTCTGCCCATCTCTTCAAGCACCGGATCCTGGATCTTTTCATTGATTCCTGAGTTTCATAGACTCCTCCTTTGGCCTGAAAATGCGGCTCAATTCACCGGAAATCGCCGGGCCAAGAGCTGACGCAATAACTGAAGCAAAAATACCGAGACCCGCCACGATCAAGGAAATTGTGAAGAGGCGCGCCTCCCGTGAATCAGGCACGATATCTCCATACCCCACAGTTGAAAGGGTAATCACAACATAATAAAGAGCCGTGACAATATCGGATATTTTTTGACGAAAACCGTTTCCCAGTAAAAGAGTGCCGAATGTTCCGTACACCATTATAATGACTATACCGCTGAGTGAAATCAATGAACCCCCCAGCATGGTGCCGCGGTTGAAAGCCCTCTGCAAAACCAAAAGCGCTACCAGGATGGCCACAGGGATCATGAGCCCGACCCCCGTACTGACCCCGTATAAATTCGATGCCTGCCATCGGTATGAGCATGAGAATCGCAAACACCCAGCCTACACGCAGGCGCCATAACAGACCTGTTCCCGCAAAAACCAGGCCGATTCCCAGTATCAGCCTGGTCCCTATGCCCAGCAGGGCCATTGACTGGGCAACCCCGGAGACTGCGGGAAACTGGCGGAGCTGTCCAAACTCGTTTCTGAGAACGCTCAGTACATTGAGTATCCCCACAAATATCAGAGCTATTCCCAGAGGCCATTGGGGCCACAGCCTCAATATGCGCTTGAACCGGTGATGCCGGCTTTTAAGTTTATGCGTTGCAGCCTGGGGTGTATTCATGACACCGGGCTATCCGTCTTTCTTCGAGGTCAGTAAAAAATCCTATCCCCTGGATACAGGGAGAAATAAGGGGAATGGAGATAATTATCAAATATGGAAAATAAAACACAATCAGGGCATTCCTGTATCTGCCTTATAAAATTGCATTAATTTTCTACAGGCGTTTCAGCCGCTATTCTTCCTGCAATTCGTGATACTTGAAATTACCCATCTCAGAGAATCTAAAATTATAAAATACATTATGTCCATTATAATCAAGCACTCTGAGGTCATCCGATTGACTGAGATCTCCGATTATGACATTGAAATGATTGCCATAGCGCTGTTTTACAAGATCCAAGGGAACCTCAGCCATGATGAATTTTTTAATCCCCTTTGCCAAAAGTTTTTCAGTCAGACTGGTATGATCCAGCGATTCATAACTGGTCAGAATCAGAATAGGACCTGTACCCGTAAAAAAAATACCTGCCTTCATTATTTAGCCTCCTTTTTTAAATATTATTATACATTATATATCTTATTCTCGATTTAGAAATCAGGTTGAGTATGTATCCGCAGCTTCTTTTTATGGTATTATTTTCTTCTTGTGGAAAAGCACGGGGTCAGCCCTTTGGGAAAAGCACGGGGTCAGCCCTTGACTGTGACGTTTTGATTTGATACAACCTCCCACATCTAATCTAAGGTATGGGAGGTTTATCATGGCAAGGGCATTACGGGCAGAGTATGAAGGCGCTTTTTATCATGTAACGAGCCGCGGAAACGATCGTAATAGAATTTTCTTTAATAAAACAGACTACGCGAAGTTCAAAACCTACCTTGAAGAAGGCATTAATAAATTTGGATACAGGCTCCATGCCTATGTATTGATGGGCAATCATTATCATCTTCTTTTAGAAACACCAAATGCCAACCTCAGCAAAATAATGCATTATTTAAACAGTTCTTATACAACCTACATAAATATAAAGAGAGACAGAAGCGGACATCTATTCCAGGGAAGGTTTAAAGCCATTCTTATTCAAAAAGATAACTACCTGTTGGAACTGAGCAGGTATATGCACCTTAATCCGGTTAAAGCCGGAATGGTTGAAAAACCGCAGGATTATATTCATAGCAGCTATAAGTCTTACAGAGAAGAAAAAAAGGATGAAATAGTTTACCGAGAGTTAATTCTGAGTATGATATCAAAAAAAAGGAAACTGGCATTCTCAAAATACAGGACTTTTGTTGAAGGTATAAAGATAGAAGAGCTGGAAAACCCTCTTAAAAATATATATGGAGGTTTTATACTCGGTTCAAAGTCATTTATCAAACAAACTCTTGATCTTCTGGATGATACTAGATTTGATAATAGAGAGACATCGCACAGGAAAATGCTGCGTAAAACTATTGAACCTGAAGATGTAATTAAAACTGTATCGAAATATATATCTGTTCCGGTGAATGACATTTATAAGAAGAAAGGTGAGACCAGAGGCATCTTAATATATATGTTGAAAACCAACACGGACATGACAAACACTGAGATTGGAAAATTGTTTGATGGATTGAGCTATTCCGCAGTATCGCAAATTAAAAAGAGATTTTCGGATGGTCCTATGAAAAAACGATCTACGAAGAACAAGATTAAGGAAATACAGCAAATTCTCAATGTCAAGGGCTGACCCCTAGTTTCTATGAGCTGCCCCAGATCAAACTGACAGATGTTGTATTACCTACAAGGAATGGAAAAGAGATCAGATTAAGATGTGTAGGAACTCCAACAAAACATCAACTGATATTACTGCAGCGATTAAAATTAGTTATGCCAAAAAGATTTTTAAAACAGAATTTGTAGTGCCGACTTTTTAATCCTGATCATGTAATATCAATAACTTAGAACAGTTTTACCCCTCTAACTGCGGAAGTTGGGCTAATGAATGAATCCTTTTAAATCAGTCTTCCACCTAGAAGTTCTTCAAGTTTTTTTACGTGCCTGCCTTCCTCTTTAATAATTTTGTCCAGGCCGGCAAGGACATTTCTGTCATCGACAAAACCCTTTATCATTTCATAAAAAAGTATAGTGTCTTTTTCAAATTCAAGAGAGATTCCGAGAAGGGTATTAACATCCTTTATCCTGGAAAAATCTGCATCATCCATTGAAAAGGCCTGTTCCCCAAGTACGTTTTTGAGTATTTCTCTGCCCATCTCTTCAAGCATCGGGTCCTGAATTTTTTCATTGATTCCCTTTTTCATATTCAAAAACCATTTTTCATGTTCCTTTTCGTCATTCGCGAGCCATTCAAGTACTGAAGCAAGATCCTGGTTTTTTACCTCTTTTTGGGCTTTGCGATATGACTGTTCGCCATTTTTTTCTATTTGAATCGCCAGGTCAATTATTTCACCGAGACTAAACATATTTTTCTCCCATTGCAGTGCAAGTACAACCAGATAATCTGTTTTGTTCAAGCATAAGTCAAGTATGCAGGTATAACAAGAGGGAGGTTTTACTGATTCACAACAGCGGACTGCAGTTCCCCTTCAACAGGCAGTTGAAAAATCTGCCCCGGAATATTCTCTATTATCTTTGGAAACTGCATTGTCTCGATCCCCAGCATGGTAAGGCTCTTTTTGACATGATCGGCATCCAGCCTTTCAAGTTCCTGGCCGACAAGGAATCTCGACATAAGGAGATCCGCGAGGTACACAATGCTTGTGAGTACATTGTCCGTTGATGAATTATCCGGGTTATGATGATTTTTTATTGCGTCAATAAGGTTGTCGGGTAAAGACCATTGTTCCGCAAGCATTGCACCGATATCATCGTGTGTAGTTCCGAATGTCTCCATTTCGGTTAAATACAGGTTTTCGTTGTCTATCTGCGTTCGTCGATAGAAAAAAGGGTAGGCGCTGCCCATGTACTGATCGAGAACAACCTTACCTATATCATGGAGAAGACCTGCAGTATATGCAATATCAGGTGGCAGGCATTGTGTTACCTGAGCCAGTTTTTCGCTTATCAGCGCGGTTCCAAGGGCATGATTGAACATCCCCCCCTTGCATTGCGAGTAGCCTTTATTGTTTCCGGCAAAAAAATCATTTAATGCTGCTGACATCACTGCCTTCAGCAGATTTTTTTCTCCCAGTAAAACGAGCACCCTGTCGATGGAATCGGTCTTTGATTTCATGTTGAAAAAGGCCGAATTGCAAAGCCTTAGCAGTTTTGCAGTAATTACCTGATCCTGTTTTACTTCGGATGCGATATCCTCCAGGCTGCTCCTGTTTTCACGCACCATTCTGATGATCTTGAATACTATCTGCGGGATCGAATGGATTTTTCTTATAGCCGCTTGAATCTCTTTAATATCGGGTTTTTCGACCTCCACGTCCATATGATCGGGAGGATCATAGATCGGATAAATGTCACTTTCCATTGTATCAAGGTTTAAACTTAAACGGCAGCTGAAGTAACCGCCTGTTTCCCTGTTTATGACAGATATCCCTGCATTTCGTAAGATCTTTTCGGTTATCTCTACTGTCCTCCCTCCAATATCAAGGTCCATATCGGTCCTTGACGTATCTCCGACAAGCGCGCCTCCCGCAATGGTTGCCTCCAGGTCGGAGAGACCTGAACCTCTGTTACACATATCCCTGATAAAAAGAGGAAGGCCGGTCATTGCATAATTGACAGGTTTCCCCAGGTAATCGATTCCGTCCGGTTCGGGAAGCAGCATGTGGATAAGGCCACCTATCTTTGCTTTTTTGTCACATAGTGCAAGACCTACGCATGTCCCCAGATATGCATTAAATATTTCATTCTTTCTTTCGCTTATTTTGTATTCTCCGGCAGGTATCGGGGATGCCGGGTATCTATAGTTTTGTAACATAAAATTTCTACTCCATAGTGTCTGATTGAATTGTAAACAATAACAAGTCTGAAAACGTGATACTAAAAAAGAATGGGCAGAACATAGGCAGCAGGAGGTTATTTTGATCTCAGTACATTTTTCACCACCTTCAGTATTTTATTTATTTCATAGGGTTTACTGATAAAATCCTTTGCACCCCATTCCTTTACGTCCAGCGCGGTTTCCTGAACATTATATCCGCTTGCAATAATGATCTTTGCCTTTGGATTGATAGAAAGTACGGCTTCGACAAGCTTTTTGCCGCCAATCCCTGGCATGATAAGATCCGAGATTATAAGGTCTATCTTGTCTACATTTTCCGAATAAATATTGATGGCTGTTTCACTATCGGAAGAAGTAAATACCCTGTAGCCAAACTGAGTCAGTATCTCTTCTCCGAGTGCTCTGGTTGCGTCATCGTCCTCAATAAACAGGATATTCTCATTTCCGCCCCTGGGCGCGGGTGCTTCAACTGTTTTGGAGCTAACATCTCCGATGTTTTCAATTGCCGGGAAGTATATCATAAAGGATGTTCCTTTTCCGGGGGTGCTGTTACACAGTATATGACCTCCATGGCTCTTTACTATACCGTAGACCATTGAAAGCCCGAGTCCGGTGCCTTCCCCGATGTTCTTTGTTGTAAAAAAAGGTTCAAAAATATGTTCGAGCGTGGCACTGTCTATACCGGTGCCATTATCCGATATCGTGAGCAGGGTATATTCACCTGGGGATATACCCGGTATTTTTATGCAGCCTATCTCATCGATTATGGCTGGTTCGGTCTTAAACTCCAGTTCACCGCCTTCGGGCATGGCATCCCTGGCATTTATTCCTATATTCATCATGATCTGTTCGAGCTGGTTGGGATCCGCATTTATCATACCGATACTGTCATCCAGATTCAGCCTGATATTGATCATTTTGGGGATAGTGCGTTTAAGGAGCTGGGATACCTGATCAATTTCCTGGTTCAGGTTGACAGGTCTTGTTTCATTTTCCATTTTTCTACCGAAGATCAACAGCCTTTTAGTCAGTTTCCCCGCACGTTGAATAGCCTTTTCAATAGTTTTCAATTTTGAATAATCAGGATCATCCTGCTTTTTACTTATAAGGAGCATTTCTGTGCAACTGAAGATAGCCTGAAGACTGTTGTTAAAATCGTGGGCTATACCGCCGGCCAGTGTGCCTATTGCCTCCATCTTCTGTGCCTGAATCAGTTGCCCTTCAAGCTGTTTTCTCTCACTTATGTCCCTCAGCAGATAAAGTATTCCGGCAGGGTTTCCCTCATGGTCATCATACCTTGAAATACTCAGGCTGACCTCAAGCACACGGTTGTCTTTTGTATATCTTCTCGTTTCGATATCCTGCCAGGAATTTCCTGAATTTATGATCTCCGATATCATATGGTTATGTTCAGGTTTCACAGCGGCGGGAATGAAAGGTATTTCTTTACCCTCTATTTCATCCGGGGTCCATCCGAAAATCTGCGTAAAAGAAGGATTTACATAACTTGTTTTACCGTTTAAATCCGAGATAACTATGGCATCGGCTGAGGAATTAATAAGAGATCGGTATAATTCCTCCGCTTTTTTTGATTCTTCATAGAGTTCTCTGTATTTTCTTTCACTTTTTTCCAGGGCGCGGAGGGCATTTTTCCTTTCCCAGTAGGTGCTGATCATGCCGGAAATAACATTGAATGTCTGGACTTCTTCACCCAGCCATTCCCTGGGGTGTTCGAGGTCCTCAAATGAGATTACGCCAAAAAAGGAGTTTGAAGGTGAATAGATCGGAACAGCCAGTATTGATCTGATATTCCTGGATGTAAGAAGCCTTCTCTCATGTTCGTTATCCCCGCGCATAACAGCCATATCCGGAACCATTATGATATTGTCATTCTTAAGCCGGTCCAGGAGCCATTTCTGGAAGTGCTCATCAGAGTCCTTTTTTTCATGTTTTAACAATGCCGCCGGAAGGCACCATTCATGGATCTCTCTGACTTCTTCCCTGTCGAATGTTGTACATATGATGCATGTACGGCTTACCGAGGCGGCCTTTCCGATAATGGAAAGCACATCTTGCAGATCAATCCTGTCGGAAGATAAGAATATCTTCGAAATTTTTGATACTGTTTCCTCAAGCGCTAATCTGTTTTTAAGCCATTCTTTTGTTAAGACACTGCCCGGTAACATTTCAACCTCAGAGTAAAAATCACAATCAATAATGCTTCTGGTATATGAACTGGCGGTAGATAAAAACAATAATCCGGATATCTCAACCCCTATTAGATTCTATAACCGGGTTAACAGCCCTAAATGCTTCAATTATTATGCCAGATTATACAGCCGGGAACTGTAAAGACGCAGGTGCCCTCATTTTGACTCTATTTATGAGTGAAGTGTCCGAAATGATAGAGGATATGCTGAAACCGTGTTTTATCGCGAGAGGTAGATACAGGAGCGAATGACTGGTGAATATGTTATGTGTAAAGTCATAATGTGTAACATGTGTAACATTTTAACTGTTTTGTAATGTTACACTGTTACATGTTAAAGCAGACCTTCGATTATATTTTTTCCTTTATCTTTCTGTAAAGTGTCTGCCTGCTTATACCCAAAAGCCTGGCTGCCATCGCCTTGTTTCCTTCCGCCTGCTTCAGTGCATCAGTGATCTTTTGCGCCTCACCGGATTCAATATCGCCCGGGCGCGTGTTTATGGTGCCGCTGTGCTCTCTTATTTCCGGTGGAACATGATCTATTGTTATTACATTATCATGGCACAGTACAAAGGCGTGCTCTATTGCATGCTCCAACTCCCTTATGTTTCCCGGCCAGGGATATCTCATAAAGGCCTTAAGCACATCATTGGTAACCCCCTCAATGGGCTTTCCGAATTTAGTATTAAAGAGGTCGCAGAAATGGATGACCAGCAGTTCGATATCTTCTCTTCTTTCACGTAAAGGAGGAATGACAATCTCAACAACCTTTAGCCGGTAATAAAGGTCTTCTCTGAATTCTCCATTCTCGACCTTATGTTTCAAGGGTTGATTGGTGCTTGTTATTACCCTGACATCAACCTTTACCGGATGAGAGTCTCCAACCCTTTCAATCTCCTTTTCCTGGATGACCCGCAACAGCTTCAACTGTACAGAAGGAGCTATGTCGCCTATTTCATCCAGAAATATGGTCCCCTGATCGGCGGCCTCGAAACGCCCTATCTTGTTCTTTAAAGCCCCGGTAAATGCCCCCTTCACATGTCCGAACAACTCACTTTCAAGCAGGTTTTCTGCGAGGGCCGAGCAGTTTACAGTAATCATCTGCCTGAATGATCTGGGGCCGCTGTAATGAAGCGCCTTTGCAATAAGTTCTTTGCCCGTGCCGCTTTCGCCTGTAATAAGAACGGTAGTATCTGTCCGGGCAAGATCCTCAAGCAGCCTGTATATCTCCTGCATCCGGCTGCTTTTACCTATTATATTCTGGAATTGATGGCGTTCCCTTAATTCGTTTTCAAGATCATTGAGCCTTGTTACATCCCTTATGACGAGTACTGCGCCGATTGATTCATCATTCTTATTGATAAGCGGAGAACTTGTAACGGAAACTACCTGATGTATCTGCTCCTGTTGTCTGCACTCTATTCGTGATTCACGTATTGTCGTCTGGCTTTTCAATGTTTCCATCAGGATATTCTTGCAGGCATTGCTGCAGTGGCTGTCTACAGCGGATATGTTTTTGCCTGTCAGGTCCCTGGCGGTAACTTTACAAATCTTTTCTACCGCATCATTGGCCTCAATCACAGTCATGTCAGGTGCAAATGTAATTATTCCATCATTTACACTCCTGAATATGGCCTCAAGATTGTTTCTGATCCTCTCATTTTCCGTTTCTATCGATCTCTTTAGATCAACCAGGGCCTTATGGTCCAGTGCAAGTTGTGTCGATCTTAAGAGGGGAGCCTTATAAATGGGCTTGAGCAGGTAGTCAAAGGCCCCGAGCCTTACAGCTTCGGTTGTTGTCTTGATGCTTGGATTGCCTGTCATCATGATTACCGGGCAGTTTAATCCAAGCTCCTTTACCTTGCTCAGGATTTCTATACCCGTGTGTCCTTTGAGGATAAGGTCTGCAAAAATCAGATCCAGGGTATTTTTTTCAATTATTTCGATGGCCGTAGAATAATCTTTGGAAGTGAAAACCTCATGGCCTTCACTGGTAAGGTGCATTTTAAACGTGAATCTTATGCTCTCTTCGTCATCAATTACCAGTATCTTGGCGCCCATTTTGTTCTGCCTTCGGAGATCTGCTAAAAAAGAAGATATTGTCAACCTTTGTTGATAGGAACCTGCAAATTTCAGGATTAAGATAAATGGAAGAAAAAATAACCGATTGACCTTTGGAATCATTAAATAGTATTCCCGTGATTACGAGTTTTATATTCCCGTTGCTGCCTTTGGGAAGGGCATAAAAGGTGTGTTCATGGTTATCGAATTGTATCCCTAAAAAACCTAGTAATTTTTCAGTAAGTTTATAGAGATCCTGCTCGCCTGCAAGGGAAAGCACGGAAAAACCGTGGTCTTTTAACAGGCTGATTACGTCATCTCCAAGACCTTTCAGATCGATGATACAATCCTTTCCTTTTCTTTTGAAAGAGTAGTCCGCTTTTATAACCAGGTTAAAATCGGAATCTTCTTCTTTGTATACCGGGATATCCAGGCCGCCTGAATATATCTGGTCAGCCAGTTCAAGGACCTTTTCTATAACATTGTTTTTGCTTTCATCAAGGCTGACCGCATTCGGGCGTGAAGGCATGTCCTTTTCTTCCTTCGGCTCGGGGTAATCGATCAGCTTTACGCCATGATTCATAAGAAAATTTTTCAGAGGGGGAGGGAAAGCCGCAGCGCCTTTACCGGTCACGTTCAGGCATACTATGTTTTGATCGGTTTTCGATGCATCCGGTAATAACCTTATTATCCAGTCGGCTGTTATTTCTATCTTGAAACCCTCTTCAAGCACAAGGCTTTCATCCTTTGTATATACCTTGTTATAACCGCAGGCCGATATCACCTTGCCGACTGTGGTCATTAGGTCATCGTTTTCGGTTATGTGGACTATGTGGTAATAGGCCCAGCTCGACCTTATCAGTTCGGCCATCCTGTCAGGAAGATTGTTGTATAAATCGACTATTACCTTTTCGCCGTTCCTTACATTGATTATCGGATAGGTCTCTGCGTTCAGGTCAATTTGTCCACCCGTTTTCAGAGGGATAAACTGTTTCCCCTGATCCACCCATTCTTCACCAATCAGGGTAAATATTTCTTTCAGGCTGTCTCCCTTTTCTTTGTTGATCTGTCTAATGGCCTCATCGTTCGGTTCGGGTTTTTGGGGCTTTTCTTCAATGGTGCCCTTTACAACCCTGGGTGAATATATCGGCAGCCGTACCTTCTGCCCGGGGTATATATTGTTCAAGTCTTTGATATCAGGGTTGAGCTTTTTAAACCGGTCAAGATATTCGTTGTAAAGGTTTTTTTCGGGTATGGAGTATTTTTTATTTATTACCCTGATAATGCTGTCACCGGGCCTGACTGTGTAGTATTCAAGATTTTTAATGTCTTCCAGCGGAATGGCTTCAGCAGCGGCAATTTTTTCGGGTTTTTCCTTATTTGTTGCCGGTGTAATAACAAGAGGTATTATAATCTTTTCCCCCGGGTGAATAAGATCAATATTTGAAAGGGAAGGGTTCAGTTTTTTCAGGACAGACAGCACTTCACCGAGATTGTTTTTTCCCAGTGCATTTTTATTTCTCAGGATTTTCCATATATGGTCACCATTCCGGGCTACATAGGCTTCAGTAAGTATTTTTTTATTATCCAGTTCAACAATTTCCTTTGCAACTTCAGCTGTTTGCACGAGATTGATCGAGTATGTGTCTTCATTTTTCTCATCTTCTGCTGATACAGGAGCAATGAAGAGATTTAAAGAGGCGGCAACTATGGACAAAAATATCAGGCAATAATTTCTATATTTATTTCGCGTCAACTCGATCTCCGGGGAATATCAGGGTAGTTAGCTAGTGCCCATCCAGAAACGGCCCTTTTGAACAATCTCCGCGTCACACTCAGATTGTAATCCTCAAAATACTTAAATGTATTTCCCGCCGGTGGCGGGATTACAATCTTCGCGTTCCTTGACCTTGTCCAAAATTTCTCGTTTCTGGATGGACACTGCTATAAATCCGGCCTCTATAAAAATTTAAGTCAAAACAGAAATTTATACCGGTTTTTTTCATTCTAGATAGTTATTTTGAAATATGTCAACGTTTTTCTCAATATTGATAAAAAATATACTATATATTGGCCGTAATATGTTTTATTGTACATCATGTAGTATTTTGTCCTTTACAATTTCTATTATTGATGTTAGCTTCATTCCGGTTTATAAGGTCATATCTCAAGCAAATAAAAGGAGGCCCTTATGAAAATAAAAAGGCTCTCTATCATGGGTTTTAAATCCTTCAAGGACAAGGTCGATATCCCGTTTCCGGGAGGAATAAGCGCAGTCGTTGGGCCGAATGGGTGCGGAAAAAGCAATATTGCCGATGCAATCCGCTGGGCAATGGGAGAACAGAGTGCAAGGCAGTTGCGCGGGCGCAACATGGAAGATGTAATTTTTAGCGGTGCAGGCGATTTTAAGCCCCTCGGCATGGCCGAGGTTTCCCTTGTGTTTGAAAACGGGAACGGTTCCTTTCCGGCAGAATTTGCCGATGAACATGAGATTTCCGTAACAAGGCGTCTTTACCGTTCCGGTGAGAGTGAATATATGCTCAACAATGTTCCGTGCAGGCTCAAGGATGTCCACGAGATATTTATGGATACAGGCCTCGGAAACAAGAGCTATTCAATAATAAGCCAGGGAAGGATAGGGTCCATTGTCGAGCAGAGACCAGAAGAAACAAGGCTTATGATTGAAGAGGCTGCCGGCATCACACGTTTTAAAAAGAAGGAGGCCGAGGCACGCAGAAAGCTTGGGCTTACAAAGGAAAACCTGAAGCGGGTTGAGGATATCCTGGCCGAGGTTTTAACCCAGATGAGATCTCTTAAGAGGCAGGCCGGGAAGGCAATCAGATATAAGGAAATAGGCCAGGAAATCCGCAGGCTTGAACTCGTGTTGAACTCCAACCTGTATAATGAACTTATTTCCGCCTCAGGTGAAAATAAAAAATCTACCGATGTCCTTATTGATAATGAGGTTACACTCACAACCACCCTGTCCGCTATACAGGGCAAAATAGAGAGCATGAACCTTGAACTGGACGAGAAGGACCAGATAATCGGAAGGCTGAACAATACATACCTGTCCCTGAAGGAGGAATTTGCAAAAAAGGAATCCACCCTTGAATCCCTGGCAAAGGAAAAGGAGATGCAGGCCGGTCTTGAGGAACGCCATAACAGGGAGATCGAAGAAATCCGGAGAAGGCTTGTCAATCTTGGAGAAGAAAAGACCCTGCTCCAGGAAAAGATTGAAAAACTCAGAGAGGACGCACGGGTGTGCCAGGAGGAGATAAGCGTAATTGAAGGCAGGATGAAGGGCAGGAAGGATCTTTTAACCGAGATAAAGGAAGAGTATGAAGTTACGCGTACAAGGGTGAATACAGGCGTTTCAAAGGAGGCCGGACTGAGCAAGGAACTGGACTATCTCAATAAGAGGATCGCTGAAATAACCGACAGAAAGGCAAGAATTGAAAGCGAGAAAGATGAGATAGACGCCAATATTAAGACCCTTTCCGCAACCTCTGTAAAAAAGGGAGAACTCAGGGAGGCATTATCCGCCAAATTAAACGATATAACAAACGACATACGTGAAAAGGAACAGCATTCCACCGAGCTTGAGGCCATCAGGAAGTCGGCGGAAAATGAACTCAAAACAGTAGAGAATGAATACAACAGCGTCAAGACGAGGTTGTCCAGCCTGAAGTCCCTGAATGAAAATTTTGAAGGGTATCAGGTTGGTGTCAGGACCATAATGAAGGCTCAGGACCTTGCGGCCAAAAATGAAGGCAGGGTATTGGGCCTTGTTGCGGACGTGATCAAGGTCGACCCCAAATACGAACAGGCAGTAGAGGCAGTGCTGGCAGACAGGCTCCAGTACATACTGGTAGAAAATCACGAAGACGGCAAGGACGCAGTCAGATATCTCAAGGAAAAGGCAAGGGGCCGTGGCAGTTTTATTTCTGTCACTGATATCAACGGAAACGCGAATGGCAATGGCCACAATGGATTTCCGCTGCTCAGGGATGTCATTACCGTATCCGAAAAATACAAACCCGTCGTCAACATGCTTCTGGGTGATATCTCCCTGGCCGAAAACCTCGATCAGGCGGTTGATGCCTGGAGGAGCAACGGAAGGAATACCACTCTTGTAACGCCTGATGGAGATCAGATCGATAGAAACGGTATAATCAGTGGAGGTAAGCTGGGTGCGCACGGGCTCCTCGCCAAAAAAAGGGAGATCACCGAGCTTGAGGAAAAGGTAGCCGAATTAACAAAAAAGGTTGCCGAAACAAAGGATCGTCTGGATGAGATGCTGCTTCAGGAAGAAGAAATGAGGGTAAGCCTTTCCAGGCTAAGGGAAGAAAAAAATAATTGCCAGGATCAGTTGAACGAGCTGGACAGGGTAATATTCCAGCTGAGTAATAAACTGGATCAGTTTGAAAGACTTTCCGAAAGACTCCAGAAGGAACTCGAAGAAAGAATCAATGAAGAGGCCAAGCATAATGATGCGATCAGCAGAAATAAAGATGAGCTGATCCAGTGCGGGGAGAAAAAGCAGAAGGAAGAAGAGTTTCTTTTGCAGAAGAAGAGGGAGCTTGACGAATGCGAAAGGGAATTTGACGAGATCCGCGAAGAACTTGAAACAACAAAGATGAAATTTCGTGTTTCGGTAGAAGAAGGCAAGGGGTTTACAAGGGAAATCGAGAGGATCGATAATTATTACGAAGAATCCCAGTTCAAGCTGGACAAGATTGCAGAAGATATAAAGGAATGTCAGGCAAAACAGCGGGCCTTTAACGAAAGGGAAGAGGTCCTGAGGGAGAATATCAGCAAGTACTATGAAAAACTCAAAGACGCAAAAGAAATGGTCGATGATGCCCAGCAGGAGCGGAACCTGTTTCATGGGGAGATGCGTGAAAATGAGAAGAAGCTGGAAGGACTGAGGGAAGAGCTGAATATCCTGAAGGAAAAAATAAACATTACAAGGATGGAGCAGTCCAAGCTGGAAGTAAGAATGGAGAATCTGGCAGAGCATGTCAGGGAGAGGGCGAACCAGAGCTTAAGCGAGATCTACAGGGATTATCTCGATGAAAACTACAATGAGCAGGAAACCAGGGAGCAGTTAGAACGTCAGAAGGACCAGCGTGAAAAGCTCGGAGAGGTAAACCTTATGGCTATACAGGAGCATGAAGTGCAGAAGGAGCGGTATGAATTTATCCTGAAACAGAAAGAGGATCTTGTGAACTCATCAGAAGCTATCATGCAGGCTATAAGAAAGATAAACAAGACATGCCTTGAAAGGTTTACCACTACCTTTGCAGAAATCAATATGCAGTTGCAGAATGTCTTTCCAATCCTTTTCAACGGCGGGCAGGCATCTTTAAAACTGACCGATGAATCCAATCCCCTTGAAAGCGGGGTCCTTGTCGAGGTTCGTCCTCCGGGTAAAAAAGTAAGCCATATGGGGCTCCTTTCCGGCGGTGAAAAGGCCCTTGTTGCCATGGCCCTGCTGTTTGCCATTTACCTGATAAAACCAAGTCCGTTCTGTCTGCTGGATGAGGTGGACGCCCCGCTCGATGAGGCAAACGTGGACCGGTTTAATGATCTCTTAATGGAGATCAAGAAGTATTCCCAGGTGCTGATGATAACCCATAACCGCCGTTCCATGGAAATCGTGGACAGCCTGTTCGGTGTCACGATGGAAAACGCGGGCGTTTCCAAGATGGTCGCAGTCAACCTGAATGCGAATATAAACAATTAAAAAAACAGGCAGTCATGCAGAATTATGCATGACTGCCTGTTTTATCTTTTCTGTCATTCCATATACCGGAAGCGAGATAAAAAAGATTAGACCTGTAGTGATTGTCAGCCAGGATGAGATGAATAAATATCTCGAAACCGTGGTAGTGTGTCCTCTGACTTCTAAATTGCATCCGCAATGGAGGAGTAGGATACAGATTAAATGCGTTAAAAAAAATGCAGAAATAGCAGTTGGTCAGATCCGCACTATCAGTAAACAGAGATTAAAAAATAAAATAGACCAATTATCCGACAATAAAGCTGCCCAGTTGAGAAAACTCATTACCGATATGTATGGTGAATAACAGTTTTTTCATATCCGGCATATGCAAAGTCGATCGACTTCTCGTATAAAACTTCATTTAATATTACAGGACACGGATGCACACAGATCTTTCATTTTTTTAATTTTTAAATCCTGAAAATCAGTGTTAATCAGTGTCCAATTTTTTGCTTTTCCTGACCTCCCTGGCACGGCGTAAAATAAGTGGAGCCGGCTGACTTCCCTGTCCACTGTAGTCTTGACGAAGGTGGATGCCTTCTTGAAAGTTTCTTGCCCAACCAAAATTTTTCTGCTAAAAGCAAATCATTCAAAAATTAAAACTTTTCCAATTAGTTAAACATGTATTAAAAAAAATATTTAAAAATCGGCCACAGAAAGCCTAAATAGCTGTTGGCTCAAAATTTGATTTTATTTGCCTATTATCATTCACTATTACTTTTTCGACAGAATAGAAAAAGAGTAAGCCAGCAAAGGGTATTACTACTGAAACAGAGTGCGACTTCCCAAAATCAAATGGACAAATTAATTTCCAAAAATTAAAAGTACTCGCAACGGATAGTGCTTTAGCTATCGTTTTTTAAGAATTGATAAATTTACACTGCTGCCCCAGGAAGAATATAAAACAAAAACAGATGTCCTGAATCATCTGCTTGAGAGGAGCTTCTCTGCCTGATTATGGTTAATGACAGCAAAAAACTGGCTAAACTTGTCAGTACCGGGGAAGGTTATACTATTGAGTTTAAATCCTCGCCCTCTCACATTGCCAGAGAAATCTGCGCCTTTGCAAATGCAGCAGGCGGTTATATCCTTGTTGGAATTAATGATCAGGGTGAAATAACAGGGGTTAGAGACACTAATAAAACCATTTCAAATAGAGGTATGGAACCCTGGAGGTTTGGTCCCCGGACTCAGGTTAAAGGACCTCGGGCGCGTAAGCCGCCCAAGAAACCTGCTCCTTTTCTCACTTATGGCACGGATGGATCTGGTTGCGGAGGTTGGCTCAGGAATTAAACGCATCCGGGATGCAATATCATCTTATGGTCTGCAACCGCCAATTATAGAGACAGATGGTGACTGGTTCTCCATCACCTTCAGACGCAAAGGGATGGATGAAGCCATTGAACAGGTACAAAAGGATCTTACTCCCATAGAAATGGATAGTATTGAAGCAGAAAAAAAGAAAAAAACGACCTGCTGGAATTCATCTGGCATTCTCCTGGTCTTCGGACTGCTCAGATCTCCAAAGCCTTTGATATTCCTGTTCGAACACTGCAACGAAGGCTTAAGGAACTTACTGAATCGAACAGAATTGAATTCAGGGGCAGTCTAAAAACAGGCGGATACCATGTAATTGATTGGAAAACTGGCGGAGTAAATGGCACTGTAACTGGCGGAGTAAATGGGGGAGTAAATGTGTTATTTTAATTCGCTGATCAGCTAGCTTTTAACAGCGTAACAACATAAAAGATTATAAATATTAAAATTCCCGGTTTATTCCTCAATAAACTCAATTCCCGATACAACAATCCTAAGCCTTCACTTCATCACTTTGGTCTGTATTTTTTGTTCTCAGTTTCATTGCCTTGTTACTGATTTCTTCTATAGAAAATTCCTCATCTATTCCTTGCCGCCATTTTGTGTAATCAAACGGCTCTCTCTGAATAAGAGCGATAAACCTTTCGGCTTCAACATCACCAAGGTATTTAGCCAGGATTTTTAAACCTTTTAACCTGATCTCTGTATCGGTAATCATGATAATACCTCCTTAATGAAACCAATCGGATCGTTAATATTTATATCTTTAACTGTGATTGACAGTTTCAGTATTTTGTCATCTGTTGTTAGAAAATAGTCACATTTTGAATTAATTGCACAGGCTAAATGTAATGAGTCTATTTTTGGAAAGCCTTTCTTATTTAAAGAAACGGCTGTCTCGATTAAAGTATTACTTTCTTTTACATCTTTATTAGCATATTTTTTCCACTCTGATATTCTATATTTTCTTTCAGCAAAAGGATTTTTATCATTTTCATAGTCCAGAATATAAGACCAGATCAGCTCTATATTTCCTGTCTGGATTTCTTCCTGAATTTTTAATTTCGCCTCTGATTCAAGTCTAATTCTGAGCTGAGATTGATCATCAAACGGGCGATTAAAACAGCAATTATCCAAATATATTTTCATATTAATCTTTTCTATTAACTGAATCCATTCTCAATGTTTAATAAAGGGCTGACATATTTAATGATAATTATATTGCCATAAAATAATATGTAAGTCTAGGGATAGGCCTGCTTAGGTTTGCATATAACCTTCCCGTCAGAAGAATTTGCCCTTTAACCTTATGAATTCATCTTTAACATTCTTTACATCCATAATATTTTCAATCCCAAGCAGTTCACCAAGTTTTCTGGTAGTCAATACATCAATCTGGTCGAGAATAACCTTTGTAAAAAGAGGACTCAGTTCTTTGATGGCATTAACATATTCTCTCGGTTCATTCTGCATGTAGAGTATTTCTCCGATAGTAGGGAATTTCTTTTTTAAATTGGTGTCAGCTCCGCCGACTTTAAGATTAAAATCCGGATTGATTGTTTGAATTCGTTTAATGATGCCGAATAATGCGTGGTAGTAGTTTTCTCCAAAGGTCTTGAGTTTATTGATTTGAATGGGGATATCCAGATCTTTAATAACATCGTAAACCATTTTTACATATTCGTCCGGGAACTGAATATGGCTTGCAACCATGTCACAAAACTCTTCTTCTGCTTCATCAAAACCTTCATTGATGCTAAGCTCGTCACGGATTGCATGGACGGCCTCATGTAAAAGAGGAAAAATCAAGTCAAGCACGTTTGTAGTATTGTTGACAAAAACAACTCTGTGATCATTAATTTTTGTGTAGAAGGCATAGGCTTTAACCTTAGAGGAGAAGTCTCTGAAGATAATCTTGATGCCAAGATTTTTCATTAACGTAAATGTGTTTTTATAATCCGGAGGCAGGTCCCTATTTAAACATGCCTTTATCCTGAGATCCTCAGCAGCCTTATTAGCTGTTTCTGCAGACCTGCTTTTGCCTCTCATTACAGGAAGTATCCAGGGTTCAGGAGCATTTCTGAATAACAGGTCGTACTCCACATCTAAATCCAATGCATCCTTCTGCATGTCAGGAGTGACTTTTGCGCTCTTTCTTGCCCTGTGGACAGGTACTGTAACTGACCCGCTGAAATCCTGAGAAAACAGGTAATCAGGATTAACATTAAATGTTTTGCATAGAAAGATTAAATGATTGCCCTTCGGGACCTGGCCGTTGATCCAGTCGTTTACAGTCTGCCTGGAGGCGGGAGTCCATAAGTATTTGTTATCAAAAAATTATGCCTCCATACTGTGTCATAATAATTGAGTTAGCAAGATGTACATATCGTCAGAGAGTCTTTGGTAGGGTTGGGATTTATTTCCGAACATTAGATTTTTCAAGGATAATAACTTCTTAAAACCGGTGGTGTATAAAACACCACCCTGCGAAAAAGCCACATAAAAAGCAACTGGGAACAGGCTAAATCTTCACGCTTGACAGATAATGTAAACCCGGTCGAGCCGGGGAATGACGCGTGGTGCCTGGATTCACCGGTCCACGAAAACAGTGCTATGTTACTCGACCAGCTCAAGAATGAGCGAACACTTTATCTCTCTATTACCCCTTCAGTCGTGGCTGTTTCAGTCCGCCGGAAACCGGTATTGTTATTCTCCTTCATTATAGGTATAGGTATATGGCGTCTGGCTGCTCAGATCCAAAATTGTTTCCATAATGTTGTTGCCTGACTTTAAACTCTTATACTCAGAGGCAATGGAAAGCAGGTCATTTAAACCTGTATCTGAATTATAGTAATCCATCAGGCTTGCCGAAGATTTCTGCACACTTTGCTGCAGCCCGGAAACGTAATCCAGAACGCTCTGGTTGAGAGTCAATTGTTTGAATGCCCTGGTGAATTCCTGGTTTTCATTCAGGGTTTGTTCAAGTAGCTCTTTTCCTGTGAAGTCACCTGAAACACTGATGGTTCCGTCTGCGGCCATGGAAAGGCTGATTTCCTTATCGGGATCTATGCCAAGGGACTGCATAGTCTGGGAAAGCGTCGAAGAAACAAAATCCTTTTTTCCCTCTGCCACTGCTTCAAGGTCCTTCAATTTTAGTTTGCCGGTGGGGTTAAGCCCCATGGCTTCCTGTATCCGTGCAGTGGACAGGCCGCTTGAAAAGGTGATCCGGTAGTCTGATGAGGTGCTGCCGGTTTCATTTGTCTGGTTTGCAGATTCGCCTGAAAGGTTTGCTGCACTGTTTGACTCTATTTTCCTGTCGTATAAATTGTCCGCCATATATGCAGATGCAGTATTGATTCTCATTTTTTAACCTCATTAACTTTATTGAATATGTATTCCTGTTTTCCATACTGAAGCAATTACACCTGTTTCTCCGGTGAATTTTGCCTGATCCATCCCTGGAATAAGACCTTATTATTCAATATATGCAAAATATAAACCAAAATAAAACAACCTGTAACTGCCTGTTATTTAAGGCGATAAAAGTTTTAATAATGAATTACATGGAAATATTTTCCTGTTTGATGTTCATTTGCGCCATATGCCAGGGATCAAGGCCCAATGGCCGGCAGTAAACAATCCGGATATATCGGTTGCCGCATCACAGAAAGCAGCTTCAGTTATTTTGACTGACGCCGATGGCAAGGAATGAATCAGCGAAAAAGCTCAATGATGATTCAGATTGCAGGAAATGTGTATGTAAACAGTTTTATGAGAAGAAGTTTCAATGCAGAGAAAATGTTCCTGCTGCCGGGCTGGAATAGGCGGTTAAGCCCTTACCCGTTTTGGCAATATTGCCAAAACGGGTAAATAGTCCTGCTGCCTATTATGGAAGCCCCTTTTTTACTCGTCGTAGTCCCAGTCGTAGTCCCAGTCATAGTCCGGGCCCCACTGATACCATGGGGACCAGGGATACCAGTAATATGGCCCCCACCCCCAGTATCCGTAATCGTAGGGATAGCCATAATAATAGTTCTGGCGCTTACTCCACAGGTGCAGTTGTTTGATGTCCACCACCGGATAGGTATAACTGGTTTCACCAAGCTGCAAGGTTTTTTTACCAGTGACCTGTCCGGCCAGGGTGATCTTTCTCCCCTCTCTGTATATGGCCGGGTCAAGGAATTTCGAGCTCATTGCAATAAAGCGGCCCTGAGATGATTCGGAAGTTTCAGGTCTTTCCGCAGAACCAAGAGGCGCCTGCAATACTATGATTTGCGTACCGTTTTGAGTATTGGTAGTCTCTATGATGGACCCGCCCCAGAGTACGACATTATTTATGTAGGCATCGGGATTCTGGAGGACCATAGAGAAAGACACATTATTCGATTTGGCCTCTTGCCGATACTGACTGGCTATGGGCGCGGTCGCACATGAGGACATCGCAGCCGCCAGGAACCCCAATACTAATATTCTGAAAAAGGTATATCTAATCATTTCATTTTCCTCCCTTCTTTTCATTTATCCGGACATTCCCTGAAATACCCTCTGCGGTGGTATGAGAGATCGGAGCGCATTATGGGCACAGTGTCAGGCAATATCAGGATTATTTTTAGAAATATGTGACTTTTCCGTCTATTCCCTTCTCCTGTCAGGGATTAACGGCATTTTACACTATTCTATTATGGCAGGATTTGATGATCGGGAAAATGAGCTCTTGATAGTAAATTGATTTGAAATTTTATGTAGTCTGCCGGCAGCAGGCCCACCGGGCCGGACCGGTTTCAGTATGGAAGGGAGGGATAATCCATTTTAGTATTGCGGGACACGGTATGAACTATTTCAACCTTCACCGATGTTGTATTTGATTCCCGGGCTGCTGCAGCTTATTACCTGAATTTTGCACCGGATGTCCCTGTAACAGATATTTGTGGAATAGGGGACGCATGAAAATATGAATTGATACGGGCGGCAGGGCGAGGACCTCAAAAATTAAAGTTTTTGCAATTCCATGGGCATCAGGTTTACTACTCTTTCAAGAATATAATATTTATCAAAATACATTTCACTTATAATTGATTATATAGTTCTAAAAGATTAATATGCTGCTGTTTCAGCTTTAAAAAATCCTATTAATTAATTTTAAAAATATTCCGGTTCATCTTTCTGTATAACATTCAAATCGTAATGATATCCGGAACTGGTGAATCGGTTCGTTATGGGTCAATGCACATATTTTGAGTGATTAAAAGCACTATGATTCCTGATTATTTACTGAACCGGAATTTTATTTACAACAATATAAACAGATATTCAAAGGAGGAAAGACAATAATGAATAACTTCACAAACCGATTCAAAATTTGGCTTGGCCTGATTTGCCTTACATTATTTTGCGGCTCTATTGCTCAGGCAGAAGAAATAACTCTCGAAACCTTGATTGAGCGCCAGAAGATTCAGGATTTAATTACCCGCTATTACTTCAACTTCGGTGGAACGCCTGAAAGTTTTGCAAACTTTTATGTGGAGAATGGAGAGCTGTATCTGCCAGGTCGGAATTTTAAGGGTAGAGAGGCCATTGCCAAGGCTTATACATTTCCTGAGAGTGAAGCACCCAGGAATTTTTCATTCAATAGTATTATCAGTAATTTACTCATTATGGTGAAAGGTGATACCGCCAGGGCGAAACTGGTGTGGACCGAGAATGTGATGCAAAAAGAAAGGGGTGAGATACAGCTGCGAGCTCAGGGTCGGGAGTACTCCACTTTCGTTAAAAAAGATGGCAAATGGCTGTACCTTACTCGCGTAATCAAGGGCGGAACCGAGCCGCCGGATGGTTGGAAGGATTAGTCGATAAATGTGTGTGAAATGGGACGCACCTCAAAATATCAAAACTCTTTTGGATTGATATTTAGATGTGCGTTCCCTGGTCCAGGCAATAAAAAGAAACAGCATTTTAATTTTTGATTTCATGCAGTTCATCAAACTTGATCATATGATATTTTAACCTGTGGAAGGCGTTATACCCATCAGCGTTTTTCTCCCCAGGGGTTACTTTTATATGTTGAGTATTAGATCCCCTGTATGTCCAGAACCCTCCAATCACAAATATTTTATCCGGGTCATATCCCATTTTTACAAGTAATGACCTCATAAATCCTGAATAGCCCCCTCCCCCGCAAATGAGAAAAATAGCCTTGTCCCTTGGAAAAAGGTCGCTGATTATCATCTCTGATTCCACGTAATTAGCTTTTATGGTCTGGATTTTCCCCTGGGCATCCCATTTCAGGGTGAACAGCGTTGGCCCGGAATATTGCGTTTTGGCTACCTGCGGGGGCAGACCTGTTAGATTTGCAATATAGGGATATGGCACAACTTCAAAGCCTTTTATTGTGCCCGATAGGACAGGATCTCCACCTATCTTTTTAAAATCTCCCGGATCAACAAGCATTCTTACATCAATGTAAGCAACATCATCCCGGTTTAACCATTCATCTATATTTTTGATGTTGATGTTTCTATCGACACCAAACATGTTTTCCGGGTCAGGGGCAGCGGCAGGTAAAGATCTGTCGCATGAAGATAATATGACAGACAGTGATATGATAATCAGAAGAAAAATGATTTTTTTCATTTTATTCTCCTTTTAAAATTCTTAACAATGCCGTCGAACGGTGTATATCTGAGAGCATTATTAATATATTCTGATTCTGTCAATATTATTTTCAAAAATTACAGGCTCGACAGCAATAAGATGTTGAGTCATACCTCCTTCCGTTCAATTGATCCGAAGAAGGCGCCTGAAGTCTTTGAGCAGGGACAGGATCATATTGAACTGGAAAAGATTGACGGTGTCTGGATGATCAATAGAAGGACACTTGAAAACTATGGTCTCAATATAAAGGTTCTTCAAAAAACAAAACAATGGCGCAATGTCTTTTTTGTTTTTATATAATTATTTTTATTGTCATTGTCCTACTTACGTTTCAGGACGTCTTGTCACGGCGTAGCTCTAGCGAAGACAGAAGTTTTAGCGAAGATTGAACCGGGGAATCCAGTTGTTTTTGATTTGTGATTATTGAAGCGGTCAAGAGTCAGGAGCAGATTTGACGTACCCTTTAATGGATATCCCCTTTAGGATAATAAAAAAACCAGGAAGGAGAACCAGCCATGAATTCGTCTAAAAAAGGAAATCGTAAATTAACCCGCAGGGAATTTGTCAAGGAGACAGCTTTAAAGGGGGGAGCCGCTTTGGCTATTGGAGCGGGAAGCATGGCAATGCCTGTGTCCGCCATGGCAAATCAAAACACGAGCAAAATATCAGGGACAATTGACGGACCAAGGCGAACTTATTTTGAACCTGGAAGAGAAATATCTATAATAAATGATGCCGATGTTGTCGTTGTTGGAGGCGGTCCGGCAGGCGTTGCTGCGGCTTTGGCCGCCGCGAGGAATGGGGCTGATACAGTTCTTGTTGAACGATATGGTCAATTGGGCGGCATGGCAACCGGCGGATTGGTGATCTGTATCATGCCCATGAGCGGAGGTACAAAGGAGCAGCAGATAGCCGGGATCTGTCAGGAGATAGTGGACAGGCTGGATGCACTCGGCGCAGCCGTACTATCCGCCAAAAGAAGATATTGGCTCGAACGACAATAACCGGGTCAAATACTGGCGGCAGTATCCATTTTTTGTTGTCGATAACCGAATAAGGCTAAGTGCTCTTGTAGACCCTGAGATTCTTAAGTGTGTTATGAATGACATGATAGAGGAAGCGGGTGTAAAGTTATTATTACATTCCTGGGGCTGCAGGGCGATTGTTGAGAATAACGCGGTTCAAGGGATCATATTTGAAAGTAAATCTGGCAGGCAGGCCATAAAATCTAAAGTCGTGATCGATGCAACCGGTGACGGGGATATTTTTGCATCGGCCGGAGCAGAGTTTGACGGAAAGGCCGATCAAAATCTTCGATCTTCAAAACTGGCTCTTGTATTTCAGGTAGGGAGTATTGATATCGATAAATTCAGTGAGTACCGAAGCGCAAACCCTCAGGAATACTCCGCTAAATTGCAGGAACTCGTTAAGCTGGGCGGCTTTACCAAGCCTATGCGAAGCGCCCTGGATGATGTAATGTGGTTTAATAACCAATTATCAGGGAGCGCGATCAATGTTGAGGATTTAACACGGGTAGAAGTCAATGCGCGAAAGAGGATGCTTACAACACAGGACTATTTTAAAAAGCATATCCCCGGATTTGAAAACAGCTTTATTATGAATACGGCCTCTCAGGTTGGTGTGCGTGGCAGCAGAAGACTGATTGGCGAATACATCATAACTCAAGATGACATATTCAAGGGTACATTGTTTGAGGACACTATAGCAGTTTGTCCACCTTTTAAATACAATGTGTCATCTGAGAAACCCTGTATGCATGTTCCCTACAGGTCACTGGTACCCCGAAAGGTAGATAATCTTCTCGCCGCTGGCCGCTGCCTTTCTGCGGATTTGGTGGCAAATGATTTACTTGCTCCAATCCAGTTCTGTATAGCAATGGGACAGGCCGCAGGAACTGCCGCAGCCCTATCAGTAAGAGCGGGTATAGTCCCTCGAAAAGTGGATCATGGAACGCTCCAAAATTATCTCATGGATCAGGGCGTCCCGCTACCGGGTGTAAAAAGAGCAGGTTAGCAAAAATCAGAAGATTGAAAAGACTCATCTTAATAAACTTAGATATTTTTGCTACAACAGAACCTGTTCTCATGGCTTTACCGCAGGCTGTTATAAGACCGTCACACAAACCGAAGGTCCCGAGACCTGCGGCATGTGCGGCATGACGTTCTGACCAGGTGGATGCATAAGAAAAACGTTGTGATTTTACAATTGTCCAGTTTGTGAAATGAAAGGGTCAGGTCTTTTAAACCAACCGCTTTCATCAGCTCCGTACTTGCTGGGTTACTTACTTGGTACCTTCCTCCGATATGACTATCTTTGGTATCTCTGCTGAAGGTTTTTTATTCTCCGTTCTGTATTAACAGTCGAATCGATCCATGTGTCCAATGGGAATAAGGGACTTACCTCGAAACATCAATCCGGATACGAATAAAAAAACTAAAACATATCCGTTGGATTACTTCTAAAAAATTCTTCCAATGGGATACCATCTGCACCGACAGTAATTATTCTGGCATCAGGATAAGCTTTTGAAAAAGCTGACAACCCTTTCACGTTTTTTGTATTGCCTGATTTAACCTCTATTCCCCATAACCGCCCGGGCGTCTTAATAACAAAGTCTATTTCAAGACCTTTGTGCCTCCAGTAATATACTTCGTAATTAATTCCTATAAGGTGATTAAGCAGATGCGCTCCTACGGCATTCTCCACTAATCTTCCCCACCATGAAAAATTTTTATGGCTTGAAACTGTGTGAAGACTCTCCTGACCAATGGTTAATCAGGGGAATGCTTTCCTTTAATGCTACATATAATGAAGTGACAATAGAGGATGAGTATTCAATACTTATATCCATATCTGAAGATTACCCCAATACTACACCAGATGTTTTTGAAACCGGGGAACGAATTCCTCCTGACTTTCATCAATACGACAATCGAACCCTGTGCCTTGGTGCGCCTGTTGAGGTGGAAAGGCGTTTCAGTGCTAATCCAAGATTGGTAACTTTTATTGAGACATTGGTAATCGAATATTTGTATGGTTATTCATATCTGGAAAAAAATGGAGAGATGCCTTTTGGAGAGCTCTCTCACGGTGCCCCCGGGATTCAGGAGTATTACCAGGATTTATTCCAAACAGATGATGTTAAGCTTATTCTTAAATTCCTAAAGATAATGGCAGATGGTTCATACAAAGGTCACCACCTCTGCCCATGCGAATCAGGTAAAATATTGCGAAAATGCCATGGGCCAACACTACTTGAATTATCCAACTCTCAATTACAGGAAAGATTATTAAGTGATTTTAAAAGTATTGTATGTAGCTTTAAAGAAAAAGATCTGGAGCATTTCGACTGGAAGCTGTTACCCAAACAGTTGAAGTATGAATTTGACAATATAGCAAGAGAAGAAGCTCAAAAAAAGAACCCCTGATATTATCAAAAGACTCAAGGTGTTGAAGAATGCAATAGGTGTCTTAAACAGTAAACCGCTGACTTTGTGTCTTTCTTTTATCGATCCTTCCATTCAGGTTTTCTTTTTTCCAGAAAGGCGGTTAACCCAATACAGCTTCAGCCTGTCTTGTCATCCTCCCAATATATGTATACGAATCTTTCCCGAATTCTTCAGCCTGCCATTCTGAATTAAAACCGGAATATTCGGTTCTTTATAAGAATTTGTAGGCGTATCTGCTAATATATTAAACACTACCTCAAATCAAGCTCATCTTCTCTAAGTTCCTTTATCTCATCCCTGAGGCGCGCCGCCTCTTCAAACTCCAGCTTGGCAGCGGCGTCCTTCATTCTTTTTTCCAGGTCCCTTATCATCTTTTTGATTGCATCAGGTGTCAGGTATTCCTTTGCCTTATCCGATACAGCCGGAACTGTAACATAATCCGCCTCGTAGAGTGACCCAAGCACATCATCAATATTCTTGGCGATCGATTCCGGGGTAATATGGTGCTCTTTGTTGTATTCAAGCTGAATCTCTCTTCTCCTGTTGCTTTCATCAATAGCCCTTGCCATTGATCCTGTCACACGGTCCGCATAAAGAATTACCGTGCCATTCAGGTTCCTTGCTGCCCTGCCGCATGTCTGTATAAGGGACCTTTCGGACCGCAGAAAACCTTCCTTGTCAGCATCTAAAATGGCAACAAGGGAGACTTCAGGTATATCCAACCCTTCTCTTAACAGGTTGATGCCTATAAGGACATCAAATATCCCCAACCTGAGGTCTCTTATGATTTCCATTCTTTCAATGGTCTTTATATCCGAGTGAAGATACCTGACCTTTACATCAAGCTCCGAGTAATACTCGGCAAGATCCTCTGCCATTCTCTTTGTAAGGGTGGTAACAAGGACTCGCTCGTTTACTGCGGCCCGCTCCCTGATCCTTGCGAGAAGATCATCGACCTGCTCGGTTGCAGGTACAATTATAATTTCAGGATCAGTCAGGCCAGTAGGCCTTATTATCTGTTCGGTCAATGCCTCGCTTATTTCCAGTTCATAGGGGCCGGGGGTGGCTGAAACATACACTACCTGATTCAGTCTCTCGTTAAACTCTTCAAATTTGAGAGGCCTGTTGTCCAGGGCAGAGGGGAGACGAAAACCATAGCTCACAAGGGTTTCCTTCCTGGACCTGTCTCCCCTGTACATCCCTCCGATCTGGGAAACTGTTATGTGGCTCTCGTCAATAAACAGCAGAAAATCCTTTGGAAAATAGTCAAGGAGTGTGGGCGGGGCCTCACCGGGCGCCCTGCCTGTAAGGTGTCTGGAATAGTTTTCTATTCCGTGGCAATAGCCCATTTCTATCATCATCTCAAGATCAAAAAGGGTGCGTTCGTCAATGCGCTGGGCTTCGATAAGCTTGTTATTATTGCGGAACTCCTCTATTCTCTGCTTCAGTTCTTCCCTGATGCTTTTTATGGCCTTGTCCCTTATTTCAGTCGAGGTCACATAGTGGGTTGCCGGGTACACGGTTATCCTCTTAAGATCCGCTATGACTTTACCTGTAAGGGGATCTATCTCCTGTATTGCCTCTACCTCGTCCCCCCAGAACGATATCCTTATTGCCTTGTCCTCTTCATAGGCAGGGAATATATCCAGGATGTCACCCCTTACCCTGAAGCGGCCCCTGTAAAAATCAAAGTCCCCTCTTTCGTAATAAATTTCCACAAGCCTTTTTACCGCATCATCCCTCGAGAGTTTATCCCCTGTTTCTGCGTAAAGGAGCATGTTGTGGTAGGCCTCAGGGGAACCAAGGCCGTATATGCACGAGACACTGGCAACGATGATAACATCATCCCTTTCAAGAAGAGACCTCGTCGCCGAATGTCTCATTTTGTCTATGTTTTCATTTATGCTGGAATCCTTTTGAATATATGTGTCCGACTGCGGGATATATGCCTCGGGCTGGTAATAGTCGTAGTAGCTTACAAAATACTCAACGGCATTATCAGGAAAGAGATTTTTAAATTCACCATATAGCTGTGCTGCAAGGGTCTTGTTGGGTGCTATTATAAGGGTAGGTTTCTGAACACTTTCTATGACATGGGCCATGGTAAAGGTCTTGCCTGAGCCTGTCACCCCTAGCAGCACCTGGTGTTTCAGATTGTTCTTTATGCCTCTTGCCAGGTCGGAGATCGCCTGTGGCTGATCTCCGCAGGGTTTAAGGTCGGATTTTATTTTAAGCATGGGAGGTCCTTAATATGGGAATTGAGGTATTAAAAAATATAATACCCATATTACAGTAAGAGGATTTAAATTACTGGCACAAGGCGCATGGCTCAAGGCTCATGGCAAAAGCTTTTCCTTGCGCCCTGAGCCTTGCGCCTGTTTTTATCATACTTCCCGTCTCCATTTAGTGACACCGCCCTTATCTTCCAGTACTATTCCCATATCCTGCAGTTTATCCCTTATGGCATCTGCCTTTGCCCAGTCTTTTTGGGCTCTTGCGTCTGCCCTTTGTTTGATAAGAGCCTCAATTTCTGATTCGTCAATATCAGAGGGTTTTTCTATCTGAGATATAAATATCGATGGATCGCTGGTTAAAATTCCCAGAACAGTTGATGCTTTTAAAAGAGACTGCCTTTCCTCTTTAAGCTGGTCCTTTATAGAATCGGGAGTATTGTCACCTGCCTCATCCATTGTGCGGTTCAGTTCCTTGATCTTATCAAAAATAATACCTATTGCACCTGCGGTATTCAGATCGTCATCCATCAGGCTGACAAATCTGTCTAAAAATTCATTCTTTTGATCACCCTCTATCAATCCCTGAACATTGTTTGTGACATTTTCCGCTGAGCCGGTCACATCTTCAAGTCTTTGAAGTGTCCGGTATATCCTGACAAGACCTGCCTGGAAATCCAGCACATCCTTTTTTGAAAAGTCCAGGGGGCTCCTGTATTGTTTGGACAGGAGGAAAAACCTCAGGACTTCAGGGTGATAATCACGAAGGGCATCCTTTATCAGGATAAAGTTTCCAAGTGATTTCGACATCTTTTCGGATTCAACAGTTAAAAAGCCGTTATGCACCCAGTAACGCGCAAATTCCCCTCCTGTGGCCGCCTTTGACTGTGCCCTCTCATTTTCGTGGTGCGGGAAAAGAAGGTCCTGCCCGCCGCCATGTATGTCGAATGCGCTGCCGAGAAAATGATTGCTCATCACAGAGCATTCCATATGCCACCCCGGTCTGCCATTGCCCCAGGGGCTTTCCCACATGGGCTCGCCCGGTTTTGCGTTTTTCCACAGGGCGAAATCCATGGGGTGTTTCTTTTTTTCATTGATGTCTATCCGGATGCCTGCCTTCATGTCATCCAGTTTTCTTCCGGACAGTCTTCCATAATCATCAAGCTTTTCTACGGCATAGAAAACATCACCATCAACTTCATAGGCAAATCCCTTTTCTATGAGGACCCGGATCATATCGATCATGTCATTTATATACTCGGTAGCCCTTGGTTCTTTATCCGGTTTCATTACCCCGAGGGCGTCCATGTCCTCATAGAATGAATCTATGTATTCCTGGGCAAGGGCAACAGTGTCTTTTCCGAGTTCATTGGCCCTGTTGATTATCTTGTCATCCACATCGGTAAAATTCCGGACATAGGTAACATCCATACCCCTTGCCCTGAAATATTTTACCAGGACATCAAACACAATGGCGGAGCGTGCATGACCGATGTGGGAGTGATCATATACTGTTACACCGCAGACGTATATCCCTGCTTTACCTTCCACAAGAGGGATAAAATCTTCCTTCTGCCTTGTAGCCGTATTGTATAATTTAATTGTCATTATTTCCCTTACTCGTTTTTATAAGGCTCACAACAGAATAGGCCTCCATTCCTTCCTCTTTTCCGGCAAAGCCCATTCCTTCCGTGGTCGTGGCCTTTATATTGACCCTGCCTGCATCCACACCAAGTATCCCTGATAAATTTTCTCTCATCCTGTCGATATAGGGGGCAAGCCTTGGTTTCTGCGCAACTATCGTGCTGTCGATATTATTTATGGAATAGCCATCCTCCCTGGCCATAAGCATAACTTTCTGAAGCATCAGGAGACTGTCCTTATCTTTATATGCAGGGTCGGTATCAGGAAAATGTCTTCCGATATCTCCCCGGCCAAGGGCGCCAAGTATGCCGTCCATAATTGCATGCACCAGCACATCGGCATCGGAATGCCCAAGCAGGCCCCTCTCCCAGGGGATATCTATTCCCCCCAGTATCAGTCTGCGGCCTTCAACCAGGCAATGAACATCGTATCCGAAACCAACGCGGAACATTCAATCCTCCGAATATACAGGGAATTTAGTGACAGGTTGAGCAACTGCCGCCGGAACAGCCGGCGCAACCGGATGATGAAGTTGAGCCGGAAGACGCGGAATAATCACCGCCACTGCTTCCGCCGCTCTTAAAACTGCAGGCCGACATCTTGCGTTTTACCTTTTTGGTATCGCAACTGGGGCATGTGACAGTGTCTCCGCCCAGAACTATACATTCAAATTCTTCATTGCATTTCATACACTGATATTCATAAATAGGCATTTTAAACCTCCGGATTATTTATCTTTGTCAAGTTTTTCTATAACAACGGCTGCCAGGAGAGGGAACATTATTTCGTGGTGTCCGATTATTGAAAATCCTCGCCCGCCCTCCTGAGTAGGCCTGTTGAATACATTTGTCATAGGACGATAACCCTTTATAAAATCCATGACAAGGGTTGTAAAGTTTTTTACATCAAAACCAAGGTTCCTCACCAGCGTTAAAGCCTTTAAAAAAACCTCGGGAATAATAACAGCTGAACCAAGGTTTATAAACACGCCATCTTCTATTTTTGACACAAGACCGGCAAAAATACGAAAATCCATGTGCGTCGTCTTTCCTATTGCCGCGCCGTCCGCTTCCGGGTGAAAGTGGATCGTATCGGTTCCCATTGCCACGTGGACTGTTACAGGGATATCAAGTTCATATGCTCTGGCAATGAGGCTGAAAGGGTTATATTCAAAATTTTCCCTTAAGAGCATGCCGCCTATCGCGGAACCCATCCCGATATTCTCTTCAGCACCTTTTTTTATTGCCCCATTAAGAAATTTTCCCGTTTCTTCTGCCATGCCGTACACGCCCTTTCCCAGACGTGCGTCCACATCCTCCGATGTATGCCCGGCCATGGCGAACTCGGAATCATGTATTGTGCATGCCCCGTTCATTGCAATGGCGCTTATTACGCCCCTCTCCATAAGGTCTATTATTACCGGATTCAACCCGACCTTTATGGGATGGGCGCCCATTCCCAAGATAACCATCTTTTTATTTTTTACAGCCTCAACAATGCAGTCGGACACATCCATAAGATCCTGTCCCGCAAGAATGCCCGGAAGGGATATCAGCCATTCCTCCATGCTTCCTCCCGGGGCCCACGCCTTTCCAAATTCTTTGACAGAGACCTTGCTCGCCCGGCCTTTCAGAGGGTAAGTTTTTATATTTTCAAGAGAAATTGGTTTCCATTCAGTCATTGACGTCGTCTCCGCCCTGAAACAGTATATAGTCCACGAGCTTACAGATAATATGCCCTGCAAGTATATGACTTTCCTGAATCCTGGCTGCCCTGTCGCTGGGCACAATCAGGCACAGGTCACTTATATCCTTGAGTTTTCCGCCCTTGCCGCCGGTCAGTCCTGCTACAAAAATACCCATTTCCTTTGCCGTTTCGGCTGCTGATATGACATTTTGCGAGTTTCCGCTAGTACTTATTGCCAGGAGCACATCACCTTCAAGGCCTATGGCCTTTACCTGCTTGGTGAATATATCATTAAAAGAATAGTCATTTCCGATACATGTAATTATGGATGTATCGGTCGAAAGCGAGATGGCCGGCAGAGGAGGCCGTTCCATTTCGAGCCTGTTCACAAACTCAGCGGCAATATGCTGTGCATCTGCCGCGCTTCCGCCGTTTCCGCAAAGCATAAGTTTCCTGTCGTTCGTAAAGGAAGCAACTATCTTTTTTGAAAGGATGATCAGGTCATCGCCGCATTCCCTGATAAACTGTTCCTTTACCTTTAAACTTTCCTGAAGAGTCTCAGAAATAATATCTTTCATCATTCCTCCATACCTCAAATGCCGATGGAATTCATATCGCTGATCGCCTTTGCAACGATCTTTAATTCTTTATCCTGTATTGTTCTTACATCAAGAAGGACACTGTCCTGCTCTACCCTAACAATAATGGGAGGGTCGCCGGCCTTCAGAATTTCGTTTATCCGATGGGCTGTCATCTCACGCGGATTGAGCCGTAAAAGGCGTGTATGAAGTTCCATCAGAGGCAGGGCGCCCCCGCCCACCTTTGACATGCCATCCACGGTATCAACCCCGAAATTGTTGCCATCTTTGGCTGTTATCATGCGCAAAATGCGTCGGGCCTTTGCCTTGAGATCTTCATAGGACTGGCAAATCATCCTGAGGGTCGGTATTGTGTCAATGGCCTTTCGTTCATCCCTGTATATATTCAATGTCTCTTCAAGGGCCAGGAGAGTCAGCTTGTCTATCCTTAATGCCCTGTTAAGCTGGTTCTTTTTTATTTTTTCAACCGGTGGTTTTTTCCCCAGGATTATACCTGCCTGGGGCCCCCCCAGGAGTTTATCACCGCTGAATGTGACCAGGTCTATACCTGCCTCAAGCACCTGCTGGACGGTCGGTTCCCATTCCATTCCATATTTGGAAAAGTCGATAAATGATCCGCTGCCAAGATCTTCAATAACAGGTATGTTGTGTTTTTTTCCGAGTTCCACGAGGGCGGACCTTTCGACCTCCTCATTGAACCCTACTATCTGGAAATTGCTTTTGTGGACCTTTAATATGGCTGCTGTTTCAGGGGTTATGGCCTCTTCATAGTCCTTCAGGTGGGTCTTGTTCGTTGTTCCCACTTCGATCATTCTTGCGCCGCTTTTTCTCATAACATCAGGTATCCTGAATGATCCTCCGATCTCAACCAGTTCACCCCTGGATATTATTACCTCACGGTCTTTTGCCATCGTTTCAAGGGTAATAAGGACGGCAGCAGCATTATTATTTACCACCATGGCGGCCTCTGCCGAGGTCAACTCCTTTAAAATTCCCTCCACATGGGTATACCTGCTTCCCCGTTTCCCCATTTCAATATCATACTCAAGATTGCTGTAACCGCTGCTGATTGCCTTAAATTTATCTATTACACTTTCGGCAAGCAGAGATCTCCCGAGATTGGTGTGGATGACAACACCGGTGGCGTTTATAACATTCCTGAGACTTGACCTGGAAACGAGCCGGAGCCTCTCAGCGATCATAGCGATGATATTGTTCTGATCCATCGCCATGCCCTCCTTTGTTATCTCTCCCTTTTCAATGCCCTTTCTTGTCTCGGACAGGATTTCATTGATTGACCTGAGTATGAGACTTCGAGGATAATTTGCTGAAATGCCTTTTATTTCAGGTGCTTCCAGCAGGCGGTCTACAGCTGGAATCTTCCTGAATAATTCTGATCTGCTATCTGTCATAATGCCTTGCCCGTTTCCTGTCCCTTAATATTTTCAATCTTTTTGTTGCAAAATTTTAAAAGCATGGTAAATAGATAACAAAATATGGTGGGTGTAGCTCAGCTGGCAGAGCACTTGGTTGTGGCCCAAGATGCCGCGGGTTCAAGTCCCGTCACTCACCCCATTAAAATATAATATATCAGTAAGGGAGCGAATGCTCCCTTTTATATTTTAAGGAATGAATACTCCGAACAGTGCTATTGCTTCCACCTTGTTATTTTCTTAATCTTATCAAAAACATATGTTTGTTAGCATATTTTTTTGTTCTTTAAAAGAACAAAGAATAGCCCTCATTACATTTTATATTAATATTAGTGGATAATTAACTTTCAGGAAGTAATTTCCGGTTGGAAAATTGTGCCTGCTACCATTTCGAAAGACGATATATGCAACTTTTGTGGCCGTTGATCCGGCAAAGGACATCATTTTTCAGGACGGAATCGAACTGACTCAGTACATGTGTTTTATTTTTAAGGATCAGAGAAATATAAGAGGTGCACATTATTTATGTACAATTGATCCTTAAAAATTAAAACACTGCATATGTGATTACCGGTTATAAAACGATCCCATCCTGAAAAACAATGTCCTTTGCCTGCTGCGGGGGACGAAACAGCTGAAAATAAAATCTGGCGATCCTCAGAATTTGCTTCCTGCCTCAAGTGGAGGTGATGCCCTTTTCCTGAAAACATATACGCATATAAATACCCAATTGGTTCGCGGTTTTGAATTTTTAAGGATTATGTAATTACGTTCTCAAAATGACAGAGGTTATAATCCTTAAAAATCAAAACCAATGTAAGGTGTTTTTCGGATATGTTTTCGGGAAAAAGGGCAGCGCCGGAACGATAATTCGTCCATGAAATGAAATTTCTTAACCGAAAATTACCGGGTTTCATTTATATTTTTAAGACAAACAAGATATCTATACTGGAAGAAAAGGGTCACCCTGCAGTTTTCACTGCAGGGTGAAGGTCTTAATGCTGGTTCATTAAAGGAAACTGACTAGTGCCAGAAAATAGTTTATGGATGGGCACTATTTAATCTTATTCAACAGATCTTCCGAAACTTCCTTGACACCCGGTCGTCCATCAAGCTCAATAAATTTTGGCGTACCACTGTTGTCGGCAGAGAGTTTTTTAAAGAAGTTCACTGCGGCCATTGTACCTGTTGAATCGTCATAGTAGATATCATGCCTTTTGTCTATTGCAGCTTCATCCTGGTCATCAGACCTTGTCTTGAGCCCGCCGCCGCAAACACGGCATTTATCACCATTTGGTTTTATGGCGTCGATAAAGATATTATTGGGATGATTGTTGTCATTTTCACAGAGTCGTCGGCCCATTATCCTGTCCTTGGCAATCTGCCTGTCAAGTACCATTTCTATAACGATATCAAGAATAATGCCTTCTGCCTTGAGCGCCTTGTCCAGTTCTTCCGCCTGTGTAAGATTTCTGGGAAAACCATCCAGCAGCCAGCCGTTGCCGCAGTCATCACCCTTGAGCCTGTCAAGAATCATAGGGATTGTAATGCTGTCGGGTACAAGCTCCCCCCTGTCTATATATCCCTTTGCTTCTTTGCCCAGATCAGTGCCCTTTGATATATTTTCTCTGAAAATTACACCGGTTTCGATATGGGGAATATTTAATTTATCCTTAACTATAGCACCCTGGGTGCCTTTTCCGCTTCCGTTTGGTCCGAAAAAAAGAACTTTCATTATTATATCTCCTTTTGGTGGGTTTTTTATTTTGTGAAAATTATTTCAATTGCAGAATAAAGTCAAGGAGGGAAAGGTGGGGGGAGGTGCAACCGGTTATTTGATTTTAATATAGTTGGGGAAGATTTTGATTATTACCCGGATAAATGGAGAAGGCGCAGGGCTCAGGGAAAATCAAAAACATTTCTAATCGGGGTTTTTATTTTTAAGGTTTTGACCCTGCGCCTTGTGCCCTGAGCCATGCACCTTTTTTTCATCCCCCTTGACATTGTTCACTTGGAAGGGTATATTCCTAAAAAAGAATATGCATAAAAGGCAAATCATATGAAAGATTTTATAAAAGTAATGAAGGCATTATCCGATCCAAACAGGGTCAAAATAGTTAAGATGCTGCAGCATAAAACAATGTGTGTCTGCGAAATAAGAGAAGCCCTTCAGATAGCCCAGCCCAGCGTATCAAAACATCTTAAAATTCTAGAAGACGCCGATCTTGTGGCCGGCAGGAAGGACGGCCAGTGGGTTGACTATTATCTTACAGACGGGAGCAGGTCGCCATATGTTGCGAGTCTTCTTGGCAATCTGAAACACTGGCTGGAAAATGAAAAAGAGATCAGGGATATTATAAATAAGATCCCTTCCATCCGCAGAGAAGACGTCTGCTGCAAATGATTTTTTTTGGCATTTATAAATAGTCATATTGGAATATATGCATTTAATTAATGGAGATTGTTATGGAAATAAAGATACTGGGACCAGGATGTAAAAAATGCGAATCCACCAGAAGAGCTGTTGAAGAAGCAGTAGCTGAAAGCGGAATTTCAGCAGAAATTATTAAGGTTACCGATATGCTTGAGATAGCAAAACATGGTGTTTTCGGGACACCGGCTGTTGTGGTGGATGGAAAGGTAAAAAGCGTGGGGAAAATTCCGACCAAGGGTGAGATCAAGGGTTGGATACAACAATAACAAAGGAGGATAAAATGAAGTCTTTAATATTGTCATTTATTTTAGCTTTACTTTTAACAACCGGGTTTTCGGTTAATTCATCCGCTTCCGAAGAGCATGAGAACTTTCTCAAAAACCTTCCTGTCAAGGGAACGGTGACAATGATAGATCTCGGCAAGAAAAACTGTACCCAGTGCAAGATGATGGCCCCCATACTGGAAAAACTTAAATTGCAATACAAAGGAAAGGTCGAAATTGTCTTTATAAACCTCCTGGATGATCCGGAACAACAATATCGCTTCCGCTTAAAGGCCTTGCCAACTCAGATATTTTTTAACAGGGAAGGAGAGGAAGTTTACAGGCATATAGGATTCCTGAGTGAAAAGGATATAACTGCCCAGCTTGTTAAAATGGGTGTTGAATAACATTCATTCCTTCGGAGAATAATTTAATGCTGGATTCCTTTTTTATTACTGTCAACGGATGGATATCAAGTGGACCTTTACTTGCGGCCGTCGGCTGTTTTTTATGGGGAGTGATAAGTGTTCTGTTCAGCCCCTGCCATCTTGCGTCAATACCCCTTATTGTCGGCTATGTCGGGGGGCAGGAGGCGATGCTTACGCCGCGAAAGGCAGGTGTTTACTCTGTTTTATTTTCAACCGGGCTGTTTATTTCCATAGCCCTTATAGGGATCATCTGTGCCCTTCTGGGGCGGATGCTTGGAGATGTAGGTAATTACTGGCAGATCTTTATTGGACTTATTCTTATATGGATCGCCCTGGGAATGCTCGGAGTTGAAAAATGTACCGCGTCCGGCAGTCTGCTTTACAAACTGAATTTCAGAGGATTTGCCGGTGCATTTGGGCTTGGTCTGGCATACGGCATTCTATCTGGTTCATGCACATTTGGATTTATTGCACCTGTTCTGGCAATCATCACCGTACAAAAGCAGATCGCATCAGGAATACTTTTTATATTGCTGTTTGCCGTTGGTCATTGCCTGCCTATCGTAGTGGCAGGCAGTTCAACGGCTGCCGTGAAAAGGATCATGGAAAACAGCAGGTGGCAGGGAGCAGGTACCTGTTTTAGAAAAGGAGCGGGTGCTATTATCATTTTATTGGGGATCTATTTTATAGTTAATCCTTTTTTAAAATAATTATCCGATTGTTATTAGAATAAGGAAGCGAATGAATGCTGCTGGAAGGGTATAAAAAAGAGATATTCAGGGCAAAATGCAATCCGAGCTTTGAATCCATTCACTGCATCGCACATCTTGAACAGGATGTATCCGATGTACTACCCTACCTGAATGCCGTACTTGGCGGATTTGAATATTTAAAAGATCCACCGGCAGTTACATTTAAAATGCACGGGAAACTTATCACTGTTCATTCGAAAGAGATAGCCATTAATGCACTCAAAGGTGAAGAAGAGGCAAACAAAATACTGGAATGGCTTAAACAGGAGATTAATGACGCATGGGAAAAAAGAAATGAAATAGTGCCCTGTTATGAAGGCATCGGGAAGCCTAAAGTATTTGAAATTTTAAAACTTCTGCCTAAAACCAACTGCCGCGAATGCGGTGAATCTACATGTATGGTTTTTGCTGCCAGGATAGCAGAAGGCGCTAAAGGTATTGAAAAATGCAAACCAATTTCAGATGAGAATAAAATGAAGTTATCTGATTATATGGATCAATTCCGGCTGGAGTAAAAATTTTTCAGGAGAAGTATATGAGTGTATCTATATCAAAAAAACTCTCTTTCCTGGACAGGTTCCTAACACTCTGGATATTCGCCGCGATGATAACAGGTGTATTTTCCGGGTATTTTTTCCCTAAAGTAAAGGATTTTATCAATCTTTTCCAAGTTGGAACAACAAACATCCCTATTGCAATAGGGTTAATTTTAATGATGTACCCTCCCCTTGCAAAGGTAAAATATGAACAACTGGGACAGGTATTTAAAAATTTCAAGGTTCTTGCTCTTTCACTGGTACAGAACTGGATCATAGGTCCGATACTCATGTTCCTTCTTGCTATAACATTTTTATCGGGGCACCAGGAATACATGGTAGGACTTATCCTTATCGGCCTTGCCCGCTGCATTGCAATGGTGATTGTATGGAATGATCTTGCGTCAGGAGACACTGAATACTGCGCCGGTCTTGTAGCATTTAATTCAATATTTCAGGTTTTATTCTTTTCTGTTTATGCCTACATATTCATTACTGTTCTTCCCCAGTGGATAGGGCTTAAAGGAATGGTGGTTGATATATCCATCGGTCAGATAGCCGAAAGCGTATTTATCTATCTTGGAATACCATTTATAGCAGGTATTATTTCGCGAGTTATCGGCCTTAATACAAAAGGAAGGGAATGGTACGAAAAAAAATTCATACCAAAGATAAGCCCTCTGACCCTTATTGCCCTGCTCTTTACAATCCTTGTGATGTTCTCTCTCAAGGGGGAGTATATAGTTCAACTTCCGATGGATGTAGTTCGTGTTGCAATACCTCTCTGTATATATTTTGTGATAATGTTTTTTGCCTCTTTTTTTCTATCCATGAAGGCAGGGGCATCATATGAACAGTCAGCAACGCTCAGTTTTACAGCAGCGTCAAATAACTTTGAACTCGCGATCGCTGTTGCGGTAGCAGTTTTCGGAATCAATTCAGGGCAGGCATTTGCCGCGGTGATCGGTCCGCTCGTTGAAGTTCCTGTACTGATAGGGCTTGTTAATGTGGCTTTATGGTTCAGGAAAAAATATTTTCCATATGCAGTGCAAACACCGACAGGTGTGTGTCATATGACATGTGAGGGGTAAAATGAAAAAACAGATACTTTTCCTATGCACAGGAAACTCATGCCGAAGCCAGATGGCAGAGGGGTGGACCAATTACCTCCAGAAAGAAGACTTTAAGGCATACTCTGCCGGAATCAGTCCAAAGGGCGTTGACCCAAGGGCTGTAAAGGTAATGTCCGAGGTCGGAGTTGATATATCTGGACAAAATTCAAAGGCTATAGATTCGCTGGGAGATATGGAATTTGACTATGTAGTTACGCTTTGTGACAATGCAAATGAAGCATGCCCGTTCTTCCCAGCAAAGACCAGACTGCTCCACAGGGGCTTTGATGATCCTCCAAAACTCGCCGATAGCATACAGAATGAAGATGAGGCATTAAATCATTACCGAAGGGTGCGGGAAGAGATAAGGGCCTTTGTTGAGAACCTGGAAGAAGAACTCAAATAACAAGATGGGATCAAAATGGCAGAAGTGGTAAAAAAATAAAAACTGAAAAATCTATCCCGTCATCAGTATCCTATTAATTGTATGCATTACAATAACTGCTGCGTTTGATTTTATAAAACCAATACGAAATTCATAGATAAAGAGTAAATAATAAAAGAAGAAGAGGGAAAGCATATGGCATATAAACGATTGATGATATTTTTTTTGTCTGTTTTTTTAACGCCGGCTTATATTAATGCCCAAGTCCCCTCTCAGGCAGAGAAGGATCAGAAGTATGAGGAAGCCAAACAGGACGCGATGGGGATTTGTCCACCTATCAACCTGCTGGACGAAAATGGAAATATTATCAATCCGTTGGAAAATCCCAACGTAAGCAAGCCTTACAGTCCTAAAATGACCTGCGGAAAATGTCATGACTACGACAAGATAACACAGGGTTACCATTTTCAACAGGGTAAAGGTGCTAAGATGACTGAGGATTACGCGCAGGCCTATCCCTGGGCAAAAAGCCCCGGGCAATACGGGGGTAGATGGTGAAGTCCGGGACCTGTTTTCCGCCAGTTGGCAGGGAAAAAGAACTCATCACCCCAGGAGATCGACCTTACATCTTACACCTTTACAGCCCAGTGCAGTGTCTGCCATACCGGAGGCGGCCCTGCAGAATACTGACCGGAACGGAAACCGTTATGATCAGTTTGCAGCAGACCCGAAAAACGGGATAATTCCAGGCGGGACAAACAACCTTGACGGCGATTATTTCGAGTCAAAGTGGGCTGAAAGCGGGGTCCTTGAGGCTGACTGTCTCATATGCCACCTTAAAAGCTACGACATGGAAAAAAGAAACGCCCAGGTTAAGGAATTCAATTTTCGCTGGGCCGCTACGGCGGGTGCCGGATTTGGAAAAGTAGAAGGCAGTATCTTAAAAGGCGAAACACCGAAGGTCATATATAATCCTTCCATGTTCCAAGAAGGCGGCAAGGTGGTTCTTCCGGTTATCAGGGAGGTTCAAAATGGAAACTGCCTTTTTTGTCATCACGGGTCCGACTGGAAGAAACGCGGCAGTTCCTACAGTCACAGGACAGATGTGCATATCCGGGCCGGGCTGCGTTGCATCGACTGCCATTTGACCGGCCGGCATGCGGAAGATCCCAGGATTTATGGAAGGGAAGAACACCAGATAGGCAAAGGCGATGACCCGGGAGATTTTGACCGTGATGACCTGGATAATACCATGCGCAGCTGTGAGGACTGTCATGCAAATGGTATTCTAAATGCACCTGTCCCGCAGCATAAGGGCTTCCCGCCGGTTCATTTTGAAAAGATCGCCTGCCAGACCTGTCATATACCATGGCGCCAGGTGAGGGCCGCTCTCGTGCAGGATTCCTCTGTTTTCAACGCGAGCCCCCGAATTGAACCGCCAGGTAAAAGAATCTGGAATTTTTACGGGCCGGATATAACACCATGGAATTATTACGGATTTGAAATTGGTTATCCGGAAGGGCTACAGCCGTTCTTCAAGTACAGGCCGGCACTTGGAAAGTACAAGGACAAGATCTATCCCCTTAACCGTGTTTATACGCTATGGACAGGGATAAAAACAAAAGGAGAAAAAGGGATCAACCAGCCATTCATGAAAGATATTTTTATGATGTGGAAAAATCATTCAGAGCATCCGGACACGACCTACCCTGAGTTGAGTATTATCAGCGATGACAACCGTGACGGGTTTCCTGAAGTTAACAGGCCTGAGGAGATCAAATCTCTACTGTCCTCGGTCACCTCTATGCTCAAACAAAAAGGGGTATCCATGAAGAATAAGACAGTCGTATTTGTGGACGGGGATCGTTACACAGCCGACGGAAACAAATGGATAAGCCTTCCTAAAAAGCCATATGAATATTCTCCTTACGGCTCGGTCTTCAAATATTCCCACGACATCACCCCTGCCCGTAATGCACTGGGTGCCAAAGGGTGCGCCGACTGTCATGCCCTCAAATCCACTTTTTTCGAGCAGCCCGTCATGACACAGCCGTTTGATGAAAATGGCAAACCCACCTATCGACCTAATGCTGAACTTCTCGGATTTTCATCAACAGCGGTATTTGCAAGTGGCTTCAGGCAGGAGATTTTAAAACCGATCCTTTTTTTCAGTATTCTGGCCGGTATATTGCTATTACTTATCATGCTTGTATGCGGAGATTGGGTAATCGGGCTCTCAAAATCGAAACCTTTTCCTTGGACACCCACCCAACGCCTGATGCTTGGTATCCTGGGTGTGGGTCTTCTTGGACCGTCTATTATTGTCATCTTTGAATCACTACTACCCAGTAATGTTATAGGAATACTGGAAAACATCCATCGGTGGGCGGGAGTCGGTCTTGTCATTGCTACCCTCTGGCTGATGTTAAAAACAAGGGGTAAAAACACCGATAGTCTTTTCTGGACAGGCATTTTTTTAGTGGCATTTATGACATCAACAGGGGTCTTCCTTTGGGTAAGCAGCTCTGAAAACATACGGCAGATCCTTTATACCCTGCATGATGCCGGTGCCATTTGCGCAGGTTTTATAGCTCTTGTATCAATTATTTACTTTTTTTTACATAACAGGGCAGCCAAATGATATAGGCAAAAAAAATAGTTTTGCGACAGATAATAGGCGACTCTTTTTTTATCATAGTATATTGATATATAGATTATTACGTCTTCAATGGAGAAACTAGTCAAATGAAAACGCTTGAACAAGACAAGGGCTCCTTCACAGCTCTCAACAAAGAATCGACAAGCCGGACAACGATCGTGAGCCATGCCGGCGTGACCGCCAAATACATTGCGCTCATCGTGCTGCTGCTGGCGGCGTGGTGGGTTATTTACCGGAACCTTCCGGCTTTTGCAGAACACGCAACGCGCATCATGTCAACACTGATGGGCTTTCAGGTCGACGGAAGACTGGGCGGCGTCGTTTCGTTTTTCATCTTCGAAGCGCCCAAAGTGCTGATGCTGCTGGTCCTGGTGGTCTTCGGAGTTGGCATCGTTCGATCCTTTTTCACTCCCGAACGGACAAGAAACATTCTCGCCGGCCGACGTGAATCAATCGGCAACGTACTGGCGTCGATCCTCGGCATCGTGACCCCCTTCTGCTCCTGTTCAGCGGTGCCGCTTTTTCTGGGATTTGTGACTACGGGTGTTCCTCTTGGAGTGACATTCTCCTTCCTTATTGCTGCACCCATGGTCAACGAAGTGGCGCTGGTGCTTCTCTATGGGCTATTCGGCTGGGAGGTGGCGGCCATCTACCTGGGTATGGGTGTGTTGATCGCTATGGTCGCTGGATGGGTCATCGGCCGGCTGCACATGGAGCGGCATCTCGAAGAGTGGGTATTCCAGATCCAGGCGGGGCAGGCAGACCTGCCTGAAGGAAAGCAGAATTGGGCGGACCGGATGCGCTATGGATGGGATGCGGTTCGCGAAATCGTGGGAAAGGTCTGGATATATGTGATATTGGGCATCGCTGTTGGTGCAGGCATCCACGGCTACGTGCCCGAAGGTGTTATGGCTTCGTTCATGGGAAAGTCCGCATGGTGGTCGGTGCCCCTGTCCGTGGTGATCGGCATTCCCATGTACTCCAACGCCGCTGGAATCATTCCCATCGTGCACGCCCTGATTGAGAAGGGGGCGGCGCTTGGCACGGTACTGGCGTTCATGATGTCCGTCATCGCACTGTCGTTTCCCGAGATGGTCATACTGCGCAAGGTCCTCAAGCCGCGGTTGATCGCCACTTTTATTGGAGTGGTCGGAGCGGGCATCCTTTTGGTTGGATATCTGTTCAATTTTATTATGTAGAGGAACCGGATGCCATGACACAAAAAACACAGGGCAGAAAATTTCAATAGAATATTCAATAGAAACTCATTATTAAACAGGATACCTTGGAAACTGATTTAATCATTGAAATAGAACAGGTCTTGAAACCATTTTTTACTCATGCGCGATTTAAGACACAAGAGTTTTTATGGCATGAGGGTGATCCGGGCAGTAAAATGATCTCGATAATCAAGGGAAAGGTCAGAATTTACCGTTCTCTCCCGGATGGAAAGCAGGCATCAATATTCTTATTTGGTCCGGGAGAAACATTTGGTTTTTTACCTTTGATTGACAGATCACCATATCCAGCCAGTGCAGAAGTCATAGAAGATCTTGAAGCTCTGGTCATGACAAGGGAAAAACTGTATGAAGTGATGAGGCAGTATCCTGATGTTGCCGTGTTTTTACTTACACAACTGGCCAAAAAACTGCGCGGAGCGTTTGACCAGATTGAAATGCTTTCTACCCGGGGTATCCTGCCCCGTGTGGCTGCGGCTATTATCTCACTCACCAGTTCGTCCGATAGTAAAGTGCAAACTGAAATAATAACACTTCCTGTCTCTTCACGTGAATATGCAGGTCTTTTAGGGCTTACGCCCGAAAGTTTTTCAAGGGGAATCACGAAACTTTCGGAAATGGGTATCATTCACAAGATAAAGGGAAATACATTCCAGGTACTTGACTATAACAGGCTGCTCAGCGAATCCAGACCGGAAAATCAGTAAAAGCTGACCAGTGTCCATCCGGAAAGATACAATTTCAGGACAGAGCTTACAGCAGTCAGCGTTCAGCGTTCAGCCAAGTCTTTAATTTTAATGCTTTAAGCTGATAGCTGAAGGCTGATGGCTTTCATCAAAAAACAAAGGTTTCCGGATAAACACCAATATTCTAAAATAGTTCAAACATTCTCTACTAAAGCACCCAAAATTGATCGCGATCAATGCCTAATCCTTCATGGTGTTTTATATTTAAAGAAAAAATACAAAGGAGACAATCATGGAAAATTTTAAAGAAATACTTGAAACGGGTATTAAATTTCACGGTCACAGGTGCCCGGCCATGCCAATGGGGCTCAAGGCAGGGCTCGCCGCTATGAAGATCCTTGGCGTGGAACGCGCAAAAGACAAGGAACTCTCAGTGATATCCGAAACAGGTAAAGGGCATGCAGCAGGCTGCTTTCTGGACGGCATCATGACAGCTACCGGATGCACATATGGCAAGTCGAATATCGAAAAACGTTATTACAACAAGATGGCCTTTACTCTAATTGATAATAAAACCGGTCGTGCAGTTCGGGTTTCCCTGAAACCCGACTTTTTTGAAATGGCACTCGCATCCCCCTTTGTACAACTGAGAAAGGCCGGCACTCCGCCGCAGGACATTGATCCCGAAATAGCCGATCCGCTCATTAACAGGGTCCTGGGGCTGGAAGACTCTCAGTTCCTCGATATCGGAGATATACACCCTGTTGATGTTAAAAAAGGGAAGGGAGTTTTCGATGCAAAAAGGTGTGAAGCCTGCGGCGAACTTACCTTTATAAACAAGCTGCGTGTAAAGGATGACGGGTCCCTCCTGTGCATCCCATGCTCGGGCTATGACGAGTAATCAATCTTAATGAAACAGAAGGGGGGAACAGTTAATGCCTATAGGAACCGAACAGATTATATTATTGTGCGCCGTCTTTTTCATCGTGTCAGTCGTATTTATGATGTTCGGCCAGGGAGGCGGTGCAGTCTATGTGCCCATGCTCCTGGCCTTCGGGCTTCCTCTTTATACGTGTGCCGCTACAAGCCAGATGCTGATTATAGTAGCCACCGTCTCCGCCCTTCTTGTTTTCCATAAGGCCGGATTCGTTGACTGGACCCTTGCCCTTATCGTGGAGCCGCCAACCAACCTTGGAGCCTTTTTCGGGGGATACCTTTCGCCTTATTTTCCTGTGACATTTTCCAAGCTTGCATTTGCCTGTATTATCCTTATCGGAGCTTACTTCATGATAAAGCCCATAGGAAACAGGAGGATGGGACCGGAAGTTAAAAAGGACAGATGGTTTTATATTAATCGAACCACTGGAAATGAATCATATACATTAAATCTTTTTTCCATAATACCGCTGATGATCCTTGCAGGCTTTGTGTCGGGTATGCTGGGTGTGGGTGGTGGCCTCATAAAGGTGCCTGTAATGGTACTCCTGGTGGGTGTCCCAATGAAGATAGCCGTAGGTTCATCAAGCCTGATGATTGGTATTACAGCGATTACAGGCCTTCTAGGTCATGTAATAGCCGGGCATTTTGACCCGAAACTGGCCATGATCCTCGGAGGCGCAGTCCTGGTCGGCTCTCAGATTGGTGCAAGGCTGGGTGTCAGAATAGACAAGAAAGGTCATAAAAAATATTTTGGTATCCTGTTAATCTTTATCGCCTGCTGGATGGGCTATATGGCGTTTAAATAAAACACATATGGCAGAGTATGAACAAAACAGAAAGCTGATCAGGATAAACAGCTTAATCTGCGATCCGTGACAGGTATTTCCACTGCCAATAACCCTCAAGGAGTTTTGAGATGAAGCGTCATTTTATTTTTATGGTTTTATGTGCATTCTGGAGTTCAAACTGCTTTGCCGTCAGTATCGATGATCTTCTGGATGCTGCAGCGCAGCAACCGGGTTATGAAGTCAGCGCTCTGGCCGTCCAGGAAAGCGATTTGCAAAAAGATCGCGCCACAGCCGCCTTGTTTCCGGAACTCGGAGCCTTTAGTCGTTTCGAAAACTACAATTCGCCGACCAATCTTCGCCCAATGCCCCCTACAGAGGTCAATATACAGGCGGGAGAGTCGATTCCCTTTTCCCGTAATATCATCCGCTATGGGTTGAGCTTTGAGGCTCCTGTGTATGTCCGAAAGCTATATGTGCTGCGACAAAAAGCGATTCTGCTGCGGCAAAAGGCCGAAACCGATCGGCAATTGGACCTGATCGGTCGTCAGGCGACGGTGGTATCGCTTAACAGTGCTTTGGCTTATCTGCAGGCTCTCGAAGCAGCGATCGATGCCCGCCGCGCGTCTCTCGGCAAAACACTTGAGGATATGTCCCTAAAGGTGAAAACCGGGAGATCCCCTGAATCAGAGCTTTTGAAAATTCAAAAGACGATCAATGATCTGGATCAACAGCGCAATGAACTGGAGGTGAAACGTCTGGAAACGCTGCGGGAGATCAATACCCTGACAGGCATTAAAGTTTCTGCGGCGGCCGACATGAGCCTTATTCAACAGCCGATGGGGACCTCCTACCTGGCGGTTACTGCGGCCCAATACAATGCCGATGTCGCTGAAAAGGAAGTTGAGCACACGCAGGCAGCCCGTTGGCCGGAGTTGTCTGTTAATGGTTATGTTTCCGGCAATGACGGAGAAGCGTACAACACAGACAGTCATATTTACAGGAGCTATAACCAGATCGCCCTGGTTCTGAAGTTTCCCTTGTTCAACCGTACCCTGAAGAGCGACGAATCCATTGCCCGGGTTCAACTGGAGAAAGCGAAAAAATATCTGGAACAAACACGGCTCGACATGGAAGCGCTTTCCGAAACGCTGGCACAGAAAATCGTGGTCATCGAAAAATCCATCACACTGGCCGAAAATTCGATCACTGACAGTGAAAAGCTACTGGCCGTCGCCCGTGTCTCGTTGCGCTCCGGGCGCATGACCACTGAGGATTATCTGCGCTATGAAAGTGATGTTCTGGCCGCTCAGGCAGCCCTTTGCCAGGCACGTCAGCAAAGGTGGCAGATAGTTGCTCAGCAGGCTGTGCTTTATGGAACAGATTTGAAAGGAGTCGTAAAATGAAAAAACGCATTTTCACTATTTTAATTATTATACTTGTCGCTGCTGCCGGTCTGATGCTGCTACACAAAAGAAAAATCGACCTTTCCAAGGCGTCTCCGGCCCAGATCCTGCCGGCGGTTGTTAAGACTATAGATATCAAGTCACAACCAGTCACCCTGACACTGCCGGCCATGGGCGTGGTTGCCTCAGACGTTTCTTCGGTGCTTTCCACCCGGATCAGCGGTCGAATTACCAAAATAATGAAGCGGGAAGGAGAAACTGTTCATGAGGGAGAATTGATCGCCCTGATCGATAATGCTGATCTTGAAGCCAAACGAAAATCATTACTGGCAAAACAGGAAGGAGTGAAAGCGGAAATCGAGGCCCTGCGGCAGGCTCATCAGCGTACCCTTGAACTGCTTAAAGTCGGAGGGGCGTCACTTGAGCAGAAACAGCAGGAAGAGGCTTCCATAGAACGCCTGGTCCGGGAACGGGAAAGCTTGATACAAAACGGGCAGGAGATCGAAGTATTATCCAGCTACGCCCGCATCGTCGCTCCGGTTTTCGGCACGCTGAGTCAGGTCCTGGTAAGCCCCGGTGATCTGGCTACTCCCGGCAAGCCTTTGTTTCGGATCGCATCAAAAAACGGTCTTTATCTGCAGCTTTCCCTGCCAGGTTCTGTTCATGCCTCAGAAATCATACTGCAGGGACATACCTTGCCCCTGACCTCCAGGGAGCAGACCGCGAACACCGGACTGGTGCAGTATGTGGCTCCACTACCTCCAAGCACCGGGATGGTTGAGGGTGAGTACATAAATGTGAAGGTAGTCGTTTATCAAGGCAATGGCATGTTTATGCCTGTTGACGCCCTTCTGACCATGGATGGTTCTTCTTCGGTTTTTGTTCTGTCTCTCGACGGCAAGGCCGAACGTATACCCGTCACGATCAAAGCGCGCGGTGTTGAGGGCGTGACGGTCGAACAAAACCTGTCCGGCCGAAGGATAATCGTGGCCAAGCCTGATATCCTCTTACGGATCGCTGCGGGCGTCCCCGTGATAGCAATGAATTCCTAAGGAGGCCAGTTATGTTTGATTTTTTCCATAAGCGTCCCTACCTGCTATATAGCCTGATCGCCGGATTTTTCGTGCTGGGAGTTTACGGCCTGCTGGTGATGCCAAAGAATCTTTTTCCGGACAGCGACCGGCCGACGATCATCGTAGTGACTCAGGTCCCCGGCGCGACACCCGACGTGGTGGCTGCCACGGTTTCCAAGCCCATCGAGGAGGAAGTCTCCACCCTGTCGCAGATCCGACAGGTCAGTTCAGTTAATATTGCCGGCATGTCTATAGTCACGGCCGAGTTTGAGTACATCAAGGGGCTGGATCCGGCTGCTGTTGATGTCAACAACGCTATTAACAAAATGCGCGGCAAACTGCCCCGGGACGTCAATCCATCCATCTACACGGCCGGCTCACACATTCTGCCGGTAGATGTGTTCGCGCTGTCACCGGCCGGTGGTGGTCTTACCCTGGGCGACGTACGCAAGATCGCAGAAAGCGATATCAAACCCGCTCTTCTGCGAAACCCTCAAGTTGGCAATGTGGAGATCTTCGGTGGATACCAAAGCGCCATCAGTATAAATGTCGATCCGTTCAGGGCAAAAGCAGCAGGATTGAGTCTGGATAAGATCTCAACGACGGTGCGCGCCCTGGACCGGGACGCCCCATCGGATTCAGCAAGAATATGGATTCTTTTTATACGATCACCATTTATGGAGAAAAAGCAAGTGTCGAAGAACTAAGCATGCTGCCAGTGGCTCCCAACGTTCGCCTTGGCGATATAGCTGATATCAGGTGGGAGCACCAGACGCGCTTTTCCGGTTACTACGGCGACGGGAAGGCTGCCATCGCTATAGCGATCCAGCGTGCACCGGGCGGATCGGTACTGGACACAAGCAATGCCTGCCGCGCGGTTGTCGAAAATCTCAAACCACGCTATCCCAACATCCGCTTCGCACTCGCCGACACCCAGCGCACCCTGATCAAAACAGCCAACATCAATATGCTTGACGCGCTACGGGACGCCATTATTTTCACCCTTATTGTCATCCTCCTTTTTTTGGGCAATCTGCGGGCTGTCGCCGCAGCCCTGATCTCTATTCCCATGGTGTTTTTTACTACTCTGGCCATCATCTGGATGACCGGCGGTGAGTTGAACATAGTCATCTACACGGCCATCATCCTCGCCTTGGGAATGCTTGTGGATGACGCGGTCGTCGTCCTGGAAAACATCGAGCGCCATCTGGTGGATTTGAAGCAGGATCTGAATACGGCCATTATCTCCGGCACCAAGGAAGTGGTAGCGCCGGTTTTCGCCGGCACAGTGGCAACCGTGGCCATCATGTTCCCTTTCCTGTTTGCCGGTGATTTTCCCCAGCAAATCTTCCGGCCTCTGATCTCCACGCTGATCATAGCCCTGGTGGTTTCCTATTTTCTTTCCATTACCTTCATTCCCGCCATCTCCTTTTTCCTTTACCGCAAGGGTGTTTCCAAGACTCGCTTCGAGCAGCTACTCGAGTATCTCTACGAGAAAAGCTTCGGACGCCTGGTAGGACCTTATCTGGCCATCCTGCGGTTTTCCGCCAGGGGGCGCTCCGGCTGGCGGCGCATCCTGATGACCGTCGCTGTTGTCGCACTGCTGGCCTTCAGCCTCAAAAACATCATGCCGGTAATCGGCCGTGACCTGATGCCCCCCATGGATACAGGCATCATCAAGGCCCATGTCAAGTTTTCCGCCAACGAGCCGGTGGACGTAGCAGAAAAGCGTCTCAAACCCTTTATCGAATGGCTTCACCGACAGCCGGAAGTGGTCATGAGTTCAGTGAGTTACGGTTCCGAGCCAGGCGTGCTTTCCCTGGGATCGGGGTCACTGCCCGCAGAAGCGATGATGACGATTAATTGCGTGGATCGCTTCCACCGCAAAAAAAGTATATGGCAGATTGAGGATGAACTTCGTTCGCGTCTTTCGGAATTGCGAAACGTCAAGGCTGCCGACGTATATGACTTCGGCGCCACCCCACTGTCCAGTATCAAAGCCCCCGTCGACGTGCGCCTGATGGCTGAAGACTACCATGTATTGCCGCAAGCGGCGCAAAAAGCCGCGAAGGCTCTCGGCTCGGTCAAGGGGTTGACTTCTGTAAACACCAGCTGGGACAATGATTTCACTGAGGCGCGGTTGAATGTCGACACCAACCGTGCCCTGGCATATGGCATGACCCCGGTGCAGATCGCCGCCCAGTTACCTCTGGCAGGTCTTCCTGTAGCAGTCAGCGCTAATATGGTCACTATGCAGAATCAGTTTGTGCGAATTTATTTTAACCGACCATTTGACGGCAACCCGGAACAGTTGCGCCTGATCCCGATACAGACGCCCAAGGGACCTGTGCCGCTTTCTGCCCTGGCGACAATAGAATACGGACTGACAGCCAACAAGATCGAGCGTAACCAGATGCTCTATTCCCTGGACGTGTCGGGATATCGCTCCCGGCGTGCCATTTCCACCCTGACTGAAGACACCCAGTCAGCCCTGAAAAAGGCCGGCATCAAAGGTGTGAAAATCAGCCAGGAAGGTGATATCAAGCAGATGAAGGACTCTTTCACGCGGATGATCAAGTCTATCGGCATTGGCGTAATACTTCTGCTCATGGCGCTGGTGGCCATTTATCAGTCAGTGCGTATGGCTATCGTCATGGTCCTGGTGCTCCCGCTTGCAATGATCGGGGCTTCCTGGGGCATGCTTATCTTCAATAAACCAAGCTGCATGCCCAGCCTGGTAGGTATTTTGCTGCTCTTTGGCATCATCATCAAGAATTCGATTCTGCTGATCGATTTTTATCAGGAGTTTAGAAAAAAAGAAGAATCCCCCTTTGATGCGGCCCTGGAGAGTGTGAGGGTGCGATTCCGGCCGGTGTTCATGACCGCTTTTGGCACTATCGCCGGCATGATTCCCATCGCTTTCGAATGGGCGGTCGGGCTCGAAAGGCTCTCACCCCTGGCCGATGTGGCAGTGGGCGGGCTCCTGGTCGGAACGGTGCTGACATTGATATACATCCCAATGTTCGCCTACAGCGTGGAAGGGAAAAAATCGATTCAAACCGGCAATTTAAAATGATAATGTCAAATGAAATTTAAATGTCTGGATATATCACCCGTATGATACATGGAATTGGAAAAAGGCTTTTTATCTCAGGGCTGGTTTTTATTATTTTAGGTGTTATGGTGGTAACCGTAAAGGCAGGAGAGATTTCTTTTGATGGAGAGATCCGGGAACGATTCGAGACCCTGGATGGAATGAATAAAAAGACCTATGGTGATCATTCCATTGACGCAAAGGGAAATGTCAAAGGCGGCCCGGATGACCGGCTCCTGCTGCAGCGTATTATCGCGGGATTTACCTACAGGCAAAATGAGCACATCACCTATCATCTGCATATGTATGATGCACGGGTCCGGGGATGGTCTCTTGACGAAGATAATTTTATAAAGAACAAAGGGACACCTGATGAATATACCATGGATCCAGATGAAGAATATTTTGAACTCCACGACGCCAACATAGAGATCAACGACCTTTTCATCAATGGGCTCTCAACGCAACTGGGTCGACAGAAAATATGGTACGGTGACAAACGTATCTTCGGTCCCGGAGGTTGGGGAAACTCCATCGGCTGGCTCTGGGATGCGGTGCACTTTTCCTATAAGAAAAATGGCAATTTCATCGATGCATGGTACGGGCAGACAAAGACAAAAGATCCCTGTTCCTTCAGCCTCCTTGAAAAGCATGCGTACCAGGGTATAGGCTTTTATTCCCATTTCAGGACCATAAAACACGGCGCGATTGAACCGTTTTTCGCCTGGAAAAATAATCTGTTTCATAGTGTTACGCCGGAAGAAAAAACATATTACTTTGGGGCAAGATTCTATGAAAAGGACTACAATAATCTCAACTGGGATATAACATATGCTGGCGAGAGAGGGGACATCGGGAATAAGACTGTTCGGGCCTATGGTTATATTGCCAAGGTGGGATATCTTTTCAGAAACATTCCCATGAGGCCGAATATAGTCCTCGGACGTGTCTTTGCCAGCGGTGACAGCAACACCACCGATAATACCATCAGGACATTTACAACGCCGTTCGGCTCCACCGACGGCGAGCATTACGGGCGAATGGATATCATGTCCTGGTCCAACCTGGTAGACAACCAGATTAATCTCTACGTTGACCCGACTGAAAAAAATCATATCAAGCTGTCCTGCCATAATTTCTTTCTGGATGAACCGGAGGACACATGGAGTTACTATAAATACAGGAACCTGCCGGGAAACAGTTATACACATCTGGGAAAGGAATTCGACTTTCAGTACAGGTATGATTACTCCCGTGCTCTGAGCTTTCAGGTGAGTTACGCATATTTTGATGCCGGTGACTTTGTGACGAACAATGTGGAGGACAACGACACGCATCGTTTATTTCTCCAATGTACATATCGCTTCCATTTTCCCTTGAGTAAATAAAATATAGAAGACCATCCATGTGAAACTGAGAAGACCCGTACAAAATATTGAGCATAAAAAAAGATGCCTCCCAAAAGGAGATATGCGGATACTTTATCTATTGAAAGATACTGCTTCCACCACACCTGTTGCAACCAGATTTACAACCTCTTCCACAGTAACACCATATTGGCGAAGATGAACTGGCAACCTTGTACCCATAAGTATAGGGCCCACCGATACGGCTTTACCAATCTGCTGAATCAGATCAAGTGCCAGGTTCCCGGACTGCAGATCCGGGAAAATAAGGATATTGGCGTTTTCAACAAGTTCGGAAAAGGGAAAGTTTTTTGACCTTAATTTTTCGTCAACAGCAACAGCCAGTTGTACTTCCCCGTCTATAATTAATTCGGGAGCACGATCCTTTGCTATCTCCGTGGCCCTTCGCACTTTGTTTGCGAGTGGATGTTCAACACTGCCGAAGTTGGAAAATGAAAGCATGGCGACACGAGGTTCAAGCCCCAGAGAGCTGACCCTGCTTGCTGTAAGTAATGCAATCTCTGCCAGATCTTCTGCACTGGGGTCTATATTAACGGCGCAGTCCGCAAGAAAATAGATGTTTTTAGGCAGCAGTATCATATGGTGACTTGAAATCCTTTTTATTTCCGGAGCAGGACCGATTATTTCCAGAATTGTTCGAAACGACCTGGCATAATGAGTGGATACCCCCGCGAACAGCATGTCTATATCCCCGGTATGAAGCATGAGAGATGCGAAATAATCCCGCTCTCGAAGACGTTTTACGGCCTCCGGCCGCATCACACCTCTACGCTGCCCCATCTTGAAATACTCGTCCACATAAAATTCAAAGCGGGGACTTTTAAGCGGGTCAATTATATTTATACCTTCCAGGTCGAGATCGAGACTTCCGATAACCCTCAGGACCTCTTCACGATTTCCAAGCAGGGTTGGTTTTGCTATCCCCTCATCCAGTAAAATGGAACATGCACGCAAAATGGTCTCATCTGTCCCGTCTGAAAAAACTATGCTGAGGTTTTCCTGCCTTGCCTTCATGATTATTTTCCGCATGGTTTCCCGGCCTGTTCCTATTCGGACGGACAATCTTTCGCGATGTGATCGGTTATCTATTGAAATACGGGCAACACCCTCCTTGATAGCCTGTTGTGCAACAGCCGAGGACTCATATACCAGGATTCTCGGGTCAATAGGTTTTGGAAGAAGATATTCAGGTCCGAAGCTGAAATGCTCATCACCATAAGCCCGTTCCACTTCCTCAACCACCTCTTCGCGGGCCAGTTCGGCCAGCGCCCTGGCTGCCGCTATCATCATTCCCTCAGTAATGCGCGTGGCCTGGACATCCAGCGCTCCCCTGAAAATATAAGGGAAGCTCAGGGTATCCAGAACAGCATTAGGATACAGCCCCACGCCTGTAGCGACAATTATATCTTTCCTGCTTGATTTGGCTGATTCATAATCGATTTCAGGATATGGAGTGGATAAAGCGAAAACTATTGGAAAGGAATTCATCGACCTGACCATCTCGGGATTGATTGTACCGGAAACCGACGCTCCCAGAAACACGTCGGCCCCCTTCAGTCCTTCGGAAAGAGTCCGTGCCGAATGTTTCCAGGCAAAGGCCTTTTTATATTCAGGCAAATCCTTTCGATCCGGATGCAGTAAACCTTTTCTGTCATACACAAGAAGGTTTTCACGTTGAATCCCCAGGCGTAAAAACAACCTTGCGCACCCTATCCCCAATGTTCCGATGCCGCATATAACCACACGTACGTCTTCGATCTTTTTATCAACAAGGTCAAGCGCGTTCAGGAGAGCGGCAGAGGCTACAACCGCGGAACTGTAAAGATTTTCATGAAAAACCGGTATTTTCATCCGTTCACTGAGACGGTCATAAATATGCAAGCCTTCCCGCACACTTATATCTTTAATGTTTATCCCGCCGAAGGTCGGTTCCAGCATCAGGACCGTATCAATAAACTTCTCCGGATCCGTTGTGTTCAATTCAAGATCAAAGACATCTATATCCGCCAGTTGCTTGAATATAACCGCTATACCCTCCTGCATCGGTTTTGCTGCCTCCGGTCCCACGTTGCCCAGGCCGGGCACTGAGGAACCGTTTGTCAAAACACCCACCAGATTGCCCTTTGATGTATAGTTGAAAATCTTTGACGGTTCCTCTGCGATGAGTTTTGAAGGAAATGTAGCTCCGGGAAGATAGGCCAGCCTCATTTCCCTGGGGGTCATACAGGGTTTGGAACTGTGTATTTCAATCTTCCCCGGACGTTCGGACGAGTGATACGTCAAGGAATCATTTTCTCTTATCATGCAGTAACCTCCAAAATAATTTTTTTAGAAAGGTATAATATTAAAGCGTTAACGGATAATGTTTTATCGTCTCCTGAAGCGTCCTCATAAAACTTGTCACCGGACGGCATTGTAATATCCAGAGTTTATTATTCTCAAAGCAGAATTCAATGTCCAGGGGATACCCGTAGGCTATTTCAAGTCTGCCTGCTATTCTCACCAGATTACAAATATCTGCATAACTGAGCGCGGGCTGCAGGCGCCTGTGATAGGGCGTCGAGGAATAAATTACGCCTCTGCCTTCCCATTTATTAAATACTGCCTGCCTCTTCTTTTCTCTTGTCAGGTAGCGAAAATTAATCGGTAAATCAGGTGTCTCTAGTACTTTCTTGTCTTTTTCCACAAATATCCGGTCACCGGGAACCCTTCCCATAACAATTCCAGTGCCCAGCCCGGGCCCTGCGTTGATGACCATTTCCTTGAGATTCCCTTCCGCAATGTTTATCGTCTGAAGTACACCTGAGACCCGGGGAGAAATAATGCGCTGGATTATTACGCCTCCCTCCGGCATTTCATAAACAGACCCCGTGAGCAATCTGTGATATAATGCACGTTCACCCCAGAAGCCGCCCCACACTCTTTTCAGATATTTTAAAACATCCCCTTCCCCGTGTATAAAAAGAAAAGTGTCGAACAGGCCGGCATTCGTTGTAATCTCTGTGTCCTCATCTCCGGCTGAAGATCGTATTGATACATAATCATTTAAATCCCTGTCAGACATCCCTTCACCGGCAATATTTCCAAGGCGTTTGTAAGCAGTAACAACCTCCTGAATCAGTTCATCTGGAAGAATAGCATCTTCCCATATCTGCAAAATTTTCCGGGCTTTTTGCATATGATCAATATCACGGCGTACTAGCACCTCATTTAATGCTCCCCTCAGAGTTCCTGCGGAAGACATCCCAACGATGTTTTTCGTTGCCCTGTCAAGTGGCAGATCCATCACCCGGGTTAAGGCATGGTTGGTAACAGCAAACCAGGGGGGAACCAGTCCATCTCCTTCCAGCCGCTCTACTTCGGACAGGTTGGCAGCCTTCCAGCCTATCAGGCCGGAAAGTTCAATACCACCGTCTTCGGGCCCCAGGATGGAACATTTTTCAAGCTGATTCAGTGAGATTTCATCATTTAATATAATTTTTTCTCTTATCTCGTTGATCGGATTTTTCATCACTGTTGAAGTTCCAAGAACAGAATCCAGTCTTTCCAACTGCAAGATTAAATGCCTGACATGATATTTCATCAGCGGTGACAGATTTCCTTCAATATCCTGAGACAGCAGTTCCAGTTTCTGCTCAAGATCTTTTCTGAAGTGCGTATCCATATCCTCACTTCCGGACAGGTCCACCCTGATATCTTCGAAACCGCAACTGCGTAAAGATTCATATGCCTCATTGACTGCGCGCCGAATCCGCAGTATCTTAAGCCGCATATAAAGTATCTCATAAATATTAACATAAGAACGGAGCTGTTTTTTGAGTTCCTCCAGCAGTGCCCGGTGCCTGAGATTGAGGCTCATATAAGCATCCAGCAGATGGCCCCTGGCAGCTTCCCCCAGGTCAGGATTTTTCAAGATAATGGAAATCAGGCTTGCCTTCTCGTTTCGGCTTCCACTGTTAAATGAAAGATATTCACTCATAAGCAGTTCGTACACTATATGACATGCCAGAAAAGGATCAGAAAGCCTTGCAAGCTGTTTATCAAGGCGATGAAGCGCCCGAAGCCTTCTGCCCCTGAGGTTCAGTATAAACTGATTGCCCTTTGACGCCATAAGACTTTCGGTAGTTTCACAAAAATGCGCGAGAGTGTCATGGAACTTGATGGCATCCCTGTCCTGGCCCAGAATCGATAAAAAACCTTTCTCCGAGTCCAGGACAACAAGGTCTCCTTCCTTTATATACTGATTATTCCTGGTGGTGATAGACCTTGCCGATATTTTATAGCCCAGATATTCTTTACTCTCTTCATGAAACTCGGAGCAGTAGCTGCGAAGGTTCATTTTACCGTCAATAGACTGTTCCCATTTTCCGTTTATAATCATGGAAGGCTTTTTGAACTGAAGAGCAGTAAGGGCCGAATGACTCAATATCCCTCCACTCGTGGTAACTATACCCGAACAGTTGTATATCAGGGCATTATCATCCAGGCTGACAACCGGCGTGACAAGAATTTTGCCTTGAAAATCTTCAGGCGGTCTGTTTTCCGAGTTAAAGAGTATCCTTCCAACAACCCGTCCCGGCGAAACCTTTACCCCTTTTATAATTCTTTCTCCCTTAAAAGGTACATGTTCTCTCTTCCTGTTAATCTGCCTGAAACTTTCTCCAACAGATTTTACCTTTTCAGGAGAGTCTTCAGTTACCTCCATTCCGGGCATCAGACAGTTGCCTTCCCGGAGCCATTTTGACAGTTTATTCGCATCCAGGCTAAAATTTGACTTCCAAGGCTTGCCGGGGTCACTTCTCTTCCTGTAAAGAATCCGGCCATCTGTAAAAAATGAAAAACGTATAATACCCTCTTCATCTCTCAGCACATAAATTCCTATTATCCTGTCAAAAACAGGTATGGAGGTATATTGTATCCTGTATCCGTTGAGGATGCCTGAATTTATAAAATATGTATTCTGATCCAGGGGCCTTATCAGGCCGGAAAGTGAAAAAGAAGACGCCATGAGGCCCTCCGGGTCGGAAAGTATCTCGGCAAAACGTTCCGCTTCCCACTCATTATGAAATAAATCAGAAGGGGCCTGTGATAAACCCCGGGGCCCTTCTACAATACCGCCGGATGAAATGGCTTCCCTGAGGGGTTTGAAAATTAAATTTTCGATCTGAAGCTGGCCAATGTCATTTCCCGATGACTGGCTGGAAAAACGATGGATATCAAGGCCGAGCTTCCTTAAAGATGTTTTCAGGCCGGTCAAAAGATCTTTCGGCAACGGAGAAGCGATCCGGTCGACATATGGCTCCTTTCCGTCCCATATAACCTCCTGATCTCCCGTGGGGCCATGTATCCGGCTGACAAGGATCCCCTGGCGGTCGCCTGTAAGGCACTGCTCCAGTGGAAGCACTCCCCATTTTTTGAAGAATCCTGCCCATGCCTCTGTAACCAGGCCGCGCGACTCTTTACCAAGATTCAGGGAGCTGATAACCCAGTCTATATCCATGAAATAAGGAACCAGATTAAACAGCATCTCAGCTTTTTCATACAGGTTTTTTGTATCCATGGCCCTGTTTTTATCATAGCGGACACAGATATGAGTAAGGTTAACCTGGACATCATATCCGAGGTATTCGAAAAAATATTTAATGGCATCAAGAGACAGGTTGGGATGCTTATCGATCTCCGTTTTACTCACTCCATAATATTCTAGATCAATCATTCCGCCGTTCAAGGGGTGGGAAAAATTAATTCTGAGGAAAGCAGGGTGATTCCTGAAGGATATGTAGTAATTAATTTCATTCCCGTAACAGAATATCTTCATTCCGGGAAAATCCTTTTTCCCCCGGAGCATCTGCCGTGCATAGGCATCGGCTGCGATCCTGACCGGGTAGGGTATGTGTGTCGGGTCAGGGCTCTCTTTTTCCGGCTCAAAGTTAATATAACTTATACATGATAAGGCATTAAGGACCTTCTTTTCTGATGCAGTGAGCAGGGAGACAGTTCTGTTCATAGCACAACTCGAGTTTATCAGGCGAAAACCCAGCCGGAGCCCCTTTTGATGGAGATAACGTTTCAGCCCGTGCAGTGTTTGAACCTTGCCGAGTTTGGGAGGATCCTCGTACATCTGGACAAGCCTGGACAGCTCAAGGGTTGGTCTATTCCTTATTTTTCCCTTCTCTACCTCGGAAAGGATCTGATTTTTAAGTTTACTGTATACATCAGGCAATATAGCACTTTCATCCGAATATGATGAAAAAAGCGCCATATAATCGGTAACTATACTGTCCATTGCCGCAAGCAGCCGATTCACTTTTTCGGGTGTAAGCTGTGCAGTCTCTGTAAAATCAGCTATAATTCTGGAATGGGCAAGATTGTAGGATCGGAAAAGAATAACAGGGTCCTTATCCTTTGCCCTTTGCTGCTTTTCATCCTGGACACCGCCGTGACATATAAAAAGATAAATATCACTGCCACGTCTGGCATCCTTCCGGGTATCAAACAGCGTTGCCTCGGACGGGGAAACCATCAGCGGGAAGGAATCTCCAATTTTGAGGCTGATAAGTCTTTGGGACTCAATACCATAATTGATGCACTGCCATCCAATTCGTGAAGTAATGTCCTTCAATATGCTCCTGCCGCATGATGACTCGACTTTATTTAGCTGGTTCAGCGCGGGCGAAGACTCTCCGTGCGATGGAGTGATTTGAAGAAGATCCATGTATGAGGCCCTGGTGAATAACAGATAAGGCGCAAAAAACCGGAATGCATCTTCTCCCAGAACTTCAAGTGCCACATCCTCCCTGACCGGTTCTCCAGGTAAGTCCAAAACCCGGGCTGCCAGCCTGCGTAATTTGATATCCTTGTGATGCAGGAATATCCCCGGCGCCCCACCCCTGGCATCAGCAGAGAAATCTCCTGGTAAACAACTCACTATTTTTGCCACAGCATTAAGATATTCCGCTGTGTTCAAGATGGTTTCATCATTTTCAATTTTATCGGCGAAAAATTCCAATACGTCGGAACCAACCGGCAAGGAGCCTGATTGTGCAAGAGAGGCTGCGAGATCAGCCGCCTTCAGAGCCAATTTTGCCTCCCTTACTGATAAGAGCCCCTGGAGAAAAGGCCAGGGATTTTTTATATTTATGGTTATATTATAAAAAAGATCAAATAAAGGAGTGACGATATCACCCATTTTCTTCGGTAATAAAGGGATTAAAATTTTCAGGTGATCGAGCTCTGCCGAATCGGGCGGAGCTTCAATTAGATTCAGGAGCAGGGAACAGGACGTCCGCACACGCTCAGGGCTCCCCATAACAATATTAAATTCTGCAGTTATATCCCTGATAATAGCTGATACTGCTATATTTTTATCTGCATTTGAATAACGCTCTTCATGGCTTTCGGACTTTGATCGGTTCATAGTCCATCCTCTTTAATCCGGATGTCCGCGGATAATCTCTTTAAATAATTCAGCGAACAGTATTCAACACCTGCAAAAATGTCAAGGGTAAAACATATTGATATTAAAGGGTTTTTATATATTAATGATAAACTGGCCCTTTTGGGGATAAAGAGTTTGACTATGTAATAACTCTTTGTGACAATGCCTGTGAATTGAGTGGTTTTTAAAGATGCAGGATAACAGTAATAAAAATAAAAGAGAACAGGGACGGAAGTATTTCAAGGCCGATTCTTCAGGCAGCATAATAATCCCGGCGGAAACCGCCACAGGACTGGGCATTAATTCCGGAGACCATATCAGATATACCCAAAAGGGAAGCGTTTTAACTCTTAGACTTCCAATGCGACTGGCAAAGCTGTACGTGGAGGTTACAAATCAGTGCAACCTTAACTGCCGCACATGCATAAGGCATGTATGGGATGAACGGCCCGGTATGATGTCCGAAAAGGTTTTTGAATCCATAATGGAAGGCTTATCCTCTTTCCCTGATCTTCCTGAAAAGATCTTTTTCGGGGGCTTTGGCGAACCCCTTTCGCACCCCGGAATAATCCGGATGATCTCCCGCGTTAAAGCCCTGGGCATGTCAGCAGAGCTGATTACCAACGGTACGCTTCTTAAAAGAGAAGATGATTGAACGCCTGATCGAATCCGGCCTCGATCGGATGTGGATATCCCTTGATGGATCGACCCCTGAAAGTTTTTCCGATATCCGCATGGGCGCACAGCTGCCGAACATCATGGAAAACCTCAGGCTTTTAAATAAATTGAACAGTGTGGGCGGCCGCGGGTTCTCACAACATATGGAAATCGGCATTGCCTTTGTTGCGATGAAGCGCAATATCAGGGAACTGCCCGCAGTAATAGATATCGGTAAAAATATCGGTGCAAACCGGGTCCTCGTCACCAACGTGCTTCCCTATACCGAAGCCATGGTTGACGAGGCCATGTATTATCGGTCTGTAAACAGAAGAAACTTTGATCTGGATCTGCCGTTGATGGACATGGATGACATTTCATTAGACTCGATCCGAAGGGCGGCGGACACTATAAATATGACCATCCCCTTTATCCCTTCGGAAGCACTCAGAAATAAATGTCCTTTTATTGAAGACGGGGCAGGGGCTATCGGCTGGAATGGTGACATCAGCCCATGCCTCCCTCTGCTGCATAATCATGAGGGTTTTCTTGGCTTCCTGACCTATGGAACCCGTCAATCGAAAAAATGGGCAATAGGAAACGTGCTTGAACAGGATCTCTTTAAGCTTTGGAATACCCAGGAACACAAAGCCTTTCGTGAGCGTGTAATGGATTTTGATTTCTCCCCGTGTATTACATGCGGAGGGTGTGATCTGTCAGAGAAGAATGAGGAAGACTGCATAGGTAACAGGTACCCGACCTGCGGAGCATGCCTCTGGGCTCAGGGAATAATAAGGTGTCCATAAGAGATGGGCTTTTTACCCGATGCTGTTGAATTAAGCCCTCAATTTCAAAAATTCAGCGACATATAACAAACATAGTAATAGCCAACCACTGAGGACACGGAGCCCACGGAGATTTTATCTTCAAAGCTTTTATTCCGTGCTCTCCGTGGTAAAAACTAATTATCGTATTCACGCCAATGTGAATTTAGGCTTAATTCAACATCAATGGATTTTATACCCGTCTCTACATAACATCTCACCGGCAATGAATTTATATCTGCATTGATTAATAGAAAGTTTTAAAAAGTAAATAATTAGTTTGACACTTCATTAGTTGTACATTACAATTAATTCAACTTGCAACTAATAAGGAGTGTCATGAATAAAAATCAGGTTGAAAATTTCAGGAAAATACTCAGGCAGATCCAGAGAGAAATAATGGAATTATTCAAGAATGATGCCCAATGCTGCGGTATAAGCCTTGCCCAGTGTCATGCAATGATAGAGCTGGGTAATTCGGACAAGACTGCGATTTCAACCCTTGCAAATGAACTGGGGCTGGACAAAAGCACTTTAAGCCGCACCATAGACAGCCTTGTCCAGCAGTGCCTTGTTCTGAGGAACATAAATGATGATGACAGGCGTTTTATGACCATCGAGTTATCAACCGAAGGAAAAAAATTTAATAAATTACTGAATGAAAGATACAACAGGATTTTCAGTGAAGCCATGAAAGATATACCCGGAGAGAACCAGGAACGGCTTCTGGAAGACATGGAATTATTTCTCATGATTTTAAACAGGATCAAACAGAACGGGTTACTGAATCAAACTGATTGCTGTAATTTTTCAAACGAAAATCAAGAGGTAGAGTAGCATGTTAAATGATCAGGGTTTACGTACAATAGAACAGATTTCATGCTGTGCAGACTCTAAAGATTTAGAACAACAGGAATGGATGACGGGTTTCATTACTACCCCTCCCGGAAAAGTACCGGTTGCATCAACCGAATTGTCCCGGAAGGATATAACCGGTCGATGGAAGGCCAGGTGGGGTATTGGAAGAATGAAGTATACCATAGAGCCCGGATTATATGCCGTCGGCAATCCCGATTCTTCATCTCCTGTTTTTGTCTCTGCCAATTACAAGATGTCATTCGACTTCCTGCGAAAAGATCTTAAAGGTATAAACGGATGGATACTGGTCCTGGATACAAAGGGCATTAATGTATGGTGCGCGGCAGGAAAAGGCACCTTTGGCACGGATGAGATCATAAGGCGTGTTGCCATGGTGCGCCTCGGGGAAGTTGTCAAACATCGGGAACTGATTCTCCCGCAACTGGGGGCGCCGGGCGTGGCTGCGCACAGGGTAAAAAAGGCAAGCGGTTTCAGTGTCAGCTACGGGCCTGTTCTTTCAAGGGATATAGGAACGTATCTTTCAAATAATAGAAAAGCCACGAAAAATATGAGGCGAGTTTCCTTTACTATTAAGGACCGTGCGGCGTTGATACCCATGGAACTTATTCCATCTTTTAAATTACTGCCATACATATTTTTTTTAATAATTGCTATTCAGTTAATAGGGTATGGATATTTTGCCGCAAAGGACCTCTTGCTGTTTCTACCTTTTATAGGTGCAATACTCATGGGGACCGTGGTCTTTCAATTATTACTTCCATGGATACCTTTCAGGTCTTTTGTTATCAAGGGGTGGATACTTGGCCTGCTCTGGAGTCTTGTTGTAGCCACCGGCATGGTCTTTGAAAACTGGCAGAGTACAGGGTGGTACTTTCTGCTTCCGCCCATTACAGCATTCCTTGCCGAAAATTTTACCGGGTCAACGACATTTACACATTTATCCGGTGTAAAAATCGAACTTAAGTATGGATTGCCGGTTATGCTGGTTTCAGTTATAATCGGTATAATACTGCAATTTATTTAAAAGAGGCTTTGATATGAGACTTCTCAGCTATTTAAAAAACAATACACTCCTCCTGAATGAGGAAAAATGCATTGGATGCGGCGAATGCATCGAAGTATGCCCGCACGAGGTATTTTCTCTGGAGGGAAAAAAAGCGCGAATTGCAAATAAAGGATATTGCATGGAATGCGGGGCATGCCAGAAAAACTGCCCGGTTGAAGCAATCAGTGTCGATGCAGGAGTGGGATGTGCCTCGGCCGTTATCACCGGGATGCTTACAGGTTCGGAACCGACATGCGGATGCTCGACAGATGGTAACAAAAATTCAGGCTGCTGTTAATAAGTGCCCATGTCAGAAAAAGGAGTATATAATGGATAGACGCAAAGAAATTATCAGGGAATACAAGGAAAACCCGCCGCCTGCCGGAATATTCAGGATGACCAATACCGCCAATGGTAAAATTCTTATAGGTAAAGGATTGAACGTGCAGGGTAAGATCAACAGCAACCTTGCCCAGTTAAAGTTTGGGGGCCACAGAAACAAGGAACTGCAGCAGGACTGGAAAAAATATGGCTCGGACGCCTTTTCCTTTGAGGTGCTGGATTATCTTAAAGAAGATCCGGTCCATCCGGAAAGACAGGCAGATGAACTGGCGGCACTCGAGGAATTATGGCTGGACAAGCTAAAACCCTATGGTGAAAAGGGCTATAATAAAGAGATCATCCCACTTGCATAAGGACTGAGATAGTCAGTTTAATCCAACCATAACAGGATGATTCAGCTCGGTTGAGATCTCAAAGGCTCTTGAGAAGGTCAAGCAGAATATCGAATCTTATCCTATTCCATGATTCGCATTTAAGGGTCTGCCTGACTCCCTTAAACCACTAAATAAGATTTGAATCTTCTGGTGGGCTTTTTCCCTGGTCTCATCCTTGTATTAAATCGCTTTTTCAGGTAATTATTCCTAAAAAACATAATTAAGTATAATATACTTGGTTTATTTTGTTATTTTAGTACTATTTACCACATGAATATTTCACCTCAAGATATATTATCGGTTCTTCGCCAGTACAATCCCTGGTGGTCCAGCACGCTGATCCAGGATCTTCCGCGGTGGCGCAGGGCAGCCTACAATGAAATAGATTTATGGTTACGTCATCCGCCTGCCCGTCGCGCTCTGCTTGTAAGCGGTGCCCGCCAGGTTGGCAAGACCACCCTTTTACTGCAAGCATGCGAGTCGCTGGTAGCAGATGGCACGCCGCCTCAAAATATACTGTATGCAACATTTGACCATCCTCTGCTCAAACTTGCCGGTCTGGACCAGGTGCTCAAACTCTGGCGTGAGTATGAGCCGGCGCAGGAGGGGACAGAATTTTTATTTTTGGATGAGATTCAGTTCATTCGCGATTGGCAGGTCTGGCTCAAACATCAGGTTGATTTTGGAAAAAACGCCGCATCACTGTAACCGGCTCCGCTATGCCGCTGGTGACCGCCGGGCAAGAATCCGGTGTGGGGCGATGGCATACGATAAAACTGGCGACTCTTTCTTTCTTTGAGTTTCTCCAGATCAAAAAAATATCAGTTCCGGATCTTCCGGAAGTAAATTCATTAACTCAACTTTTTTCCTGGACACCGGCTCAGTTCAACCGGGTTGGCGAACTCGCCCGCCCATTGGTGGGCTATTTCCATGATTATCTCCTGCGTGGCGGTTTTCCACAGAGCGCGCTTGTTCCCACAGTCGAAACGGCTCAGAAACTTTTACGCGAAGATATTGTGGACAAGGTCCTGAAACGTGACATGACAGCGTTGTTTGGAGTGAGGCGGGTTCTTGAATTGGAGCAGACTTTCCTTTACCTTTGTCTTCATGACGGCGGAATGCTTGATATGTCTGATCTTTGCAAAAATCTGGAAGTCAAAAAACCTACTGCTACAAACTTCATCAATCTTTTAGAAGCTACCCATCTGATTCATCGTCTTGCACCGCATGGTTACGGCAAGGAAATATTGCGAGCCCGGTATAAAATCTACATGGCGGATGCAGCCATCAGCGCAAGCGTATTGCTCAAGGGCAAATCAATGCTGGAAGACGAAACCGCCCTGGAAAGAGCAGTGGAAACCGCATTTTTCAAGCACGTTTTCACACGCTACTATAACGTTAGCGTTGGGTTCAGCTATTGGCGGGGCAAAAAGAACGAAGAAGTTGATATTGTCGCCCAGGTGCAGGGTCGCACTATTCCATTCGAAGTAAAATATCGTTATCAAAAAACAGGGCTTGGAGAACTGAAGGGTCTGGCCGCTTTTTGCAGTCAGAAGAAAATTGAGCGCGGCTATGTAATCACCAGGGAAATGAACGACTTCAGTCTTCTGCCGGTCAATCAGTCCCCTGTCAAGACAGTACTTTTAAAGGTTCCTGCCCCACTGGCCTGTTACTGGCTTGGTAGATCCGAATTGAAGCCCATTGAATTTTCCGAGGCGGCTGCCGAATAATCTATAGTAAAGCGAGTCGGGCCAGGGAAGGCGGTTAGGATAGGCAAGGGAAATGCTGGAGGTCGAAAATCAGAAGTCGGGGGCAGGGTTAAAAAAACAGGCTGCCGTCTTGGCCAAAGGCTATGTCGTGCCAAGAAAGCGGTTCATCCTGTGGGGCCGGACCGGAAAGTAAGGGCCTTACAGCCTGGATGAAAGGTTCCCTCACAATTCCTCTTGACTTAAATCCTGCCCTGCTCTATAGATTGCTGCCCGATTTTGAGTTGGAGCTATATTTCTAATTGTTGAGGTAAGGTATCGTGTATAACCCGTGCTTGACTTGCGGTGCCTGCTGTGCCTTGTTTCGCGCGTCCTTTTACTGGGCGGAAACATCCGAATGCACCCCGGGAGGAGTCCCGGTAGAATTGACTGTTAAAATAAACGATTTTTTAGTAGCCATGAAAGGATCAGAAAAGATCCCTCCCCGCTGTGACTGTCTTATCGGGGAAATAGGCGACAGGGTCTATTGTAAAATATATGAAAACCGGTCTTCGATCTGCCGTGAATTCAAGCCTACCTGGGAAGATGATCAACCTTCACCAAGATGTGATCAGGCCCGCATTACCTGGGGTTTACTGCCCCTTACACCTGACTCCTGGATGACCCCGGCAGGATTTCCAAAGGCAGCATAATCCCTGGTTTCCCATGAAATATAAATGCCTTGACACATAGCTGGATTTTCCATATATCTTGATCACCGGAAACAATTAATTTATATGCTATTTTTTACAGTTTGTTCTATTAAAACGGGATATACAGAGGCCACATTTATTAATGTGTCAACCTAAAAAGTTTCAGATAAAAGGAGATTATGAATATGCTGACTAAAAGACAAAACCTGATAGAAACAATAAAAGGAGGAAATCCCGACAGGTTCGTAAACCAGTACGAGGCCCTCGTATGCCAGGATACCATGTTCGGCATGATCATGGGAGACCCTGTTACTGCAGGCAATCCTTCTGTTATGCCCGGAGGCCAGATTGTAAACGGATGGGGAGTCACCATCCAGTGGCCCGAAGGACTCCCCGGCCCGTTTCCCGTCCATGACGAAGAACATAAGGTTATCAAGGACATCACAAAATGGCGAGATGTCGTAAAGGCACCCAGGCTGGATTATCCCGCGTCAGACTGGGATCAATATAAACCGGGCATAGAAGCGATTGACAGAAACGAAGTATTTGCAACGGTTTTTATAGCTCCCGGCGTCTTCGAGCAGACCCATTACCTTATGGGAGTTGATACATGTTGTATGAACCTGGTGATGGAGCCGGAAGCAATGAAGGAACTGATTGACTACATCACGGAATGGGAACTTGGATACGCTGAGCTGCTTTGTGAACATTTCAAACCCGATGCAATATTCCATCATGATGACTGGGGCAGCCACACTTCATCATTTATGTCTCCTGATATGTTCAACGAATTTTACGTGCCTGCCTACAAGAAGATCTATGGCTATTACAAGGAGCACGGTGTCGAACTTATCGTGCATCACAGCGATTCTTATGCCGCAAATTTTGTACCCTATATGATTGAAATGGGAATTGATATCTGGCAGGGCTGCGTTACAACGAATAATGTCCCGGAACTGGTCAAAAAGTACGGCGGCCAGATTTCCTTTATGGGTGATATAGATAATGGTGTTATCGATCGTGAAAACTGGACCAGGGAAGTTATCGCAAAGGAAGTAAGGAGAGCATGTGAGACAAACGGCAAACTCTACTTTATTCCAAACGCAACCATGGGCGGCCCCATGAGTACCTATCCCGGTGTTTATGAGGCTGTTTCCGAAGAAATAGATAAGATGAGCAAGGAGATGTTTTAGTCAGTCTCTCTTTTCTCTGTATTTTAAAAAAGGCCGGACTCTTTTAAAGAGCCCGGCCTTTTTCATTCTGCTCCTTCTGTAATTTTTTTGTCAGGCAGTACTATCCTCTTGCATTTATCGTATTTATGTTTCAAATATATTATTACGTCTAGCTGTTATCGAGGAATAAAAATGTATAATATAGAGCGGAACGATGTTGTTATCAAATCCTGGGCCGATCTTTGCGAAAGGATATATGAAGGTTCGTGGCAGGAAGATATCATGCGCTTTCGTTCCAACTATGCATTCAGGGGACTATCCGACAGGGATTTCAAACTTTTGACCAGCTTTTCGCGCAACTGCGGAGACCTGGCACCCCTAGAATATCATCTGCTCAGGAGCTTCCGGAAATATGCCAGGCTCAATGATGTTGACATAGCAGCGGATTCCCACTGGCGCTGGCTGACCCTTGCACAGCATCATGGCCTCCCTACAAGACTCCTTGACTGGACTTACTCTCCTTTTGTTGCACTTCACTATGCAACAATGGAAACTTCAAAATATGATAAGGACGGTATTATCTGGAAAGTGGACTATGTTAAGGCAAACCGCTTACTTCCGGAACCGCTCATAGGCCAGCTTAAAAATGCAAATGCCCATGCGCTGACAGTGGGAATGCTCGAAAGGACTTTACCGGACATTAGAAGTTTTGATAAGTTATCCACGGAACTGCTTGTTGCATTTTTTGAACCGCCTTCGATAGACGCGAGGATAGTGAACCAGTTTGCGCTTTTTTCATTTATGTCAAACCCCGGCGCCGGAATGGAGGAATGGCTTGTAAAACATCCTGAACTTTTCAGGAGGATCATTATCCCCAGCAAACTGAAATGGGAGATAAGGGACAAACTGGACCAGGCAAATATAACCGAAAGGATGCTCTTTCCGGGCCTGGACGGGCTTGCATCATGGCTTAAGAGATATTATCAGCCCAGATAATTTTTAAAAAACCAATATTACAGGGAACAAGGGAATCAACAGAAATGAATATTAATGACATCATAAAAAAATCGCATTCAGGCGATATATTATCTCATAATGAACTCGTCCATCTGCTGGATCTTCCGCCTGACTCAATCGAAAGCCTTATGGTAATGGCTGAGGCGTCCAGAGTTTCAAAGGAATTATCCGGAGGAAAGGCCGAAGTACATGCGCAGTTTGCTGTCAATCTTGCGCCTTGCCCGTGCGAATGCCTCTTCTGTTCCTTTGCCGGTGTGAACAGGATATTCAGCGAAGCCACGGAACTCACCCATGAAGAGGCTGTAAATTATGCACTAAGGTTTGAGGCGGATGGTGCAAATGCGATTTTCATGATGTCCACCGCAAAATATCCATTTGAACGTTTTCTTGAGATATCCGGGGAAATCAGAAAAAATTTAAAACCTGAAACCATGATGATGGCAAATATCGGAGACCAGGATCTGAAAAATTCTATAAAGCTCAAAGATGCCGGTTTTATCGGGGTGTACCATGTTGTACGCCTGCGTGAGGGTATTGACACCGGCCTTCCTGTTGAGCAGAGAATAAGGAGCATCAACAATTTTAAAGAAGCAGGTCTGAAGATAGGTACATGTGTCGAGCCAGTCGGACCTGAACACACCAATGAAGAACTTGCCGACATGATAGAACTTACGGCATCCTTTGAACCTGCGTTCAGTGGCGCTGCGAGAAGAATACCCATTCCCGGAACAGAGATTTTAAAACGGGGAATGATCACCGAACTCAGGATGGCCCAGATAGTAGCGGTCACAAGGCTTGGAATGCCGAGAACTGTAACAGGCAACTGCACCCATGAACCCTGTACCCTGGGTGCAGTTGCCGGGGCGAATCTGTTCTGGGCGGAGGTCGGTGCAAATCCCAGGGATACAGAAGAAAAAACCGAAGAAGGCAGGGGGGAAACGGTTGAAAGCTGCCGGAAGATCTTCAAAGAAAGCCAGTGGGATGTATGGGACGGTCCGTCCCGGTATTTCAAATAGGGGTCAAAAAATTTCAGGTATTATCTTTGCATAAAATAAAACAGCAGGAGACATGATGAAAAAAATATTGATCTGTTTTGCGGCAGGATGCCTGGGTGCTCTGATAAACAGCCTGGCAGTATGGGCAGGTGGTCATTTTGGTATTGCAGGATCACTCGGCGTATCAATAGCGCCCGCATTAACTCCCCCCTGGCTTTATCCGCGAATCGTGTGGGGCGGCATATGGGGTTTTGTATTTCTTTTTCCGGTATTGAACTCAAAAGCGTTTGCAAAGGGAACACTTATAAGCCTGTTTCCCACTCTTATACAGCTCTTTGTGGTTTTTCCATATAAGGCACACAAGGGCATGGCCGGCCTGGAGCTCGGGCTTCTTACCCCGATATTCGTGCTTGTCTATAACTGGATATGGGGAGTGGTTACATCCCTGACAATAAAGTTTTCGCGATAGGGTATTCAGGATCGAAATTGCCAATGCCATTAGAAAGGTTCTGGAGTTGTTACCCTGATTCATTTTTTAATCACGGCCAGGGCCTTATCGATTGCCTGCTGGAAATCACTGTATGGTTTTGCACCGCGTATATATGAAATCCCCTTTACCTTATGCGGGTTCTCAGGATCAATTTTTGCTATGACAAACCCCGGAACGCTTGGTATATGCAGTTTGTCACCCAGGGAAATATTTTTATTCACCAGGCCTTCATATTTTTTTGAATCCATGCAGGCCTTGAATTTATTCATATCAAGATCAGCGAAAGATGCAATAGAGTTTATATCATTAATAGCCTGCTGCTCGAACATTATATCTTCATGCATTTCCCGGAATTTGCCCTGATCCGATGCGCAGTGGGCAGCTTCCGCAGCCCTGATTGCAGGCGTATCGCCAGGGAGCGGGTAATCAACAATAACATAACGCACCTTTCCTGTATCAATATAGTTCTTGACTATCTCGGGATAGGTTTCCTTTGTGAAAAGCGCACAATGAGGACATGAATAATCCGAAAACTGGACTATTATCAATCGGGCGGAATCGCTTCCCTGTATCAGATCGTTTCCAATATCGAATTCTACATCCTTGACTTCCGGATCAGGTGAACGGGTTTGCTGGCTTTGAAGCATCAGCTTCCGGAGTAATTCGCTATCCTTTTTAGCTGCCTCCTGCTCAACTGTAAGTTTATCAGTTTTTTTATCCTTATCTGTTGCAGCATCTTCTGCCAGTGCAATATACTGAAGGCTGAATATTATCAGTATTACAGCGATAGCCGATTTCACCAACTTGGCACACATTACAAAATTCCTTTCAAATATCTTCACCATAAAGAGGCATGATTTAATTATCGCCTGTTAAGGCCCCTGAATCCGGTATTCCTGATATAATTACTATTACCGGGGATACTCTTTGTCAATCCTGAATCTTAAACTCATGTATATGTTTTTGTGAAAAGGTCATCACCTTCAGAGAAGTCCCAAATCAATTTCGGAGAATTGCATGATTGTTATTCCGGCTTATTTCGCCCTCAGCAGGCAAAGGGCATTGTTTTTCAGGATGGGATCGTCTGATAACCGGCAACCAGGTATGCGGTGTTTTAATTTTTAAGGATCAATTGCACAGACATAATGTGCTCCTCTTATATTTCTCTGATCCTTAAAAATAAAACACATGTATTGAGGGTATTCGATCCCGTCCTGAAAAATGATGCCCTTGCCGGACCAATGCCGTACCAACGTCCATGAAAGTTGCATATATAGTCTTTCACAACAGCAGCCGGTACAAAATTCAGGTAATAATTTCCCTCATTTAAAAAAAAGGGTTTAAGCGGCAGCAAAGATATCGTAATATAGCCCGGCAGCTCGATTTCGAATAACATAACTTTATTGACAGGAAAGGCAGCATTGACATGAAGACAATTGTTACAGGCTCGATGGCATATGACAGGATTATGGAATTTCAGGACAGTTTTTCAGGGTATATACTCCCGGAAAAGATCGATAATCTGAATGTGTGTTTCACTGTAAACGGGATGAAGGAAAGATTTGGCGGTACGGCCGGAAATATTGCATACGCACTCAAACTTATGGGAGAGATCCCCGAAATATCCGCTGCCATAGGCCAGGATCATGCAAAGTATACAGGATGGCTCAAACAGAATGATATTCCTGTTCATATGATCAGGGTAATGGAAGATGATTACACCGCATGTGCCTATATCACCACCGACCATAAAGGGAACCAGATAACAGTGTTCAACACAGGGGCAATGAACAATTCCTCATGTCTTGATTTTGACACGCTTGATCCGAATGAAACCATTCTCATAGTATCTCCCGGCAACCTGGATGATATGGTAGATTACCCGCGTCAATGCAAGGCAAAGGGTATAAGCTACATTTTTGATCCGGGCCAGCAGCTTCCTGTCATCCCGCCGGAGGATTTAATAAAATCCATTGAAGGATGTAAAATCCTGATATCAAATGAATATGAACTGGATATGATCATGACCATAACAGGGCTCGATAAGGACGCGCTCCTTACGCGTACGGAAACCATTATCATGACCAGGGGAGAATCCGGTTCAAGGATCATCCTTTCAGGCGCGGAGACCGATATCCCGGCGGTAGAGGCAAAACGGGTTCTTGACCCCACAGGTGCGGGTGATGCTTACAGGGGCGGCCTTATCAGCGGGCTTGTAAGGGGCATGGATATTAAAAAGTCTGCAATCATGGGCAGTGTATGTGCTTCCTTTGCAGTGGAGTGCTATGGCACACAGGAGTACAGTTTTACCGGACAGGAATTCAATGAAAGGCTCGACCGGATTGCCGCTTGATCACGGTATCTCATTATCAGGGGAAACAAAAAATGACGAAGATAAAAGAATGGGCAGAAGCGCTTAATATAAATACACAGGATATTTTACCGCCTTCGAAAGACAATAATGGCACTTATGCACGTACGGCAGGGGAGGTCGCGGCCCGTACAGTAATCCTGCATTCAATAGTCGCAGCCGGTTCGGGGGTCGATCGGGGCTCCATTTCCCAATGGCTTAAGGATCAAAACCTGTGGGAGCATGCATCTCCGCATGAACAGGCAACCCTCCTTTCGCCAAGGGTGCTCAAAGAGGACCGGTCCGAGTTGCAATGGTTTCAGGAGTCTCAATGGGCCCTGTTGTGGACGATTCAAAAGGTAAAAAGCCTTGGCCTGCCTGTAAAAAACTGTGATAGCATCAGGCTCGTTGATGATATTATGCCCGTTCTTGGCGGCGACATGGATCAGTTTATTTCCACTGCCGAATTCAGGCCGGCGGCTGAGATTAACGCGGAAATCGATCGTGTAAACAGGATCTACTATTACGCCAGGAAGGCAGTAGACAGGGACGAAATGCCTGAAGGCCTGATATACGGGGTTATGTATCACCGGTATTATGCTTTCAGGTGGCTGACCAGTGATGAGCCATGGGATGATGTTGACATTGATGCGGATGATCTGAATTTTGAGATGTAACCGGCCCTTCGCAAGGCCCGGGTGGAAAACTATATCAGTTATCAAGTACCTGTCTTACTGTTTCGGCTACTGTATACAATGCAAGCGGTTTCATAATGAACCTCGATATACCCATCTCCATTGCCTTTTTTTCATCTATCATTTCGCTGTAACCTGTGCAGAGGATGATCGGCATTTCGGGTCTTAATGCCTTTATCTTCTTAGCCAGATCGTAACCGGTCATTTTCGGCATGGTCATATCCGTAATAAGCAGGTCAAATCCGGAAGGATCCTTTTCAAATGTTTCAAAAATCTCAACAGGGTCGGTTCCTGCAGTTACATCGTATCCCAGTCTTTCAAACAGATGTGTCAGCATGGCAGTAATACTTTCTTCATCATCCGTAATAAGTATTTTTTCATTGCCCCGAAAAAGGGTATGTGATGATTCCTTTTTCTTTTCAGGTTGTTCACTGACAACAGGAAATACTATTCTTACGGCTGTTCCCTTTCCTGGAGTGCTTTCAACCCGGATCCTGCCATTGTGTTCTGTTACAATTCCATGAACAACGGCCAGCCCCATGCCGCTGCCTTCACCCACACCTTTTGTTGTGAAGTACGGATCAAAGATGCGCCCTATGATACCGGGTGATATGCCGTGGCCCGTATCACTCACCATTACTTCAATGTAATCGCCTTCGGAAAGTTCGTAATATTTTATCAGGGATTTGTCCTTTGTACCGAACCCTGTAACTGTAATATCCAGTGTACCGCCGGTTTCGCGCATGGCATGCGAGGCATTTGCGCAGAGATTAAGCATTACCTGGCTTATCTGTGTTGAATCTCCTATTATGGTTTCATTCATGTCAGGCAGTTTTAAGGAAATAGATATGGTCGAAGGAATAGTGGACCTGACCAGCTTGACAGATTCACCTATGATTTTATTGATACTGATGGGTGAAAATTTCTTATCGCTTTTCCGGCTGAAAACCAGTATCTGCTCAACCATTTTTTTGGCCCTGAAACAGGCAACTCTTATCTCTTCAACATATTCATCAACGGGCTCCCCGTCATCAAGGGATATCTTCGTCAACTCGGCATTACCCAGTATTATTCCCAGTATATTATTAAAATCATGGGCTATACCTCCTGCCAGTGTTCCTATGGACTCCATCTTCTGTGCCTGATGGAGTTTTGATTCCAGGTTTTTACTTTCTGTAATGTCATAGAACGCACCCTGAAGGAAACCTGGGTTTCCGCTTCCCGGATTTACCATCCGGCATATGTCCCTTATCCATCTTATTCCGCCTTCCTTCCGGAGAATCCTGTATTCATTGTCTATCACATATTTGCTGGCAGCCTTAAGTCTTGAAATATCCTCCATGACAGCATCAAGATCTTCCGGATGGATAAGGTCCCTTAAGGTCATCTTTCCGGCAAGTATCTCTTCCTCTTCATATCCCGAGATATCTTTTACATATCCGTGTATCAGCAGGAATTCAAATGTGTTTTTATCGGCCTGATACGCAAGTCCGACAAAGTTTTGCAGAAATTGACGATATTTTTCTTCACTCTCAAGGAGAGAGGTTTCGGCTATTCTTCTTGCCGTAATATCCCTGAAATACCACACCCTCCCCAGAGATTTTTTATCACCGATTGCCATCGGAGAAGAATAGCATTCAAAAATGCTTCCATCCGCAAGATCCATCTCCTGAAAACCTCTGCCGGCCGGATTATCGTCAAACTGCCTGATCAGGGTGAGCAGCACATCCGGATTACGCATTTTTTCCTTTGCCTTATAAAGCGCGCAATTACCTGACCCCAGATGCATTATTTCATCAGACAGCCCCCACATGCTCATAAACCGCCTGTTATATGTCAGGATATCATCTTTGTTATCTACAATTATGATCCCGTCAAGGGAGGTTTCCTGCTGTGTCGATAATATTGTATTCAGGGTTTCCAGCTCATGTGTATATTCATTTATTTTACCTAAAAGCTCGGTAAGCTTCATATCAACGAGGCGTATTTCACTGCTGACCATTTTGCCTCGACGTGCAACCGGTACTATTTCCTTGATATTACCTGCCGTTAATGATTCTGCGAGGAGATTGAGCGGTTTAAGCAGGAACAGCAGTATCAGCCAGCCTGCAAACAGCAGGGCTATGGTCCCCAGTGTAGCCAGTATAAAACTATTTTTTACTTTTTTTTCCAAATGCTGGAAGGAATATTTACTGCAGTGAAACCGGGCGATTCCTATCAGCTCTTTTGTCCGGGTTGAAAAAAGCGGTATTTCCACGTTATAAAAATCATCTTTTTCATTATCAACCTTTGTTTCCTGCCATCTGCTTATGTCAAGAGAACCGTCAGGAACGTCTAACGCGTCATAATCCATGATAAGTTCAACACCTGAGACAAAGGGAGTATCGGTTTTCGGATCCTTGAGCAGGAACAGGCTGTCAATTTCCTTTATTACACTATCTTTATTGAGTGATTTTTCTGACAGCAGGTTTGCAATGGAATTGCTCTGTGTCTGGGCAAGCGCCATTATATTTGACTTTATATCGGATTCGATGTGCGGACGCATAAAGAAAATCCAGTAGAAAACGATAGCCCCCTCTATGATAAATGCCAGCAGCACAAACATTAACGTGATCCGGCCTTTGAGGGAAGATGTGTATTTAAAAAATTTATTGTTCATAGACAACCGATACCCTCATGAAGAATTGCTTGATTTGTATGCCGGAGGATTTCATGGATGCCATGTTTATAAAGGGAAGGACCCTGTCACTTATATATAGTCCTCCCATAACGCCCTTTTCAACATCACCATTGAAAGGCGAAAAAAGGATGATGTGGTTATCTATTGCGTATTTAACAACATCGTTTAATTCATTTCCGAGAGGCTGTGTTATAAAAATGCCTGCGGGAGGATCTTCACTTAAGGAACTCATGTTAAGTTCGTTTGATATATCCACGCGGATCGGTATCCCCCGGATCTTCTTCAGCCTCGTGAGTGTCCGGGACATCTCAAGTGCCTGGAATTTGTTATCAGTATATATAAGCACTAACCTGAGAAATCCGTCGCGTCCCTGTTTCTTTGTTATCTCCAGATCGGCAGTCAAAAGGCTGGGAAACAGATCAAGACCAGCCTTCAACCTGAGTTCATCCCGGTCAACCGCAGCGGAGGTATTGCACAACAGCAGTATTACTGCAATATCCATCAGGATAATGCTGAGGACAGATGATATTGTTCTTTTATTTTTTAAAAACTTCTTCATTTAATGGTCAATCGTTAGAAATCATAGCTGAATTTAGCCCACCACTCTCTTCCCGGCCCTGGATAGTCTTCGGGGTACAGGTTCGCCGGTGATGCATAGTAGACTTTTTCATCAAGGATATTTTTGATGCCGGCCCTCAGGGTCAAGCCTTCCGTGAAAACGTTATACAGGCTGATTGTCGTATCCACTGTGTTATAGGCTGATAATTTATCTCTTGTATCGATAACCTCCCTGTTGCGCTTTCCTACATAACCATACTGTACATTGACGGCCATGTCCCTGTTCGGCTCATATATTATCCCCAGGTCTCCCAGCCATTCTGCTACATCTGGGATGGAGTCGCCCGTAAGGCTGTTTCTCGAATGAGAATATGAAAGATTACCGTCCAGCTTGAGCCTTGCTGTCAACTCGTATTCCATCTCTATTTCAGCACCGGAAATCTTTGTCGAACCCGTATTGGAGTAAGTCCCTTCTCCTGCACTTATCAGATCATCAAGGCTTGAATAAAAAAGGGTTATCTTACCCATCCTATAATCGTCACGGTAGAGATAGCTTAGTTCAAAAGTGTCCGTGATCTCGGGTTCGATCGCCGGATTTCCGATCAGGTACGGATTATTCTTTGAATACAACTGGTTGAATGTAGGCGGGCAAAAGGCCCTGGCATACTGTGTCTTGAGTATATGGTTCCGGGTAATCCGCCACACGGCGGCAATCCTCGGGGACAGCTCTGCCCCCACATCGCTGTAATGGTCGTACCTGAGACCTGCCGTGACGGTGACGGACTCACTGACATTAATCTCATCCTGCAGGGTAAAATTAATGAGTTTCCTTTCCACGCCTTCATCCAGCCAGTTTTCATCGCCGGTGTATCTGGCTACATAGTCTGCAGGCGCACTCGTAGAAGGGATATAATTTGTTTCATGCCATACATCATCTATTTCGGTTTGTGCAAAGGCCACCCCGAAGTTAACTAAATGCCTGCTCCATCCGGAATATACAAGATCCAGCCCCCCGTCAAACCTGTTTTCCTGATAAAAAGGACTGGCCGCCATCCCGTTCGTGTATATGCCTGCGAAACCGGGGGGCTGCTGAAAAACCAGGGCAGAACTGAACTGATGCTGAAAAAATCCCAGGTTATAATCAAACTTAAGGCCGCCTGACGCATCAATCTCCTGTTTTATCTGTCCGCCATAGTTCTTGAACCTGAATGCAATATTATTATGGGGCGGCGGAAGAGACCCGAGAAACCCGAAATAATCTCCCTGCCCCTCATCCAGATAGTATCCTGTGAAGGTAAATTTCTTCAGGGAAAACTCCATCACCGCGTTACTCACGTCCCTGGCTTCGTCAGCCGGACCGGGCGCATTGGATATGGAGCCCATGCCCAGGCCGTAGAGTTGATCCGGGCCTGTTATGACATTTGCTCCGTCTGTCTTGAAACCAGCGACATTAAGACTGAAATTTATTTCACGTTCGGGATCAGAGATTGAATACAGGACGCTTCCTCTATATGACGCATTCTGACCCAATCCCCCGCTGACCTCACTGCCTTTATTCCGGGTAATTACGTTTACAACACCGGTACTGGCAAATTCACCATGAATAGCCGAACCGGGACCTCTTATTATTTCGATCCTGTCTATCTGCTCCACGGGCATGTCCAGGATAGGATAGGCCTTGCCCCACAGGGCAGAATTCATGGATATCCCGTTCAACTCGAATTTCAGGTTGCCCGACGAGACAGTATTGCCTATTCCCCTTACAAGAACGTGCCGCAGGCCCATATTGTTGATGCCAATATCCATACCGGGGACAAGTTTAAGTGCTTCCCATACATTTGTAATACCGCGCACCTCAAGATCTTCACCGTGCAAAACAGTGACCATGCCCGGAACAAAATCAACATTGAGCTTTGTCTTTGTGGCTATTTCTGTGTATTTGTCAATTATCTGAATGAGGTGCGCAAGATCCTCTTCATCTTCCGGATCTGCCGTCTGGTCTGCCGAAATTTCATTTTCTACACCCTTATTTATCAGTGTGTCCGAATAAGAAGGAGAATACCGGGCTATGAGGATAAGCAGAAAAACGATGCAGCTTATAACATGACTGACCGGCGTTCGTTTTCTCATTTGAATTCCTCCATATTTTCTGACTGCATATGCCAAAAAACAGGATATACCGTCAGAACTGGTAAACGGAACTTCAACAGATGCAAACCGCCCAAAAAAGGTTGCACGGTTAACTACTTGATATAAGGCCTGAAATCCATATAAGATAAACAAAGGGGATCACTGGGCCTGCAAATGTTTATTGGCAATGCAACAATTTGAATCAAATATCAATAAATATGCAATATCCAGACCAGTAATCCTGTTGAAATGCCCCCGTTTTTTCAGGCGGGGGCGGTATTCCTAGAGAAGTTTTCGGAAGGGGTTGTTGAAGGGCTCGGGCCTTTTCTTCTCAGGGCGTTTTCTGTCATTTTTTCGGGGGGCGGTTTTTTTTATGCCGCGGTCGGAATCGATATTCTGTTCAGGATTTTCCTTCATGGACAGGGATATCCTCTTCCTTTCCAGATCAACCTCGATGACAGTGACCCTGACCCGCTGATTGACCTTTACCACAGTATTGGGGTCCTTTACAAAACGGTCGGCAAGCTGGCTTACGTGCACGAGTCCATCCTGGTGGACACCTATGTCAACGAAGGCGCCAAAGGCGGTTACATTGGTAACAATCCCAGGAAGCCTCATGCCGGGCTTTACGTCTTCTATTTTTTCCACACCGTCCGTGAACTTGAACAGTTCAAACTGTTTTCTGGGGTCCCTGCCCGGTTTGGCAAGCTCGTCCATAATATCTGTCAGCGTAGGCATACCTATTGTATCAGTGACATATCCGGAAAGATCGATCTTCTTTCTTATCTCCTCTTTACTTATGAGTTCGCCTATGGAGCAGTCCATATCAACAGCCATCGATTCCACAATATGGTATGCCTCGGGGTGCACTGCGCTCGCGTCCAGGGGATTCAGGCCGTTCCTTATCCTCAAAAAGCCTGCAGCCTGCTCAAAGGCCTTGGGCCCCAGCCTCGGCACATTTTTAAGGTCATCACGGCTCGCGAGCGGCCCTTTTTCATTCCTGTACTTTATAATATTTTTTGCAAGCTGAGGTCCCAGACCCGACACATATGCAAGGAGCTGTTCACTCGCCGTATTTACCTCGACGCCGACCCTGTTTACGCAGCTTATTACAACATCGTCAAGCCCCTCCTTGAGGGCCTGCTGGTTTACGTCATGCTGATACTGGCCTACACCGATGGACTTGGGGTCTATCTTTACAAGCTCTGCCAGGGGGTCCATGAGTCTCCGGCCTATTGAGACAGATCCCCTGTAGGAGATATCCAGGTCAGGAAATTCCTGGCGCGCCACCTCGGATGCGGAATAAACCGATGCGCCGCTTTCGTTTACCATGGAGACGATTATTTCCGAGGGAAGTCCAAGGGTCCTTACAAAGGCCTCTGTCTCTCTTCCGGCAGTCCCGTTGCCTATGGCAATGGCCTCTACCTCATATCTCGCGCAAAGTGCCCTTACGATGTTCTCCGCACTTGAAAGGGCTTCATTGGAGCCGAAGGGAAAGATGGTTTCATGGCATAGGAGCTGACCCTGGGCGTCCATGCAAACCACCTTGCAGCCAGTCCTTATTCCCGGGTCAATGGCCATTACCCTTTTCTGTCCCAGAAACGGCGCCAGCAGCAGTTCCCTCAGATTGTTCGAAAAAACCGAAATCGCGGTTTCATCCGCCTTTTTCTTTGTTTCCAGCCTTACCTCGGTTTCCATGGACATGGACAAAAGACGCCTGTAGCAGTCGTGTGCTGCCTCAAGGACCTGTTGCGAGGCAGGGCCTTCCCCCTTTACAAAGAGCCCCTCGATGATCCTGAGCGCGTCATCCTGCGGGGGGGTCACCTTCATGGTGATAAATCCTTCCTTCTCGCCCCTTCTCATGGCGAGTACCCTGTGGGACGGTGCGTCGGTTACAGGTTCCGACCACTCGAAATAATCCTTGTACTTGGCTCCTTCGGTCTCCTTCCCCTTGATGATGTTTGACTGGAACACGCTCTTTTTCATGAAAAAGGCCCTCATGGCCTCCCTTGCCGCCTGATCCTCATTTATTTTTTCGGCTATAATATCCCTTGCCCCGGATAATGCATCTTCAATGGATTCAACGCCCTTTTCCGCATCGATATATTTTTCCGCCTCAATAGCAGGGTCTGTCCCGGCGAGCTGTTCCCATATGATGTCCGCCAGGGGTTCAAGGCCCTTTTCCTTTGCCATGGTCGCCTTGGTCCTTCTTTTGGGCTTAAATGGAAGATATATGTCTTCAAGTTCGGACATTGTCTGTGCCTTGACTACCTTGTCTTCCAGCTCGGGCGTCAAAAGCTCCCTTTCCTTAAGGGACTCGAGTATGCTCTCCCTTCGTTTGTCCAGTTCCTTTAACTGCTCCAGCCTGTCCCTTATATTTATTATGGCGACTTCGTCCAGGGTGCCTGTCGCCTCTTTCCTGTACCTGGCAATAAAGGGCACTGTGGCCCCGTCTTCCAGAAGCCTGGCAACGGCATCTATCTGCTGTAATTTAAGACCAAGTTCCTCTGCAATCTTCATCCCATGTTCAATGCTCATTCTTTCCCCTTTTAAGAATCATATTCTATTGTCTTGTCAAATACTACGTCCGGATAATCTTTCATTGCCTTTTCAAGGTGCCATTCACTCGGGGCAAGGAAGGTCAATTGTCCTTCGGCGTTCAAAGCCAGGTTGCGTGAATTGTCATGTTCAAATCGCTTCATCTGTGCGGGATTATCCGAGCTTACCCATCTTGCGGTAACAAACCTTGATGGCTCGTAAACGGTTTCGGCGCCATACTCACTAAGGAGGCGCGCGGAAGTGACCTCAAACTGGAGCACCCCGACAGCGCCAAGGATATATTCGCTGCTGTTGACCGGCCTGAATACCTGTATTGCTCCCTCTTCGGCCAGGTGCAGCAGGCCCTTTGCAAGCTGCTTTGTCTTCATGGGGTTTTTAATCCTGATCACCCTGAAGTGCTGGGGCGCAAAACTGGGGATACCTGTAAACCTCAGGGGCTCTTTTTCCGTGAATGTATCCCCTATCTTTATGGTGCCGTGATTGTGTATGCCTATGATATCACCGGGATAGGCCTCTTCGACATTTTCCCTGTCCTGGGCCATGAGGATAGTGGCGTTGCCCAGGGAAATCTCTCTTCCTATCCTGTGATGCATGGCCTTCATTCCCCTGGTGAATTTCCCCGAACATACCCGCAGGAATGCTATCCTGTCTCGATGGGCCGGGTCCATGTTTGCCTGAATCTTGAATACAAACCCCGAAAATGCCTCCTCATAGGGAGAAACCTCTCTTGTGGCGGTCATCCGCGGGTAGGGCGGCGGTGCCATTTCAACAAAGGCGTTCAACAGCTCTCTGACGCCAAAGTTATTGATAGCGCTCCCGAAAAAAAACAGGTGTCTGGGAACCGATCAGGTAGTGCTGGAGTTCAAACGGGTTGGCAGCGCCTTCAAGCAGTTCCACATCCTCACGGACCTGCCTTGCCTGGCTTCCAAGCAGTTCATCGATCCGGGTGTCTCCAAGATCCTTTATGGTTATGCCGTCTGTCAAACGGGTTACACCGCCGGCCTTAAAAAGATGCAGTTCCTTTTTATAGAGATTATATACCCCCCTGAAGGATTTGCCCATGCCTATGGGCCATGAAAGAGGTGTGCATTCCACCTGGAGCTTGTCTTCTATATCGGCCATGATATTGAGCGGATACATGCCGTCCCTGTCGAGCTTGTTGATAAAGGTCATGATGGGGGTATTGCGCATGCGGCATACCTCCATGAGTTTTTCGGTCTGGGGTTCAACACCCTTTGCGCTGTCTATGACCATCATGGCGCTGTCAACAGCAGTCAACACCCTGTAGGTATCCTCTGAAAAGTCCTGGTGCCCGGGGGTATCAAGGAGATTGATCTCAAAATCCCTGTAACAGAACTTCATGGCCGAGGCAGTCACTGAAATACCTCTTTCCTGCTCTATGGCCATCCAGTCGCTGGTGGCATGCCTCGCCGCCTTTCTGGCCTTTACCGCGCCTGCCTGCTGTATTGCGCCGCCAAAAAGGAGGAGCTTTTCAGTCAGTGTTGTTTTGCCGGCGTCCGGGTGACTGATAATCCCGAAATTTCTCCGCCGGTCCACCTCTTTTTTATGCTGCTTGTTCAAAATAAAATCCTCTTTTATCCATTATATAAAAAACCGGACTCAAAGGTGCCCGGTTTTTAAAGCCGGGTTATTATATTCATATATGAGAAAAGGTCAATGGAAGGTTGATAATTTAGGGAAAAGCGGAGCTGGCGGATCAGTTCCCAAGTAAAATATTGACTTTCTCTTTCATTTGTTGCAGTTTATAATCTGTGTGTTAAGTAATGTTGACTTGAAAAATTCTCTGTCATCTTGTGAGGCAGGGCAGGGAGCATAAGAACTCCCCTCCCCTTTGTGGGAGGGGCTGGGGGAGGGGGGAAAGAAAATAAATGCCTGACCTGGACTTTAACATCTTCTGCAAACGGGCCTTTGAAGCGCTTAAGATCGACTCACAGATAGATCTTGCATCTGCCATGGACCTTAACCGCTCTGCCATTACACAGGCAAAGAAGAAAGGCATCGTGCCTGACAAATGGCTTCTTATCCTGTTTTCAAGGCATGGCGTCAATCCTGACTGGATGGAGACAGGCAAAGGTCCTGTATTTCTAAAAATAAAAGAAACCGGAGCAACACAGCCTGAATTCATGGCCATAACCAAGGTCAAGGCAAGGCTCTGCGCAGGAGACGGGTCATTTGAAACTGATGAGGGAGTAAACAACAGATATCTCTTTCAGAGCGAATGGCTCAAAAGGAAGGGACAGCCGGACAGGATGGTGTTAATGGAGGTGTTCGGCAACAGCATGGAACCGGGACTCAAGTCAGGGGATACTGTGCTTGTTGACTGTTCCCAGAACGATATAATACCAGGGCTAATATATGCGGTAGGCATAGATGACACAATAATGATAAAACGCATAGAAAAACATCCCGGTAAAATACTTTTAAGGAGTGATAACAGGGAGTACGAACCGGTAGTTGTTGAGGGTGAAAACATCAACAGCATGCGAATTATAGGCCGGATAATCTGGACCTGCCGTACCCTTTAACTATCTAATTATATTTGTCATTCCAAGGCCTGCCCTGTTAAATTTCCCGGAGGGAACCCTGTTTAACAGGGCGAGTCGAAGATCCAGATGCTGTTTTCGGGGATCGTGGGATCCATAGTCTTTTCATTGGGTAGGGATTTATTCCTGACCGGTATTTTGTATTATATATATTGTAGAGACAAGGCATGCCTTGTCTCTACACGGCGGGGTATAATCCGTCTTCGCACAAGCCTACGCCGGGACACGAACCCAATGCTGTTGACTTAAGGCAGAATACGGCTCCTCTCCCTTAATCCCTCCCCTGCCTGCCGGGGCGTAGCCTAAGCGACGAAACCTCCACCTGCCGAAATAAACAGGGCTTTCGTCTTGCGCTACCTGTCACGCCCTGGTCTGAACGCTTTTGACGAAGACGGGTGCCCCATGCACTACTTGTCCCGGCGTAGCCTTCAGCGAAGAAGGGAGTTTTATTCTTTCCCTAACAGCCTACAGCCTAAACTGCTTCCCTGGCCCGGCACAGCCTCGGCGACGACGGCAGCCTATTTTTACATCAAATCCAGCGGGCTCTTCGCCCCCAGTCCACCCTTTTTCATAACATGTGTGTAAATCATGGTGGTTCTTATATCCTTGTGCCCCAGTAACTCCTGTACAGTCCTGATATCATACCCGTTCTCCAGCATGTGTGTGGCAAAGCTGTGGCGAAAAGTGTGAGGGCCTATCAATTTATGAATACCTGCCTTTTGTGCTGCCGATCTAACCGCTTTTCTAAGAACGCTTTCATCAATGTGATGACGTCTTTTTATACCGCCACGCGGGTCTTTTGATATTTTAGAAGCGGGAAAAACATACTGCCATTTCCATTCTTTCGCTGCGTTTTTATATTTCCTTTCCAGGGCATAGGGCAGGTACACCTCTCCAAATCCATTTTTAAGATCATGATCATGCATTATCTTTATTTTTTCTAAATGATCTTTCATTAATGGCTGAATTTTTTCCGGAAACAACGTTGCACGGTCCTTGGCTCCTTTTCCATTTACTACAATTAATTGTTCCATGTAAAAATCCAAATCTTTTACTCTAAGCCGAACACATTCTTTTACCCGCAATCCTGAACCATAAATAACCTGGGCCATTAACCTGTTTGTACCGGACATAAAACCCAAAACACTTTCAACTTCTTTACTTAAAACAATAGGAATCTTCTCAGGTTTTTTTGCTCTCTCCATAGGCCCGAAATCACCAAGATCAATTTTGAGAACATATTTATATAAAAAAACAACAGCGTTTAAAGCCTGATTCTGGGTGCTTGCAGCGACATTCCTGTTCAAAGCCAGATCTGATACAAACTCCGATATCTCTTTTTCTCCCATGTCAGCAGGATGTTTTTTATTATGGAAGAGTATATATCTTTTCGCCCAACTTACATAAGCCTCTTCAGTCTTGTAAGAATAATGTTTTTTTCTAATAACCTGCTTAAGCTGATCAAGAAGTCTCATGGTAATCCTCCTTATAATTATTTTGACATTAATTTATTAATATGATCTCATGGCTCTCGATTTACCGCTTTGATGTTGATTTAATCGATATAATAAAATACCTCTTCGGCATTCGCCGACCTGCCCTGTTAAATTACCTGGAGGGATTCCTGTTTGCTAGGGCGTATTAGATGATTCCAGTAGTCTTTGCCAGTTAGGGGGTATCAGATATTAGTGATGATGAGCGTGAATTGTTAAACAATAAACGCATTGTTTATATTTGTCAACTTATTTCTATTTTTTTGTTTCTCAATAGGCACAGCTTTTCCGATTAACTAAATTATATCAGGTAGATAGGCGCCATAAAAAAATATTTTTAATGTGGATATCGGAAAATTTTCCGATATGGAGCAATTGAATTCGGTTACAACAACGATTATCACCTATCCTATTGATATAATTAATAATAAGTATTTTTCACAAATTTAATTTTATTATATTTATTAGCCATACTTTGCCTGATTTGCCGATTTCAATAGGGTGGCAATATTTAATTTAACTGTTTGAAAATATGATTAATATAAAGGAGCAAAAGGCATTTTTTCAAAAGTCGATATCGGAAAATTTGCCCACTACTCCTATGTTAAATGCTCAAGGAGCAAAAAATGCGAATATATTTAATACTCATATCATTGTTACTTCTTTTTTCATGTGCCCCAATAAAGCATTATGAAATCATGTCAAAAAAAACTGGTATTGTGCACACCGTTTCTATTGGAAGTGAACTTTATAGGATAAAAAAAGAACGTGATCTACCAAATGTTTTTGGAAAAGCAGATATACACGGTGGGAAAATTGAGGAAGGGTTAACCGAGTTACGATTTATGGGCATTGCAGATGATGGGAAAATAATGTTTAGGCTTACTGACATTGATATACAATCTAATGAAACCGTATTCACAAGATATGGTGCAAATCGAACAACAATAAATACAAATGCAAATGCAAATGTATCAGTCTATGGTAATTCTGCATTTGGTTCTGGTAATGCAAATACTGTTATAACAGAACACGATAAACCAGAGGCCCAGATTACCAAACTTCCAAATACTGTTGATTTCGTATTTGACCCAAAAGATAAATACTTAAAACTTGAAGATATTACTGTTGAAGTAATTGATGCTACAAAATATTCCTTAAGTTACACCCTGCACAAAGAAGAAGTCCAATAATCTGCCGTTAAATGTGAGGGAGAACAAAATGACTACTCGTAATGAAACAAGATTGCATAACTTGGATTTTTTAAAAACAAATTTGCATTTTTCACAAAATGGGAATAGTGCTGTTTTCCAAAAAGACAGTAAATATTTTATTTCTCCTGCGGTGTCAGAAGGGAAACATGGTAAATACTGGATAGATATACGTGAAGCAAACTTAAAAAAAATAGTACTGCAAAACTGTTTTCTTATGCCAAGGATTAAACCAAACTTATTCATTCTTGAAAATATCAATAATCTAAATAACCTGCTGTCTAAAGATTCTATGGAATGGAGGTCAAATTCAGGGAATGTTTGGGGCATTTATATGAAAATAAATATTCAATTAAAAACAGCAACATTGTTCAGTAAAAAAAATCCTGAAAATCAAATAACAACAGCTTTAATACCCAAAGACACAATTAAAGAAACATTAAATGAAGTATTTACATAAACTGCATTTAACATGGCACTCAACGTGACACGCTACTATCTTGCCGAATCAGCCTTTAAAGGTTACCGGCATTCATACTTAAAAATATCTTATGGTGGAGTGCACCGCGTGCTCGTTAGTTAATCGTTATGGGCCAAAGACATATGATAGAAGAGTTAAAAAATTACTATAAAGAAAACGGAATCCTCGCAACATCATTTACTTGTGCCTACAAATTCCGGTGCAAGGGTGATTGTACCGAGTTTACAGGACCAAAATCTGCTTTCGTTAGTTCTGGATATGAAATCAATTTACTTCCGAGATTATTGTTTTTATCATTGGATTCTGGCAGCGGCGACAAAAACGATGATAACCGACTTCCCCTAGCTGTAAGACAGCAAGAGGAAATAGATGAAGATGTTTTGTCTTTACCAAAACACAAACATTGGTATAGGACACACGAATTAGCATGGTACGTATTACGGCATTTTAATGAAAAACTAAAAATACAAGAGGTTAACAAATTCTTTGCTCATGCCAACTCCGCTAAATGTTGCATGAACAAAAAGCAAAAAAAAAGGCAAATGCTATATTATTCAGAAACTGTAAAAAATATTTGCGAGGCGAAATAAAGATCTTGTCACCAGATATTGTCATTACCCAAGGTAATGAAGCAAAAGAAGCTATCTGGTTTTTGCAGGATACAATCTATAATCGTATTGATGAGTTCGCATCAGTAATTGAGCTAAACAATAGGCAAGTATTTTGGTTACACACCTACCATCCTAGTAATTGGGGGGCATTTTATAAACAGCGAAATTTTGATAAAGCCAATAATATCGCTAGGGGTTGGGTAAAATATTCAGACCTAATATATGAGTTTTTATCAAAAAAACCATAACATGCAACTCAACGTGACACGCTACTATTTCGCCAAATCGGCCTTGTGTGGTCTGCAAAATATTAACATTTAATCATCTTATGATGGCGGGCACCGCGTGCTCGTTAGTTAATCGTTACACGTCAAAGGAAATAATATGATTTGCTTTGAAATTACAATCAATGGTGAAAAAATCTGCACTGCTGGAATTGAACAGGAATATGGTGTTATCAGTTCTATATTGACTTGGGTAAAAAGAAAAAAAGCTCCTGCAGAGACGTGTTCTGAAGTATCAGAAGAAGAACTCTTTTTAGATGTGGGAGGTCTTATAACTCATGGAAACAACAACCATGAAAATCTCAAATGGTTAAAGAGAGAAATTGAGGCTGGAGACGAAATAAAAATAAGAGTCATAGAATCTGATTCCTGTACTCAACCTAGCTCAAGAACGAAACAAGATCCCGAATTTTTGGAGAAAGAAAAGCGCAAGTATTATAAAAAGCTTAAAAAAGAATATGAGAACGACAAAGACGTGTAACAATTCATTCAACGTGACGTGCTTACTATCTTGCCAAATCGGTCTTTAAAGGTTTGCAACGTTCATTCTTCTAAGCACCTTTATTGGCAGGCGTCGCACGCTCGTTAATTCTACGTTCGGCTAGGTGGAAGAAAATATGACAGACGAAGGTAAAAATAAAGAATTAAGTGATTGGCGATTGCAAGCTGTATCAACACTCGCAAAACCTTTTAAATCACCATGGTCAAATATTACTTTTCCTGCTGGTTCTAAAGTATGCCTCACAGCAATAGCAAAATTTGATAAAAAAATTAACATTGGGATACCAATGCCTAATGCTACAGCAATGTTTTTAAATATTTCAAGCAAATCATATCAACAAGCGAATAAAATTATTTCTGACAAATCGAAAATCAAGCATGCAGATGGAAATTTAAGCTTTATTTCAGACACCGATGCAATCGATTTTATTGAAAATTTATGTGCTGCTGTTGTTTTTGCTTTTAGCTCTTTAGAAACATATGCAAATGAAGTTATTCCTGATGATTATATTTTTAGGATAAAAAGAAAAGATGCAAAATGTATTGAAGAATATAATAAAGACCAAATAGAAAAGTATTTAAATATCGATGTAAAATATGGTGAGGTTCTTCCTGAAATATTTGGGATTAAAAGTCCAAAAAATAAAAGAATCTGGCATGACTATAAAAGGTTAAAAGATGTCAGAGATAGAATCATTCATTTGAAGTCTAAAGATAGGAAATCCTCTGGCCCTAATGATAATACTATTTGGAATTCATTACTTTATAAAGAGTTCCCTGACATGGCAAAAATATCGAAAAATCTAATCGATTATTTTGCTGTAAACATGGAAAAAACTCCAACATGGATAGAAAATTATCCCTATTAAAACGCCGAACAAACGCATTAAGCCGATTTGGCGAAAAGACCGCCAAACCGCTTATGCAGCTCGTTATGTTTTTCATTGTATGCGGAGGAAAGTGATATGGATGAAAAAGAGTTAAGAGAAATGAGAAAAACATTAGCAGAACAAACTAAAATATTGGCTACACCAATTGATTTCGATGATTTAATCAAAAAAGGTTTAATTAAAAAGGTTGGTAAATCCTACTATACTGATAACATCCATAAATTACCGAAAGAGGTAACTTGTAAAATAAAAGAAATGTCGAATGGTAGGTATGGTTTAAAACTTACCTTTTACAAAGAAACCAAATCAATCAAAAAGGTTGCAAAAGATTTTGAGCAATATTCTGAATAAAACATAACCCGGCAATTAAGCGCGACTGGCTGGTTTTTCTTGCCGATTGAAATTCAGTGGTATTAATAGTCTTCACACTTTATCGCCCATCGGTACCATTACCCGCCAGCGCCTTATCGCCATTATTGGCTGTCAATAGAATAGAACAAAATCGAATTCAGGGGCAGCGGAAATGAAGTTGCAAATAACATGTAATCCAAGGACGCGAGAATTGATCTGAAAATAAAAAGGTAACAAAACAAAGGAAATCCATTCCCCGGAAATTCCTTTGAAAAATAAATCAAAAAAATATAAAAAGAATCATTCAAAAACATAGTTTTCAAAAAGCAACAAATCTTTAAAAATCAGTAATTGAAAGTAAGCAGTCATAAATAAACTAAATGGGTTGGCGGCAGCCAACAAGTCACTAAACAAGGACAGGCTGGTTTTTCTTGCCGAATCGAACCGCAAAGATTCGCGAAGTTATATAATGCAACAAGCTTCAAAGGTACGCCCCGCCTGCCTGTTAGTGTCGTCGTTAAAGGTCAAGGAAATATAAAATGGAATATATAGGAACAACTCCCAATAAATTTATGGCAATTTTCTGGATGTTTTTTGCTGTATTTGTAGCAATCGGATCAATTCCTGTTCTATGGTCATCAGCTAAATTATTGATTATACCATTGCTGATATTACCAATTATTTTTTTTATCATGGGATTACAGAGGACACGGAAATATCGTCTTGAGAATGGGAAGTTTGAAAAGGTAATACGTTCATTATTTTTCGCAGCAGCAATGGTTTCAGCACTTACAATGCCATTTAATGTAGTTCTTTAAAACCTTTAACCATGCGTTCAAGGTGACCCGGCTACTATATCGCCGAGTGAGCAGAGTCAATATTAACAAGTATCTTAGGGGCATGAGGCTAGTTGCAATAAAACCGCCGGGCTCCTTAACTTCACGTTCTATGTCATAAAAAATAACTATGATGCGAGATTATAAAGATTTCAAACCAGTAAAAATTGGAGGTCAAATATCCATTTGTATTGGTGTATTCATTTTTCTATTTTACTTCGTTTTGGTTCGTGAACCTGAATTAGGAACTTCATTTGATGTTTTTGCGTGTATCAATATTGCTTGGTACCTTTTAATGGGCATAGGAATCCTTCAACAAAAAATATGGGGCTATCATATGCTCAAAGTATTTTTATACATCTTATTCGTCAGTTTTCCGATTGGAACATATATTTCTTATAAATCATTAAAGTATTTTAAAGAAAAAGATATCAAAGACTTCTTTGTCAGTAAAACAATGGATTTGTAAATTAAATGTCATAGAACCAGCGCATTTACTAAGACCGGGCTATTTTTTACGCTTTTTTTAATTCTCTGCAAACTATCAACCTTCGAGTCTTTATCAAGGTGAATCGGTTTGCGCCGCCCGGCTTGTAATGCAATACGTTAAAGGTCAAGGAAATATAAAATGGAATATATAGGAACAACTCCCAATAAATTTATGGCAATTTTCTGGATGTTTTTTGCTGTATTTGTAGCAATCGGATCAATTCCTGTTCTATGGTCATCAGCTAAATTATTGATTATACCATTGCTGATATTACCAATTATTTTTTTTATCATGGGATTACAGAGGACACGGAAATATCGTCTTGAGAATGGGAAGTTTGAAAAGGTAATACGTTCATTATTTTTCGCAGCAGCAATGGTTTCAGCACTTACAATGCCATTTAATGTAGTTCTTTAAAACCTTTAACCATGCGTTCAAGGTGACCCGGCTACTATATCGCCGAGTGAGCAGAGTCAATATTAACAAGTATCTTAGGGGCATGAGGCTAGTTGCAATAAAACCGCCGGGCTCCTTAACTTCACGTTATAGGGCTATAGTTAAATGAAACAAGAATATGAGAATAATAAAATCAACTATATCCACCTTTCAATAGGTGTCTTTATTCTATTATCTTTTTTGGGTTTTTGCGTATACCATAATAATACAAAATATTTTTTCGATACCATCTTAACTTTTATATTTCTTGATATTGCATTAAGTCTTTATCTTAGTAGTAGCAGTGTTAAAAAAATTGTTGCCTATATTCTTTGTCCAATTCTTTTATTCCACAAGTTTTTAATTCCTAAGAAGTTGAGAAATGAAATTAAGGAAATAGAAGAAAAAATTAAAAATGAGACCTAAAAAGCATATAACAAGCCCTTCAACAAATGACCGGGCGATAAGGCGCCGCCCGGCATGTTAAGGGCGCCGTTGGCGTGCTGGAAAAGCAGAATAAAAAAAAAGGCCATAGTGACAGAGGGAAGTCAGTTACCAATAACATGTAACTCAAGGGCGCGAGAATTGATCTGAATATTTTCAGGAGTTAAAACAAAGCCATTTAATAAATCCGGATATTCCTGTTTCCGGAAATTCTTTGAAAATAAAATCAAATTAATATAAATCCAAAAACATAGTTTTCAAAAAGCGTCAAATCTTTAAAATCAGTAATTGAAAGTAAGCAGTCAAAAACAAACTAAACAGGTTGGCGGCAGCCAACAATGGTATCTACTAAGACCGGGCTATTTTCTTTGCTTTTTATGTTTCGCCTTACAAGTATCAATTTTATAGGTTTTAAATAGTTTATCGGTTTGCTCCGCCCGGCTTGTAATACCTGTCGTTCTGTGCAAAGAGAATTTAATGGAAGTAACAAAAAAGAAAAAGAAGAGACGCGCTAAAGGTAAAAGTTGGGTAAAAGAATATAAAGGCAATAATATCCTTCATGACTACAAGCGCAAATTTAAAATACAATTAATTGCGGCAATTAATGATCTCCAGTCTTTAGGTGTTCATCTTAATGAAGCGGAGGCCGCTCGGATAAAACTTGAAAGACATTACAATGGTGAACAACAAATCAATAAGAAAACTCAGGAATATTTAAAATCTATTATTAGTGGGAATAATCGTGGCTTATACTGAGCACAGAACAAACGCATTTACTAAGACCGGGCTTTTTTTTCGCCATTTTTTAAACATTTATCAACTATAAACCTTCGTGCATTTAACATGGTCAGTTGGTATGCACCGCCCGGCTTGTAATGCACCACGTTATGCTTTAGTAAATATGAAAATATTGATTAAAATTATAATAGCTATAGGTTGCATCGGTTTTCTTTTTGCAACTTGGTATGTAATAAATGTCATCAATACTTATGGTGAAAAAACTGCTGTTTTCAAAGCAGGTTGGACTAACTTGCCTAAAGGGGAAACAGGTGGAGATCGAATTATTCTTTATCAACATGACACAAACAATAAAATAATCGAACTAAGTATAGACAATGAATTAAGAGAGTATTTAAACAATAAAAAAGGTGGAACTATAAATGTTGAGGTAAAAATGGGAGGTAGATGGTGGTCCTCTTGGACTTTAGTCCCTGCTATTGATGGAAAGATATACACCTATAAAGATTTTACAGTTATTGATCGTGACTTTTTAAAAAAAATTAAAAAATAGCATAACCCGCCCTTCAACTATGACCGGGCGAAAAAACGCCGCCCGGCCTGTTAAGGGCACCGTTAAGTTACCAAAGGTATCAGGAGAAAAATAAAATGAAATATTTAAAATTCTTTATATCAATCCTCATACTGCTTTTTATCGTATCATGTGGAACATTACAAAAAAAAGCTGCGCTTGTTAATTATGGTGCCACCAAAGAAGATGTTATGAAAATTATGGGACCTCCTGACGACCGTCAATTTAAAGGCAAAAATGAAGCTTGGCAATATTGTCAAACAGGTGCAGGGTTTGGATTCCATGATTATCGTATATTTTGGTTTTACGATGGTAAGGTTACAGGAGTTAATTCATATAAAAGTACTCGTCCAGGCTCATCATGTGTTACAGACATTAAGCCCATAAATTGGGAAGATGCACCTGATGTAACTGTCGAGGTTCGCGGTAGGTAACTTAACAAGGGCATCTACTACGACCGTGCTATTTTTTCGCCTTTTTTAATCTATCTACCAGCTTTGAACCTTTAAGTATTTAACATGGTAAGTTGGTGTGAACCGCACGGCCTGTAATGCCGGTCGTTATGTTTTGTAGAGGGGATAGTAAATGGTAAATGAAGGAGACCTTAAAAGTCACCTAGATATGTGGATGACAGACAACTGTAATAGGTACTTCCATGTACTGGATGACTTAGGGCTAATAGATAAGAAAAAGGCTGCGAAATTATCAAAGGAACTTCTAGAGAAAAGAAATGAAATGTTAGACAAATACATTCCATTCTTTATAGACGCAACTTTTAAACTTCTGGGGAAAGAAGCAGCCGATGAAAACACATAACACGCTAATCTACCGGACCTGGCTGAAACGCTTGCCAGGCCGGTAATCAGCACCGTTATAGAAATAATATTTTAAAATAGCAAAATTGGAATGGTAAAATCATGACTGAAAAAAGTGATATTACAAAAAGATATGAAAAAATGTTTGAGAGAATGAAAAACATGCCTCATCATAGTTCTATTTTAAAAACGTTGCTTGAAATTACATATGGCAAAGATAAATCATACGAAGAAATGGAAAAGGAATTTCATAGCAATCCAGAGATAGTTGAGAAAATACTTCAGAATATCGACAAGCTAACTGAAGGAACAGAGAATGAAGAGATTTATCAGAAAGAATTGGATGCTAATCCTGAATATGTTGCTTTCATGGAAAAAATTATAAAACAAATAAATGATAAAAAATAAAATCTATAACAATCGCATCTACTACGACCGGGCTATTTTTTACGCTTTTTTTACTCTTTGCTAACTATCAACCTTCGAGTCTTTAACAAGGTAAATAGGTATGCACCGCCCGGCCTGTAATGCACACGTTGGCGTGCTGGAAAAGCAGAATAAAAAGAAGGCCATGGTGACAGAGGGAAGGCAGTTGCAAATAACATGTAACTCAAAGGCGCGAGAATTGATCTGGAAATAAAAAGGTAACAAAAAACAAAGGAAATCCATTCCCCGGAAATTCCTTTGAAATTAAAATAAAAATACTTGTCCGCCTTTGGTGGAATATAGTAAAAAGAAGCATCCAGAAACACAGTATTCAAAAAGCACCAAGTCTTTAAAAGTCAGTAATAGAAAGTAAGCAGTCAAAAACAAATTAAACAGGTTGGCGGCAGCCAACAAACAAAGGATTAGTAACCGATGCTTGAGGAACGAAAGCTCGGTACTAATCCAGGGTTCAACAAACAAAGGATTAGTAACCGATGCTTGAGGAACGAAAGCTCGGTACTAATCCAGGGTTCAAGAAGGCGCGGAGTAATCAAAGGGGACGTCCATGAAAATATGACTTGACACAATATTTCTATTTTTAGTACTCATATTTTATGCCTCGCCAATCAAGAATAGACGCTCCAGGCGCTCTTCATCATATAATGATAAGAGGTATAGAGCGTAATGATATATTCAAAGATAATAAAGATAGAGACAATTTTATAGAACGTCTTGGCAGTATAGTAAAAGAGACATCTACCTCCTGTTTTGCGTGGGCACTACTTTCAAACCATGTTCATCTTCTGTTAAGAACTGGTACAGATTCGATATCAACTGTAATGAGAAGACTTCTAACCGGATACGCGGTTACATACAACCGCCGACATAAAAGACATGGGCAACTTTTTCAAAATAGATATTGTAAAGCGGGACGCTCTTCATTATTACAGTTGACAGACTGATTGTATAAGATTAAATTGTCCTCATGCCAAGAACAGCGAGATTTGACGCCCCAGGAGTATTACATCATGTAATGATCCGCGGGATAGAAGGACGAAACATCTTTCGTAACAATAAAGATCGTAAAGATTTTATTGAAAGACTTTCTAAGCTCTGCCCCGAGATGAATATAAAATGCTATGCATGGGTATTTATGTCAAACCACGCCCATTTTCTTATCCGAACAGGCGGATACCCATTATCTAGATTTATGAGGCGCCTTCTTACAGGGTATGTCATAGGGTTTAACCTCAGACATAAGAGACGGGGGCAGTTATTCCAGAACCGATACAAATCCATAGTATGCCAGGAAGATTTATATCTACTTGAACTGGTTAGGTATGTTCATCTGAACCCTGTTCGAGCTGGAATTGTTAATACCCTTGATGAATTAAAGTTGTACAAATATTGCGGTCATGGGGCGATAATGGATAGCTCGAAATATGATTGGCAGGATATTGAATATGTCCTGGGACATTTTTGAAAGAATAAAAGAAGAGCCAGAGAAGGATATGAATCCTTTGTTAAAAAGGGATTAAATCAGGGCCGAAATAGTGAGTTGACCGGTGGTGGTCTTATACGAAGTCTTGGAGGTTGGATAGAAGCAAAAGAAAAACTAAAAGCCGGTGCTCATATCATGAGCGACGAAAGGATACTGGGAGATTCTGATTTTGTTGATTTAATGATCTCACAATCTGAAGAAAGCTATGAAAGAAAACACAGACTGAAACGGCAGGGGTATGATCTGGAACGTATAGCGGAAGGTGTTGAAGAAGTATTAGGTATTGAACAGGATGAGGTGTATTCCAGGGGGAGGCAGGAGAGGAAAGTAAAGGCAAGAAGTCTATTATGCTATTGGGCATCAAGGGAGTTGGGCATATCCCATACCACACTGGCTAAAAGACTGGAGATGAGTATATCCAATATAGGGTTATCAGTAGAGCGTGGGGAGTTAATAGCCAGGGAAGGTAATTATGCTCTTGAAAAGCCAGTTTAAGATAATGAAATAATGAAGAGCGTCCCGATTTACGATTTATGGATTTCATTGAGGCTAATCATTCTCCGATGGAAATTTGGAGAGTGCTAAGAGGAAATAATCGACTTGATATTAATCTTCGAGATGAATTTATCTCTTTGGTACAACAATTGAGAGAAGAGGTTAAATTGTGGCTTAATCACGTTGAGCTGCTATAAATACACGTTATGTATATCGACACTCACTGTCATATTGATATGTTCGACGATCCAATCTCTATGGCTAAAGCCTACGAGAAATCCCAGACCATTTGCGTTATGGCCACAATGCTACCGAGCCATTACACGATGGCTTTGCCCCATGTTGTGGCGTTTAAAATTATTCGTCCAGCCTTGGGCCTTCATCCTCTTAGAGCCATAGAGGGTAATTCTGAGGTTTCTATCTTTCTTGACATTGTTAGATCAGTCGAGTTCATAGGCGAAATAGGACTCAATTTGTCCACTGAAGGAAAGAAAAATAAAACGTTGCAAATTGATATGTTGAGAAAGATTTTGCCGGCAATTGGCAAGGGAAAATTTGTCACTGTACATAGCAGAAATGCCCATAGTGAATTAGCAATGCTCATTGATGAATACGGTATAGGACCGGTTTGTTTTCATTATTTTACCGGTGGACAAGAAGCTGCAGCAGAATTGGCAAAAATGGGGCATTATTTTTCTATTAATCACAGAATGCTTAAAAGCAGACATAGAACAATTCTTGAACATGTTTCAAAAGAACAAATTCTTATAGAATCAGATGGACCATTTTTAACCAAACGTCCTATATCTGTTGTTAAAAATATATATGAAGAATTAAGCAATATTTGGGGAATTGATCAAAATAAAATTCAAAACTTGATTACATTAAACTTTAAAAATTGTCGTACGATAGGATCATAGTTCAAGTAACTGTAATCTTAATCTGGCAATTCTAAAGTACAGATTTTCCCCCAACAACGGCATTAAGAGCGACGGCAAAAATCCGCCGCGCCTTATGCCGAGCGTTCTACCTCCCAAAACCCGCGATTGAAGAGATAAAAATGGAGTTATAAATTGAAAAACCTCGTTGAATCAGGTAGATATGTGTAACGCCAAAGAAACACAAACTGAACCAACGAGGTGAAAAAGATGATACGACAAAGTCTTCTTCCATTCAAGCTAGAAATGACCAAAGATATGATAACTTCTCATGCAGGCCTGAGTCTGTTTGGAGAATTTGCGGTGGGCTTGGGCATATTAAAGACAGTAGATAAATACTTACCAAAGCCTGGCAGTGGCGCTGGGTATAAAGCCTCAGAATATGTGTTCCCCATTCTATTGACATTAAATGGTGGAGGAAGAAACCTGGAGGACACTCGAGAGATAAGAGGGGATGAAGGGATGCGAGAGATATTACCATTAGACCGAGTTCCTTCATCAGATGCTATAGGAGATTGGTTACGTAGGACAGGACAGAATGGTGGTCTTGAAGGGCTTGGCAAAGTTAACAGGCAACTATTAAAGCGAGGCATGAAGTATGATGGTCTCAAGGGGTATACTCTTGATATAGATGCAACAGGGATAGTAGCGGAGAAGGAATCGGCAAAAATGACCTATAAGGGATTTAAGGGTTATATGCCGATGGTTGGTCATATAGCAGAAAATGGATTGGTATTGGGAGATGATTTCAGGGAGGGTAATGAATCCCCTGGAGGGAGAAACCTTGAATTTATTAAATACTGTCGTCGTCAACTTCCGAAGGGTAAAGAAGTTAAAGCATTCAGGTCTGACAGCGCCGGGTATCAGGCTGATATAATAAATTACTGTGAAAAAGAAGGGATTGAATTTGCTATAGGCGGTGATTTAGACGCAGCAGTATTAAAGGTGATAAATAATATCCCGGAAGAGGATTGGCGCACCTATAAAGGAGGATATATAGCTGAAGCTATTCACACTATGAATAAGACTGAGAACAGTTTCCGTCTTATAGTGATCCGCAGGCCCTATCAGCAGAATATGTTTGAAGAAGAAGGTGAGAAGGTAAAGTATACTGTAATAGTAACTAATAAGTTTGAACAAGCGGAAAGGGTAGTGTGGTGGTACAATCAGCGTGGCGATTGTAGCGAAAACCGAATAAAGGATCTCAAGATAGGGTTTGGTATGGAAAGAATGCCTTGTGGTCAGACGGAAGCCAATGCTGTATATTTCAGAATAGGCGCTCTGGCATATAATGCATACCGGCTTTTTATCCTTAAGGCACTTGGTAAAAGCTGGCACCATTATCAGGTTCAAACGGTCAGATGGAGATTGTACCAGATAGCCGGAAAGATAGTATTTCATGGTGGCCAGATTTATCTCAAAGTGAGTAGAAGCTTCTTTTCATTGTTTGACGATATTCGTCTAAGGATATGGGAGTTTGCAAACACCTAGAAGGTAGAACGGATATCCTTGGAGAATAATAACTTAAAGGGTGAGGTGTGTCTGAAGCAAAGGTAGATTGCCTTTGTCTCAGTTATGATGGTGAATCAGCACCAGCTCCCGGCAAAAAAAGATGTAGCGCAGACCCTCTCTACCCTTTTTTTTGGCTTGAATTATATATTCTAGAGACTTGTTCTATTTCAATCTCGGATTTTGGGTACCTTTCAATAGTTGACAAATACATTTACTGTTGTACAATTGTCAAATATTACTTCTTGGAGGTATATATGGAGATAATAATTGATACATCAGCATTAATAGCCGTTATCGTTGGTGAACCGGAACGTGATATCATAGTCGACATTACCGCTGGAAACAGCCTTATAGGGCCGGGCTCAATTCCCTGGGAAATTGGAAATGCCTTTTCTGCAATGTTTAAACAAAAAAGACTAACAATACAGGAGGCTGAAAAAGGCATTGCAATATTTAAAAGTATACCTCTTCGTTATATTGAACCGGATTTTATCAATTCACTAAAAATATCAAAAAAGACTGATATGTATGCTTACGACGCTTATTTCCTTGATTGTGCCTTGAGATATAATGCACCGCTATTGACATTGGATAAAAAGTTAGAAGCAATGGCTAATAAATTAAATATACAAACATTGGAGGTTTAAAATGCAGATATATACATATTCAGAAGCCAGACAAAAACTTTCCTCTGTACTTGAGCAAGCTGAAAGTACAGGTAAAGTACTAATCCGAAGAAAGGACGGTAGAACATTTGCATTGATTCCGGAGAAAAGTGCTAAGTCTCCATTAGATGTCCCTTCAATTAAAGCCAAGGTCTCTACACAGGAAATTGTAGATATTATCCGGGAAGGCAGAGAAAGGTAGAACAAATGCATCAACTAAGTGCGACAAGAAGTCGCCTTTATATATTGTTGGACGAAGATCCAACCTGCTGTATCACCAGCAGTTTTATACTTCGGCGTGCATTATCAGTAATGATTTTGTGCGAAGCCCGAAGGACAATGTAGCCCTTGGCATTATGCCTGGAGAGGGAATCATGAGAAGACCTCAACTCTGGAAGCACAAATCCGGATGGTAGCTATAAATGATGGTATGTGCAGCATATGCAAACTGTTGATAAACGTCGTTATGCGCTAACAGGCTAAATGTGCTGACAAGCCTGGGCCAAAATGGCAAGGGGTATGGTTGGGCTGCTTTAGTTTCATCCCACGTGATCTATGATTCCCCCGGCGGACAGACAGGCGCTAACCCATTGTGTATTAAAGGCGGAACTTGGTAAGCCCGTATTTCTCCTTTATTTTAAGGAAAGTTAACCGATAGAAAGGAAGACCTATGGGAATGCGGGTAGATGAGGCTGGAGAAAGCGAATGCCAACCTGTAATGGGCTGGATACGGGTTCAAGATTTGCCCGGCTCGAAAGAGAGCAGACTTCCGGCACGGTGTTGAATCACGGGAAACGTTCTGGAGTGAATAACTGTACTGGTGTGGATGATGTATCATTTATGGTATTGACGGCCGTACAGGCTATGAAAATAGTATTCCAAAAGGCGCGTATCGTGAAGTCAGTAGAGATATATATCTTTCTGGCGGGTGTGTAACAATGCCTTATCAATGCTTGAGCCGTATGAGGCGAAAGTCTCAAGTACGGTTCTTGGGGGGCTTGGGGGTGGTAACATCCCCCGGCTACCCGACGACCGGGCTTTTTTTCTTTGCTTTTTTTATCACCGGATGATTATCAACCTTTTAATGTTTTTATGGTAAGTTCGTATGCGCGGCTTGTAATGCATATCGGGAGAGAAATATATGCCGAACAAAAGTAATCCACTGATGGATTCTCGTTTTTGCGAGTTTGAGCATCTTAAGATAGATGAACGTCTCGATCAATTCTCTGACCTCCTCAACACAAACAACGAAATCGAGATACGTAACCTTCTTGCAAATACTCTGCCCATATTGACGGAATCGACTAATGGGCAACACTATCTTGGAATATCCGAGTTCCGATTTGGTGCGAAGCACACTGCGGATTTTGTACTTCTGTCTAGCATCAACGGTCCTGTATTAATAATGGTTAAACTTGGGCGTCCAAAAGATGTTCTTTTTACCAATAATGGGGAACCTGAACAGGCTCTTAGTCTTGCAATAAGTCAAGTTGAGGACTGGATGGCCTGGATGCGAGAGAATCCTTCATTTTTGCGTCAGCACTTTTATTGTCGGGAATTCTACGAATGCGACTATTCATCGCCTCGTATTAAGACGCTGATTATCATCGGCAGACGCGGGGAGATGAGTCGAAGGGACATAGGGCTCTTACAGCAGATGAATTCTTATTATGATCGCTTGATACTAACTTATGATGCACTGATCGAAAGTACGATTCGCCTTACAAGATTTCGTCCTGGTATTCGCCTTCAGGGAAAGGCCTACTCACACAAAGATTTAATGCAGCTATGCGACACAATTGGATTCCAAAGTGTCATGAAATACCACATCCAACAATGGTATGGAGAAGATGCGGATGTCTTCCTTCCATGGTTAAAGGAATAATTCGTATAACTAAGTTAGTGGAAATAGGGGAAATAGGGGACACATAACCTCACCATCCACGGGATTCGCAGGGCCGGGTCGCTAAAGCTAAATCGAAGCTTGCTGTTAACGTGCCTTTAAAAAAGGCTTCGTTCCCCGTTCACTGCGGGGTTTGGGGGTTATCTGCATTTAAACTCATACTAAAAATTAGGAGAATTAAATGGATTATAAAATCACTTCAAATACAGCTCTTATCATAATTGATGTGCAACAAGGTCTTGACGACCCAAAATGGGGGCAAAGAAATAATCCTGATGCAGAAGCCAACATATCACGTTTGATCAGTTTTTGGAGGAATGAAAAACGTCCAGTTATTCATATTCAACATTGCTCTGTTGAGTTAAATTCTCCTCTTCGGCCTAATCAGCCCGGGGTAGAATTCAAACCAGAAGCTATGCCTATTGAGGGGGAACCAGTTTTTAAAAAATCAGTCCACAGCGCTTTCATAGGGACTAAACTCGAATCATATCTTCGTGATAACAGCATAGAAGAAATTGTCATTGTAGGCTTAACCACCGACCAGTGTGTTTCAACAACGACTCGTATGGCCGGCAATCTTGGCTTCAAAGTGTTGCTAGTCGCAGACGCAACCGCTACCTTCGACAGGCAGGGCCCTGATGGGAAAAAGTATAAAGCGGAAGATATTTTTTCTGTTCATATTGCCAGTCTACATGGTGAGTTTTGCAATGTGGTTTCAACTGTTTCACTCACAACACCTAAAAACAGATAACGCATTCACACTGAGGGTACTCGCTACGCTCCTCCCACCGGTGATGCAGGTTATTATTTATATCTTTATTGTGGACTTGATGATTTTTAGCAGTGTGCAATTCAAGTTAGGAAAGCAGGCTTAAAATAAATTATTGGTATTGAAGGTGTCCACTGTTTGAGTCTTGGATCGAAAGCGCCTAACTGCTGCTGATGACAGCGTAAAAACCACGCCCATGAGCCGAAACGTTGTGTGTCGATAATATCCGCTTGACTTGATATCATAATGGAATATAAAGAATATTTTGGTAAAGTCGAATTTAGTGATGAGGCAAATATTTTTTATGGTGAAGTAATAAACTTGCGAGATGTCGTAGCCTTTCAAGGTGAAACAGTTACAAAATTACGCAAAGCTTTTCGTGACTCTATTGACGATTTTCTTGATTTTTGTGCATCTCGCGGCGAAGAACCTGAAAAGCCATATTCTGGTAAATTCGTTGTACGTGTCGATCCTGAACTTCATAAAACCATTTCTATCGAGGCAAAAAAGACTGGAAAAAGCATCAATGCATGGATCTCTGATAATCTATCCAAAATACTTCAAGAAAACACACAAGCATCGCACTAACTCAGACAAGGCTTACCGCCCTTGCGGGTTATGCGTTGGGGGGCGACCCGATCCAGACAGGGGTAGGCAATGAATCCAAAAAAGAAGTATCAGGGCATTCATCTTTTCTTCAGTATTAGCGTAATTGTCAAAGGAATTGACGGCGCGCTCGAAATAATCGGCGGCATTCTGCTGTTCTTTGTCTCTCCAGATCATATCAGTGCCTTAATACGAGCCCTCATTCAGCACGAGTTAAGCGAAGACCCCAGAGATCTGGTTGCAACATATCTTCTCAATAGCACGCATAGTCTCACAAAAGGTGTTACAATGTTCGCAGCCGCGTATTTATTGTGGCATGGCTTGGTCAAAGCCGGTTTAGTGGCGGGTCTCCTGCTTAAGCGCCGCTGGGCTTACCCGGCGGCAATTGTAGCGTTTTTGCTATTTGTTATATATCAACTCTATCGATACATCCATACACATTCGCCTTTTCTCCTGGTGCTCTCTATTGCGGATGTGCTTGTGATCATACTTACGTTGGTAGAGTACAAACGTCTCAAAGCGATCCATGGATTTGCGAAAAAAACTGAATAACAGCAGTGGCCTTCCGCCCAACATCATCGCTATGCACCTGATCTGCTACAGTCTGCGGCTTTCGCAGTCAGGTGATCGGGTGCGTTTTAAATGGAAATAGAAAATATAAATAAATACCCGGACTATGATTTCTCTAATTCTTCCTTTATAGCCAGCCCTATCCTCTGTAATGTTAATGGTTTTTTAACAAACTGACCGGCACCTAATTTTTGGGTTGCCTCCACCTCAGATGTCTCAGCAAAACCGCTTATTATAAGAGCTTTTTGGCCGGGCTTAATCTTTGTTATTCTCTCATAGGTCTCCCGGCCATTTATTCCCGGCTCCATAATCATATCAAGGAGGATTAAATCAACGCTGTTCTCCTTTATAAATTTTACGGCCTCCTCTCCGCCGGAAACCGGGCTTGCGCTGTAATCCAATTTCCTTAAGATGTTACAGATTATTTCTCTCTGGCTGTTCATATCATCAACAACCAGTATCTTCTCGCCTTTTCCTTTGATCTTTTCGATAGGTATGGACAAGGTCTTATCTAATACTTTTTTCCTTGTTGCAGGAAAATACAGCTCAAAGGTTGTACCATCCTTACCGCTTGTGACATTTATATATCCGTTATGCTCCTTTACTACATTCCAGACGACAGCCAGACCCAAACCCGTACCACTTCTTCCCATTACTTTCTTTGAATAAAAGGGTTCAAATATCCTGTCGATGTCCACAGATGAAATTCCCATACCATCGTCCGATACGGAGATCACTGCATATTCACCAACCTTTACGTCATCATAAAGCTTTAAAGGTCTATCTACATAGCGGTTCATGGTGGACACCGAAATATTTCCCCTGTTTTCAATGGCTTCCGATGCATTGGACACAAGGTTCATTACTGCTTTCCTGATATGAATATGGGAGCCGATTACATTCAATAAGGTGCTGTCAAGGTCGGTCTCAATAGAAACTTCCGGATGGTACTGCTCAAGTTTTTTAAACTCCGGAGATTGCAAATAATCGCTTATAATATCATTCAGGTTAAGAGGCTCTTTCGCTGAGACGATACCCCTTGCGATTGTCAACAGATCCTGGACAATAGCGACCGCCCTTTGGCCGGATTCTTCTATTATTCGAATTGGTTTTCTGAGAGTACTGTCTTCCGGTAACTCCATTAAAAGCAATTCAGGATAACTGACAATCCCGGCCAGTACATTATTCAAGTCATGGGCTACACCCCCGGCCAGAAGCCCCAGGGATTCCATTTTTTGTGATCGTATGAGATTTTCCCGAAGGCTCTTCTTTTCCTGCTCTGCTGTTTTTCGGTCGGAGATATCAACCCACATAGATAATACATAACTTAGTTTTTCATCGTGATATATAGGCTTTATATTAATTTCAACCCAGGAGTATTCCCCGTTCTTCTTTCTGTAACGTCTTTCAGCCCTGTGAACGCCTTCTAATATATCTTTCTTTCTCTTCTCGACTGAACCGTACTCAGGTTCATCAATCCACCACGGGTACGGGGCTTTTAAACCACGCACCTCTTTACCGGTAAAACCGGTAAGCTTTTCAAATAATGGATTAACATAAATTATTGTAGTGTCAGGACGGTAAACCAGTATCGCAGAAGGGGAGTTATCAAGCAGGCTGGAATTAAATGAATTGCTCTCCTTTAATGCCCCTGCAATTCGTTTGTGCTCAGTGATGTTTCTGGTTATTTCTGTAAAACCTGTTACTTCTCCATCTTCTTTAATAGGGCAAAATATAGTCTCAAAATATTGATCATTCTCTTTATCATGGAATTCTGCTGTAAATCTCTCTCCATTTATTACCCTGTTTTGTAATGTGTCCCAGTATTCTATTACTTCAGGTCTTCCTGACAATTTATGCGGTTTCAAGCCAGGTTTTATTTCAATATTTAATAATTCTTCCCCTTTTTTTTTATAACTCTCATTGAAGGCCAGGGATACTCCTTCACTATCACAAATTAAAACGTAATCTTCAGTGTTTTGCGCAAATGCATTAAAGTATTTTTCGGTTTTCTCCAACTCACCAATTCTTTTAAGCAGCTTAATTTCTTTTTCTTCTTTTGCCTGGAGAAGCTTTTCAAGGTTTCTATTTTTTTCCTCTAAATCTTCATATTTTTGTTTTTTATCCATTTTAAAACCTATTTAAATCTTATGTGGCTATGCGACTTACAATTTTATATACAGGCGATAAAGCGGTGGTCATAGCCTGAAAAAGTGAAAGGCCGATGGGAGGGGGGATCTCTTCGACCTTTCACATGGTTCAACAGGCAAAATACTAATAAAGATATTAATTATTTTATCGGACAATAGATTTATTTCTTTAAACAAAAAAAGCAGAATATGCGAATTCTCCATTTATAATGAAAAGTGAAGGCTTACAGCGCTGATCGAGAAATCTGCCACAGTCAGGAGCGGCGCAGGAGGACCGGGATGCGACTACCGGTGCGATACACCTTTTCCGGAAACCGGATATAATAATATTGCGACAGATGACTCAATGTGTTAATTTTAATTCTGTATTTTTCAATAAATAATATTAAAGTGTTTGTATGGTATAAGAAATCCTCAAACGGATAACCTCATATTAATCTGAAAATAATATAGATATGGCAAAAGATTTTTACGAAATACTCGGGGTAAAAAAAGAATCTACCCAGGATGAAATTAAAAAGGCATACAGAAAGCTTGCCCGAAAATGGCACCCGGATATTAATCCGGGAAACAAGGATGCCGAACAAAAGTTCAAGGATATCTCCGCAGCATACGATTGCCTTGGTAATGCGGAAAAGAGGAAACTCTATGACGAATTCGGTGAAGACAGCCTGAACAGCGGGTTTGACGCCGGGAAGGCCCGGGAATACAAAAAATGGGGGGCATATCAAAAAGAGACGGGCAGTTCATCAACCGGGGGGGTTTCAGGCGAGGATTTTGGCAGATACCAGAGCTATGAAGATCTGTTCGGTGATCTTTTCAGCTCCCGCAGAGGAGGAGGCAGGGCAGGGTATGATTATAGAAGCGGCATGGCCTCCAGCGGAAGGGATATGGAACATGAGATGACCATTGACCTTGTCTCCGGCCTTAAAGGTTTTGAAACGGATCTGTCAATGCAGACAATGAAGCCGTGCCAGGCCTGTAAAGGATCAGGTATCGATACCAGCGCCGGCATGAGCACCTGTCCGACCTGCGGAGGATCAGGCAGGCTCAATGTTGCAGATGGACCGATCAATTTCACCAAGCAGTGCCCAACGTGTAACGGACATGGCAGTACGGGCCGGCCATGCCCGAAGTGCGGCGGGCAGGGGCATACGCCATCCACTGAAACGATCAGGGTAACAATACCAAAGGGAGTAAAGGAAGGGAGCAAGGTCCGTGTTGCCGGAAAGGGTGAACCGGGATTAAACGGCGGGCAACCCGGAGACCTTTATTTGATCATACACATAAAACCTCACAGGTTCCTCAGGAGGGAAAATGATGATCTGCTCATTGAAGTCCCTGTAACTGTGAGTGAAGCCATTTCAGGAGGGACAATTTCCATTCCTACTATAGACGGTATGGTTAACCTTAAAATCCCGCCGGGCAGCCAGAGCGGTCAAACTTTAAGATTAAAGGGAAAAGGAGCAACTGACCCGAAGACAAAAAACAGAGGCGATATGATGGTCAAAATCATTGTAAAGGTGCCTCGGGCAGATGATCAGGAAGCTGTCGAGGCTGCAAAAAAACTGGATGAGTACTATAAAGAAGATGTAAGGGGAAATTTAAAATTATAACTTGGTGCACTACGGCTTCATACTGTAATGTATAATCCTCTTCAACAACCCGCCAAGAACAAAAAACATGTATCTCGCAGAGCCCGCAGAGTTCACAGAGAAATACAAAAACTTTTATTGAGATTTTAAAAAGCTTTGCTCTGTGTTCTCTGTGAGCTCTAGCGATCGAAGGGAACGGGCGAGAGATATTTATTTCAGGCTTTCCTTTAATTGGCCGGCGAGGTCTTCCAGTATGTCATCAAACTGCTCCCGCATTTGAATCATGCTTTGCCTCATCCTTAATATAACCTCAACGCCCGGAAGATTTACCTCCATATCCTCCATGAGTATCTTGGCAAAGCGAAGCTTATCAAGTTCAACCGCTGAATAACGTTTGGTCGGGTAATCATCAAAACAATCAGGGCATACTATCTCCTCCTCTTCGAGGTACGAAATAGTGTCCTCATCCATATTGAATATCTCGGTTACTTCGGAAATTGTCCAGTATTCTTTTGTCATGTGTGCCTGTTTGAGTTATATTTATCGAACAATATATTAAAAAATCTGAAATAAAGCAATAAATCACAAAAAGAAAGGTAATAGAAATGGGAGAAAAGACGGAAAAAAATCTTGGGAAGGCATTTGCCGCCGAATCCAAGGCATCCCTGCGTAATGAAGCGTTTGCACTTAAAGCGGAAAAGGAGGAATACACGAATGCCGCGAAACTTTTCAAGGCAGTCGCCGATTCAGAATCAGTCCATGCCAACCGGTTTCTACTGCTGATGCGTGGAAAAATAGGGACAACAGAAGAAAACCTGAAAACGGCCTTTGAAAATGAAATCAGGGCAACGGCGAGCGAATACCCCCAACTGATTCTGGACGCAGAAGAAGAACACGCAAACAATGCAGTAATGAAGGCATTTACCCAGACAAGGGATGTTGAGGAACGTCATGCCATGCTTTATAAAAGCATGATAAATGACATGCTGGAAGGCAGGGAAACTGACTATTACGTGTGCCAGATATGCGGTTATATAGCGAAAAACGAAATTCCTGAAAACTGCCCCGTGTGCGGTGCTGTCAAAAGCCGGTTTAAGGCTATTGCTTAAAAGTCACCTGGACCATGCCCGTCGATAGATGTTATATAGTTTCTCCGGTTTTATTTCCAGGTAGCACCCCAAAAAAATAGCAACATTGACAAATGTTGTTTTTAAAAAACCGTGCTTTTCCCATCTTCTGGCCGATGTCACCGCATTCTCCGGGATAGTCTTTATCTTCATGGATTTTTTAAGTCTTCGAATGAGAAAAATATCTTCGGCTACAGGGACATCCGGAAATGCTCCTGCCCTGATAAAATCCGCCCTTGAAATAAAAATAGCCTGGTCACCATAGGGCATATTAAAATACCGGGAGCGCAGATTTGCCATAAACTCGATAAATCTCATTTTTGCGTTATCCATATCGGTTTTAAAGCGGAAGGCCCCGACTACGGGTCTTATATCCATGAGGGTTTCAAAAACAAGGTTGGGATAATTTTCCGGAACTATCGTATCGGCGTGCAAAAAAATAAGATTATTTCCACTGCTGGCTAATGTACCTGCATTCATTTGCAGGCTTCTTCCCTTTGGGCTTTTTACAATCTTCACACCAAGTTTTTCAGCCAGTCTGATTGATTTATCATTACTCCCTCCATCGACTGCTATAATTTCGGCGTCCTGGTTTGTTACCCTCTTAATGACCTTTTCAATCCTGGCCTCTTCATTAAAAACAGGGATTATCACGGATACATAGGGATTTTTCCAGTCACCATGAGGGTTCCATTCGGCGAGATCGTCAACTGTATCAATATCATTGACCGGAGGAAGCATATAGACAGTAAGTTCTTCTTGCTCCGCGAGCTTAAGTGTCTGCATGAGTACTGTTTCTTTTCCCCATGATACCCCTTTAAAAATATCATACGGCTCTTTCATACCGATAAGCCAGTACCCGCCATCAGTTGCAGGTCCCAGGACAATATCCTTTTCATTCAAGGCATTGAAGGCCTTCTCAATATGACCTGAAAGTGGTCCGGGGATATCAGTACCGATGAGAACAGTCTTTTCACAGCCGTCATGTAATGATCTCTTAATAGCGGAGTACATCCGGCTACCCAGATCCCCATGAGTCTGTTCCGCATATAACAGGCTGCTGCCAAGCCATGTTTTCATCTGCCTGCTGCTTCCACCCGTAAAGCATATCTCGAGATCAATATTCCTTCTTTTCTTAACTGCCTTCCCTTCATCAACTATATTTTGTGCGAGTTTTCGGTGAACATCGGCAGCGCCGGTGGGTCCAAGATCAGGAATAAGCCTGGTTTTTGTCTCTCCCGGGACAGGGTAGCGTGTAAAAAAAATAAGTTTATCAGATATGGTTTTCTTTTTAGATGTCCCCATGAATGTATTCTTAGGTCAGGAACTGTAATTGATTGGAAAATGAAGAAAATTGACGAAAGCGGGGTGAGGGGAATTTAATTTCCTTCACCCCCCTTGCATTAATCACGGAACAAGCCATACAGCGCAATCTGACGCATTAATAAGGATATATCGGGAAACACTGCCCATGAAGAAAGCATTGTCGACACCTCTTCTTCCGATAATCAATGTACCGCAGCCTTCCTTTTTTGCATTTTCAACTATGGTTCTACCTACGCTCCATTTACTTTCTACGTCCCATATTCTAATCTGATTCTCGCTCAGGCCGGCGTCGATAAACTTCTTCTTTGCGTGCGTATAAAAACTGTCTACGCATTTCTTATCACCACTTGTAATGACGTCCTCTATATCATCCGCCTTTTCATCAAATTCAATAGTACAGTAATCTCTGAGTTTCGGGGTTACATGCATAAGGCAAATTTGAACCTCGGTGTTCCCTGAAAGCATGAGAGCTGCATGGTCAACAGCCTTTAAGGCGCTTTCGGAACCGTCCACAGCCACCATGATCTTTTGTGTTTTAATATTACCACCGACAGCCCACACGGGGGTAGTGTCAGTGTAATCCAGCACGTTATTGGCGATACTGCCTGTAAAGGCTTCAGCCAGTTTTGACGTCCCTCTGTCACCAACTACAATTGCATCACAAAGTGCCTGTTTGGCATAATCAAGGATTCCTTTTGCAGTACCTTTTAATACAGGAAGGGATACCTTTTCGATATATTTTTCATCGATCCCTGATTTCACCATTACCTCCATGGAGTCATTCAGTATTTTCATTGAATTTTCTTTGTTTTTATTAACTAGTTTATTAAGTGCCGAATGTGTCTTTGGATCTATCTTAGACTCTTTAATGAGAAATTCAGATATCTTGGGTTGGATATTGATAAGAATATAACGCATATTTTTTACAAATGAACACATATCGATACAATATTCGATAGCTTTTCTGGAATGAATGCTTCCATCAACAGCAATCAGTATTTTCTTTTCCATGGCTATTTCTCCTTGGTAGTCCTCATTATTCATGCTTTAACAGATTCGGTTGTAATAATTACAGAATTGAAACCTTAAACTATCGAAAACAGTCACATTGTGTCAATATAAAAGGGCTGTCGACATAAAATGTATTGAGCAGGTTCATTCTTTAAATGCAACAATAGCAGCGCCCAGCAATGGTGCATTATTGTTAAGGATTATATTTACGGGTATTTTCTCCATCAGCCCGGAAAACCGGCCTTTATTTTTAAAGGAATTCATGAAAACATCCTCTTTGAATCTCCACATGAGCTTTGGGGGTATGCCTCCACCGATGTATACTCCTCCTTCTGTCAAACCGGTAAGGGCAAGATTCCCGGCAGCAGCCCCCAGGATCGATAAAAAAATATCTATCGTCTTCAGGCACAGTTTCTGGCCTTTTTGAGCTGCTGTTTCATTAATCACCTTTGCAGGATCATCACTTTTTATTTTTTTTGAAAGCCACATCGGCTCATTGTATTTTCCTGTGGATTTCAGGTAATTATAAATATTAAGCATCCCGATCCCTGAAATAATCCTTTCAATGCTTACATGTTCGTATTCTTTCCACAGGTCATTTAAAAGTCCTGCCTCCAGCTCATTGCCGGGAGCGAAATCAACATGCCCTCCTTCGGACGGAACCGGGATATATCCGCCATCACTGTAGATCAGGAGCGCCTGGCCAAGGCCGGTCCCGGGGGCTATCAGCGAAATATTCCCATTTTTTTGAGGTCGTGACTTATTAAGAATATAAATTTCTGATCCGGTTAAAAACGGCACTGATGCTGCCATTGCGCTTAAATCATTAATAAGTTTTACTTTTTCCATCCCGAATGTTTTTTTTATCCTGTTAGCAGAAACATCCCACGGCAAATTCGTTGTCCTGCTCCTGCCGTTTTCAACAGGCCCGGCAATACCGAAACATGCCTTATCAATTTTGAAAGGATATTCTGAAAGAAACAGATCAATGATATCCTCAAGCCCATTATACTCCCTGCTGGGATAGCTGTTAAAACGCTTGAGAAGAGGACGCCGTTTCCCCTTTATAAAAATACCCAGATTAGCCTTTGTCCCGCCTATATCTCCGGCAAGGATATATTCTTCTTTTACCGCCATGTTCATATATTGTACCTGTACCTGGATGAAGTTTTCAGCAGTCAGCTACCGGCACTCAGCTGATTGACTGATCTTAGTGTTTTTTTCACTGATCCGCCTTTGCAAAATGCTATGGCGGGACATGAAGCTGAACGCTGATGGCTTAGAGCCAAAAACGTAAGTTTCTGTATGAACACTAATCAATATGTCCAGCTAAATCAATAGAAAGCAGTAATTCCCGGTTATAAAATTGCACTCGCTGCTGTTAAGAAAAATTATATATGCGACCTCCATTGGCGTTGATCCGGCAAAGGCATCATTTTTCAGGACGGGATCGAACTGACTCGGTACATGTGTTTTATTTTTAAGGATTATGTACTTGAAGTTCTCAAAACGACAAAGCCTGTAATCCTTAAAAATCAAAACCATAGCAGGGCGAGGTTCGTATATGTTTTCGGGAAAAGCGGCATCACCGGAACTTCATCGCATCCATTAAATGCAATTTCTTAACCGGAAATTACTGAATAGAAAGATTTATCACCCTAATTTGACTTTTTCTTAGATTGTAACTATGTTAGTCGAAATATTCGTTACCGATGATTCCCCGGTCAGGAGATCATCGGTTTTTTTTAACAGACAAAGGAGATATCATGAATATTAAAGAAAAGGTTTTTGTGGCATTTGATTACTGCCTTACTCTGGACTCAGGAGAAGAGGTCGATAAATCACCCGCGGGTCAGCCCCTTGGTTTTATTACAGGTACTGGTCAGATAATCCCGGGCCTGGAAAAAGAGATGATGGGCATGTCAGTGGGCGACAGCGTTAAGATCAGCGTTGAGCCTGAAGATGCCTATGGACCTGTCAATCCCGAACTGTTTCAGGAAGTTAAAAGAGAACAGTTTCCGCCTGAGATGGAGATAAAGCCTGGCATGACATTCAGGTCTGAAGGACCGCAGGGACAAATGATCATAAATGTCTCGGAAATAAAAGATAAAGATACAGTAGTAATTGACCTTAACCATCCCCTTGCAGGTAAAAGACTGCACTTTGATGTTAATATAGCCGAAATTAGAGACTTGACTCCCGAAGAGGCTGCCGGCCTTTCCTCCGGATGCGGCTGCGGTTGCGATTGCAGTTCGGAAGATACAGAGTGCGGTTCAGGCGGCTGCGGATCCGAGGGCGGGTGCTGCTAACCCCTCCGTGGTATACTAAATAAAATTATTTCAGAGTCTGCTTTTGTATGGCTGTTTTAAGTTTGCAGGATGTAACCATCGGTTTTGGAGGCCCCCCTCTTCTGGACAGGATTAATCTTCAGGTGGAAAAGGGCGAAAGGGTCTGTATATTGGGGCGGAACGGTGAGGGTAAGACCACACTTCTCAAACTGATAGGTAGTATTATCAAACCCGACAGCGGTTCAATATCAGTACAGAAAGGTAATTCCGTTTCAGGACTTTCTCAGGATCTGCCCGATACCCTGACCGGCACTGTTCATCAGGTTGTTGCCGGTGGTTTTACAGAAGCACAGGGACTTCTCCTGGAATACAGCAGGCTTTCAAAAAATATTTCAAAGGATAAGGACGATTCTGCCCTTGATAAGATAGCCGTAATTCAGGAAAAGCTTGACAGATCAGGTGGATGGGAGATCGGTAGCAGGGTTGATGAGGTAATTTCCAGACTTTCTCTTGATCCTGAGTTAACATTTGAATCTCTATCCGTGGGATTTAAGCGCAGGGCCCTTCTTGCAAGGGCGCTTGTCTCAAAGCCTGACCTGCTCCTGCTGGACGAACCCACCAACCACCTTGATACCGCTTCCATAACATGGATGGAGGAGTTTCTCGAAAAATATCCGGGGACGATCATCATTGTCACCCACGACAGGATGTTCCTTCAGAAACTCGCCACACGGATTATTGAAATAGACCGCGGGAAAATACTCAACTGGGCCTGCGGTTATACCGACTTCTTAAAAAGGCGCCAGGAGGTGCTTGGTACCGAGGAGATCCACAGGCAGCAGTTCAAACGTAAACTCGCACAGGAAGAGGAATGGATAAGAAAGGGCATTAAGGCAAGGCGGACCAGGAACGAGGGAAGGGTTCGTGTGCTGGAAAAAATGCGTGAAGAGCAAAAGGGATGGCGATTAAAATCGGGCGTTTCAAAGATAAACATCCAGGATGGCCTGGCATCCGGCAAGCTGGCTATTGAGGCCTCGGATATAAGCCACAGCTACGGCGAAAAGACTGTGATCAGGGATTTTTCCACAAAGGTTATTCGTGGTGACAGAATCGGTGTAATAGGCCCGAATGGAATAGGCAAATCAACGCTTTTAAAGATACTGCTGGGAGAAATTAATCCTGACAGGGGCATTGTAAAACATGGAACCAGGCTTGAGATCACATATTTTGATCAGCTTAGAGAGCAACTGGATGAGAATGCCACTGTGCAGGCTAATATAGCTGACGGTAAAGACACTGTAATAATTAACAATGTTGCGAGGCATGTTATAGGCTACCTGAAGGATTTTCTGTTTACCCCCGAAAGGGCAAGAAGTCCGGTCCGGGTCCTCTCGGGTGGAGAACGAAACAGGCTCCTTCTTGCAAGGCTTTTTACCCGTTCTTCCAATCTTCTGGTGCTGGACGAGCCTACCAATGACCTTGATATGGAAACACTGGAACTGCTGGAAGAACGATTGCTTGAATACAGTGGGACAATCCTCCTGGTGAGTCATGACCGCGCGTTTCTTAACAACGTTATAACCAGTACTATTGTATTTGAAGGAAATGGGGATATTTCCGAATATCCGGGCGGATATGATGACTGGCTCCTTCAGCGGCCCGAACCGGCACCCGGAGAGAATGCAGATAAACCCGCCAGGCAAAAGAAAGATCGCCCGAAAAAGGAGCAGCCCCGCAAACTTACCTTTAAGGAAAACCGTGAACTCGAGGGCCTGCCCGGTCTGATAGAAGATCTCGAACAGGAGCAGAAAAATCTGTTTGATCAGATGTCTGATCCTGAATTTTATAAAAAATCCGGCGAAAATATATCAAAGATAAAATCAAGGCTGGAAGAACTGAAGGTTTTGCTGGCTTCCTCATATGACCGGTGGGAAGAACTTGAAACTATAAGAGAGACAGCATCCTGATATAAAAAAATGATTTCACATATTGTTCTGTTTCATGTTGTTTCAATAATGAAACATAGATAACCTGTTATAATTACTTCAAATAATACCCCATTATTGACTTTTGCATGTTTCATGCATAGTATCTTCCTGTTTGAGATAAATTCCGGTGGATTAATTAAAAGATATAGCCATGCCTTAACCGTTTTGTAAAGTCTATATATGTATTACCTCTGATGAATAAAATGTACTTTCCTAAAGATCCGGAGAAACCGGAAAACCCCGGCGAATTACTCGAAGGCGATGGCGTGATAGCTATCTCTCCTGACCTGAGAGTAATGTCAGCGAATTCACAGGCAGAAATGATTTTAAAAAGGTCTTTTAATCCGGGCCGGGACTTTAATCTTTCAGATATTATAACCCGGCAAACCCTGCCGGATATTGAAAGGGCCCTTGAAGAGGTCCTTTTAAATGGGCATCCCCGGGAAAATCTTGAGGCTGTGCTCGAAAACGGATCAATAGCATTGAACCTTTCTGTAAACCCGATCCTTGATCCAGATAAAAAGATAATCGGTGCAATACTTGCATTCAGGTGCAAAGGCCCTGGTTTAGCCCTGCCTGAAACGGAAGACGATAATCTTTTTGTTGGATATGACACGCTTTTCGATCAAATGGCAGAAGGTGTTTTCACGATAAACAGCCGCTGGAAGATAACTGCCTTTAACAGGCGCGCACAGGAAATAACCGGTTTCAGCAGTGAAGAAGTGCTTGGTAACTATTGCTGGGAGATCTTCAGGAGCGACCTCTGTAAAAGCAACTGCCCCTTAAAGAGATCTATTGAAACAGGCACTGCATGTATGGACCAGGATATCCGTATAGTTGTAAAGGACGGCAGGAGCCAATCGATACTGGTAAATACATCGGCTATCAGAAACAACAATAACCGCGTTGTAGGGGCCATCGAGACATTCAGGCTCCTGACCTCAGCGAATGAAGAAAATGATATATCAACTGAAAGCCGCAAAAGTATGAACGAAATAATCGGGCAGAGCGCCCCTTTAAAAAAAATACTTCGTTTGCTGCCCGATGTAGCGGCTTCAGAGGCATCGGTAATTATTGAAGGAGAGCCGGGGACTGGCAAGGAACTCATTGCAAGGACCATACATCAGCAGAGCAAAAGATCCGGCGGACCTTTTATTTCTGTCAACTGTTCCGCGATTTCCGAAAACCTCCTTGACTCGGAATTATTCGGTCATGCCAAAGACGCCTTTACCGGTGCGGTGAATGCCAGGGTAGGCAAGCTGGAACTTGCAAAGAACGGCACTCTTTTCCTTGATGAAATCTGTGACATCAAACCGGAAACACAGATAAAGATGCTTCGCGTGCTTGAGGAGCGCGTCTTTGAAAGGGTTGCCGGGATCAGGACCATACCGATGGATACACGCATCATTGCGGCCACCAATAAAAGCCTGGCTGTCGAGGTGAGAGAGGGCCGGTTCAGGGAAGACCTCTATTACAAGCTTAGAACAGTACCTATCTATCTTCCCCCGTTAAGGGAAAGAAAATCCGATATCCCCCTTCTCGTGAATCACTATATTGCAAAATTTAATAAAAAATTCGGTAAAAAGGTCAAGGGGATAGACACGAAGGTACAAAAATTATTAAACCAGTTTTCATGGCCCGGAAATATCAGGGAGCTTGAAAGGATACTGGAATATGCCTTCGTATTTGTAAAGGGGCCGATAATAACCTCTTTGCACCTGCCTGAGACAGGTAAAAACACCCTGACTGCCAGGCCGGAACGCCTTAACAGCTCTTATCTGTGGGAGGAGGAAAAGCTTACCATTGAAAACGTCCTGAAAAAAACAAACGGGCACAGAGATGATGCCGCAGGGATACTTGGTATCAGCCGGACTTCTCTCTGGAGAAAAATGAAGGCTCACGGACTTTTGTAGTAAAACCACCCCTGTGATTGAACTGTTTGAAACAAATTTTGTGAAATATTTTACATGCGAACTTAATCAATTAAATTAATTGGTTAAATTGTTTTATGGTAAATATTTATGCTGAATATGTTGCATCTGTTTCACATTTTTTGTTGCTTTATTCGGATATTATTCCTATAAAAAGCCGTTATATCAGGATAGGATCGTTATATTCCTATGATTGAATAAATATAAAAAACTCCCGGCAGATTCACTGAAAGATTTATATTTATCTGCCGATGTAATCGATAACATACGGAGACAATTATGGCTGATGTTAAGGCATGGGATTGGATAGATACTAACAAAAAAATACCATTCCGGGAATGGGAAGATCAATATGAATGGGTTGAAGAACCATATGTAAGTCCTGACGGAGAAAAAATAGCCGCGATAGTCAGAACAGAAGATGAAGAATTTAACGTCTGTGTCAACGGTGAACCATGGGAGACCCCCTTTGAAAAAATATATAACCTGCGATTCGGCCCTGACGGCAGACTTGTCGCGCTTGTTTCCCAGGATATGGAATGGACCGTTGCGATTGATGGAACCCCGTGGGAAAACAAGTTCGGATTCGTCTGGAACCTTATGTTCAGCCGGGACGGCGCCCATATTGCTGTGGCATGCGAAATGGACATGGAATATGTTGTGACACTTGATGATACATCCTGGGAAAATACATTCCCCAGCATCACAAATATAGTAATGAGCCCTGACGGGGCGCAGACCTCCGCAACAGTACAGACCCAGCCTTTAGATGCGGCTGATATAGAAAAATATAGAGAGGGCATATATACGGCCGCGCCAGGCGGAAATCCATGGGAAAAATCATTCGTAAATGTCTGGCAGAATGTCTTCAATCCTGACGGGAAAAGAGTCGCAGCCGATATCCGGTTAAACAGATTCGAATACACTATTGCAGTTGATGGAGAAAGATGGAACAGGACGTTCCCGATGGTATGGGAGCCAAGCTTTAATCCGGTATCCGGAGAAGTTGTTGCACCTGTCCAATCCGGAGGATGGACACTTGCAAATGAAAACGGCCCCATATGGAAATCAAGATTCAAACAGGTGTGGAACCAGCAGTTCAGCCCGGATGGTAAAAAACTGGCGGCTATTGTTGCTCCTTCCTTTGGAAAATGGACCATAGCTGTTAACGACCAGGCCTGGACAACACAGGTTGGGGATCTTATCACCGACATGACCATAAGCAGTGACAGTAATAGAATTGCTGCGGTTATAAAGGATCAGGGCAAGTGGGGAGTTGTAGTAGATGACAAACCCTGGGGCATTGACTTTGATATGGCGTGGAAACCGGTATTCAGCTTGGAAGGAAACCATGTTGCCGCAGCCGTTGAGAAAAATGGCAAGAAATATATTATTCTTGACGGAGCTCTTCTTCCCACGCCGTATGATCAGTTGTGGTCACCTGTTTTTAATGAAACGGGCAGAAAATTACTGATTAAAGCAATGATCGATGGAGAGTATAACCGGATTATTCATATATTATGATAAGATTTAAAATATTTAATATTATTTTGAAAGCAATGCACTTACTATTTTACGGAGATAATAATGGATAGTGTTTATATGTTCCTCACAGGTCCAATGATGTGGATCTGTTTTGCTGTTTTTATAATTGGTGTAATTTATCAGGTTTACCGGCTTTACAGCCTTACCAAAAAAAAGGAACCCTTCATATTTTCCTTTATCAGTCTTAAATACGGGTTGAGATCCATCTGGCACTGGATCATACCGTTTGCATCTACCAACATGCGGGAACAGCCGGCAATGACAGTCGTAGGATTTGCGTTTCATGCGTCCCTGATCCTGGCACCGATCTTTCTTGTGGCCCATATCGTACTCTTGAATGACGCATTTAATATCAGTTACTGGGCGCTGCCCAATATTGTTGCCGATGTTATGGCTGTTATGGTTATTGTCGGGGGTGTGTTTTTTCTGGTACGAAGGATAGCCAGACAGGAAGTACGTTTTGTCACTTCTATTTCCGATTATGTTCTGCTCCTGGTAGTTGTACTTCCTTTTATTACAGGATTATGGTCAGCTTATCAATTCCCAGGGTATTCCTATGCACTCCTTGTTCACATTATCAGCGGGCAGATAATGCTCATGGTAATTCCTTTTACCCGTTTGATACACATGATTTTCGGAGCATTTTCACGTGCATATACAGGCTCCGAATTCGGCGGAGTTCGTTTCGCCAGAGACTGGTAAAGGTATTATCAAGACAATGACATCCTGGAATTTGCAATAATAAAAAAATAAAAAGTCCGGTACGACAGGAGAAACACATGGACGAAGCAATAAAGTCAGCAGAAAAGACTAATCAAATATTAGATGAAGGAATGGCCAGAGGAATAGAAAGACTCACTCCTGACAAAATAGAAGCAGTCATAAACCAGGTCCTCAAGGGAGAAACCGGTACAAGGTTCAAGATGTATATCAATACCTGTGTGCATTGCGGGCTTTGCTCCGAGGCATGCCATTTTTATGTTTCAAACGATAAGGACCCCCACTGGTCGCCGGTAGGAAAAGTAAAACAGACCATATGGGAAATGATCAAAAAGAAAGGGAAGGTATCTACTGATTTTTTAATAAGGGCAGCCGAAGTCGCCCATACCGAATGCAACCTGTGTAAAAGATGTTCCATGTATTGTCCGTTCGGTATCGATATAGCATACATGATGCTGGTTGTCAGGAGAATCATCCATAAACTCGAGATGACCCCCCTTTATATCCAGGACACTGTCAACAGTCATGCAGCCACTATGAACCAGATGTGGGTAAAGGAGAATGAATGGGTCGATACCCTTCAATGGCAGGAGGACGAAGCCAGAGATGAAATTCCTAAACTGAGGATACCCATTGAAAAGGAAGGGGCGGATATTATGTATTCGGTTATCGCCCCCGAACCAAAATTCCAGGCAGGCCTCATATATCAGGCTGCTGTTTTGATGAATGTAACAGGAGTAGACTGGACAATGCCGGCAACACCCGGATGGGATAACAGTGACATGGCCATGTTTACAGGTGACAATGAAATTATGGCCAGACTCACACGAAAGCATTTTGAAACGGCAGCAAGACTTAAAGTTAAAAAAATAGTAATGGGCGAATGCGGGCATGCCTTCCGTTCTGTTTACGACATGGGAAACCGTGCCCTGAGCTGGAGGATGCCTCCGATTCAAATGGTTCATGCTATTGAGTTTTATTATGATCTTTTTAAGGCAGGAAAAATAAAATTAGCAAAAAAATACGATAAACCGGTAACTCTTCATGATCCGTGCAATGTTGTAAGAGGCAGAGGTCTTCACGAAAAGGCCAGATATGTTGTAAATCAGCTTTGTGACAACCTTGTGGAAATGCATCCTAACCGCGAGCTCAATTACTGCTGCAGCGCAGGAGGCGGAGTGATCAATTGCGGCCCTCCATATAAAACAAAAAGGGTCTTAGGCAACAGGATTAAAGCGGAACAACTGGAGGCTACCGGGGTTCCCGTGGTTATTGCGCCGTGTCACAATTGCCACAGCGGTCTTGAAGATATCGTACACTATTTTGAAGTGGACATGGAAGTAAAGTTCATAATTGATATTCTGTACGAGTGTTTAGATAAAGGAGAATAAAATGGAGATAAGAATCTCAATTCTTATTGCAATAATATTAGTGCTCATATTGGGGTTCAGTGCATCAGGCAGTAATCAGCGAATCACCTTTTTAGACAGAACTGTATTTGAAAACCCGAAGGAACCGACCTCTGTTTTTGGTCATGACTCTCATTATCTGGATCAGGGTATTGAATGCAATGAATGCCATCACGTGTATGAAAACGGTGTGCTAGTAAAAGGTAAAAGCTCGGAAAACAAAAGGTGCTCCGAATGCCACCCTTTAAAACCTACAAAAGATGAAAAGCTTACATTGATGAAGGCATTCCACATGAGCTGTCAGGGTTGTCATGAGAAAAAAAAGGAAGGGCCTGTTATGTGCGGGAACTGCCATAAGAGATATAACCGTTTTTAACTCTTTTCAAGAATAAAAAGGGGCATCTGATCAGCGATCAAAAGCCCCTTTTTTGTCGGGACAATTATATTGCCTTTAATCTCAATGTGGCCAGAAGATACCAGGCCTGATATCTTCTCCATTGCCCCGGTAATATCTGAAAATTCATCTATCATTACACCTTCCGTGGTCCTCAGGCCCAGTGAAACCTTTTCCAGGATTTCCTGTTCCTCCGATAATACCTCAAAATCTTCGACAGGAAGTTTTCCGCTTTCGAGGTCTAAACAATATTTCCTGACCGATCTGAAATTCCACCATCTTTTTTTTCCGTCAAAAGAGTGGGCAGACGGACCAAGCCCCAGGTATGGGATACGCTGCCAGTATTTCATATTATGCCCTGATCTTAACGCACGGTTTTTTGCAAAATTTGATACCTCATAATGGATATAACCATGCTGTTCCAGATAATCCGATGTTTCAAGGAAGAATCTGCTGGCAGAATCCTCTGAAAGTTCTTTTAACGTCCCTTTATTTTTCATCGCATTAAATACTGTTTTTCCTTCTATTGTAAGCTGATAGCATGAGATATGTTCGGGGCTGAAGGAAAGGGCCTTTTCCATCGTCTGAATCCATTGTGCAGGGGTTTGATCCTTAAGACCATAAATAAGATCTATACCGACATTATCAAAACCGGCATCTCTGAGGCCTTTTATTGCCCTTTCGCAATCCGCAGCGCTGTGACGTCTTCCGAGAAAGAGCAGGTCCCTGTCATTGAATGATTGAATCCCCAGGTTTATTCTGTTGATCCCCAGTGATTTTATACCTGCGATTTTATCCGGAGTCATGTCCCCAGGATTTGCCTCGACAGTAATCTCCGCACCATCCTTAAGATTGAAGCTGGCTGCTATAGAGTCAAATATTTCTTCAATTGTACCGGTTTCAAGCAGAGACGGTGTTCCGCCACCAAGGTATATGGTATCAAAGCAGCCAAATCTCCCGGCGTAAAGCAAAATCTCCTTTTTCAGAGATTCTATCCAGCTCCGGACGAGAGAGGTTGACGCAATGGAATAAAAATCGCAATAGGGACATTTTGACCTGCAGAAAGGGATGTGGATGTAGAGGCCATCCATCCTTAATCATTATCCGACTTAAACACCGCCACAAATGCGCTCTGAGGGATAGAAACCGCACCTATCATCTTCATTCTCTCTTTCCCTTTTTCTGCTTTTCGAGGAGTTTGCGCTTACGCGAGATATCTCCGCCATAGCACTTGGCAGTAACATCCTTCCTGAAGGCATTTATGGTGCTTCTAGCAATGATGGTCCCGCCTATGGCGCCCTGGATAGGTATTTTAAACATATGCCTGGGGATTTCTTCCTTTAGCTTATCACAGGCGTGTACCGCCCTAGCCCTCGCCCGGTCACGGTGAACGATTTGAGAAAGTGCATCAACCTTTTCAGAATTGACAAGGATATCCAGTTTAACAAGATCGTTTTTCCGGTAATCCAGCATGTCATAATCAAATGACCCATAGCCCTGTGTAACGGTCTTGAGTTTATCATAAAAATCATAAAGTATCTCTGCAAGGGGCATGTCAAAGTTGATCTCGACCCTTCCCGGAGTAGGATAGTTGAACCTGGCGTTTTCGCCCCTTCTCTCAAGACACAGGTCCATTACAACCCCCATATACCTTTCGGGGATCAATATGTTAGTCTTTATATATGGTTCCAGAGAAGTTTGTATGGTTGCCGGATCAGGATAATAAAGAGGATTATCCACACTGATCTTTTCACCGCTTGTCAGCTCAAAGTGATATTCAACCGAAGGGACAGTCATGATGATGGACTGGTCAAATTCTCTTTCAAGCCGTTCCTGTACTATCTCCAGATGCAATAACCCCAGGAAACCGCACCTGAAGCCCATCCCGAGGGCTGCCGATGAGTCCTTCTGGTATACAAAGGCCGCGTCATTGAGCTTGTATTTCTCGAGGGCGTCGGTCAAGGACCCGTAATCCTCCGATGAGATCGGGTATATTGACGAAAATACCACTGGTTTTACTTCCCTGAACCCGGGCAGTGGTTTAGGGGCAGGACTGCTGTCAAGGGTGATAGTGTCACCGATACTTGTATCGCTTACAGTCTTTATCCCTGCTATTATGTAGCCCACATCACCGGCCGAGAGGCACTTGAGGGGCTCTCTCTTGATTCCGAATCTGCCCACCTCTTCTACCTTGTAGGCTGCCCCATTGGACATGAATCTGATAACCTCACGCGGTACCAGCTTTCCCGAAAAAACCCTGCAGCATACAACAGTGCCCCTGAAGGGATCATAATCAGCATCAAAAATAAGTGCCTGCAGCGGGCCGTCAGGGTCACCCGTCGGAGGAGGTACATATTCTACTATGGCCTCCATAATATCCTCGATGCCGATTCCCTCCTTTGCGGAGCAGAGGATTGCCATGTCGGAGTCAAGGCCAAGATCTATCTCTATCTGTTCCTTTACCCTCTCAACATCGGCCGAAGCAAGATCTATCTTGTTGATCACCGGTATTATTTCAAGATCCTGCTCAAGTGCGGTGTAAAGGTTCGCCAGTGTCTGGGCCTCAACACCCTGTGACGCGTCGATAACGAGCAGCGCACCCTCACAAGAGGCAAGGGCCCTGGATACTTCATATGAAAAGTCCACATGCCCGGGTGTGTCGATAAGGTTCAGTTCAAACTGTTCGCCTTTTTTATTTGTATATGGAAGAGTAATGGCCTGACTCTTTATAGTAATACCCCTCTCTCTCAATATCCATGCTGTCAAGAATCTGGTCCCTGAACTGTCGTTCGTCAACCATGCCCGTATACTGAATCAATCTATCGGCGAGTGTGGACTTGCCATGGTCAATATGTGCTATTATGCTGAAATTTCTTATGTTCTTCATATTTTTTAATAATTCTTTCGATCCTGTTTATATTCCACCATTCATGGTGGCATGTAGAATTCCACCCCACGAAAAATCCCCGGAAAATACAAGGCGGGATTTTACACCCCGCCGAATTCCAATTCCGCTATTCTATTTGAAATAACAAGAAAGTATAGGAGAAAACAAACCCTGCGTCGAGAAAAAAGATAATGGGAAAAAACATCCCGGATAATTGACTGTCAATTCTCAACGCCTGTTCGTTTAAGGTGATATTTGACAGCCGATGCACAATTGTTTTTGAGCGGTTTTTTTTAATCTATTCTTATTGATGATTAATAAAGGTCATAATCACTGATCTTCCATCGCTCAAGTTTTTTAAAACCATCTCTGGCCGCTTCCTGAAGCAACCCAACACCTGCCGGTTTTGTAAAAAAATTATCAAAACCGGCAAGACGGCATTCCATCAAAGAAAAAAGGTAAGTATAACCTGTAAGGGCGTATATTATCCCCATGTAATTGTCTTTCCGGAGTTTTCTGCATAGCTTAACACCGTTCATCCCCGCCAGACTAAGGTCGAGGAATATGAGCATAATGCTCTCATTTTTTAATATATCCACTGCCCTGTCAGCAGATTCAGCCAGATAGATCTTCTATTCTGTCTGTGCGAATACTTTTTTAAACAACGCCCTGATCGCTTCTTCGTCATCCACTACAAGAATTTTTTTATCCGTCATACCTTCCTCATTCGCTATTATTAGATACGATAGTCTTCGGAAGACCTGTCAATATCTATTATCTCACCCTTCAGGTATTTTTTGTTTTGTATCTGGTAATATACATTAACTTTTTAATTATATCCCCGATCCTTATTATCTGCTCTTTGATTCTGTTTACACTGTCGTAATCAGGATTATCTTTGTCCATATTCATCAGTATTATGTCGGAATATCCATAGATTACCTGCAGGGGCTGATTCAGTTCATGGCAGATTGCCCCGGCCATCTCAATAACGCCCTGAAGCTTTTCTTTTTGCAGTTTTTCCTCCTCAGAATGCTTGCGTTCGCTTATATCGATAAAACTTTCAATAAGACATCTTCGGCCATCCAGCACTATGGGGATAACCGATTTGTGAATGGGGCATCTTCCACGATCCGCTGTAAGTAACTCCTGTTCGGAATCGTCAACATCCTGCCCCATATCAGTGATAGGGCATATACCATCCTCTCCTGAAAAAAAGAATTGCTGACAATTAGCACCGATGATCCGGGATTTGGGCGCACCGATCATTGAAACCGCTTTCTGGTTTGCATCTATTATCTCATGGGTTTCCGAATCAATGAGAACAATTCCGGTCGGCAGGGAAAACAATATCCTTTCTATGCGTTCCTTGCTTTCCCTCAACTCCTTTTCGGCCTTGATTCGTTCATGGTATTCAATACTGCCGATGGCATTTGCCGTATTCCGGAGAATAATAGACAGCAGATCGAATGAGGCATCTTGAGTTTTTTCCTTATCCGGAGGAAATACGCCGACAAATATTCCCCTTATCCTGGAACGTGTCGCAATTACATGAAGAAGGATCTGCCTTTTCTGATCCCTGGACAGAAGTAAAACCCCCCTCCTTTCACGGATGGCCCACGCAACAAAACCCTTTTCAATAAAGAATTCCATTTCATCTTCAATCAACTGCCTGTATTTTTCCGGCCTGCATAATGACAGCAGGAGGTCCGAATTGTCCTGGTGCACAGAATAGAAGGCACATGCCTCAAATGGCATAAGGTTTTTAACACGGGTTTCCGTTTCTTCATAAATCTGGCAGGTTGTATATTCGTTTCCTATTTCTTTATAGAAATCACTTAAAGACAGCGCCATTTCCAGTGAATTCTGGACGAAACGCCTGTTGTCTTCCAGATATTCAATACGGGCTTCCAGTCTTTTTCTCTCATCATTTTTTTCCATAATATCTATTTCTCATGGCAGCAAATCAGGATTTACTAAACAGAACCCATGATAACCCGGTAATGTTGTTCCTTAATTCTCCCAATTATTTCTCCTGCTTCATACCCGTGAAAAAGGTCTCAAGTGCCGATAGTTGATGTATCGCCTGTCTTTCTATTAACTCGAATATAGCCGGTGATATGTTAAACTGTTCCCAGGCATTGGTATCAAGACGAGGCACAAAAACATCTCCACTGCTCCCTAATCCAAGCCCATTGGCAATAATGTCCGCCATATGAACAATCGTTGAATTTTCCGGGTAATGAGCGGATAGGGGAGAATGGTGAAACACAATATTATTTTCCAGAGAAATCGGGAGCTTCCATTTTTTTAACAGGTGTTTTGCTATATCAGTGTGCCTGCACCCCAGGTAGTCTTTTTCTATCAGGTTCAGCGGTTTCCCGGAATTTTTAGCAGCGATCAGCAGTATCTTTATCTGGCCGGGGAAATATTTAAATAAAACCAGCCTGCCAATATCATGCAGCAGGCCGGACACAAAAAAATGTTCGGTATTTTCTATGTTCTTTTGAGATGCCAGTATTCTTGAGATTATCCCGCAGGCAAGGCTGTGTTTTAAAAATGAATACATATCGATAATGTCTCTCGGGATATCCCTGAAAAGATCCATTATACTGACGCCGAGGGCAAGATGCGTGATTTCTTTTGAGCCTATCAGTGTTACTGCCCTGGAAATATTGTCAATCCTGGAAGGGAAACCATAAAAAGCGGAATTTACAATCCTTAATAATACCGTCGTGAGGCTCGGACTTTTATTGACTATATTGGCCAGATCGGAAGCGGATGCAAATGGAGCGGCTATAATTTCATTGAGTCTGAAAACTATGGAAGGGATTTCAGGAAGCCTGACGTCCTTTCTTTCAATTTTTGATAAAATATCGATCTTAATTTGATCCTTTTTATTATCGTAGCATTCATTGAAATTTACTCTTTCATCGCTGATCAATATATTGTTTCGTCCTCTGTAAAGAACAGCTAACCGGAACAGCTCCTTAATCGCGGGATGTTCAAGGTCAACGTATTTGAATGCAAATTTTGTGTTTTCCGTTACCCTTTCGATTAATTCCGGATCAGGGACATATTCGGGGATTTCTTCTCTGCCACAATCTCCGTCTATGCAAACTTCATATACCCCCCAGATTTTAAAAATTCTTATATGCTCTTGTCGCAGTATCTCTCCCTTTGAAAGCAGGAGCCTGGATGATATATCTTTGACATCCTCCGATAAAATCATCCCTGCCTTTATGTCGTTTACTGCTACAATGCCCATATTTCCATTCCTTATGATATTCCATGATGATTCTGAATATTCAGATATATTTTAACTATCGGAAAATAATTGAAAAATATTGAATAAAATGGGGAATTAAATATCTTTATCCATCTTAAAAAAATCGATCCCATACAACCAGCAACCATACAATAGCTGCAACGCATATGCTTAAAAACACCGAGGCGGAACCCAGGTCCTTTGCCCTCCCGGAGAGTTCATGTTTTTCCATGCCGACCCGGTCCACTGTTGCCTCGACGGCCGTGTTCAACAGCTCTACAAGAGGGATAATGAAATAGCTGAGAATAAGGATTGCCCTCTGGGTGCCCGTTGATCCAAGAAATAATCCGGCAGGGACTATTACTATCCCGGCTAAAATCTCCTGTCTGAAGGCCTCTTCGTTTTTCCACGCGGCCTTAAAGCCTGCAAGACTGTAATAAAAGGCGTTTACCAGCCTTTTAAATCCTCTGTTTTTATCATCACCCATTTATCCGCTTCCTTGCCTTGTTTTGAGGGGATCTTTTTTTGTAAAATCAATAACAGTTATTTCCGGAGGTGAAAGAAACCTCACTGGCGGCCCCCATGTCCCGGTTCCCCTGCTGACATAGAGGTACGAACCCTTCCCCAGGTAAAACAAACCGTGCATATATTTATACATCATGCCAACTATCAGGTTAAAAGGAAATATCTGGCCGTTATGGGTATGCCCGGATAACTGTATGTCAAACCTGCCTACACTGCTTTTTTCAATACGAGGCTGATGTTTAAGCAATATATCTATTTTTTCAGGGGTAAAGCATTCTATCACTTCATTTTCATCGATCTTCCCTGCTGATCCATCTCTGTATGCTGCCGGGTCATCAACTGCAGCCAGTTCAATGAACCTGTTAACCTCCACACACTTATTCCTGAGCAGTTTAAAACCGCATTTTTCAGTGAACCTTGTGCTCTTTGCTATGCCAGTGATAAATTCATGGTTTCCGGTTGTAGCATATTTACCATATTTTGTTTTAATAGCTCTGAATAAATCCTGTACCCTATCGGGTTGTCTTAAACCGTCATCTATAAGGTCGCCGGTTGACACCAGAAGATCAGGGTTAAGGCCCCGAATGGTGTCAGTTATTTTATTCGCCAGCCTTACCCCGTTTATCCGGCTGAAATGTATATCGGATACCTGGACAATCCTCAGGTTATTAATCCCTTCAGGAAGCTTGTCTGTTTTAAGTGTTATTTTCTCGGGCCTTATATTCCACGCCTCATACATTCCATAAAAATTTATGAACAGGATCACAGATATGATAACCAGTAATGTTATCCTCTTATCAGGAATGAGTTTTATAAGGGAAGGGTTAAAAATTCGTGAGGATATGAATATAAGTAACCTGTACAGGTCCACTGTCAGATTAAAGACAAAGAGCAGGAAGATTATACCCATCCACAGGTAGCCAATATATGTAACTGCGGTGGACAGTGCTTCCGGACTCCGGTCCTCCATTACACGCATGATGATCGGACAAAGCATGAGAAGGCAAAGAACAATGATAAAAACAATATTTTGGGTCGGGGAAAGACTGAATGCCTTTGTTACTTTTCTGTAAAAATAAAAATGCAGCAGACCATACAGCGTAAGGAATATCCCTATAAACATGACAAAAGCATAACTGGTTCTCATTTCAGCTCCATGGAGGTGGAAGATTCTTCTACCGGCTATATAATGGAAAGGGGGTATAGAGTCAATCCATACTGATTATTCCTCTTGTTCAAAAACAATTCACCACCCGTTCGCTTACTCACCAGGAGAGTTTTAGACAAGAATACAAGAATATGATATTTTTATATTTAAGCGTTCTAAAAAGGAGAACAATAATGAATGGAATAATCGAAATTATTGAAGGTGATATTACAAAACAGGATGTGGATGCCATTGTAAATGCTGCCAACAACTCACTCCTTGGAGGTGGCGGGGTAGATGGCGCCATACACAGGGCAGCTGGCCCCGAACTGCTGGCAGAGACAAGGACACTGGGAGGCTGCCCGACCGGTGAGGCACGCGCAAGCGGGGGACATAAGCTGCCGGCAAAGTGGGTGATACACACGGTCGGCCCAGTATGGCGGGGCGGCAGCAATAATGAAGACGCCCTGCTGGCAGGCTGTTATAAAAGCTGTTTTTCACTGGCAAAAAAACTTGGTGTTAAAAGTATTGCGTTTCCTTCGATAAGCACCGGCGTGTATGGCTTTCCCCTGGAGAGGGCAACAAAAATAGCATTAAAGGAAACAAGGCTGATCCTGGATTCGGACTATGCTCCGGACAGGATAATCTTCGTCTGTTTCAGTGAAAAGGTTTTTAATACATATAAGGAGGTTTATTCGGAAGTTTTTAAGCAATAGCGTATAGAGTTTTTGTGCATATTCAATTGGTAATGGTCTCCCCATTTCTCATCCTACGATTTTATTTTATCTTCATACTTATAAATAAGATGCGTATCTCTGGTGAATGTACAGGCCTGGTACCCATTACACCGGGCTTGAAACTGGTTGAAATTAACCAAATGAGGATTATGTTTGTAACAGGCGGTCTGGAAAAAGGGCCATCGAATTGCGCACGGATTAGAGAGGAGGAGAAAAAATGAAAACATTAGGTATATTAAAGCGGCTCTCCTTCCTGTTCATTGTCCTTGTCATGGCTATGCCTGTTGCGGCATCGGCCCGGGAGAGTCAAACCGTCCAATCCCGGGAAGCGTTGACACAGATGCTGGCGCCCGTTGCGCTTTATCCCGATGTCCTCCTTTCCCAGGTACTGATGGCGTCGACCTATCCGCTGGAAATCGTGGAGGCCGATCGCTGGATTAAAGAAAATCCGACCCTGACCGGCGATAATCTGGATGAATACCTGAAGGACAAGGATTGGGATGCAAGCGTCAAGGCCATCTGCCATGAACCGAAGCTGCTGTCGCTGATGAGCGAGAAGCTGGATGAAACAACGCGTATCGGCAACGCATTCCTGATCCAGAAAGATGATGTAATGGATGTGATCCAGAAACTTCGCTCCCGCGCCTACAATGATGGCAATCTGTATTCCAACGACAAACAGAAGGTAGTAGTTGAAAGCAGCGGCAACATTGTGATCGAACCGGTAGATACGCAGGTCGTATATGTGCCCTATTACAACACCCGGTATGTTTACGGCGACTGGTGGTATCCGGCCTGGCCGCCATGGTATTGGGGGCCTGATGAACTGGTGACCGGCACCGGTATCTACTTCTGGCCAAACGCTTATATCGGATTCGGGCTCTGGAGCTATTTCGACTGGCCGGATCGGACTATCATAATACATTATCATCATCGCCCGCATTATTTTCACCGCGATTACAACTGGAGGGCCTATTCCGGCCGATGGCATCATAATCCTCACCATGATCGCGGAATCAGGTACGATCACCGGTCAGCCGCCGATCGGTCACAGAGCTACGTTGTTGTAAATCACCGTAATGTGGAGGGGAACACCCGATCGTCTGTTCCTTCCGGCGAAACGCGATACCTGAATCAGTCAGGGCACCGGGGCATAATAAATCATCGTAAAGCCGAAACCTCGGCTAAAGGATATCGATCAAGGAACTGGACCATTGCAAATCACCCGGTCGACAGAAGGAACGGCTGGAACAGAAGAGCCGAAGAGCCGAAGAGCGATCGAGATACAAAATTCAAGAGGAGCGAAACGACAGGGCCGCTGCAAGAATGGAAACTCGTCATGAGGAGCATCAAATGGATCACAGTGCCGGCACTTTCGGGAGGCCGAATTGGAGCAGGGACAGGCAAAGTTTTTCTTCATCCGGTTTCAATAGCTGGGCACATGGCGGCAGATCGTCCAGTTCCAGGAGAAGGTAATCGACGGCTCATCTTTTCTGACTCCCTGACAAAGTTACCATTATGTGAATTATCCAGCTTAAACATTTTTTTGTTGTCATCCTCCGGCCTGCCCTGTTAAATTTCCAGCAGAGAACCCAATTTAACAGGGTTCACCCGGTTAAATCCGCATAGCGGGCGGCAAAGCAGCATTTAACAGGGTTAACAGGGGCGCGACCCCGCTGCTTTCCTAATAATGACAGATAAATCGGACCCAACCAATGGATGCAAAAGATTATAAGAAAATACGGCAACTGTTTGACGACTATCTGCGGATGTATTCATCACGCGATGATCAACTTACGACCTGCTTCAGCGAGGACTTTTCCGGCTTTACCGGAGGAGGGGATTTTCTGGTTAAAGACAGGGAAGAATGGGTTGCGATTACCCGGCAGGACTTCACAGAGATCAAAGATCCGCTTCGTATCGAGCTCAAGGACGTGGCCATCCAGTCACTGGGTGATACAATCGCCGTCACGACCGGTTTCTTCACCATTCATCTGCCTTTCAAAGACCACGTCCTGTCACGGGAGACAGCCCGCCTGGTACTGATCTTCCGAAAGGAACCCGAAGGCTGGAAAATATCCCACAGCAGTATTTCCATTCCCTACAACCTGGTTCAAAATGGCGAAGTCTATCCGCTGAAAGAATTGATGAACCGTAATCAGGTCCTGGAACAGCTGATCGACGAACGGACTGTCCAGCTTTCCGAGGCAAACGATCAACTGCAAAAAACAAATGAAGAACTGAAGCAGGAGATTGCCGAGCGCAAGCAGACCGGGGATGCCCTGCAGCAAAGCAATCAAAAATTTGAAGCCTTCACATCTATCCTGCCTGATGGAATCGGGATATTATCTTTAGATGGAAAAATACAACAGATATCCGATAAACTGGTTAAAATGCATGGCTATTCTACCGCGAAAAAAGATGAATATTTGGGGAAATCAGTTTTTGATTTTGTTGATCCTTCAAGTCATAAAGCACTGATTGAAAATGTTCACAAAGTGCTGGCCGGTGAAGGGGATTACAGGCTGTCAGAATATCTGGCTGTTAAAAAAGATAACAGCCGGTTTTATATCGATGTGAATTCTACTGTTCTGCTTGATCCCAACGGCAATCCTGAAAGCATTCTGTATGTCGAACGCGACATCTCAGAACGCAAGCAGGCGGAAGCGGATAAGGAAAAACTGGCGTCACAAAACAGACAGCTTCAGAAATCTGAAAGCCTGGGCCGCATGGCCGGTGCTATCGCGCATAATTTCAACAACATACTCGGGGCGGTAATCGGGAATCTTGATCTGGCCATGATGGAGCTTTCCGAAGGGGAGAGCCCTGAAACCAATATCACCAAGGCATTGAAGGCGTCCAGAAGGGCTGCGGAGATGAGCGGACTGATGCTGACCTACCTGGGTCATACATTCGAGAAGAATGAACCCATGGATTTTTCAGGGGCCTGTCGTCAGACTCTGCCCATGATTCAGGCCATTATTTCGGAAAAAGTGATGCTGGAGACCGATCTGCCGGTTCCGGGGCCGGTTATCATGGCGAACACGAACCAGATTTCGCAGGTCCTTACCAACCTGATCACCAATGCCGGGGAGGCCATCGATGAGAGACAGGGTACCATTCGTCTGAGTGTCAAATCAGTTTTAGCCGGTGATATCCCGGCACAACACCGTTTCCCTTCGGACTGGCAACCTCAGAACAATGCATATGCCTGTTTGGAGGTAACTGATACGGGTTGCGGGATTGAGGATAAGGATATGGAGAAACTCTTTGATCCTTTTTACTCCAGCAAGTTCACCGGACGTGGTATGGGCCTGGCAGTGGTCCTGGGGATTGTGCGCGCCCACAGCGGCGTCATTACAGTGGAAAGCGAACCTGGTCGGGGCAGCGTTTTCCGGATTTTTTTACCTGTAGAGCGGAATACTCTTTAATAGGAAACAGCGTCATTCGGTATACTGCCGGTCAAGGAATACAGCAAGTATGCACTTGTTACACGTGGACTCGAGAAAGGCCCCGGTATAAAGATGCTTCCTGAACCGACTCCGGAAATATCCAATATGGAAACCATCACTACAGTTACGATTAATGATGACGGCTCAGCTAAAGGCAAATCAGACATCAGTGCAAAGGGTGGGATGGAATATGTTCTGCGCAGTTACAAGGCCTCCATACCGCCGGGCCAGGAAGCCATGGCCGCGCGTGTCTTCCTGACGAGATCGGGTCAACAGGGTGAAGGCACGATAACAGGAAGTGATCCGCGTAATCTCACCAAAGATATTAAGGTCGAAACAGAGTCCACATTGCAGAACGTAATGACTATGCCGGGACCTGGTGCCTTCATGATACCTGCCGGGATACCGAATCCGTCTCCGATTGTTATGCTGGCTTTTGGGGCCGGTCTGCCCGAAAGAAAATTCCCCAGTTACCATAGCGGGTATGAAAAGGTTGAAATAACGTTATTGACTTTGCCCGACAGCGTAAAAGTAACGCAGTTGCCAAAAGATGTTCTTGTTCGGAATCAATATGGGAATTACACTGCAACCTACAAACAGAACGAGCAGACAATCAAGGTGGAACGTCGTCTTTCTGTTAAAACACCGCGAGGGCTTTGTCCGCAGGAAAAATATCCGCTAATCCGCGAACTCGGCCAGGCCATCGGGCGGGATATGAGGGCGCAGGTATTGTATGGAGAATGATACAGGCACGCTTTTAGAAAGCCGTAGATTCTAAAATAAGGGGGCAGGACTTCTGTTGACTCCTGAAAAACGAATAGTTTTTACAAGGGGTAAAGGCAGAGTTGCCCCCGTGTTAACACCTTTATTTATACACCCTGTACAATACGAAAAAAGGTTTAGCTTCTTTTCAATTCTTCCTTAATCGCTATCCCCGGGTGCTAATAGTAAAGACGTCTCCCTTCAGGAATATAACGAAGAACAGTTAAAAAAGAAGAACATTATTTACAGGACATCTGCTTCAGCTCTTGTTCTGGCATTTTCTTCCATAATGTTTGCGAGCCTATCATCCGAGAGTGAGTAGAATAGCATTATTGTGAAGGCTAATAATCCGCAGCATGCCGGGATGAAGCATATAAGATTCATAATACTGCTCACAAATTGGGGTGTTGACGCCATATTCGGTACATAGCCTATAAATGCCAGACCGTAATTGGCAAGGGTTAAAGCAAGTGCGATTGCTATCTTGGTAGGCAGGGTAAACATTGACATTATAAAGGCACTTGCATCCTTGCCTGTTTTATAAAAACCATACTCGGCAGCATCCATGTACATTGCCTGACGTATGGGATAGCTGGTTCCTGCGCCAAGCACGGATGCAAAAACAATAAATGAATATACCCATGGGCTGGATGTGCCAAATATCCTTAAGGTCGTGTATCCCATTACACCCCAGAAGCCTGCAAACAGGTATGTTTTTTTCTTTCCTAAAAGAGCTACGATCCTTGGGGCAATTAGAGTACTTACAAAAACCCCTATCCCCAGTATAAGAGTGTACTGAAACATAAATTCTTCATTTCCCGCTACATACTTGAAATAGTAAGGCCCGAATGTGGAAAGGCTGAAGATGCCCAGGTTTACTGCGATATCCGCTGTCATTATAAACCTCAAATGCCTGTTGCCTAAAACCTGTTTTACCATCTCTCCAAAGGTCAGGTTAAAAGCCGGTTTAAGCTTTTTATTGGGATCGTATGTGTCATATCCTCTTGACTGATAAAAAAGGAACCAGTACCCGAACACCTGAACAACGGCAAGTATCCCGACTGTATAGAAATATCCCCATGTCGGACTTTCTTTACTGAAATAGTAAAGCATGTATTTCACTACGACCACACTGAAGATAATCTGGCTGAACATGCTCAACTGTATATTCCTGGTCGATAGCCTCAACCTCTCCTTGACATTATGCGCCAGTACAGAAATAAGACCGAGGTGTGCATTATATGCGAAATTAAGACTTACATGGGCGATCATGTATGCAAGGCTTAGATAGACAACTTTTGGGTAGTAGCTCAAAGGGAGGTTGGTAAATGTGAGGGTAAAAAATATACATGTTAACACAGGCGGAAACACAAGCCATGACCTGAACTGCCCCCAGCGAAACTGTCTCTTTTGAATAAAATTGCCTGAAACCGGTACAGAAAATGCATCAACAAGATGGGTTATGAGCGTAATGGTACCCGCAAGGGCCGGAGCTATTAACGCTACGTCTGTCAGGAATATGGAATAATAGTTTAGGGCCAGACTCATCATCAATGAGAAGGTCATACTCGCGAACCCATAACTGTTGACAAGTAGACCGGGAAGTCTTTTCTCAGTTTTCTCCACTTTTAAATTCTCCTTTTATGTATATTCTCATACTGGAAAGGGTAATTTCGTCAGTCTCTGAGCTGAAATCAGTCCGATATACCATCAGAACAGGTATATATTTCCGGATGGCTCCAACACGATCTGCCTAAACTTCTAATTCTGCCCTTTTTTTCTGATTCTCTGCCATGAAGAATGCTACTTTTTCATCGGTCAGGCCATAAAAAATAAAGACAAAACCGGCAATGAGGTAGCATGCCAAAGGTAAAAACGCAATAAGATCCATCAGGCTGCTGATGAAATAGGGCGTGGCTTCCATATTCGCCTGATAACCCATATATGCTAAAAACGCAGGAACTAATGTAATGGCTATGTCCATGCCGATTTTTACTGGCATTGTATACATGGACATGATAAATGCACTGGCATTTTTCCCTGTTTTATAGAATCCGTATTCGGCAGCATCCATGTACATTGCCTGTCTTATGGGCATGGGTAGATAGACAATAAGATTTGTACAGCAGATAATTGCAATATATGCGATTGGGCTGGTGGCGCCGTACTTCCAGAGCATCAGATACCCTATGGTGCCAATAAAGGCGGTATAAAGACATATTTCCTTTTTACCCACCATTCTTGTAACAGACGGCGCTATAAAAGTGCTTATCAGAATGGCGAAGGTTGTTAATAAAGGGTAGTACACCATCCATTTACTGTCACCTGTAACATACTTAAAATAATAGGCCGCGACGGACGTAAGGGCAAATATTGCTATATCTTTTAAGGTATCAGCAATCATTATTATAACCAGGTGCCTGTTGCTAATTATCTGCATCAGCATTTCAAACCCGGTTAGATTATGTGAAGGCTTTAATTTTTTATTTGGATCATAGCGGTCATACCCTTTTGTACGTAAGAACAGGTTCCAGTATCCTAATACCTGAAATGCGGCCAGGAATATTACTATTGTAAAATATCCTATTGATTCTCCAAAGCGGGCATTCAGGATATTTAAAAGCTTTATAGCCACCAGACTGAAAAAAATTGATGAACTATACTGATATTGAACGCTTCTTGCTGAAAGAGTCGCCCTGTCATCAACATTGCCTGAGAGTACCGAAATAAGACCCAGCTGGGCATTAAAGGCGAAATTAAGACTGATATGGGCAATTAGGTATGCCGCACCCAGATAGGACATTTTAACCCAGTAGCCTATTGAGGGTATGTTTGTGAAAGTGAGAGTAAAGAATACAAAGGTAGATAGAGGCAAAAACAGGAGCCATGACCGGAATTGGCCCCATCTGAACTGTGTCTTTTGTATTATTGCCCCGCTGACAGGTACGGATACTGCATCTACAGTATGGGTAATAAACATGAATATGGATAAATGGACTGGAAGGATCAGTGCTACATCTGTCATAAAGTAGCTATAATAATAGATAGCTACACTCATCATCATATTAAAGGTCAGAGTGGAAAACCCATAGCTGTGTATGACTAAAGCAGGAAGCCTTTTTCCATTCATAATCTGATCCTCCGGAATGTACAGAATTATTTGATTTAGCCTCTTATGTTTTTAATGACTTCTCCATATGTCTTATCTCCTGCCATCCTGATTTTTTCTATTTTGCCATCAGGTCTCTGCGAATAATACTCGTCGGCCTCAGTTAAAAGGGGAAAATATTCCCCGTTGATATCTTCAAGCAGCTCAACATTCATTAACCCCTTTTCGGGGCTAACGATTTCGGCAATCCCCAGCAACCCTCCTTTTTCTATCACCTTGAAAGGGCCGTTTTCTGATTTATATCCCACAAGATTTTTTGACCAGTGGCGGACATAGATATCCGCATCAAAGGGATATAATTTCCCTCTCACGGATTCAAAAACCTTCCCTTCTCTCACAACAAGCCTTTTACCCGAATTCAGCATTGGTCTTGTGGATGTCAGATTATCAGGGTTATGTGTGTATATCATGTTTTCAAAGGGTGCGTTCGCGATATCGGCATAATCGGTATGAACAATACTGTTTTGCGGCGCGATATCATGTATGACTACAGATCCTTTATAAGCTTCCATTGCCCTTTCATACCGTTCTCTACTCCAGGTACGTTCGATAAAATTGTTGATATTGTCATATACAATCGATGATTCATCGAACTTGTCTTTGCCGGTGTTATCAAAACACTGAGGCCGGTAGGTCTCACAAAGCTCTTTCCAGAGGGAGGGCCGCCATACAGTGTCCGCACTGTAAAAGAGACTGCTCTTATCGGTCATAAATTTAAAGGCGATTGAAGGAAGCCCGTGCCAGACAGATGATTTTACAGCACGAACGGTCAGCCCTGCTTCATCGTCATGAAAGTCATTCCTCTCTTCTTCGTAAAATGACGATGCGCTGAATGGATAATAGCTTGCGGGTTCAACCCACTCACCTGTTTCTTCATCCCTGAAAAGGAGCCGGGGGCGGTTGGCCCTGTGGTTAATAAAGATCTTCGCCCGTTCAGGCCCTATTTCATTGCCTTGCCGGTCTTCTATGCAGTAATGGAAGGCAGCTCCATCCTTGTCGTCCTTAAGCTTTATGCAGTACTTCTCCCGGGGTCCGATAAGGCACTCTTCAACCATCAGATCATAGGGTATATCTACCACGCTCTTCGAATCGACGGAGAGTGATCTCTCCAGTGCACCCTTGGAATTTTTACAATATTCTTCAAGGACGGGTTCTGATGATATCAGCCTGAGTCTGTTCTTTGACATGGGATTATAGAAGGTAAAGAGGACTATATCCGTGAACCATCTCTTGTGATCCTCATGAGAATGAGTTCCGAAGATACCTTTAATCTCAGCAAGGCCTTTGTAACCAAGATGGGGAAAAACAGGAGATCCGCATTCAAGCAGGTATCTATGCCCGTTTACGGTTATCATGTACCCGCTGCTTTCTCCCATCATCGAGAAGGCGCTTGTATTGCCCACAACATCAAAGATAATATCATGGCTCACAGTATATTATGGCTCCCTCAGATTCAGATCGATGGATTTCATATTCAAGGCGGCCTATTTTTCTACATTTATCTGGTAAAAGCAAGGTAAATATAGGTAAAATCTGATAAATTGTTTATTTGGAGTAAAAAACTGCAGGAAAATAAGATATCAGGAGTTCTTCAAACACCTGACATTGTAGGTCATAACAGGGTTATGTATGCCCTTCACACTGATCTCCCCTATTTTATCGGCTTCAACAAGATCATATACACTGCTGTATGTCCTCTGGCTTACCAGGATCTGTCCGGCTTTGGCAATCGACTCGAGCCGTGACGCCACATTCACCTGGTTTCCTATTACAGTGTAGTCAAGCTGCATCTCGGACCCGATATTCCCGACTGTCATATAACCCGTGTTGATACCTATCCCCATACCAAGCTCATACCCGAAATATCTCCAGTCCTTTTTTAATTCATCTGTCTTCTTCTGCATTGCAATGCCCATCATTATGGCCCTCTGGGCGTGATCATCCACAGGAACAGGGTCACCCAGGAAAATGAGCATGCCATCCCCGATTATCTTGTTGAGGGTTCCGTCATACCTGTAGACGATCTTTGTCATTTCGGAGATATAATTATGAAGCAGGTTAAACAACTCCTCGGGTTCAAGATTGTCGGTAAATGTGGAGAAATTCCTGATGTCAGTAAACATGACAGTCATCATCTTTCTCCTTGGCGCTGCCCACAGAGTGCTCTCATTCGATAATATCTGTTCAGCAACCTTGGGTGAGAGGTAACGCCTGAGATTATTGTATTTGTTGAGCTCTTCGATCTGATCATTCACCTTTTCCTCAAGCCCCTCATTAAGTATAAGAAGGTCTTTCCTTGCCTTTTCCAGCTCCCTGGTTCTCTCGTCGACCTTCTGTTCCAGGGTGGTATTGTAATCCTCCAGCCTTGCCTTTGCGTCTTCAAGTTCTTCATTTACAATTCTTAATCTTTCATAAGCCTTATTTCTTGCCTTTATATTGACGCGCAGATTGTCTATTGTATCTACCAGGTGCGTTTCTGAATAATTGGGATTCCTGTTTTTCCTGATGGTTTTTGCAATGCGCCTCAACCATGAAAATCTGTAGTATGTAACATCCAGGATAAAATAGGGCGCACCAAAGATCTCCCCTTTTTTCAACAGAATGCGGTCATCGCCGCGCACTGTTTCAGTAATCAGAACCGCGCCTGTATTTTTGCTGTTTACGCCTTTGTTATCAGGCACTGAGTATTTTCCCAGGTAAACCTTTTTATCATTGATCCTCTCTGGGACAAGAGCAATACTTTTCCCTACCGTTTTTCTTGTTTTTTCTATCGGATCCATTATCGATAAACGCCCGTCTTCCATCTTTGCATCCAGCTTGAAGTCAGTTAACTCGGGTTCGTTATTAAGGAGTTTTACAGGGTCATATGCATTCAGGGGCTGCCTTATTAAGGCAGGAGGCAGATTCCACACCATTGGTATGGATGAAATGATTCCCCTTCTATATGAATCGACAATATATTCGTTGTTGACATCAATATCATCATGGTAGGAAACCTTGAGGATCACCCTTACTCTTTTTAAGGCCTTATCATAGGATGGAGGAACAACAACTTCTATATCCTTGGTATCATTTATGTTGCAGTTGAAAAATGGCAGCCTCCTGAAACCGTCATCAGGCCCTGCGAAAAACCTGGCAAGATAGCCGAACCTTCCCCATGATTTAAGCATGGCAGAAGAAGACCCGCAATTGAAATAAAAAAACTGCTCTTCTGATATCTCCTTTGCCCTCCTCAAGATTTTCTGGAAATTATCATAGGTTGTCCACTCATCCTCATTCAGGAAAAATGATTCCGGTGAATCATATCTTTCTGACGGGTATGGAAGGTTATGGAACAGGGGTGAGTAATTGCCCCCTTTTTTTTCGAGATACGAAGAGACAATACTGATATTCCTGTTGCTGATACAATCTGTTCTGCTCATATTCGTCACCTTTCAAGTAAGGATATGAAACATTGCAATTTGCAAATAACGTACCATAATTCAACTTATTGACATTACAGCCTTTTACGATTTACATCAGGTTAAAATGCACATTTTTCAATGCATTCATGCACATAAAAATGTGCAAAACAGAATAGTTTTCTCTCAACGCAAATTATTATAGTTGACAGTTTTATGATTTTTATATTATTTGATGCAGTCAGTCGGGACGTAGCGCAGCCTGGTAGCGCACCTGAATGGGGTTCAGGGGGTCGCTGGTTCAACTCCAGTCGTCCCGACCAAATTTTGCCAAAGTTCTAGCAAAATAAGCCACAAACAAACATGAGAAGAGCAAATCCGGGAAGTTATCTGGATTTGCTCTTTTTTTTAACCCTGTTCATAGGCTGTTTATTTTCTACCAGAATGATGTTGTGTTTATAAACGGCAATATCATATTCAAGCATATAAGATTAAATCTGTTATCAGTATCTTTTATATACCGAATTCTTCGGCAAATTTCTTTGCCCTGTCCCTCCGCTCTTTTCTGAACTGCGCCCTTTCGGGAGCTGTTTCATGGAGACTTTTTTCAATGTCGCTTTCAGGGATAACCGGCGGTACAGGATGAGGTCTGCCGTCATTTCCAATAGCGACAAATGTCAAAAAGGCAGTCGTACACGTAATTTTCTCACCCGTATAGAGATTCTCCCCCAGGACCTTTACAAAAACCTCCATAGAAGTATGGCTGGTCCATGTTACAAAGGCCTCCACGCATATCGCCTGCCCTTTTCTGATCGGGTGCAAAAAATCCACAGAGTCTGTCGAGGCCGTGACTACATTCATACGCGCATGTCTCATTGCAGACAGGCCCGCCACCTCATCTATGTGAGACATTGTCCTCCCGCCAAAAATTGTTCCGTGATTATTGGTGTCCGGAGGCAGGATTATTGATGTTTTAGTTACAAAGGATTGGCTGGCTTTTTTCGGTTCCATATCGTATTACCCGTGTCTTTATTAAAATTTGTCCAATGTCAATTGCCTCTTACTTTTATCCCAAGAAGAGAAAAAAATACACATTAATATTTTCAAATTGGGTTTTCCGAAGACAGACAGAAATTCTATCGAATATTCCAATTTGACCAATTTTACGGCCCTATAGTATGAATTACCTCATATTTTATGAAAGAGGGTTTGAATATGGAGGATAATCAAAAAGGCAGTCGTGTAAGCCGAAGGGCTTTTCTGGCTACGGCCGCAGGTGCAGCCATGGCTACCGCGATGCCTGCAATGCTTTCAGCCAAAGAGACCTTCACGCAAAATACGCTGCAGGTCTGGTCATGCGGCGGGCTTGCAGAGGCATTTATACCTGCAAATAAAAGATTCAGGGAAAAAATAGGCGTTGAAATAGCATATACCGGCGCCTTCGCGGCTGCCCTTGGAAAATCATTGCTTGGCAGTGCAACCACGGAAGTATTTGCAGCCAGGGTTCTCGATCTGGCTAAAAAGCTTAAAGGTGCGGGAAAAATGGTTCTATTCAAACCTCTGTGCTTTACAAGCTATGTCCTTGTGACGCCAAAGGGAAACCCGGCGGGAATCTCCGGGATTCAGGATATGGCAAAGCCGGGCATAAGGGTTATCCTCTCTCCTGAGGCATCTCCCCCGGGAGGCCAGGCAGTGATGGGTCTGTTAAAAAAGGCCGGTGTTGCCGAAAAGGCCATGAACAACTGTGTCATCAAAAGCACCTGCGTGCAGCGGGCCATGCAGGACCTGGTTTCCGGTAAAGGAGACGTCTTGGTTGTAGAAAAAAGGCTTACAAGAATGAAAATGTTCAAGGACAAATCGGAGATTATACCCATACCCGAAAAGTTCTTTCCCCCTCCTCCGCTTACATTTACTATCGGCTTGATGAAGTATGCAAGAGATCCTGAACTGGCCGCGTACTATATTGATTTTATTCGCAGTGAAGAAGGCCAGGGTTTTTTTGATGCTGCCGGATTTATACCTGCAATATCCGAAGACGGCGTAAGACTCATCGAAAAACTGGGGGTGAAAGATGCCTGATACAGGTCAAACAGTAATACAGGAAAAGATATTAACCGATAGAAAAGCTGCATCAAAACCTTTGTTCTGGTGGCGCCGTCTGACTCAGCTGGCATTCATGGGGGTGATGGGGCAATGGTCTTTTTACGGCATTTTCAGATGCCCGTTTATTGTCCCCTATGTGAGCTGTCAGAATTGCCCGGTCATCACTTGCCATGGCAGGCTTTTTACAATGTTCTGGGGGTTCTGGCTTTTTCTGCCCGTTTCGGTAATCCTTTTTGGCAGGGCGTTTTGCGGGTGGATGTGTCCAGGAGGGCTTGTCAATCAGATATTCGGGTGGGTTGCTCCGTTGAAATTAAGGCTTAAAAATGCCTTTACCGCTATTTTCCCCTACTTCAAATATATTGTCCTTTTCATCGCCCTATATGCCTATTATATTATGGCACAGCCAAGGGTAGCAGTCCCAATACGTATCGGTGATTTTTTCAATTCCATATTGCTTACATTCGAACACGCAAACCTCATATGGCTCGTAAGGACCTTTATAGTGCTTGGTCTTATTGTGCTGGGGCTTATAGTTGCCAATGCATGGTGCAGGTTTGCCTGCCCGACAGGCGGTATACTTGATGCCCTTAAAATTATATCAATCTTCAGGGTGTATAAGACAGATGCATGTAATGACTGCAACAAGTGCCTGAAGGTCTGCCATATGGGCACCCGTCCGGCGGAAACAAATTGTACCAATTGCTGTGACTGTATTTCTGTCTGTCCCCAGGACGCCATTAAGGCAGGGAGACAGAAAAGGTGAAAAATATAAGTAATACAAACCGGATGGAAGCCGCTGTGCACCCCTGCTTTTTTTCGGAAGTTAAAAATAAGTATGGAAGGATTCATCTCCCTGTGGCTCCCCGATGTAATATCCAGTGCGCCTATTGCAGGCGGGATTATGACTGCATGCACGAGAACAGGCCGGGGGTGACAAAGGGAGTAATAACCCCGGAGCAGGCACTGGAGCGGCTGGAAATTTCACTCGACCGGATGCCCCATATATCGGTGGCAGGAATAGCGGGTCCTGGTGATGCATTTGCCGATCCGGAACTTACGTTGAAGACATTTGAGCTCATCCGCAGAAAAAATTCTCAGATCGCCCTGTGCGTATCCACAAACGGTTTGAACATCAAAGATTATATCCCTTTACTTTCCGGGCTTGGGGTAAGGTATGTCACAGTAACAATAAACACTCTTGATCCTGCCGCTGGGGCGGTTCTTTACAAATGGGTCAATGCCGGTGACACAAGATTGTATGGTATCAGGGGTGCAGAAACATTGATAGAAAACCAGCTCGAGGCAGTAGAAATTTTAAAAAACAACAATTTTACAGTAAAGATAAACTCTGTTGTCATCCCGGGTGTAAATGAAAACCACCTCGTGTTCCTGGCAAAAAAGGTCGGGAGAATGGGTGTAGACCTCATGAACCTGATTCCGGTCATTCCTGTAAAAGGGACAGATATGGAAGATATCACTCCACCGGATGGAGATATGCTTCACAGGTTGAGAAAAACAGCAGGTGTGTTTATCCCCCAGATGCATCACTGTACAAGATGCAGGTCCGATGCGGTCGGCATGCTGGGAAGTTTATAGAATGAATTAAGAGTTGATATATTTGCTGCTTATCCATTTTTCTTTAATTCGTTCCGCTTCCAATTTATGCACTTCCGGCAGTTTTATCTCCGGATAAAATAGCATTTAATGGATGAACTATCGTTCCGGCGCTGCCGCTTTTCCCGAAAACATATACGAACCTCGCCCTGCCATGGTTTTGATTTTTAAGGATTACAGCCTTTGTCATTTTGAGAACCTTAAGTACATAATCCTTAAAAATTCAAAACCGCACACCTGGTACCAACCTGTCTGCGTATATGTTTTCGTGAAAAGGACATCACCTCCACTTGAGGCAGGAAGTAACTTCGGATAATTAAGACGTTTGGCTTACCCATTTTGTCCCCCGCAGCAGGCAAAGGATATTGTTTTTCAGGACGGGATCGTTTGATAACCGGGAATTATTGAATAATAGTATACTTGCATGGTATGTTTTTATTGCATTGTACGGATTTTTCCAAAGGATGCTTGTTCGAGGTTATGTTCACAGCAATATCTGCTGCAATTTCGAGTATATTCAAAAGAGTTAATTAATTTTGCATTTTTTTCTTGCGCATTCAATCTTATAGTTTTATATTCAATTCCCACTAATTTAGTGGGTATTTCCCAAGACATATATTTTCATATTTACTTTCCGGTATTTTTAAGTGTAATTTTATACGAAAAGCCGGGAAATACAGCCCTCATGACCAGGGCATTCAACCCTATATTAAGGTGGCTTATATACAAATTAAGGACTAGAAAATGAAAAAACGAAGGTATCTGTACCGATTGATTGCCGTAACGGCATTTGTCGTGTTTGGTTTCACTTCGGCGATTGAAGCCGAGGTTCCTCAACCGGAACAAAACACGAATGGCGAAAAGAGAGCTGACGTTATCACCATAAACACGTTGAAATCCTTCGGCAACCTTGAAAGAGGAGCAGTGACATTCCTCCATGATGCACATACAGAGGCCCTTAAAAAATTGAATAAGGGTTGCGATGTATGCCACTTAACCGAAGAAATTTCCGGTAAAAAATTTTTATCCCCCAAATTCAAAAGACTCAAGGATACCAGCAGGCAGGAAGTAATGGATATTTATCATACTAACTGCATTGCCTGTCACAGGGAAATGTCCGATGCGGGGGAAAAAAGCGGCCCCGTTGAATTATGCGGTGAATGCCATAAAGAAAATCCCAAAATCATCCCTTCAGTACACCCGATAAATTTTGACAAATCATTACACTATTCCCATATAGAAATAAACAGCGAAGATTGCAGCGTCTGCCATCACGCAGGTGCAAAAGAAGGATCATGCCGCTATTGCCATAAGGATGGAAACGACCGGAAAATAATCTCCATGAAAGATGCGTCACATCTTTCATGCATCGGATGTCACAGGGAAATGTCCGGCCCTGTTAAATGCAGTGCATGTCATGATGTTAATGAACAAAAAAAGATTGCCAAATCCGAGGATGTTCCCCGGTTGGACGCGGGCCAGCCTGATGATGTGCTGATTGGTTTTAACTCTTCCGGTAATAATAAAGACCGGAACTATACCGGAATGAACCCTGTTCCATTTGATCACAAAATACATGAGCAAAGCCAGGATACCTGTCGCATCTGCCATCATGCCAAGCTGGAATCCTGTACGAACTCGTGTCATACTGTTGAAGGCTCCAAACAGGGGGATATGATCACTGCCGAACAGGCCATGCATAATCTTGACAGCAAAAGAAGCTGCCTGGGCTGCCATGAGTCATATTATAAAAACCGGAAAGAATGTGCGGGCTGCCACGGGGCAATGGAAAAAGGCGGTAATGTCAATGATACGTGCCTGAAATGCCACATGGAAACCCCCAAAACCGCCAGTGAAGAAAACCTGAAGCCTGAAGCCATTGCATCCAGGCTTCTTGAATCCGGAAAGACTGCATCGGGCACAATTGATGATAAAGACATACCTGAGACAGTAACCATTGACGGATTGTCTTCCCAGTATGGGCCGGTCGAGCTGCCGCACAGGCAGATTATTGATTCTCTCATGCGTGATATTAAAAATAATAATCTGGCCAGTTACTTTCATGGCGGGGAGGGGACACTTTGCCTCGGCTGCCACCATAACAGCCCTGCCAGCAAGACACCCCCTGCCTGTGCCACCTGTCACAGCAGATCAGCCGATGATGCCGGCTCCCTGAAACCCGGCCTTAAAGTGGCTTATCATCAGTTATGCATGGGGTGTCACGATCGCATGGGTATTGAAAAACCGAAATCAACCAATTGTGTGGGCTGCCACAAGGTTATCGGCGAAAACAAACTATATTGATTTTTGAGGGATTCTCTTATGTCCATATCACGTAGAAAATTCTTAGGCTGGCTGGGCGCCGCAGGGTGTTCCACTGCTATCAGTAAATCCGCCCATGCTTCAAACAGACATTTTAAAGGCTATCCCGGCAGTTTTGGTGTTTTGCATGATACCGTGCTCTGCATAGGATGCCGGAGCTGTGAAGAAGGCTGCAACATTGTCAATAAACTGCCCAAACCTGAAAAGCCGTTTAATGATCTTTCAGTACTGGATAAAAAAAGAAGGACCACTACAAAGGCTTTTACTATTGTTAACCGATATGACAATGTAAAAAGGGATAATACCCCCATTTTTAGAAAAAATCAGTGCAATCATTGTCTTGAACCGGCATGTGCCTCGGCCTGCTTTGTAAGGGCTTTAAAAAAGACAAAGGAAGGGGCTGTTACATATGATGCTTCAGTATGTGTAGGATGCAGATACTGCATGATAGCATGCCCTTTTGAGATTCCTACCTATGAGTATGGTGAACCCTTTACCCCCAGGATCAGGAAATGCACCATGTGTTATGACAGGATAAAAAAGAATAAACGCCCCGGCTGTGTTGAATCCTGTCCGACCGGCGCATTGAAGTTTGGCACGCGTGACGAACTCCTTAAAATTGCACGCGAAAGAATTTTAAAATACCCTGACCGGTATCAGAACCATATTTACGGCGAAAACGAGATGGGCGGAACAAGCTGGCTTTACCTGGCAGGAGTGCCCTTTAAAGAAGTAGGGATGAGAGAAGACCTCGGCATAACGCCGGCCCCGGAACTGACGTATGGGGCGCTTGCCGGAGTTCCCATGGTTGTCGCTCTCTGGCCCGTATTGCTTACCGGAATTTATGCCATAAACAAACGGAAAGACAAAATCGCGGAAAAAGAAAAGCAAGATGCAGTATCTTCCGCAGTCGGAGAAGCAAATTCAGTTGCTGATAAAAAATTAAAAGATGCCCTGGCAAAGGCAAACAAGGAAAAGGAGGCGGCTATACAGAAGGAAGTCAAAAAAGCCCTTGATGAAGCTGCAAAGGCCGCCACGGAAAAAGAATCATCGGATGAAAAGCCGGGTAAAATGGAATAGAAACATACTTGAGGAGGACCTCTTATGTCTAAAGACGGTCATTTCACCGTTAAATCGTTAATAACGCCGTTCAATATTATAGCCGGTCTCATCGTCATTATGGGGCTTGTGTTGACCGGGCTCCGCTTCACCGGAGGGTTGAAAGAAGTAACAAATCTGTCGGATTACAACCCCTGGGGAATATGGATAGGTTTTGACCTGCTCTCGGGGGTTGCCCTTGCTGCCGGAGGATTTGTAACCTCAGCGGCAGTCTATATCTTCGGGATGAAAAAGTATCATTCTGCGGTCAGGCCTGCTATCCTCACCGGCTTTTTAGGGTATGCACTTGTGGTCGTTGCCCTGAACTACGACGTTGGCAGACCCTGGAGGCTCCCCTATCCTCTATTCATCCAGCATGGTACCACATCGATTCTCTTTGAGGTCGCAATATGTGTGGCACTTTACCTGACAGTACTGTTTTTTGAATTTTCTCCTGCCGCCCTTGAATGGCTGGGTTTTAAGAAATTAAGAAACCTGATACACAGGCTGACACTTGTGCTGACAATCCTGGGCGTAATACTCTCAACGATGCATCAGTCTTCGCTGGGTGCTTTGTTTCTGATCGCACCTTCAAAGCTCCACCCGCTCTGGTATTCTTCATACCTGCCTATATATTTCTTTATCACTGCAGTAATAGCCGGGCTTTCGATGGTAATATTCGAAAGCACACTGTCCCATCACTACTTTTCCCACAAGATGGATGAGGCACATAAACGGGAAAAGGACCAGGTGGCTCTTGGATTCGGAAAGGCGGCATCATGGGTGCTTGCAGGTTATTTTGCCATTAAGGTCATTGGCATAGCCGCCGACAACAACTGGCATTATCTAACTACTTCCTATGGTGCATGGTATCTGGTGGAACTCCTGGGATTTGTTGCATTACCCTGTTTTCTCTACGCGGTCGGGGTCAGGGAAAAAAACCTTACATTAATAAAATGGACTGCCGTCTGGACCGTGCTGGGGATTATGCTCAACCGGCTCAATATATGCCTGATCGCCTTCAACTGGCAGCTTCCCTCAAGCGAAAGATATTTCCCGCGCTGGAGCGAGATTGGGATTTCAGTTTTTCTTGTCACGTGCGGACTCCTTGTTTTTAGATTCATAGTAACCCGGATGCCTGTTTTTTATAAACATCCGGACTATGAAGAATCACATTAATATGACTTCAGGGGGAATAGATGGATAACATGTTTTATACGCTTCAAGACTTTCTGACCCATACAAAGGGAATTATATATATTCTCATTGTTCTGATTCTGCTGGGAATGCTCGGATTCTGGAGATTTCTTACAGCAAGGGATGATGACTAGGAAAGGAGAATAAAATGTATCAGATCATCACGGGCCCTGTCTTATGGCTTTCATTTGCAATCTGTATCATGGGCTGTCTCGTCAGGATAATATTGTATATCAAAGGCCTTGACTGGCAGGCAGACAGGGTCGCCTACACTACCCATTTATCATACGGCCTCAAAGGGGCGGCAAGGTCCATAATATTATGGCTGTTCCCTTTCGGTACAAGGAGCTGGAGAATAAAGCCCATATTCACAATAATATTCTTTCTATTTCATATCTGCCTTATTGTTACGCCTGTCTTTTTGCTGGCCCATAATATTATTCTCAAACAGAGGTTCGGGATAAGTCTCCCCACATTACCCGAGCCTGCTTCCATTTTTATGAGTATGGTCGTGATCATAACCGTCCTTTTCCTGATTATCAGGAGGATCGCACTCCCGGAAGTCAGGATACTAACCAACTTTTATGATTATCTGGTGCTCCTTATAGCGGCTGCGCCTTTTATTACCGGGTTATTCGCGTTTTACCTGGTGCCCGGATATGATTTCTGGGTTATTGCGCATATTATAACAGGTGAGATAATGCTTGTGGCCATTCCTTTTACCAAACTGTCCCATTTTGTCCTGTTCTTCATGTCCAGGGCCCAGCTTGGGATGGACTACGGGATAAAGCGAGGCGGAATGAAAGGCAAATCATTCGCATGGTAAGTTAACTATTAATATCTTAAGGTAAATATTATGCCAGAAGGAATTCTTTGTAATAAAAAAACAATTGATACCAAGGAACAGCTTGATGCCCTTTTAGCGGACAAGAACGGACAGCAGTACTATGAGGAGATGAACCATCTTGATGTGGATACTGATGCATTATGGAAAACCATACGGAAATCCCTGAAATCCAGGATGAAGACCTGGCTTGAAATATGCGCCCATTGCGGACTCTGTGCAGATAGTTGTTTTTACTATATCGCAAACAATAGAGATCCGAAACAGGTGCCTTCCTACAAAATTCAGTCCACCCTCGGAGAGATGGTCAAACGAAAGGGGAAAGTGGATAATGCCTTCATGCAAATGTGCATGGAGACTGCATTTGCCAAATGTACATGCTGTACGCGCTGCGGGGTCTATTGCCCGCATGGAATAGATATGGGGATCATGTTCGGCTACCTCAGGGGGCTTCTCTTTTCTCAGGGGTTTACACCCTGGGAGCTTAAGATAGGGACCGGTATGCACAGGATCTACAGAGCACAGATGGACATCACGACCGAAGACTGGGTGGAGACATGCGCATGGATGGAAGAGGAATATGAGGATGACTGGCCGACCTTAAAAATTCCCATTGATAAGGAAAATGCTGATATAATGTATACGGTAAATGCAAGGGAGCCCAAACATTATCCTGATGACCTTGCGGAGGCAGCCATTCTCTTCCAGATGGCAGGTGAAAACTGGACAGTACCAAGCGAGGGCTGGGAGGAGACAAGCCTTGCAATGTTCGCCGGTGACTGGGCCGCATGCAAGATGCAGGTGGAAAGCGTCTATGGCGCAATGAACAGACTAAAACCCAAACGAATGGTTGTCACTGAATGCGGGCATGCCTACAGGGCTACAGTGATTGAAGGTCCTTACTGGGCAGGTATCAAATCAGGACAGCCGCCCGTTGAAAGTATACATTATGTGGAATGGGTTGCCGAGGCATTGAGGACCGGAAAGCTGAAGATCGATCCGGCAAAAAAGATCAAGGAGCCTGTTACCTATCAGGATTCGTGCAACTACATTCGAAACGCCGGTCTGGCAAATATTCCCCGGGAGATAATGAGTTACATTGCAGAAGATTTCCGGGAGATGAAGCCATGCAGGGAACATAACTTCTGCTGCGGAGGAGGCGGGGGCTTAAATGGTATAGGCCTTTATCGCAAACAGCGGAATGTCGGCCTGAAGGTCAAGCGCGACCAGATTCTTGCGACCGGCGCGAAACTGGTAATTGCGCCATGCCATAACTGCTGGGATGCGATCAGGGACCTGGAGGAAGTATACAAGATAGGGATACGATGGTCTTTTCTTAAACCCCTGCTGCTCAGTATGGTGGAAGTTCCTGAGCATATGAAACCAAAGGATGAATAACGATTGCTTTAAAAAAATATTCATTTAAACATTACAGGTGATCTATGTTTAATAAAATTATGTTTGCAACAACGGCTTCGCCATCTTGTGATCATGCCGCAAGGGTAGCTTTTAACATGGCGGGGGATTACGATTCGGATCTGATAGTTTTTCATGTCCTTGGATATCCTTCCCGGGGATTCAGTCAGTCAGTGATTGATTCACGCACGGGCGAAAGGGTGGCCTATGATGAAGACTATGTCCAGTGGGTAAAAGAGGAGATGAAAAACACCTATGGCAAACTCATGGAAACGGGTGAAAGGATCACCCTCGAGACCACATCGGGGATTCCTCATACAGAGATCCTGAGATATGCCAGGAAGAACAATGTGGACCTCATAGTAATGGGCTCCAGCAGTCAGGAAGAACACGATATGTCGTCTTCCTACAAAAATTTCGCGGGGAGTACGTTAAAGGCAGTTGCCAAGTCCGCCAGGTGCCCTGTTCTTGTCATAGGCAGGGAAGCCGCCTCCTTCTGGGGAGGAGGATTTTCAAATATTGTTTTCGGGACCGATTTTTCAAAATCGGCAGATTCCGCCTTTGCCTTTGCACTTAAACTGGCCAGGGAACTTAAGTGCAAACTGCATATTTTTCATGCCCTGGATATCAGTTCAATTTATTCCGGAAAAGTCGTTGAGCAAAATGAAATCGATGAAAGCTTAAGGGAAATAAGAAACAGGATAAGAAAGAAATATGAGCCCAGTCTGAAAGATCTTGATGATTATGAAATAGGTGTGTGGGAAGGTATTCCCTATGTAGAGATTGTCAAGTATGCAAGGGAAAATTATGCGGATCTTATAATTATGGCGCACCATACACATGAACCTGATCCGGAAAAAACAAAGCTGGGGAGCACGCTGGAACAGGTTGTGCTTCGTGCAGCATGCCCGGTGGCAAGTGTTAACCGGCCTGACAAAATAAAGGATATGTAACTGTTTATGATTAAAAGACCTTCTTACAATTACAATGAAAGGAGACTTAAACTATGGCAAAAAAGATAATGATAATTGATGATGATCCAAACGTGGTCACCTATCTTACCGATCTTTTTAGCGATAACGGCTATGATACATGTTCTGCCTCAGGCGGTCCCAAAGCAATGGAGGTCTTAGGAAAAGAAACACCCGATCTGATTACCCTCGATCTGGAGATGCCGGAGGAGTGGGGCCCGAGATTATATCGAAAGATTATGCAGGAAAAGGAATATAAAAATATCCCGGTTATCGTCATAAGCGGTTTAACAGGCAGCCAGTACGCCATACAGAAGGCTGTTGCAAGTTTACTGAAGCCATTTGATAAAGAAGAACTTTTGAGGATAGTAAAAGATACCATAGGCTGACAGCTCCATAAACTTAAAATCACATGCCTTTTTCGTCTGTCACGGGCTTAATGCGTATGATCGTTAACCGGAACATGTTAACCTTCAATTAACAATTTTTTATATTGAAATTAAAATGGACAATTCAATATTACTGGTTGACGAAGAAGAAGAATTACTCGGGGCGCTGGAGATCTATCTTGACAGAACCGGGTATGAAGTAATCAAGGCTGAAAACGGCACTAATGCCCTGGAGGCTATCCATGATTTTTCTCCTTCTGTAGCCATATCAAAGTCCATATTAAGTGATATGTCAGGCGCCGAATTACTGCAAAAAGCCAAACCATTGTACCCCGATACAGAATTTATCATGATAAGTGATGAGTTAGATACATCATCCAGGGCAAAATGTCTTGCCCTGGATGCATCCGATTTTCTGTATAAGCCAATAAGCAGTGATGTGCTTGAAATAGCGATTCAAAGGGCCATTGACCGACAGCAGGAACGCAGGAAAATTCGCGAGTATGAAAAAAAGCTGGAAGCCTCTCATAAGATAAAATTGCACTATCAACAGTTTTTTGACGAAATGCCCTGTTATATTTCCGTTCAGGATAAAAACTTTAGGATAACAAGTACAAACAAATGGTTTAAAAAAGACTTCGGGGATCAGTTGGGATCGCACTGTTATAAGGTCTACAAGCATAGGGAGGAACCATGCAGACCATGCCCTGTAATTGCAACCTTCAATGACGGGCAATATCACCAGACCGAAGAGGTCGTTACCTCAAGGCGCGGGGAACAGTATAATATTTTTACATGGACAGCTCCGATACATAATGAAATCGGGGAAATAAAACAGGTTATGGAGATGTCCACCAATATAACCAAAATACGTCAACTGCAGGACCACCTTACCTCGCTCGGGTTATTGATAGGCTCAATGTCCCATGGGATAAGAGGATTGTTGACGGGTCTGGATGGCGGAATATATCGTCTTGAATCCGGCCTTAAGAAAGACGATAAAGGCAAGATGGATGATGCACTTGAAGTTGTTAAGGATCTTACAGGCCGAATAAAAAGTATGGTGATCAATATTCTTTATTACACAAAAGAAAGAGATCTCAACATAGTACGTTTAAGTGCAGATCGTTTTCTTAAGGATGTGATTAGAATTGTATCACCAAAGGCCGTAAACCATAATATTGACCTTATTTATGAATCTGACAGCTCTTCAGGTGATTTTGAGATAGATACTGAAGCCGTGTCATCCTCCCTTGTCAATATAATTGAAAACTCTATTGATGCCTGCCTTGACGACAGATCCGATAAAGAATCATATATTGTAAAAATAACTTTAACGAGAGAAAAGAACTTTATAACTATCAATGTCTGTGATAATGGTATCGGGATGGATCAGGAAACACGTGAAAACCTGTTTACCCTTTTCTTTTCATCCAAAGGAAACAGAGGTACAGGCCTTGGTCTTTTTGTTGCCAATCAGAATATTAAAAAACATGGAGGAAGAATAGAAGTAGAATCGACCCCTGGCAAGGGCTCTAATTTCAAAATAACCATTCCAAGGACTATTCCTGAAGAATCACAGAAAGCTCGTACCTGCCCGGTAGAAGTTCATGAATTTATTCAATAAAAAACAAATGCGCATAACAACTAAAAGCCGTTACGGTACAAGATTAATTATTGATCTGGCGCTCAATTCGCAAAATGGACCTGTCAAACTGGGCGATATTTCCGCAAGACAGGGCATTTCGCTTAAATATCTCGAAAAACTTATCAAAAAACTAAAGGAGACCGGGTTTGTCAAAAGTGTACGCGGGCCCAACGGCGGGTACATGCTGGCAAAACCTGTTAAGAGTATTTCGGTTGGGGATATAGTTAAGACACTTGAAGGTTCAGTTTCCATAACCGACTGTTCGGATAAGGAAAATGCCTGCGGAGTCTGCAACCGGGCCGGAGAGTGCATCACACAATGGATCTGGATGGAAACCAGCGAGGCCATGTTCAAAAAACTGAATTCTTTCAAACTGGACAGGCTGGTCAAGGATTCAAAAAATTTTAACAAGATCAATCCATAACCCCGCCCGTTTTATTGAGTAACTTTCTGACAAAGGCATTTAATCATTGTAAGCCGTCCTGGATAGTTTAAAGAGCTATCCGCCGGAGTAGGCCTGAAGACAGGTTATCCTGCTTCCTGTCTTATGGGGATCGAACTTCGGTAGTGTTTCAAGGCAGCAAGGCATTCTTTTAAGAAAACGAGCAAGTTTTTCCGCCGGTCACATTGATTTGGTAAAGCACTATTTTGTTCAGAAATACGGTTTTTGATGATTGATAATATCTCATAAGGTTCCCATTCAAGGGACCCGCCTGACCAGATACAAATTCCCTCGACTGATTTTCTGAATTTTTTTGAGTAAATAAAATAATACTTGCGCATTTTCCTGAAATAGACTATTTTCTTGGTTAAGAAAATATAGGTAAACAGGAAAATGATAACTGAAAAAGAAATGATAGAACAGCTGCAAAGAGGTAATGTATCTTTGCCTCCTTTATCTTTTCGTTTTTTGCAGATGGGAACAGGGAGTAAAAAAGATGAGCAGCTGGATGTATTAATCGAGGCATCCTGGGATAAAAATAAAGTAAAGTTTGCTGTAGAATGCAAAGCTTTGTCAACTCCAAAGGCTTTCAGGACAGGGCTGAATATGCTCAAAACGTCTCCAATACCAAAGGGGTATAATCCCCTTTTGTTAATGCCTTTTCTCAGTGAAAAGCGGTTACTGGAGCTTGAGCAGGCAGGGATCAGCGGAATAGATCTGTGCGGGAATGGAGTAGTAATTGTTCCCAACGTATTTGCTGTATATCGCAGTGGTGAAAAGAATCGTTTTACTTCTTCTGCCCCTATAAAAAATATTTACCGGAAAAACAGTTCAATGGTTGGGCGTGTTTTCCTTTTTTGTTCGAGTTATAAAACTGTCCAGGATATCTGGAATGAAATTAACAGAAAAAACCTGCTTGTAAACAGCTATGATAAAAAAGCCATGAGCTTTTCCACAGTATCAAAGGCACTCAAAGCTCTGGAGGAAGACCTTATTATATCACGTGAGAATAATATCAACCTCCTGCAGGCAGACAGGCTCCTGGAAAAATTATCTGAGAATTATGATACTGGAAATACTAAGAAGCAGATCCGTCTCAAAGTTCCGGAGAAAAATGGGGCGCTCCAGGATTATTTAGTAGAAAAAGCAAAGGGATCAGGAATACCAGTAGTGGCAAACGGGAAATCATCGGTTGGTCGATATACCGTGATGCAACGCGGAGATATCCTCTCTGTTTATTGTCCCCGGGTAGAAAAATTACTGGAAAGGATATCAGGTGACCAGTATGATCGGTTCCCGAACCTTGAAATCCTGGAAACAGAAGATGAAACTGTTTATTTTGATGCACAGAAGGATGGAGAATTCTTGTGGGCTTCACCTGTACAGGTATATCTTGAACTTATGTCAGGCGACAAGCGTGATCGTGAGATGGCTGAACAGGTTAAATCATTTATCATAAATAATATTGATACAGGCAATGCATGATTTCAATACCGGATCTCAAAACATCACTACTGTATCTTCTTTATGAGATAAAAGATACAGACCTAAAACTTATTGTCGGCGGCGGTTTTGGTATTTACCTAAAGACCAATTATGTACAGCAGGCAAAAATATCAACACTTTTAAAGGAATGGCCTGAACCACGTTCAACAAATGACATTGACCTTTTCCTGCGCCCCGAACTTCTGATTGAAACATCGAAACTAAGCCCCTTGTCTGAAGCTATCACCAGACTGGGTTATGAGGTTGTTCCCGGGGCTGAAAAATACCAGTTTGTTAAGCCTGGACCGGGAGGGACTGATACTGGAAGCATCAAGATAGACATCCTGACCGGGCCACAGAGCAGTTTTAAAGGATCGAGCGTAAAGGTGGATGAGCGCAGGGCACGCCCCAGGCCTTCTGTCGGAATTCATGCTCATCCGGTGGATGAGGCTGCTACTCTGGAAGCAGGACTGTTGTCTATTAAGTTAGAGGGGAACCTCAACTCCGGCAAATCCTTTCATGCAGATGTCTTTGTACCTCATCCTTATACCTTCTCTATAATGAAGCTTTTTGCATTCAGAGACAGGCTCAACGATACTGACAAAGAATACGGCAGATATCACGCATTGGATATCTATACAATCATAGCAACCACGGGGGATGAAGAGTGGCGATATGCGATTGAATTAAGAGATCAGCTGAAAGAACACCCATATGTGCAGGAGGCTGGACGAATTGTCCTGGAATATTTTTCATCGCTGGAAGGCTTAGGGATAATCCGGTTGAGGGAAAGTCCTTACTACAAATCTAAACTGCAGCTCAATGACTTCATGTCAATCCTGCTGGAGTTGTTTCCTTCAGTGAATAAAAAACAAGGATCATGAATCAACTGTTTAAAGAATCCGGATCATCTTCCATCTCCTGGCAAGGCTTGCCGTTCGGTTTGTGTAGTAATTTAAAATCGGTATAATATGAGACACCGAATTCAGATGGCGGATGATGATTTTTTCCGCCTGTCAGTATAAAATCTTTTCTCTGTGTGGGGTATGAAAAATGGCTTAGAGGGCTATCCCTCTAAGCCACTGAATTTTTTGGCTCCCCGAGACGGACTCGAACCATCGACAGGGTGGTTAATCACGCCAGCGGCGTGACTCTACCCTATCGCGCTCTCTCAAGATATCTTGCAATCCCACGCCTTTTAATCTTTCTCTCAAGAATGGTGGCTTCGCTTTTGTCTCTGCATTCAAATGACCAAACGAGTTTCCACGGGCCTTTATATCTTTTTGTTGTCTTAGAAAGTTTGTATCCAGGGTCGTTATGTTGATCCAGACGTTGCTCTATATTGCTGCTTTGTCCGCAATAGTATCTTCCATTCGATCCACTTTGGATTATGTAAACCCATTGAGGCATGGTTTCCCAAATAAAAAAAGCCCATTCATACGAACAGGCTTTGAATTTTTTGGCTCCCCGAGTGCAACCCTTTTCATAACCGTTCTCGTTCTCCGGCTGTTAACCGAAAACCGTTTTCATTCAAAGAGTTATCAAAGATCATGTTGCTTCCTGCGGACCGGAAGCGGCGTCAAGATATATTGCCGTGAATTCACGGCGGATTCAAATCAGCGCATGTCGCCACCTGCCACAGTCCTGCCCATTCCATAAGTCAAGTAAAGCGACAGTAGGATAAAAGACCACCTGGATCATGTTGATGTCATGTCTCATTGGAATTCCGTTGACCAGCTTCCCACCTCTGGATTGCCCTCATGATATCGGCCGGTTTCCTGGAAGCCAGTACATCCTTCCGCCACTGATCATCCCTCGCCATCCTGCTGATCAGTCCAAGCATCTCTAAGTGGCTTTCCGGCGGATCAAAGGGAGATAGCAGTAGCATCATGATTCGAACCTTCCGCCCAGTCCCTTGTTCTTGGATGCCCCCTCTGCCGATGCCAATTGCCATTAGGGGTCGAGACAAACCCGCTATTCTCGCATGGGGAATCGCCACGTCCTCGCCCACGAACGTCCCACCTTGTTGTTCACGTTCGAGAACGGATTCCCATGCGGATTCCTTTAACTTCTTGCCGACACCGCGACAGGAATCAAGCAGACGCCTTATCGCCTCCTCCTTTTCAATCGGCTCTTCCCAAACCAGGGCGGTCGTCCTCGAAAGGGCCGCATCGCTTTCCAGATCGAAGTCCTTGCGTTTCTGAGAACCGCTATGTATTTCATCAGCCGGAGGCATCAGCTTCAAGAGTTGGCCGTTCCTCCCGCATGGCCTTGGTGTCCAGAACAACGACGGTAATCCCTGCTCCTTCAGTAATTAGCCGCTCAACTATGCTTACTTCCCCCCGCAGTCGTTTCCAGAGAGGTAACTTTCTGCCTGGGGTGCCAATCACAATATGCCCGACACGGTACTCCTTGGCAAACTGGAGGACTGGTTTTGACGACATCGTCGCCCTTGTATGTGAAAACCGTCGCGCCCAATTGCTGCGCAAGCGTAAGGGTGTTGGAGAGTATCCGCTGGGTCGCCGCGTCTATGACGGTGGGCCGTTCCTGAGATGTCTGCACGTACACGGCATACCAGTTACGATTCAGCCGCCCAGCCAGACGGGACGCATAGCGCAGCAACGCCTCGCTGTTAGGTCCTCTGGAACTTAAGCACACCATGACCTGATCCGGGCTTAGGGGAATATCCTCGCCTTGGGGATCGCGTCTTCGCGAATCGATTTGGGCCGCCAACTCACGAAGGGTCAGCTCACGAAGCTGTTCCAGGTTGGTCGGCCTGAAGAAATGGTCCAAGGCGGTTTCAATTCGCTCCTTGGTGTACACCTTTCCTTCTTTTAGGCGGCGTCGCAGGTCCTCGATGGTGATGTCGACGTTGACGAGCTGATCGGCTTCCGCGACCACGCGGTCGGGAATTCGCTCGCGCACCTTGACCCCCGTGGCCCGTTCGACGGTTTCATACAGGCTTTCCAAGTGCTGGATGTTCAGCGTTGAGATGACGTGAATGCCCGCGGCAAGTAGCTCTTCAACATCCTGGTAGCGTTTGGCATTCTTGCTTCCCGGCACGTTGGTGTGGGCAAGTTCATCCACAAGGACAACGCTCGGACGCCGGGACAGGATCGCGTCGAGGTCCATTTCCTCGATTTCAATCCCACGATAGGTGACTTTGCGGCGTGGAATCACAGGAAGCCCCGTGAGCAATGCCTCGGTTTCCGCCCTCCCGTGTGTTTCAACAAGTCCCACGGCCAGATCGATGCCATCCTCCTTGATGCGGTGGCCTTCAAGGAGCATTTGATACGTCTTGCCCACCCCGGCCGCATAGCCCAGATATATCTTCAATCTGCCCCGCTGCGAGCGGCGGATCAGACGCAGGAAGTTGTCCGCGCGGTTTCCGTTCATCTCATTTGCCCAACCTGTCCAATGCCATATTCACAAGCAATACGTTTACCAGCGGCTGCGGGGTAAGCGCTCCGCCCGGCCGGCGCGCATATTTGTCCAGCAATCCCATTGACGGTTTCGACGGATAGGCCTCGGGCTGCAGCGACCCTTGCCGCCTGGTACTTGGCGGCGGCCAGCGTGATGTTCGGATCAAGACCGCTTCCCGAGGCGGTTACCAAATCAGCGGGGATGGGATCATCACCGGAAACTTCGAACCTGGCCACCAGGGCCTTCGCCCTCTCGCGAAGCTCCGGATTCGTGGGTGACAAGTTGCTGCCCCCCGCGGCCGCCGCGTTATAATCAACCGCCGAGGGTCTGCGGCCAAAAGTACTCGGGCCGGTCAAATTTCTGGGCAAGGAGCTCGCTGCCGACGATTTCGCCCTGGCCATTGCGTACCAGCGACCCGTTGGCTGAATTCGGCGTCAAGGTCTGCCCAAGGCCCAATATCACCAAGGGATAGAGAAGACAGCAGATCACCATCGTGACAAGCACGATCCTTATCGATGTGCCCGCCTGGATGTATAAAACCGGTCTCTTTCAATCGCGTTGTCCATGATGCCTCCTAAAACAATCCAGTCATGCTCAAAGCCAGGTCGATCAGCTTGATACCGGCAAAAGGAGCGATGACGCCTCCCAGTCCATAGAGCAGGAGGTTCCGTCGCAGGATGCTGTCCGCTCCCATGGGGCGGTACTTGACCCCCTTGATGGCGATGGGGATCAGAAGCGGAATGATGATGGCATTGAAGATCAGGGCCGAAAGAATCGCGCTTCCCGGCGTTGCCAACCCCATGATATTGAGGGCCGCCAGTTGCGGGATCGCCAGCATGAACATGGCCGGGATGATGGCGAAATACTTCGCCACATCATTGGCGATGGAAAAGGTCGTCAGCGCGCCCCGGGTCATGAGCAGTTGCTTCCCGATCTCGATGACCTCGATCAGTTTGGTGGGGTCGCTGTCCAAGTCCACCATGTTCCCGGCTTCCTTGGCCGCCTGGGTGCCGGAGTTCATGGCGACGCCGATATCCGCCTGGGCCAGCGCCGGAGCGTCGTTCGTGCCGTCTCCCATCATCGCGATCAGTCTTCCCGCGCGCTGTTCCTTGCGGATGTACTCAAGTTTGTCCTCCGGCTTGGCTTCCGCGATGTAATCATCCACTCCGGCCTGCTCGGCGATGGCCGCCGCGGTCAGGGGATTGTCGCCCGTCACCATGACGACGCGCAGCCCCATGGCCCGCAGACGCTCAAATCGATCTCGAATGCCGGGTTTCAGGACATCCGAAAGCGCGACCACCCCGAGGATGTTCTTGCCCTCGGCAACGACAATGGGCGTGCTTCCCTGGCGCGCGACATCATCGACCAGCCGCTGGGTTGCCTCTGGAATCGGGGCGCCTTGTTCCCGGATATAGGCGCAAATGGCGTCAGATGCCCCCTTGCGGTAACTGCGGCCATCCGGCAGATCAAGGCCGCTCAATCGCGTCTGCGCCGTAAAGGGAATGACCTTGGCTTGCGGCGATTCTCCCGGCGCGCTGGGCCCAAGGGTCTCCTCGCCAAGCCGCACGATGGATTTACCCTCGGGTGTCTGATCTCCAAAAGACGCGCACATGGCGGCCTCGGCCAACTGCTTCCCTCGTCACGCCGGGCAACGGATGATACTCGGTTGCCTGGCGATCACCCATGGTGATGGTGCCGGTCTTATCCAGAAGCAACGTGTCGATGTCGCCGGCCAGTTCCACCGCTTTGCCGCTTTTTGCCAGCACGTTGGCCGAAAGGGCGCGATCCATGCCCGCAAGACCGATAGCCGCAAGCAGAGCGCCGATGGTGGTGGGGATGAGACAGACCAGCAGGGCGATCAAGGTCGGGATCGGAAGGTCCACGCCGAAATATCGGCCGATCGGCCAAAGGGCTCCGGTCACCATCAGGAAGGCGAGCGTGAGCCCCGCCAATGTCACGGTCAGGGCAAGCTCGTTGGGAGTTTTCTGTCTGACCGCCCCCTCCACGAGGGCAATCATGCGGTCGAGAAAGGACTCACCCGCCCCCGCGGTGATACGAATCTTGATCTGGTCGGAAAGGACGCGCGTGCCCCCCGTGACACCGGATCGATCACCTCCGGCTTCCCGGACCACGGGAGCGGACTCGCCCGTAATGGCCGATTCATCCACGGTCGCGGCCCCCTCGATCACCTCGCCATCGCTGGGGATGATTTCACCGGCGGCCACCAACACGACATCGCCTTCACGAAGCTCGTCGGAACTCACCTGTTCCTCGACACCATTCATCACTCTTCGGGCAAGGGTCTTGCGTCGGGTCCGTTTCAGCGTATCCGCCTGCGCCTTGCCCCGGGCCTCGGCCAAGGCCTCCGCAAAATTGGCGAAAAGCACGGTCAGCCAGAGGATTGCCGTCACCGCGAGCGTATAGATAAACGCCGAATGTTCATGAAACAAATCCACAACCAGCACAAGGGTGGTCAGCGCCGCCCCGATCTCGGTAACGAACATCACGGGATTCCGCGCCATGACCCAGGGTTTCAGCATAACCACGGCTTGTTTTCCGGCGGTTCGCACCAGGCTCTTCTCGAAGAGCGAGGCCCTGCGAGCTTTACGACGATCAAGCTTCAATTGTACGTTTTCGTTGATATGGTCACTCATGCTTCATACCTCTTTTCCCACGTCCACGGCTCACAGCCCGGCCGCCAAATGCTCCGCTATCGGACCCAGGACGGCCACCGGCAGGAACAGGAGCGCCCCGATGAAGACCACGCTGCCCAGAATCACCATGCCGAACAGGAACGTGTCCGTTCGCAGGGTGCCGGTGGTTTCCGGCGCCGGTTTCTTCGCGGCCAAGGACCCGGCGATGGCCAGGGGGAGAATGATCGGAATAAATCGGGCCAGCAGCATAATGATCCCGGTCGCCACGTTCCAGGGCACGGTGTTGTCGCCCAAGCCCTCGAAACCCGACCCGTTGTTGGCCGCCGCGGAACTGAATTCATAAAGGATTTCCGTGAACCCGTGCGCGCCGGGATTGTGCACCGTCGAGGCTCCCCATGGGGTCAAGGCGAATAAGGCCGTTCCGCCCAGGATGAACAGCGGGTGAATCAGAAGCGCCAAGAGGGCGAGCTTCATCTCGCGGGTTTCAACTTTGCGATTGAAATATTCCGGGGTCCGTCCGACCATCATGCCGCAGATGAAACACACCGACGATGATGTACAGGAACATGTTGATCAGACCTACGCCAACTCCGCCAAAGGTCACGTTCAGCCACATCCCCGCCAGCGGAATGAGACCGGTCAGCGGATTGAAGCTGTCGTGCATGCTGTCAACCGAACCGTTGCTCGTGGCGGTCGTGAGCGTTCCCCACAGCGGGCCGCCGGCGGAACCGAAGCGGAGTTCCTTGCCCTCAAGGTTTCCGGTTGCCTGAACCGGCAATCCGGTAAAGGCGGCCGTTGGGGCGCTCTCAAAATGGACGGCGAGTCCAACCGTTCCGACCAGCAACACGCTCATGACCGCAAAGACGATAACCGCGTGTCGCATCCGGCCCGTGATGCGGCCGAACATCCACACCGACGCCATTGGAATCAGAATGATACTCAGGCACTCGACAAGGTTGGTGAAGAAGGACGGATTCTCAAATGGATGAGCCGAGTTGGGACCAAAGAAGCCGCCGCCGTTGGTGCCCAATTGTTTGATGGCCACGAAAGCCGCGACCGGTCCCCTGGCGATGGTTTGCAGAGCACCTTCAAGCGTTTTGGCTGTAGCCGAGCCTTGCAAGGTCATGGGAACACCGCCCAGCAGAAGCAACACCGCCACCACCACGGCCAGTGGCAGCAACACGAGAAAGGTCGCCCGCATGAGATCGCGATAGAAGTTTCCGAGCAAGCGTTTTGCCGGCGAGCCCTCTGGCCAAGGCGGTCAAGGCGGCGATTCCCGTGGCGGCGGAAACGAATTGCAGCCACATCAAGCCGAAAATCTGCGAAAAATAGCTTAACGAGACCTCCCCCGAATAGTGTTGAAGGTTCGTGTTCGATGTGAATGACGCCACCGTATGAAAGATTAGATCAGGTGAAAGCGCACCCTTGACATCCGGATTGAGAGGAAGCACCTGTTGCATCGCTAAAATCGCGAACACGACAATGAACATGAACCCGTTGAAAAGGAGCATGGACAACACATACTCCTTCCAAGTCTGCTCCTTGGCGATAACCTTGCCCGCCGTTTTTTCAAAGAGTCTCTCGGCACCGCCACGAACACCACCGATCTTACCGCCGGGGTTCATCGTCCAAGTCATGGATTTACCCAGGGGCCATGACAGCAATACCGCTGTTCCAAGAATGATCGCTATGAAAACAATCCACATGATGTTTCTCCGTTAAAATCGCTCGGGGTTGATGATGGCGTAGACGAGGTACGCCATGCACAACACCAGGACGATTGCTGAAAGATAGAGCATGCCAGCCTCCTTATATCTTGTCGCAAGCAACTGTAAGGGCCGCCAGCGCGACGAAAAGGACTAATCCAAGAATCAGATACAATGCCAACAGCATGGCTACTCCTCCACTGGTTTTAACCGGCGTTCTTTCCTGTCGCGTCCGCTTTCAGGGGGAGCGTGAAGCGAAACGTCGATCCCTTGCCGACCACGCTTTCAGCGCCCACATCCCCGCCATGGGCGCGGACGATTTCCTTCGCGATGGCCAGGCCCAGTCCCACGCCGGATTTCTCATCCTGACCGGGCGCTCGATAGAATTGCTCAAACAGATGTTCTAATTCTTCCTCCGGAATGCCCTTTCCGGTGTCTTCCACGAAGAACGCCACGCGATCTTGCTCTAGCTCAGCCCTAATGGTCACCGAGCCTCCGGGGCCGGTGAAGCGAAACGCGTTTGAAAGGAGGTTAGCAAACACATGACGAATCTTTTCGGCGTCCGCCATGACTTCGGGTAGGTCGTCCGATACATTGTTTACCACCGTCACGCCCTTATCCTTGGCGTCCACGAGGAAGGGCTCCATGGCGTCGCGAACAAGGGCTCTCGGCGTGGCGGGATCGAGCGCAAGCCTCGACTTACCGGACTCGATACGGTTGATATCGAGCAAATCGTTAAGAATCCCCACCAGCCTTTCGCTATCATCCCTCGCGGCCATGAGGAGCTCGATCTGCTTTTCATTGAGAGATCCGATCCGTTCCTCCAACAGAAGGTGAATGGACATGCGAAGGGAGGTCAGAGGCGTTTTGAGTTGATGCGAGACGGTGGACACAACGCCGCGCTTCATTTCTTGCTGCTCATGGACTTGAGTGACGTCCTTGAGAATCAATGCCACGCCTGTCGGTTCCCGACGCTCCGGGCCTACCGGGATCGGCACCACCATCGGCTGGAAAAAGTATTCGCGATTATCAATGAACTGTTGGACGTAACCATTCTTGGGGTCGCGCTCGACGATGCGATCCTCGTCCAGGGCTTTCCGGGTAAGAGGAAGCAGCCATTCGTATCCAAGCTCGCTTACAAGGGCACCGGGTTTGAGGCCGAAGTGCCGGTCTGCCGTTTCAGTTGAAACCTCCACTTTTCCATCAAGATCGAGCACGGCGATGGCGGTTGGTAGAGCCTTGAAAACCTCCTCTGTCGCGCGTTTTGTTCGCATCAGGTTGATCCTGTCTTCCTTACGGACCTGCCTCAGGGCTGCCGCCATCTCATTGAAGGATTCCGAAAGCCGACCGATCTCGTCTCTCGAGCTCCCTTCCAAGACCAGGTCAAGGTTTCCGCCTCGTATTTCGTTCGTGGATTCAATCAGGCGATTGATCGGGTGTAGAATCCATCGATGGGCGAGATAGCTGAATAGAAGCGCCAGGAACGCGGAGACCATGATTGCCGTCAGCATGCGCCGATGGGTGGTATCCGCGAGGCTTCGCGCGGCGTTGTTGGCCTCGTTCATGTTCGTCTGATTCATCAATAAGATGTCTTGCGCGACGTCCTTGATCTCTTGGAATAGCGGCTGCATTTTCGAGAAATACTCGGCCTTCCTCTCCACGGGAGATCGCCCGACCTCTGTCACAGGCGGTATGACCTCGACGTATCTTTCAAACAAGGCCTGTACTTTCTCGGCCTTTTCGCGTTCACCAGGGAGTGTTATGTTGCCAAGTTCCACATGCAAGGCATCGCGGAATTTTGAGGTGTATTCCTCAATCAGACGTTTCCCCTCTGGCTCGTTCCCCGCGAGTGTGAACAGCGTGCCACTGTCCATTCGTTCCAAGGATTCCTTCATGTCCTGGCACGCCACCACACTGCGGTAGTTCTCCTTGAGGATCATGTCGATGGCCTCGCCGAGCTCATTGATCTGAACCATCGTCATCGCGCCGACAATCGCAATGACGGCGAGCAGCCCGCCAAAGCCCAGCATCAGTTTTTGTCTTATTCCAATCATGACCAAGACCTCCACCTGCTTAGAAAGCACAAGCCGTGCCATTCTATCAATTACAGTTAATTCAATGACTTGAGTAATTTTCGGAGGGAAATACCTTGTGATGGACAAGGGCCGCCACGAATCGACCTTGTGTTTTACAAGGTCAAGGGAAGGGGAAGAAGAGGAACTTGTCAGATGCCGTATTGTTTTCGCTTATGCCAGAGTGTGGCCTGGTCAATGCCGAGAATATTGGCGGCTTCCTGAAGGGTCTTGGTGGAGGCGACAACGCGGCGTATGTGGTGCTCCTCAATCACTTTCAAGGAAACGTGGTCACCCAATTGGAGCGGTGGAGTATGCGGCGCGATGGACGCTGGAAGGTGTTCGATTTGAACAACATCACCGGCGCAAAGGATCGCAGCTCGCTCGACCGCGTTGCGCAGTTCCCGGATATTGCCCGGCCACGCATATTGGCGTAGGGCCTCGATGGCCGTGTCGCTGAAGGCCTTTAATGCCTTGTGGTTTTGCGCGCCGAAGAACTCCAGCATATTTCTCGCCAGAAATTCCACATCGTCCGGGCGGTCCGCCAGGGGGGGCAAATCGATCTGAATCACGTTTAGGCGATAGTATAGGTCTTCGCGGAAGCGTCCTTCCTGAACCGCTTTATCCAGATCCGTGTTGGTTGCCGTGATAAGGCGGACATCCGCACGTCTCGTCCGCTGATCGCCCACGCGCTCGTACTCACGATCCTGTATGAAACGCAGGAGCTTGGGTTGAAGCGCCAATGGCAGATCGCCAATCTCATCCAAGAACAAGGTCCCCCCCTCGCATGCGGTGACCCGACCTGGATTATCGCGAAGCGCCCCGGTAAAGGCACCCTTCACGTGGCCGAAAAGCTCGCTCTCGAGGAGATCATGGCTGAGGGTTGGGCATGAAATGGTCCCGAACGGCTTGTCCGCCCTACGGCTCCAACCGTGGATTGCGCGAGCCAGCATTGTTTTTCCCGTTCCACTGGGACCTCGCAGCAGGACAACCGCCTCCGAGGCGGCCACTTGCCGCGCGAGTTCCACGGCGCGTTGCATGCCGGGATGTTGTGAAGAGAAGGAAACCTCCGGATGCAACCGCTCCAGGTCCTCCTTCAGCGTCGCTATGCGTTGCTCCATGCCGCGAACGGTGGCCACCCGCTCGGTGACCAGTTGGACCTGCTCAGGAGTAAATGGCTTGGGAATGTAGTCAGTCGCGCCTCGCCGCATGGCTTCGACGGCGGTGTCGATGGACGCATAAGCCGTGATGACGACGATCTTGATCCATGGACACGCGCCGAGGAAGGGGGGAATCAAGTCAAGACCGTTCTCCGTGCCCAACCGCAAATCCAGAAACGCCAGGTCGAAGACCTGTCTGTCGGTCTCCACCCGGGCGTCCTTTCCATTACTGACGGCGGTTACGCGATGACCGCGCGACTCCAGGCAGACCGTGAGCGTCTTGCGGATATTGGCCTCGTCGTCCACGATCAGGACATTAAGGCCTTGAATGTTGTTTTGACTTTTCGTCGTCATGGGCCATCACGCCTCGATCTCATCACATAGACAGTCCAAGTCCTGGCGTGCCTTTTGAAGAATCAACCTTGCGCATTCCATGCAGTAGTTGTTCTTCGACATGTTCTCCTTGATGACCAAGCATTTATCGCCCTGGCAGATCACGTGCTCCTGGTTCCGCGAGCAGTGCCTCCGCCGTTGGGCGGTCTCAAAGCAGGCGGATACGAGAAGGCGTTTCAGCTTGGGCATCGGTCATCTCCTTGAAAGGCGCTCCTGGATTTGGGCCTGGACGTTGTCCCCGATCTGGTCGATCTGTTCCAGAACCTCCTCCAGCCGCTCCAGCGGGATTTCGCCGCGGGTTCCGCCGTCCGCTTCGAGCTGCTCGTTGACAGCTCCATTAACGATCATGATGACCGCCGCGTAGTTGTTGGCGCTTCGCAGCTCGGGGTAGGCCATCACGATGTTGCGGCCATTGATGGACGCGCCAAGGGCGTTCAGAATCCGGCTGGCCAGGGCCCGGGAGCGTTCGTTGAGCCTTCGGCGGGCCTCCTGACGACGACGCTGGGGCGTGACCGGTATCTCCCGTGGCTCCATGCTCTCGCGGGTCCGAGCCTGGATGAGGCGCTGGCGGAGGTTTTCGCGGGAAAGTCCAAGGGCCTCGGGGTCGAGACCGCGTCTCCGGAACTCCTGGACGAGGTCGTCGATCACGGCGTCATCCATCGGATCGAGGTATGCCTGCTCGATGAAGTGGCTGATGATCTCGTTTTGAACAACCATGTCCGGTGTCAGGCGTCTTCGGCGGCCCGGCTCATCGGCCGGAGGACGCTCGTCACCCGCTTCAAGCCAGCCTTGGATAAGGTTCCTGGTCCTCCTGATCGATCCGCCGGAAATCATCCCAATGGCGGTCGATGTTCAACCCCACATGGGAAACCGCCACGCCCCGGTTGTCCGGGTGTTGAGGATTGTTCTGGTGGATCACCCGCATGACCCTTCCGATGAATTGGACATAGGGCGACAGCGAGCGGAAGGGCTGGAAGATCGCGGCCACGCTCAGGTTGGGGTGGTCAAACCCCTCGCCAAGCATGCGCACCTGGACGATGCAATCGATCCGGCCGCGCCGGAGGTCCTGGAGCACGTCCTCAATCTCGTCCGCCGGCATGTTGCTGTGGATTTCACGCGCCTGCAGGCCGCGCTCCGCGTAAAGGGAACGCACCTGGCGTGAGTGGTCCACCGAACAGGCAACGGCGATCATTTGATGAAAGGTCCCGGTTTCCCGGAGATGCTGAAGCCACTGGATGCTGGCGTCAACGATTGACCGGTTGCACTCGGGCGCGAGAGCCACGCCCCGACTGAACCATTCCTCGTCCCGGAGTTGAAGGACCTCCTCGAGGGTGTGCTGCCTGGCATCCCCGCGATAGGTGAAGGAGATCTCCTGGGGCGCGACGTTCACGGCGGTGATCTGCTTGATGTACCCACGCACCATTGCGGTCCGGAACGGATAGGCATAGACCCGCTCGCCGGCAATCTCGCGTCCGTCGCCTCTGAACGGCGTGGCGGTCAGGCTGACGACCTTGGCGTTCGGAAACCGCTCAAAGACCCGCTCCCAGCTTCTGGCCACGTTGTGATGCCCCTCGTCCACCAAGATCAGGTCAAAGAAATCATTCGGGAAAGGCGGGAAGCCATCGGTCCGCCCGGCTGGCCAGTTGCTGGATGTTGGTGACGACGATATGCGAGTTCTCGCAGTCGTGGATGTTCGCGTCCTGGCCATCCAGAACGGCCGTGAAGGGACCATGACTCACGTCGGTCAACACGCGCGTGGAAGTCCAGAAGCACTCGCGCCCAGCGACGTCGAAGGCGGTGGATATGCCCCGACGAATCTCAAGGTTCGGAGCAATCACCAGCACCCGCCCTTGGGCGGTCTCAAAAGGCAGCAGGGCCATGAGGCCGGTCTTGCCGCAGCCCACCGGAATCTGGAGGATGGCGTGATCTGTGCTGTTTCGGAAGTGCTGGCGCGTTCGGAACCACCCCTCGACCTGGGGATCACGCAGGTCGGGGTTACCCTGAATGAACGCTCGGGTATCGTTGAAAAACCGTGCTATTTCTTCATTTGTCATTTGCGGCTTCGGCCTCCTCCCGGATCTTCTCGTAGACATCCTTGAGGAGATGTTGGCTGACAGCCTCGCGGAATTGATCCTCGTTCATGAATTTTGCTGTGATCTCCTCGTTCTGCTCCATGCGGTCGATAAAAAGGCCCTCCAAGGCTTTGCGGAAGACGTAGCCGAAGTTCTCCATCGTGTTGGCGAGCGCGGCTTGACGGAGGCTGCTGTCGGCCACGGCGTCCTCGCGTATCGATTCGAAAAACAATTGGTCACCCGGCTTGAACTCCATTCCGAACCGCTCGTTGAGAAGGTCGATGAGCTTGGACAGCTCGATCTCATCACCTCGAGCGACGCCGGTGCCCACAGACGTCGGCCCCGATACCTCGTATCGGGCTCCCGGCTCCATGACGATGGAGCCCTCACCGATCTTCTGCAAACGGTAAAACTTGAGCGCCACGTCATCATCAAAGTTGTAGATCGGTCCCCGGTTATCTCTCGGCAGTTTGGTAAGCAGAAACCGGACGTATGAGTACAGCTTTTCCAAATCGGAGTCCTGGAAGGGGATCACCTGCGACATGAAAGAATAAAGGTTTCTGAAAGCGACCAGCGTCTTCCGGAACTCCTCCCGGACCTCTTCCTCAAGTCCGTTGTAACGATTCACGGCCGGATCAATGCATGCGTTCATCCTGGCGTGGTCGGCGGGTGTTTGATTCTGTCGCGGTTTGTAGAATACCTTGCAGAACTCCTCGACCTCGGCCTTGTAGTAGACCTGGTGTCCGTCCAATTTGGCCTGAAGCTCGTAAAGCTGCTTCGGCTCCGCCCTTTCGCCGATGATCGTTTGCTCGTAGTAGGGCTGGAAGGCCTTCAGTATCTCTTCGGGTTCGTTGACGAAGTCGAGAACAAAGGTATCTTCCTTGCCCGGATGGGTGCGGTTAAGCCGTGAGAGGGTTTGGACCGCCTGGATTCCTGCGAGCCTTTTGTCCACGTACATGGTGTGAAGAAGCGGCTGGTCGAATCCGGTCTGGTATTTCTCCGCCACGAGCAACACCTGGTACTCTTCCGTCCCGAAGCGTTCCGGGAGTTCCTTTTCCCGGATGCCTTTGTTCATACCGACTTCCGTATACTCCACGCCGGGCGCATCCGGATCGATCACCGTGCCGGAGAAGGCAACCAGCGTCTTGATTCCCGTGTACCCCTTCTCGGCGATGTACTTATCGAATGCCTGCTTGTACTTCACCGCGTGCAATCGGCTGGATGTGACCACCATCGCCTTGGCCTTTCCACCGATCTTGTGCATGGTGAAATGGCGGAAATGCTCGACCATGACCTCAGTCTTCTGGGCGATGTTGTGGGGGTGAAGACTCATGAAGCGGGCGAGCGCCCTTGCTGCCTTGCGTTTGTCCACCTTGGGATCGTCTTCGATGGACTTGATCAGCCGGTAATACGTCTTGTACGTCGTGTAATTTTGGAGCACGTCGAGGATGAAACCCTCGTCGATGGCCTGACGCATGCTGTAGAGATGAAAGGGTTGCGGCTTGCCATCCGCGCCGGGCGTACCGAAAACCTCCAGCGTCTTGTACTTGGGTGTCGCGGTGAAGGCGAAGAAGCTGATATTGGGCTGGTGGCCGCGCTTGGCCATGGTCTTGAGGATTTCCTCTTCATAATCGGGCAGCCCTTCCTCCTCGGCCTTCGCCCTGGCCTCTTCCTTGATCGCCGCTCCGGCGAGCACACCCTTAAGTTCGGTCGCCGTCTCGCCGCCCTGCGAACTGTGCGCCTCATCAACCACCACCGCGTACCGGCGCATGGGCAAATCGCCCATCTTCTCGGTGACAAAGGGGAACTTCTGGAGCGTGGTGATCACGACCGGCACACCAGACCCGAGGGCCTCGGCCAACTGGGTCGAGTTGATGTCGATCTTCTGGACCACGCCCTGCTTGTGCTCGAACTGATAGATGGTGTTCTGGAGCTGCTGGTCGAGGACTACCCGGTCGGTAACCACGATGATCGAGTCGAAGACCTTTTCGTCCTTTTCGGTGTAGAGGCTGGCGAGCCGATGAGCCAGCCAGGCGATGGAGTTGGACTTGCCGCTGCCGGCTGAGTGCTGGACAAGGTAATTGGTCCCGGCCCCCCGCACGCGGGCGTCGGCCACGAGCTTCCTTACGCAATCGAGCTGGTGATAGCGTGGGAAAATCATCGCCTCCCGTTTCACCTTCCTGCCGCCGAGCTGCTTCTCCTCGACCTGGAGATGAATGAACCTCGCCAGGATGTCGAGAAAGCTGTGCCGCTCCAGGACCTCTTCCCATAGGTAGGCGGTTTTGTAGCCGCCGGGATTCTCCGGGTTTCCTGCGCCGCCTCTGCAGCCCTTGTTGAAGGGCAGAAAATAGGTGCTGCGGCCGGACAGTCGCGTGGCCATGTAAACTTCGTCTGTGTCCACGGCGAAATGGACCAGCGTGCGCTTCTTGAACTGGAAGATCGGGTCCGCCGGGTCGCGGTCATTTTTGTATTGGGTGATCGCATGCCGCCAGGTCTGGGCGGTCATGGGGTTCTTGAGCTCCAGCGTGGATACGGGTATGCCATTCAAGGCCAAGGTCACATCGAGGGTGTTGCCGTGCTTGGCCGAATAGCGAAGCTGACGGGTCACCGTGAGTCGATTGGCCGCATAGAGCTTCTGAGTATCCGGGTTCATTCCGCTCGCTGGGGCGAAGTAGGCCACGCGAAACAGCTTTCCAAAGCATTTGAATCCGTGTCGCAGGACGGAGAGACACCCCTCGTGGTCGGAATTGAGCGCCCGGCAGAGGTCGTCCAACAGCGTGTCTTCGGCCTTATCCTTTTGGAGGTTGGCAAGGTACTCCCATTCCTTGGGCTGGGTCTTCTGGATGAAGGCAATCACGTCGGCGGGGAATAGGCCGCGCTCCGAATCGAAGGTCTCTCGGTCGCCTTTCTCATAGCCACCTGCCGTGGTCAGGTGTTGTTCGATGGCGGTTTCGAATGCTATCTCTTTGTGGTCTACGGGCATAAAGGTTCTCCGTTCACTCTCAAAGCTCCACGACCGCAGCCACAACCTTGTAGCAGGTAGGCGGTCGTTCATCCGGGTTGTGCGTCCAGGGCTTGGCCATGCTTACCGTGAGAAGGCATTCTTTGCTGATCTTTTCGCCGGCCTCGAGGCGACGGGTGATTAGCGGGTCGGTGATCTTAAGCGAGTAGTGGTTGCCATCTGCGTCCTGGAAATCTGCTACCCAACGGTTGGGGTCGTAATAGTGTCGCCCAAACGCCAGCCTCCTGGGTCTGACGAGTTGTAGTGATTTCCATTCAGATGGTGCTTTGGCCTCAAGGACCGAAGTAGCTACTCGATCATTTGGTGAATGGAGAATTGGCGAAAGATCTTCGATGAACTGATCCAGGGCACTCGCCTTAAGGCGGCGTTTGACTTGCCAGTCCCAATTACGAATGGTCTGGTTCTCACACTGAAACTGTGCGATGGTTCGTGGCTGGATCAGGTCGCATTCCAAGATATCCCTAATCGACAGCATCCTCCCGTTGACAACGCATCTAACTGTGGGGATACCATCGCCTGTCTTGGTGACCGGGCGGACCCATTGCCTTGTGTCCAAATCAATGCCCGCCAGACACATTCCATCAGGCCGTTTCGAATTAGCTAAGATTGCAATCCGTGCCATAGTTCACCCCGTCATAGATGTTTAATCACCACGTTGCCCCATTTGCGGCGTAGGTGCTCGGCAACAAGTCGTCGATGGCAATTCTCCGGTGTCGCCTCGCTGCACAGCAAGCACGCCTGGTCGAACTCATCCGGCAGGTGGTGCGTCTCGGGCGAGCGCTGCTCCATCAGCGCGTGAAAGCGCCGTTCGTACTCGGCCCAGTCCATCTCCTTCTGTTTCTTGAAGCTGTCGAGGATGTCTTTCGTCGGGGCCAGATCGTCGAAGTGGGCATAATCGATGTCCGCGATCACGCGCAGGAAGTACTCCAGGTCCTTCCTTTTCGTGAACCCGGCTAACTGCGAAACGTTGTTCAGTCGCACATCGATCATCCGCTTCACGCCGACCTTCTGGAGCTTCTCGAAGAACTCCTGGGCCGTCTTGCCCGCGAAGCCGATCGTGAAGATCGTTATGGGCTTGGCGTCCGTGCTGCTATTCGGTTCGTTCATTCGAGGCTCCTTCTGTATTCATGCGATACGCGATCTGCTTTCCGCATTCTTTGTAAGCACGTTCGATCAGGTCTTCTTCCTTGACGTCCTGTTGGAATAGGTCGGGGGCGATCCTCATCATCTTCATCAATCGTTTCTCGGCGTCGGCATGCTCTTCCAGCGTCCCGTCGGCCAGGATGTGCCGGATGTGTAAGCCATGGGGCCGGAGGTGTCGGCACACCAGCACCGTGCGGTGGCAATTCAGCGGCTCTTTCTCGGCACACATCAGGGCAATCGTGAAACGCTTCGCGCCATTGATGAGCCGTTCGATCCCCTCGTGGAACAACGGCAACTGTGCCACCCGCTCATACACCGCTTGGCCGTCGATGTAGCATTCCGGCTCGTCGCGCCTTGCTCCCAGTTCCCGACCGAGAGGCACGTACTGGATGCCCTCGCGTTTGAGAGCGGCGGACAGTGCGTCGCGGTTGTATTCTGGCAGGCGGCTGAACGGCTGCGACCGTACATCGGCGATGGCCGTCACTCCGTGCTGCTTCAGCAGACCGATAAATGCCTCCAATTTGTGCGTGGAGTGCCCGACGGTGAAGATGTCTCGACCCGCGACGCTCATTTGACCTCCCCTCGCACGTCGATTTTGCCTGTCACCGCTGCTGAAATGAGAGCTGAACGGTATTCTTTGAGGCCCTGGATCGATTGTCGTACTTTGTCGGTCATGTTGTTCAGTTTTTGCCACATGGAATCGAGATAGCTGACAACCCGCTTTTGTTCCTCAAAGGGGGGCACGGGAACAATTAGATTAGCGTATTTTTCCGCGCTTACGTTTTGGATCGTCGCCTGAATAAACGATGCACTCAGCCATTGCCAATACTGCTGAGAGTTTGTGAAATAATTGATAAAACGCGGCATCGTTTTTGTCGGATTAAATCTCGCTCGAATTAAATAACCGGCATATGCAGCACGTCCCCATGACGGCTCATAGTAGAAGCTTTTGCCAACCGTGGCCCCACTACGGGCAAGTAGAAGATCTCCTTCTTTCAACAGATATGGACGAGCGACATCTTCCGGGATCGACTTGAAAGTCTCGTCACGCAACCGCCCATTTTCATCAACGTCCGTAATCCGGATGTATCGGGGAAGCTCAGGATCATCGAGTTCCGCCGCCTCGTTAGCGCCATATTTAAGTGGTTCTGAGACCAAAAACTTAAAGCGCTTAACCTCCCAATGCTTCGGAATCTCGCCCAGCCATTCAATGCGGGAATCTTTCATCTTGGCATTGGGGTCGAGCCCCTTGGCAACTGCATGGCTGATCAGGGAGGATCGCTTCTCCTGAAGCAACTTGATCTGTCGCTGCTTTTTTTCAATCAGCGTATCTATTCGCGCCGTCTCCCGGTCAAGAAATGCTGAAATGGCCTGTTGCTCCTTGATTGGCGGTATGGTTACTCCAATGTTACCTATCTCGGGAGCATTAATCGCCGGGTAGCTCACGCCTGTTGACCGCGAAACAATAGTATCGATAAAGAATGGAGAGCGTAGCGCATAGGATAGATAGCCGGGATCGATTGTCCTTGGCCGAACCACGGCAAATCCGGTTGAGACGATCAAGTTATCATCTGGGCTGCGAATTGCAGCGATGGCCCGAAGATAGGTGCGGACAGTCGACACAATCGTGTCACCCTCTCGAACAATACGTCTTGCACGTGAAGGGGCATCCTCAAACCGGTAGACCTCTGTTGCCACGATGCCCTTGACAGCATCGACACTGCCGATATCCACGTAGGTGAACTCGAATTCCGGGTTTGTCGATTCCGAAAGTGCCTCGTCGTTAATCGAGGCTGCATACTTCATACGACGAACATCCCAGTGCTCGGGAATGTCGCCTACCCAATCCATCCCCGAGCATCTATAAGCTGGGTAGGTTTGCCTGCTCATACGACGCCCCCTCCACTTGTGGTCATGAGTGTCTCCGGTTCGCTCAGGTGGAACTCGACCTGGTATCGGCGAAGCTCGACATTTTGAAGGGTGCTTAGCGCATATCGAAGCGCGTTATCTGCGTCGTGGCAGATGATCATTCCGTGGACCTGTTCACCGTCTTCGGCGAGGTGACGTTTCACCCAGCCGATGTACCGCAAAAGCTGCCCTACGGTCTGGTCACTGGTTTGATTGCGCTTGAGCTCCACGACAAGCCAGCGCGGCTCATTACGGTGTTTCGCCAGAAGGTCGATGCGACCCACGTCGCAGGGATACTCGTACCCGGCCTCTTCATCGCCGGGTTCTTGGTAAAGGACCCAATCCCGGCCGAGTTCCACATGGTTCCAGTTGTCGCGCAGAAACTCGTGTAGATGTCGCTCCAAGCCAAACCGTTGTTCGCATTCTGTGGACATGTCAATAGCCGCAGTTTCCCCGGTTTCGACAGGCGGCAGATCGCCTGTTTGCTTTTGATCCAGGTACCACCACAGTGCATCTAATGTCCAAAGATCGATCTGGAGGGCGTCTCGAAGCTGAAGCAGGACTTGATTTACCTTGACGTACCGACTGCCGAAGGATTCGCCCCGGTCGAAATTCGGCCAAATACCGAGCCGTTTCATATTGGCTTCAGAGCGGTTGTTCCACACACCGTATTGGTCTGGGTGCGTAACCAAGAGAATGGCGCTGGCCACGTTCTTGCCCATGCCCGGAACCATTTCGGGCCCCTGGTCCAGACGGTCAGCCACCGATTGAGTCTCTTCGGCAAGAATCGCGAGCGCCTCGCGCAGCTTATCCATATCGGCACACATGCGTGTGCTCTGACGGTGAAGTCCGCTCCAGTGATGGTTATTCTCAAGCAAAAGAAAGGTGCGGAACTCGTCAGCGGTGATTTCTGAGACATGTCCCGGCGAAAAAACAGGTTGAAACCTTGCCAGAACGGCATCCCTTGGTTCTACGATCTCCTTATGGATAGGCGTGCCCTTGAGGCCCGTAGCAGCCTCGCGTAGCTTCCCGATCACGTCTGCAGAAACTGTTTCAGCCATTTTTATACCTCACTCGGTGACCTCCGCGAGCATATCCGCAATTTCCTTCTCGATCTTCTTGAGGTCGGTTTCGATCTCCTCCAACGGTCTAGGTGGCGCATATTTGTAAAAATAGCGATTGAAATTGATCTCGTAGCCGACCTTCGTCTTTGATTCATCCACCCAGGCATCGGGCACGTGCGGCAGAACCTCGCGCTTCATGTACTCATCCACGTCTTCTTTTAGCGGCACGTTCTCGTAGTCGCGTAGCTCCGGATCGGGTTCCGGGTTGCTCTTGGCATCCGTGCAGATTTTGGCCGTCTCGTCCCGCTCGGCCAGGACCATGAGGATCGCCTTGAAAAGGGCGGCAGGGACCTTGATCCCGGCTTTCAAAAAGGCGGACGTTAAACGCTTTGAGAACTCATCGCGGTCCTTGACAATGCCGAGCGAGGCGAGCGACTCAAGAGCGGCCAGGATCTCCTCTTGAAGCTTTCGGCCCGCTTCGATCTCTGCCTTGGCGGCCTTTGTGTCCTTGCGCTTCTTGCTGGTGGCCAGGTTTGAGAAGGCTTTGGTCTCGGCAAGCCGCGCGATGCGCTCTTTGTCCACGGCGAAGTTGAGTCGAAGCGGACGCTCGACCGTAATGCGGCGGTAGCCGAAGTCTTCATTGTCGAAAACGCGGATATGTTCGCATACCTTGAGCGTGCCGTAGCGTCGCGTGATGTCGTCCCTTTGGTCGTCGCATACTTCGTGGCGCTTGTTGCCAAGTGACTTGCGCATCTTTTTGAAGAAGCCGGTGCCGTCCACCAGTTGAATCCTGCCCCTGCGGCTTGGCTCCTTCCGGTTGGTAACGATCCAAAGATATGTGTAGATGCCGGTGTTATAGAAGAGCTGATCCGGCAGGGCGACAATGGCCTCCAGCCAATCATTCTCGATTATCCAACGGCGAATCTCGCTCTCGCCCGATCCGGCTGACCCGGTGAACAGCGGAGATCCGTTGAAGACGATTGCTAAGCGCGTACCGCCTTCCTTGGGGTCCTTCATCTTGCTGATCATGTGCTGTAGAAAAAGAAGAGATCCGTCGTTGATGCGCGGCAAGCCAGCCCCGAACCGACCGCCGAAGCCCTGCTCTTCGTTCTCTCGTTTGATAAAATCGGCCTCGGGCTTCCATTCCACGCCAAAGGGCGGATTGGCCAGCATATAATCGAACTTGTGGCGAGGGAAACGGTCGTCGGTAAAGCTGTCGCCATAGGCTATATGCTCGATGTCCTGTCCCTTAATCATCATGTCCGACCCGCATATGGCATAGGCCTGGGCGTTGTAGTCCTGGCCGAAAACCTCCAAGCGGGCGTCGGGATTCAGTTCCCGTACATAATCCTCCGCAACGGACAGCATGCCTCCGGTCCCACAGGCCGGGTCATAGAGCGTCTTGACGATGCCCTTAGTCGTGAGTACATCGCTGTCGGGCATGAAAATCAGATTGACCATCAGACGGATTACCTCGCGGGGTGTGAAGTGATCGCCCGCTTCTTCGTTCGACGCTTCGTTGAACCGCCTGATAAGTTCCTCGAAGATGTAGCCCATCTCAAGGTTCGAGACATCTTGCGGATGCAGGTCAATATCGCAGAATCGGGATACCAGCAGGTAGAGCCGATCCGCCTTGTCGAGTTTCCCGATGTGTTCTTCGAAGCCGAAGTTCTCGATGATCTCCCGGGCTCGGGTTGAAAAGCCCTTGATGTAGTTGGTGAGGTTGGCGGCGATGTTGTTGGGGTCGCCTTTGAGTTTCTCGAATGAATAGCGGCTTGTGTTGTAAAAGGGCACCCCCGTAGCGCGGCACAGGATGGGGTCCACGTTTTTGACTTTCCCTCCAAAAAGCGTTTTCTGTTTTGCGAGCACCTTGTCTTTGGTCGGCTCCAGAACGCAGTCGAGCCGACGCAGCACCGTCATGGGGAGCATGACGTCCTTATATTGATTCGGGCGATAGGGACCCCGCAGCAGGTCTGCCACTGACCAGATGAAATTCACTTTTCCACTGAAGTTATTCATATTCGCTCCCTAGTCCTGGCTAAGTCCCGCTGAGTCGATAAGGTCGTCCGGAAGTGTCAACTTGCCCTGCTTGATCATTTTTTTGCAGAAAGCACTCAACTGAGCCTTGGCAAGCTTCGACGGCATGGATTGTCCGTTTTCCCAACGATTTACAGTTGCGTAGCTGACGTTCAACCGCCTCGCCAAGTCCTCCTGGCTCAAGGCGAGCTGCTGCCGGATTTCCTTTACCAAGATCGACAAACTTGGATTTTCATTATCCATTCGGTGAACCTCTCGTCGTCAGGGCGGCAGACCTCTGGCTTCTGCTCGAATTTAATAGCGTATGTTATATCATTCGCGGGACAAAAAGCAAGGGAAATCGCTCCTGCGAACATCCTGGAGAGAGTCAGGAAGGCCATCTGCCTGAAGGCAGGAATCTCCAGTCATTCCAACCTGTTATTCCAGAATACAGCCAGACCGCCAACGAACCGCCGTGCGCAATACATACCGGAAGGAGGACGCGTCTGTAGAGGCTGGGACCGCCAGGGTGGAACCCCTCCAGCCGGTCAATGGCCGGAAGGCGGGTTTCGGGGTCGTCGAAGGTGAGAAGCTCCCCGTACACGGGGCCCCAGGGCGCGCCTGTGGCGCTTTTCGGGAGCCGGTCGGGGGTTGGCTCGGGATTGGGCATGCGGGCCGCGACGTGCGCCTGTGTGGCCACGTCGGCGAGCGGATCGGTGCTACCGACGGCGAGGATGTCCTCCTCCGGGACCATCAGGACGGGGATTCCGGAGGGTGTCTCGAAGAGGCGGCCGCGGACCACGGCGTCCTCCACGGCCAGAACGCCCCGGCAGAAGCGGTCGTGGTTCCAGAAACCACGCTTCAGGGTGCCGTAGACGAAGAGTCTCAGCATTCCGCTTGTGTTCGCATTCGAGGGTTCTGTTGGGTTCATTGCCTGGTTCATCGGGTTCATCGGGGTGTCTGTCATGGTTCCGCCCGCTTTCTCTCCTGGGCGACGAACTCGAACGGCTCCACCGAGTACCCGGCCAGGTCCTCGCGCCGGAACACCACGAGGCTCATGGGCGGGACCGGAAGTTCCCTCCAGCCCTTTTCCTCCGCCAGCACGGCGTCGAGGTATGCGGGGTCCGATGCGTAGAGGACCGCCTTGCGGCGGGGATTCCAGCGCAGTTCCAGCGGCCTGTTCCCCTTGAGCACGAAAATGGTGCCCGGATCGGTCCGGCAGGCGATAACGGCGGTGATCTGCCCACGGCAGCGCCGGAGCCGGGCTTTGAACCGCTCGATATCCATGGCCCCGTCCCGTGCGGCGTTCGCGGCCAGGCGGAACAGAATCTCGCTGTCCACCTCGGCGAAGCGCCGCATCTTCCAGCGGCGGAACAGGTAATCGGCGTTGTAGATGGTGCCGTTGTGGGTGCCGATCACCTCCCCGGCGCGGATCGGGTGGTTGTTGCTGTTGACCCGCTCGTCCCCGCGGGTGCGCCAACGGGTGTGACCGAGCAGGAGCGTGGCGCGGTTGTCCATGGAGGCAAGGAGTTCGGCGAAGGCTTTGTCCATCACGAACCGCTCGGCCGTCACCGGACGTTTGAAGAGACGGTGGCATCCGTCGATATCGAGCCATGCCGCGCCGGTGGCATGGGGACCACGCTCCTCGCTCAGCAGCAGCAGGCGGGTGAAGAGCCAGGCGAGGTGCTCCCGCTCCTCGGCGCGCCGCCGCTTTTTTCCGAAGATGACGCCCGCGAGCCCGCACATCAGGGTTTCCCTCCCTGCGGGTCGACGATGAAACCGCGGAAGACGCCCTCGGCATATTCCTTCGGGTGCTCCTCGATCCAGCGCGCGGCATCGGGATATCCGAGCTCTCCGGCCAGCCGGGCGACGACCGGCCGGTCGAGCATGTTGGTCAGCCCCGAGAGCCGGACCGCGTCGATGCCCTGCCAGACCAGGGCGGAGATCGGTATCCGGGCGGGTTTGTCGTCCTGCACCTCGGCAAGACCGTGTTTGATCAGCGCATCGAGGAAAGATGCGGCCTTTTCCTCGGGCGTGTCGCCCCGGACCGCCAGCTCGACACCGGACAGCATCTTGGCGTTGCGCAGGACCATGTCGATGTAGTCCTCGAGGTCCCGCTGGTCGGAAAAGAGCGTGGCCCCTTTCATGGCGTGGACCACGTCGGTCACCGTCTCCCCGGTGAAGACCTCGCCGTCTTCTTCCAGCGGTTGCCCATTGAGGGCGGTGTTTCGGATCAGCACTCTCATGACGCACCTCCTTGCGTCCCGCCGGTTTCGCCCCCCGAAAACGCCGGAGGCCGGGTTTCGGGCCCGGCCTCCGTGAGGGGTTCCGCCTTGGGGGCGGTTTGTTCGTCTGGTTTTACTCTGCCGCGTTTGAAGGCCGAGTCCCCCGGTAAGGCGGCGATCAGATGCTTGCGCGCGGTCTTGAACTCGTCCCCGATCAGCCCCAGGTGGAGCAGGAAGACCCGGAAGTCGTACCGGGCGCTCTGAGGATCGAAGGACCGCTTGCGGCTCGAGGCGGCCCGGCCGTTGAGCGCCTTGGCCGCCACGGCCAGGACCAGTTGGATGTAGGCTTTCACCTTGCCCGCGTGGAGCGTCCCCTCGAACCAGCGGAACTCGACCGTGCCGCGGTACCAGACGTTGTGCAGATTCACCCCGTGGTAGCGGGTGCTGTCGTAGTGCTGGGGCTGTCGGTTGTGGTAGCCGTACCAGATGTGGTTGAGCTGGTCCCTGGTCCTGGGACGACGGCGTTCGATCTGGGCGATGAGGTCGTCGCTCACCGGCTTGCTGTAGCTCCGGCGGCGGGTCTCGTTCACGCCCAGGGCGGTGAGGATGAGAGCTTCCTGTTTGTAGACGATCTTGGCGAGGTTCGCGAGGGTCCGGCCGTCAAAGGCTGTGGCGTCGACGTGGACGTGGATGCCGCAACGGTCGTCCACCTTGGCCCCGCAGGCCCGCAGCGCCCGGACGACTTCCTGGAGGATGGGGATGTCCTCGTAAGACAGGACGGGGCTCACCACCTCGGCCCGCAGGTGGACCGGCACATTGATGAGCGAGCCGTCGGATACCACCTTCCAGACCCGGCCGCGGTTGTCGGTGACCTCCCAAGGGTCGAAGCTCCCCGGACTGCCGATGTGGCGGATCTGGCCGCCCACCACCGAGTGGATCGCCTGGGCGACCCGCTCGCGCGTCCGTTTGACCGTCTCGATCTCGATTCCGAAATTGATCAGGCGTAAGTCCATGGTCTCTCCTTGCGTTCTGTAAGCCCTTTCCCGGCAAGGGATTGGCCCTTGTGTTCACACACATACAGGCTTCTTTCCGAACAGAAAGCAAGGCGATTTCGACGTATAACTCCTTTGATTCCAATGTGTTATGTACATGGAGCGATAACCCGCGGGAACACGCGGGGTTGCGGGGTTCCCTGGCGTCCAAAGAAGAATGAGGTGTTCCGGGGATCAGGTCTGCTTCCAGATCGTCCCGGTGTGTTTCTCCCACTTTCCGCCGCCCGCGAGGTCGGTGTTGAACCATTCGTCGCCCATGGATGGAGCAGGGATGGCGGCGTCGCGCTCGGCCTGTGTGCCGATGCCACGGCGGACAGCTTCCCGCGAGGTGAGCCCCTGGCTGAGCCGGTCCGGCCCGAGCAGGTCACGCCATCCGAGGGCCGATGCCCGCAGACGGGAAACGAAGGTCCGGTAGGCGGTGGCGTCCTTGGCCGCCCGGTAAAGGAGCAGTGAGTCGTCGGCGTCCCGGACCAGGCTCGGCGTGTAGCAGCGTTCGAGAAACGGACCGCTGCCGTTTTTGAACACTGGGTTGATCTCGGCCTTGCGCCAGTGGACGCGATCCCAGGACCATGCGTAGCCGATTCCGGCGTTGCCCGCGGAACCGCCCGGAGTAGAGCATCCACCATCGCCCATCGCCGAGCCGCTCGACGTGAGCGGCGGACACATAGCCGTTCGCGCCTTCCCAAGGCTGCGGTTCGATCAGGCCGGAAAGGACAGGGCCATTCCCGAACAGCTTCCATTCGACCGCATCGTCGGAGTAGGCCAGACCGAGGCTGTCGTTGCCGCCGGTCGAAGCGATGAAATACATGGCGTAGCGCCAGGTGAAAGGTCTCCCTTCGACCGAGGTGGGCAGCGGGTTGTACCAGAGGAAGGACGGCCCGTAATGGCCCCGGTTCCAGACCTGGACGCTTCCCTCGGTGACCAGGTCGCCGGAACACGGGGTATCGCCCGTGAACGCGGCGGGATCGACCGACGGATCGCAAACCGCGGTTCGCAGCCCGGCCATGGCGTAGGGTTGATTCGGAACATCCGGGTTCCAGTAGAGAATGCGCAACCGGCCAGCGGTCTCCAGCGCACAAACCACGTGATAGCCGTTGGCCACGATCCCGACGACCTTCTTTTCCGTGTCCCAGGCGAAGCCGTCGTCGGAGAAGGCGCAAGTCATACCCGCGCCGTCGCCGTAATAGGCGATGAAGTTTCGGGCGCGGGTTCCATCATGGAAACCATCCACTGCCCGAAGGACCCTGACATAGTAAGCGCGCCCGGCCGTAAGGGGCAGGACGTGCGGGTAGCGGTGGTCGAAGACGACCGGCGGAAGCCCCTCGGGCGGTTCCGCTCCGGAGGGGACCAGCAGCAGGCCGAGGTCCACGGCGCGGAGCAGGTCCGGGGTCATCGCTGGAACGACCGCGCTCTTACCCGGTCCGAGGGTTCCGGTGAACCCCGGTAGTTCCAGAATCGTATCGGTGTTGCTCTTGATGTTGATGCTCATAGTTGGTTCCTCCCGGCCTGCGCCGCAAGCGCAGCGGCGGACAGGTCTTCATGTAGGTATCCGGCGTCCATCAGTTCCCGGTTGATCCGCCCGGCTTCGATCTCCTCCCGCCTGATGCGGGCCATGAGTCCCGCGAACGCCTCGGCGGCGTCCGTGGAGATGCCGTGTCGCTCCTCGATGCGCCGCATGCGGGCGTCGAGGTTGGCGAGCAGTTGGAGGGCGTGATCCCGCAGGACGCCTTCGCGCTTTTCCTGTGGTGATGGAATGAACTCGGTCAATCCGCCTTGTCTGCGAACGATCATGGCATCCCTCCGATCAGCTCAACGTCGCGCCGAGGGTGTGAATCCTCGGGTACACCAGGTTGTTGCCGGTCATCTCCGCCTTGTAGCGGACCTTGTTTCCGTTCGGATCGGTGAAGGTTCTGGTGAGCGTGTACTCAGTCCACTCCTGATCGATCTCCCGCGTCGTCTGGATCGACATCGGTTCCCAGGTCGCTCCACCGTTGTTGGAGGCGAACCAATTGATGGTGGTCCCGCTGGGGATGTTCATCTGGGTGTAGAGCTTGGTGGAGGAAACGCCCTGGGTGAGCTCGTTCTCGCGGTTCAGGTATGCACCCGTCGTGTTGTTGAGATACCCGATGAGGTTCACGTCCTTGAAAATCAACGCCGGAGAGTTGTTGACGGCGTTGCTGGAGAACAGGGCCCGGACGAGTACCTGACTCGCCAGGTTGGGCAGTCGCTCCTCCTCCGCGGGGACGATGGCGTCCCAGATGACACCGCCGTCGGTGGAATATTCCCAAGCGATGCCGGTGCCTTCAGGGGCAGAGGAATATTCGTCCAGGTTCAAATCGCTGAACTGCACCCCGGTGATGGGCTGGAAGCGCACCTCACCATCGGACTGGAAGTCGTAGCCGTAGATTCTCATGGTGAGATCGGAGCTGTTGAGCGGTGTCCAGGTCTCGGCGTTGGAGCTTTCCAGCAGCACGCCGGCGACATAGGTCTGCCGGGTGATCACGCCGTTCTGACCCAGTTGACCCAGGGTGGCGATGCGCACGCGGTAGTTGGTGCTGTTGGTAAGCAGCACCACCGCATAGCTGGTTCCGGCTTGGGCGTAGAGGGGATTGGCGAAGACGACCTTGGTCTCTGCGTTCAGGCTGATGTCGCCCGGGGCCAGAACCTTTTCCGCGAAAATCACGCCGTTGGGCAGACCCGTGGTGACGCCGCGAATCTGGACCGTGACGGGGATGGACGGGTCCTTGGCGGTGACGTACAGCCCCACGCTGGAGACCACCTTGTCTTGGGTGAAGCTGAAGGTCTGGGCCAGAGGATCGCTGCGCACGGTGACAATCTGAGTGCGCCAGACCACCTGCACCACGGGCACGCGGATGATGCGCTCCTCGACGATGCGCTCGATGCGGGTGATGACCATCGGGTCGTTGATCTGCAGGCTGGCTCGGGCTGAGTAGAGTCCGTCATTCATTTCCACGATGCGGTTGCCGTTGCGAGTGTTCTCCGGGATGACGAAGGATGCGCTCACGCGTCCCGCCGTATCCGCATGGACGCCCGATGCCACCACCTGGCCGTCGCAGCGGATGGTCACGTTGTTCGCGTTGGATTGAAAGTTGGACCCGACCACAGCGATCCCGGTCTGGCCGCGCCTGCCGATGTTCGGGGTGATCTCCACCGATGCGTCCGGTTTCTCGAACACGGCATAGGGATTGATGTTCTTGACCTCGGACCAGTCGGTCTGTTCGATGAGCACACGTTCCGTGGCCGGGAGAAGCGCGAGGCTGCCCTTGAACAATGCGTTGCTCGCGGAGGGATTCACCTCGAGCACGGCGGCCGAGGCGGCCCTGGCCGGTGCGGCGAAGCGGCGGACACGGTCGATGCGGGCGCTCCACTGGCTGTGGTAGATGTCGGACTGGGCATCGTTCGAGAAGTCGTCCGAATAGACGCCCTTCTTGGTCTGGGCGTCCCGGTTCTGCAGCTCGTTATTCATTTGGAACTGGGCGTCGTTGTACTTGAGGTCCTCGACGTCCTTGATGATCTCGTGGATCTGGTCCATGGTGATGCGGGTCAGCCCGAAATTGAAGACCGTCAATTCCACCGAGTTCGGCGGACAATCGACGCTGCAAAGTCCGAGCGTACCTTCCGGGACGATGGGCAGCTTCGGCCAGTCCGCCGGAGCGCCTTCCAGCCGTTTGATCTCGCGGGTGGTGGCATAGATGATGTCCTTGCGTCCGATGTAGTAGTCGTAGTCGATGCTGCAGTTGGAGCCGGCCACCGGCTCGTCGCCGATGTTGGTGCGGCCGAAGTTGATAATGGAAAGGTTGCCGGGTTCGACCTGCACCGGGGACATGGTCAGGCCGCTCGTGTTGGAAGCTGGAGGGTTGCCGCCCACGATCTGGTCCACGCCGTCGTCGGTGTAGGATGTAACCCCGGCGGCCACGTCCTTGAGCCGCTGGAAGTCCGCGCGGACCGTATTCTGCGTGCCGCGATAGATGCGGTACCCGGTCGCTCCACTGACCGGCAGCCAGGAGAGGCGGTTGATTTCCCCGGTCAGCGTATCGCGCGAAACGACTTTGGCGGAATCGTACTGAGTCTCGCCGGTGGCGCTCTGAACGGTGATCAGGTAGAAGAACTCGTCCGCCGCCGGATGGCCTGAGCGTCCGAACCAGCCTCCGTCCACATAGTCCGTCCCCTCGATCATCTGCTTGGTGTAGGTCCAGCGGACGGTGTAGGTGGTGCCGATGGCGGGTTCGTTGCCCGACCCCAGCCAGTCCACATAGTTGCCGGATTGCTGCCAGTCCGCGCCTTCCTGGAAGACCGTCGCTCCCTGGCTCACCTCGATGATATCCACCACCGGGTTGGGGACGAGCAGGTCCTCGCCGCCGCCCACCGACCCGCGGGTGATGTTGGAGACGATCTCGACGATGCCCTCGACCTGTGTGGTTTCCTTTAGGGGCGTGTTGTTGAGCGCATAGCGCCGGGTGCCGACCACGTAGGTCTTCTGTTCGCCGCGGACCGACTTGACGGCCGTGGACTTGGGCACCAGGGTCGTGGTGGGCATGTCTTTCTGCAGGCGGAAGCCTTGGATGTAAGCGCGGCCCGCGTTGGTGATCACCTCGACGTTCTCGCCGTCGTTGTCGCCGATGAAGCTGTCGAGTCCCTTGACCAGATAACTGCCGGCCTGGTCGTAAGTCCGCTCTGCCAGGTTCTGGAGAAGCGAGTTCAGCCCCTCGGCTGCAGCGAAGGCGAGCTGGTCCTCGGTGATCGACGCCACGGTGATGCGGCTTCCCGGCAGCGTCCCGAGCAGGTCCTGGAGGTAGAGATTCGACTTCTCGCGGACGGTCGCCGTCACATCGCCGGTCTCGCGGTCGAACTTGTGGACCGCGACCACCTTGCGCTGGGTCACATTGTTGGGCAAGGCCTCTCCGCTCGTGTCATGATTCTTGAGCGACAGAATCCACTTCTCCCGCTCCGCGGTGGGTTCGCCCGTTGCGGGGTTGATGAGCACGGCGTCCTGGTTGTAGCCGTAGTTGTACTTGAGCAGCTCGACGTAGACGTAATCCGCACCGCTCGTCTTGGCCGGGTCGTAGGTAAGCACCGCGCCGGGCACGCGCTCCAGGCAGCCGTCGATGTAGACCAGCCCCTCGGCTACGGTGAGCACGTTTGCCGCGACCGTCACGCCGAAGCCGCTGACGATGGCCCCCTCCTTGAAGAGGATGTCCGCGAGCTTCCTGCGCTCCTGGTTGATAATGTCCTGCTGCTCGTTGAGCTCCGAGTCGAGCAGATCCCGGTCCTGGTGGTAACGGACCCGCTTGTAGTTTTTTGTCGGGTCGAACGTATCGCGCGAAATGGACATGGTCTTTCCTCCTAAATCTTGATGACCCCGACCAGCTCCACCCGCGTATCGGAGGTCTTGTTGAAGTCGGGGATGTTCTTCACTTCGTACAGGTAGCCGGGATCGAGCACCTCGCCGGTCGGGTTGGTGTCGGGGTGGTAAGCCCCGTTCGCCGCATAATCGGACTGCAGTCCGGCGATGTAGGCCACGTCACCGCCGAAGAAGCCGTATTCCCGGATGGTGATGCCGTTGGCCTCGTTCTCCTCGAAGCGGAAGAAGACGCCGATGGTCTGGGTCTCCTCGGCGGTTTCGATGTAATGGATGCCGTTGACGATGAGCGTTCCTTCCGGGTCTTCTTTAAGAAAGGTCCGTTTGTAGTGCTTTTTGCGAGCCCGCTCATTCTTGAGCGTCGTTTGGTCGATGTCCGGCGCGGGCGGATTGATGGGATCGGTGAACGTGGCGTCACCGTCTCCGATGGCGCAATGGGTGATGCCTTCAATGGGGTCTCCCATGAGCAGCCGCGCGGTGAGGATGCGGCCCGTTTTGACGATGAGTCCAAGTGACATTCGTATTCCTCCTTCAGGTCTGTATCGTGTGGCCTTCGCGGATCAGCACGGCGAAGACGATCTGGCGCGTGTCCGTTTGACCGGCCGTCTCGCGCACCACGAGTTGGGCCAAGTCGGCAGTCCGTTCGATCTCGGCGAAAACCACGAAACGGGTATCGCTGCGGCGCTCGATAGGTCGGTGAACTCGAACGGCCGCGTCGGAGAGGACGGCCGGGAAACGAACCACCCATCCGCGCAGGTCGAAGCTCCGCAGGATAAATCTCGCGACCACGGCCTGGATGTCGGCGTAGGCGTTCATCTCCGCCGTGATCCGCACGGCCGCATCCACTTCGCGCTGAATGGTCCGCGTCATCGATGCCGCTCCGACGGCTTCGAAAATGACCGCCGGGAAGGCCGGCATCTGGGCGCGGTTCATCGGAACCACGGAGCCCGGGAAGGGCCGGACGGTGAGTATGTTTCCGCTACGGATTGCCACGTCTCAGCCTCCCAGTGATTTTGTTCGCTTTGCCGGCATTCCGGATCACCCGGAACATCTGGGTCAGACGTCCGGGGTTCGCCGCAATCTCCTTCTTATTTCCAGGTTTCACCGCCATGGGATCACTCCTTCACCGCGCACCAGCCCGGACCGGACAGGTTGAAAATCTTGTAGGAGGCACCGTTTAACGTGAGCACGTCCTCCGAGTCGGCCGCACCGCTGCCGATGGCATAGACTTCGATCAACTCACCGCGCACTTCCTTGTATGCCGCAGTCGTGTGCGCGACGAGCCAGGGGAACATGGTGACCAGGCCGTAACGTTGGTCAGGATTGGCGGCGGTCTGGAAGTTGCCGTGGGCCGCGGCGCACGAACCGGCCTGTCCGGCTGCGCTCGCCCAGCCGTCGAACTTATTGATGGCGTAAAAACTGCCCGGAGACTGGTAGTGGCCGACCACGACCGGCTGCGGGTCTTCGCCGATCTTTGCTCCCACCGCGTAGGCGCTCACGAGGCTCGCCAGAGTGACCGTATCGGGGGTGGAAACCGTATCGACGGCGGATACCTGGACGCGCTCGATCCCGGCGTCGTCTTTGATGATGTAGTTCGAGCCCACCGTGAAAAAGGAGGCATCGTTGACCTGCACCGTGATGTCTGTGCCGGGTCCGGCCGCCGCCTGGGTGACCGCCACCGCCCCCGACCAGAAACGTTTGATCAGGCCGCTGTACTGCCCGTAGTAGGTGGCGACGATCTTGGTGACGATGAAGACGTGATCCTTGTCGGCGTAAATCCAATACAGGAAAGCCGAAGCGTCCACGGTCTTGATGTATGTGTAACTGGTTTGAAACGCCTCCTTAACGCCCGCGTGCGTCACCGCGTCCCAGTACAGGTAGGCTCGGACCGCAATGCGGTCGGCCGCGGTGTCGTTGACGAAACGGATGAAAAGGTCTTCGGAACCGCTCTCTCCCGTGGAGGTCAGCACGTAGCTGGGCTCGGCGTCTCCGGACCTGTCGTCATGGAGAGACCATCCGACCGTTCCCACCAGAAAGTCCTTAAGCCGGACGAGGAAGTCGGCCGTGTTCGAAGCGGTCCCGGATATGTTGTTATAGGCCATACGTTCCTCCTACAGGATCGGGTTTTCCGTGCCGGTGAGCCGGAGCTTGAGATCCGTCTTGTTCTGCACCGGCGTTCCGGGCGGCACAGTGCACCGACGCCAGAACGAAAGGGTCACATCGTGCGCCTTGTCGCCCAGGTTGAGCGGCGCGCCTTCGACGGCGGTATCGAGACCCGCCTGTGTCAAGGCCAATGCGTACCAGTCGGACTCGTCGCCGCCCGCAATGTCCACCGGCTCCACCACAAGCCCGGTGTAGTCATATCCGGAGAAGATCACGGTATCCGCATCGTGGGACGCCGGGGCAGTGCCGCCGTAGCCGCGCTCCACGGCAAGGACAGTCGTCCCGCCTCCGCTCAGGATGCGCATCTGCTCATCGTCGACGATGATGATCCCGCCGTCGGAAAATCGAGGCTCGCTGAGTTCCAAGGACGTTTCCCCCGAGGCCAAGGCCGCGGCCAGGGTGGTCTGTTCATTGGCAACGAACAGCTCCTTGTCCTTCGTTTCCCCGTCCGTTCCGTTGTAGGTGTCGTCGTCAGGGTTCGCGAGGTCGCCCTCCGAAAGCGGGAGGGTCAGTGCGTTATCTTCGTAAATATGTATCGCCATCGATCTCTCCTATGCCGCCGGCCATTGCGTGACCGTGTACTGGTTCGCCGCCGCCTCGAAACCGGCCGTCGCCTCGGCGTGATCGTCCCGCTGACGGAAACGCCAGCGAAGGCACGGCTTCGACATTCGGAAGCCCGAGGCGTTGAGTGGCATGGAGCCGAGCCGCATGGGCCGTGTCCGGTCCACGGACAGGAGCAGCCCCGTGTGATTCAGTCTGCGGCGGTTCAGTAAGAGCGTCTCCACGCGTCTGCGGCGCGGTATGCCCGTGTCCACGTCCATCTCGAAGGATGCACGGGCCTCGGTTACATAGGCGTCGGTCAATTCAGCGAGGTTGAGCGCCTTGTTGTTCAGGGAGAAGCCGGGCCTACGGGCGCGCCAGCGGTCGACGACGTCCCATGCCCCGGATACCTCCGACCATTGGGAGTCAGCGTAGGCGGTGATGAACAGATGACGGCCCACGGTCGCGCCGGAGACCTTGTCGTCCCGTCCGAGCCTCGAATGCCCCACGCGGAACCAATGGGAGAGCCGTGACCGCTTCCCGTACCGGTGCGTGCGGCGGTCTCCCGCAAGGTCGGGCGCATCCTGGACGGCTTCCGAGAGCATGTCTTTCTGGCGGAACTTGATCCGGCAAGGCTGAGCGGAACGATTCAGGCGCGAACGATTCAGGTCCTGGCCAGCCAGCCGGATGAACGAAACGCCCGGTTCCACTGCGGGCTTGGTTTCGATCTCGCAGCAGAACGATGCCCGCCGTTCGCTGACCCACAGGTTCGGTAGACGTTCGATGTTGAGGTTGCCGGAGTTGAGGCGGAACCGGGGCGAGCGGCCGTGCCAGCGTGAAACGCACACCGCGGCGCGCTCGATGTCCTGCATGAGCGTGGTGCTGTCGGTGATCCGCCACCATCCCCAGGTCTTGTTCTTGCGGGTCAGGTGGTAATCCGTGTTCAGTGCGTTGTGGCTGACAACGAAGGTCTCGTGCAGATGCCCGAGACAGACGCGCTCCACGACCTTCTTGATGGCCGCCTCGAAATCCGACTCCATGGACAGCAGCGTGTAGAGCCACTGCAGGAAGAACACCCGCGTACCGGAGGGATGATGGAATGGCAGCGTGTTCCGGACTCCCTGAACGAGGTTGTCGCTGTCGATACGGTAGACGCCCAGGCTGTAGATCAGCCCCGGCAGCTTCGCCCGTCCGACGACGGAGCGGCGGTTCAGGCGCAGCGCCTTGCGGAAAGTCTCCTCGATTCGTCCTTCCCATGCTATGTCGGCGAGCGAGCGGCCGATGGCGGGGATGGTGCCTTTGCGCCGGTAGATTTCGATGGCCTCGCGGATAAGCCTGCGCTGGAGTGCAGCGTCGACGGTGGGATCGAAGCGGTGGCCGACGATCTCGCCGAGATATGGCAGGAACCGCGCCTCGCAACGATCAATGTCGAAGACCTCCGGAAAACGCTCGGCCAATACCTTGAGTTCGTCCAGACTCGCGGCCGGCACCTTGAGAATTGTTTCCAGATCACCGGACTCGTCCCGTTCCCGGTAGAGCGGTGGAAGGAGGTCGATGAGTTTTCTCTCGAAGTAAGATGACATCAGGACGTCCTCCTCATGTCGAGGTTGACCTGACCGAGCGCCGCGATCTGGCCGGCGCGGATGTCAACGTCCTGGATGGGCGTGTACATGCGCACGTGGCTCACGCCCCGCACGCCGTCCAGGAGCGCGACCAGGTCCGAGTAGTGAACCGGCGCTCCGAAGGTCATGCGCTCGAAGGCGAAGAAATCCGCTAATGCCTGTTCGACGCGGCTTCGGATAAGGTCGAGGTCCTCGCCTGCATAGGCATACACCTCGGCGTCAATAGAAACCGGCCGGTAGACGGGATCGAACAGGTTGATCTCGACGGTGATTACCTTGCGCGATTCCAGGTACTCCGCGAGGTCTCGTTTGAGGATCGTCGACGGTAAGTCTCCACCGTCCGGAGCCACGGCCATGTTGACCTGGTAGTAACGGATGTTCGTGCAATCGTTGACGTCGAGGACCTGTGCCTTGGCCACACCGGGAAATCCTTCGGCCAGGGCCAGGTAATCCTCCTTGGTGACTGCCTTCCAGAGCGAGCGCACCTCGGCCGGGGCCTGTCGGCGAGCGTGTTCGATGGTCTCGCGGTCGGCTCCGCCGGTCGCGGGAACCGGGTTGGTGACCGAGAGGGGAACAAGACTCCCTTCGAGGTAGATGGGCGAGAGAAGCTCAGAGACGAGATAGGGACCGAGGTTGCCCTCGGCCCCAAGTGTTTCAAGGTACTCGACGCGGATTTCCGCGCTGGTGTCGGGCTTTGCTCCGCGCAATCCGTCGCCGAAGACGATCCGAGTGATGTCCAGCGCATCGGTCTCGGCCATGAAGTGGCGCGAATCGGAGCCGCTTTCCTGGAAGTGGGATACCTCGATCCATTCCTGGTTCTGCACCCACATACGTATCGAGCCGTAGGCGATATTTTTCCCGGCGAGGATGATCGGACCATCCGTCTCCCCGTCGGCCGTGAAGGTCTCGGTCTTGCGTTTCCCCTGGCGCGCGCCCGCATCGACGCTCGTCCGGGTCCTCGGGATCGTCGCGTCTTCGGCCGTCTCGAACACGATGTCGTTTTCTTCCAGACGGGCCCTGCACGTCGTTCCTGCGGGGATCACCAGGTCCGCGTCGAGCGGCGCGGCCAGGGAGAAACGCAAAGCGGTCGTCGCAGCCACCGGCCCGTCGAGCCGGTAGCTGATGAGCTTGCAGAGGTTGATGACGTTCTGCCGCTGGCGGGCGGTGGGCAGAAAGGCTTCCGCCGCCTGGGCGTCGAGATAGTAGGCCAGCATGTCGCCGATGCCGCAGAAGAGCTCCAGCAACACCACGCCGAGGTCGGACGCGTTGAAGTCCGTCCAGCGGTCGGTGAGCTGCGGCACCCGCGCCAGCAGTTCCCGGCGCAGGGAATCGTAGTCCTTGTTCGTGTAAGCGATGCTCGCTCTGCCCATTTCCGTTCATCCGTAGAGGTTCGGTCACAAGTGGTCCCACCGGACGAGCCGGACGAGGACCCGCTTGTTACTTACCGGCAACGGCGTGGAACTGTCGGGGCGGAGCGGATTGGCGCGGCTCGCGGTAGAAGGGATAAACCAGGTTGCCTTCCACCTGGCTCCGGATGACACGGTAGGCGATGCGGACCGGGAAAAGATTGCGGTCCTTGTTCAACGGAGAATCGTCGAAAGAGACGCCGGTGATGACGACCCGCTTCTCCCAGCGTTTCACGGCGTCGATCACATAATGGCGGATAAGGCCCTTCAGCACCTCGTCGTTCGGTTCAAACACCAGGTCCTTGAGCCTGGAGCCGAACTCGGGGCGCATGAAGCGTTCACCCGGCCGGGTGCCGAGAATCTGGATGACGCTCTCGTGGATGTGTTCGTGTTCGGTGGAGGTGGCCGAGGAGACCTGCGCGCCTCCGGACCGCCGCTGAAAGCGGAAGGGGAACTTCAACCCGTGTCCGAGAAAGTCCAGAGCCATCAGTCACGCTCCTCGCAGATGCCGGCGGACGGACCGCCAGAGCCTGGGACACCGCCGGCGTCATCGCCCTCCGGGAAATGTATGACCAGGTCCAAGCCGTTCGCCAATGCGATATGGATGGTCCCGTCGGCCTCGATGACGCCCTTGTGGCCGCTTTCCATCGCCGCGAATCCCTTGGCCCCACCGGGTACCAGACGAACCTCGATATCCTCTCCCACGCCTTCGATCCGGGAAATACCGATCACCACCGAGGTGCCCGCGGGGTTACCGATCATGGCCGTGCGCTCAAGTTGGAAGACATCCAGCCGGTATCCGCCCGGCAGCTCCACGCGGTACCGCCCTTGCGCGGTCGATACCGGATCAATGTCCAGGGGAAGCCCCTCTATCCCAGCCGCCTCATGGGTCACCTGCACCGCCTCTGGCTTGAGCATAAGCTCCCGGCCGTCGGGAAGGGTCACCACGCCGCCGCGCGCGGGTTCGAGAAGGGTCACAGAGCCATCCATGCCGATGGCCGTCAGTCTTCCATCCGGCCCTACCCGAACCATGACGCCGTCGGCGAGGGTGAAAAGGCGTCCTCCGTCGGGAAGGTCTCTCACAACTGTGCCTGCGGGCATCGTGACGAACGGGTCGAAATCCGTCGGCGTGGGTTGATCCACGACCTGCATGTATTGCTGCGCGCTCTCGGCGTGCGCTTCCAGTACCGTCTGAGCTTCCGCCCGCAAGGCTTCGGAGGCGTCGTGACTCTGCTGCAGGATGGTTTTGATCTCGGCCAAGCTGTCTCGAACCTGCCGGAGATAGGGCTCCTCACCCTCGCCGTCCGTCACGCCGAGCCCGTCGGCGAGCAGGCGGACCAGCGCCATGATCTCGTAATGGGACGGCGACGAACTGGTCTGCTCGATGATCGGCCCGCCTTCCTCCCCGTAGCCATATCCGTACCCGTATCCAAAGCCCTCTTCGTCTAACATCACCATGACGAATATCTCCTATGATGGAATGCCATATCCGCCTCCGCTTTCCTCGACCACTTCGACCTGGATGTAGCGGACACTGTCCCGCGATGGAGAATCGTAGACCATGATGACCGTCGCTCCGACACTCCAGCCGAGTTGCACTCGTCCTTCCCAGTCGACCCAGGCAATGTCCGAATTGACAGATTCGTACTGCAATTCGCCCTGGGGGTTTCCACGGATCGAAAGGGGGATCGACATGGACCACCAACTGCGGGTGACCCGGATCGATTTTGGAAATACATCCCAGTAACGGAAATCCATTCCTCGCTCCTCAATTGTCGTCGGTGTTCAGGCTGCCGGTCACGATGATCGCTCCACAGGCCGTGATGTCGCCGATGCGGGCGTTGGGCAGCCCTTCGGTCGCGGTGTCGAAACTGCCTGTCACGATGGGGGTCACGCCGTGCCCTGGTATCGGGCAGACGTGTAGGTCGCCCAGGCGCGCCGCCGGTCTTCCGTTGACGACCGTGCGAAGCGCCCCGGTGATGATCACTCCGCCGTGGCTGGAGATGTCGCCGAGTCTCGCCTGGGGTCTCGCCATGGTCATTTCCCCGTCAGGAGGTGGATCAGAAAGCCGACAATGCCGCCCACGACACCGCCGACGGTCAGCACAAGCCCAACCACCTTCCACATCGTCTCGACGCCCATCTTCTCGTTCATGCCCGACTGCAGGTTCTTGATGTCATCGGTATGGCGGCGCAGGTCGTCCTGGATGCTGCGCACCAGAAGGTCCACGTTCTCCTTGTCCGACTTTTTCTCGATCTCGCGTTCAATCTTCTCGAGGCGCGCCTGGATTTCCCGCCGATGGTCTTCAAGGATGGTACGGAACTCAGCCCGCCACGATTCAAAGGTGCGCGCGAGGAGACGTTCACTTTGCTCCCAATTACACGGTGTGTGGCCGAGTTCACGTTCATCCATCGGGGTTTCTCCTTTTCAATGAGAATCGCTCGTGAATCTGAAGATCGACTTCGAAGCGCTCGGACAGGCCACGACGTTTCAAAGCCCTTGAAATGGCCTCCCGAGACCAGTGGACCTGCTCCAATCTCATCTCTTGGGAAACGGATTTATGATGGATACGATAATGGTAAAGAGGTTTTTGGATGCGACGGATCTCGGTGATTTCCGATAGGCGCAAGCAAAGGTCGTAATCCTCGGCGCATCTGAATTCGTCGTCGATGCCGCCTGCCTGCTCGAAAGCCGAGCGTCGGATGAGGCGAAAATGGAAGGTCATAAAGTCGAGGAGCATCCGGTCCTTTGAATAGGGAATCCGACAGCGCCTGCCGTAACTCTTGACCTGGTCGGATGCGTCGATGACCTGGTAGTCCGTATAAACCATTCCGACGGTCGGATTTCCTTCCAAGACCGCGACCGTCTCCTCCAAAGCCGTGGGAGCGAGCATATCGTCGCTGTCCACCCAGCACAGGTATTGTCCGAAGGTATCCGCCAAGGCGGACTTCAAAGACTTGACGGCTCCTCTGTGGTCATAGGCAGCGAGGCGGACCCGGCTGTCCTTTTTGGCGCATTCGATGGCTACTTTCGCAGTCCCATCATTTGAGCCGTCATCCCAAACAAGCAGATCGAAATCTTGGTAGGTTTGGGCAAGAACGCTTTCGATGGCTCTGCCGATGTAGCGCTCGCGGTTATATCCTCGGATGACTATTGAAACGGATGGATGCATAGGTTCTTCCTTTAAGGGTTGATCAGCACCTTGTTCGAGGATCGAATGACGATGTTCCCCATGACGGCGTCCATGAGGATCACGCTTCCGGATTTATCAGTGGCTTGAATGCGTTCCCGGCCGGCAGCCGCGTTCATCACGACGACCTGGCCGGCTTTGTCCGTGAGGCGGATCATCTCGGTCCCGGCGGTGGAATCGATGAGGATTTCCTGCGTGCCGCAGAGACCCCAGATGTGGACCTTCTCTTTGCCCTTGGTGGTATCGATGAGAATCTTCTGCCAGCGGGCGCGGGACTTGTCGCAGGACTGGATATGGATTTTCTCCTTGTCCTTCCACGCCTCCCAGCGCACGAACTGGCGGCACAGATCGGTGATCTCGATCCGGGCCTTCTGGTCCTTGATGTCCGAGTCGATGTCGAGCTGGTCGCCCTGCTCGGCGTCCTTGGTTCCTCGGCGGCGTGCGTTGCCGGTCTGAACGTCGCGCTTCACGCGGCATTCCATGTGCAGAATCTGGCCGGCCCGGTCGATGACCTTGAGGAACTCCTCCTCGTCCCGGTCGTCGAGAACGATGGTGTGGCCGGTCTCGGTCTTGAGCAGAACCTTGCGGCGCGGGCAGTAGTACGGCGGGTGACCGTGGTGCTTCTTGTGCTCCAGGTCGTCCCGCCGGTCGGGCTTGTGCTCGACTTTGTCCTCGCAGTCATGGCAGGTCGGATCGGAGCACAGGCGCTTGGATTCCTCCGGCTGTTCGCCGGGGTTGCTCTTGGCCAGCCAGACGCCGGACCAGATCGGGTATTGGACGTTTCCGCCCTCGAACTCGGCCCAGACGGACGCGCCTTCTTCGGGGACGAGAAACAGGCCGATGTCCTCGTTGCCGCCGTAGGGAAAGCATGGCCACGCCCACTCCGACCAGTTTTCCTTGCCGGTGCCGAGCACGGCCGGGATTTCCAGCCGGCAGCGGCCGAGCCGCTCCGGATCGTTGTTGTCTCGCAAGAACGCCCGGTACTTTCCGTACCAGCGATTCTTGTAGCGTTCCTCGTGCTGGCGGTCCTGGGTCTCGATCACGGTTCGTCCTCCGGGTTACTTCAGTGGCAGAACGCCCCGCAGGACCTCGCGCACGATGCGGGTGACCGTTCCGTCCGGCGTCTTCTTCGGATCGGCTTTGGCCACGGCATGACGCAAGGCGTCCTGCGCTGCGGTGTCGAGCTTGAGTTCCTGGCCGGCGACGCCGGTCTTGACCTCTTTCGCGCCGACCCGCTCGATGACGCCGATCACCGCTTCCAGTGCGGCGGCTTTGGCCTGGCCCCAGGCGGTGAGCTTGATGACGGTGAGCAGGGTCACGATCAGGGTCGCGATGAGTTCCTTGTGGTTCAGGATGAAGGTCAGAATCTGTTCAAACTGCTGCATTGCGGTCACCTCCGTTGGTTTTCATGGCTTCTTCGAACGACATGTATTTCCCGCCGAGATGGCCCCAACGGGTCCGTCCCTCGCGGATGTCGACGTGGATGAATCCCTGCTCCGGGTAGACGCCGATCCCGCCCTCGCGGAAAGCCGCCACCCGCTCGGCGAGTTCGTACATCCCGGCGATGGACAAGCCTTTGATCACGATGTCTGCGGCGTGTCCGAGCAGGTGCCGACTCTGTTTCGCGCCGCCAACGGCACGGTTGTGGTCGGGGCAGCGGTAGCCGCTGGTGACGCGGACGGGCGTGTCCGCAAGATCGCGGAGTTGCTGGAGCGCCTCCACCAGGCGGGGATCGATCTCGACTCTGCCGCAACACCGGCAGACAAACTCGCTTTTTGAAAAATTCCTGCTCAGATCTCCCATGTATCTTTCCTCCTCACAGCCTCCGCCCGCTGTCCGCGTCGATGGTCACCATCGGCGGCGGTTCTTCCTTCGGCGTGGGCGGCGCTTCCTGGTCGTTCTGCTTGCCCTTGGCCTCATCCGACTTGTCGCCGGCCCCTTTGCCCAGGGCGTTCTTCTTGAGTTTCAGTTCGCAGTGATATCCGCCTTCGCCGATGACGTGGCGGACCGAATGGCAGTAGTAGACGCCAGAGAACTTGCGGCCCACGCTCTTGACCTCCACGTTTTGCTTGGCGCGCAGCGCGGGGATGCCGATGGTCACCGCGTCGGCTTCAACCTGGCGGAGTTCGGCCTCGCGGAATTTCCCCTCGGAGAGGTCCTGGGCCGGCTCCTGCCGGGGTTCCTCGTGGAAGCCCTCGGAGCGGTCAAAGGTGGCAACCACCTGCCCGGACTCCTGCTCCTTGTAAGCCCCTTCGCCGGTGTTTCCGTCCACCAGATAGGTCCGCTTGCCGAGCGATGTCCGCTCCGGCGTGGTCTCGTTGTTGGCCTTGTGTTCGACCGGCTCCTTTTTGCGCGGGTCGACGCCGGCGGCCTTGGTCTCCACGCCCGCTCCCTTGGCCCCCTGTGACTGGGTCGAGGGACGGAATGAACGCAGAACGCCCTTGCGGTCGGTGAAGTACTCGAGGATCGCGGCGGGCTTTTTATCCAGGTCGCGGGGATGGAAATGCAGTTCATCGTCCTGGATATAGAAGACGTACCCCGTGACGCCGTCGCCGTCCTTGTCGCGCGCCTTTCCGGCCAGGTCCTTGAGGAGCTGAGCGTCGGAGACGTTGCTCTGCGTCACACGCAGATGGCGAACCTTTGTGGGCGTGACCACCGGCGTGAGGCTGTTGGCCCCCGCGATCTCCTCGGCGATTTCGGAGTAGAGGATGCCGGGTGCGGGTTTCTGCCAGACCTTCTGATTTTCCTTCCCGGCCAGCTTGAAGCCTTTGTCGTAGGCCTTGATGCGGATGGTCGGGTCGCCGTCCTCCGGGAAGTCGTAGTCGATGTCCTTGATGACCGCCTTCTTGCGCGGCGAGAGGTTGCCGACGTATCCGAAGCGGGCAACGATCTCGTTGCCTTCCTGGAACAGGGGATCGTCGACGAACTGGAGGTTTCGGTCGGTGACCGCCAGCTCCAACACGTCGAGTTCCTCCTCGTTGTCTTCGAAGACGAACGCAGGTGATCTCCTGCGTGATATCCGCCGAGAGGGTCTGCCCCTCGATCTGGATCACAAAAGTCGGTTTGAATGTGTCGATGTCCATGCGTCGATCTCCAGTGGGACCGCCTGAAAGACGGACTCCACCGGATACTTACCGGCGCGGGGCGATAGTTGTCGGGATGGACGGATGAGCCGGGGGACTTAATCCAGGAGCCGCATGCTGACGTGTTCGGCAGAGGGAATGCGCAGGATGGTCCCCGGCGTCAGTTCCAGGGGGAAGAAGATGTCGTTGTAGTCGCAGATGATCCACCACAGATCGGCCTGTCCCAGATAGCGTTGCGCCAGCAGATCGACACGGTCCCCTTCGACCACCGTGTGAAACCGGTCGTCGGGGCGAGGCTTGCTCTCGAGAGGCGGACGCGTGCCCAGAAAATCTCCGTCACCCGACGCATAGAGAATGGCTGCCGCGTATCTGGATCGCCGTCCGATCATCCGCGCACCTCCGAATAGTCCACGGACTGGTCGATATACTCCTCGAGCATCACGTCCACCTCGGCGTGCTGGGGCAACAGGTTGTCCCGGTCGAACATGTGGAAGAACCGGGCCTTCACCTGGCGGACCACGCAGAGCACGCCCGGGTAAAGGTCTCCGAACATGAAAAGCACCCGATGCGGGGCGTTCTTGAGCATGGTCCCCGCGTGTTCGGGATAGAGCAGAGAGCGCAGCCAGTCCACCGACTCCTTTACGGACCCCTTGAAGAAGACCAGCTTGAATCCGATCTTGCGTGGCTCGCCGGCCACGTACTGATAGCGGGGATGGCTCATACCCGGAATCTTGATGGCCGCGTAGGCCGTGCTTTTCTCGTCGATGATGTCGTTCGGGTTGTACTGGAAATCGAGGTAGTCGCCCGTGTCCACGTCAACAAGATATGCGGTAATCTCTTTCTGATCCCAGGCCACGGTTACAGCACCCCCACATCGATCACGGGTTTGCCCAGACGTCGGGCATGATCGACTTCCCGGCGCATGCCGTCGGAAAGGCCTTCGCCGGTGAACACCCAGACCTCGTCGCAGATCTCCATGAACGTCAGGCCGCAGGCGATGCCTGCCTCGCGTTCGGAGGTCTTTGCGTCATCGAGAAAGCGCGTGTAGAGAAGATGCGGCGCGAAGGGCGCGCAACCGCGCTCCACCGCCTTCCGGCAAAGCCGCTCGGCAGTCGCCTTGTTCCGAGAGACATCCCCGGCGTACCGGCTGCAAATGAATACCCGTTTCATACGTTCCTCACAGCGTCTCGTAGTTCTTGATCTTGCGCTCGCGCAGGTCCCGGTATACGGAACGGGCCACCTGACGTCCGTCGAGCATCGTGGTCACCGACACCTCGATGGGCCGCTCTCCAAGCTGGTCCAATTTCGCCAGCAAGGATTCGAGCACGGGGCGCAGCGTCTCCCCCGGAGGTAATGCGGGCATGCCGGACTCTGGACCGAGCACGCCCCTGGTCTCGCCGAGAAGACGGGCCTGTCCGGTGGCGAGATGAGCGGCCGGTCTCTCCATCGGCGCAGTCGCTATGGTGCTTTCCATCTTGGAGGCGACCGTTGGAGCTTCTCCCGCCATGACCGGTGTGAGCGCCAGGGTTCCCGCCAACAGGGCCGGAGCGGCAATCTTGCCCGTCAGTCCGGTCATGAATCCGAAAGCGCGCGTCATGGCCTCGGCTGGTGCGGACGCCGCCTTGGTGATGCCGCCGGCCAGGGTCTGAATCAGCGCAGCACCGCTTCGGGTCAGGTCCGCGAGCGGGCCTTCCTTGGCATCGGAGAACGGCAGCAGATTCCGCACGAACGAAAGGGCCGACTTTGCCGCTTGGTACGGCGCGCTCACGGCGGACTTGATGCCGTCGCCTACCGCGGTCATGAACGCCCTGCCGCTTTGGAACGCCGATCCCGCCAACGAGGACACGCTGGACGCCAGAGACCCGAAGGCGCTCGATGCGGCGGTCTTGATTTGTTCCCATGCGGTCGACGCGACCGATGCCAAACCCTCGAACGGGGCCTTGATCCACTCCCAGGCGCTCTGCGCCATAGTCTTGAGGGAGTCCCAAGCGGTCGATGCCGCTCCGGTGATCCGGCTCCAGGCGGAGGCGGCGCTCCCGGCGATCCAATCGAAGGGTGCGGAAAGCAGCGACCAGGACGACTGGAACAGCGAACCGATCCGGCTCCATCCACCTTGCAGAAGGTTGCCGATTCCATCCCATGCTGCGCCGACGGAGGTTTTGATCCGGTCCCAGGCCAATCCCGCGGAATCGGTTATCCACGAAAAGGGCGTGCTGACGAGCGACCAGGCTGTGCGCCCGACGTTGCCGATGCCGGTCCAGAGTCTTGACGCCGCGTGCTCGATGCCGTCCCAGGCAGTCCCGGCCGCGGACAACATCCATCTAAAGGGCGCGGCCAACACGCCCGCAGTTCCACGACCAAGCGCCGTGAGCCCGTCCCAAGCATTCGATGCCGCTGAGGTCACGGTGCGCCAGACCGCTGCCGCAAATTGCGCTCCCTTTCTGAACGGCCAGGTAACCGCGGAGAGGATGCCGCCTCCCATGCTTTTCAAGCCGTCCCATACCCAACGGACCGCGCCAAGCATTCCTTGCAGCGCCAGACCCAGCGCCTTGCCCGGCAGGGAGAGGACGCCGAGCATTCCCTTGGCCAGGGTCTTGAGGATGGCCGCTCCGGAGCCGGTGAGGTCCGACAGGGGGCCAGTCTCCGCGTCGGAAAACGGCAGGAGACTGCGGAGCCACCCGAGAGCCTTCTTGAGCATCTCGAACGGATAGGTGACCGCCGACCAAATGCCCTTGCCGACGGCCACGAGGATCGCCTTGCCCGCCTCGTAGAAAGTCGTGTCGCCGGAAAGGAATCCCCGGACCGCGCCGAAGATATCGGCCAGCGTTCGGACCAGAGGCAGGTTCATGAAGGCTGCAGCCAAGGCCGATGCCGCTGAAACGAAAAAACTTCCGACGGCGGAGAAGAGTCCCTTGATGAAATCCCAAACACCGACGATCACGTCCCGGACCCAGCGGAAAGGCGTTGCCAGGAAATCGAAGATCGCTCCCCCGATGACCTTGAGTCCGTCGAGCACGGAGAGGTCGCCGGTGAGCACCCGCCAGACCGTGTAAATCACCCGGGCCGCGGCGCGGAGCGCCTCGACCAAAAGCCGGACCGGCAGAAAGAACTTGTAGATGAACTTCCCCGCCTCGATGAAAGCGGTGACAATGGTCTTGCCGAGCCAAACGACCGCGCGCACCACCCAAGCGACCACCGTGATGACGGCCACCATGTTGTAGATGACGAACTTTAGGAGATACGCTCCGACCTTGGCGATCACACCGAGTACCGTGCCGAGGGTCTCGCCGAGACTCCGGTAGGAGGAGGCATCGGCGGAAGATGCCGCCAAGCCGAAGATTTCAAGGACCGAAAAAATCGCTTTGTACAGCATGCCGTAAGCCTGCATGAGCGCCCCGACCGCGGGTTCGAGAATCGCCCTGATCTTTCCGAACGTATCGGAGAATGCCTCCCATAAGCCGGTCAGAAACTGGCGCACCCGGTAGTAGATGCGGAAGACCGTGACCACCAGTCCCATCAGCCCGGCCTGTTCGAGCTTCTGCGCCAGGTCGGCCGACATGGTCCCGGCACCGCCGGAAAGCGAGGTGACCAGCGCCCGAATCCCCTGGAATACGAGTTGCACCTTTTCCCACGCGCCGAGGATGGTGTCCCGGATGCCGGCGAAGTTGGTCTCCCAAGCCCGTTTGAGGAGATAGACGGCGAGCACCACACCGCCGATGATCGCGACCACCGGAAGGAAATATGCGGCGAACGTGCTTCCCACACCGGCGATTGCCGCGCCCATGGCGGCAAGCCCCGCCTTGATGGCGGGGAGCATCAGGCCGATGGTCCCGGCCACGGCGATCACTCCACCGACGACGACCAGCACGGCACCCAGCGCCATGGACAAGGTCAGGAGGACCCTGGTCAACCCCGGCATCGAACGTGCGAGCTTCTGGAAAAACAGGACGGCCTTCGATATCCCCTGGATGATCGGCGTGACCACCGGCAGGAGCGTGCGGCCGAGGATTTCAGCGAGGTTTCCGACCTGCTGGCGCACAAGCTGGAACTGACTCCCGATATCCATATTCATGGCCCGCGCCATTTCTTCAGTGACGGCGGTGCCGGTCTTCATCGCGTGTTCGATGGAGCTGATGTTGCCCTCCAGGGACTCCATCCCCTGGGACATCTGGAGCAGGAACTTCACCGCTTCGTCGGAGCCGAACGCTTTCTTGATCTGCACCTGCGCGGCGGCTTGGGACAGGTCCGGAAAGCGCGACTTGATCTCCTGGAGAATGGGGATGACCCCCTTGAGTCTCCCCGTGGAATCCACGAAGGACAGCCCCAACTGCTCACCGGCTTCCGCCGCCTTCATGATGAAAGCCTTGTAAAGCGTTCCGGCTTCCGAACCGGGCATGGTGGTCTGCAGTTGTCCGAGAATGGCGAGCTGTTCCTGCAGCGGAATGTTGGAGGAGGCGGCCACCGCACCGATGTTTTTGACGGCTTCCGCCATCTGCGCCCCTGTGGTCTTGAACGACGCCACGGTCTGGGCCATGGCTCCGGAGAAGGCCTTGGCCCACTCCATGTCGGTCATATCCGCCATGATCGGTTTGAAGATGCCGTACCCACTGGTGAAGGTGCCGACCATCTCCTGGATGCTGGCTTTCGTGGCTTTCGCGGTCAGGGCTGCCATGGCGGAGAATGTGCCCACGGCTTCGTCGCTCAAGGCGGATAGCGCCGACTTGACGTCGTAGGCCGCGCTGATGAACTCGGCCTTGCTGTAACCGGCCCAGGTATTGGTGAAGCTCTCGGAGGCGTCCTCGAGAGCGCGAAGGTCCTTGATTCCGAGCGATGCCATCTCGCCCAGGGCTTTCTGGGTCGCGGCGGTGGAGGCCACGAGTCCGACGGGCACGGCCATAAGCGCCAGGCCCGCACCGATCATCATGGTGCCTTTCTGGATTCGGTCGAGATTGCGCGTCATGCGCTCGCTGGAGGCGGCCACCGTCGCGTCCAGCGACTGCATGGACGACTGGACCCGACCCGCGTTCTGCGAGAACGCGTCCTTCATCGAAACGATGATGCCGAGTCCAAGATCTCCGTTCATGTGCGCCTGCGCTCCAGTTCTTCACGCTCAAAAGCAAGCTGCCGCTCCAGGGCCTCCACAAATTCGCGGCGGACCGAGAGCGGCAGCGCCTGTGTTTCCGAGAAACTCCAGTGGAGCCCGCCGTAGGCGAGAAAAAACGCGTCCCTTACAAGCGAACTCCGGGGAACAAAAAACCCGGTTCCGCCTCCAGCCGGGTGCGGATACGCATCCCGCAGGATTCGCAGTCGGTCTCCACGGTTGTGTCGACACCCGCGTCCACCCTCAGCATTTCCTGCCGGAGGGCGCTGCGGTCACGCATCGACATATCGTTCATGAGCTTCTTGGTCGGCTGCGCGCCGTCCACGTCGATGATTCGGATCAGCATGGCCGAGGAGATGGAAGGCTCCTTGAGAGCGGCCAGGCGTTTTTCCTTGTTGCCGTCCAGATAGCCGAACCGGACCTTGCGCCCGGAGCCGGGGAGCATGAAAGCGAATTCCCTTTCCTCTCCGTAAGGCGTGACATCCAGCTCTTCCAGGTTGACCGTGACGGCGTTCGACGCCCGGCAGGCGGTGTTCGGGCAGGTCAGTTCCAGCTCGACCTCGTCGCCGAGAGAGACCTGACGCAGGCGGACCAGAATGAACAACCGGTCCCCGGAGAGGAGATCGAGAACGTCCTTCACCGTCGGTTCGTCGTTGTCCCCCAGCCGCACGATGCAGTTCTTGAGAGCCTGGTTGACGGCGTCTCCCGTCCGGATGAGGCGCTGATTGGTGAGCAGTTCCTCTTCGGCCCCGGTCATCTCCCGGAGTTCGATCTCGAGGCCGCTCGGCAATTCAAAGGTGTGCATGGTCTACCTCCTCGGATCAGGTCCAGTACTGGAAACAAATGGTGAGTTTCTCGATGGTGTTGTCCGTGTTCGCGCCCTCGAGTTCGTCGTACTCCAGTACCTTGGTCCACGCGCCGTGCAGGGTCCACCGTCGCGTCTCGTTGCCGGTTCGGTCGTAGCGGACGAGGTCGATGTCGCGCATGTAGTCGTTGGGCAGACCGCCGACCACGGCGTTGACGTCCACCTGTTTCTTGATCCACTCCCTGGCGGCTTCGTCGGAACCGTCCTGGAGAATCCCTTTCTCCAGGGTGATATCCTCGAACTTGACCCGTCCGGCCACCTTTTGGTCGAACATGGAACCGGCCGGCGCGAAGGCCACTTCCTCGAACTCGGTCTTGGGTTCCTGGCCCTTCCTGAAGAGCGCCACGTCGAAGCCGTTCACCTCGACGGCGAATTGCCAGTTCTGATACAAACTCTTGGGCATATTGCCGCTGCGCATGACTTACCTCCTTACCCGGTCTTGAAAATCTCTTTGAAATCGGCCCCAGTGGCGGTGAGCACGAAGTTGAGCTCGATGAATTCCGCCGTTTTGGTCGGCTTGACGAAGACGCGCGCCATGAGTTCGTTGCGGTCGATCACGGCCGGGGTGTTGGTCTCCTCGTCGCACTGGACGGCGAAGTCGTAGAGGCCGCCCTTGTCCTTGATGTCCTGCATGAACGGGTTGATCAGCCGGATCAGCGCGCGCCAGGTCTGCGGGTTGTTGGGCTCGAAGACCACGAAACGCGAGGACTCGGCGATGGCCTCCTCGATGAACATCATCAGCCGCCGCACGTTCACTCGGTCGAGGGCTGAGGGCTGGCTCTGCAGCGTCTTTTGCCCCCAGATGTTGATACCGCTGTCGGGGAAGGAGGCGATCACGTTGACGCCCTCGGGATAGAGGACATCCCGTTCGCCCCGGCTGGTCTTGTAGCCCAGCGACAGGGCGTTGAAGATTCGGCCGCGGTCGATGCCGGCGGGCGCGTACCAGACGTGGGCCTTCTTGTCGCTGCGGGCATAGCACCCGGCCACCGCACCGCTCGGGGGGATCAGTTTGCGCTTGCCGGTCACCGGGTCGTTGATCTCGATCCAGGGATAGTAGAGCGCGGCATAGGACGAGTTGAAGGCACCGTGGGAATACATCCCCTGGCCCTTGCGGAAATCGACCGCTTCCAATGGTTCGAGGTGAATGGGCGTTTCGGCGAGGAGCATGAGGTCCTGGCGGTTTTCCGCATAGGTGACACCGGCGTGGATCACCTCGGCGGTCGTCACGCCGGGAACCATGATCAGGTTCAGCGCATCGATCTCGTCGAAGGCGTAGAAACCGGTGTGCTGGGAGGGATCTCCGGAGTAGTCCGCGTCGTCCAATCCTGTAACTCCGTCGTCTCCTCCCGACAGATCGAACACTCCGATGACGGGCCGATCCGCAGGCAGGCCGGATGCGGTTCCGAGGTCCTCGAGGGTGATGTAGTCCGACCGCTCGTTGACAGCGATTTCGACGTGATTCGGAGCGGTTTCGTCCATGGAGAGGTCCTTGAAGACCTCCACCACCTCACCTTTGTGGCGAACCACCAGGTTGAACGCGCCGGTCGGATCGAGAGAACCGTCTTCGACCTGGACGGAGAGCCGGTCGCCCCAGGTTCCTTCGTCGGCCGCACGCACCTTGAGTGTGTCCAGCGCGTCCATGCCTCCGGACAGGTTGGCCGCAGCCGCGGCTTGGACGACTCCCGTGTCCTGTGTTTCCGCCGTGACCAGCGCAGCCGCCTCTGGAGTCCCGGTGACGGCGGCGACCACTTGGTCAGCGGTGGAGACCGGATCGCCCGCTCCGTCGGTTGCCAGATTGACGGTGACCGCTTCTCCCAAGACCTCAACGGACAGCGGCGTATCGTTTCCCGCAACGACGAGTTCGAGGGAGACGGCGTTTCCCGCAACCCCCGGCTGAATCGCCCGCCACGCAATGCGATCCGATCCGATAGTGCCGGATGCGAGCATTGCCGTGGCGACACGCCGGTCCTTGAGGATGGCCTGGGCCTTCACGGCGGTCAGTGTGTTCCGGTTTGTGGGGTCCGTCAGATGAGCGATGCGATTTACGAAAAGTACGGAGCCGCCGTTGTCGAAGAACGCCCTTGCAGCGTAGGCGAGGTAGCCGACCTGTATATAGGAGCCGAACTTGTTGATGAACTGTTCCCAGCTCGTGACCAGCACGGGCTTGTTGATAGGGCCACGTTCGGCCACGCCCACCATGCCGCAGGAGGAAGTGGAGATCTGCTTGACGTAGAAGCTGAAGTCGACTTCGCGGGTATAGATGCCGGGTGAAAGATATGTGCCCATGGTTTACCTCCGTTTCCGGCGTTTGCCGCCGTTTTCGCCGCCGATGTCCACTCCGATCTCGACCGGTTCATCCCGCGGATGCTCGGGTTCGGGAGCGATCGGCGTCACCGGCGTCAGCGACACAAAACCACGCTTCACGGCAACGTCGATCTCGGGGGAGATGTCGGCCTCGTTCAGCGTTCTGCGTTCACGAGGGTTCAGATGCAGCCCCCGGCCGCCTTCCGCGAGGTGGAAAGTGAGCGGCTGGAAAAGAAGATTCTTGATTTCGATCACAGTGGTTCCTCCTTGTGTCATGGGGTGTGGAGCCGATCCTCATCGACGCCGTCCCGGAACTCGAACCGACGGTCCTTGATGAGCGGCCCCGTTTCGACGAGGCCGTCGTAGACTGGGCAGTCCTCGATCCGGCAGCGGCCGCTGCTCTGGCGCAGGTTGGAGAGGTTGACCCGGCGCAGTCCACCCAAGGGCACGATCTCCGTCAGGTTGAGGGAGCCTCGGTCTTCCACGGCCAGGACTGCGTGAAGCTGATAGAAACGCGCGACCCGTTCCTGGAGGTCCAGCAGATCGCCTTCATGGCCGGCGGTGACGATGACGTCGAACTCGAGGTGGTAAAGCCGGGGGTGACGGCACTGCTCATAAACGAGGTTCGGGATGTCCTTTTCCACCATACGGGCCATGGTGCGGCGGTCGCCGTTTTCGACCAGCGTCGGTCCCTGCAGGATCAGGCTCGGCACGTTCGGCACCTCGAAGACGTCGTCCGCGGCGACGAGCACCGCGTCCGGGTCGATCTCCGCCTTGACCAGGCGGATCAGGTTTTCAACGACTGTGCGAACGGTTTCCAAGTCGGGTTCCTCCGGTTCGAGCGACTGTTTCCGCTGGATACCTACCGGAGGCGGACGGGAAGTGTCGGCGGAGGATCAGAGCGCCGAACGGATCGCTTGGCGGTAGTTCTCGATGATCCGCTCGCGATACTTCTCCATGGTGGGATGCAGGAAGGGACGGGGCGGGATGACGATCACCGCGCCGTTGGGATGTTGGATGGTGGCTCCGTACTCCATCACCGCGCCGATGTTCACGAGGTCGTCGCCGTCCTTGTTGACCGTGCCGCGCAGAAGTCCCACGAAAGCCCGGTCTGAGAGGATGCGCTGCGTGATGGAATTGATCAGAAAACCGGTGTCGATCAGGGCCTTGCTGGAACCCTTGCGCGCGATAGTGCTCTCGGCCAGCTTGACGAACGCCTTGCCGCCCGGTGCCTGGGAGCGGATGCCGCGCTTGATCTCGCGGACGAGGAGAAGGGCGTTCTTGATGGTCGCCTGCCTGATCGCCAGCGCGAGTCGGGCTCCGGGATTGGCGGCCAGCTTCGATTTCGCTTTGTCCCAGTCGCCGAAACGCTTAACTCCCATGGATGCGCACCAGCTTCAGTACCTTGTGGGTTGCGACGCCGAAAAGACGCTCCTCCACTACGGTCTGAACCCGAAACACGTCCGCTCCGCTTTGCACCCGGTCTTCCGGTCTTACGTCCAGTCCGGGCAGCACGCAGGCCGTGGCGTCGATCTTGTTGGCGAGGTCTTCCGGCGGCGTTTCGATAAACTCGAGCGGAAAGGTCTCCACCTCGGCGAAAGATGCGTCGTCCGATCCGTACAATCGCTCGCCCGGAACGACGCGCAGCAACGCGGCTTCCTGTGAGCTTGCCAGGATCAGCTCTCTCACGTCCCCGGCGGCGGCCGCTTTCTCTGGATCGCTCAGCAGGTTCAAAGGTCGCTTCCTTGATCGTAGATGACCGGCGCGAGTCCGCCGGGCGTGATGATGTAGTCCTCCGGCGACGCGGCGGCTCCCGGCTTGATTTCACCCAGCCGCTGTTTGTAGACGGCCTTGAGGTCCTCTTCGAGTCCAGCCCAATGCTCGGGCTGCTTGGTCTTGTCCACCCGCTTGTCGCCGCTGGAAAAGGCGAACGCATTGGCGGTCTGGGCCCGCATGACCTGGCACGCATGAATCTGGCCCAGCAGGAGCAGCAACTCGCGCGGCTCGCCTTCCGGCTCCGGAACGACCTCTCCGTTTACGACGGAAAGTGAGAGTTCCAGGTCGCGCGCCAGCCGATGCACGCCCTTCAGGATGCAGCGGGAAAGGACGTCCTCGCTGAACAGCTCGCCCTGGGGATCGGACAGGTCGGTCCGGAGAACGGCGACAAGATCAGTCAGCGCCACCTTCCACCTCCGTCAACCGCTTCTTGAGGGCCTCGATCACCGTCCTTCGTTTCTCGCCCGCCAAGTGAGCTTTGAGCCTGTCGGGGTCGCCCTCGGTGCCGATCCGGGAGATGGCCTCGGCTGCGGTGAGCCCTGAGAAGTCTTCGTCTTGAGTACCGGTCGGAGGGCTTTCGTCCTGTTTCCGGTGATCATCCTTGCCATCCATCCGCACGAGCCTTCCCGCGGACAATGCCGACTCCATCTGAGGAGAGATGGAATCCGTTTCAAAGGCCTGGCCCGGGTCGAGGCGCAGTTTGGCGTCGGCGATGATCAAGACTCCCGGGCGGATGTTCTTCAGTTTCACCGTCACAACTCACCTCCGTCAGCCGAGAATCTTGATCTTGGCCAGGATATCCGGCCGAGTGATGCCTTGCCCCAGTTCCGACCAGACGAGCCAGCCGGTCTTGAAGCGGGTTTTTTGCTCGATGGCCTCGGTCTTGAGGTTCTCGCGCACCGGCATCTTGCCCACCTCCTCATCGGGGATGAGCAGCACCTCGTCGATGGCCTGTGCGGCGGTCAACAGAATGCCGCCGGTCCCGTAGTTCTTGATCAGACCTTTGGCACGCAACTCAGACTTGGTCTCCGGGTCCAGGTTCCAACCCCGCAGGTCATTGAAGCGGCGGCCCCGCATGACGATGTACTTCACCGTCAACTCGAGGTCCTCGATGATGGAGATCGCCTCGTTGAGCGCCTCCTCGGTGAGGGTCGCGCCGGTTACTTCAACGGTGTTGGCCGCGGGCACCGCCGCCGAAAGCACCGTAATGGTCCGCTTGTCGATCTCCTTGCGGATTTCGTCCGCGGCTGCGGTCTGGATGTCCATCAGTGTGCCGATATTGCCGTTCTTGAGCACCGAAACGTCGACCATGGGCGCGGAGTGGATACGGTTGGTGGGAAACTCCACTTCGTCCTTGCCGACCTCCTGCTCCTGAGCCTCGCCCTCGGTGGAAATCCAGTAGGCCTTTACTTTGGGCTTCTTCTGGTAGAGAGGACGCTCGCCCTTGGGCAGGGTGTGCTTCGTGAGCAGCAGCGAAGAGATCTCCTTGCGTTTGATCTCCTGTTCGATGGGCTCGGAGATGGCGGCGGCCAGCGCCCGCATCCCCTCCGGGGACTCGAGCGCCTCGGACATCAGGCGCGCCATCGTCTCCATGTATTCTTGGCTGTGCACGTTCATGCGGATCGTCTCCATTTCGTTTTCCTCCTTTAATCAGATGAACAGCCGGAACTTGATCGTTCCGCCGGAGACGGAGACGGCCCGAGCGATGACTTCTTCGCCCGCCTGCACGCCCGCGGTGAGTTTGCCGCTGCCCGAGACCTTCAGGTCGTCGCCGGGATTCACGGTCCCCTCGAAGACGTCGGTTTCATAAACGCCGCCCATGCAGTAGATGCCGGGCATCTCTCCGTTCTTGTAGTCCTTGATCAGAATGCCGAAGGACTTGGCCGTCGGCGTGGTGTTCACGGCGAAGAGGTCGTTGCCGACGATCCTCACCACCTGGCCGAGTTGGCCGTCGCCCTGCAGGTAGCCGTCGCCGTAAGCGAGGCCCCGGTGATTGGGATTGATGAAAGCCATGGTCATTCCTCCTTTGTCAGTTGGTCGAAACCGGTTCGCCGGTCGCGGACGCCACTCGTTGCCGGTAGGCGGCCATGAAGCCGCTCTTCAGCCGGTCCTCGAGACTCGTCTTCTTGTCTTCGATGTCCTTCGGACGTACGCCCGCATCGCTGCGTAAGGGCGGATCGTCGCATGTGCGTGAACCCTTCGCGGTTTCCGCGGGAGCACTGCGGTCATTGGCGTCCTTGTCGTCGGCGTGGGCACGAGGACCGCCCTTGAGCATTCGCTCGAAAGCGGCTTCGCTGGCTGCAAAGGCGTCGTCGGAAAGTCCGGCCAGACGGGTGAGTTCCTGCTCGCGCTCCTCGTCGGACTCGAAGGCCAGACCGTTTTTCTCGATCTTGCGCAGAAGCTTCTGGGCCCGGCTCCTGTTCGCGGCGGCCTTCCTTTCAGCTTCCAGTTCCTCGAGCTGCTTCTGCAGGCCGAGCACCTGCTGCTTGAGTTCCTTGTTCTCTCGCTCCAGTTCCTTGATGCGGGTCTTGTCATCGGGCGCGGTCCCGCCGCCGCCGTCGTCCTTCTTCTTGGCGGCTTCCAGCGCTCGTTCCTCGGTTTCCTTGTGTTTCTCGTCCATTGTCGGACCTCCTTCAGAGTGGGTTGTCGAACCATCGTTTTCCGCCGCGGCGACCTTCAGGATGCGGGCGTTCTCGTCCGCGCCTTTGCGGTCGAGCAACCCGAGCCCTGTGAAGGTGACTCCGTGGAGAATTTCGTAGACGGGCTGCCCCTGGAGCTCGCCGCCCTTGTTCTTGCGCAGGTGGACGCAGTAGTCGCTCTTCGAGGCGACCCTTTTACCGCAGACCGAACACTCACCTTCTTCGTAATCGCACTCCATGGAGACCTGCGAGATGATCCCTTTGCGGATGAGCTTGTAAGCCAACTGAGCATGCGGGCTGTCGGAGACATAGAGTTCCCCCGCGCACTCGATCCGGCCGCCGCTTTCGTCCTCGACGTAATCCGCCCCCACGATGCCGCCGACGATGTCGGTGAAATCCTGGGAATGCTTCAGGTCGATCTTCTTGTTGATCGCCGTCATGTAACGGGCGGCCAGTTCGTCGGGGGTGAAGTGGTCGCCGTTCTTGTTCGTGCCGGCCCGGCAGAGAATGAAGGTGAACTGCGGATCGCCCGCGGCCTGGTCCAATGCCGCCGCTTCGGTCTGAAGTCGCGTGAACGCATCGAACGACAGATCTACCGGAAACGAGGTGTGACATGCCGCCGGCGTCTGTGTGTCGGCCTTGGAGCGCGCCGCGCCTCGGGACTTGGAGGCGACGAAGAGCAGTTCTCGGGCGTGTTTGCCTTCCCGGCCGATGTCCTTGGCGATGTTGTAGTCCACTTCCATGCCGCGGACTCGGACAAGGCCGTAGTGCTCGGCGAAGATTTCTTTGATTTCCTCCTCCCGCGGAAAAGCCCGGTCGCGGTATGACAGGAGCACCGTGCCGTACTTGCCGCGGGCGTCGGCCGCCAATGTTTCCATGAGGGAACGGATCGATTCCTTGGTGTAGCGCGTCCGCGACGGATAACTGCGGCGGGGATTGTCTTGGAGTTCCTTGTCCGCCCAGCGGGTCATGAGACCCTCGATGAAATGCAGGGAGTCCTCGTAGTCGTTGCTGCCGAACTCGGTGACGTAAGGCGGGTCCAGATACAGAACGTCCGCGCCGAATCGCCGGACCGCTTCCGCCGCGTCCAGGTTGAACGCCTTGCACTCTTTGCCGTTGTCGAACACCAGCCGGTTGAGCTGGCTCACCGAGCGTCGGAACGACTCGATGAACTTGGACAGCGGCGGGTTGGAGAGCTGGGATTGCTCCAAGCTGGCATCCGTGTCGAGATCGGCTTTGCGGTGCATCTTGGACCGCGAGAACTGACCGAAGGCACTCTTGGCCTTGACGGTGGTGCCGAGCGCCGCCAGCGCCAGGTCTTTCTTGTAGCCGTGAAGCTTCTGACTGTTCGCCCAGACTTGGTCCAGCCACCGGAGCACCGGTTTTGTGTAGTAGTACCCGTAGAAGTGATCCACGATGAACGTGCCTGCGTCCGGGTTGGAGGCAAGGATTCGGTCCACATCCTCGTCGCTCAGAGTCTCGCTGGAGTTTTCCACCACGGCCCGCGCCAGATGGTGGGGATAGCGCAGGAGGTCGTTGGTGATGACCTTCAATCCTTTGCGCTTGAAGTGGTAGGCGACGTTGGCCCCGCCAGAAAAGGCATCGAGGATGCTTTCCGCGTCCTTCGGGACATGGCTTTCGATCCAGCCGAGCATCAGGTACTTGCTGCCCATGAAACCGGTGACGCGGACCGATTCCGCTTTCCCGGCCTGGCAGCTCAAGAGGTCCAGCGATTCGCCAAGCGGAGCGTCCGCCAGAGCGATCAGGTTCTCCTCCACGCGCAGGGCTGAATCGACGGCCCGTCCGGCTTCGTGTTTGTCGATCCACTCCTTGGCCTTCTCCTTGGTCCAGCCGTCCGGGTTCTTTTCCGTCTTGCGAACGAACCGGTATGCCTGCAGCACCATGGAGCGCGGGTTACCGCCCTCGGGCACGAACTCCTTCTTCAAGCGTCCGATGATGATCGCCACGCCGTCGACACCCTCCAGGGGCTTGCGGCGGAAACTGTCGGGTTCGAACTCGTCCGGGTCCCGGACGCGGAAGCGAACCTCGTTCTCGGTTTCCTCCCAGATGGCTTCTGCCCGTAGGCTGTCCTCTTCGGACGCCTTGGCGGACCGCTCCGCGCCCTCGGCTCTGCGGCAGATGAACAGGCGTTCCTTGGCGTGGGACGCCTCGCCGTGCCGCGATGTGATGGCGTAATGGTGATCGTGGGAGCGCATCGACGAATCCCGTCCCATGGAGGCGATGATCCGCCGCATCTCCGATTCGTTCGGATAGGCGTGGTCCCGGTAGGAAATGAGCCAGTGCGGGAAGTGCTTGGAGTTGCCGAGGAAGGACTCGAAGAACTCCGCGGCGTTGGTGCGGGTCACGGTCTTGTGGTCGGTCTCGTAGTGTTTGGTCTTGGAGTCTTTGACAAGGCTCAGCCCCTCCCAATAGGTCATCAGCCCTTCCACGAAGTGGTAGGATTTTTCGTAGTTGGTGGTCGAGAACTCCGTGGCGTAGGGCGGATCGAAATAGGCCAGGTCGGCCTTGGCGACCGGCAGGAAATCGTTGATGTCCTTGCGGGACGCCTTGCACTCCTTGCCGTTGTCGAAAACGAGGGCATTGATGCGGGCCACGTTCTTGCGCAGCCGCTCCTTGAATTCCTCCGGGGTGTCCTCGCGCTTGCCGTAGCGGGTCGACGACGAGAAATGCCCGAAGCCGCCCTTGCCGGACATGCAGGTCTTGCCCAGAGCGAACAGGGCGATGTCTTTCTTGAAGCCCGAGAGCTTGTCGACGTTGGCCCGGATCGTGTCAATCAGACCGTGGACGCCCTTGGCGAAGAAGATGCCCTTGAAGTTGTCTCGGACGAAGGTGCCCGCCTTCGGGTTGTCGGCGAGCAGCGCTTCAATATCCTCGTCACCGAGCCGGACGTTGTCGTTCTCGATGATCGCCCGGGCCGCATGATGGCAGTAGCGCAGCCGGTCGTTGGCCAGGACCTGCAGGCCCTTGGTCTTGTACATGTAGGCCACGACAGCCGAACCCGAGAAGGCGTCGGCCGCGGATTCCACCCCCTCCGGAGTGTGTTTCCATATCCAGTCGACCAGCTTCTGCTTCGAGCCGATGTAGTTGGTGATGTATTTCGGCCGCTGTTCCGGCGACGGCTCTTCGGCAGCCGCCTCGGCCTGGGCCTCGAGCGCCTCGAAGTCCAGGTCAAGGGCGGCGTCCGTCTCCAAGAGGAAAGCCAGCCGTTCACGGTCGGTTGAGAAAAGCTCCATTCGGTTCTCCGGTCATGTCGCGACCAAATCCGGTTAATGCCGGTGGGCGGTCGGCCCGCGCTCGGGGCGAACCCCGAAATCAGGCCGATAGCCCTGTCGCTTGGATACCTACCGGAGGCCGTTGAAAAGTGTCGGAGGGGGAATCAGGAGATGCGGCCCGACTTGATCCGGTCGATGACCGACCGGGCGCAGGCCTCTGCTGAAGGGTGTTCGTCAGTTTCGAGTACGGGACCGCGCATGCCCCGATATTGGGAAAGGGTGCCCTGGTGGTAAGCCAGAAAATCGTCGGGCAAGCTGCGGACGCCTTGCTCCACCAGCCGGTTGACCACCCACCGCGTGTCTTCCTCAGCGTCGGCGTTTCCGGGCAGGAACTCGATCACCAGGTCCAAGCCCGGTCCGGGGCCCTGAACCCAGACGCCGACGGGTTCGTAGCGCGGTTCGCGGATACTGTCGCGGAGCGTGTACTCGATCATGTACTTGAGCTTCATTCCCATTCCTCCGCGATGCGGGTGTGCTCGGTCAGAAGCTCGGCGTCGATCCGCTCGAAACGTTCCCGGTTCTTTGCTTTGTAGCCGCTCCAGTGCTTCCAGTCCGCGGCCTGGTCGGGTTCCTGATCCGGGAAGATGAACTCGATGTGGAACCTGCGGTCCCGGTCATCGATCAGATCGAGCAGGTAGGAGTCCTCCTGTGACCAGGAGACGACCTTGACGGTATGGGCATACTGGAAGCCCTCGTTGTAGCCGAGCAATCTCAAGAGCAGCCAGAAATCGACGCGTGTCACCTCGCCCCCGGCGTCGAAGTGCGGGGCCACACGGGTCACGGTGAACCCGTCCACGATGCCGATCCGAATCGGTGCCCGGCCTTTCTCCGCCAGCGTCATCCAGGAGCCGTCCGTATTGAACGACTCGAAGAGCGCCTGCAGACGGGCCTTCTCCTTTTCGATGAACTCTTTCATGCTCACCTCACCAGCACGATGTCCTCGACCTTGCGGCCGTCGGGCAGCTTCATGATTTTGCGGTTGCGAAACACATCCAGCAGTCGTTGCTTCTCCCGCTCGCTTCCGACCACGATCACGTCGATGTTATCCAGCAAGGTCACCGAATATTTGAAAATAGTCTCGTTGCCGCTGCGACGGGCGAACTGCTTCCATTCCTCTGGGTTGCTCCCTCGGTGGTTCGAGACGTACTCGTCCCGCACCCGTCCGAAGGCGTCGTGGTCGTAGCTGATTGCGTCCATGCGCCGGAGCATCCGTTTCTTGAAGTAGAGTCCTGTGTCGGACGATCCTCCGGTCGTCGGGAGCTTTTTGATCCGGGTGAAGAAGTAGCTCGCTCCGCCGGTGTCCATGTCGGCTTCCGGAGACATCCCGCCCACCGGCACCCCGGCGCGTAGCTTCTCGACCGTACTCACCATGGCTCCGTTGTTTCCCAGCGCCGCGTCGATGAACGACACCGCGTCCTCGCCGTTGGTCAGTCGGTGGTGGAGGCCGTACCCCTTCATCTGTTTCTCGATATCCGCGTCGGATATATCAAAGCGGTATTGATGCCGGTAGCCGGCGCGCTTGGCGGGGTCCTTGAATGCAGCCTGGTATTCGCCCATGGGGTCGTAGCCCGGCATGCGGGTGATGTCCTTCACTTCGAGCCGTTTCTCCCAGAAGCCGCGTATTTCCTGGACGCGTTCTTCCTTGCCCGCGGCCCGGCGATCCAGGTCCTCGACCAGCCGCTTGTAGTCCGGTTCGCGATCCACCTTGGCGAGGTATGCTTGCTTGTGAAGATAGAGAAGCTCGGCATCCTGTGGTGTGGCCGCACCGGCCTTGATGCCCAACGATTCCATCCGTTCCATGGCCCGCTCGAGACTCTTGGCGTCAGGTCTGTCCGGAAGGACCAGTTCGAATTCGCCCTGTTGGGCATAGAGGTTTTTGTCCGACCAGGGGCGATACACGGCGCGGGTGCCGTCGCCGAAATCGATCTCGTACTGCTCGCCGGCCTTCATGGCGCGGCCGCGGAAGAGTGCCGAGTTGTCCGCCGCTTCGTCCACGACGACGAGTTCGCCGTTCTTGAGCTCCCGTTTGGCCTGAAGCACCTTAGTCCGCCGCACGGTGAAGGGAGCGTCCTTCGATTTCTTTTCCGGCGCGGCGTGTTTCTTGAGATAGGCATCGAAGCGCCCGCCTACCGGTTTGTGTTCACGGGCGGCTTCCTGGACCTTCTCGATCCAGTCGATGTAGCTTCGGGCCATGGCCCGCTCGTCCGGGTCGGCCGAGTCGGCGAGGCGCTTCAAGGCCTTCAGGTGTTCCGTAGCCTTCTTGAGCGACCCCTGGTTGTACTGCTGGTCCGTGGCGTGGTGGTTGACCGTCTTCACCGCGGACAATATGTCCTGCGCGAAGACGTCCTGCGGCAGCGACTCGCCCACCCGCGCGGCCGCAGTATCGACTCCCGCCTTGCGCAATGTCTCCAGGAGCTTGCCTTCCGCCTCGGGCCGAACCTTCATCTTGACCACGGTCCGTTGCTTTCCCTTCAAGGTCTCGACGAATATCAGGGCGTTTTGGTCCTCGATATCATCCTCGTCGAAGGGCAGGACCTTCCCCTGCCAGCCGAGCGAACGGACCTCCTCAAGAAGCGCCTCTTCGGTCGGACCCAGGCGCGTTTTCGGCAGCGCCTCCAGCACATCCTCGAAGCGGAAATCCCGACGGCCCAGCGCGTCCGCATAAAAATTCTCGAAATCGTGGCGCAGGTTCCGTTTCCGCGCCAGGACGGTGTCGTAGAATGCCTGCTTGCGGGACTCGTCCCGCCCGAACCGTCCCTCGGCATAGGGGCGCAGGATGGCCAGGTAGTCCTCATCAGCGATCTTTTCCACTTCGCGGATGTAGCGAAGGGTCGCCGCGGGGTCGACCTTGACCTTGCCTTCCTTGGCGGCGCGGAAAACCGTATTGTAAAAAGGTTCTTGTTCGCCGTACTTGGCGTTCGGGTGATAGTCGATGGCCAGACGGTCCTCGCCCAGGTATTTGAAGATCTGCCCCTTGTCGATGCCGTAGACCTTCCCGTCACGACCCCGCAGGAATTGCTTGGCATGGCCGTCATGGTTGGAGATCAGCCAGTCGACGACGTGCTCCCGCTGAATCTGCTCGATGTCGAGGGTGGTGAGGTCCGAGAGGTCCAAGCCTGCGAAGTCGAAGCTGTCCTTGAGATCGGCCCGCCACTTCTGGATGGAGCCGAGGCGTCCGGTCATACGGATGGTTCGGACCTCCACGGCGTCCGGATCGATGAGCCGCCCGATCTTGTAGGCTGCCTCCTCTCCGTAGGCGATGAACTCGTCACCGGCCCGTTCCACCGGCTTGAAGAGCCAGCGGTCACCCGCTTCATCGGTCCAGAACTCCTTGCTGTGCGCGCCGCCGACCTGCGCCTTGCCCGCGGACGTGAAGTTCCCCGGCTTTCCCTTGGCGATCCAGGCCGCGTCCGCCTCCTCGAACTGCGTGCCTTTCTTAGTGAAAGTCGGTGGAGAGGGTGGTGTCGGTTTCGGAGTCGGCGCGGGCTTCGCCGATTCGGGCGCGGCGACCTTCTTTTTGCCTCCGTGCTTTTCCAACCAGGCGGCGTGTTTCGTTTCGATGCCGGTCTTGGCAGCCTCGATCTTGGCCGGGTCGGTCTCCGTAAGCAGAGTGACAAGCTCGTCCTTGTTCGCCCACTGCCAGTGCTTGAGCTTGGTGTCCTTGGCCAGGGTCTTGAGGTCGCCGACCTTCATGGACGCGACCTGGTCCTGGAAAAGCTTTTTCTTGAGGGCGAGCTCCTTGGCGTGTCCTTCGAGCATTTCCTTTGGCAGACTTGGTGATGCAGACATCGCCGCCTCCGCCTCTTTCACCGCTGAAAGGAAGTCGGCGTATCCTGCGGGGGAGTCCGGCACGATCACCTTCGCAGCAGTCTGTTCGACTGCCTGCTTCGCTTTGTTGATTGCGGCCTTCTCGGCTGCTTCGAGAGCTTCCTTTTTGACCTTTTCCGCCAGCTCCTCACCGGCCGTTTTTTCCAGCGCCTTGACGAGCTGCTGCTTGTTCTTGAGCGGACCGATGTGGTGTTTTTTCTTGGCGTCGATCAGGGACGCACCCTTGAGCCCCGCGTGATCCACGCCCGGCTCCAATTCGTCAAGCAGGTCGATCACGTCCTGTTTGGTCATGTTGAGGGAGACGCCCTTGGTTTTGGCCATCCCCTGGAGCTCGACCACGGTGAGGTCATGCAGTCCGCCGCTCGGCGGAATTTTCTTGAGCTGTTCTGCGAGTTGCTGCGCCTGCTTGAGCGACGCCTGTTTCTGCGCCAGGAGTTGGATCAGGTCGTTTTTGGTGCGGAGCAGGCCGATTTTATGTTCCTTGAGCTTGGCATCGAGTGCGGCTCCGGCAAGGGTGGAGTGGTCCACGCCCGGCTCCGCCGCGTCGAGCAGATGGATGAAGTCGGCTTTGGTCCGGGCGATGGAGACGCCGTTCTGCTTTGCCAGGGTCTGGAGTTGCTTCACGCTCAAAGTGTTCAGGTCGGCGATCTGTCCACCCTCGAAGGCTGCTTTGAGCTTCGCTTCCTCGGCGGCCTTGGCCTTCGCCTGCTCTTCGATGGTCTGGGGCGGGATGATGCACGCGGCGGGTTCGTCCGCCGCCTTCGCCCCCAGCTCTCCTCCGCAGATCACCAGCGGCCACGCGACCACGCTCGTGCAGCGGCAGTTGGGATGGGCCGGCTGCTGCGGAAAACGGTTCGTGTCGAACACCTTGCCGTCCAGCGGCCCGCAGATCGGGCATACCCGCTCGTCCTCCATGGTCATCCATTCGAGTTTCCGGACTCCGACCTGGTCGTGGAACTTTATGCGCCCCTGGTTGTGGGCGCGCAGGACCTCTGTGCGGGCGATCACCTCCATGCGGTACTGAGCCTTGGTGAACACTTTGGAACCGGCATAGCGGAAGGATTCCGGGTCTTTCACCACGCGCCCGAGGTCTCGGACGATGTCCTCCACGCCCTTGCCGGTGGCGATGCCGCCCATCACGACCCGCTTGATGCCGTCGGCCAGCTCGCGGTTGATGTCGCCGGCCAGGACCAGGTTGTAGTTGGTCATGAAATCGAGGGCATCGGTATCCACCAGGGTGAACACTCGAGTGGCGAGCTTGTCGATGCCCTCCGGGGTCAAGTCGCGGTAAAAGGGAAGCTGGGCCGCGGCGAACTCGTCGATGCCTCGGAAGATGCCCTGGCGGAAGGATGTTTTGGCCGTCTTCCGGAAAAGCAGCGTCTGCTCCCGATGCAGGCGGCTCGTGGTCTCCTGGATGTCGGCCTGGAGTTTTTTTAGACCTTCGAGGGCGGCCAGCTTGTTGTCGGGAAGGGAGCCGAGGCTCTTGTAGCGGAGAATGGCGCGGCGCACCTCCTCTTCGGCACCGGCAAGCATCCCGGTCAGCTCGGCGACGTTTTGCTCTGTGTAGAGATTTCGGGCGCGGACGCTCTTTTCCGTGGCCAGGCGGGTAGCCTCGGCTTGAGAGAGGGGACGTTTGGCCGCGAGCGCACCGATCATCCCCCGCACTCCCGGCACGCCGCCTGCCGAGACGCCGGTTCTTCCTTCCGGTCAGGGCCGTGTTCCATCGCGGGGGACTTCGGGTCGAAGAAGCGGCAGACCGGGGTGTCGAAGGTGGTTTCGCTGCGCTGGACCCGGCAGTGGTTGTGCTCGCTGTCGAAATGCGCGCAGTCGTCACAGACGGCGGCGGTAATGCCTGCACGGGCGAATGGTCCCGCCCACGATGCCTCGGCGCGGCTTCCCGTCGGGTTCTTCGCAGGATCGAGACCGAGCATTTCCTGCGCCGTTTCGACGCCCATGATCCCGGCGGTCACCATGTCGACGATGGGCTTGATCTGCTTTTCGTCGAGCATATCCACCGAACGCTTTTCGGTTTCCCGATTGGCGGACTCGATGTCCGGGTCGAGGTCCATCTTCAGTTGCAGGCTCGACCGGCTGATGAGCTTGCGGTCGTAGAGTTCGATGAGCAGCCGCTTGAAATCGACCGCGTCCGACGGGTCGAGGTCGTTGAACAAAAACTGGAGTGTCTTGTCCTCCCAGCCCTTGAGCTCCAGCCAGTCGTTGAATATCCAGTTCAGAATGATCCGGGCGGCCTGTTTGATCTCCCTGATCATCACCAGCATCTTCTGGAGGCTCACCGATGCCGTGGCGAAGTTCGGGCCGTCGCCGGTCACCAGCGACCGCGAGAGCCCCATCGCCACGACGATGTCCTCTTTCACTTCCTTGACCTTATCCTCGACGTTGAGGACCTGCCCCTCGGTGCCGTGGGTCTCGACCGTGACGTAGAAGGGCACGACCAGGCCGCTCTTGAGGTCCATCTTGTTGACCATGTCTCGGACCTGTTCGAGCATCTTCTGGTCGGGCATGACCATCTTTTGGCCGAACGCGCCGCCGACCTTGAGTAGTCTGAAAGGCGTGGCCCAGCGTTTGGCGATGGCCTGCTCGGCCCGGCGGTAGTCACGCAGGAGTTCGATGGACTGGAAAGCGGGAAGGACGAGCGAGTTGCCCCGTGGAGAGAAGGCCGGCGCATCCCACTTGAGATGGAGAACCTGCTCCACGGGCAGGTCCAGCCCCTCGTCGGCGGCGGGATTGTCTTCCGGCGTCTGCCGGGCTTCGACGAGCCGCCCTTGAGCGTACTTGACCTTGACCGAAACAGGGTTGACGCAGACCAATTCCTCCAGGTCCTTGCCATCCTTGGTGTAGCGTTTGAAGCCGACGGCGTCGCCCTTGACCAGGAGCTGGAGGACCATATCCTTGACGAACTCGGAGATGCTCAGCCGGTCGACGAGGTCGACGGCCTCCCACTTTACCTTCTCGTCGTCGCCCGCGATCTTGATCTCGTCGCCCACGGCGAAAGTGCGCCAGGAGTTGACGCAGTTCTTCACCAGCGGCTCTTCGAGGTAATACTCCCAGGCCTTGCGCGCCCGGTCCTCCCAGGAAGCCGGGATCGCTTCGGAGGCGTTGACCTTGCTGAACACGGACGGGTCCAAGGCCGCGGCGGCGGCAAGCGGGACGAGCACCAGACCGTCCGCCTGCAACGGCGGCGTCTCAGTGCCCGATACGGAGGTCGGGCTGTCGGGTGTCGGATTGGATCGTGCTTCCACCGGGGTCCTCTCGGTTTCTTGCCCTTGTGGGCGCGACATTCGCGCCGTGTGGCGGGAAAAGCCCGCCCCTGGGGTTATCTACCGGAGGCGTGGAAGGAACGTCGGTGGGCGGGACACGCACGGCAGGACCTGAACACTTCCAGGGTATGGAGGAGGCGCGTCTTCCCGGATCAGATAAACACCGGCTCGGTCGTCAGCGGCACCAGGGAGACCGTCTCCTCACCGACCTGGTTGAGGACGGACTGCTCACGGGCCAACATGGCGCAGCGCACGGCGTCAACGACGTGGTCGTTGCCCTTGGAATAGACGATGCGGCCATCGTGCAGCGTATAGGTGTGGGTGGTGAACTGATCCTCGATCTCCAGGTCCTCGATGGGGAACACGAGCTGACGTCGTTGCATGGCTCCAGCAATCAAGGTGGTCATGAATTCTTTGGTCCGCTTCCTGACCTCGTGGCCGTCTCGCACGGCCAGGGTGGTCATGCCCCCGAAGTCGTAACCGCGCAGCCGCCCTTGGAGAGCCAAGTCCTTATACTTGTCCAGTGTCAGCAGCTCCTGCACGACAGCCATCCCGTTGCCGCCGTTGTCCACGCCGATGCCCGCGGCGGTGTAATACCGGTCCAGAAGGGCGATGGCCTGGGCGATGTGGGGATAAGCCACGTGCTCCATGCGGACCCGCAGGACCAGCTTGATGATTTTGCGCTCGGGCAGTTCGATCTCCTGGAACACGACGAGCTCCGTCGGGTCGTTGGTGTAGCCCAGGTCTCCGCCGATCCAAAAGACGCCGGTCCGCGGCATGAGATTGAGCAGCATCTCCAGGCGGTCGTGGGATTCCTCCTCGGTGGCGCAGCCGCGCAGTTCTTCGCCGGTGACGACGACCTTCTGGTACTCGACCACGTCCTGTCGGCAGAGATTGAGGTGCTCGATATTGAACGCGCCGTAGGAAGGCTTGCCGTGTTCGCCGGCCACCTCATGCTGCCAGCCCGCGCTGTCCCGGCCGCCGTAGAACTCCAGCAGCTCGGCCTCGCGCTCCTGGGTCCACGATGGGTGCAGCCAGGAAGGCCAACGGAACACCCGAAACTGGGTCGATCCGGTGAGGCGGTAATAGGTGGTGTCCCGCAGACCGTTGGGCGTTGAGTAGATGCGCAGTCTGCCACCCGCCTTCAGGCACTGGCGCAGGGCCTTCCATGCTCGTTCGGTGAGCCACGCCCCTTCGTCCACCCAGACCCGGTCCACATGCAGCGAGCGAAACGCGTCGCCGTATGCACCGGCTGGACGGAAGTAGAGGATCGCGCCGTTGGTGAATTCGAGCCTGAAGTATGGTTTGCGGTGAATCTTGGGCTTGCCGTATTTGGTGAGAGCCACGCTGACCATGAGGTCCGGGTTGGTGTCGAGTTGGAATTCGATCTCCTCGATCAGGGTGTCGAGATGTCCCTGGTGAGGCGCGCCGACGAGTCCCTGGCAGCCCCGGTTGGTGAAGGCGAAATGCAGGGCGTCGGTGGTGATGCAGACACTCTTGCCCACGTCGCGCCCGTCGAGGTGGATGATGTTCCTGTCCGGACAGAGCAGGTCCTCGGCTTGGTGAGGCCAGTAGATGCGTTGCCCACCGTCGCGGTTGCGCAGGTATCCCTGTCCCCAGAGGACTGGGTCCGCAAGGGTCTCCGCCAGCCTGCGCTCTTTGGCGGATATCCGGGCCATCAGGGCAGCCTCGACCTCAAGGCCGACCCGAGGACCGTGCCGATGATCTCGGCCAGGATGTGCTGGACGGCGAGCATCCCTTCGCGGTCACGGATCACCCCTTCGATGTCGGCCGCAGCCTGATTGAGCTCCTCCCACTCCGGGTACGCCTGCCCGGCGGCGTCGAGCCGGGCCAGAGCATCGTCGATTTTCCCGGCAGCCAGCTCCGCGCCGATCTCCACCAGTTGCCGTCCCGCCTCGCGGACGGCATCGCTGTTCCGTTCCAGGATGTCCTTCATCGCTTGTCCTCCTCCGGCGTCTTTTCCTGCCCCGACGCCCAGCGGTCTAAGGCTTCCATCACCACAGCCAGCCGGTCGCCCATACCCCTCAGTCGTTCCTGGTCCGGGTGCTCCGCGTCGGCCAGGGCCTTGTTGGCCTCGGCCACGTACTCGGGCATGTAGCGATTCGCCGTGTGAATGGCGTCCTGAATCCGCTGAGGCGGCCTGGCGGTGGCGCAACCCAACAGTGATGCAGCCAGACTCGCTGCCAACAGCGCCTTCAGGATCGTTTCGACCTGTCTTCTCATGATTCTCCTCCCGGCCCGCCCGGGGCCTGATTGTTTCTCTGGAATGTGCATGGAACGCCTTGACTTCCGGCGCACACGAAGCCTGTATGTGAATGTGCGTAGAGCCTTGAAATACAAGGACTTGAGCCGTTTGAAAGGAGGTGCCGAATGAGCTTTTTCGACCCCGAGACCTTCCGGATCGGGAAACCTGAACTCAACGAACGAAAGGAGAACGAGCCATGAACGAGACCCTGCATCAGGCCGCCCAAGCCTATCTGGAACACCTGCGGACCCAGGGGAAGAAGGAGCGGACGCTCTACACCTACGGTAAAGACTTCGAGCAGATCGAGGTCTTCTTCGGTGCCGAGCGCAAGCTGTCCGCAGTCCTCGTCCCGCACGTGGGAAAGTTTTTCAAGTCCGATGCGCTGCTCAAACTGCCCAACGGGCGGGAGCGGTCCACACCGACGGTCGAGAAGACCAAGCGGGTGCTCCGCATGTTTCTGATCTGGGCCAAGGAGACGGGCCGTATCGACAAGCTGCCCCTGCCCAAGGACACGCCCATGGGCCGGAGCGCCAAGAAAGGAGGACAGCGCGATGACGAACACGATGCCATCGAGGCTCCGGTTGCTGAGCAGTCCTGAGCCTTCAGACGCGCGGTCCTGTTTCACCGACGCCTTGGAAGCCTTCGGCAGAAGGCTCACCGCCGAGGGACGTTCGGAGAACACCATCAGCGCATACCTGCGCGATCTCTCATACTTGTCCGACACTCTCCTCCGAAACCATCCGGGAAACGCCCCGGACGAGGTGACCAGCGCCATGATCGACGAGGCGTTGACCTCGCCGCTGGTGGTGATCTCGGCCAGGGGCAGCGTCCGGTCGCCGGCGTCCATGCACCGGTTAAAGGCGGCTGTCCGGTCGTTTTTCACCTGGGCCGAGCAAAACGGGATTGTCCGGGAGAATCCGGCCGGGTCGTTGACCCTTCGCAGGCTTCCCCGGACTCCGCCCAAGTTCCTGACCGAGGCCGAGAAGCGCCGTCTGCTCAAGGAACTTCGCGGCAGGGCATCCTCGCTGGCGGTCCGGGATCGCGTCATCATCGAACTCTTCCTCGGGACCGGCATCCGACTGCAGGAACTCGTCGACCTGGACATCGAGGACGTGGACCTCGACGCCAAGCATCTCCGCGTACTCGCCAAGGGCTCCGTCCCGCAAGTGAAGTTCCTAAAGTCCACCCTGCGCTCCCTCCTGCGGAGTTACCTGGTCGAGCGCCGACGCCGGGGCGACGGCGAATGCCGGGCCATGTTCCTCTCCAACCGCGGAGAGCGGCTCTGCGAGCGGCAAGTGGCCAGGCGGCTCGAGTATTGGCTCAAGGCCGCGGGCATCGACAAGAAGCTCAGCCCGCATGCGCTCCGGCACACCTTCGCCACCCACCTTTACAGCCGGACCGGGGACATCCTGGTGGTCCAGCGCGCCCTCGGTCACCGGGACCTGTCGACCACCCAGGTCTACACCCACCTCGTGGACGGCGCTCTGGAGGACGCCCTCGAGCGCCTCTGAACCGCAACCGACCATGGAAACCAAGCGGTCCATCCGGGCCGCTTTTCCATTCCCGCCTTCGGACAGGCAATGACAGAGGCAAGAGACAGTCAGCCCACAGTCGCGTCCCCGAACACATCCGCAGACAATGATGCGGGCAGCATCGAAGCCTTGAGGTGCCGGGCGGAAGCATTGATTGACAGAACCTTCCGCCGACCGTCGGCTTCGGAATGTCAGAGAACACGTCTTATCCGACATTCCCGGCGGGCGAAGCGCCGCAAGTCCGCGTGTTTCGCGGGTCGCTGCATGGCGGGCGATGGTGTTATCCGACCTCATTTACGCGTTTTCCCTCCCGCGGTCGTTTTCCTGGCCGGTTTTTTCTGCGACTCCGCCAGCTTCTCAATGAGAGCCGTGGCCCACTCCGCCGGCGTCGTCTCCGGTCCCTGGGACGCTTCGCCCTCACGGGCGATCTTGGTGGCCTTGAGGTCCTTGAGGTGGCAGCGGATCATTCGGTCCAGCCGTTCGGCTGCGTCCCAGTCGCCGGACTCCTGGGCCCGGCCCAGTTTGAGGAAGTAGACCGCCACCAGCTCGACCTGCATGAAGTCAGAGCTCTTGTTGAACACGAAGTCCTGGTAGAGCTGGCCGATGATGGCCTCGAAGAGGGGACGCTCCTCTGCAGAGAGGAAGCGGTCGGCGTAGATGCCGTGGCGCAAACTGTTCTGGTTGCCCGGGACTGCGCCGCTGCCGGTCCGCGCCTTGGCGGCCTTCCGTACTTCCTGTGCGGGCGCGGCGTTGCGGTGCCAGCGTTTGAGCTGACCCGCGTCGTGTTTTCCGATCCTGTCTTGGGCCTTGTCGTCTGCCATGGTCACCGCGTTTTTCGTTTCGGCATCTCGGGGTTCGTGGCGGAAGGCGGATTTCGCCCTCTTTCAGGGAAAACCCCTTCGATACCTACCGGAGCGGATCGCAATGCGTCGGTGTGGATTCGGTCCGGCTTTGGGCCACGATCTGGCGCACCCGGCGCGATGTGACGCCGGAAAGCCGGGCGATCTCGCGCGTGGGCACGCCTTGTCCCTTGAGCGCCAGCACGAGCTTGCGGCGTTCCTCGTAGAAGCCCACATCGCTCGGCACCCAGAGAAGACCGGTAAAATACCGCCGGACGGCGTCGAGCACATCGGGCGGCAGGATGTCCCTGGCGTTGCCGTAGGGCCGTTTCATGTTTTGGGGTTCGTTCTCTTGAGCCATGGCTGATCCACGTCCGGGTTGTGGAAACGAAGACGGTTCTCCCGCGGTGGCGGGCCGATGATCTCGATGTACTGCCGGGTCACTTCGCCGATGCGTTCGTTGGCATCGACGAAACAGACGAGTCCGAAATCCTCGCCGCAGGGGAAGCGGAACCGTCCCCGGTTCTGGTAAAGCCGCGCCTCGCTCCAATCGAGGGAAAGTGCCTGGTCCCGGATGGCATCGACTTTGTCGACGGCCGAAGGCGGGACCTTCTCCGTGAAGCGCCACTCCCCGTCCTTGGGGTACAGGTATCGCTCGACCGGCGGCGTCGAAGGGTTTGGGACCGGACGGGAAAGTGAAACGGACGACGGCTGGTCCTGCTGAACCGTGCCGAGCGTCGGCGGAGGATAGGTCTTGGGGTCAAGGCTCCGAACGGCGGCGAGAAGGTCGTCCTCGCCGAAACGCGCGACGGCCCAGGCATGAATGTCGTTGAAGCGGGTTCGCAATCCGTCGAAGGCGGCGGGATCGAGTCGTCCTGATTCCAGCGCCTTCTTGGCCATCGCCATCTTGTGCCGGAGCCATGCGTAGTATTCCGGGTCCAGACGGCGATAGCAGACGCCGTTGATGCCCACGTCCCGCGCGAAATGTCGAGGCTTGTCGGTTTCCCAAGAATCCAGGTTCGTGGCCGCATAGAGCGCGGTCTCTCCGGAGGGCTCGACTGTGGGAGGATCGTCCCTGCGCTGCTCTTCCGTTGTCTCTTGCCCGGAGACAATCGGGACTTGGCCGTTCGAATCGACCGGGGTCGATCCTCCAGCGGTCTGTTGCATCATGAGTCTGAGAAGGCTCACTTTCCCTGCTCCAATCGGGTGATTTCCGGTTCATGGGATACCTACCGGAGCGGAGCCTGTACCGCCGGGATGCGAAGGTGCGAAGGTCGATGAATGCGGTTCGAACCTTCGCAGGAGCCTTCGCGGTGCTGTAGATGATTGATATTGCTATTAGATATGAAGAAGGAAGAAGAAGGTGCGAAGGTTACCGGGGGAATTACTCACGTATGAGCGGAAAAAAGCAGGTGGTCCGAGGAGAGACCTGCGGTCACGGCATGCGATGTATTTTTTCTGAGTAAGGGGGGTGGACCCCTGAAACCCTTCGCACCTTCGCAGTCTCGTTACAACAGCTTGATTTAACGATGTTTACAGTCGCGAAGGTCCTTCGCGGTTTGCGAAGGGTACCCTTCGCACAAGGAGGAGTCGGCGGGGAAATGGATCAGACGAGGTAGGTGACGTCGTAGGTGGCGGTGCGCCGGACGGAATGCTCCGACCGGTTGACGGCGATCTCGAACCCGGCCTGGCGGATGGTGTCCAGATCGTTCGAGAAGCGTTGGGCGAACTGCTGCACCGAGTTCATGCTGAAGGACAAACCGAAATCCTTGGACAGCCGTTTGATGGCCACGAAAAGGTCGCGGGCCAGAGCGCCCTCGATGGTCGTCTCGTTCTGAAAATCGATCTGGTAGCGCTCGAGGAATGCCGCCTTGTTGGTCTTGGCGACGTTCATAGCGGTGCTCTCCCGGTCCGCTTCGAGCGCGTGCCTGTAGGCCTTGAAGAGCGCCGCCAGACAGGTGGCGATGGGATTGGACTCGCGGGCGGTCTCGAGGCTGACGCTGTTGAGCGTGGCGATCCGGCCCACGAACTGCGGATGGAGTTCTTCCAGCGCCCGGTCGATCTCTTCCTGCTGCTCCCCGGCGAGCATCATCAGGTACATGAGGCTCAGGTAGTCGTTGCATCGCCGCTTGCTGTGGTTGCCGAGGCTTCTGTGTAACAGCCGCATAACCTTTTCCTGAGCGCCGGCCTGGAGCATGGCCAGCAAATGGCTCGTGCGTTTCATCAGGGAAGAGACGATCAGATCGCGGTGCTCCCGGAGAGCGGCCAGGATTTTCGCTTCGAGGAAACAATCGCTCGCCTGCTCGTCCATGTCGAAGCGGATGATGAACGAGCGGGACAGGATTTCCGCGAGCTCCCCTCCCAGAGGTTCGATGCCTGTGGTGTTGAGCAGGCACTTGGTCCGTTCGATGACCGTCTCGGTGTCCGTGCCGCTCTTGCGCTTTTCCTTGGCGATGCCGGTGATGCTGGTCAGGATGAAGGTCGTCAGGTCCTCGGTCATCTGTTTGACCTCGATGTTGTCGAGGACGATGAGCGGGTTTTGCGAGCCGTCGGTATAGTTGGCCGCATCGGTGCTCTTCTTCTGCTGAGGCTCGCCGTAGAGCAGTGCAGAGATCAATTTGCTCGCGGTGGTCTTGCCCGAGCCCGCGGGACCCTCGAACCGGGTCATGGGCCTTGTGCCGGCGAAATCGATTAAGAGGAAACAGGAAAGCCACGAGAGGATCAATACCCGATCCCCCGGCGCGCAGGTGAGATTGTTGAGAAGCAGTTCCACCAGGAGCCGGTCGGCTTCCGCGGGATCGGCGTCGGGAAGGAACCGGATCGGGGCCAGCTTCCGCGAGCCGTCCAGGATAACGCCGTCCGCGTTGCCGCCGTTCTTGAGGATTTCGACCCCCTCCGGGGTGATCTTGGCGATCTCGTGGTCGATGTTGTTCAGGTTGAAGTAGACGGTCTCCCTGGCCACGTCCGTGTGAAGCCAGGAGAAATGCTCCCGCACCTGCCCGCGCTCCACCGCCAGGTTCGCCAGTACCTCGAAAAATGTGCGGCCGCCGCCGGTGGTCTGCACCATCCCGGTATGCTTGTACATGAGGGACGCGTAGAGCCGCCTGCGGCCGCGGTCCGGCGTATCCATCCACAAGATCGCGTCTTCGAAGAACATGAACGGCTCGCCCTGGGGCGTGCGGAAGAACCGGGCCCCATGGGCCGCGAACCAATCGTAGGCGGCCTCGGCGGCCAGCGTGAAATCGGGCGCGCCGCGCTCCTCTTCGGTCGCAAGCAGAACTTCCTCGATGCGCGCCCGGCACGATCCGGGAGATGCATCCGAAGAGCGCTTTTCCCGCTTCCGTTCTTGCCTGGACTGGGACCTCTGTTCTTTCTGCACCGCCCGCACTTGCTCGCGCAGCGTGGCCAGCGAGAGTCCCGTCTTGCCGAACCGCTCCTGAACGAGTTTCAGATGGCGGTTTTGCTCCAGCGGGGAGAGGTATGCCGCTTCTCGCAGGATCGGTTCGAGCAGCCGGTTGCGCTCTTCTTCGGAGACATCCGTCGGCAGATGGGAGATGCCGAACTCCAGGGGCGTCTCGGCCTTCGCCAGCAACTCTTCGAAGTCCTGGACCGAGTGACCCGCCACGAAGTAGTCGTTGACGTCGATCTTGGCTTCCGAGAGCAGACGCTCGGCCTCGCGGATTTCATCCGGGGTCCGACCATCGAGGCGTTTGGCCAGTTCGCGGACACCCACGGCGGCGTCGAGACCGAACCGCTCCCGTAATTCCCGGCGGGCGTTCTCGCGTCTTTCATCCAGAGGGAGAACCGCAAGCCGAGTCTGTATTCGATGCTCGGAAAGGACCGCTGCGGTCTTGAGCGCGCCGTTCAACCCGGCCTGAGAGATCTCGTTGTCTTGGCAGACGTAGACCGTCTGCACGTTGCGAAGACGCGGCAGCAGCCGCTCCCAATCCGCCTCGCGGATACGGACGGTCACCGGCGACACCGCCGGGAAGCCATGCTCCATGAGCGAGATGCAGTCGGTCACGCCCTCGGTGATGATCAACCGCTCCGGGTCGGCGAGCAGACAGTCCTCGTTGTAGAGGTGACTGTTGTCGATGCACGGGGCGATGTGTTTGCGGGTGTTTTCGTCGTGGACCGGGAGCTTCTTGTACTTGCCTTGTTCCCATGGCTTGTCAGGCGTCCACGGTGTCTTGCGGCCGATCATGAAAACGACGCGGCCGCGGCTCCAGTAGGGAAACACGATACGCCGGTCGAAGAACGGGTCGAGTCCGTCCTGGTTGGTCGGACGGAACGCGCCGGACGCGGCCAAATCCCGCGGTGAGAAGCCGCGTTCCTTGCCAGTCAGTTTCCGGACGATTCCTTCATCGCCGTCGTTGTCCGCATAGCCGATGAGGAGTTTGTCGACGGTCTCTGCGGAAAGGCCGTACTTGGAACGGAGCCATTCAATCGCCTCGGGATTATCCTTGAGCCGCCCGTGGTAGTGTTCCGCCAGGGCCGTCAGTACATCGTGGACGCGCAGCTCGACCAGTCGCTCCGCCTCAGCTTCAGCCAATTCCTCGGGCGAGAGTCCGTGCTTGGCCAAAGACGGCAGCCCGGCCTTGGCTGCGAGGAAATCGCGGGCATGTTGATGGCTCTCCGGCATGGGGCCGGACTGGCCCCGTGTCACCTGGCCCGACTGGATGAACTCCACGAGCTGGAGCACGTCGCCGCCGAGACCGCAGCCGAAGCAATACCAACCCTGCTTGTCGAGCATCACATGAAGGGACCGGTGCGATTGGCTACTGTGGTTCGGACAGTCGCATTGGAGCAGGCGGTCGGATTCATGCAGGACGTGAGCGCCGAGCAACTCCCGCGCGACCGCACCGATGTCGACCTCGGTGATCCGCCGGTAATACTCCCTCACATTGTCCTGACGTTCGAATGCCATGCGCGCTCCACTCCAAGAATGTCCATTCGCTACTGACCGGTCGTCGCGGGAACACGGGATTCCTCAATGCGACCTGCATCCAGCAGGAGGGAGAGGAACGTTCGGCGGTCGTCCTGTTTCCGCTTTCTGGCGCAGTTCGAGATGCCCCAGCGGTCCCCGACGAGGACCGTCGTCTGTCTGGCCCGCGTGACGCCGGTGTAGAGAAGGTTCCGGTGGTGCATGAAGGAGTGGGCCTTGTGGACCACCACCACGGCGCACGGAAACTCGGAGCCCTGGGCCTTGTGGATCGTCAGGGCATAGGCGAGCTGGATGTCCTGCAGGTTGGGCGAGCCGGCCTCGATCTCCACCGGAAAGCCGTCGAAGTCCACGCTCAGGGAACCGTCGCGGCCGACGTGGAGAATCACGCCCATCGCGCCGTTCATGACGCCGATCTCGTAGTTGTTCCGGGTCTGGATGACCTTGTCACGCGCGAGAAACTTGGGCCGTCGACCGGGTATCGTCGGGGGCGCTTCGACATTCCACAGTCTCCGCTGCACCAGACGTTGGAGCTCGCAGTTGAGATCGCGGGTACCCAGCGGGCCCTTGTGGGTCGGGGTCAGGAGCTGCACATCGGTCAGCAGGTCGAACCCAAGGCGCTCCACGAGCACATTCTCGAAGAGGTCCAGCACGAACCGCTGCGCATCCCATTGATCGGTGAACTGATCCACTACGTACCAGGCCCGTCGGCCGGAGGGTTCGGCGTCGCTCGTCTTGCGGACCTCGCCGTTCAAGACGGCGATGCTGTTCTCCTTCAGGATGCCGGCCTGCCGTACCACCTGGTCAAGGAGCACCGTGGGAACCATCTGCGACAGGACCAGGTCCCGCAACAGATTGCCCGGTCCGACGGGAGGCAGTTGGTTGTGGTCTCCAACCAGCACCACGGCGGTCCGCTCGAGATCGATGCTTTGAAAGAGGTGCCAGGCCAGGGGCACATCCACCATCGAGACCTCGTCGACGATGATCACGTCGGCGTCGATGGGATCGTCCGGTCCCCGGGCGTAGTCTTTGCCGTTGAAACCCAGCAGCCGGTGGATCGTGCCCGCCGGATGGCCGACGACCTGTTCGAGACGCTTGGCGGCCTTGCCCGTGGGCGCGGCCAGGATGACGCGCAGTCCCTGTTCTTCGTAGACGCCGGTGATGGCGGATACGGTGAAGGTCTTGCCGCTGCCGGCTCCCCCGGAGATGAGCGATATCGAATGACGAAGCGCGGTGATGGCGGCCTGCCGCTGACCCGCGTTGAGCTGCGGCGCGGTTTCCGCGACCATGTCGGACAACCGGTCTTGGTCGGGGAAGTGCGGATTGGGCGCTCCGCCGTTCCGAAAGACCTTTGCCAGAGCCTCCTCCATCGTGCGGATTTCGGGTTTGGCGACGAGGAACCTCCCGCCGTGGGAGATGCAGACCAATGCCTTCTCGTCGATGAGCCCGTCAAGCTCCTGCTCGATGCGATCCCGACTGTCGAGGACGTCCATAACCAGCAACACGTTGGCCTGATCGACCAGTTCCTCGAACTCGATCCAGCAATGGCCTTGGTCCAGCGATTCGTTCACGCAGTGGAGGACGCCGGCCCGGATGCGCGCGGGATCGTCTTTGGCGGTGCCGATCTTGCGGGCGATCTTGTCCACGCGTTTGAAGCCGAAGCCGCGGACCTCGCGCACGATGATGTACGGATCGGCCTTGAGCAAACCCAGCACGTTGTTGCCGAACTTCTTCACCAGGCTTGTCACCTGGTGATGGGTGAGCCCGAAGGCTGCCAGCCAGGTGATCGCCTTGTTGGTCTCCCTCGTCTTGAGCCACTCCGCGCGGAGCTTTTGTACGGCATCCAGCGACAGCCTTGCCGCCTCGGCGATCTGTCCGGGTTCGTCGTTGATGATCCGGTCGAAATCGTGACCGAAGCGTTCGGCGATCAGACGGGCCTTGACCGGGCCGATGCCCTTCATCTCCGGGTGGTTGGCCAGGTAGTTGGCGAGACCGTCGGCGTCCAGGTCGAGGTCGTATTCCATGCACTCGACCTCGAACTGCCGGCCGTATTTCGGGTGGGTCACCCAGCGGCCGTTCAGCACGACCGGTTCGTTCTCACGGGCGAAGAGCTGTCCGGCGAATTGCACCTCGTCGCCGTCGGTCGTCACGAGGCGGCCGGCGGAAAACCGTGGCCCGGCGTAGAAGACCGTCTCGACGCGGCCGCGGACGGTTACGGATTGGTTGTTTGATCTTGTTCGCATCGTCTCGATACCTTCCGGTGATACCTGTGTAGAAATCCCTCCACAAACCGGCAGGCAGCCTGCCGGTCGGAGCAGAAAAACACCGGGATGCCGAAGTCGACGACGATGGAAAGCAGAGTTCCCAGGACGGCGTTGGGATGCGCTCCGGAGCGGTAGCGGCCGCCGAGGATGTCCCGGAGATCCGCTTCCACCACGACGCACGCAGCGTCGTACTCGGAGAGACGGCGCAGCTCCCTGGTGAACCGCTTACGGGAGCGGATGACGGTGGAGACGAAATCCTCGAGAGTCTTTCGCTCCACCGCCACGGCATCCTCATGCCCCTCGACGGAGTAATCCCCGGCGGGGAGGGCGCGGCGGACGACCTCCGTGCAGCCGGAGTCGAAGGTGTAGGGTTCCTGCTCCCGCGTGTCGACGACGACGGTGACCCGGTCCACGTCAGAACGGGGCCAGGGCGCTCTGCGCCGCCGCGTCGTATTCGTCTCCGCCGTCTTCGAGCACGATGCGCCGATTGATGTAGACGTTCTCGTTCTCGCCGCGCGTGCGCTTGGTGACCTCGAGCTTGATGTTGATGAGTTTCTCCAGGTTGGCCGGAAGCTCGGAGAGCTTGTCCAGATTCAACCCGCAGGTGTGCAGGTCCGTCTTGAGCCACTTGATGTTCTCGCGGGTGGCCATGACGTTGTTGCGCCACAGCAGCCTTCCCCGGAACTTCGGGGCGAGGATGCGCAGCGTCCACTTGAGCATGGGGTTGCCCGAGGTCTGGGCCCGGGTCAGCTCCGCCCTCTCCACGTTCACCTGGTACTTGCCGTCCGGGATGGTCTCGAACTCACGCTCCTCGACTTCGGCATGCGCGAAGTCGTCGTCGAACTGTGCGAGGTCGATGTCCTCAGAGCCGCGGGGCTGGTCGAAATGTCCGTAGTCTTCGTTCTGCATGGTCTGTTCCTCCATCTATGGGGTTTATTTACCGGCGGGCGCGGGCTTCTTGTCCTGCCCATCCCCCGGTGCCGGCACCGACCGCGGGGCACTCGCCCTCGGCGCGGCCGCCGGCCTGTTGAACGCTTCAATGAAAGCCTGAAAATTGAGGTCGATGGTTTCGGGAAGCCGTCCCGTGCGGTCGCCCGCTTCGTAGTGGGGACTGGGCTTGGTGCGCATGACGCGGCGGTAGACCGGTTTGCCGCTCTCGTCGTTCGTCACTTCCAGGTCGCAGAAGAGGATCAGGTCGACCATCCCCAACACGATCTTGCGGGCTTTGTCGGGGAGCGTCGGGATGATGCGGATGTACTTGCCGGTCCGCGTCTCGATTTCCTTCTCCTGGGAGTGAGAGACCAGGAAGAGTCCGTAGGGCAGGAAGGCCAGTTTGGTCAGGACGCGCTGGAACTCGTTGTTGATCAGCGCCCAGCCCTTGCCGTAGCCGAGGTCGGACTCGTGCTCGATCTTGAATTTCGTGCAGATGTAATCGCTGCACATCCGATAGGCGTTGTCGACCGTGTCGAGAATGATGGTCTTGTAGGGATGCTTGCCCTCGGCGATCTCGCCGCAGGCGGCGAGCAACTCCTCCCAGCTCCTTATGGGGAGCTGAAAGACATCCAGTGAATTCAGCCCGGGTTCGGTGGCGAGAAACAGCGCGCCTTCGGACCGGGAACACCAGGTTGATTTGCCGATCTTGCTCGGGCCGTATACCAGCACCGTGAGATCGGCGTGATCTTGCTTGGGGGGACTTTTCTTCGTAGGCAACATGTCGTTTCTCCTTTTCTATGGGGTCCTCAAAAAGCCGAAGCCTCTTCGAACGAGGCCTCGTCCCGCAGCTCTTCGTGCGGGGGGACTTTTCGGTAAAAGTTCTCGATGATGTTGGTGCTGCCGTCGGCGCGGCAGAGCGGGAAATAGGCGCAGGACCGGCGGTAGTGGAAACAGAAGGCGGTGTTCTGGTAGAAGACGCCACGCCGCCGCGCGTCGAGAAAGGCCTGCGTCAGTTCCCAGAGTTCGGACTGCAGGGTCTCGAACCGGTCACGGGAGAGGTAAAGCATCTCCCGGTGGAACATGCCCGGCTCGGCATACTTGGCGGCCAGACGCTCCTGGAACTCGTCGTCGCTTTCCGGAAGCCTGCGTTTGGCGCTGCTCTTGCCGGTCTTGGATTTGGCGATCAGATCGGCCCGCCGCGCCTCGAACTCGGCCTCGGTTTCACCGCGTCCCTGTTGCAGACGGGCCTTGACCAGGATGTTGTAGAGGACGCCCGCGATGCGGATGCCGAGCGTCTGTTCCGCGTAACGGGAGTAGAGGACGATCTGGAAGTCGGTCCAGAGCCGCTCCAGGTAGTCCGCATCCACCTGCGAGGCGGTCTTGTGCTCGAGCAGGAAATGCTCGTCGCCGATCCTGACGACGCCGTCCACCTTTCCGGCAAGCACGAAGCTCCTGGACATTGCGCCGGTGGCCGGGTTGACGATGCTCCCCTCGAAGGTCTTTTCGAGGGCGACGACATCGAACTCCTCGCTCGCATAGCAGGCCGCGTAGCCCTTCATCATCGCTGCGGCCAGGTGCCAATCTCGCTTCTGGTCTTCCTCACGTGCGCGGTCGACGTAGGTCCGGTCGATGAAATCGAGGACGGGCCCCAGGTCCCTGCCACCGTGCCAGATCTCCAGGCACTTATGGATCACCGTGCCGAAGGCCAGGTTGTGGTCCCGTTGCAGGGGAACCAGTTCCTGGATGTAGCGCCACTCGCATGCCTTACGGCAGTTGCGGAACAGGCTCCACATCGAATAGGTGGTGGTCGTTTTCGCTTCCATCATGCGGCCCCCGTGGCTTTGAGCTCGGGGCTGACCACCGGGGCGTCACCCACGCGTTCGACTTTGAAGGCTTCTTCGCCGAACTCTCGGGTGAGGAAGCCGGTGAAGATGCGGGCGATGGCGCGTCCGACCTCAGTCGCCGCGTCCACAACGCAGGAGCGCTTGTGCGAATCCAGGCAGAAGGATGCGTCCAGCCGAACCAGCGACCGGCCGTGAAGGCTCTCGGCGGCGAGCACCGCCAGAAGCAGGGACTCCTCGACGTCCCGGATCGGGACCTTGGAGTTGAAGTTGTATCGGTAAAGTTCTCGGTTCATGATCTTGCCTCCATTCCGTTCAGTAAGGTCTGTTGGAGGGCGCGCCCGGGCCGGATGCTTTCGGCGACCTCTCGGACGCCTTCCGTGCATCCGACCCGGTCAATACCTACCGGAGCCTGACCCGGACCGTCGGACGCTCAGAGGTAGTCCCTCAACCCGGCGTCTTCGAAGATCGTGCGCAGCTTCTTGATGGACTCGTAGATCGTTCCCCGCGGAATCCCGGTATCGCGGGAGATCTCCGTGACAGTGTCGGTGTCGAGACGCCGGCACAGTTCGCGCAGCTCGGGCGGGAGCTTTTCGATTGCCTGGCGGACATCTACGGAGAGATCGCGCAACTCGGCCGCAGGGCGTGAAAGTCTGCCCGTGCGGCGCATGTAATCCTCCTGGTCGATGGTCTCCATGCGCTCGACGGAGCCGCCTTGTTCGTCTTCAAAGCGGTCGTTGAGCGAACAATTGCAGAGACGGTAATCCCGCAGGCCGGCCTTCCGCGCCTCGATGATGGTGGCGATCTTGTGTTCCACCACGCGGGCGATGAAGGTGTTGCGCTGGGCACGGTCGGGGTTGTACTTGGGCAGGCGTTGGAGCAGGTCCATCAGCATCTCCTGCTCCAGGTCCTCGCGGTCGGACTCGGTGAAGCCCACCCGTCCGACCAGTTGTCTCGCCTTGTACTTGATGATCTGAACGGCATACTCGTCGATTCCTTCGTAGCGTTTGAAACCCATCTGAGCCTCCTCGGGGCCGAGGAGGAGCTCGTGTGGGTGTCGACCTACGCCGGGACGACCGCTCTAAATGAAGCGAGCGGAGGTGTTGCGAGTACGCCGGTATCGGCGACACCCACAACGACCTCCGCTCTGCGGCCAGTCTGTTGTCTGGTGATGGACCGTGCTCTATGGCCGGGTCTGAATCAGACCCGGACCGCGTCCGCCACGGTCATGCGGACGGGCAATCCGTTGTCGATCATGAGTTCCTGGATCGAGAGCGAACGCTCCCGGTCGAAGACCTCGAACAGCTCCGCCACCTTCTTTTTCAGGGCGAAGCCATCGTTGCCGCGGGATTCGTTCGGCCCATTGTCCTTGCCGAACAGGAAAAGCCGCAGCACGGTGGGCGGGGGATCGAAGACGGGCTCGCCGTCCCGGACATGAAGTCCCTCGATCCGTCCGTAGTTGACCTCCTGCATCAGCTCGACCAGGCGTTTCCTGGCAGGAGTCAGGGCCGCCTTTGTCACGACATCCGTCATACCGGACCTCCTTTCGCGCCCTCCGGCGCATCAACGAAAAACCCCCTGGGAGGCGGGTCCGGCGAATGGACCTCCCAGGGGGCGTTCACCCGGATCATCCGGGCGTTTCTTCCAGGGGTGAGGGTCTCGCCGGACCGTCACCCCTCTTTGGCGAAATTTCGATGAGAGGGGCGGGACGGCCTGGCGCGTCGATGGTGAAGGACAGGAAAATGCAGAGATTTCAGGCAGATGCCTGAGTTACGGAGGGGAAACTTTTTTTAACTTTTTTTCCGGAGGTCCAGCGAAATTTCGCTGGGCCGGAAGATTGGCTATTCGTCGGGGGAGAGGAGGAAGAGCGCCTGCCAACCTTTTCCGTCGTCCGTCAGGCGGAAGGGATCGCCTTCGATGCGGAAGAAGTCGCGCAGGTTGGCGGCGAGAAGCTCGCGGCGTTTCTGGTTGCGTCTGTGGGCCTTGTTGCTGCTCCAGTCCAGAATGCCTCGCTCCTCGGCGAAGGTCTTGAGCAGTTCCCATTGAACGGTGGGGTTCCCATTCTTCTTATTGGCCATGCCCATCTGTGTGTAGTTGAACACGCCTCCAGCCGATTTCGCTTTGATGGAGACGGTATGCCCGTCCTTGAAGCGGATCGATACATCGCCCCACGACGCATCTGGAGGTGTGGGGAAAAAGGCTGTGGCACCATCCGCCTTCGGAGATGGCAGATTGGTCCCGCGGAATTGCGCCAGGATTTCATCGATGGGACGAAGGGGCCGAACTTGTCGCTTGTCACCGATGGCAACGTTCTCCGACAGGGACACAAAGCCCGACCGCTTGTCGGTCAGTCGCTTCTCCGCCTTCGCGGAGCAGAGTTCCCGCGTGGGAGACAAGAGAATGAACGGCGTGCCATTTCTCCCCAGGAGACCATCCAGCGCCTCGTTGAAATCATCGGGCTCGATTTGGATCGCCAGGTAAACCGGGAAACGGTATCCGGCGTATGGAGAGTAAACGCCGATGCGCGTCGTTCCGGGAAGGTTGGTTCCCGCGTCAGTTTCTTCGATCAGGCCGAAGACTTTGGCGAGCGCCGTGTCGAGGGCCGGACGATCCAGCTCATAGACCACGATGTCGGATCGCTGTAGGGCAAAGGTCTCGCATCCACGCTCGCACCTGCAGACAGCGACGATGTCCTCCGGATCGTGCACGACCACTTCGTGTTCACAGCCGCAGCCGCGTTGAACCATACAGGGATGTGAAGATGCCAGCTTGCCGTTCGGACGGAGGAAGGCCTTCGCCGTCCCATAATCGTTCCCGAACCGGGCCTTCCACTCGGCATCCACGCCCGCCGAGCCTGGAACGGCTTCAAGCGCCTGCCAGAATCCGGTCGGGCTATTCGTCATCGTCTTCCTGCTCGGCCAGGATGAATCCGCGCTTCGTGAGCCAGTCCTCGACCACGGCGGCATCGCTGTCCCTGGTATACTGCGCGATGTTCGAGGGTCGGATGGTCACGGTCCGGGCCGTCTTGGAGTCGGTGAATTTCACTTGAAAGCTCGCCCGGATGATCCGCGCTTTCTGGGGCATGGCGCGGCTGCGTCCGGCGTAGGCGGCGAACACGTCGTTAGCCTTGCGTATCTCGATCTCCTTTTCGGAGCCGCCCCAGAAGAATTGAATCTCCTTTAGGCGTACCCATTCCATCCCATCCACGTCGGTGCAGACGATGGATGTGTCTCCGCCGTTTCGAAGCGGCTCGAGCGTGTACTTGCCGGTCTCAGGAAAGAAATCCTCATTGTTGAACACATGGCGGCCGAACTGTCTGCGGAAGAGGTCCTTTTCCCCTTTTCCGCACGCGTGCATCCGAATCTCGCCGATGGTTGGTTCATACACCAGGACGTCATACTTTTCTGGACGATAGAAGACGCTCGATGTTTGACCACCGTCGAGGCTGCCCTCGCGCCTCAATGGATCGCCGTGGCGCACCAGAAACCACACGGAATCCTTCTTGGGATAAACGAAGACTTTCGATCCCCGTCCGCGCTTCTTCTTCTCGAACCAGTCGTCGAGGTCCTTTTCGAGGGCGGACAGCGTCTTAGCGGTCGGCGGTTTGAACTTGGGGATCGGATGCGTATCGGTCTGGAAGTATTCGAAGGACCGGGGCTTCATGAGATACTGCTCGGCGTGCTTGCGCTCGAGAAGGTCCTTGTCCTGCAGGTAGACCTGAACGGCCACGTCGGCTGCGGTGGGGTCGGGGTTCCCGTCGAGGGAGATGCCGTTGTTCTCCGCTTCCTGGAGGAGGACGTCCATGGCTTCGGGCGTGGCCATCTCATGCACGAAGTAGAGTGCGTCGAGCAGTCCCTTCGGCGTGTCCGTATCCGGGTTCATGAGAACATTGACGAGTTGGTCGTAATCGATGCCGTCGGAGGCGGACGGCGGTGGCAACGTCAATCCTCGGCCGTCGAAGTAGGGCTTGTGAGGGTTCAGCAGAGCCAATAAATGCTCACGCGCGATGGCCTTGAGACCGTCGGCATGGGCAAAACGCCTGAGATTGTACGTCGCCATTCGTTCTTTCCTCCTTAGTTCTTATAGCTAGGCCGTCCCCGGCGTTTGAGTGTTCGAGCCGGGCCGCCTGACGGCGACGATCTTGCCGATGATGCGCAGCCCGTCGTCGGGCCCCACGGGGATCGGTCGATGCTTCCGGTTTTCCGGTCTCAATTCAATTCTCTCGCCTCGTATATAAAGCCGCTTCACCGTGGCTTCGTCCTCCAACAACGCGACTACGATGTCACCGTTCTCCGCCACGGGCTGTTGTCGCACCACCACCAGGTCGCGCTCCCGGATTCCGGCGTCCACCATGCTGTCTCCGGTCACTTCCAGGGCGAAGCACCGGCCTGCCCGGGCGATCCCGCCTTCGACCAGCACCTCTCCGATGATGTTTTCCTCGGCCAGGATCGGTTGGCCGGCCGCCACTCGGCCGATAATGGGGACGGCCACCAGATCCGGAACGTCATCCTCCGGATCGCGCAAGATGACGATGCCGCGGGCCTTTCTCGCCTCCCGCTTCAGATAGTCCTTCCGCACGAGCTGGCTCACTTGGCCATGGGCGCTGGCGTGCGATATCCCGAGGATGTCCGCGAGTTCCTTCATGGTCGGGGGGAACCCCCGCCGGTTCGTGAAGAGGCGGATCTCCTTCAATGTACGGCGCTGCGGCTCGGTTATTTCATGAACGGGGCGTCTGCCTCGTGGTCTTTGATTCATGTGTATCCTCAACCATCCAAGGGACTTGTCGTGAACAGCCACGGCCGCAGGGCCCGGTCGGGGCAAACTACGGCCACGTTACAGGCTGATATTATACGACCTGATAGGCATCAGGTCAATAGAAAAAATGTACATGAATCAGGAGGTTTGGGAAATTGCCGGCGGGGGATGAGAAGAGACATCGGTGATCGGACGGAGGGATACAGAGGCGGCCGGTTGCCCTGAGCTGGGTCGTCAGCTCATCCGCTCTGCGGTAAGCTTCGCCCACATCTTTCGTTGACGCGACCAGTGGGACACGGCGGCAATGGGGCGGACCTCTTTCTCTCGAAGGCGGTCACGTCCTTTGACCGTCCGGGGCAGGAAGAGAATCGCCTCCTGGATGTCCGGGGCCAGGTTGAGCAGGTTCATGATCTGGGTGATGCGTGCGCGGGTCACATAGCCGAGTCTGGCCAGATCAGCGTAGTCCCGCACCTCGCCGCGCCGGACCAGTCCGTCGAAGCGGATCGCCAGGGCCATCAGCTTCGATACGCGGGGGATATTCCCCGGCTCGATGCAACGATCCTCGTCCCGAAGATCGTTGCCGTTCTTCCGGCCGTGTTTTGGTTTGAAGCTGAAGGAGATCTCCAGCCGACTCAGCCCTGTTCCGTCGGAGGCAGGATTTTTCATGCCGACACCTCCCGACTGCGCATGTCGGCCTCGCTGCACAGCGCCTTGACTCCCGGCGAGCGGAAGGTCACGGTCACTCTGCCGTCCCGCCCGTCATACCCGACACGCTCGATGAGGAGTCGGACGATCCGAGATTGTTCTCGGGGAGACAGCGACTCCCAGACAGGATCGAATACCGCCAGCGCCCGGACCAGGTCGCCTTCGTCCACGGCTTCTTTCTGGATCGCGATGACCTCTTCGCGGATGGCGGTCATCCGCTGTTCTATGGTTCGAATCTGATCCTGAAGGTCGGCGAGCTGGTCCATGGCCGCACCTCCGTTCGAGACGGCGGTGAAGGACTCGCTCACCAACTTCTGGACCCTGATGTGCAGCCGTTTGAGTTCACGCTCGTGGCCGCGTTGTTCAGTTTCCAGTTCCGCCATGCGCTTGCCGCTTTCCTCCCGGACCTGTGCAGCAGTCGCCGCGATGATTTCCTCATCCTTGCCTATGCTTCGGATGTGTTCAACCACCGCGGTCTCGATCTCGTGCGCGTTGAGCGACTTGGTCGGGCAGGACGCCCATCCTCGTTGCTGGGCGTTCAGGCAGACGTAGTAGCGATAGCGTTTGCCGTTGTCCTTGGCGGTGTAGGTATGCACCATGCCGGTGCCGCAGGGAGCGCAGTAGAGTAGTCCCTTCAAGAGCGCTCCGTACTTATTGCGCACCTCTTTTCCTCCGGTCCTGCCGTTCCGCCGGAGCGCATCCTGCACCTGCTGCCAAAGGTCGATGTCCACGATCCCGCTGTGTTCGCCGTTGTAGATGGTTCCCTGGTAGTCGACCTTGCCGGTGTAGATCACGTTGGTCAGGAGCCGAAAGAGACTGTTCTTGGTGAAGGGCTTTCCGCCGCGCTCCTGGCCCTTCTTGGTGGTCCACCGTTTGGTATGCCAACCGCGGCGGTCGATCTCCTGGACGACAGGGATCATGGCCTTGTGCTCCAGGTAAAGCTGATATATCGCCCGGACCTGCGCGGCTTCGTCCTCGCTGACGATCAGCTTTCCACCTTTAGGGTCCACGTCATACCCGAGAACCGGCATCCCGCCGACCCACTTGCCCTTGCGGCGCGCGGCGGACATCTTGTCGCGTGTGCGCTCGGATATGATCTCCCGCTCGAATTGGGCGAAGGAAAGCAGGATGTTCAAGGTGAGCCGCCCCATGGAGCTGGTCGTGTTGAACTGCTGGGTAACCGAGACGAAGCTCACGGAGTGCTTGTCGAAGATTTCCATCATGCGGGCGAAGTCCAGGAGGGATCTGCTGAGTCGGTCTACTTTGTAAACCACCACGCAGTCGATGTCGCCCGACTCGATGCCGGCAAAAAGCCGCTTAAGGGCGGGCCGCTCCATGTTACCGCCGGTGAAACCGCCGTCATCGAACCGATCCGGAATGCACACCCATCCCTCGTGACGTTGGCTCGCGATATAGGCCTCCGCGGATTCCCGCTGGGCGTCGAGCGAGTTGAACTCCTGCTCCAGCCCTTCCTCGGTGGACTTGCGCGTGTAGATCGCGCAGCGGATTGTCCCGTTGATCCTTGATACCGACTCCCGGGCTTCTCCCCGGCCACGGTTGTTGTTTCTGCTCATTCGTTCCTCCTCTCGTGTTTTCGGCTTCCGCCCTTGGCCGCGCCATCGGCGATACCGAAGAAGAGGAACCCGTTCCACTTGCTCCCGGTGACCTCCTGGGCGATTGCGGAGAGGGACTTGAAGCGGTGGCCGTCGAACTCGAATCCGTTGTCGAGGACCTTAACCACGACATCGCGCCCTTGAAACTCGCGGGCGAGCAAAGTGCCGGGCAGAGGCAGCCTCGGATCGCGCGACGGGGATATGCGGCCGGTCGCAGTTCTCGCTTTGACCTCGGCCGAACCAGAAGCGACCGGATCACGCGGAGCCCGCGTTCTCAAGTCAGCGTCATTGGCAAGTTCCTCGGCCCTGCGCCGGGCTCGCTCGGAAAGGCCGCCCTCGGCCAGGGATTGGATACGCCAAGCGATGCGCTTGCGAAGGAACTCCTTGTGGTAGGAGCGGGTCTCCTCCCCGAAGACCTCGAGGTATTTTCCCCGCAGCTCTCCGACTGTCATCCTGGAGAGTCCCTGGACCTCTTGATACGTCGTTGCTTCCATCCGAAACCTCCTTGGTTCATGGGCTTCGCCCTGGCGGGCGGTCCGTCCGCACCGCAATCTCAGGGCGTTAACTCGTGAATGAATGAAGGCTTCGGTGGCCCGAAACATCAAGGCGTTTCTCTGTAAACGCCTCAGATTCTTCGACTTGCGCCATATGCGCCGCTCCGCCATCCAAATCAAAGGCGAGTCGGCGGCCTTTTCGATGGCGCATGTAGCCCCGGGCCAGGATCGTTGCGATCTCCGATGTCACCTCTTCAAGCGAGGCTGGAACGTGTTCGTTGGCCTGCATCCGGTCCTCCTTTGCGGGAGGCCGCGGAAGGGACCGCAGTGGATGCCGCCTGGGCGGGATAAGACCAGCCGTCCAAAGGGGCCGTTGGAGCCCGCCCGACACCGCATGAGGGCGATGTCGTCGGCACCCACAACGGTCTCCGTTCTCACGGCCGATTCCGCTGTCTGGTAATCCGCTTTCGCCGGACCACTTGATCCGGCTTTCGTCGGATACCTACCGGAGGGGAGTTCGAAACGTCGAAGCGGGTGCCCGGATGCAACCGGGCTGTTAAACAAGGCGACTCGAAAAACGGAGAACGGGAGAATTCGGAGAGGACATTTTCGGTGAGCGCACGCAACCCCCACGGTTGCGCCCGAACCCCGAGCGGTGAGCTTCGAAATGGAGAATCAAGAAGGATGTGAGAGGTGGCGTAAGTCGGCGTGGACACGCCTGAAACGACGAGACCCCGAGGGGATCACCCCACGGGGTCTTGCGTTAAACAAGAACCGCTGAAATCAGCGGATTGAATTTTGGCTCCCCCGGCAGGACTCGAACCTGCGACCCGCTGATTAACAGTCAGCTGCTCTACCAACTGAGCTACAGGGGAGTATAAAATTTTCTCCACTTGCTTCGGCATTTCCGTCGGCCGAGGATTAGGCTTGTGAACTTACCACCCCTATCCTTCATGCAGACATTAAGGGCGATCAACGGCCAAGCTCATTGCTTTCTCCAGCCCTATTGCACGCTTCCGCGCCTGCCAAAGCTTCGTCTTTCAAGACGAATCACATTATATATCAAATGAACGTTTTGTCAAGGCGAAATCACGCCTACCGGATACCATTCCATCCGGCCCTAAGACGGTCATTTACGTCCCTTATCGGCCATTGCAAAAAATCTCTATACATCCCGGCGGATATTTCTTATTTTCTAAGCCCATGGTTCGGTTGAAACGAAATATAAAAATAACCGTGCCGATATTCTCCCTGCTATTTATTACCCTGTTATCGGCAATCGGGGCAGACGCCTCGGAGTCGGCCCGAGAACACCCCGACGGCACCATCGGGAGTTTCAGCGTCTATATCAGCGGGCAATACCTATCCGTTTCCAGCACCAAAGGCCTGGTCACCCACGATCAACAGCGGGCCAATCTCGATCTGGCTTTCCCCGTCAACACGAGGATTGCGATTACCGGCGGCTACGGTATAGAACCCGATGATACCCTGTTCCACCACGCGTCTCTGGGCCTGACGGTCTATACCAATCCGAACGATTCCGGCATATCCGCTGTTAACCCCGACGGCCCCATCGGTGCCCCGGTGATTTCGATCGGAGCGGCATCTAAAATCAGAGATGACAATACTTCGGATACCCGGTACGAATTCTCGGCCAAGCTGCTTGTTCCGTCGTCGCCTCACCTGACTGTCGGCGCCGGAATCAATCATTACGATAAAAGCGACCCGCTGATTATCGACGAGTTTTTCGGAACGGTCGCCTGGTTTTTCAAACGCTATGACCCGGACCTGCCTTATATCAACCCCGACGGTCTCCCCGGCTACCCCGTTTTTCGTCTGACCGGCGGCGGGAATGCCGACGGCCTTTTCGGGCAGTTGGACGTGGTCGTGCCCATGTCGCCGCGATATTCGCTGACCGTATGGGCCCGGGGCGAGAAAATTTCCGATTTCGGGATTAAAAAAGTCGGCGTCGGGGCCGGTATAAATATATATCCCGGAAACAATTAGATTTTCCAGCTCTCTCCTTTTTAATCCATACCATAAATATCTCCGAACTCGCGAGCCCGCCGGGAGTAAAAATATGTGCAAACATGGACTGAATTGAACCTCAAAGGAGTGCTTATGAACCAAAGGAGATTTTTTACAGTACCAATCCTGATCGCTTTGGCGGCGCTCTTCATATTAAGCGGGCCCGCGCCCGTGAAAGCTGATTCCGATCAGGGTTATCTGGGGGTCTATCCGCAGACCATCGACAAGGACTTGAAAGAGGCATTTAAACTGAACTCCGACCACGGAGTAATAATCAAAGGCGTGGAAAACGACTCCCCGGCCGATAAAGCCGGTATCAAGCAGGGCGATATATTGCTGGAATACAACGGTCAGGATCTGGCAAGTGCCGATGACCTCGTACGCCTGGTGCACAATGACAAACCCGGTCAAAAAGTCGACCTGGTAGTTCTCCACAAAGGCAAAGAGAAAAACGTCTCGTTGGAATTGGGCGATGCCAATCAGTATGCCGACAATGATATGCGATCCTTCTTCGGTCCGGGCGGCCATATGGCTCCCGGTGTGCATTCCTTCAGCAAAACCTGGTCGTCCGACAACTCATCCTTAACCGACACCTATATCGGCGTGGAGCTGTCCAGCCTGTCCGAGCAGCTCGGGCAGTACTTCGGGGTCGACAACGGCGATGGCGCTCTCGTCACGACGGTCATGGATGATTCCCCGGCTCAGAAGAGCGGCATCAAGGCCGGTGACGTTATCGTCGACATCGATGGCAGTCAGATCGACAGCCCGTCCGACGTCCAGCAAATAGTCCGCAAGGCCAATAAAGGCGATGAACTGGCGGTGACGGTCCTGCGCGACAAGAGCCGTCAAAAGATAGATATCGAAGTCGCCGAAAACGAAAACATGAGCTTCATGAACCCGGACCAGTTCAACTGGAACGATAACAATTTCCCGTTCTTCGCTCCCCAGATGAACGGCCTGTTCCGGGGCAACTTCGACAGCAACACGCAAAACGACAACCAAAGCCTTCGTAAAGAAATCGAAGCTTTGAAAAAGGAAGTCCAGGACCTTAAGGACCAGGTAGGCAAATAAACACCCTTCAGTCAAGTTATCCTCAATGCGGGGATAACGGCAGAGACCCCGGTATTCGGTTGTGCCGGGGTTTTTTTATTGGCGTCTGAGATTTGTAAATTATATTATGGAAAAACCATTTTCGAGGATAAGCCATGCCGCAACTGACGGTTGAAAAACTATATAAAGAACGCAAAGACTTCTTTGACCTTACCCTGCTCAATTCCGAAAAGGGCCTCAAGAAAAAACTCGTCAATTCCGAGATTCACAGGCCGGGACTGGCCCTGACCGGATTTTTCGAGCGCTTCCCCAACCGGAGGACACAGGTGCTGGGTCAGACCGAAATCACCTACGTTTCTCAATGGTCGCCGGACACGCTTCAGGAGCGCACCCAGCAACTGTTCGCCCAAAACGTCCCGCTGATGATTATCTCCAAGGGCATCACGCCGCCGATCGAATTTCTCGCGATCGCCGACAAGTACGAAACCGCCGTCTTTTCATCGCGGTTGAGCACGTCGGAGTTGACCAACCGGCTGGCAGCGTACCTCGATGTCATCTTCGCCCCGTCGATCACCCGCCACGGGACACTGGTCGACGTGTACGGTGTCGGGTTGTTGTACACCGGTAAGTCGGGCATCGGTAAATCCGAAGTCGCTCTCGACCTGATTGAGCGCGGACATCGGCTGGTGGCCGACGACGTCATCCGCATCACCCGCAAATCGGCCGACCTCGTGGTCGGGACCGGCTCGGAACTGCTGGGGCATCACATGGAAATCCGCGGTATCGGCATTATCGACGTGGAGAAGCTGTTCGGTATACGCGGTATCAGGATTCAGAAGCGCATTGAAGTCGAAGTGCACCTGTCGCACTGGTCTGAGGATCAGGAGTACGAGCGTCTCGGGGCCGAGGATCGTCATACGACCATACTGGGCGTCCCGATTCCGCTGGTGGACATCCCGATTTCCCCCGGGAAGAACATCACGGTGATATCCGAAGTCATCGCGATGAATCATATGCTGAAAGTGTACGGTGAAAATACGGCGGCGGAATTTTCGAAACGGCTCGCCGAGCGCATCCATCGCCAGACCATGACCCGCGAATATCTCGAATCGGATTACGAGTAAGTACAATTAATATTGTACGAGTATGTACAATCTGTTCTCTTGCGTCAGGTCACACCCATAAGAATGGCCAGGACCTGACGCAACTTTGTTAACCTTAAATTGTCTGCGGCGGCAGATGCCCTCGTCTGCTCCATTTCCGTGCGTACACCAAACGCCCGGGCACTTGTGGACAAGTGCCGCGCACAATATGTAGCGGACCCGACGCAACTTTGTTAACCCCAAATTGTTTGCGGCGGCAGATGTCCACATCTGCCCCATTTCCGCGCGCACACCAAACGCTCGGGCACTTGTGGACAATTCTTCGAAGGATATTTTAAGCAAGGGAATTATCAGAGGGATTGGGGTTCAATAGAGCCGTTGTTATTCAACGGTGATTTCGGTGAATAGGAAGATGTCGAAACCGCAGGGGTTTCGACCTACTGAGACTCACAATGTCATTCCCGACCTGATCGGGAATCCAGTTCCTGATTGTCTATAATAGACATATCGTTCCATTATTCATTATAAGGCATAATGCCCGTTACGATTACGTCAAAGTGGGTTCGAATTTGAAAATACATAAATTTAATGCTCGCGCCGTCACCGATATTACTTTCGGACTTCCCCAATGCCGTCGATTTATATTCAATCCGACGGTTGACGATAATTTGTTTTTCTGATGAAGACATCATGACACTCCTTTTATAAAAGGGAGCGTCCTGAATTACCTATGGGTTGGTAGGGAAATTGTGTTTATCTTTGTAATAATTATCTTAGCAGGTCGAAACCCCTGCGGTTTCGACATCTTTTTGTGCAAAAATCGACTTTTTCAAAAAGCCGTCTCTATAATTGACACCTGCGCATATTTCAATTCTTTGACATCCTCAAATACCAAAACCCCTTCGATAATTAATACGCCGTCCCAATAACCAAAATGCACCAATATTCTTCATCCGGCAATCTTGTAGGTCGACCTACAAAGACTATGGTGAATAGGAAAATGTTGAAAGCGCAGGACTTTCGACATACGAAGACTTCGTTTGTGTATCCAAGGGATTCAGAAAAACAAAGGACTGGATTCCCGATCAGGTCGGGAATGACATTGTAGGTGATTTCAGTAGGTCAGGTGCCATGCCGAAGGTCCTGAGCCTTGCGATGGGTGCTCCTGACAAGAATATCGTCAAGCCACAAGTGGGTCTGACCTACGAAGAATAAGCCGGCCAAATTTATATTGACTTTCAAGACGGCTCGGGCGTTTAATATTCATGATTTGCATTCAGGGAGGATATAATGTCCGAGTTTCGTCAAAATCGAGCCACCAAAGAGTGGGTTATTATAGCGCCGGGCCGTGGTAAAAGGCCGTCGGATTTCGCCAATGAAGCGGTCAAACGCAAACCCTCGCCGGAATACAGCGAAAGCTGCCCCTTCTGCCCCGGTCACGAGGCACACACGCCGGACCCGGTATTCCAGATGACCCACGCCGGCCACTGGAAACTCCGAGTAGTCCCGAACCGCTATGCCGCGCTGTCGCCGGACAAGCCCACCGAAAGGCGCTTCACCGGTTCGTTTCTTTCGGCCGAAGGTTACGGGATCGCCGAGGTCATAATCGAAAGCCCGACCCACAACAAGACCATCGCGACCATGTCGGTCAACGAAGTAACCGACGTGATTTCGGCCTACCGCGAACGCCAGCGCGAAATTTCGCAAAACGGAAATATCAACCTGGTCACGATCTTCCGCAATCACGGCCCCCGCGCGGGGACGTCGCTCGAGCACCCGCACTCGCAGTTGATCGCGACGCCGATCGTGCCGCCGCACGTGCGCTATCCGCTGGAGCAGGCGGTTTTGCACTACGACAAGTACGGCACCTGTGTGTACTGCGATAACGTCACCGAGGAGCTCGAACAGCAGGAAAGAATCATTTTCGAGACGCCGAATTTCGTGGTCTTCTGCCCCTATGCGGCCAATTCACCGTTCGAAACGCGGATATACCCGAAACGTCACCAGGCCAGTTTCATGTCGATCAACGACGAGGACGTCGCCGAACTGGCCGGGGCGCTTCAGAAGATTATCGTAAAAATGTACGTCCTTTTGGGCGATCCCGATTATAATTATATCATTCGCTCGGCCCCGGTCGGCGACGAGCACAGCCGCTACCTGCACTGGTACATGATCATCATACCCAAGATATCGACTCCGGCGGGGTTCGAGATCGGGTCAGGGATTTATATCAACACGGTCCCGCCCGAAGAAGCTGCGAAATTTCTTCGGGAAGTTTCATGAAGGTTCCAATGCATAAAAAAACCCCGATTTTAGTCGGGGTTTAATGTGTATCTACAATCCGTTATGCCGATATCGGCATAGTTATTGAGTAAGCGGCCGATTATACGGCCGAATAAATGTCAAATCATGGATTAGTAGCGGCGGTTGTTCCGGTTACCGCTGTCCGGGCGCGGGCGTGCTTCACTGATGTTCATTGCGCGTCCGTCCATCTCTTTGCTGTTAAGCCCTTCGATGGCGGCTTTGGCTTCGCTGTCACTGGACATCTCGACGAATCCAAATCCTTTGGCTCTGCCGGTATCTCTGTCCGTAATGATGTTGACGCTGGTTACTTCGCCATAGCTTTCGAAAGCCTGACGAATTTGATCTTCGGTCGTATCGAACGACATGTTGCCTACATAGATTTTCATTCTATGCTCCATTCTTCGCTTATCCCGGCCGCTGATTTCGTCAAACGAAATCACGGCATACGAGATAAACAATTCATGCGCGTAATTGCGCGTCGGTCCCGGGATTCAGCTTTTTATGGAGTACGTAAGAAACAAGATCGTCTTCATCAAAGCAGAGGCGGAAACGAATTCTAACGATTAAGTATATCGTCATTTACATATAAAGTCAACACATATTTGGAGCAATTAGTTTCAATATATTTTTAAAAGGCCGGCAGTTTATTCGCTGAAAACTATGCAATGCATTCTCCGGCATGGCATTAAAGGAATTGTCCGGCAATAAAAAAACCGCCCGAAGGCGGCTTTGAATTTCGGGAATTATGGTCTAATTCCATGTAAACGGGTAAGCGCTGTTGTCGAGCTTGATGCCGACCGTATCGGCGCCGTCGGTCACGACCTGTACCTGATAGATGATATACCGCTGTCCCCCGTTCATCCAACCACCGGAAATGGAGGATTTGGGGTTGTACATAATCCAGTTACCCGATGATCTGAACGACCAGGACCCGTCGGGTGTATTGGCCACCGTAACCGGATCGTTGGCACCTTTGTAATTGGCCGGGACGTTGGAAAGATCATCGAACGGATTGTGGACGGCTACCGTCCCGCCGTTGAGGAACTGACGGGCGGTGTACATCGACATGGCCGACTCGAGGGACGCAACCATGTTGGCGACGGAAGCCTGTTCGGCTTCCTGTGTCACCGAAAACAGTTTGGGGATTGCCACTGCCGCCAGAATACCGAGGATGACGATAATGACAACCAGTTCGACCAGCGTAAAACCACGTTTGGATTGCAACAACTTTATAGACATATCCAACTCCAGGATGAAATAATTTTTATTATTTCTCCAATTATCGGAAAGATTCGTGAGTTATTTAGGGAAAAACCTCCGGTGATTCAACCTGTTGTCACTCACAACTTTACAAAATGGACAGGATCAGTCCGGCTGAGACCTCATGGACAACGAAATGCGTTTGCGGGCGACGTCTATGTCAAGAACTCGGACGGTTACCTTCTGATGGACCTTGACAATTTCGGCCGGGTCCTTGACAAAGCGGTCGGCCAGTTCGCTGATGTGCACGAGGCCGTCGTTGTGAACGCCGATATCGACAAAGGCCCCGAAGGCGGCGACGTTGGTGACAATCCCCGGCAGAACCATGCCGACCTGGAGGTCTTCGACGCCGTTAACCGATTCCTCGAAACTGAAAGATTCGTACTCGGCGCGCGGATCGCGGCCCGGTTTGGCGAGTTCATCCATAATGTCGTTCAACGTCGGGAGTCCGACGGTCTCGGTGGCGTAGTTTTTCAAGGCTATTTTTTCACGCAGTTTTGCATCGTGCATGAGGTCAGTTACGGTACAGCCGAGATCGTCGGCCATTTTTTCGACGATATGATAGCTCTCCGGGTGGACGGCGCTTTTGTCCAGCGGATTTTTCGATTCGGCGATGCGCAGAAACCCGGCCGCCTGCTCGTATGCTTTCGGTCCGAGGCGCGGCACTTTCCTGAGTTTGTCCCGCGAGACAAACGGTCCGTTGTCGCGCCGGAAGTCGATAACATTTTGAGCCAGGACCGGGCCGAGCCCGGAGACGTACGTTAATAGCTGTTTGCTGGCGGTGTTGACTTCCACTCCGACAGCGTTGACGCAGCTTACGACGGTATCATCGAGGCTTTGTTTGAGTGCGGTCTGGTCGACGTCGTGCTGGTACTGACCGACCCCGATGGATTTCGGGTCGATTTTAACCAGTTCCGCCAGGGGGTCCATCAGGCGGCGGCCGATCGAAACCGCACCGCGCACGGTGACGTCGTAGTCGGAAAATTCCTCGCGCGCCACCTCGGACGCGGAGTATACCGAGGCGCCGGCTTCGCTGACCGACTCGATCGAAATGTGCTCCGGCAGTCCGATTTCGCGGACAAATTTTTCGGTCTCGCGGCTGGCGGTGCCATTGCCGATGGCAATCACCTTGATTTTATACTTATCGCACAGGGCTTTGACATCAACGGCGGCGTCGCGGCGCTGTTTGTCGCTGCCGTGGGGATATATGGTCAGATTGTGTTCGAGGCCGCCCTGATCATCGAGACAGACGACCTTACAGCCGGTGCGAAAACCGGGATCGATGGCGAGGATGTTTTTCCGTCCCAGCGGCGGGGCCATGAGAAGTTCGCGCAGGTTCGACGCAAAAACGCGGATGGCCTCGGTGTCGGCCTCCGTCCGGGACTGGACGCGGGCCTCGGTTTCCATGGCCGGGCCGAGCAGGCGTTTGTAGCCGTCGGCGATGGCGAGACGAACCTGTTCGGTGCAGGTATTGTCGGAAATTAAAAAGACTTTTTCGATAATGTCGATGGCTTCAATTTCGTCGGGTTCGATTTTGAACGACAGAACGCCTTCGGCTTCACCGCGACGGATCGCCAGAACGCGGTGCGACGGGGCGTCGGCCAGTGGTTCCTCCCACTCGAAATAATCTGAAAATTTCGCCCCGGATTCTTCTTTACCCGATAAGACCCTGGAACGTATGAAGGCGCGTTTCAGGAACAAATCACGCAGCTTGGCGCGGACGTCCGCGTCCTCGTTGATCCAGGCGGCGATAATATCGCGCGCACCCGAGAGGGCATCGTCGATGGTCAGGACTTCCTTTTCAGGATCGATATATTTTTCGGCCTCTTTTTCGGCATTGATGCCTTCCTCCTGCGCGAAAATCAGCTCGGCCAGAGGCTGGAGGCCTTTTTCAACTGCGATGGTCGCCCGCGTGCGCCTTTTGGGTTTGAATGGAAGATAGATATCCTCCAGCTCGGCCATCGACGAGGCCGCATCGATTTTGGCCTTCAGTTCATCGGTAAGGAGCTCACGCTCTTCGAGCGATTTCAAGATAGCTTCGCGGCGTTTATCGAGCTCGCGCAATTGATGCAGGCGGTCACGAATCGAGGTGATCGCGACTTCATCGAGCGACCCGGTCGCTTCTTTGCGATAGCGGGCAATAAACGGGACGGTGGCGTCCTGATCGAGAAGATTTATGGCGGCCAGAACCTGATGGGATTTTATCCTCAGTTCTCCGGCGATAATTTCGGTATGCATGTGATAACCTATAAATATCTTGTTGTCGGGTTTCTCTTCCCGATAAATCGGGACTCGGAACCCGACCTACCTCTGTGCATTCCCCGATAAAATACGACTTTCCCGGTAAAAATAAAGGCCCAATCGGGCCTTTATAAAAAAATTTAACTTTCTCAGCGAGGAATAACACCCGCAATTTCCATCAGGATATCATCGCAACGCACACGGCGCCGGCCCCGGGGGATCATTGTATAGATGATCTATCAAATACAGGATATCGACCAGGTTAACCAACCGATCACAGTTGGTATCGCCGGCAGTGATCGGATACGGTTCCGGGCCGGGCGGGTCGCTATATAAATATGCAATCAGATATAAAATGTCTATGAGATTGACTGTATCATCACGGGAGGCATCGCCATTGTTGAAATGATAACTTTCGATGACTTCATAACCAAGAGTGTCGGCCGTACCCGAGGCCGGGACATCGGCATTCTCGACAATTATGGCCTGAAGAGAACCATCGATGCGAATGCCAATACCGTATAAAGAACCCGGAGGCGGATCGCCTTGCGGGTGCACGATAATTATATAGTTGCCCTCAAGCGGGTACTGAATGGTTATCGAATCGTGGACGATATCTTCGTAAGTGGCATTGCTGCCTATTGTATTGAAGAATGTATTGTCTGAAAGCTTGCCAATACTATCACTTGCCGGATCGATTACTTGCAGGTTTATCGGTGAGTAGCCGACAATTATCAGCGGCGTCGGAACCAGGTTGAAATTGGGAGCGAATTCTGACGTATTGCCGAGGGTGTCGGTGGCAGTTGCGGTAATCAATGAAAAGTACGGGACCGTATTACTGATCTGATATTCGAAATCACCGTTTTCGTCGGCCGTGTCCGAACCGATGTACGAGTACGCCTCACCATAGCCGGAGGGATCGGCCGGTTTGGATGTATCACCTTCGGGATGCGCCACAAAAAACTCGATTATGGCGCTGTCGGCGGCTGTACCATAAACTCTGAATGTACTATCCGGATTCATGAAAAGAGAATCAATTTGGGGGTAGTTGAGCAGATTATTAGGCCCGCTGTCGCCATCACCGGGATCATTGGCTGTCACGCCATCATCGTTCAAGTCGATGCCCAACAGGCCATTGTTATAAATTAAATTGTTGGAGATAGTATTGTTGTGCGCACTACCGGTTACTTCAATACCATTACCGGGGAAGTTGCGGATAGTCAGGCCTTCGATGGTGTTGTATGAACTCTGAATTCTGAGTCCCGACCCCGTGCTTTTACCCAGCAAAGAACCATCAAGAACAACCGAATTCGCTCCGCTGGGGGCGCTTGAACCGATAATGAGGGTACTATCAGGGAGTGTACGGAATTTTGTGTAAGCGGCCGGTTCATGTGTTTTCGATCCTTCCCTCGAAGACGATGCAGAAGTGATTAAGGGCCGCCACCCAGTCCTTGATCGGACGCTTCCATTTTTTCGAGATTCTTTGTATCGCCAGGTAGATCACCTTTCTGACTGATTCCACCGTCGGGAACGAGCCGCGATTCCGCGTCACCTTGCGCAACTGAGCATTCATCGACTCGATGGCGTTGGTCGTATAGATAACCTTTCGAATCTCTTTGGGGTAGCTAAAAAACGGGATGATGTTCATCCAGCAGGACCGCCATGAGCGGGCGATCTGCGGGAAACGGTCCCGGTATGTGGCCTCGAACGCCGTCAGGGCCTGCTCGGCGGCTTCTTCGTTGGGCGCCGAGTAGATCGTCTTGAGATCGGCCGCGACCGCCTTGCGCTCTTTCCAACCGACATACTTCAGCGAGTTGCGCACCATGTGCACGAGACATAACTGCACCTGGGTCTGCGGAAAGGCCGTCTCAATCGCATCAGGGAACCCCGTCAGACCATCGACACAGGCAATCAGGATGTCCCGAACGCCCCGGTTCTTAAGCTCCGTCAGCACCGACAGCCAGAACTTCGAACCCTCCTGATCGCCGACCCACAAACCCAAGAGTTCCTTGTAACCCTCCGGCGTGATCCCCAAGGCCAAATAGACCGCCTGGTTTTTGACCTGGCCGCTCTGACGAAGCTTCAGGTGGATGGCGTCCAGATAGACGATCGGGTAGACCGCCTCCAGCGGCCGACTCTGCCACACCGTCACCTCCTGAAGCACGGCGTCCGTCACCGCCGAAATCAAGGCCGGGGAAACCTCCGACTGGTACATCTCCTCAAGATGACCCTGGATATCCCGCGTCGTCAAACCCCGAGCGTACAGCGCCAACACCTTGTCGTCGAAACCGGGCAGGCGCCGCTGGTGCTTTTTAACCAACTGCGGCTCGAACTCGCCGTTCCGGTCCCGCGGAATCTCCAGCGTAACATCTGCCGACCCGGTCTTGACCGTCTTGCTGGTTTTGCCGTTGCGAGAGTTGCCGCTGTTTTTGCCTTCGGGAGCATTGGGCGGATAGCCCAAGTGATGCGTCATCTCACCTGCGAGGGCGCGCTCATACACCCGTTTCGTGAGCGCCTGCAGAAGACCGCCCTCACCCACTATCTCTTCCGGCGTCTTGCCGGCGATCATCTCGTCGATCAGTTTGTCAGCTTCGTCACGTTTCTTGGCCATGATATACCTCCTTCAACTATATATACGTCATGGCCACTTACACAAAAATATTTACACGCGCTACTATCATCGCTAACGGCTGAAAGCGGAGTCGTCAATTGAATAGCCCGCCAAATGCAAAGGCAATGACATCAAAACCCGGATTAGCATTTGCGGAGTCAATTGCAGCCAAAAGACTTCCGTATCCCGCAGAATAATCATTGGACACTGTAATTATACTGGGAATCTTGGTAACAAACATATCCGGTCCAATTTCCAAATCTGAATCCCAGGCATTCCAAGCAGGAAAATCGGTTGAAAAACTATATCCCGTGACAAATATACTATTATCATCGCCCAAGGCCAACTGCAGCCCATAATCCGCCAAGTTGCCACCCAAATATGTACTATAAGTCAGACTATCCCCATTTGAATTCAGCCGTGTGACAAACGCATCCGGAGGCCCACCCAAATTTGGTTGGTAGGCCACTTTAGTCGGGAAATCATTAGAATGAGTTTCGCCTGTAATATATACGCGATAATTGGCATCAACGGCCGCATCCCATCCAAAGTCGACGTTGTTACCACCAATGTATGTGCTATAAGTAAGTGCATCACCGGAAGCATTAAATTTCGTAATAAATGCATCCCAGGAGTCTTGATCCCCATATATTGGATTTTGAGTAGGAAAATCGCTTGATAATGTCCTTCCTGTTATGTACGCACAATTTTCCAGGTCTACAGCTATGCCATAGCCATTTTCTTCATCGGTCCCTCCCAGGTATGTGCTATATATTAGGGCTCCACCATCTTGGCCTAATTTGGAAACAAACACATCTATGTTGCCATTATAACTGCTATCAAATGCGTTTAGAAGCGAAAAATCAATAGAATTGGTGACCCCCGTAACATAGGCAAATCCTTCACTGTCTATGGCAATTGCGTTAGCATAATCATAATCCGATCCCCCAAGATATGTACTATAAATCAGAGTGTTTCCCGTGGCACTGAATTTGGTAACAAAAGCATCTCGATTATCCATTATACTGTCGTATGCACCTTCCGTTATTGGCAAATCGGATGAATTCGTCTCACCAGCAACATATGCGCAATTATATTTATCAACAACAATGCTGCCACCACGGCCGTAAGCGTTATCAGAGCCGTTTCCACCAAGGTATGTGCTATAAACAAGAGCATCCCCATTTGGGCCAATTTTCGTGACAAAGGCATCATACCAATTTGATTTTATATTATTGTATGGATCCTGCATTGGAAAATCATCGGAAAGGGTGGTTCCGGTAATATAAGCACAACCGCTTCCATCGACAGCTATATCCTTTCCTTCTTCATAATCTCCTCCTCCCAAATATGTGCTATAAACAAGAGTCATTCCGGAAGGCGAAAATTTGCTGACGACAACATCCCGATCGCCTTGATTTGTCTGAAATGAGCCAGGAGTTGTTGGAAAATTCGTAGATTCTGTATGTCCTGCCACGTAGGCCGCTCCAGAGGCATCCACGGCAATACCGTTGCTCCAATCTCCACCATTGCCGCCGAGGAATGTACTGTACGACAACACCGGGTCGATTACAAGTGCAAATTCATCATCGTAGACGCCATCCAGTTCAAACCCGAACCGGTTATCACCTATCATGGTATACGTACATTCTATCGGTACGCTCCTGCCATCGATTTCCTGATATACCAATGGTTCATGTTCAATAACTTTTCCCCAGTCGGTTTCCACAACCAATTCGCCTTCGGAATTGACGGAAATAGATATCGCGCCTTCATAATTTATGGCAATTTGTGATGGATCGGCTCCGGGAGAGACGATGAAATCATATTCCATCTGTTTGCCATTGCCGTAATATTTCAAGTCGATTCCTGCATAAACGTTTTTATAAACTATCGACTCATAATTGGGTACATCGGTGCACCATTTAGCCGGATCATTTCCAATGAAGTAATTACATTTATATTCCATCAGCCCTTGTCCTGACAACGCAGGATTTAGAGTGGTGCCTATGAATGAAGCTTTGATTATCAGTGTCTCAATGCTGTCGGGCGCGTTGACGATACGATCGACGGGGTCAATATCGTGAATTCCGCTTTCGCCGCCGGTCAACGAAAAATCCTCTCCTTGCATTCGTCTAGTAAACTGGTAATAGACACCATTTGTCGTAAACCACATCCTTGCGCCACCGGAATTTGCCCGAAAAAGAACATTATTCGGCCACTGGCCATCATTTTCAGTAAATGCCAACGGCATTGACGATAAATTTCGTAGAGTTCGGATTTCATGCCAGGATTCATTTGTCACCGAAAACAGCGTTGGACATATGAACATCACTAATGGCACTACGATTCCAATAATCCTGAAAGGATTGAAATTTAATTTCATAGTCTTCTCCCGCCTGAAAAGAGTTGAGCGAATATTACTCAGGGCGTGCTCAAGACCCATATGATAATATATCCAATTAGCGCGCATTGGCAACAGGCTTTTCTAACCTAACCGGCCACGCATGGGGCCGGGCCGGGGGGAACACTATACAAATACGATATCAGGTACAATATATCCAGAAGGTTCATGCTGCCGTCCATATTGACGTCGGCGGCATCGGGTGCGGCCGGAGCCGGTCCCGGAGGGATATCGTACTTATAGCTGATTAAAAACAATATATCGAGCAGGTTGACGTTTTCATCGTCCGAGGCGTCGCCACACATGAAGCTGATATCGCAGGCGTCGCCGATGCCGTCGCCGTCGCTGTCGGCCTGATCGGGATTATAGACGTTGGGGCAATTATCGACCGGGCAGTCGTTTTCGGGATGATCCGGATCGCCGTAGCCGTCGCCGTCGGAATCGACGCACGTAAATTCGCAGGCGTCACCGATGCCGTCGCCGTCGCTGTCGGTCTGATCGGGATTATAGACAAAGGGACAGTTATCGTCGGGACAGTCGTTTTCCGGGTGATTGGGGTTACCGAACCCGTCACCATCGGTATCGAAGCACGTGGTGGGCGATGAACCGGCCCAGCCGTTTAAGAACGTCAGGACACGGCTCAATACCATATCGCGGGAATCCCAGGCCGCGAAATTGCCGATGGCTTCGTACCCCCAGGCAAAAAAGACCAGCTTGTATATTCCGGAATAGGTCAGCGCCGAATAGGCCGACGGTGCATCCGAATATTCGAAAGCCGGCAGCGCCCCGTTGATCGGAATCACCACGTCGGCCAGCGACAATCCCTGCAGCGCGCCCCCGGAATACCGAATATCAAGGCCGTCGCCGACCGGGGAGCCGTCAATACCATGATGTGCGTACCAGAAATGCACGCCGCCGTACTGGCAGCGCAGGTAATCATGCAAAAATTGGGGCGCTTCACCGTCGAGCTCGGCGGGAAGTCCCTGCCCGGTCAAAAACAGGTTGCCGCCCGCATCCATATAATACGACATAGCGGCATAGTCTGCCGGCTGCAGGAAATCATCGGTGCTGTCGCAGGTAAACCAGAAGACCGTGTTATATTTAATAAGCTCGGTTCCGGGCGGACTGCCCTGCGTGGCCTTTTCCCAGACGTCGACCGGGACATTTCTTTCATGCAGATCATCGAAGTATATAGTTTCGTAGACGTTACCACGGTCGTCATCGACCATTAAAATTTCAGTATGTCCGACGGTCTGTTCGAACTGATAGGTTTCGCCGTATGTACCGCTGTCGGACGCTATTTGTAATGTAAAATTGTCATACTTCGGGTGCTCCAGAGTCGGGACGATAAATTCTATCGGATCGGAAAGATTGTTAACCTTTCCCCCGGTCCCCGGGACGGTGGCAAAGTTCGCATCGGGGTTGGTGAAGACGATATCGGGATCGGTACTGGCCAGAGTCATGGTGGCGTTGGGATCGTCGAGACCGAGATTGGTAAAGAAGAAATAAAACTGTGCGGTCTCGCCCGAATCGAAGAAGCCGTCGGCGTTGCCGTCGACAAACCGGGCGGAGTCTAAGATATAGTACGGCCTCGTCCAAACGATATTTCTGAAGACCGTAAAGCCATAGATTCCCCAGGTATTTCCGGTGTTCATGCCGCGCCACTGGTACCAATGAATGTTGTGATCCCAGGTGTCATAGACGGCGTATTCCTGGGTGGTTTCATCGTAGCCGATACCGACCGGGAAATGATCGGTGGAACCGTCGCCATCAGTGTCGACCAGAAGAATCACCGGGCGGTTGGCGTCAATTTCGTCTTTGTATGTTTGCCAGCTTGACGGTGAGTAGTAATAGTCGCCGGTGATTGGCAACATCGTGGGGTCAACCATCGCGGCATACTGCACCATGGCCGGACCGATATCATCGAACCAGCTCCAGCCGTAAAGATTGCCGTAAATGCTTTGCGACGTGTGCATAAAGTCGGCGACGCAATTGTCGGCATGGGCCCCGCCGGTTTCGGAACGGTCGGTCAGCGGCGACGACATTCCGTCATCCATCGGGCAGGCGTAGTCCTGATAATGGTCGGAGGCCGGGCCGCCGCAAACCGCATATCGATGGTCCTCGGCAATCATAGCGTCGACGGCGACCGTTTGCGTGGTGGCGTCGCCGGGCACCAGATTGGGCGGTCCGTAGGTGTCCCAATAACCGATAACCATGCCCAACGCGGTCGGGCCGCACCCGTGATGCCAGATGTACGACGGCACGCCGGGGATGATAACTTGTGACTTATTGGGCTCGCGCAATCCGCGGTCGATGCCGGGAGGCGGCACCGGGCCGGTTGTGCTTTGCTGAGCCAGAACCGGTGATCCGAGAACGATGAGCACGCCGAATATCGCAACGACTTTAGCCGTTAATCTGATCATATTGACTCCCAAACTGCAGGCGGAAAGTGTTTAACCTGTAAAGATGAATCTATATTGTCAATATACGGCAACCCCCGGAATTTGTCAAAATTATTTTATAAATCCAACTGGCACGGCGCCGGGCCCGGAGGATCGTTATACAAATTCGCTATTAAGTACAGAATATCGATCAGATTAACCAGCCTGTCGCAGTTGGCGTCGCCCGCAGTCACCGGATCGGGCGCCGGACCGGGCGGGTTATTGTACAAATATCCTATCAAATATAAAACGTCCAGAAGGTTGACGGTGTCGTCGCGCGAGGCATCGCCGTTGGAGAAATGATAGCCCTCGATGACTTCATAACCGAGCGTGTCGGCCGTACCGGACGCCGGGACGTTGGCGTTTTTGACCACTATAGCCTGAAGAGAACCGTCGATGCGTATGCCAATAGAGTAGAGCGAGCCCGGCGGCGGGTCTCCCTGAGGATGTACGATCACAATATATTCGCCTTCGAGCGGGTACTGGATGGTTATCGAATCGTGCTCTGCATCATCGTATGTTGCAGTAGTTTTGATCGTATTGAAGTATGTATTGTCAGAAAGCTTGCCGATGCTGTCGCCGACGGGGTCGATGACCTGGAGATTTATGGGCGAATAGCCTACAATAATCAGTGGCGTTGGGATCAGATAGAAGTTCGGAGCGAACTCGGAGGTATTGCCAAGAGTATCCGTAGCGGTTGCGGTAATAAGCGAAAAATACGGAACTGTATTGTCTATCATATATTCGAAATCGCCGTTATTGTCGGCGGTATCCGAACCGATGTATGACCATGCCTCACCGTAACCGGATGGATCGGCCGGCTTGGTGGTATCGCCTTCGGGGTGAGCCACGAAAAATTCTATGATGGCACTGTCGGCGGCAGTGCCGTAGACGCGAAATGTACTGTCGGGATTCATGAAGAGAGAATCGATTTTGGGATAGTTGAGCAGATCGTTGGGGCCGGTGTCGCCGTCGCCGGGATCGTTGACCGTCACACCGTTGGCACCGAGATCTATACCCAGCCCGCCATTATATTTAAGTATATTCTTTGTTATAGTTACAAAGTGCGACTCGGGCGATGATCCGCTAAGACCAATTCCGATAGTACCATTTCCGGCAATCGTATTTTCACCGATAAGAACACTGTCACAATGGAACAAGAACAGGCCTTCATATACCGAGCCGTCTATAATATTATTGTTCACCAATGAATGCGGGCAACTGTCGAGCGTGATACCAAAATTATTGGGAATCGTATCTGATAAATTGGCGGCCAGACCGAAAACATTTCCGATAATTTCCGTACCAGGCGATTCCATGCCATTGATTCCCCAAGTGCAGCCTCCGATATAATTGCCGCAGGATATGTCGCCGATTTTGTTTCCGTACATCGGCCCCGAAGGCCAGAGGGTTATTCCGAACCCGTGAGAATAAACCGGGGTAAAAGCGCCCCCGGATGAATTGATTCCGATATAATTACCAATGACAAGATTGCTGTCGTTATTAAGAGTAACTCCCGTCTCCTCCTGCCAGGCGGGGACACCGGCGGGGGCGATAACATTGCGGTCTTCAGGCGCGCAGCCGCCTATAACGTTATGTTTGCCGTTAACGAAAATAGAGCTACCGTATTCTGAGGCGGCCCGATTCAGACCGGTTTCATCAGTTCCTACAAAACATCCGGCGACCGTATCATATTGCCCGGCCATACCGATAGTTCCATATTTCAGAACGATATCTCTTAATAGACAATGATCTCCCGTCATTCCTATTCCGTAAGCATTGACACCGTCGATTATGACACTTCGTGCACCACCGGGAGCGGTGCCGCCGAGAATGAGAGTGCTATCGTCGGTAAGTTCGAGCGGTGATGCCAGGGTGATCGTCCCGCTGATGGCAAACGTAATCGTATCCGGCCCGGGGATAGCGTTTAGATTTTCGAGAGACCAGCGAAGGCTGCCGACACCTGCATCGGCGGTGCTTTGTACCTGATCAAATGGAAGTCTCAGCTTGGAAATAAAGACATCATAAGCACCGTTAAACGATCCGTCGTACTCGTTTTCGAGCGGAAAATCCGAAGAATAGGTAGGACCGGTCACATACGCGCTGCCGAAAATATCCACCGCGATATTATCGCCCCGATCGGTCAAGGTCCCACCGAGAAACGAACTGTATTCCAGCGCGTCACCACCCGGAGACAGCTTGGTCACAAATGCATCTTTGCCGTTCTGGGCGGCGTCATACGCATTTAGGGTCGGAAAATCAGAGGATGAGGTCTGCCCCGTTATGTAGGCGCACCCGAGAGCATCGACCGCCACGGCCCAGCTTTCGTCGTCGTCGTTTCCGCCAAGGTATGTGCTGTATTCCGGGGCAGTACCGCTGGAAGACATTTTCGTGACGAAAGCGTCATAATTACCATTCAGATCCGAATCGTACGGATTCTCCGTTGGAAAATCAACGGAATGAGTGACTCCTGACACGTACGCTTTCCCGGTGGCATCAAGCGCCAGGCCCAGGGCATAGTCGTCGTCCGTTCCCCCAAGGTATGTGCTGTATATCAGAGTAAGGCCGTCGGCGGTGAATTTTGTAACGAAGGCGTCGTTCGTACCGCCCAATGAGCCGTCGTACGAGTTCACTGTCGGGAAGTCGGAAGAATAAGACAGCCCGACCACGTAAATCTGGCCGGACGCGTTCACGGCAATACCATATCCTTGATCCTCCTGACCACCGCCCAAATACGTGCTGTATTCGAGGGCATCGCCGGTCTGGGATAATTTCGTGATAAAGACATCGGAGGTCCCGCCGAGACTTCCATCGTAAGCCGCCTCGGTGGGAAAATCGGAGGAATAGGTATAACCAGTCATATATGCGTAGCCGAGGTTGTCGACGGCAATCGCCATACCGTCATCGTTGTCACTACCGCCCAGATATGTACTGTATTCGAGAGCGCTTCCATCGGGAGATAATTTGGCTATAAAAACGTCATCTCCGCCGTTGTAACCGGAATCGTACGCGTTTTCCGTCGGGAAATCCGAAGATGAAGTTATTCCGGTAACATAAGCGTATCCCGATGCGTCGACAGCTAGGCTATAGGCGTAGTCCCAGTCGCCGCCGCCGATAAAAGTGCTGTATTCGATGGTGCTGCCGTCCGGAGACATCGCTGTTACGATAACATCCCAGGACCCAGCGAAAGTCGAGTCATAGGCATTCAGGCGCGGGTAATTGGACGAGGCACTGTACCCGGTTATATAAGCACGTCCCGACGTGTCGACGTCGACGTCGAAGCATTCATCATAGCCGCTGCCGCCAATGAAGGTGCTGTATTCCAGTATCAGAGGTGCCGACGGTTGTTTGTCGGCATATACCGGCCTTTCGTCTGCCGCATCGTCAGAAATAAAAACTCCTTCCTGAATCGAACCGACCGAATTCAAACGCGGCATATCAAAGCTGATTTTGTCTCCCCACTTGGTTTCGGCCACTTTTCGGCCATCGTTCGCAATAACCACGTTTTCCGCGCCCTGAAATCCGATATCGACCAGGTTTGCATCGGCGCCCTCGGCGATTTTATATTCATAAATGGCCTGACCCGCCGCATTGAACGAAAATTCGATATCGATGCCGGGATAAATGCCTTTATATGTAACTCCGGAGTAATTGGCGACATCCCTCTGCCAGCGCGCCGGATCATTGCCGAGGAAATAATTGCAGCGATAGTCGAGCCGTCCCAGGCCGATTACTTCGGCTTGGGGATTGCGCCCCGCAAATTCCGCCTTCACCACAATGCCAATTAATGAATCAGGGCGGGATAATTTATTCGTCATACTCTGGTGCCCCGAACCGGACGCAGCGTCCACAGTCCGCAAAAATTGGCAGAAAATACCGTCCCTTGTAAACCAAAAAGTCGCACCGTCACCGCTGGCTCGGAACAGAATGTTTTCATCCCATTGGCCCTTGTTTTCAGTGATGACTGTCGGCACGTCAGACTTGTATTGCCCGGCTCGCCGGTTTGTGTTCGCGGCTGTCGTATCGGAGAAGACAATCAAAGACAGGATAAAAATCAACGCGGTGAATTCAATTATCCGTGTTTTCATAGTACCTCCGGCGAGTAGACTTTGCGTGACAGAAAAAGGTCGTTCTTATAATAAAATTAAATATATCAAAATCAGGAATTTTCGCAAGTCCAAATGAATTACGCAAAGCCCCCAAAAAGCCCCGCCGAGGCGGGGCTTTGAGCAATTTCGCTATGCTATGCCAAAGAAGAGCCTAGTACGCCTTGGCGAAGACGGCGTCGGTTTTGGCCGGTTTACCGCAGATGACGCACTTGCCCTCAGTGCCGCTCTGATTCATCGGCAGGCAGCGGATGGTGACATTCATCTCGGCGGCTTTGGCTTCGCATTCGGCGCTGTCGCACCATTTGGACCAGGCGAAACCGCCGTGGATTTCCGGCTTGTCGGCGTTTTTCGGCGTGAAGAAAGCCACGAATTTATCGTACGTGTCGACGTCGTAGTACGTGTGCTTCTCCAGAAACTCTTTGGCCTGATCGTAGTAGTTCTTTTGTATCTCGTCAAGCAGGCCCGGAATCATGGCCGCGACTTCGTCTTTTGAGGGCGTCAGTTTTTCGCCCGGCAGGTCGCGGCGGTTCATGAACACGGTTCCCGATTCGACATCCCTCGCGCCGATCTCGATGCGCAGCGGCACACCTTTCTTGACCCAGTTCCATTTTTTCTCGGCCGAGCGGATGTCCTTGGTGTCGACAAACACCTGCACCGGCTTGCCATTGTACGTTTGCGAGGAGATCGATTTGGCGACCGTATCGATGTATTCCATAATGGCGATGTTGTCGGCTTCATCGCGGAGCACCGGTATGATCACGACCTGTTTGGGGGCGACCTTGGGCGGGACGCGAAGACCGTCGTCGTCACCGTGCACCATGATCATGGCGCCGATCATGCGCGACGACACCCCCCACGACGTCGTGTAGGCGTCCTCCTGTACTCCGTCGGTGTTGAGAAAGCTTATCCCGAAGGCCGATGCGAAGTTCTGACCGAGATAGTGCGACGTGCCCGACTGCAGCGCTTTGCAATCCTGCATGATGGCTTCGATACAGTATGTGTTAACCGCGCCGGGGAAACGCTCCGACGGCGTCTTCTCGCCGACTATTACCGGCACAGCCATAACTTCCTCAGCGAACCAGCGGTACACTTCGAGCATTTTCAAAGTCTCTTCGCGGGCTTCCTGTTCCGAGGCGTGGGCGGTGTGGCCTTCCTGCCATAAAAATTCGGTAGTGCGCAAAAATATTCTCGGGCGCATCTCCCAGCGGACGACGTTGGCCCACTGGTTGATCAAAAGCGGCAGGTCGCGGTACGACTGCACCCATTTGGCGAACGAGCGTCCGATGATGGTCTCCGACGTCGGCCGGACCACGAGCGGCTCTTCGAGCGGCGAGGTCGGGATCAGTCGGCCGTCTTTCAGTTCGAGGCGGTGGTGGGTGACAACGGCGCATTCTTTGGCGAAACCTTCGACATGCGCCGCCTCTTTTTCCATGAACGACAGCGGGATAAACAGCGGAAAATAGGCGTTGTCGTGGCCGGTGTTTTTTATTTGGGCGTCGAGTTCGTTTTTAAGATTGTCCCAGATGCCGTAGCCCCACGGTTTGATAACCATGCAGCCCCGCACGTGGGACATCTCGGCCATATCGGATTCTTTGATGACCTGTTGGTACCATTCGGGGTAGTCATCATTGCGGGTGGGTGTGATCGCCGTCCTGGGTTCTTTATTTTTCGCCATAATATTTTCCAATCCTGATTCGTGTTGTTCCCGGTACTATTGTCGGGTTTCTCTCCCGATTACATCTGGATCGGAACCCGACCTACCATGCCACGGGAATGACATTTTATTAAGTCGGCAAGATAATACGAGCTATTGAGTTGGACAAGGGATAACTTATGCGATGCCGTGGGGCACTCCAACAATACTCGGGCTTTATTATAACTTCAGCGGTTCGACGCCGCTTTCGAGTTCCAGAAGACGTTTCTTGCGCCAGAGCTTGCCACCATAACCGCCCAGCCCGCCGGAGCTTTCGATAACCCGGTGGCAGGGAATCACGACCGCGAGATAATTGGCGCCGTTGGCCCGTCCGACCGCCCGCACGCCTTTGGGGCTGCCGACGGCTTTTGCGATATCGGCGTAGCTGCGGGTCTGGCCATAGGGGATTTTCAGAAGCTCCTGCCAGACCTTCATCTCGAACGGCGTGCCGGTGACGTCGATTTTAACCGTGAATTTTTTCAGAGAGCCGTTGAAATATCGTTCGAGCTGCTTTTCAAGATTATTCAAGTGGGGATGGCCGTTGGCGCTTTCGATGGTCGGGGTTTTATAGCGCCGCTCGACACGGGCCAAGATGAGGCCGACGCCGCCCCGGGCGTGCCATTCCAGAAAGCAGACACCTTTATTGGTCGCGCCACCGATCATGGGGCCCATCGGGCTCGAAAAATTCTTGTAGACAATTAACTGCTCGGGCATCAAGCCTCCCCACAAAACCAGGCTGTAATTTCAGCCAACGGTTAAAAAACGCTCATTGTATGTATAATTTAATCAAAGAAATGCCGCATGTCTATCATTTTCCGCTCGGGATGCGGGAAACGGGCGGAACTTACTTATTGATTTAGTCTTAGGGCCAGACATATCAAAGAAACCTGGGGAGGATTATGGATAATATCAGCGACAAACCAAAAAAGAACGCAAAAGCGATCAGAGCCGTTTCGAGCGAGTTACGGCGGATTTTTGTTTTCTCGGCGAAGTGGTGGCGGTATTCGTTGTATGAGATCAAATAAGCCATCGCGGCGGCGACACAGCCAAAAATGACCCCCAGAAAAACGACCATAATCGATTCCGACCTCAATTTCGCTTCTCCTGTAATATTAAATCATCCACCGGCAAAGCTGCAAGATCATAATCTATATGCCGAGCAAAAGTTTCGCCGTCGCAAAATAAATCAGAAGTCCCGATATATCAACAATTGTCGTCAACGCCGGGCTGGCCACAACAGCCGGGTCCCATTTCATTTTGGCCGCACCCAGCGGCAAAAGGGCCCCGATTATGGTGGCGGTTACGACCTGCAATCCGAGCGCGATGGCGATGGCAAAAGCGATGCGTGTCAACGGGAAGTGCATCGGGATGTCGGTGCTGCTGGAAAGAAACATCACCTTGCCCCACGACATGACCGCCAGGACGATCGCCAGAAGAATCGCGACTTTGAATTCCTTGAAAAGCACTTTCAGTACGTCTCCGGGCGAGATCTCGTGCAGCGCCAGCGCGCGCACGACAACCGTCGCCGACTGACTCCCGGTATTGCCGCCGGTATCGGCCACCATCGGCATATACAAAGCGAGGATAAGCAGATTCATGAGCGTATTTTCGAAACTGTGAATGATGAGGCCGGAGACAAGCCCGAGCGCCGCCAGACCGATAATCCAGTACGCCCGGTTTTTGAAATGCAGCCAGGACGACGTTTTAAGGTACACGCCCGCTTCATGGCTGCCGGTGATAGCCATCAGCTTTTCCATATCCTCGGTATGCTCCTGCGTGATGATGTCGAGAGCATCGTCGTGCGTGATGATTCCGACCAGAGCGTCGCCGCCGTTGAGGACCGGGAGAGCCAAAAGATCGTACTTCTGGATTTTATTGGCGGCGTCCTCCTGATCGTCATCGACCCGCGCGAAAATAACCTCACGGTGCATGATATCTTCGACAAGAGCGTTGCTCCGCGCGATAATCAGATCCTTGAGCGAGACGAATCCGAGCAGCTTGCGGTTTTCATCGACAACATACGCGTAATAGATCGTCTCTTTATCCGGCGCCACCTGGCGGAGGTGGGCGATAGCCTGCGATGCGGTAAGCTGCCGGGGCAGGGTGGCATAATCCGACGTCATAACCGCGCCGGCGGTGCCTTCTTCGTAGGATACCAGCCGACGGATATCCTCCCGTTCCGCCTGGGCAAGGACGGGCAGGATGGCCTCGCGTTTGTCTTCGGACAGCTCCTTAAAAAGATCGGCGCGGTCATCGGGCGGCATGTCGGCCAGGATACTGGCTATTTCCTCACGGCGGACATTTTCAACCATCGCCACCTGAAGGTCCTCGTCGAGATGGCTGAAAATCTCGGCCCGGTGCGGCGAATCAACCTGCCGCAACAGTTCCCAGGCTTCTTTGACGTCGAGCGCGGATATAAGCTCGGCCACGATGCCCGGGTGGTTGGCCTTGACGAATTCATTCAGGGCCCGGGCATTTTTGGCCGCGAGCATTTCGCGCAATTCGGGAATTAATATTGGATTTTTCTGAATCATGATTCACCTCCGTTTCGGTTGCGACGGATTGCCGACCGCCGCCGGAGATGAATCGGGGGCTATGCTCGGACGGAGCAAAGGCCGATTGCATCGGCGGCAGCGTGACGAATTCGCCGCAACTCAGAGTCATCGGGTCCGCTTTGCGTCATTTCGTCTTCTGCAAAGTGACGTTTATGACTGCCATCAGTGCCGTCCATTGAACAGCCTCCTAAAAGTTAAAAAATTACCCCGGCGACCTTCTGTCGCCGAACCAGAATTATAAACGTATCGAATCCGAAAAAGTCAAGCAGGTTTCTGAATATAATATGGCCTATTCGGTGTGGTTGTGGCGATAGACAATAACCCGGACTTTTTCCAGCGTCACGAGTCCCTCGCCGATCATCTTGTTCAGGTCCGGCAGAAACGCCTCGACCTTATCTTCGGTTTCGACAATCTCGACAATGACCGGCATGTCTTCGGACAGCCGAAGCAGTTTCGATGTGTGAATCCGGCTGTTGGCGCCGAAACCGAGAAAGCCCCGCACCACCGTCGCCCCGGCCATGCCGCGCTTGCGGGCTTCCTCGACGATGACCTCGTAGAGTGGTCGGCCGTCGATTTTGTCGCTCTCCCCTATAAAAATCCGCAACAACAGAGAGCTGGAAGGAAGTTCCATAATCGATACTCCTTTAAATTAAGCGTCCGAGGGCTGCCCCGATAAACAACGCAATCAAACCCAGCCCGTTTTGCAACAAAATATTACCGGCGGCGGAAGTCCATTGGGCGGCGTTAAGCATCTGGCCGGTCTCGAAAATAAACGCGGAAAAAGTCGTGAACGCACCCATAAAACCAACCAGCACCAAAATTCTGACTTGCCCGGTAGCGGGCCAGCGGCTTTCCAGCAAAGCCCAGATCAGGCCGGTCAGAAAGCAGCCGAGGATATTTACGGTGATCGTCCCCCACGGAAATGAAATGCCGTCGATGCGGTGAACAAGCCCGGCTAACCCGTAGCGTGCCAAAGTGCCCAGGGCACCGGCCAAAGCCAGCCAGGCAAATTTCTGAAACATGAGAAAGTCCTCCTTAAATCAACCTGTTCCGGGTCGCGTTGCGGCCATAAAAAAAGCCCCCGTGCGGCGGGTGATATGCATTTTTCCTGACCCGGCCGCACCAATAACCTGCGCGGCAGGAGTCATCAGCCCGGCCCGGGCGGTTCTAAGGGGGACCCCATCCCCGATTCGCGGACAATAGTATTATACGGGGGTAATATTGTCAAGGCTATTGTTTTCTAAAAACCCGGCAGGTTTGCGAACCACCGGGCATAAGAATTTCAAACGAATATTCCCGCAGCAAGGGGCTTGTTGAAAAAGGGGTACAAATATATTCCGTCAGGTGATTATCCCGACGAAGTCGGGATCGACACCTGATGGCTTCTTTAGCTTCAATGACTTACAATGCGGTCAGGTCACACGCCCCGATAAATCGGGACGCAGGACCTGACCGAACAGACTTTTTCAACAAGCCCCAAGCTGCGGGCGACCCCGTCCGGGCGCAACGTACGAAGATTGTGTCGCCCACAGCTTGCTGTGGGTTCCATCATGGGGTATAAACCGGGCAGACAGGTAACAATTTAGACCGGGGACATAGGTAACAGGTTAAATTACGGGACAGATCAAGGAGGTGATTCGTGCCGTGGAAAGAGACCTGTTATTATAGTGGGCGGCAGATGTCCAGAGGCTGTCTCAAAAGTACTCTTTTTAAGTTCCGCGGGGTCTTGTCTGGACGAAGTCGGGATGTGACCCTGCGGTCTTTCAACGGTTTCCGTCGGGTGACAATTTCGACCACGTCGAAATCAACACCCGACGGAACACTTTTGGGACAGCCTCTCCACATCTGCCCCCTTTTCCGTGCATCCTCCAGACGCTCGGGCACATGTGGACATGTGCCGCGCACTAATGGGCGACCATGACCCAATCGTCTATTTAAATATCTCGGAGAAGAAATCTTTCATGTGCTGCCAGGAACGTCTATCAGCCGACGCATTGTAAGCGACGCCTTTCGAGGGATCGCTGCCGGAATTGGGATTGGTGAAGGAATGCACCGCGCCGGAATATATTATGAATTGATAATCGACGTTGGCCGCGCGCATTTCATCCATGAAGGCTTTGATCTGGTCGAAGGAAGTATATGGGTCGTCGGCGCCGTGGCACACAAGAATTTTGCACTTGATATTTTTGGCTATTGAGGGATCGGGCGTGTCGAGGTTGCCGTGGAAACTGACCACGCCGTCAATATCGGCCCCCGAGCGCGCTAATTCCAGGACCGTCCCGCCGCCGAAACAGTAACCGATCGCGGCGATGCGGCCGTTGTCGCAGAGTTCGTTGCCCCGAAGGACGTTCAGCCCGGCCGTGACACGCCGCCTCATGAGCGGGCGGTCGTTGCGATATATGCTCGCCTGCTTTGACGCTTCTTCCGTTGTCTGCGGGCGGATCCCTTTACCGTACATATCCACCGCGAACGCCACATAGCCCAGTTCGGCCAGCTGGCGGCAGCGCGATTTGGCGTAATCGTTGAGACCGGTCCATTCGTGCACGACCAGCACGCCCGGCCGTTTGGCGCTGGTGGCGTTATCCCAGGCCAGATAGCCCTCGAGGACGGCGTCGCCGTCTTTGTATTCCACCGATTTAGTCACTATCTCTCCTCTCACCCCGGCTATGACGAAAAACACCAGGGCCAGACATACGACAAATTTCATCTCCGCTCCTTTTTATATATGCTTGATAGGGTACAAAACAGGGATTTCGTGTTGCGGTTCCCGGGAGGCTAATCCTGTAAACAGACCAGTAGGTCGGGTTCTGAATCCCCGTAACCGCGGGGATGAAAAACCTGACATCTTTTTGTCGGGTTTCTCGTTACACTTCGCTCCACTCGGAACCCGACCTACTTTTTTTAAACTTCACTATGTTATTTCTACGGAATTACTTTGTCTTTTTCTTCGCCAAAACACCGGCGTTTTGCATGAGATGTTTCAGCAGGAGAATCTGACCGTGGTGGGTACAGAAATGTTCGAACACGTGGTACAAGGTCCAGGCCCGCGTGAATTTTGCACTTTTTTTGCCGTGTTTCAAAGTATAAAATTTATCGAGGTCTTTATCACGCCAGGTCTTCATTTCTTTTAAAATCGCCCGCCGGGCTTTGGCCATCGCCGACAGGTACTTTTCAATCGTGTAGTTTTTCAGATACGACGGGTGCTTTCCGTTCGGCGCCAGCGGCATGCCGTCGTCTTCGAAGCCGAGAATTTTCACCGTCATTTTTTTGCCGTCGGGGTTCCATTGAATTTCATTGGGCGCGATGCATACCCACCACACTTCGACCAGCGCGTTGTGGGCCAGGAGCATGCCGACCGTATTCATACCCGGCTTTTGCTGCCATTCGAGCTGTTTGACGGTCAGACCTTTCACGGCATTTTTGAGCTTCTTAAGTTGGTACTCAAGCTGAGCGGCCCAGAATCCGATCTGCTTTTGTGTTCTCGGATCAAAACCATTGGCGATTTTAAGTTCGTACTTTTCCATTTTATCTCCTCAAATGTGGAATTTTCGTTTTCGTGAATTTATAATGTACGGACAATATACGCGCGAAATCAAGTGAATACGGGAATTTGTGATACGGTTTCCGTCAGGTGACAATTTCGTTTTCGTCGAAATCAACACCTGACGGAACGATTTTACCCCACGCTCGGGCACATGTGGACATGTGCCGCGCACAAACTTCCGGCGCACTTCATCTGCTGCGCACAACACATGTGGACATGTGCCGCGCACAAATATACACGGGAAAGCAAGTGATTACGGGAATTTGTAATATTGTCATTTAAGCTTCGTGTTAAGCAGTCTCAACGAATTGAAAACCACCAACAGCGTGACGCCCATGTCGGCGAAGATAGCCATCCAGAGCGTCGCCATATCCAGCCAGGCGAGAATCATGAAAGTCGCCTTGATCAACAGGGCGAAAATAACATTCTGCTTGATCATACCCATAACCCGCCGCGAATGTGCGATCAGCCACGGTATTCGGCTCAGATCATCGGACATGAGCGCGATATCGGCGGTTTCGATGGCCGCGTCGGTCCCGGCCGCACCCATGGCGATACCGACGGTAGCAGCGGCGAGCGCCGGTGCATCGTTAACGCCATCGCCGACCATAGCGACGTGCTTTCGCTCGTCGACAAGGTGTCGGATCAGTTCGACTTTATCGTCGGGCAGAAGTTCCGCTCGATACTCGTCGATTCCTGCCATCTCGGCAATAGTACGGGCCGCGGCTTCGATGTCCCCGGTAAGCAGGTACGGTTTTCTTGATGCCGAGAGTTTTAAGACGGGCGATGGCTTCGGCGGCGTCGGGACGAAGCATATCGGCCAGGCTAATCAGCCCGCAGACGTGGTCGTCGTTGCCGACCGCTATCACAGATTGACCGGAATTTTCCAGCGAAGTGGCTTCGTTATGAAAATGCTCGTGCTCGGGAGCACGTTCGTGAATGTAGCGGTGCGATCCAATCCAGTATTTTTTCTCGTTCATGACCGCTTCGGCCCCCTTGCCGCGAATGCTCTGAAACTCGGAGACGTCGTTGTACTTCACGCCGTCTTGATCGGCCCGGCGCACTATCGCGCGGGCGATGGGGTGTTCGCTGTACGATTCCAGCGAGGCGGCGTTGGCCAGGAGGTGTTCCGGCGTATGATCTTCCAGCGGAAGAACTTCGCGAACTTCGAGCCGTCCCGACGTGAGCGTGCCGGTTTTGTCGAAGGCGATTACTTCAAGATGGGCGGGCGCCTCGAGGTACACCGCGCCTTTCACCAGCACCCCCGCCCGGGCCGATGAGGCCAGTCCGGCCATGATGCTGACCGACGTTGACACCAACAGGGCGCAGGGGCAGGAAATGACCAGCATCACCAGCGCGTTATAAAACCAGACATTAAACGACGCCGACGCCACCAGCGGCGGAATGGCCGCTACCAGTATGGCCCCGATCAACATCGCCGGAGTATAGTAGCGGGCGAATTTTTGTATCCATTGTTCTACCGGTGCGCGATGCGTCTGCGCTTCGGCCACTCGATGGATGATCCGCGCCAGCGTGGTGTCGGATGAGGTCCGGGTGACTTCGAATTCAAACGCCCCCTGATTGTTGACCGTCCCGGCGAAAACTTCATCGTCGATGTTTTTCTCGACCGGCACCGATTCGCCGGTGATGGGTGACTGATCGACCGACGTCGATCCGCTGGTTATTTTGCCATCGAGCGGGATTTTTTCACCCGGCAGGACGCGCACGGCTCGCCCGATTGAAACTTCTTCGACGCGCGTAATCGAGGTCTCGCCACCATCACCGATAACGCGCGCGGTGAGCGGTTTTAAATCCATCAGGGCGGCGACTGCGTTTTTGGCCCGCCCTACCGACCAGTTTTCCATGACCAGTGACAGGGCGTACAAAAAGGCAACCGTGGCCGCTTCTAAATAGTCGCCGATAGCAACCGCTCCAATGACGGCTATGGTCATCAGGACGGATACATCGGTCCGAAGTTTTTTGATTGAACCATAAAACGACGGCGCGACATGCCACCAGGCGGCGACAATGGCCAGAAGATACATGACGAGGCTGGCGGTCGGCATATTTTGGGAGAACAAAGCTCCGCCAAACCTGGCCCCGACGGCGTTGATCACGAACCCCGCCAGCAGGAATAACAGACTGGCGGCGCAGAAAAACTCACGTTTGTATTTCAAAAGGCGCGTTTCGGGCGCGGTGGTTACATCGCAGTTGCAGCCGCAATCACAGGTATGGTCTTTATTGGTCATCATCTCAAATATAACGTATTATCGGCCTTATTTTATACAATAAAAGCCCGGATATACCGGGCTGTCAGGATTAAAATCAGACATTTCCGGATTTATTTGGGGGATTTGATCAGGCGGTCGATTATTAAAAAAGCCAGGGCCGCCCGATCGTTGCGGTTGAAATCGGCCTCAAGCACGTCGAGTTGCGCGTGCAGGCGGGCGGCACCGTCGCTGTCGCCCATGACCATATCGTACGCCGTCTTCAACTGCGTGGTATTTATGCAATATACCGACTCGCCCCCGGTTATTTCAATCGGCTGCCGACTCATAGCACTATCCGTCCCATCAGGCCGCAAAGCTGGCTCCGCACCCGCACGATTTACTGGCGTTGGGATTGGTGAATTTGAAGCCGGCGTTGATGAGATCGTCGCTGTAATCGATATTCAGCCCGTCCAGATACAGCATGCTCTTGAATTCCGACACAATGCGGACGTCGTCTTTCTCGAACAGGACCTCATCGGCGTCGGCCAGTACGGTATCAATGGCGGCGGCGTAGGTCATACCCGAACAACCGCCCGCGACGATAGAAATTCGCAGAAATTTTTCTTTGCCTATTTCGAGTTTTTTTAGTTGCTCGACCGCTTTATCGGATACGTTCATATTCACTTTTAACCACCTTTCCATTTTTGTTAGACTCCATGCACGACATTATACGGGCCGTTCCGCCGGCATAATGGACTTTATTTGTCTATTATGCCGCGTGTCTTTAAACGAATATGGCGATTAAATGTTCCGAGTTCGTATCTATCGTGAAAGACTGCACAATTTCCCACAGATTGACCAATATATTGACAATTGGCGCTGTATCTGATATTTAGGGCAGGAAGGAAACGAAAAAAATTGATATGAACAAAGGCCTTCAAAAAATATACGCCGAAATACCGGGGACGTATGAGTTTCTCAACCATCTCCTGACGCTCGGGGTCGATGTCGTCTGCCGTAACCGGGCCGCCCGGATGGGCGCCGAAGGCGGCGGGGAGCGCTGGTTGGACGTCTGCACCGGCACCGGCGAACTGGCCCAGAAGCTCTATGATCTCAAGCAAAACGGGACGCAAGTCTACGGGGCCGATTTTTCCCTGCCGATGACTCGCCTGGCACGTCGTAAACCGGACGGAGATAAAATACAATTCGTCATCAGCGACGCCCGGTCCCTGCCATTCGAAGATAACTTTTTCGACCTCGTGACTATCTCGTTCGCCGTGCGCAATATCAATTCCACCGGCGGCGGTCTTCTCCCCCATTTTGCCGAGTTTTGCCGGGTGCTCAAACCGGGCGGGCGGTTTATCTGCCTGGAAACCAGCCAGCCGAAATACAAAGTCTTCCGCAAGATAATGCACCTGTATGTTAGTCTCACCGTGGCCCAGCTCGGCGGTTTGATTTCCGGCTCGAAAGGCGGCTATAAATACCTGGCGTCGTCGATACCCCGCTTCTATAGCGCCGACCAGGTGGCGGAAATACTCCATAGCGCCGGATTTTCCGAAGTGTCATACAAACTGCCGTTTTTCGGAATCACCGCGATTCATAAAGCGATCAAATAATACTGTTGCCCTTAAGGCACTGCCGGTTATATAATCTACTGCCATGACAAGTACCGAACTTTTGAAAAGCAGTTATCTCGGACGCGGTCTCAACGACGAAGAATTAAAAGCCATTGAGTCCATCGCATTGATCCGCAGTCTATCCAAAGGCGAAATGCTGTTCATGGAAGGCGACCCGGCTACGGGATTTTATATTTTGCTCGATGGTCAGGTACGGTTGTACAAAGCATCGCCCGACGGCAAAGAATACACCCTTCACCAGATCAGGCAGGGACAAATATTCGCCGAGGTGGCGATATTCCACGGCAACAAATTCCCGGCCAACTGCGCGGCGCTGGATAATTCAACTGTCGCTTATTTCCCAAAAAACGATTTCGTGCGTCTGCTGGAAAGTTCGCCGCAGATTGCCCTTAAAATTATCGGTTCGATGTCGGCCTTTCTGCGCGATTTCAACAATCAGATCGAACAGCTGTCACTCAAAGAAGTGCCCGCACGCCTGGCGGCGTTCATGCTCTCCGAAGCGGCGCGTGTCGGGAACAGTACGATTCATCTCGATATAACCAAAACCGAGCTGGCTAACCGTCTCGGGACGATCAGCGAGACGTTGTCGCGCAACCTGCGCAAGTTCATGGACGCGGGGATAATCGAAGTCGATCATAAGAAGATAAAGATCACCGACCCCGATCGTTTGAGTGCCATAGCCGACGGAGAGAAGATTTAGAATTCATCGTTCCCCGGCTTTATGCAAATCCGAACATATGACATCTTTCTTGTCAAAACCCAGAAAAAGACTATATTTACAGAGGATTCGGCAGCACCCGAACCGCATTATTGCACCATCTTCGCCGGAGGGTATATGAAGGCCTTCTTTTCTTTAAAAATCATCTGCAGCATCATGCCTATGCTTTTTCTGCTGACAAACACGAATTCATATGGGCAGACCTCTTTTGGGGAACACCAAAAGCAGGGCAAAAGTATCGCCGATTTTATGACGGCTGACGGTCGTTTTGATTTGGCTGCGGCGCGTCTGTCCGGTTACCAGGGAGAGTTGGATATGGATGGTTTGACACCGTTGATTGATCCGACTACGGGCGAGCCTGTGTTCGCGCCTATAACATCCAATGAAAAGTTCGACCATCCAGATGATGTGTATTGGGACAATAGCATTTCGCCTTGCATTCCCGGAGTCGATGGAGATATAAATGCGATGGCGATATATAATAATTCTCTGATTATGGGTGGCAATTTCAGTGTTGCCGGTTGCATCATTGCCAACAACATTGCCTCCTGGGACGGAAGCAGTTGGTCAGCATTGGGATCAGGGACAGACGGCTATGTCTCGGCCCTAATTGTATACGACGGTAGTCTGATCGCGGGAGGTTACTTCACCTACGCAGGCGGAACCAGTACCAATTATATTGCCTCATGGAATGGGACAAGTTGGTCAGGCGTGGGGTCGGGGATGAACAGCCTGGTTACAGGATTGACCATATATGACGGTAATTTGATTGCGGGAGGCTACTTTACCACTGCGGGGGGGACAAGTGCCAATAAAATTGCCTCATGGAATGGGGCAACCTGGTCACCCTTGGGATCTGGAATGTATGGTCAATACTACCCGTATGTGTCTTCCCTAACAATTTACAACGGCAATTTGGTTGCCGGAGGAAGATTTTCGACTGCGGGAGGAACCAGTGCCAATTGCATTGCCTTATGGAATGGCTCGATCTGGTCACCTTTGGGGTCCGGGATAAATGGCGAAGATAACCCTTATGTATCTTCTCTAACCGTATACGACGGGAATCTGATGGCAGGCGGAAAATTCACCACGGCGGGCGGAACCAGTGCCAATAATATTGCCTCATGGAATGGGACGACATGGTTACCCCTGGGGTCGGGGATGAATGGAGGATACGATCCCTATGTCTCTTCCCTAACCGTATATAATGGAAATCTAATCGCAGCTGGAGGGTTTATCACGGCCGGAGGAACTGTTGCTAATTGTATTGCCATATGGAATGGAACCACCTGGCTGACTATGGGATCCGGGATGAATTACTATGTCTTGACTCTAATTGTCTACGACGGTAATCTGATGGCAGGCGGAAAATTCACCACGGCGGGCGGAACCAGTGCCAATTGTATTGCCTCATGGAACGAGACGACATGGTCCTCTTTAGGACCTGGGATTAATGATCAGGTAAATGCATTGATTGTCTATGAAGATAAATTGATTATTGGAGGTCGCTTTGCTTCTGCTGCAGATGGAGACTTCAACCACATTGTATCCTGGGACGGTTCCACTTGGTCGCAGCTTGGTACAGGTTTGAATGGCGAAGTTCTTGCATTGGCCATATATGATAACCTTCTTATTGTAGGCGGAGACTTTTCTTTGGCAGGTGGTATTCCGGCGAATTATATCGCCGCATGGGATGGTTCTTCATGGTCCCCTCTTGGAGGAGGTTTTAATGGTAGTGTCCGCGCAATCTGTGAATATGACAGCAAGATGATAGCCGGCGGCAGTTTTGATGCAGCCGAGGGTAATCCTGCTAACCTGATTGCATCGTGGGATGGGAGTAGCTGGTCGCCGTTGGGATCGGGCATAGGCGGTACGCCGTATTCAAAAGTCTCTGCCTTGACCAACTATGAGGGGAAGTTGATAGTCGGAGGGTATTTTACTTCCGCAGGCGGAAGCCCCGCCAATTCCATTGCGTCATGGGACGGCTCTTCCTGGGCATCTCTTGGAACGGGAATGGGTCCGGTTGCAGGATATCCAACCGTAGATGCATTAACGGTTTTTAATACCGACTTGATTGCTAACGGGTGGTTCAACTCGGCCGGAGGGATTTATGCCTATTGCATTGCCAAATGGAACGGCATTTCATGGTCAGCTATGGGAGAAAGTTTGGACATAGATGGCTACGCCATGGCTGTTTATGATGGGAAACTAATTGCAGGAAGTGATACTGCCTGGGGTGAATCAAATCTGTATATTTCTGCCTGGAAGGACACGTTTTGGTCAAAACTTGGCTCCGGGATGAATGAATGGACTTATGCGTTGGCCGTCTATCAGGGAAAACTGGTAGCAGGAGGTGCTTTTACTATTGCTGGCGGCAAGGTTTCCGCCTTTCTCGCCCAATGGACAAAATCTTCTTGTTGTCAGGATTGGGGTCTTCCCGGCGACGCCAACAGCGACAATGCCGTCAACCTTCTGGATATACTGTACCTAATCGCCTATAAGTACAATACGCCGCCCGGGCCGGGTAATCCAGAAGGATGTGATGAGCTTTTGGATGCCAATGGCGATCACGCAGTGAATCTTTTGGACATATTATATATAATTGCCTACAAATATGAAAGTCCTCAGGGTTCGGCTCCGGTTTGTCCGTAGTGACCAAGGAAATATTTTATCTTCAAACGCCGTCGGGAACCACTTCCCGATGGTTTTTCATGTTTACAAAGATATTTCCTTAATTTCTCCGGATATCTGAATTTTTGCAATTCTTTGACTTCAGTCAAAGACTAATTCTGTCCATTTTCCGATAATTGTCGCGTAACCAATAATAGTTGACGGAGGCGGAAAATGGCGGTCAGACAAATTATCACGATAGACGAAGGAAAATGCGACGGCTGCGGAGTGTGTGTCTTCGCCTGCGCCGAGGGAGCGATACAGGTAATCGACGGCAAGGCACGGCTGGTTAGCGAAACCTACTGCGATGGGCTCGGGGCCTGCCTCGGCGAATGTCCGCAGGACGCGATTCATATGGAAGAGCGCGAAGCGGCTGAATATGACGAAACGGCGGTGGAAAATCATTTGAACCGGCTCAATGCCGCCTCTTTGCCCAAAGCCTCCCATCCCAACCCGGAACTTCAGCAGATTCACACGGGTCAATCCTGCCCCGGTTCGGCGATGCGGACTTTTGGTGTTTCAGCGACAACGGCGGCAATGGCCGTCGACAGCGCCAGCGGCTTGCAACAGCAATCACAGCTGCGCAACTGGCCGGTGCAGCTATACCTCGCCCCGACTCAAGCGCCATATTTTGACAAGGCCAATCTTTTAATCGCCGCCGATTGTGTCCCGTTCGCGCTGGCCAATTTCCACGGGCAGTTTCTGGCCGGAAAGACGCTTCTGATCGGCTGTTCCAAACTGGACAACGTCGAGCTGTATTTGACTAAGCTGACCGAAATATTCGCCGGCAATGATATCAAGTCGGTCGAGATCGCCTTTATGGAAGTCCCCTGCTGTTTCGGTCTTATGCAGATAGTACTAAGAGCGCTGCAAAACGCGCAAAAGAATATCCCCGTCGCGCTGGTTAAAATCGGCCTGCGCGGAGAGATACTTGAAAAGAGAAACACATTATAATACGGGTGTCGAAATGAGTGAATTAATCAATAATGCACAAAAGCGCCGCGAGCTTCTGAAACACATGATTCTGAAGCTGCACGACGGCGAAGCCCCAGACGCGGTCAAAAACCAGCTGGTGCACCTTCTGGGCAAGATACCGTACGGCGACGTGGTCGAAGTGGAACAGGAGCTTATTTCCGATGGGCTGCCGCAGGAAGAAATTCTCAGCCTGTGCGACATACACAGCGCCGTCCTCAAGGGCAATCTCGACCAGACCGGCGCCAAAGATGTCCCGCCGGGGCACCCGGTCGATACATTCAAGAAAGAAAATCACGGTCTCGAATGGGAAATAAGCACCCTGCGCAAGCTGTTTGCCGAAATCAAACCGATCATGTCCGATGAAGACGCCCGGGATCTTTTTAACAATATCAGGTCGCACGTACACTCCCTGTGCGACGTCGACAAACACTATCAGCGCAAAGAAAATCTGCTTTTCCCATATCTCGAAAAACACGGGATCAGCGGTCCGCCGACCGTCATGTGGGGCAAGCACGATGAGACAAGAGCATTCCTGAAAGCGGCAGTGGAGGCGCTTCGAATGTCTGAAGGCATTTCAACCGATGAACTCTCCGCCTTATGCGAGTTGACCCTGTCACCGGCGGTCGATGCGGTCGAAGAGATGATCTTCAAAGAGGAAAACATCCTCTTTCCGATGTGCTTGGATGCCCTGACCGACGATGAATGGTACAATATATATAAACAAAGCATCGAAATCGGGTTTTGCCTGTACGATCCGCAGGATAAATGGCAGCCGGAGGGGGTGAACATAGAGGATTCGGGTGAAACATCGGGCAAAATACAACTTCCCAGCGGAGCCTTTAATGTCACCGAACTGACGGCCATGCTCAACACCATACCGTTCGATTTGACCTTCGTCGACAAAGACGACACCGTCCGCTATTTCACGCAGAGTCGTGAAAGAATTTTCGCCCGCAACCGGGCTATACTGGGACGTAAGGTACAACTGTGCCACCCGCCGTCGAGCGTGCATATCGTCCAGCAGATTCTGGATGACTTCCACGGCGGGAAGCAGAGCCGCGCTTCCTTCTGGATCGAGATGAAAGGCCGGTTCCTGAGTATCGAATATTTCGCGCTGCGCGGCGAGGGCGGTGAGTACCTCGGGACGCTCGAAGTAAGCCAGGACCTGACCGAGAAACGGGCTCTCACCGGCGAGCAGAGGCTTTTGAACTATGCCGACTAAGGGGGACAAAATGAGCAAAACAGTCGACATAACCCCCGACACGAAAATCGGGACCCTGCTTGATATGTATCCCCAACTGGAAGACGTACTGCTCGCCATGTCGCCGTCGTTTGCGAAACTCAAAAACCCGGTGCTGCGCCGGACGGTGGCCAAAGTGGCTACGGTACGTCAGGTCGCGAAAGTTGGCAACCTGCCTTTGGGAAAACTGGTCAACGATCTCAGAAAAGCGGTCGGTCAGGATCAGATGGGTATCGGTACTGAAAGTAGTACGGATGCAGCCAGGCGCCCCGACTGGATGGATGAAAGACAAGTGAACGCGTCTTTCGATGCCCGCGTAATGATAAACGCCGGTCAGCAACCGCTCGGGCGAATCTTCGAGGGGCTGAACGGCCTGCAAAACGGACAAATCTTTGAACTGACAACACCATTCGTGCCGAGCCCGATAATCGAACTGGCGGATAATAAGGGGTTTAAAAGCTGGACGGTACGTGAAGACGATGAAATCTTCAAGACATATTTTACAAAGGACAGATCATGACAGACGATAAAACCAAAGCATCGGGGCAGCTTGAAGGCGCCAAACGGTACAATCCGGCGAAGATGGTAGATTATGCCGAGGGATCGGTCGTATCGCGGACGTTGGTCAAGAACGCAGCCGGGACGATCACTCTGTTTTCTTTCGATGAAGGTCAGAACTTGAGCGAGCATTCGGCGCCGTTCGATGCGGTCGTGCACATCCTTGAAGGCACCGTCGAGCTGGTAATCGGCGGCAATTCAGTGCACGCCGAGCAGGGCGAAATGGTCCTGATGCCCGCCAACGTCCCGCACGCCGTCAAAGCCAACCAGCGGTTTAAGATGTTACTAACCATGTTACGGGGATAAATACAGGAATCGTGCCATGACATTTTTGATGCATATACCCGCGATATTGTCCTGCCTGCTGCTTTCGGCCCATTTCATGCGCGGAGGAAATTACGGCCTGATGATGGTATTCGCACTGCTGCCGTTTATGATGATCTCCAAACGCCGCTGGGTGGCGATGGTCGTGCCGGTGTTGTTATTTGCCGGCGTCATGATCTGGGGCGAAACCATCGTGCAGATTGCCGCCGTACGTACTCGTTTGGATCAGGACTGGATGCGCATGGCTGTTATACTGGGCGGTGTGGCTGCATTTACCGCTGGATCGGCCCTGTTGTTTTTCACGAAAAGATTAAAAGCACGGTACAATCGATATACTGAGACGGCGGTGGAGTCGGCGGTAGGGTTCATCGCGACCGGTCTGCTGTTGATTTTCGTGCAGATCAAAGTCCCCCTGACCATGCTCTTGGCGGAACGGTTTTGGCCGACGGCGGGCTGGATGGAAATTTTCGTGCTGGCGATCTACGCCGCTTTTATCGTCGAAAAAATGTTGGATAAAGCCAAAACGGCGCGCTGGCGCAAGAGAATCTGGTTGTTGTTTTCCTCGGTATTTTTCGCACAACTGATATTCGGTTTGCTCGGCTTCGATAAGTTCCTCATGACCGGGCGGCTGCATCTTCCCGTCCCGGCCATGATTCTGGCCGGACCGATTTTCCGGGGAGATCATTTCTTCATGCCGATCCTGTTCGTCTCGACCGTGCTACTGGTCGGACCGGCCTGGTGCAGTCATTTGTGCTATATCGGGGCTTGGGACAACGCCGCCGCGCATACCAAGCGTAAGCCGCAAAAGCTCCCCGGCTGGACGTCGCCCGCCCGGTGGATCATACTAGTCCTGATAATTGCAGCCGCCGTTGTGCTGCGCTGGGCCGGGGTATCATCGATTGCTGCAACCGTAATCGGTCTAGTGTTCGGGCTGGGCGGCGTGGCGGTTATACTGTTCTGGTCGCGAAGAAAAGGCGTTATGGCCCACTGCACGGTATACTGTCCGATCGGTCCGGTTGCCAACTGGCTTGGGAGGATCTCGCCGTTTCGGGTGCAGATCAACGACTCCTGTACCGACTGCGGGATTTGCCGCCTGTCGTGCAAGTACAACGCCCTGAATCTGACCGATATAAAAAAGCGTCGACCGGCGTCGAGTTGTACATTGTGCGGTGACTGTATCGGTGTCTGTGAGCATGGCTCGCTGGAGTACCGGTTTTTCAAGCTCAAGAATTTCACCGCCCGGGCAGTGTTTATCGTGACCGTTGTCTCTCTCCACGCCACCTGCCTCGGTCTGGCGCGGATATAAGAAAACCGTCGGGTGACAATCCCGATTACATCGGGATCAACACCCGACGGAACGCCGAGCATTATTTCAATAAGATGATGTTCCGTCAGGTTCTGCACGAACGAGTGTGACCTGAAGGTTTTGCTAAAATAAAATGTTCCGTCAGGTCCTGCGCCGTAGGCGTGTGACCTGACGGTTCTGTTTTGTGTCAGGTCTCACCCATAAGAATGGGCATGACCTGACACAACTTTAATATCCACGAAATTAAATTTCGACGCACAAAAAAGCGGGCCCGAAGGCCCGTTTATTTATTGTACTATCTGAAGATATTATCCAACCAGTTTCACAAACTTGTCGATATCGGCCAGAGCCAGGTCGACCGATTCCTGCCAGAAATCCGGTTTAGTCAGATCGGCACCAAGATGCTTTGTCGCCAGGTCCTCGCAGTCCATCTGTCCGCTGTCGGCCAGCATCGCCACGTACTTGGGCGAGAACGCCGCACCTTCCGCCTTCGCCCGGCTATACACACCGCAGGCGAAGAGGAAACCGAACGTGTACGGGAAGTTATAGAACGGCTGGTTGGTCAGGAAGAAATGCAGCTTCGAAGCCCAGAACAGCGGATGATAGGCGTCGTCGCCTTCGAGAATGTCGCCGTAGGCTTTTTTCTGCGCATCGAGCATGATCTGATCGAGGCGGCTGCGGCTGACGATACCCGAGGCGCGTTCTTTATAAAATTCGCTATCAAAAAGATAGCGGGCGTAGATATTCGGAAACAGGGCAAAAGTCCGCTGCAGACCCTGATCGAGCAATAGCAGTTTTTCTTCGTCATTTTTGGTATTCTCGACCGCCCCGTCGAAGACCAGCAGCTCGTTGAAAGTCGAGGCACACTCGGCCAGGGTCAGCGGATAATCCCGCCCGAAAGCGGGCATGTCTTTGAGAACCTCATGATGATAGGCGTGTCCCAGTTCGTGGGCGAGCGTGGCCATGTCGTTGAAATTATCGGAATAAGTCATGAAGATGCGGCTTTGTTTGGCGACGCTGAGAGTTGTGCAGTACCCTCCCCCGCCTTTTCCGGGACGGTCCTCGGCTTCGACCCAGCGGTTATCGACGGCCATGCGCGAGAATTCGGCCTGTGATTTCGAGAAACCTGAAATAATATCGTAGATAAAATCGCGGGCTTCGGTGAACGTTATTTTCGTGTCGAGTGAACCGGTCGGAGCATACTGATCGTACCATTTAAACTTGTTGACCTTCATGAGTTTCTTTTTGGCGTCGATGTATTTTTTCAAGCGCGGAATGGCCTTCTCCACCACCGACCACATGGCCTCCAGAGTCTGCTCCGAGAGCCGGGCCTGCTGCAGCGGCTCGATCAGGGGCGAGTCCCACCCCCGGCGTTTGTAGATGTTCAGCCGGAACCCGGCCTGATAGTTCAGGGCCAGCGCGCATTGATTGGCCACCGTCTCCCACGCGCCTTCCAGTTTTTCGTGGGCCTGTTTTCTGACGTCCCGGTTGGAGCTGGTCATTTTTTTGGAGAGTTGCCCCAGAGAAAGCTCGGTTTTACGGCCGTCGGGCTCCTCGAACTGCACGCGCAGGTCGCCGTAAATTTTATCATAAAGCCGGTTCCAGGCATGATAGCCATTGACCGCCAGCTCGGCGGCGAGTTCCTCGAATTCCGGTTTCATTTTCATCCGGGCAATCCGGCGCATCTCGTCGAACCCGAACGCGCGCTTATCCAGGCGCTTATCGTTGATTAATTTGCGCCACCAGTCATCGCTCTGTTCCATCGCAAAGGCTTCGAGCGACACAGCCAGCGTCTTGTATTCGGAATGGATGACATCCATCTCACCATAGATGGCAATCGCATCCTCGTCGTTGACATCCTGGCTGATCAAACACTGGGCGTATGAAAAGGCGTGCTGCAGGCGGTTCTGGATGTTTTCAATACGCAGGATTAGTTTTATCCAGTCAGCCAGGTTCTTATCATCGAGTTTCGGCGGCAGGCTCTTGATATCTTTGCGCGCCGACGCCAGGTCGTTTTTCAGTTGTTTGCGGAAGTCGGCGTATTCTTTGGATTTGCTTTCACCGGGGAAAATCGATTCCAGGTCCCATCGGAGTTTGGCGGTTTCCGGCCCGGCGGTCTGAACACCCTGTGATCCCATACTGGTTACTCCTTAATTTTGTGACTTTCAAATCAATATCGAGTTGTCAAATGGCAGACAAATGCGGGTCTGCGACATTTGCCAATTATACACTAAACGCAATGATTTGCCAAGAATTTCAAAAAAAAATCGGCCCGGAGCAAAAGACAATTCGGGTCTTGCGAAATTCCCGCTAATTGTTACATTTAGGGACTGATTTAAACAGGAACATACAAATAAGGATAAAAGGAGTTCGATATGAACGTATTCGAATTTGCGATGCAAATGGAAAAGGACGGTGAGGCGTTTTACCGCAAAATGGCGGATAATGCGGGAAATAATGTTATTAGAAATATCCTGCTCGATCTGGCCGACGACGAAGTCAAGCATTACAATATTTTCAAAAGATTTCGCGATGGCGACCTGTCCGGCGCCGAGATGATGAAAGACTCGACCAAAGTCATGGAAACGGCCAAAAACGTTTTCCGTCAGATAGCCGATTCCGGCGACCAGCCGGATTTTTCCGGCGAAGTGGTCACCGCCTGGAAAGAGGCACAGGGAATCGAAAAGAAATCGGAAGACTTTTACCGCGAGAAAGCCGGTGAAGAAGACCGACCCGAAGTAAAAAAGACGCTCGACCTGATCGCCGACGAAGAACACAAGCACTGGACACTTATCGAAAACGTGCTCCATTTCCTGGAACGTCCCAGGCAGTGGCTGGAAAACGCCGAATGGAATGACCTGGAAAATAAGTAAACCGTACAACCGGAAAGACACATTCGGAGGATATCATGGGTAATTATAAAGTGCCGGTTCCGGCCAATGAACCGGTTTATTCATACGCTCCCGGATCGAAAGAAGCATCGCTGCTCAAAAAGGCTCTGGACGATCTCAAGGGCCAGAAAATAGATGTCCCGATGATTATCGGCGGCAAGGAAGTCCGCGTCGGCGACCCGGTCAAAATTACCGCGCCGCACGATCACAATCTCGTCCTGGGGCAGTCCTATCAGGGCGGCAAGGACGAGATCAACGCGGCCATCGACGCCGCTTTGAAAGCCAAGAAGACGTGGGAGGAATTCCCCTGGCACGAGCGCGCCGCTATCTTCAACAAAGCGGCCGAGCTGCTGGCGGGGCCATACCGCTATATCATAAACGCCGCCACCATGCTGGGACACAGCAAGAATGTCTTCCAGGCGGAAATCGACGCCGTCTGCGAACTGGCCGACTTTTTCCGGTTCAACGTCCATTATGCCGAACAGATTTTCAACATGCAGCCGGGAAACCCGGCCGCGACCTGGGACCGTCTCGATTACCGCCCGCTGGAAGGCTTCGTGTTCGCCGTGACGCCGTTCAATTTCGTCTCGATTGCAGGCAACCTGCCCACCGCCCCGGCTATCATGGGCAACACCTGCGTTTGGAAACCGGCGTCGTCGGTGACGTACACCGCTCATTATCTCATGAAAATACTCAAAGAAGCCGGCCTGCCCGACGGTGTCATCAACATGGTGACCGCTCGCGGGGCCGACGTCGGTGAGTACGTCCTCAAGAACAAGCACCTGGCCGGGATACATTTCACCGGCAGTACGGCCGTCTTTCAGTCGATGTGGCGGACGGTCGGCGAGAATATCGCGTCATACAAATCGTACCCGCGCATCGTCGGCGAAACCGGCGGCAAAGATTTCGTGTTCGTACACAATTCCGCCAACGTCAGCGAAGTCGTCACGGCCATCGTCCGGGGAGCCTTCGAGTACCAGGGTCAGAAATGTTCGGCGGCGTCGCGGGCGTACATACCGAAATCGCTCTGGCCCAAAATAAAAGACGGTATCCTGGCCGATCTCAAAGAAATCAAAATGGGTGACGTCGAGGATCCCGGCAATTTTATTAACGCCATAATCGACAAATCGGCCTATAGTACGATCGTCGAATATATCGACTTCGCCAAAAAGGCATCGGATGCGGAAATAATCGCGGGCGGAAGTTACGACGACAGCAAAGGCTATTTCATAGAACCGACCGTGGTCGTGACGACCGATCCCCATTTCCGCCTGATGGAAGAGGAAATATTCGGCCCGGTCATGACGATTTTCGTGTACGACGATGATAAGTTCGTCGAAACGCTCGAAATTTGCGACCGGACGTCACCGTACGCCCTGACCGGCGCGGTGTTCGCGATCGACCGTCGGGCGGTACAGCAGGCGGACAAGATTCTTCGCCACGCGGCGGGTAATTTCTATATCAACGACAAGCCGACCGGTGCCGTCGTGGCCCAGCAGCCGTTCGGGGGCGCGCGTGCCTCGGGCACCAACGACAAGGCCGGATCTCTTCTGAACATGATTCGCTGGACGTCGCCTCGAACGATAAAAGAAAGCTTCATCCCGCCCAGGAACTACAAATACCCGTTTATGGGATAAGTCAATCGAAAATTCGAAAGGACATATTGATGAGCGCACAAAACGCCTATGATGAACTTATCGCACTGGTAAAAGAATTGAACCTGCTCGGCTCCTGTGCCGCCGTGCTGGGCTGGGACGAACGCACGTACATGCCCCGGGGCGGCGCCGAAAACCGGGCCAAACAGCTGGCTTTGTTGTCGGGCATGATTCACGAGAAATTCACGACGCCTAAAGTCGGCGAGCTTCTGTCCGAAGTCGAAGGCTCGGACCTCGTCAAGGACGAGCTGTCCGATGCGGCCGTCAACGTCCGTGAAATTCGACGGGAGTACGACCGTGAAGTCAAAGTCCCGACAAAGCTGGTCGAGGACATCACGCACACATGCACCATCTCGCAGGGTGTCTGGGCCGAGGCCCGTCAGAAATCGGACTTCCCAAAATTCTATCCCTATCTCGAAAAAATCGTCGGGCTGCGTAAAGAGCAGGCCGAGTACTATGGTTACGATAAAGAAGCGTACGACGCCCATCTTGAAAGCTACGAGCCCGGTGCCACATACGAGAGCGTCAGCAAGGTTTTCGAGTCGTTCCGCAAGGAACTGGTCGATCTGGTCGAGGCCATTAACAATTCTCCGAAACGCCCCAACATGCAGATAATCGAGCAGGACTATCCAGTCGACGGACAGAAAATGTTCGGCGCCTCGGCGTCGGCCGCCATCGGTTTCAACATGTTAGATGGCCGTCTCGATGAAACCACGCACCCGTTCTGTTCCGGGATGGGAGTCGGTGACTGCCGGATTACGACGCGCTACAATCCGAAGCATTTCGGCCAGGCCTTTTTCGGGACGCTGCACGAATCAGGACACGGCATATACGAACAGGGACTTCCGAAAGAGCATTACGGTACACCGCGCGGCGAATCGGTATCGCTGGGAATCCATGAATCGCAGTCACGCATGTGGGAAAACCTGGTCGGGCGCTCCAAACCGTTCTGGAAGCACTTCTTCCCGCGCGCTCAGCAGGCCTTTCCGGCGGCGCTGGGGAAAGTTGCGTTCGACGATTTCTTTTTCGCCATAAACGACGTGCGGCCGTCGTTCATCCGGGTCGAAGCCGATGAGGTGACGTACAACCTCCACATCCTGCTGCGTTTCGAGATCGAACACGCCTTTTTCAAGGGTGACCTTCAGCCCAAAGATGTGCCCGGCGTCTGGAACGAAAACTTCAAGAAATATTTCGGGATTGAGCCGCCCGACGACGCCACCGGCTGTCTTCAGGACATTCACTGGTCGTGGGGGCTGATCGGCTATTTCCCGACGTACACACTGGGCAACCTCTACTCGGCTCAGTTCTTCGCCAAAGCCAAAGAAGAAATGCCCGACCTCGAAAAGCAGTTCGCGATCGGCGATTTCTCTTCGCTTAAAAAATGGCTGAACCAAAAGATACATTCCAATGGGCGTAAATACCGCGCGGAAAAACTGGTTGAAGTCGTCACCGGCAAGCCTCTGAGCCATGTACCGATGATGAGCTATTTGAAAAAGAAGTACGGCGAGCTGTACGGAGTGTAATTGCGATCCATACACCGATTATTTTGCAGGCGGGATTAAAGATCAATCCCGCCTTATTTAATTTTCGCCGAGCTTCAGCGAATGCCGGCTATAGTACAAATACACGCTGAACCGTACCAGCCCGAAGACCGGTATCATGATTATCAGAAACCAGGGCGTCTCGTGATGCAGCAGGTTCCAGCCGATCATGCCGAGCCAAACCAGACCGACAATCATAAGCGTCACGCGGTTAGCCAGAAGCCAGCCCAGCCTTTGCCGCTCATCCATTTTTAACAGGTTCATTTCGTTTTTCATATCAACTGCTATCCGTAAGTTCAAAAAGTTCGTCGACCTTCATCCCCAGCACGCGCGCGATTTTAAACATCAGAATTCCCGATGGTCCGTAAGATCCCTTTTCCAGCGCCAGAATCGTCTGCCTTCGCACCCCGACTTTTTCGGCCAAATCCTGCTGGGTAAGATTCAGCCGAGCCCGGTGCTGTTTGATGTGGTTCTTCAGTTCAGTCATATATACTCCGCTATATGTCGCCCTATGCAAACATAATGTAATATATATCGCACATTATGTCAAGACAACTTAACGCTTTTTTCGGCATAATTTTGCTATTTTTGACTTTCGTTTATCCGCAAATGGCCGATATATAGAAAGAATGATAGATTCTGATAATCTCATTATAGATTTTGACGGGGCTAAACGGATTTTGCATCTCTCGGCAAAGACACCTGTACCCGTCCGCACCGAGTCGGAGCTCGACCTGATGTGCGGCACGGTTTATAATATTCTGGATAAGCTGTGCGAGAGCGACCGGGTCTATATGATCGTCGATATCGGTAAGATCATAATTGATCCCAAGCTGGCCGAAAAATACGCCGCCAAGATTCAGACGTTAAAAGAGAAATTTATTTATCGCGGCGGCATGGCCCGCTATGGAATGAATATGACGAGGGTCACGATTATGATTGGCTATAAAATGCATCTGCTCGACGAACAGAATATTTTCCTGAGCTATGATGCTGCCCGACGCTATATAGACTCGCTCGCCACCGGGACCGTTCAACCGGCCGATAAAACCTGACAAGTCTTGATTCCGTAAGATCAGGTTTTAATGTTTCGGCAATCCCCAGATTTCCCAGAACAAACGCGGCGGGATGGCGCCTTCGGCCATCAGTTTATCGTGGAAGCCGCGCAAAGTATAGCCGTCGCCTTCGGCCTTTTTCAAAGCCTCACGCAACGCCATAATTTCCATTTTCCCCGTCAGGTAGCTCATGGGGACGGTCGGTTCCAGGCAATAGTAGTTTATTTCCTGCCTCATACCGGTGGTGTCGCCGTCGAACTGATTGGCCATCCAGACCAGGACGCTTTCGACCGGCTCTTTGCGGGCGTGGAGCTTGACATCGGCCATGATGCGCGCCGCCCGGAACTTGATCCCGCCCAGTATTCTTAAATAGCTGCGATCATCGTTTCCGTAAAAGCCCTGATCGTACATCATCTGCTCGCAGTACAGCGCCCAGCCCTCGTAGAAACAGGCGTTTTCCACCCATTTGCGCAGCCGGCTGTGCAGCCGGGCCGCCATCTGAAATTGGTAATGGTGCCCCGGATAGGCCTCGTGCACGACGCTGCCTTTGAAGCCCCGCCGCTGGATGTAGCGATAGTAGGCCTCGCGTTGACCCTCATCGAGCGTGTCCGGGATCGGACGCACGTAAAAATATCCGGTTTGATCGTGGTTGAAGGTCCCCGGAGGATTATAGGCGACCGAGGAAATGACGTTTCTCAAAAACCGGGGCGTCTCGACGACGACGCATTTGCCGATGTCGTCGGGTATGGTCAGTATATCGTGCTGTATCAAAAAGGCCTTGGTCTGACGCACTTCCCAGGCATAATAGTCAAGCATGTCCTGCTTCTCGACGCATTTCAGAATGAACACCGAGTCGCCGGAATTTTCGTTTTCGAGTCGGTTCATACATTCGTCATAGGCCGAATCCGACCAGGCCAGCATGGTCTGACCGATATTGTAAAGTGAGTCGGAGTCAATATTCATGAAGTACTGGTGTGCCAGTCGATAGTCGAAGTCCTGTTTGCCCATCGCAAAGGCCGAGGGCTCGCCACGCTCGATTTCATTCAAAAACGTCCCGAAATCCCTTAAGGCGTCGACCGCCCTGGCCGTATTGGCCGAAAGTTCGTTCGAAAGCGCCGGAAGTTCGGGTACTGAACTGGTCGCGAACCGATTCGAAGAAGGTTATCACGTCCTGGATCGTCTCCAATGCGAGATCGGTATAGATCGGGGCCGGTTTTTTCAGATTACGCTTCGCCTGGTCGAACAGGTCGGACAAGACTTTCAGGCGGGCGTTTATATTCTGCGCCCGCTCGTTTATCGGGGCGTGATGCGAAATGGCTATGGAATATATTCCCTGCATGGCGGTGTTGACGTACAGGTACGGATTAATGGTGTACCATTTAAGTTTTTGAAGATCGTGCATGGCGACGTCGACCTCGCTTTTGAGCAGCTTGAGGTCGATTCGGTGTTCGGGAGACAGGTCGCTATTGCGATATTTGCGCAGCCTTTGTTCGAATTTCTTGAGGTCGGAGATTTCGCCGCGAATCGACGAACTCGAAAAGTCCGGCAGAAGATAATCATATTCGTGGATGCCTTTGCCGGAGGCCTGGACGGGGTAGAATTTCTGGAGATTGTCGAGGACTTCATCGGTCAGCGACATGAAATTTCGCTCCAGCTTGCTCTGGGCCGAGACCGGCACGGCCAGAGTCGATATGAATATCAAAATCAAAATATTTTTCACGCTTCCTCCGAATATTCAATTTCTGCTTAACTGCGCCACGAGCTCAATATGCATCGTGTGCGGAAACATGTCAACCGGGATAACTTTATTCAGGCCGTACCCGGCGTCGACCAGGGCCCGGGCGTCCCGCGCGAACGTGGCCGGATTACACGATATAAAAACCAATTTCGGCGGGAAGAAATTTATCAGGTGTTTTAAGGCTTTGGGGTGCATCCCGGCGCGGGGCGGGTCGAGAATCACGACCTGCTGGTCCTGAAATACTCCGGGGTTATCGCGCATCAGATCCTGAACCGACCCGGATAAAAGTTTTATGTTTTCAATGCCGTTGAGATCGGCGTTCTGGCGCGCGGCTTCTATCGCCGACGGTTCCAGCTCGACCCCGGTGACGAAACCGGCTTTCTGCGAGGCACAAATGCCGATGGTGCCGGTTCCGCAGTACAGGTCCATGACGCGCTCGTCGCCGTCCAGTTCGGCCAGATCGAGGGCGGTACGGTACAGCGTTTCGGCCTGGCGGGGATTTGTCTGGAAAAACGAATTGGCGTACAGCCGGAATTTGAGGCCCAGGACCTCTTCGGTGATGTATCCGTCGCCGTAAAGGATCGACTCGGTCTCCCCTTTGGCGACATTTGACGGTGTGTCGTTGGTATTGTGCAATATCGTGGCGATGTCCCCGAAACGAGTTGTTGCCTCGCCTACCAGTTCATCGCGATGCGGCAGGGGGCCGTCGGTGGTGACGACGTTAATCATAAATTTCCCGGTTGCGAACGACCGCCGCACGACCAGAAATCGCATATAGCCGGTATGTGCCCGGACGTTATATACGGATATTTCGTGACGTCTGACAAAATCCCGAAACCAGTGCAGGATTTCATCGGCACGATCGACCTGCAGGAAACACCGATCGACGTCGAAGATGCGGTCGAAATGGCCGCGTTCGTGCAAACCGACGGTGAACTCGGGGCCTTCATCGGCGGCGTTGAACGAAAATTCCATTTTATTGCGGTAATGAAATATATCCGGCGCGGGGATAATTTGGTCGACCGGAAATTCCTTGAACAGCCCGATATGTTCCAGACAGTCTTTGACCTGTTTTTCTTTATAGTGCAGTTGTTTTTCGTACTGCAGGTCCTGCCAGGTACATCCGCCGCAAATATCGAAATGCGAGCATGGCGGCTGCACCCGCTCGGGCGAGGCTTCGATAATTTTCTCCACCCGGCCGATAATGTATTTCCGGCGGTTTTTGACCACCCGAGCCGAAACCCGCTCGCCGGGCAGGCCGCGATCCAAAAAGATAATTTTGCCGTCGATATTGCCCAGGGCCTTGCCGTCGAATGCCAGATCGGTGACGTCGACCTCGTGAACCGTAAACGGCTGTATTTTCCTGGGAGAATCCAATATTATTTTCTGTCCGTTTTTTCCGCGGTGGTTTTTTCAATTTTCAACCGGACAATCCGGTTGCCCTTGATTTCAAGGACCCTGAAAAGGACGGCGCCGATTTTGACGGTCTCGCCTTTATTGGGCATATGCCCCAGCGCCTCAATGACCAGCCCACCCAGCGTATCGGGGCCTTTTTCGTCGAGGTCCGTCCCGAAATCGTCGTTCAGCTCATCGACCCGGAGAGTGCCGGCGGCGTAGGCGACGCTGCGCGTCTCCCGCACGAATTCATTGGCGTCGCGGTCGTGCTCGTCGTGGATCTCGCCGACTATTTCCTCCAGCAGATCTTCGAGCGTGATCATACCGGCCGTCCCGCCGAATTCATCGAGCACTATCGCCGCGTGGACCCTCTTCTGCTGAAAGGTCCTGAGCAGGCTGGTCAGCATCATGGAGTCCGGTACGAACAGCGCTTTTTTTATGACGTCGTTAATGTTTATCTTTTCTCCCTGGTGCAGTGTACTTATGACGTCCTTGGTATATAAAATGCCCTCGATATGATCGAGCGTCTCGCGGTACACCGGGTAGCGCGAAAAGCCGCTCTCGGACATCATGCGGACTATTTTATCCTGCTTGTCACCGATTTCGATGCCGATAATGTCGGTTCGCGGTGTCATAGCCTTGCGGGCGGTAACGTCGGTGAAATCGAACACCGAATGAATCAGCTTCTGTTCGGTTTCGTCGAAGACACCAACCTCCCGGCCCTCGGCGATGATAATGTTTATATCGTCTTCGTTGATAGTACTGCGCTGCGAGATTTGAGTGAATCCCAAAAGTCGGGCGATGCGTTTCGACGTCGCCGACAGCAAGCGGACCACGACCGATCCCAGAGCCGTGAAGACGGTCATGGGGCCGGCTACGACCGAGGCTATTTTTTCCGGGTTGGAAAGCGCGATATATTTGGGGACCAGTTCGCCCAGCACGGCCGACAAAAAAGAAATCCCGACAACGACGACAAACAAGGCCAGCGGTCGGGCCGATTTGGCGACTATGCCGATCGGGATATTTTTAAAAACGGGCACCAGAAGATTGACTATGGTCACGCCGCTGAAGACACCGGCAAACGTCCCGACGAAAGTAATCCCGACCTGCACCGCGGCGAGGAATTTCTCCGGGTTGGCGTGTATCCTGACCGCCTTGGCCGAACCGCGGTGGCCTTCCTTCGACATGCGTTTGAGCCTGGCGTGACGGCTGGCAATAATAGAAAATTCCGACAACGCGAAGAAGCCGTTGGCCAGAATTAACATAAAGATCGCCAGGATTTCGATGAAATTGTTATGCATCGGTTTTATGCAAACCGCCCATTATAGCCCCATCGCCTTCTTCCGCAGCCGTTCGACCCGTTCTTCCACCGGCGGATGAGTCGAGAACAGCGACGCGATTCCTTTGCCCGACAGAGGATTCGATATAAACAGATGAGCCGTCGCGGGATGCCGGTCAAGATTCATGCGCACCGGGCTGGTATGGAGTTTCTCAAGAGCCCGGGCGAGAGGAAGATATTGCCCCGTTATTCGTCCGCCCTCGGCATCGGCCTTGAACTCCCGCGAGCGTGATATCGCCATCTGTATCATAAGAGCCGCCAGCGGAGCGACGATCGCGGCGACCAAAAGACCGAGCGGGTTATTGCGCTCGTTACTGCGCGAAAATCCCCCGAAAATCATCGCCCAGCGAGCCATCGACGCCAGAATACCTATAGCTCCGGCCAATGTCGCGGCGATAGTCCCGATCAGCATGTCTTTATTTTTTATATGCGACAGTTCGTGCCCGATAACGCCTTCCAGTTCGGCGTCATCGAGAAGGTCGAGGATACCCTCGGTCGCGGCTACGGCGGCGTGATGTTCATTACGCCCGGTCGCGAAAGCATTGGGGGCGCGGCTCGGTATCGTGTATACTTTCGGCATCGGCAGACCGGCCTTTTGCGCGGTCGTGCTGACTATGCGGTACAGGCGGCCGTTCGATGATGCCGTCACTTCGATGGCGCGATACATTTTCAAAACGACTTTATCCGAAAACCAGTATGAGAAAAAATTCATAACGATCGCCAGGCCAAAAGCTATCACCATGCCGTTTTGCCCGCCCAGCTTGTACCCGACACCGACAAACAGCAGGGTCAAAGCCAGCAATAAGAATGTAACTTTCAGCGCGTTCATTTATTTACCTCGTCAAATGCATAATAAAGCGGCTCTATGAGCCGGTCAATTATTTTCCATATTATTAAACGCTTAAATAAACGGGAAGTTTTTGAATTCGGATGGCGCCCAAAGTGCGAGCGGAGTCACTATTTAAGCAATTTTTTCTTTTTTCCCCGTCCCCACATGTTGTCATCGGAAGAATCCGACTCTTCCTCGTCTTCGGGATGCTTCTTTTTCGGGGCTTTATCCTTTCCCGAAGCTTCGGCTTTTTCGGGCTCTTGAGCAACTGGCTTGTCTTCAGTCTTTTCAGCCGCGGGTTTGTTTTCGGATTTTTCAGCCACGGGCTTATTGTCGGGCTTTTCCGCCACAGGTTTGGGGGCCGGTTTTTGCACCTCTTGATGCTTTTCAGGCTTTTTTGTGTCCGAATCGTCGAGCAGATTCAGCTTCGAAATGTCTATATCGAAATAGCTGTCGGAGTTGCCTTCTTCGACCGGCGGCTTTTCAGATACGACGCCGGTGTCTTTGTCGTCCATTTTGTCGAGCTGCTGGCGAACTTTGTCCAGTTCGCGCTCAATAGTCGTCTTCGACGGTTTAACCGGTTCCGGGGTCAGTTTCACTTTAAGGTCCGGACCGAGAATTTCTTTCGATTCTTTAGTATCCCGTGCTTCCGGCTTTTGGGTCGGTTTAGGACTGGAAGTATTGTCCGGTTTTTGATTGTACTGGCGCGACCGTCCGCTATCCGGCCGGGAGCGCCTGTCTGACCTATCGGAACGGTTGGGGCGATCGGGGCGATCGGGACGGTCCTGGCGGGGAGATCGGGACCGGTGGTCGTCACGGTCGCGGTCCCTGTTTCCGTAACGCTTGCGGCTGTCGCCGGAGGATTGTCTCGGTGCGGGCCTGTCCTTGCGTTCGTATTTGCCTCGGGAGCGATCGGTACGGTCACGGTCACGGGAATCGGTTTGCGGGGCCGGAGTCGTCTTCCGGCTGCGGGTACTGCTTTCTTCCTGCATCTCCGCCGTTTCGCCGATTACAGCGGCACCGATGGAATCGCCCCAGACATTGACAGTGGTCCGGCAGCGATCGAGAAACCAGTCGATAGCCCAGATCAGCCCGATACCTTCCAGCGGTAGTCCGACTGCGGACAGCACGAAGACCATCGTCACCGTCCCGGCGTGCGGAATACCGGCGGCGCCAATCGACGCCAGCGTCGCGGTCAAAAATATTATGATCTGGCCGCCGATGGAAAGATGAACGCCGTAAATCTGCGCGATAAACATCGCCGCCACCGCTTCATAAAGAGCGGTGCCGTCCATATTGATGGTTGCGCCCAGCGGCAGGACAAACGACGCCGCCTTCGGATTGACTTTGTTTTTTTCCTCGACCGAGTCGATTGTCACCGGCAGGGTCGCCGACGATGACGCCGTAGTGAAAGCCGTCGCCAGCGCCTGACCCATATTGACAAAATAAGTCAGCGGGCTTTTGCCCGTAAACATTTTCAATATAAGCGGAAGGATTATTACTGAGTGTATGGCCAGACCGATGAGGACGGTCAGCGTGTACATTCCCAGCCCGGAAACGAGCTGTTCGATCGAGCCCCGGTTCTCGGCGACAATGCCGCCGATAAGAGCCATAACACCGATCGGCGCAAAATAGAGTATCAGCGTGACCAGCTTCATGATGGCGCGGTTAAGGCCGTCGAAGAAATTCAACACCGAGCGGCCTTTGACTCCGATTGTGGTCAGGACGGCTCCGAATACCAGCGAAATGACAATCAGAGGCAGAACCCGGCCCTCGGCCGCCGCGCCGAAAATATTGTCGGGAATAAGACTTACTATAACATCGATAAGCGTCTTGCCCCGGTTGGCCTGGACAAGATCCGGGATGTGCGACCCGAACGCGGAAACTCCGACTCCCGGCCGCAGGACGTTTACCAGAATCAAGCCGATTATCACCGAAATACCGGTGGTGGCCAGATAATACAACAGGGTCTTGCCGGTCGTTTTGCCCAGACGACGCACGTCGCCCAGAGACGCCACGCCGACTATCATCGACGCCACAATCAGCGGTATTACGACCATTTTTAAAGCGTTGAGAAAGATCGTCCCGAGGAATTGAATGCGGAGAAAGACGTCTCCGGCAAAATAGCCTCCGAGGGCTCCAAGGACGGCCCCGGCGATCATAGCGATAAGAATAATATTTCCTATTTTGGATTTCATATTAAGCTGCATTCCCATGTTTAGATTTACCCATAAACGGTCATTATACAAAATTTTGCGAATTTGGCAACCATTATTAAAAAATAGGCTCACGGTTCGGACAAAGTGATCCAACAAATTTTAACTCAAACTGACAGTTTCTGACAGTCCCGCAGCCTATATTGTAGTTTATTGGACAGGCTGTAAGGGGGCCTTAAATATAAAAATGCGGAGGGATTTAAAGGCAAGTTTGCACAGTATATTAATCAGCTTCGTCTTGTAGTCGGAATCTGGGGGTTTCGCACATTTCTCGATTTTTCAAAAGATCAGATTCTCGAAAATATTGGATTGTTTGGTTAATGTTTGAATTGAGGTAGTTTTTTCGGCCTAATGGGTGAGATATGAGAATAATTGCGGCTTTATTTATTTTGACGTCGACGTTATTTCTGGTTACTACCTGTTGTGATGATTGCTCGGTATGTCCGAAACCGGAGGCAGGAGAGCATCTCTTCTATATTGCACCTAAACAAGGCAATTTAATCAAAGTCTTTTCGGTTGAACAGGAAGCCTTTATCGATTCGATTACGGTTGATAGCGTCGGCACTAATGAATACGTGCTGATTCATATTATTGGCGATGATTCACTACTGGCAGTATCGGCCGGAAACAAAACTTACTTTGTGGACATTAAGACAAAATCTATTGTTAATTCAATTAACAAAGGCGGCTTGATTTTCAGCAGAGATTCAAGATATTATTTCAGTGGCAATTCACTGGTTCTTTATCCTGAGCATACGCCAATTTTTACCGATCCTAATTCCCACGGCTTTGTCAAATTCAGCAATAAATCCGAATTTCTGACATATCAATACTACATCACTCCGGGTGACCCCGTGGAGTTAGGTCTTTATGATATTTCAGAAAACTCTGCCACTCATACAATTGAAACTTGGCACGAATATCCAGTGTCTTTTTTCCAGAGTCAAGCTATCGGGAAGTTGAAAAAGACATATCTTGATGCACAGACATTTAATGCTTTTGGTGTATGCGATTTTGATGCCGATACTTTTAGGCTATTAAAATCATTTCCGTATAACGGATCCACAACCTTGGTTGTAAGCCCGGACGAACGACATGTCTTTTTTACCGATTATGGGCCGGCGCCTTTCGGCTATGGCCCCAGCGGGCATATCTTTGTATGGGATGCTGAGAGCGAAGATTCGGTGGCTGCCATTTCCTACTCTTTTACCGGTATAGAACAATTCAATATGTTGGTGGTTTCCTATGACAATCGCTACCTTCTGGGCAGACCGTTCAATGAAATGGATGAATTTACGACGTTTTACATATTCGATGTTCGGGAATTCGAATTAATCGGGATCTATAATTGTGGATTTTTGACCGGCAATGTTACGTCAAAATATTGTTCCAGAAATATGTTATTTCATTAGCCGTTGCATTGCCAGATACATAGCTAGATTGCGGCAATGACTTAAACGCAACACGGAGAATGTTTTGGTTAATTAAGGAGTAGTAAGATGGGAAAATCCTTGACGATATCATTGGTAATGCTATTTATATTATTATCAAGTGCGGATGCAGAATATTATTATTCTGTTAATAGACAGGTTCCCTTGAAAGTGGATTCATCAAAAGATCAGATTCTCGAAAATATTGGATTGTTTGGTTAATGTTTGAATTGAGGTAGTTTTTTCGGCCTAATGGGTGAGATATGAGAATAATTGCGGCCATATTTATTCTGATATCAGCATTATTTCTAATTACAACCTGCTGTAATGATTGCCCGATTTGCCCGAAACCAGAAACCACTCAATACCGGCTTTATGCCGTCGATGACTATGGCCATCGCCTTTATGCCATTGACATCCCGGCCGACACCGTGCTTTTTTCTGTGCCGGTCGATTTCGAAACCGCGCTTGACATGTTCGTTTCTCAGGATGGCTCTCGCCTGATGATTTCGGTTTTGGGTGTATACTCAACATTGATTTACGATACACGGGATTTGTCCGTAATCGATACTCTGGATGATATGTACGGCTACTACTATTTTGACTATTCCGATAATTACGGTGTTCTGGTCAGTGGTCTAATCGCCGATCCGGTAGTAAAGATACTGGATCCGAACACGTTAGAATCTCATGTCATAATTAACAGGTTTATGCGTTATGCGTTTCTTGATACGGTCAGCAACTGTTTGTATGGGGTGGCCGGGCCGGATGCCAATTTAGCCAATTTGGTCTACAAAATCGATTGCTATTCGGAGCGTTTAACCGATTCATTTTTTATTGCGACAAATGACGATCAATTTGTATCTGTCGGAAACATAGCCTATAACTGGCTAAATGACATTCTATATTTCCACGCCAGGATTGCGCCGTCACAAAGCTATTTCTACCAATATGATTTGTTCGCCGATTCCGCTCTTGATTCCACATATATTGTGGAAAAATTCGGTTCGGTAGCTATTTCTCCAAATGGTCGCAGAGTTTATATGACCGAAGGCGGTAATGCCTGGTTTGGCATTAGGCCTCCCGGGTATATAAGAGACTACGATGCATTAACTCACAAAGCCGATTCCATATTCCTACCCGATATTGACCCCTATGATCAACCATGGGAACCATATTATCGGGATATACTAATAACGCCTGACGGCAAACGAGCATATATAGGGGCCGGTGGCAGCGACGCCACTTGGGCTCCACTTTCCTTGTTTTCTATTAATCTTGATGATAATACGGTAAATATCGGGGCCATGCCTACTTCGACGTTTTCTGCTTCAGTAATCGCCATCGGACCGGCGCCATAGTAATGTCAGTTTTCAAACTGAATCTATCTTAATGAAGGGAGGTGAGATATGAAGGTAATCGCGGTTTTATTTGTTTTAACGTCGACATTATTTATGGTGACAACCTGTTCCGACAATTGCCCCGTATGCCCGAAGAAAGAAGTCGCTCAATATAGATTGTATGCCGTCGATGACTACGGCTATGAGCTCTATGTCATTGATATCCCATCCGACACGGTGCTTTTCTCAATTCCAATCGATTACAGCGTCAGAAGCATGTTCGTCAGCCGGGACGGCTCCCGCTTGATGGTCGGCTCGATTGATGCCTTGGCAACCTTAGTCTATGATACACGGGATCTTTCTGTCATAGATACGCTTGAGGGCATGTTAGGCTATTATTATTGTGATTATTCAGATGACTATATTGCTCTTGCCAGTACGCTGAGCGCCGACCCTGACATAAAAATCTTAGACCCTGTCAATCTCGAACCAAGGTTTACAATTGAAAGGGCGGTGCGAACAAGCTTTCTCGATACCGTCAGCAACTGCCTGTATGGTGAAGCGGCGGTTGAGGCGAATTTGGTTTATAAAATCGATTGCAATACCGGACGATTGGTGGATTCATTTCGAATTACAACAAATGGCGACCAAATTATAGTAGTACAACGTATGTTTTATAACTGGCTTAATGATCTATTGTATTTTCATGCCAAGATTTCACCATATCAAAGTTGTTTCTACCAATATGATTTGTTAGCCGACTCAGCATTGGATTCCACAATTATCGTAGAAGACCCCGGATCTGCGGCAATTTCGCCGGACGGTCGTAAGATCTATATGACCGAAGGTGGCAATGCCTGGTTTGGAATAAGACCACCTGGGTATATCAGGATTTATAATGCTTTCACTCATCAGGTGGAAGATTCCGTTTTGCCCCCAGACCTTGATCCTTATGGCCACCCCTGGTCGTGTTATTATCGGGATATATTAATAACGCCTGACGGTAGTCGCGCATACATTGGAGCTGGCGGCAATGCGGCTGTCACGGCTCCATTGCCCATATATTCAATTAATCTCGATGATAATACAAGAAATGTCGGTGCCATGCCTACTTCGTCGTTTTCAGCTTCAGTAATCTCCATCGGCCCGGCACCATAGCGAAAAAGTATGTCCGCAATATTCATCGCAATGATTAATTTAAATGATCGAAGCATGCTGGCTCGATATTACAAATAAAAACCCGGCGGACAATTTAACCTACCGGGCTTTTTATTTTTTAATCCCGCTTTATGATCTAAGTGCGGGAATTATTTATTCATATATCAGACTATTTTTCGGCGTTTTCTTCCTCTGTCGGGGCCCATTTGAGGCTTTTAATCATATCCGTCGCCTCTTTTAGTAAAGTGGGGAAAAATGTCCCTTCACAGGTAATCGTAAACGACAGCATATACTTACCGTTTTTGACCTCGACCAGCCCGACGGCGTACGAGCGCTTCGACGTTTCAAACGTCCCCTGCTTGACCGTAAACTCGGCGGTACCTTCCCACTGGCCCGCTTCGAGCCCGTCGATCTCCAGCGACGTGCGCCGCGACGGTTTCAGCCCGTCATAAACGATGTTCTCTTCCAGCGTCAGAATCTCGCGCAGGATTTTCTTCTTATCGCCGGAAGAATAAGTCCAACTCGTGAGCGAATCGATAAATTCAAGCGCGCTTTCGAATCCTGGTTCGCAGATATAGATGTCGATCGTGGGCACCCGCGCCAGCTGCGGAGTCGGCATCAGTTCGGGGGGAATCTTGTGATCTTTCTGAGACAGGACCACGCGAAAGTCGCTGTCTTTTTTCTGGAGTTCACCTTCCCAGTTGTCGAGGACGTTGAATTGGTATCCATAATCCGAATCGGTAAATACGCCCTTATCGATTTCTCCGGATTTTTCCTTTTTCTTTCTGGCGTCCGCGATCGATACACACATCAACAGCGCCAATGCGACCATTAAAAAACGCTTCATCATATCGTAAACCTCCTGCCCGGTTTAGCGTTACTTAAATTTTGCGGTTCTGACTTTTATACATAATAAAGCCCGATATGTTTTTTGTCCACAAAAGGATTGAAAAATCGTCCGTAAGCGGACCGGTTTTGTTTGGATTTCGTTAAGCTTGTTCAAAAGCTCTTAACGCCGCGTTAAGTTTCCATTAAGAAACGACTTACAGCCCGCGAAGCTCTTGATTTTTGGGATTATATGACTATAAAGAAGACGGCGACCGATAGGAGACCGCCGAATTTACGAGGGGATGGAAATTAATTATGAAAGACAACTTTATGCGACAAAATCCCGAATACGCCGCGTCCGACGTCGACACCCTGATTATATCCGACGTCCATCTCGGATCGAAAGTCAGCCGGGCGAAAGAGGTGTACCGGTTTCTTGAATCGTACCGGATAGACAAATACCGTTTCCGCATCAAGAGGCTGATACTTCTCGGCGACATTTTCGACGACCTCAATTTCAACAAGCTGGACCGTCACGCCTGGAAGCTGGCCGGACTGTTTCGCGCGATGGCATCGCAGAAGTGCGATACGGAAATAGTCTGGATTCTCGGCAACCACGATTTGATGCTGGCCGATCTTATGCACCACCTCGTCGGCCTGCCGGTTTGCCGGGAGTACGAGTGGGAGTGCAATGGCAGACGATTCCTCGCCGCGCACGGCGACCAATTCGACAAGTGGATCGTGGACTACTACTGGGTATCCGTCGTCCCGACCTGGTTCTACAGCTTCGTGCAGACAATCGACGGTTCCAAGCACCGCTTCAGCCGCTTTTTAAAAGAAACCAGCAAAAAGTGGCTGCGGATCAATAAAGACGTCGCTGATAAGTTCGTCGAATACGCCCGAAGCAAACCGGTGCGGGTCGACAATATCTTCTGCGGACACACCCACATCAGTGAAATTATCGAATATCCCGACGACGGCATGACCTATTACAACACCGGCTGCTGGACCGGCAGCCACAATCCGACGTATGTCGCGATAGACAGCGACGGCCAGGTTATGCTTCGGGAATACGCGGCAAATCCGTCGGAAGCGACCGCGCGAAGCTATCCGCGACCGGTGCATGCCTGAGAATTCCAGCACGGGCTTCACTGTCTTTAAGTTCATCTCTCCCCTTTTATCTTGCCATAAACCCGGCTTTGTTTCATATTCGTGACATGAACACATACGACCACGAATATTTCATGGAATACGCCCTGCGCGAGGCGCAGCTGGCATTCGAGCAGTCCGAAGTTCCGATCGGGGCGGTGGTGGCCCTCGAAAATAAAATCATCGGGCGCGGTCACAACCGGACCGAATCGCTCAAAGACGCCACCGCTCACGCCGAGATGATCGCGATTACGTCGGCCGCCGAGCACATCGGCGACTGGCGGCTGGATGAATGCATATTGTACAGGTACAATCGAACCGTGCGCCATGTGTGCCGGGGCCTCGGTGCTGTCGCGGATAAAGACCATAGTCTACGGCGCTCCCGACACCCGCTTCGGCGCATGCGGATCGCTGTTCGAGATACCGGTCGATACCAGACTTAACCACCGGGTAGAAATTATATCCGGCATTATGGAAAAAGAAGCGGTCGAGCTGATGCAGTTGTTCTTCCGGGAAGTCCGCAAGAAAAAGGAGCGGGTGAATTGAATAAACACGACGTCGATATCAATGCCATTCTGATCAAGCCGCTGTATATGGGCATGCTGATCAATATATTCTTCCCGATGACGCTGTTGATTGTCGCTTATTTCATGAGTCAGTCGTCGGGGCAGGACGTTATGAAAATAACGTCCAAGTGGGACGTCATCGCCTGGGTGTTTCTGGCGGTGGCGGTCGTCGACGGGATCGTCGCCATATTGTTAAGACAGAAGTTGTTCATGGTGCCGCTGATTCGCTCGGAGGCGTCGTTCGAGGACGATCTCAAAGCCGGCGCGTTTCGGGTGTCGATGACCTGCTACGCGATGACGACGGCAATCTCGATTTACGGGTTCGTGTTGTTTCTGATCGGCGGCGATTTTCGGACGATGTTTCTGTTTATCCTGATGTCGTTTATCGCGTTTCAGCTGGTCAAACCGAGGCGCGGGTTTATTGAGAAAGTGATCCAGGCACAGGAGCGTCATCTGGCCGAGGGCCGGACTTTCACCGGCTCACCCGGAGCGTTTTAATAAATCAGCCCTTTCAGTTGTTTCGAAAATCGGGTTTGGCGGGATAAGTCTGAAATTTACGCTTTACATCGCGGCGGATTTTAATAAATTAACGGATCACTGTTTGACGGAGAGGTGCCGGAGCGGTTGAACGGGGCGGTCTCGAAAACCGTTGAGCCTTTGCGGGCTCCCAGGGTTCGAATCCCTGCCTCTCCGCTTTATATTTTTGTGTTTTCATAACATTATGCTTGACAATTTGTTATAATTGCCGATATTATAAGTGCATCATCGCTGTGACCATATTGTGACCACTTATAACCGGGAATTTCAATATGGGTTCGATCTATAAAAGAGGCAAAATCTGGTATCTTGATATCAGGGTCAAGGGCCGAAGAATCCGCAAAAAAGTCGGATCTGCAAAAAAAGTCGCCGAATTGGCCTTAAAAGACGCCGAAGTTAAATCCGCCCGTGAAGAATTTGGCTTTGCCCAGAATGATATTTCTCTGGATAAATTCTTCGAGAAATTCCTCGATTACTCCCGGACCAACCATCAACCGTCCACTACCAGCCGCTACAGAGCCGTTATAGACCATTTTAACGAGTTCATTGGCAAAGAATACGAAATCTCATTTGTTTCGGAGATTAGTCCAGAAGTGATAGATCGGTATAAAGTATTCAGAAAGGATTCTTGGGTGAATCCCAACGGCCAGCCGGTAGAATCAGACGAAGATGTCAACGATTCTACCCGCAAGGGAGCCCGGGCTCATACCATCAATTTTGAGATTGGGACTTTAAGGACTATTTTCAACACCGCTATTAAATGGGGCTATTTGAAGGATAATCCAACCAAAGGCATCAAGACCCTGCGAGTTACCGATTCCAAGCCTGTCAGGTTTCTGACTATCAAAGAATGCCAGAGATTCCTTAAAGCCTGTCCAGATGATCTCTACCCCGTTTATTTCACATTTTTAAATACTGGCATGCGAAAGGCCGAACTCGAAAACCTCATGTGGAATGACATTGACTTGAAACGTCGCAGAATAAGAATCCGCCGCAAGGAAAACTGGCTACCCAAAACCGGTGAGCGGGACATACCGATAAACAAGAACCTGTATGATCTTTTAAAAGGACTCAAATCTGAAAATGACAAGGGTCTTAAAAGCGTCTATGTCTTCCCTCACGGTGACGGTGGAATAATCCGAACCAAACTTCGCGAACGCTTAATAAAGATAGCCAATGATGCGGGAATAGAAGATCTGACCAAACTCCACACTCTCCGGCATACTTTCGCGAGTCACCTGGTCATGGCTGGAGTTGATTTGCCTACCGTTCAAAAGCTTATGGGGCATTCTGACATTCAAACCACCATGATCTATGCCCACCTTGCCCCGGATCATTTGGCCAATGCGGTTGAAAAGCTGTTGTTTTAAAACCAAACATCCGCGACGTCTTTGGCTAAATATCAACAATCCATCGCGCCATATTTAATACAATTCACATGGAGCCGGCCCGGGTGGATCGTTATATAAATGCGCTATCAAATATAATATATCGATCAGATTAATATACTGATCGCAGTTGGCATCGCCAGCAGTCAACGGATACGGGGCCGGTCCGGGGGGTGTATCGTATAAATAAGCTATAAGATACAGGATATCTATTAAGTTTAAGGCATCATCGCGGGAGGCGTCACCATTGTTGAAATGATAACTCTCAACAACTTCGTAACCCAAAGTGTCCGCTGTACCTGAGGCAGGAACATCGGCGTTTTCAATTATTATTGCCTGTAAAGAGCCGTCTATTCGGATACCGATACCGTATAAAGAGCCCGGTGGTGGGTCGCCCTGCGGGTGTACGATAATAATATATTCGCCTTCGAGCGGATATTGAATGGTAATAGAATCATGGACGATATCTTCATAAGTGGCATTAGGACCAATGGTGTTGAAGTATGTATCATCTGAGAGTTTGCCTATACTATCGCCGGCCGGGTCGATGACTTGTAAGTTTATTGGAGAATATCCAACTATTATCAATGGAGACGGCACAAGATCGAAATCCGGGGCAAACTCGGAAGTATTGCCAAAAGTGTCGGTTGCAGTTGCGGTTATTAGCGAGAAATATGGAACTGCATTGCTGATCTGATATTCGAAATCGCCGTTCTCGTCGGCGGTATCGGAACCAATATATGAATACGCTTCGCCATAGCCCGAGGGATCGGCCGGTTTGGTGGTGTCACCCTCGGGATGGGCCACGAAGAACTCAATTATGGCACTGTCAGCGGCTGTACCATAGACTCGGAATGTGCTGTCTAAATTCATAAAGAGAGAATCAATTTGGGGGTAATTGAGCAGGTCGTTGGGGCCGGTGTCGCTGTCGCCAGGATCGTTGATAGTTACGCCGTCATCATTAAGGTCAATCCCCAAAAGACCGTTGTTATAAATCAAATTGGCGGAAATTGTGTTGTTCTGTGCACTGCCGATTATTTCAATACCGTTACCGGGGAAATTGCGGATTGTGAGGCCTTCAATTATATTATGTGAACTCTGGATTTTTAGTCCCGCACCTGTCGATTTTCCCAATGATGAGCCATCAAGTATAACTGAGTTGATACCACCCGGCGATGTTGAACCAAACATAAAAGTACTATCGCATGTAAGGGCCGGCAATTCTGAAAGCAGATCTATTGAACCCGATACCATAAAGACCAGTGCCATAGATTCTGACTGACCGTTTACGGAGTTCAGTGTCCATCTGAGGCTTCCCGGACCATCATCATTTATATTACCTACAGCATATCCTGGGATATTGAAAAATAATGCGGCGTTATCGCTCCCAAAATTGGCCGTCGCAAAATCCATTGTCCCATTCTCATCGAAATCACCCAAAGTTCCCCAGCGAGGATCATCGCCAACATATATATCCATGAACGACAAAAAGTCTCCATTTCCCATATTATGCAATATAAACGCATTATCGGAGCCCCCACATATCGCGATCAAATCATTGTACCCATCTGCATCATAATCGCTTACAAGTACTGCCCATACATCTGAGCCTACATCATATGTAGAATCTACCTGAAATGTCCCGTCTCCCGAATTGGTGAATATCGATATTGTTGCATCATTCCCGTTGGCTGTAATCATGTCCAATAAATTGTCATTGTTGACATCGGCAATTGACACGCTCCTTGAGCCCGATCCGGTAGAGACAAGATTATCAAACGTGTCATAAGTAGCGTCGCCTGAGTTCCATAATATTGTTAAGTTATTGCCAATTGATTGATCCGCTACCGCTAGGTCAATATCGCCATCGCCATCAAGATCGCTTCCGGAAAGCAACCGCGGATTATCAACATCGGATATGTTGCTATTTACCGAAAATATCCCATTACCGTCATTTAACAGAATTGTAACCCAGTCTGCTCTTACTGCCGCCAAATCTATCGCACCATCACCATTCAAGTCTCCGGAGAATATCGAAAATGGCTGATTGCCTATGAAATAGGCACTGTCCCGTGTAAAACTCCCGTCACCGTTATTAAATAGAATGCCTACGTCATCAGACCAGTAATTTGCGGTCGCCAAGTCGATATAACCGTCCCCATTAAATTCAGCCGCACAAATTGAGTATGGCCGGGACGGAGAAGCATACAATTGTTCCGCAGCAAATCTGCCGGTTCCATCATTGATTAATACGGATACAAAGCCCGAATTATACCCAACAGTTGCAAGGTCACAATCTCCATCGTTATCAAAATCAGCAGCACAAATTGATTGAGGGGCGTCACTGATATGATACGACGTATCGTACATCAAAAAACCGGAACCTTCATCCAATCCAACCGTGAATTGCCATATCATGGGGGGACTGAAAACTGTACCCAAGGATGTTTCTATATTTTCCGTTAAAGTAACCGTTACAACTTCGCCCGGTTTAAAATCGTTATCGGGGTCAAATGTGGCTGTTCGTAATGGCGCATCATACGAGATAACTCCGGAATAATAGCCCGAATAATTCCCATAAACAAGAAATGAAGTGGTATTAATGCTGGCAGCGTTCATCGCCGTCGAGAATTCGATGGATATATTGGATGCAACTGACACATTCAACTTATTCTGGCTGGGTGTTACGGTAATTATCTCCGGAATAGCAAAATACTTTATGGTCACCATATCTTCCGCCGTCCCCGATCCAACGGCGGTCGCAGCGACATAGGCTGCGCCGTTGGCGTTGCCCCTGATATAATATCCGGCATCGCTGCCATTGCCTGCACCATTATAGAACTCCATCCAATCTTGTTCACCGCTCGACGAATACTTTATCGTAATGACATCATAAGAACTTCCTGTACGGTAGCTTTGGCCGGTAACATATACATTACCAATCGTATCCACGTCTATGGCCCAGCCATAATCATACCAATCGGATGACCCATTGTATCTTCTTGTCCATGCGGTATCCCCATTAGGGAGATATTTAATCGTTAGAATATCATAATTGGAGCCGTTATTGCTGTTGCCCGTTACATATGCATTACCGATTTCGTCGCACGCTATAGACATTACTTCATCAGTTCCATGTGCTTCCCCGTCATATCTTTCATCATAAACAAGGTTTCCATCCGTATCATATTTAAGAACCAAATAATCTTCGGCCGTCCCGGAGCCGACACTACCTCCCCCGACATATACATTGCCAGATGAGTCCGCCGTCATCCACCAGTCAAGGTCATCACCACTGTATGGACCGTCGTACCTCTTTGTCCATTCATTATTCCCCAATGAATCGTACTTTAAAGTAGCAATATCCCAATGTCCTGAACTGGCACTATGACCGCATACATAAACATTGCCCAAACTATCGATATCCAGCCAATTAGCCCAGTCGGTGTTATCAATCGGACCGTTATATCTTCTAATCCAATGAACATCGCCATTTGAACGATACTTAATAGTCGCAAAATCACAATTATAGGCGGTCCAGCTACCTCCCGCTACATATACATTGCCATCGCCATCGACCGCAACACGATGTGCGCCATTTCCATTGGCCGTCGATTCATGATAGCGTCTCACCCAGGCAGTATCACCATCGGGAAGATACTTTATCGTTACGTATTCCGAGTAGTCATCAAGGACATAGCTTTCCCCGACTACATAAACATTGCCGGATCCATCGACAATGATATCATGTGGTGTGTCAGTAGTATCATCCGGACCGTTGTAACGGCTTTCCCATTGGACATTGCCGACCCTGTCATATTTAATCGTTATAAAGTCCTGCCAGGTCCCCGATCCAGCACTCGTTCCGACCACATAAACATTGCCCGAATCATCTAATTCAATGCCGAAAGCGTCATCAAAACCATCCACAGGTCCATTATATGAACGCACCCAGGCAGTATCCACTGTTTCCCCCGCTGGCTGTTTAACGATTATAAATATTAACAAGAGACATGTAGCCAAAATGATATTCTTCATAACCCCTCCAAATTAAAGCGCTAATCATTACCAAATTCGCGGGCCGCGCTCATCCCATGTTTCTATGTTTAAATATTTATACTTCTCTTACTCCGGGCATTGGGGTTCGGGGCCGGGGGGATTGCCATAGATGTAATCGATCAAATATAATATGTCGATTAGGTTGATGCTTCCGTCGCTATTGACATCTCCGGAATTCATCGGCATCGGTGGATCGCCGGGAGGACTGCCATATTTGTAACTGATAAGATATAGAATATCTATAAGATTAACATTTCCATCGCCGTTGACATCGCCACAGATAACCACACCCAAATCTGTCACTGCCAGGCAAAAAGGTGATAACGAAGACGTTACGGCGCAGACGGTGTTTAAGACCGTATCGACAGTTGTTGTCTCGTCGTGCCATGAAACCCCGTCAAAATGTAATAGTCTAAGAAGCGGCTCTTGCGGCACCCTGATTTGCATGGTATCGAATATGATACAGATATCGATCTCACCCTGATGGATAGCGTCTGTAGAAATATTGTAAAATGTTGGGCATACATCTGGCATTATTATGAAGCCCTCAAGATTCGTATCCGGACCGATACCTCCTATCATTAATTCCGTGGTTCCTCCCTGAGTGACATTCTCGTAGGTTATAAGCATTGGACCGACCTCTGCCGTTGAGTTCTCTCCAACAGCAGTTGCCGAAGTGAAAATGCAGGCACCGAGATTCTGATCTGGATTGAATATGGTGGGGCAGTTGTCCGTTGGACATGCATTTTCCGGATATCCCGGATCACCATAGCCGTCGCCATCGGTATCATAGCAGTCCATATTTTTTGCAATGTTGATTCTGTAATCACAATCATAGGAATCGGTCCCTCCTCCCACAACTTGGTCCAGATCACCATCATTATCCAGGTCAGCCAATGACATGTGGAAGGGATTGACTCCTGCTTTGTGCGAGCTCGTGTAACCAACCGGAAGAAAATCAAAGTTACCATAATTCCTAAGGATATCCGTAGTACCTTCTTCCCAATAGGGAGAACCATTAGCCAATAACAGGTCGGCGTCACCATCACCATCAATGTCGCCTGCTGTAACACTATTGTACCAACATATTAGGTTATCGTGTCTTATCATGCCGAACGATCCTCCCCCGAGATTCTTGAATATTCTTAGTTCAGCTGCACGAGGATTAAAATAGTTACAGCTGCCCGGTTGGAGCGTGACGATATCTACGTGCGAATCGTTGTCAAGATCCGCGAATGCCGCCTCAATCAAATATGAGCTTGGGATTCTGGAGTCGGACAGGAAAAGGCCGTTGCCATTATTCCATAGTATTGCAGTCTCATTTCCGTTCTGTCCTCCGGCAATCAAATCTATGAATCCATCATCATTCAGTTCTGCCGCATACAGCTTGCTTATGCTTGGTAAGCCAGGATTATAGGTCGATGACACCTCAAATGTCGCATCCGCCTTTCCGAAGAGGATGGCAATCCAGCCTCCTGATACCTGAAGTCCTATGGCCAAATCGGCCCGACCATCGCCATTGAAATCCTCTGAACACATGACTTCTCCACATCCGGCACCGGCCGAAAACGCGGGTTGAACGATGAAGGATCCATCGCCACTGTTTAGTAGTATTGATACATAATTGTTGTTATCAGTATAACGTAACACGCTAATATCGATATCGCCATCACCATCAAAATCGCCTGTTGCGACATCGGCGCCATTTTGTCCGGCAGTAATCGAATAGAGCGAGTATTCCGCGAACCCTATTGTGTAGTCAGTGCCAGTAGTATTATTCAGAAACACCGCAACCTTGTCTGTCCTACCTGTTTCGACTATGTCGATGTACCCGTCGCCATTGAAATCTGAAAGGGCAAAGTCAACATAAACAAGATTAGACTGGACCCAGATTCTTTCACCAAAATAGCCAGTCGTGGCGACAGTGGCAGTAGTAAATGACCAGGAATAGCTCTGGTTCAATGACAGGCCAGTTGATGAATGCATGCCCGTTGTCAGTAGAGCCGTTACGTTTTCACCTGCGGGTAAGGGGTTATTAGGCGTGAAGGTAGCCGTGCGTGTCCCGATATCGTAGTTTACTCCCCCCTGAATTGGGCCGGCGGTATTACCTGTGAGCATGAATGTTTCTGTGTTTATTGTTTCCGGATTCATGTCCCTACTAAATGTTGCCGTGATTTGGCTCCAACAGGGAACTTTGAGTGCATTGGATGTAGGTATTTGCGCAATGATGGAAGGTGCGATTTTAGTCCAAACCTCAATGAATGCAGCGACTTTGCCTCCGCCAATCGTGAAAGTGCCCCCCGTTACGAGGTTCCCATCGTAAACGGTCAGGGCAGAAACGCTGCCATTCATTCCCGATCCCAACGACGACCAACTACTCCCATCCCACGATGCTATCTTACCACTGAAACTGCCCCCCGCTATCAGTTTCCCACTGCATACCGTTAAAGCAGAAACAGTGCCATTCCTCCCTGACCCCAACGACGACCAACCGCTTCCGTCCCATGATGCTACACGATTCGCCGCCACGCCGCCAGCCGTTGTGAAAAAGCCCCCCGCGACCAGGTCCCCATCGTAAACGGTCAGGGAATAGACACGTGTGTTTGTTCCTTCCATACCGGACCCTAACGGCGACCAACTGCTCCCATCCCATGAGGCTATATTGCTCGCCGCCGCGCCGCCGCCAGCCGCTTGGAACATACCACCAGCTATAAGTCTCCCATCATAAACGGTCAGGGCGTAAACGGCGTCGGTTATCCCTAATCCCAGCGGCGACCATGTTGACCCATCCCATGAGGCTACACGATACGCCGCCACGCCGCCAGCCGTTGTGAAATCACCCCCCGCTACGAGGTCCCCATCGTAAACGGTCAGGGCAAAAACGCCGCTATTCATTCCGGACCCCAGAGCGGACCAACTACTTCCATCCCACGACGCTATGTAGTTCGCTGTCACACCGCCAGCAGTTGTGAAAATACCTCCCGCTATCAGTTTGTTGTCATAAACTGCAAGAGCCCAAACTGCGTCATTCATTCCTGACCCAAGGGCTAACCAAGCCGAGCCATCCCAGGCCGCTATGTAATTGGCAGCCACACCACCGCCAGCAGTTGTGAAATATCCCCCCGCTACGAGGTCCCCATCGTAAACGGTCAGGTCAGAAACGCTGCCATTCATTCCCGATCCTAACGACGACCAACCGCTTCCGTCCCATGATGCTACACGATTCGCCGCCACGTCGCCAGCCGTTGTGAAACCACCACCCGCTACGAGGTCCCCATCGTAAACGGTCAGGGAATAGACATATGTGTTTGTTCCTTCCATACCGGACCCTAACGGCGACCAACTGCTCCCATCCCATGAGGCTATATTGCTCGCCGCCGCGCCACCAGCCATTGTGAAACCGCCCCCCGCGACCAGTCTCTCGTCGTAAATGGTCAGGGCACGGACAAAGGAATTAGTAGGCCAACCTCCAGGCATCCCGGACCCTAACGCCGACCAACTACTCCCATCCCATGAGGCTACACGATACGCCGCCACGCCGCCAGCCGTTGTGAAATCACCCCCCGCTACGAGGTCCCCATCGTAAACGGTCAGGGCAAAAACGCCGCTATTCATTCCGGACCCCAGAGCGGACCAACTACTTCCATCCCACGACGCTATGTAGTTCGCTGTCACACCGCCAGCAGTTGTGAAAATACCTCCGGCCATCAGTCTTACGCCATAGACAGCCAGGGCATTTACGCAACCAGAAGTACCATCTGAAAGCATCATCCCCGACCCCAACGGCGACCAACTGTTCCCATCCCATGAGGCTATTCCATTCACTGCCACGCCACCGACCGTTGTGAACCAACCACCAGCTATAAGTCTCCCATCATAAACGATCAGGGAAAAGACCGAAGGTGAACTTCCTCCTATCCCCGATGCCAACCGCGACCAACTATATCCATCCCAAGACGCCACACTATTTGCCCACGCGCCACCAGCAGAATAGAAATTGCCACCGGCAATCAGCTTCGCATTGTATACGGTCAGTGCATTGACAACGGCTGTCCCATTCAGCTCGTAGGGAGCCATTCCGGAGCCCAACGACGACCAAATACTTCCATTCCAGGCCGCTATACCATTAGCCGGTACGCCGCCGGCCACTGTAAAATCGCCGCCGACCACGAGTTTTCCATTGTAAAGAGTTGCAGCAAAAATATATCCGTTGACACCGTTAAGGGAAGACGAGATGTTATTATCCCAATATATATCATCGGGGTGATCGGTTGGCGAAGCAGGGGAAGCAAGCCTAAACACCGGTTGACCAGTGGCCGGGTCAATAGCCGTCTCGAAGCCCTTAATGTCTAACGGCCCCTGGTAACCAGATTGACGCGCAGCGTCAAGGTCGAATTGGCCGTCTGGAGTTAGAAATTCAGTGACGTCTTTTCCCTTTTGATATTCAAGATCTGATTGCCCCCATACAGTAGACACACACGACAGTATTGCTGCCACTAAATAGACCTTACCCATACCGCGCATAAGTACCCTCCGAGAAATATTAAGTTGCTTAATGACCAAGCCCGTGCTCGAAACCCATATAAATATAGCATTTTCACGGCATTCGTCAATCAGAAGATAGCCCCATAGGAATCTCCACGGTCCGAGTAATCCTTCCACCCTCCGACTTCTTCTCAATCCACCGATCAATGATGAATTTCTTGAACCGGACAAACTTCCCCAGCTTGACATGAGGAATGTACCCCTGATGCGTCCACTGATAGATTGTCGAGGGCTTAACACGCAAGTATTTGGCAATCTCTTGCGCTGTCAGGAGTCGGTCCGTCATGGCTATTTATTCTTCCCCCGGCTTTTATTCTGCCGTAATCCCCCATAGCTGCGCCTGAGTTTACGATCAATGGCAGACCGCTTTTTGGATGATCTGGTACGAAAGAGCAGCTTTTCAAGTGTCGAAATGTTATTACAGTTTCTGAACAGCCAGTACAAAGCATTCCTGTTTTCCTGCTGGCTTTCATAGCAGAGGTTATGGCATATCCGGCAGGCGAAGATGGATTCACCCGGGGGCAGATACAGAACCCGACAGCGACGGTGACAATTGGGACACCGAAACCACCATCGCCTCCAGCCATAATTGCAGGGAGTGGTATCGAGATGGACTACATAATCATAATCTTTTACTTGGCCCGAGCGCTTGGTTACTGTATATTTCAATCGGATTTTATGATGGATTTCGGAGATTACTTCAATGGTCGATGTTTTACCAAATCCATTTTTCCAGCTGATGATTTCAGAACCGGGTAAATCCAAACACAGCTGCTTGGCCAAAAAGGTCATATCCAGCTGTAAGCACTCTTCGACCGTGGTCTTCTTAAACAAAACTCCTCGACCAACGCTCATTTCCTACCCCCCATATCATTCGAAATCAATAACAAATCGGAAATCCCCGGGACCTCCAAAATCAAGCTTAACCAATTGTTATTGATGCATTTAGTATCCGCGACAATCATTTCGGGGATTGCATATTGTCTTCTGGTAGTTTTTGGCGTTTTTTGAGTTAATTCCGGCTTTAAATTATGGCCGGGCACACTCCCCCAGACGTTCACAATGTTCACACGTTCACGGCCTATTGTGCCACAACAGGTTATAACGTGAACATTGCCGTGAACATTCACCCCTCTATCTCTATCAATGTTCACAGGCTAAGTCCTTGTCTCGCAACATCCGGTGAACGTTGCGCACTTTGTGCACGTTGTGGAGGGTGTGGCGCATCAATGCCGAATTTGGCGGCAACGGCACTTAGTTTTTCGAAATTCCTATCGCCCCGATCCACATAATACCCATCCCGTCCCTTGGTCGGGTTAAGCTTGAAAGAATTCCGGAGAATGGAACCGATCTTCTTTGAGGTCAGTTTAAAATTGGGATTGTCCATTTGTTCCTGGGCCTTTTCGGTAATCGTTTTAATCCTGATATTTTCGTCTGCGTTTTCATGCCATAATTGGCACACCACCCCCGCCACAATGCCATCAAGAGTCTCGCCACGTTCCTCTATAATTTGCTTATTCCGGTCTTCCATGAACGCGATGAATTCCTCTTCGACATTTTCATCACCGATCACACTCAGTAACGGTATCATTATCTGGGCCAGACGGGGCTCAACTGCCAACCCCGGATTGTTGTATCCGGCATTGACCTTGCCATATTTATCAAGGCGCCATTTCAAGAGTTTATTTCTTATTGCCTTGGCTTCATCCCAAAACGTATTGGGCAGGTTTATCGGGATATCAGTCCGGGTAACCTTCTCCATAATCTCTGTAATGCACCGGCTTTCCAGGGCCATATCTTTGAAGTTATTCCGTGAGGCAATTAGTTTGGGGCCGAAAACATCAAATGACATAGGTTCATATCCGCCTGCTTTGGTTACATCTGATATCAAGACCGGAAAGCCCTTTTGAAATCCCGAATTGAGTATCTTGACCACGCGGTGCGACTCATCACTGTCGTTAAAATCGGACTCATCAATGATCATGGTTCCCTTGTAGGCATCTATCAGCCTGAATATGGGTGAAACCGATGCCGCTCCAGTGCAGAATATGGGCTTATAACACAAAGAACCAACCGTTATCAAAAAGCGGGATTTCCCACAGCCATAATCACCCTTGACCCTCAAATATGGCAGATTGGTGAAGGAATCATATACCCATGTTAATAGGACATAATATTTGGCAATATTATGAAAAAACGGCGACAGCTGAAGATACCGGTAAATGAAATCATCGATTTCTTCGATCAGCAATCCTCCGCTGACATAATCATCGACTTTGGATGGGAATTGAATGGTATTCGATTGAATGATCTTCCCCGGTTTAAAAGGGCATATAATCTTCCCGGATTGCGGCTCCTGATAGTCTGCCACATACTCAATCCTGCCGTCAGAATATTTGGCAAACATAGTCTCGGGATTAGCGGATGAATTATAGAGCATTTCCAAAATAGTGCCGTCGGGAAGCGTCCGGAAACTGGTGAAAATAGGCTTGTTTGGCTTAGCAGCCTTAAAAAGCGGGCATTCCTTCTCGCATAGTTCCTTCAGCAAATGGTCATTGCAGCCATAATCATAATCCTCTGAATATGCCGATTCGACCGTGGTTTCCAGTTCACATTCTCGTAAAGGCGGGCTGTTTTTTTGATTCCATTCCACCAGCCTGGTCAATGTTTCCTCTTGGGATAATTCTTGCTGTTTGAAATGGGCCGCCAGTCTGATTCCGGCTTCATTGCGCTGCCCTGAATCCGTTCCTTCAAGGAGTTTTTCGATACAGGGACGTTTAATATCGGGATCACCGCTGTGTTTAGGTTTCCTATTCGTTAATAATGATTGACTGAATTTGTCGATGATGCTATTATACATTTGCTCAAGGGATTTTGAGCATAAGGAAGAAGCGCTGGTGTCGGAACCTGGTTCCTTTGGGGCCGATGCCAGCTTTTTTATTGTCTCTGCGTCATGTTGGGCAAGTTCCTCGATGGTGAGTGGAATCTTATAAAGCCCTGACTTTTTATTGATAGTGTTTGGCATCCGCCAGAGCCGGTTTTTCTCATAAATGGTCATATCGATTTTGATGTCACGGGTAATCCGCCGGGCCATTTCTTTGAAAACCCTCGGCAGGTCCGGTCGGGGCTGGGCATTGGATGATTCCGACGGAATGCCGACATGAAAACCCTTATAACCTGAGAAGTATATTAGCGGGACGATTCCGAATTCGGTGTCAATTCTGGTTACCAACTCTATAGCCTGGCGTCGAGCCTGCTCCAAATCGTTTACATCATCAATATCAAACCAAAGATAATCGGCATAACAGGACATTTGGTTATTGCCCTTTACCGAGCCGGTAATCTCGATATGCTCCTTGAATTCCTCCTTAAAGCGGAACATCGACATATAGCACTCAATTGGACGGTCCGGCTGGTGGATTTCATCGATCTTCTTAATATGGTTACGATTCCTGACGTCGCCAAAGGCGGTATCAACGAAGGCGAATTCATCAAAATACATTTGATTCCTCTATTGTTTTTCAAAAACAATAGTAAATCGATTTATGAATTCAAAAGATAGATCCGGGAAAAATCCGAGAAAATAGTGAGAAATTTATGTCGATGGTAATTTTTTATTCTAAACTTAATCGCCACATATCCGATGCGGTTTCATGGCGTTCAAAAATCATATCAAAGGATTTCTTACGACTTCTAAAAATGCTCTTAAAACTGGATGTCGACAGTTTGACTTTATTCAGTACTACCTGCTCCACTAGAAATTCGTTATCATTCATGTAATTTTCGAAAAATATTTCTATGATTGGAGCCTGATTCTTCGTAAAATTGAACTCCCCTTTAGAGCATATAATCTCCCTGCCATTGCCAATGAGCCTTGGCGGTTTTTCTGAGTTTTCTAATGCCAGATTATCCTTGACTACAGCGGCCTTATGTTTGCCATAATTTTGACTCGCCCCTATTTCAGACAACAGTGTATTCAATGCATGCAGCATGGCATTCCCGCGTTTAACGAAGGCCTTTGCTACCCTATATAACGCTTGCTCCAAAGTGTCATAAGGTTGGACCTCTGGATATGACTTGAAAATGAAACATAGCTCAGCCGGAAGTTTAAAAATGATTGGCTTGTTGTCAGCATTTTCGGGTTTATTGTGGAGGAAATGTACCGATAGGCCCTCGCCTTCTTCCTTGATATTGTATTCATATGTCAAAGGATTAAGGCTAGCCCATAAGTATGGCAATTGCCCTAAATAGTCGCAAAATTCATCGTAATTGTATTCCAACTGATTTGCGTATATTTTCGGCTCAGGGGCTGCAACATATTTTCTTGAGTATTCCAAGACTTTTTCCAATAATGTGATAAGATTGTCAATTAATCTTTCTGCATTATCAGGTATTGACGAACTATATGCTTCGACCTGCATTTGCATATTACTTTCATACGTTTGCTTTAGAGCCGTCAAATACATCACTATTGTCTCACACATCCAATGGGATGTATCTAAAATATCAACAGGATCTTCAAGTGAATCGATTCGCGACGTATCAACTGTTTTAAATAACTCATACAAAGCATATGGAATTGCAACAAGTTCACTTTTTTTCGCAATTGGATATTCTGCCCTTGCACGAAATTTGAAGAAATAATTATCGTCCAACGAGTCTACTTTTACATCCCACTTGGCTATGTCAAACCCAGACCATTTATGAGGAAAGTATTTTAGCCCAAATAAAAATGCCTTGGCTTCTTCGCAGCAATTTCGGACAACAATCATAGACATATCATCGATGCTTCCACGGCTAAAGCAATTCTCACACTTGCTCCTGATTTCTTTGGCAGTCTTAATGGTGTCATTCGTTAGTTGTAGTGCGTGGTCTGGGATGTTCATATTATTTTTGAAATATTCCATTAGGCTATTCCCAATATACCTATGACATTATTGTCCACCCATTGATAAGGTTAAATTATATGGATTTGGCCCTGTTGAGTCAATTCTATAAATATCGGTGGAGAAAGCTAAAATCCTCCTGTGTATAACCCACCCAAGGGCCCTAATTTGACAATCATGGCCAGGGTTTGGTCTTTTTGCAATTTGGGGCAAATGGCCTCTTGCAAATCCTTGACAAAAATGATTTTTATATTAGTTTTCAGTATCGGGAGTTGACCAAATTGGTCTTTCAAATATCCCGGAAGGGGAGCGATGACCAGAAACTCAATTTGGGCTCTCATTGGTCTGCAGTTGTTGTGTATAATTGCGACCATTTCGGCTACCGTTCATTGTGTTTATGCAGTGGCAATAATTTACCATTATTATTAAATTATATATCATATAATATCTGTAAGGTTGGCATAGAGTGTCCTTTAATTTAATATCCATAGCAAAAAAAGGGATTATTTTGGGCAATCCTTTACGTTTTCTTGGCTGCCATAGTGGTATGGATATTGGAGATATTAAAAGAGCGTATAACGATTTGGTAAGGATTCGCCTAAAACAAACCGACAGTATTTTACTTCCTATCGATCCTTTTGGTAAATATGATACTATTCGAGTTAATCGAGAAATGGCTGACCAAGCCATAAAGATATTAGACATTCCAGGAAAATTGCTAATAGCTAAGTTGTTTTATCTAAGTGATAATAGTATTGTAATTCTCAAGGAAAAGAACTTTGGTGCTGACACATTTTCCAAAAACCTGGATTATCTTAAGGGATTTACGAATTTCGACACGCAATATGCAGTAATATTCGATTTATACGTCGGGTTATTTAAGAACCATTACAAAAATGCTATATCTTATGCTGATATTTACAAGTTTATTAGCAAATTAGTATCATTGATAAAATATAGACAGCCGAAGGATCAGAATTCTCCGTATTCGAATCAATCAATCAATGGGGCTGATGATCAAATCTGGGATTTAATAATTTATGATCTAATATTCTGTAATTATTATCTATCCCAAAGGGACCTTAATATCGCGATAATTATCCAAAAGGCAATTGAAGACCTTGTTTCAGAAAACTCAAAGGCAATGCTCCTAAACCAAAATGTTGGACGAATATATAATAATGATTTTCAAGCTATCTTACAAAATGCGCTTAATGATCTTTTGGTAATTATATCGGACTTCAAGAATTACAATACTAATTCATACTATTCCAATTTATCGAAAAATGTGGGGAAAAGAGTCAAGAACGCAGTATCTCCTGCTCTGCAACTAAAAAAACTATATGGCAATAAATATATTGAAATAAAATTAGGTCTTCAAAGCGTTTCTGAGAAAATTAGAGACATATCTATAGACGTAAATAACGAATATGAAGATTATGCAAGTGCACTTGAAATATTAGACATTGCATTATTGCTTGCGTTCGATAGCGACATTAAAAATAAACTGAATAAAGATCGAGAAATAATAAATAACAATTATTTGCGGAAAAAGGCCGATAATGCTGAATCTCCATCCCCTGTCCCCGAATACATGACTGTGTCCTCCAAATCGGTTCCAGAGAAAAAACAATCTCCGTTATTGAAATTTATATCGGAAGCATTCTATAATCGACCATTTTTGGCATTTTATACAACTCTTTTTTTAATCGCATTTTTAATTGCAGCATTATCAAGTATTTTTGGCACAAATGACTCACAATCCAATCGTAATACAAAAAGTATAAATAACTCGGAAACTCAGATTAATAATAATCGACCCAATAGTCTCGCAGGCGGCAATCAGAATTATATTACAGAATCAGAACTATATAAGACTATTCAAAACAACAAACAGAAATTGCGCGAAATGGATGGTAAAATAGACGCTATGAATAATAAATTAAAAAAATGGGACAAAGAGATAACTGCAATCGAAAGTAGGCTTGAAGACTATGCAGCAATAATCAATGCTGGCATTGATTCTTATCAAAAAAACTATGATTCATTATATGCAGTATATGAGTCAAGAATAAATCATTATAATCTTACAATCCAATTGGGGAAAGCCCTTTTAAACACATATGAAAATTTAATAGACTCAACAAATCTTTTAATAGACATTTATAATGAAAGATATACGAAATAATAATGATACAGAATGTGCTGTCGCTTTAAATTCAATTGTCGATATGGCAATTGATGTCTGGTTAGTCTTAAAACACTTAAATTACCAACCCGACCATCAGTCGATCCCTTTAAAATTGGCGGTTCCATTGGCCAGAATAGAGCAGTTCTTTAAGGACAGCGATATTGAATTGATCGATTTGACTAACCATGAGTATGACCCAGGATATGCAGTTGGGATTGTTTCTTATACTTGCGATCCGAAATCGCTAAAATCCGAAGCGATAATTTCTGAAATGGTCAGGCCAATAGTTAAATATAAGGGCAAAGTATTTAGGCAAGGTATGGTGATCTTATCTCAAAAACCCAAAAATGCCAATGGGGGAAAGAATGATTGAAGTCAATATTGGAATAGACTTGGGGACAACAAATTCATCCATCGTTGGATTTGATGAAAACGATTTTAGGGTTTATAAAAACAGATATCAAATGGAGGTCACGCCTTCTGCTGTAATGATAGGTAAAAATAACAGACTGATAATAGGGCAAAAGGCATATGAATCTTATTCAATGAACCCTAATGATGTTAAATTAGAGTTTAAAAGACTGATGGGGACTAAAGAAAGCGTTTTTTTTGAGACTTCTCAAAAATATATGACACCCGAAGAATTATCTTCTGAGATATTGAAATCACTAATATCCGATGCTCAAAAATTCTATGAAAGTCAAATCGTCTATGCCGTGATAACTATTCCAGCAGCATTCAAGGCAATGCAATGTGAATCAACTAATAAAGCAGCAAGATTGGCCGGATTATCTGAATGCGCCTTACTTATGGAACCAGTTGCTGCGTCAGTTGGATTTGCCGGGAATTATTTTGATGTAAATAATAAATGGCTTGTCTATGATTTTGGTGGTGGAACCTTTGATGTTGCAGTCGTATCCCATGAAAACAACATGCTTTCTGTTTTGGAACATAGTGGGAACAATATGCTCGGAGGAAAAAATATAGATGATAAAATTATTGATGATATTTTAATCAGTCATCTTCAAGACAATTACAACGTCCCAGACAAATCGCATGACATTAATAACTACTTAAATTTGAAACGAAGGCTGAAAAACTTCGCTGAGACACTAAAAATCGAATTAAGCGTCTTGGAGGAAACTAAGGTTGATTTATATGACATTGGTCGCGATCTTGACGGGAAAGAATACGATTTAAATATTTCCATTAATAGAAAGGAAGTTGAAAAGATCGCCCAACCTTTTATCCAGGAAACAGTCTATTACTGCAATGAAGTCATGGAAAATGCCGGTTTAGAAGCAAATGCATTAAGCAAGGTTTTATTAGTTGGCGGCCCTACTCAAATGCCCATTTTAAGGGAAACTTTGGCAGAGGAATTTGATATTCCTTTAGATTTTTCTATAGACCCCATGACAGCAGTTGCAAAAGGCGCGGCCTTATATTGTTCGACCCTTGAAAGACCCACAAAAATGACGCGGAGCCATATTATAAAAGAGGATCACTCGCTTGTTGAACTTACTTTGTCCTATCAAAAAGTAAGTTCTGTCATTGATCCACTAATAATTGGTGAAATCTCAAAACAGTCAAATGTTGATAATTATTATGAAGTTTGTTTTGAAGGGTCAGATGGCGTATGGAATAGCAATTGGATTCCTATAACAGATGATAAATTTGAGACTAATTTGCAATTAATTAAAGAATCATCAAATCAATTCAATATCACAATGAGGGATAAGTCGGGAAAGAAGATTCAATGTACACCTCAGGTGATAACTATTAGACACGGGGTCGAATTTGATGATTTTAAGTTGCCGCACACTATAAGCATAAAGGTTAGAGGGGATGACGGCAATGACTTTCTCGAACCTATCTTCCCCCGTAATACGACACTACCCCAAAAAAAGGTTAAAACATACGCTGCTACGAAAACATTATTACCGGGATCGAATGATTCAATAGATATTCTGATGTATGAGGGTGAAATAATAGAGTCCCCGGAAGCTAATGACTTATTATCCAATATATCAATAAAGGGTAATGAAATACAAAGACCAATACCCATAAATACGCCAATAAACATAATTTTTAATATTAGTAATTCAAGAATATTAAAGGTGACAGCATATGTTGAGATTCTAAATAAAGAATTTGTCAATCGATATATTCCTGACGAGGGCCAATATGACGTGAATACATTATATGCTCGCGCTAATTCACAGCTTGATAGTGCTTACGAAGATATTCTTGATTTATGTGAAAATAAAGACTCCCTATTAAATGAGACTGAAATTATTGAATTAGATTCCTTAAGAGATCGAGCGGATACCATATTCATTGAGACAAAGGAAATAACAGAAATAGACAAAAAGGTCGATCCCGATAAAATAAAGAGAGTTCATGCCGATGTTAATAAATTAAATCAGCGTCTCCATAAAATTAAACAAAAGGTTAAATTAAATATTGAACAGGATTTGCACTTGCTTGTCGCCAAGTTTGAAGAATCTGCCGATGAGGTTAGGGTACTTTTGGATGCTGATGATAATAGACAATATATTCCCCAATTTAATAGAGTCTATAATGATGCAAAAATATGTTTTGAGAATGATAATATAATCGGCTTTAGAAAATGCTTTGATGAAATGGATAAAATAAAATGGCAACTTAGAATGCAGAACGAGCAATTTCTTAAGGGAGCATTTGAATATTTTGAAAGCATACGAGCGATTTTAAAAAATCAGATGGAAGCAGACAGGCTATTTATATCAGGTCAAGAACACATCAGTGAAGGTGATTATAATAGTCTTCGGAAAGTAATTGATGATCTATATGATCTTTTGCCAGATAAAAGCAGTCAGAATGAAGCGTACCGGTCGGGAATCAAAAACATATAAATGACATTCAGAATAACTTAAAACTGGATACAATGACTGAGGCCGGAATACTTAATGGGATATAAGTGAAGCGAATTGATAAATATTGATAATAAGAATATTTCCCCAAATAAGAGGAATTATGACAAACATAATAAATGCAATATATCCATATAAATGGCAGGGTTTGTGGGTGTTCGATGATGAAACCGTGGGATTGGAAAAGGAGCCATTTATATCAGGCGCAGATAAAATGATTGATCAGATGGTTGAAAATAAAGGCTTAAAAAACCCTGCGAAAGGTTTTCGACTTATCTTTAGCGCCGGAGAATTTCCGAATTATGATATAATGTTTGACTGGGTCAGGGAAGGCGACGGTGGCAATTGGTATAAATCAGAGGATTTGCACATGGAAGGATGGCTCTGTCCGGCGCTACTTAGATACTTCGATAAAGCCCCCAAGCATATTTTCGCCCGATTTGAAAACAAATTACCTTGATTTTTCATAATCAAAAGGCGGCCTTTCGACCGCCTTATATTGTGCTCAAGCCATTATGGGCATTGTGGCTCAGGGCCTGGTGGAGTGCCGTACTTGAAGTCGATCAAATATAATATGTCAATCAGGTTGATGCTGCCATCAGCGTTTACATCTCCTGCATTCATCGGCGTAGGGGGATCACCGGGTGGTGTGCCATATTTATAATCGATCAGATATAGGATATCGATGAGATTTACGTTTCCATCAGCATTAACATCGCCGCAGATATAATCGCAAGCGTCGCCGATACCATCACTATCAGTATCCTCCTGGTCGGGGTTGTAAACGGTCGGACAATTATCTACCATGCCACAGACATTGTCCTGATCAATATCATCACCGGGGGTATAGCTGAAATGTATCCACCCAGTGCCAATGGAACAAGTTCCGATTTCATCAACGGCCTGCACGGCCCAATATAATTCTTGGGAGAGATTAAGCGACGACGGTAAAGCCAGAACGGTATCTGCTCTAAGAGCATAAGGTGCAATTGAGTCGGTGGATATTGAATCGTCCGATATCCAAACCTTATAAAAAATATCACCGCCACCTGTTGTTGAAGAAGTTGTCCATGTAAGCGTCAGACTATCTGTACATACAACGTCCCCGAAGGAGGGAGTCATGATTGTCGGTGCTGATGGTGCACCAGCAGCTGTCAATTCAAAGTCAACAACTACAGATTCCCCTTCCGCAATATCCACAATCTTGTAGGCCGAATCACAGCGGAAGCCATTAAGTGCTACGGAAATAACATATGTTCCCGGCGATAAAGCGTCGAAAGCAAATGGTGTATGCTTATTCGTGGCCACTCCATTAATAATTATGGACGCTCCCGGCTGAGATGAGGATATTGTAATTTGACAATCATTAGCGGTATCCAATTCGATTAGATCAAATACCTGATTTGACATGAACATTTGGGCGTTTCTGAATTCCGCGGTCACAATCTTCGTACCTGGATCTCCGGATAGACTAAGATTGACGGAATCCGTCATGGGGTTCCATGATGCGGAGGAAATGTCCACACCCTCTACCAACCGGTATTCGGTGGCGTCATCACAGCGCAAAGTCACCATCAATATCGAGTCAGCCGTGACCAAATCTCCATGGTTAATGGTCACAGATGCCGATCGTGGCCCCACCCACACAGTGTCAGGCTGCAAATAAAGGTCAAGATTGAATTCGGGTGTAAATTCATTAACGGTAAGCGGGATCATAGACTCCTGCCAGCCATTGCCAACGCATCTAATAATATAATCTCCCGGAGGTATATTTTGAATAACCGCCACGCCATTGGCATCGGCCAGATATTTTTGGTTGGAAGACCAGCCGGAATTATACCAGTCCAAAGGAATTAATTCAATGCGAATTCCGGATATGTCCGATACTGAGTCATCAAATGAATCTTTCCCCGAATAATTTTTCCATGACACTCCTCCTCTACCACCTGGCCTTATTCGAAACAACGCTCGTGCCCACAGCTCACTCAAGCAATTCGTAGCAGGTTCGTTACCCACATTCAAGCCGGCAAGAAAATCCCGATAATCAATTACATTGCTCCACTCTTCATCGCTGCCATCTTGAACAAGCTGGCCATGATTCAATCTACTGCTGATGGCTTGTACATCAGTTTCAGGGAGCCACATGCTCGAAAGAGGCGCAGCATCTTCCCACACAATCAAGCCATCATGAGAATACGGTGCAAGGATCTGGAGTAGTATTTCTTGAAATACATTTGTGTCATCGTTACTTTCCAATAGGACCGTACGATGATATTTTAAGCAACCTCGGCTAAAAAGATACCTAATATCTGGAGGAAGGTGGTGATCATTTGGATTATTCAATATTTGTGTCAGATACTCAGCATCCGGTGGCATAAACTCAGAAACTGCCGGGCTGTTGCGCAAATCAATTATTCGAGATGGTGGGGGTCCAAGTTCTAGTGCAGGGTACAATTCTGTTATGACATAATCAAATAATTTGCTTTCCAAAATCCCGCCCACTAAGGACAATATGCGGGCCCCCCTATGGGGTGTTCCCGCGGTTATAATGTCGCTCACAGTCACTTGTAAAGGATATGTCTCACCCTCCGGCGTAATGGCCAAATTTTCAAGGCAACTTCGTGATACTAAACCACCCATACTATGAGCAATGATCGCCAATCCATCACCCGGGTCAGTTTCTCCATTAATTTCTTCGAGGGCGTGCGCCATTCCCCATGCAGAAATTCTTACATTGTCAGAATTTGGGTATTCAAAAGTCCAAAATCTTGAGCCCGCACCATTTAACTCATTTACTAAGTTATTATTATGCCAAACTGAGGAAGTTGATACAAAACCGTGTACAAATATGACCGGTTTCGTTGATGACTCGGATGCGTATGGTTCAATCTTTGAAAAATGAAATACATAGAGTGAATCGGATATTGTCGTAATCGGAACATCGTCTTCGTATGCTTCAATGTTCATGTACCATTTTGCTGATGATAGAGAATTGATCCAGGTATCACTTAGTGTGAAGTAATTCGTGCGTTCCGTTCTGTCACCAGGTGATGTAATATTATCTATTGAAGATGATCTTCCATCAAAAACAAAACTGATATCATAACTTGTCGCGCCAGGAATGTGATCCCATCCTATTGTACGATAACCATCTGCATTTAGGATAAGATGGTGAACGTATGTCGTAATTTCGGCCGGTGCAATGGAAGATGCAATTGTCTGACCAGATTCATTTACACCGTCAATCGATAGAGTTATTTGTTCCATTGGTATGTTGGGCAACTGGCAGCTCTTTTCACCGGCGTCGACCGGGTAACCGGGCGGTAAGACACCAGTAATTTCAACTCTTTCTGACATTAGCGGCGTCTGATAATATAGTCTGACATATTTAATCTCCGATCCCGGGTTATAAATCCATGCGAGATTAATTGTCTCTCCGATATTATAGCCCCTGTCTTCTGCCGGGGAAACCAATTCAATAAAATCGGTCGTTTCCATAACAGTCACATTGTCAAACGAAATATCGCAACTGCCATGATAACCGGTCCAGCATGCAACCCCAATTCCGCCCGAAGGGTAAAGGTCGTCGGGATCCAAATATTCCAATACAAGATTGTCATCCACGTATATTTGAAAATAATTACCAACGCATCTGACTTTTAATCTATACCATACGTTGTTTTGAGAAGAGTATGGCTGAACCGCCACATCTGCAAAATACACTCCCCCTATCATCTTATCAAATGTGATTTCGTCAATTCCGGCAGCTGGATAATCCGAACGCAAATTAATAGCATAATAATTCTGGTCATCCTGATATCGAAAAACCAAAACCTTATCAACGCCATCATTTCCTTTTACGTCGGCTTCGAAATCGTAGTCATGCCATCCATTATTTCCGATAGTTTTGATGCACCATTTTTCGTATCCACTGTTCGATGTTGATAATATCCCATCGTTGATAGTCCAGGTGCATTCATCACCCGTTTCCTGCCAGGCCGGATCGAGGCCATCCTCAAAATCATCACAAAACATGCCCTCAAAGTTATCGCAAAATGAAGGTGGTGATAATGTGTAATCAACAACCGCGACGTTGTCATCGGGATTGAAATCGTCTGGCACAATATCGGAAAGCTCGGCCCTCACATATACGCTGGTCTCCATCGGTAATACCCAATTGAAATCGACTTTCGAAGAGTCACCGTAGCCAGAGACCGATACCATATCGCTTGCGATAGTCACTTCACTCATCGATTGTGTAATATATTTTAAAGTAACCGTACCCTCGGCATCGAGACCGCCGGTGTTCCACACCCAGATGGTAGCTATAATTTCTTCACCCGGTTTGCCATTTTCTTTCGAGAACAATATGGAGTTCTCGTCAACCCTCAAGTTTGCAACCGTCCCGACTACAATGTCGCGGGTCGCAACGTTATTCAATTCATTCAATTCATCAATACGATGGGCTGCATCTCCGATGACCGTTATAGTGTGTTGATTTTGTGGAATGATGGTGGCAATCCAAGGCTCCGTCGCAGTCGCGGTCCGGTAATTATTATCGTACCCTATCGGAATAGAATCGATCCAGACGGTGTCACCGAGCATCGCGTCATCGATCTTAAAAACCACCGAAACCGATTCGGCGGTGATTTCTCCGATATTCCAGATGGTTGCATCCATAGTGACTGATTCGTCGATGTCAGGATTTATGTTAGACGGGTCAATATGTTCGGAATAAAGCCAGATGTCAGGTTTATACGGATAAACGTATATAGAGTCAACATAGTCATTGTTAGACGTATTACATTCAGGATAATCATCGGAATAATCCGCTCTTATAGTAATACGATGCCAGCCCGTGGTTTCAAACGTGTGTGTTATAAAACCTGATCGATGGTTAAAGGCGGATGGCTGCAATGAGTCAACCGCAATATATCCTAATATTCCGTCGATATTATCCGAGATTTCAACAGTTACGTCGTCAAATATCGGGAAAAGTCCATAGTTCCTAATGCACCCGGTTATATAGATTGGGTTATTTATATATACTCCCGGCATTCCGTTATGACAGCTATCCACAAAGCAAGCGCCGGATGCCGGCTGACCGCAACGACTTGTGTAATATGTTGCCAAATCAAAAGTTAAGGTAGCTTTTGCCCTATTATTGTCATCATGATACTCATCTATAATATTGGCAAGATCAACAAACACAGAAACACTGCAGGCTTCGAAATCAACAGTCCAAAGTGCATTGGATGTATCGATTACGGTTTCTCCAATCGCAATATTGACAATGGTATCAACTGAAAATATTGCATCGTCAATATAATAGTGTAATATAACCTCATCGGCTGCGGCATTTCCGATATTCGAGACTTCTATTGTGAACCTTGTAGTATCTTCGGCCTGGACGGGAATGTGTGGCTGTATGTTGTTGACTGCTTTTAAACGCGAATTATTAGTGTATAAATCAGGCTTTAAAGCGACGACATTAATATTCACCGATTTGGTATTATTATATTCATTACATTCCGGGATAGCTTCATTGGGGTCGACCACAGCGGTAATTGTATGAGGGCCTGATTCGGAAAATGAATGGCTGATCGCCGCCGTATGTTTGGAACCAAAAGCCGCCAGCGAGCCAATTTCGGTCGAATCAAATAAAATCTCATTGTCATAGAAATATACTTTTATATTTTCCGCTAGTCTTCCGCCATAATTAGATATTCGTGTCGATATCGTAATCTGTTGACCTTGCAGGGGGTTGGATGGGGACATCCAAATGGTTTCTTCTACAAGATCAGGGCAATTCGGCCATACTTTATGACAAATTGATGAATAGTTATCTCCCTCATTACATTCATCGACCGAATGTGATTCATCGGCGATCACGTAAACACAATGATTTCCAGTCTGGCTATAGGTGATTTGTCCGGATGGAAATGAGAATGATGCACCCGGCAAGAGTGTATCGATATCAATTTCATCCAAATACATATCACCATTTTTTATAACTGCAGTAAAATTAAACGCAGTATCGTTGCCGGCGTTATATACCGATGCAGTATACGTTGTCGTGGCGTTGTAATCTAATGTTAAGGGCAAGTTAGTCAGGCTCAAAGTGGTTTTCAGGTTTGGACATACCGGATCCGGTATGTAACAATCAGAAACACTAAGCGTGAGGGTATCCGTGGCGGTTAAAGTAAAGTCGGTTAATTCAACCTCAAGGTGATATGTGCCTAGATCAAGCGGGCCAATGAAATTTATATAAAAACCGCCGCTTTGATTCGAATGACCTGACCAGCTTTGCTGTGTTTCCAGATTCGTAATCGTCACTTGACCACCGATTACCGGTCCAAGGTTATCTGAAGGCGGAAGATAATAGTAGCCATTCCCGTTGACGGAAATATAAGATAACGGACACACAGAAGAAGCTGTATTGGCGTTAAGACCTATGGCCCCAGGTACCGTATATTCACCTACCTGGACGGGACGAACGGCGCTATTGTTTTCTTCATTCCATTCTTCTATATCATTATGCGGATCAATCTCGATAGTAATGGGATAAAAGCCGATCTCCGTAAATTGCCAGTCTTTATTGGGCAAATTGAAATAACCTGAAGGTAGGACGTCAATAATTGTCGAATCAACGAGAATATTGTCGAAATTCACCTGCTCCCAGTAATAGACCAGTACATCGGTCTGTGCAATGTCTGAATTATTATATATTTGAACATATGATTGGATGATTTCATCGACATCCGGGTTGTATTCCGAAAAGTCTATCATAGAAGCGTAAATATATAGGTCCACGCTTTCGTCTAACACTACTGGCCCGTCAAATATAGTCGCCCCGTTCGCAATATTCCCGATAGCGGCATTTCCTGAGCTGTCATAGGCGATAACCATATACCTGTTCAGATTTCCTGCAGGCAAGTATGGAACTACGCAATAATAGATTACACCGGAAGCAAAATCACCGGGAGATTCCATCTGCATCGTGTAAACTTCATCAAACAGGCTGTCATCGAATATGCCGTCATAATTGAGTCGAAGCTTCGGATAGCCGGGCATTGGGGCATCACCCTGAGGATCAGAATACTTGATTTTGAATACATAGTCCTGATTTGAGATACCGGTATCAGGTTCAACAAGATCACTTTCATAACCGCTGCCATTAGTGAAGGCCAGTGTCGGGGAGGGTTCAAAGGCACAAACCGACTGATTGAATAATATCTCTATAAGGCTTGGCTCGTAATGAAAAATAGCCAAGTCGCATATCTGGTCCCCGTCATAATCCGCCCCAATGACACCTACAGGGTGATCGGCAACATGAAGATTGTGCGTCAATTCAAATGTTCCATCCCCGTTATTCAGGAGAACAGACGTGCGGTTTGCTTCCATATGGGCGACGACCAAGTCTACGTCAGAATCACAATCAAAATCCTCTGCATACATAACCTGGAAGTTATAACCAATTGAATCTATTTGATAAAAAAACGGAGATTGAAAAGACCCATCACCATTATTCATCATTATCTCAAGTGTATCGCTATTAGCTATTGTCATAGCAATATCTGCATCATTATCGCCGTCGAAATCTCCGCCACACATTACATATGATCCATAGGCACAACCATTCTCAAGCGGATTCTGAAATGTTCCATCGCCGTTATTAATACTCACCAGTAAAGCGCCATTTGGATTTAGTGAGGCAATGTCAATAGAACCATCTTGATTGAAATCATCTGCATATAAATCGTACACATATCCAGGATAAATATTACTTTGATAGACAAAGGAACCGTCTCCATTATTTAATAAGATGCTTATCATACCCCAATAATCATTAGATACTGCCAAATCTATATCACCGTCTAAATCAAAATCGCCGGGTGCCAATGCCAAAGGTGATTGATCGCAATAGTAATATTGAACCGGTCCAAAGCTCCCGTCACCATTATTTAATAGCACACCAATGTTATTGTCCCAGTACAATGACACAACCAAATCACTGTCATTGTCGTTATCAATATCCGCCATAATCATGCAAAGTGACATACCATAAATGTCCAATGAATCATGGAGTTGGAATGTGCCGGAGCCGTCGTTGTACATGGTATATATCCTAGACGTATTTATGTCGAGGGTCGTGATGTCATTATCCCCATCGGCATCAATATCCCCGGAACATGCATAAATCAAATTTTCACCCACCGGACATATATTCCCAGGTAAAAATATCGTGTCAAAAGGAAATGAATTCATATGAAAAATGACGTTGCACGAAGCGTCAAATAGCCCGTCGCTTACTCCAATAGTGACACCTATATCCTGATCGGCGATATCAGGGGTGTATGTTAAGAAACCAGTATTTTCATCAATATCAAGGGGACCTACCGCTCCGCCATCATTTAGTATATAAAAATTCAAGGCGTCACAATCGGAGACGCGAGCGGGCTTTTCTATTGGCACATTCCAAAAACCGTTAATGATTGTATCACATCCTGCATAAAAGATGGGTCCGTCATTATAAAGATTAACGAATAAAGAACAGGTTTGACAAAATTCAGGATCGCGATTTTGGTCACAACCCTGGATTATCACAGTATCACTTCCTTCTTGAATGTCATGGAAGAAATCACAGCTCCAAAAACCGGTTTGGACCACGATTGCGCCTGGGCCTTCAGGTATACTGTATTCATAGCCCGGAGGAAATCCAAAATTGGTTTGAAAATCGTACACTGCTTGCTGGCAGTGTTCTACATTTAATGTTTGGGAATAGTATGGGTATTCGTCACATAGATCACCAATTCCGTCTTCGTCGGAATCATCCTGATCGGGGTTTACATAATACGGGCAATTATCGGAGGCATTGACAATGCCGTCGCAATCATAATCGTTATCACAGCCAATATTCCAGCAATAAGGGCCACCAAAATCCGGAACAGGGCTTTCAAAAAGCCAATCATATGTGTAAATGGGGTGATCAACAGAGTTGATACAGAAGGTGCCGGCTTCATTTATTTTGAAGTTAAACGAAATATATTTCTTTTCACCCAGACCGGCAGGCCAAGCGGCGCAGCCTGCTACTTTCATAGCACTAAAGTTAATTGTGTCGGGTAGTGATCCGTCCCAGCTGAATTCGATCAGCGTATCCAAAGCAGAAAAATAACCTGTAGAATATTCAGGTTCAAAACCATTCATTAGCTCGACTGATCCTGTGCTTGCATAGGCATTTGTATTAATATGTTCGACATTTGAAATGCTGCCATCAGGGCTATAAAAGACAAATGACATGGAGCATCCGGTACGAGCAATGTCGTTGTTATTTATATAGATGCCAATTTGAAAAGGAGTATTATAAGAGACAACTCCCGGCATAAATTCAGGAGATGCTGCAGCTCGCATAGTTATGGCATTTACACTGGGTAGAGTACCCATATAAAGTATTGTCAGACAAAAAATTATTTTTTTATACATTTAAATCTCCCAGTATAAATATGTATGTAACTAAAAAAATATGTTTGTCTTATGGCAAACAAGGTGGTGGCCCGTTCTTGTACAGAAATTGAAGTAGAAAAAGGATATCTAATAAGCTGGTTGATCCGTCACAGTTGACATCGCCTCTAGTGATTGGATCGGGTGGAGGACCACCACAAAACAAGAATTTATTTAGGAAAATTACGTCGAGAATATTCACAAGATTATCAGCGTTGACATCACCGTCCGGGTTTTCACAGAGGTCGCCGATACCGTCTGAATTGGAATCTTCCTGAAGCGGATTATATACATATAGGCAATTATCGCTGCCATTTTCATACCCATCGTTGTCCCAGTCATTATCGCATAAATCCCCGATTCCATCGTTTTCATAATCGGCCTGATTGGGATTTGCGACGGCCGGGCAGTTGTCACATCCTGTCGGAACTCCATCATCGTCCGGGTCGACATTATCGTCGTATCCCGGGCAAATGTCGCATTCATCTCCAAAGCCGTCTCCGTCACTATCGAACTGGCCGGGATTATAAAATGAGAGACAATTGTCGCAATCGTCAGGGATCAGGTCATTATCCGTGTCGGTTTCCGGATGGCCGGGACACAAATCACAAGCATCTCCAAAGCCATCGCCGTCAGAATCCGCCTGCCCGGCGTTAGGTTCGAACAGGCAATTGTCGAGGGAGTCATTGATACCGTCACTATCGCGATCACCGGAAATGTTGTTATTTAATAAAATACCGGCGCCACCCCCCAGATCGCTCAGGGAATTAATCGAAGTAATTATATCCAAGTCGTTGTCATTGTCTACGTCACATGCAAATATGGAAGATGGAGAGACAGGCGACGTCTTGGTTATACCGGCCTGAAAAGTTCCATTGCCGTTGTTCTCAAATAAAATCAAGTCGCCGGCAGTGCTCGATCCAATCGCTATATCGATCGAGCCATCGCCCGTGAAATCGGCACCATATATTGAAGTCACGTAGCCGCTGCCCAGATATGTCCCATAAGTATTAAACTGCCCGCTCCCGTCATTTAGAAAGACTTCATAGCCGCCGGTGACTTTAGATATAGCCAGGTCGATATCATTGTCTCCATCAAGATCATTCGATGATATATAAAGAGGCCCAGTGCAACTGAAACTCGAAGGCGATTGAAACGTGCCGTCCCCGTTGCCGAACAAGATATATATCAAATTCTGGGCGTTTGTAGCGGCAAGATCCGCAATATCATCATTGTTATAATCCGATGTGGAAATTCCCTTCACGTTCGACCCGACGTCATAGCTGGTAGGACCCGTCAATGCACCATTGCCATCATTCATCAGAATCGATATGGTCCCGCTTGTGCCGTTGGGCACGGCAATGTCGTTATGCATGTCACCGTTAAAATCACCACAAGCGATGGTGTAATTATTCTCCGTAGGCAAATCGTAATTTACCGGCGTTTGAAAACCGCCAGTCCCGTCATTTAATAACACTGATATGAAACTTGCGTCATCAAAGCCAAATACCAAGTCGATAGAATTATTATTATCAATTTTTGCGGCAATCAGCGTCGAGGGTGCTTCATCAGTTGAATAAAAAGACGGCTGCCGGAAAGTGCCGTCACCATTGCCCAAAAATATTGCAATTTTAAGATGATCGTATATTGCCGCAGCGATGTCCTGGTTCGCATCACCATTGAAATCCGCCGCTACGACGGATCTTGCGTGGCCGTAAGAACTAACGACATAATAGTCTCGAAAGGATATTTCTGCTGAATAGCTGTTTGAAACGAAGATTGCTGCAGCTATAAAAATAATGATTATGTTTGCCTTAGACATAATTACCCCAACCCTTAAATGTGCTTTTATGAAAATTTTACTGAACTATCTAATATAAGCCTCCGAGAAGTCACTCATTGGATCAATAACTCAAAGCTGGTATTGGACGAAGTATGCTTATTATATTATGGCCGTGCCCAAAACCTATATAATATATATAATATTGTCTTATCTGGCAACAATCGAAAATTCACGATTTGTGCCCATCCTGTGTCCATGGGTCACGAAAACAGGCATATTCAGACGAAATCAGACAAAAGAATATAAAAGATAAATTTCCGCTTAACATATTGACAATCATCATAATATGCTGATATTCAATAAGTTGACACAAATTGGCTTGGAGAATCCCTGCCTCTCCGCCATAATGGGGGATCGTATTTCGAATGGAAATAATTCGTTTACTGATGACATTTGCAAACGCTTTAAAGGTATTTGAGACGTTTTTTATCACGCTATTTATTATCCACATTTCTGCGTCGGCGCCAAATGCAAGAGAGTCGATTTATTTAATTTATGGTCAGATCGGGACAGATTTGTATCAAGGGATGCCTTTTCCGACAGAAATTTATAAATATGATACTACAAATCATTCGCTGGTGAAACTGTGGGCCACAAAAGAACATGATAGAACCACCAATTTATTGAACCTTCCCGAATTAGGTAAGCTCGTCATCTACGAAAATAACAATGTATTTAAAATATTCGATTACTGGCATATGCCTGAATATGACTCACTTGATCTGAGGCGCATGGGTCCGCTTAATGACCGATGCTATTATTTACACAGCAAAAAAAATAATGATCTGATTTTGATCCCCGACTATGATATTGACCCCGTGAAAGGGCGCATTTTGGATGACAAGTATATCGATATTACTAACGGAAATGAATTGCATATCCGAGAAAATACTCTGAACGATTATGAAATGGTACCTGCAGGAATAATATCTCCTTTGGGAAACGGTACAGACAATATATGCACTATTAATATAGATTCATTAGGCGTTATTACCGCCAGATCGCTCATGATCGATCTCGGATCCTATGTCGTCCCCAGTGATCTTATACAAACGAGCTCATCAAGGGGCTGGAATATTATAGCAAATGGGAATAATTATCTTGCGATATTATCGGTACCCGAATTACATGGTTTATTCAATAGGGAGCTATTGATATACAATAAATTAAGTAGAAAATGGGCTTCAATTTTGATTCCGGGTGCAAGAACAGCGCCGACAATTGTAAACAATTTCCTTGCCGGTATTATTTCTGGAGTCGAGCCAAATACTTACGATGAGCTTCTAATTGGTAACCCGCCAAAATTAAGTGACAGCACTGTGATTATCAACCCTATGACAGCGGTACAATTTACGGTAAAGCTTGGCGAGGATTCAGAAGTACTTTGGATCGAAAATTCTACTGCCTATTATAGAGCAGGCAATTCATTGTTTACAGCCCAGATACAGGACAATAGCTTTGTAAATAAGCAACTAATTTTAAAAGATGAAAAAATAAAGCATATTCATTGGGTTTTTATGAATGACCAATGATACAGTACAAGGGGAAAGTGGTCCGACATTGCATGGCAAGGTGGAAATAAAGTAATCCGACAAGGAATGGCGGAGTACCTCAATATAATATGAATAAAAAGGCTGCCAATAATGGTTCATTAATAAAGGATATGACAAAAATATTACCATACGATCCTGGCGTTTTACCTACTGCTCATGCTCCAAAAAAAGGTAGTCTCATAATTATTAAAGTCGATGGGTATCCACCATATAAGGATAGACATTTCTCGATCAGGAATTCAAAGCATAAAATTCACAAGAGATTTAAGTTATTGCGCCAAAACGCGGTCGAATGCATGAATGGACGAGCTCCATATAGAGAGGCCATTGGGCTAGATATAATTATGTATGCGCCTGGATTTGAAACTCCAAAATCGATGCTAGACTACGTTGGAGGTATAATGGATTCTCTAGACGGATCACATGGCGTCAATTTTACCTACCTGCCAATTGTCTATGAGGACGATTGTCAGATTGCCTCGCGCACAAGCCAAATTGTAATATCCAACGATACCAAATACGAAATAATCCTAAAGTTCTTATAATGATCGGTTCCATGTTTGTCAGGAGCCGTGCGCTCCTGACAAATAATCCTTCGTCAAACAACAATGACCACTTTTCCCCGGGTGTGGCCTTCTTCGACATGCTTGATCGCGTCAGGAGTTTCATTCAAGCTGTATTTCTTATCAATAATTGGTACGATCTTTTTGTTTTCCAGATGTTCCTTCAGATATGCCAGGGACGATTGGTTGATGTTCGCTATGAACGATACCATCTTCTTTCCCTTCATCTTCGCAATAAGGGGGTTGAAAATCAGCGATCCGAGGACGCTCGCCGTGGATGACGACCCGCCCACCGGGACATATATCCCGGCCGCTTTCAGCGCCTGCAGAGGCTTGCGCACAGAATAGTAAGCCGCATTATCGACGATCAGATCATATTTTTCTTCGCGCAGCCAATAGTCTTCTTTCGTGTAGTCAATCACCTCGTCCGCACCGATGGACCGAACCATATCCGCGTTTCGTCCGCTGCAGACGCCTGTCACATGAGCCCCCAGCGCTTTGGCTATCTGTACTGCGAACGTCCCGACCCCGCCCGATGCGCCGTTGATCAAGACGTGCTGCCCGGATTGGAGCCGTCCCTTATCGCGAAGCGCCTGCAGTGCCGTGATGCCGGCGACCGGTGCGGCCGCCGCCTCTTCAAATGACACGCCCTCCGGCTTTGACACCGCGCTGTCTTCACGAATACACACAAACTCCGCGAATCCTCCCAGGCCGGAGCCAAAGACCTCGTCACCGACTTTGAATTGAGTCACGTCTTTGCCGACGGCTTCGACCGTACCGGCCACGTCGGCCCCCAGTACCTGGTGCTTCGGCTTCAAAATTCCGAAACCCATCAGGCGAACCAGAAAGGGTTCGCCGCGCAGGACGTGCCAATCCAGAGGATTGACCGACGCCGCGCGCACTTTGACAAGCAGTTGATGATTTTTTGGAACAGGCTTTTCGATTTCTTTCAGCTCAAGAATATCGGCGGACCCGTATGCGTCGCGAACAATCGCCTTCATCGGACACCTCCAATTTGATAAACAATATAGCAATCACAGCAATTTGAAAACAAGATCAATGATGCGCTTCAAACAATCATTACGATATGAAAAGAAAAAAGTTTTGTCCGTCAAAATAGTGTTTGCAAAACTCCGCCTTCCCGCTTTTAATATATTAAGATGCAATAAGTGACTTATCCGGGTATGCGGGATAATAGAGTGAACATAAATGACAAGCTTTCCAGACAACCAACTTGGGGCAAATTTCGATGAAATCTCAAAATGACTCGATGCTCATCGCCCAGTGCGGGATGAATTGCGGGATCTGTGCCGCGTATTTAAGAACCAAAAATAAATGTTTCGGTTGCAAAATATCGGACGTCGGCAAAACCGAAGCCCGGCTTAGATGCAAGATTTTAAATTGCGGCGTTTCCGGTGCCGATAAAGTAGAATTTTGTTTTCAGTGCGATGCTTTCCCCTGCGATAAAATAAAACACCTTGATAAAAGATACCGGACCAAGTACGCCATGAGCATGATCGAAAATCTTCTCGATATCAAGGAGCTCGGTATCAGGAAATTCCTGGCCAATGAACATAAAAGATGGCTCTGCCCGCGCTGCGGCGGAACCATTTGCGTCCATAAAGGCTATTGTCTTACCTGCGGAAAGCTATAGGTTCATAAAGCACATTTTGACCGGGGCGGCCCGACAATATATGTCGCATTTCTTTAAGTCAGTCTAATTTTTAGGTTAGTCGCAGACCCGAATTATCAGATCAACTATCGTATTCTTAATATGAACATTCCGACAAAAATCCTACCGGCGGGTCTGGCTCCGAATATTAAGGTCGACAAATCCAGGGATCTTAGAAACGAACACTCTCCATAAAGCCCTTCATCTTCTCTCCTATCCAGGACGTAACTTTCTTTATATTTCTTACACCGACCGGGGAAGTTGTGGGTAAGTCATATATACTAAAATCGTGCACGAAAGGATCGTTAATATGAAAACTTCGAAAAAAGTACAATCATTCTTGCTTCCCGCTGTCTTGCTGCTGATCGGCATTATTTATTACGGATGCAGCAACAAGGCGAAAACACAAACTAATACCGACAAAACCGAAACACAAACCGTCACCGCCGATGCCGACACGGTTAAATTAGAAATAGCCGGAAATGACCAGATGCAATATGATAAGAAAGAGCTGCGGGCAAAAGCGGGAGCTGAAGTGGAACTTACTTTGAAACATGTCGGGTCGTTGCCCAAAGCCGCCATGGGCCACAATTGGACTTTATTGAAACCGGGCGTTGACATGGCGAAATTCGCCCAGGACGCTATGACCGCCAAAGACAACGACTATATTCCGCCCAGCCGTACCGGAGATATCATCGCTCATACAAAACTGCTCGGTGGCGGTGAATCCGACACGATTTATTTTAAAGCGCCGCCAATCGGGACCTATACTTTCATGTGTACTTTCCCCGCTCATTATATGACTATGCACGGGAATTTTATTGTCGGGAATACTGCACCATCAGAGTGATAATCAGGATAGCGCGGCTTCCGGGGTTCGTTGAAAATGGCTGCCGGGTCATGCGTCCCGATGAATCGGGATGCACGACCTGACAGAACGGATGAGGTTTTGAGATACCAAAACCACGCGAAAGTACGCGCTGTCACAGCACGTTACACCCCAACCTCCACTTTGACCTGCACATTTCGCGGGCGTCCGTAGGACGCACCGCTGAAGAAAGCACCCTTTAGGATATACTTGCTGTCGAAGACGTTCCCCACGTACACCTGCGGCCGGACGATTGTATTGCCGAACAGGAAGGAATATCCGGCGCTGGCGTTGAAGATAAAATTGGGGTCGACGTGGATGCTTCGGTTGAAGTCGAAAAGCCCGGTGCCGATTGGATTTTCGATATCGGCGCCATTGGTTAATCCGCTGCCATAGATGCCAGTTGCGCTGACAAACAGGCGATTCAGCGAATAAGTGGCGGAGGCCACCATTGAAATACGCTGGTCGTGGTCAAGATCGAACCATCCTCCGGGAACGTCGGCGACGTCGGTGGGGAAAAAACCTCCGGTAATCGGCCCACTGCCGTACGCATGGCACAGGGCGAAGTTCAGATAGCCCGAAAGCGGCCCCGGTGGCCGCACTTCGGCGACGAATTCCAACCCCGTAATCCGTACCCGTGCCAGATTGACGGAGGTCGTAATCGCGGATCCCGGCACGCTATTGTCGTCGATTCCGGGCAGGCTGGATTTGTAGTACATAGAAATTTTTGTCAATACCCCGGCCGGAAAACGATGAATAAAACCCGCTTCAAAAAAATCATCACGTTCCGGAAGCGTCGGTGAAGTAACCACTCCCGAATCGGCGACACTCGTGATTGCCCGAAGGTCCTCGACGTTGGTCGGGACAAAAAGTCGGCCATAGTACAAATAGATAGTGCTGGCCGGATTTGGAAACAGGCTCAACTTAAAGCGCGGGCTGAGTTGATTCTGACTCGGCGCGAATGGCGCTTTGTGTACATCATAGCGCAAGCCGGTGCGAATTTCGGTCCATTCATAGGGCGCCCAGACGGTTTGCGCATAGGCGGCAAAGTCATGCCCGTTCAAGTCGGAATTGGAAACGGGGCCGTTGTTACCGTCGGCGTCGGCGGTCGTAAAAAGCTCGTGTCCGCTCGTTACGGATCCGGTAAGACCGATCTTGAACTCGGTTTTATGGGCCGGACGCCAGCGGTAGTCCAGCTTTAATCCCTGGATGTCGAAGGAGCGATCCTCGCTCAGGTTGTATGGCGTCGTGTCCGGATAGAAAATGAACGATGGGTCATCGTAAGCACCAGGCGAATAAACCAGGCTTCCGTGCCTGTAAAAGGCCCCCGCGAATAATTCCGATCCGCGTTCCTGGCCGGACTCGTCGACTCTGAATTGATGCCGCCAGCTCAGGTTGATAAAGCTATTTACATCTTTTTGGTGATCGTCGGAATGAATATCCCCGGTCGAATCGTACGGAATCTGGAACTTCGTTTGCGAAAGATTCGCGTCGAGATACAATAAGTCCCGGGATGAGGGAATGTATTGGAGCTTGCCAAATCCCGAGAAATCTTTGCCATAATTGTGGAAATTAACCGGCGCTTTCGTAACCGAGTCGCCGACGACGGGTTCTTGTCGCATCATCGTCTCCTGGCGACTACCGGAGATCAGCCACCCCCATTGTCCCATATTCTTGCTAAGGTTGACAGCCTGGCCGTCGCTGCCATTGGAACCGGCATATGACGAGAAATCGGCGCGACCCGTCGGGATGCGGGTCAGGACGTTTATTATAGCGGCATTCTTGCCTCCGTATTCCGCGTCCCACCCTCCGGTCTGGAAATCAATCCGATTAACCATAGCCGGATCGAACAACTCGTTGAGGCTGCCCGAAATCCCGGATGGAACCGGAACGCCGTCCACATAGTACGTGTACTCCGCATGCTGCCCCCTTATGTGCACTTCGCCGGTAGGCGCCCGGGCGGCACCCGCGATCGATTCCTGGAGAATCTGAGAAGTCGTATTGACCGGAGCGCCGTGGTATTCGTTCTGCTGAAACACCTGGTCGCCGGTTCTCGTATCGACGGCGACCGGAGCGTGGGCGGTAACCTTGATGGACTCAAGCGTTATGGCCGCCTGTTTCAGGCGGAAGGCGACCGATGTTATTTCAGTTCCAGAAACAATCTTCACGGTTAGCGTTTCGGGCTGGAACCCGACAAAACTCGCCACCGCCGAGTACGTTCCCGGAGTCAGATTGTGAATTGTGAAATGGCCGAATTGATCGCTTGGAACGCAGACAATTTGTCGACCGTCGCGATTGATGCAGATATCAACTCCTTCGAACGGGGTGGCGCTCGAACTGTCCGTGACGGTACCGGCGAGATTGCCGGGGTCGGATCCGCCGTCGGCCAACTTCGTGTCCTTCGATTTGGAAGTCGTTGCCGATGCCAATAGCGCAGCGGAATCCGAATTCACAGGCCGGGAATGCCGCAGAGACTGTGCCGGTGCGGCCGTCGGCATGAAACCATAGCCGGTAAACAAGATCAGTACTGCAATTAAGCAGCGTCGACAGGAAATCGTGATTCTATTCATCCTGGAGTTATCCTTTCTAACTATTTCTCGCCATACCGAATCAGACCGCTCCAATATTGGCACGCGCGGAGGTATGTTTGATACAACATGACACCGCGTACAGTAACATCATTCCGGAACGCAGCCAGGTTCGATCCTGTCGATCCGTGCAGGCAAGAGGTAATGATTAAAAATGCTGATTAGACAGTCAGAAAGGTAGCGGGCGGGGCACGAAGCAGCGCCGACGATCTAAAGGTCGAAATCGGAAACGACCCTGCTATTGGAGTCAACGCAAACGAAACCGTGGAGATCAGCGGCAGGGTGCTGTGTATCGGCCAGCCCCCCAACTCACCCTGGGTCCGGCAGAACTGGCAAGTGTTTGAGTCGTGACCGGGCTCTCCCCTGACCTCATCCGATTGGCAGAAATAGTCCCGTGTCGAATATGATGACGGTTCATGCGTGAGAACGTGGGCCGGAAGCAGCCAGACGAAAAACAGCGCCAGGTAGATTGATATGACCCGCCTTAAGAATTTGTCAAAACTACGAAAAGACTTTATCAAGTTCGATCTTCGGCCCTTTGAGGAGACCTGTAATTGAAGGGATTTGAGAAACATATCTTCAGTCGCCCGCCTTACCATCGGGCATCGAGGTGCTCGGGGAGGAAAAAATTTCTCGGTGACCGTCCGGGTAGAGCACAGCAAATTCCCGTAAACCGTACCAGTAGTCCTCGGGGCCCCATTCAACCGTCACCTGGTTTTCGAGCCTGTGGAATCCAGAAGAGGCGTCCTCCACCGCGAGCCAAACGGTCATGGTCCCCAATGGATGATGACTATCGGCTTCGACAAGTTGAAGTCTGACGTCGTCTTTTTTCAAAATCATAAACGACTTATTTGACGCGGTGTCGGCATCAGCGGAAGAAAGGCCGGGAAATCCGCAGTAGAACTTGTACGATTCGGCTATGTCGGAGAGCGGGAGACGTGGTACAATATCCAGTAGTTTTGTCATATTCGATTCCGTTTGTTCATTTCGGGTTATTATCTTTATACGTAATCGGGAAACCCAATCGCAATATTTGGAAAAATCCGCGTGCCTGATGGATAAAAACCCGAATCAAACTTGATCCGGGTTTGCAGATGAAACTATTTAATTCTATATATTAGCCGGTTTTACCGGCGCCGACAACTTCACCAGCCGGGACATCATGATAATCGAGAATCCTTTCGTTTTCCGGCATCGGGTGCGACACGTCAATCCCGTGGGCTTCGATCAGGATTTTATCCCTGAACCACTTGTCGAACGGGTCGTTCGATTTCAGGAGGGAGGCGAAGGCCTTCTGAGGATTGTCGCCGCCGATCATGACGACACACATGTCACCCTTCGGAGTGCGTTGCAGATAAACCTTTTCTTTCTTGATACCGGCCTTTCTCCGCGACGTTTTGTACTCCTCGAATCTCGGCCCGGTAATTTCCTTCACATAATTCTTCCAGGTTTCCGTCTTGCCCGCCGCGAGCGGCGCAGCAAAAAGATACGTGTTCATAAACGCTCCTTGTTCATAGGTCAAGGTCAGTTCTGTTTGAGTAACTATATTGGCAAAACAAATTCGGTGTCGATATAGTTCCCGGTGCTAGATTTCTCCTGATTCCAACCGGTTTCTCTTCGTAAAGTACTGTGTCCTCGGAAAATCCGTAAACGGTGCGACGCCGCCCGGTAATGTCGATATGTTTGACTATTTTATCAAATTGTACGAATTCCTGATGTAATCAATCATGCTATGGCCCGCCTTGTTTCGCTTTCTTAATTCGACAATAATCACTGCGACAAGTGCAATCAACCATACCAAGACGCCGTACTTAAAGATGAACGACGTCAGGTATCTGACTCCGGACTGCGGCCACGCCGCCACGGGTTTGGCGTAAGACGTATTCGGCAGTCACTCTCCGTAGAAGGATTTCCTCCAGATCAGGTGCCACGGCGGAATTAGAATCGACAGGATCGACAGTACCCCTTCGAGATTAATTCTTCCCGCCCGCCAATCTCCCGGTACGGACAATAGCAGACTCAGGATTGTACTTATCACGGCCATTATGCCGTCGGGTCGGGCCCGTTACACCGCCGTCGCGGTGCCCGTCATCGCCAGCCGCCATTTATAGGTCTGTGTATTGCCGGCGATTGCGACCACAAGCCAGGCCGAGAAACGGAAATTGAACAGCGCCGTCTCCAGCCCCGAACTGGTCCAGGTCAGAAATTTCGCAAGAAATTCGGGGCCTCCGGGCAAACGAGACAACCTAATTAACGAATCTTGTCAATTTTGAAGTTGCGCCCCCTCGACAATTATTGCAAACTGATTTTGACAAAACTGCCGTATCTGCATTTCGATGTCGACGAAATCGAACGCATCCCGAAAGGCCGGAAAGTGTTTGATTTATTCGCAAGCGTTGTGTATACTTCTCAATCGCCGGGCGAAAGATAACTCGGTTTTGATACGTTGTAGGGTCTTTGAAAAAGCTTGGGTAAGGACTTATGCAGATTATTTGCATTTCTTGTGGAAGCCAGAGCCAGGGCGAAAAATTCGCCAAAGACCTGGCGGCCAAACTGGGTTATCAGAGTTTGGGACGGGATCAGCTTCTCGAAGAGGCCACGCGCCATCGTATTCCCGTCGGCAAGCTCGAAACGGCCATTATCAAGCCGCATATTTTTTCCGAAAGACTGGCGCAGGAGCTGGAGCATTACAAAGCGCTGGCGACCAGTATCCTTTGTGAAAAGGCGCTCGAAGGCAACCTTGTCTACTACGGCCGCACCGGCCACCTGCTTCTTCCCGGCATCAGCCATATTCTGAAAGTACGCGTCGTCTCCGACTCCGAGTTCCGCATCCGTCATGTCATGGAGACGTTGCAGCTGCCGAGGGAAAAAGCTAAACGATATATCGAGCAGATCGACGACGACCGCCGCAAATGGGTCAAGACTTTCTATAACATCGAGTGGGATGTAAATACCCTCTACGATCTTGTCCTGAACCTGAGTTATATGAACGTCAACAACGCCGCCTCGGCTATCTGCAGCATGGCGGAGATTCCCGAGTTCAAGGCGACTCCGGCGTCCACGAGCGCCTTGAAAGACCTTTATATGGCCTCGACCGCCAAGCTGATGTTGTTTTCCGACCGCCGGACCAGTTCATTGAATATCCGGCTGACGGCCAACAATGGCGTTCTCAATATTACGTACCCCCAGCAGCAGGCGGATGACGTCGATATAATCAGCCGCATATTGTATGGCCTTAAAGACGTCAAAGAAATGGTCTTTACCAAGGCCCAGACCAATATTCTCTGGATTCAGGAAAAATTCAACGTCGACAACGAATCCTATAAACGCGTCTTGTCCCTGGCCAACAATTGGGACGCCGCGATAGAGCTTATGCGGCTCAACCCGGGTGAAGCGCCGGAGCCATCGGTTACAGACGTCGAAAAACCGAAAGCCACTCCCGAAACCTGGCGCGAGACGGGCATCATCGACGAAAGCGAGGAAACCGGCTCAGAAATGACGCCGGATATGTCGAGCATCTATGAACAGCTTATCCGCGACGGTCGGGCCGGCGGCAAACGCAACGTGCCGGGAACGCAAAAAAGCCTGATTAACGCCATCGACCGTTCGGCCAATTACCGGCTTATCATTTTCGACAATGCCTTCCTGTCCAAAGGCGCCGCGGCCAAAAAAAGGACTCTTCAGGAATGGTCGAACATGCTGACGGAATCCCTGAAAACGCCGGTGGTATCGCTAAACGAACTGCAGTTCAAATACCAATTCGGTCCCAAGCACCTGTTGCGCATGATGCTGTTCGGAGGCCTGACGGCCGTTATTGTTTTCCTGCTGTTTCATTTCAACTCTGATATAATAAAATTCTTATCGGACACGAGTACCGAGACGCGGATTATCGGGACGGCGGGGATTCTCTTATTCGTCCCGTTTTTTGCGTACGTTTACAGTACCGTCACGGGCCTGCTGTTAAAACTTATAAAGCTCGAATAGGGAGAAATCGGTAAGGCGACATGGGTGATCTATTTATAACACTGACCATAGGCAAGGCGCTGCAGGTTGTCCTGCTCGGTTTTATCGGGGGCGTCCTGAGCGGTTTTATCGGTAGCGGCGGGGCGTTCTTCATGACGCCCGGTATGATGAACCTCGGGGCACAGGGTATTATCGCCGTCGGGACGAACATCACGCACAAATTCGGCAAGGCCATGGTCGGCTCCAAAAAGCACGGTGAACTGGGGCACGTCGACAAAAAGCTCGGCATATTCATGTTGATCACGGCCTTTCTGGGTATCCGCCTGGCGGTTTGGATCGCATCGAGCCTGTTCGGCATGACCGACAGCCATGCCGCCCAGGGAGCCGCGGCCAATCTGTATATCAGCGCCGTATTTGTCATAATGCTTTCTTTTGTAAGCATCACCATGCTGCTCGACATCTTCCGCAAAAAACCCGAAGGCGACACCGGCCCGTCACGCAAAATTTCCGATTACCTGTCGCGTTTGAGGCTTTTCCCCATGATCTATTTCCCGGTCGCCGACGTCAAAATTTCGCTGTGGGTTTTGATGATTGTCGGTCTGTTCACCGGGTACATGGCCGGAACCATCGGCGTCGGCGGATTTGTCGGCGTCCCCGCCATGATTTATATTTTCGGCATCCCGACCGCCGTGGCGGCCGGCACCGAACTATTCCTGGCAATGTTTATGGGCGCGTTCGGGGCGCTGAACTACGCCTACGAAGGCTTTGTCGATATCAGGCTGGTGGCGCTTCTGTATCTCGGATCGCTGCTCGGGATTTATATCGGCACCTATGGTACAAAAGTCGTCAAAGAAAAAGTCATTCGCATCGTCACGGGCCTGATCATCGTCCTGTGCGTTATCAGCCGTATTATTGCCATTCCGATATATCTGGTGCAGCTTAAGATGATCGAATCCATCGACGAGTCTCAACTACCCATCTATAATACGGTTAGCAAATATTTCCTTTATTTCAGCGGAATTAGCGGCGTGGGTGTAATATTGTACAACGTTATCAGAGCGTATATTAAAAAGAAGCGCGTGTACGCCACCATTATCGCCAAACCGGAGTGATAATTATCGGGAGAATATAATGGCCAAAAAAACGCTTGATATATGCATCATCGACGATGAAGTAGTCGTCTGTAAACGGCTCCAACAGTACCTCGGTAAAAGCAATCATAACGTCGAGACATTCGTGGACAGCACGACTGCCCTTGAGCGCCTCGATGAAAAACGGTTCGATATCGTCGTCACCGATATCCGCATGGACAACATCGACGGCATGGACGTACTGAATCATGTCATAAACAAGGGTGAGAACACGAAAGTCATTATGATTACGGGGTACGCCACGATCGAAATAGCCCGGCAGGCACAGGCCAAGGGGGCCTTCGATTTCATTTCCAAACCTTTCCGACCGCAGGACCTTCAGGAAGTGATCGACCGAGCCGCCGAAGAACTCACAAAACATGGCGAAAAACAAGATTAAGAACTCTTCTCTGTTCGACATCCTGCAGGATGATCCGGACCAAACCGGCGGTCTCTCACGTTACGACATCGAAGAAAACAAAATCAGGCAGGCCCTGCTGGAACGCCCCGGCTTTTCGGTCAAGGCCCGTCTGACGCTTTTATTCATAATCCTTTTTCTCGTCAGTGCGGCGGTTTCGGTGGCGGCCATGTTCATGCTGTCCATGATCGATTATCGCGTGCAGTACATTTCCCTCACCGATAAAATCGCCAACGAAATTCAGCACGCCCGAAGAATCGAAAAGAACTATTTCCTGTACAATTCCGACTTGTCCGAGATAAAAGAACATATCGCCAATGCCAACGGCCTGCTGGAACAGGCTTCCCGTGAACTCGGGCACGTCGTCGGCCAGAAGGAAATAAGTGACATCCGAGCCGACATCGACAACTATGGCCGTCTTGCGGACGAGCTGTCGGCCAAAATCGACGACCCTTCCTATAAAGAGACCGATGACTTCAAAACGACCGCGGCGGAACTGAGAACGTACGGTTCGAAGGTCCTGGAGTTGTCTTTGGATATTTCCAAAAAAGAAAGACAGCGGATTTCGGCGACGGTGACCATGGCCAAGAGAATTCATATCGCCCTGGTTATAGTCCTGCTGGCGCTCTCGATATTTATTATCACCAATATCAGCCGTCATATCATCGGCCGTCTGAACCGCCTGACCGAAGCCACCCAGCGGTTCGCGTCCGGCGATTTCACGCCCATCACGCCCAAAAGAAAATACAAAGATGAGTTTTCACTTCTGGTCATCGCATTCAATCACATGATGTACGAGCTGGAGAAACGGCAGAATCTCCTCGTCGAATCCCACAAGCTGCGGGCAATCGGCAACCTTACGGCGGGCGTGGCCCACGAGTTGAATAATCCTCTCAACAACATCATTCTGACATCGGAAATGCTCAAGGAAGATTATAAAACTTACTCGGATGAAGAAATCGCCGATATGCTCAACGACCTGGTCATACAGGGTGAACGCGCCCGGCAGGTGGTCAAGAATCTCCTCGATTTCGCCCGCGAAAGCGAAACGCACGCGGAGTATTTTCATATCGATGAATTGATCGACAAAGCGGTGCGGCTGGTTAAAAACCAGATCAAACTAAGCAAAGTAAAATTAGTCGCCGACGTCGGGAAGAATTTTCCGCCCATCTACGGTGACCAAAAACTCCTGATACAGGTCTTTCTAAACCTGTTTATCAATGCGGTCGACGCCATGCCCGAAGGCGGGACTTTGACGGTTGGTGTCGAGGAGGAAAAAAAGACCGGCTTTTTGGCGGTGCATGTGACCGACACCGGCGTGGGCATCCCGGAACATTTGAAAAACTCCATTTTCAATCCGTTTTTTACGACCAAGCCGACCGGCGGCGGCACCGGGTTGGGCCTGTCCGTATCGAAGGGTATCATCGAAAAGCACGGTGGTTCGATCGAGGTCGAAAGTAAAATCGGACAGGGATCGACGTTCAACGTCTATCTGCCGATAATACCGATACCGGCAGATATCAGCGACAAACACGAAAACGAAGCGGAATAAAAATCAATCCCAATGATTATTTGATCGGGTCGTTCAAATGACCGATGCGGGTGTGGCAGTTTTTGACGCCTTTGACCTGGGCGGCCGTATCGAGGATCATCCGGCTCACTTCCTTGCTTTTAACCGTCCCTCGGATAGTGACCTCACCGTCCGCGGCGCTGACCGTAATCGATTGGTCCCAGATTTTATCATCCGAGGCGATGGCGGCCTGCACTTCGCACGCCAGAGAAATATTGTTCAAGGCTCTCATTGAATCATCGGTCGTTTTGAACTCTCCACTTTCGATGGTCATGGCGATCATCTCACAGATGGTTTCGAGAGAGATATTGCGGCCGTTGACCACAAGATCGTAAAGCGACGGATCCCGCCAGTTTTCATCATAAAGCAGTTTGACCCAACGGTCGCGGTTTTTATCGACTTCCTCGATATATTTAACCGCCTCGTCGTGGTCTTTATTCATTTCCTGCATGATGCTTTCGATACGCTCATCGCGTGGGATTTCCAGCCTGATTTTGAAAACGTGGTCGATACCGGCTAAAAACAGCGGTCCGGCATGGCCGAAATAGACGATATTGTCCTGCTTGACCGCTTCGAGCAGGGCACATTTGATAAATATAAGCTGACGGCTGCGTCCGTGGGTAAGGCGATGCCACAGGTTCGGCGTGGTTTCGAGCTCTTCGAGCAGGTCGGCTTCCATCAGGTTGTACTTACGTCCGCATTCGGCGATAATTTCGCGGTTGATGGTTTTATAATTCAGTCTTTTGGCCAGAAGCCCGGCCAGCTCTTCGCCGCCACTTTTGACGCCCCGCGAAATGGTAATGATCGCCATAACACGCTCCTTGTATTGCCGTCAATATGCGCATTAATCCGGCCGGAGGTCAAGATATAATTCCAAACGTGGATAAATTTCAACCTCAAGTTATTACGACGTACACTATTCGATTTTAATTTACACCGCTTCTTTGAGGCGGGTCCACCAAAGGGTGATGCTCGCCATTCCGACGATAATCGCGGTTATACCGGGAATGTACGATCCTCCCGGGAGAGGAAACATCAATCTTGAACAGCCATACAGCAGTGCATAAACCGAAAAGCTGACTGTCACCGCCAGATAGACACCACGCTTCAGGGTCGCTACGGGACTACCGGCGTCGAGCCCCAGTCTGGCGGCGGTCGATTTCCAAAATCCGGGCGGGCGGGTGGTTTTGTAGTTTGGGGTGGGGATTTGGAGGGGCCACTTTTAAACCAATCAGGTTGCCGTAACATACTCACTCACCCGTTGGGTGAGCTACAATAACCAGGAAAAGATGTCAGGAGCGCGCGGCTCCTGACCTACTGGTTGCAATAACATGCTCACTCACCCGTTGGGTGAGCTACAATAACCAGGAAAAGATGTCAGGAGCGCATGGCTTCTGACCTACTATAAAACTGCCGGAAAAATAGTATGCAATAAATATATGAAACAATAAAAAAGCCCCCGTATTTGCGGGGGCTTTTCTGTCAGGAGCGCTCGTCGCTTTACTCTGAGTCTGCGACACGGCTCCTGTTCAACGTTATTTCTGTCAGGAGCGCGCGGCTCCTGACCTACTAAAAAACAATCCTTACTGACAGGCCTGCGCTGTTGCTTTGGCGTTCGTTGTTTGCGTTGTCGTAGTGGTCGATTGCGCTGCCGATGCCTCTATCACAATCGGAGTGGTCGGCGTTACGACTTCCTCTCGAACAGGCAAATGACAGTTCCCGAGCCACTGGCCGCACGTGCACAATGGATCACCTTCGTTATAGACGTTGTCAATCAATGTAAGAATATCCAGAAGGTTTATCTCGCAGTCGCAGTTAGCGTCACCCGAACACAGTTCGTACGGAACCGGGTCGGGACCATCCTGATAAACGCTGGCGATCAGGTACAATATGTCGAGCAGGTTCAAGGCCGATTCACCGTCGGCGTTGCCTGGCGTACAGTCGCAACTGGCTCCGCAGGAGACGTTCGGATAACGGTCGATTGTACCGGCCGTGCCGATAATCGGGTACGGATCACCGAGAGCCCCGGCGAAATCGCTCCAGCAGTTGCCCTCGGATACTCCGTCGTCCCAGTACCCGCCGGAAGCGTCATCTTCGGCGTTGAGATTGTTCTCGAACGTATTATGATAAATGGTCAGATCATACGTTCCATTCGTCGACGTGCCATAATCCTTAACCGACAAACCCTTGATGTTATCGACAAAGAAATTGTCGGTCATCTGGGTCGTAATGGCACCGTTGCCGTTGGTATAGATCAGACCACCGTAATCACCGTCGTTGGTGAACTGGTTACCGCTCATGTTGACCGTAACCGACGATCCGGCATCGGCGCCTTCATCGACAACTACGAACCCACCGCTGGTTTCCGAACCGGTGGTCATGTTATCGTGAATGTCGTTGCCGGTAACATTGGCCACCAGATCGACGTTGCCGGTGTACCCCGCGAACGAGTTACCGATATAGATGCCGTACTGGCAGTCATAGATTTCGTTCTGGTCGACGGTTACCGTCTTGGTCAGAGGACCCTGACCCATCGTGAACGAATTTTCGATATAAATGGCCGCCGAGTTGGATTTATCGGTCAGCGCCCAGGTATTGAAACCGTGGAAGGCATTGCTCCTGATTTCACCGGTCGAAGCCGAGCCGATTTCCAGGCCATAGCCGAAATCGGCGATGGTCTTGCTGAACGTGTTGCCGGTGATATCGACATCGACCCAATCGTGCGTCACTATCGCAATTCGACCGGAATTGATGAACTCATTGTTTATAAAATTGAGATGAACGCGGTTGGCGTTGCTGTATTCGGGCTCGACGGCGCGCGCGTAAATCATCATTTCATAATATCCGCCGGAAGCGTCGGGGACGTTCATGTTGAGCAGATTGCTCTCACTAAGTTCACCCGATGAATTCCAGTACAGGAACCCGAACGTATTGTTGGCTTTGATATCGTTGTAATTGAAGTTCATGCCCTGGAACGTGATATCGGTTGAATTGACGATTCTCATCGCGGTCTGACGCGAAGTGCCGTACGAGGCCACGTTCCAGCCGATTGTCGTCGATGGCTTGTAGAAAGTACTGTTACGTCCGCCGCCGATGAATGTCAGACCGGAGCGGCCATCAATGTTCACCGGCCTGGTGTACACCTCCGTTGAAACGTGCACATTGTCGCCGTCGCCGGCGAAATCGACGCCTTCCTGAATACGCGAGTTGTTGGAATTATTAAGATACCAGTTCCACGGCGAGGAGTGACTGCTGCCGACATAATTGGCACCCCACCACGGGGAATAGTCGACGTTGGTCGTGATAGCATCTCCGGTTCCGGGCGCTTCACTGGCCGAAGCATTATCGCCTTCGGACGGTTCGGTCGCCGAAATCGTACGTCCGGCAGCCCGCGCAGCTTCCGGTCCATCAATGGCGTTCGATGCCATCGGTCTGCTAATGGTTTCGTGCGTCGTGCCGGATTTGGTACTGATACTCGGTCCCGAAATATCACCCCACCAGTTTCCGGCCGCATCCAGAAGGCCCGTAATCAGGTTTTCCACGGCCAGAGCATTGCCGGTGAAGTTGTTGAAGTTGATATGTACGTTGGCCGGTTCCATGCCGCCGTACTCATCGACGTACGCAGCGACCCCGGTATTCGCGACAAAATCGTTGCCGGTGACACTGATATTCGATGAAGTGCCGTCGCACAGGAAGGCATAATCGTTGCCGTTGAAGTTATTGTCGGACACGGTCACGCCGGAGGCGTCGGCCACGTAGACGGCCATATCGTTCGAAGTAAACTGATTGCCGTCAACCGTAACGCCATTGCCGCCGTACACCATCATAAATTCATTGTTGTCGAAGACATTATTGTCGTCGACAACGGCATTGATGCAGTACGTCAGATACACCATAGCTTCGCAGTCGTGGACGTTATTGCCTTGCACCACGACCCCGCTTCCGGGGGAATAGATATTGATGGCCGAAGCCGCCCAGGTATCCGGAATGTACTTGATAGCGGAGACTTCATTTCCGTAAATGGTACCGACCGCTCCGTAACTAATCTGTATTCCGTTCTGAGCCCAGCTTCCGTCGGGCAGCGGACCTTCGCCGGTAACGATATTATCGTGAACCTGAGCCGTCGGATCGGGCAGAGTGGCGTCGTCGCCCATAATGCCGATCCCGCCGCGAGTCCAGTCATCGACCGTGTTGCCGGAAACATCTACGCTTGAGTTGCCATATACCAGAATGCCGAATGTCTGCGGATTGCCGGAGGCGTACAGAAGCTCGCGGTATACGTTGCCGCTTGCTTCTGAGGCTCCGTCGCAGTTGCGGATCAGGGTTCCGACAAACCGGTCGATCGTAGCCGAATTGTTACCATCGAAGGTAAGGCCGGATATGACGGCTTCTATCGTTGCAGCGCCGCTGATATTATTGCTGCCGTCGTTGGTTCCGCCGTAGGCAAAAAGCATCGGGTAGAACGTCGAACCGCTTTCCGGGATGGTATATCCGCTCAAACCGCCGGTCGGTGGTTCCATGGTCGCCCCGGGGGTGCCGCTGACGGTTATGTTTTTCGTCACGATAGCCTGTTCGGGGTATACACCTTCAAGGACGTGCACCGTGCCTCCGTCGCCGACGGCGTCGATGCCGCCCTGGACGGTGGCGAAGGCATCATAGCCCCAGAAATGGCCGTCGTTGACGCAGGTTTCGCAATAATTGTCGTCGACCCAGACTTCCGTCAAAGCGCACGAAAATCCGCAATACGAGAAATCCGAATTGCACCACGGGTCGAAATCGACGTTGCCGCTTATTCCGGATTGAATGTCCGGGCAAAGCAGCGCGCCCCAGTAATTATTTTGAGCGTCGGCGGACGTGGTCAAAAAGTTGAGGTAGTTGGTGCCGTTGTCGTGTATGGTATTATTATTGAAATCTATCAGCGCCGGGAAACCGTCGTACAGTGCAATACCGCTGCCGCTGTTGCCGGTTATGGTATTGCCGGTCCCGACGATGACTTTGGGATCGTAGCCGTTATTCTCATTGCCTTCATAATACCCGTCGCCATAGTTGCTAAGGAAGACACCGTTGCCGTTATCGAGCATATCGTTGCCGGTGATATTCAATGCCCAGACGGCGTCGATCCAGAGGGCACTCATGGTCGTATTATGAACATTGTTGCCGGCAAATTCGAGCGAGCCGCCGGTGTGTGGTCGCATCGACTGAAGCAGGACCGCCGCGCCGCTCGTGTTGTATATTTCGTTGCCGCTGATCAGCAGGCCGGAGAAATCGAGCAGATCGGTCAGCGAGGCATCATATATCCCCAGTGGGTCGGATGGATCGTAGCGCTCCGACTCGGTTCCCATCGCTATCGCGAAACCGTGTGAGCCATCGCTCACATCATATATTGTGTTATCCAGAATTTGTATGTCCTGGTAACCAAAATCGACCGCGTATTCCAGCTGTGATAGGTAGGCCTGAATGCCGGAACTGACACCATGAATGGTCAGGTTCTGGACGGTTACATCGCTCGACGAAATATCGACGCCGATTCCGCTGCCCGGACTGACCTCCGCCACGCCTTTGGAACTGGACAGTCCGATGACGGACACCGATTTGTCAACCGCCGCGTTTTCCGCGTACAGACCTTCGTTGACATAGACCGTGCCGTCCTCGTCGACGTCGGTCACGCCTTCGGATATCCGACCGGTCGTACCGGATTGAACGCTCGCCGCTTCGACATACAGAGTTCCGTAATCGGCCATGAATCCGGGCGGGACATCCGTGCCGGTTGCCAGATACGGTGTGAAATCGAAATCGCCGTCGACCATAGCCGTCACGGTCGCGCCGTCCACGGCTCCGAAGTAGTTATTGGAACCGTTTTGCACTGCCGCCGCGTTCGTTGCCAGACCGTAGTCACAACCGGAGAATTTATTCTCATGGACTTCGGCCGTCACCGTACCGCCGTCTTCCCAGGTCGATACGGCCACCGTCCAGCCGCTGAAAATGCAATTATTTACGGTGTACGTGATCGGGCCCGACGCGTAGGCGTACACGCCATAGCTGTCTGTCGCGCCCGTACCGGTGAATGTACTATTGCTGATAGTGACATCGACCGGGGATTTTTCGGCCGATTGTACCAGTTCGGCATCGTATGCCTGCGCCGGAAGAAGCTTTTTGGAAAGCGTCCCGCTGCTCTTGGCGCCCGTGCTGAACGCAACGCTCGCGTCATAAGTCGGGTTCGTGATCATTCCGCCGTCGAAGACGCAGTCGGCATCCTGCACGTAAATGCTGGTCTGGCATTGATCGATATTGACGCCGGTCGCGACGGCATTTCCGAACACCAGAAAGCCGCTGGCCGTCCAGGTCGCCCCGGTGTAATCGATCAAACTGATATTGCAGTTATCGACCGTGGCCGATACCCCGGCACTTATCTGGATGCCGTTCTGGGCCGTCACCGAGGTCGGACCTTCACCGATAGTGGTAACGTTATCCAGCGATGCCGTCAGGCCCGTCCCGCCAATGGCCACCGCCGTCTTCTGGAAGTCGTCGACCACCACGTTTTCAATAGCCAGGTTGTACGGCCCGCCGGTGTTATTGTACGTGTATATACCGACACCGTGCTGAGCACCACTGAAAGTGCTGTTCATTATATTTATGATTTTGGCGTCCGTGAACGATCCGCCGCCGTTCCAGAAACCGATACCGACAAAACGATAGTTGGCGTCCCCCTGATTAGCACCATCGATCGTTATGCCGGAGATGGCAGCGTCGACTCCGTCGACAAAGATAACCGGGAAGTTATTGTTGGTACCGGTCGGGAATGACGCCGTCAAAGCGGCCGGTGACATTACGGTGACATCCGCCAGACCCGCCCCGAGCAAACTCAGGTCGGTCTTGGCAATATGTACCTGTTCGGTGTATGACCCCGCCAGAATATGTACCGTGCCGGATGACGCAACCGCGTCGACACCGCCCTGTACCGTGGCAAAGCCGTTATATCCGAAATAGACTCCCCCGCCGAGATCCTGGCCCTCGGTCGAGCCGACCCAGTCGTCGTCAACCCAGACTTCGGTGACCGTGCACGTGAAGGTACAGGTCGAAAAGTCGGAATTGCACCACGGGTCGAAATCGACGTTGCCGTCGATCATGGGCTGAATATCCTGACACAGCAGAGCGCCCCAGTAATTGTTTTCGGCCATAAGCGGTCCGCCGGTCGCGGCGGCGTCTACGGAAACGCCGTACTGGTCATTGCCCGTGATCGTGTTATGGTATATCGAGCCGCCCGGTGCGGGGTATGGGCCGCCGTACGGTGCCGAGCCACCGCCGTAAATATAGATGCCCTGGAAATTATTGGTGATGGTGTTGTCGTGCATGTCGAGCGTGCCGACATCCCAGAACTGGAAGGCTTCGCCTTCGCCCCATTCACCTTCGCTGACGTCATCGACGTCGTTGTCGTATATTTCGGCCGTCTCGGCATGGTTCACTTCCAGAGCCGACCAGTGCTGACCCTGCTCGGAAGCGTTGCCGCCGATATTGGAAAAAGTATTCCCGTAGGCATGAATGACACCGGTCCGGTCGGGAGCGGGTTTACCGCGTAGGGCGATCGAACCGTTGCAGTCGTGGACGTTATTATCGGCAAAAGTAAGGGTCGTGAACGGCAGATGACTGGCGCCGTCGCCGCTGCCGGATTCGATGTCCATCACCGCCCATCCGAGAATATTCAGGAATTCATTGTTGGTTACGGTCAGCGTGCCGGTCAGATTCTGTCCGAGAAATCCCTGCCTGCCGGACGTATTTTCACCGTCAAGCACACAATTGTTTATGACAAAATTATCTATCGACCCTCCGTTATCCATATCGAAAATACCGTCACCCGACGGTGCGACACCGGAAATCGACAGATTCTCGAAAGTCAGACCGTCGATTGCCGCCGATTGCAGGAAGCGGACACCGCCCGTAACAAGCGGACGAATGAACGGATTGCCGGATATAACCAAACCGTTTTTGTTATATTCCGAACCGAGCAGGATGCTTTCGGCGTACGATCCGTCCTCGACGAATATCTCGAAAACTTCGGCATTGTCGACGGCTTCGTTGATCCGTCCGCTGGCGCCGCTCTGGGGACTGTCGTCATCGACGTATACCAGCGCCAGCGACGGCTGAAAGCCGGTCGTCCCGAGGTCACCGTCGGTCCCGCTCGAAAGCCACGGCGTATAGTCGATGTTGCCGTCGAGCATGGGCACAATGTCGACCGGGTCGGTGCTGCCGTACCAATTGTACGATACATCCTGCGTCGCCGCCGCATTGGTGGCAAAACTATAAACATTGTTTGCCAGATTATTTTCGTGAATGTTGGCGGTTACCGTCCCGCCGACCTCCCACGTCGACACCGGATAGGTCCAGTCTGAGAAAATGCAGTTTGTCACCGTGTACGAAACCGGTCCCACGGCATAAGCGTAGACACCGTAGCTTTCGGTCGCGCCGGTTCCGTAAAATTCGCTGTTGTGCAAAGTTACTGCGATAGCCGCCTTCTCTCCCGAAATCAGGTCTTCGGGAGCCATCGGACTGGCCTCGACAAACTGCTTGAGCGAAGTCGTGGCGCTCTTGGCCGACGTGCTGTATGCGATCGAGGCTTCCCCTGTCGGGCCGGTCACCACGCCGCCGTTAAACTCACAATCGCCGTCCTGAATATAAATACTCGTCTGGCACTGATCGATCGTGATATTATTGGCCACGGCCGAGCCATAGACGAGAAAGCCGGAAGCCGTATACGACGCTCCGGTGTAATCGACCAGGCTGATATCGCAGTTGTCCACGGTTGCCGTCACGCCGCTGCCGATCTGAATTCCGTTTTGCGCCGTGACCCCGGTCGGACCCTCGCCGATGGTCGTGATATTGTCCAGGTTGGCAGTATATCCGGAGCCATTGATGGCCACCGCCGTCTTCTGGAAATCATCGACCAGTATATCGGACAGGGCGATATCGTATGGCCCGCCGGTATTATTGTATGAGTACACACCGACACCGTGCTGCGCCCCGCTGAAGGTGCTGTTCATGATGTTTAAAATTTTGATATTGTCGGCGCTGCAACCGGCGTTCCATATCCCCAGTCCGACAAACCGGTAATTGCCGTCGCCCTGATGGTCACCGTCGATAGTCAGCGTGGAAATCGTGGCCGCGGCGGCGTCGACAAAAACGACCGGGTAGTTATTGTACGAACCGGTGGCGAACGATGCCGTCATCGCGGCGGGTGACTTGATGACGACGTTGTCGATGTCCGCGCCGGTCAGGGTCAGATTGTCGATCGTGATATGAACCTGTTCGGTATAGGTGCCGTCGGCAATCTCGATATAGTCTCCCCCCGAGGATGCCTCCACCGCCGTCTGGACAAAATCGTAATGGTTGTCGTCCAAAGGCCAGTCAACCACGACATACCAGACGTTACCGGTGCCTTCCTGGCCCGGTTGATCGCGCTCGGACGTGAAGAAGATGTAGGACGTCCCGCCGTTGTCGGTAAATCCTTTCGGCCACATTTCACCCCAGGTATTGCCGCCGTAGCTCGCCGCCGACAGATTTTTGGGTGTCGTTCCTGATAATATGCTCGTCAGGGTACCGCTCGTGCGGTACTCCAGCCACTGGTATGACCAGTCGGCCGGCATAGTGGCGCTGGCGAAAACATAATCTCCGCCCACCTTCACCAGCGTCGGGTCATAGGCCCGGGGTGTCGAAGCGTTGTCGACCATAATCCAGCCGTTGGTGGGAGCGTTATAATTATAGATATAGCTGTTGTGATTGCTGAAAATGACCAGGTACAAATAGGTTCCTTCGACAAAAAACCGGGCCAGCCCCCCGACTATGGAGCCGTCGACCAGTAACGGATTCGACCATGAGGCCTCCAGTTCGGGACTGGATGCCGCCCGGCTGGTGTAAAAGTGGCTGTTGCCGGTAACCTGCCAGAGCTTGCCATCGAAGGTTATCTCATCGTGATGGGCCTGTCCGTCGCCGAACGGCGTGGCGGCATCCACCAGATCCTCCGACTGCGTCCAGGTGGTTCCACCATCCGACGTGTACCAACCGTACAAATTACATTTATCACCGTCCGCAGCCGGATTCGGGTCTATCGATGCAAAGACCCAGATCTTGCCGCCGAATATTGCCGCCCCCAATTCACCCAGATATGAACCCGTGGCCCCGGAAATCGCCACCGGTGAGGCCGTGACCAAACCGGGAATTGTTGAGGCTTTCTTGTAATGGATTTCATAATCGTGGGTATCGGGATTATCGTTTTGATAATTCCCCGTCACCGATGCCGAACGTCCGTAGAACATCCAGTAATCGGATCCGTCGAATACTACCGTTTCGCCTCGTTCGTAATAGCCGTCCGACGTTACCTGAATCGGCTGGGTGACGTAACGAGTGTCTGCCAGAGCCGCTGCCGTCAATAAGCAGATCATAAGCGTCAGCTTAAAAATAATTCGCTTCATCTTGATCCCCCGTTAAAATGTGCGACGACGGTCAATTCACCGTCTCAATTTAATTTTTTAGGACCGGCAGATGCAGATTTACTCTCGAAATTCAAAGACAAATGGATTTGTGAGTACATCCGGATTACGGAGTGTACTTTTGGCAGTTAGAATAAATGAAAGACATCACCTCCCATGCTAATTTTCAGGTCGTTAAAAACACATAAATAGACTTCTATTTTGATGCATATTTTTTTCAAGAGTCATAGTCCCGGTATGACTTCAGTTGTAATCAGGCAAAATAGTCGGGTCGTGCTCTAACCCTGGAAATTACATATTTAGTATACGCAAAAGCCCCACTTGTGTCAAGTTTATATAATTGCGCCCGAGACGGCCTTAATTGACCAGAATTGTCTCATTTAAGAACGGCATATATAATAATCTATTTTGCAATATGACTATTTCAAAATAGAATACATTTTATATTAATATTAAAGGCCTGACAAACCAATCCAAAACCGTTGTAACACCAGGCTTTTTCGTGACCGGCATAAAATAGATATGTTATTGAATACCAATACAATAAAAGGCATATTATAATACTACGACAATTGACGGTTAATTTCCCCCCGAATTGACCCGATTGGCACTCAAAATGCTTAAGTTAATTTGTGAAAATTTTAACAAGAGACCTTTGTTAAGGAATACTGAAATGGAAAGACAATCATATAATCCATTTAACATGGCCCAGAAGCAGTTCGACAAGGTTGCCGGAACCCTCGATCTGGACCAGGCTACCCGCGACCTGCTGCGTAACCCGATACGCGAGTATCAGTTCAGCATCCCGGTTAAAATGGACGACGGCTCCACCCGGATTTTCCGGGGATTCCGCGTCCAGCACAATGACTCCCGGGGTCCATGTAAAGGCGGCATCCGTTTCCACCCTCAGGAAACAATCGATACCGTCCGCGCCCTTTCAATGTGGATGACATGGAAATGCGCCGTAGTCGATATCCCTCTCGGCGGCGGCAAAGGCGGCGTCGTCTGTGATCCTCACAATCTCAGCAGCAGCGAACAGGAACGGCTCTGTCGGGGCTGGGTACGGCAGTTGGCCAGGAACGTCGGTCCGCTGTCGGATGTTCCCGCGCCCGATGTCATGACCAATGCCCAGCACATGCTCTGGATGCTCGACGAATACGAAGCCATCCACGGCAGCAAATATCCCGGCTTTATCACCGGCAAACCGGTCGGGATGGGCGGCTCACTGGGTCGAACCGAAGCCACCGGCTACGGCGTTATATACCTCGTACGCGAGGCGCTGCGCGCGATGAACGTCCGCCCCGAAGACACCGTCGCCGCAGTTCAGGGGTTCGGCAATGTATCTCAGTACGCCATTCAGCTCTACCAGCAAATGGGCGGTAAGGTAGTTTGCGTTTCCTGCTGGGATCAAAACGACCAGGTTTCGTATTCATACAAGAAAAAGGACGGGATAGACCTGAACCAGCTTCTGACCATAACCGACCGCTTCGGTGGTATAGACAAAAGCAAGGCCAAAGACCTCGGGTACGAAATACTTCCGGGCGACGCCTGGATCGAACAGGACGTGGACATCCTGATTCCGGCGGCGCTGGAAAACCAGGTCAACGAGGAGACGGTTAAAAAGATCGGGCCCAATGTGAAAATTATCGCCGAAGGCGCCAACGGCCCAACGACGCCGGAAGCCGACGCCGTCCTGCACGAACGCAAAATCTTCGTCCTGCCCGACTTTCTGGCCAACGCCGGCGGAGTTACGTGCAGCTATTTCGAGCAGGTCCAGAGCAATATGAATTATTTCTGGGAAAAAGATGAAGTCCTCGGCAAGCTCGATGTCAAAATGACGTCGGCTTTTCAGGGAGTTTATGACCTCGCGCAAAGGCGCAATCTGTACATGCGCGACGCGGCCTATACGATTTCGATCGCGCGGGTTGCCCAGGCCTGCCGCGAGAGAGGATGGGTATAAGTACATTAGATGACCGGATCCCGACCGACATATACAGCCGAAACGCTGCCCCGCTTTGACCGGAGATTTTTCGATTCCGATAATGTCATAAGCTGCATCGGGTCCGGATCCATTGGCGGCAAGGCCTCCGGTCTGGCATTCATAAACGATTTCCTCGCCCGGGCCGATATCCCCCGCGATTTCCCCGGGCTTCAAATTTCGATACCCCGCCTGGTCGCTGTCGCCGGCGGGGTTTTCGATCAGTTCATGGAGCGCAACTCACTCTATAGTCTTCTCGATGAGACCAACCTGTCCGACCTTAAGATAGCCGTCGCTTTCCAGAAGGGCCACCTTCCCGCTGAAATAGTCGGCGACCTGCGGGCCCTCATCGCCGGGGTCAGGACCCCGCTGGCGGTGCGGTCGTCATCGGTGCTTGAAGACGCTCTCCACGAACCGTTCGCCGGGGTATATGTCACCAAGATGCTGCCCAACAATCAACCCGACGCCGACGCGCGATTTCGAAAACTGACCGAAGCAATCAAGTTCGTCTACGCGTCGACCTTTTTCAAAAACGCCCGCGATTACCGCTTCGCCATCGGCAAAAACAATGTCGATGAAAAAATGGCCGTGATCATACAGCAGGTCGTGGGACAAAAATACGGTGGCCGGTTCTATCCGCACGTATCCGGCGTGGCGAGGTCATACAATTTCTACGCTTTCGGATCCGCCCGCCCCGATCAAGGCGTGGTCGATCTGGCGTTCGGGCTGGGCAAGACCATTGTCGACGGCGGCCTGGTCTGGACGTACTGCCCCGAATATCCTCAAAAACCGCCGCCGGTCGCCTCGACCAAAGCGCTGTTCAAGACGACCCAGACCAAGTTCTGGGCGATCAACATGGGTCAGCCGCCGCAGTACGACCCCACCAAAGAAACCGAGTACATGGTGCAAACCTCGATTGACGACGCCGAGTACGACAACTCCCTGCGGTTTGTCGCCTCAACCTATCAGGCGGCCAACGACCGGCTGGTCATGGGTACCGGCGCTCCCGGTCCCCGGCTTCTGAATTTTGCGCCGCTTCTGAAAGCCTATTATTTCGATTTAAACCGGCTGTTGAAAAGGCTGATAAAGCTTTGCGAGGAGGCGCTCGGCGCCGAAGTCGAAATCGAATTCGCCGCCAATATCGGAGGCGATGACAGTCCCACGTCGTTCGGATTTCTGCAGGTTCGACCGATGGTGGTCAGCCGCGAGGCGATCAATCTGTCCGAAGACGATCTGGATAATCCTGAAAACATCGCGGCGTCGGAACGGGTGCTCGGCAACGGGATTATTGAAAATATCTCGGATATAGTCTTTGTCGATCCTGATGCTTTCGCTCCGGACAAAACGACGCTCATCGCGGAGGAAATTTCCCGCATGAATCAAATGCTCGCCGCTCAGAAACGGCCGTATCTATTGATCGGATTCGGGCGCTGGGGTTCATCCGACCCGTGGCTGGGTATTCCGGTCGAGTGGAGCCAGATATCTTTCGCGCGGGCGATAGTCGAGGCGACCCTGCCCAACATGAACGTCGAATTGAGCCAGGGCTCGCACTTCTTTCACAATTTAAGCAGTTTCCAAATATGCTATTTCTTAGTACATTATAACGGTCGATATAAAATAAAGTGGGATAAGATCAAAGCCCGGAAAGAAATCGCCCGTACCGAGCACGTCTGCCACGTTCGTACCGAAAACAATCTGCGCGTGACGGTGGACGGGCGCTGCGGGCGCGGAGTAATTACGTTATGACAAACGGCAGTGCCGACAACGATATAGACAAACTGCTCAGGTCGCTGCAGGAGCGCGCCAAGGAACTGAGCTGTATTTATCGGGTCGAGGAAATTCTGGCCGGACCGGATAAATCAATCGGTGAAGTTTGTCACAAAATAATCGAAGCGATTCCTCCCGGCTGGCAGTACCCCGATATATGTCAGGCCAAAATCGAGCTCGACGGAAAAACTTATACCAGTCCCGAATTTTCCGAAAGCACCTGGTCACAGAAAGCCGACATTATCGCCAACAATATCAGAATCGGAAATATAAACGTCTATTATAGACAGGAAATGCCGCCGGCCGACCACGGTCCGTTCCTGAAAGAAGAGGCCAAGCTGATCGACACGATCGCCGAAAGACTGGGCAATTTCGTTATGCACAAGAAAATGCGCGAGATTGTCAACGAATGGGAGACGTCGCTTCGCAAAGGCCAGGACCGGCAGTGGCAGATTGTCCTGCAAATGCTCAAACAGACCGACAGCAATCTCTACCTCGCCATCGCCCGCAAAATGCTCAACTACCTGTGCTGGAACGGCATCTCCGAAGCGGAACAACTGCTCCAAACCAACAGCCCCAAAGAGCAGCTGGAAATTTCCGATGAACCCGAAACATGGAATCAGCCGCTCGAAAAACATCGCATCTGGATACAACCCGGTTACGACATGAGGGTTTTCGAGATTGCAACGTCGCATTTCAGCGACGATCAGATTCTTGCGCTTATCAAAAAATGGATTCAGGAAGACAAACTTAGTTTCCTGGTGCAGGTGGTCAACCGCAACCTGACGCTGTCCGAAGTGTCCGACGCCATCCGTCGCTATTATCATCTGGCCGAAGAAGAAAAAGGGATCAAGTCGCCCAACCAGCGCGGAATACAGGTATCGCTCATCCGCCGCATTCTTTCGGATCAGCTCGATTATATCAACGTCGCAAAGAATTTCATAGAAATAAGCGATTTCTATCACCTGCTGCAAAATGTCATTTTCACGGCGGAAAGCCACGGCCGTCTCGGCGGAAAAAGTGCCGGGCTGTATTTGGCTTCTCAGATTATCAAGAAGAACCAGGCCGAGCACGACGTTTTGAACAATGTCAAAATCCCCAGGACGTGGCATATCACCTCCGACGTGCTTTTGCACTTCATGCATTTCAATAACTTCGAGGAAGTGGTCGAGACGAAGTACAAAGAGATCAATCAGGTGCGCCTGGAATACCCGCACATCGTCGAGACTTTCAAGCGGGCCAATTTCCCGGCCGACATCGCGCGGGGCTTGTCGATGGCGCTCGATGATTTCGGCGACGTTCCGCTCATAGTCCGGTCCTCGTCCCTGCTCGAAGACCGAGTCGGTGCGGCCTTTTCCGGTAAGTACAAAAGCCTCTTTCTGGCCAACGTCGGGACCAAGCCGGAGCGTATGGAAGCGCTGATGGATGCCATCGCCGAAGTGTACGCCTCGACTTTCAGCCCCGATCCGATCGAGTACCGCTCCGAACGCGGGCTGCTCGATTTCGGCGAAGAAATGGGGATTATCATACAGGAGGTGGTCGGCAAGAAGATCGGCCACTATTTCGTACCGGCGTTTGCCGGGGTCGCTTTCAGCCGCAATGAATTCCGCTGGTCGCCGAGGATCAAGCGCGAGGACGGCCTGGTCCGCCTGGTGCCGGGTCTCGGGACGCGGGCGGTCGATCGGCTCAGCGACGATTATCCCGTCCTGTTCTCCCCCGGTCAGCCGGGCCTTCGGGTCAATATCGATCCGGAAGAAGTGCGCCGCTACTCCCCCAGGAAACTCGACGTCATCAATCTTAAGACGCGGCAGTTCGAGACCGTGGAGCTTCAGAAATTCGTGGAAGAAGTCGGCTCCGAATACCCGCTGTTGAACAAAATTATCTCAATATATAAAGACGGCCACATCAGCCGTCCGATCGGTCTCAATTTCGATTTTTCGTCGGATGAAATTGTCGGCAACTTCGAGGGTCTGCTCAAGGACTCGCAGTTTGTATCACAGATAGGCCTGATTCTAAATATCCTCGAAAAAACTTTCGGCCGACCGGTCGATATCGAATTCGCGCACGACGGCGAATCGTTCTACCTGTTGCAGTGCCGGTCGCAAAGCTATTCCGAGGACAGCCAGCCCGCCCCGATACCGAAAGACATTCCACAGAACAAAATCCTCTTTTCGGCCAACAAGCACATCTCCAACGGGCGGGTACCGGACATAACGCACATCGTTTATGTCGATCCCGATGAGTACGCCCGCCTGGGCGGGCGCTCCGAAATGCTGGCGGTCGGACGCGCAGTCGGCAAGCTCAACAAGATATTACCAAAACGGCAGTTTGTACTTATGGGCCCCGGCCGTTGGGGTTCGCGCGGCGACATCAAACTGGGCGTCAGCGTGACCTATTCCGACATCAACAATTCCGCGGTCCTGATCGAAATCGCCCGCCAGAGAGGCAACTACCTGCCCGACCTGTCATTCGGGACGCATTTTTTCCAGGACCTGGTGGAATCACAGATACGCTATCTGCCGCTCTATCCCGACGACGAAGCCATCATATTCAACGAGCGCTTTTTGAAGTCGGCCGATAACATCCTCGGTGAGGTGCTGCCCGACTACGCCAATATGAGCCCGGTCGTACGCTTGATCGACGTCCCGCGCACGTTTCCCGGTATGGTCCTGAGGGTTCTGATGAACGCCGACCTCGAAGAGGCGATCGGCGTCATCGGCGAGCCGTCGACCGACATCGAGCGCCAGTTGAAAAGCGCCACGGTCGTCAAAGAACATCAGGACACCTTTTGGCGCTGGCGGTATCGCATGGTGGAGCGCATCGCCGAGGAGATGGAACCTTCGCGTTTCGGAATCAAGGCTCTCTATGTCTTCGGCAGTACCAAAAACGCCACGGCCGGACCGGGCTCGGATATCGATATACTGGTGCACGTCACCGGCGACGTTCAAAAAATGGACCTCCTGACTTCGTGGCTCGACGGCTGGAGCCGCTGCCTCGCGGAAATAAACTACCAGAGAACCGGGTATAATTCCGACGGTCTGCTGGATATACACATCATAACCGACGAAGACGTCGCTCAGAAAACCAGCTTCGCCTCCAAAATAGGAGCCGTCACCGATCCGGCGCGACCTCTTAAAATCGGGAAGAAATCAGATTAACTGACGAGTCGCTTTTTCGGGAAAATGCGGATCGAATTTTACCAGCGCCAGCCGGGGGCCGTCGTATGCCGCCGTCAGGCAGACGGTCTTTCCGATTTTATCCTGCCACGATCCGGTCAGACGCGAGGATTCGTGCACGTGCCCGTGCAGCGTCAATAGAGGCTGCTTCTTTTCGATCAAGCGCCGCACCGCCACCGAACCAACGTTGACATCCAGCGGCGCATAATCGATCATCTGCCCGTCACGAGCGGCCCGGTCGAGATTGGTCTGGTACGGCGGCGTATGAAACAGGAAAATCGCCTTGTCGAAATTTTCTTCACCGAGTGTCAGGGCATCGAGGTCTTTGGCGATGGTCGCGAATTTCTTGTCGCGATCGCTTTCGGGATAGGTATAAAGCCCGTCTTCGGGTGAAATTGTCCCCGGCTCGGCATACCGCGAGACATCATAGCGCTCCCAGTCTTTTAACTGGAACGGTGTCGGCGGAACAAACGAATATCCATATATAGTAAATTCGCCCAGTTGCGATTTTTGATTGTGCATATATTTCCAGAGACCCCGCTCGGCCAATTCGATAAAGGTGTCTTCCTGTGACCGGCCGTCGTCGTTGCCGAGAATCAGGAATATTTCGGGATATTCATCGCCGAGTTTGTTTTTGAGTTCGGTCAATCCGGCCACCAGAAAATCATTTACGAAGTCATCGTGCCTGCTTTCGGACGATGCAAAGGCGAACATACCCGACGGCAGCAGGTCGCCGCCCAAAAAGATCGCTTTCGGTTTCTCGGTCAAAATTTTATCGAAGAGTCTGATATACAATTCTGTCCGGCCATGAAAGTCTGAAACGAAAAAGCACAGCATAATCACAAAAACCTGCTAAAATGAATTCCCCAATTATTACACGATGACTTCAAAAAATCCAACTTAATATCGCAGAAAACGGCCGGAATCGCATTAATTGGCCGAAAATTCGGGACAAAACGAAAATATTATACATTAAAGTAAATTTTTTTTCAGAGTCGCAGCGGCCGTCTAAATTGGCCAACAGCGACTAATTCTTCTTCATTGCGCCATATAACTCGTTGTGAGAAATGATATTGCATATGACAAAATGGGGCATAATAAGATTATAATTCCGGCGGGATGATTTCTCACTGCGGAAATAAATCTGAAACCAAAAACAGTTCCAATTTAGGTCTTGACGAAAATCGCAAGGGGGCCTATATTATTAACTGTTAGCCGTTTAGGCGACAGTGAGTTTTTGGTTTAAATTCAATTTTACTTATCTTTAAAGATCATATTTGACAAGGGTCGAATGTGTACGGTGCTTTTGCTCTTTATAATGTACTTTTTGATCCCGAATTTCTTGTACTATTAGAGGAGGATGCTGGTAATAAAGATAATTAATTCGATACCTCGGTGATCCACCGAAATTTTGTCTTTGAGAGTTAGGTCCTCTACGTTAAAAACGAGCACGATTTGGTAAAGCTCGATTACTGCGGGTAACTGTCGGACCGCAGCGGGCAAAATCAGTTCCGGCCTGGCAGGCGTAAAGCCGGAACGAAAATAGCATTTCTTCAGGAGGATGCGCCAGATGAAACGAATCGTGGGGGGAGTCCTGATAGGACTCATCATGATGTTCCTGACGGCCCAGGCTGACCCGACCTTTGTAGGGCCCGAAGGCGATCTGTATTTAGTAGACAGCACAGCTAAAACCGATCAAGTTCCTTATCCCGAAACATATCCATCCAACCTGGCGGTCAGAACGAATCCGACCGATACGGTCGTGATTTCCCAGTTGGATTGCAGCATGTTTCCGACTATGTGCATGTACGTGGACGTCCTGGATACGGCCGGATATCCGGTCGGCGGCCTCACGGCCGACAGCTTCTGCGTTTCTCAGGACGGCAGTCCGATCGATTCTTTTTCGATCCAGGAGCTGACGCTTGATTCCTGCGTGACATCCATAGCGCTCGTAATCGACGTCAGCAGCAGTATGAACGACAACAACAAGATTGCGGCCGCACGAAATGCCGCTCACAATTTCGTGAACAACATGGACATATACGACCGTGTTGCCATTGTCACTTTTTCCAACTGCTATACCGTCGTTCAAAATTTCACGAGTAACAAAACCCTGCTCAATTCCAAGATCAATACGATATCGGCCAACGGCTATACGGCGGCTTTTGATGGTATCTGGAAGGGTGTCGACATCACCGGTCTGGAACTGGGCAGCAAAGCCGTTATCGCAATTTCCGACGGCATGGAAAACTACAGCCAAAAATGCGGCGATGCCTCGACCCCGGACGGACTCTGGATCGGCGACCCGCCGATATGGTGGTGGGGCGGCACTCCCGATCCCGACGGCTGGACCGATGACTCGACCCTGATCGTCGGACTTGCCCAAAGCTCCGGCGTCCCGATTTATACGATCAGCCTGGGGAGTGATTTCGATCCCCAATATCTGGTCAAGCTGGCCGCCTCTACGGGCGGCAGCTATCATCACGCCCCGACCGGCGGTGACATAACGAACATTTACGATGAAATCAAATTCAGGCTGTGCAGCCGCTATTTGATTTGCTACAACAGCCCCGATACCGTACAGAACGGCGACTGGCACACTATTACCGCGTGCCGGCAGGACGCCATGGCCAATTGCAGTCCCTGTGATGTCGATTCCTGCCAGGAAATCGATACTCCTGAAATCACCCGGACGCCGGTGACAGTCGGTCTCGCGGATACCTGCGCCCGCTGGGATTCCGGCGTGGAAATCTGTACGTGGGTTGTCGACCTGGATACGCCCCAGGAAGACCTCGAAGTAAAATTATTCTATCGTAACCGCGATACGGTCAGCTATACATCGGTCGTAATGAACCGAACCGACAGTACCTATTGCTATACCATCCCGGGCAGTGCTCTCGACTGTGACGCCGACAGTATCCAGTACTATATTACTGCCTCGGACGGACACGCGACGGTGGCATCACCGGCCCTGGCCCCGACCTATCATTATTCATTCCCGGTATGCGAGAACCAACCCCCCACGGTTTTCGCCGGAAATGATACGACTCTGGCCCAGTGCTCCCCCGGAGGAATTTGCTGGAATACCAGCGCGTCCGATCCGGACGGCAACCTCCAGACGGTCGAGAAGATAATCGGTCCGGGGACCTTCGATGGAACCCAAATCTGCTTTACCCCGACGTCCAGTCTCGATTATGAATTCGTCCTGCGTGCGACCGACAGCTGCGGCCTGATGGCCTACGATACGGTTGTCGTGCACTATTCACTGAATCATGCGCCGACGGCCGATGCCGGTCGGGATTCCACCCTGTTTTTGTGTGCTCCGCAGGAGATTTGCTGGACCGCCGGGTGCACCGATCCCGACGCCAACCTGACCGATTGCAATCTGATCAGCCCGGTCGGGACCTACAGCGGCGGTGATATCTGCTTCACCCCGGATACGGCCGGTGTGTATCGCTTTATTCTGGAGGCCAAGGATGCCTGTAACCAGACCGACCGCGATACCTCGTTTATAACGGTGACATTCAACTCCGCCCCGGTATGCAGCATTCCCAATGATACATCGATATTCCAGTGCACGGCCACGCAGGTCAGTCTGCTGGTCAGTGCCAGCGACGTCGACGGCAATCTCAATTCCTGTCAGATCATGTCCGGCCCCGGCTCTTTGATAGGCGGCAACTGGGTCTACACGCCGCCGTCGAGCCAGACGGTCGTGGTGACCATACGCTGCACCGACGATTGCGGCGCCTATTGCGAAGATTCGTTTACGGTTGATTTCGATATAGACGCCAAGCCGGTGATAAGCCTCGGCAGCGATCAGACCGCGTTCCAGTGCACGCCCGAAGAAATCTGTATAGATTACACTGTCTTCGATTCGGACCCCGGTCAGGCGGCGACGATAACGCTTTTGACATCGGTCGGGACGGTCAATACGGTCGATTCGACCATTTGCTTTACGCCGGACACGGCCGGTGTGTATAAATTCATCGCTCAGGCCGAAGACCCCTGCGGCAGGAAGGGTTATGATACCGTCAAGGTGACGGTTTCCTTCAACGCCCCGCCGGTCGCCAATGCCGGAAGCGATCAAACTTTGATGCAGTGCAGCCCGACCGCCGTAACCTGGGCGGCGGCGTGCAGCGATCCCGACGGCAACCTCGCAACCTGCGAACTGACCAGTGCCACCGGTTCATACGACGGAACCAATATATCCTTCACGCCAACTGCTTCGGGCACCTACGAGTTCATACTCAAAGCGACCGACGCCTGCGGTCTTGAAGATTTCGATACGTCGTACGTTACGATCAATCAAAATTCAGCTCCGGTCGTGACCGCTCAAACGGATACATCACTCTTCCTCTGTCAGCAACAGCCGGTTTGCATTTCTTACTCCGTCAGCGATCCTGACGGATTGGCCGGTGTGGTGGAAGCGATGGTTTCCGGTTTCGGTACGATCGACACATTGAACAACGAAATCTGTTTCACGCCGACATCGGCGGGCAATTATCAGTTCATTATCGGTGCCACCGACGGTTGCTCGGCTCACGATCAGGACACTGTAATCGTCTCGATAGCGTTCGGTCAGGAACCGAACATCACCTGCCCGACTTCGGCCTTCAATAAATTCCTCTGCGGTCCCGATTCGATTCTGCAGACGCTGGCGATCACACCCGATTCGGCCACGGTTACCCTTTCGGAAGGCATCTATGACGGCGGTATGGTCCGGTTCTTCGCCGGAAGTGAAGGAACGTACAACATAACCGTCATCGCCGCCGTACAGTGCGGAGCCGATACCTGTGAACTGACGTTCAACGTCGACTTCAACGCTCCGCCGGTCGCCAATGCCGGAAGCGATCAAACCGTTTTCCAGTGCACGCCTGCTCCGATAACCAGGGCGGCTTCATGCAGCGATCCCGACGGCAACCTCTCGACCTGCGAACTGATCAGTGGTGTCGGAACCTACAATGGCTCCAATATCACCTTCACGCCGACCGGGACCGGGGTCTATGAGTTTGTTATCAAGGCTACCGACGCCTGCGGCGCCGAGGATGTGGATACTGCGTACATAACCGTTACGGCCAACTCGGCCCCGACGGTCGTAGCGCAGAACGATGATTCGTACTTCCTGTGCGAACCGCAGCAGATTTGTGTCGATTATACCCCGTCCGACCCGGACGGTCTGGCCGGTTTGACCGAGACGATGGTCTCCGGATATGGCGCAATCGATACAGTTAATAATCAGATATGTTTCACGCCGACAATCGACGGCGATTATGAATTCATTATAGAAGTGGAAGACGCCTGTGGAGTCACCGACCGCGATACGGTCGTGATTTCGGCGGCGTTCGGCGAAGTCGCGCACATAACCTGCCCGACCGATACGATCTTCGTGTCACTCTGCGACAACTCGCAGGTGTGCAGTATGCTCGACATCACCCCAGACTCGGCTAATGTTTCGGTTTCGCTGGGCACATATTCCGCCGGTGAACACTGTTTCACGCCGGATACGTCGGGTGTCTACGTCGTCGACGTCATCGCCGACGTACAGTGTGGCGCCGACACCTGCCAGTTGATATACAAAGTGGACATCGGTCAAGCCGCGGAAATCGTCTGTCCTGCTCCCCAGACCCGGTTCATTTGCCAACCCGGTCAGGTTTGCATCCCGATTTCGGTCGTGACGCCGGGCGCGACGTTCGACATTTCTCCCATAGGCTCGTACAACGCCGGAAGCATCTGCTTCCCGGCCGATACCTCCGGACACTACGTCATCACGGTCATTGCGACGACTTCCTGCGGGGCCGACACCTGCGAAGTCACCGCCGACGTGACGATCAACTCCAATCCGGTTACGGTCGATCCGGCGACGCCGGTCGATACGTTCCTCTGTGCGGCCGGACAAATCTGTTACCAGTTCGGAGCCGGCGATCCCGACGGCGGCTCTTTGACATGGTCTAAGATCTCCGGCAACGGCGCCATAACATCAGGCGGCAACTGGTGCTTCAACGCCACCATGGCGGGGACATATACTATCTCAGCCCGGGTAACCGATTCCTGTGGCGCGGCCGACACGACCACCATGACATACAACGTCACCATGAACACGGCTCCGGTTGTCGATCTCGGTGATGATATTTCTGTCTTCCTCTGCGGCGGCAATGCATACTGCTTCGATTACACACTGTCCGACGCGGAAAACAATATCGTATTGGAAACACTGACAAGCGGCGCCGGCTCCATCGACACCCTGAACAACCAGATCTGCTTCACGCCGACGATGGCGGACAACTACCAGTTCGTGGTTTCCGCGACCGACGCCTGCGGTGCGACCGACGCCGACACGATTATTGTCAACGTCTCGCTGGGCAGCCCGATGACGATAACCTGTCCCAACGACACGGCCGTCTTCCTGTGCGCCCCGGCTCAGATTTGCCGCCCGGTCACGATACCGATCGACACCAGTGTAACGGTATCACCGATTGGATCGTACAGCGCCGGTGAGGTTTGCTTTGACGCCGACACGGCCGGACATTACGTTATAACCGTCCAGGCCAATTCCTCGTGCGGTTCGGCCGACTGCCAGTTCGCGGTCGACGTCACCATGAACTCGGCTCCGCTTGCGGTCGATCCCGCGGCCGTCGACACCTTCCTGTGCGACCCGCAGCAGATATGCCAGCAACTGGAAGCCAACGACACCGACGGCGGACCGCTAACCTGGAGTCGGCTCGATGGATCGGGCACGGTTGACGCCAACGGTTTGTGGTGCTTCACGGCTTCTCTTACCGACGGCTACTCGGTTACCGCCGTGGTTACGGACCCGTGCGGTACGGCCGATACGGTCATGGCGACGGTTAACGTGACGCTGAATTCCGACCCGAATATCGCTTTCGGCAACGACACGACCGTATTCCAGTGCACGTCGGGTCAGATATGTCTTAACTACACCCTGAGTGACGCCGATGGCAATATCGTGCTCGAAGAGCTTATCGAGGGCGCGGGCATCGCGTCCATAGATACGTTAAACAACACGGTCTGCTTCACGCCGACCCCCAAGACACCGTACATGTTTATAGTCCGGGTCACCGATGCCTGCGGTGCGGCCGACGTCGATACGATCAACGTCGAAGCCGACGTCAATCATCCGCCGGTGGCCGATGCGGGAGACGACCAGTCGTTCTTCCTGTGTGAGACCGAGCAGTTGTGCTTCGATATTTCCTGCTCCGACGAAGACGGCAACCTGAGCACTTGCCAGCTGGTCGGCGGCGTGGGTGCCATCAACGGTTCGCAGGTCTGTTTCGAACCCGATACGTCGGGCGTATACACGTTTATCGTCGAAGCCAAAGACGAATGCGACGAAGCCGACCGCGATACGGTGCAGATGACGGTGACCATGAACAGCGCTCCGGTCTGCATTACACCGGCCGATACGTCGTTTTTCCTCTGCAGCCCAATCGAGATCACGCGACCGGTCGGGGCCAACGACGTCGACGGCAACTTCGATCATTGCGAGATCGTGTCCGGACCGGGCTCCATTACCGGCGGCAACTGGACCCACACGCCGTCCGCGGCCGGGTCGATAGAAGTCGTCGTGAAATGTCTTGATGCTTGCGGCGCGTTCTGCCAGGATACATTCAACGTTGACGTCGAGTTCAATCATCCGCCGGTTCCGTTTGCCGGAAATGACAGCACCTATTTTAGCTGTGCACCGGGCGACGTTATCTGCTGGGATGTTTCGGCGACCGACCCCGACAATAATCTTAAATCGTTCGAGATGATTTCTTCGAACGGGACTTATGATCCGGGCCAGGGTCAGGTTTGCTTCACGGTCCCGCAATTCGAGAATACATATAAATTCATATTCCGTGCGACCGACTCCTGCGACGTTTCGGTCGTCGATACGGCCCTGATACAAATTAACCTGAACGCACCTCCGGTCGTCGATCTTCCGGATGACTTCACGGCCTACTTCGAAGATCCGACGACGATTTGCTTCGATGCTGATATTTCCGATCCCGACGGCAATCTCGACAGCGTGACCGTTTCACCGGTCGGCGAATATTCCGAAACCACCGGCCAGGTATGCTTCTACGCTCTCGAGACCGGCACGGTGTGTCTGGAGGTTGCGGCCTACGATGACTGCGGAGCCGTCACGCGCGATACGATTTGCGTCGGACTCGAAATCGACGAGTGCTTCCGGGTTCAAATCGAAAAGGTCGAAAACCAGCTTCAGGGTCATTATGCCTCGGTCGATATAAACCTGTTTGGCTCCGCCAAAGAGCTCGGCGGGTTCGACCTGCTGATCGCCTATGATCAGTCGGTACTCAACATGATGGGCGCCGTCCCCGGGCAGTTGCTGACCAATTGCGACTGGGAGTACTTCACGTACTCTTTCGGTCCGTTCGGAAATTGCGGCGGAGGTTGTCCTTCGGGCATGCTGAGAGTGGTCGGCCTGGCCGAAACCAACAACGGCGCGTACCATCCTGATTGTTACCTGATGGGTTCTATCGGTTCGATCGCCGTCCTCAACTTCCTCGTCAGCAATGATCGTACGGTCGGCTGCCAGGTACGCTCCGATACGGTTCGTCTGGCTCGACTGCGGCGACAACACCTTCTCCTCCCGCGACGGTGACACGCTCTGGACGTCGCGGCTGGTTTATGACTTCCAGATGAACGACATTACCGACAACGGCTACGGATTCCCGGGCTTTTACGGAGCGATAGATTCCTGTATGCTCGGTGAAGCGCCCGGCAAACCCAGGCCGGAGCGGTGCGTCGACTACATCGACGGCGGCATAGACATAATCTGTCCCGATTCCATCGATGCGCGCGGTGACGTGAACCTCAATGGTATTCCCAATGAGATCGCCGATGCGACCGTTTTCGTCAATTACTTCATATACGGGCTGAGCGCCTTCACGGTCAACGTGGAAGGACAGACGGCGGCAACCGACATCAATGCCGACGGTATCGTTCTCTCAGTCGCCGACCTCGCGTATCTGATAAGGATCATCGTCGGAGATTGTCTGCCGATACCGAAGCCGATCGTATCGGGAGATTTCACCGCCGAATTCGATCTTCAATCCGACGCCATTGACATGGTCAGCACTCAGGTCCCGATAAGCGTGATGAGACTCACGTTCGAGGGCAAAGTCATTCCGGAACTGGCCGAGGCCGCCGTCGGTATGGAAATGAATTATCATTACGATGGCGTCGCGACCCGCGTCCTGCTCTGTAATTTCAGGCAGGCCAGTACAATCGAAGAGGGCACGGTCCTGAAACTCGGCGGCAAGTACAACCTCAAGAGCATTGAGATTGCGTCGTCCGAAGGTCAGAACATGACGGCCAAAATCGACCAGCTGCCGACTGCCTTCAGGCTGGAACAGAACTATCCGAACCCGTTCAACCCGACCACGACCATAACGTTCGCTCTGCCGGATTACAGAGACTGGAAGCTGACGGTTTATAACGTGCTCGGCCAGACGGTTCAGAAATGGTCCGGTTCCGACCAGGGTGTGGTGACGCTTGATTGGCACGCCGACGATTTCGCCTCCGGAGTTTACTTCTACAAACTGACCGCCGGTGATTACAAGGATTCAAAGACAATGGTACTGCTAAAGTAACATTGTATCGGATAAAACAAGAGGGATGTCGCTCGGTGCGGCATCCCTTTTTTTATGCTTTATATTTTGAATTACCGGCAAATTGGATCGGGCCCGTTCGGTTGTCCGTGCAATTACTCAATTTTGATGGCGGTCGCTATCTATTGGATATTTTCCAGGCGGTGCAGGCGCCTAAGAGCGTCTTCCCGGTCCGCCGAGGACCGGTCGATATTTTTCCAGAGATCAACAAATCGCCTGTAATACTTGGCGGCGTCTTCGGTGCGGCCGACCTCTTCGTACGCCAAACCCAGATAATAGTACCTGCTTGACACCCCAGACGCCGAAATACAGCGGCCAGCAGTGATTGTATTTTTTCAGCAGCGGTTCGTAAACCTCGATCGCCTCTTCTGTCCGGCCAGCCTTTTGCAGCGAACGTGCCAGCATGAATTCCGAATAAAAATCTGTATTGACTTCGACGACCTGTCGGAAATTCTCGACCGCGGCGTCATAATTGCCGCGTACGAAATCTATTGACCCTTCGGCGTAATAGTACCTGATAAGACATGGCCCTGGCGCTGTCCAGATCGTGCTTGAGCGCGGCGGCGACACTGTCGGCCTCGGGCAAATTCCCGGCCTCTGCCAGCACCTGAACGTAAAACTCCCGCCACCGGTCCGCGCTGCCGGGCGCATACCTGCCGAAAAGCTCCACTATTTCTCCCGCCGCCTTAACGGCTTCAGCATTGTTACCCGTTGCAAGGTACATATAGGCTTTGATAAGGTACTTATAAACTATTTCCGTTTCAAAAGCGTCGCCCGTCTGTTCCTGCTGGTCGATTTCGATTCCCTGATCCAGACGGTTGAAGGCCTCTCCGAACTCACCCTGTCTCAAATATATGGAGGCCAGAAGCGAACGCGCTGTACTCCGGTCCATTTTTGACGGACTGTCCATTATTTTTCTGATCGTCGACTCGGCTTTGTCATAGTCACCCTTGAAAATGTACAATATGTCGAGGAAAATCATGGAATTGTAAAAGTCCGGCTTTATCGAAAGCGATTTTTCATACGATGCAATCGCATCATCCAGCAAACCGTTCTGCATACAGATGTCACCTTTAGTATCGTACGGATTAGCCTGATCGGGTTTCAGTCGGATATATTTATCCACCGCCGCGAGGGCACTGTCAACCTTACCGAGATAATTATATCCGTAGGCCATGTAATTGTACGCCGAGGCGAAATCCGGATCGAGGGCGATGGCCTTTTGGGCATAAGCCACCGACTCGTTATACCGGGAGACACTATAATTATAGACGGCCAACTCATAATAGATCCCTTTGTCTCCCGGAAATCGCAGCGACGCCAATTCCAGCAGTTCAATGGCTTTCCCGTATTCTCTCCTGGTTGCTTCGGCAAAGGCATAAATAAGAAATTTCTCCCTGGTCCCGGTTCGGTCGGAATATTTTTCGGCCTGATCTATATGATACTGACGTTTTTCGCCCCGGCCCAATCGCGCCAGATAGTAATGTACCATGGCGAAGGTCGAATCATAACTCAGAGCCCTTTCGAAACTAGCCCGGGCGTCATCATAATATGCGTTTGAATACTGGTCTTTTCCCTCAATGAAGTAAAAATACGCTTTTTGCGAATGGGTCGTGAAATCGGCGACCGGGCGACCCGATTCATTCAGGGCTTTTTGCGGAAGAGTCAGTTCTTCCTTTATGAGCGCGGCCAGAGAATCGATCAGTGCGAATACTTCCTCGCCCTCTTTTCCAGTGATTGTCGTGCTGCCAACAATGCTTTCCGTGGCGATTTTCGCAATACGGGTCGAAATAACTATGGCCGGCTCTTCCCTCAAAATAGTCCCGGTCAGCACCCATTTGGCTCCTGCTTGGCGCGCCTGTTCCATCATTTCGAATTGTACCCGAGCCGAGTCCCGATAACCCGCAGAGGACACGCCGGTATCCGCGATCGGCCTGAGTGGTACTATCTGCAAATAATCCGATTCCGCGAGGTCTGATGTCAGCAGACTGCCGCAAATCTCACCGAGGCGTTTTGCATCTCCGGGGTCGGCCATATTGACGAACGGTGCAATCGCCAGCCGATTTTCCGACGCGATAACTTCATTGGTCGGATGAATCTTGATTTCCCAGGGCTGCACTATAAGAAAGATCAGAAATACGGCCGCCGCGGCGAAAACCGGGACGAATTTCATAATACGCGATTTCTTCTTGGTTTCCGTAGCGGTAGACGCCTGCTCGGAGTCCAGCTCCGCCACGAACCTGCGGATATCGGGATCGTGCTTCAAAAGCCGCACCGCCTCCTCGAAACTTCCGGCTTCGGCCATAAGCTCGTCGTTTTCCAGAAGATATATTTCCAACTGCCGGCGTTCGTCCTCGGTCAACAAACCGAGTTCGTAAGCCATCAACAGGTCGTCGAGATTTTTTTCGCGTTCGTCGGCCATCTATTCGGCTCTTTTCTTTTCGAGGCATTCTTTCAGGGCTCGTCGGGCCCGTGAAAGAATAATGTACGCGTTACTCGTGGTCACGTTCATTTTCCCGCAGATTTCGGACGTCCCGAAACCCTGGTACTGCAGGTTCAATATGCGGGCAAATTTGCGGTTGGTGGCGCTGACTTTTTTCAGACATTCGAGCAGGTATCGTTTCAGATCGGGCGGTGCCGTCTGGGCGGCCGGTTCCGGCGCATTTTGCATGCCGCCGTCATAGGCGAACTTACGGGCCGCGGTCTTTTTGTCCCGATAATATCGGGCCAGCTTGAATTCAAGAACCTGATACGCCCAGGCCGCAAAACTGGATTCTATCTCCAGCGCGGCGAATTTCTCGGAAATGGTCAGCATGGCCTCCTGCGCGATCTCCTCTATATCGGACCCGCTGCTTATTCTATGTCGCAGAAAGTATCGAAATCTATCGGATAATTTTTGAAACAGCACTTCCTTGACGCGGTCGTCTCCGGCCCGTGCTTTGTCATATAAATCATTGATATTCAATTAAATGATCATCCGTTTGCCGCAACACGAGGCTAATATAATAAGGAAATCGGACCCTGAGCAAGACAATTAAGCCCATATTTGAATCATCTCCATAATAAATGTCAGATTTGCGTCGCTTGTGATACTGACCAATAAATTGCAGTGATAACTTCATCATGGCCGGGTGGAAGATCAAATTTTTGAGTAAACCAACATGTGAGGTAATATATGAAACCGATAAAGATGCTTATACTGCTGCTTCCGGTGTTAATCGCGGCCGCGTCGTTCGGGCAGGACCTGCTGATCAACCCGGAAAGTGTCGTCTTCGATTCCCTAAACGGACGCTATCTCGTGGCCAACTGGGCCGACGGAATCGTGGCGGTTGAGTACGACCTGACCCAGTCACATTTTCAACAGGGTATCGGAACCAGAGTGGCCGGGATGTTTATCGTCGGCGATACGGTTTTCATCTCAACCGAAGACTTGCGAGGCTACGATTTAAACACGGGCGAGGAAGTGGTCGACCTGTTCCTGGGAGCCACCCTCGACGGCCTTACCGCCGACACCTCCGGCAATCTTTACGCCGTCGATACCGGTGGGAGGATTTTCAAAATCAGACTGAGCGATCTAAACGTTTCTATTTTTGTGTCGACGGGACTCGCCACGAACATTCAGGATATAGCCTTCGACAAATGGAACAATCGACTCATTGCGGTCGAATACACGGCCTCGACCGGCATCAAGGCCGTCAGTCTGCCGGACGGGACAGTCTCCATCATCGCGACGCCCCCGTTCGGGTACTTCGACGGGGTGACGGTCGATCTGGACGGCAACTTCTACGTTTCCTGCAGTACGGCGGGCACCGTGTATAAATTCGATAATACTTTTTCTCAAACGCCGGTTCAAATCGCTTCCGGACTCAGCGGTCCGGCCGGTTTGTGCTATGACACCTGGCACGACATGATCGTCGTCCCCAATTTCAACGCGGGAACGCTCAGTTTTCTGCCGCAGCACTATAAATTCACGGCCGATACCCCGCTGGGCTGGGCTCCCCTCCAAATGCAATTCACAGGTGAGTGTGATTTCGCCGTCGATACCTGGAGCTGGGAATTCGGCAATGGCGGCATTGGCGACGGACAAAATGTTGCATATACATACAATACGCCCGGTACGTATGACGTTACCATGAACGTGACGTACGGTACCGAATCCAGGTCACGTACAATGTATAAATACATCACGGCGTTGGCTGACACCATGATGGCCTCGGAATACAAGGCCGTGGAAGGTGAAGAAGTCGAAATCATCATATATGCCAGAAATACCATCCCGGTCTCGAAATTCAGCATACCGGTTGAATATTCCGGGTCGCTGGCTCTGACATTCGATTCCAGTTCCCGGGTCGGCTGCCGCACCGAATACTTCGACGGTGACTATTATGCCGATAATGACGCCATCAACCGTGAACTGACCGTGGTCATCAGAAATACTTCATCTTCAACACCCGATCTTGATCCGGGGTATGGGCCAATTTTGAAACTCTATTTCAGCCCGCCGGCCAGTATTCCCGCCGGCCGCTCGACCACTATTTATTTGGACGGCTACGCTACTCGCCATCCGCAATTCACCGGCGGTCAATATTTTATCACGGTACCGACGGTCAGCGGGCGGGTTTTCTCCTTTATCTGCGGCGACGTCAACGCCGACACATTCGTCAACCTGATTGATATCTTGTACTTAATAGACAATTTGTACGGACAACCGCCGGGTCCGGTGCCGAATCCCCCCGAATCGGGCGACGTCAACGGCGATAGTTTCCGCAACCTGATTGATATTTTATACCTGATTGACTTTCTGTACGGACAACCGCCGGGTCCGAATCCGATCTGCTAAAAGCAACCCCTGTTTGACACCCCACAAGGAAGGCGACCTCCTCGGTCGCCTTCCGCATTTTGGTGGGACAATTTTCTCCATTTTTTATCGGGAAATTGTATATTCGAGGTATGAACACGACAACCACGACCGACAATATTTCATTTCGCTCCGGTGTCTTCTATGCAATATTGGCGTACACCACCTGGGGCCTCGGCCCGATTTATTTTAAAGCTATCGCGGAGGTTCCGGCGTCGGAAGTCCTCGCTCATCGCATTGTCTGGTCGGTCGTTTTTCTTTATGCTTCGTCGATTGTCCTTAAAAATTTCGGGGACATAAAAAGAGCCTTGTCATCACCTCAAGCCCTGAAATACCTCGGGGCCACTACGGTCCTGATTGCAATAAACTGGTACGCTTTCATCTGGTCGATTGAAAACGACCAGGTTTTGCAGGCCAGCCTCGGCTATTTCATAAATCCGCTGATAAACGTTCTTCTGGGCGCGTTGTTTCTAAAAGAAAAGCTGGGGCGTCTGGCAAAAATCAGTATTGCCTTCGCCGCCGTCGGGGTCACCCTGATGATCGTCAAGAGTGCCGTCGTGCCGGTTGCCGGTCTGGTACTGGCATTCACGTTTGCATTTTACGGTTTGTTGCGCAAAATCGCCCCGGTCGGGGCCGTCCCGGGTCTTTCCGTCGAAACCACACTCTTATGCCTCCCCGCTCTGGCCTACCTGTTCTGGCTGGGACACGATAACACCCTCGTCTTAGGGCACACCTCGCTCGGCACGACTCTACTTTTAACCGTCGCGGGACCGTGGACGTCTCTTCCGCTGATCTGGTTTGCCAAAGGCGCACGGCGGCTGAGGCTGTCCACAGTCGGATTTTTGCAGTACATCGCCCCGACTCTGCATTTCGTCCTGGCCGTCGTGATATACGGCGAACCGTTCGGTATAGTGCATTTGCTTTCTTTCATATGCATCTGGACCGGGCTCGTTATTTTTACTTTCGATTCTTTCCGGCGTGCGCGAAAAGGCATCAAGCATAATAACAAACTCGCCACTAATTGAATTTTCCTCTGCTGAACATGGTTAGCTCGAAGATCATGCTAAGGATGAAGAGAATCCTTTAACGCATCGGCAACCTTTTGAAGCTCCTCAAGACGGCTCTGATACGACGGATCGGATGGCCCGTCTTTCTTGTACGCCTCAAAATACCCGGAGAAGTCACCGAATTTCAACTTGCGTACCGCTATCTTCGCCAGCCAGTAATTACCGGAGGAGCCGTCCGGCCCCAGTGCCAACAGATGACGCGCAAAATAGGTCGAGGAGTCATAATTCTGCGCCTGATAATACAGCCACGCCAGCGAGCTGACCACAAACGGATTGGACGCGCTTAGCCGATAGCTCGCTTCGAACCAGTACTTCGCGCTGTCGAGCTTTTTCAAACCGGTAAATATTATGCCCCGGTCGCACAGCGTCAGGCCGTTGTTCGGTTCCAGTTGAAGAGCCCTGTTTGATTCTTCGAGAGCTTTACTATACTCACCGGACATATAGTACACGCCGCCTTTAAGGTTATGGTACCCCGACAAGAATTTATTCGGCTTGATCGACGCCAGGTACGATCGGGCGGTCTCTCCATCCCAGGCCTGAAGAGCCTCCAGCGCACCCCGGAGTTTGACCGCATCGGGATAGTACTTTGGATACAGATAATTCAGCGAATCGGCCGCATGCTGGTCGCCGTGGTATTCATAGTAGGTACACAGTACAATAAAGCTCGAAATCGATTTGCTTCTATCGAGATTAATAATGTACTTAATATACCGCACCGATGAGGCTTCAGAGAGATCGGTCACGATGTACGGCAGCACTAACAACGCCGCCATCCCGGTCATTGGCAACACCCTGCCGGACAATACCCTGAGACGGTTCGGGGGTATCAGCATCAACGTCAGTACGGTCAGCGCCAGAAACGACGGGGACATCAGGTCCCAGTCACGCGCCATAGTCAACTGCGGGTCGACGACAAATAAAAACAGCAAACTGCCGATGGATGACAGTATCAGGAAGTACGAGTACGGTTTCTTAAAGAAAAGTTTCCATTCATTGCCGACCAATAGTACAAGTAATATAAGATATGGCGACAATATAAACGACAGGTTCAATATATCCAATAAATGAGAAGTACTGAAGATAAAATAATCCTCGTCGATCGGTTTGCCGCTGAACGGCCATAAAAATATATTTTCGATAAACAGGTTGCTCTGGATTTTTAAAAATAACAGTACAACCGCTGCGATCGCACTCGCTCCAACAATTACCCAAAATGGAATTTTAAATTTCGCGTAGAGCTTTTTACCTTTTTCGCGCGAAAAAGCCAGGCCGATCAGGGCCGGCCCAAAAACGAACATATAGAGATGCACGAACGCCCCCAGCACAAATAACAGCACCGCTCGCCAAAGATCCCGACCGGTGTTGATATATCTCAAACTGAAATAAAAGAACCCGGCTATACCCACCCACAACAGCGGATAGCTTTCGGCATAACCGAAAAAAAGCAATGAAACGCCTGAAAAAGTCAAAACTGCCAGACCGAGAAAGCGGCGGACTTTATCCTTGCCCAATTCCCGCGCCATGAGAAGGAAGAAATACATGACGATTATTCCAGAAACGACCGAGACGATCTGAAACGAAAGCTGGGCATTGGCGACGCTTCGATCCCCCAAAAGCGACTGCAAAAGCAGCGTGACATTCGTTATGCCCTGTTCACTCCATTTATGAATGACAAATTGATTGGCCCCGATATTGTTGATCTGCATATAACCGTCGCCGAGGAAATGAGTCGGCATGACAAATATGCCAAACACAACTCCTGCAACGAGTGCGCGGACAATCCGGTTGACCACCTGCCGTTTGTGCTCGAAGAAAAAATAGTCGAACCGCTCGACGGCTATTTCTCCGATCTTCTGCACCGGTCTGATATAATAGGCGGCCAGGACCAGCACCCCCGCGACGGCATACGCGACCGCGAACCATCCCGGCAGAAATATCAGATGATTGACTCCCCACAGCCGCGCGGTCGGAAATATGTACCCCGCAAACCGCAGGACAAACAGCAGGACCATGAATTTGAACACGGTCTGAATGGTTTTGTCGTTACTCATCTCGTATGAAAATAGCAGCAGTTCATTTCACGTAATATAAGAAGCCGGGGAGAGGTCTGAAAAGAATAAATTCATCCACTCTCGCTCTTGACATTCCCGCTGTAATCAGCAAAATTGCACCGCATGAGCATATTCGCATTTTTAGCGTCATTGGCGGCGATACTGATTATCTCCCGGCGCAACCTCGCCGCCGCCATAATCACCGGGGCTCTGCTTCTCGGACTGATCGCCCTCCCGTTCGACAAGCTGATCGACCGCATCGTCTTCACGTTCACCGACTATGAAATTATAATTCTCACCCTTGCCGTCGGCATCATCCCGCTGATCGGCGGCGCGATGAAAAAAAGCGGCCAGATCGACAGCCTGGTCGAAAACGTCCGCATCAAACAAAAGCACATGCTCGCTTTCTCCCCCGCCCTGATGGGCCTCCTGCCAATGCCCGGCGGTGCGCTGTTGTCGGCTCCGATTATGGAGCGCTCCGGTCACGGTGTCCCCGGCGAGGTCGTCGCCGCCGCCAACGACTGGTTTCGCCACCTGTTCATCCTGGCCTACCCGCTCGCCCCGGCCCTGATCGTCCTGACCGGCATCACCGGCCTCGATATATACGAAAGCATTCTCTATATCCTGCCGTTCGGTGTGGTTGCGACTGTCATCGGCTACCTGTTCTTTTTGCGCAAAGTCGACGGCAGCATCGCGCGGCCGAACGGATTCTCGTTCAAAGGCCTCATGGTCCCGCTGACCGTAATACTATCCGCCCCGCTGATAGATTTTGTCCTCAAAAAATTGTTCGGCCTCGGCAACACCGCGACTTTTATTGGCGTCGTGGTTGGTTTAATATTGTCCCTTGTTCTGAGCGTAAAAAAACTGCCCCTGCTCGGCCTGATTAAAGAAATGCGACCGTGGAATTTCGCCCTGATCATTATCGGGATGTTCATGTATTTATATATTTTCGAAGCGACCGATATCGGCCCCATCATCGCCGGACTGCCCCTGCCGCCGCTTCTGCTGGCGGTCACGGCCGGTTTTGCTCTGGGCTTTCTGACCGGCCGCGTCCACCTTCCCGGCTCGATCATTTTCCCCGTCTACCTTGCCGCCGCCGGTGCGATTACACCGTTTATCTTCTCTTTGATCTACGTCGGAATATATTTCGGCTATATCATTTCACCGGTCCACCCCTGCCTGGTTGTCACCTGCGAATATTTCCGGATACCGATCCGCGATATGATCAAAAAGCTGGCCGCCCCGACCGCAATCGTCATGGGGCTGATTGTCGCCATCTCGTCGTTTATTATCTGATTTCCCGTACGAAAAAGGCCGTCATCATTGACCTTTTGATAAATTTTGATTACTTATGGGGGCCATGATTCACGCCGACTTTGAAAAATTCCTTTGGGGTGTCGCCACCTCGGCTTATCAGATCGAGGGCCACCTCCAAAACGACATGACCGAATGGGAAACGCTCGGGCATTTCCGAAATAACGGCCACAATCCGGTCGTGGGCGACGCCGTCGATCACTGGAACCGCTGGGAAGAAGACTTCGTCTTGTTGAAAGAACTCGGCGTGAACTCATACCGCTTTTCGGTCGAGTGGGCGCGCATCGAACCCGAGCCGGGGCGCTTCGACCATAATGCTATTAAACAATATCGCCGCATGATCAACCGGTTGATTGAGTACGGTATTATGCCTATGGTCACCCTACATCATTTCTCCAACCCGGCCTGGCTGCACCACCGCTGCCCCTGGCATCGCCCCGAAGCCGCAAAGGCCTTTGTTGACTTTGCTAAGATCGTATCCAAGGAGCTTCTCGAGAACGTCCCGCTGGTTGTGACTTTCAACGAGCCGATGGTCTGGCTGCTGGCGGCATACGCCGACGCCAAATTCCCACCCGGCTTCGCCGATTTTCGGATTCTGTCGGGCGCGCTGTACAGCATGCTCTACGCCCACCGGCAGGCGTACGATCTGATTAAGCACGATCATCCTGATATCAAAATCGGCCTGGCCCACAACCTGATCATTTTCAAAGAGGGTCGGCGGGGGCACTTTATCGACGGCAAAATCGCGCAGATAATTCATTCGTTCTATAACATGCTCATCCCGAAGGCCTTCGTCGAAAACCGTCTCAAATTCCATTTCCCGCTGATTTTCAATATCGATATGCCAATCGAGCTCGACAACAAAATCGACTTCTGGGGCATTAACTATTATTACCGGATGAACGTCCGCTTCAAGCCCAGCCTTAAACTCCCGTTCAAGCTCTATTTTGACCCGCCCGCCGAGCATAAAAAATCCGATCTCGGCTGGGAAATCTACGCCAAAGGTCTGAAGAAAGTCTGCGGCTGGATGAACGAGTTCGGCAAGCCGCTGTATATCACCGAGAATGGTATCGCCGCCGAGGACGACAAACAAAGAGTCGTCTTCCTCACCAAACATTTAAACAAGCTGGCCGAAATTAGGCAGGAAATGCCGAACATCCGGGGCTATTACCACTGGTCGTTGATGGACAACTACGAATGGCTGGTGGGGTATAAGGCCAAATTCGGGCTGTGCAGCGTCGATTTTGACGACGGATTAAAACGCACCATCAAGCCGAGCGGTCTTTTCTACCGCGACCACATTTTATCTCATTCACCGGCAACGACTTCCGCAACCGAATAATTTACCCAATCTTAATTTTGTCTTAATCTCGGCTTAACCTAAAAGCCGATAATACTTCATGAAAGAGCGGGATAATATGCCATGTCGATAATTATAGACTACATACTGCTAACATCAATAGCGATCGGGCTTTCTTACGGTCTGATTTCGCTCTGGTTCTTGTTTGTCGATTATCGCCTCAAGAAATCATCCGTACAAAAGCTGACCGCCCACCCCGGCGTTACCGTATTCAAACCGCTCAAAGGTCTCGACGACTGCCTCGAAAACAACCTGAGGTCGTTTTTCGAACTCGATTACCCGATTTACGAGCTTATTTTCGGAATACAGGAATACGGCGACCCGGCGATTGGTTTGGTCAGAAAGCTGCAGGCCGAATATCCACACATTCCTTCGAAGCTCATTATCGATTCGACGCGCATCGGACTGAATCCCAAGATAAATAATCTGTTCAACATATATCCGTACGCCAGCCACGATTATCTTGTTATAAGCGACAGCAACGTTCGGGTCGATCCCGGATATCTGACCGATCTGGTTGGCAGGCTGCAGGCGCCCGGTGTCGGTCTGGTCACGTCGGCTATTCGCGGGGTCGGAGGCGGAAGCCTCGGCTCCGTCCTCGAAAATTTACACGCCAATACGTTCATATCCGGCAGTGTCCGCGCCGTCGGGAAGCTTTTCGGAATTCCCATTACAATCGGCAAGTCCATGTGTTTTCATCGCGCGACGTTACAGGCCATCGGAGGTTTCGAAGCCTTCGCGAACTACCTGGCCGAAGATTTTCTGCTCGGGGACTCCATCCGAAAAATGGGAAAAACAGTGGTCATCTCCAGTCACTGGATTGACAGCGTCAACGATACCTGGAGTATCGGGCGCTTTGTCAATCGTCATTACCGATGGGCTACCATGCGACGGCACATCAATCTGCTGCACTATTCCGCAGAAATTTCTTCCAACCCGGTATTTCTCGCCCTTTTATATTTCGGATGGCGGACCGATCAGACCTCCTGCAGTCTTTTTATTGCGGTGACCGCGTTCAAGACGCTTATCGACGTCGCCGCCGCGCGCCTGTTCGAATCCGATTTGAAATGGTACGACTACTTCTATCTGCCGCTCAAGGATATCATCATCGCCGGGATCTGGCTGGCGCCGTTTTTCAAAAGGCAGGTTGTCTGGCGCGGCAACTATTTCAACATCAACCGCAACACCTATCTGACGCCTGCCGAGGGGTCGTCTTTCCCACGAACGTTCCCGTCGCCCCTGCGGCAGTCGCTTCGCGCCGCCCGCTGGACCGGCCGCCGGACCCTCGACGGAACCCGCCGCATTATCGCCCGTCTCGACCAATCCCGCGCTGCTTAATCGTTTCCGTCTCAACTCATTGGCGATTCTTCCGATAACTCCTTTATAGAGGCTCATTTTTAATTGACCGGATGGGAAATGCCTAAAATCGATCAGCTCCTGAAAATAGTCACCGCCGCCAGCGCTTCCGATTTGCACATGGCCGCCGGTTCGGTGCCAATGATCCGCATCAACGGCACGCTCCAGAAAACCCGCCACCGCCACCTCTCCGATGAAGACATCAAACAGCTGGTTTATGAGCTTCTCACCGACGAGCAGATTCGCACCTTCGAAAAAGGCGGGGATTTCGACTTCGCCTACAGCGTCCCCGGCGGGCAGCGCTTCCGTTTCAACGTCTACCGCACGCAGCCCGGCATCGCGGTCGCCATCAGGGTTATACCGTCGCAGATTCTCAGCCTCGGCGCCCTCGGTTTTTCCGAACACGTCTCCAAACTGGCCGAACTGAAATCCGGTTTGGTTCTCGTTACCGGTCCGACCAACTCCGGCAAAACCACGACTCTTGCGGCGATGGTCGATCATATCAATACGAACTCGTTCAAGCATATTATAACGCTCGAAGACCCGATCGAATACGTCCACCAGAACAAGAACTGCCTGATTTCCCAGCGACAAATGGGCCTGCACTCGTCGTCTTTCGCCGCCGCCCTCAAGGCGGCCCTGCGCGAGGACCCCGACGTTATCCTCGTCGGCGAGATGCGCGACCTCGAAACCATTTCGCTGGCGGTATCCGCCGCCGAAATCGGGCTGCTCGTCATGGGCACGCTGCACACGTCGACCGCCGCCGCCACCGTCGACCGCATCCTCGACGTCTTCCCCTCCGACCAGCAGGCTCAGATTCGAATCATGCTGGCCGAATCGCTGGCCGGGATCGTCTCGCAGCAGCTTTTGAAGAAAGCCGACGGCCACGGCCGGACGGTTGCCTATGAATTCATGGTTAAAACGACGTCGATTTCGAGCCTGATCCGCGAGGGCAAGACTTACCAGATTCCGACCGCTATTCAGACCGGTAACCGCAAGGGCATGCGCCTGCTCGACGCCCATCTCAAGGCGTTGGTCGAAACCGGTCAGGTGTCGCTCAAAGAAGCCATGCGCTGCGCCGCCGACCCGGTCAAGCTGTCCGATCATTTTCCAAAAGAATCTCCCGCACCGGTTGAGGTATAGATGGCCAAGCAGACGTCAAGATTGCGGCTGGATGAAATTCTTATCCAGGAAGGACTGATCACCGAGGAAGAGATCAAGGAAGCTCTTCTGCGCCAAAAAGCCCACGGTGGGAAATTCGGGTCGCAGCTTTTATATCACCGCTATATCGACGAGGCCTCTCTGGTCAAGGCGCTGGCCAAACAGCTCGACTGCGAATATGTCGTCCTGTCAAAGTACGATATCAATGAATATCTGGTCGAGATGATTCCGCAAAAGGTCGCCATCGCCCGCAAAGTTATGCCGTTCGATTATGACATCGACAACAACATTCTCAAGGTCGCGTGCACCGACCCCAATGACACGAATCTGTACAACGAACTTAATTTCGTAACCCACGGCAAAGATGTGCGATTGTACGTCGCCGCCGAACTCGTCATTAATACCGCCATCGCCAAATACTATCTCGGCGAGGACGTCTCTCTCGAAGACAACCTCCTGCTCGAAATTCCCGACATCACCACGGACACCGGCAAGACGCCGATAATCCAGGAAGAAGACAAACCCGAAGAAGTCGTCGACGACCGCCGCGCCATTTTGATCGTCTCCGATGAAACGTACGCCGTCCCGATGATGCAATCGCTGTTCGAGCGCGATAACTTCCGCGTCGTGGTGCTCGACGACGCCGACACTGCAATTGAAATTCTCGACGAGACTCGCTTTCACGCCGTCCTCATCAAAGACACGGTTTCCGGAGATTATCTCGATCTTATCGACCGCATCCGCAAAAGCTCGCCGCAGACGCTGGTGCGCTACTATGAATCGGTATCATCGCTCTTTTTGCACCGCGATACGTTCAACAACGAATCCGAACTGTTTTTAAAAAATCTCGACCTGTTCACGTCGGTTCTGTCGTCGCACTCTAAGTCACACGAAAACCACGCCGGGCGGGTGGGGCAGTACGTCGACCGTCTCTGCCGACGGCTCAAGCTGCCGACCCGTGACCGTCTGAAAATAGTCAACGCCGCGTATCTTCACGATCTCGCGCGCTATTATTACAGTTCCGATGAAGCCTCCGACGGCCGCGCCGTGGTCGATCTGACCGTCAAGCTGCTGTCTTCGCTGAACTATTCACCGGTCATCGAAGAAATGCTCCGGCGCATGTACTTCGACCTGAAAGGCAAGTTCACCAAGCGCCTTCCGATCGAAGTGCTCGGCGGAAACATCGTCACCATCGCCGATCTGTACTGCGAGAGTACCGAGCCGGGCGAAAAGCTCCCGCTCGACAAATTCGACGCCATCAAACGCAAGCTGCGCGACATGGCCGGGCGCGTCTTTCTGCCCGAAGTGGTCGAGGCGTTCATCGACATGATGCAAAACGAAATCCTCACCCAGCACACCGAACAGAACCTCGGACAGATCATGATCTACGCCGAGCAGCTGCGCCTGTTGCAGCCGCTGGAACTCCGGCTCAAAAACGAGGGTTACCGGACTCTGTCGCAAAGCTCGACCGGCGCTTTCGCCGAACTCTGCCACCGCAGTCGACCCGATTTGATCATTCTTGTCGCTCCCGGCGACAAAGAGACCGTGCACAATCTGGTCAACACCCTCATAAATGAAGGCGTTCCGCTTGCGGACATCCCCACGTTTCTTCTCAATGACGATCAGTCGCAAATCCCGGAATTGACCGGTCTGCTGGAGAAAGGCATCGAGGATATAATCGCCATCGGCAACAACCTCGACCTGCTCGTCACCAAGATCAACAAGCTTCGCGAAAAACTCCGCGAAAAGGAAGACACGGCGCAACGGCTCGAAAAACAGCAGGGTGCGCACGGGCGTCTGGCTGACATGAACCTGATCGACCTCCTTCAGGCGCTGGGTCCGTCGCGCAAGACCGTCAAGATAACCGTCCTGCCTTCTGATGACGACGCCGACTTGCTGACGCTGTACTTATTACAGGGACAGATTACGTACGCGGGATTTAAAGACCTGCACGGCCCGGAAGCCGTATATGAAGGACTGACATGGACCGACGGGACGTGGCGTATCGAGCCTATTACCGACGATGATATTCCCGAAACCAATAATGATCTTCCCAATGAATCGCTTCTGATGGAAGGCTGTCGCCTGATCGACGAAAAAATCCGCTCCGGCAAATTGTTGTAATTAATTTCCTATTTTTGTAGGTCACGCCGACTCGAGGCGTGACACCTTTCATTAACGCGTCCTTCAATGTCATTCCCGACCTGATCGGGAATCCATCTTCGTAAAGTCTTCCCACTCCAAACAAGTTTGGAGTGGCCACCCAATCGTACGTTGTGATCGGTAGGTCCTCAGACCTGCCGCAAACCCGGTCGATCTGAGGATCGACCGGCCACAACGCGTCATTACCCCAAAGCACCCAACAAATTCACTACCGACTTTGTATTTCTGCTCCCCAAAAAAACGCAAATTCGGCCCGTTTTGGCATAGATAATCATGTATCAGCGCGTGAGTTACAAGAAATTGGCTTTGGTCGTACCATTTTTTAAATTTCTCCCCTGAAGCCGTTTTTTGCTGCGCACTATTTCCCGTTATTTATGGCGTACTTATAGGCCTTTATATAAGGGGATAGAGTGAAACACCATCGGGTTGGTAGTGGAAATGATGGCGAAGTCCAAGATGTCACGCCCCAAGTGGGCATGACCTACCGAGACTTCACCGTGCGATCCCAGGAGATATGTTATCTTTTTTTGTTGCGAGTCTAGGTGGTGATGTTTTTGAATCCAAGATGGTAATCCAAACAAATTCTTCAAAACCGTTATTCGGATTATAGTTGTACGTTGCAACTTGGTGAATCATCTGGGAGTCAGTCATTGGAAATGCGACAGGTGTTTCTGATTTATTATCAAAAAACATTACTTGCACTGGTCCAATGATCTTACCTTTCTGTCCAACTATAGCTTGTAATATTTGAGCCATGAGAATACGATCATGAGCTATATCGGGTTCCACATATACAAACTTAATATTGCCCTGGCTGCTAACCAATTTCCAGTGTTTTACTGATGTTTTATCAGTACCTTGCGAGATTGCAGAGCCAGTATCCGGATTCTTTTGACTTTGCGATTTACCATTACAAGAAATCAATAATGGGAACGGAATCAAACAAATAATCGCTACATTTAAGATCTTCGTTAATAGTTTCATTTCGCTATTCCTTGAATTAAACGAATATTTTTATTCACATTCCACCACAGGTGCCAGCCGCGGCGGAATATTATACAAATATACTATCAGGTATAATATATCTATCAAATTCACGGTGATATCACCATTAGCATCATCAGCATATATGGGGTTTGGCAGGCCACCAACAAACACCTAAACTATATTCATTTCCGATCCCTCCGGAAAAAGAGAATGTAAATTTTGAAAGCGCCCTTAAGACAATCTCAATCTACCACAAATGCCTATCCTGTCAAGGACTTATTGGTTTTGACATACCATCGTCGGGGCTCAATTTTATTGATTGCTTGTATGAAATCGACCACCCGTTGGGTGGGCTACAAGATTGAAGTTCGGCAGGAAAGGGTTCCTGCCGCCGCAGCAAAAAGGTCGCCAAGGTCTTATATATTGATTGCTTGTATGAAATCAACCACCCGTTGGGTGGGCTACAAGATTGAAGATCGGCAGAAAAGGGTTCCTGCCGCCGCAGAGAAAAGGTCGCCAAGGTTCTTATATATTGATTGCTCGTATGAAATCAACCACCCGTTGGGTGGGCTACAAGATTGAAGATCGGCAGGAAAGGGTTCCTGCCGCCGCAGAGAAAAGGTCGCCAAGGTTCTTATATATTGATTGCTCGTATGAAATCAACCACCCGTTGGGTGGGTTACAGGATTGCCTGCCACCGCAGGAAAGATTGCCAATGAGATATAAAGAATCCCGACGTAGAATGTCGGGCCACCGGGCCTATCTGGAAATTATACAAGGGAAAAGGACGACTTGATTCCGGCTCAGCCGTCGGCGCGGGAGAGGATGGTGACACCAATGATAAATCCGAACACACCGACGCCGACCAGAACAGCCATCGGCAGGATCATGTCGATCAAGTTGAAACCGCGCCAGATCGAACCCTCCAGCGCCAGGATGCCCCACTTGACCGGGCTGATGTCGCTGACGATTTTCATCCACGACGGCATAAACATCAGCGGGATCATCCCGCCGCCGAGCATCGACATAACGAGCATGATCGCCCAGCCGCCGCCCGACACCGAGGCCTCGGTCTTGCCGAGCACGCTGATCATCATCATGATGCCGACAAAACAGATCGCGCTCGCCACCACCGCCAGAAGCAGATTTGTCCACGATGCCACCCCGACCCCGAAAATAAGAACGCCGATGGCCATAAGTACAATACATACTCCGACGCACGCAATAAAGCAGGCCAGGCCCTTCCCGGCCAGCACCTGCATCCGGCTGATCGGAGCGATACGAAGTCTCAAAAATGTCCCGCGCGTCCGCTCGATTACGATTGAAAGCGAAAACGCCGCCGCCGTGGCGATCAGCGCCCACATCAGCGCCTGCGGGAAAGTTATATCGAACGACGAACGCGGACCGGCCCGTGTCTCCTCGACGGCATCGAAATCTATGTCGAGCCCGGAAAATGGCGAATTGTTCGTGACCGCGGTGTTGTCGGTTGTACTATCCGGAGTTCGCGCTCCAGCTGAATCCATCTGCTCCACCGACCCGAGGAGTTTGTCGAGATTGTTGAGATAATTACCGTACGACTTATTCACCTTGCCCGCTCCAGTCGTATCGAGTTCCTGCCGCTGCTCTTTCAAAAAGCTGCGCCAGCCGTTGAGATCGGTGAAGCTGCTCTGCAGGCGCATGAAGTACGCCTGGTTGATCAAACCGTCGAGATACCCCGACTCCGCTTTACGCGACGGATCGATCCCGACTTTGATGTGCGGTTTTTTGCCGGTGAAAATATCAAAAGTCGATTTGGAGGAATCGAAATACTGTACGAACGCCACCAGCTTGCCCCGCGCCACCAGCGGCCGGGCCGAATCGAGCGGCATCGGCGTTATGTCGAGCACGTCGGATTTGGCGAGCTGATCGTAGAACGCCTGCACCGACGGGTTCATATTATCGGTTATGACGGCGATCTTCATGGACCCGGCGGTACTGCCCGACCCGGAAAAGATCGACCCGAAAAACAGCGCGATCAGAAGCGGGAAACCCATGACCCAGAAAAAGCCGACGCGGTCGCGCCAGAGCAGCTTGAGGTCTTTTATGGCAAGGTGTACTATCGAGCCCATCAGTCGCGCAACCTCCGTCCGGTAAGGTTCAAAAAGACTTTTTCGAGGTCCGGCCGGTCGACCCGAAGCGATTTGTACTTAATCCCGGCGTCGGCCAGCGTGGCGATGTCCTGAAGCGGCTGCGATGATTCGAACGACAGCAGGTTGCCCTCGAGCTCGGCCGGGAGTTCGATACCGTCGGGCAGCGGCAACTGCACTTCGGTACTTACGATGGCTTTGCCGCCGTGCGCGTCGATGAGGTCATCAACGGTCCCGTCGGCCAGAATTTTGCCGTGGTCGATGATCGCCACCCGGTCGCACAACCGCTGCGCTTCTTCCATGTAGTGGGTGGTATACACGATCGTACGGCCCTCTTTTTTGAGCATTTCGATTTTGTCGAAAATCATATTGCGCGACTGGGGATCGACTCCGACCGTCGGTTCATCGAGCAGCAAAATCGGCGGATCGTGCACGAGGCCACAGGCCAGGTTGAGACGGCGTTTCATACCACCGGAGTATTTTTTAACGCGGTCGTCTTTGCGGTCTTTTAAACCGGCCAGTTCCAGACACCAGTCAACTCTCTGCTTCAGACGACTGCCGGAAATGCCGTACAGCTTTCCGAAGAATGCGAGGTTTTCTTCGGCGCTAAGTTCTTCGTAGATAGCCAGCGACTGTGGGGCGGCTCCTATTTCGCGGCGCAGACGAGGACGAGTTGGGTCGTTTTCGCCGTTTATTGCAACCGAGCCTCCATCGGGATTGAGAACACCGATCATAAGCCCGATAGTCGTGCTCTTCCCGGCTCCGTTCGGCCCCAGCAGACCAAAAATCTGATTGTCGGAAATATCGAAAGAAATATCATCGACCGCTTTGACGGCGCCGAAAGCTTTTTGAAGGTTGGTTACTCGGATCATTGCAAATTACTACGCCTGAAAAATCTCCGTGTTTCAATTCGAAACATAATAAATACACGATGTGAGCGCAATGTTTGGCGAGATTTATATTTCCGGCGACATTCCGGCCCGAATCAAACATTTTGCGATTCTTCCGATAATAGATATAAAGAAAACCCGTTGTCGGAAAACAAGATGGAAGACACAAAACGGCTTCGGGCGGGATATACTTTTGTCGAGGTTATCGTCGTCATTATTATTATAGGCATTCTGGCGGCGGTCGCGACCAGGACAATCGGATCGGCTGCCAATTTATCCCGCTTCGAAAAAACGCGCGAAATCATGAACAACCTGGCCCGGGCCACGGCCGGTGATCCCGCTTTGAAATCGGGCGGGGTTCGCACCGATTTTGGATACATCGGCGACGTCGGTGCCCTGCCGACCGGTTGGGATGATCTGGTCACCAATCCCGGCGGCTATGCAACATGGAGAGGACCGTACATCAGGGATAAATTCTCCACGGGCAGCGGTAATGATTATTTCAAGCGCGACGCCTGGGGCAAGGCGATTTCGTCACCGTCGGCGAACTTCTCGTCGACCGGTGGCCCGGAGACGCTTACCCGCGAGATCGCCGGTTCGGTCGACAATCTGCTCTACAACCGCGTCACGATCGCCCTGACCGACCTCGGATTTACGCCTCCCGGCGACGATTACAAAGACTCGGTACGAATCGTACTTACCTATCCGAACGGCACCGGCGGGTACCGTACTCGTACCGTCAATCCCGACGCCAATGGCTCGGCCGTTTTCGATTCCATTCCGATCGGCATTCACACGCTGCAGATGGTGTACATTCCCGACAACGACACCCTGACCCGCAAGATCAATATCAATCCGGGACAGAGCTATTACACGGAAATACAATTTTATTCCGACTTATGGTAAAAAAGCACAGCGACATATCCGGCTTCAGTATGATTGAACTGCTGGCGGTCATAGTGATCATAGGCATCGTCGCCGGTTCGGTCCTGCAGTATATGGGAACCGCCATCAGCGATTCGCGCGAGTCCAAAACCGAGCGCGAGATGGAAATGCTATCCAATGCCATCGTCGGTGATCCTTCGACCACCCAGGCCGGGGTCCGGTCGGATTTCGGCTACGTCGGCGACGTCGGCGCCTTCCCGCCCAACCTCCAGGCCCTGTTTCAGAATCCGGGACTGGGTACCTGGGACGGGCCGTACATTCCGTCGGGCTTCCTGAAGGACAGTGTCGGGTTCAAGTACGACGAATGGAACAAAGCTTATAATTATTCCGGCGGGATTACCATCACCAGTACCGGCGGCGGCGGGACTATCACGAAAAAGATCGCCGACGCGGCCGATGACTACCTGATCAATACATTTAATGGAGAAATCAAAGACAAGTCCGACAACCCGCCGGGAAGCGTCTTCGCCGATTCGGTCGACGTTATAGTGACTTTTCCCAACGGGTCCGGCGGGTACAGGTACTCGATCCTGCCATCCCGATACGACCGGCGGGTTCGCGCTCGATTCGCTTCCCGTGGGACAACACCCGCTGTACATAATTTTCATGCCGCAAAACGATACGCTCAACCGCGAACTAACTATCCTTCCCCGCAATAAAGGGAGCAAGATGTATCGCTTCGCCGAAGACTATTTTTCCGACACGACGGCTATCAACACCGCCGATTATATCGTCCTGACCACGTCCGACAACGGAAGCCTCGGCGGACTGTTCTTCCGCAACGAAGATATGGTCGTGTACGACGTGACGGCGGATACGTCATCGATGTATTTCGACGGCAGTACCGTATTTTCCAACGACGAAAACGTCGACGCCATACACATTATCGATAACGGCAATATTATACTCTCGACAGAAGGTTCCGCCACCATAGGCGGACAATCATTCGATAGTGATGATCTTATGCAGTATAATCCGGCCACCGGCAGCGCCACCCGGTACCTCCAAGGCGATACCGTCTTCGCCGACAACGAGAATATCGATGCCGTCTGCATTCTGGAGAACGGACATATTATTCTGTCCACCACCGGTTCGGCCAGGATCGGCGGCTTGAACTTCGACGATGATGATCTGGTTGATTTTAATCCGTCGACCGGGACGGCCTCCATGTATTTCAACGGCAGCTCTCACTTTTCGAACAACGCCGACATCGACGCCGTGCACGTCCTCGAAAACGGTGACATTCTTCTTTCGGCCGACGCCAACGACGAAACCATCGCGGGGCTTAATTTCGACGACGAAGACATAATCGAATACAACCCGGTCAGCGGCACGGCTTCCATGTATTTCGACGGTGACGGGCCGTTCGGAACCGGCAACCAAAATATCAACGGCATCAGCTTTGTCGGAACCACGACCGAGACCCCGTCGCTGGTCGGACACTGGATGCTCGATGAAACCTCGGGTCTCATAGCTCACGATTCCTCAGGCGGCGGTCACGACGGGACCCTGACCAATATGTCGGTCTCCGACTGGACTACCGGCGCTTTGAACGGCGCTCTCGATTTCGACGGTGTCAACGACTACGTCAACATCGGTAACCAGCTTTCGCACGTCAACGCGCTGACGGTCGCGGTCTGGGTGTACCCGACCGATATAGCCGTCGACCAGCAAATCGTCTCCAAAGGCTTCGACGGCACCAGAACTCAGTGGGAGCTGAAAACGACCAGCTCCGACGGCAAAGTGAGTTTCCGGCACTGGCAGCCCGGCGAAGTGGGGGTACAGTCGATACAAACGCTGCCGGAATCGACGTGGACGCACGTGGCCGGTACGTACGACGGCACGACCTGGAAGATATATTTCAACGGCGTTCTCGATAACGAAAACGTCGCCGGACCGATTGTGGAAACCTCGCGCAACCTCCTGATCGGTGCGGTCGATATCAACGGTACACCGGGACAGTTCTGGGATGGCAAGCTCGACGACGTCCGGCTGTACAACTATGCTCTCGATTCGGCCGAAATAGCGGCACTGGCTTTGATGGGTACGTCGGCCGGTATGGTCGGATACTGGAAACTGGACGAATCCTCTGGTTCGACCGCCCATGATTCATCACCCATCGGCAATAACGGCACTCTGACCAACATGAACCCCGGAAACGACTGGGTCACGGGCAAAATCGACGGTGGTCTCGACTTCGACGGTGACAACGACCGGGTGATTATCGCCGACAGTGACACTCTCGATAATACTCAGTACCTGACCGTTTCGGTTTGGGTTTATCCGACCACGCTCGACGGCAACCCGCGCTGCCCGGTTTCGAAAAGATTTGATCCGTCCACGCAGGTACCTGGTACAGCCTCTTCTTCTATACCGGCAACCGCCTCTTTGTGGACATCGCCGGGAACAATGACCGGTTCAGTTCCAACCGGGTCTTTACACCCAATCAGTGGTACCATCTGGCCGTAGTCTTCGACGGAACCCAGACCTCGGCCTCGCGGGTTCGGGTATATGTCGATGGTGCTCTCGACAAAACCGCCACCGAATCCAGTACGACGATACCCAACACGTCATCGCAGTTGGTGATCGGCCTGTTAAGCGGCAACAACAGCGGGTATTTCCGGGGAATAATCGACGACGTTCGGATATACCGCAAGGCCCTCTCGGATTCACAGATTCAGGCTTTGTTCAATATGGGGAATTAGATGTATCGAGCCGTCAGGAAAAATAAAGCTGTATCGCCGGGTTTCACGCTCGTGGAATTGGTGGTCGTAATTGTCATCATGGGCATACTCGCGGCGGTAGCGGCCAAATATGTCGGTCCGGCGCTGGAAGCGGGAAAAATCGAAGACGCCAAAAATGAAATGGACGTGCTGGCTTTGGCCGTCGCCGGAAACCCCGACCTGGAGAACAACGGGACCCGCAGCAGTTTCGGGTACATCGGCGATAACGGCGCTCTGCCGTCGAACCTCGATGCCCTCGTAACCGACCCCGGACTGGGCACGTGGAAAGGACCGTATCTGAATAATTCCTTCAGCCAGGATCCCAGCGATTTTAAGACCGATCCCTGGCGCAGCACATATTCTCTCAGCGGGGTTAACATTACGTCGAGCGGTTCGGGATCGAACATAGTGCGGTCAATCGCCGGTTCGAGCGCCGAGCTTCTCTTGAACAGCGTGACCGGCAACGTTTACGACGTCGACGGCACTCCCCCCGGTCCGGATTACAGCGATTCACTCTCGGTCCTGCTGACTATCCCCGACGGCACCGGAGCACTGTTGACAAAAACCCATACGCCCGACGCCGGAGGCTATTTCGCATTTGATTCGATTCCTGTCGGACGCCACGACATCGAGATCGTCTACGCCGGTGCCGATGACACTCTCACCAGATTTGTCACAGTGACGCCGAACAGTACCCGCTTATGCCGAGTACCGTTTGACATCCAATTACTGGCGGGCCGGAACCAGCGGAGCTTTCCTGTTCTGGGCCGATTTCGATACCGACGAAGACGGTTTTTCATACAACGACGACGTCTTTCGCTCTACCAGCGAACCGTACTACGCCGACGGTTCCCGCATTTCATCGGGAGGGTACTCCGGCGGGGCGCTTCAGGTCGATCTGGGCGGAATCAACAATAACGATATTTACGACATGTCGGGTGGCTGGAGCCGGGACTTCGCACTGTCTGATGCCGCCAGTATTCGGCTTTCATTCCGGTACAGGTTATCCCAGACCAATCAGTACGAATCCGATGAGTACAGCCAGGCTTTGGTCAGTATAGACGGTACACTATACGGAACGCCGCCCGATGATTACGTGGCGCAGGTCGTGGGCAACGGCTCCGGCGGCAGTGCCCCCGACACCGACTGGCAATTGTTCCAGGTCGATCTCGGGACGCTCTCCGCCGGGACACATACGATAGTAGTCGGAGGATACAACAACAAGAAAACACAAGTCAATGAGTCGACCCAGGTTTTAATTGACGAAGTGTCTTTATCGGAAATATGAGCATGAGAATATTGAAGAATATGATTCGCAGTACGCGCGGCTTCACTCTGGTCGAGACGGTAATAATCATCGTCGTCCTCGGGATACTGGCCGCGGTGGCGACGGTGAAATTCAACGACGTCACCGATAACGCCCGTTTCAAATCCACGCTGACCGAAATGGATGCCGTCGCCAAAGCCATCGTCGGCAATCCCGACGCCTACAGCCGGGGCACCCGGTCAGATTTCGGATATGTCGGGGACATCGGTGCCTTACCCCCCAACCTGGACGCCCTTTATTCCAACCCCGGAGGTTTCAGCACGTGGCACGGACCTTATATCAAAGGCGCCGTCAATCCCTCGGACTATAAGTACGACGCCTGGAATACGGCTTACGGTCTCCTCGGCACCACTCTGCGCTCCACTGGTTCGGGGTCGAATATCGATAAAATCTTTGCCTCCAACGCCGCCTCTCTGACCGGCAATTCCGTCACGGGTTATATTATGGACGCCGGTATGATCGCGCCCGGTGACGATTACAAAGACTCGGTTACGATCCGGCTGGCCTACCCCAATGGCGCGGGCAGCATAACGACCGCATCGGTCAATCCCGACAAGTCGGGACGCTTTTCATTTTCAGGACTTCCCATCGGCAACCATGCTCTCGAAGCTATATATATGCCCGAATCTGATACGGTTAAAATGCAGGTTTGCGTTTTGCCGTCGTCTTCGGATAAAATCGAAATCATTTTCCCCGCCGACCTCTGGTAGACCATCCAAGCGAAAAGACTCTAAAATAAATTCCTTGCCTTATCTCCTTTTTGGCGCCAATTTCTCTGTATATATTTCTTCCGAAAGGGGTTTTGAATGGGCATTAACTCGTCCTTGTCGGATATATGGGCGGCGCTGAATGTAATATTCAAGTATAAGCTTTTTGAGATCAATCAAACGCCGGTTACTATTTCGTCCATATTGATGTTTGTCATCGTCTTCTTGATCTTCATCCTCGTTTCACGCATCCTGAACAAGGTAATCCTCAAGGGGCTTCTAACCAAGCTTGAGGTCGAACCCAGCCATCGCTATACGATCATTCGCATCGGCCATTATATCGTCATGATAATCGGCGCTATTGTCGCGTTCCAGTTTATTGGTATTAATTTGGGCGGACTGGCGGTAATTTTCGGTCTCCTCTCGGTCGGGATCGGCTTCGGTTTACAGAATGTAACGTCGAACTTCATTGCCGGGCTGATTTTACTTTTCGAACGGCCGATAAAGATCGGCGACCGGGTGACAGTCGGCGATACCGAGGGCGACGTCATTGCTATCAACATGCGCTCCACGGCCATTCTGACTTTGAACAACATTACCATCATCGTCCCCAATTCGCAGTTCATTTCCGAGAGAGTAACCAACTGGTCGCACGGTGACCCCAAAATAAGACTTGAAATCGAAGTCGGAGTGTCTTACAACAGCGACCTCGATCTGGTTTTGCAATCCCTGCGAGACGTCGCCGATGCCGACCCCGAAGTCATGAAAAACCCGGAACCGAATGTATTATTGAAATCGTTCGGGGATTCGTCGTGGAATATGGTCCTCCGGGCCTGGATAAGAAGCCCGGAACGCCATTATCAGGTCCGCTCGCAAATTAACTGCGCCATCGTCCGAAAATTCCGTGAAGTCAATATCGAAATACCGTATCCTCAGAGAGATTTGCACGTGCGTTCCCCCTTGCCGGTACCGTTCAGTAAAGGAGAAAATGAGCGATGAACAATGACAATCGAATTCCGCCGGTCGAGCCAGCAAAGGCATCATCCGGCGCGGCTGTAAAGCGGGCCCTGATAGTCATACTGGCCGTGTTGGTTCTCATCCTGCTGATTCAAAATATTCACGTGGTTACGGTCAAGTTCCTGTTCTGGCGGATTTCAATGTCCCTGGCGCTGCTTTTTCCGTTGATGCTGTTAATCGGCCTCATTATGGGTATGCTGATTCAATTTCTCGTTGCCCGTAAAAAGTGACGATAAAATCGAGTCTCTCGGCCGTATCATTTTGGAATTCTTCGGAAACCGAACATTATAAATAGATCTATCAATACACTGAACAGGAGGATGTGCTGATGAAAACCCTGTTGGTTTTGGGATTACTTCTGGTCACGCTGGCCGCTGGAGCAGTCGCGCAGGATGACCCCGCCGCCGATCAGGCCGCTTTGATGGAAACATACATGAAACTCGCTCAGCCCGGCCCCGAGCACGAAATGCTCTCCAAAATGGCCGGTAAATGGAATCTCACCGTCACCATCTGGCCCGCCCCCGGCGCCGATTCGATGGTTTTCAGCGGGACCGGAGAAAATGAAATGATTCTGGGAGGAAGATTTCTGCAGATGACATCGGTCAGCGGCGAGGGTGAGATGGAAACCCACACACTGCACATAATTGGCTTCGACCGGAGGTACAATGAATACAACCTGGCCGGATTCGATGACCACGGGACCTATTTCGTAACCGCCAAAGGTTCGCAGGATGAAAAAACCGGTAAAATAGTCATGTCGGGCGAAGACGCCGATCCGATTTTTGGGTTCACACAGGTATATGATTGTGTGTTAACAATCGACGGAAGCGACAAGATGACAATGGAGTGGATTTTTAAAAATCCCGAACTGACCGGCGGTGCCGATCAATTTAAAATGGTCGAGGTTCAGTACATGCCCCAAATAAATCATTGAAATATATAAAACAGCCCCGCTATTGCGGGGCTTTTTAATTTTTCGTAAAATCTATTCCACCGTGACGCTCTTGGCGAGGTTGCGGGGCTGATCGATATCACAGCCGCGCAGGACAGCAATATGATAGGCCAGAAGCTGGAGCGGGATCGCCGCCAATAGCGGCGTAAACAGCCGGAAGGTCTTGGGTATATAAATCACGTGATGCACTTTCTCGGCGATTTCATCGTCACCCTCATTGGCAATGGCAATCACTTGCCCGTTGCGCGCCTTGACCTCTTCGATATTGGAAAGAACTTTATCGTATACCGGGTCTTTCAGGGCAATAACCACGACCGGCATATTTTTATCGATCAGCGCGATCGGACCGTGTTTCATCTCGGCCGCCGGATAGCCCTCGGCGTGGATGTACGATATTTCCTTGAGTTTCAGCGCGCCTTCCAGAGCCGTCGGGAAATTCACCCCGCGCCCCAGATAGAGAAAATTATTATGCTTGTAGTACAGATCGGCGATTTCTTTGATTTTGTCCTCGGTCTGCAAAATATGCTCGACCTTCTCGGGAATATCTTTCAGGTTCTCCAAAAGTTCCATGCCGTTGAGGATGGTCAAATGCCTCATGCGACCCATAAGGACGGCTATCTGCGCCAGGACCATGACCTGTGACGTAAACGCTTTGGTCGACGCCACCCCGATTTCCGGGCCGGCGTGGATATATACCCCGCCGTTGGTTTCGCGGGCGATGGATGATCCGACCACGTTACAGATGCCCAGGACGGTCGCGCCGGTTTTGCTGGCTTCGCGCATGGCGGCCAGGGTATCGGCCGTTTCTCCCGACTGACTGATAACGATAATGGCCGTGTTTTTTCCGATAATCGGCGAACGGTACCGAAACTCCGAGGCATACTCAACTTCGACCGGCACCCGTGCCAGATCCTCGATCAAATATTCTCCGATCAGGGCCGAATGCCACGACGTCCCGCAGGCGGTGATAATGATCCGGTCGATCTGCCGCAGTTCGTCGTACTGGAGATTCAAACCGTTGAGCCTCGGGATACCCTCCTCGAAATTGAGACGCCCACGAATGGCGTTGCGCAGGGTGGTCGGCTGTTCGTGAATCTCCTTGTGCATGAAATGGTCGTGACCGCCCTTGGCGATCATATCCAGGTTCCAGGAAATTTCCTCGACTTTCGGGGTTTTGACAATTTTATCGATGGTGGTAATCTCGTACGTATCCGCGGTCACGGTAGCGATTTCACCTTCTTCGAGATAAACCGCTTTGTTCGTATGTGCCAGTATGGCCGAAACGTCGGAGGCTACGAAATTTTCGCCCTCCCCGAGCCCGATCACCAGCGGTGAACCGCGGCGGGCGGCGATAATCCGATCGCTCGCCAGCGATGATATGACGGCTATACCGTATGTTCCCTCGACCAGGTTCAAAGCTGTCCGAACCGCTTCGGTGATATCGTTTTCATAGTACTCTTCGATCAGGTGCACCAGAACTTCGGTATCGGTTTCGGTATGGAAATTGTGCCCTTTTTCCTTGAGGAACGCCCGGAGCGCGCGGTAATTTTCGATAATACCGTTATGGACCATGGCGATCTGGTCCTTACTGTCGAAATGAGGATGAGCGTTCACTACGGTCGGTTCCCCGTGCGTGGCCCACCGGGTATGGGCAATGCCCCGGCTGGAATCGTACTCGCGCCCGCGAATCTGTTCTTCCAAAACCGCGATTTTTCCGGCGCATTTTTCCGCAATCAAACGATTGCCTTCGGCCAGTACGAACCCGGCCGAATCATACCCCCGATACTCCAGCCTCTTAAGCCCTTCGATCAGAATCGGCAGGGCTTTTTTGGAACCGATATACCCGACAATCCCGCACATATTGCCTGTCCTTATTTGAAGAAGCTCATCACTTCGGAGGCGATTACTTTCGACAGGTTCCGGTCGTCGGTTTCGACTATCACCCGGAAGATCGGTTCGGTGTTGGACGTTCTCACCTGAAACCAGCCCCTCGAAAAATCGCAGCGAACCCCGTCGCGATGATCGTATTTTAGCTTGTCAAAACTACCTTTGGCCGCCTTTTCCATTGCGGCCAGCCTTTGATTGAATTTATCGGGAAGAGCCGCTTTCTGCTTTATAGTATAATATCTCGGCAAAGTTTCAACCGTTTCCGCCAGGCTCTTTTTGTCGCGAGCCAGAAGAGCGCAAACCAGGGCCGCTCCGACCAGCGAATCGCGTCCGGCATGGCAGGCCGGATAAATCACACCGCCGTTGCCTTCACCGCCGATGACCGCCCGCAGCCGCCTGATCCCGGCCACGACATTGGCCTCGCCGACCGGCGTGTAAAAGACCCGTCCGCCCAGTTCTTCGGCAGCATCCTGTGTCACGCGCGACGTCGACAGGTTTATGACGACCTTGCCCTTTTTGCGGGACATGATATATCTCACGGCCAGCGCCAGGGTCAACTCCTCGCCGATGGGACGGCCTTTTTCGTCGACCAGCGCCAGACGGTCGGCATCGGGATCGCAGGCCATACCCAGGTCGGCTTTGTGCTTGCGTACCGCCCGGCCGAGAGCCGCAAGATTTTTTGGGACCGGTTCGGGTTCGTGGATGAACTTGCCATCACCGTTGCAATTTATTCTTATAACCTTGACGCCGAGAGCTTCGAGCATCATCGGAAGCGCCGTCGATCCGGCGCCGTTGATGGCGTCGACCACTATTTTGAATCTGGCCTGTTTAATCTTGGGCACGTCGATGACCGGCAATTTGAGTATTTTGGAAATGTGTCGGCCAACCCAGGTGTCATCGCTTTTAACCTGGCCGATATTTTTAAAATCTTTAAACGCGAATTTTCCCGACGCGACAATTTTTTTCAGACGGTCCAGAAAATTCTTGTCGATGAATTCACCCTTGCCGTTGAAAAACTTAAGGGCGTTCCACTGGGCCGGATTGTGCGACGCGGTAATACAAATTCCTCCGACTGCTCTGAGTCCGGTTACCGCGATTTCGACCGTTGGAGTCGGGACTATTCCGAGATCGATTACATCCAGCCCGCACGAAACCAGCCCCGAGATCACCGAGCGGCCGATCATTTCCCCGGTGATACGGCTGTCGCGACCGACGACCACTCTTCCCTTTTTAAGCAGGGTGGCAAAACCGGAAGCGTACCTTACCGCCAGAACCGGATCGAGCCCCCCGCCGACAATACCCCGTACTCCCGATGTTGAAACGATTAACGCTTTTTCCAAATCAATCCTTCCTGAGGAGCATTTTATCTATCTGATAGGATTATAATATATTTATCGCTGCCTGCAAAACGCCAAATACGGTTCTTTTGTTTCAACGACTTTATTGACAAAAGCGACAAATTCCCCTAATTATCGTATATTTTTACCGGCTTGAGGAATATATGCCGAATTTCAATTATCGCGGTTATGACATGGCCTGGGATTCGTACGGCGACGGCGGCAACACCCTGCTGTTCGTCCACGGTCTGGGAAGCCACGGTAAACAGTGGCTGTACCAGATAAATCATTTTAAAAAATCCAACCGCGTGATTACTGTCGACCTCTTCGGTCACGGCCGGAGCGCCAAAGACGTCGACCCGATTTTCGCGCCTCGCACCGATGCCGAAGCCATCATGGCCCTGATTGGTCAGGAAATCGGTGAAGCGGTCTGGGTTATCGGTCACAGCTTCGCCAGTGCCATCCTGCCGGAAATGATCAAGCTGGACCGAACTTTGCTCAGGGGAGTCGTTTTCGTCGATTGCACCTACCAGGGCCTTGATCATATCATCCTCACCCGCGAAAATTTCGCCCGGCATATGCTGGAATACGACGACCAGATGCTGGCTATCAGGACCGACAAATGGTTCGACGACCTAATCGGACCGACCGACAAGAGCACCGTCAATTTCATCAAATCACCAATTAAATTCTGCAATATCCGCTGGTTGTTTGAATCATCGGCGGGGTGCCGACGGTACAACCTGCTCCATCCGCCCGACAAGACGCCCGTCTACCCCGACCTGCCGATTTTCGTAATCGAGGCCGATCACGGCGTCGGCAACGATATCCATAAATCATGGGTCAATCATTTCCGGCAATCCCGATATTATTTGTTTGATAACTCCTGGCATTTCTTTTTCGTAACGAAGCACGCCCAATTCAACCAGCTTATCGAAGATTTTATTTCCGTCAACAGCGAATAAAGCTCTTATTCCATATTCTCATATTTTCTGATCCTCTTTGCACATCTGAAAAGTTTTGCATCCTATTTTGTATTTTGATATCATCATAAGACATTGAACTCCAACAACATAATTGGCTCTCGATCACTTCCAAATAGCGGCATATGGTTTGAGGGATATCCTATTGGGAAATGATTATGAAATACCTCTGGAAAATAAGATTATGCCTCCTGATCCCGATTTTGATCGGGACAGCCCGGCCATCCGAATCGGCGGAAATATCCGGCCGCGTTATGGACCGCCAAAATCGGCCGATTATCGCCGCGACGATTGCCGCAATGCAAGGTGACTCGGTCGTGGCCGGTACATTTACCGGCACCGATGGCTCGTACTCGATTTCACTGGCCAATGCACCGGAATCGGAGTATCATTTGGTCGTTTCCTCGGTGGGGTATTCATCTCAGACATTAAACCCCGATTTATCGTCCGATCATTCAGACATAATCATTCATCTCGATGAAAAACCTATCGACGTCGGGCTGATCAGGGTCAATCCCCAAAAGGAAATCGATAATTCCGAAACGGTGCTGACCGAAAATCGGGTTGAGCTGATGGCCCAACGTTCGCTGGTGCCGTCGAATCCTATCGCCGCCATCCGGCAGCCGCAGGCGGTCCGGCAGGGCTCGGGGCATTCATCGAAAATCCGTCTCAACGGCACCAACCCCGACTATTATCTTAATGGCATCAATATCGGGCACGACCCGAATCACTACGGCATGTTTTCGATTCTTCCGGCCTCGGTGGTCGACGCCGTCTCGCTGATGCCGCAGGGGACCGAAGCCAGATATCGCCTCCCCACGGTCTTCGCCCTGAGCACCAAAAGCCCATTTAACAGCGGCAGCAGAGCCACGGTCAGTCTGTCTACCGTGGAAGCCACCGCTACATATTCCTATGGCAACCACAACTTTTTCATCCTCGGATCGCTCCGCAAATCGGTTCTGGATAAGCTTATCGATAATTTCAAAATGGAAACCGACAAGATGACGATTCCGCCGACCAACTTTCAGGACGTGTACTTCTCGTCGGGATTGAGACTGACCCCGGATATGGAACTGACAGTCGATTGTTATCAGATTCGCGATTTCCTGAGTCTCAAAACGCCCGAAACGGGCTCGAATTCGTCCGGCATAAAATCGGCCCAGAATATGAAAGAATCTTATCTCGGCTCCCGCTTCAAATTCGTTTCGGGCCGGGCCCTTTTCTCCGCCCGACTCGCCGCTAAAATAGGGACCGAACAGTACGGCGCCCTGCCGGTGAAATCTTCGGAAGTTGCTGGTTTCAACGTCGACCTCAGGGCCTCACACACGAAATACATCGGCGGTCTCGACCTGACATTTTTCTTCGACGGAATTGAAATTAACGGCGGCGCGGAATACAGTGCTATACCCGACCGGACTATCGATCTCGATCAGGTTAACTGGAATTTCCTTCCGCCCGACGCCAACAGCGATAAGCCGTTCGTGTATCAAATCGAACTTAACCGGGCCTTCGGTTCGTACACTCTGCGCGACAGCGAGGACAAAGCCGCCATATATACAAGCGGGCGCCTCACTCTGGGCAAACTGAACTGGGAGACGGGCCTGCGCGGCGAGCGATTCGGAAGACTGCGCGATGGGCAAACTATCGCCGTCAGAAACCGGCTGGGCTATAACTTCTCTCGACGAACCGAACTGGAATTTTTTATGGGTACATTCTACGAAAGCCCGTCGGGCAAAATTCTCGATCCGTATCAGGTGCTTGTCCGATACAACCTGTCAGACCTGAAGCCGATCGAAACGAACCTCTACTCCCTGACCTTCAGGGTCGGGCCGTGTCGTCTGGGAGCCTTCCGCAAAGAAATATCGCGCTTCCCGGTTGTCGATCCGGATTTCGATGCCGTCTCCAAAGACGGCTCCGTGTTAAAAGAGTTTTTCCGGATGACCTCGTCGGGCAGAATGTCTTTTTATGGAGGCAATATCGAATTCGACCTGCACCGTTTCCCGCTGAGTCGGTCCGATATTTATGCCTCCTACGGCTACACGCGCGCCTCGAACACGTACGAAACCGTGACGATACCATACGAACTCAACGCTGAACATAAGTTTTATATGCAGACCAATTATTCTTTGAGCCATACCGTCTCGATCGGGACCGACATCAACCTCCGCTCGGGGTTTCCATACACGCCTTTTAAAACCATCCACAGCATCGATAATGCCGACCGGTACAACAAAGTCTATTATGAAAACAGCATCGTGACGGAAAACTCGGAGAGCTTCCCGACCTATTTCTCACTGGGCCTGTATTCGGAATTTCAACTGGGGCGGCTCGAAATTCATGCCGCGATATCGAACGTAACCAGCCACGATAACCCGATTGTCAACACGGCCGACGGCTATATTTACGATGCCGGGATTTTGCCGGTGGTCGGCGTGAAGTACACTTTTTAGAATTTACCGTTCAGGATATCGATCATCTGCCTGTGAATCCGGCCGTTCGAGGCCAGGATATATCTATCGTAAATGGAATATTTCGAACCATTGAAAGAGGTCACCCTGCCCCCGGCTTCCTTCACTATCAGCGATCCGGCCGCGCTGTCCCAGGGATGAAGTTTCAACTCCCAGAAACCATCGAACCGTCCGCAGGCGAGATACGCCAGATCGAGCGCCGCCGATCCGGCCCGCCTTATGGCCCGGGCGCGCTTGATGAATCGCCGGAAAAATTTCAGGTTGTCTTCCGACGAGGTGCCTATATCGTACGGGAACCCCGTCGCCAGAAGTGACTTTTCCAGCCTGGTCTTGTCCGAAACCCGGATAACTTTTCTGTTGAGACGTGCTCCACCGCCTTGGACCGCTTCGAACATCTCGGACCGATCGGGATCGAAAATAGTCCCGGCAATAATCTTTCCCTGATACTCGCACCCGATTGAAACACAGTAGAACGGGAAGTTATGCGCAAAATTCGTGGTGCCGTCGAGCGGATCGACCACCCATTTGAATTCCGAGCCGTTGTCGACCGATGAACCCTCTTCGGCGAGAATGGAATGTTCCTGAAATTTTTTTGTTATCGCTTTAATGATATATTTTTCCGAAGCCAGATCGGCGTCGGTGACCAGATCGACCCGGCCTTTGAGAGACACTTTGTGTCTTTTATTTGACTTGGAAAGCAATATCTTCCCGGCATCGGCCGCGGTCTTTATCGCGAAATCGTGTATTTCTTTCAGATATTTTTTTGACAGCACGCTCGCTTTACCCCGTCGCCTTGATTTCATCCTGCTTGAACTGCATCTGGTACAGCTTGTAATAGATACCGCGATTGTCCAGAAGCTCGTGGTGGGTCCCGATTTCGCGAATCTGCCCGTGGTGCAGAACAATGATCTTATCGGCCTTTTCGATAGTCGAAAGACGGTGGGCGATAATTATCGCGGTACGGTTTTCGAGCAGACGGTCGAGGGCCTTTTGGATGAGCTTTTCGGTGGCCGTATCGACTGAGCTGGTGGCTTCATCGAGCACGAGAATATTCGGATCGAAAGCCAGCGCCCTCGCGAAAGACAACAACTGCTTCTGCCCGGTCGAGAGTGTCGCCCCGCGCTCTTTGACTTCGGCATGAATGCCATTCTCGACATTTTTGATAAAATCGTACAGACTGACCCGCTCCAGCGCCGATACAATCTGCTCGTCGCTGATTTTCTCGTCGCCCAGCCTGATATTCCCGGCATAGTCGCCGGAGAAAATGAAGACATCCTGCATAACCAGCCCCAACTGTGCCCTGAGCGTCTCCACCGGAAGGGCCGCTATATCGATCCCGTCGAGCTTTATGGCACCTTTTTGATAATCATAAAAACGGAAAAGCAGCGACATCAGCGAGGTTTTGCCCGCCCCGGTCGCCCCAACAATGGCCACTTTTTCACCGGGATTGACCGTAAACGAAACGTCTTTCAAAACGAATTCGTTGTCGTCGTATGAAAACCAGACATTTTCGAACTCGATCTTGCCTTTGAATTCGGGCGGTATCGTCGTCGTTTCCTTTTGATTCAATACCGGCTGCGTGTCCAACAGACGGAAAATCCGCTCCGATGATGCCATCGATGACTGCAAAATGTTATATTTTTCGGCCAGGTCGCGGATCGGATGATAAAACCGTTGAACCAGCTGAATAAATGCAACCAGCTCTCCGAAAGTCAATATCCCGGCTTCGATCTGGGAGCCGCCATAATAGATAAGAATCGCCAGGGACAGCGAACTGATAATTTCAACAACCGGGAAAAAGGCGGCATAATAATAAATCGAGCGGAGGTGGGCGTCCATCAACTGTTCATTTATTGTGGAAAACTTGTCGAAAACCTTGTTTTCGCGTGTGAATAACTGAATTATGGTCATTCCAGTGACATGTTCCTGTGTGAAGGCGTTCAATCGTGCTAATCTGGTCCTGATATCGCGGTATAAGGTCCGGACTTTTTTACGGAAAACGGCGGTCGCCCAGACCAGAAGCGGCAAAACGATCAAAGTTAGCAGAGCCAGTTTCCAGTTGTAATAAACCAGGGCTATGATAATGCCCACCAGCGTGATAACGTCGCCGAAAACCTCGACCAATCCCGATGAAAACAGTTCATCGAGAACGTTGACGTCGTTGGTGGCCCTCGTAACCAGCCGCCCGACCGGATTTTTGTCGAAAAAGCCCAAATGAAGTTTCTGAAGATGCTTGAATATCTGCATACGGATATCATACTGGACCTTCTGCCCGATATACAGGGTCATATACAGCTGTATATAGGTCAGGAAGAAGGCCGCTATCAGAATGCCGCCGTAAAAAAGCGCGATCCGCCCCAGCCCGCCGAGGTCCTTGTTCATCAGGTATTTATCAATACCGATCTGGACCGTAATCGGCAGCAAAAGCTGCAGAAGCGACCCGGCAATTAGAAGTATCGTGGCGATAGTCAGCGTCTTGCGGTATGGCCGGACATAAGTCAGAAGCCGCTTCATCAACCGCGAATCATAGGCCTTACCCAAAACTTCTTCTTCGTGATAGCTTTCGGCCGCCATTTTACATATTCTCCAGTTCTTCTTCGAGCAGCTGCGTCTTGTAAAGCCGGGCGTAGAACCCGTCGCGGGCCAGCAGCTCGTCGTGCGTGCCCGTTTCGGCAATACTCCCGTTGTTCATATAAATGACCATGTCGGCGTCTTTTACCGCCGAAATACGATGCGATATGACAATCGACGTCCTCCGAGCCAGCTCATCTTTGAGGTACATATTGATCAGGTGCTCCGTCTCGGTGTCGACCGCACTGGTGGCGTCGTCGAGAATCAAAATCCTCGGGTCGGACGCAATCGCCCGGGCAATCGCGACCCTCTGTTTCTGACCGCCGGACAGGTTTATTCCGCGCTCACCCAGAATCGTATCGTAATTTTCCGGGAATGACTCGATTTCATTGTCGATGGCCGAAACCGAGGCCGCCTGGCGGATCAACTCCGAATCGACTTTTTCGGCGCCGAACCCGATATTGTTTTCAATCGTGTCGGAAAACAGAAACGCCTCCTGCGTCACGAAGCCGATTTGATTGCGGAGTGCCGACAGGTCCCAGTCGTTTATATCTATGCCGTCGATAAATAACTGCCCCCGATTTATGGGATAAAGCCGACTTAAAAGCGAAACCAGGGTGGTCTTGCCCGACGCCGTCGGTCCCACCATACCGACGGTCATACCCGGTTCGATGGTCAGGTTGATTCCATTGAGCACTGTAGTGCCGTTATACGCGAAATTAAGCTTTTTGAATTCAATCAGGCCGTTGATACTATCTTTCTTGTGCGCGTTTTCGATGGAATAAACCATCGGTTCGGTATGGAAAATATTATTGAGCCGATCCAGCGACGCCTTCCCGCGCTGGTACAACGACACCACCCAGCCCAGCGCGATCACCGGCCAGATCAACAGCGCCAGGTACGCGAAAAAAGCCACCATGGTCCCCAGACTGATATCACCGGTTATGACCTTGCTGCCGCCAAAATACAGAACCATCAAAGTCGCCGACCCGGCCAGCATGAACATCAAGGGATAAAACAGCCCGAAGATTTTGATACGTTCCATATTGAGGTCGATATATTTTTGACTGTGGCGGGCAAAATCCTTAATTTCGTTGTCTTCGCGTCCGTACGCCCGGATCACCCGCACCCCGGCCAGATTTTCCTGCACCTTGGCCGTCAGCACCGAAAAATACTCCTGCACCTTGGCGAATTTCTTGTGAAGGATATTGCCCAGCTTGGTGACGATAAACGAAAGAATCGGCATCGGGATCAGGGCGTAAAACGTCAGTTCTGTGGACAGACTGAGCATCATGGCCAGACCGGCTATACCAACCACGATAGTATTGGACAGGTGCATGACGCCCGGTCCGATCATCATACGGACGGCCTCGATGTCGTTGGTAGCGCGGGCCATAATATCGCCGGTTTTGGTGTTATGGTAGAAGGTCGGATTCAATTTCAGCAGGTGCTCGAACAGGTCCGAACGAAGATTGGCCTCGATCAAGCGCGAGGACCAGATAACGGTACGGCGCGTCCAGAAACGGAAAACCCCGGAAAGGATGGAAAAACCGACAATAAGCAAGGCATATAGCCACAGATCGGAAACCGGAGTCTTCTGCTCCAGCCGGTCAAACGCCAGTTTCAGAATATAGGGATTTACAAGAAACAGGACGTTGGCGCCGACAATAGCAATGCTTCCGGCAAAATAATAGCGCCGGTATTTTTTAACATACCCGTAGATCCGCTCCATGCGCCGGTTTTTTGTATTATTTTTTTGACCGTTTCCGTTCATAGTTAAGCCTTAAAACACGGCCTTTTGCAGGCGGTTCCGAATCTTGTAATATAAGTTATTTGTGAGAAAAATTGATCAAATTCGCTAAAAATTCGACTCCAATCGGCTCCAGATCGGCAAACATATCCAAAACCGGGAAACCGCAATAAATCAAATGCCCCGAGCCGATATCGGTCCGGCTCAACAGGCTCATATTGGCCCCGGCGGAAATTATCGTCTCGCCGGGGAAAACCCGGGCGGGATTCGAACGATAGGCCTCCTTGACGGCGCTGATAAGGTAGGTCGGGTTGGTCTTATACGTATTATTGAAAAGCGGATCTTTGGCCGAACCGGTCAGCCTGGCGTCGCGCGAATCGAGATTGTTCTCGACCGGCAGAATCGAAACCGGAAGAGAACCATCGGGCCACTTTTCGCTCTGCCCGAAGACGATGACCGTCCCGCCAAATTCCATATAGCGGTTGAGCTTATCGCTGAGTTTCTTAAGCGACGGATATTTTTCAAAGCAATCGGTATCCATTAATAAAATGTCATAAGCACCGAGATATCCGGTTTCGAGAAACCGATCCGAGATGGTCTGGTAACCGGCACCGGTCATGCGCAGGATGTCTTCCAGACGCCCCTCCGGTCCGCCAATCAGGGCGATCCTGGAATTTTCGTTGACTTTGCACTCCTGTCCCAGTATATGCGCCTGGTCCCAGCCCAGAGTCCGGTCGCCTTCTTTGAGCGTCGCGATAATTTTATGCTTACGATTCCCGGCGCTTTTGCCGATCGCCACCGGAAGATTTATTTCGTATGAGCGGTCGCCGTCTTTCAGTGCGACCTTTTCCTGATAGGTCCCGACGTACACCCCGGGCGGGGTAACGAATTCCAGCACGGCGTCGGCCGTAAACGATTCCGGCTTTTCGATGAGCAGCTTCAGCTGGGTCATTTCGACCAGCCGATCCACCCACTCCCCTTCGAACGGCCGGACCAGCCGAAACGACGGAACGAAAGAAAGCTTAATCGGATTTTCGCTCATTTCGATCAGGTCGCGCTTGAATGTCATGTACTGATCGTTGAAGATCAGCTCCCCTTCGATATAGAGCATATCGGACCGTGACGACGAATAATATTCGCTCGGCAGTGTGGCGGTGTAATCCCGCTTGACCGTCCGGTACGGCGGGATGGCGAAGCTCGACGTATCCAGAGTCGTTTCATAAAGGCCGGATTTGGTCGTCAGCTTGATGTGACCGACTTTGTAACTCAAGGACCCGCCATTGGTACAGGTCGTGGAAATTTTCAGGATATCGCCCTCGGCGGTACTCATCATGTCGGCGCCGCCGTCAAATCTGAAACCGGTTTCGTGCAAAATGGCGGAGACGGCTTTGTCGATCAGGCCGTCAATGTATTCCGGAAAATGTTCGCATTCCGCACCGCCGCCGGTCGGACGATAATCGACCTTGACATTTTTAAGCTGTCCCAATGCGGCGATCATATACTCGATCCGGTGCTCATCGTTTCTCGCGGCGGCTTCGGCGAGGGCGGCCTCGTATTTTTCGGCGTAACCGGTTATTACGCTGCGCAGGGCGGAATTATTGACACAGGCATTGACGGCGTCGGCCAGCTTGTACGACGTTTCATCCGAAACGAACTTCCGCGACGCCGCCCCCCCGATTCGGAGACTGTCATCGGGACGGTACATCGTATATCCTTCGTAGCGCGAGCGGTCGAAATTATCACCGGTCAAACGCACGGCCATTTGTTCTATGCGCTCTCCCGCCCGCTCGACATAGAACGCCGCATTGGCGAAAATCATCGCCTGGCTTTTATCCTCGGTGCGGTAGTACATCGCCTTGACTTTGGAGATCGTCCCCGGCACGTCGGCATTGGCTTTGATATATTTCCCGATTGCCTGAAGCACTTCACCCGTTTTTCCTCCCGGCATCACGACGACGTCGGGTGCGCGAAAACCGACAATCATACGAAAGGCCGAATCTATCATGGCGGCCGATGTGTCCGGGATCAGGCACCGCGACAAACCAATATCGTACTGAGCGTCTTCGGTTATGTCATATTTAAAAGCCGGGCCGAGGGATATATTGGCCAGATCAATGCGGCACCCCTGCTCGGCGGCCAGATAATAAATCAGCGGCCAGTCGATTTCGTTGTCGTTTTCGTAGAAGCAGACAATTTTGACATCATTGAGCAGGCTGTTCAACGAGGCCGCCGCAACCGATGAGGCCATCGCCAGACAGAACAGTGCCGATATAATAAAAATCTTCTTCATCATTTTGAATATAGACCGGGCCCGAATTTGTATCAAATAAAAAAAGACCGCCGTGCGAGGCGGTCTTAAACTCGCAAACATATTTGTATTACAAAACCTGATTTTCTTTGAGCTTGGTGTACAGCTTTTCGGCTATCTCCTCGGGCGTTTCACCTTCGATCATCTCGCCTTTCTGACGCGGCGGAGGGGGAGAGACCTTTTCTATCTTCGTCAGAGAATTGGCGCCGATTCCGGCACCATCCAAACCCAGGTCGGCGGCACTCAGTCTATTGATCGGGGCCTTCTTGGCCGCCATCTTGCCTTTGAGCGACGGCAGTCTTGGTTCGTTGATTTCTTTCACGACCGACACCACCGCCGGAAGCGTCAATTCCACGACGTCATAGCCCTCTTCGGTCGTACGATACACGGTCGCCTTGCTGTCGTCAACCTGTTCGATCTTCTTGACGAACATCGCCTGCGGGAGTTCCAGATTAGCCGCCACGGCGCCGGGCACCTGAGCGGCATCATCGTCAATAGCCTGTTTCCCGGCCAGGACCAGGCTGTAATCGCCCAGTTTTTTCAGGGCCGCCGCCAGTATTTTGCCGATCGCCTGGGGATCGGATTTTTCGAAAAGCGGATCGCTGACCAGATACGCCTCATCGACACCCAGGGCCAGACAGGCACGCAGGGCCGATTCGGCCCGGTCGGTTCCGACCGTAACGACGGTTACCTTCCCACCGTTTTTTTCTTTGATGCGCAGAGCTTCTTCGACCGCGTATTCATCGAACGGATTGACCACCCCGGGACCCGACGGCAGGACCACCTGGTTGACCGCCGTGTCGACCTTTATCAGTTCAATTTCGGGAACTTGTTTAATCAGGACTACTATATTCACTATTCCTCCAGCCTGTCTGTTCTTTATCGAGGTTCATGATAATGAAATTCGCGCCGTCCGTCAACCGTTTCGGTTTTGGCGAGGCTAATCTTCCTTTTCCGGCTGGCTGAGTTCCTCCAGCTTTTGAAGAGAATCGGCCGCGGCTTTTTGCTCGGCCTCTTTCTTGGTGGAACCTTCACCGATGCCGGTAATAACGCCTCCGGTATTCACGGCCACTTTGAACACCTTGGCATGGTCGGGACCGTTTTCGGAGATTACTTCATAGTACGGCGGACTTTCGCCGCGCGCCTGAAGGTATTCCAGCAGTTCACCTTTGTAATTACGCTGGTTTTCATCCGACACGATCTCTTCTTCGTTGGTCAGCAAAATGCGGTGGATGAAATCGCGGGCCGCTCCGAGACCGCCGTCGAGATAAATCGCCCCCACGATCGCTTCGAAAGCATCCGACGTAATCGAGGCTCGGTCGCGGCCTCCGGTTCGCTCTTCGTCGTCGGATAAGAATACGAATTCATTCAACCGAGAAGTCCTGGCAATACCCGCGAGAGCCGTTTCGTTGACCAAAAGCGCTTTGGTTTTGGTCAGTTCACCTTCGGCATAATCGGGATAGTGACGGTGAAGATATTCGGAAACGACTATACCGAGAACCGAATCACCTAAAAATTCGAGCCGTTCGTTGGAACGAGCGTGATGATCGACGTTGCGAACGTAAGAGCGGTGGGTCAATGCCTCCCGCAGGTGAGCTACCGTTATGAATCGATAGCCGAAAGCATCGAAAAACGAATCGGCAAGACCGGTATCGGACGGGTCCGAACCGGCCGGTCGATAGAATATTTTTTTGATCGAATCAAACAGTCCCACAATCAGGTACTATTCACTGAAGCGTCGTCCGAGAATGCTGACGTTGTGTCCCCCGAAACCAAAGGAATTGCTCAAAAAAGTATCGAAGTCAAAATCTCTGGCCTGGCCGGCGACATAATCAAGATCGCATTCGGAATCCGGGTTATCAAGGTTTATGGTCGGGTGCAGTTTCCTGGCGTTTAGCGATAACACCGAGGTCACCACTTCAATGGCCCCGGCCGCACCCAGCAAATGCCCAACCATGGATTTGGTCGAATTCACCGGAATTTTGTAGGCCCGGTCACCGAAGACCCTTTTTACGGCTTTGGTTTCGGCGATGTCACCCAGCGGCGTGGCCGTCCCGTGACTGTTGATATAATCAACGTCGTCGGGTTTCAAACCGGCGTCTCGGATAGCGTTTTCCATGGCCTGACGAGCCCCGCCACCGTCCGGAAGCGGCGCCGTTATATGGTGCGCGTCACAGGTTATTCCACCCCCGAGGATTTCAGCATATATGGTCGCACCGCGAGCCCTGGCCGATTCCAGGGATTCGAGGATCACGATAGCCGAACCCTCACCCATGACAAAACCGTCACGGTCCTTGTCGAACGGACGCGAAGCCCTGCCCGGTTCGTCATTTCGAGTCGATATGGCGTGAGCCGAACAGAACCCGGCCAGCGACGTCGGCGTGATAGTCGCCTCGGCACCACCGGCGATCATGATATCGGTCTCACCCCTTTGTATGGTGCGATATGCATCCAGTATGGCATGAGACGACGAAGCGCAGGCGGAGACGGTGGCGTAATTGGGACCCCGGAAACCGAAGCGTATGGCCACCAGCCCGGCACACATATCGGCGATCATCATCGGAATGAAAAAAGGAGAAACCTTGCGCGGTCCGCCATTGAGCAAAGCCTCGTGCTGTTTCTCGAACGTGGTTATCCCGCCAATACCGGAGCCGATTATGACTCCCGCCCGCAGAAGGTCGATCTTCTCGGTATCGATTCCGGAATGATTCACGGCCAGCTGCGACGCGACGACGGCGTACTGCTGGCACAAATCCATCCGGCGGCCTTCTTTTTTTTCGATGTATTTGTCCGGCTCAAACCCGGACACCAGCGCGGCGATCCGGGTCGTGTATTCGCTGACGTCAAATCGGTCAATTGTTACGACCCCGCTTTTACCGGAGACTATGGCCTGCCAGGTACTGATCGAGATCGCATCCAAACGGGGAAACAACCCCCATTCCGGTTATGACGGTTCTTACTGCTTCCATTCAGTAATTATCATCCTTAATCTTGATGCTCCTGAATATATTTGATGGCATCGCCGACCGAGGTTATTTTCTCAGCGTCTTCGTCGGGAATTTCGATGGAGAACTCCTCTTCAAGAGCCATCACCAACTCGACGGTATCGAGAGAATCAGCGCTCAGATCCTCGACAAACTTGGCTTCTTCGGTCACCTGAGCGGCATCAACACCTAATTGCTCGACGATAATGTCCTTCACTTTCTGGGCAATGTCAGACATCCTCTCCTCCTTGTAACATTTATCACTTCTGGTTTTATTTACATCAACAAGCCGCCGTCCACCCCGACCACCTGGCCGGTAATGTACGCGGCATCATCCGAGACCAGAAAGGCGGTCACCGCGGCGACGTCTTCGGGCAGGCCGAGCCTTCCCAGGGGTATTCCCCCCGACAGTTTTTCGCGGGCCGCTTCCGGCATTTTGTCGGTCATTTCGGTCTTAATGAATCCGGGGGCAATCGCGTTGACCGTAATCCCCCGCGAGGCCAGTTCCTTGGCCGCGGCCTTGGTCAGGCCAATCAAGCCGGCTTTGCTGGCGGCGTAATTGGTCTGCCCGGCGTTGCCCATCCGGCCGACGACCGACGATATATTCACAATCCGACCGTTGCGCTGCTTGATCATGACTTTCGCGGCGGCCTGGGTGACCAGAAACGCCCCTTTAAGATTCACGTTCAAGACCGCATCCCAGTCGGCTTCTTTCATTCTCATCATCAACGTGTCGCGGGTAATACCGGCATTGTTGACGACTATGTCAAGGGTTTCATACTGCTTGACGGCTTCATCTATCAAATGACCGGCGTCTTCGAAATTGGAGACGTCGGCTTTGATCGCGACGGCATCGTAACCTTTGGCTTTGAATTCTTCCACGGTGCTGCGGGCGACGTCTTCAAGAACGTCGGAGATAATGACTCTTGCGCCTTCGGAGGCCAGCCGTTCGGCAATAGCCCGCCCGATACCGCGCGCCGATCCCGTAATCAGGGCCGTTTTTCCTTTGAATCGCATAGCCTAACCCACCGGAACCGTCTTGAATTGTTCCACGTCCTGCAGAGTATCTATATTCATAATATTGGAATTCCTGATCTCACGTTTCGCCAGACCGGTCAGAACTTTGCCCGGACCGACTTCGATAAAAGTATCGATTCCGTACTGATTGATCGCTTTCATCGTCTGGTACCACCTCACCGGGGTCGTCAATTGCTCTATCAAAAGCTCCTTGAGCATCATGGCGTCGCGCTCCTGAGTGGCGGTTACGTTGGGAATAATATCAATCTTCGGTTTGTTAAACGTCAGTGTATCCAAAAATTCCCGCATCCCGTCCTGGGCCGATGCCATCAGCGGTGAATGGAAAGCGCCGCCGACCTGAAGAATCATGGCCCGCTTGGCCCCGGCTTCCTTGCACAATTCGCAGGCTTTTTCGACTCCTGCCACGGCCCCGGAAATGACTACCTGTCCCGAGGAATTATAATTGGCCGGGACAACCACGCCGGACGCCGAAGCGCTTTTGCATATTTCCGCAATTTTGGTTTCTTCAAGACCCAGAATGGCGGCCATGGTGCTCGGCTCTTTCTGACACGCTTTTTCCATCAGGGAGGCGCGGCGAGCCACTGCCCGGACGGCGTCGTCAAAGCCTAATACACCGGCCAGTGCCAGGGCACCGTACTCACCGAGCGAATGCCCGGCCGTTACTTCGGTCTCGGGAATATTGTCTTTAAGCAAAGTGAGGACAGCCAGAGAATGAAGCAGTATGGCCGGTTGCGTGAATCTCGTCTGTTTCAGCGTTTCAGCCGGACCGTCAAATGAAATTCTGGCGATATCTTCGCCGATATATTCGGAGGCATTGGCGTACATCTTCCGGACTTCTTCACTGGCGTCGTACAGGTCGCGGCCCATGCCGACGTACTGCGACGCCTGCCCCGGAAAGACTATGGCTACCTTGTTCATATTAAAGCTCCTGCCATTTTACGACCGCCGAAGCCCAGGTCAGTCCACCACCGAAGGCGGTCATCAGTATAATGTCACCGTCGTTCAGTTTACCTTCGCGGTAAGCCTCATCGAGTGCAATCGGAACCGAAGCGGCCGAGGTATTACCGTATTTATCGATGTTCACGAACACCTTTTCGCGAGGGATTCCGAGTCTTTTGGCGGTGGCGTCCATGATTCTTATATTGGCCTGATGCGGAATAAGCCAGTCCACGTCGGATGATTTCAACCCGGCGCTTTTAAGAGAGCGCTGCGAGGCATCGGCCATCTGGCGAACGGCGTGCTTGAACACTTCACTGCCGTTCATTTCTATATAAATATTTTTGGTATTGTCTTTCATGGTCTGAACCGGCGTCAATGAGCCGCCCTCGCGAATCCAGAGCAGTTCGGTCTGGTTGCCATCGGATTTGAAAAATGTCGACAAAACGCCGGTATCCTCGTCGGACGCCGATAGAATCACGGCCCCGGCCCCGTCGCCAAAGAGCACACAGGTGTTGCGGTCGGTGTAATCGGTAACGGTCGAAAGTGCCTCGGCTCCGATGACGAGTATATTTTTGAACTTGCCGATCTGGATATAGGCGTCCGCCACCGACAGCCCGTGAATAAAACCGGCGCAGGCGGCGACGATGTCAAATGTCCCGGCATTCTTGAAGCCCATTTTTTTCTGGAGAATGCACGCCGCCGAAGGGAGCCTGTAATCGGGCGTAACCGTGGCGAAAATGACAAGGTCAATTTCTTCCGGCTTTAACCCGGATATTTTCATGGCTTTCTCAGTGGCATCCAGCGCCATGTCCGTTGTCGCCAGCTTACTGTTTAATATGCGCCTTTCAACAATCCCCGTACGCGTCCGAATCCATTCGTCCGACGTATCGACTATTTTTTCCAGGTCGGCGTTGGTCAGACGCTTCTCAGGAAGATGCGATCCCAGACCTGTTATTTTCGACCTGATCATTTGCGTCATGTCCATTTCCATTGTTTAATGTCAGCATTTCCTGCTTGATATTGGAATTTATTTTGTGGCGGGCCATATCCATGGCTATCAGCACGGCGTTCTTGATCGCCTTGGTCGACGATGATCCGTGACATATGATGGCAACCCCGTCGACGCCCAAAAGCGGAGCTCCGCCGTACTCGCTGTAATCGAATGAACGGCGAAGTCTTTTCAAAAACGGCAGCATCAGGGCCGCTCCCATTCTCGAAAAAATGTTCGTCTGAATCTGATGTTTCAGCGATTCGGTCAGGAAACCCTCGACCGATTCGGCGAATTTAAGGACGATATTGCCGACGAAACCGTCGGTGGCCACCACGTCCACTTTTCCGGCGAGGATATCGCGGCCTTCGACGTTTCCGACAAAATTCAATCCCGATTTGGCAAAAATTTCGTGCGCCTGAAAAATCAATTCGTTTCCCTTGCTTCGCTCTTCACCGATCGATAAAAGCCCGATTCGCGGCGACGTCCGGCCGTACATCAGCGACGTATACACCGAACCCATAACCCCGAACTGGTACAAATTGATCGGCTTGCATTCGGCGTTGGCGCCCACGTCGAGAACCAGAGTCGGCTTGCCTTTCGAACTCGGGAAAAAAGAACCGATCGCCGGTCGCAGGACACCCTCGACCCGGCCCAGGACCAGAATCGACGAGGCCATCACCGCCCCGGTATTCCCGGCGGAAACGAAAGCGTCGGTCTTGCCGTCTTTCTGCATTTGCAGACCGATAGCGATCGAGGAATTCTTCTTGCGAATTCCCTCCGTGGGAGTATCGGTCATGGCCACGGCGTGCGGGGCGTTTACGATAATAATGTTGTCCGGAATCGTCTTCTGGCGGCGCGTATAATCGCTGATTATTTCTTCTTTGCCTATCAGTGCCACCTGCAATTGTTCCGGGTTTTCCCGAGCCGCCCAAAGACCGCCTTCCATAATGGATTCCGGCGATGTATCGGCGCCCATAATATCAAGGGCGACCGTAATAAGATTGTTCTTTTTACCCATACTATTGGAGGGGTGCGGGGCTTTTCTTATGATTCTTTGGGTGCCGCCACCACACTGCCCTTATACCACCCGCAGTGGGGGCAAATGTGATGCGGTAATGTCGGCTGATTACAGTTGGAGCATTCAACTACCGTCGGCGCAGCAAGTTTCCAATGGGTTCTTCTTCTGCGGCCACGGGCTCGCGAATGACGTCTTTTTGGAAGTGCCATGTTATATTCCGGTTATGGTTGCAGTCTGTCAGGAGAGGTCTTTGAGACCTTCCCACCTTTCATCTATCTCATCACTGCGACAATCGCAGGTTTCTTCGTTCAGGTTGGCTCCGCAGTCGGGGCACAGCCCCCGACAGCCTTCGGAGCAAATCGGCTTCATCGGCAACGCCAGCGTCAGCACCTGCCGAATCTGGTCGGTCATGTCGACGACGTTGTCGTTGGGGTGCAGCAAAATCACGTCTTCACCGTCGTCGGCCGACATCACGGCTCTGGCGTCGGCTTTTCTGACAATAAAATTCAATTCACCATGCAGTTTGTCGGCGTATGGTTCCAGGCACCGGGAACATTCTATTTCAACCGGGGCAATCACCTCGCCGCGACAGTAAAACTCCTCTTTCATCTTCTGTATATTCAATTTCACCGTTGCCAGTTCCGGAAAAGTTGCCCCGGAGATAGAATCCTCCAAATCATCCAGTTCCATTTCCAGAATTATATCAACCGGAAACGATGCAAATTCACGCAGGTCCAAAGCCATAAACAGCGAAAGTATGCATAAGATCCGGGAAAGTCAAGCCAAAAAAGCGCCCGGAACCGCTATAAATAAGGTTGCGGGCGCTTTTTAAGTCTATGTTTAAAGGCAGGTTATCCCTGCATGTCTTTTACTACTTTGATTCGGTTGCGTGCCCGATCAACGGCGCGCTGGGCGCGAACCAAATCTATATTTCCGGCTTCGTTGGCCATTCTCTGTTTGGCTCTCTCAAGAGCTTCGCGCGCCCGTTCGAGGTCAATATCCGTAGCGAATTCCACCGAATCGACCAGCAGCGTCGCATGATTAGCGGATACCTCGAAAAATCCGAACGACGCGGCCATGGCCAACTCCTTCCCGTCGCAGTCACGGCACATGACCTTGCCGGGTACCGTCGCCGTGATAAGCGGTGCATGATCGGTCAACACACCCAGATAGCCTTCAGTCCCGGGGACGATCAGCGAACTGACTTCACCCTCGTAAAAGACCTTTTCCGGTGTTACGATCGAAAGTTTATACATAACTTACTGCCCGCTTATTTCTGCTTTTCGTAGTTTTCAAGAACCTCGTCGATACCACCGGCCATGTAGAAACACTGCTCGGGGATATGATCGTGCTTGCCTTCGACCAGTTCCTTGAAACCGCGAATGGTATCTTCGAGCTTCACGTAGCGGCCCGGCCGGTTGGTGAAGGCTTCGGCCACGAAGAACGGCTGCGAGAGGAATTTCTGAATCTTACGCGCACGGGCCACGATCAACTTGTCCTCTTCGGACAATTCATCGATACCCAGGATGGCGATAATATCCTGAAGGTCTTTATATCTCTGAAGAATCTGCTGGACTTCACGGGCCACCGTGTAATGCTCCATACCCACGATGTGCGGGTCGAGAATACGCGACGTCGAATCGAGCGGATCGACGGCCGGATAAATACCCAGTTCGGCGATCTGCCGCGACAGCACCGAGGTGGCGTCGAGGTGCGAGAAGGTCGTCGCCGGAGCCGGGTCGGTAAGGTCGTCAGCGGGCACGTAAATGGCCTGCACCGACGTGATCGAACCGGCCGTGGTCGACGTAATACGTTCCTGCAAAGCACCCATTTCGGTACTGAGGGTCGGCTGATATCCCACCGCCGACGGCATACGTCCCAGCAGGGCCGACACTTCGGAACCCGCCTGTACGAAACGGAAAATGTTATCTATAAAAATAAGTACGTCCTGATGTTCTTCGTCGCGGAAGTACTCGGCCATTGTCAGACCGGACAGCCCGACCCGAAGACGTGCGCCCGGAGGCTCGTTCATCTGGCCGAAACACATAACGGTCTTGGCGATAACGCCGGATTCTTTCATTTCCAGCCAGAGGTCGTTACCCTCACGGGTCCGTTCCCCCACGCCGCAGAAAACCGAATAACCGCCGTGCTCGGTAGCAACCGAACGAATCAGTTCCTGGATAAGGACCGTCTTGCCCACACCGGCGCCGCCGAATAGACCGACTTTGCCGCCTTTGGGGTACGGTTCAAGAAGGTCGACCACCTTGATGCCGGTTTCGAGAATTTCCGTCGACGTGTCCTGCTCTTCGAAAGTCGGTGCCGGGCGGTGAATGGGCAGGTGTTTGATGTCGGCCGGCATTTCGCCCAAACCGTCGATCGGTTTGCCCAGCAGACTGAAGACGCGCCCGAGGGTTTCTCCCCCGACCGGGACCTCGATCGGTTGCCCGGTATCGACAGCCTTCATGCCGCGAACAAGACCGTCGGTCGAGGCCAAAGCCACGCACCGGACGATGTTGTCGCCGATATGCATGGACGCTTCAACCGTCAGATCGATCTTCTTTTCTTTGTCCTCGATCTTGATGGCGTTGAGGATTTCAGGCAGGTTGTCCGAATGGAATTCGCAGTCGACCGTCGGACCGATAACCTGCACTACTTTTCCGATGTTATCAGCCATTTAATTACGCTCCGTTTATGGCAATCACTTTTTTTATCAAATCAGCCTCTCAAAGCCTCGGCGCCGCCGACGATATCGAGCAGTTCCTTGGTTATGGCCGCCTGTCGGGCTTTGTTGTACTGTAACGTTAATGTATCTATCATTTCACCGGCGTTGGACGTCGCCGCCCCCATGGCAATCATACGGGTGCCATGTTCGGAGGCGAACGAATCGGCCAGGGCCGTGATCATTTTCATATAGGCATAGCGCGGCATCAAATCGGTGAAGATGGCTTCCGGCGAGGGTTCGAAAATGTAATCCTGCTTCACTGCGGCGCCTTCTTCGATTTGCGGCCGTTCCACCGGTAAGTACATCTTCTCGGTGATGCGATAACGGGTCGTCGAAAGAAACTGCGTATAAATCATCGTGATCTCATCGGTTTCACCGTCCACGAACCGCCCCGTCAGCAGATCGACGATATCGCGCGCCTTGTTGTAATCAAGGTTGCCGCCCCAATCGAAGAATTTTCCCGTTATCGGCCAGTCGCGGCGTTTGAAAAAATCGAAACCGCGTTTGCCGACAAGCACCAGGTCGGTATTGGCCGGGTCCTTGTCGGACAGCCAGGCGCGGGCTCGGGAAATCAGGTTGGAATTGAACGAACCACACAGGCCGCGGTCAGCCATGATCAGCACCAACGTCCGTTTTTTCACGTCGCGGGTTTCGAAGAACGGGTGCATCAGTTTGCCGCCGGCTGAAGCTGACAGGTGTATCAGAATATGATCCAGTTTTTCCGAGTATGGCCTCACCTGCATGATTTTCATCTGAGCTTTACGCAGTTTGGCCGCCGCCACCATCTCCATGGCCTTGGTGATCTGGCGCGTGGATATGACCGATCTGATTCTTTTCTTTACCTGGCGAAGAGTCGGCATAACTTAGCCTTCAGTCGTAAATTGCTCTTTAAATTTCTCCGTGGCTTCCTTGAGCTTGGCCACGGTGTTGTCTGACAGGCTCTTTTCCTTCTTGATCATCTCGGCAATGTCCGGATATTTCTCGGCACAGTACAAGAGGAACTCCCTCTCGAATTCGGCCAGCTGCGCTTTGGGCAGACTGTCCAGATATCCGTTGACACCGGCCCAGATGATCATAACCTGCTGCGGCATCACCATCGGTTCGTACTGACCCTGCTTGAGAATCTCGACCATCTTTTCACCGCGTGTCAACTGCCGCTGAGTGGCGGCGTCGAGGTCGGAACCGAACTGGGCGAAAGCCGCCAGTTCGCGGTACTGGGCGAGATCGAGACGAAGCGACCCGGCGACTTTTTTCATCGCCTTGGTCTGGGCGTTACCACCCACACGGGAGACCGAGATACCGACGTTGATGGCCGGACGAATACCCGAATAAAACAGGTCCGATTCCAAAAAGATCTGACCGTCGGTAATCGAAATGACATTGGTCGGAATGTACGCGGAGACGTCACCGGCCTGCGTCTCGATAATCGGCAGGGCGGTCAGTGATCCGCCGCCGAGTTCATCGTTCAGTTTCGCCGATCTTTCCAAAAGGCGCGAATGCAAATAAAATACGTCGCCCGGGTACGCCTCGCGTCCCGGCGGACGCCTCAGAAGAAGCGAAAGCTGACGGTACGACCAGGCGTGTTTGGACAGGTCGTCGTATATGACAAGCACGTGTTTGCCGTTGTACAGGAATTCCTCACCCATGGAGCAGCCGGCGTACGGTGCAATAAACTGCATGGGAGCGGGATCGGAAGCGTTGGCCGCCACGACCGTCGTGTATTCCATGGCGCCGTGATCTTCGAGAATTTTCACCACCTTGGCCACGGTCGACGTTTTCTGCCCGATAGCCACATAGATACAGAATAAATCGGTATCTTTCTGATTTATGATCGTGTCAATACCCACGGCCGTCTTGCCCGTTCCGCGGTCGCCGATAATCAGCTCGCGCTGACCGCGACCGATCGGAATCATCGAGTCGATGGCCTTGAGGCCGGTCTGCACCGGCTCTTTCACCGGCTGACGCTGGGTGACACCGGGAGCATTGCCTTCGAGAATTCTGAACTTATCGGTTACAATCGGGCCTTTGCCGTCGAGCGGCTGACCGAGCGGATTGACGACGCGACCGATGAGCGCATCGCCGGCCGGGACCTGAGCCACTTTGCCGGTGCGGCGAACCGTATCGCCTTCCTTAACCGCCTGGACGTCTCCGAACACGGCGACACCGACGCTGTCCTCTTCGAGGTTCAGCACCAGGCCGACAATGTCACCCGGAAATTCCACCAGCTCGGACATCATGGCATCTTCGAGACCCCAGACACGGGCAATGCCGTCGCCAACCTGGAGAACCGTCCCGACCGATTCCATCTCCAGCTTGGTTTCGTACCCCTCAACCTCTTTTTTTATGATTGAAGAGACTTCTTCTGGATTTAAACCCATCGTAAATACCTCTATTCAAATACAGACTTTATTTCGTTGTTAAACAATGCTCTCCGTTTTGTCGGCCGCGACGAATTTTCTTTTTTTCGTCCGGCGCGGTTGCAACCGCCGAGTATCGTGCGGCGCATCTATATCAAAATTTCCTCAAACCCGGGCACAATGGTCAGTGGACGCGCACTTTCATCAGGCGGTTCCTTAACTGATCCAGGCCGTACCTTATCGAACCGTCGATGATCTTATTGTGCAGTATGATAATCATACCGCCGACAATGCTCTTGTCGATTTTTTCGTCCAGTTCGATCTTGAAAGACGTCTTTCGGGTTAATTGTTCAATCAGCCGGCTGCGCTCGGCGTCGGAAATCCGGGTCGTCGTAATACAGGTCGCCCGGGCAATTCCTTTCTCGGCTTTGACCAGGCGGTCAAACTCTTCGACGATTTCAGGAAGGAAAGCAATCCGCCGTTTACGGGCCAGAAACAGTATAAAATTGAACAGCGGTTTTTCCAGCCGTGTCGAGAAGACCTTGCCGATCAGTTCGTCTTTGGCTTCATCGGGCACCTGCGGCGCGGACATAAAATCAAGAAAGGTATTGTCTATCTTGAGAAAATCCGCAACCGCTTTGAACTGATCCCAGGCTTTATCGAGTATATTGTGTTCGTTGGCCAGTTCGAGCAGGGCCCCGGAATATTTTTTGGCTACCTGTTGCGCGAGCATATCTTCTAAGCTTTCTCAATATTGTCGATAAACTGACCGATCAACTGCCGTTCTTTGGCCTCATCCAGTTTTTCCCGCAGGATATTCTGCGCCGCCGTCAGAGTGATCGTGATCATCTCTTCTTTGAGCTGAACTTTGGCCTTGGCCACGTCGCGTACGAGCTGTTCATTGGTGCGGTTGATAATTCCCCGGGCTTCTTCCTGGGCGTTTATTTTTATGTCCGAAGCCATTTTGTTGGCCTCGTTAACCGCCTCGGCTATTTTCTGCCGCCGCTCGGCGTCGATATTCTTCAGCTTGCCTTCATAACCGGCTTTGATCTTTTCCGTCTCAGCCTTTTCGGTGTCGATTCTCTCGAACTCGTCTTTGATCTTATTCCGACGCTCGTCCATAAGGTTGAGCAGCGGATGCCAGGCGAATTTCTTGAGAACCCACAGCATCAGCAGAAAGCCGAGGGCATGAGTGAGCAATTGTTGCCATTCAAGACTTATCATATTTCCACCGTCTTGCTTGTTAATTACCGGAGACGGCCGAAAGACGTGCTTCCGGCCGCGTCCGCATCGTAATTATTATCCTACCTTGCCCATCGCAATGAAGAAAGCGATAAAGACATAAATGGTCAGAGCTTCGATAAAGGCCGCACCGATAATCATGGCGGTCTGAATCTTGGCCGCCGCTTCCGGCTGACGACCCATGGCTTCCATGGCCGAGCCTACCGCACGACCGATACCATAAGCCGAACCCACTGCGGCAAAACCCAGGCCCAGCGGGGCGCCTAAACTGATCATCGCCTGAAAGTCCATTGTGTCCTCCTAAAACGTTTGGTCTTTTATTTAACTTTACTTCTTTTCCGTTTAATGTGCATGCTCCTCGTGGGGCAGCATCAGCAAAATGTATATCGCCGACAAAAGCGTAAACACCAAAGCCTGTATCGTCGACAGCAGCAGCCCCAGAAAATAAAACGGGAACTGCAGCGGCAGCCCGACTGGAAGGAACGACAGTATCGCCACACCGAGCCCGACAAACACCGCGATCAAAACGTCCTCACCGGTGATGTTGCCGAACAGACGAAGCGACAGGCTGAGCGGCTTGGCCAGTTCCCCGATGATGTGCAGCGGGAACATAATTATTACCATCACCCACGAGACCGCGTCGCGCGGCGACCCGGCCAGGTGATCGAGATAGCCGATTATCCCCAGCCGCCTGATACCGGTGTACTGGGCGTACAGGAACACTATCACCGCCAGGGCGACGGTCGTGTTTAAATTTGTCGTCGGAGAATGGGCCAGAGGAACCATACCCATCCAGTTCATAACCAAAATATAAAAAAAGAGCGTTCCCAGAAACGGGGTGTACTTACGGGCTTCCTTGCCGAGGATCGTCTGCATGAAATTGTACATGCTCTCGACCAGCATTTCGACCGCGTTCTGGAACGGCCCCGGAATCATCTGACGTTTCCTGTATACCGATACCGCGATGATGCACAGGAAAATGGCCGCGGCAAAAGCATAAATGATGTTGACCCAGGTGTGAGCGAGGCTTTCGTGTCCGAACACCATGCTGATAAGGCTCGGCAGCTGCGGGGTCGGGCTTTCATGTCCCCCGCCTTCGTGCCCGGCCGCCGCTCCGTGTTCGGCACTTCCGGTGGTCGTGGCAAAAATAAGCGGCATCCACTTGCCGATGGCCATGCACATCAGATGCATATAGTATATCAACATCAGGCAGCCTCCTGCTGGCGTTCGTGATTGGGCTTCTTATTGTCCAGTCCGAGCAGCACCCGGCCCAGGACCTTCAAAAACATGACCGCAAGCGGTACCGAAAAACCGATGACCAGATAACCGACACTGAACATCGGGACCTGTATAAGAAAATATCCCGCCAAATACAAAAGCGGGACTTTTATGAACAGCAAAACCAGGGCAACGACTTTGTCCGGGCCCTCGGGTCGAATCGTAGCTCGAATCAAAAGCGCGAGAAAGTACAAATTGATGATCGACCAGATTGCCCCGGAAACCACGGCGAGGACGTCATAGAAAGCGAAGTGCAACGTTCCCAGAGCAAGAAACAGCAGGATCAGGACGGCCGTAGTTTTCAATGTCCGGTCGATAAAAGATATGTCCATCGAAGCGGTCATTAGTCCTCGGATTCGCGGTTAGCCTCTTTTATTATCTTTATGGTCTCTTTTATCGCCGCTCCGAATCCCAGCGCGATAAAGACGACCATCAGATAGGGGCCGGTGCCGAGTTTGGTGTCGAGCCAGTTGCCTATCACATAACCTATCAGCGGCGCGACGCCGATCATCAACGGAATGACGCCCAGTAGTCCGACGGTTCGAAGATTCCGTCCTCCACCTTTCGGTGACTTAAAAAATCCGGGCACTTGCCACCCATCCTTAAAATTAAATTTTGAAAATATGAATTTCGGATTAAATGTCAAGCCCGATTCGCGATATTTTGTTATTTTTTTCACAAACAGGCCGAAAAAAAAGCCCGGAATTATATAACGGCGTTGATATTGCCCGAATTCAATAAACGATATCAACCAAAATTCCGCGAATGTCTTCAAAATTGATCAATCATCTTGCGTCAGAATCAGGATCAGATTAAATTGCAGCCAACCTTTGATTGTCAAAATCTAATACTGGGGGTCGCTATGAAAAAGGCCATCATTTGTCTTATTTTTTTAACTCTGATATGCGCGCTTCAGGCCAACGCCTTTAATGGAAGACGAAAGGGCTTTGTTTTGGGTTTGGGGGCGGGCTATGGACCAATTGCGCGAAACTCCAATGAATCCCCCAAATTTAGGAACTTCAATAATAGCGGACTTGCTTCCAGTTTTTTTATCGGCCACGGCTGGTATAATAAATCCTTGATTGCGATTTATTTCGAAGGCATCTCCTATAAGGAATCGCTTTCTCATATATTAGTCGAATATTCCAGAGGAAAAGTTGACGTTGAGCAGGGATTCGCCGGACTAACCTTTTTTCAATATGGCCGGGCACATTCGCCTTCCCCATTTTTTATGTTTGGAGCCGGCTTTCAGTTATGGGTAACCGACGACGACCATTTTGGCAGCAATAATGCGGGTATCGGTTTCTTATTCGGGGGAGGCTATGAATTCAAACGACATTTCCAGGCTTATGCAAGTCTGGGGGTCGGCAATACAACGCGCGATCGATCGAAATTTAGTCACGTTCAACTAATATTGGGCATCTCGGCTATGGCCTATTAGCGACGGCAGGTCCGAAGCTTTAAAATTATGTAACCTGAATCGTAATGCGGTCAGCAGGAATATACCTGTCGGCCGCAATACCCCTATCCTCTTCTGGTATTATTGGCGATGGCGGCGAGAGCGCGGCACAACTCGGCCAGGAAACGCGAGACGACTATAATTATGAACCCCATTATCGGCATGATAATGATCGCCGAGAAACCGATATTTAAGAAGCCCAGTCCCAGACTCTGACCGAGCATACTGCCCTGTCCGCCGAGAAAGATCGACGCGAACACCGATAACAGGGTCCCGACAATCGCGACAAAAGTCCCCAGCCACTCTCCGAAAGTCTGGATGAAATGAGCGAAGACCGGCGTGACGATGAAATCGTCGCCCATCGACGAGGTCGCGTTGACTTTCGCTTTGCGGTCCCACCAGAGCTGGAATCCGATCCAGCAGGCCGCGGCGATAATTATCCACGCGAAAAAGAATCCAAAGAAGTATTTGGCGGGAAGCTGAAAGATATGGTTGGCAATAGCCTGATACAAAACATAGAACGGCAGCAGCAGATTGAGCGCCGCCATGAGGGTGTAGAGCCAGCCGAACGGTTGACGGAACAGGTTTCCCGAATCGATAAATTTCAGATACGGGGAAATGAAGTTGAAGAATTTGCTGTCCATCGGACTCTCCTTTTTTAAATCCATTGAAATTTCTTCGGCCATTTCACCAATAACCGTAATTGACACTGTAAATACGTATTTATGGAGCTATTGTGTCAATGTTTTTGATAAGGGCCGTGATTGGGCGGACGAATAAATTCAGGAGATCAGCGCGCTTTGGGTTTTACACCTGTAATCAGCCCGATATTACCCGGCAGGCGGCGGAATCTGACCAAGGAAAACCCGGCTTTCTCGAGCAATTCCTTGACGCTTTCTTTCCCCTTCATCTTTCCGCTGCAAGCTCACACCTCGACGCACCGTACACCGACTCAATATCGAGCTTCTCCAAAACTTTTTTGGGCAGCTTATCTAATGTCAATTCTCTGGACAAAATGGATAATTCCGTGGGCGGCAGATGTCCACAGGTCTCCTGATTCCGAGAAGGATCTGCCCCTCTTCAATCATAACCAACTGAAACTTATTATTGGCGAGCTATGCTACACCTTCTTCTTTTTTCCTTGCTCATTCCATCGCTCGGGCACTTGTGGACAAAGGCCGCGTGCAAATATTGAAATACGGACGGATTGGCAAGATAAAAGAAATTAAGATGCTCGGATCACGGCAGTATTGTCTTGCAGTTGTTATGAAAGGTATAGCGTAAAACCACTTAAACGTAATTTGTTTTGCTCGATCAATTTATCGGCGATGGAATTAATCACCTCACAACGTTCAGAACGGGCTTTTCCATAACCAAATAACGTTAAAATTGCTTTTGGCAACTCATCCTTCGAAAAACCAAATTGATCTTCAACTAGATACAATATTGAGTTTTCTATTTCTTCCGGTGCCACCAACTCTATATCCCTTTTTATACCGGGCGCGGGTAATCTAAAACCCACAGGTCTTTTTTCATCCTTATAAATGAAACCAGAATTATTTATTAAGAATCCTTTTGATTTTGCAGCTATAGAAAGTGCATGTTTAATATTATTAAGTATGTTTGATCCTGCTCTAGAAAAGCCACATATCTCCTTCAACCGATCTACAAGGATATTCTCATGCAATGGCGATTCATAAATTACTATATCGCTAATTATACTAATTAAATCGTATTTAACTGTATGGTTCATTGATATTTTCGAAATGTCGTATTTTTCATAAACCTCCCCTTCTTTATATTTCCTTATAAAAGATCCATTCTTCCTATTCTCATTATCATTAATGGCCGCGAAAATTTCAGTATTATTGCCATTAACTTCACTAATTGGGTTCGCTTGAATGGATTCATTGATTGGAGCTGAATAGGCCAGTTCTAGACTATTCAAAATTGATTTCAGGGCGTTTTCTCTGTCGCGAAACCAGTCGGTCGACCAAAGCCGATGAATCTTCCAACCTTGTGCTCGCAAAATTTCATGACGGAGCAGATCCCTGTCTCGTGCTGTTTTCGCGCTGTGATATGTTGCCCCATCACATTCTATAGCCATGATGTAACGGCTCTTTTCCCTTTTATCTCGGATGGCCAAATCTATCCTAAATGAGCCTGCTCCGACCTGCTCGTCGACATCAAGGCCTAAACTCCTAAGGGCTTCGGCGACTCCATCTTCAAAATCATTTGTTTCATGAAAAGTGGTTTTCGCCGGAGTAAATGGTATATTGCAATTCATCTCGGTATACTGAATAAAATTGCGAAGCATAGTCGCGCCTTTATTCGCCGGGTTTACGGCGCTTAATTCATAACTCTGGAGACTAGTAACCAATATTGTTTGATATTTCGCGCGCGTAACAAGAACATTTAATCGTCGCCAGCCTCCATCCCGGTTTAAAGGGCCGAAATTGAGGCTCAAGCTTCCATCAATTGTTTTTCCATAGCCCACACTTATAATTATCGTGTCTCGTTCGTCACCCTGAACATTTTCTAGGGATTTAATGAAGAATGGCTCTGGCCTATTTTTATCAATAAATGACATTAAATCCGGGCGTTTTTCAATTTCATCATCCAGAAAATATTCAATTGCTTCCTTCTGGGCTGCATTCATAGCAACCACACCTACTGTCCTCTCAGGGAATTTTGCAAAATTCTCTACAATCAATTCCACAACACGTCTTGCTTCAACTCTATTGGTTCGACTCCGTCCCTTATCCCAAATTCCATCAGAAGTATAAACGAGTTTCACCCCTCCGGCTTCATTATTAATGGCTGCTTGTGGAAAAGTAATCAGCAGATTATCGTAGAAAAAATGATTAGAAAAATTGATGAGTCGTTCATCCCTGCTTCGATAGTGCCATATAATTTTGGATTCTTCAAATACCGGCTTTATTGCAACACATTCATCAAGAAGTGATTCAAGAGGCTCATTTTCATCCGATGTATCATTTAAACTATCCTGATCAAAGATTGTGGAAGCCAAAAAGAACGATGTCGGAGGTAATTGATTTTCATCTCCCGCCACCACCACTTGTTTTGCCCTCAAGATTGAAGGAATGGCGTCAGGCGTTGGAAGTTGCGATGCTTCATCAAATACAACCAAGTCAAAAGTTATCCCATCTGGCTTTAAAAATGTGGATACAGAAATTGGACTCATTAGCAAGCAAGGTTTAATGGCTTGTAGGACATGTGGTATTTCTGCAAAAAGCTTCCTTAACGGTTTAATGCGTTTCCGTTTCTGCAATTCTCGTCTCAGTATGCCAATTTCCCCAGCATCACCATATCCATAATCTGCCATTGCTACTTTTTGTGCAGGTTCCGATGCAATTAGATGAATTTGTTTAATGGCTGCAATTCGAATTTTCAAATCAATTTCTTCAAATTTACGAATCAGTTCCTCTCTAGAGACACCGCTAAATTCACGCAGTATGGGATTTTTGTCACATGAGGCACCTATCCAACGTCGAAGAAACATCTTTTGAAATATTTCCGGTGCATCAGCAACACTAATACCATCCATAGCATCAAGAAATGATTTAAGCCCCACAATACGACATTTGCCAATAATGCTTTGAAGAGCAAGCCATTCGTGAAATTTATTTATAGAACTTAGAATTTCATTACATCGCGTTGATACCACGCTCATGTTTGCCCGATACATTGTACTGTTCTCGATAAAACCCTGTGGCCATGATGATTCTATATAGGACATGGCCAACTGCAGTTTTTCCCCAGTAAGTATATCTATGATCCGCTTTGCGGATTCACTAATATTTGATAAAAGACGCGCATTTCCGCTTACACAACGAATTATATTTTTTTCCATCGCAATTCTAAGACAATATGCGAGATGAAATTCATCACGAGCTTTACTTAGCGCAATAGAATCATTTATGGGATCGGCCGCAAATTCACCCAGCCTTTTCCCTTCATTATTAAACCACTCTTCTATTTCCACAATTGTCTTTGAAAGCTCACGATAGGCCAAAAGTGAAGCAAAAATAAATTAACATTCGCCAATAACTTGCTTTTTACTTCTGATCTCCACTTCCAGTATTTTAGATTGAAAATCCGAGTCCAATATTTAAACTTATGGTCCAAAAGTTGAAGTAGATCATAAAGTTCATGTGCATCATAAGATGTAATTGACTTCACCTGAGATTTAATAATATGGTATTTTTCTGATTTCTCTTTTCCTGCAATACAAAGTTTTTCAAGTTGTTCGATTTCTACCGATGATGAATCTAGCCACATGCTAGGTAATTTTTCACATTTAACCAATGATTCAAAAATAGGCAACAAATTCCGCAGATCTGAAAGGTTGAATTCATCTTCAGTTGGCACCATTATGACTTTCATCTCGGCAACAAAGCAATTCAATCGCTCTAATAACTCAACCATAATTGAAAGATTTTTCTTAATAGAATCTATATCAAAAGGCTCAGTCTCCTCAATTTTAACTCCTCGCCAAGGATGAAAATGTTTTTTCGCATAAACATCGGCTCGCAGGCTCAAATCCTCTAACAGTTCTGTGATGTCACGAATCTGGCTATGGCTGCAATCTAGAATATTTTCCCATGGCAAATCTGATTCCACTGTTGGGAAACCAAATAATTTTTCTAGTTTCCCAATTGCTTGATAAATCGTCATTTCAAGAGGTTTACGTTTTATATGAATTTCTCTGACATATTCATTTAGGCGTACTCGAATACGCTTCAAATTGTCGAGTTGATTATTAAATTCATCATTCTCTCCATTAGAAGACAATTCAAGTGTTCGTTTGAGTTCCTCAATAATTTTAGTCTTGCCGGCTTTTGTGCTATGTGCTTCTAAACAGAATCGTTGCAATCCAAGACTGACAAGTCTATCATATACGACATCTAATGCCGCCATTTTTGCACTTACAAACAAAACCCGTTTTCCTCTGCCTATTGCATCTGCGATAAGATTACAAATGGTTTGACTCTTGCCGGTTCCAGGTGGCCCATGTACAACAACGTGTTTACCCAAGGAAACCATTGTTAAAGCGTGCAGTTGAGATGCATCAGCTGGTAATACTGGAACAGGAACAATTTTTGGGATTTCGAGCTTGTCCAGATTATCCCCCAAAGCCTCCGATTTTTCATTAATCATCCGGGCTTGTGCAAATGCAGCAATTACTGGGTTAGTTTGTGACAATTCAGTCATTGCCTCTAAATCCTTGTAAATTACCAAGGATTCAAATGAAAAAGTGCTTAACCAGATTGCTTCTTCTACTTTCCATCCGGGCTCAGCAACACTTGAGGCAATTTGACTCAAGATTGATTGTAACGTCTCCAAATTTGGTTGGTCATCCAAGGCTGGCAATTTGATATGGTGTTTTTCTCTAAGAAATAATTCAAGCGCGGGATTGATTTGAACTTCTTCATCCGTCATCTTAAGCCGCATATGAGCGCTGGGCCCGTGATTTACTATTTCACATGGTACAAGAATAATAGGAGATATTGATTCCCCGAGTGCTTGATCAAACCATAATAGCTGACCAAATGTAAGATGCAAAGTTGTCACACCGCGCTCTTCAACTGTCATTCGTCCGTTGTCGTAAATCCTTCTCTGGAGTCGACGGAGATCCTTTGGTATGGCATTAAATGCAATATCTCCTTCTATTATTTCATATTCATCCAAGCCCTCAATTTCCGAAATGCCCTGTAATTCGTCCACATCCTTGTTTGGCGGATTCCTTTTAACCAAGGGCATCTTTAACACATCGCCGTTGATTACTATCCTAGAAAAAAGTGATGCTCCATCTTTTTCCTTCACTTGAAGTTTGCTCATTCGGGATCGGTTAATCCCTAGAAGTGGATTATTTTTTGATAAATCCAGAAGTCGTTCGCGCCATTTTTTTAATTGCAAATCTATGCGAACATTATCAAATTTATTTGATGTTATATTTTCTGATGACATATCAATAACGCTCAAAAACTCCTAAGCGAAACCAATGAATACAGATGATTTGAATAAATATAAATAGAAACTTATAATTTCAAAGACTTTTCTTAAAACCTATAGCCGGCGCTGACGCGGAAGGTTTCGTCGAATGATATCTTGTTTCGGAATTATTATGGAAACGAGAATAACGGTTATGACACCTTTACCGCCTGTGTAAACAAACTCCTGTGCGCAATGCTGTGAATATTGCAAAATTCAATCCATTGATTTTGAGTCAATTTGCCATCGGTCAGCTCAGGAATTACCGAAAACGGATTTAGCTTGGCATCGCCCTTCGTAAAGAGAATTTCTTCGCCCAGTCTTTTATGGAAATTCCAGTCATCCTGCAACAGCATCAATCCCAATCCGGCCGAGAGGATAAACTGCAGCCGGTGAATTATATAAGGAAACTCTATTTGGGGGATAATCTTTCTCGAATCAATCATTTTCATACAGTCAATCGGATTTTTGACAATTTCCGGCAGTTTATCAGGAGTGACTTGCTGAAGCAACTTCGTAAATCCCTTAAGGTCGTTTTCCCAGTTGGAAATATATAACGGAGCCACATCATCGTCCCAGGACATTGGTTTCAGGGTCTTGAAATAGTCGTATTTTATAGTGGATTTCAGAATTGCCCGTTCGAGTCTTTCGGGATCCTTGACAAGGTTTATGGCCGGTGTGGGATCGATTTTGCCGCCGTCACAATTCATTGCAGCAATCGCGTTTAGTCTTTCCTTTATGGTTGGATGTGAATCGTACTCATCGGTCTTTGTCCTTTTCAGCTCATCCTGTATTGCCTCGGTCATTTTTTTCTGTATGGTGTCCATTTTAAGATACCGACTGAATCCTTCAAGAAACGGCGGCAACAAACCTGATTCTATCATGGGCGCAAACTCATCGCTCCAATATTCTCCAAACGCCGCTCCTTTCATTGCTGATGTCTCAAGGGCGTCAATCACCACGTCTTTGCCCACCAATGTGGCGGACAGTTTGTCGGCTACAAATTCCTGACTTCTGGAAACCCCGCTGGTGACTTTAAGAATCTTTTTCCCGTACCATTTGAACGGCAATTGCATTATTGAACGATTGTTTTGAAGGCTCGTTAACGTTCGTTCGATTGCCGCATGAATACGATATATCCTGGAACCGATGGAAGTATCGCCGTTGTAATAGTGTCCGAATTCATGGGCGATTATCGCTTTGAACTGTGCAATATTGACTTCCTTTAACAACGGCAGTCCCAGTCCCATGATCCTGTCGCCGCCGAAACCGCCGACACCGCCCCGCTCCGCCACCCAGGCATTGAAATCATAAACCAGATAAACGTGATCGGGCATCCGCTGAGCGGTTTTTTTTGCCATTTCAGCTATAATCTCAAATAACTTCGGATTGGCCGAAGGCGTCAATAACGGACCCGGAGGAACAAATTTATCCCTGCGAGGAGCCGCGGCCCAGAGAATCGTTATCCCGGTAATCAGACAGACGAAAACCACCCTGAAATATATGTGACCGGTTATATACGCCAATATAATCGGGATAGAGAGGACTCCCAGACCAAGTATCAGAGCCATCGCGTAGAATCCTATGGTCAATGCCAATGCAATGGTAGCTCGTCTGGATAATGACATTTCTTTGGTCAGAAGACCTCCCGGATTGGAGTGATATATTCATTAGAAATATCGGCATTGAGAATCGACGAAATTACAGAAATATCAATGATTGTCAGAAATTGAACAGACGGACTCTATATCGGAGAAATTCTAAAACCGATATCCGGCGCTGACGCGGAAGGTTTCGTCGAGATCGGCATTGTGAAGATAGGCCAAGTCGACCGTGATGTTATTGATGTTTACCCCCACCCCGCCGGTGAAATTGCCGATGTCAAACCCGGCCCGCCCGAACACCATCTCGCGATATCCGACCTCCAGGCCGAAGTGCGTGTCGAGCGAAATATTTCCCTGATAAAACTGCGCGGCGTACTTGATCCCCTCGAACTTGATGTCGCCCGACCCGACCAGCCGCCCCGTGAAATCGTACTTACTATAGTGCAGCATGATACCCGGCTTGACCGTCGGTAATACCGACTCGGTCGTCCCGCCGCTGTAGCGTATGAATCCCGACGTGATATCGGTCACCATCAGGCCCAGGCGGGCGTACTTATGAACGTCGTACAGCGCCCCGACGTCGAGCGTCAGTCCGTACCCCGAGATGGTCGGCATATCGCGATAGATGACGCGCACCGTCGCGCCGACGTCGACCTTGTCTTTGATCTTCCCCGACGCCGATGCCCCGAGCATATAGTCACCGTGCGATTCCTCGCGCACCACGAAATAGCGACGCGTGACGGCGTCGAAATCGGTGATCTTGATGCCGCCCCCGCCGAGGTAATAGAAATAGAACCCGTAGGCTTTCAAAGAAAACTGATCGTCCACTCGGCGGCGGGCATAGCCGACAAAATCGTGATTGAGCAGCGAACCGAACGTCTCGGCGTGCATCGCGATGATGTTGTGACCGCTAAGGTAATTCAACCCGGCCGGGTTCCAGTACGCAGCGGAGGCGTCGAACGGCCCGGCGATGACCGCTCCACCCATAGCCAGCGCGCGCGCACCGACTCCGAGGGAGAACGGCTCTCCGGCGTACTTGGCGGCGTTCGCGGTGAGGGCAGAAAACGCGATCAGAAACAAAATCAATAATCTTCGCATATCCAATTATATATACGCTTTAGAGCTTTGGCAATCCAAACTGCAAAGAAAAAAGTCGCTCTTGTGACCGGCAGACGCCCCCGTCTGCCGGTTTGTGGGCGGCAGATGTCCACATCTGCCCCATCATCTTTCTTTGCTTATTCCGGCGCTCGGGCACTTGTGGACAAGTGCCGCGCACAGTACCCGAACAGCCACTTCACGTGGGCGGCAGATGTCTTCATCTGCCCCATCTTCCCAATTCCCTAAGCAGCCACAAAAAAAGGCGGGGCCAAAAGCCTCGCCTTTGAAATCATCTACAAGAAATTTCTATTCGGTCGCCGTCTTGGCGTCTTTCTTTTCTTCGGTCTTCATTGTCTCCGCGGTTTTCTGGCTCGGACATTTGAAACCGGTCTTCATGCACTCGGCGGCCTTGGTTGGGCTGCATCCAGCGTGTGCGCTGACTTGCGGCAACACTTTGGCTTTATAGCCGAGACCATTGATGGCTTCCAGGACTTTTTCCTGCTGGACTTTGTCGGGATCGATCGCGACAACGCCCGCGCCTTCTTTGTAATCGACGGCCATAACTTTGATGACACCATCGGTGGCGCCGAGGGCTTTCGTGATAGCTTCTTCACAGCCGGTGCAGGTCATACCTTTGATATCCAGGCAGATAAGCTCACACTTGCCCTGGTAGTCGGGACAGCATTTGGACGGGTCGAGTTCGACTCCGGCGTACGTGGCCGTGGCAGGTGTCGTGGCGACGGCCGCGGTGGTCTGGGCATCGCCTTTGTGAGCGGTGCATTCCTCGGCCATCATATTGACAGCCAAACCGAGCATCAGGACCAGCGTGAGAATGATGATTTTGCGCACTAAACATACCTCCTGTTACGCATAAAATAAGCTTTTAACACCATTTTAGCTAAAAAGCCGCGATTGTCAAGCGTTATATGCGGATTAATCGGGTATGGTTTATCGGGATAAAAAAAGGGCGGGAGTTGCACCCGCCCACAAGGAGTTGCAAGGATTGGTATTTATTACATAGACCCGTCGGTCTTGGTCTCAGTTTTGGTCTCGGTGGTCGAGGCCTTGTCACCCGTCATAGCCGGGCACTTGGCAGCGCAGGCGGCCTTCTGGGCATCGGTCATGTTGGCACACGACTTGGCGTACGGACAACCCTGGGCACCGGCGTTCACGGCATCGGTGGCGACAGCGGGTACGACTTCGGCGCTGAAACCGGCCGCGTCGATGGCCTTGGTCATATTGCTCGTGCAGCCAACCACGGCGGCGTCATAAGTCACGACAGCCGTCCCGGTCTTGTAATCGACTTTGTCCACTTTGTCGACACCGACGGTGTTCTTGAGGGCCGTAGTAACCTTGTTTTCGCACGCGCCGCAGTGCATACCGGTCACATGGAACGTGGCCGAAGCGAACTTGGTTTCGGTGGCAGTTTTTTCGGCGTCGGCCGACATGGAAGCCGATTTGCCGCTGCAGGCGGCCTTGTTGGCCATTGAGCAGGCGTTATCGGCGCCGGCGTATTTGGCGTTGACAGTCGAGGCATTGGCACTGGTGGTTCCGGTTTTGGCACCACCGCAGGCGAAAGCGCCGATCGGGGCCATGACAAAGGCCAGTCCGAGAACGAGCGCAATCATTGAGACATAAGCTTTTCTCATCGGTGAATCCTCCATCGAAGCGGTTTTACTAAGTTTCTTCACTATTTTCTGATTTGGTCGGTTTTTTCACCCAATTAGGACTTAATTAGTCCGGTATAGCATATTTAACAGTTTGGCTGGGTCTGAAGTTCCAAAAAACCACTTAATAAAGTATGTTTTTTCTTCGTGGATAACCCTGTACTGTATTGAAGGATATAAGGTTATGAAGTGGAATGGGTTGACATATTTAGGCGCTGGCTTCGGGCCCCGGGTTGCGGAGGAGGAAAGGGGATGATGGACAACAATGCTCCTCGATTTCATATAATCCGTAGCGCTATTTGGGGTTGCGGCGAAATGGGTTCGTATTCCTAATTTTTTATTTTTTGGGTAGCCCCTTCTACTCGTGTGATTTGCAAATGAATTCGACTTGGATATAGTTATAGGTCTCATATTAAAGGGGTGCGGCCAGATTCAACATTGAGTTGGTGGTGAAAAAGCGAAAATGGACGCTGATGGCCGGAGGAACCCACAGCAAGCTATGGGCGACCCGGCCTGAACGAACGGTGTTCAATAAAGCCCGTCATTGAATGTAGGACCACCCATTAAGGCATGAATTCCTGACGGCGTAGTGGATTTACATTTCGTTCCACTTCCTTTTCATTATGGCTTCTCGCTGCACCATAAAGCCACCAAGAGCAGCTCGATTTACATCAAGTATTTCTGAAAAATCCCGAAATTGCCATTTAATTCCAGAGGATCTAAGCTCCGCAAGAATTTCATCTGCCCTATCTAGGACAGTTTCATAAAATTCGAATGTCTCCAAAAATGTCGGCTTTACGGCCGATTCTACTTGATAATGCAAAGCATTTAAATAATGGCGAAATGCCAATTGTTCCGTAAAGCCAACAACAGAAGGTTGTGCGCCTGAAAATAATTGTGATACGTAACCACCATCAAGTTCTTCGTCGGGCATCATTTGGCTCAACAAACCAAATCTTTGCGCTAAATCTAAATAGGGCATTTTATATTCCGACAAAGCATGGGGTGACCTTCCCCCGGATTAGTGGACAGATCGAAAGGATAGGGTTATGTTACTATCCGGAGGTGTTCAGATGTCATCAGGATCGAATCGACGGAAGTACGACCGGGAGTTCAAGTTGGAAGCAGGTACCGGCTGAGCCGTGAGGCGGGCCGGACAGTGGCCGGGGTGGCCCGTGATCTGGGAATCAGCGAGAACATGCTGCATCGGTGGCGCAGCCAGTTTGCCCAGGAGGGCGAGGCGGCATTTCCGGGTAAGGGTCACCTGAGTCCGGAGCAGGAAGAACTGCGTCGGTTGCAGCGGCAATTGGCCGATGTGACGGAGGAGCGGGACATTTTAAAAAAAGCGCTGGCCGTCTTCAGTCGCCGGTCGAAGTGAGATATGCCTTTATGCGGGACCATGCGTCACAGTTTCGACTTACGTTGATGAGCCGGGTGCTGAGTGTCTCACGGAGCGGCTACTATGCCTGGCTGGTCCGACCGGAGAGTGCGCGGTCGATGCAGAATCGGCAGTTGCTGCCGCTGATCCGGCAGGCGTACCTGAGGAGTCGTCGGACCTACGGTTCGCCTCGTGTGACCGATGAGTTGCACGATCAGGGACATGTCTGTAACGAGAAGCGAGTGGCCAGGCTCATGCGTCTGCATGGGATACGGCCAAAGGCGGTAAAAAAGTTCAAGGCAACGACGGATTCGAAGCACAAGTTGCCGGTGGCGCCGAATCTGTTGAGCCGCGACTTTACCGCTGCCAGTCCGAACCGGGTGTGGCTAGCTGATATCACGTATATCCCGACGACCGAGGGCTGGCTGTATCTGGCCGGCGTGCTGGATCTGTACACCCGTCGGGTGGTCGGCTGTGCCATGAGTCCTCGGATCAACGCTGAGTTGACCTTGAGCGCGCTTGGGCAGGCCCTGGTGCGGTATCGCCCGGGTCCGGGGCTGATCCACCACAGCGACCAGGGCAAGCAGTATGCGGCCGGAGACTATCAAAAGCTCCTTCGTCAGCATCAGGCCATCACCAGCATGAGTCGGAGAGGTGATTGCTGGGACAACGCACCGATGGAGTCGTTCTGGGGCACGTTGAAGCAGGAGCTGGTGCATCACGAGAACTTCGTGACCAGAGATGAAGCGAAGGCGAAGATCTTTGAGTATATTGAGGTGTTTTACAACGGTCAGCGTCGGCATTCGTCGCTGGGTTCAGTGAGCCCGGCCGAGTACGAATCCGCCGCCAGACCACAACCGACACGGAAGCAATCACCGTGTCTTAACTGAGTGTCCATCAAATGGGGGGAAGGTCAGGGACAATAATACCAAATTGCACGTTGCTTTATATCGTCATCATCATCAGTTTTAAACTTATTTTGTGGGAAAGATCTTACATTCATCCATGTGCCTGAAGAAACCGCTTGGACTTTCGTAATTGAAGCAATAAGCATTTGTTGATTACAATATCCTAAAATTACATGATGTCCTCGCAAGCGAAGGGTTGCCGTAATATCTAATGTATTTAGTAACCATGACACATCGTCAACCAAGTATTGCCCTCTTGGGTGCTCAAATACTATATAATAGCCAGCCGGATCCCATTTTTCCGATTCTTCGATAAGCAATGCTACTTGATCATTATCCCTAGTGGCATCTCCTGATATGGCTAGAGTCATTATAAGTGGCAAATTCAAGTTAAGAGACTTAGCCATATCAAAGATGGCAGAATGTATATTAAGCCAATCAGCGTCTATTTTAGTGGCCAAAAGACCAGGCAAAATAAAATGGGAAGTTGACAATCTTGAATTTATATCAAAAAGGTTGTTGATTAGTCGTTCTAGCCCGACACCTTGCCAAAAGGCACTACTCTCATAATCAGATGGCCAATATTCATGAGAACATAGCCGTTTATGATTAGCATGAGGTAGGAAAAATTGTGGATCCAAAAGCGTGGCGCAATCTTTTATTTTCAGCATGCTGTCGGTAAATCCCAGAAGCTGTCCTTCATATAAATCTCTGGGGCTTAGAATCACTGTGCCGCCACCCCAATTTGACAAAAGATGTCGACAGTGTTCCATCATGCCCCATCCAAATTGTAAATAAAGTTCCACTTAATTCCCCCTTGGCATAAGGTTCTTTCTAATTCATATTGGCCCGAGAGCAAATATCTCTCATCCACGAAATAGCTTCTGCGACTGAAGCAGGGCGATGATGTCTTTGTTTTTGAACCATTGTATCTACCAAACCAGCGAAGTCATCGGCAGAAGCGAAATTTAAAGATAATTTTGGCAGCTGCATATGCTCAACACGGCTTATCTTTTCAAAGTCATCCCGCGCCCCTTTAGTAAAAGGATTGACTCCAGTGGCTGATTCATATAGCGTTACTCCTAAAGCGAACATGTCTGCGCGACAATCGATGCCAGATTTAACATTTCTCATCTGTTCAGGCGGTGCATAACCCAAAGTGAATTTACCAAATGGCAAACCTGAAGCAGTAAGAGAATCCAAAGCCAAATGTCTTGCAATACCGAAATCCAATAGCCAGAATTGAGAGGCATTATCAAGCATAATATTTTCTGGCTTTACGTCACGATGTACTATCTTGGCCTGCTCTGCTTCTCCCAGAATTTGCAGCACCTCCAATCCTAGTTTGAGCAGGCTTGAATTGCCTAAAGGGCCATTGGTAAGAAGTTGGCGAAGTGTTGATCCATTAATCCTCTCTTCTATTAGATAAACACATAAACCAACAATTGGAATATCAACAGAACCCATGTCTAGAATTTTTGGAATTCTTTTCGAATCTATTTGATTTGTTGCTGCAATCTCCCTACGAGTTTCCTCATCACCTTGCGGGGTATGCAAAATTTTTAAAACAATAGAACCCAAAGCATTATGATCGCAAGCAAAAACAGTTTTAAATCCACCGCTGTTAAGCAATTGAAAATGTGAAAGCCCCGGAAAATTATCAGATAACCAATCCAAATCAAGTCTGAGTGGCGGACTCATTCTTATAGGCTCCTTGTCATAGAAGATTCCTGCCACACCCATTCATTAAATAGCCAAGACGCATAGGAACGCGGCAATATATGGCTTTTGGAAACATCAATATTTAGACATTTTGAGTTTTCTTCAAGGAATTGTATACCATAATGCAATACCGATTTGCGAAAAGAGAGGTTTGTCGGGAGCTTAGGCATTAATATAAATGAGTCTGATGCGAACCATGTATTCATAATTGCTTGTGACAACGCAACATTCCAATTGCTAATTTTCGCCTCAATTGCAATAATACGCCTTACAGCGAAAATTTCTGATAATGGTTTTGAGTAGTACCTATTGCGTTCTCGGATTAGTACATCCGCATCAAGCAACCTGAAAAGACTTTGTTTGGCATTATAATAAAACATGTCTTCCAAATCTGATTCATAAATTGAACGGCGATGATATATATAATGCAAAAGGCGAATGTCGTTTTTCTCCAATAACGACCGGCAATTTGACCAAGACGTGGTCACCCCATGATCCCAAACCACTGCCACCAAATCAGGGACTCCTGATTCCAATCTAGGTTGACAATATATGGTGGTAGAAAAATCGGCAAAATTCCATAAAGGTTTTCGTAATAAAAATCGGTTTACTAAATCTAATTCTGGACCGGCCTTTGGGGGCAATAAATTGGGTCCTGTAATGCGGATATTACTTGTATGATCGAAAATATTATGGGTTGTTGCCATCTTATAAAAAGTTATTCCTGAATGCCGCCCTATACTATTCTATTATAAAAAAAGCAATATTTTTTATTATGCAATTGTTATTTAGCATTTAATTTTAAAAGCCATTCGCTTCATCTAGTTCTTTTTGAATCAAAAGATATCAAAATTTAACACTCATGGTCTATCCCCCTACCCCACGCTCTCCCTTTTAACCGTGTCGTCTTTCTCGGCTAACGTGTCAAATTGACTTTTTTTTAGATGGTAGTCGACGACCGCCTTGATGAAATCCCGAAACAGAGGATGAGCCTTGGTCGGGCGCGATTTCAACTCCGGATGGAACTGCACCCCCACAAACCAGGGATGATCGGACACTTCGACTATCTCCACCAAACGACCATCGGGCGACAAACCGGTCAGATTCAGCGACGTACTCTCGAACATCTCACGGTACGAATTATTGAACTCGTAGCGGTGACGGTGCCGCTCGGAAATTTCATCGGTACCCGTACGCCTTAAGGCTGAACGAATCCTTTTCGAGATGGCAGGGATACGCCCCGAGGCGCATGGTACCGCCCATGTCGGTGACGCCCTCCTGGTCGGCCATCAGGTGTATAACCGGGTGCTTGAGTTCGGCATAGAATTCGTACGAATGCGCGTCCTCGAGGCCGCAGACGTTGCGCGCGTACTCGATCACGGCGCACTGCATCCCGAGACAGATTCCCAAAAACGGGATGTGGTTTTCGCGCACGAACCGGATCGATTCGATCTTACCCTCAACTCCGCGCTCCCCGAACCCGCCGGGGATCAGAAGCCCGTCGATATCGGAAAGCAGCGCTTCGGGCCCGCGTTTCTTGATGTCCTCCGATGACACCCAAACCAGGTCGACCCGGGCGTCGTTTTCTTCACCGGCGTGGATGAAAGCTTCGATAATCGATTTATAGGCGTCTTTCAGATAGACGTACTTACCGCAAATCGCCACTTTGACCCGGTGGCTGGGGTGCTTGATACGGTCGACCATGCTCTCCCAGCCGGACAGCTCCGGCTCCGGCACGTCGAGGTGCAAATACTCACAAACCGCTTTGTCGATCCCTTCCTGGTGGAAATTGAGCGGGACCTCGTAGATGGTCGGCGCATCGGACGCCGAGATGACGTTGCGCGACGGGACATTACAGAACAGGCCGATTTTCTGGCGGATATTTTCATCGAGCGCTTTTTCCGTGCGGCAGACCAAAATCCTCGGCTGAATACCGATTTCGCGCAGGGCTTTGACCGAATGCTGGGTCGGCTTGGTCTTGACTTCACCGGCCGTGGCGATGTACGGCACCAGCGTCAGGTGCACGAACAACGTGTCCTCGGGCTCACTTTCGAGGGCCATCTGGCGGATGGCTTCCAGAAACGGCTGTGACTCGATATCGCCGACCGTCCCGCCGATCTCGACTATGACCACGTCGGTGCCGGGGTTGTTCCTGGCCGGGCGACGGATCGACTCTTTGATTTCATTGGTGATGTGCGGGATAACCTGCACCGTCGCGCCGAGATAATCACCGCGACGTTCGCGCGTTATAACCGTATGATACACCTGTCCGGTGGTGACATTGTTGTCCTTGGTCATGCTCTGGTCGAGAAAACGCTCGTAGTGTCCCAGGTCAAGGTCGGTCTCGGAACCATCGTCGAGCACGTACACTTCGCCGTGCTGGAACGGATTCATGGTGCCGGGATCGACGTTGATATAGGGGTCGCATTTGATCATGTTGACCTTGAGGCCCCTCTTTTTCAGAAGGATACCGATCGACGCCGCGGCAATTCCTTTGCCCAGCGCCGAGACGACCCCGCCGGTCACGAAAATATATTTGGTCTTTTTCTCGGGCATGACGATCTCCCAATCTATATTATAATTTTGGCGGCATTTTTCAAATCTTCGGGCGTGTCAATCGACACCATGTTACGTTTTACTTTATACAGACGGATTTTCCCGCCGTTTTCGAGAATGCGCAACTGCTCCAGCGACTCGGCTTTTTCGTGGGCCGAACGCGGCAAAGTAGCGTAATTTTCCAGCGCTGCGCGGCGGTAAAAATAGACACCTATATGATAATAGAAGTCGAACGTCGCAAGCCGGTCACCGTCGATGCTCTGAAGGTACGGCAGCGGGTAGCGTGAGAACCAGATGGCATTGTCGTCTTTTCCGAAAATCACTTTCACCCGGTTGGGATCGAACAAGTCGCTTTCGATTTCGATCTTCTTTATAAACGTGGCGTGGTTTATGGTCCGGTCGGCCAGCATGCTTTTTATAACCCGGTCATAGTCGGCGGCTTTTAAACCGAGATGATCGGCCTGGACGTTGAGTATAATTTTTGCCCCAAGCCTGGCGGCGACTTCGGCGCTGCGGTCCGATCCGGTCCGGTGTTTTTTGGAGGTTATAATCGCCTCACCACCGAACTTCTCCACGGCCGTTTTTATTATGTCCGAGTCGGTCGCCACCGCCACGCGGGACACAAGTTTCGAACGCGATAGCTCGCGATACAGATGTTCCAGTATGGATTTCCCCCAAAGTTCGGCCAAAGGCTTACCGGGAAATCGGCTGGAATTATAGCGGGCGGGAATAACAGCCAGTATGTCGTTTTTCATATCTCTATACTCTCGGGCGACGGGCAGCGTCCGCCGCAATACGGCGGTAATTCGGTGAGTCGGCGTGTTGGAGATTCGTTCTCAATGGTGATTGAAACCGGGGGCAAAGCCCCGTAAAAGCGCGGATTGTCGGACTTTATTATCGGCACAAGTGATTATACGGCACTTGAAATATGTCTGTCAAGCATTTCCTCAGATTTCTATAAAATTGATGACATCGGATTCGAAACGAACCGATAAAGGTTTCTGCCGACCGGTCGATAGAAAAAGTATGTGTCTCAAACTGAAACAGAAATGGATTTCGTCCTATGAACTTTTCAAAAAGTGATTTGGTTGAAACAGAACTTTTCAATACCGAACGCGATGTTTCACCCGCCCGCGACCTGACGGGTTTCTGCCTGAACTTATTCACGGGCGCCGCCACCGGTGAAAGTACGCCCGACCGGGTGGAAATCTATCGCGACGGTGAAATCGTGACCGGCCGGGACAAAACCGACCGCTCGCGTCTGCCGGTCGACCTGTTTACCGGGCCCGACGGCGAAGGAATGTTCCGGCGTCGGGTGGCCTTAAGCGGCGATGATGCGCGAAGCGTCCTGGCCGCCAGGCTGGGGCAGGATTTTGCCGGGTGCGAAATTTCCGCCGTCATAAAAGCCGAAAATGAAAATGATTTCGGCCCCCTGACCGATAACCGCGACCATCTGATCCTCGGTGAAGTAAAAAGAACTTTCGCCGCGGTCGCTGCATCCCGCACCATTCAGCGGGCTCTGCAGGACGATACCCGGATGCACTTTCTTGTCGATGAAAGCGCCGAAATCGTCTGGTCTTATATTCCGAAAGGCATCATCGTCTGTCAGGAGATAATCGAACGAACCCGCAAGGCGGTATCCAATCCCCGACCGGAAAACACTAAAATAGCTCATTTTAATCTTCTCAACCGGCCCTACCGGCTGGTCTCGACGGTCCCGGTCGAAGAGACGCCGGGCTCGATCGTGGAGTTCGATACGGAATTTATCGAGAGGATGATTCATAAGCTTAGAGGTAAGCTCGGAGCCATTCTTACGGCTTCGGAACAGCTTGGCAATGTCGATTACGATCTTTCCGCCGATGAACAAACCCAAATGCTGGGCATAATAGACAAAGCCACTGAACAGATCGGTTCGATCGTGAATCGCTTTGAATCGTACACGACTCTGCCCGAACCCGAGTACAGGAATTTCGATCTTACGAGCTGGCTGAAAAATATAGTCGAGGTCAAGGCCGCAGAGGAAAGCCCCATCCGGGTTGATGCAAGCCAAAAAGTTATAAACGTCAGTACCGATAAAGAGCTTCTTCGGCAGGCGGTATTGGAGCTTATCGACAACGCCCTTGAATCGGGCGACCGAAACCAACCGCCAACTGTCGTATTGGACGCCGATGAAACCTCGGTTTCAATAGCGGTTTCCAATGAACTGCCGACAAAGTCGGGTGACAAAACCCGGCTATCACGCAATATCACCGAGCCGTTTTTGTCGACCAAATCCGGCCAAGCCGGGCTCGGTCTGACAATTGTCAAAGCCATTATGGGCCGTCTGGGAGGACAACTTGAAATAGATTTTGCCGACGATGACCGCTTCACGGCGCGTCTGGTGTTGTCCCATGATGCTATTGGAGAGAATTAAACATGAATTCTGAAAATAAAGTGCGCCCGAGGATTCTTCTGGTCGACGACGACGTTGAATTCCGCACCGCCACGCAATTGGCGATAAAAAATCACGATTACGATGTCATTTCGGCGGGAGGCGTCGGCGAAGCCATAGATCGCTTAAAGCACGATGAAATCGATTTGATCGTCACCGATTTTAAAATGACCGACGGTACCGGACTCGACATTTTGACCGAGGCCCGTCGGGGTCACCGCGAAATCGCCGTTATAATCCTTACCGCGTTCGGCTCGATCAGCAACGCAGTCGAGGCGATGCGTCGCGGGGCCAGCTATTATATAGCCAAACCGTTCAAAACCGATGAACTTCTTCTTCAGATAGAAAAGGGGTTGGAAGCCAAAAGCATGCGCGAGGAGCTCAACAACCTGCGCGAAGAAATCGCCTGGAAGTACGGTTTCGACAGCCTGGTCGGGACGTCGTCACCGATGCGGCAGCTGAAAGCTCTGGCCTCGCGGGTCGCCGCGACCGATATTTCCATCCTCGTTACAGGTGAATCCGGCACGGGCAAGGAGCTGTTGGCCAAGGCCATACACTATCATTCCCGGCGTCGAAAGAACAAATTCATCCCGATCGACTGCGCCTCAATCCCGGAAAATCTGTTGGAATCGGAATTTTTCGGACACAAGAAAGGTTCTTTTACAAGTGCCTACACCGACCAAATCGGTCTTTTCGAACAAGCCAACGGCGGAACCGTTTTCCTCGACGAAGTCGGCGATATGCCGATCATGCTTCAGGCTAAGATACTGCGTGTCCTGCAGGAATCGGAAATTAGACCTATCGGATCAACCGAACCTAAAAAGATCGACGTGCGCATTATCGCCGCGACCAACGCCGACCTGCCGACGCTGGTCAAAGAAGGGCGCTTTCGCGAGGACCTGTATTACCGCCTTAACGCCATGCCGCTGCGTATTGCACCTCTTCGCGAACGAGTCGATGACGTCAGCATGCTGGCCGAGCATTTCATAATGAAAGAAAACAAGAAGCAGGGCGGTAAGATTTCTATTTCATCCGAGGCCATGCAAAAACTGATCGCTTTCCAATGGCCGGGAAATGTCCGGGAACTCGAAAATACCATCAAGCGGGCGGTGGCGCTGTGTCAGCAGGAAAGAATAACCGCTTCGGACATTATGTTCATTTCGACCGAACCGCCGCAGTGTAATTGCGTAAAAAGAATTGAGATCAGTGACGCCGGTGACTGGACTCTCGAAGAAAGCCTCTGCCAGAGGATAGAGGCGGCTCTTCACGCCACCAACTGGAACTATACCCGCACGGCTGAAAAATTGGGTATCGGGCGTACCACCCTGTGGAGGAAAATAAGAAAATACAATATCACCCGTGGTGAAGAAACCGCGGAGACGGTTTTAAAATAATATGGAAAGTAAACAGAGCACGAATCAGAATTTGGCGTCCGGTAGATCATCGTCCGGTGGCCCGGGCAGAGCGATCAATGTGCACGTAAACCGTCCCGATTCAGGCATCAATAATATTATCATGCGCTCGGTATCGGGCATTTTCAACCGGCGGCAGCATCTGCCCGCACAGTTTTTCGCGATAACCAAGAAATTGAGCAAGTTTTTTTCCATATCCGGAGCCGTCCTGATAGTCCACTCCAAAAAGGACGACTGCCTCAAGGCCATTGCCCTCAAGGGAGACAGTTACACCCGCGAAGGCCTCGCTATCAGCCTGCCGAAGACAATGTCGCTTCTGTACGATGTATTTTCCGACAACGAGCCGTACATCGAAAACTACCCCGACGGTTTCCCCGGTAATTTCGTGGAACGTAAACTGATCCTCGGCGAGGATACTCGTTCGATCATTATATGCCCGACCCGTCACGAGGGCCGGCCCAACGGATTGATCTGTTTCGCCTCGCCGGTACCGTACGCTTTCGTGTTGTTCGAGGACGGCAATTTTGACGCTATGTCGGAAAAAATAGGCTCGGTGATCCACCGCAACCGCAATCGGCTGAATATCTAACTGCCGGTCTGTTCCTTGAGCTTTTTCTTATAATTCAGTTTGGCCCGGTTATGCTCGAGAAGTGTCCGGGAAAACACGTGCCGTCCGGTCCCGTCGGCGACAAAATACAGATAATCGGTTTCGGCGGGAAAGATCGCCGCTTTGATGGCATCCAGACCGGGATTGTTGATCGGACCCGGCGGCAGACCTTTGTACTTATATGTATTGTACGGTGAATCGTAGTCGAGGTCTTTGTACCACAGGGGACGGTCCAGCCGACCGATGGCGTAAATCACGGTCGGGTCGGCCTGAAGAAGCATCCCGTGTTCGAGACGGTTGCGATACACTGAAGATATAATCGGCATCTCGTCGGCATACTGCGCCTCGGCCTCGATTATCGAAGCCAGAATTATTATATCTTTTTCCGACATATCACCCATATTTCCCCGCGTAAGAACGTCGCCCGTCAGGTGACGAAATTGCCTGACAAGATCGTCGATAATCATCTCGGCGCTCATGCCGTACCAGAAGCGGTACGTCTCCGGAAAAAGATACCCTTCCATGGTTTCCAGACCGTATTTATCCTCGCTGAACTCGGAATCATAAGCGAGAGCGGCGAAATCCGATGAATCGACCAGCCCGGCCCGACCGATGTATCCGGCGATTTGGCGGGCGTTCAGTCCTTCCGGTAAGGTCACCTTCTCTGTCTCGATATTTCGTGAAGTGAATTTACTCAGGACCCCCCGGAGCGAGACGTCGCCGCTGAAATCATAACGACCCGGGGTCAGGTCGCGATCGAGGCCGGTCAAGATAGCCAGTCGCCGGAAGAGATAGTCATCCTTGATCACCCCCGTCTCTTTGAGATCGGACAGCACTTTGGTGAAAGAATCTTCCGGTTGCACCATAATCGAGACTGTCTGATTACCGATATTGTACGGTACATATATCTTGTACCACAGCAGCACGGCCGCCGCCAGCAGAATAACTATGATAAAGCCTATAATATTCTTTATCGATTTCAACGGAGCTCCCGTCGCCTTTACTAAAAAACCAATCGTCTTAAAAGTCACCACCGGGGCCGCCAGCAGAAAAACGAATACAGTGACGGCCCAGTATTTTATATACTCATGCGGCCGGAATTTGGCTTCAGTTTTTTTCACCGGCCCTGTCCAGAAATGTCTGCAATATTATGGCGGCGGCCATGCGGTCGATACGGCCTTTGTCCCGGCCGGTCTTTTGATTGTGCATGTGGATTATGTTCTCGGCTTCGGTCGACGAAAAACGCTCGTCTTCTTTGTAAATCGGCCCGCTGTAATGCTTTTGCAACAGCTCGATGAAAGCATCGATAGCCCGGCAGCGTTCCCCTGCCGATCCGCCCGAAAGCGATATGGGATACCCGACCACGACACCGGCGGGGTGATATTCCTCGATTAAAGCCAGGACCTTGCGGACCGTCTCGCCGACATTTTGAGCCGTGATAGTTATCATCGGCGAGGCGATCAACCCGGTCGGGTCGGACTTGGCAATACCGGTCCTGCGGTCGCCAAAATCAATTCCGAAATAAGTCCGGTCGTTCATGGGATCAATGTAAGGTACTAGCGGAATCGAGTCAAATTAAACTCCTGGCAGGTCAGGAGCCGTGCCGAAGGTCCTGAACGAAGTGAAGGGCGCTCCTGACACTTTGTCTTATTACCATGAACACTTTGCAATCAATGTCATTCCCGCGAAAGCGGGAATCCATCTTTCAAGCGCTGTCGGGAACCTTATCCCGACAGAAATCCCCAAAACGCCGAAAGCGTCAGGAGTGGGTTCCTGACGCCGCCGTAAATTAAAGTCCTGGTCAGGAGTTATTCCGAAGGCCCTGAACGAAGTGAAGGGCGCTCCTGACATCTTGATCTATATTTTGCGAACCAATAACTCACCATTACCTATCGGGACTTTTACAGAATCGACTCGATTGTCCTTTGCGACGAATTCAACAAACGCGGCCAATTCTTCCTTATGACTGATAATATTATCAGCCACGAGAATTCCTCCGTGGACCATTTTGGGGACAATCAAATCGTAGCATTCACTATAGTACTCTTTTTCTGCGTCGAGAAAACAAAAAGAAATGTTTTTATATTGATCGATCATTGCGCGCACGTCGGCTTCGATTAATTCCACGACATCAATGACTCCGGCATTTTGAAACGTTTCCCCGGCCAGCCTGGCCTTATGTTCCAGGACCTCAAATGTAACGACCCGGGCATTCCTGAGTCGCGCCGCCAGCGCCAAATATAATGTGGAATAACCTGCACTGGTCCCGATTTCGATGAACAATCCGTTCGGAGCAGAAGCGGCCATCAAAGTCAAAAATCGGCCCGTCTCTGGTGGAATCTGGCGAAGTCTTTCCATTTTGGGAGTACCATCGGTACGGTCTTGCGCGTCGATTTTTTCAAGACGGTACATTTGTTTGAGAATTGGTTCGGGAATTGAATGAAACATATTTTATCACCTTGTAATTCTGGTAGGTCAGGAGCCCCGCCGAAGGTCCTGAACGAAGTGAAGGGCGCTCCTGACATCTTAGTCTTTTCGTCGGGTTTCTCGAAGACTCGGAACCCGACCTACCGAAAATAATTACGCCGTCAGGAAAATATCCCTGACGGCACATAAAACTCAATGTTTAAACTTGTCCCTAACCCGGTATTTTATATCCCCGCCGAGAGGCTGATAATGAAATTACGGCCCGGCTCGGGAATCGGGTTGTCCGGGTTGCGTCCATTGAACGGCTCGCTGTACGCCACATCAAAAATATTATTCACGTCCAGCGACAACCGTATCTGGCTGTATACATTCACCCCGGCATTGGCGTTGAACACCGTGAAGGCCGACGTCGGGATATCTTCCAGCGCCGCCACTTCCGGCACGCGGTTCTGCGCTTCCGAATGCCTCAGCGTCACTTCCGCGAAAAAGTCGTGCTTGGGATAACGATACCCGAGCGTCGCGGTCGTCTTGAACGGTGAGACGAACAGCGGCTGACTGTCGGTCTTGTTCTGGCCGTGCTGGTACGACAACCCCAGAACGCCGTACAGTCCGTTTTCGAGGTCACCTTCCATGAACGTCTCAAAACCGTAAATGGTCACGTCCTGAATGTTTTCATAACGCCACAGAGCCTGATAAAATCCCGGCCCCTGGGCGACGCTGTCGAAATTGACGAGCTGCGTGAAATCTTTATAATCGCTGTAGAAACCGATCACCGAATAACTGACGTGCGGATGCACACCCTTGACGCCCGCGTTAATCGTCACGCATTTCTCGGGCTTGATATCCGGATTGGGGCGGGTTTCGCGGCCCGAGGCGCTGCCGTGATAAAACCGCTCGACGACGTTCGGGACACGGTACGCCGTTCCGACGTCGGCGACGGCATTAACGCCGCCCTTGATCGGCATGACCAGCCCCAGCGAACCGTTAACCGCGCTGTAATTTTCATCAGTGGTCGGCAGCGGCTGGCCGGAATCATCGACGTAATTGGGTGTCGGATCAGTGGAAATCCAGAATCCATCGACACGCAATCCCGGATTGACCCGCAGCTTATCGAAGTGAATTTCACCCGAGGCGTAGGCACCGGCCGACAACCACTGGTTTTTCGGCACTGATGCGCTGAGCGATGTGTCGTAAACCGGGTCCGGCCCGAATCCTTCGAAGCGGGTTATCGAGGTGCTGGCACCGTCGATTTTCTCGCGCCAGCTGTCGATCCCGAACGTGAAGACGACGTCATCGGTGAAAACATACAGCTCCTGAAAATTCAGTCCGAATTTTTCAACTTGAGTATGGTTGAGCGTCGTTTCGAGATAACCGGTCGCGCCCGGACCCGCCGGGAAACTGACCTGATCATAAAAATCCGTCAGAAAGTCTTTGGAAATCTTGTCATAATAAAATTTACCCTGTAACCGGGCCAGGCGGCTGGTCAGGTTGGTGCCGGTGTACGTCGCGGAGAAATTATTGCGATCATGGTACGGATATGCGAACATATACGGCGTCGCTTCGTTCGGCACACCGGGATATCCGATATTCTTCGCCTTAAACGAACCGTAATCGAGATTGACGCGGTTCTTTTCGTCGAATTTATAATTCAACCGGCCGTCGTAGTTTTCGATACGGGCTTTGGAATTGGCCAGACGGTCGCTCGAAAACGACGTGCCCTGTTTGGCGTTTAGAGTGTCATAAAAGTTCTGGTTAAACACCGAATAGCGGCTGTCTTTAGTGGTCCAGTTATCGGGAAGTTTGTAATCTTTCTGGGCGTCGCGGTACTGGTAGCCTCCGGTCAGGACGTACTTGGGTCCGCTGACACCGGCATCGAGGCGAATCCCGCTTTGCTGATCGGCCGTCGAATAACGTGTCCGAAACTTCCCGATAGGCATGATCTCATCGGTAAACTTGCCCTGCTTGGTAAGAATATTGATCACGCCGCCCATGGCGTCGGAGCCGTAGAGAACCGATGACGGTCCATTGACGACTTCGACCCGGCTGATATCGTTGACATCGACCAGCGACATCGAAACACCGGCAAAATCGGCCACGTCGCGCTGATCGTTAAGACGTTCACCATCGACCAGCACCAGAATCCGGGTGCCATACAAACCGCGAATCACCGGGCGGGCCCGGAACGGTCCGGCGTCGTTCATGTCGATACCCGGCAGGGTTCGAATGACGTCCGAGACGATGGTGTTCCCCTGATCGGCGATCTCTTTGGCGTCGACGGCATTAACCGGCTGCGACGTCTTATAAGCTTCTTTGTCGTAACGGGTCGCCGTGACAACCATGGAGTTCAAAACCGTAAAAGCCTGATTGAGCTTAATCTGGTTTTCGGTCGTGCCCGACAGAATCAGGTTGTCCTGGCCGACATATCCGACATGGCTGACCGACACCGAACACGGTGGCTGGATATTTTTTAATTCGAAAAAGCCGTCTTTGTTGGTTTCGACGGCGATATTGGTATGTTTGACCATCACCGTAACGCCGATAATAGGCTTGTCGTGGGCTTTATCGGTGATGTATCCGGAATAATTTTCGGCGAAAAGTCCGGAGGACAGAATCAGCAGCATCATGGCGGTCATCGGCAGTATTCCACGCTTCATGACAAATCCCTTATGCAAAATGTTTCTTTCACTGGTTACGTTCCAAAACGTATTTCTCTTTTTAAAGTTTCAGCTAATCTGTGTACAAAATAAGACTAAGTTTGTCAAGATTTTCCGACAAAAAAATTGATTTGAGTCAAAAAGGCAGTAAAAAAGCCGACTCCCAAATTCACATATTCGCAGGTGCTTTTAGTATATAAACGCCCCGGGGAAATCTTTAGACTGGGTCGCCCACCGCTTGCGGTGGGAACGCCTGAATAATGCAACCGGCAGACGCCCTCGCCTGCCGGTTATTAGATTGTACTTTAACCTAAGGCTTACGCACTCAAATTCGACGTGCAAAACGGGCAGCGTACGGCTTTGATCGGAATGCTTGAAAAACAATGCGGACATTCCTTCGCGGTCGGTTCCGGAGTTGGTTCCGGTGCCTTTTCGCGCTTCAGCCGGTTAATATTCTTCACCAAAACAAATATGGCGAAGGCCACGATCAGAAAGCTGATGATCGTATTTATAAATGTCCCGTAATTGAGCGTCACTGCTCCGGCGGCCTGGGCCTCAGCCACGGTGGCATACGATGCGACTTCGGCTCCGTGCTTGAGCACGATAAACAGGTTGGAAAAATCAACATTGCCAAGAAGCAGCCCGATCGGCGGCATGATCACGTCGGCTACCAGCGATTTGACGATGGTGCCGAAGGCGGCGCCGATGATTATGCCGACGGCCATGTCGACGACATTGCCTTTGACGGCGAATTCTTTGAATTCTTTCATCATACCCATAGTGAGGGCTCTCCCATTTAAAGGTTATGTTTGCTTTTCAGGTTATAGTAGGTCAGGAGCCCTGCCGAAGGTCCCGAGCGAAGCGAGGGAGCTCCTGACAATTTCTTCTGCATCATCGCCGGACTGAAATCAAATTTACTCGATTTTGTTCCGGGAGGGAAGAAGAATTTTTTAATGAGTATTCCGATGGTGGCTTACACGTGACCGGCAGACGCCCTCGTCTGCCGGCTGTTGCTTTGTGCATTGTGATCGGCGGGTCCTCAGACCCGCCGCCAAGATTATTAACACAAATGCGGGTTTGCCCCATTTATTAGTTGGTGAATCCCACTCCACAATCACATGCTAACGAACATATTTCCACTATAATTACAATTATAGCTGCAAGGGCAAACACACCAAGCATGAACATCCATATTTTGTATGAACTCCAGCGACACAACATCTTATTAAATCCGGACGATTTGCTATGAATAACCTCAAAGCCATTGACAGAATTTCTTTCATATTCTTCGAGAAGCTGTGAATCCCTGACTTCAAGACACCTGTGTTTCGCCATTAGCTGTATTGATGCCAAAGCAGCGGCCAAAGCTAAGACAGCCGACATAAGCGTGGCGAAGCTCGAGGCACCGGACCCGAGGGCGATTGTGAACAGAAACGCCTGCGCGGTTAAGCTTAAGACAGGCGTTTGCCACATCAGCCCATTGAGTGCCGTCCGTCGGGCAGCCACTACATCATATTGATCTTTCGCTATTGCCATACCGATCTCCCCCTATTGCGAGCATTGTTAGGCCCATCCTCAACAACATTTTAGTTCGTTTTGAATTGCATCAGAAAATGATTCTGACATCGATAAAATTTATGAATTTTATTCCCCCAAAAAAGAGAATTATACGGCAAGGCCTGGTCGCCCCCCGCCCCCTATCCTTGACTTCACCGGACAAAAAAAGTATATTCTCCCCGCTCGACGCGAGAGTGGCGGAATTGGCAGACGCGCTGGATTTAGGATCCAGTCCCGGTAAGGGGTGGGGGTTCAAATCCCCCCTTTCGCATGTAACGTGAAAGAAAGGACTGACGGTTTGAAAGCTACAATAAAATCCTCCGACGGCCTCAAACGCGAAATCGAAATCGAAGTCCCGGCCGATATTGTCGACGCCGCCTTCGCCGAACGCTACCACAAATACCGCAAGGAAGCCAATATCAAGGGATTCCGCCCCGGTAAAGCCCCGCTGGCCATTATCAAAAGCAAATTCCAGGAAGCCATCCGCGATGATGTCATCCAGGAACTGGTCAACGATTCCTATCCGCAGGCGATCAAGGACAACGATCTCGACGTCGCCTCCGCCCCCAAATTTCCGGAAATCGACCTCAAAGAAGGCGCGCCGTTCAAATACGTCGCCGAAGTGGAAGTCATGCCGGTGATCGAGAAGGTCGATTACGACGGTCTGGAGCTGCCCAAAGAGGAAATCGAAGTCAAGGACGAGGAAGTACAAACCGTAGTCGATTACCTGCGCAAGAAACATTCTGAACTGAGGACGGTGGACCGGGAGGCCAAAGAGGATGACGTCCTGATAGTCAATCTGGTCAAACTCGACGATCCGGATAAGATCCTCGATGGTGACAGTTTCGATGACAACGAAGTCGAGCTTTCCAGTCAGTACACCGTCAAAGAACTGCGCGAGGGTCTTCCCGGATTGAAAGCCGGGGATTCCAAAGAAATTACCGTCAGCTACCCGGCCGACTATTCCCAGAAAAAATTCGCGGGGCATACGATCAAGTTCAACTGCACCGTCAAAGAAGTTAAAGAGCGCCTCCTGCCGCCGGAGGACGATTCTTTCGTGCAGACAGTCGGCGAGCAGGGCACTTTTCTCGAACTGCGACTCAAAATCCGCCAGGACCTTGTCAATCAAAAGGAACTCGACCTGAAGAAATTCTATCAGGAACGCCTTCGCGACCAGGTTATCGACAAGAATCAGGTGCCGATTCCGCAGGCGATGGTGCTCAATTATCTCGAATCGATGAAAGAAGATTTTCGCAAGAACAACCAGCCGTTCGAGGATAAGACTTTCGAAATGCAGTACGGCCTTCTGGCCGAGAACGCCCTGCGCTGGAATATGCTCTCGCATAAGCTCACCGAGCAGGAAAATATTGAAGTTTTGCCGTCGGATACCGAAAATTGGATAAAGGGCTTTGCCGAACGTTATAAAATGGAATTTGACAAGGCCAAAGAGGTTTTGTCCCAGTCCGGACGAAACCAGGAAATTAAGGAAACCATTCTCGAGGATAAGGTGTTCGACTTTTTGACGAGCCGGGCGAAGATGGTGGACGCTCCCAGGCCCGAACCGGAAAAGGACACACCGGATAAAACCACGGAGGAAAAGCAATGACTTTGGTACCTATGGTGGTCGAACAGACCGGACGCGGCGAACGCGCCTATGATATATACTCACGGCTGCTTAAGGACCGGATTATTTTCATCGGAGCCCCGATCGAAGACCATCTGGCCAACTTGGTTATCGCCCAGCTTCTCTTTCTGGAAGCCGACGACCCGGAAAAGGACATTTATATCTATATCAATTCGCCAGGCGGATCGGTCACGGCCGGTATGGCCATCTATGATACGATGCAGTTCGTCAAGCCCGACATCGCCACAACCTGCATGGGCCTCGCGGCGTCGATGGGCTCTTTCCTCCTGACCGCTGGAACCAAGGGAAAACGGGCGGCCCTGCCCAATTCACGCATCATGATTCACCAGCCTATGGCCGGAACTCAGGGACAGGTGTCAGACATCGAAATCATGACCAAGGAATTCGTCAAAACCAAACAGCACCTCAACGAACTGCTCTCTTTTCACACGGGGCAGCCGATGGAAGTGATCGAAAAGGACACCGACCGCAATAATTTCATGTCGGCCGAAGAAGCTTTGAAGTACGGATTAATCGACAAAATTTACGAGTTCGGACGCAAAGAAAAGAAATAGGATATTATGACCGACAAGCCCACGGATAAAAAATCATCGGATGATTCGGGCGGTTACGGAACTCATCATCGTTGCAATTTCTGCGGCAAACCGGCTTCGAAAGTAAAACGTCTGTTCGCCGGTTACGAAGCGTTTATCTGCAACGAATGCGTCAACCTGTGTCATGACATTCTCGAAACCACCCCGGACGTGGGCGACGCCGAAGAAACGTTCGAGGTACCCAAGCCTCTGGAAATAAAGGCATTTCTTGATAAATTCGTCATCGGGCAGGAATTCGCCAAGCGCAACGTCGCGGTGGCGGTTTACAATCACTACAAGCGAATCAACGATATGGCCTCGAATGGCCACGAGCGCAAAAAGGGTTCCGAAGTCGAGCTGGAAAAATCCAATATTCTTCTGATCGGCCCCACCGGGACCGGCAAGACTCTTATCGCCCGGACCCTGGCCAAATTCCTGCAGGTACCGTTTTCCATCGCCGATGCCACCGTCCTGACCGAAGCCGGCTACGTGGGCGAGGACGTCGAAAATATTCTGGTCAGATTGTACCAGGCTTCGAACTACAATCAGGCCCGTACCGAGCGCGGCATTATTTATATCGACGAGCTCGATAAGATCGCGCGCACCGACGGCAACCCGTCGATCACCCGCGACGTCTCCGGCGAAGGTGTCCAGCAGGGACTTCTGAAAATCCTCGAGGGAACCGTCGCCAACATCCCGCCCAAAGGCGGACGCAAACATCCGGAGCAGTCGTTCGTGCCGATCGACACCTCGAATATTCTCTTCATCTGCGGCGGAGCGTTTGAGGGTCTGGAGAAAATCGTCGCACGACGGGTCGGGAAGAAGCAGGTCGGTTTCGACGCCGAAAACCTGAATCTCAATCACAGTACACCGGAGATTCTGGACTACACCGATCCGCAGGACCTGCTCGCCTTCGGGCTGATACCGGAACTGATCGGCCGTCTGCCGGTGACCGCGCCGCTTCGGCCGCTCGACAAAAACGCCCTGTTCTCGATTCTGACCGAACCGCAAAACGCCATCACCAAGCAGTACCAGAAGCTATTCGAGATGGAAGGCATCAAGCTGACCTTCGAACAGGAAGCGCTGTGGGAAGCGGTCGCAATAGCGGAGACAAAAAAGACCGGCGCAAGGGCGCTGCGTTCGATTTTCGAAAAGGCGATGCTCAATATCATGTACGATGCACCATCGCGGCAGGACATCTCCGAAGTTATCATTACGGCGGAGGTCGTCAAAGACGGCGCCGAACCGAAATTCATCAAAAAGCAGCACAAGCAATCGGCATAGCCGGGTTTCAGATTAAAATTCCGGATAACTTTCGAACGTCAATATTCGGGCCAATTTTCGAGCTTCGGTTCGATTATATTCTTAAATTTCGTCCTAATATAAAAGCGCACCCTGGTGGGGTGCGCCCGGGTAAAAATGTGGGGTTGACCCCGGTCGAAGCAAGCTTCACCGAAGTCATAGATATTGACGAATCCCCGTCCCGAATGTTTAAAAAATCTTAAAAAATCGGTAAATTTTCCCCACATCATTTTCCCCACCTCAATCATAACCTCAAGGTCCCATCAATGTCATTCCGGGCTTGACCCGGAATCCATCTTCTGTCTTTCAATGTCATTCCCGACTTGATCGGGAATCCATCTTGGTGGGAATCCTTCCACTCCAAACGAGTTTGGAGTTGCCACCCAACCGAAATGACATTGGAGGCGAATTCAAGCATTGGTGCATCATAGTGACAAACCACCCGTTGGGTGGGTTACAAGATTAGCCAAGAACTGTATTCCCGATCAAGTCGGGAATGACATTATGCGGGACATTCAAGCATTGGCGCATCATAGTGACAAACCACCCGTTGGGTGGGTTACAAGACAAAAAGGAAATGCGAAATTGCCATGACCGGCAGACGCCCTGAGGCTGTCTCAAAAGTACTCTTTTTAAGTTCCGCGGGGTCTTGTCCCGACGAAGTCGGGATGTGACCCTGCGGTCTTTCAACGGTTTCCGTCGGGTGACAATTTCGACTACGTCGAAATCAACACCCGACGGAACACTTTTGGGACAGCCTCCCCTCGTCTGCCGGTTGATTAGATTGTGCTCTAAATCGTTCAGGCGTCAGACGGGGGCGTCTAACGCCCACGAGAACGAGATATCCTGACGCCCGCGCACATGTGGACATGTGTTGCGCACAGCAAAAACCAAGAGCATCAAGCCCCTCTTCACTTCGCTCAGAGCCTTCGGCAAGTGGGCTTGACCTTTTGAAGACAACTCCCGGCGGGTCTGAGGACCCGCCGGGCACAACGCATATTTCATCACAAGACGGCCATTAAAAAAGGCGTGTCCTGAATCCAGACACGCCCAGGGTAATAAATAAGATGGGATGTGCTTTTTAATTAATCATGCTTATTAATCAACCAAGTTTGTTAACCTATCATGTTTATTAATCTACTACGATGATTAATCCACAAAGTTTCTTAATTCACATTATTGATTAATACACTTTGTTTATTCCAGCGCCGTCATGAACCCCTTCATGACGGCATTCGTGGTATCATCATAGGCGCGGCAGGAAAAGGTTCCTGCCGCCGCAGTAACAAGGCGTCAGACGGGGGCGTCTGACGCCCACAAGGCAAACTTGTCGGTTAATCCACCAGCACTTTTTCCAAGCGCTCGACGATGTAGTCGACTTCGGAATCGTCGATAATCAGCGGCGGTGAAATACGAATCGTATGGCCGTGGCTGTCGTTGGCCAGCATATCCATATCGAGCAGCTTGTGGCAGTACTGCATGGCGTCGCCGCTCTTGACCTCGATGCCGATAAACAGCCCGCGTCCACGCGTCTCTTTTACGTGGCTCGAACGCGAACAAACCTCGTCGATCTTGTCTTTGAGAACCTTGCCCGTCCTGGCGGCGCGCTCGGCCAGCTTTTCATCGATCATGACGTCCAGCGCGGCCAGACCGGCGGTGCAGGCCAGCGGATAGCCGCCATACGTCGACCCATCGGAGCCCGGCTTGAACACCATGTCCATCAGGTCGCGGTTGGTGACCATGACCGACAGCGGCACCAGTCCGCCCGAAATGGCTTTGCCCAGGACGATGGCATCGGGAACGACGCCTTCGTGCTCGAAACAGAACGTCCTGCCGGTGCGTCCCAGCCCGACCTGGATTTCATCGAACGTCAGAATCAGGTCGTGCTTGTTGGCCAGGTCGCGCAGGCCCTTGAGGAATCCGGCGGGCGGCACATACATCCCGCCCTCGCCCTGCATCGGCTCGACCAGTATCCCGCAAGTGTTCTTGTTGATCAGTTTTTCGACTCCATCGAGATCACCGTACCGAACGCTGTGGAATCCCGGCGTCAGCGGCCCGAAACCTTCTTTGTACTTATCGCTCGTCGAAAACGAGATGACCGTAATCATGCGACCGTGAAAATTGTTATCGAAGACGATTATCTCCTGCTTGCCGTCGGGGATGCCCTTCTGCTTGTAGCCGTAATAGCGCATCAGCTTGATCGCCGTCTCGACCGACTCGACCCCGCCGTTTTTCGGCAGAGCCTTGTTGCCGCTATTCGAAATGCGCGGCGCCATCTGCGGCACCAGCGTCGAGATACGTTTCAAAAACAGCGACATGACGTCGGTGTACACGACGTTGGAGATCACCGAACCATAGCCGTTCTGAAGAGCCGTCACCAGGGCCTGGACGATTTTGGGATGATGATGACCGGGATTGGCGGCGCTGTACGCGGCGAGGCAGTCGAGAATTTTGCGGCCGTCCCGGGTGTACATCCAGGCGCCTTCGGTCTTGCGTACCGATCGTTTTCAGACGACCGTAGTGCGTTGCACCGTACAGTTTGTCGATATCCAGAATTTCTTTATCGGACAGCTCGGAATAGCCGAGGGTGTTTTTGGCAGACGCTGTGATAGCCATGTCTGTCTCCTTTCTATATTCGCGGCCGGGCCGCGCAGAAGTATTACTATCGGAATTTATTCATGGTCCCGGACACTGCCGGGAAAGAAGTTGGAAGATTATCCGGCAGTTTTAACCGTGTCCGGCCAGTGCCCTTTTACGGGACCGGGGGCACTGCAAAAAGACGTCAGGAACTGGTCAACCCACTTGAAGACCGTATTTCGGCTGATTTGTGTTCTCATCTTGCGCATCCTGTTTCGTCTTTCCTTTTCATCCATAAAATAAGCATAAAAGATCGCGTCCGCAACCTCAATTACATTATACGGATTGACCAGGATAGCGCCGGTATTTAATACACTCGCGGCACCGGCGAATTCGGAAAGAATCAGGATGCCGTCGCCGTCGCAGCGCGACGCACAATATTCCTTTGATACCAGATTCATACCGTCTTTGAGAGGCGTTATCAGCGCGATTTCGGAGGCCTTATAATACCCGGAAAGCTCCGACGGAGACAGGGTTCCGAATATGTAATGAATCGGGACCCAGCCCTCGGACGTGAACCGCCCGTTGATCCGCCCCACCATCTCATCGATCTGGCTTTTCATGAGCTGATACTCCGGCACTTCCGTGCGGCTGGGCACAACTATTTGTACCAGAACGACTTTTTGACGAAGTTCGGGGTAGCGTTCGAGACAGTTTTCAAAAGCCAGCAGACGATCCGGGATACCTTTGGTATAGTCGAGCCGGTCGATGCCGATAATTATTTTTTGCTTCGGGAACTTTTCGTGAAAGTACCAGGCAGAGTCCGAAACCTCTTTCGACTTGGCGTAATTGTTGAAATACTTGAAATCGATACTGACCCCGAACGCCCCGCTGCGGCTGATTCGTCCCTCGTAGTTGATCTCATTAAACTTCTTATTCTGGCTGACATGCGCCTTGGGAAGAAGCTGTCTGACACAACGGATAAAATTGCGGCGGTCGCGCTCGGTCTGGAATCCGACCAGGCGGAAATTCAAAAGCGCCTCCAGAATTTCCTGCCGCCACGGCAGACGGGCGAAAATATCGTACGGCGGAAACGGGATGTGCAAAAAGAACGCTCCTCTATCGGCAAACCCCATTTCATTCAGAAAATGTCCGACCAGCATCAAATGATAATCGTGTACCCAGATGAAATTATCATCGGTCGCGAATTCGATTGCGGCTTTGGCGAATTTGTAATTGACCCTCTGATAGGTTTCCCACTGAGCGTTGTCGAAATTGCAGTGATCGAGAAGGTCGTGGAACAGCGGCCAGACAGCTTCATTGGAAAAGCCGCGATAAAATCCTTTGACTTCCTCATCGGTAAGTTCGACCAGGCCCAGCTTGAATCCGATTTCAGATGATTTTTCGTCAAGCAGGCACCGCAGATCGTCATCGATCGGTGCCCCCGGCCAGCCAACCCAGAAACTGGTTTTGTCGCGAAGAACCGGCGCCAGAGCCGTCACAAGACCGCCGGTTCCGGGATGTACAATCCATTGTCCATCGACTTTATCCAGTTTGATGGGCAGGCGGTTCGAGACTATAACCGGTCGGCTGGGGCAATTCTTTTCAATGTCTTGTTTCAATTTCGATCCATCTGTCCAAAAATTCTATCAATTCATCGGGCGGGGCAATTCTAACATCCGCAGCGGTCGGACGGTCCCGGTCTTTGACCAGAACCCGGAGAGCGGCGCCTTCCAGCGCCCGAAAGGCGTCCTCATCGGTAGTGTCATCACCGAGGTAAGCGGTTGACGGAGGCGAGGGAAAGCGCTGCAAAATTTCGTGCACGACGTGCCCCTTGTTGAATCCCGGCACCTTAAGTTCGAGTCCGCCGTCGAATTCATCGCAAATCAGGTTGGAATCGGCCGTAATACTCTCCCAATAATGCTTAATTTTGGACATAATATCAAGGGCAATCCCCTCCTCCACCCCCCTCACATGGATCGCCAGCGAGACCGGTTTTTCTTCGAGATACGCATCGAGCTTGCTTTCATAAACATATTCCCGGGCGTCGGTAAGAGCCGCCAGATCGGCCGACGCGACCGATTTAAGGTCGTATTGTCCGTCGCGGGCCAGGCATTCCCAGCCGTGCGAACCCCACATCTCAGGGTAATTTTTCAGACGCAAAAGCGGTTTCAGGTCGTCCAGAGACCTTCCGGAAATTATTATGACTTCGGTATCAGGAGATTCGATCAGATTGTCCAGCCTGATTTCTATGCCGGGGTAAGGAAAAGCCTGGTCACGATCGACCACGAACGGCGCGAGCGTGCCGTCATAATCCATAAGAAGCAGCCTCGGCCGGGCTGTTTTTAGAGCTTCGAAAAAAATTTCGACGGTTTCATCCAAAATGACTCCTATGTCGATATGATCAGGCCGCGGCGATAAGTCTATTGGCGAATCCCCGCCGCAGTCCGACCATGAGCGTAAGATACTCACGAAGGTGACGGGTTAAAAGAAAATTCTCGCGGACGAATTCGCGGCCTTTAATACCCATCGTCTTCATCGTCTGCGGATGGGTCAGCAAATAGCGCACACGCTGGGCCATGCCCTCGGGGCTGTTGACCAGAAAACCGGTGTGGTAGTCGATGACCTGAAGCCGGATACCGCCGACGTCGCCGCCGATCACCGGCTTGCTCTTCCAGAGTCCTTCGGCCACGGTCAACCCGAACCCTTCACGGGTCGATTTCTGGACGATTATATCAGAACAGCGCTGCAGGGCGTTGATCGTACGATGAGCGTTCGACGGCAACAACAGGACGTGAATGTCCTTATCGCCATTGACCGCCTGGCGGACCTCTTCGAGCACCTGCGCGCCTTCGGGGTCGTCGTCGGCCCCCCCACCGGCCAGAATCAATTGCGCCGGAGCGAATTTGCGGATCAGGCGGTAGCCTTCAATCACGCCCAGAGGGTCTTTGAACCGGTCGAAACGGGAGATCTGAGTCAATATCGGTCGATTCCGATCCAGGTTAAATTTTTCGAAGACTTCTTGTATTTCAGTGTCATCGAGGTCGATATTTTTCTCGCTCAATGGGTCGATACTCGGGGCAACCAGAAATTGCGGGTGTGGCAGCGATTTGGAAAACTGCGCCATCGAAAAAATACTGGCGTCATACTGGTCGAGCATCGGTCGCAAATATTTCCAGACCGAACGGGCCGGGCGGCTGGCATCAATATGGCAGCGCCAAATCCATTTGCCGCGACGTTCGGGACAAAGACTGAGCAGCATGGCCGGCTGTGGGTCGTGAATAATAACCACGTCGGCCGGTTCCAGTATCGGCCGCAGTCGTTCGGCATTGCGGTTGTTGGTTTCTTCGTAGGCGTCAATATGATGCCTCAGCAGGTTGACTTTTTCACCCTGAAGGCCGTTGTGGAACATCTTGGTGACGTTGAAAAACGGTTCGTTGCCCTCGATCACTTCCCACGAGGCATCGATCCCCAGTTCGCGCATGAACGGCACCATCCAGTGAAGAATTTCGGCCACACCTCCGCCCGCTTTGGTGGAATTGACATGAATCACTTTCAGCCCGGCCAAATTACCGGCCAGCTGTTCGAGCTGCTGAAGGACTGCCAGTCCCACAATCGGTTCATAATCGGTCAGCGATCTCATGAATTCCCCCGTGAGTTGATGGTCTGGTCGAAAACTTCTATCAGTCTGCCCCGCAATTCACTCAGGCCCATGAAATAAAAATCAATCTCGGAAAGCGCCTTCGCGGTCTCCGTGCCATGGTCGTTCCAGTCCTTGAGCCAGACCGTAAAGTCATCGATACGTTCCTCGGTCCGGCGCCTCGCTTCCCAAAAATGATAGTACACCGATCCGGCCGTCATCTCGCGCACTGCCTTGCTCAGTTCCTGAGGCGAATTAATCGTGTTGGTCGTATCGAAAACGACCGTCGTGGCACTGTGGAAAATGAAAGCGCTGTCGTCGAGAGCCCAGGGTATCGTATGAATTTCGCTGAGGCGGTCGTCGACTATATCCACGACCGTTTTGCGCAGTTCTTCGAGGTCGGGCAATTCATAGGGATTTATTATTTCCAGGCGCTCGGCCAGGATGCTGTCGTGCAGGTCACGTTTGGCCCAGCGGGCGAAATCGTTGTGAAATTCGGGATCATCGAACGACGGCCGCAAGGCACATTCGAAAAAATGGTGATACACCGAATCGATCGGGCATTGCGTCAATTGCTGCCTGAATTCGCGCAGGTTTATGGCCGGAAGCATATCACTGATGCGTACGATAAGCGCGCAATCTTTTATTTGAAACGGTGCCTCCGACATTTTTGTCTTTCTGTTATTTTTGGTGCCGGTCCTGGTTTTGTCAGCCATAATATAAGCAATTTCCTCTGTTTCTCAAATTCGTGCCGAAACATTCCTTTCTATAGTTATCGGCGGTCGGCCCAATCGTTTAATCGAGGCCGACATTCGATATACGCTTCAGATCTCGCGCGGTTGGGCCCGAACCCGGCTTTACCTAAATGAAATGTTATTTGAAAAGCGGAAACGAAAAATATATTGGCGTGAATTTGGGGCTGATTTGCCGCTAATTTACTTGTTATTCGGTCTTTTTGCGGCCCATTTCGCCGATCATGTGCTCGGCTATTTTACGGAAAACGTCGACCGTGCGCACGACGCCGATTAGCGAGCCGTCTTTGAGCACCGGCAAGAGATATGTATCCTGAAAATTCATTTCATAGATAACGGTGAATATATGATCGTTAAAATCCACGGCTGTCTCTATCGGAATCATAAATTCGCCGATTTCCTGCTCGGCCTGGTCTTCGACGCCCTCGAGAATATTATCGAAAGGCACCCTCGAAAAATCCGGGTCCCTGGCCGAATCGAAAATATCCAGCCGTTCCTCATCGCTCATTTGTGACAGAATCCTCGGTTCCATACCGCGCAGAATATCGCGGCGGCGTAACATGCCCATCAGGTTGTACTTCTCGTCGAATACGAGCAGGACACGCGGCAGGGATACCTGCCCGTCGGTTTCGATAGCCGAACCCTCGAATTCGGCCATGGCCTGGCGGAGGGTAAACCAGTACGGGACGTGGGGATACTTTTCGAGATCGATCATGACGTCTCCGGCGCGGATATCCTTCATAGCTCCATATTCCTTTCAATCACCCTTTTCTTCGTTTTCGAGCGCGGCGGTGATTTCGTCGGGCGTTAAACCTGTTTTCGCGGACAGCCGATCGATGTTCCGGTTGTACTTACGGGCCAGCGTTTTTATATAATTAATTTTGAATTGTTTTTGGGCGAGTTCGTACGGTTCGACGTTCGTCATCTCATCGTATTTTTTCAATTCGCGGCGCATTGCCTGAAATGCCATGGCCCTTTCGATGACAAATACGATCTGCTCTTTCTTGAACGGTTTGGTGATGTAATCGAAAGCCCCTTTGTCCTGCGCGGCGAGAGCGACGTCGATCGACCCGAAGGCCGTAATCAATATCACTTTCTCCCACCGGTCGTGTTTTTTGGCCAGGTCGATAATTTCCATACCGTCCATCCCCGGCATGCGCAGGTCGGTGATAATCAGGTCGAACGCATTGTTTTCGAGCAGTTGTGGAACTTCGAGGGAGCTGTTGGTGGCAGCCGTCTTATAGGATGTCTTTTCGGCGACAATTCGCTCCAGAAGCTGAAGCATGTGTGGTTCGTCGTCTATAATCAAAATTCGGGGCACGGGCAAATTTCTCCTCAATCGGGCTCATCCGGATCGGCGACCGGCAGCGAAACGATAAAGGTGGAACCGCTGGCGCGGTCGCCGCCGTTTTCATTTGCGTGAGATTCGAACGAGATCGTCCCACCATATTTGCAAACGATACCGTAACACAAAGATAACCCCAGACCGGTTCCCTCGCCAACCTTTTTCGTCGTAAAAAACGGGTCAAATATTTTCATCTTGAATCGCTCCGGTATGCCGGCGCCGGTATCGGCCACGGCCATCTCGACTCTGTCGCCGCGCTGCAAGGCCGAGACGATCAGCGTGCCGCCGTCGGTGGCCATCGCCGCCGTAGCGTTGTTTATCAGGTTTAACAGCACCTGCTGTATCTCGCGGGGATCGCCCTTGACACGCGGAAGGTTATCGGGGATTTCCACGACAACCTCGATCTTTTCACCCAACAGCGCGCTCTTGACGATTTTGACGACCGTATTAACGGCGTCGGGCAGGTCGACGGTATCTTCAAACCCCTCGGTGACCCGCGCGAAACCGAGCATATTGTCGACGATTTGTTTGGCGTTCTGCGCGTTTTGTTCGATTATTTTCAAGTCATTGTATTCGGACGATCCGTCATCGAATTTTTCTGCGAGCAGGTCCACGAAGCCGAGAATTATACTCAGCGGATTGTTGATCTCATGGGCCACCCCCGCCGCCAGCGTCCCGATCGAGGCCAGTTTCTCGGCGTTGTATATTTTCTGCTGCATGCCGACTTCTTCGGTGACGTCCTTTATAATGGCGGTACTGCCGAGTATCTCCCCCGTCTCCGACCGAACCAGCGTGCGCGAAATATCGACCTGTATGCGTCGTCCGTCTTTCGTTATTCGGGCCGCCCGGTAGTTCTTGACAAAACCGTGCTTTTCGACTTCTTCCCTGATTCGCTGCAGTTCAACGTCGGCGTCGATATCGGACGGCACCAGGCGGTGAAACGACTGCCCCAGCATTTCATCGGCGGTATAACCGAAAAGCAATTCCGCCCCGTGATTCCAGACTTCGACATGATTTCCAGGATCGATAAAGATAATGGCGTCGATGGAATTCTGCAGAATGCTGGCCATGAACACCTGCTGTTCGCTGACTTTCTCTTTCAGGGAGCGCGAAATGCGGTACTGATAGAGCACCGCCAGCCAGCCGAAAATGAACAGCCCGACAATCAGCGTCACTTCGATGAAGACATGGTGCGAATACGACAGATCCTCGAAAACTCCGGCTCTTTCCAGCCAGAAAGCGACGATAAGTACACCCAAAAGCAATATCGCCGCGACAATTACTGTATGCCGCCATTCCAGGACGGCGCCCATTAATGATTTGAAACGGCCGCCGCCGGTTTCGCTTTCAATCGGCATTTTTGTTCTCCGGCGGCTTAAGTCCGAGCCTGCGCGCGATGTCGCGGATGTACCAGTCGGTGATGTCGTCCGATGACAACGCCATATCCAGCTGCTTGGTCATCATCGTCAGACGGCCCATCAGGCGGAGCTTCTCTTCGATCGACGGCTGGTCCTGATAGGCGATGATCGTGTTAAGAAAATCCTCGTGACTGTAGTTTTCGAATCCTATCCGGGTCAATATTTCCGTAATGACCCGAATGCGCCGAATGCGGCGGTCCAAGGACGCCCCGCCTTCTTTGTACTGCATGCGTATAAAATTCTTGCTGACCTCTTCGGTGCAGACGGCCTCGAAGGTCGTGTAGTGGTAACCCATGCGCATCGAGAGCATCATGTACGTCTCCCCCAGCACCGCGAGGCTGTCGTCGGACCAGTCCTTGCGGCCGCGCTTGCGACCGTAGGTGTCGGCGCTGAAACTCACCAGCCCTTTGATGCGAGGGTTATCGGCATGGACCGGCCAGCCTTCCTCGACGATTCCGCTCCAGAAGGCCCGCATCGGGACCGATTCGATAGCGCTCTCTTTGATATGACCCCGGCGCGCGTACGAATCATACTCCTGATCGAGGTATAAAACTCGGACATTGAGCGGCATCTTACTTTTCAGCGATACTCCAATAAGAAGAGTATCTTCCGCTCCGGCCGAAACCGTGAACATCTCGTCCATCGCTTTTTGATGCGCATAGCGCGTGATATCGTGCAGGGTCATACATTTTTCCGGGACGAATTCCGGCGATGTGGGGTCGATCAGATTCAGCGGCGATACCTTGGTCATAACCCGGTCGAGAATATCATAAATGGCGGTATCGTTGAAAATTTCCTCGTCGATACGCCGCACTTCGATAAGCTCTCTCTGGTATCCGTCGAATATGGTCGTGCGGCAGGCGTCGACGGTCACCGGATCCCCCGGCCGGAGGCGGTCGGCCTCGACCAGCCCCATTATGGTCGGCAGATGAAATTCACGCGCGATAGTCGCCATGTGGCTGGCGACGCCGCCGGATTTGGTCACCAGGGCGCTGATGCGGCCCATCGCCGTGATCAGTCCCGGAAACGGGCTGGGTGCAACAACCACGGCTTTATCGGGAATGTCGGCCAGGTCGGCGGTCGAGAGTGCATTGTATACCGGTCCTCCACCGACCCCGGGACAGACGGTAAAGCCTCCGCGCAAAAGAACCTGCAGCTTTCCTATGTCCGGCTCGCCGGCGATTGTCCCGCAACGAAGAACCCGCAGAGGTCGGGCCTGCAGAAAATACAACTGGCCGGTGTGGTCAATGGCGAATTCTATGTCCTGCGGGCAGCCGTAATGTCTTTCCAGCATCATAGTATATTCGGCCAGCTGCCGAATCTGCCCCCTGTCGAGGGTGGCTTCGAGCTGTTCCGAGATAGGCACGGCTATCTCGATTATTTGGCCGTTGTCGTCGCTGACCAGACAAATCGGCTTCGGTGTCAGATGGATTTCCTGGCGATTGATATCCTGGCGCGATACCCGGAAACGATCCGGCTCGACTTTGCCGTCGACAAGATTCTTCCCGAGTCCGTACAGACTGCTTATAATCAGGCACCCGCTGTCAGGATTGACCGGGTCGCGCGAATATATAACGCCGCTAACGGCGGCATCGACCATCGCCACGCACCCGACTGACATGGCCAGTTCCGATTCGGTCAAAGAATGACTCAGGAAATAATAAATGGCTTTCGGCGTAAACTTGCTGGCGATAATATCGCGATAGCGGTCGAGCAGATTGTCGCGGGTGACATTGAGATAGGTGGCGTACTGGCCGGCAAAACTGAACAGAGTGTCCTCACCGAGCGCGCTCGAACGAAGGGCCACCCTCGCGCCGGGGGCGTTTTGGGTCATGCGGTCGAATTCTGTCCGGATGGCTTCGGCGAGGTCATCGGGCACCGGCGAGGATATCAGCATGTCGTTGATTTCGCGGCTGACCTCTTCAAGCTGCCGAAACTGCTTGATATCCAGCTTTTTGAGTTTCTCGCTGATGCGGGTTTGCAGGTCGTTGGAATCTATGAAATGTTTGTACGCCCAGGCGCTGATGGCAAACCCCTCCGGCACCGGCAGGCCGAGTTTGGTTTTCATCTCCCCGAGATGGGCGTTTTTGCTGCCGACACTGAAAGCCCGCTTGCTTTCGATTTTATCGAACGGAATAATGAAATCGTCTTCGGGAATGGGCTGATTACCGGGCATCAATTTTTCGACTCTGGCGTCGATGATATCGAACTGGTATTTTAAAGGCTTATAGTCGTCGCCGCCCAGTTCCACCAGAAGCCAGATCAACTCCTCGACACTGAACCGGGCCTCATCGAGCGTGTTGCGGATGTAATTGGTATCGAAAACATAGTCACCCTGCGCCTTTTCTTCGAGATCGCTCATGATGGACAGGATGTGGTTGTTTTTTTCGAGCAGGCGGGAGAAAATATCGAATTTCTTCTTCAATTGATCGAGGACGACTTTAACTTCCTCGTCACCGGCACTATGGCCTTTTCTCAACCATCCCATAAGAATTTTCTCCGCTAAGCCCATGGGGCTTTTGCCCGGCCGCACGGCGCGGTTTGGGTCATTCGGCTAAATATAGGCCGATGCCGGTTAAAGGCAAGCCAATTCAACACTTATATAAAACAAGACCGGTCCGCTTGGAGAATTAATAAACACCGGCCTTGATAATCTGTCCCTTTTTTTATAATTTTCGTTTTCTGATATGGAACGGTAAATTAGAAACGAGGAAATATCATGCAACCGATTGAAATAGCCCCGAACGTATACTGTTTGAGCATCGTGGACTGGAACCTGCGCGACTTCCACGGCTATCAGACCGAAAAGGGATCGACCTATAATTCTTTTCTTGTCAAAGGTGAAAAGACGGTCCTGTTCGATACGACCAGGGCGTCGTTTACGAAAGAATATTTAGAAGGTTTAAAAAAGGTGGTCGAACCGTCGGCCATAGATTTCATAGTCGTCAACCACGCCGAGATGGATCACTCCGGCGCGCTCCCGGAAGTAATCAAAGTCGTGCTGCCGGAAAAGTTGTACTGCACGGCCAACGCGCAGAAAACTCTCTGCGCCCATTTCGACTGCGAGGGCTGGCCGTTTGAGACGGTAAAAGAAGGCGACACGCTCGATCTGGGCGGCAAGACGATTGAATTCGTCGGCTCCCCGATGCTCCACTGGCCGGAGAGCATGGTTTCGTTTATCAAAGAAGATAAGGTTTTAATATCCAACGATATTTTCGGCCAGCACTTCGCCACCAACGAACGTTTCGACGATCTGGTCGAGCCGGGTGAACTGTACTTTCAGGCGGCCAAGTACTACGCCAATATCTTCTACCCGGTCTCGGCGGGGATGCGCAAGTTCCTGGCCAGGCTGGAAAAGAAAGAGATTAAACCATCGCTTCTGGCTTGCGATCATGGCCTGCTCTGGCGCAAAGACGTTGATAAGATCATGAATAAGTACGTCGACTGGTCGGAACACAGGAGCACTGCTAAAGCCGTAATCGTGTACGATACCATGTGGGAGAGTACGGCACACATGGCTCGGACCATCGCCGACGGTCTCGACTCCGATGGAATCTCCGTGCGCGTGTTCGACCTTCGCTGCAACAACCGCAGCGATATAATCACCGAAATTCTCGAAGCGCGGGCAGTAATTGTCGGTTCCTCGGTATTGAATAAAAATATCCTGCCGAAAATGGCCGACTTTCTGACCTATATGAAGGGTCTTTCTCCTCAGAACAAACTGGCGGCGGCCTTCGGATCGTACGGCTGGCAGGACACGATCGTCAAACAGCTGAACGGTATGCTCGAAGAAATGAAATTCGAGTTGGTCGACGACGGTGTCAGCTCCAACTACGTCCCCGGCGGCGAGGATCTCACCCGGTGCTTTGCTCTCGGGGAAAAAATCAGGGACAAAATTCGCGGTGCATAGACAATGAACATTCTCATGGCTCTGGCCCAGATCGAGATGACCGGTGCGGAAACGTACGCCGTAGCCATCTGCGATGAACTGATCAATCGCGGTCATAAGGTCTATATAATGTCGGATAATCTGAGCCGCAAGACCAGGGCGGAATATCACCCGATGCGTTTTTGCCTGAGGAACTACCCCAATCGCTACCGCATAATAAAAAAGCTCATGGCTTTCATCCGGGAGAAGGATATCGACCTGATTCACGCCCACGCCCGGGCCTCGAGCTGGGTTTCGTTCGTCGCAAGCCGCCTGACCGGGACGCCCATGCTGACGACGTTGCACAGCCGCCAGGCGATCCACTTATCCAAAAAGATATTTCCGGCGTTCGGCGACCTTTCCATAGCGATTTGCGAAAACGTGAAAACCCACACGGTCAACCGCCTCGGTATCGACCCGGACAAAATAGTCATCCTGCGAAACGGTATCGACACCGATGCCTTCGCGCCGTCATTCGCCGAGACGAACAATCACAAACCGGTCGTATCCATTATCGGGCGGCTGTCCGGACCCAAAGGTGAGATTGCGTACCGCCTGATGGATGAAGTTTTCGAGTACCGATAAGTACACCATAAAATCAATCGGAGGAAGCGATATACCGATTAAATTCGGGAAATTCGCAGGGAACGTGGAATTTATCGGCTACGTCGACGACGTTACCGGATTTATGGCGCAGTCCGATGCCGTTGTCGGCGCCGGTCGGGTGGCGATGGAAGCAATCCTGATGGGCCGCCCCGTGGTGGCGGTGGGTGAAGACACCTCGCTGGGGTTTATTACCGCCGACAACGTCGGGAAGGCCCTGGCCAACAATTTCGGCGACTGGAACGAAGACGAAATAAAAACCCACGATCTCGCCCCGCTCAGGACAGATATCTTGAAAGCTATCGAGAAAAAGCGCTCCGACGACGAAGTTATTGCCAAAGTTAAAGATGAATTCGATATTAAACTAATTGTCGATCGCCTGGAAAAAATTTACCGGGGACAAATTGAATTAAAGAAAAAAAAATAATTCACCCCTGAATATCGGCCCAATCTTCGGCCGATATGAGTACATATTATGAATATCATCATGGCCCTGCTGCCGTCGGAATCATCCGACGCCGAAAAGTACGTTGTTAACCTGTCCGATGAACTCCTGCGCCGGGGCCACAACGTCTATATCTTAGCCGATACGATAACCCGCGACAGCGAAACCGAGCATATACCATTTCCCTTCTGCGAAATCGGTTTATCGAACTGCGTTCGGAATATCATGGCACTGCGGCGGTTTATTGCAGACATCGAGATCGACCTGATCCACGCCCACGGGGCCGACCGAAGCGTATATTGGGCCGCGCGCACGAGCGGCATTCCGTTGGTGACGACCCTGCACTGCTTCCAACCGGAGACCAAACGAAGTATATCTCCGTCACTTCACGGCCAGAGGACAGTTGTTGCGTGGGAGCAAATCAAGACGGCAGCGGTCGAAACCGGCGGGATAAAAGCAGATAAAATCGAAACTGTCACTACCGGGATCGATCCCGATCATTTCGCCCCACGGACTTTCAAGAAAAAATCCTCACGGCCGATCGTCATCCTGGTCGGCGGCCTGTCCGGCCACCGGGGGCAAATCGCTTTGAAAATGATGCAGGAAGTGTTCGAGTACGGTAAGTACAATGTTCGCGTCATCGGTGACGATTATCTTCCGGCGGAATTCGCCGAGTTCGAAAATACGGTCGAGCTGGTCGGTGCCTCGAACGATCCGAGGCCCCACTTGGCCGAATCCGCCGTGGTGATCGCGTCAGGGTCGGCGGCGGTCGAGGCAATTATGATGGGCCGTCCGCTGGTGGCGGTCGGTCCGGCCCGGAGTTTGGGGTTGATCGACGAGGACAACATCGAAGAAGCTATCACCTGTGCTTTCGGTGATATCGACTGCAAAGGCCGTGTCCGTCACAATTTCGAGGTGATACAAAGAGATATCGGCCGGGGCATAGCGCAGAAGTATACCAGCGACGGCGTACACGAAATCGTATTGAAGACGTTCGGCCTCAAAAAAATCGCCGACCGAATCGAGAGCATCTACGAAGAACTTATCGAGCGAACCAAAAAATAGTTTTCTACCTTACGATTTTGTTACCCACCTAACGGACGGATGACTTTGATTTTGCACCAAATAGCGGTTGTCACAGATTTTGTAGCCCACCCAACGGGTGGTTCAATCTGATTTTACACTGAATACTAATGGCCTAAGGTAAAGGCCTGATCATCTCTTCATAAATATCTGGAAGGCCTTGATACCGGAAACCGTGGCGATCGAGACTATGGCGCCCGCGATCACCACTCCCCCGGCCAGATTTTGTAGCCCACCCAACGGGTGGTTCAATCTGATTTTACACTGAATACTAATGGCCGAAGGTAAAGGCCTGATCATCTCTTCATAAATATCTGGAAGGCCTTGATACCGGAAACCGTGGCGATCGAGACTATGACGCCCGCGATCACCACTCCCCCGGCCAGATACCAGAATGATTTCCTGGCGTCGAGCTTCAGAATCCACGCCGCCAGTGTCCCGGTATAGGCGCCCGTCACGGGCAGTGGAATGGCCACGAACAGCATCACCCCCCAATATCCGTATTTGACGACATTCTTCTCGGCCTTCCGGCGCGTGCGCTCAACCCATTTATCGAAGAGAACTTTATAGAAACCAATTTTATAGAACTGCTTGTGAAGAGTCTCCAGAAACAGGTAAACGATCGGGATGACCAGAATATTGGACAACACGCACAACACATACGCCGTCACGAGTGAGATATCATTGGCCACGGCGTACGGAATCCCGCCGCGAAGCTCTGAAATCGGCAACAGCGACAGAATAAAGGCATATAGCAGCGGGTTACTTGACATAGCATTCTTTCAATTCGGCGGCTAAGATATTAATAAACGGCCTCTTTTACAATAAATATAATTTTGTTTCGTTTCGGTGATGGTTTCGATTCGCCGCGTTCCTGGCAAGTCAATAATCGTGGCCGCCCGCCGATAATTAACCAAAAGAATCCGTATTTATTAAGACGGCCCGCCGTACGAAAAATAACCGAGGAATATATGTCCAAACCCGCCGGTAATGAACTCAAAATCGGTGAACTGCCGACATTGAAGATAGTCGATATCGAAAAGCTGCGATTCCACGAAAACCCCGATGATTTCCGTAAGACTAAACTGGCGGAGAGATTTAAGGCCGAAAAAATCCTCAAGAACCCGCCAATCGTGGCCCAGCGCAACGGCGACGGCGAATATATCATCCTCGACGGCGCCAACCGGGTGACGGCTTTGGCAGATCTGGGGCTGAAACATATAGTCGTGCAGGTAGTCGATATCGACGACCGCCTACTGATAGTCGACAGCTGGCACCACGCCATCGAAAAGCTGGATCGGGAATTTTTCAAGAAACGTATCACCGAAATCGAAGGCGTCACCTGCTTCGATCAGACCGGGGATATCTCAGCCGATGATACAGAACGACTTTGCACGTTGATATTCTCCGATGGCCGGAGCTGTACGGTCGACTCCGATGGTGACCTCGGGACGCTGGTCGGCCGGCTTTCTCAGGTCACTGAATTGTACCTGCACGATGAAATTTACGACCGCGTCAGCTACATCAACCTGGAGCATCTTAAAATGCACTATCCCGATTTCCGGACGCTCGTTTCGTTTCGCAATTTCGACAAAGAAGAACTGCTCGAACTGGCTTTGAACGGTATCAAACTCCCCTCCGGTATAACCCGCGTCTTTCTGCCCAAGCGGGCGCTGGGCCTTAATATGGACTTGAAATTTCTGGAAGCCGACCGCTCACTCGAAGATAAAAATAAAGAGCTGGACGGTATGATCCTGTCCATGGTTCGCGCCAAATCGATTCGATTTTATCGCGAACCGACTTTCGCTTTCGATGAATAATTGTTTTCGATAAAGGAGAACCGATATGGACAACACCCGCTGCCTTTTGGACGAAAAAGACCTGCCCAAAGCCTGGTACAATGTCATCCCCGACCTTCCCAAGCCGCTTCCGCCGGTTTTGCACCCGGGCACCAAACAGCCGATCGGTCCGGACGACCTGGCCCCCCTGTTTCCGATGGAACTGATCAAGCAGGAAGTCAGTACCGACTGCTGGATCGAAATACCCGAGCCGATTCGCGACGTCTACAAATTATGGCGTCCATCGCCGCTGCACCGGGCCCGTCGCCTGGAGAAGCTGCTCGATACTCCGGCCAAAATATATTATAAAAATGAATCGGTCAGCCCGACCGGCTCGCACAAGCCCAATACCGCCGTCGCGCAGGCTTATTATAACATGAACGAAGGGGTTAAACGACTGTCGACCGAAACCGGTGCCGGACAGTGGGGCAGCGCTCTGTCGTTCGCCTGCAAAACGTTCAACCTCGGCTGTACCGTCTACATGGTCAAAGTCAGCTTCGAACAAAAACCGTACCGCAAGACGCTTATGCAGATGTTCGGCGCGACCGTACACCCGTCGCCGACCAAGCTCACACGGGCCGGTCAGACCATTCTTAGTGACCACCCCGATTCCCCCGGTTCGCTCGGGATAGCAATAAGCGAGGCGGTCGAAGACGCCGCTACTCACGATGATACAAAGTACTCCCTGGGCAGCGTTCTCAACCACGTCTGCCTGCACCAAACGGTAACCGGGCTGGAAACCAGGATTCAACTTGAAAAGCTCGATATCTATCCCGACGTCCTGATCGGATGCGTCGGCGGCGGATCGAACTTCTCGGGTCTGATTTTTCCCTTCGTCAAAGATAAGCTGACCAATCACAAGAACCTCCGCCTGATCGCGGCGGAACCGAGCGCCTGCCCGACTCTGACCAAAGGCATTTATCATTACGATTTCGGCGACACGGTCGGTTTGACGCCGCTGATCAAGATGTACACGCTCGGCTCGAAGTTTATCCCGGCCCCGATTCACGCCGGTGGATTGCGCTATCACGGCGACGCTCCGATTTTGTGCCTGCTGCACGACGAAAAAGTGATCGAAGCCGTGGCGTACCGTCAGAACGATATCTTCTCGGCGGCCATAACGTTTGCGCAGGCCGAGGGTATTATCCCCGCCCCGGAAAGCGCACACGCCATCCGGGCGGCGATCGACGAAGCACTCAAATGCAAGGAATCCGGCCAGGCCAAAACGATTGTCTTTTTATTGAGCGGGCACGGGTATTTCGATCTGGCCGCCTACGAAAATTACAATTCGGGCAACCTGATCGATGCTGACTTCCCGGCCGAGCAGTTGAAAGACCTGTCCTCGAGACTGCCGCAGGTTTAGTATGAAATATATACCGGCAGGCGCGAAGAGGTTATTCTAAAAGTACCTTTTCAAGTTTCGCGGGGTCTTGACCCGACGCAGTCGGGATGTGACCCTGCGGTCTTCGATGGTTGCCGTCGGGTGACAATTTCGACAAAATCGAAATCAACACCCGACGGAACGCTTTTGGCACGGCCTATAGAAGCCTGCTGAATTTATGGTCCGCAAATAATTTTTATTTAACTATCTTCGCTATCTGTTTGAACTGATCGCCTCCGGCTTTTCCGAGCATCTCGAACAGAGACATTTCGGTCGTCGTAGGTACCGCCCCGGCGTCTTTCATACGTTCGATACCGATCCTGCGGTTCACTTTGTACCGTGACGACACGGCATCGACCACGAGATGTACCTCATAACCGGCCCTGATCAGGTCGACCGCTGTCAGATAAACGCAGATGTGCGTCTCGATACCGATCAGCAGTACCTGCTTGCGGCCGGTCTCTTTCAGCCTGTCCATAAAAGCGGGATTTCCACAGCAGGAGAAGCTGCTTTTGGGCAGTGGAGCGATGTCAGTCAGGACTTCTTTTAGCGGGGCAATGGTCTCGCCGAGTTTTTCCGGGACCTGTTCGTTCCAGATGATCGGAATCTCCAGGACTTTCGCCGCCTGAGCCATCCTGACCAGATTTTCAAATAAAATATCTTTGTCTTTCATCAGGGTGGCCAGTTTGCCCTGAACGTCGACTATAACCAGCACGGCATTATTGGATGTAAGCATATCTATTTCCTTTTGTTTGTTTGGCTATATAAACACCCGGATATGCTGGAGGTTCGGCACATATTTAATTCGAAATGGTAATTTAATACCGATTGGATTAGCTGCAGATGGTTTCAGACACAGAAGCTTTATTCAGGGTTTCACACACCGTTTTATATAGCGCGTCCATTTTGAAAGGTTTGGCTATGCCGGCGTCGAATGCGTATTTTTGTGGATTCGACATTATCGGGTCGCTCGAATAGCCGCTCGAAACGACGGCCTTAATATCGGGGTCTATTTCTCTCAAAATCAGAATGGCTTCCCGTCCACCCATACCGCCCGGTATGGTTAAATCCATTATGATCAGATCGTATGGATTTCCAACTTCGCGCGCTTTCTTATAAAATTCTATGGCTTCGCTGCCGTTATCGGTGATGTCCGCCGAGCAGCCGCATTTTTCCAAAGCCTTGACGGTCATCGTTCGGATCAATTCGTCGTCATCCATGATTAATACATGACACTTTTGCATGCACTTGTACGGCATCGGAGTTGCAGCGACGGACTTCACGGGAGAACCCGTCGCGGGGAGATAAATGGTAAACGTCGAACCTTTGCCAAGTATGGATTCGGCCATCAGATGTCCGTCATGCTTTTGTATAATGGAATAGGCGGTAGCCAATCCCAATCCGTTGCCCTTTTGTTTGGTCGTGAAGAAGGGATCGAAAATTTTCGATAAATGCTGCTTTGAAATACCTATTCCCTGATCTTTGATTTCGATTTTGATATAATCCCCCGGCTTAAGCGGCAGTTGAGACGATTCCAATATATGGACACCATTGGCGCTGATAACGATTTCGCCGCCGTCGGGCATAGCCTGGTCGGCGTTGATTATGATATTGCTCAGAACCTGGTTTATCTGACCGATATCGGCCTTGACAGCGGCCAAATCCTCCGGGAGTTGAAAGCGGCAGCCGACATTGGAACCGTGAAGAACGAAGCGGGCCGACTCCCTGATAATGTCCACGATCGACGTGGCCTTCAAAATTGGAGTCCCGCCTTTGGCGAATGTAAGAAGCTGCTGGGTCAAATCGCGGGCATGAAGCGTTGCTTTTTCGGCATCGGCCAGGCATTGGCATATTTCGTTCCCCGATTCTGTCGATGACAGCGCCAGTGATATATTTCCAAGCACCGTTGTCAGGATGTTATTGAAATCGTGTGCTATGCCTCCGGCCAAAAGACCGATTGAATTGAGTTTTTCGCGGCGGACCAATTCCTCTTCCATTTTGCGCCGGCGGTAATGTCGACTATCATCGTCACCAATCGGGGTTTTTCACCGAGTTCAATCAATTCCGAAGAAACCAGGCAATCTCGTTGATTTCCCGCTGAATTTACGATCGTAACGGGATAATTCATGATATGTTTATTGGCCCTGAGATGTTCGGCCATTTTCTCCCGGTCGCTCGCGGCATTCCAGATTCCGAGGTCCATGGTGTCAGAGCCTATAACCATATCCCGGCTGCATTGAACCAGGTCGTTGAAAGCTTTATTGGTGTCGATAACGACACCCGAATCGAGTTCAGTGACGAGCGTAGGAATCGGGCTGATCATAAAAATAGTGGAGAACATCTCCTCGGCGGCTTTACGGTTAGTCATGTCCTCGGTTAAGATTATTACCCGATCCACCTGACCGTCCTTATCTTTGACGGCGCAAAAGTGTTGGGAAACGAAACGCGAACTTCCCGCTCGGTGGCTTTCCGACACGACTTCGGGGATATACAAATATCCGCCTTCTTCATAAATTCTTTTTACTTCATTCTGCCATTTGCCCAGATAGCTGTCCCTGGCGTCGAAGTTCAGACGCGATCGCTGCCGCGTCATGTAATCTCTGATGCCCTCGTCCGGAATGGCCCAGATTTTCTGCCAGGCATTGTTATAACTCAACAGTCTGCCATAACGATCCCGTACGGAAATTCCGACCGGTGAATTTTCCACGACCACTCGATTTAATTCGTGCATTTCCTGAAGCGCGGCATCAGCCTGTTTGCGCTCGGTAATGTCTTTCAAAATGCCGTCGTAGTATAGCGGCTGGTTGTTTTCATCGAATATTACCCGGACGCTGGACGAAACCCAGAACGATGACCCGTCGCGGCGTTTCAAACGAACTTCAATACCCTGGCCCGACCGCGTTCGGTGCAAATCGTCGTAAATCGTCTTGCGGTCGTTGGGATCGAAATAGATATCCCGGGCGGAAATCTTTTTAAACTCCTCTTCCGAATCGTATCCGAATATTCTCGCCATCGCCGGATTAACCGACAAAAACCGGCCGTCGGGTGTCGAACGAAACACTCCCAATGGCAGGTTCGCCATGAGAGTCCGATATTTAGTCAGATGTTTCCTCAAGGCTCGTGAAACGGCCACCTTCTTGCGATTCGTCTTTTCAAGGTGTTCGGATGTCTGTCGCATCAATTCGAAATTCTGGAGCTGCTTTGAAGCGACACGCCGTAGAATTAACGCGAAGATCGAAGCGAGGGTGATAATGGCGGGGATCGATATAATGAAAACAACGTGGGAGTGGAGGAAATACCCCACTTCCATGAGAATCACGATAATGCACGTGAATATTGCCAGCAGCAAATAGATTTTATGAAAATCCGATTTATTCAGTTCTTTAAACATAGTCGGGCACTCAATCATCCAATTTGGCCACAAATTTCAAGACATATAAGTTTTCGGAATTTTACGGGAATACTTTATGGCAATTTCCAACATTTGATCGGGATAATAAAAATGACGATTGAACTTGTCAGACGGGCCGTTGTTTCATTAATTTAGGAACGAAAAAGAAATTCCCAGAAAGGAAAACCATGACAACTGAAACCATTAGCGCCATGCCGCAACGCAATGAAATCTCCGACCAATATAAATGGAACCTGGCCGACATTTACCCGTCCGAAAGCGACTGGGATGCCGATTATAATAAAGTCCGTGGGCTTGTTGACAAAGCCGGTGAGTTCAAAGGCCGGCTCGGTTCATCTTCCGAATCTCTCTATGAATGCCTGGAAATAAAATCAGAAATTTCGCTGATATGCTCGAACCTGTATCAATATGCCCGTCTTAACCAGGACCTCGATAACCGCCAATCGAAATACCAGGCCATGACCGAAAAGGCGGCCATGCTCGGGTCGCTGGCGTCGGCGGCGTATTCTTTTGTCGAGCCGGAACTGCTGACGCTGGACGATGCAAAACTCCGCTCGCTGGCGGCCGGTTTTCCGAAAACCGATGTTTACGATTTCATGATTACAGAGTTGATTCGTTCGCGCGCTCATATTCGTTCGGCCGAAGTCGAGGAGCTGCTGGCACAGTCGTCGATGATAGCCCGGGGGCCGGAGACGATTTTCGGAATGCTCGACGACGCCGACATGAAATACCCGTCCATAAAAGACGAAAAGGGTCAGGAAGTGCGTCTGACCCGCCAGCGTTTTTCCCGCTTTATGGAATCCAGCGATCGGCGCGTTCGTCGCGACGCCAACGATGCCTTCATGAGCTCCTACAAAGACCACATCAATTGCCTTGGAGCGTCGCTGGCCAGTGCCGTAAACGGCGATATTTTCTACTCCCGGGCCCGCAATTACAAAAGCTCGCTCGAAATGGCCCTTGACGCACACAATATCCCGATTTCCGTATATAAATCGCTGATAGAAACAACCGAAAAAAACCTCGCGGGTCTTCACAAATGGATTGCCCTGCGTAAAAAAATATTGAAACTCGATGAAATCTACCCGTACGACGTCTATAATCCCCTGTTCCCGGAACAAGCTTACGACATCCCGTACGAAGGCGCCGTCCGTCAGGTGATCGAAGCGGTCGAGCCGTTGGGCGAGAAGTATCGCTCCATCCTGGAGAAGGGTTTCAACGGCCGCTGGGTCGACGTATTCGAAACCGAAGGCAAAGGTGGCGGGGCATATAACAGCGGTAATTACCTATATCACCCGTATGTCCTGATGAACTACAACGATACCGTGGACCATATGTTTACCCTCGCCCACGAGATGGGTCACGCCCTCCACAGCTACCTTTCATCTCGCAGCCAGGTTTATGTGAAATCGCAGTATTCGATTTTCGTGGCCGAAGTCGCCTCGACCCTGAATGAAGGTCTGTTGCTGCAGTACCTCCTGAAAAAAACCGATGACCCCAAACAAAAACTGTTTTTGCTGAACCGTCATATCGACAACACCAAGGGTACATTTTTCCACCAGGTCCAGTTCGCTCATTTTGAATTGATGATACACGAACACGTCGAAAGCGGTCAGGCCCTGTCACCCGAAATACTGGGACAGATGTGGGTCGATCTGTTGATGAAATATTACGGTCCCGAGATGACCGTCGATAAATTCGCGCAGTACAAATGGGGGCGTATTCCGCATTTTTATTACACGTATTACGTGTACCAGTACGCCACGTCGTATGCCGCGTCGCAGGCGATTCTGGATAAATTCCTGTCCGGCGAAACCGGTATTATAGACAAATACCTGAAATTGTTGTCATCGGGCGGCGATGATTATCCGATCAACCAGCTGAAAAAGTGCGGCATCGACATGACCACCGCCGATCCCGTCCGGGCGACAATCAAGCTGTTCGGTGAGCAGGTCGACGAAATCGAGCGCCTGGCCGGCGTATAGCGGATTGTTGGTTTTGAATTGAAAATAAGAAACTGAAATTCAATGGCCGGTTGGTCTGAAGATCAACCGGCCAAATTTCATATATTAACATCAAATACTAAAAGTTCACTTCGGCCATCAGGTACGCCCAGTACATGGCGGGCGGATCATAATATCCGGCAAATGCTTCTGAGGGCAGAAAGACCGATGCCCCGCCGGTCAATACAATGCCCGGGACACTGGTCGTGACGGCGGTCAGGTCAAGTTCGGAGCCTATTTTCCTGGTGTCATTGCCGACAAAATCCACATAGTCGGCCGTAGCTTTGAAAAAGTGCATATCGCCCTTGACGGTCCACATGGGGTACGGGTCGAGGCTGGCCCGGAAGACAACGTCCAAAAGTCCGTAATAAGGCGAGTCCACGAAATAGTCCATGTATCCGCGGAATTTATGGCCGGTATAATAAAGATTGTCATAAGCGTTATTGGTTAGATCTCCTTGTCTGTCGTCGCCCGAAGTATAATCCAGCCCGAACGCCAGCCTGAGATTATTGTCGCGCTCTTCGAACGTATAGCCTGCTTCTCCCTGTATCATCACTGCCGAAATATCGATATTGGCGGGAGTGGCCGCCGTGGGATCGGCCTGGTCCCCGCTTTGATAAACCGCCGTCACTTCATAGTCCACTTCATCCCGCACCCCGGAGTGGTACAACCCGATATTGAACCGATTCAACTTGTTGTAGCGGGTGGTCTGCCGGGCGGCGTTGAGATTGTCGGCACTGTGCTCATAAAACCCGAACAGTTCCAAATTTATATCTTTGAAGATCGCGTTAAGGCCGGTGATGTCGAAATCACGGTTTTCAAGCGTGTCGTTCAGTTCCAGTCTTTTAAGCCAGTAGCCGTTTAGTCTGAAATCGAGTTGATCATACCACAGCATGCCGCCGTCCCAGGCCCGGCCGACATTGCTCCAGTCTACGGCACCGAAAACCCGTTGATTGCCGATATTGACCTCGAAACGACCGACTTTAAGACCGACGCCGTCGTGCCAGAGGCGATTGATCTGGATATAGGCCTGATGAATGTCGACATTTTTCTTGTCGTTCAGGGCTCCCGATGTGTCCGCCCCGAAGACGCGGCTGTCCTGAAACTGGACGTAGGCGATGACATTTTTTTCCAGCTCGGTCTGAAGATGAACCCGGGTACGAAGCTCGGAATATTTAAGGGTCACATTGGCCGGGTTAAGATCGCGATCATCGTATTGACCTCGAAAACGCATCTGACCACCGAAATCCAGTTTCGGTTCCGCCAGAACATTTCCGGCCAATCCAAGAAACAGACCGGAAATAATTAAAACCGTTGCCAGACTTTTCATAAGTCCCTCCTGTTGAACGCCGAATTTACGGCATAAAATATGGTCGTCTTTTATTTTAAGACTTAAATTTGACAAAATAGGACCGATTTGTCAACTTATATTACGGGATGTGGAGATTGCGCTTTCTTAAATAATCGTATCTATGTATTTTTCATATAGATTTTATCATAAGGTCATCCATAATGGGAGGTGTTATATGAACAGGTCATTGATACTTCTCGCGCTGGTGTTTTCCTCGGCTGTTTCAGTTGCTGCACAGGACAATACTGCTGCTTCGGCTCCCGCTTGTATCAGAGAAGCGGATCAAATCCTTAACATCGGGGACAAGATAAGACTTACCTCTGCCAATGGTCATTTTGTGGAAGGATATTTGGCCGGGATATCCTATGAATCATCATACATTTCAATCGGGCAGAGGAACCACAAACCTGCCGGTCAAAACCATATTGCTTTCAGCGATATAGATCAAATCAGTTATTATAAAAGGGGGAAACTAAAGCCGTTGTATATCCTCGGCGGCTTTGTAGGTGGAATTTTAGTCGGCGGGTTTATCGGGACCATAGCGGGCAGCCATAGCGATGAAATGTTTGGACAAATAGATGCTGCCGCAACAGGCGCTGGGATTGGCGCGATGACCGGAATAGCATTGGGTTTTGCCTGTTCGGTTCACGCCAAAAAACTCGTAGAAATAAAATGCGATTTCTGATCAACCTGCCAATAAAAAACCCGGTGACCAAAAGGCCGCCGGGTCGGCTAAACTGTTGGGATTTACTCAGCATACCCCAACATATAAATGGGGATTCTGCTAAGTAGCAGCCACCTCACGTTTGTCTGATTTCAAAATAGACCACCTCCTTTCCCGTGTACTAATAATAACGGCCAAAAGGGCCTAAATATCAATAAAAAAAGTCAAAAAAATCGACCCATAATCCCCTGAATCTATCGGAAAACGGTAAATTTTGTGCCATTTTAATAATCGTGGGTCCCGACCACCAACTCTTTGCCGAACTTGTCTTTAACTATCGCGGCGATCTTTTCAAAATCAAGCGGGCACTGACCGGTGGTTTTGGCCTTCACGATACAGGTTCCCAGATGGATATGATCGTATTTACGGCCGATATGGTCTGCTATTTCATTCATCAAAAGCATTTTCGGGACGATCAGTCCGGGGCAGTCGCCGCAATTACCCAGGGCGATCAGCTCGATGTCATCATCGTAGCGCGAGAACTCCCCATCTTTTAAGCTGACAGCTTTCAGGCATTTTTCGCAGGCGATGCATAATTGGTCCTGGATTCGTTTGCAACCGATAATAGCGATTTTGGCCATATAAAACCCTCCTTTATGAAGAAATTTATTATTGACATATTAGAAAACAACGCCGCCCGGCGCAAGCAACTTGTTGAAACATAACAATATATAAGACAATTACAATCCTGATTTGTACAATGGCGAATATATCCAAAAAAAGCGCTTGTCAATTTTCGGGCCGTCTTCTTTCTTGATACCTGTGTCGTATAATGAAATATGGAATCAATCGAAAACGCCGGAGGAAATATCATGCAGCCGCGACGCATCATCGTTCTTATAGCTATCATGCTTATCGCTTTTGCCTGCAATCAAAAGCAGCCGGAGAAAGTATCGTCCACATCACAGGATCGGGAGTTCCCCGAACTGAACGCCTATTTGAATGCCCTGGATGACGCCGTCCACGGCGTTATAGATTCCAATTTCGCTTCGGTTCGCGAAAACGCCCCACTTCTGGCCGACGCCTGCCGGACTCTGGAAAAAGCTCCGCTTCCCAAATTTTTTGAGGATGTCGCGTCGCAATTCGCCGAGGCCCAGCCCGTCCTCATGTCGGCGGTAGATCATTTCACAAATATGGCGACGTCCGGAACCGATGACCAGCTCGAAGCTGCGCTTGATTCGGTGCGCTCGGCCTCTATCGCCGTTTGGGCGGTGTTCGTGCCGAATATAAAACCGATTGAGGATTTCCATAAAGCACTGCAGCCCGCCTGGCATAATTTTACCGTCAATGAGGAGTGGGATTCGTTGAAACTCTATCTGCCTGCTTTCGATGACGCCATACTCGTGCTCGATACGACCACTTTACCCGCCAAGTACGATTACGCGCAGGACAAGTTCAAAACCGGGGTGGCCAATCTTGAGGCGGCTTTCGATTCACTCAAGTATGCCTTTGCCGAAAACAGGCTGGACGATCTTCCCGGTAAAATGACCGACCTGCACGATGCTTTTCACGAGCTGCAGAATTTTTATAAATAAAACCGGAATTTATCTTTTTATATGGCCGGGCCGAGCAGCCCGGCCTTTTTTATTGCATGGCGATTGACAGCCCATAATTTGATTTTATATGCGATCAAACAAGGAAGTTACCATGAAAAAAATAACTGCGATTTCGTTAATTACATTTATTGCCCTGACTGCTTCGGCCCTCGCCGTCGGCATTCCCGGATATTATCAGCGCTCCGGTTTTTTGTTCACGCCGCCATCGGTGTACAACGACGGTCTTCTCGGTTTTTCCAACCCGGCCAATCTGGCGCTCATACCTCGCGGTGAAGTCCGTCTGACCTGGACAACCGATGGGACCGATTTTTCGTCCTTCGACAACTGGGGTTTTATGGCGGCCGTGCCCAATCTCGGGATCAATTATTTCCGCTACAATATCGGAGATACCCCGGCCAGCGACTACCGCCTCGCCCTGGCTTTCGGTACTCCGGGTCATACCATGGGTTTGTCGTACGGCTGGTCGACCGGAGACAACGACGCCGCCGGACGCGAAAAAGTGCTGACTCTCGGAACCATCGCCCGGCCCAATAAGTACATTTCAACCGGGCTCGTTTACAATGAATCGCTCGAAAGCAAGGACAACGAATTGATCGGCGATATCGGCCTTCGCCCTGCCGGCACCCCGACCCTGACCGTCTTCGCCGACGCCGCCCTTAAGTACAACATGAGTTTTTCGGACCTGCCGTGGAGCATCGGAGCCGTTATCGAGCCGGCCGCCGGGATAAACATCATCGGACGGTATTTCGACTCCGAATCGTTCACTATCGGCGTAACTATCGGTCTGGGAAGTCTCGGTTTCGGTTCGCAGACGCACTATAATATGAATCAACATCATGTCGGTTACAGCAATTATGTCCGGCTCGGCGGGGTTAAGCCGAGCTATATTTCGGAATATTTCGAGCGTGACCGTCGGTTCGTAGCCATGCCTCTCAAAGGTACTATCGGGTACCAAAAGTACCACTACTTTGACAACAGCGGGCCGCGCCTGTACGATATATTGAACGAAATCAAAGCGGCGGCGACCGATCCCCGGGTCGGCGCGCTGGCGATCAACCTGTCGGGCATGCACGTATACCCGGAACACGCCTGGGAAATCAGAAACCAACTGGCCGAATTCAAGACCAGCGGCAAACCGGTTGTCATTTTCATCGATCAGGCGGAGATGACACAGTACCACCTCGCCAGCGTCGCCGACGTGGTCGTCATGGACCCCCAGGGGTACTTACTGCTCGGGGGGTACGTCTCGGGACGGACGTACTTCAAGGGGACACTGGAAAAGCTCGGCCTCGGTTTCGAGCCCTGGCGGTTTTTTAAGTACAAATCCGGCCCGGAATCGTACAGCCGCGACGGCATGTCCCCCGCCGACCGCGAACAGCGCCAGGCCTTTGTCGATGATCGCTACGATCTGGCTCGCGATGAAATCTGCGCGTCGCGACTCATTTCATCCGACGATTTCGACAACCTCATCGACAACGTCGGCTATCTCGACGCCTCTGAAGCTATCGATTACAAACTCGTCGACACCCTCGCCCGGTGGTCCGATGTCGGGGGTGTGGTGCGCGACTTGAGCGGTAAATTCATGTGGGCCATCGGCCCGGAAGAAACCCAAGCCATCGCCGTTCCGTCGCAATCGTGGGGTTCCAAACCAAAAATTGCGGTCGTCTACGCCATCGGCGAATGCGAGATGGACAGCGGGATCAAAGCCCGCTGGCTGGAAAACGTATTCGAGGCCCTCACAGTACAGCCGAATATCACCGCGGTCGTGTTTCGCGTCGACAGCCCCGGCGGTTACGGTCTGCCCAGCGACCTCGTGGCTCAGGCGGTACGCAAATGCGCATCGGTAAAGCCGGTTATCGTCTCCCAGGGACAGTTGGCTGCCTCGGGTGGATACTGGATTTCCGCCTTCGGAAATGAGATCGTCGCCGGTCCGGGGACCCTGACCGGGTCGATCGGAGTGTACGGCGGCTGGGTGTACGACAAAGATTTTAGCGAAAAGCTCGGCATGACGTACGACTTCGTCAAGCGCGGGGAACACGCCGACCTTCAGATGGGCGTGCGCCTGCCTTTTCTTGGCATCACGGTACCCGGTCGCAACCTGACCGATGACGAATTCGCCATAATGAAAAGGGCGATACTAAAACACTATGACCAGTTTGTCGGCGTCGTGTCCGAGGGCCGCAATATACCCGAAGAGCGTGTGCGTGAAATCGGCGAGGGCCGGGTGTACTCCGGAACCGACGGCCTCGAACTGGGCCTCGTCGATCGCCTCGGTTCGTTGACTACCGCGATAGACGTCGCCAAAGACCGCGCTGGTCTTACGCCGGATCAGGAAGTGGACATCATCGAAATCCCAAAGTACAAAGGTTTGTTCGATATTCATTTTCCTGGTTTGCCCGATATACCGAGTCTGAAAGACGAACCCTCGATGATGTACCTTAAAATGATCACCGACTCCCCCGCCCAGCCGCTTTTCATGCTCCCCCCCGATTTTCAGCCGGGGCTGGAGTGATGGTCAGCTATTATAGTACACTCTTCCGATACATTCACCTTAACCGCGTTAATGTCATTCCCGCGCAGGCGGGAATCCATCTTTATGTGCCCGAGCGCCTGGACATATTGAGACCCTGGAGCAGATGTGGACATCTGCCGCCCACTTGAATAAATGTCATGTTTCTCATCCCCGCGATAACGGGGCTTCGGAACGTCGACCTACTGACGACCGCTCCCAGAATGTCATTCCCGCGCAGGCGGGAATCCATCTTTATGTGCCCGAGTGCCTGGACATATTGAGACCCTGGGGCAGATGTGGACATCTGCCGCCCACTTGGTCGGGGGATTCGGAACACCGACCTAAGTCGTGACGCCACTTCACTGCGCTGTCGGGAACCCTTTCCCGACAGCATTCTCGCTTTATCCCAAAAGCGTCGGGGAAGGGTTCCTGACGCCGCTAAAAGATATTAAGACAAAGAACTGGATTCCCGCCTTCGCGGGAATGACATTTTTCAGAACATTGCCTCTACTTCACAGGAATGACATATTTCGAAACTGCGTATATTACACGCGGGAATGACATTAATTGAGGCATCGCCTTGTATTCGAGGTAATGGCATTATTCCGGCTTCTCCTTTTCTTCGCGTGGTGGCTTCCCAGCGTTGGGCCCGGCCTGGCCTGAGCTTTGAAGGGTCGATCCTCAGATCGACCGGGTCGGCGGCGGGTCGGAGGATCCGCCGATCACGACGCACAAATTGACGGCTTAACATAACCATCAATATAAAAAACCCGGCGGGGCAATGCTCGCCGGGTTTTAATGAGAATCTTTTCTAAGACGAACGTTTAATCTGCATCCGCCATATTCTCATCTGCTATATCGTCATCCAGAAGTCGCGGGGATACAGACGGTATATCGGGCGCTGGCCCTCAACCGAATTGACATACTCCTCGAACGACTTAAACTGTGCTTCCGGACCGATTATGAACATTGTCCCGTCGTCCATATCCTTGAGAGGGTTCCCGAGACCGACCAGCAGTCGACCATACACTTTATCCTGCCTGTTCAGAATCTCTTTGTACAGATCAGGACGCTGCCGCAGTTTCAGTACTTTCTTGTTGTATGCCGCAATACGCTCGGGCGTGATGCCGTCGGCCAGGTCGGCCGCCATTTGCATCCCGCGCGATTCGTACTTGGATGCCGCCCGGCTGGCCTGGAACATCTGCGCCACGCAATAATCGTCCATGGTCGAATCGGTATCGTTTTCCTTGACGACGCCAACCACGAACCGCATCGTCGCCGCGATATCGGGACAGCGCTCGGCGTAGTAGGACATCCGGCCCGAGGCTCCGATACCGTAGCCGTTGCTGTACGCCAGACCCGCTCCCCAGGTCCGCATGAAGAGCGAATGGGCCGCGCCGCCGGTGAACAGTTCCCCGGCCAGACGATTCAGTATGGCGTCGTCGCTGGTGTCGTACATATCGGCGTACTTCGCCGACCCCATCAAAACGCCGTTGTTGGTACCGTCGAAAACGAGACCGGCATACGACGGCTTGTTCGCGTCGGGTTGACGGCTTTTCAGACGATCAATTATGCGCAGGTTGTCGGCATAGTTCTGGCGCACCGACGGTGCGGCACTCAGGCTTGAGGCGAAAGTATTGATATCGTCCATCGCTGCCTTACGGTCGGTCGAATTGGATATCAAGTACATTCTGGCATTGTCGGCGTGCGTGATAAGAGCAACGACTCCCTTGATATCATCGAGCGCCTTCTGCGGCGGCACGGCAATATCATTCTTGATCGTTTTGCAAAGGAACACCCAGTCTCCGGCGAGGTTTTCATCGGGGATATCGGCCAGACAGGTGCGAATGGATTTGGCCGCAAAAACGACGTTCTCTTTGGTCTTGTCGGAAAGCTTCTCGAACATCGGCTCGATGGCAAAGGTGTCGGTGCCGCCGCTTTCGTCGGCCAGGTGATCGAGCACACCGAGGATTGCTTCACGATCCTTTACTTTACCGTACTCCGACAGAGCATTCATAAAGCCGTTCCATTCCGCCGTTTGCCGGGCGTCGCCCGGATCGGTCAAAAGACAGCGTATGCGCTGAATATTGAAGGCGCGCGTCAGGAAGTTGCCGGTCGCCAGCATTATCGGATTGTTCTGATAACGATAGGCCGCGGAAACTTCATCGACCCAGTACTCTTCGTACGATTTAGTACGATTGCGATTGTTGTTCTCGCTCTGGTCCAGAAAATCGTGAATGCGCGGAAGGTTGTCGACGCTCAGGTACGGTGAGTCGAGCGTCGTTTTCATCCAGTGCAGGACATTCTTGACTTCACCAAGATCGCCGCCCTTGCCGGTCATGGTCAGTTCATACCTTCCGGTCATGGCATTTTGATCGAAACCCGCCCCGAACGAAATAACTTCGTTGCGCAGGCGGTCTTCCATCTCTTCGTACTTAACCGGTTTGCCGTCCTCGACAACGCCGATTTCGGTCAAAAGCCCCGGCAGAGCGCTCAGGTAAACCAGCTTGTCTGCGGGCACGACGTCGAGGCGCAACGCCAGACCCACCGTCACGGAATTCATGTTCTCGAACGTCGACGCAACCATCGGCACTTTTCCCGTCAGATCGAGGACGTCATACTTGAGATTATCGTCCAGCGTCAGAGGCGGATTATCGGTGAAACCGGGCAGGTCCTGTTTGGCGGCGATTTTATCCAGTTCCGCCGTGGTCGAATCGAATTCGGCTTTGTAATCCGCAAGCGCGGTCTGTTCGTCGTCGGTACCGTACTTCTTTTCGAAATTCTTGACGTAACCATCAATGCGCTCTTTTTTGGCCTCGGCCGTGGCCGCCAATATATCGCTGCTCGGTGACGCCCCGACGGCGTACGGTTTAAACGTCAGCCATTTCCATTGATCGATATAATCGCGCCAGAAATTATTACCGGTCGCCAGCATGCTGTCGGCATAATCGAAATGCTCTTTCGACACCAGCGACTTGCGGAAGGCGGTTTCTTTTTCCAGCGATTGCATGATCCCCAGCCAGGCACCGGCCGGTCCGCTGCGGAAACCGAACATCGGCGGGGAATTGAGATTGTCTTCGATCTGTTTACGGCTCTGTACCACGTGTGATTTGATTTCTTTGTTGAACTCGGCCAGTTCCGGGGAATTGTCCGGAAAGTCGTGTATTCTCTGCAGTTCACCGAGGATCATCGTCCGGATACTGTCGAGAATCGGCTTGGTGACATTGGCGTTGTCTATCCCCTCGACTCCTATAAAGAGCGGTTCTCCCGGATACTCGGTCAGCCAGGTCCAGACGGAATTGGCACCGATGTCGGTCTGGCGGGTTTCGGAGTTGACGAGTAACTTGTACAGGTTCGACGTCGATCCGTCACCGAAGACGGATAAAAACAGGCTGGCCATGGTTTCATTCAGTCCGTCCAGTTTCAACTGCGCCGGCCAGGCGTAGTACAGACGGCCCTTGTCTTCATCGCTTTGTGACGGGTAATTCACCAACACCATCGAGCCTTCGGGAGCGGCGTGAATGGCCGATATCGGATAACTGTCGATACCGACATAATCGCTGTGGGTCGGTTCTTTCTGGCAGCGTTTCAGAATTTCGTTCATGCGGGAAAGAAAATCCGCGACCGGCATATTGTCCGGGATGGAGACGATCACGCCCATATTAGCCAAATGATAGTGCTCAGCGATAAATTTCCACATATCGGCCGGAACCATCTTGCGTATGGCCGACGGTTCACCGCCGGAACTATTGTAGATTTCATGACCGACACCGTACACCATGCTGTCGAGCGGATCGAAATAGTACTTCCACGGTTTTTCGTAGTACGTCACCATTTCGGTATAAACCGTGCCCTTTTCGTCGAGCGACAGCTTACCCGTTTCAGTATCTTCATTGACGCCGATATGACACACTTCGCGGCGGATTTCTTCATCGGTAAAATCCGGGTGGAGGAAAGCCATCAGCTTGGCTTCGAAAATATTATAAAAGGATTCCGGCCCGGCTTTGGCGTTAAAATGAAAACAGGTCCTCACCTGCGATGTATAAGCCGTGCTCCGGCCGAGCGACATATTCTCCAGAGTCGAGACATAGCGCCCGCGGTTGCCTTTACCCAGCAACAGGTGTTCGCAGGTATGCGGACGGCCCATACTGGTCGTGGGCGGCGTTTTAACCCAGAAAAATGCCTGAGGCACCGACTGGATCTGCAGCAGGTCGATAATGAATCCATAATCGCTGGATATAAATCGCGCCCCCATGGCCCGGTCCGAACCCGTGACATACAGGTTTTTGACGACAAAGCCGTTGACTTCCTGGTCCGGCTTCAGGCTCTCCAGATAATCGCCGGAGCCGACCACGCTGGTCGCCGCCAACGCGGCCAGAAGAACCAGCAGTACTTTCACTTTTCTCATCGAGACACGTCCTTTATGTATCAGATTGATTAAATTTCACTACCAGATTTCATATATAATCAAACGGTCTGAATTAGTAAATATCCAGGGCGAATTAATAATAATACCAGATTGTCTCATATTCCGATATATCCTCACCGATTTGTTTAAGGCGCTGCAAATATGAGAGCACCGGCACGTCCATGCCAACGTAATTTTTGAACCCGCCCGCCTTCGGCTCCCAGGGATGAAACTCATAAACCCGCGAACCATCGGGCAAAATGGATATTACGTCATGGTGCTGCGACGAGCGCAGGTAGTTTTTGCCGAGACCGGGGACGTTGTAAACCGGCTCATCGGTCCGAGTCAGACCCGGCAGCAACCGCGCTTCTTCGTTCACTTCCTGTAACAAGCGGGCGATCGGGACTATGTAATTGGCCGTCTCGTGTTTGCCTTTGCAGTTGAATAAATAGTACGGATCGATTCCGATCCGCCGCAGAATCTGTCTCAACAGAGCCGATTCGAACCGTCGCGAATTATAGAACGTAAACACCTGTTGATTATAGACGGGTATGCCCGCCTCCCGGCATTTGGCCACGGCCGCGGCGGTATCGGGAGTGATCTCGTACGGGTGCTCGACGTGCGTCACCAGAGAAATGCTGCGTTGTCCGGGCTTGATGTGCCTTTTTAATATGTCTATAAGTTCGTCGGTGAGGCGCATCGGAACCGTCACGGGCGTCCGGGACCCGATGCGGATGTGTCGGATCGATTTGATTTTCGAAACCCGTTCCAGCAGAGCGTTGATGGTCCGGTCGTTCAGGGCAAACGGGTCGCCGCCGGTGATAAGCAGTTCGTGTACAGCCGGATGGTCGGCAATCCACGTCAGAGCCTCTTCGATATTTTTCGATGACGCCAGCGCGCGGGGTGTCATGGCGCTGTCGATTTCCCAGTTGCGCTGACAGTACACGCAAATTTGAGGACAGGTATTGTATGGCTTAAAAATGGCGATGCCGGGATAGCGTCGGGTGATCAGGTCGACCGGCGAGGTCTGGCTTTCCAGCATGAAATCAAACGCGCATTCGCGGTCGTTGCGGTGCGCTTTCATTACCTCGATATAATTGGACGGCGGAAAAACCTGGGCGCGGATTGCCATGTCGCCGGAGTGCTTTTTATTATCCATCAAAGACAAATAGTACGGCGTCACCCCGAACGGCAAACCGGCCTCACGGGCTTTGGCGATGTTTTCTTTTTCCTCTCTGGTCAGCGGAACCAGTTTCTCGAGGACCTTTAAATCTTTGACAACTTTCTTGAACTGCCAGCGCCAGTCATTCCATTCCGATTCGGAGGCACCGAGTGCGCTTAAGATACGTTTACGGTTCCGCTTGCGGCGCTCGATTACATCGGATTGCAGGCCGTGGGCGTATCGGGTCATGCGTTTTTCGACGCGCTCCCAGATTTTATCCAGTTCCCGAGAGCGCATGAGGGCTTCTTCCCTCGGCGTTTCCGTATCGCTCGTGGCATAGTCGGCCGGCGAAGCGCCCGGACCGCGTCCCTGCATGCCCATAATCAGATATATCATTTCGGCGTAAAAGCCGGGTTGTAGATCGGTGCGGCTTTTTCCCCGCGCCAGGTCGAACAGGGCGCGGGCGACACTGAACCCGGAGAGCTTGTCTGACTTGGGTGTCACGATGGTCCTGAATACTTTGACACAGTCGCGAACGCGGACGATATTTCGCACGGTCGGCTCGATATCGCCCGAATAAAAGTCGAATTGATAGCGCGATGCCCGGAGAAACAATCGCTCCCGGGCCACTTCAAAACTGTGAGTGGCCCCGGCAATGCGAAATATCGATCCAGCTTCCGATTCCAGTCTTTCGCGAGTGTATTCCAAACCTATCCTCTTCGGGCATAAACCAACCCTGAATTCACGAACTAATCAATGCGGGATAACTGAGGTTAATCCATTATAATAAATTACGACTGATTTATCAAGTTGTTGCGAGGAGAGACTCGATCCCTGGGTGCGGGAACGCCCAGCTTATCATGTTCTGTCGGGTCCTGCGTCCCGATTTATCGGGGCGTGTGACCCGACAGTCTTAAAGGCAATTGAAACAAAACGACCCGTCAGGTGACAATCCCGACTTCGTCGAGATCAACACCTGACGGAACATATAGGGCTATTGCAGATTATCCCGGGTCGAAGTCCTCTTTCAAATCGACCACGGTCGCACCCCAGGAGCCGCCCGACGATTCGTGGCGGTACGAGCGCACCGCCGGATGCTTTTCGAGAATCGATTGCACTATGGCTCTTAAGACGCCGGTCCCTTTGCCGTGCACTATTCTCAGGTGATATATCTTTCGCCTAAGACACTCCTCGATATAGTCCGGCACTAGCTGTTTGACGTCTTTGGGCGAGAACGTGTGCAGGTCGAGCGTGCCGTCGATTGGCAAAGGGGTGGGGTTGTCGTCGTCATCGTACACGCACAATTATAGCGGCACAATAAAGATTTAACAATGGATTAGTCTGAAAGAAAATTAAAGAAGATCGCCGAGAAGTTTCTCGATATCGGACATCATAAACGGCTTGTTCAGAAAACCGTCGGCCTTTTCCCGGACAATATCGGAATCGACGTCATCGACGGAGTACCCTGAAATGAGCACGACCGGCAGTTCGGGGCGTTTTTCTTTGACGGCCTGCAGCAGTTCCAGACCGGTCATGCGCGGCATACGCATATCGGTGATAACCATCGCCACTTCGCTGTCGTCTATCTTCGTCAAGGCATCGACCCCGTCGTCGGCGCGAACCGCCTGATAATCAAAAACTTCCAGCATCTCCACGAGGAGGCTGGACATATTCGGGTTGTCGTCGACTATCAAAATTGTTTTTGCCATAATTGTCCTTTAGGCTCTATAGTAATCTTAATCGGTAAAAATTCAGGAGACTTTATATTTATATGCCCCAAAACGCTTTAATCTCAGAGTTAATTCCTCTTTAAGCCCGTCCAGACCGGTTTCATGGAGGGCTGAGATTAAAAAGGTCCGGTTTGAATCACCGGAGACGGGAAGGCGGTCTTTGACCTGGTCTATTTTATTGTATATCAACAGCTTTTCTATATTTCCGGCCCCGATTTCGCCCAAAACGACCTTTGTCTGGCGTATTTTTTCCTCACAATTTCGGTCTGAAAAATCAATGACGTGCAGAAGGAGGTCGGCATAGGTTACCTCTTCAAGGGTCGATTTGAAAGATTCAATCAATTGCGTCGGCAGCTTTTTAATAAATCCGACTGTGTCGGTAAAAATTATCTTGTCCGGATATCCCTGCGACATAACCCGCGAGGTCGAATCGAGAGTAGTAAATAACTGATTGGCGGTAGACACGTTGGATCGGGTCAGCTTGTTGAAAAGGGTCGATTTCCCGGCATTGGTGTACCCAATCAAAGAGACCTTGAACAGGTCCTGGCGGCTCTTGCGCTGGATTTCGCGCTGGGTGGACAGCTTCTCAATTTTTTTCTTGAGCGAGGCGATCTTGGTGCGGACCTGGCGACGGTCCGTTTCGAGCTGCGTTTCACCCGGACCGCGCGTCCCGATCCCGCCGTGCTGACGAGAAAAGTGGCTCCAGAAGCCGGTCAGACGGGGCAGCATGTATTCCAGCTGAGCCAGCTCCACCTGAAGCTTGGCGGCGGCGGTGCGGGCGTGCTGCGCGAAAATATTCAGGATCAGCATCGAGCGGTCGATGACCTTGATCTCGAAGACATTCTCGAGATTCCTCTGCTGCGCCGGAGATAAAGGATCGTCGAAAATCACAAGGTTGGTCCCATTGGATTCGACCGCTTCGTGAACCTGTTCCACAAAGCCTTTACCTATGTAAAATTTGGGATCGATGGCCCGGGTCTGGATGAAGGTGTAGTCCACCAGGGCTCCGGCGGAGACGGTCAATTCGTTCAGTTCGGCGATGGATTCTTCGACGCCCACGCGGTCGAGCGAATTGCGGGCCAGGCCGACCAGAATGGCCCGTTCTGCGGGGCTTTTGATGGTTTCTGCCATTAATGTAATATATACGATTATTGGATTTTTCGGACAAAATTTTATGTGACTGCACCAGAAAATTCCATATTTATGGCCTAAATGATTAACCTGCTAATTTCGATATCAATACCGGCCGATTAATTTATAGAAAGCCTTTATGACAAAGAAAGCCATGACAATGAAATCATACAGGACAATCTCGACGGCCCTGGTTCTGGCCACTATTCTCTTAAGCGTATTTTTAATCGGCATACTATCGGCCGGGCAGCTCAAATGCGATTATTGCAAAAAAGACATCACCGGGCAATACGTTCAGTCCAACGGAAAAAATTATCACGCCGACTGTTATGAAAAACATATCGCCCTGCGCTGCGATCTTTGCGGACGGGTTATCAAGGGCGAATATATCGTCGACAGCTGGGGCAATAAGTACCATAAGGAACACGAGCGCTCGGTCCCGGCCTGCCAGTACTGCGGGAGGTTGATCTCGGAAAGAACCAGTCGCGGCGGGACCGTCTATTCCGACGGTCGGTATGTCTGCGGATATTGCCTCGCCGATGCCGTCGGTGATATGACCACCGCGCGACGGATTATGAAGTCGGTCAAAGAAAAGCTCGGGCTGGCCGGGATTAATATCGAAAACGGTGCCGTCAAGCTTACCCTCACCGACCGCGACGGTCTCCGGCATATATCGTGGACGGGCCACTCCGACGAAAGCGGTCTGACCAAGTACACCGAGCAGACCATCGACGGCGTCTGCATCGTACGCAATTTCGAAATTTTCATTTTAAAGGGTATGCCCCGCATCGTGTTTACTGAAATCATCGCCCACGAGCTTATGCATGTCTGGCTTTATACGAACGCTTCCAAAAAACTGGCGCTGGCTCTATCTGAAGGCAGCTGCAATTATGCATCGTTTATTATTCTCAATCAGAGTTATGGCACCATGGCCGAATTCGAACTCGGCAACCTGCTGACCAATCCCGATCCCATTTACGGCGATGGCTTCCGCCGGGTGAAACGGCTTGTCAGCGATAAAGGCGTCGCCTGGTGGCTCGAATATTTAAAATCCAGCGTCGATTTCGCACAGGGCTATTAAAAACCCGGCCGGGTTTAATTCGTTGACGTATTATGATTTAACCGTATATTGTGGTTGTGCGGAGATAGCTCTATGACCTACTCGCCCGTAAAGGGGTTTAAAAAGTGACATTTGTAATATTGCGCCCGATCTTAATATTGATGGTTTTTCTGTGGGCTTTCATGTCTGCCGGAGCGGTCGATCTTGTCAATTCAAAGCCCGGTGTGACGGATCATCCCGAGCGAATTATAATAAAAATCAACCCTTCTCTTAAAATCACGCCTCAGTTGGACAAATCCGGAAAACCGACCCTCGGCGTTCCAGCTGTCGATTCACTTCTTAAAGGGTATGAAATATCGAGCATGGAATCGTTGTGTAATTTGACAAATATCCGTGCCGGACACGGGGATATTGACAATATAATGATCCTCGATTTTTCCGACCCGGGCAGCGCGGCGGAATTTATGGCATCGGTGCCGTCACTGGATGAGGTGTCTTACGCTCAGATTGATTACGGGGCGAAGTTGTATGATACTCCCGATGACCCGCTGTATGCTCAACAATGGTATTTGGACAATACCAGCCAGTCGTACTATACGGTCGAAATCGTTGAAGGGTGCAATAACGACGTCCAATCCACTACCAGCGGTACACCCGACGCCGATATAGACGCCGGTGAGGTATTGTCCAATCCTCCGTCGAATACGGTCACCGTGGTAGTCGGAATAATCGACACCGGGGTCGACATGGATCACCCCGACCTGACCGGAAAAATATGGATAAACTCCGACGAAATTCCGTCTAACGGCATCGACGACGATCACAACGGATACGTCGACGATATTAACGGTTGGGACTTTTCCGGAGCGGGAATGGTTCCGCCGGTCGAGGATAACGATCCGACCGACACTTTCGGTCACGGCACCCACTGTGCCGGAATTATCGGAGCCGTGACGGACAACGGCACTGGCATAGCCGGCATCGCCGATGACTGCCGCATAATGCCGCTGAAGTTTTACCCGATTCTGCTGTCATCATCGGCCGCCCGGGCCGTCATTTATGCCGCCGATAATGGCGCCGATGTCATCAGCATGAGTTTCGGCTATCCCTGGCCGGTCCCGGTTCTCGCCGATGCCCTCGCCTATGCCCGTTCCAAAGGCGTCATCTGCTGTGCCGCCAGCGGTAACGACGGTATCGAGCGCTCCAATTATCCGGCCGCCACTCCGGGTATTATTACGGTCGGCGCTTCGACCAGCACCGATTTGGTGGCTTCGTTCTCGACGTACGGTCCCTTCCTTGATTTTGTCGCACCGGGGACGTCCATTCTGTCGCTGCGGGCCGGCGGCACCGACATGTACTCCGATTGTGAACCGAACGTACACATTGTTGACACCGATTATTATCTGGCCGACGGCACCAGCATGGCCTGCCCGGTGGTTGTCGGAACGATAGCCGGACTTTTAGCCGAAGCGCCGGGCCTGACTGAAGCCGCCGCTAAATCCGCTTTGATCGCTTCCGTCTTCGATATAGTACAACCTTACGATTCCGGTAACTATCCCGGATGGGATAAGTACAGCGGTTACGGGCGCGTCGATTATAACGACGCTCGTCAGCAGCTGCCGAATTTAAGGGCGAAAATCACCGGCCCGGATCAAAACGAAATCATCTCGGGTAGTGTCCCCATATACGGTATTGCCGACGGTTCAGACTTTTCAAACTATGTCCTCGAGTACGGTTCCGGACCGAACCCGGATTCGTGGCAACAGATAGCACAATCATCGACACCGGTCACCGATGGTTCTCTCGGCTCCTGGAATACGTTGTCTCTCAACGGACAGTACACCATCCGGCTCAGAAACGGAGCGAGCAATCGGGACCAGGTTACCGTATACGTCGTCAACGGTACTATGGCTTCGATGGACAATATTCACTCTACCGACACCCTCGACGTCTGGACATATATTATGGGTTCGGCGATATGTCCGGCTTTCAAAAATTACGTGATCGAATATCAGGCACTATCGCCGCCGTCGGGCTGGCAGACCATAGTCAGTTCCTCCATCCCGGTCGTGGATAATCTTTTGGCCGAATGGAACCCGGTTAATCTGGACGAGGGCGATTATAACCTTCGCCTGACGGTTAATTCACAGAGCGGTGTCGAAGCTACCGTCGATGTCGATATTTACGTACGCTCTATATTCGCATCGGATCAGGCCTGGAAGGTGTCGCTGCCTTACGATTTATCGCCTATGGCCAATTACGGCGATTTCGATAATGATGGCGTCAATGAAATTGTTGTCAGTACGTCGCAGGGCGTGAAGTTTTTCGATCTCGACGGCAACGAAAAAACCGAAGGTATGCCGGTGACGCCTACGTACGACGACTGGATCCCGATCGCGGTGGGTGATCTCGACGGCGACCGCATAGATGATTTCGTGACCATCGACAAGCTCAGCAGCGGACGCTTGTTCGGGTACCCGTCGAGCGAACCCTCGTTCAATGTCAACCTCGTCCATCAGCCGGACTATTCCCAGGTCAACAACGGCGGCGAGCAGTACTATCCGTACCTGGCGCTGAAAGACATCGACGGCGACGGCCGTGACGAAATCATCACGGGTACCGGCGGGACGACGCCGTACTATGTCATCTATAATTCCGACGGTTCTTTCAAATACGAAATGAACCAGTCGTACACGGGGTTTTATTTGTTTTTCAGTCTCGACGTCACCGGTGACAACGAGGACGAATTTTTCATGGCCGGGTCAGTCGATATGGGTCAGGCCAGCAAGCCATACGGTTTCCTGATCAAGAGAACCGGCTGGCTTTCGGGACAACAATTTCAGCCCTTTTTTATTACGGCCGCGGACGTTGACTATGACGGGCAGCGCGAAATAATCGTCTTCGGTCCCGATCAGCAGCCCGGCGGCCACTATTGGATATACGCTTTCGAAGGCGACCTGAGCTATGTTCCGGGCTGGCCGCACGATACCGGTCTCGACAACGATATTATAACTTCGCCGGTGTATTTCGGGGACGTCGACACCGACGGTACGCTCGAATATTTCCTGACCATGTGGGAGCTGTCCAACTCCAATGTTTTCGCCTGGCACGACGACGGCTCGGCGGTCATGGGCGATTCACTGCTGGCCGTTTTCTGCGGCCCCGATAATCCCTCCATCCTGCGGGGGCCGATGATCGCCGATATAAGCGGCGACGGTTTCCCGGACATTGTCACCGTCGCGGCCCCGGACCTTTTCGGTACGTACAATATTACCCGCCTGGTCGCCTGGGACCGGTTCGGCGACGACCTTCCCGGTTTCCCGATCGTTACCGTCCCCGGCGGTGAATGCTGCGACAATCATTGGGTTCATACGCCGGTGATCGGGGATATAAACAAAGACGGCCACGTCGACATGGTGCTGACTACCGGCGCCAACGATTTGATATTTATCAATTTCGAAAACAGCTTTTACCACGATTATACCGTGCCGGTTTCGACCTGGAAGTACAATCGTCGTCTGAACGGCCTCGGCCCCGTCACGTCACCGGATTTTGTCTGCGGCGACTGCGATCATGACGGGCAGGTAAATCTGGTTGACATTCTGTATCTTATCAACTATCGCTACGGCAGTCCGCCGGGCCCCAGCCCGGTGCCGCAACAGGCGGGCGACGTAAATGATGATGGTGACGTCAATCTCATTGATATTTTGTACCTGATAGATTTCGTGTACGGCGCCCCCCACGGCCCCGCCCCGAATTGCGGGGAATAGTTTAATACCTTGTTCTTGTTGCCTTTAATCCGCTATCCTTCAAAAATCTAGTGATGTTTCTTTCTCCGCTACCATTAACCCTGCCCATAAATCGCTGATCCCCGGTCCTTTTATCACAATAGGTTAAGAATAGCTTATGCCTCGTTCTTGTTATCGAAACGTATAATAGCCGCCGCTCATCTTCAATATTTTCCTCAATATTTTTCCCAGGTATTATCTCATCTTCTACTGCTACTATAATTACAATATCAGCGCTTAGTCCTTTAGCTCTGTGCATAGTCATTACATTTACTGCGCCAGCAGTAAGTTCTTGTTCTGCCTTTGTAATTGTCATCGTTTGCACGTTTATTAATTCTGCAAATGTACTAACTTGAAATTCATTAATAATCCTATTTAAATATTGCTTAACTTTTTTCCTAATTCCCTTATCTATAATTGCAATTTTAATCAATTTGGCCACTTTCTCAATAAATGGCCCATCCAAATTTATAATTTCGTTTTTATAGGCAATGATTTCACTGATCCGATTAGTTACCCTTTTTGGATATTCAAGGATATTACCCTCGCAAATATTTTTAACTATATAACCAAAACGTTTAGCCCTTTTTGTTGCGTCCTTTCTCATAGAATCCAAAGTTGTTTTTCCTATACCGCTCGACGCATTTAGTAATGTATACCATGCAAGACTATCCCACTCATCACAAAATATTCTTATGTAAGCGAATAATACGATCATATATTGATCTAATTCATTTTGTTCTGTCTTTATTGCACAATCAATGTCATAATCATTGCATTTATCAACAATTGGTCTTGATAATCTCGACAAATGATCGCTACGCATTAAAATCAATATTGTACTATTTGGGTCATTCCTTAATTCGTCATGACATTTATTGGCAATCCATTTTGCTTCTTTAATTTGATCATCAAAGCTCCAGAGCTCAACTGTACCATTGTCGGCGTCAGGACGCGCACTTACATTCTTTTCCAATCTTTCTGGATCCAACGAAGCGACAAAATCGGCTAATTCCAATATACTTTTATCACATCTATAACAAGTATTAAGCTCAAACGTCTTGGCGGAATATTCCTTTGAATATTTCCTTATGCCATCAGGATTCGCATATCTAAAACCATAAATACTCTGGTCATCATCGCCTGCCACAAAGATTTCTGACCCTCTATCTTTCAATTCTTTTATCACCGCGAGATCACAGCTATTTAAGTCTTGATATTCATCAATTATTACATATTTGTATTTTTTCTCCAGCGTAAATCGCGAGTCTTGTTCCAATGCTTTTTTTAATTGATAAACTAGTTCACTTCTTAATGTATATCCAAATATATCTCTATGGGTATTCCATGCTCCTATAAATTGGGCATTTCTACATATATGATCATTTTGGGGCAAATCTATTTTCAAAGTCTCCCAGTCCGCTGATAATTGACTGAATAACTTTCTAATCTTTCTTAATTTGCTTTTAATGTTGGGCAAGACCTTAACCAAATGATTACTTAAATCATGTTTCAAATTATCAAAAATAATATTTTCTTCTTCCCAATCATCGGCAATTCTAATAGGCCTTGGAAGTCGTTTTATTCTATGGCCATTCTTTATAATTTGCCTTAGTGCAAATGAATGCAATGTTGAAACGTAAGGGAAACCTTTCCCCAATTCTTCAAGTTCTTTGTTAACTTCTTGCCTAAGCTCCAGTGCACCTATTCTAGTAAATGTCAATATTAATATATCGGAGGGTTTGACTTTATGGGAATAAATTAAGGAATATACTCTTCTGATTAATGTAAGGCTTTTTCCCGTGCCCGGACCAGATAACAATAGGGCGTTTCTGCCATAATGTGACGCCGCATTAAGTTGATCGGTTGAGAGGCTTTTTTCCCAATTTTTCATAAAACCCCGATCTAGATATTCTTTTTAATACTAATTGCATTGACGATTTAATGCAAGCATAAAAACAATGTATATATAAATATCAAAACGTTTTTCACCGGCTCTTGCGGCGGTGGGTCATGAAATCATAGAAAATATAACTACCCAGGTTCTGGGCCGATGAAAAGTACGCCCGGCCGCGATTCAGTTCCGTCAGCTTGCGGACGAACTCCTGAAGATATGGATCGTCGGTTATCATAAAAGTCGTAATCGGGATCTTCTTCTTACGGCAGACGATCGCTTCATCCAGAGTACGGTTCACTATCACCGGATCGAGCCCGACCGGATTTTTATACACGCGACCGGTATTGCGGACGATCATCGACGGTTTCCCGTCGGTAATCATGAAAATCTGCTTGTTGGCGTTCTTGCGCCGCAGAAGAATGTTGCGGGCCATCTGAAGTCCCGCCTTGGTGTTGGTCATATACGGCCCGACGCCGACGTACGGCAGGTCTTTGACCTGCACCTCGCGGGCGTCATCGCCGAACAGTACTATATTTAGACTGTCGTGCGGATACTTGGTCATGATCATCTCGGCGAAAGCCATCGCGACCTGCTTGGCGGGCGTGATGCGGTCCTCACCGTATAAAATCATCGAATGCGAAATATCCAGCAGCACCACCGTCGCCGTGCTGGTGTTCTGCGAAGTATCGCGCACTTCGAGATCATCCTCGGACAGGTTCATCCCCAGCGACCCCGACCGTACAATCGAATTAAAGAGCGACCCGGTTAAGTCGAGCGCCGCGAAATCGTCGCCGTAGACGTACGGCCTCTTTTCTTCGAGCTGTTCGACCGATTCACCGCCGCCAAAAGCCGTCTTGTGGTCGCCCGGCCCGGAGCGTTTGATATGCTCGAACACCTGCTCGAAAGCATCGCGCCTCAGTCCCCGCTCTCCTTTGCGGGTCAGGTTCGGTCCGGATTTGTCCCACCGGACCACGCCCTGCTTCTCCAGTTCCTTCTCGAACTCGTCGATATCGTATTCCCCGGGAATAATGCCCATATTCTGAAGCTGACGCATCAGCTTAAGAGCCAGTTTGACTTTGCCGTTGACCTGCAGCAGCAGGTAGTTGAAAATGGCCATGAGGCTTTTCATGTCCTTTAGCTGCTGCATAAGGGCATCGTCCCATCGCGAGTACAGAAAACGCACGGTTAATTCCTCAAAATGTTTTGAATCATATCGGTATATATGAACTTATTGTCCGGCGATTCCTTGGCGATGACATTGTACCGGTGCAGGCCCTCGAGGATGAATTCCATCATCAGGTACGTTTCCTGGTCGTCTTTCGTTTTGTACAGGCTCTGAGCCAGTTTTTTCAGACCGGCGATTTCATCGAGCTTTTGTTTGTACTCATCGTACGGCGTCTCATCCGACAGCTCCAGCGACTTGCCCGACGAGAAAAAGTCGGTCACCGCTTCGTAGACATTCTCCCGTGGTGCTAAATCTTCATTTTGCGGTCTTTCTTTGATCGGCGGCGGCAGGTGCCGGGAGAATACCGTTTTGATTGCCTCACCGATCAGATTTATGGCCAGAATGGTCGGACCCTCGAGCTCTCCCTCATAGACCAGCTCGACTTTCCCGACAATCGATGCAATCACGGAGTACAGATCGCAAATGCGCGGGAAAAGGTCTTCTTCACCGTTGATGGCGGCGCGGCGTTCAATATTGGAAATAAGATTCTCATAAGCCGAAATCGGCAGGCGCGCCGAAACGCCCGAAGACTGATCGACATATTCGCTCTGGCGCGCTTCAAACGCGATCTGCTCGATAATATCGCGAATTATATCGGGAATATAAACCTCTCGTCCGCGATCGGCCCACGCTTCCTGCACCGTGATCTTTTTCGCTTCGGAAATACTGTTGGGATAATGCGTGTTGATCTGCGATGCAATCCGGTCTTTGAGCGGCGTGATGATATTACCCCGGTTGGTGTAATCTTCGGGATTGGCAGTAAACACCAGCATTATATCCAGAGGAACACGAATCGGAAAGCCGCGAATCTGAAGGTCGTTTTCTTCCAGGATATTCAAAAGCGAGACCTGTATGCGGGGCTGAAGGTCGGGCAGTTCGTTGATGGCGAAAATTCCCCGGTTGGTGCGCGGGATAATACCCCAATGAATGACTTCTTCATCGGACAGGTCCAGTTTCTCGCGCACGGCCTTGATCGGGTCGATATCACCGATCAAGTCACCGACCGAAACATCCGGCGTCGCCAGCTTTTCATGATAGCGCTCGTCCCGGTGCAGCCAGTCGATTTCGAGTTTATCGCCAAGTTCGGCGGCCAGTTTCTTATACCGCGCCGAAATTGGCGCCAACGGATTTTCATTCAACTTGCTGCCTTTGATGATCGGGATATATTCGTCGAGGAAATGCACCAACTGGCGGCAAATGCGCGTCTTGGCCTGTCCGCGAAGGCCGAGCAAAATGATATCGTGTCGCGATAATATCGCGTTTTCCAGCTGCGGCAGGACCGAGCGATCGTAACCGACTATACCGGGAAAACGCGGCTTGCCGTCCTTTATCTGTTCGATCAGATTTTTACGAAGCTCATCCTTTACCGAAAGGGGTGTGTATCCCGCTTTCTTCAATTCACCTGACGATTTAACTGCCTTCATATTCAAAATCCTGTTTAATTGTCCATTGTCTGTTTACTTCAATAACAACATCTGCCCCCGGTCGGTTCGTATTATTGCCCGACGGCGCGTTATAAATACGAAGACAATCGCAATTTGCGACGGTATTGCGGTTAAATTGCAATCAGGAAAATATAAAGGCAGGTGCCTGAGGGGACCTGACACCCGCCTTATGGTGAGCCGCCCGGGCGGGCGGCTCGGTGGTGGAATCCCGTTAGGGATGGATGTTAGTTTAATGTCTCCGACAAACCGTAGCGTTTCATCTTCGCCCGGAATGTCGATTCGTGGATGTTTAACAATCGCGCCGCCTGTGACTTATTGCCTCCGGCCGTAACCAGGGCTTCGGTCAGGAGACGCTTTTCAAATTGTTCGACTCGCTCGAACAGCGAACGTGTTTCTTCTTCGCGTTTTTCGTCGAAGAATGACCGGGCCAGTTCGAGATACGATCCGTCCTGGGCCATCGACGACAGCGCCGCCAGTTGCTTGACGCGGTTTTCCAGCTGTCGGACGTTGCCGGGCCAGTCGAATTCGACAAAGCGCTGCACCAGTTCCGGCTCCGGACCGCTGCCGTTGAGCATGTTGCGACGACGCATGAAGAGCTCCAAAAGTTGCGGAATGTCTTCCTTGCGCTCACGCAGCGGCGGAAGTTCGAAAGTGACACCGGCCAGACGATAGTACAAATCGCGACGAAAAGTGCCGGCCTCGACCATATCCGCCAGGTTGCGATTGGTGGCGGCGATGATAATAATGTCCAGCTTTATTTCGTCGGTACTGCCCAGCGGACGCAGCCTCCTGGATTCGATGACGTTCAGCAGCTTGGCCTGAAGTATCAGCGGCAGCTCGCCGATTTCATCGAGAAGCAACACCCCGCCGTTGGCCTCGACAAAAAGTCCGGGCTGCGATGTATCCGCACCCGTGAACGCGCCGCGATGGTGCCCGAAAAGCTCCGATTCTATCAGAGTTTCGGGAAGAGCCGCGCAGTTGATGGCGACGTACGGTTTATCCGGCCGCGTGATTGAATGGAAATACCGCGCCAGGTAATCCTTGCCCGTCCCGGTTTCTCCCGTTAAAAGAATCGGGATATCCGTGTGGCGCAGCAGGTTCATCTGCCGGATAATCTGCTGCATGCGTTCGTTTTTGGTCGGAAATTCACTGGCTTTTTCATTTGCTTGAGATTCTTTGGCCGAAGGAACCGCTACTTCGCAATCCCCAATCAACCTTTGTATCCCGAGCGCCTGTGCATCCAGACCGCATTTATGATAGCGATCCTCGGCCCGGCAGAGATACATCATCTTTTGTCCGGACGTGAAGATTTCCGCGACACCGGCGTTGGCCAGCGTCTCGGCCAGCTCAAACGCGGCCTGACAATCTTCAAGGATGTTAATGGCGCGCCGGTATGATTCCCGCGCGGAGTCGACATGACCCAGGTTCAACTGGCATTCGGCGACTATGCGCGAGAGCGCCCCGATCTCGATAGTATCGTTGAGCTTTCGGAACAATACCAGGGCCTTGTTGGCGGTCGCCAGCGCCTTGCGATAATTGCCTCGGGTCAGCGATACCTCGGCCAGATGCCGTAACGGGCGGGCACTTAAAAACGACTGCGAGGCTATGCGTGAACCCTGCGCAAACGCCCTAATAAGAGTCTTTTCCGCCTCGTCGAGACGCCCTTCCTTGATAGCCAGTTCACCGGCGTACGTAAAATACATTACTTCTTCACGGTCCATCTTGTTGGAGCGGATATATTCATAACCGCGATCCAGCGACATGGCCGCACTGTCGAATTTGAGCTGCTGAATCTGGACGTAGCCCAGAGATAAATAGGCCCGGGCCAGATCTGTTTCATTATCGAACTCATGCGACAGCTCGATATTCATCCGAATATTATCTTCGGCCTGGTCGAGTTTGCCCAGAAGGGTGTAAACACGACCGATGTTACCGAAAAGACAGGCAAGTCGTTTTTTATCACCGGCGCCTTTGGCCGATTCGACCGCATTTAAAAGATATTCCAGGGAACGATTGAGGTCGCCCCTGAAAAAATGGACTCCGGCCAGCCGATTGAGGGCCCGGCCGGTTCCGGAGATATTACCGTTTCGCCTGAATATCGATTCTGCATCGCGGAAAGACCGAACAGCTTCATCGTAGTTGCCCATATCTCGGAGGAGGTTTCCGAGAATAATATAACATTCAGCCAATTGGTCAGCTTCTCCTGAAGCATTAGAAATGACGGCTATAGCGCTTCTTATAAGTTGCAGCGCCTTGGGGAACTTGTGCGATGAGCCGTAGGCATTGGCCGCAAGACGCAAAATCATACCGCTCTCAATATCGTTGCCCGATATGACAGAGTCTGCCAGGGATTCGAAATACTTGACGGCCTCGGCAAAATTGCGGTTGGCCACCAGGTTTTCCAAATACTTCAGGCAGCTGGCGCGGTACGTCTGTTCTGCGCTTACTGCATGACTCATATTAATTCCCTTTCCCCGTAAGTGGACTTCCCGTCGATGTATTGGTGCTGCCCGACGAATTCTGCGTATCCTGCAGCTTGGTAGGGGTCGGCGTCGAATCGACGTTGGCGCTGAATATAATTATGAATCCAAAAGTGCCGCTCAGGTCGAAATAGAAATACTGACCCGGGGCCGTGCTGTACGTGCCGCCGGTATTATTGCCGTTATCAACGTAGAGTCCATCACCGCCCCACGGGTGCTCGTCCGTATCGGGTTCAATCCCGAGTCTGTTGACTATGGGATTGTAAGCCCCGAATGAGGTCGCCGCGATGGCCAGAACCATCACGACAACCATGCCAAAAATTGGAAGATACTTTTTCATTTCTCCACTCCTCGCGAAATGTTTATGTTTGTAAATTATATATTCTTATCCCGGCTCTTAAATTCAGGCGGAAGGTTAGTTTGTGTGAAGCGGGATTCCATCCATATATAAAATACGTCGTATTCGTAATTGTGTCAAGCGATTTTATGGTTTTCTCGATGAACAACAACGGGTTACAACGACACTCAAAACCCCGCGATGAGGCTTGGAAGGCCCTTCGGCGCGGTTTTGCGCCCCGATGCTGCCATGGTCGTACCCTCTTTATTCAAAAATATATTGCACAAGCACGCCGCCCGGTCGTCTGACATACCGGGATAAATATTACTCGGATGTCGACTGAAAGGCAGTCCCCAAAAGGTAATTTATCGTACGGAGGGCAGTTAATGCACACGCAAAGGTTGGGAATTAAATTTGCGGTCTCGAGTCTTTTTATTTTTCTCTTAACCACCACCACTATTTTAGGAAGAGCGAAATTCGACGACGGTAATTACCGTGAGCCGGATCATCAGAAGGCATTAGTAAGTACAGTTCCCTGTGTCACTTTTGCCATGCACGATATTAACAAAATGGGCCTGGCCGTTTCCAACCAGGGTCATTTCGGGACGGGATTCGCCGGGGGAGGCAGCGGCGTCGACGACAGCACCGGGGTTGCCCTTCAATCGGCCATGTATCCGTACCCGGGCAATGTCTCATATTTGTTTGCCGGGGCCTTCTGGATAGGCTCTATTGTGGGACGTGACACTCTTGTCTCGATGGGTGCCGACGGCTGGCTGCAAACCCGTGAGATGTGGCCTCCGACCTGCGGCTTTCCCCAAAACGGCGGGATAAAAAGGCTGTCCATTTCCGATCCCGAAGACGTTGTCGCCGGGGCTCTGTCCGAACAGGACTATATCGCCATTTATTCCGACACCCTGACCGACAGCCGCTATGTTATCAATGACGGCTATGACGGTCGCCCTCACCATCCTCTGAATATTGCCGTAACGCAGCGCAGTATGGGTTGGTCATACAGTTACGCCGAAGATTTCATCCTGTTCGATTATGCAATCAAAAACATCGGACGACAGGACCTTCAGGCGGTTTATATGGGGATTTACGTTGACGGCGACGTCGGCCCGTCCAGCAGAGACCCAAACGAAGCCCTGGACGATATCTGCGGGTTCAAGCAGTGGATACCCAGCCCCATGCAGAATGTCGATCCCGCCTGCGGGTTCATCGATACCATAAACATCGCCTGGATTTCCGACAACGATGGCCGTACTAACAACACCGGTCAACCGTCATGTCCGGCCGGTTTTGATTTTACCAGCGTTACCGGAACCCGCGTAGTTAGAACACCGTCGGATTCATTGAAATATTCCTTTAACTGGTGGATTTCCAATGGCAATCCAAGCCAGGATTTCGGACCGAGAAAATCAGGTACTCCCCAGGACCCTTTCCGCGACTTCGGCGGTTTTCTGGGAACACCTGAAGGAGACCGCAATAAGTATTATATAATGCGGCACGAGGAGTTCGATTACGATCAGATATTCAGCAATGTCGACCAGACCGCCGAAGGGTGGCTGGCCCCTTCGGATGACGGCGATGATTTCGCCAATGGCTACGATACTCGTTATCTTTTATCTTTCGGACCGTTCGACATTTCTCCGGGAGAGATCCTGCGCGTCAGCTTTGCCTATGTGGGAGGTGAAAGATTCCTGACCGATTGCGACGCCTTCAACGACCGGTGGAGCAGCCAAAACCCTCAGGAATATTACAATTACCTTAATTTTCACGATCTCGGCCTCAATTCGGTCTGGGCGTCGTGGATTTATGATAATCCTAATCGCGATTCCAACGGCAATAAATACTTCGGGAAATACCGCGTTTGCTGCAAAGACACATCCGAGGTCATAACCGTTATTTCCGAAGATCCCCTCGTGACGGAAACCACCATGGTTTGTAATAGAGCCGATACGATGTGGTACGAGGGCGACGGTATACCCGATTTCGAGGGCGCCCAACCCCCAATTGCCCCTAAATTCTGGACTTATCCCCGGGTCAACGAATTCAACGAAGGCGAATTGGTGGTTCGATTCAATGGTTTCGAATCCGAAACGGTTCCCGACAATTTCAGCGGCGAGCTCGATTTCGAGGGTTATCGCGTCTGGAGCGCTCTATCTTCCGATCCGGATGAATTCAGCCGCCTGGCGAGTTTCGACATCGAGGATTTTAACCGTTGGGAGTACGACAGCGACAACGGCATCTGGGTCATTCGCCGCATCCCTTTCACGCTGGCGGAGCTCCACAGCCTGTACGGAAATGACTTCAACCCCGATAATTATACCCGTGATAATTTGTACTACGATGAGAATGAAGGGCAATACTTCTGGTTTTCGCCGCAGGACTGGAACCAATCCAGCCTGACCGACACGACTATCATCCAAAAAAAATATCCTGACGAACTTTCCCCCACGATTCTCGACCCGGATTCGGCCGCGATTTACTACCCCGAAGAACTCACCGACGACGGGTATTTCAAATATTACGAGTATGAATACACGATCCGCAAGCTGCTGCCGTCACAGTTGTACGATGTGGCCGTGACGGCTTTCGACTACGGCTCTCCGGTCAGCGGCCTGCCGTCTCTGGAAACGGCCATCAGCCGCAACATGATGGCGGCGTACGCCCAAAACAGCAATTCCGAAGTGGAGCGGCGCGGCCTCAACGTTGTCGTCTATCCCAATCCGTATCGTATCGACGGCAATTATCAGAGCGTCGAAGGAGGCGCGTTCGAGGGGCGCAATGTCGATCCATCGTTGTCGAGCGACCGTAAACGGGCGATCCATTTTTCCAACCTGCCGAATAAATGCACTATTCGGATTTTCTCGATAGACGGCGACCTTATCCGTCAGATAGAACACGACATGCCCAAAGATGAACCGACAAGCATGCACGACAGCTGGGACCTGATAACCCGCAATACACAATCGGTCGTTTCGGGGATTTATTATTATTCGGTGGAATCGGAGTACGGCCACCAGATTGGCAAGCTGGTTATAATTTTGTAGGCGTTTGCCCACGAAATTGCGCGTTCAGTACGGGGCGGCCATGTTGCCGCCCCTGTTTTTTAAGTCAATCTCCGGCTTTCAGCAAATCGTACGGGTTAAAAACCTTTTTCACGATCGGCTCGATTTCGCTCTGGGTATACGCACGAAAGGTCTGGGTACGGACGTTACCCAGGCTGGACAGGCTGTAGGAATGAGCCATGGCGTCTTCTTCGCTTTCCACTTCGAAAATGTGCACGACGTCGAAAACACCGGCGGTCCAGAAAGTATTTACTATTTTTATGCCCCTCTGCTTCGCCTGCCGGAATTCAAAAATATCCCAACGCTATTCTTCATAAGAATTCAGAACCTTCGGGCGGTGGGGCATCCCAATGTCGATATGAGTTATGATAAATATTCGTACATAAAAAATACGCCATCAGGGATTCGCAAAGTCCTGAACGTAGTGAAGGAAACCCCGGACCGACTGACCACAATTCCGTACATAAAAAATACGCCATCAGTGATTCGCAAAGTCCTGAACGTAGTGAAGGAAACCCCGGACCGACTGACCACAATTCCGTACATAAAAAATACGCCATCAGGGATTCGAACCCCGGACCGACTGATTAAGAGTCAGCTGCTCTACCAACTGAGCTAATGGCGCATTTCCAAAATTTGTGAGGGTGGAAGGGATCGAACCTTCGACCACCTGCTTAAAAGGCAGATGCTCTACCACTGAGCTACACCCCCGGCCTTAAAGGCGAATCACATTATAAAAAAAGCCGAGGATATGTCAACATCCTTTTTGCCCTATTTGACGATATCCACCAGTTCGACGTCGAAAATGAGGGTCGCATTGGGCGGTATAACTCCCGGATAGCCTTTATTACCATACGCCAGTTCCGGCGGAATCGTCAGCTTGCGCTTCTCACCCACTTTCATATCCAGCAAAGCCTCGTCCCAGCCCTTTATAACTTTGCCAACCCCGACCTGGAACTGAAGCGGTTCGCCACGGTCGACCGAGCTGTCGAATTTCTTACCGTCGACCAGCCAGCCCGTATAGTGGGCCTTGACGATATCGCCTTTTTTCGGGACCGGGCCGGTGCCTTCTTTCAGCACGATATATTTCAGACCCGATTTGGTCGTGATTTCTTTCTGAGCCGTTTCATCTTTTTTCGCCGACGCGCTGTCGGCGGGCATATCCCTGGATTCCGAAGTCATAGCGGTACTTTCTTTTGCGTCCTTTTTAACTGCTTTAGTGGAGTCCGACATATCGGCAAAAGCCGTCGCGAATAAGAAAAGCAGCGTCAGCGTCACCAATGTAAATTTAAGCACGATTATTCCTCCCCGGCAAAAATTAAGGGTGAACAAATCCAATATATGCTATACGTATGGAATTGTCCACCCTCAAAAAACAATCGAGTATATCGAGTATATCGACTATATCAGCTTCCCAGCAGCTCCTTTTCGTACTGGTCAACCAGTTCCTTAAGAATCTTGAAAACGTTGTTGACCGGTTCGGGCGAGGTCATATCGATGCCGGCTTTCTTTAAGATGTCGATCGGGTAGGCCGACGAGCCGGTTTTGATAAACTGCAGGTACGCCTCTTTCGCCCCGGGCTTGCCGTCGAGAATCATCTGCGACAACATCTGCGACGCGGCATAGCTGGTGGCGTACTGGTAGACGTAGAACTCCCGATAAAAATGACTTATCCGCAGGCAGCCGATGTCGTTGATCGGCAGCAGGTCCACGTCGGGTCCTTCGTATTTTTCGAAAATTTCGCGGTACATCGCACGCATCGATTCGGCCGTCAAAGCGCCGCCGTTTTCGATCGTCTCGTGCGCTTTCAGTTCGAATTCGGTGAACATCACCTGCATGAAGAACGTCCCGATAATCTGTTGAATGTAATAATCAAGCAGGTACAGCCGCTCTTTCTTGTCTTTGGAGTGCTTCAGCAGATATTTGAGCATGATCGATTCGTTGCAGGTCGAGGCCACCTCGGCGCAGAACAGCGAATGACCGGCATAGATGTATGGTTCGTTTTTGTTGGTATAATAGCCGTGCATGGCGTGACCCATCTCGTGGGCCAGCGTCGATACCGAGTTTAGTGTTCCGTTATAGTTGAGAAGCATCACCGGGTGGACGGCATACGTGCCCCAGGTGTACGCACCCGTGCCCTTGGCTTTGGTTTCGTAGACGTCGATCCAGCGTGAATCGAAAGCTTTCTTGACGTTGTCCAGATAATCCTGCCCGAGCGGCTTGAGCGCGGTCAGGACCATTTTTTGGGCGGTCGGGTAATCGTAATTAATGTCCGGCTTTTCGACCAGCGGGATATACAAATCGTATTTGTACAGCGTGTCGTAGCCGAGGACTTTCTTTCTCAGTGCGTTATATTTATAAATTATGGGCAGATTATCATTGGTGGCCTTGACCAGATTGTCAACGACCTCTTCAGGGATATCATTGCCGAACAGCGAATTGGCCAGGCACGATTTATAATCGCGGGCCTGGGCGACAAAATAATCCGACTGAATCGACGCCGCCATGGTGGCACCGAGGCTGTTCTGGACTTTGGCGTAGGCGCTGTCGTAAGCGGTCGCCGCGCGTTTTCTCAGTTCACGACCGCCTTCATCGAGAATCCGGCTGTAGCGTTCGGGCGTCAGTTCGATTTCACTGCCGTCGGTATCCTTGATCGTCCCGTAATTCATGTCGGCCGTTTCCAGCATATTGAAAATATCGCTGGGCGTACGCATCAACGGCGAGGCCATCGCCAGGACTTTTTCCACTTCGGGTGACATGATGTGCGCCTTGCGGCGGATCAGGTCTTCGAGATAGAATCGATATATGCCGAGACGTTTATTGGAATCGATAAACTGTTCGAGCTTGTCGTTGTCGATCTGGAGAATCTCCGGTTCGGCGCAGGATGTGACCTGGCTGAGCTGCGAGCTCAGAGCGTATGCACGCTGACTCATCTCCTGGTACTTGCTGATGCGGTTGTCTTCGTCGCGCTTGAGATTGGCGTAGACGAACAACCGGTGCAGGTTCATGCCGAGTGAATCCGAGCGTTCCAGAAATTCGGCCAGTTCGTCCGATGATTCGCCGAGATGACCCTCGTACCCGGCCATGGTCGGAATGACTTCTTTGAGGCTGGCCAGATTCGCTTCCCAGTCATCATCGCTGGCGAAGAAATCGGTCAAATCCCATTTGTATTGATCCTCGATCTGGTCGCGGGTCGGAATTTCATCGACCTGCGCCACGACCGGAGAGTTCCACATCGCGGCCAGCATAAGCATCGCGAACAGACCGGCCAGAATGCGGAAACCTTGGTGCTTGGACATTAACATTCCTCCTGTTTATTTCATTGAAAAAGCGGATTTATCGCGCTTTCGGTGGCAGGCATAAATCCATCCATTATTGTGGATTACGTTTCAAATTTAATAAGGTTTAAAGATATACGAATATTTATTTCCATCAAGACTTATAATCAGCGGTTTTGGGCGGCGATGTCCAAATACTTTAACGCCCGGATTTTGGGACACAATATATAGAAGTGGTCCCGAACGAGGCAGCCGTAAGGCGGCCGGGATAGGCGATTTTATCCAAAAAAATCACGATTTATGCCCCCCTTTAAGGCAAATACCTATTGACAAACCCCGGAAAATTTCTAAAATAGACTGACAAAATGAACTTGTGAAATTTTTAACAAACTATTTTGCGATACTAAAACACAATCTGATTAGGAGTTACTATGAATCAGTATCTTCAAAACCTTCTGGAGACTACTAAAGCCAAGAATCCGGCGCAGCCGGAATTTATGCAGGCAGTAGAAGAAGTCCTGGGTACACTCGGTCCGGTTCTGGACAAACACCCGGAATATGTCGAAGCCAAAATCGTTGACCGCATTGTCGAACCGGAACGCGTCCTCATGTTTCGTGTACCGTGGCTCGATGACAGCGGCCAGGTTCAGGTTAATCGCGGATTCCGCATCGAGTTCAACAGCGCCATCGGTCCGTACAAAGGCGGCCTGCGTTTTCACCCCAGCGTCAACCTGGGCATCCTGAAGTTTTTGGGTTTCGAACAGGTTTTCAAAAACAGCCTGACCACTCTGCCTATGGGCGGTGGTAAAGGCGGTTCCGATTTCGACCCCAAAGGTAAATCCGATAACGAAGTGATGAAATTCTGTCAGAGCTTCATGACCGAACTGTGCCGTCACATCGGCCCGAACACCGACGTTCCCGCCGGTGACATCGGTGTCGGTGGTCGTGAAATCGGTTTCATGTTCGGACAGTACAAACGCGTCCGCAACGCTTTCGAAGGCGTCCTGACCGGTAAAGGCATGAACTGGGGCGGTTCCCTGATTCGTCCGGAAGCCACCGGTTATGGCACGGTTTACTTCGCCGAAGAAATGCTCAAGACTCGCGGCAAATCGTACGCCGGTCTCAAAGTGTCCGTCTCTGGTTCCGGTAACGTCGCGCAGTACGCCGTCGAAAAAGTCAACGAACTCGGCGGTAAAGTCGTCACCCTGTCCGACTCGAACGGTTACATCGTCGACGAGGATGGTATTTCCAACGACAAGCTGGCCTTCGTGCTCGAACTGAAGAACGTCAAGCGCGGTCGTATCAAAGAGTATGCCGACAAGTTCAAATCCGCGAAGTACTTTGAAGGTACCGGTGTCTGGAACGTGCCGGTCGACGTGGCTCTTCCCTGCGCCACGCAGAACGAACTCAATGGCGACGACGCCAAGACCCTTCTCAAGAACGGTTGCTACTGTGTTGCCGAAGGCGCCAACATGCCTTCGACCCAGGAAGCCGTCGATGCCTTTGTCGATGCCAGGATTCTCTATGGTCCCGGCAAAGCCGCCAACGCCGGTGGTGTGGCCACGTCCGGTCTGGAAATGTCGCAGAACAGCCTGCGTCTGTCCTGGACCCGCGAAGAGGTCGACACCAGATTGCACAACATCATGATTTCGATTCATGATGCCTGCAAGAATACGTCCGAGGAATTCGGTCATGCGGGCAATTATGTCATGGGTGCGAACATTGCCGGATTCCGCAAGGTCGCCGACGCCATGCTGGATCAGGGCCTTGTGTAATTAAGACGTTACGTGCTTTATATACACGAAGCGGGAGTCATCCGACTCCCGCTTTTTATTTGCACTATACTTGAACCAGTAGGTCGGGTTCTGAATCCCGTGCAACGGGATGAAAAACCCGACATCTTTAATAATGTCATTCCCCAAATACCCTCTAATGTCATTCCCTAAATGTCCCCCAAAATGTCATTCCCGACTTGATCGGGAATCCATCTTCTTCTTTCAAATCTTGTAACCCACCCAACGGGTGGTTGGTTATGAATATGCACCTGCGTAAGGAACCCTACCCTAAAGGGCCTGTTGAAAAAGGGGTACAAATATGTTCCATCAGGTGCTGATCCCGACGAAATCGGGATTGATGCCTGACGGCCCTTTGCCCTCAATACTCTTAAGACTGTCAGGTCACACGCCCCGATAAATCGGGACGCAAGACCTGGCAGAACTGAAACTCGTACGTTGTGATCGGCGGGTCCTCGGACCCGCCGACAACCCGGTCGGTCTGAGGACCAACCGGGCACAACGCCGGGACACAGGACCTGACAGAACGGTTGAAACTCCGGTAGGTCGGGTTCTGAATCCCGTGTAACGGGATGAAAAACCCGACATCTTTAATAATGTCATTCCCCAAATACCCTCAAATGTTATTCCCTAAATGTCCCCCAAAATGTCATTCCCGACTTGATCGGGAATCCGGTTCATAGTCTGGCAGATCATGCAATCATTTTGTGAATGTCGACGAACCCGACCTATTTTTTGCTGACATAGGTTTAATAATTGCGAAAATCAACAAGAGTGGCAATTTATAATCTTATTTGAGAATTTATCGGCTTAAGTTCATTATTAGTCATTAGAGAAATTCTCTGCAAAAAAATCTTTTATATCTTGAGGCGTTCTTTTCGAATTCATTAGCCCTTCTTGAAGTTCTTTAATTTTTGCGTCATCGAATTTTTCTCGTGGCTCAATCATTCGCCCTTTAACGCGTCTAATAATATCTTCTTTTTTAAGTATTCTGGCATCCGAGAAACTAACAACAGTTTCGTGTCTAATAAAATTATGATCGCCTGGCAAAAGTATAACTGTAGTATCAGAATGAGTTTTTCTAGAAGTTAAATAAACGACAATGACTTCTTCGGAAATGTCCGTTGCGGGAGTAATAACCACCCAGAGATGACCGTTCAATAAGAAAGTAGAGCCGCAACAACAATCGAAATTTACTTGATTAATCAAACATTTGATCCAATAGTGCTATGTTTTCCAAATCGTTAATTATTGCTTCAATTTCGGCCTCTGTCTTATTACTTGCCCGCAAAATTTCTCTATAATCAATCCTAATGGATGATCCTTCGGGGTTTTCCCATTCGCCTAATGAATGTGTAAAGTCTCTAAGCTCCCAACGCGACTTACATCCAAATTCATTAAATATATCAATTAGGATTTGTTTCTCTGCCTCAGATAATTTTCCAATTCCAGGGTCTTCCTTAAGTGTGACTTCATGATTTGTCGGTGGAGTAATGAATTTGTTCCAGTAATCTCCGGCATTGGATTCCCCGTGCATTAGATTAAGAGTCATACTCAATACTGGTCCCTGATCCATTGAAACACATGAATCAAACGTTATTGGCCTTCCCAGACGATTAAGAGACTCCCGCTCCGAAAGATAAAGCAATTTCATAAGCTTAAGATGACTCATCGTATTGTTATTACCCCTAAGCTTTAGCAAAAAGGCTGCAGCCTGAGTGGCTTTATCTTCTCTAAATGATGGTTTCATGGCTATTAATAATATCGACTAAAAACCCTTTATTCACAATCACATTTTCTATAGTATTATACACCTATCTTTAGAAACGTGTCAATTACAAATTGCTCAGCCCTTTTGTCGGGTTTCTCGAAGACTCGGAACCCGACCTACTTTTGGCTTTTTAATTTGATTTATGGGCCACTATCGTTATTTATTAATTCCATAAATTGGAGCACTCCTTGACCGACGGAAAACAACAATTTCAGGATCTGGCCGGGGCATATCAAAAATGCCGGCCGTCATATCCGGATGAAATATTCCGGACTCTGCACCGCTACGTGTCCGCCGCTGGACTCTCAACCCGGCGCATCATCGACGTCGGTTCCGGCACCGGCATCTCGACCCGTCTCCTCGCTCAAAATTTCGGACAAGAGTACAGCATTATCGGCGTCGAACCGGGCAAAGCCATGCTCGAACAGGCCCACGCCGGCTCTGGCGAATTCAAAAATATAACCTTCGTCAACGGTGCGGCCGAAAATCTTCCGATCGAAACCGCCTCCGCCGAACTTATAACCGTGGCACAGGCGGCCCATTGGTTCGACCGCGGCCTCTTCTATGCCGAAACCGCGCGCATTCTCGAACCCGGCGGCTATCTGGGCATCATGCAAAACAATCGCCGCTGGGACGAAGACGAATTCCAGGGCCTTTTCGAAGATTTCCTCGAGAAGTACAGCCCCAACTATACCCGTTATTACCGCGATTTCGATTTCCTCGGTGAGCTACAAAACTCCGATCATTTCAATAACGCCGAAAAAATAGTCGAACGCTGGGAGCGGAGCATGACCGCCGATGAATTTGTCGGGCTGTGCCTGTCGACAACATACATAGACCGCATCGTAAAAAAACTCGGCCGCGATGAAACGGTTGTTCTCATACGAAAGCTGATTTCGGCGCATCATAAAACCGGTCAGCCGGTCGTCGTCCCCTACCGCACCGAGCTATATCTCGCCCGGCGCAGCAAATAGCAGAAACTAATCCGATACAAATGTTCCGGTAGGTCGGGTTCTGAATCCCGTATAACGGGATGAAAAACCCGACATCTCCAATTAAGTCATTCTGCAAATGCCCCTTATAATGTCATTCCCGACTTGATCGGGAATCCATCTTGGTTTTCCTGGATCCCCGCTTTCGCGAGGATGACATTAATATGGCGGTAATCTTCGTACGGCAGGAACCATGTTTTAATTGTCGGGTTTCTCCCCGACTTCGTCGGGATCGGAACCCGACCTACCTGTGTCTCGCGGGTGTTGTGGATTGGCGGGTCCTCGGACCCGCCGCCAACCCGGTCCCGATTTATCGGAATCGGGCACAACGCCGGGATGCAATCCGCCATAAGACAAAGTCTTTTTGTCGGGTTTCTCTTCCCGATAAATCGGGACGCAGGACCTGTCAGAACGAAACCGCTCGCCCCGCCCGCAGCGATTGACAGCGGCGAATCCTATTGATATATTGCCTGCTTGCCGAAACAGGGTATATGCAAATGAACAACCGACCGGTCATAAATCTCAAAAACTACGAAACTCGTTTCGCCCAGTTCGATTCGTTGATGCGGTTTCGTATCAAAAATATCCTGTTTGTAGCGTCCCTGTACGACGCCTATATCCTCGAAGAAGACGGACAGCTCGCCGAACTGGTCTCCAGCCGGTTTGTGGAGCTGAACCTGTCACTCGCGCCGCATGTCAAGCGCGTCACGACCGGCCTTGAGGCGCTTAATCTCCTGCGCGAGAACAGCTACGATCTGGTCATCGTCTTTCGAGGTCTGAGCGATATCGACCTGGCGTCGTTCGCCACCGAGAGCAAAAGAATCAATCCCGACATCCCCGTTGCACTGCTGGCTTTCCACGCCCGCGAACTGGAGGTGCTCGAACACGGCTTCCCGGTCGGGGCCATCGACAAAGCCTTCTTCTGGACCGGTGACGTCAATATCGTGCTGACCATTGTCAAGCATTTCGAGGACAAGCGCAATGTGGACCACGACACCAAACTGCTCGGGGTCCGGGTGATAATTGTCATCGAGGATTCGGTCCGATTTTATTCGGCCTACCTGCCGCTGATATATTCGGAAATCCTGTCTCAGACCCGGGCGCTGATGGCCGACGGTCTCAACCAGGCCGACAAAATTTTGCGTATGCGAGCCCGTCCCAAAATTCTCCTGGCCGATAATTTCGAGGAAGGCTGGGAGATGTTTTTGCGCTACAAGAAATTCCTGCTCGGCGTCATTTCCGACGTCCGCTATATCAGGAACGGCAAGCTCGACGATACGGCCGGGATGGCGTTCGCCAAGCTGGCCCGCCTGGAAGTGCCCGACCTCCCGATATTGCTGCAGTCCTCGGATCCCAAGTATAAAAATCTGGCGCAGACGGCCGGGACCGCCTTTTTAAATAAAAACGCCCCCAATCTTTTGGGGCGTCTTCGGGCTTTCATCAAAAACAATTTCGGGTTCGGGGCGTTCGTGTTTCGTATGCCCGACGGCGGCGAAGTGGGGCGCGCCGAGGATTTCTATGATATGGAGCAGGCGCTCCAGAAAATCCCCGCCGAATCGATTATCTATCACGCCAATCGCAACCATTTTTCGAACTGGCTTATGGCCCGCACCGAATTCGACCTCGCCGCCAGAATTCGGCCCCGCACGGTTTCCGAATTCAAGGGTGCCGAAGCCCTGCGCAATTTCCTGATCGAATCGTTCCGTGGTTTCCGCCGTGCCCAACAGGCGGGAATTGTCACCGATTTCCGCCGTGATCAGTTCGAAAACGATGCCGCTTTCCTGCGCATTGGCGAGGGATCGCTCGGGGGCAAGGGCCGCGGTCTGGCGTTTATCAACAGCCTGATGAGCCGTTACCAGGTTTTCGAGGCTTTCGAGGGCTTTCGCGTATCGGTCCCGCGTTCGACCGTGATCGCCACGTCGGTTTTCGATAACTTCATGGAGGCCAACGACCTGTATGATTTCGCGCTCGAAGACAACAGCGATGATGATATCGCCGCCGCCTTTTTGAAAGCCAAAATGCCGAAGGATACGCTCGTCGATCTTAAAATATACCTGGAATCAACCAAGTATCCTCTGGCGGTGCGGTCGTCGTCGCTTCTCGAGGATTCGCACTATCAGCCGTTCGCCGGTATATTCATCACACACATGCTGCCGAACAATCATGACAATATCAAAATCCGGCTCAAGCGGCTCGAAGAAGCCATTAAGTACACGTACGCCTCGATCTATTTCCGCAATTCCAAAAATTACATAGAGACTACCGGCAACCGGGTCGAGGAAGAAAAAATGGCCGTGATTCTTCAAAAGGTCGTCGGGGCCGAACGCCACGGAGCGTACTATCCCGTCTTCTCCGGCATCGCGCGGTCGTACAACTTCTACCCGGTCGGCAATATGAAGCCCGACGAGGGCGTCGCCTATATCGCCCTGGGGCTGGGTAAGACGGTGGTCGACGGCAGCAAATGCCTGCGTTTTTCACCATCGCGCCCGCACGTCCTGCCGCAGTTTGGCACGACCAAAGACATGCTGACCAACTCGCAGAAGGATTTTTATGCCATCGACATGACCAAACCCGAAATGCACCCCGACGCCACCGGTGAAAGCAGCCTGATCAAACTCGAAATCTCCCACGCCGAAAAAGACGGGACGCTGAAATATGTCGGGTCATCGGTACTCCCGCCAGAACGACCGGGTGTACGACGGCATTGGCCGGGCCGGGGCACGGATGGTGACCTTCGCACCGATACTCAAATCACGCAGCTATGCCATCGACGAAATCCTGCGTTTCCTTTTGCAGCTGGGCACCAGTGCCATGGCCTGCCCGGTGGAAATCGAGTTCGCCGCCGAGATGTCCGCCGAACACGGTAAGAAAAACAAATTTTCGTTCCTTCAGATACGCCCCATGGGCCTCGAAATGGCCCACGAGGAAATCTCGCTGGAAAGCCTGCCCGACGAGCGCGTCATCTGCCGGTGCAATCAGTCGCTGTCGCACGGACGGATCAACGGTTTGCGCGACATAATCATGATCCGGCCGGACAAATTCGATCGCTCCAATATGGTCAAGATGGCCCGGCAGATCGGTAAGTACAATCAAAAGATGAAAGAATCCGGGCGACAGTACTTACTCATCGGGCCCGGCCGCTGGGGTTCGGCCGACCACTGGCTGGGGATACCGGTCGTCTGGGCGGAAATCTCCGCGGCACGGGTGATCGTCGAGGCGGCCTATGGTGACTTTGTCGTGACGCCGTCGTATGGCACGCATTTCTTCCAGAATATAATATCGCTCAATACCGGCTATTTCACCGTCACGCAGACCTATCCGGAAAATTACATCGATATGGACTGGCTTCTGGAGCAGCCGTACGAGGACCAGACCGGCGGCATCCGGCACATTGTCCTCGAAAAACCGCTGGATATCTATATCGACGGCCGCGACGGCAAAGCGGCGATTCTCAAATCGGCCTGATATATCTCTATTGAAAACGTCGTATGTCTTTGCTATTGAATTCCCATTCGGGATTTATGTGCTGTCAGGAGCCCTTTTTCCCGCACTGTCAGGAACCCTTTCCTGACAGAAAGAAGCAATTCTTGTAGCTCACCCAACGGGTGAGTGAGTATGTTATGGCAACCCAATTGGTTCGACAGCAAAAAGTAGGTCTGATTCCGAGTGAAGCGTAGGAAAAGTAGGTCGGGTTCCGAGTGGAGCGAAGCGTAACGAGAAACCCGACGGCTCTTTCAATCACCCGCAACATCGTTGACGGCATCTATGTACGCGCAATAATCGCAATGCGATGACGCCTCCGGAATGACAGCACTATTCAAACATTTAAATACATCCAAAATTACGCCTTCTATCCACCCATCATTTCCGGTGTACGGTATAAGCGTCAGATCGAATTCCAGCCTGGCGTCGAACGCGGCACTGTCAGCCTTACCATTGCAGTACAAAAAATACCCGATATCGGAAACATCAAAGCCGTTGTGTCTTAAAAGCCACTGATAGATTTCCATCTGGCGTTTGTACCCTGCGTGCCAGTCTTTATCGAGCGCCAATATTGCCTCGGATTTGGACGTGGACTTATAATCGACCACGATCAATTCACCGTCCGGATTCTGCCAGACGTCGTCGATGGCCCCATGGATTAACAAATTTGTCGGCTCGTGGAGATACTGAACACCGGTGAAATTGTGCCGCCATTTATCGAGGTCGGGGTGGGCGTACGGGACAGCCTCGACACCGTACTGCTCCATCAGCGGATGGCGGGTTCCTCTGGCGCGATAGGAATCGAATTCGGTCTTGAGCAGACTATCGACCGCCGAATTCAGATTGAACGGAAACCCCGGCGGCCGCCCGACGCCAAGTTTGCGGTCGATGTAGAAACAGCGCGGACACTCGACAAACAGGTCGATTTTGGACCGACTCAGCTTATACGGTTTCTCCTCTCCGCTCTTATACAAATTCCGCGTTCTCTGTGGGTTGTAGTAGTCTGACATATTGGTTGCCTATAAATATAAACTTCAGCATCAACACTAATTATGTGAGGAACAAATCAGGAGATTCTGATTTGATACGATTTAAAAAATATCTCATGGTTTCCGGCCATAATAAAGCTGCATTTGTTGGGCTGACCGGAGGCGGTGTCCATTTCCCTGTAATATTGCCATTGTTTACTGAACCATTAATATATAAAAATTCATGAATTGGGGATTCTATATCATCATTCAGTACATTAAAGCGGGTTTCGTCGATTTGTGTATTGGGTTTGTCGACTACCAAGCCCTTCAAATAAAGTAAGATTGGTGTCCAGCTATTATGAGAATATCCCCATACATGGCTCAACTCATATAAAGAAAGATTTTCTTTCTTTTGCCTCGGTTTTAAATCTATAACAATGGCGCAATCAGGTTTTCCATATTGAATCAATTCTTTTCTCACATCGACATGCCATTTGCAAGGCTCATTAAGATCAATATTTTCCTGTTGTACCAATAATTTTGGGATTATTCCGAATTACACCCAAAAAGAGATACTTGCTCTTTTCTTAAATACTCAACACAATTGGATTCTCCGTGGTATTCATAAAGATAGTACATTACCCGCCTCCTTTAAGAAATTCATCAGGAACACAATAACCCCGACCTTGTTGAAACTAACAATCGAAATATATGCTCATATACAGCCAATTCGCAACCCATAAATGCTCGCAAAGCGAGGTGCCCCGCCCCTTCAGACGTGGGATATTTCCACTCCAAACAAGTTTGGAGTGGCCACCCGTCGCCGAAAGCCTGGATTACTCTAACCCAAACCAACTCTTCAGAAATTTAAATTTACCTATCCTGTTTTTCTTTTTTGCTATATCACTCACTTCAAAATTATATTCATATAAATTATTACATTTATACTTCTTACCGCTGAGATCTTTGACTTCAGCCTTTATTGGGACTGCATATCTAACCCAAAGATCTTTAACATCCTTCGGAGTAAAATCACCGCCCCCCAATAGTTGATCAACGCTACCTGCGAAAATTTCAACCTCACAACTCGACCCAGGGTTTAATGGATAAGGGATTTGATCCATCCCAAGCCAATCTGTATCATACACTTGGATTTTGCGACCATTTCCTTCCAATAAAAAACTATCTTTGTCAATAAGGATCGGTTTTCCTCCTATATTCGTCATTCGAAAAATTATCATAATTGAATCTGTATGTTCAAATATCGGCTCTGCATCCTTGAATTTGGATTCATATGTGATCTCTAAGTGAATTGCTAGTTTTTTCCGCCTTTCCCATCTGGTCAAAACTAAAATGAAAATACTTAACGCAAAACCTAAAATACCAATTATGTCTGCTGTCATTTGTACCTCAGAACTCTGAGTTGGCCACCCAAACCAATGCACATCATCTCGCGAAGCCCCGACCTTGTTGAATTTAACAATCGAAATATATGCTGATATACGGCCGATGCGCAACCCATAAATGCTCGCAAAGCGATGGTGATTCCGATCGTCTGTATAATATAGAGGCTATAAGTATGACTATAATTAAAGCAATATACAGCCGTGACCGGGCGTTTTTCGATGAATCCCATCGGGTGACAATTTCGACTTTGTCGAAATCAACACCCGACGGAACGAGTCATGTTTTCAAATTCGAACCCATTTTGCCGTAAGCCAGAGACTATAAACACCTTACAGGTTTTTGTGGATGCCTTAATCTACGATGCAAATTAAACAACCTCGCAGTCAGGAGCGCCCTTCGCTACACTCAGGACCTTCGGCACGGCTCCTGACCTGCATGAAGAGTGCAAAAAGAAAAAGCGTCGGGAAGGGATTCCCGACGCCGCTTATTCTTACAATATACGAAAGATTTTAAATGCTAATTCCAGACCCCGAAAGCCGCGAGCAGAATTGAGTTCAGGACGTTCTTCGATGAATCGACCGCCGAGGCTGTCGCGATCGGGACCTTTGCACCCCAGAAAATCGCCCCGGCGTCGGCTTTGACAAATTGCACCATCGCCTTATAGAGACCGTTGGCCGTCTCCAGATTCGGCGGCATGAAAATATCGGCCTCCCCCGCCACCGGCGAATTGGTGATCCCCTTGGAGTGAGCGACCTCGGTACTTATCGCCACGTCGAACGACAGCGGCCCGTCGACCACCACGCCCTTGATCTGCCCGCGGTCGGACATCTTGGCGATAGCGGCTTCCTCCATAGTTACAGGAATTGCCGGATATATCGCCTCAACCGCCGCCAGAAGCGCCGCACGGGGTTGGTCGATCCCGAATTTGGAAACGTACGATCCGGCTGTACCAAGGATATTAAGCTTTTTAGCCGCATTGGGCGCGGCGTTGACGGCACCGTCGGTCACGAACATCAACTTTTTGTATCTTGGAGTTTGCATGACACCGATGTGCACTATGGTATCCTTTTTCGAGGCCAGACCGTTATCGTTATAAATGTATGACACAAAATCGCGCGAGGCGATGTCACCTTTGAGCAGGATATCACACCCGCCCGAGCGCGCCAGTTCAAAAGCCTTGGACGCTGCTTCGGCGGCGGTAGTACAATCCATAACTTCAAAACCCACGTCGTTCAAGTCCGAGCCGAAGCTGTCTTCGGAGGCGTTGGCGATAAGAGCGTCTACTTTCGCTTTCGGTCCGAAAAAGATCGGCCTGACCAGCCCCATATCGACCGCCTCGACCACGGCATCGATGTACTTACGATCGGTCGGCCAGACAACGCCCAATTTGAGCAGGCCCTTTTTGGCGCTCTTTACCTGCCGGGTGAGGTCCGCGTATGATTTAATCGTCTCCATGCTATATCTTCCCCCTACTGCCCGATTCCGCCGGTTTGTTCGTAGTACGCCGCCAGCAGACAGGCGATCGACACCGAGGCTTTTTTGTTGGTTATCGTATCGGTCCGCGATACGAGGCTCACCGGCACCCGCGCCCCGACTATCACTCCGGCGAAGACGGCGTCGATAAAATTAATCAGCGCCTTGGCGATGATATTGCACTCTTCGATAGAGCTGACCAGATAAATATCGGCCTGGCCCGCCACCGGCCCGTCGATTTTTTTCTTCGCGGCGATCTCTTTGGACGTCGCGGCATCGAAAGTCAGCGGCCCCTGTATTTCGACGTCGGGGTAATTATTCGCCCGCATCTCTTTGACGAATGCAGCGGCTTCGACGGAGGCTGGGACATCGTCGTACACTTTATCGACCGCACCGGAAACCGCGACTTTGACCGGCGATATCCCCAGCGCTTTGGAGACGTAAACGGCGTTTTCGAGAATCTGGCGCTTCTGATTGCGGCCCGGCTCGACCACCATGCCGCCGTCGGTCATCGACAGGAGTTTATCGTAGCCGGGTATATCGAGCACGGCACAGTGCGAAATGGTGTTCTTGGTGCGCAGATTAAATTCTTTAGCCAGCACGGTCTTGAGAAGCGCCGAGGTCGACACAAAACCTTTCATGACGATATCGGCGCTGCCCTCGGCCGCCATCTTGACGGCGCCATAGGTCGCCTTAAGGCCGTCGGCTTCGTGAACCACGTCGAGTTTGGAGATATCTATGTTCTCTTTGGACGATATATCTTCGATTTTGCTTTTATCACCGAACAGAGTCGCATTGAGAATACCGTCGGCGTTGGCCTGGGCCAGCGCGCTCATGACGGCACCGTCCTGCGCCCCCGCCACGGCGACCATTCGGCAGCGGTCCTCCGCGGCCAGCGCTTTGGCGGCCTCGATAATCTGCTCCGATGATTTAATCGGCTTGTTTGTGGTAGATACCGGCATATTTGTACCTTTTAATATTCTTTGGGTGTTTCGCGGCCGCTTAGAACCCGCCGCGCTCCAGCCGCGAGCGCCTCCATCTCGAACTCCCCGGGCACGACAACGATATCGCCCAGAAACGAAATGTACTCTTTGAGTGTACTTATCAACCGCGATGAATTGGCCATGCCGCCGGTCAGGACGACGGCATCGAAATTCCCCTTGAGTACCGCCGCGACCGAGCCGATCTCTTTGGCGATTTGGTACACCATGGCGTTATAGTACAGCCCGGCTTTTTCGTCGCCGCTTTCGATCATCTCCTCGACTTTACGCAGGTCGGCCTCGCCGAGATAGGCCTTGAGCCCAGCCTCGCGGGAAAGCTTCGTGGTCAATTCTTTCTCGGTATACTTACCACCGTACGCCAGCTTAACCAGCGCCCCGATCGGCAGCGCTCCGGCCCGATCGGGCGAGAACGGCCCCATACCGAGGAGGGCGTCGTTGACGTCGATTACTTTGCCGCCATCGAGCGCTGCGACTGACACGCCGCCGCCCATGTGCACCGCGATATAGCGGCACTGTTCGAGCGTCTTGCCTCGTTTTTCCGATTCCCGTCGGCAGACCTCTTTGATGTTCAAAGCGTGCGAGCGGCATTTACGCTCTATTTCGGGAAGACCCGATATGCGCGCCAGCAGCGTGAAATTATCTATGGTTATCGGGTCGACTATTACCGCCGGGACGTTATAGCGTCGTCCGAGAAAATCGGCAATGATGGCGCCGAGATTCGAGGCGTGGTTGCTGTAACGGGCGTTTTTGAGATCGTCGAGCAGCTTTTGATTGATGTTATAGACCCCGCCTTCGAGGGGTTTGACCGGTGCACCGCGCCCGGCTATGGCCACAACTTTTTTCTCACCGATCTTCTGGCTTTCCAACCACTGGTCGATCTGGGTCATGCGCAGCTCGAATTGCTCGGCGACGTTGTCGAATTTCGCGAGTTGATCCGACGGATGCGTGACATTTTCCTGGGCGATTTTTTCATTTCCCCGGAAAAGAGCGGTCTTGGTCGAGGTGGAACCGGGGTTGATTACTATGATGATTTCATCCATACACCCGTCCCCTTACAGTTTAAACCGAGACTTTCGTCGCGGCCAGTTCCTGACCCTTGGCGAAAGCGACCAGGTTTATATCCACGAATTTCGGTTTGACGCGCGCTTTGAAAGATTCCTGCCAAATGGCGTTGACGAACTCCAGCCGCGAAGAAATCACTCCGAGCAACAGCGTGTTGACCAGCCGGATATTGCCCAGCTCAAGGGCAATCTTGTCGGCATCGATGGCGATGACGTTCTTCATCTTCTGGCGCATAATCTCGACCGGATTATCCGGGTAAGAAACATCTTTGCCCATCGCACTGGGCGGGATAAGTCTTGTGGTCGAAGTCGCTATCAAACCGTCTTTTTTCACCCAGTCCATAGCGCGCAAAGCCTCAGCCTGCTCGAAAGAAATCAGGATGTCGGCGCTGCCGTAGGGGATTATTGGTGAGTACACTTTCGGTCCATACTTGACGTGCGATGATACCACCCCGCCTCGCTGGGACATCCCGTGCACTTCGCTTTTCTTGGTGTCGTAACCGGCCTTCATGGCGACGTCGGAGAGAATTTCCGAAGCGAGAAGCACGCCCTGTCCGCCGACACCGACTATCAATATATTGGTCGTTTTATTTTCCATCGGTCACCTCACTTCACCGTCGCCGGTTGCTCGACCGGGACAATCGCTTCGGGTTTACAAACCTGGGCACAGAGAGTACAACCGGTGCACAAAGTGGCGTCGATTAGCGCCTTGGGCAGACCGTTCTCGGCCTTTTCTTCGGACGGCAAAATCGCCGGGCAGCCGATCCGGAAACAGGCGCTGCAGCCGTTGCAGTCGTCGAGGTTGACGCGGTACGGCCGGTCGATGATGCGCTTGGGCATCAGGACACAGGCGCGCTGCGTGATAATCACCGACGGCCCGTCTTTGGCGGTTTCTTCTTTGACGACATCAATCGTGCCCTGGTAATCATAGGGATCGATTTCTCGGATATTGTTTTCTTCGACGCCCAGCGCCTTGCACAGCTCGGCAAAATTAACCTGCTTGGTTTCCTCACCCATGAGCGTGTGGCCGGTGGCCGGGTGCTGCTGGCCGCCGGTCATAGCGGTGATGCGGTTGTCGAGAATCATGACGGTTATATTGCTCTTGTTATAGACGGCGTCCAACAGACCGGTTATGCCGGAGTGTAAGAAAGTCGAATCGCCCAGCACGGCCACCACGCCGTTCTGCGACGCGCCGACTTTGTCCATGCCGATGGCATTGCCGATCGACGCGCCCATACAGATACAACTGTCCATAGTCTGCAGCGGCGGCAGGACGCCGAGAGTGTAGCAGCCGATATCGCCGGTCACCGGCAGCTTGAGTTTTCTCAGGGCCATGAAGGCTCCGCGATGCGGACAGCCGGGGCACAATATCGGCGGCCTCGGAAACAGCGGTTCCGGTTCGAAATCGGCGCCTTTGGCTTCGCTTAAAAGCCCGGCTTCTTTCAGGCCGAGGGCGACTTTGTATGGCGACAGCTCGCCCAGCCGCGAGAAGTATTTCTTCCCCTCGATTTTTATCCCGGCGGCGTTGATTATTTCCTCGTAGTACGGTTCCAGCTCTTCGACTACCAGCACGTGCTTGTGGGCTTCCACGAATTTTTTAATTTTATCCAGTGGCAGCGGAAAACCGAGACCGAGTTTGAAACAGTCAGAGTCGGGAATATTGTCTTTGACATACTGGTACGAAATCCCGCCAGTGATGATGCCAATATCCGAGCCGTTGTCTTCGGCGATATTAAGATCGGTCTCTTCGGCGAATTTTCTGAGTTTCTCCAACCGTTCCGCTACGACGACGTGCCGCTTCTTGGCGTTGGCCGGAATCATGACGTACTTGGGCATGTCATGCTCAAACTTGAATTTGGGTGGGTCGATCGGATCGTACAGCTCGACAATCCCCTTCGAGTGCGAAATGCGGGTGGTCAGGCGAAGCATGACCGGGGTATCGAACTGCTCTGAAATTTCAAGAGCGCGTTTGACGAAATCCTTGGCTTCCTGCGAATCGGACGGCTCCAGAAACGGTATCTGGGCAAACTTGGCGAAAAAGCGGTTGTCCTGCTCGTTCTGTGAGGAGTGCATCTCGGGATCGTCGGCCGATATGACCACAAACCCGGCCCGCACGCCGGTATAGGCGAAAGTCATAAACGGGTCGGCCGCGACGTTGAGGCCGACGTGCTTCATTGCCACCAGCGAGCGTCCGCCACCCAGCGAACCGCCGATACCGACTTCGAAGGCCACCTTCTCGTTGGGCGACCATTCCGAGTAGATCGACTTGTACTGTGCGCCGATGGTTTCGAGAATTTCTGTTGACGGTGTTCCCGGGTAGGCCGAGGCCAGTTTGACACCGGCTTCATACGCTCCCCGCGCCACCGCTTCATTTCCGGATAGTATTTCTTTCATATATATTCTCAAATGTTTAGTAATTAAGTTTTCCTGAGCCTAATTATAACAGAAAGCGCCCGCCGGCGCAACCGGTCGCAACAAGAAATAGAGATTGCCCGAAACAACTGCAGGGTCTATATTAATACACGGAATCGATGATTTCTCGTGTGCCAAGAATTCTATACTTTTGACGATAGGCTTGAATTTTAAAATTCATGGGGGAATCAAATGGCGCATTCAGTTTACAAATCAATCGTCCAAGCTGTTAAGAACGGAATATTAAAGGAGCCATTTAGAGCCGAAGATGTAAAACAAAGTTGTCCCGGATTTGCAGATAGAACCTATTCCAACTTCCTGCCAAAACATAGGAAGGGAAATCCGACCGATAAGTCAGAATTGTTTGAACAATTACCTTCTGGAGCATATAAATTGATTAGGCCATATAAGTATGGATTATAATTATTATTAGTGGTGACAAGAAGATTGCTTAATAGCAAATTAGCAAAATTGGGGACTATTTTTTTAAATAATACAATATAAATCTATTAGTCTTCTAGACTTTATGCTCGTTTCATTTCAAACCATGCGACTTTATCCATTTTTCAATACGAATTTGGGTATTGCTTGAAGACCGCATGGTACGTCTACCTCTTTTCGTCCCAAGCGCCCACAGGGTTGGACTTAAAAAAAGCATTATCATGCCTAATATTCCCAATACTCTTAAATAAAACATTGGAGTTCCAAAAAGCCCCAGGATTATTGCAATTACCAATAAAACAAGACCCACAGCCATTAAGTATTTAATAAGATTTGAGTCCCGAATTTGGGTAATTTTACTTACTCCCTTAATTCGCCCATAAATTGAAACATTTTCGTTTGCATCATCCAATATTACGCGTAATTCAAAAGAGTCCTGCGGATTTATTAATGCTGGCTGAAACGTCAAAAGGTTGTTAGAAACCTCCAAACACATTTCCAAATTAGACGGGGCCACATCTATAATATCCGCGGAGAGGATTTCGTTTTTTTCACCAAAAGCAATGGAAACCGGCTTTACAAAATCTTCTACTAGGATTGATTCATTTCCAGAATTTATAAAGTTAAAACGTAAAATGATTGGATTCTTGACAGGTTTGTCATCAAAAAGGATCTTTAATCGATCTTTGGTTTGTTTGTTTAAGAAATATAATGGCTCTACGGCTAATACTTCATATGCAAAAGCTTTCTTATTTTTTTGCTTATAATATATGACAATCATTGTAATTATTGTAATAACTGCAAGACCACAGTAAATAAGAAATTTGTAGTCAAAAATTATTGGATCTGAATTCATCCTACAATACTCCCGCAAAACAGACAATTCGATTGCGATAAATATATCGTGATTTGTTCACCTATTCAAGCGGAAATTATAGAGCATTGCGGGGTGGTCCGACATTCTATGTCGGGGTTCTTAAGCCAACCGCCGCCTCGTTCGGTATCTTCGTCGCGAAAAACATATCCACCGCCACGATTACCGCTCCGGCAATGAAAGTCACCTGATAGCCGAACAGATTCCACGCCAGACCGCCGATCACGGGGATTATTATAGCCGTCACGTGGTTCATAGTCATCCCGAACGACAAACAGCCGGTCAGGTCTTCTTCGCTGGCGATTTTGCGCAGGTAGGACTTAAGCGCTATCGACGACCCAAACAGGGCGTTGTCGATCAGGAAGAAGGCTATCAGCGCCGGCATGAAAGATACATAGGCGTAGCCGGTGAAGATAAAAACGAGAATGAGCGACGACCCGACCAAAATTACGCGCTCGCCGAACCGATCGCTGATGTGACCGATCAGACGGTGCGTAAAAATAGTCACGAAGCTGTTGGCGACGAACACGATTGAAATAATCGCAATCGACAGACCGTGATTTTTGACAAGCAGGAAAATCGCGAAGGTCGTGAAAATGTGGCGGCGGCAGCCGCGCAGAAAAGACAGAGTATAGTACAGCCAGTATTTTTTCTTGGGCCTGGCGCGGCGCAGCTCGCCGATGCCCCGGTTGACCGGAAGGGCGATCAACAAGTAGAGACCAACCAGGCAAATCGCTCCACCGAGGATATAAAACGCTATCCGGTAGTCGAAGGCGAAAGTCAGGCTCAAAACGAGCACCCCGGCCGCCAGTCCGGCCATCGACTCGAACGACAGGTATTTTCCCTGTATGTTTCCGTACTGCCCCTGTTTGGCCAGCAAGAGCAGCTGCGATGAATTGCTGGGCTCGAAATAATGAAATCCCAGCGACATCAGGAAAGTGGCCGCACCCAATAAAACCAGCGACGGCGACGCACCGGTCAGGATCAGACCGAGGGCCATGACAACTATCGAGGCGGCCGCCAGCTTCGACTCGGAAAACCTCAGCGCCAACGCCCCGACTCCGAAGGCCAGAAAGCCCGGGATCTCCCGGACGGCCTGAATGATGCCGATATCGGTGGCGGAAGCGTTAAAAGTCTCCACCGCGAAATTATTGAACATAATCCGCCAGATAAGAAAACCGATATATAAAGTAATATTGGAGAACGTAAGCGTCGCGAAGGTGATTTTCTTGATCCCGAGAGGCATAACCGTAGTAAAATAATAAATATAATGCGGGATGGCCGTGTAAATATCGTTTCATCTATAAAAAAACAGGCCAAAAGAGCGGTTGACTGATAAAGACCGGCTTTGGTATATTCAGGAAAAAGGAAAATATATGAATTTCGATAGCTCGATTTTTAAAGCCTATGACATACGAGGTACATTTCCCGATCAACTAAACGCGGATATGGCGTATGCAATCGGCAATGCCCTGGCCGGATATCTCAAGCCGACGTCGATTGCCATCGGCCGCGATATGAGGCTATCATCCGATGAGTTATTCGAAGCGCTGTCGCGGGGGATTGTCGATGCCGGGGTCGATGCCGTCGATCTGGGCCGGATCTCCACCGACGCCCTCTATTTCGCGGTCGGGAAATTCGACTATGACGGCGGCGTTATGATTACGGCCAGTCACAATCCAAAACAATATAACGGCTTTAAAATCTGCCGCAAACAGGCCCTGCCTTTGTCCGGCAAAGAGGGTTTGGATAAGATAAAGGAAATGATCGAAAACGACCAGTCCGTCAAATCGCCGTCGCGGGGGAATATCAACCGCAAAGACGTCCTCGAGGACTATGCCGCCCACTGCCTGACGTTTATCGATGTATCGAAAATAAAACCGTTTAAGGTGGTCGTGGATGCTGGCAACGGCATGGCCGGGGCGACGGTTCCGTCCGTTTTCGAGAAGCTCCCACTGGAGATTATCCCTCTCTATTTCGATCCCGACGGGTCATTTCCCAACCACCCCGCTTCTCCCATCGAGCTGGAAAATCTGGCCGACCTTATTAAAAAGATCAAAGAGGTCGGCGCTGATTTTGGGGCGGCTTTCGACGGTGACGCCGACCGCATGTTTCTGGTCGATAGAAACGGGCGGCAGATCGGCGGGGACATGGTTACGGCCATAGTGGCCGACAATCTTCTGAGCAAATATCCCGGCGAAACTATTCTGTATAATATCATCTGCTCCAGGGCGGTCCCGGAACTGATCAAGAGAAAAGGCGGCACGGCCATACGCACGAGAGTTGGGCACGCCTTCATTAAGCCGCTTATGAAAAAGAATAATGCGATTTTCGGCGGCGAGCATTCAGGACATTTTTATTTTCGCGATTTCTGGTTTGCCGATTCAGGGCTGGTGGCTTTTCTGGTTTGTCTGGAACTGCTCAGCCAGAACGACAAGCCGCTTGACGAAATTGTCCGGGCCATCGACCCCTATTTTCGTTCCGGCGAGATTAACAGCCGGGTCGAATCGGCGCGCGAAGTGATTGAAAAAGTGGCTGAGGCCTTTGCCGACGGTGAGCAGGACCGGACCGACGGCCTGACCGTATATAAGAACGATTTCTGGTTTAACCTGAGGCCGTCGAATACCGAGCCTTTGATAAGGCTTAATGTCGAGGCCAACTCTAAAGAGATTCTGGACAAGCGGACCGAGGAAATCCTGAAGATCGTCCGCACTTAATCATAGAAAATACTCCGTACAAGCCAAAGCCCCCGGTTGAATGGGGGCTTTGGAATTTATGCTGAAGAAGTAAAGTTTAGATTACTTCAGGAGCATCATTTTTCTGGTGGCGACTTTATCGCCGGCCTTGACGGTATAGAAGTATACACCGCTGGCCAGACCGGTCGCATCCCAGGTTTCGACGACGTCACCGATACCGTGACCGTTGATTTCGTCGACTTTCTGACCCTGGAGGTTGTAGATCGTGATGGAATAATCGGTCTCCGAGGGCAGTTCGATGCTGAAGCTGGTGCTCGGGTTGAACGGGTTCGGGTAGTTCTGCTTCAGTGCGAAATCGGTCGGCAAGACTGTGGCACTATAGATCTGTCCATAGTAGTCGGCCGCTTCGACGCTGACCAGGGTACCACCGGAAACGTTCAAGACGTTACCGGCCTCAAGCACGTTGTGGTCCATGCTGTAAACCAGGGCCCGGGTCTGTCCATCGACATAACCGGTCTTGATTTGCATGTTCATGGCCTCATGAGCCAGTGAAACGCTGGCCTGTCCGTCAAACACAAACAGGGCCGCACCGACCTCTTTGTTGACTCCAACGGTACCGTCACCATAGGAGACACTAAGGTCGCCGCCGGCCGTCAGTTTGGCATACGGCAGAGCGTCGCCGACGATCACCCGAATCAGGTAAACCAGGTCAGCCACCGAAAGAACAATACCGTCGGCATTGATATCGGTCGCCGCCGTCTGACCTTCCACGTTGACCGTGAAGGCCGCCAGGCCGCTGATGAAGTAGTTGGTGAAGACTACCGCATCGGCGATTTCATTGGAAATACCGTTCAGGTTGACGTCGCCGCGGGCGTCGATGTCTTCCGAACAGATGATGTCGACACCACCGTCACGGAAGATGATCGCTCCCAGCGGGAAGTTCTTGATAACGCCTTCACTGGTTTGTGTGAAGAAATCATAACAAGTGTCAGCCGGCCCACTGTATCCATAGGTGCCCGGGTCGGTGACCAGATCACCTTCGAAAGTATAAACGGCCTGGCCCAGATACAGCCAGTTACCGTTCTCGCTCGACAGGGTATTGTCGGCACAGTCGAGCCAGAAGAAACGGACCGGAACAAACTGACATTCCAACGTCCGATCGTTGGCCACGAAGAACTGGATCGTCGCCAGTTCGCCGGGACCGGCCACGTGATTCGGGTTGGTGACGCCGTCATTCTGCTCGCGCAGAGCGACGATGCGCATCATGCCCGAAGGACAACCGCTGCCGCAGTTCCCGAAAGGACCAAAACGATACGTGAAATATTCAAATTCCGTGTCAATCAGATCGCCCGGAGCGGCCGACATCGCCGTCAACGCCGAAGCGTCATAAGCTACCAGGAAGTCGAAACCACCCAGCAGATCGACAATGAACGGGCCCGTGTAGGCCGAATCGATAAAGATGGAAACCGTCGTATAGTGGCCCTGAAGTTGGTCGTGGACCTTCTCAATCGAAACCGCAAAGCCAATCACATGAATCTTATAGCAGGCCGTATCGGCATTCGTCGGACTGCACGGATCGCAGGTGTTGGCACCGTCGGTCACGCTCACGCACAACGTGAAGTCACCGAGGTAGTCCGGCTCGTTGAGAATGTCCCAGGACCAGGCGCCGGTCGCGTCATCTAAATCCATCGTTCCGGGACCATCAAAGCTGACCAGTTCGTATAGCAGGCTCGAAGGACCGCCGTCGGGATCGCTGGCATCAACGTCACCCGTGAGGGTAACACCCCAGACGGACATAATCGTGTCAGCATCGGCCTGCGGGTTGGTAATCTCCGGAGGAGTGTTCTGGACGCACACATTGAAGCTGCAGTCGGCGGTCGCGCCGCAAGCATCGGTTACCTGAACCGTAACCTCATGGTCGCAAACGTCGTCGCCACCGGTCTGCCACTGATAATGACCACTCGAATTGACCGTGCCCGGACCGGCTGTGACCGCAAAGCTGAGGGCTTCGCAGCCATTAACCAGATCGTCATCGTCAAAGGTCATGTCAGCTTCAACAAGGTCGCCCCAATGAACAGTCTGGTCGCCCGGACATGAAATGGTCGGAACCTGATTGACCATCGTCACCGTGCCGGCCGTCACCGTCGTCGCCAAAGCTTCGATCGGGTCGCAGCCAACCAGAGTGGTGGCAAAGTCAATGGAACTGCCGCAGGGTGAGTCGCCGGTCAACGTCGTTGCGTCAACCGTCACCGAGCCGTCACAGACGTCAGCCATGGTCAGTGAAATCTGACCGACTACCATCGGGAACGAACTCAGACAGGCATCACCCGCGTCAATCTTCATGGCCGCCACGTGAAACGTGCCGGTCGTCGGTTCCTGTAAGACGCGTTCATTGAGAACCGTCAAACCACTTGCAAAGTCGAAGGCGACCGTAGTATAGTCACCGGAGACTTGAAAGACCAACTCAAATGCACTCAGATCCGTAGGACTATCAATCGTCACATTCAGTATCACATCCGTACAGCGCTGGACATTCTTCGATTGAAACGTCACTTCTTGCGCTACCGAATAGGAGAATCCGAATACCAGAAGGAACGAGGCCAGCAGTAAAGATATGGTCAATTTTCTTTTTTGCATCATTATAATGCTCCTTTAAAGACTTTAAAGTTCATTAAAGGTAATAGGTATCTTTCTGCCTGAAACAGTTAATTACGGATTACCTGTTCCATCCGAACTTGTGCTACCGAGGTGTCGGAATTACCCCGAAACTTATCCCGTAAACCTCATGGATGACAGATGTAAAGCATGGATGGATAGCGATTGTTAAGGTTCAACAGGATTAGTATTTATGTGAGTTTCTGGAATATCTGAAGATTACAGGATGTATCTATCTATTAGACCATCTCTAAATCTTGTAAAGGCCATGTCTTGAAGTTCTTTTGTGGACCAACTCTATTTGCTTCTTAGAGTTGAAAGGTGCTAACCGATTCTTAACAGAAGCGTTTCTTACAACACAACTATTCCCTGGACATCATCAAAATAACCACTAACCAACATTTGTCAAGAACTTTTATACAATATTACCATAATATGACATGACGTAGTTATGATGCCCGGGAGAATTACATCGATTTAAGCCCGTAGTCTTTGAGCCATAAAAAACAAGACCAAGTCACTTCACGCCATTTCAAATGTCATTTTCAAAGATCCGGATAAGATATCCAGCTCGATTTTTACCGTCACGCGGAGACCTGAACATAGGCATAAAAAATGCCCCCCAAGCGCCGATTCGAGACTGACGAGGCAAAGCATGGTATGTGAATATATTCACAATACCTAAGCAAACAGGCAACGCACAGATCAAATTAATAACTTCATATTGTGAAAAATATCACATTATATGGTTTGAATTTACCCCGAAAACTCATTAATATTTGAACGATTTCAGAAGGTGTATGTCAGGCTCGACGAAAGCAAATAGATGCGGTTGTCATCGGAATCAACCTTGTGCCACTGCCACTCGGATGAAAAAATCACGTCCAGCGCGAGGGCTTTCCAGACCGAAATATTGCCGATGAGGCTGACCCGATCGAAAGTATATTTGGAATAAAATTCGGGATTGTCGGGATAGGTTCTCGACCCCAATTCGTTTTCCAAAAGCAACAGAACCTGCCCATATGAGTAGTAATCTAATTCCGTGTTCAGGAGGTATTCAAGGTAATCGTCGTCTGCCTCGAAACCGGTTTTGATCGACAGGATTTCTATCCCCGGTCCGGCCGCGAGGCTAAGATCGCCCGATACCATCTCGGCCAACAGGTCGGTTTTAATTATGGCATAATCGTCGTTTATGAATTCAGATGACGTGTAATCGAAATATTCCAGATTGCCTTTGGCCAGAATGTTGAATTTTCCGGCCACCGGCTGTCTCTGAAGAATTATTGCCGAAAGATATAAATAGTCGTTCTGGTCTTCCGGGGCGGCGTAATTTTTGTATTCCAGTGCCGCTTCGGCGTTCAGCTGGCCGCCGAAAAATGACCCCATATAGCCCGCCCCGCCCCGAACCATTTTATAATCCAGATAGGACGAATCGGGCACGGTGCGGGATTCGAGCCCGATCGAGCCATAGACATTGTTAAAGCTCGGCGTGAACCATGAAAAGTCAATTTTGCCGCCGATTCGGTGATAATTGTAGATGTAGCTTTCCAGCGAATCGAAAGTGACTTTTTCAAGATAAGTCGTGACCTGGGTCCGGACGGCGTCGGACAGCCGGGCGCTCAGACCGATTCGGCCGTAGACCACGCTCAGATCCTCGCCGGGTTCGGCGGTGCCATCGTAGCGTTTCTTTATCTCGAGCCGGGTATCGGCCAGAAAGGCCAGAGTGTCACTGCCGGTCTTTAGCCTGCCCCAACCGACGGCCCGGAAATTCTCGGGAGTCTGTTCCCACCCGATTTCGGCCGAATTATTGACATATTTGCCGGGAGCATATTTCAGATAAACGAGACCCTTTTTGTCATCGAGATATTCGCGTTTGAGCAAGCTTAGATTGACCGAATCGACAATGCCATCGTATCGCAGGGAATCATAGAAATACTCCTGCGATATGAAATCGTAGCCGAGCCCGGCACGAATCGAAAAATCGCCGGAGTCATCGGTTCGGGCAACTCCGGCGAATAAAATCGTTCCGGCGATCGAAATCAGGATGCTGAATATAAAGCTTTTCAAGTCTTTATTGCCCCAGGAGCTCCTTGGCCTTTCTGAGGTTCATCTGGGCGGCTTTAATGTGTCCGGCACAGGCGTCGGACTGGTTGTCGGCGCACAGGCGTTCCGCCGCGCTGATATGTTCGGCGGCCGATTCAAGCAGCCGGGCGGCCACACCGTCGGTCGCGCCGGCCATATCGTGAAGGCGTTCCTGTTCGGCTTTCATCTGGCGAATTTTGGTCTGAAGTTCATTTTCTCCCGCGCACAGTTCGCTGAGACGCCGATACATCTGGCGGGCCTGTTTCATATTCTGTTCGAAGCGACCGGGCGCATTCTCGGCGGCAAGCTGGCGGCAGTTGCGATAGGTTTCTTCAAGGCGGGCCATAATCTGCGCTGCTTCCGGCGACGAACATTCGGAGGCCATCAGGCGCGCCTGTTCCATCTGCTGCTCCAGAAGTCGCAGCTGGTTTTCCATGCGCTGACCGTTGCCCTGCCCGGCCTGCATTAATTCGGTCAGTTTATTCAGCGACTTTTCCGCCTGCAGCGACAGTCTGAGGGCGGGCCGAAGCTGCCTTTTATAGTAGAGCTCCCAGGCCCGGCGCTGGTTATCGCGGGCGCTGTCGAACATTTCGGACAGGCGTTTTGGCGAGTCGGCTCCCAAATTGGCTTCGAGTCGGGACGCCAGTTGATCGGTTTTTTCAAGCTGGCGCTGGACTATATTTTCATTGTCCTCGGTCTGGCTGTTCAGACGATCCCGGGCTTCTTTAATGATATTAATTGCACGCCAGGCTTTATCGCGCGCCTGTTGGGTGAGTTTGAGGCTGGCGCCGATGATAACGGCGGCATCGGAATTGAGACCGTTGCGGGCGCTGGTTTGCATCTGTTCGGCGTTGTTTAATACCTTCTGGGCCAGTCCAACCGAAATTCGCACGATCTGATACTGGCGGTACTGCGAGGCTTCGGCGATGACGTTCTGTGCCCGCTCGATAACCTGCTGACTGCGATCATACTCACCTTTCAGACGCTCCCGGGCGGCGTCCGTATTTTGAGCCGAGAGTACGGAAGGCAGCAGAATCATGGCTGTTATAAGCGATATTATAAATTTTTTTGACCCGTTCATTTTCCTCTCCTTTGTTATCCCAAAGAAGATATACTCAAATTGTATGCCAACAGTGCCGCTACCGGTAAGGCTTTGCTATTCATAATATTATATCGTTGCTTGTCAGAGTTGACCAACTTTATTAGTACCCCACGGTACACTTTGAACCGAATGGCTCATTTTATCCCGTGATATTTCATCCGCGAATACAGTCTTCGGCGGGTGATTTTGAGCAGTTTGGCCGCCTCGGTTTTATTCCCGTTTGCCTTTTGAAGAGCATCAAGGATCATCTGTTTCTCGGCCGATTCCAAACCGGAAGTACCAGCTGAATCGGGTGCATCGAGCGGGGCCATCTCGGTTTCATCGTCGATGTTTATATGTTCCAATTCGATCGGCTCTCCCCCGGCCAAAATTAAAGCCCGCTCGAGAATGTTTTTCAGTTCCCTGATATTTCCCGGCCAGCTGTAACCGGCCAGCATGGCGATAACCTCATCGCTTAGGGCTGGGTGCCGGTAACCCTGTTTTTCCAGAAAGTACGCGGCGAGCTTTCCTATGTCTTCACGACGCCGGGCCAAAGACGGCATCTCGATCGGAAAAACATTGAGCCGGAAAAAGAGGTCTTCGCGGAAATTACTCTGTTTGATTTCTTCTTTCAGGTTGCGGTTGGTCGCGGCGATGACGCGCACGTCGGTCTTGACCGGGTCGACCCCGCCCACTCGGACGAATTGTTTTTCTTCGAGCACGCGCAGCAACTTGGCCTGTAGAGATGGCGACATCTCGCCGATCTCGTCAAGGAAAATGGTGCCACTGTCGGCCAGCTCGAATCTCCCCCGTTTTCGGGCCACCGCCCCGGTGAAGGAACCTTTTTCGTGACCGAATAATTCGGACTCCAGAAGTGTCTCGGTTAAGGCAGCGCAGTTGACTGCGATATATGGCCTGCCGTTCCTTCGCGAATTCTCATGGATGAGATTAGCGGCCAGTTCCTTGCCGGTTCCTGATTTGCCGGTCAACAGGACGGTCGTGTCGGTGGGGGCGACTTTGGAGATAAGATCCAGGAGCTTCCTGGCGGCCGGGGAATTACCGATAAATCGGTCGGATGAAATTTCTCTGATGTCATGGCTCAGCATCCCCGAAAGGGCTTCCAGTTTCTGGCGATCGGACAGCTTGCGGCAAAGTTTGACCAGAAGGTCCATCGAGAACGGCTTCAGAATATAATCGGCGGCACCCTTTTTCATGGCCTCGACCGCGGTTTCGACGGTGCCGTAGGCGGTCATAATGACGACATCGACATCACCCTTCTTCTTCGCCGCTTCGAGCACTTCAAGCCCGGAAACGCCGGGCATAGAAAGGTCGGTTATGACAATATCGAAGGATCGCTCATTGATAAGTCTCAACCCTTCCGACGGATCACTTACAGCCGTGGCAGAAAAGCCCTCGTCGGTCAGGGATTTTTCCACCAAGTATCCCATTTTAGGCTCATCATCTATAATCAATATATTGGCCATTGTCTCTCAGCTCCTCGGTTTATCCAGGGTCAACCTGAAGGTCGTCGGACCGCCCGGTCGGCTGTCGAAATTAATACTGCCGCCCATATCGTCAGCCAGCTTCTTTGACAGGTACAGACCCAGCCCCGATCCGGTGGGCGAGGTCGTATAGAAGGGTTCAAATAAAGTTTTGGTTTTGTCGGGTTCTATACCGGGGCCATTATCCCTGACGGCTATAACATTCCGGCCGCTCTCTTCAGTTATCGAAACCATTATTTCCGGGTTGGTCGCTTTTTTTGAGGCATCGGCGGCATTAAGCAGCAAGTTTATGACTATTTGGCGGACGGCAATAGGATCGACCTCTATCTCGTTTTTATTGTCATCGATATCAAGATTTAATGAAATTCCGTCTTTTTTAAAGCCGGGGCCAAACTGATCGGCGAGGCGTTTGATAACTTCGGTTAGGTCAATAATTTGTTTGACCAGCGGTTTTCGGCCTGAGGCGAAATCGAGGTATCCGGTCACAATTTCATTCAACCGGTCGACTTCTTCCAGGATAAAGCCGGTTTCAGGCATTTCGGCGGAACTTTCCCTGCCTTTCTTAAGTCGTTCGGCAGCGGCGCGGATAATCATCAGGGGGTTTTTCAATTCATGTGAGACGACCGCTACCATCCGGCCCAGATTGGCCTGGGCCTGGGAACGCAGGAGGCTGCGCTCGGCATTGGCGAGGCGCCGCTGGACCACGAAAAACAAAATCCCGAATAAGAGCCCGGCTCCGATGGAAAGCCCCGAGGAAAATATCAGGTTGTTTTTAAGCTGGTTCAAGTTGTCGGTGTAGTCGAGATCGGCTTCGAGGCCCAGAACGGCCGGGGTGAATCCCGAGGTATCATTAAGCGGCGCGAAGGCTGTCTTGAGAAATATATCGCCCACTTTGTGCGACCGGCTGACGACGGGCGAACCGGAAGTTCCACCCAGCAGGACGGAATCGATATATTCGCCGTTGAGCGCCTGAAGATAATACACCGAATCGCCTGTCAACTGGGTGGTCGCCAGATAGTTATAATCGGGTCCGAGGATAAACACTTCCGACAGAGAATCGACCCGCTGGATTTCGTCCAAAACCTGCAGGACGGTATCGTAGGCGGCCAGACTGCCGTCGCCCAGAGACTGGATCAGATCGGGCCGGAGTTGGTCGGCCCCCAGCGCGGCCACCGCGGTCAGGCGGCGGGAAAGCTGGGCCTCATAGCTTTTCTCGGTTTTTTGGTACATCAGCCACCAGGCCAGATTAACGACGGCGATAAGAATAATCGTAAAGATGATTACGACGGCCGATTGACGACGCACGGTTGCCATGCAAATATTAAGCGTCGTGCCAATATACAAGTCAATAATAAACTGCCGACAAGGCTTCGGTGAGTTTTGACTTTACATTTGCAAAAGGCCTGACTAAATTAGTTGGCTAAAGAAAAATAAACGGCGGTTTTGAAGATATGAAATTCGGACAATTTAAAGACATCGGGACTCCGCAGCTGGAAACACAGATACTCGAGTTCTGGGAAGAAAATAAGGTTTTTGAAAAATTAAACGCGCTGGCCGCCGACCGGCCGCAGTTCGTGTTCTATGAAGGACCGCCGACAGCCAACGGGCGTCCGGGAGTGCATCATGCCATTGCCCGGACGATTAAAGACCTTATTTGCCGCTATAAAACGATGCAGGGATTCCGGGTCGACCGCAAAGCCGGTTGGGATACACACGGACTGCCGGTGGAAATCGAGGTCGAAAAGCAGCTCGGGCTGGATTCCAAGGAGAGGATTGTCGAGTACGGCGTCGCGGAGTTCAACAAGAAATGCCGCGAATCGGTTTTTAAATATATCAACGACTGGAACGACATCACCCGCAAGCTGGGGTACTGGATTGACCTTGGTGATGCCTATATCACGCTGACCAATGACTACATCGAATCGGTCTGGAACATCCTCAAGAATTTCTTCGACCGCGATCTGATCTACAAAGGCCACAAGACGGTGGCCTTTTGTCCCCGATGCGAGACGGCGGTATCGAGCCACGAGGTTGCGCAGGGTTATCAGGAGGTCAATGATCCCTCGGTGTTTGTCAAAGTCAAGGCGGCCGACGATGATTTCTATTACGTGATTTGGACGACGACCCCGTGGACGCTGCCGTCGAATGCCGCCATAGCGATGAGTCCGGACGCCGATTATGCACTGGTGGAGCACGGCGGTGAAAAACTGGTGCTGGCCAGGGCCTTGCTGGACAAAGTGCTCGGCGAGGATTATAAAATAATCGAGACCAAAAAGGGCACGGAGTTTCACAATCGCAAATATATCCCGATGTTCAATACTTTTGCCGACCGTGCCGACGAAGCCTTTTATGTGATCAACGCCGATTTCGTGACGCTCGACGACGGCACCGGAATCGTACACGTCGCGCCGGGGTACGGCGCCGACGACTATATCGCCGGGCAGAAGTACGGTCTGCCGGTCTTACAAGCGGTCCGGGCCGACGGGCATTTCGAGGATTTCGCCGGGAAATACGCCGGAATGTTTATGAAAAAGGCCGACCCGGAAATTATCAAGGACCTCAAAATCAGCGGACGGCTTTATAAAAAAGAGCTCTATACACATAATTACCCGTTTTGCTGGCGGTGCGATACACCGCTTATTTATATCGCGCGGCACTGCTGGTATATCCGGACGACCCAGTTCAAAGAGCAGTTGATCAAGAACAGCAACATAACGCGCTGGCAGCCGGACGATATCCGCACCGGCCGTATGCTCGACTGGTTAGAGAACAACGTCGACTGGGCGCTGTCCCGTGAGAGGTTCTGGGGTACACCGCTGCCGATTTGGGAGTGTTCCGGGTGCGGGCACCTGACGGCGGTCGGGTCAATCGAGCAGCTTCGAAAAGATGGGTTGAATGTCCCGTCGGGCGAGCTTGACCTGCACAAACCGACGGTCGATGAAATAAAGCTTAAATGCGAAAAGTGCGGTGAAGAGATGACTCGTGTACCGGAAGTGATCGACACCTGGTTCGATTCCGGCTCGATGCCGTACGCTCAGTGGCACTATCCTTTCGAGAATAAAGAAGTCTTCGAGCAAAAGTACCCGGCCGATTTTATTTCGGAAGCCATCGATCAGACGCGCGGCTGGTTCTATTCCCTGCTGGCGATCTCGACTATGCTTTTCGACAAGCCGGCTTTCAAGAATGTCATCGTCATGGAGTTGATCCTCGATAAAGAGGGCAAAAAGATGTCGAAAAGCCGGGGGACGGCGGTCAATCCGTTCGATATAATCGCCCGGTACGGGGCCGATCCGTTGCGCTGGTATTTGCTGGCGACGTCGAATCCGTGGGTGCCGACACGCTACGACGAAGCCGGCCTGGCCGAGGTCATTCGCAAGTTTTTCGATACGTACAAAAATAGTTATAGCTTCTTCGCCTTGTATGCCAACGTCGATGACATTTTGCAGCGGGCCGCCGATGACAGTGTGACGGTCGATGAATTCCTCGAAAAATATGCCGGTGAACCGGAGCGAATCGACCGCTGGATTGTCTCCCGCTATAATTCGCTGGTAAAGAAAATAACGACCCGTCTGGACGGCTACGACATCACCCCCCCGGCCCGAATGCTGACCGATTTCGTGATCGATGATCTGTCCAACTGGTATATCCGGCTGAACCGCCGCCGGTTCTGGGCGCCGGAAAATGACCCGTCGAAAATGCGCGCCTACCTGACCCTGTATCGAATTATGTGCGGGGTCACCAAGCTGGCGGCGCCGTACATCCCGTTTCTGACCGAATATATCTGGCGCCAGTTGGTACCAGCGGTTAATAAAAGTAGAATTTCGTCGGTACATCTATCGAAGTACCCGGTTTGTGATGAAACGACCATTGATAGTGATCTCGAAGACGCGATGTCAATAGCGCAGAAAATTGTCTCGGTCGGGCGGGCGGTCCGGGCCAGGAAGAATCTCAAGGTTCGCCAGCCGTTGGCGTCGATACTGGTGCATCTGCCGGGTGAGAATAATTTTGACCGGATTAAACCTGAGTTGGATGTCATCAAAGAGGAACTGAATATCAAGACCGTGGAACCGCTGGCCAGGGTCGATGACGTGGTCAGTTACACCGCCAGGCTGAATTTCGCCTTGGCGGGGTCCAAACTTGGTAAACTGGCAAAGGATACCGCCGCGCAGGTATCGGCCTGGGACAGCCGGACGGTCAGGAATTTTCGCAAGGATGGTTCGGCAACGCTGAAAACCTCCGGCGGCGACGCCGTCCTCGAAGCCGAGGACGTGGAGATTAAGATGGTCGAGCAGGAAGGTTTCGGGGTGGACGAACACGACGGCATCACGGTGGCATTGAAGACGCGGATCGACGATAACCTGCGCGATGAAGGTTTCGCTCGAGAAATGGTCAATAAGATTCAAAACATGCGTAAGTCTTCCGGTTTCGAGGTCACGGACCGTATCACGGTTGAAATAAAAACCGATGAGCCGCTGCTTTCGGCTGTAAAAAGGTTTGAAGAATATATTTGCAGGGAAACACTTGCCGATAAGATTGAGCTGGTTAGCCGTATATCGCCGGACAAGAACGGCAAGAATTGGAATATAAACGGCACCATGGCGGACATCGCAGTAATAAAATAGGCGTGAGGCCGTTATGAAAAAAGAGGACCTTGAAAAGTATGAAAAGCTCCTGCTGAAAAAACGCGAGGAGCTTTTGGAATCCATTGTGGACAAACGCAACCAGACGGGCAAAACGACCCGGGACGCCACCGGCGACCTGTCCAGTTATTCGTACCACATGGCTGATCAGGGCACGGATGCCATCGAGCGCGAAAAGGCTTTCATGATCGCATCCAAGTCGGGGCGGCTGATTTACCATATCGACCAGGCCCTGATGAGGATTCGGAAGGGCGAGTTCGGCTTGTGTCACAGCTGCGGGAAACCGATTCAGAAAGCCCGGTTGATGGCGGTGCCGCACGCCCGGTTGTGCCTGGAGTGCAAGGAAAAGGAAGAGCAGGAGAAAGCCAGCCGTAAGTAGCATGCGAAAATACGTCCTGTTTATCTTCATTATTTTGGCGGTCGTCGCTCTGGATCAATTTACCAAGTTCTGGGCAGTGGCCAATCTGGCGGACGGCCAGGTCCACCAGGTCTGGGGGACCTTTTTTCAGGTTAAGCTTCTTTATAACATAGGCGGCGTTATGGGCTCCAGCCTGGGTGGGAGCACTTTCTACCTGATTTCTTCCCTGTTCGTTTTCGCGTTTGTTATGTATTTCCTGTACACTTACAGAAATTTGATTGTCGTGGCGATCCCGATGTGTATCATCGCGGGCGGCGCGATAGGTAACATTGTTGACAGGATACGCCTCGGTCAGGTCATAGATTTTCTCGATTTCGATTTTTTTAATATAAATATCGGCTCTTTCCACCTCGACAGGTGGTGGACGTTTAATATTTCCGATGCCGCTATCTCGGTCGGCGTCACCTGGTTGATCTTATATCTGCTTTTTGTCCACCGGGTGCAACAGCCCGAAAACGCGTCATTAACCGAAGATTCCACACCCGCCTGACTTGACATCTGTCGGCCATTGTATTATTAACCGATCATTGGAACCCCTCGTATTGTATGCGGTTTTATGAATATGAACAGCCCACCGAGGAGGCAAAAAATGGCTGACAAACAACAAGTAATAGAAATACTTTCCAAAATAAACGACCCCGAATTACATCGCCCGTTGACCGATCTGGATATGGTAAAAAACGTCGAAATCGACGGCGGGGTAGTAAATATTGAAATTTCGCTGACTATTCCCGGCTGTCCTTTGAAGCATAAGATCAGCGAGGACGTCAATACGATGGTCGGAGCGCTGGACGGTGTCGAAAGAGTCAATATTTCTTTCGGGGTTATGACCGACGAACAGCGCAAGAATCTCCGGGGTCGGATGTACGGCACCGACAAAGGCCAATCACTTGAAGGCGGGACGCCGAAGGTTCGTCCTGAGGATTTCACCAAGCGGGTGATAGCGGTGTCCTCTGGAAAAGGCGGCGTCGGCAAATCGACCACAACCTGCAACCTGGCCGCGGCTTTGAGCGGAATGGGATATCAGGTCGGGATTCTCGACGCGGACGTGTACGGGTTTTCGGTGCCGCGCATTATGGGTGTCCACGGTCAGCCGACGATAATCGATGAGCACATTATCCCCATGCGGCGCGAGAACATACAGATCATGTCAATGGGCTTTTTCGTGGGCGAAGACGACCCGGTAATCTGGCGCGGACCGATGCTGCACAAAGCGATCAATCAGTTTCTGACCGACGTCCTGTGGGACAATCTCGATATCCTGCTGATAGATATGCCTCCGGGTACGGGTGACGTCACGTTGACGGTGGCGCAGGCTATTCCTCAGGCCGAGATGCTGGTGGTGACGACACCGCAGCCGGTCGCGGCTCATACGGCCGGACGGGTCGCGCGGCTGGCCGAAAAAACCAACCTGAGCGTGCTGGGCGTCATCGAGAACATGGCGTACTACGAGTCCAATGGTCATCGTGATTATATTTTCGGTAAGGACGGCGGAAAGAGCCTGGCCAAAACACTGAAAACGACTTTCCTGGGTGAAATTCCGATCGTGACGGCGATCCGCGAAGCATCGGACGGCGGGGAGCCGGCTGAATTTTCGAACAAAACAGAAATTGCCGGTTATTATCGCACGATTGCCGAGGCATTAGTTGCGAAGCAAGCCTGACCGCTATCCCTTGCGATGATTGACTTTATAAATTTCGATAATTTTTTTTGCGATTTATTTGCACCGTGCAAAATTATGAATTCGATAAAACAGCCTGTAATTACAATCGACATAAGCACTTTGCACTATCGGTAATTTTTTCCCATAGTGGCTTGACTGAGCCGAGGTCTTCTCCTTTATTGCTTTCACCGGATAAGCTACACAGCAAAATGTTTACAGGATGTGCACAAATTCAGGATGTTTGATCTTTAGTCAATCATATCAATAGCTTAACGGCAGACGCATCTGAATCAGGCTGTGGATAATTATGTTTATAACCGGTAATGGGAATTGGGGTTGTGCGGAGTTAATTCCGTAGTGCCTCATGTTTTGGAAGGAACCGAAAACAGTGGATAATCTGTCTCACGGGGGAAAGATGATATCCGAAGCAAATTTTGATTCAAGCAAGTTATGGAATAACTGCCTTGACTATGTTGCCCTGCGGGTGAACAATCACTCGTTTAACACCTGGTTCAAGCATACCCGGGGATCGCAACAGGACGACGGCTCTTTGAAAATTGTCGTCCCCAACCGATTTGTGGCCGACTGGCTGTCGGACCGGTACGCCGATCTTATCGACGAGGCTTTAATACAGATCAACGGGGTGGCGATGCCGTATGTTTTCGAAATCAAGAACGGAAACGGCGACGGCAACGGCCAGACCGAGATCGAATTTCAAAGCCGTCCGGTGCCGGTTCATCCGGTTGCACCGGTGACTGTCCACCCGGATTATGCCTTGAACGGCAAGTATCGTTTCGACAATTTCGTCGTCGGCAGCTCCAACCAGTTTGCCCACGCCGCCGCGCTTGCCGTATCAGAGGCCCCGGGCAAGACCAATTATAATCCCTTGTTCATGTATGGCGGGACCGGTTTGGGTAAAACTCATCTATTGGAGGCCATCGGCAACACCGTCAAGGAGAAATTCCCCGGCAAGCGTATCATATACGCCTCGTCGGAAAAGTTCACGTCCGATTTTATTAACTCTTTGTCCAACGGGACGACTCTGAAATTCACGTCGTTGTATCGCACCGCCGACTTGCTGTTAATCGACGACACGCAGTTTTTCAGCGGCAAAGAATCGACCCAGGAACAATTCTTCCATACCTTCAACGACCTCTATCACAGTGGCCGTCAGATCGTCCTCACATCTGATCGCCATCCCAAAGACACCAAGGGTCTGGAAGAAAGGTTGCTGTCGCGGTTTGCCTCTGGGCTCGTGGCCGACCTTCAGCCACCCGATCTGGAAACGCGCATGGCTATTTTGAGACGGCGTATCGAGCAGGATAAATCCTCGATGCCGGAGGACGTGCTGTATTTCATCGCTGACAACGTGCGGTCCAATATCCGTGAATTGGAGGGGTGTTTGACGCGGTTGACGGCTTACGCCTCGATCAGCAAGGCGGAAATCAACCTGAATTTCGCTCAGGAGGTCCTGGGCAAAGACATTTTCCAGGTTAAAAAAGAAATTACGGTCAAGCAGGTGCAGAAGAAGACGGCCGAAGTGTTCAATATCGACCCGGCCATGATGACGGCCAAGAAAAAAACCGCCCCGGTGGCGCTGGCCCGTCAGGTCGCGATGTATCTTACGCGGAAGCACACGTCGCTGTCCTTGAAAGCCATCGGTGAAGCTTTCGGCGGGCGGGATCATTCGACGGTTATTCACGCCTGTGAACTGATCGCTCAGAAGATCGAAACGGACTCCAATTTCAGAAGAAAGGTAGCCGATTTAACCCACACTCTGCTGGCGTAGATGGTGATGATAAACGGTTGACAAACATGAGCAGTATTTGTGGACAAAAAACGGATGTGCAAAAGCGACGTGATTATCAATGTTTATTGACAATCAGATCATAAAAAAATTAATATGAAAAGGAAGATTAAGAACTTGAGATATAATAAGATCACGAAATGGAGCGGGACTTTATAAACATTTTAACATTGCTTATAAGAACTATTATTTAGATATATATCCTCAGAATTATACAAAGAGGGTGTTTAAAAGCCTTAGTTAAGGAAGGTTTGAATGAAGTTCAACATATCGAAATCCAAACTCAATAAATGTCTTCAGTCGGTAATGCAGGTAGTTCCGAGTAAGTCGACCCTCCCGATATTGTCCAACATTCTTTTTGAATCATTCGAAGACAGGATAAAGGTATCGGCCACGGACCTTGAGGTTTCTATCACGGTTACGCTGGAATGCAGCATCGGCAAAAAAGGTGTTGCGGTTCTTCCGGGACGAATACTGTTTGATATTGTCAAAGAACTTCCCGAATCCGAGATATCGTTCGAGGGCACGACCAATCGAGTGGAACTTAAGGTTCCCAATGGGTCATACAAGATTGCCTGTGCGTCGGTGGAAGACTTCCCCAAGCTGCCGGTGGCCAATACCAAAAAGCAGATTGAGATCGACGGCCAGGATTTGGTGACGATGATCCGCAAGACGACGTTCGCGTGCAGCAAAGATGAAACTCGTCCGGCTTTAAACGGTGTGCTCTGGTCGACCAAGGGCGATATGATGACGATGGTGGCCACCGACGGACATCGGCTGGCTAAGGCTTCGGTAGAGAATAAAAAGCTTAAAGGTCTTTCTGAGGATATTATTATTCCCCCCAAGGTATTGGATATAATTCCGAAATTCATTTCGGAAAATGAGCCGGTCGGTATAATTTTCGGCGAAAACAATATTATTTTCAATCTGAATGAAGTCATTCTGACGTCGCGATTAATAGAAGGTCCTTACCCCAATTTCGAACAGGTTATTCCCAACGAAAACGACAAGAAGATGGTCATCAATAAGGATGATCTGTCCGGTGCGGTGAGGCGCGTTTCTATCTTGTCCAATGCCCTGACACACCAGGTTAAGTTCAGCCTGAAGAACAACAATCTGACTATATCCACAACCAACGCCGACGTCGGTGGTGAGGGCAAAGAAACTCTATCGTGCGAGTTCGCCGGCGAGACGATCGAGCTCGGGTATAATGCGCTGTATATCACCGATATTTTGAATAAGATCGAGGGTGACGAGGTTTTGTTCGAGCTGACCAATGCGGTCTCAGCGGGTGTGATTATTTCTCCCGAGGTTCCCCGGGATGAATATCTCTGCCTGATTATGCCGCTGCGTCTGGCCGATTAGTTGGGTTTTATTATCAGCGGTTGCTTTTAGGCGGTCGCGGCCTTATATATCCCGGCATGCACCTGGCGAATTTAGATATTTCAAATTTCCGTAATTTTTCATCGGCAAAAATATCTTTCGGTGATAGCATAAATATTTTCCACGGGCAGAACGGTTCCGGAAAAACTAATCTGCTGGAAGCAATATTCGTCGTTCTGCTCGGTCGTTCGGCCAGGGGCGCCAATGACGTCGTTATGCTCAATGAACAGTCCGAGCATTACCGGCTCGAAGCCGAAGTATTTAAAGATAGCAAAGGTCATCTCTTTGCTCTGGCTTATCAAAAAGGCGGGCGGAAGAAAATTACCAAGGACAAAATCGATATCAAGATAGCCGAGCTGTTCAAAGACAACAGCGCTGTTTTCGCGGCGCCGGGCGATATCGAGATTTTGTCCGGGGCTCCGGCCGGGCGGCGGGAGTTTTTGAACATCTATATTTCGCAGGTCTCGCCCAATTACCTGGCGGATCTGGCCGAGTACCAGAAAATTCTGGCCCAGAAAAATGCTTTTCTCAAGCAGGAGAGAGCCGATGACTGCATTTATGATGATCTTCAGGTGCAGTGCGGGTCGCGGATAATGCATACGAGGCTGAATTTCATAAAGAACATCTCGGTGTTTGCGTCGAAATATTACGATAAGATTTCCGGGGCACATAAGTTTGGTGCATCGTACCGACCGTCGGTGGCGTTGGACAGCGATGATTTCAATATCGAAGAAATCGCAACCGCGTTCGAGTTGAAGCTGGCCAGATATAAAGAGCGCGAGAGAATAATGCAGACGGCGCTGGTGGGGCCGCACCGGGATGATATTGAGTTTATTATACGGGCATATCCGGCGCGCACCCACGCTTCACAGGGAGAGCTTCGTACGGCGGCGATAGCGCTTAAGCTGGCGGTGTTCGATTATATCAAAGAGAAGCGGGGCCGGACGCCGGTTCTGCTGCTCGATGAGATTTTCGCCGAACTCGACAAGGAGCGCCGCAATATGCTGATCGAATCGTTCGACAATTTCGGGCAGGTATTCATCACGACGGCGTCGCAGGTTCCGGACGGCCTTTCCGGGTCGGCCGAAAGCTTCCTGATAAAAGATGGTGCCATAACAGGCTCGTAGAATTATAATATATCATGCCGCGATTGAATATTGTCAGAGTTGAGAAATCGTTCGACGGACAGAAGGTCCTCGACGATGTCAACCTCCAGACGGCCGACGGTGAACTGGTGGTGGTGCTGGGGCCGTCGGGGTGCGGCAAGTCTACTCTGCTGCGTCTGGTGGCCGGACTGGAAGAGATCGATTCAGGGGAAATCTGGATCGGGACGCGGCGGGTCGATCAGCTGGTGCCGCAGAAGCGCAATGTCTCGCTGGTGTTTCAAAATTACGCCCTCTACCCTCACATGACGGTCGAGCAAAACCTAGCTTTTCCGCTCAAGATTTCCGGAGAAAATAAAAAGAAGATCAAAGACCGGGTGATACACGCGGCGTCGCTGATCGGTCTGGCCGATCGTCTGGATGCCCGGCCGGTGGAGCTGTCCGGCGGCCAGCGGCAGAGGGTGGCGCTGGGGCGGGCGATAATCCGTCAGCCGGATATATACCTTCTCGATGAGCCGCTGTCAAACCTCGACGCCGATCTTCGCACCCGCATGCGCCGCGAACTGGTGGTGCTCCAGAAAAATCTCGGAACGACCATGATCCATGTGACGCACGATCAGACCGAGGCGCTGACTATGGCCGACCGTCTGGCCGTCATTGAATCGGGCAAAATCAGACAGGTCGGGACGGTCGACGACGTTTATAACCGCCCGGCGGACCTTTTTGTGGCGTCATTTATCGGGACACCCAAAATGAATTTTGTGACCGGGTGGATTTCGGAAAATACGATCAAGCCGTTCAATTTGTCGATAGTGCACGTGCCGGCGGATTATGAATTCCAGGAAGTGACAGTCGGGATTCGACCGGAGGATGTATTGATCGGTGCCGACGGGCTGTTTAACGGAGAAGTTTCGAGCATCGAGTATCTCGGCAATCGGAGTGTCGTGACGTTCAAGTATAACGACGTGATATTGAATACAGTTACCGATTCCGGTAAGTACAATATCGGGGAAAATATCAGGTTTTCGGTCAATACCGGCCGGTGTCATATATTTCATAAAGAGTCGGGTGTTTGTTTGAGTAGTTGAGATTGACTACTTGTCGGTCAGTACTTATCAGGCGGCAGACGAGGGCGTCGGCCGCCCACGGAATGCATTGAACCGAAGAGACTGGATACCCGCGTACGCGGGTATGACATTGTTGAAGCTTCGGTGCATTGAAATCAAGATGTCAGGAGCGCAGGGCTCCTGACCTACCAAGACTAAGATAGCCTATTTAAGCAGAACCGCTTTGGCTATTTTGCTCTGGTTGTCGGTTGAGGCTTTGATGAAATAGACGCCCGAGGCGGCTTTTGAACCATCCCAAGTGTATTCGTACTGCCCGGCGGGGATAGTACAGTCCACGACCTGTCCGACCTTTTGCCCTGTTATATTGTAGACTTCTATTTTCAGATGAGATTTGCCGTTCAGTTCGACCGGAATGCTCAGGGTCGGGTTAAAGGGGTTTGGGTAGGCCGGGCCGAGAGTGAATGATGATGGAAGAACCGATTGCGGGGGTTCGTCGGTGCCGGTTGTTATGGATATATCATAGGCGTTGAGATGACCGGATTGAACGGCTATCAGCTTCGGATCACCGAAGGTATCTAATGATGAATAAGCGAAAACGGCATCCGTCGGAGCGAGGAAGTCGTACGAAGAATCCGATATTTGCCCATCCGCGGCATTTCGGACGTAGAGTTTTTCGTTCTGCACGGTAAAAAGATCGCCGGAAAAATCCTTGGTGGCAAAGATGTATTTTATTTCGGGCTGGCTGGTGATATCTATTTTCCAGAGCGTATCCATGTGATCGGCCGCAGCGAGATTATAAAGGGCCAGGTGCCGAGACGAATCTTCGCAAAGTAAAGTTAAATCATCATAGTCATAACCTTGAGAACTCTGATACTCGGTGGCTGCGAACTCATAGCCGGGCACAGCGGGATTTATATCATCAATCCAGTGGCATTCAAATAATGCGTAATTAATGGTGGTAGCCTGGGGACAATTATATTCATAAGGAAGGATTCCCGCGAAAACACGCGTACTGTCAATATAACCGTTTATGGTCGATTGGGTTTTATCATACATATAGCCATAATTGGCAATCGCCGGATGCCATAAATAGTTATAGTACTCGCCCATCGCTACGTCAATAAGTGTATCCGGATGGAATAGCGGCAGTCTCTTATAATCGGTATATGGTAACCAATCGACTATCGACGTGGTGCCTGCGAAAATGTCAATTGTATAAATAATATCCACATTATAGCAATACCACATTTGCTCAATTTCGTTATTATAATTCGTGCATTTTACTCTGGCATATAGTTTTTCTTCTCCGCCATTGCCTGAATCAATAAAAAACAGGCTGTCGCAATATGGATTGAAATACGTTTCGTACCATACCAGGTCCGGTAATTGGGTTATATGCTGCGTGACAAGATTCGTATATCCGAAAGTGCTCAAATGGGTCGTTAAAACTTCGTCTATATTGTATGGGCTGTCCCAATTTCGATGGATTTCAACAAAATCCAATAAGGTATCATTATCGAGATAAGCTACGGCTATTTTGGCATCCTGAGCGTAAGGTGTTTTATTAATATAGTCAATCGTTTTGCCGTAGCGGATCGACCAGGTCGCGAACATATTTTTGTTTTCGGCCTGGATCTCGTAGTAACCGTCGCGGTCGTGGTCGGTGACCTTGAATGTCGTCGATGGATTGATATAGAATGTGTCGGGCAGTGCGGACGATATATCCAGATTCAGATTGATTCCGGCTGTGACTGGGCCGGCAATCATAAGCAATAGAATTAATGAAAGCCTTATCATTTTCGAGTCCCCTGTCTTAATTATAATGACGTTTATTTTTGGGATTTGTCAAGTGCGTATTTGGGTGGGATCGGGACCCGGGGCGAGCGCGATGATAAAGCACATGGCGGTTTGCTTATTCGTAGTCAGGCGGCAGACGGGGGCGTCTGCCGCCCACAGAATAAACAATAGGAATGCTTTAAAAATCGAATTTGTTTTGGGAGTGTCTGGTTAAGTCAGGAAGCGAATTTGTCGAATTTTTCCCAGTAGGTTTCGGAAAGCTTATACGGCGTGAAGTCGCCCTGCGCTTCGGCCGGGACGATCAGGCCCATTCGTTCGGCGTAATTTAACAGCTCGATAAACTCGGTGTATTTATACATCTGGACGGTTTCGGGGGCGTCGGGTCCGAACGACCACTCCCCTTCTTTCTTGCCGAGCGCGCCGACGTTGTCCTTGCAAAGGGCGTGAAGATACTGCTGGAGGGAGTATTGCTGCTTGTCGAAATAGTCGATGGGCGGCTGGGGCATTGGAATTGGAGCCCCGAGCGCTATTTCATATCGGAAATGGCTATATGTCTCGATACTCATATTTTTATAATCGGCTAATTCCCATAAAATTAACAGCTTTAATTGAGTCTAAATTTGGATAAATTTTGACACGTTGTCAATAAAAATGATTAAAGAAGTCCGGGAATCGGATAAGCCCTATTTCACGCGTTTCGAGAAGCGCAGGGATGAGAAGGTGAAGACGGCGACGCCGAAGATTATCATCGCTATCACCTGTTTGTGCAAAATGTCGATCGACGAACCTTTCATCATGATTCCCCGCACAATAGTCATGTAATAACGCATCGGGTTTAAGTATGTCAGCGCCTGCACCACTTTGGGCATGTTGGCAATCGGTATGAAAAAGCCCGAAGTCAGAATCGCGAAAATAGAAAAGAACCACGCGAAAAACATCGCCTGCTGCTGGGTTTTGGTCGCGGTCGAGATGAACATCCCCACCCCGAGCGACGTGAACAGGTAGATAAACGACAGGAAGTACAGCAGTCCCCACGAGCCCGCGAACGGAATCTTGAACCAGATGATCCCGAACGCCAGCGCAATCGACATTTCTATGAAGCCGATGATAGCGAACGGGATGGTTTTGCCGAGGATCAGACCGGGGGTAGAGATTGGGGTCACCATGAGCTGTTCGAGCGTCCCTCTCTCCCTCTCGCGGACGATGCCCATCGCGGTCAGCATGACGGTTATCATGGTCAATAGTACGGCCACGATTCCGGGAACCATGAAATAGACCGACTCGGCCTCGGGATTGAACAGGTTTTTCTGGCGCAACTGTATCGGCATATTGAACCCGAGGACGCGTTTGTTGAACTGAGCAGTGATCAGACCGGCGTAGCCGAGGGTGATCGAGGCGGTGTTGGCGTTGGAGCCGTCGAGCAACAGCCCGACTTCGACCTTTTCGCGGTTGTCGATTTTTTCCGAGAAATCCACGGGGATAATCAAGACGGCGTTTCTGCGGTTCTGGCGGAAAGCCAGATCGGCGTTGAGAAGCGGGAGTTTGTCTTTGGAAGTGACGAAATAATCACCGGCCGACAGCGAACGCACGTAATCGCGCGACAGGCTGCTATGGTCGAAATCGTAGACGGCCGTGTTGATGAGTTTGACGTCGGTCGAGACGGCATACCCCAGCAGGAGCAGTTGTATCAGCGGCATGATGAACAACAGGCGGAGCATGATCGGGTCGCGCAGGACCTGCCGGAATTCCTTTATAATCAGGGCGATAATGGTCTGTATCATGGTTCAACCGATTTTCAGTTTAAAGCGTTTGGTGGCTACGGTCAGCAGGACGAACGTTATCAATATCAAAAAGACGGCCTGAGGCCAGAGTTCGGCCAGTCCGGAGCTTTTGAGCATAATCCCCCGGATTATCTGCAGAAAGTACGTCGCCGGGATGATGCGGGTTATCTGCTGCAAAATGAACGGCATGTTTTTTATTTCGAAAATGAAACCGGACAGCATAACCGACGGCAGGACGGTAGCCATGACCGCACCCATCATCGCCACCTGCTGTGTGTCGGCGATGGTCGAGATGAGCACGCCAAGTGACAGCGCGGCGGTGATATATATCCCCATAAAGAACAGCAGAAGGATGACCGAGCCGTTGAACGGTACCCCGAAATGGAAGACACCGAATGCCAGAACGAGAAGGCCATCGAGAAACGCCAGGCCGATATAGGGCATAACTTTGCCGATAATAATCTGTTTGGCGGTGACCGGTGACGTTAATAGCTGTTCCATAGTGCCGGTTTCTTTTTCGCGGGCGATGGTGACCGAGGTCAGCAGGGCCGAGATCATCATGAGAATTATGGCGATCAGTCCGGGCACGAAGAAATGCGAGGACTTCAGGTCCGGGTTGTAAAGTACCTGCCGGGAGATTTCCACTCCGGGAAATTCCATACCGGGCGGCAGCTGCGAGGCGAGGTATTCATTGACGATGACGGCGGCGTAACTTCCGGCGGCCGCGGCGACATTGGCATCGGCTCCGTCGAGCAGAAGACCGATATCGTAGACGTCGCTGCTGCCGAAAAGTGAGGCCTCCGGATTGGAGCGGATCGATTCGATTTTGTCAGCAAAGCCGGGCTTGATTATAAGTACGGCGTTGGCGTCGCCGGCCTTAAGAATTCTTTCCGGGTCAGACAGCGACGGTTCCTCATCGGAGTGGAAGAAATACCCTGAGTTATAGAACTTGTTTGCCAGCTCACGTGATTCGAAGGAATGATCGTAGTCGAGCACGCCGAGGGTGATATTTTTTATGTCGAGATTGACGGCGTAACCGTAGAGGAGCGTCATGAATATCGGCATCATAATGGCGATGAAAAGCGAACGCGGGTCGCGCAGGATGTGGCGGAATTCTTTGGCGGCGATGTAACGAATCTTAGACACTGGCTCCCTCGCGCGAAATCAGCTTGATGAACACTTCCTGAAGGTCTTTTTCGCCGTGCTTTTCGATCAGGTCGCGCGGTTGTCCCATTTCGATGATGCGTCCGTGGTGCATGATGGAGATCCTGTCGCAGAATTCCGCTTCGTCCATATAATGCGTGGTGACGAACAGAGTCGTGCCCGATTCGGCCAGATGGTACAGTATGTTCCAGAAGCGTCTGCGGAATATGGGATCGACACCGCCGGTCGGTTCATCGAGGAAGAGAATTTCCGGTTCGTGCATAAGGGCCGCGGCCAGCGCCAGTCTCTGCCTCCATCCGACCGGGAGTGAACCCGACAGGCGGCCGACAAATTCGCCGAGGTTGAGTCGCTCGACCATTTCGTCGATTTTCTTTTTTAGCCGTTTTGGCGGGAGTCTGTATACGGAGCCGTAGAACTGAAGGTTCTCCTTTCCGGTCAGGTCGGGGTACAGAGAGAATTTCTGGGACATGTATCCAATCGAGCGCTTTATCTGCTCATTTTCTTTATAGATATCGAAGCCGCTGACTCGTCCTTCGCCGGAGGTTGGAAGAAGCAGCCCGCAAAGCATGCGGATGGCGGTCGTCTTCCCGGCCCCGTTGGCCCCGAGGAAGCCGAATATTTCGCCCTTTTTGACCGTCAGGCTGATCTGATCGACGGCGGTGAACTCTCCGAATTGTCGGGTGAGGTCTTTTATGACGACGGCATCGCTCATGTTTTATCCATTAATTGTATGAAAGTGTCTTCGAGGTCGGGCCGGATTTCGCTGAGGGCATCAGCGTTAAAACCGAGGCCGGAAAATTCGGTGCCGTACTCGGTGACGTCGTGCTGTGAATCGACGTAGAGGTGCATGGTGCTTCCGAAACGCCGCGCGGAAAGACCGCTCGAATTGTTGAGTTCCTCTATTTGATCGATGGTCGGCAGGGCGTTGAGACGGTAGACGCGGCCCTCGAACAGTGCGGTCAGATCATCGGGTGTACCCTCAGCCATGTTTTTTCCGCCGAAGATGAAGATCGAGCGGTCGGCCAGAGCGACTTCGTCCATGTACGGGGTCGAGACGATGACGGTGGCGCCGTCGTTCCGCAGTTTTTTCAGTATGTCCCAGAACTGTCGTCGGGATAGGGGGTCGACGCCGGTGGTCGGTTCGTCGAGGACAAGGACCTGCGGGTCATGGATGAGGTTACAGCTCAGAGCGAGTTTTTGTTTCATGCCCCCGGAGAGGGCTTCGGCGCGGCGGCTGGCGAACGGCCCGAGATTGGAGAACTTATATAAGTACTGTTTTTTCTCTTCGAAATGTTGTCGTGACAGCCCGAACAGCCCGGCATAAAACGACAGGTTTTCCTCGACGGACAAATCCGGGTAGAGCGAGAAGTTCTGCGGCATATAACCCAGCAGCGGTTTGATTTGGTCGAACTGGGTTCTGACGTCATACCCGGCGATGGTGATGGTTCCGTCATCGAAACCGAGCAAGCCGCAGGCGGCGCGGAATATGGTGGTTTTGCCGGCTCCGTCGGGTCCGACCAGAGCAAGAATTTTACCGCGCTCGGCGGTCAGGCTGAAATTGTCGACGGCCTTAAGTTTGCCGTAGGAGCGGCTGAAATTTTGTATCTCAACGAGGCTCATGGAATCGTCACCGAGACAGGCATACCGACTTTAAGTTCGCCGCCGGAATTGGGGATGGTTATTTTCACGGCATAGACAAGGTCGGCGCGGGCTTCCCTGGTCTGCACGTTTTTGGGCGTGAACTCGGCTTCGGATGATATCCAGGTGACGGTTCCTTTCAGAGGCTGGGTGCGGCCGTCCTCGGGATCGACCGAGGCCTCTCCTCCGAGCTGGATTTTTGTCAGGTCGGCGGGCGGTAAGTACACCTTTACCCAGACCGAATCGAGGACGCCGATTTTGTATATGGCTTTGCCGAGCGTGACCAGCTCACCGGCGTCGATGTACTTGGCGGTTATGGTGCCGCTATGCGGGGCGGTCGGGAAGCAGTCGCTGAGCTGCTGGATCAAGAGGGCTTTTTGGGCTTCGATGCGGCTCATTTCGGCTTTGGCGGCGGTCAGGGTCGCCCGGGCCTGCTTGCGGTTAAGGTCGGCCTGGTTGAAAGCGTTTTCGCCCTGATCGTACTGCTGCTGATTAGCCGAACCGCTGGTGATAAGGGCATTGATGCGGTTGAATTCTTTTTCCGCCAGAGAGAAATTTTGTTCGGCCTGGTCGATGGCTATCGCGGCCATGTTCTTTTTGGATTCGGCCGCTTTATAGGCGGCGTCGGCCTGATCGAGCGCAAGAATAGTGTTGACAGTGTCTATGACAGCCAGGGTATCGCCGATGCCGACCGTGTCGCCTTCGTCGTAGTGCAGAATCTCGCTGTTGCCGACCACCTGTGACGAGATCGTGATTTCGGTCGCCTCGATCAGCCCGGAGCCTCCGATAGTACCGTTTTTATCGCTGCAGGCTAATAGTACAAGCGGCAATGCCAGCAGAGCCGTAACCGTTTTATAATTCATCGTTCAGTCCTCCGTAGATTTTATCCGAGCCGACGGCGAAATAGTGATCCGTCTGTGCAAGGTAGTAATTTATTTTCGATGCTTCATAAGCCTGCTCGGCGACGCGCAAGTCTTCTTCTTTTTCTAAAAGCCGGTTGACCGACATCTTGCCCGCCTTCTGTTGCTTTTGCGCAAGAGTATACTGACGTTTGGCGATGTCATATTCTTTTGCGGAGATATTGTATGCGGACTGAGCATACTGAAGTCTCTCGCGGGCGGTTTTGGCCATGAGGGTGAAGGCGTCCTCGGTTTCGTTTAACGTCATTTCTATCGAATGCACGGTCTGGTCAGCGGCGGACTTATTGTGCAGTTTTTTGCCGCCGAGGTTGAACGACCAGTTCAGCGCCAGTCCGACCGAAAAATAATCGTTCCAGGTTTTGTTAAACAGGTCCTTGTTGGGCTTACCGACCGAATAGCCGCCGTAGGCGCTGAGGTTGGGGTAATAATCGGCGGTCGCCAGGCGCGAGACGTTTTGGGCGGCGGCCATATTGGCACGAAGAGCCGTAAGCTCGGGGCGATTGATTTTTTCTTCCGTCGTTGTTGATGAAACTGCCGGTTTTGGATCGTGCAGTGTTTCCGACAGGACAATGTTGTCCGATTCGGAATTGCCGAGCAGCTTGTTTAAAGCCGCGGCGGCGTTGGTGCGGGCGGTGGTTTGGTAGTCTGACTGAAGGAGTATCTTCTGGTAGGCCAGTTCGGTTTCCAGAATATCGGTCGAGTCGGCCAAACCGTTGGCGAACAGGTTTTGTATGTCGGTCTTGATTATGTCGAGTCGCTTTCGTGAAGCCTGCATCGATTTCAAAGATACATCGGCCAGCATGAGGCCCAGATAAGCGCGGCGGGTCTGGTATCCGGTTTCGAGCCGACGGGTCTCGACGGTGGCGCGGGCGGCGTCGGTGATTGCATGGTAGCGATCGATGTTTCCGGTTATTTTGCCGCCGGTAAACAGCGGGACAGACAGTTTGAAGTCGGCCTGATAGGTTTCTTTGGAGCCGAGTTCAATGGATGGCCCGCCGGGGACGGGGACATTGAACGATTGTAACTTGTTGACCGCGAATGAAACGGCGTCGAGCGACAGGGTCGGAAAACGGTCGGCCTGCGCGGATTGCAATTGCCGGCGGGCACCGGTGGAATCGTGGGCGGCGGATTTAACCGTGTACGAATGCTCGAGAGCCTGCGCGATGGCCTGGTCGAGCGAGAGTGTCACATCCTCCGCGTGGAGAGGCGCCGAGACCAATAGTACAATCAGTAATATAATGTACTTACTTAATGAGACCGTGCAAAAAGAGATCGACCACGGCCTGCGGTCTTTCGGATCGGAATTTTTCTTCATTATCTATCTCCCATACCCGGTTGACTACCGGAGCCATTAGCTGGTAAAAAATGTTCATACCCAGAAACGAAACGATGGTGTGTTCAATGTCTATATCGCGGAACTGCCCGGAAGCCTGGCCGAAGGCAAGCAGACTTTTGAAGCGCGCGGTGACGCCCGACTGGCTCACCAGACGGATCAGGGTATCTTTGAGACGGTCCCCGCCCGCGGCGACTTCGCGCAGCAAAATCGGCCCGAACGAGCGGCGTTCGGCGAACAGGGCGTTCATATAGGTGGCGATTTTCTCGATAACGGCGGCCGGATCGGCGGCGTCGAACTCCTGAGTCGCGGCAAAGGCGGCGATCTGGCCGAAATGGTCGTCGATGACCGCCTGATAGAGCTTCTCTTTGGAGCCGAAATGGTAGTAAATCATGGCCTTGTTGATGCCGGAACGCTCGGCGATGCGGTCCACACGGGCCCCGGCGAGGCCGAATTCGGCGAATTCGTCGCGGGCGGCGTCGAGAATGACCTGGGCCGATCCTTTGGGCTTTGGTTCCGGAGTATTTTGGTTTTGTTCGCTCATAATAAAATAACTAACCGTTTAGTTTAACTATATGGTTAATTATACGCTATGTCAAGAAGTTTGTGCCAAATATTTTTCAATATGTGGATAAAATGTTGGCGATGCTTGAGTTTTGTGTTTGTAACTTGTTAATTACAGGTCTGTTATGGTGAATTTGACAATGTGTAAAAGCTTGTGCGATGGTGGAAAAGACTATTTTTTAATCGGGATGGTGAGGCCGGGGGGAAGGGTGGTTGCGGAATCGCCAAAAGCTTGGTCTAGTTGATCTTGAGTCAATCCACGAGAATATTCCATATTTGCCCCACCTAAATCGGCATTTTTCAAATCAGCTAAAAAAAGATCAGCTCCGGTAAAATTCGCACTAAACATGTTAGCGTCCGTCAATGATGCAAAAATAAGATTCGCGCCTTCAAAGTCGACCATATGAAAATTTGCTCTGGATAAATTTGCCCCTATAAGGACAGCACCAGCCAGATTCGCCCACCGAAAGTCTGCATTAACCAAGAATGCTCTAAGAAGATCAGCATTTCTTAAGTCGGCTCTTGCAAGATAGGCTCCCTTTACGGCAATGTCTCGTTCGGTTGAGTCGATTAGCCAATAATTGTCCGGTTTAATAGATACATCTTGTTCGCGGAAGTTGGCGGAAATGTCATAGCCGATTTTGTTTTGTATATAGACAGCCCAGTTGTGATCCTCTATGCCACCATCGGAAGAAATAATAAGGAAAAATGCGATAAGAGCAAAAGCGATCCATTTGAAGTATCCGAGTGCCTGAATCTTGTCAAACATGGCTCCAGCTAGAGTCTTTGCGTGAACGCGGTAGAATATTATTCCTGCGAAAATGGTTATTAACAATACAATGATTTGGATGATGGTGCCTGTCCAATCGTGGCGGGTTAGATAGCGCACCCAGAACCAGCCGAGTGTAATTGGCACTACCCACCAAGCAAGAAATATGGAGACCCACTCTTCGAGGCGGGCCGTGAAGGCGCGGGTACCTTTAATTCTTTGCCAAAGCCATTGCCAGCTCTTTCTTGCGTGCCATTTTAAACCGTCTTCATTTTCTTGTCTTTCGATTTTCTTATATTTCCCTTTAAGCCGGATGAAATGCCTTCGCACCATACCATTTAACATCCAAGGGTAAGCACGTTCATCAAGAGGTTTGCCATCTTCGAATATGGCCGGAAGTCCGGCGAGCGCTTGCCAAAGACGCCGCAAATATAAATGCAAATAAATATAAAGAACGGCTAGCAAGAATGGTGCAGCCAAGTAAAATGCACCGATAGGCACGCCCGTTTGAATTATCGGCAGATTCGATGACGATGAATTGGTTAAAAGAGCCACATCGGTTGTGGAGCCGATGGTCAACCAGCAATATACGCAGCCTAATAACACTGCGAGAAAAATCTTACGGGCATCGCGGGATGCTTCTTCAACAACATTAAGGGCTTTAAATTCTGAAACTGTATCGTTGAGTCTCGTATTTGTTATATCGGCCTGAGCCAGCTTGGTGCTGTCTAATCTCCTGACGTCTTTAAGATTACATCCTTTAAAATTGCAGCAAATCATTTTGGCATAGCCAAAATCTGCTCGATAAAGATCAGCACCTTCGAAATCGCAATTTATTAATGTTGCATCAAAAAATTCGGCATATTTAAGGTCGGCCTTAAATAGGTTGGTGCCCCTAAGCTTTGCAAAATGAATGTGGGTATATTGAAGATTGGCTTCATCAAATAAAACACCTTGAAGATTGGTTTCCGATAAATCAGCATCTTGAAGGTTTGCTGCAACCAATATGGAATTTTTAAGATTGGCGGCAGTTAAATCCGCGTCATGCAAATTCGCATGGAGCATACTTGCGCCCTCAAGATTAGCTTCAAAGAGCTTGGCATCTTGAAGGTTGGTATTGAATAAAAGGGCATTCTGGAGATTTGCCTTGGATAAATTGATTTTTGATAAATCCACGGGTTTGCCGCCAATGTGCCCCAAATCTATCCGTTTTTTTTGTTCCGCAAGGACCTTTGCCAGCTCATCGTCAGATATGTGGCGGTATCGGGATTTTTCCGGTTCGGATTCAGCCGGATTTTGGTTCGTCAAGTTCTGGCTGTCCGACTTTTCGGGCGTGTGCGACATTAGTCCCCTCAAGATTTGGTTGAGTCCAAATAATGATCTAAATTAAATAAAAGCCATCAGGAGCAAATAATCAATCGAAATTTTGCGAATTGGTCAAAGCGGACCAATAACAGATCTGGTCAGTCGATGGTGCGGCGGAAGATGAGGCGGAAGTTGTAGCTGCCAGTGTTGCCGAACGAGCCGGTCTCCGGATGCGGGTCATAATAATAGTCCAGCAGAAAAGACCCGCCGACAAACCATTTCTCCCCCAAAGATTTCAGGATATCGGCGCCGACCAGCAGAAGTGGCGCCCAGTCGGTTTGTCTTTCGTGCAGCATTGAAATGAAACTGCCGTCAGTATCGTACAGCAGGATGTTGCTGGCGGTTATGGTCCTCACGGAGTAACCCGCGCCGCCGCAGATATCCGTTAGCCAGGAATTGTTCTTTACGACGGCCATGCGGATCGACGCCGAAGTATAGACGCATTTGTAGGCCATTTTCATGTTCACGGAGCTCATATTTCTGAAGCCGCCGTCGAGTTCCCAATACCATCTGCCTTTCATATGCTTCACGTGCCCCAGCTCGATATTGAAATGGCCGGTGTATATGTCCCGGAAGTTTGCCCGGGCGCCTACGACATAGCCGAGTTTGAACGCTATTTGGTCGCGCTCGGTCGAATTGGACTGCCCAGCCAGGACGCCTCCGCCGGCGAAAATCAACAGTGCTGCCAGCGTGGCGATCATTCTTGGTCGTAAGAAATGCATCATAATCTTAGCCCAAATCAATATAAACGGGTGAGCGGACCAGATATTTATTACCATTATTATTCGTTATTTCGATTTCTACAATATAGATACCTGTGTTGATAAGATCCCCGTTTTCGGTTTTCAAATTCCATTCAATTGTCACTCCTCCCACACCTCGCCCGTCCAGCTTTTTCAATACGTATCCCGTCAAATTTTCAACTTTAATGGTGTAATCAATCTCTTCCGTTGCCGGTATATTGGCAGTCACAGAAAGTATCGGCGGGTCCAGGCTGCTTAGGTAACCTTTGACAGTAAGTGGAGTCGGTATTATTATAACGCCTTTGTCGGGTGATTGAACCGGGCTGACGGCATTGTTGGAACAGCCCGCGATGAGTGCCAGCACAAATAAAAGCGAGAGTATTTTCGACATCTTCGTCCCCTTACGACATTAACCAGATGCCGTAATATAGTGCTTTTTCGCGGAATTACAAGCGGATTGGCCAAATATTAAACCTGCCCGGTGGGGGCTCCCGAAACGGGATGGCCGGGCAGGCTCTTGGTTCCTTTGCAGGAACCGTCAGAATACTCCAAGGTGTCGAATCATGGGGGATTTTCGGGCAATCTGTGCCCATTTATAGCATGCTGTCCTTGAGTAGCCCCGTTCTACATCCTGGCGGTCATTTATTAAAACAAAGAATTATGTCATATTGTTCACGAATTGGATGACGGTCTCTTTAGCTTCAATGACTTACAATGCGGTCAGGTCACACGCCCCGATAAATCGGGACGCAGGACCTGACCGAACAGGCTTTTTCAACAAGCCCCAAGTTTGAGGTGGCCACCCATCCGGAGTTTCTGGTTTGGTATTAAGAGACCGCAGGATCACAAATCCCGATGAAGCAGGATTCAAGATCCCGCGGAACTTGAAATGAAATTCGGATTCAGGTCCATGCGGATATTGAAAGAGTACGGCGGGATCAATACCTGACGGAATATAGCGGGCAGCGCTCCCGGATAAAACGTGATTGGCACCGGGGAAACAAAATGTGATGTTGACGGGCCAACGGATATTGCGGCGGTGCGTATGATCTGTGATTTCGTTGAACAACCAATATCCTATCGGATTTAATGAGGAGAAACCAGATGTCTGATGTCAAACCTATTCCCGACGGTTATGAAGGAGTGATTCCGTACATGGTGGTCGAGAACGCCTCGGACGCGATCGACTTTTATAAGAAAGCTTTCGGGGCCAAAGAAACGGCGCGCGTCCCGGCGCCGGACGGTGATAAGTTGATGCACGCGGAGATTAAGATCGGTAATTCCTTCATATTTCTGTGTGATGATTTCCCGGAGTGGAGCGGTAAATCGCGCACGCCACAGGCGTTCGGCGGCAGCCCGATCGATATCCATCTTTACGTTGCGGATATCGATAAAATCGTAAATCAGGCGCGCGAAGCCGGAGCTAAAGTTACGATGGAACCGAAGGACATGTTCTGGGGTGATCGTCACGGTCGCGTGGTTGATCCGTATGGGCACGGCTGGTCGTTCTCGACGCACGTGCGCGATGTTCCGGCCGAAGAGATGAAAAAGGCGGCCGAGGAGATGTTCGCCAAAAAGCCGGCGTAAGTTTCATAAGTTGAATTGAAGGACCGTCGGGTGTCAATCCCGACTTCGTCAGAATCATCGCCTGACGGAACATTTGAAATCGTCTCCTCACCCCAAACTTGGGGCCTGTTGAAAAACGAGTAGGTCGGCTTCCGAATCCTGACGAAGTCAGGAGAGAAAGCCGACATCTTGTTGTCGGGTTTCTCGTTACGCTTCGCTCTACTCGGAACCCGACCTACTTCTTGCACCATCCGTGCACTTTTTCAACAAGCCCCAAGTTTGGGGTGGCCTCCCTCCCGGAGCTTTTAAGTTACACTTCTTTCCATATCAAGACATGTTACAAAAAGTAAAATCTGCCCCGCTTTGTTCGGAAACTCTCTCCTGATCCTGATGTTATCTAAGTAAGACATCATATTCAACAGGTGGGAATATATGAAAAATTTCTTATCCAGAATTGGCAAGACGACCGACGATAAATATGCATCGTTCGGTCTGTTGATATTGAGAGTGGGATTCGGGACGGCAATGGCTTTCAATCACGGTCTGTCCAAACTATCCAACTATTCGGCATACGCGGCGCAATTTGCCGATCCCTATGGTCTCGGGCCGGGCTTGTCTTTGTCGCTTTCGATTTTCGCCGAATTTTTCTGTTCGATACTTCTTATTTTCGGGGCTTTCACCCGGCTGGCGTTGATTCCTCTTCTTATTAATATGCTGACGGCGCTGTTGATAGTCCACGCCGACGATCCGTTCGGTAAAAAAGAACTGGCCCTGATGTATTTGATTCCGTACCTGACGTTGTTTTTCGCCGGGGCCGGGAAATATTCGGTCGACGGAACCATCAACAAGTCCAATAGAAAGCAAATAGTGCTCTAGTCTTCCCCGCTCCGAGTGACGTTTTACAAAATTCAATTTATGAAATTCGAGACGTGATGAAACGCCCATCCGAGTTGTTTTCGGGCCGAATTGTCGCCCGGCTTAGAATGAGCATAGAGCTTGACATCGGGGCCAACATAGTGTATCATTATGACCGTCAGTCAGTTTATTGACGGGATATAGCAAAGAGGTTGGGCAAAATGGGTATAGCCGAACGAAAAGAGCGGGAGAAATTAAAAAGGCGCAATGAAATTCTCGACGCCGCCGAACGAGTGATTTTCAGCAAAGGTCTGGACGGGGCCTCGATGGACGCAGTGGCTGCCGAAGCCGAACTCAGCAAGGGGACTATCTATCTCTATTTTTCCAGCAAAGAGGAGTTGTATCTGGCTATAAATATCCGGGCTTCGGAAATCCTCTATAAGTTGTTTAAGAAAGCGGTCGATTCCAGGAAATCAGGATTTGATAAGGTTTTTGCTATTGGGGAGGCGTATTTCCATTTCGGAGAGAAATACCCCAATTATTTTAACAGTTTATTCCATTTCCAGGCTAAGAATATCAATCTTGACCCTAATTCCCCCACAATTTTAGAAAATTATGATTGGAAATCGCGAACCAATACAATCGTATCCGAGGCCGTTGAGGCCGGCATAAAAGACGGCTCGATTCGCTCGGGAATTGATCCGGTCGGCACGGCTATTTTGCTGTGGGCATTAAGCAGCGGGGCAATTCAGATGATCGCGATTAAGGGGGAGATTTTCGAGAAGGCCTATGACCTTTCAGCCAAAGCTCTCAAAAGTCAATTTTTCGACCTGATAGCGGCGGCACTCAAACCGGTTTGATATTTTTCATTAAATTCTATAAAATCAGATGAAACTTCTTGACAAGATGACCGTTAGTCATTAATTATACGGCGTCATAGTATAATTGACCTGTAAAATAGGATATTTCTATGGAGTATATCATGGTATTATCGAAAATACTATCGCGCTCATATGCCGGAGCAATAATTACCTTCATATTATTGATCTGTTTTGTCCCCGGTTTGGTCCGGGCGCAGTCGGGCGGACCGTCGGGGAAAATCAAAGGAACCATCATGGATGCCGACACGCACGAGCCGATCCCCGGTGCATCGGTTATTCTGGTTGGGACGTCGCAGGGAGCGGCGTCGGATGAAAACGGCGGCTATTTGATTGACCGGGTTCCGGCCGGGGTATACAATGTTTCCTGCCGGTCGATCGGATTCGACCCCAAAACGCGCACCGACGTGGTTGTCCGCCCGGGCCGAATTACTTTTGTCGATATTGCGCTTGTCACCGAAGCGGTCGACGTCGGTTCGATCAAAGTGACGGCGGACCTTTTTGACGAAGACGTGCTCGCGCCGGTTTCGAGCCAGGAGTTCAATTCCGAAGAAATTCGCCGCAATCCGGGTGCAGCGGGAGATATCAGCCGGGTTCTGCAAGCTCTTCCGAGCGCCGCGCAGATCGGCGACGACATCAATGACATTGTCGTGCGCGGCGGCAGTCCGGTCGAAAACGGATTTTATGTCGACAATATATTTGTCCCGAATATCAATCATTTTCCGGTTATAGGCGCGTCGGGCGGTCCCATCGGTATGTTGAACGTCGATTTTATCGATGACGTTCGTTTTTCGGCGGGCGGTTTTTCCAGCCTTTACGGCGACCGGTTGTCGTCGATTACGGAAATCTATTATCGTGAGGGAAATACCGATGAGTTCGATGCCCAGCTCGATTTGAACGTAGCCGGTTTCGGTGGTATCATTGAAGGTCCCCTGCCCCGGAAAAACGGTTCTTACTTTTTGTCGGTTCGGCGAAGCTACCTTGACCTTATTGTCGATGCCATCGGGACCGGCTTTATTCCCCGTTACGGCGACATACAGGGCAAAGCCACCTGGGATATCGCCCCGGGTCATAAACTGGACCTGCTCGAATTGTACGGTAACAGTACGGTCGACTTGGACAAAGAAACGTCGACAGACGAAGGCATGCCTGAGTACGGCCGGTACGATTCGTTCCAGAACATCGTCGGGCTAAACTGGCACTATCTCTGGAATGCGCCGGGGTACACAACGACTTCGCTGTCGTATTCCATTTACGACGGAACGGTCGGGTTTTATGACATCACCGACGACAGCCTCGATGTGAGTCACGATTATACGGAGAACGTCATTCGTTTGCGGACGGTCAGCAATTATTTCCCGTCGCACCGTCACGCTTTCCAGTTCGGCGCCGAATCCGAGTACGGAATCAACCTGTACAATTATGAGTACGGTAATTTTCTCGATCGCTATGGCGACCTCCTGCATGGTATAAAAGTAAAGGACGAGCTCGATACCTGGAAGGGGGCATTGTTTTTAAATTACACTTTGCGGCCCCACCGTCGGATAGAATTGGGAATGGGGGTACGTACGGACTATTTTTCGGCCAATAAAGATTACACGATAGTCCCGCGCACGTCGGCCAAGTACATCTTTTCGGATAAATTCAATGTGTCGGGGGCGTTCGGGATTTATTATCAAACGCTGCCCACTTTTCTTTTATCTCAGGCCGAAAGCAACCGCGACCTGGTAAGTCCCCGGACGTACCATTACGTCCTCGCTTTTAATTTCCTGCTGAGGCAGGACACGAGGCTGACGGTCGAATTTTACAATAAAGAATATCGACAGATGCCAATGGATCCCGACGACCCGGTCAAGTTCGTTTTCGACGACGGTTCCAGCAATAGTCGTTTCGGCCGGTATGACCAACTGGTCGCGACAGGGCAGGCGTTTTCGCGTGGTGTGGAGCTGCTGGTCCAGAAGAAAATGGCCAGAAACCTATATGGCCTTGTCAGTGCCGCCTTTTTCAAGTCGCGTTATCGCGGTCTGGACGGCGTCTGGTATGACCGCAACTTTGACAATCAGTACCTGTTTAATATCTTCGGCGGTTACCGACCCAATAAAAAATGGGAGTTGAGCTTTCGGTGGACGTACGCCGGAGGCATACCATACACTCCATACGATATAGAACAATCCACGGCCGTCAATTCCGGGATCATCGACGTCAACCGCATCAACGACGTCCGTTATCCGGATTATCATTCGCTGAAGCTGCGTTTTGATCGGAGATTTTTATACAAGGCGTCGAGTATCGTCATGTATCTCGAACTGTGGAACGTGTACAACCGGGAGAATACGGCCTTTTACTATTGGAATAAGGTCGACAACAAGGAGGATTTCGCGCCGATGTGGAGCTTTCTGCCGGTGTTTGGCCTGGAGTATGAATTTTAGATCGATTCCGGTTATTCTTTGAGCCGGGTGATGTCTTTTTCGTTGCCGATGACAACCATCACGTCGGACTGCTCCAGTTGATAGGTTCCGCCGGGTGCGAAAATAATTTTATCCGAGCCCTTGCGGACAGCGACAATCAGGACGCGGTGTTTAGTGCGGATGTGGCTGTCGGCGAGGCTCTTTCCTATCAGTTCATCGGTCGGCCTTATTTCGGCCACGACGAATTCAGTCGACAACGGCAGGAAGTCGATCAGGTTGGGTTGAACCAGCGCCCGGGCCAGTTTGATGGCCATCTGTTTTTCGGGGATCGGGGTTTGAGTCGCCCCGACTTTCATCAGGATGCGGGCGTGATCGGCCGAATTGGCTTTGACGATGATGTTCTTGACGCCCATCTCCTTGAGGTAGAGTGTAATCAGGATTGAAGCGTGATGGTCCGCGCCGGTGGATACGACGACCGTCTCTGACAACTGCGGTTCGAGGCGGGCCAGGAATTCCTGATTGGTGGCGTCGCCAATGACGGCCACCAGAGATTCCTGATCACCGAATTTTTGCACTTTCTCGCGGTCGCTGTCGACGGCGGTAACTTTGACATCCAGCTTGGCCAGCTCCTGCGCCACGGTTGAACCGAAGTTGCCCAGGCCGATTACGGTAAAATGTTTCATGTCTATCTCCTAACCCACCATGATATTTTCTTCTTTATATTCGATTTCGCCGCGCAGGCCGGGACGGGCCAGCGAGTACGCCAGTGTCAGAAGTCCGATACGCCCGACGAACATGAGTATGACCAACAATATTTTTCCGGTTTCGTGCAATTTCGGCGTGATTCCCAGCGACAGCCCGACGGTCCCGAAGGCCGAGACGACCTCGAACAGGTTATCGACAAACCACCCCTGACTCAAAGTGTGTGCCAGCATTTTTTCTTCGGCAAGCATGAACAGGCTGAACATGATGACAATAACAAAAATGGCCAGGACGAACACGGCCAGCGCGCGGCTGTAGGAATCGGCGCCGATGGTGCGCCGAAACAGGCTGATGTGCCGGAAACCCTGAAAACGCCGCCAGACCAAAAGGGCCACGACGGCAAACGTGGTGGTTTTGATACCGCCGCCGGTGGAACCCGGACAGGCGCCGATGAACATGAGGATGATGGTCAGCAATATCCCCAGTTCGGTCAGCGACGGCTGCGGAATGGTATTGAAACCGGCGGTACGACTGGTGACCGCCTGAAAGAACGCATTGACCAGATTGAGCCCCTGTCCGGTCGATTTAAAAAGCTGTTCGTGTTCGGCAATTTTGAATCCGATCGTCCCGCCGACCAGAAGTATGATTGTCGTCACGAGGCATATTTTGCTGTGCAGCGAAAGAGACAGTTTGCGTCCGACCAGACTGTGATAAAGCTCCATGATAACCACGAATCCCAGCCCGCCGAGAATGATCAGTCCGGCAAAGATCAATATGAGCGGGGTATCGCCGCGAAATCCTTCGAGACTGTTGGAAAACGTTGAGAAACCGGCGTTGCAGAAAGCCGAGATGGCATGAAAGATCGAATAGTACACGGCTTCACCTTCGGGGAAATAACTTCGGAAACGCAAGTACAGCAGTGCCGCGCCGATCAGTTCGGCCGTAAAGGTCGTCAGCAGTACGGCTTTAAGCAGCGCCCGATAATCGGCGGTGCGGGTTTCACCCAGCGATCCGGATATACCGAGCCGAAACTGCAGGGGGAGCTTGGCGCCGATACTGAGCACCAGCATAGAGGCCAGAGTCATGACCCCGATGCCTCCGAGCTGAATTAAGACAAGAATAACGATCTGGCCGAACATGGAATAATCGTGACCGGTGTCGACGACGACCAGCCCGGTGACGCACACGGCCGACGTCGCCGTGAAGAGAGCATCGACGATGTCGATTGGTCCGTGCGCGCCCGATATCGGCAGAGATAAAAGTATAGTACCAATCGCGATCGTTACCAAAAACAGAATCGCGATTCTTCGCTCCGGCCTTATCCCCAGAAATTCCATAACCGATAAAATATGATTTGTAAAACGACCGTTCAAGATAAAAGCCGACCGTAATTAACAGTCGGCCATTATGAAAATTCGCGTAATCAGGCCCGGTGGTTGTCGATATTGTCGTATTGACCGGAATAAAGAATGTCTTTGATGAAGTCCCGCTTCAGGAATTCGTGCGGGAAACCGGGTTCTATGGCGCTGACATCGCTGAGCCGTTGCAGTTTGTCATCCGGGAGAGGCACCTCGAGACAGGACAGGTTGTCGCTCAACTGGTCGGCGGTGCGGGCGCCGATTATGGGAATTATCAGGCCCGGCTGCCGGCGAACCCAGTTGATGGCTACCTGTGACGGTGTGCAACCGAGTTCTTCGGCTATTTTGACGACTTCGTCGGCGATGGCGAGATTGTGATCGGTTATCCTGCTCACGGCTTCGCCTTCTTTGTAGCGGGTCGGTTCCGAGTCATTCTTGAGTTTGCTGTATTTGCCGGTCAGGACTCCCCCGCCCATAGTGCCCCAGGGGGTGACGGCCATATCGAAGGCGCGGGCCATTGGCAGCAGCTCTCTTTCAACCGTCCGTTCGATAAGACTGTATTCGATTTGAAGCCCGACAAAGCGGCTCCAGCCGCGAAGTTCGGCCAGGGTGTTGGCTCGCGAGACTATCCAGGCCGGGGTGTCGGAGATGCCGATGTACAGCACTTTTCCGGCGCTGATCAGATCGTCGAACGCCCGCATGACTTCATCGACGGGGGTCAAATAATCCCAGGCGTGCAGCCAGAAAAGATCGACATAATCGGTGTTGAGGCGTCTGAGGCTGTTTTCCAGAGCCTGGACCATATTTTTGCGGCTGTTGCCGGCCGAGTTGGGGTCTCCGTGATCCATGAAGAGAGTATATTTCGTCGCCAGGACTATTTTTTGCCGAATGTCGCGGATAAATTCACCGATGTATTCTTCACTGGTTCCATTCGTATAACGGTTGGCGGTGTCGATGAAATTCCCGCCGGCTTCGACGAATGTATCGAATATTTTTCCACTTTCCCTTTTATCGGCTCCCCATCCCCAGGTCTCACCGAAAGTCATCGCCCCCAGACATAATTCCGAAACCTTCATTCCGCTGTGTCCCAATAATTTGTATTTCATAATACCTCCTTGGCATAAACCGATAAGCGATTTCGTTTACCTAATTGAATATAAGTTAAACATGGCGAATTGGTGTCTTGTTCACGTATTTATACGATACCGGTTGAACCGGAAAACGAGTTCATTGCTTATATGTTAAAGCTGTCATGAAGAAACAACATTCAAAATCCGCCCGAGTGGCGATAGGCTTATATTTCATTATATATCTTTGCCTGATTATTCCCTGGCACCTCAGTGCGCACAGCCAGGTAAGTGTTTCCGAAGCATCGACGTGGACAACGGGTGTGGAGTATCAGAATGTCCATGATGCGCGCAATTGCCAGATTTGTGTTACTTCGGGGCACGTGGCGGTCCAGCTTTCGGAGAACGATTTCACACCGATACAGGATTTTGAATTTGAACAAGTCCGCGAAATAGATCTTATATTCACGAATTTTCAAGTAAGACATAATCCGTCGAGGGCTCCCCCGGCCGTCGCATAGTCTGTTACGCTTCTTTAAATACATACATTTTAAAATTTCTTCCGACGGAGACCAATATGTCTATTAGAATTTTGTTTTTTATTGGTGGACTAATGTTTGCGGCCGGGGCGATTTCGGCTCAAACCACACTGAATCCGGATTTGAGCGCCGTGGGGGACTTCCGGGCATACAGTCACAACGACAAAACGCGGCCCGATGAATCCGAGAAATTCAACCTGGCCGATCCCGCGATGGAAATAAACGTAGTCGGTTATTTGAATCCGTACGCACGAGCCGACATGGTCGTGGGCTGGGAGGAAGGAACCAACGCCGACATCGAAGAAGTTTATGCCACGATACTTCGCGGACTGCCGCTTAATGCCAACCTCCGCGTCGGTAAGTACCTTCTGGAATTCGGCAGACTGAATTCGGTCCATCCCCACGCTTATTCGTTTATCAAGCGACCGTTGGTGCACGAAATGTTTTTTGGCGAGGAGGGGCTATCCGATATGGCCGTGCGCGCCTCGTTTCTTCTGCCGACCGGGAATGCCTATACGGAAATTATGGGTGCCGTTTTGAAAGGCGATGCGTTGATACCCGATCAACCCGAAGAAGGTGAAGACGCGGTGGCTGAAGAATCCGAATCGGCCGAGAAACGTCACGACCCCGGGTTTTTCGGTCGCGTGGCGACGTCGGTGGCGCTGTCGGACGTTTCGGAACTGGCTTTGGGGACTTCCGTATTGAACGAAGTTTACGCTCTGGCCGAACACGACGAAGCGGAAGAATCCACAGTGGAGCCGGATCAACTTCGCGCCTGGGTGTTCGGTGGTGATGCCAAATTCAAAAGTAAGCCGTCGCGCTATCGGACGTTTCAGATCGAGGGTGAATTTCTCGCTCGTGTCGACAAACAGCAGGATGGCGGGAATATAAAATCATACGGCGGTTACGGTTATCTTGACTATCGTTTCAGGCAGAAGTACAATGTCGGCGGGATTTTCGAACGGGTCAGCCGCAAGGAATCCGGTGCCGGTAAAATCATTATCACGAAGGTGACCCGCACGGGTTTGTTCGTCGGATTCGCACCCGTCGAAGAGACCAGCCTGGTACGATTGGCGGGACATTATACCGAGCCGGATGAAGGCGACGGCTTCTGGGAGCTGACGCTGCAGTTGATTGTCAGTCTCGGTCCTCACAAACCACATAACTTTTAGGAGACAGCCATGTTTAAGAATCTTCTTTTAATAGCATCAATGGTGCTCTTGCCGATTTTGAGCGCGGCCAAAGTGAACGTGGTCGCTTCGATATCCGATCTGGCCTATTTTGCGCGTGAGATCGGCGGCGACTATGTCAACGTCGAGACGATTGCGGCTCCCAAGTCCGATCCTCATTTCGTCGAGGTCCGCCCGAGTTATATGGTTAAAGTCAAAAAGGCGGATATGGTGCTTAAGGTCGGGATGGAGCTGGATATGTGGATGGACCAAATAATTGACGGTTCCCGCCACGGTCATCTGGAAATTGTCGATTGCTCCGAACATATTAATCGCCTGGAGGTGCCGTCGTACAAAGTTGACGCGCGTTACGGTGACATCCACCGTTTCGGCAATCCCCACTACTGGTTGGACCCGGATAATGCCGAGCCGATTGCCGAGTCGGTACGCGACGGTTTGCTTTCGGTTGATCCGGACCACGCCGAAGTATTCCGGCAAAACTATGAACAACTGGTCGAGAAAATTCGGGCCGATATAAAGGAGCTTGGTATTCAGGCGGCCAGCCTGAAGGGTGAGGAAATTATCTTTTACCATAATTCATGGCCATACTTCAGCAAGTTTACAGGTGTAAAAGAGGCCGGATTTATCGAGCCGTACCCGGGTGTGGCGCCATCGCCGGGTCATATCAAAGAAATAATCGATCTGGTCAAGGCCAGGGGTATCAAGACTATCGCCATTGAGCCGTACTTCGATAAGAGGGTGCCGGACAAAATTGCGGCATCGACCGGGGCGAAAGTAGTGGTGCTTTATCCTTCAATCGGCGGCCGGGATGCAAATGAATCGTACATGGATTGGCTCGGCTACAACATCAACGCCTTGAAGGAGAATTAATTATATGGAATACTGGGAGTTTTTATTGTGGCCCTTTTTGGCCGCGGTGGTGCTGGTCGGGATACATGTCTATTTCGGTCTCCACGTCATACGCCGGGGGATCATATTCGTCGATTTATCCCTCGCCCAGATCGCGGCACTGGGCATGACGGTTTCATTTTTGTTCGGATATGCCTCCGATAGTATTACTTCGTACCTGTTCTCGCTTGGATTCGCTTTGGTGGGAAGTTTCATTTTTACCTTAACCCGAAATATGAAGCACAAGGTGCCGCAGGAGGCGATTATCGGTATCGTGTATGCCGTCAGTTCAGCGGCGGCAATTTTGGCTGTCAGTCATTCCCCGGAAGGTGCCGAACATATTCGGTACCTTCTGGTCGGCAGCGTTTTAACCGTCAGTCCCGATATCGTCGCCAGGACGGCCGGCTTGTATGCACTGGTCGGGCTGTTTCATTGGTTTGCCCGGTCACGCTTTCTGACTCTGACATTCGAGGAAAAGATCGTGCCGAAAAGCACCTTTTGGGATTTCCTGTTTTATGCCAGTTTTGCCGTGGTCGTGACGTCATCGGTCAAAATCTGCGGAGTCCTGCTGGTTTTTATCTTTTTGGTGGTGCCGTCGGTATTCGCCGCTTTAATAACGGAAAAGATAGGTAAAAGACTGACGCTGGGCTGGGTTTTCGGCCTGGTCGGCTCGGCTTTGGGAATAATTTTCTCTTTCAAGTTCGATACTCCCACCGGGGCCAGTATCGTCGCGACTTTTGGGGGATTGTTGCTGTTATATTCCATTTTCAAGAAGGTTTTGAAGATCATATAGTAAAAAGACGAATGAAATTAAGAGAATTTGCCATAGGTCCGAAAATAGATATATAATCGGCGTATAATGCTATATATTATGGGCCGTTTTTAAGTGGCATTTTGAAAGGAAGATTAAACAGGATTTCAACTATGGCAAATGTCCAAAAGAAAAAAGGTGTTATCGGAATATTGACCGGCGGCGGCGACGTCCCGGGCTTGAACCCGGCCATTAGAGCCGTAACGATCAGAGCTCTTCGCGAGGGTTATCAGGTTATCGGATTGAAACGCGGCTGGGCGGGAGTGGTGGAAATAAACCGCGACAGCCACGCCGACAATTCCGGTAATTTCCAAATTCTGACCGAAGAAATAGTCAACAAGGCGGGCCGGACCGGCGGCACGTTTCTGCATACATCGCGAACTCATCCGGGGCACGTCCCCAAAGCGGCCGTGCCGGAGCAGTACAAAGATAAATATACCGAAGGCATGAACGACATGACCGAAGAAGTCATCAAGAGCCTCGATTTTCTGGGGGTAGAATATTTAATCCCGATCGGCGGCGATGACACGCTCAGCTACGGTGTTCGGCTGTACCAGGAAGGCGTCAAGGTCGTGGCGATCCCGAAGACGATGGACAACGACGTGCCGGGGACCGATTACTGTATCGGATTTTCGACGTGTATCACGCGGACGATACACCTGACCAATCTGCTGCGTACGTCGGCCGGATCGCATGAACGGTTTCTGGTGCTGGAGGTTTTCGGCCGGTACGCCGGTTTCACGGCCATGCTGCCGACGATGGCCGGGGCGGCCAACCGGTGCGTTATCCCGGAACATAAGTTCGAAATTGAACGGCTGTGCGAGCTGTTAAGCGAAGACCGTCACAAGAATCCGAGCAAATACGCGGTGGTTCTGGTTTCCGAGGGCGCTATGTTCGAAGGCAGTGAAATGGTTTACAAAGATACGGCCAAGGATGCTTTCGGGCATATGAAACTCGGCGGGATAGGTGATATTGTTTCGGAAAAACTTAAGGAAGTCTCGCCAAAGTTCAACAAGGGTGAGAAAGTCGATATCATCAATCAAAAGCTCGGATATCTTGTCCGGGGCGGTGATCCCGATGCCATCGACTCGATTGTTCCGATGGCTTACGGCAATCTGGCGCTCGATTTGATCCTGCGCGGGATTCACGGTCGGCTGGTGGTTCTCAAGAACGGTCGTTACGACGACGTTCCGGTGGACGTGGTTACGAGCACCAAGAAATTTGTCAACATCGATCGCCACTATAATGTCGATCGGTTGCGGCCGATATATCGAAGTTTCGAGATGCAGCCGCTGTTTATAATGACCAGCGAGCACGGTTAGTGGAATTATTTTTCTGAATGGGGGAAGCCGGCCCAACAACCCTTCCCCCGTTTGTTTATCTTCAATCCAAACGATCTTTTCCGGTGCACCAGGATTTCTAATTTTTATCCCCTTTTCTTTTTTTGAAACCTAATCGACGTTTTCTCGTCAATACAATTATCGTGGGTGATACAGGGGTTTCAGTTAACACGATGCGAGGAGAAGGTTGTAATGTTGGAAAAGCTATGTGTGCCCCTGTTTTTGATCGCCGCCGTCGTTTTGATTCATTCAAATACTTCCGCGCAGGAAACCGAATCCAAAAAGCGGGTTGTCCCCGAAATTAGAGCCGTCCACGTAAATCCGCACGCTCCTAAGATCGACGGCATTCTCGATGACGAAATCTGGCAAAAAGCCAAACCAAATGCCGTGCGGAATTTTACACAATCCGATCCGGATGAAGGCAAACCGCCGAGCGAATCGACGCTGGTGGAAGTTGCGTATGATGATGAGGCGCTATATGTGGCGTTCTGGTGCTATGATTCTCACCCGGATAAAATAGCGAGACGGCTGGTTCGACGCGATCGTTCGACGGAACGTGACTATGTGACGGTTCGGCTTGATCCGTACCACGACCATCAAACCGGCAACGCATTTGAAGTCTCGGCCGCTGGAGTAATGAGGGACGCCCGCTACTACGATGATTTAAACAGCGATATGTCCTGGGATGCGGTGTGGGAAAGCCAGGTTAAAATTCAGGACTGGGGTTGGAGCGCCGAGTTCAAAATTCCGTTTTGTTGTCTTCGTTTCAATGAGGAAGACGATGCCACCTGGGGAATCGATTTTGCCCGGGGCATTAACCGGACCACCGAATTATTGAAATGGGCTTTTGTGCCGGAAGAAAACGGCGGCTTTGTCTCCAATTTCGGTCACCTGATCGGGCTCAAAGGAATTAAATCTTCGCGGCATATGGAAATATTGCCGTACGCCGTTTCGCGGGCCGAGGTCGAGCCCAAGGCTCCCGGTAATCCGGACGGGCGCAAATATCTGAGCAATACCGGGGTCGATTTAAAGTACTCGGGTACTGTCCAACCTGGTGCTCAATGCCACCGTCAATCCGGATTTCGGACAAGTTGAACTTGACGAAACGGTTTTGAATTTGTCGGTGTATGAAACCCAGTTCGATGAAAAAAGGCCGTTCTTTGTCGAGGGGCTCGATATTTTCAACACCAATTTCATGTTGTTGTACCCCCGTCGTATCGGCAAGCAGCTCTATTCCGGTGTCGATGACAACGACGCTTTGTATTATACCGATTATCCCGACGTCGCCACGATATTGGGGGCGGCCAAGTTGACCGGGAAAGTCTCCGGAAGAACGTCGATAGGCTTTCTGACGGCCGTGACACAGCAAGAAAAGGCCAAGTACGCGGCCCGGACCAATGTCGTGTTAGACACTGATGACAACGTCGTTTCGGCCGATACGACTCTCCGCGAGGGTCTGGTAGAACCTACGGCCGATTATTCCGTATTCAGACTGAAACAGGATTTCCTCAAGAATTCGTACGTCGGCGGGATGGTTACAATGGCCAGCAAAGACGGCGTCCATCCGGCCGTAACCGGCGGAGTCGATTGGCGGCTGGGTACCAATAATGACTATTGGCTCTGTTACGGGCAGACGATCTTCAGCCAGGTTGATCCGTACCATACCGGCTACGGATTCGATATATACATAGAGAGGACCGCCGGGAAGCACGTCCGGGGCAATATCGGTACGACGTTCAAATCACCGGAGCTCAATATCAGCGCTATGGGTTATACGCCACGGGTCGATGCCAAAAAACTCTCGACCTGGTGGCAGTACCGCACGACTGATGACTGGTGGATTTTCCGCAATACTTATCACAATATCAATTTCAGTTCGGAATGGAATTATGCCGGTTATAACTATTCTTTGGACGGTGATTATAACAATTACATAGAATTTACCAATTACTGGAATTTCGGGAGCGGCATAACCATACAGGGTGAAAAGTACAGCGATCTGGAACGGTACGGTCACGGTATCTGGGAGTGGCCGGTGTACCCGACATGGAGCTGGTGGTTCAGCCTAAATACCGATGGCCGCAAAAAAATAGCTTTCAACTGGAATCCGGGCTCCGGGACCGACCGCGGGGGGACCTGGTGGGCCAATTATATTGGCGTCAGTTTCAAACCCAAAAGTAATATGGAGTATTCGCTGGGAGTCAACTGGCACTATGATTATAACAGTTTAAGGTACATCGGTGAAGGCGACGACGGGTCGGTATTCGCCGAGTTGGACCGGCGGATGGTTTCGCTTTATGGCAGCGCCGGTATCCTGTTTAACAGGAATCTTTCTTTGCAGTTGTCGGCCTCGGGTTATATCGCGGGGCTCGATTACAACAATTACCGTTATTATCTGGGCGGGCAGGATTATTCCGACCCGATAGACAAATATAATGTCGACAACAACCGGGTGGCCCTGAATACGTCGTTTATCGCCCGCTGGGAATATTTGCCGGGTAGTACGCTCTTTCTGGTCTGGACGAGATCGAGGTACGAACGCGACGGAACCATGAACAACATGGATTTTTCAAGGGATTTCGATCGGTTGTTCAACGGTGATGCCAATAATGTATTTTTGATTAAAGTCAGTTATTGGTTTAATGTATAGGGGGCAGGCGAGGGGAGGCTGTCCCAAAAGAGTTCCGTCGGGTGTTGATTTCGACAAAGTCGAAATTGTCACCCGACGGAAGCCATTGAAAGACCGCAGGGTCACACCCCGACTGCGTCGGGCCAAGACCCTGCGGAACATACAATCAGGACTTTTTGGAACTGCCTCAGGGCGTTTGCCGGTTACAATTTTGCGGAAATGTCAGGAGCGCGGAGTTCCTAACCGGACGCCGTCTGGAAAAAGCCCCGAGCGGCGGGCTTGTTGAAAAACCAGTAGGTCGGCTTCCGAATCCTGACGAAGTCAGGAGAGAAAGCCGACATCTTGTTGTCGGGTTTCTCGTTACGCTTCGCTCCTCTCGGAACCCGACCTACTTCTTGCACCATCCATGCACTATTTCAACAAGCCCCGAGCGGCGGGCACCCAAATTTAAAAATCTACAACTTATTCGTAGCGAAGGGCCACGATCGGGTCCAAAGCGGCGGCCTTGCGGGCCGGGTAAAAACCGAAGAATATTCCCACCATCGCCGAGAACAGAAAAGACACCAGTATAATTTCCGGATTGATGGCGGTGTAGATGGTGGTGAATTTATCCAGTATCATTATAACCGCGCCGGACAGTGCTATGCCTATAATACCGCCGCTGACGCTCAGCACGACCGCTTCGGTCAGAAATTGCACCATGATATCCGACGCGCGGGCTCCGACCGACAGTCGTATTCCGATTTCCCTGGTTCGCTCGGTTACCGATACCAGCATGATGTTCATGATGCCAATGCCGCCGACAATCAAACTGACCGCCGCGATTGCACCCAGAAGAAGAGTCAGGGTTTTGGTGGTTTGGGTGACGGCGTCGGTAATTTCGGTCTGGCTGCGGATGGTAAAGTCGTCGTCCTGGCCGTATTCAATTTTGTGTGACGCTCGGAGAATGTCGGTCATTTCCTGTTTGGCCGCATCCATGTCCTTGATAGAAACGGCGCTGGCGTTGATCATGTCGACCCAGCGGCCGCCTTTGAGGCGGTAAAAAACCGTAGTCGAAGGCGCGAGGATGATATCGTCCTGATCCCGTCCCATGCCGCTTTGGCCTTTGGACTTCAGGACACCGATGACTTTGAACGGGACGTTGCGGATGCGGATATCCTGCCCGGTCGGATCTTCATCCGGGAACAGTTCGTTGGCCACGGTACTCCCTAAAAGAGCTACTTTGCGTTTGGCGTCAACGTCCTTTTCCGTGAAAAAAGTACCGTATTTTATTTCCCAGTTGCGAATATTGAAATACTCCGGTGAAACGCCGACGATTTCGGTCGACCAATTCAGCCCGCCGCCGATAACCTGGGCTCCGGAGTTGACAACCGGTGAAACCGCCGACAGGAGAGTCGCCTCTTTCCTGAGCTTGTCCACGTCGGCGAAACTGAAGCGAACCCGTGTCCCGGCACCCATACGAGCCCCACCGGAACTGGCGCTTCCGGGGAAAGCGATGAGCAGGTTCGTTCCCAAAGCGTTAATGTTGTTTACGATTTTTTGTTGAGCTCCCTCGCCGACCGAGACCATTATTATGACAGCGCTGACACCGATGATAATACCCAGCGACGTCAGAAGACTGCGCATGCGGTTTTTAAAAATGCTCTGAAAAGAGGCTTTTAGGAGATTGCGGGTGTTTTTCATGACTGCGTCTCCTTTATTGTATCGGCTTCCTGCGGCGGCAGATGCAAAAGGTCTTCGGCCGCCCGGCGTTGCTGAGGGACTTCGCGGTCTCGCAGGATGTGTCCGTCGCGCATCAATATCACCCGTTTGGAATAAGCCGCGATGTCCTGCTCATGGGTTACGAGAATAATCGTAATGCCCTGATCGTTCAGTTCCTGAAACAGGGCCAGTATTTCGATCGAGGTGCGGCTGTCCAGATTGCCGGTCGGTTCATCGGCGAGCAGAATGGATGGCTTGTTTACCAGCGCCCGGGCGATGGCCACTCTCTGCTGTTGTCCTCCGGAAAGCTGATTGGGTTCGTGATGCATTCGTTCGCCGAGGCCTACTTTTTGGAGCGCATCTTGGGCGGCTTTCAAGGGCTCTTTGATGCGATCGCTGCGGTCGTAAAACAACGGGAGCAGCACGTTATCGAGCGCGGTGGTGCGAGGCAAAAGATTGAAGACCTGAAATACAAAACCGATATGCTCGTTACGGATAGAGGCATATTCGTTGTTGGTCAGGCTGTTGACCTCGCGACCGTCGAGAAAGTACTCCCCCGAGGTCGGCCGGTCGAGACAGCCGAGGATATTCATAAGAGTTGATTTGCCCGAACCCGACGAGCCCATTATGGCGACCAGTTCGCCCTCACCGACGGTTACGTTAACACCCCTCAGGGCGTGCACGTCGATTTCACCGACGCGGTAAGTGCGGATGATATTTTTGGCTTCTATAATCGTTTTCATCGGTGTCTCGTCAAAATAAACGCGGACCCATTCTCGGGCCGCTCGTCTGGTTAGTGCTCTGTGACGATGACGACGTTTCGTCGCCAGAGATAACTTTCATGCCTTCTTCGATATCGCGGCCGAAAACTATTTCGGTATCGGTGCCGTCGGTCAGACCGGTTTTCACCGGCTCGGCGGTCAGTTCGCCTTTGACGTCGAGAAACCAGAGCATAGTCATATTGGGCCGGTGGCCATTTGCGTGGTTACCGCCGTTCGCGCCCGGAGATGTCGGTCGTCCGGAAGTGCCGGTGCTGTCGTTCCCGCCGTTTCTTTCCGCCCGCTGCTGCTTGATTTTATCCATGACCTTCTGCATGGTCTCGGAGTCCGGCCGGTAATTCAGGGCTTTGTTGGCAACCATCAGGACGTTGTCCTTTTGCTCGATGATGAAATCGACGGTGGCCGTCATGCCCGGCATAAGCAGGTCGTCTTTGTTGTCGGCATTGACCACGACCGTGTAGGTAACGACGTTGGAAACCGTCTGCGGCTGCATACGCACCTGCTTGACGATCCCCTCGAATTCCTTATCGGCATAAGTGGCGACCTCGAACCGGACCTTCTGTCCTTCCTTTATCTGGCCGATATCGCTTTCATCGACGTCGACCAGTATTTCCATGTGGGACAGGTCCTGGGCAATCTCGAACAGGGTTGGCGCCGACAGGCTGGCGGCGACGGTCTGCCCCGCCTCGATGTTTTTCTGTATGACGACCCCGTCGATGGGTGACCTGATAACGGCGTACTTAAGATTTTGTTTTGCCCGCACCAGGGACGCCTCGGCCGATTTTAACGTGGCTTTTTGACTGACAGCATTGGATTTGGCGTTTATATAATCGCCCTCAGATATCATTTTCTTGTCAAAAAGTTCCTGGCTCTGGCCGAGCTGATAATCGGCCTGATTCACTAACGCTTGTGCGCGTTCGACGCTGGCCTCGGCGTCTTCGACCGATGCCTTAAGAAGGGTCGTATCGAGGACAGCCAAAAGCTGGCCCTGGACGACTTGATCGTTGAAGTCGACATAAACCGAGTCGAGCGTTCCGGATACCTGTGTGCCGACGTCGACCACGGTGATCGGGTTTAAAGTCCCGGTCGACGAAATCGTGTTTTCGATGTTGCCCTTGGTAATAGTGGCAAACTGGAATTTGGCTGACTCTTTGTTGCTCATGGATTTAACCATGGCGTATGCGGCCGCGGCCAGAATCAAAACGGCCACTATGTATATAATAGTTTTTTTCCTCAAAGCAGAACCTCCATTATTATCTATAACACTTTTACATATCCTTTGACATACAGTCTGAAAAAAAGACTAATCAATCCTTTGGGGACGGAATGATATAAAAAAATAGCAAGAAGGCTCTGTGCAAATATCCATCAGATGTCATTACCGGGTATCGCGGACGCATCGAACCAGATTGTCGGTTCGGATTGATGAACATAGTCGATTACGTATAGGATGCCCGGCGGGTTGGAGAAAACATCACCGTCGAAATCGACTCTAATCGTCGGACAGGACCCTGAAAACCCGGGCGCGGGTGCCATCGTTGAAGAGCACGTCCTGTTCGATGATCTGGCGGATCTTTTCGGGCGAGATTTTGTCGGGATCGTAGGCGAAGACGACTTTATGCTCGGCGGCATACGTCGTGATGCCGTTGATGCCGTCGACGCCGTCAAAAAACGAAATAAAAAAATCCGACGTGCCCTTGCATTTGACGCCGTCGACAATCCACTCGATATGTTTGCCCTGGCCGTCGCCGACTTTCATGATGGCGGTCGGTTTGGTAAAGGCGGTCCGCAGGAAAAATCCGGCGAACAGCGCGACAACGACGAGTATCGGCAGAAGCAGTTTGGGAATTCTCATAACAATATCCTATACTCCGGCCCGAAGGCTGAGAACGCCGTCCTCAGGACAGGCCTCGACGCATTCCAGGCAGTTAGTACAATCACGATCGCGCACTTTGACGCGGGTTTGCACCGGGATATCCTGCGGGCACGAAATCCGGCACAGACCGCAGTCGGTGCATTCTCGTTCGTCGCGGTAAATTTTGGCGAGTCCGAGACGACCGAAGGGGTCCATGACCGCTCCGAGCGGGCACAGGTAGCGGCAGAAAAACATCGGAATCAAAAACATCCCGACGACGGTGGCCCCGAGCACGATGTACGACACCAGGCCGACGGTACCGTGGCCGAAGCCGGAGAAGATCAGATAGTACGGGTCGTAGCCGCGAAGGATCAGTTCCCCGGCGTCGAAAGTCAGGTATAAAAATATAACCAGCAGAGGGTAGCGGATGAGTTTCAGCGCGGCGTTGAGGCGCGGTCCGGGATGAGTTTTCTTTTTGAATATTTTGTTTCCCGCCCGGCCGAGCAGTTCGCCGATAAAGCCTATTGGGCAGGCCCAGCCGCAGAACGATTTTTTGGACAAAAGAGCCAGAACCAGGACGGCGACGAGCATCGACAGGTTCAGCGCTCCGAGGGCACAGGTGAATTCACCGGCGGTGATAAGACCCCAGAGGCCCTCCACCCCGCCGAACGGACAGTACGCCTCGAACGATCTTTCTCCATAGCCGAGGGCCAGGTATAAAACCAGTCCCAACACGATGCTCATTATGCTGTAGCGAACAATCCGGGTTTTCATGCTTTCTCCGTGTCAAAGCCCGGAATGTAAGCAAAAACGCGGGTTCTGGCAAATGGTTTTGGCGGGAAGGCCGTGTAAATCAATCCAAAAAAGCCAAGGGCGTCTATAATGAGCCTTCAAGTATTTTATAGAATTTGGCTTTGGCGTTGCGCTCGATCCAGGGATAGTGGCCGCAGTCGGGCAGGATATGAAAGACGACGTTCCTGAGGCAGCTTTCCAGAAACGGACGGATGCCGTCGATCGGGTGCGGGTCGTAAGCTCCGTGGATGACTACCACCGGAGCGGTGATTTGAGTGAACAGGCTTTTCAGATAGCCCGGCTTGTCGCGAAGCGCCGTGAACTGGGGCCAGACGCCGGTGAAGACGTCGTACTGCGTTTCGATGACTTCAATGTCGGTGGTGATGGGATCGTGCATGTCGGTCTTGTCGAGCATCTTCCCCCACTCGCTCATGAGGACGTTTCGGCGCTGCTGGTCGGCGGTTCTGATCTCGCTTTGAATTTCCGCGTGCCGAAGGCGGTCTTTTTCGGACAGCCGGGACATCCTGATATTTTCGATTTGGGCCGAGCTTTCAGAGTTGAATACAGCCGAGCCGACCAGTATGAGTTTTCTAATCATCTCCGGTAGATGCGCCGCCAGGAGCAGGGCCAGGATCGCGCCCCACGATGAACCGATTAGTGTCGCGGGCAAGTCACAATGACTATCGAGTTGATTTTTCAGTTCTTGTATTTGCCAATCGAGTGTAGCGGCGCTTTGCAGCGGTTCCACGACGCCGCGTTTGGCGGATAGCTCGCGGGCGACGGGCGCCATATATCCCGGTGCGCCCGGACCGCCGTGCAGGACGGCCGTCTGGTAGGGAGCCGGGCCGTATTTTCGGACAGTCATCTTTGTTTGCACCGTTCCGAATTCATATTCGTAATAATGCCTAATGGAAGAACGGTCGCAACAATAAAGCGCGATATCCGTCAATATGAATATTAATTGAGATAATATTTTGGAGCCAGCTATGAGGCGCGCGTGTTTTTGCAATATTTGCGAAGCGAGATGGGTGACGATACATTCGGTGAGCTCTGTCGGGATCTGTTTACTCGGGGCGTTAAAAGCAGTGAAGAGATTAAAAAAACAATAGTGCAATATCTTCCCGGATCAGAGGAAGATATTTACTTGTGGTTGTCGACCAATGAATTCCCGGAGCGATTTAGAATAACCCGGTAGAGTCGTGTTGCGATGACGTTCAGTTAATCGTCGTCATCGCCTTTGGGTATGTCGCCGCCGTGGGCTTTAACCCAGTTGAATATAATTTCCTTTTCGCGCTGGTCGGGTTTGGCCGCTGAGTGCATTATCAGGTATGTCGACGGCGGCATGTCGCCGCCTTTTACTTCCTCGCCGACGCCCTCGGCGATTTTGGCCTTTTTCAGGTCGGAGTAGGTACCCCAGTCGGAGAAGTCAAAATGGTGCCGACCCTCGTTAACGTCACTGGCCACCAGCCACGATACCGGCGCGACGTGTGATGTACCACGGCCAAACGGTCTCATTGGAATGACAGTCATAGCACGATTTCTGGAACGCGGCTTTGACGTCGGCGGGGCCGTCGAAATCGGCCGTGACCGGCGGGTTGGTCTTGGTAACCGGAATGAACTGGATTAATATCAATGCGGCGAAAATGCCCAGAATAATAATTTTCATAGTATGCGGCCTCCCCAAAAAATGTAGTTATCAATTTAAACCGCAAAATCATGAGATTGTTGCATTTAATCAACTAACAAATATTGGACTTTTGGGTCACGTCAAAGCAGAGGGTCTGAGAATATAAGCAAAATATTCGCAAAAATAATTCAAGAAACCGCTTGACAAAGCCGACAAGTAATAACATATTGACATGCGATTAGGAGAATATGAGATGATATCGAAAACCGGAATACACGCTGCGCTGGCCCTGACTTTTCTGGCCGGTCTAAACCCGGGCGAATACGCCGGGGCGGCCCAGATCGCCGATGAGGTCGGAGCGCCACGCAATTATCTCGGCAAACTGCTCAAGCTGCTTGGTGAGCAGGGATTGCTCGACTCCCAGAAAGGATTTGGCGGCGGGTTCCGTCTGGCCAAAGCGCCGGAGAAAATATCGCTTTATGATATTGTCGAGCCACTGGATAAAGTGAGCAAATGGAACGGCTGTTTTCTGGGGCGGGCACGCTGTTCGGATAAGGCTCCCTGCGCGGTCCACGAAAAGTGGTCGGTTATCCGCGAGGATTATCTTCGTTTCTTAAAAGAAACCACGGTCGCCCGGCTGGCGCGAAAGGAAGCCTCGATAAAATAGTATGTATTTTTTATGAGAAATTAAGATAATGGCATGTGATTATATACAGAAAGGAGTTTCTTATGAAACCGACTGAAATTCTTTCAAACGAACACAGGGTAATTGAAATCGCCCTGGACTGCCTCGACGGCATTGTCGCGCGGGCGGAAAAAGACGGTCGCCTCGATCGGCCAGCCGCCGAAAAAGTGATCGACATAATTCGCAATTTCGCCGACCGCTGTCATCACGGCAAAGAAGAAAGCCACCTGTTTGCGGCTCTGGTCGAAAAAGGTATCCCCCGCGACGGCGGCCCGGTCGGGCAGATGCTTCGCGAGCACGAAATGGGGCGGGGTTTTGTCGCCGGGATGGATGAAAATCTCTCGGCGGCTTCTGAGGGCGACGAGACGTCGCTGACTCGTTTTGCCGAAAATGCCCGCAATTATGTCGAGTTGCTTCGTAACCATATTCAAAAGGAAGATCGGGTGTTGTTTCCGGTTGCGGATCGTATGCTCGACGATCAGGATCAGGACCGGGTGCTGGCGGCGTTCGGAAAAGTGGAATCAGAGCACATGGGTGAGGGGACTCACGACAAATATATAAAAATGATAACGGAGCTGGCGCATGATTTCGGCGTTGAGCACGACCATCTGCACCATGCCTCGTGCAATTGCTCGCACTGACGGCGGCGGTTTTGACTTTGTGAGCTTTTTGATAAGCCGATGGAAAGGGGAATAATATGAAAAGGTTGTGGACGGCGTTTTTGCTGGTAATAATAATCTCTTTCGGTGTCCTCGGCTGGGCCGGGTTCAGGATATACCAGCAAAAGCCGCCGATTCCGGACAGTGTCGTCACGACCGACGGCCAAATGATCGTCCCGCCGGGTGAAGTCATGGCCGGGCAGAACGTTTGGCGGGCGATGGGCGGCATGGAACTGGGGTCGATCTGGGGGCACGGTAGTTATGTCGCGCCGGACTGGACGGCCGACTGGCTGCACCGTGAATGTATGTTCATTCTCAATGCGTGGTCGCAGTCGAATTACAGAACCGAGTATGATAATTTAGACGGTGAACAACAGGCGGTCCTCAAGGAGCGCCTTAAGGAGATGATGCGTCGCAATACGTATGACGTCTCCACTGGACAGATTGTTCTTGATCCGATTCGGGCCGAGGCGTTCGCGAATAACGTCGATTATTACACGAAGCTTTTCATCGAAGGCAACGAAGAGTATGCCATACCGGAAAATACGCTGACCGATAAAGGCAGGATTCGCGAACTGGCGTCGTTCTTCTTCTGGTCGGCGTGGGCGGCGTCGACCGACCGTCCCGGTGAGAGCATGACTTACACCAGCAACTGGCCGCACGAACCGCTGATCGACAACAACCCGACCAGCGACGCCATCATCTGGACCGGTTTCAGCATCATCATGCTCCTGGCCGGTATCGGGCTTCTGGTATGGTACCATGCGTCTCAAAAGAAAAATCCGTTGGCCGAGCGGATTCCCGATACCGATCCCCTGCTGAATTCAAAAGCGACGCCGTCGCAGAAAGCGATTGTCAAATATTTCTGGGCGGTAGCCGGACTGTTTTTAATACAGATGCTTATGGGGGTCATATCGGCGCACTATGGGGTCGAGGGTAACGGATTTTACGGTATCCCGCTGGCCAAATGGCTGCCGTACGCCGTAACCCGCACCTGGCACACCCAGCTTGGTATATTCTGGATTGCGACCGCCTGGCTCGCGGCCGGGCTGTTTATCGGACCGGCGGTGAGCGGTGTGGAACTTCGGGGACAAAGGCTCGGGGTCAACGTGCTGTTTGTCGCTCTGGTTACTGTCGTGGTGGGATCGCTGACGGGCGAATGGTTGAGTGTCAAAGGGTACCTTACCGGCGACAGCTGGTTCTGGTTCGGGCATCAGGGTTTCGAGTATGTCGATCTCGGGCGCGTCTGGCAGATCGGGTTGTTGATCGGGCTGGGTTTGTGGTTGTACCTCGTCGGGCGAAATGTAATGATAGGCATAAGAAAAGGCGGCGAACAAAAGCCGCTTCTGACCATGTTTCTGATTTCGACGGTGGCCATCAGTGGTTTTTACATGGCCGGATTGATGTGGGGCAAGAACACGCATTTGTCGCTGGCGGAATACTGGCGCTGGTGGGTAGTGCACTTGTGGGTCGAGGGATTTTTCGAAGTTTTCGCGACGGCGGTCATCGCGTTTTTATTTTCCCGTCTGGGGCTGGTTCGTCTCAAAAGCGCCAATTCGGCGGTGTTGTTTTCGACGACTATATTTCTGACCGGCGGAATAATCGGAACGCTGCACCATCTTTATTTTGCGGGCACGCCGACGGTGGTCATGGCGCTCGGGGCCATTTTCAGTGCGCTTGAAGTGGTTCCGCTGACTATTATCGGTTTCGAGGCGTGGGATAATATCCGTTTGGCCCGATCCACGGAATGGGCCCGGAAATATCGCTGGCCGATATACTTCTTTGTCGCGGTGGCGTTCTGGAATATGGTCGGAGCGGGGTTGTTCGGGTTCATGATCAACCCGCCGATTGCACTGTATTACATGCAGGGGCTCAACACGACACCGGTCCACGCGCACACCGCCTTATTCGGAGTGTACGGTATGTTGGGGTTGGGGCTTATGCTCTTCTGTCTGAGGGTGTTATACGTGCGCCGCGACTGGAAGGATAAGATAATCAAGCTGGCGTTCTGGGCGATCAATATCGGGCTGGCTTTGATGGTGCTTTTGAGCCTGCTGCCGGTCGGTTTCATGCAGACCTGGGCGTCGGTGGAGCATGGATACTGGTTCGCCCGTTCCAGCGAATTTCTTTATTCGCCGACGGTCACGGTTTTCAAATGGCTGCGGGCTCCCGGGGATATTATATTCGCGTTAGGGATACTGACACTGGTGCTGTTCGTTTTCGGCCTGGCGACGGGTTACTCATTACTAAAGGATAAACCGCGAGAACCATCACCATCGGAGACGAAAGAAAAGCCAAAGGCTGTCGCATAAAATAGTACTATTTTCTCTTAAGATATAACCCGGTTTTTATGATATATTAAAAGCCGGGTTTAATTTTGGATCAGGATTGTTCGGAGTCGTCGATGTCGAATTTTTTTAATCTATAAATCAGGACGTGGCGTGGGACGCCGAGCCGTTTGGCGGCTTTGGTTTTGTTCCAGCCGGTTTTTTCGAGCGCTTCAATAATCATCTTTCTTTCCGCTTCTTCAAGGGTCACGCGCGATTGTTTACCGTCGCCGTTTATTTCCTCATGCGGGTCAAAGGTGCCGAAATCGTCGGGGAGGTCATCGGCCGTGAGCGTCTCTCCCCGCCGGAGTATGACCATTCGCGCCATCAGATTTTCCAGTTCCCTAACGTTGCCCGGCCAGGCGTAATCCATCAGGGTTTCGGTCAGTTTGGAATCAAGGGTGACTTCTTGCCCACCGGAGTGCTTGCGCACGAATTCCCGGGCCAGAAGCGGAATATCTTCTTTGCGCTCTCTCAGACTGGGGACGTGCAGCGGGACGACGTTCAGCCTATAGTACAAATCCTCACGGAAGCGCCCGGAGCGGACGCGGTCACGCAGGTCGACGTTGGACGCGGCGATCAGGCGCACGTCGAACGGCCGCTTGTTTTCGGCTCCGACCGGCTCGACGACGTGCTCCTGAAGGACGCGCAGAAGTTTGGCCTGGAGGTCGATGGCCAGTTCGCTGATTTCATCGAGCAGGAGTGTTCCGCCATCGGCGAGTTCGAATTTTCCTTTTTTGTCTTTGACCGCGCCGGTGAAGGCGCCTTTGACATGGCCGAAAAGCTCCGACTCGATCAGCTCTTTCGGAATCGCGGCGCAGTTGACGGCGATGAATTCTTTGTCGGCGCGGGAGCTTTCCCGATGAATGCTGCGTGCGACGACTTCTTTGCCGGTGCCCGACTCGCCGCTGATAAGAATGGTGGCGTCGGTGTCGGCGATCTTTTGTATCATCGATTTCAGTTCACGAAACGGCCGGGAGGCGCCGATCATCTGGTTGCCAGATTCGACCTTTTTTAATTTGCTGCGGAGCTTTCTGTTTTCGGATTCGAGCCTTTCGAAGCGCAGAGCCTTGTCGATGGCGACGAACAGTTCCTCGTCGTCGAACGGTTTGGTGATATAGTCGAAGGCACCTAACTTGACCGCCTGCACGGCCTGTGTTACCGTGGCGTGGGCGGTGAGAAGTATTATTTTTATGTTGGGTTGTATGGTTCGCGCGTTTTCCAGCAGTTCGAGACCGTCCATTTTCGGCATGCGAATGTCGGAGAGCAAAAGGTCGAACGGTTTTTCCTTCAGCGCTTCCAGGGCCTGAAGGCCGTCGGAGGCAGTCGAGACCGTATAGCCCTGCTTTTGGAGTTTGAACTGAAGGACCCGGCGAACCGAGGAATCATCGTCGACCAGCAATATATTCATGCCTGAACTCCGGGATTTAGCGATGGGATCGTAATTTGCGCCATGGCTCCACCGCCGGGGCGATTTTCGAGTTTGATGGTGCCGCGGTGCTGATCCATTATATTTTTCGCGATAGCGAGGCCGAGGCCGGTCCCCGTCGATTTGGTCGTGAAGAAAGGTTCGAATATTTTATTGGCATCGGTTTCGGTTATGCCGTCGCCGGAATCTTCCACGGTGATTACAGCATCGCGGTCATCCGTTTTCAGGGTGACTTCGATTGTAGATCCATCGGGCGAGGCATCCATCGCGTTGAGCAACAGGTTAAGAATGACCTGGTGGATTTTTTCCGCGTCGCCGTTGACCTTAATCTGGTCGTCGATATGACTGACGATGCTGATATCACGCTTTCCGGATTGCGGCTGCACCTGTCGCAGGCTGGATTGTACTATCTCGGCCAGATTGAAATCGTTCATTTGCGTTTCGCTGGGTCGCGCAAATTCGAGAAAATCACTGACGCTGGCGTTGATGCGTTTTACTTCCTTGAACACGATCGACTTGAATTCTTCACGGTCGTCGGGCGCCGTGGTATCGTCGTTGAGAATCTCGACCGCTCCCTTGATCGACGCCAGTGGATTTTTAATTTCGTGAGCCATGCCTGCGGCGATCTGACCGACCAGGGACATTTTCTGTGAGCGTTCGAGGCGGAGGCGCATCTCCTCGGCTTTGCGCCGGGCTTTGTATTCGCGCTCGATCAGGCCGCCGGTCAATAGTGCGATGGCGAAATAGAAAACGATCTCGGTGAATTCATCGACCAAAGCGTGCACTTCGAGATGCGATCCGAGAATGTACGGTAATATCGCGACGGATATGAACAGGGCCGTAAGCAGACCGCCTCTCAGCCCGAACCAGGTCGCGGCGATGACAATCGGGATGTAACAAAAGCGGCCGTGGATGGCGTGAATCCAGTGGATGTGCCCGAATATCGGTTCAATCAACCAGCCATAGTGGATGCCCAGCGTCAGAGAAATCACGCCGGCGAGGATGTAGATTTTGGTTGTATTCTTTTCGGGTTTCCACATTGATTGTCATACCTCATTGTATATATAAGGCAACAATTGTGCCCGGTTGGCCGGGGTCACCTTATCGGCCCGGTAAGGTTCTAAATGACAAAGAGATATAATTTCGGACCGACGGCAGTTTGTCATCTTCTACTTCTTATAACGGATTTTCTTCAATAATATTACACAATTATGTAGAATATTCTACAAATAAATTCTATATTATTTAGATCAAGAGTATTTAAGTCGTTATCAATTAATGGGTTTGCAATAATGGCACGCGGTTTGACATTATATAAGACTCATGAAGAACTATGGTATGGAAAAAGCTTTATTTGGCAACCACGGTGAAAGATTAATATTCCAAATGATTACCCTGATTTTAATAAGTTCGGTGTTGTTCACGGGTGCGGCGAATGGCTCCGAAAAATCCGAGGCTCATAAGACGGCCGATTCGCTTTCGGCGATGATGCAACAGCAGGCTCAAACTCTTCCCCAATTTGATTCGACGACTACTATTGATGATTACCTGACTGTCGCCATGAAAAATAATCCCGGTCTTAGGGCGGCTTTTAATCAGTGGGTGGCCGATCTTAAAAAATCCGATTATGCCGGGGCACTGCCCGACCCGATGTTGAGCTATGGTTATTTTATCGAAAGGGTCGAGACGAGAGTCGGTCCGCAGGAGCAGCGTTTCAGTTTACGCCAATCGTTTCCGTGGTTCGGGACGCTCGGTGCGAAAAAAGATATGGCGTTTGCCATGTCGCAGGCATCGTACAAGCATTTCGAGTCGGCGCGGCTAAAGCTGTTTTATGAGGTCAAGTCCGCTTTCTACGATTATTACTACCTCGGCCGTGACATACAAATTACCAATGACAACCTTGAGCTGTTGAAGTTCTGGGAGTCGGTGGCGCGGTCAAAGTATAAAGTCGGGCTGAAGCAGTACCCCGACGTAATCAAAGCGCAGGTTGAACTCGGAAAACTCGAAGATCACCTTTATACATTACGGGACAAACGAATCCCGGTTTCGGCCCGGCTGCGGGCACTATTAGGATTACCGGATGGAAATTTGCTTCCGATTCCAACGAAGATTTCCGTCAATGAAAGCGGGCTTGCAAAAGATTCAGTGGTGGCGTTGATAGTCCGTAACAATCCCGATTTGATGGCTCTTCAGCAGGTCGTCGAAAGCAGCCGCGCCGGAGAGCTTCTGGCCGGCAAGCAGGCTCTTCCCCAGTTTTCGGTTGGTGTCGATTATATACAGACCGGTCCGGCGCTCAATCCCGATCTTCCTGAAAGCGGCAAAGACCCGTGGATGGTCAGCGCGAGCGTATCGCTGCCGATCTGGTTTGGCAAGAACGGCGCCCGTAAAAGCGAAGCGAAAGCTCGCCGCAAGGCGGCCGAGTACAGTCTCGACGACAACCGGAACCGCCTGACGGCGGCGGCGGAAAAAACACTTTTCGAATATTCCGACGCTCTTCGCAAGACCAAACTTTATCGCGACGGGCTGGTACCCAAAGCCGAGCAGTCGCTGAAGGCGATATATGCATCGTACGAATCCGGCGGGATGGATTTTCTGAACTTGCTGGATGCCCAGCGGCAGCTGCTTGATTTCCGGTTGACGGTCGCACGGGAAAAAGCCGCGCTGGCCACGAAAAGAGCCGAGCTGGAAATGCTCGGCGGCACCGAACTCGATAAGTACACTCAAAAGTAACCCACTTTAAGGAGTAATGAAATGCGTACGTTCAAACACACTTTCACCGCCCTGGCCGTCATTCTGGGACTGGCCGTGGCAGCCAACGCCGGGTACACCGAGAAGGCCAAACCGGCCGACGCCCCGAAAGAGTTTCACAATCAGACTAACTGCCCGGTCATGGGCGGCAAGATCGACTCGACGTACTACACGGATATACAGGGACAGCGGGTGTATCATTGCTGTCCGATGTGCTCGGCCAAGCTGAAAGCCGATCCCGACAAGTACTTCCAGAAGGCCGCCGAAGAAGGCGTGCTTTTTGAAAACATCCAGACCAACTGCCCCGTATCCGGTGAAAAGCTGGAAGACAAGACGGTTTTCACTGACTATCAGGGCCGTCGCGTTTATTTCTGCTGCAAGCAGTGCCGGGGCAAATTCGCCGCCGATCCGGATACCTATTTGAAGAAATTGGATGAAATGACTGATCCGGGTGACAAGGCGGAATCCGAGACCGACAAAATGGAAATGAAGGAACACGAAGAACACGGCGAGCAGCATAATTAGAATACAAGAATCCTGGAATGAACGAGGTAAAATGTCATGACCGTTGAAAAATCAAAGCAATCCAGATGGCTGGGGATATTCCCGAAGGAGCGCTCTGTCGTGGTCTCCATTGTCTTAATCGCGGTCGTGGCGTTTATTGTCGGAGGTCTGATGCTCGGTGGCGGGTCCCCCGGCGACTCCTCGCAGGCCGACCCGGCAGGGTCGGGTTCCGCCGTGGCAAGCACTTCCACCGACACGATTTGGACGTGCTCGATGCACCCGCAGATACGCATGCACAAGCCGGGAAAATGCCCGATCTGCTTCATGGACCTTATTCCGGTCAGTTCGAACGGTGGCGGTGGAGGGCTTGGACCGGATCAAATCCGTCTTTCAGAAACGGCCATGCAGCTGGCCAACATCCAGACGACGGCGGTGACAAGAGCTTATGCCGTGCGAGCGGTGCGCATGGTCGGCAAGCTCGACTACGATGAAACCCGGGTATCGTACATCACGGCCTGGGTGCCGGGACGGCTCGACAGTCTTTTTATCGACTATACCGGAGCGGTCGTATCCAAAGGTGATCGCATGGCTCTTATGTACTCACCGGAACTGGTCTCCGCCCGGGAAGAACTCCTGCAGGCGAAGCAGGCGGTCGAGACTCTCGGTGACGCCAGCAGTGACATTTTGAAGTCGACCGCCAAAGAGACGCTTCAGTCGACCCGGGAGAAACTGCGCTTGTACGGACTTTCCGAAGATCAGATTGCGTCTCTCGAACGGGACAGCCTGCTGTCGGAACATGTAACGCTTACGGCACCGTCGGGAGGAGTCGTCATACATAAGGACGCGACACAGGGGATGTACGTCTCGACGGGAGCAAAGATATATACCATCGCTGATCTGAAAAAGCTCTGGGTGGTACTGCGGGCGTACGAGTCGGATTTGCCGTGGCTGCGCAATGGGCAGCATGTTACGTTTACGTCGCCGTCGTTTCCCGGCGAAAAATTCGATGCCGTGATCGATTTTATCGATCCGGTCGTTGATCAATCAACACGTACGGTGGAAGTACGCGCCGAGGTCGACAATACCGACGGACGTCTCAAGCCGGAGATGTTCGTCAGCGCGGTGGTGCAGTCTCGCCTTGACGCCGGAGGCAACGTAGTTGCATCCAATCCCGATGGTCCCGCGCCGCTTCTGGTTCCGGTCACGGCACCGCTTATTACGGGACAGAGGGCCATCGTCTATGTCGAGACGCCGGCTGACAGTGGTTCGGTTTTTGAGGGCCGTGAAGTCACGCTCGGACCGAGAGCAGGTGATTTTTATGTCGTGAAGGCCGGCCTCAAAGAGGGCGAGCTGGTGGTGACCAACGGTGCTTTCAAGCTCGACAGCGAACTGCAAATCGAGGCCAGGCCGAGTATGATGTCGCCGGAGGCCGGTGCGGCTGCGACGGAGCATCATCATGTCGAGACGGTTCCGGCCGCTGCGATAGTTCCTCCAAAAAGGGTCGATTACAAGGCAGGCTCAGCCAAACGGCTCGACCATTGCGAAGAAGCGCAACAAGCTCTGAAATCCGTGTATAAGTCGTATTTCGACGTGCAAATGTCCCTGGCCAACGACGATCCTGACGCGGCCAAATCGGCATCCGGAGCTTTGGTAAAATCAATTTCAGATGTTGAGATGAGTTTATTCAAAGGCGAGGCGCACGAACGGTGGATGGAAATATCGACCGCGCTCACACGCGCCGCCGAGTCGGGACAAAAGGCGACGACAATTGACGATGCCCGTGATGCTTTCTTTCACCTGTCGCAGGCGGCCATCGAACTGCACGATACGTTCGGTCATGCCGGAGACGCGCCGTACTATTTAACTTTCTGTCCCATGGCCAGAGAAAAAGCCGGGGCGTGGTGGCTGCAGACAGCCGATATCGTCCTTAATTCTTTTTACGGAGAAAAGATGCTCCGCTGCGGCGAAATCAAACAACCTCTTCCCCCCGGCGACAGGGTGACGGAGTAACCGGGTCATGGCACAACCTCAGCAGGATTTCGGGCGCCCGTCCCTGATTGACCGGGTTATCAGGTACTGCCTGGAAAACAAGCTCGTCGTCATTCTGATTATGATGGTCCTCATCGGCTGGGGCGTCATGGTCGCACCGTTCGACTGGAAGATCGGCGGCTTGCAGCGCAATCCGGTTCCGGTCGATGCCATACCGGATATCGGCGAAAACCAGCAGATCGTGTTTACCGAGTGGATGGGGCGTTCGCCGCAGGACGTGGAGGATCAGATCACGTACCCTCTGACGGTGGCGCTGCTCGGTATTCCGGGTGTCAAAACTATCCGCAGTTATTCGTATTTCGGATTTTCCAGTATCTACGTGATTTTCAAAGACGACGTCGAATTTTACTGGTCGCGTTCGCGGGTGCTGGAAAAACTGAACTCGCTGCCGGGCGGCACGCTGCCCGATGGAGTACAGCCGGCGCTCGGTCCCGATGCCACGGCGCTGGGGCAGGTCTTTTGGTACACGCTCGAAGGTCGCGACAAAGACGGTAACCCGACGGGCGGCTGGGACTTGCACGAGCTGCGTTCGATTCAGGACTGGACGGTGCGTTATGCATTACAGTCGGCCGACGGTGTATCTGAAGTGGCGTCGGTCGGCGGGTTCATACAGGAATACCAGATCGACGTCAACCCCGACGCCATGCGCGCCAACGGCGTCAAGTTGAGCGACGTTTTCAATGCCGTGCGCAGCTCCAATGTCGACGTCGGTGCAAAAACGATAGAGATCAACAAGGTCGAATATGTTATCCGGGGTTTGGGGTTTATCAAGAACACATCGGATATCGAAAATACGGTTGTCAAACAGACCGGCAACGTCCCGATACGAGTGGCCGACGTGGCCTCGGTCTCACTGGGACCGGCGCTCAGACGCGGTGCGCTCGATAAGGGCGGCGCCGAAGTGGTCGGCGGCGTGGTGGTGGTGCGCTATGGTGAGAATCCGCTCGCTACCATAAATAATGTCAAGGCCAAAATAGCCCAAATAGCTCCCGGTCTGCCGAAGAAAGTTCTGCCCGACGGCCGCACGTCGCAGGTGACCGTGGTTCCGTTTTACGACCGGTCCGGGTTGATTTATGAAACGCTCGGAACGCTCGACACGGCGTTGGTGGATGAAATACTCGTTACGATAATAGTCGGTACTAATGATGGTCATGCACCTGCGCAGTTCGCTTCTCATTTCGGGATTATTGCCTTTGACGGTACTTATTGCCTTTATCGCGATGAAAATGTTCGGTGTCGATGCCAATGTCGTGGCGCTGTCCGGAATTGCCATCGCCATCGGGACCATTGTCGATATGGGTATAGTTATTTGTGAAAATATATTGAAACATATCGACGCTTCCTCTCCGGGTGAGAACCTTCTGGAAATAATTTACCGCGCATCGTCGGAAGTCGGCAGCGCGGTCCTTACCGCTATCGCGACCACGGTCGTTTCATTTCTGCCGGTGTTTACCATGCAGGCGGCGGAAGGCAAGCTGTTCAAGCCGCTGGCGTATACCAAGACGTTTGCACTTGTTGCTTCAGTTATTATAGCGTTGACGATTATTCCCCCAATGGCGCACATACTCTTTACCCGGGGTAAAAACCTGGCAAGGTCGCGTAAACTGTGGCCGTTCGGACTGGGGCTGGCGGGTGTCGCGGCGTTCCTTTTCGCCTTCTGGTTTACCGGGCTGCTGTTGATTGCAATCGGGGTGTATTTGTACTTCAAAGATAAATTTCCTGAAAAGATCACCTCGAAAGTTCCGACGTATTTCAATTATATGGTGGTTATCATAGTCGGCTGGCTTCTGGCGGGCCACTGGGAGCCGCTCGGGGTCGACGCCGGGACATTTGTCAATTTCCTGTTCGTGGCGATACTGCTCGGCGGCATATTGTTTTTGTTCCGGATGTTTTCAAGAGCGTACGAAACGATTCTCCGCTGGTGCCTGGCGCACAAGGCGATGTTTTTATCAATGCCGGCTTTGTTGGTGTTGATAGGATTAATGGCCTGGCTGGGGTTCGGCAAAATATTCGGGTGGATGCCAAGCTGGGTCCGCTCGACGCGACCGTACGTGGCCCTGAACCATACGTTTCCAGGGTTGGGCAAAGAATTCATGCCGAATCTGGACGAAGGATCTTTCCTGTGGATGCCGACCACTATGCCGCACGCTTCGATAGGTGAGGCTCTCGACGTGCTGCAGCATCAGGACAAGGCCTTTTCGAGTATACCGGAAGTTGAATCGGTTGTCGGCAAGCTCGGACGGGCCGACTCCCCGCTCGATCCTGCTCCTATTTCGATGTTCGAGACCGTGATAAATTACAAGTCGAAATACAAGGAAGACAAGAACGGTCACCGCCTGCAGTTTAAGTACGATGATGATAAACTGGAATTCGTGCGCGATGAAAAAGGTGACCTGATTCCCGACACGCACGGTCGACCGTTCCGTAACTGGCGCGACCAGATAAAATCGCCCGATGATATCTGGAATGAGATCGTCAAGGCCGGTAAGATGATCGGGACGACGTCGGCACCGAAGCTGCAGCCGATTGCGGCAAGAATCGTGATGCTTCAGTCCGGAATGCGGGCCCCGATGGGCGTGAAAGTCAAGGGTCCCGATCTTGAGACGATCGAGAAAGTCGGGTTCGAAATTGAAAAGTACTTAAAGGAAGTACCGTCGATCGAACCGTCGGCCGTCCTCGCCGACCGGATCGTCGGGAAACCGTACCTTGAAATAAATATCGACCGTGAAAAGATCGCCCGCTACGGTTTAAGTATCAGACAGGTCCAGGACGTGATCGAGGTCGCGATCGGCGGGAAAAATCTGACGACCACGGTCGAGGGTCGCGAACGATACCCGGTGCGTGTGCGGTATCAAAGGGAGTTGCGTAATAATCTCGATGAACTCGGCAAAGTGCTGGTTCCGACACCGACCGGGGCGCAGATACCGCTGATCGAGCTGGCCGAGATAAACTACGTACGCGGGCCGATGGTCATAAAATCCGAAAACACGCAGTTGGTCGGTTATGTAATTTTTGACAAAAAGCCTGAGCATGCCGAGGTCGACGTGGTCCGTGAGGCACAAAAATATCTGCAGAGTAAGATCGATTCGGGCGAGTTCGACATCCCGGCCGGGGTGAGCTATGAGTTCGCCGGTTCGTATCAGAATCAGGTGCGGTCGGAGAAAAAACTCATGGTTGTCCTGCCTTTGTCTTTGGTTGTAATATTTCTGATATTATACTTCCAGTTCAAGAAAGTCTCGACGACGTTATTGGTTTTCTCCGGCATCTTCGTGGCGTGGTCCGGAGGATTTTTGATGCTGTGGCTTTACAGCCAGCACTGGTTTTTGAATTTTTCGACGTTCGGGGTATCGTTGCGGGAGTTGTTCCAGGTGCATACGTTCAACCTGTCGGTGGCAGTGTGGGTCGGTTTTCTGGCTTTGTTCGGAATTGCGACCGACGACGGTGTCATTATATCGACCTATCTCAAGCAGGTTTTCGAGCGCGAGAAGCCGTCGACCGTCGAGGAAATCCGCGAGGCGACGGTTAAAGCGGGCAAGCGGCGTATTCGCCCGGCTCTGATGACGGTGGCGACGACAATATTAGCGCTGATCCCGGTTTTGACGTCGACCGGCCGCGGCGCGGACATTATGGTTCCGATGGCGATACCGTCGTTCGGCGGCATGACGGTCGTGCTGATCACTGTTTTTACCGTACCGACCTTGTACTGCCTGTTGGCTGAAATGAAGGCAAAACGTCAGATGGCGAGCACGGAGGAGGTTGCGCCATGAACATGAGAGATTTTCAATATATTATAAGTCGATATTTGTGGTTGATCGCGGCCGTATTGCTTGTGACATCGGGGCAAGCACAGGCTCAGGCTGTAACCAATGAGTACTGCCCGGTGACGACGACCGAGAAAGTCGACAAAAACGTCTTTCTGGATTATAAAGGCCGGCGGATTTATTTTTGCTGCAATAAATGTCGCCGGGATTTTCTGGCCAATCCTGACGCCTACCTGGCAAATCTCCAGACGACAGACAATGCAACCGGCGACAGTTCGGCGACCGCTGAAGCGGTGCATGAAGAAGATGTTTCGACAAAACAGGCAGTTGCGGCTCATCCCGATATCGCCGGGACATCCGAACATGATGAAACCGGAGTGCACGAACACGAGCACGGGGGCAGTTCCGGGGTGATAGCTTTCCTCGGGAAGCTGCATCCGGCCGTAGTTCATTTCCCTATTGCACTGGTGCTCGTGGCTCTGGCGTTTGTCGTGGTACGGCTGATTTTCGGGCTGGAGCGGTATGAGGAAATGGCTGCGACCATCATATATTGGGCGGCGTTTTCGGCCATAGTGGCGGCGCTTCTGGGCTTGGCGAGAGCATCGGGATCGAAATTCCCATCGTTTCTGGAAAGCTATTTCCTGTGGCACCGGGCGCTGGGTCTGGTGACCGCTGTACTGACGACTGTGACGGCTGTCACGGCATTTGAGTGGAAACACAGTGGTTCTCGTAAGCTATTGGTGGTCTTCAGAATACTACTGGTTTTAACGGCCGTTGTGGTAGGAATCGCCGGGCATTTGGGGGCGACGCTGGTGTTTGGGCCCAACTATTATTCGGGGTAGTTGTATAACGAAAAAAAGGAAAACGGATGAAAAAACTAAACCTCATTTTCGGTGTTATTGCGGCCGTCCTATTAATTTCAGGCTGCGGCGGCAAGAACGGTATTGTGGAGGACAACAGCGGACATCCGGCTTCAATTGCCGCGATATTCCCTGCCGACGGGAGCACCGGTGTGGCGCCGTCGACCTCGATCAGTATCAAATTTTCCGGCCCGGTCGATACGCTTTCGGCTATGCACGACATTCATCTTGCCGGGGGCGAGCAGATGCACCACTGGCACGATTCGCTGGACCATTACGGCGGTTACGGCATGATGAGCGGCGACATGTGGAATTATATGATGAACTGGATGGATTCCATCATGGTACCGGGAACGTATCACTGGAACGGTCAAAGAGATTCGCTGGTGTTCACGCCTAATGCCGCGCTGCTGACGAATACGGATTATCTGTGCGCATTTTTCAAGGACAGCACGGCTGAGAATCATCATAACATGATGAAAAACCCGAGCCCGATGTACGACGGCCTTCAGATGTACGGATTCACGACCGGGCAGTGAGCGGTGCCCTGTCTGATTACATGGATTGATCTTTCCCGTCTCGGCGCAATAGAGCTTTAAAGCGAGGGTCATCGCGAAGCGGGTCCCAATCGCTGTCCAGTTTGAGTTGGTTTGACCTTCCCCCCATTTGATGGACACTCAGTTAAGACACGGTGATTGCTTCCGTGTCGGTTGTGGTCTGGCGGCGGATTCGTACTCGGCCGGGCTCACTGAACCCAGCGACGAATGCCGACGCTGACCGTTGTAAAACACCTCAATATACTCAAAGATCTTCGCCTTCGCTTCATCTCTGGTCACGAAGTTCTCGTGATGCACCAGCTCCTGCTTCAACGTGCCCCAGAACGACTCCATCGGTGCGTTGTCCCAGCAATCACCTCTCCGACTCATGCTGGTGATGGCCTGATGCTGACGAAGGAGCTTTTGATAGTCTCCGGCCGCATACTGCTTGCCCTGGTCGCTGTGGTGGATCAGCCCCGGACCCGGGCGATACCGCACCAGGGCCTGCCCAAGCGCGCTCAAGGTCAACTCAGCGTTGATCCGAGGACTCATGGCACAGCCGACCACCCGACGGGTGTACAGATCCAGCACGCCGGCCAGATACAGCCAGCCCTCGGTCGTCGGGATATACGTGATATCAGCTAGCCACACCCGGTTCGGACTGGCAGCGGTAAAGTCGCGGCTCAACAGATTCGGCGCCACCGGCAACTTGTGCTTCGAATCCGTCGTTGCCTTGAACTTTTTTACCGCCTTTGGCCGTATCCCATGCAGACGCATGAGCCTGGCCACTCGCTTCTCGTTACAGACATGTCCCTGATCGTGCAACTCATCGGTCACACGAGGCGAACCGTAGGTCCGACGACTCCTCAGGTACGCCTGCCGGATCAGCGGCAGCAACTGCCGATTCTGCATCGACCGCGCACTCTCCGGTCGGACCAGCCAGGCATAGTAGCCGCTCCGTGAGACACTCAGCACCCGGCTCATCAACGTAAGTCGAAACTGTGACGCATGGTCCCGCATAAAGGCATATCTCACTTCGACCGGCGACTGAAGACGGCCAGCGCTTTTTTTAAAATGTCCCGCTCCTCCGTCACATCGGCCAATTGCCGCTGCAACCGACGCAGTTCTTCCTGCTCCGGACTCAGGTGACCCTTACCCGGAAACGCCGCCTCGCCCTCCTGGGCAAACTGGCTGCGCCACCGATGCAGCATGTTCTCGCTGATTCCCAGATCACGGGCCACCCCGGCCACTGTCCGGCCCGCCTCACGGCTCAGCCGTACTGCTTCCAACTTGAACTCCCGGTCGTACTTCCGTCGATTCGATCCTGATGACATCTGAACACCTCCGGATAGTAACATAACCCTATCCTTTCGATCTGTCCACTAATCCGGGGGAAGGTCAGTTGACGGATAAGTTGTATGGTACTGTCATAAGTTGTTCTAAGGCATCCATCGCTTCATCATATTTGCCGATCATAGTATAGATTTGGGCTTTGTCGTGGAGATTTATCGCCTTAGGTCTTTCCGAAGACGGATTTCGTCGTGCATCGACATAAGAATCCAGTTCAGCCACCGCCGCAGAATCCATTTCAAGAACTGCATACATTTCCGCAAGAAGCAAATGCCTTGAATTATATTTTGAATACAAATGAATTGACATCTCGACCGCAATTCTCAGCGAATCAGCCAGTCTTATTGCCTCACGTTTATTCCCGCTTGCATAGTAAACCCATACCTTTAACCATGTCAGATAATCCTCAAGATTCTGGCCTTCCATTGCCACGAATGCCGAGTCGAGATGTTGAAGGGCGTCGGTCCAGGCGTGCCGAAAGCCGTAGTATTCATTCCAAACCCAAAAAGCTCCTCTGTCAAACCGATCGGGAAGCTGCATGAGTGCATTGTAGCAACTGTCGAGTTCGCCCAATCCCATAAAAACTCGCGCCTTTTCCAGATAGGCGAATTGCTGATCCGGCCTTCGGGACAATGATTCGTCGAAAAACTCCAGCGCCTCACGATAACGCCTGAGTCTCATTAAAGAGTGCCCTACTTGGGAGGCCTTTGTTGCATCAAGCGGGTCGAGATTGTGAGCCTGCTTATAATGACTTAATGATTCGTCAAAATGACCTTTGGACCACTTTAAAGCCGCCGTTATATAATGTAGGTCCGAGGTTCCCGCCAGGTCCAATCTGGCTTTTTCCATGTGAGCGGCTGCGCTGTCATTTTGGTTAATCCCCCAAAGATAATAATACGCCATTGTCAGGTGACCATCACTAAGCAGAGAATCCAGATCGAGCGATTTTTGCGTAGCTTCAAATGCCATTTTTAGTCTTCCGGGTGTGCGGTCATGATTGTAAGCGTACATACGCAGATGTGCGAATCCCAGTTGGGACCAGGCTTCGGCGAAGCCGGAATCGAGAGATATTGACCGCTCTAACAGCCTTATGGCTATTTCATAATCTTCGCGACGCCAATCAACCTGCCTGAGGAGTTCGCGTCCCCGCAGATACAGGCAGTATGCTTCGCTATTTTCAGTGAGTTTTGCGGCGATATTGTGCTGTTTGTCATGCAGCAGGCTCACGCCCAACTCCTGGGCGATTTTGAGCGCGATGGAACCCTGAGTGTTGAAAATATCTGTTAAAGACGATTCATAAACATCCGCCCATACATGCGCATTATTGGACACGTCGATTAATTGCGGGGTAATGCGGACTCTTGAGATGTCCCCTGATCGATCCCATCGGACCGAACCCTCAAGGATATAATCCACCCCAAGTTCGCGCGCAATCTGCGGGATGCTTTTCGATGAAGCTTTATACAGCATAGCACTGGTCCGTGAAATGACGCCAAGTTCGGAAATGCGGGCAAGCCGTGACGTAATTTCCTCCGTCATGCCGTCGGCGAAATAGGCGTCTTCGGGGCTTCCGATATTTTCAAACGGCAGGACCGCAATCATTTTTTGGGACGCCTTGGGGTTGTCGGGTTCTTTAGTGACCAGAAGGATGGTAAAAAAAACGACCGTAATTAAGATCGCAGCCACCAGCATTTTTAAGAGTCGACTTCTGCCCTGACTTGCAATCGATAAACCAGCGCTTGTGCCTGTTCTTTTCAAATCGCTTATAAGGTCGGCGGCCGTTTGATATCTTAAATCAGCATTCTTCTCAAGCAGCCTGAAAATTACCCTATCAAAATCCTGATTTATCTCACGGTTGAATCGCGCCATAGGCTGGGGTGTAACATCCAGGATGGCCTGGGTCGTGCCAACTTCAGTATCCTTAATAAAAGGATTATGAGTTGTAACCATCTCGTAAATAAGAATCCCAACTGAGAACAAGTCGCTCCGTTGGTCGATTTCATCGCCACGAACTTGCTCGGGCGACATGTAGCCAATTGTGCCCAGAGTCGAACCGGTTTTGGTTAGTTGTTCAGAGCCTCGGATCGTGGCCAGTCCGAAATCGACAATTCGCACCCGGCCGTGGTCGTCAATCAGAATGTTCGATGGTTTGATATCTCGGTGAATGATGCCTTTATTATGAGCGGCCTGAAGTCCTTCACAAACTTGAATGGCGATTTCAATGATGCGGTCGATAGGCAGGTCTTTGTCATCAATTACTTCTTTGAGTGACCGTCCTTCGACCACCTGCATGGCGTAGAACGGGCGGTTTTGATATTCACCGACTTCGTAGATGGCGGCGATATTGGGATGATCCAGGGCAGCGGCGGCCTGGGCTTCACGCGTAAAACGCTTTCGGCAGTCCTCGTCCTGACACAGATGCGGCGGTAGGAATTTGAGCGCGACTTTACGGTTGAGCTTGGTGTCGACCGCCAGATATACCTCACCCATCCCCCCGGCGCCGATTTTTTCGATAATCCGGTAATGCCCGACCTCGGTCCCGGCGGCCAGGAACGTAAAACTGCGGGTTTTGTCGTCGTCAGATGGCATAGTTTATTTCACATGCGGATCGAAATTTTCGATCAGGTAGAGGTCTCTTTGAATCTGCCCCAATTCATATACAAGGAATGATTCATCGGGCGAAATTGCCACGGCGGTACCATCGAAAAACCAATCCATATCAGGCAGTATACTTAATGTGTCGGTTTTCCCGGATTCAATATTGGTTTTGGCAACAACACGATCCTTTGTAAGGTATTGAACCCATTTACTGTCTTTGCTCCAACCAAGAGTATAGGCATTGGCAGTGATCAGAAACCTGGCTTTTTTATCTTCAAATGAATATATCCAAACTTCTCTGCCCGGTGAAACCGCTATATAGCGACCGTCGGGAGAGTAATGGGTCCAGCAAAGTCTGTCTTTAAGCGGTTCACATTCCAATGATGATGTGTCTCCGGTTGAGACATTTACACAAATTGGTGCTATTCGTTGGCCATGGCTGATGACAATCGTATTAGGGATGGTCCAATCCATGCAGTCTGCTTCGAAGGATATGCCCCAATTCAAACTGCTATATCTCATGCTGCCGGTTCTTTCAGCATATACAAATGCCAGATGGCTGGCGACTTTGCCCAAAAGACTGTCAGCTTTGCCCATGAGGCTATCGAGGCTGAAGAATGCAATTTGTTCTCCACTTGGCGACCATACCGGCGGCGTATTGAAAATGCCCCTATGTGTCAGCTGTATGGATTCGCCACCCGCGCTTGGAATCACAAATATCTGAAACGTCCCATTGTCTTCAGCTGAATATGCGATTAATTTGCCGTCCGGAGAAATTGACGGATTCTTAACCCATCCGGTGCCAAATGTCAGTTGCCGTCGATGAACCTGTTTATAATCTGATCCTTGCTGAATATCTGCGGCAATGAGGTTGCTTGAAACGCGAAGTTGCCTCATTAGGATTCTTTTGCCATCTTTGGGCACAGTTAATCCGAGACTGACTGGCAGCCCCGAAACCAGTATTTCATATTGGCCCTCACATTCCCCGGTTACGGCATTAAATTTTAGTCTGACGATACGATTTGAATTCGGACCAAAACCGCCTAATATCGCATAGATGGCATCATTTGATGGTGATAATGTCGGCCCCGAAAAAAAACCCTCGGCAATCCGATGCACCTGACCATTACCGATGTCAGCCGCAAAAACCCCGACCAGTGAATCAGAGTATCCAATGAATACCAGCCAGCGTCCGTTGCCAGTCACGCCTCCGAATTCAACGTCCTGAAACCCTATCGATAATGGAATGGCCGTAGTATCCCCTGTTTGTTTATCTGTCAGTATTATTCTATTGGCATCGGCAATAGTAATAAACCGTTTTCCATCGGGCATCCAGGACAGATCCCAGTAATAATCGGCCGTACCCGGAACGATAAAGCGCCGGAACTGACCTCCGAGGCGAGGGATCAGAAAGACATCGATGCGGTCCGGATCCCCGCTTTGATGTGCTCGGATTATTAATTCTTTGCCGTCAGGTGACCAGCGCATAGCCTCCACATAGTCTCCTTCAAACAGCTTTATTGCTTGTTGGCCATCGAAATCACTCACATAAACTGTCATTGTCAATTTATCCTGATTCTTGCTCGAATAGGCATAGTACGTGCCATCGGGAGAGATTACTCCATAATAGGCACTTCCGGAATTGGTTACTTTCCTGAATTCAGGAGTGACAATCGTGTATTTATGTCCCGAACGCATATAAAAAAATATTGAAATGCCAGTAAAAACGATTATAACGGAGGTCAATATCAGCCAGAAATATGTGGGGCGATGCAAAGTCCTCGTGGCTGTGATGATGGAGTTGCTTGAGTCCAGGGAGCGTTTTAGCTGGAGCAGGTCGGCCCTCAGATCATCAGCATGCTGGTAGCGGGTCTTTGTATCTTTGTCCAGGGCCTTGTCGAGAATCGGCTGGATACCGTCGGGAAGGTCGGCCCGGTAGCGGGCCGCCGGCTGTGGGTTATCGTCACTCACAGCTTTCAACGTGGCCGCCTCAGAGTCGCGTTTGAAGGGATTTTGTCTGGTGATGAGTTCGTATAGTACGACTCCGAGTGAGAACAAGTCACTGCGCTGATCTATGTCTTCGCCACGAACCTGTTCCGGCGACATGTAGCCAATTGTGCCCAGAGTCGAACCGGTTTTGGTCAATTGTTCAGAGCCTTGAATAGACGCCAGCCCGAAATCGACAATTCGCACCCGGCCATGGTCGTCAATCAGAATGTTCGATGGTTTGATATCTCGGTGAATGATGCCTTTATTATGAGCGGCCTGAAGTCCTTCACAAACTTGAATGGTGATTTCAATGATGCGGTCGATAGACAGGTCTTTGTCATCAATTACTTTTTTGAGCGACCGTCCTTCGACCACCTGCATGGCGTAGAACGGGCGGTTTTGATATTCACCGACTTCGTAGATGGCGGCGATATTGGGATGATCCAGGGCAGCGGCGGCCTGGGCTTCACGCGTAAAACGCTTTCGGCAATCCTCGTCCTGACACAGATGCGGCGGAAGAAATTTGAGCGCGACTTTACGGTTGAGCTTGATATCGACCGCCAGATATACCTCACCCATCCCCCCGGCGCCGATTTTTTCGATAATTTTGTAATGCAGAACCTCAGTTCCCGGTGCCAGAATTATAAAGGACATAGTCCTGTCGTCATTTGACTCATCTTGTGACATTGAAGAATATCCTTACCGCTGAAAATCCCTATACCATAACATAAGCCAATTCTGTTTGTATTGCAAATTCTATATTTGGCGGCAAAGTCCGGATTGGCAAGGAATCAAAATCGGTAGCGCAATGAAACACCGGGGCCGGCGTTGGCGTCAAAAGGGCTGACGGAAAAGTGGCTCCGGCTTTTGTCTTTATGCGCCAGCTTTAAAGAGACGTAGCTTCCCAGGATGGCTCCGGCTATGACATCGCTCGTATAGTGTTTTCCCTCCTGAAGGCGCGAGAGGCCCACATAACCGGCCAGCGCGAATGCCGGTATGCCGGCGGCCGGACCGAAGTCGGAATAAATGACGCCGGCCGTGGTGAAGGCCGACGACGTGTGACCCGACGGATACGAATAGTTCGCGCCGCTCGGCCGGGGGCGGTTGACTGCGACTTTCAGTGCCACCGTAAAGAGACCGTTCATCGCCTGGGCTCGTATCAGATCAGAGCCGAATTTTGACAGGCGCGATGAACCGGCGAGTTTTCCCACGCCCCATGAAGCCGCCGAAACTGCGACCGGGAAGATACCGTCACCGATGATTTCACCGGTCTCGAAAAAGGCCTCGGCGAATGGCGACGGGCCCCAGTCTTCGGTCACCTCGATCGATTCATGTTTAAACGGTGCTTTGAACACTTCGGGCGTGATACCGAGCCCGCCGACGACGAAATAGAAATCCGGCTGCGTTGTCAGGTATTCAAGGTCGTTCCAGACTTCATGAATTATGAACTGGTGGCTTGAGGAGTCAGGGGATTCATACGATTGCCGGTCGGTTGCGGTCTGTTCGGAGGAGGGCGCATTTAGTTCGCGTGCGCTTAAGAAACCGGGGGAAATTGCCAGAAAACAGGTTATAAATAATATCCAATGCGGGCCAGGTCGGTTCGATTTCATGAAAGATAACTCCTTCGCGGTTATATTGGGGTCAAGTAAGACGAGACCCTTAATTAATTCTCGGTCGCAAATTCGTTATCTTGAAACTCTTGTATCTCCATCTTGTGGGTATTATCCGCCCGCTTCGTGCGGTATACTAAATAATACGCTCCGACACCGGCTTTGGAGGAGGAATTGCGCCCGGTGTTCAGAAATACTACAATATTGTATAATAGTCTTAGTGGGTCCGTGTTATAGACAAATCGGGGAACCAAACTCATGAACGGCGGTTTAAAAATATAATGACGCCGGATTGTCCGTGCGTCCGGCCGATCGAACCCGGATATTCTTAAAGGAGCGTGTTTAGAGTCTGTCGGTAACTGCCAGGCCTTAACGATACAATCGGTTTTTGAAGAACCTGTTGAATGAAAGGTTACTGAATCATGACCAGATATGCACGTCCGAAAAATGCAGTTCGATTGTCGGCAGTTTTATTCCTGACATTGTTATCAACGGTCGTCACGACCAGGGCGGAACAGGTTCCGGATTCAATTGATGTCATTCAAACGGTTGTTCCTGACAGCCTTGATCTAAAAGGCAAGGTCGTCTATGTCGATTTTTGGGCTTCGTGGTGCGGTCCCTGCCGCCTGTCGTTTCCGTGGATGCAGGCGTTGTACGATAGAGTACCATAAAAGCGGTTTCGAAATCATCGCGGTAAACGTCGATAAAGACCACAAAGCCGCGCTCGAATTCATGAAAAACATGCACGCCTCTTTTCCCAAAGTATTCGATTCCACCGGGAACCTCGCCAAGCGCTACGGTCTGGACGCGATGCCGTCGTCGTTCGTTTACGGCCGCGACGGGCGACTCGTGGCGACGCATCAGGGTTTCGTGCAGGACAAGGCCGACAGCATAGAGTATGATATTTTTCAGCTTTTGAATAAAGGACGGTCGAAATGAAGAAACGTCCCATGATTATCATAAGCTTTCTGGTCGTTATAGTATTGTCGTTTTTCCTGTCCGGGTGCGCCGTGGTCGGTGTGCAGGTTTGGGAGCGCGATGTGCTATCCAGGCCGGAAATGCAGATGGACAGTCCGGCCCTGGACCGGGCCATGGACGATCATATCTATTTCAGTAAAGAAGCATCGAGCGGCGGCCGCAGTTTCGGCGGAGGTGGCTGCGGATGCAACTGACCGGAAAAGCATCGATTCGGGGTGCTTTGACCGCAGTCGTCGCGACCTTGTTGGGCAGCGGTGTCGCTCTCGGCGCCACCACCGGCAGCAAACTCGAATCATCGATATTGATTTATTCCGAAACCAACCGGGTGCAGGCAGCCGAAGGTGTTATCGGTTTGACCCGCCCGCTCAAGGGCGGACGATTTTTCAATGGTCATGTTACATTCGACGGCCTGACCGGGGCCTCGCCCAACGGCGCGGCACCGTCAAATCATATTCAGACGTTTACCGGTACTTCCGGGACAAGTACATACACCGCCAAACCGGGTGAGATACCGCTGGATAATACATTCAAAGATATGCGCTTCGGTTTCGACGGCGGCTTTACTCTTCCGCTGGGTCGTCTTTCGACGACCGTCCTGGGTGCGCATCTTTCGACCGAGCACGATTATACATCGGTTGGTCTCAATGCCGGATTGACGAGGGATTTATTCCGCAAAAATACGACCATTTCGGCGAGCGCATCTTTTTCCCACGACGTTGTCAGTCCTCTCGGGGGTGCCCCGACGCCGTTTTCACGAATGATGGCGCCGAGCGGCGACGGAGAAGGTGAGGGTGAACGAGAAGGCGGCGAACGCGGAAATATTCCGGGCAAGGGCAAAAACGTAGTCGATGCCGTGGTCGGATTCACCCAGGTGCTCGATCGGAGAACCGTTTTGCGGCTGGATTACTCGTACAGTCATGCGTCCGGGTATTTGAACGACCCATACAAATTATTGAGTGTAGTGCAGGGACCGGGAACGTCCGATCCGGGCGAGCCGACCGGCTATGTCTATGAATCGCGCCCCGACAACCGCAGCAAACAGGCCGTGTACGGCGAGATACGCCGCTATATCGGCGGACATACCATAGATTTTTCATATCGTTATTATCATGATGATTGGGGGGTGACGTCGCGGACGTTTGACGTGCACTATCGTTTCCCCATCGCCGCCGGGCACGCCCTGCAGCCGCATTTTAGATGGTATAAGCAGACCGGAGCCGATTTTTATGACACGTACCTGCTCGACGGCGCGCCGCTTCCGGCTTTCGCCTCGGCGGACTACCGCCTGGCGCCGTTTCATGCGTTGACATACGGGCTGGAGTACATTCTCACCGTGGAACATGGTCTGTACCTGAGTTTCGGAGCGGAGTACTACCGTCAGATCGGAGACCTCAGCCCTCCGAAATCGCTCGGAGTGCTGAGCCGGACGGAACTCTTCCCCAAACTCGACGCCGTTATGGCGCGGGTCGGTTTCGGCTATGATTTCTAAGACCGGACTCGAATACGAGGTCAGCCGGGCGGAATCGCACTGGTTAATCGGCTTCTCCGCAATGGCGAGCCCCTGTGAAATTCTGGTCAGGTGCAACAACAAGAGCGATGCCGAAGATTTGGCATCGCTTTCTTTTGCCGAAACCAGGCGTATCGAACAGAAATTCAGCCGCTATCGGGACGACAATATCGTCTTTGCCATCAACAACAGCGATGGTGCAGCGGTCGAAGTCGACGAAGAGATGGCGAGACTGCTGGACTACGCCGACCAGAGTTATCGTCTGAGTGATGGGCGGTTCGATATCACGTCGGGGGTGCTTCGCAAGGCGTGGCGGTTTGACGGGTCTCGCGCCAAACCCGATTCAGGATTAATTGAATCGTTGCTTGAGAAGGTCGGCTGGGATAAAGTAAGCTGGGACGGGAGCAAGTTCAGAATGTGGCCCGGTATGGAAATCGACCTGGGTGGGGTCGGGAAAGAGTATGCCGTCGATTTGGTCGCGGAAATGCTTTATAAGGCCACCGGATTTACGGTGATGGTCAATTTCGGTGGGGACATCCGCGCCATAACAAGCGATACCAACTCTGTCCCGTGGGTGGTCGGAGTTGAAAATCCCAAACACGAAAAGACGGCGGTCGGGCAGATCAATCTTACCAATGGAGGCGTGGCCACCAGCGGCGACCTGCGGCGGTTTTGTATGGTCAACGGGGTCAGGATGGGACACATTTTGAATCCGTGCACGGGGTGGCCGGTGGCGGGTGCGCCGAGGAGTGTGACAGTTGTCGGCAATTATTGTGTCGAAGCCGGTTTTCTGGCGACGCTGGCGATGCTGCAGGGACCCGATGCCGAAAAGTTCCTGAAAGAGCAGGATGCACCGTGTCATTGTATCAGATAGATGATTCGGGAGGTGCGGTTATTTAAGTGAGCTGGGAAGCTGCTTCGCTTACTTTTCTATTCCCGATCGCGTAACCGGTGGCTCGAGGATCTATGTCAACGGTGCAAAAATGTAACTTCCGGCGGGTACGGGCAATGCGATAATCCCGAGTGAAATAAACAGAAAAAATATGAATATTGCTCACTTTATATTAATAGTTTTGCACCGTCCATTGTTGTATAATGGACTATGGCTGCCTTTTGGATTTTTACTGCAATGGCCGGGAGAGCTTAACGGCTTTGAACGGCGACAGAATCGGACAATATCTGGGGATAAATCGCGGGGTGCTGGCGTTGTCGATTGCTCGTTTGGCCGATGCATTGGGCAACAGCATTCTCTTTATCGTAATTCCGCTCTACGTGGCACGCCTGCCGCATCCAGCTTTCGAGGTTCCTGTCCCGGTTCTGGTCGGGATTTTGATATCGATCTATGGTTTAATCAATTCGCTTTTGCAGCCTTTAACCGGGGCTTTGTGCGATCGTTTCGGAAGGCATAAGCGGTTTATACAGGTCGGCTTGGGCATGGTCGGCCTGGCGACGCTGTGTTACGTATTCGCGAACCGGTATCTGGATCTGCTCGTGCTGAGAACGGTGCAGGGTATTGGGCTGGCGCTGACGGTTCCAGCCTCGATGGCGTTGATGTCGGTCATAACGAAACAGGAGACACGGGCCAGCTCGATGGGGGTTTATTCGACGCTCAGAATGATCGGATTCGCGGCGGGTCCGGTGATCGGTGGTTTTCTTCAGGTTCACTTCGGTTTTAACGCGGCCTTTTATTCCGGGGCGGCTTTCGTTTTTCTGGCGGTTGTACTGGTGCAACTGTGGATCAAGAATGTTCCGGTTGAGACTGCGAAAAATGTCAAGCCGCGTTTCAGGATCATCGATCGCTCGCTTTTGAGCCCCGGAATACTTAGCGCCGGAGTGGCCACATTTCTTGCGGCTAATGCCTTTTCGATGGTTACCACGCTGGAAAACGAATTCAACGCCCGCCTGCACATGAACGCCTTCAGTTTTGGCATCGCTTTCAGCGGTTTGATGATCGGGCGGTTGTTGTCGCAGGTGCCTCTGGGCCGACTGTCCGACAGCATCGGCCGCCGTCCGCTGGTTATAATCGGATTGCTTTTGATGGCCCCGGCCACAATACTTTTAGGTGAGGCAACGTCGATGATGCAGTTGACAATCCTTCGCATCTCACAGGGGCTGGCCTCAGCCGCGGTGGTTGCTCCGGCTCTGGCAGTGGTGGCGGACCTGTCCCGCGTCGACAGCGCCGGGCGGCAAATGAGTGTGGTGACGATGGGTTTCGGTCTGGGAATCGCAATCGGTCCGTTGATAGCCGGGGTGCTGGTGGTGGCGTTTTTCGACCTGCCTTTCATAGTGGCCGGAGCGATGTCTATTGTCGGGGCGTGGGTGGTATATCGCAAAATGCCGGAAACCGCCAAAGGCAAAGCGGGACCGGTGCATCTGCACCGTTAGCGATATGTACTAATCGCGATTGCGAAGAATGTTTATCAATCCACCGGCGAGGATTATTGCAACCTGCCGGGGACTCATCTTGTGTTCGGTCTGATACGTTTCGTTCCTGGTTTTATTCATAACCTCAATGACTTTTCCTGACTGCATTGCTTCGCGGGCGTTTTTCAGGGACAGCACATCGTCCTGAGAAATCTTGTCGTAATCTGCGGCATTCTGGAATACCAGCGGTACGATTCCGAAGTTGACGAGGTTTTGAAGGTGTATCCGGGCGAAGCTTTTGACCAGCACGCACCTGACGCCGAGATATCGGGGAGCCAGCGCCGCATGCTCGCGGCTCGATCCCTGTCCGTAATTGTTGCCGCCGACTATGAAAGAACCGGTAGACTGGTATTTGCCCGCCCTGGCCGGATAGGTTTCGTCTATTTGCACGAAGACGAATTTACTGATGGCTTCGATATTGCTCCGGAACGGCAGCACTTTGCTGCCGGCAGGCATAATTTCATCGGTGGAGATGTCATCGCCGACTTTAAGCAGCGCCGGGCCCTCGAGGTTGTCGGATAATTCATCGAAGATCGGAAGTCTTTTGATATTCGGTCCTTTTTCCAGTTCGATTGCGGAACCGTCGTCGGCCGGAGCGAGGAGCATGTCGGTATTTATGATAATTTTCTCCGGTTCTTTGAATTCCGGGTAGGGCATACCGAGCGTGCGCGGATCGGTAATGACACCGGTCAGGGCCGAGGCCGCCGCCGTCTCGGGGCTGCACAGGTATACCGAATCTTCTTTCGTGCCGGATCGTCCGGGGAAATTACGCGGGACGGTTCTCAGGCTGATTCTGCCGGTTGCCGGTGCCTGACCCATGCCGATACACCCGTTGCACCCGGCCTGGTGAATTCTGGCCCCGCCCCGGAGTAGTTTGGCAAGCAGTTTCATTTCCATGAGGTTTTCCTGAATCTGCCGTGACGATGGGTTGACATCGAACGAGACTCGGTTGTGGGCCTGTTTGCCGTCGACAATCAAAGCCGCGATGGCGAAATCGCGTAGTCCGGGATTGGCCGACGAGCCGATCATGGCCTGGTAGATTTCTTTTCCGGCGACTTTTTTCACCGGGACGACGTTTCCGGGGCTGCTCGGCAGAGCAATCAGCGGTTCCAGCTTGCCCAGGTCGATTTCGTCGTGCTCGTCGTACTGCGCGCCATCGTCGGCCATAAGTTCAAGCCAGTCGTCTCCCCGACGCTGCTGTTTCATAAACCATTTGACGGCTTTGTCCGACGGGAAAACCGAGGTAGTCGCACCGAGTTCGGCGCCCATATTGGCGATAACATGGCGGTCCATCGCGGTAAGGTTATCTAATCCGGCTCCGTAGTATTCGATAATTTTCCCGACCCCGCCGCTGACACCGTGGCGGCGCAGCATTTCCAGGATGATGTCTTTGGCGCTGACCCAATCCGGTAGTTTGCCGACCAGCCGCACGCCCATAACTTTCGGCATATTAAAATAAAACGGTTCCCCGGCCATGGCCCGCGCCACTTCGAGCCCACCGGCACCGATGGCCAGCATCCCCAGTGCTCCCGCTCCGCAGGTGTGGCTGTCGGAACCGAGCAGGGTTTTTCCGGGAATGCCAAACCGCTCCATGTGCAGCGGGTGGCTGACGCCGTTGCCGGGGCGGCTGAACCATACTCCGAATTTCCGGGCGGCGCTGCGCAGGAACAGGTGGTCGTCGGCGTTTTTAAAATCGGCCTGGACGAGGTTGTGATCGACATACTGCGCCGATAGTTCGGTCTTGACCCGTTTGAGGTTCATCGCTTCCAGTTCGAGCATGACCATGGTTCCGGTAGCGTCCTGAGTGAGGGTTTGGTCAATTTTGACGGCGATTTCGGTTCCGGCTTTCATCTCACCGGATACCAGATGGCTTCCAATCAGCTTTTGAGCGACATTATATTTCATAATCAGAATTCTTTCATGAAATCGTTTTTCGTATTTATTGAAACGCCGGTTTATTGCCTCCGTTCCCCCGATGTGGTGAACACTGGCTTATAATGAAAGCTGAAAATAGATTCTCCCGGACCGGGCTTCAATGCCGCTTGCTATTAATAAGCAGCGGCCGTGCCTTCTGGTAATTTCGACAGGCATCGGCCGCAATGTCCTCGGTTATATGAACTACAAAATGTAATTCTTATGATATAAAAATAAACCTGTCTTTGTGGGTCATACAAATGCCGCAACGATTGGGCGCTTCAGTATCGTACGTATTGCCACAGGTCGTGCAAACCGCATATGACCCGGACAACACGTCGTCCGAACCGGCCTGGATGGCGGCGAGGGCTTTGGTGTAGAGCATCTTGTGCACTTTTTCGGTTTCGTAGGCATAGTTGAGAGAAATGGCGGCGATACTGATTTTCGATGCCGACGCATTTTTCAGGAAGTCGGGATACATCGTGTCGACTTCGTAGGATTCGCCTTTGATGGCGTCTTCCAGATTCTCGACGGTCGTTTTAACCTCGAATTCCGGCGTGACTTCCGGGGGTTCTATGCCAAGCTGGGCCAGGACCGCCTGATGATTGGAGGCATGAATTCCCTCGGCTTTCGAGGCCGCCTCAAAAAGTTTGCTGACTTTGGTAAAGCCTTCTTCGGCGGCTTTGGCGGCGTAGGCCGCGTATTTGGCGCTGGCCGTCGTCTCACCCTCAAAGGCGGCTTTGAGATTATTAACGGTCAGTGTTCGTGCCGGATTGTCCTGCCCGAAAGCAAAGGCCGAAGCAAAAATGACCAGGGTCAAAACCAGCGTGATTGTCTTAAACATCGTTTCTTTCTCCCTTGTTATTGTTTACGAATTATTATTTTTCAAACCGATCAGTCGTTTTCTTCAGCTTCTTTAAGCGGTTCTTCGAGCGCCGGAGAGGCGGCGTTTTGAGTGAAGGCGTTGCCAAAAGTCAGGTCGACCCCTGCGGCGTGGCGATAGACTAATTCACCGCCGTAGTACCCGGTTCTGGCGATGGTTCCCACACCGACCGCCAACAGAATGACCATGCCCAGTTTCAGCCACCCGGTCATGCGACCGGTGACCGCCAGAAGCGTGCGCAGTACCGCGAGAATCATCATGGTCCAGACGGCCACGACGGCAGAGTTTTCGTGGGTGTCAAGGGCCGTGCCGAGGGCGCCGAATGCCTCGATTCCCTCACCGGCCAAATTGCCGGACAGGTAGGCTGCCAGAGTTCCGAGGCTGCCGAGTATAATTAAAAACAAACCGGCCGACGTGAAAAACTTCCATTTGGTCACCAGCCCGATCACATCCGAAAGGAATCCGACGATTACGAGGGCGATCGGGAAATGTACGATCATCGGGTGCAAGTGGTTATAATCTATCAAACTCCCTCCTCCGCTATCTTAATTGTGTTTGCCGAAATATAACAGTGACCGTATATAAAAATCCTATATGATTTTATGAACTGGCCTCAAATAATCCTCGCCGCTCAAATGTCCAAACGACACTTTTCCATTAATAAAGAGCTTTCTTTGTCCAATTTCGTTCATATTGACTCCAAAAAAGGAAATTTAATTCGATTGCAGTTTACTGATTTAAGATTAAAATAAGAGTTAGTCTCGAACGAACCATTTGATCACAGCCATTTTCAGAGCCTCGTTAATTACGAGACAGGAAACCATGGAATAGATAAAAGCGATCAAAGTCTGCCACCAGGGCAGGGCGGCGAGTCCGGGAAGCCCGGCGTATGTCAGAATCGTGCCGGCGGCGGCATCGGCTATGAGAGCAATAAGCAGGGTTCGGCTCGGTGCGGTTGCCCAGAACCAGCGGCGTTCCCGTATCGAAACAATGGAAAATATCGCCATGTAGAGCATTGTCAGGAAACTGAAGGAGTAGAGCGCGCTTTCGTTGGCGGCCAGTCCGAATCGTGACCAGCCGAAATACAACATAAGCAGGGCCTCAAGAACCATCGCGACGCCGATTACCACGGATACCGCGATATATCCTCCGATGTTCCAGGTTTCCGGTTTACCCGACGGATGCACGCGATCGGTGGCGAGTGCTATTTTCGCGGAATCGTTCATGGTGGTCAAAAGCAGCATGGCAAACGCGGAGATGATGAATTTCCCGGTGACGACATAAGCGACCGACACGAGCCCGGCTTTCAGGATCGAGCGGCTGATTTTATTGATTATCCAGGTTAAAATGCGCTGATATATGGTCCGGCCCTGCTGCACCAGTTCCACGATATTCGTCAGGCCCGGCGCAGTCAGGACGACGCTCGCCGCGCTCTTGGCGACGTCGGAGGCGGTACTTACGGCAATGCCGACTTCGGCCTGACGCAGAGCGGGAGCATCGTTGACACCATCGCCGGTCATGCCGGTGATATGTCCATCGGCCTGGAGTTTCTGCACGACAATGTATTTATCTTCGGGATATATCTCGGCCAGGCCGTCGACGCTGTCGATATAATCGACCGTATCGTTGTGGCCGGTATCGCGTGCCGCCTTGAGATCCTCGGCGCGACCGATGTCGTTCAGGCCGACTCCGCGTGCGATATCCCTTGCAACCGCGAGGGCGTCGCCGGTGAGCATTTTCACCGCGACCCCGAGGCCGCGAAGGGTATTTATCAATTTCCCGGCGTCCGGCCGGAGTGGATCGTGCAACATCACGAGTCCAACCAGTTCCGGTTTGGCTGTTTCCAGCCCTCTTGCCACCGCCAGAGTTCTATATCCCTTCGACGCCGATTCATCGACGTTCTTTTCGAGCTCTTTGATTCGTTCGGGCGGAAGCTCGCAAAGCTGCGCGATAGTCTTGACGGCCCCTTTCATCACCCGAAGATGTTTTCCGTCTCGTTCGATTACGGCTTCGGTGCGACGGTTTTTGGCGTCGAACGGTGTAAACGAGATCGTTTTTGTATTGGGTTCGTTATCCAGAATGTGTTTCTCTTCCGCCGCCGCCAGAAACGCGAGGTCGATCGGGTCCTGGTTGGCTTCGCGGGAAGACAAAGCGCCGACGCGGAGCACGTCGGCTTCGGTGAAATTCCCCAGCGGAATCACGCCCGTTATGGTCAGCTGGTTCATGGTGATGGTACCGGTTTTGTCCGCACAGAGGACGTCCATGCTGGCGGCGTCCTCGGCGGCGCTCAGGCGCGTGACCAGGACTCCCCGTTTGGCCAGTTCTCTCGATCCGAGCGCCATGCTGACCGTAAACATAACCGGCAGTGCCACCGGTACGGCACTCAGCAGCAGGACAAGCAGGAGCGGGATAATATCCAGTAATGGTTCACCACGGATTATGGATAGTACGATAACCGCCGCCAACAGGACACCGACGACAATAAAGAGCCAGCGCACCACGTTGGCCACGACGGCTTCGATATGAAGTTTCGGCCGGGCTTTCTGCACCAGTTCCGTAGTGCGGCCGAAATATGTATGTGCCCCGGTAAGTATAACGACCGCGGTGCCTTCCCCTCGTCGGACAACGGAACCCGATGAGAGCACGTCGCCGGGTCCTTTATCCACGTCGATCGATTCTCCGGTAAGGGCCGATTGATCCACGCTCGCGGCCCCGTCGAGGAGTCTTATATCGGCCGGAATTATATCGCCGGTGCGTATGCGGATGACGTCACCCGGAACCAGTTCGCGTGATGGAATAACCTGCCAGTTTCCCCCGCGCAGAACCCGCGCGCTGACCTGCAAGCGCTGTCGGAGCATTTCGACCACGCCGGCGGCGCGGCGTTCCTGGACGAAACTCACGACGGCGTTTACCATCATAAGGACACTGACGACAATCAGATCAGAACATTTGTGAAGCACGATCGACAGGATCAATATGAGTTCGAGCATCCATGCCGAGAGGCCCCAAAACTTCGAAAGGAAATCGAGAACGGGATGCCCCTTTTGCTCGGCGACTTCGTTATAGCCGTGCTCTTTCCGCAGGGCGGAGACCGTTTCCGGCGTGAGGCCGGTTGACGGGTCGACCTTAAGCTCGGCGAGCGCATCCTTAATAGGTGCTGACTCCATATCGGAAGGGGTATAGGTTGACATATGGTATTATATTACATGATTCAAATTAGATTAAAATAATAAAAAAAAGGGAGCCGGACGCCCCCTTTTCATCAGGTTTCGTGCACTTTTAAATTCCAGTGTATCAATCAATGATTTCATAAATTTCGCGCCCGCCGGTAATATACATCCCGGTGTATTTGGACATTTCCTCCTTTGTTGCGGCATCAATATTCGGTCCCATATCGCCGGATTTATACCGGTTCATTTCTTCTTCGTATTCTGCCAGGTTCTTTACGGACATTTCCATAACAACGGTGTTATAATCCCCGATCATATCGGTCATGACCCTTACTCTGGAATCCGTACTGAAGACCTTTTTAAACAGCCTCGCGAGTTTGGATGCCTGTCCGGGCCTTGCCGTAAATTTGTCGCGTACAATCAGCATGCTGTGCCTCCGTTTCTATATTGTTAAATAAGTGCGGTATTTTCACGAAAACTCCCGCGACGCCAACTACTCGCTTGAACCGCCGGCCGGGGATGCCGCCGCGGTTTCCATCACGGCTTGTTCTTCGTTTTTGCGCTGAGCTCCGTTTTTGGTATAGCGGGCCAGAAGCGTATATACGGTCGGCACCAGGACCAATGTGAGAAAAGTCGAGAAAATCATGCCGCCCACGACGGCGATACCCAGTGGTCGCCGGGATTCCGCCCCGGCCCCGATTCCGATCGCTATCGGAAGTACCCCGAATATGGTCGCGAATGACGTCATAAGAATCGGTCGCAGTCTCGTGCGTGAGGCCTCGATCACGGCGTCGAACAGGTCTTTGCCTCGCGCCCGAAGCTGATTGGCGAATTCGACTATAAGGATGGAGCTCTTGGTGACCAGCCCGACCAACATGATCAGGCCAATCTGGGAGTAGATGTTCATGGTTTGTCCTAAAACGAACAGCGATACCAGCGCTCCCACCAGTGCCAGCGGCACCGACAGGAGAATCGTAAACGGGTGTATGAAACTTTCGAACTGGGCCGCCAGAACCAGATAAATGAACAGCAGCGCGAACAGGAACAGATAGTACAGAGAGCTGCTCGATTCGCGGTATTCCTGCGACATGCCCGAAAGTTCGTGCGTGATGCCCGAAGGCAGTTGGTCGTTGGCGATTTTATCGAGGTCGGTCAGTGCCTGTCCGATACTCACACCCGGAGCCAGCGAAGCCGAGATGGTCGCCGAGCGCACGCGGTTGAAGTGGTTCAACTCTTTCGGTGCGACGGTTTCGTGCACGTCGACGACGTTGGCCAGTTGCACGAGGCCGCCGGTGCCGCGGACATAGATATCGTTAATGGTCGACGGCGTCGACCGGTCGCGCGGCCGCATCTGGGTGATGACGTCGTATTGTTTGGCGCCGCGTTTGAAATTGGACACGACCCGACCGCCCAGCATGGTTTCGATGGTCGAACCTATTTCCGAAACCGTAATGCCGATTTGTGCGGCCCGAACGCGGTCTATGGTCAGGTCGAGTTGTGGCTTATTTAATTTGAGGTCGGTATCGAGGTTGACGAGATATCCCAGTTTCTTGGCCCCGGCCATCATGATGCCGACGGCCTTTTGAAGTTCTTCATAGGAACTTGCCTGAAGGACGTACTGGACCGGGTTGGAAAAGCCCTGGCCCAGACTCGGCGGGTTTATTACGAAAGCCATGACGCCGGGAATCGATATGAGCGGGAAAAACAGCGATTGTACTATCTCCTGCTGTGATCTCTTGCGTTCGCTTTGCGGTTTCAAACGCATAAAGACGAAACCGTTGGTGACACGCCCCGGACCACCGAATCCGAGACCGGTCGCGGTGAACAGGCCTTCGCATTCCGGCACCGACAGCAGGATGTGTTCAATCTGCCGCATGTAGCGGTCGGTGTAAGCCAAAGTCGATCCCTCGGGGGCGGTCACGATGCCGAAGCCGAGACCTCTGTCTTCGGTCGGCACCAGTTCGCTGGGGATTACTTTAAGCAGCCCGAGGCTTATCACGACGATCAGCGCCGAGCCGGCCACGACCAGCCAGCGTTTTTTCAATGTGACGCGGAGGATTTTTTCGTAAGTGCGGTCCATCCAGTCGAAAAAGGCATCGAACGAGCGGTTGGCCCAGCTTTTACTTTCACCGTGAAGTGGCCGCAATATCAGTGAACAGAGCATCGGCGTTAGAGTCAGAGCGACAAAACCCGAAATCAACACCGCTACTGCGACCGAAATGCCGAATTCCCTAAACAGCCGGCCGACGTCGCCGGTCAGAAACGATAATGGCACAAATACCGCCACGAGTGAAATGGTCGTGGCCAGAATGGCGAAACCGATTTCGCTGGCACCGTCCATGGCTGCCCGGAACCGGGTTTTACCCATCTGCAGGTGACGATAGACGTTTTCGAGCATAACTATAGCGTCGTCGACAACCAGCCCGATAGCCAGCACAAGGGCTAACAACGTCAGAATATTGATCGTGTATCCGGCGACGTACACGATGACAAAAGTACCGATAATAGACGTCGGAATCGCGAAAGTCGGAATGATCGTGGCCCGGAAGCTCTTGAGGAAGAGCAAAATAACCAGGACCACCAGAATCACCGCGATGATAATAGTGTTGCGAACTTCGGTAATGGAATCTTTGATAAATATCGCCGAGTTATAGGCTATATCAAGCTTGGCGCCCGGAGGCAGAATCTTGCGCAGGTCCGGAAGCGCATTCTCGACGGCATTGGCCACGTCGATAGTACTGGCCTCGGATTGCTTGATAATACCGAGACCGAGCGCTTCTTTGCCGTTCCACCGCACGGCCGTACGATCGTCTTCGGCGCCGAGTTCGACAGTGGCGACGTCACCCAGCCGGACAATTTCACCGCCGCTTTCTTTTACTATCAGGGCCGAGAATTCCTCGGGAGTATCGACCTCACCCCGGGTCCGCACCGAAAACTCACGACCGGTGCCTTCGATTCGCCCGCCCGGAATTTCCGCGTTTTCGCGGGTGATGGCCGATTCGACGTCGGTCGTGGTCAGACCATGGGCCGCCATCCGCTGGGGATCGAGCCATACTCTCATGGCGAATTTGCGCTGGCCGCCGAGGAACACGGACGCGATGCCCGGCAGGCGCAACAACCGCTGCTTGAGGACGCGATCGCCGAAATCGGAAAGCTCGAGGTTGGAATAGCCGCCGCCATAAAGGGCCATCCAGATAATCGGCTGGGCGTTGACGTCCACTTTCTGTATGACCGGATCGTCGGCGTCGCGGGGCAGATTCCCCTGAATCCGCGCGACCTTGGCGCGTACGTCGTTGGCGGCTTCATCGACATTCCGCCCGAGATTGAACTCCATTGTGATCGACGAGCCCTGCTCCTGGCTCGATGACGTAATCGTCTTGACGCCTTCGATCGTTGCGAGCTCTTCTTCGAGGACGTCGGTTATTTCCGTCTCAACGATATTGGGGCTCGCACCGCGATAGAACGTATTGATCGACACGATGGGCGGGTCGATGTCGGGATATTCACGAACCGGCAGCCGAGTGTATGAGACGATACCCAGAAGTATGATAATAAGGCTCATCACGGTTGCCAGAACCGGACGAGTTATCGATATTTGTGATATTTTCATTTGTTGTCTGCTCCTGTCATCGCGGTCAATTCGATTAAGAAGATCCGCTCGAATCAGGTTTGGCTTCCGGCTGGCCTGGTGCACCCATGCCGCCCGGCGGAACCCTCATAATTTTCGCGCCATCGTACAGTTTCTGATGTCCGGCCTTCACGACTTCCTCGCCCGCCAATAGCCCCTGCGTCACTTCCACCGTCCCCGGCTGGCGCGTTCCCAGCGTAATGGCGGTACGCACGACCGAGCTGTCGGGTCTGACGACGTAAACGAAGGCCTGGTTGCCTTCGGAGAAGACCGCTTCATCAGGTATAGTAAGGGCATCGGGACGATTGCGCAGGACGGCCGAAACATTGGCCGACATACCGGGATGGAGTCGCCGGTCTTTGTTTTCGACCAGAGCGATCACGGTGACGCTTCGCGTGGTCTGATCAACCACGGGATCGACGACTTCGATTTTGCCGTCGAGCTCGTAGTCCGGATAAGCCGGTGACGAGATCGTGACGCCCGAGCCGCGCCTCAAAAATGAAAAGGTTCGCTCCGGGGCCGAGAAATTCACTCTAAGTTCACTGATCTTGGTCAGAGTCGTGATTGGATCGCCGGTACGCAGATATGCACCGGGGCTGACACGCCGGGTTCCCAATACACCGGAGAAAGGTGCCACCACGCGGGTTTTATCGAGCCGGACCTGAGCCTGGTCGAGTTGGGCCTGCGCGACTTTAAGGGCCGCCGTGGCGTCGTCGAGTTCCTGCCTCGCGGCGGCGTTGGCATCGACAATTTCTTTGGTGCGATCGTAAGTAATTTTGGTTTTATCGAGTGTGGCCTGGGCGCTTTCCACTTCGGCCCGTGCCTGGCTGTCGTCGAGTTGTGCTATCAGACCGCCTTTTTCGATGTACTGACCTTCAATGAAGGGCAGGCTCATTACTTTGGCGTCTATCTCGGATACGACCGTGATGGCGTCGGCGGCCTCGACGTTGCCGACGGCTTCGAGTTTGTCGGTGACGTCGGCCGTGTTGACGCTGGCGGTTTCGACGGGTACCGGCGGCGGTCCAAAGCCGCCTTTTTGCTGGCCGCTGCAAGATGTCAGTAATAAAGTCAAGGCACCGGCCACAAGAATAAAACCAATGTCTTTTCGGATATTATTGGGGGCGATCATAATCTATTTATCCTTTTATCTCTGCAAAACTTATTCTGTTTCAAATCCTTCGCCGGTGAGGCGGCGCAGTGCCGATGACGCTTTGGCGGACCGAACGAGCGCCTCGGAGTAACGCAGTTGCGCGGCGGCCAGGTCGGCGTTAAGCCGTACCAGTTCAAAGGCCGATACGCGCTGGGCCTTGAATTCGATGTTGCCGATGCGCACCAATTCGCGGGCCGCCTTGACACCATCCTGCGCGGCGGAAAGTCGCTTTTCGGCGTGCCGGTAATCGAGCAGGGCGTTGCGGACCTGTTCTTCGACCGATCTTTTGGCGGCGATCAGGTTTTGTTCGGCTGTCATCTCCTGCGCTTTCACACGGTCCCGTTCACCGCGCGATGAACGCATACCGATCGGCAGGGTTAGCCGGATGCCTACACTCCAGGTCGGGTAATCGCGGTTGAAGACCTGATTGTACGCTTGTGAAGCAGGACCGCCAAAAGTAGTGCTCAGCGTGTCGGTTCCGAAAAAAACCTGCTGGGCGCTTCCGGCCAGTCCGTTGCCGCCGATGGACCCGATAAGATCAAGGGCGGGCAGGACGTTCCAACTGGCGCCGCGTGTAAGAGCCTTCGATGCTTCGAGTTCGAGCTTGGCGGCCTTTACGACATAATTGCCGTCGACGGCTTCGGTCACCAGAGAATCGGCATTGGCCGAAGGTAGCGTGGGCCGGTTCGGTTTATCGGCGGCGCGAAATCTTTGTTCCTCACCTTCCGGGCGGCTGCCTATAAGAGAAGCCAGTTGGTTCGAAACCCGGTCGAGATTTTCCTGGCCGTCCAGTTGAGCCTGCTGTTGCTGGGAATAAAAGGCGGTCGCATTGGCCACGTCGCCCGGTCCGGCCAGCCCGGATTGGGCCCGAACTTTGGTTTCATTTAAAAACGCTTCGGCCTGGTCGACGGTCAGTTGCAATACGGCCAGGTCGCGTTCGGCGGTATAAAGGTCCCAATATGTATCGTTAACCGATTGAATGACACCGAGGACGGCGTCGTGGTATCTTGCTTCGGCGGCATCCTCGACCCGCTCAGCGGCGGTCAAAGGAGCTTTGGCCGCGGGCCACGATCCGGCGAGCAGGGGTTGTTTTATATCGAAACTGCCGGTTGCGGAATATTCCGGATTCAAGACCGAGAAGCCCGAGTTCGATTCGAGACGAGTCGAAGACAGATTAAATCCCAGTTCGGTGCCGAAGCGGAGCTTCATGCTGGCTCCGGCGCGTAGATCGGTCAGTTTTTGATCCAGCGCGTCGGCTCCGGCGAACGGCGTCGATGACGGCGTTTTCGAGCGCGACTTACTTACTTCGGCGAAAAGGGTCGGGTCAAAGCCGCCGCGTTCCTGACGGACGTTGCCTTTGGCCGATTTCAGAAGGGCTTCGGCCTGATGCACCGCGACGGAATTTTTTAAAGCCAGTTCGCGGGCCCCGGAAAGTGTGATGAATTGTCCCGTGAAACTCGACAGAACGGCCGCCAGAGAGCTGTCGCTCTGCCCCGTTTCAGGCGTCAAATCGGGCGCGCCTTGGGCGCGTACGGTCAGCCCAGAAATCAATATCGAAATAATCAGGAAATTTACTGTGGCTATAATCTGCGAGCGCGCAATCAGGCTTGCGCGGTCAAACAGATATTGAAAAGTCTGGTATATTGGCGACAGTCGATCAGAAAACAACGAAAACCTCCAAAATATAATCTTCAGTTGCAGTGGACTTATCCGCTGAAATGTTGTCAACTCTCCTGCAACAACGCCGGGAAAGACATTGTTCCACGTTTGAGTCAAATGTGATACCGGTCCGGAGGCCTGTTTTATCGGGAATCAGCGGATTTTATCAGATTTCAAGCTGAGAGGCGGCGGGGCCGTCGATATACCATAATACTTCGCCGTCAGACGGTTTTATCGCCTGTGCCGGAATCTCTTTGGGACGGTGGGCTCCGACCAGAACTTCGCGAACGGCGGTCGCTTTTTCCTGACCATAGGCGATGAAGACAACCGTGCGAGATAAATTGATCAAAATCGGGGTCATGGTAATCCTCGGGACGTCGCCGCCGGGATGATTCACGGCCAAAATCAGGGCCTTTTGTTCGTCGATGGTTTTGCTGCCGGGGAAAAGCGATGCCGTGTGGGCGTCGGGTCCGCAGCCCAGAAGAGTCAGGTCGAGACGCGGCTGGTTTCCACCGAATAGATCTTTCAGGTTTTTTTCGTATGCCTTAGCGGCTTGTTCCGGCGACAGGCCGTCTTTATACATGGCCATGACATGGTTTTCATGAACCGGAACGTGCTTGAGCAGAAGTTCCATTGCTGGCCCGGCGTTGCTTTTTTCGTCGGTCAGCGGGACATAGCGTTCATCGCTCCACAGTACGATAGTATTTTCCCAGGGCATTTTGTTTCGGTATGGCTCGTGGGCCAGAGTCGTGTACAGCGGCTGCGGCGAATGACCGCCGGAAAGGGCCAGCAGGAAACGACTGCGCCTTTCGACTGCCTCCCGTGCGGATTCAACGATCAGTTCGGCCGCGGCTTCGACCAGAGTTTCGATATCGGGAAAGACGCTGAGCATCAATCATCCTCGGCCTCTTTGTGAGCGGTGCCGTCGAGCGGCATCGAAAGCCAGGTGTAACCGTCGCGGGCAATCAGAGCCTGTGCGTCGACCGGTCCCCAGGTGCCGGCGGGGTAGTCGGGGAAATCTGGCGGACTGGTTGCATCCCAGATGTTGGTGATCGGGTCGACAATTTTCCACGCCGCCTCGATCTGGTCGCGCCTCATGAAAAGGGTCTGATCGCCAAGCAGGACGTCGAGCAGCAGTGTTTCATAGGCGTCGGGCGGGTCGTCCCGGTAGGCATTGGAATAATCGAAATCCATCTCGACCGGATTGAGGATCATGCGCAGGCCGGGTTTTTTGGCCTGAAAGTGCAGCTGCATACCTTTTTTGGGCTGGATGTTTATTATCAGGCGGTTCGGCTGCCAGGCTTCGATGGCTTCGACCGGAAAGGCCTGGTGCGGCACCGGCCGGAATTGTATGGCTATCATCGACAGTGTTTCCTGAAGACGTTTTCCGGTGCGAAGATAAAAGGGGACGCCTTGCCAACGCCAGTTATCGATGAATACTTTAAGGGCCGCGAAAGTTTCGGTCGATGAATCTTCGGCGACGTTTTCTTCCTCGCGATAACCCTTAACTTCGTCCCGTCCGATCCACCCCCGGCCGTACTGTCCCCGAACGGCGTATTTTTTGTACGTCGTCGTGACGGTAAATCCGAACCGCCCGAAGCACGTCGACTTTACGGTCGCGGAGTTCATCGGCCGCGAACACGACCGACGGCTCCATGCCGGTGAGGCACAAAAGCTGCATGAGGTGGTTCTGGACCATGTCTCGGAGCGCCCCGGCTTTTTCATAGTACGACCCTCGGTGCCCGACTCCGAGTTTTTCGGCGACGGTTATCTGCACGTGCTCGATGTAATTTCGGTTCCACAGCGGTTCGAAAAAGCTGTTGGCGAATCGGAATGCGACGATGTTCTGCACCGTTTCCTTGCCGAGATAGTGGTCAATCCTGAAAACGGAATGTTCATCGAAGCAGTGGCGCATGACTTCGTTGAGTTTGTGGGCGCTTTCATAGTCGTGCCCGAATGGTTTTTCGACCACGATCCGGAACCGGTCCTTGTCTTTGGACAGGCCCGTTTCGGACAAAAGGTGCGACACCGGTTCGATAAACGACGGCGAGACGGCCATGTAAAATATCCGACAGACTTTCTTGTCCCAGTCGCGTTCGGTTTTTTCCATGTGTTTGGAGAGTGACTCGTACGATTTCTTTTTGGTAAAATCCAAAGCCTGATAAGAAACGTGCGAGGAAAATTCCTTCCACGTTTTGGCCGTCATTTTGTGCCGGGAGAATTTCTTGACACCGGTCGCCAGATGATCGCGATAGGCCGTATTGGAATTCTTGCGAATATCCACGCCGATTATCTCGAACTGATCGGGAAGCCAGTCCTGAAGAAAAATATCGAACAGAGCCGGCACCAGTTTGCGCCAGGTCAGGTCCCCGTCGCCGCCGAAAATAGTTATGACCACCGGGTCCGGTTTTTGCGCCGAAATCATTTCGCCTCCTTCCGTTCCGCCCAGTCGGTGTGGAAGATTCCCTCGCGGTCGATTCGTTCGTACGTATGCGAACCGAAAAAGTCACGCTGCGCCTGAACCAGGTTGGCAGGGAGTCGAGCTGTACGGTAACCGTCGAAATACGCCAGCGCGCTGGACAGGGCCGGAGCGGGTATTTCGGACTCGATGGCGGTCCGGATCATTTCGGCCGTCGCCGAGCGGCTCTGTTTCAGAATATCGGAAAACGGCTGGGCTGTCATCATATTCGATGTATCCGGGGCCTTTGTCCAAACTTCACGCATATCGTCAACCAGCGCGGCACGTATGATGCACCCGCTGCGCCAGATTTTGGCGATGTCCGCCAGCGGCAGGTTGTACTCATACCGTGATGACGCTTCTCTCAGCAGGGCCATGCCCTGGGCATAGGCTGTAATCATGCCGAAATGCAGGGCTTGCTCAAGTTGGCCGATCAAAGTTGATTTATCGCCCGAGTATTTGTGATCCTTACGCGGGAGGACTTTGGACGCCTGTTCACGTTCGGTTTTATAACCCGACAGATCGCGCATACCGACGGCGGCGTCGATGGTCGGTACCGGCACCTGCAGTTCCATGGCATCCTGCGACGTCCACTTGCCGGTTCCTTTTTGTTTGGCGGCGTCCTGAATCATGTCGACCAGCCGCCGGCCGGTGTCATCGTCGCTGACTCGGAGTATTTTATAAGTTATCTCGATAAGAAACGAACTCAGCTGCCCCCGGTTCCATTTCTCGAAGGTGTCGGCCATTTCGTCATAGGTCAGCCCTCCGACCTGACGCAGGATATCGTACGATTCGGAAATGAGCTGCATCAGGGCATATTCGATGCCGTTGTGCACCATCTTGACGTAATGCCCGGCCGAGCCGGGCCCGAGATAGGCCACGCACGGCTGGCCGTCGGCTTTGGCCGAAACCGCTTCGAGAATATTTTGCACTCGTTCGTAGGCGCTTTTCGGACCGCCGGGCATTATGCTCGGGCCGTAACGGGCGCCTTTGGAGCCACCGGAGACACCGACTCCGAGGAAATTTATTTTCTTGTTCGCCAGTTGTTCGGCGTGGCGGTTGGTGTCGGTAAAATGCGAATTGCCGCCGTCGATTACGATATCGCCCGGGTCGAGCCGGTCGCTAAGATCGTTGACGACCGCGTCAACCGGTTTTCCGGCGGGAACGAGAAGCATCACGGCGCGGGGTTTGCGCAGCGACGACAGAAATTCATCCATAGTACTGACCGCCGCGACAGATTTCTGGTCGCCTTCATCGGCCAGCGCTTTCACTTTATCTTTATCGAGGTCCAATCCGACTATGCTGAATCCGTGATCAGCCACGTTCAAAGCCAGGTTGCGACCCATCACCCCCAGTCCGATCAGACCGATATCGGCTTTTATTTGATCCATTGGACTATCCGTTTATTTTGTTCTTTTCGTTTTTTCATTTTGTCGCTAATCCGAATTCGGCCAGTTTGACCCGGGTCGATTCAAAATCCACGTGATGAATGCCGTGTATGCCCAGGGTTGACGCCACCTCGACAAACATGGGTCGGTCGTCGATATAAATCACTTCCTCCGGGCGCGCCTGCGATATATTCAGTGCGATCCGGAAAATTTCGGTATCCGGCTTGCGAGTGTGCACGAAGCAGGAAACGATGAAAGCGTCGATCATGGAGGCCAGACCGAAATTCCGGATGCGATGTTCGGTCAGTTCCCGGCCTTCGTTGCTGACGGTAACCGTCCGCAAATTAAACTGCTTCCGAAGTGTACTTATTAAACCCAGCATGTCGTCGTGCGGCTGGGAGCGGCTGAACATGAATTGCCTGAAATCATCGTGAGAAAACGGTCGATCCTTATAAAAGACGACCCGGTTGAGGTATTCATGCAGGGTCAGGCGGCCTTCTTCGTACGTGTCAAAAGTCAGGTGGTGACGTTCGTCCATTTCCTCGAAATCAATATTGAATTTTTCGACCGCCGCGCGGCGGGCGTGTCGGTCCCAGCCGTTGGTGAGCAGGACTCCGCCAATATCGAGAAACAGTGCTGAGATTCCTTTACTTTGTGGCATGTTCCATTTCCTTCCGCCGGATCAGGTCTGCTGCTGCACCGTACCGGCGAAGACGTTCAGTACGTGATTGAGATTGTTTTCCGGGTCGGTGCCGAGGTTGATTCTAATCGCCCGGCGTTTGTGCTTGAACAGAGCTTCCAGGTCGCCCCGGGCCTGGGCATTGATGAGGAGGTCGAACGTATAATCTTTTCCCGGCACGGCCAGGTTTTCTTTCGATTCTCTTCCCAGCTGTATAAACAGCCCAGTGTTGGGGCCGCCTTTATGGTACTGTCCCGTGGAATGCAGAAAGCGCGGACCGTAGCCGACCGTCGTGGCCGCCCTCAGGCTGTCGCGCAGACGATGCTGCATTACGTGCAGACCTTTGTTCATATCATCTGATTCAGGTAAGTACGCCTGTATCGCGACATAGTCGCCTTCTTTTATCTTGCTCAGGAATTTCATGAGCCCGTCTTCGAAGTGGGCGTCGGATGCATCGAGAAGCACATCATCACTGTTTGCACTTTCAAAGTCCGGCTGCGGGAGCGAACCTGCATTTATGGCAGCCTGCAATATGCGTTTGGTGATGTCTTTGGATTCCTGCACGTTGGGCTGGTCGAACGGGTTGATGTTCAGCACCGCCCCGGCGGTAGCAGTGGCAATCTCCCAGCGCATCATTTCCTGTCCGAGATCATACTTATCCTGAAGCCGGACGATGAAAACCGGGTGTCCGGCGTCGGCCAGAGCTTTGACGCGGGACAGGTCTTCTTTGTTTTCGTCGCCTTTAAGTTCAAAGTAAACGAATATGCGATCTTTTGCGTAGACTCCCGGTTCGCCGATGGTTTCACCGGCGACGGGCAAAATGCCCCGGCCTTCTTTGCCGGTACTTTCGGCGACCAGTTGCTCCAGCCAGAGGCCGAAACTTTCGATTGAACCCGATGTCAGGAAGGTGAGTTTGTCGCATCCCTGTGTCGCCAGTTCGCCTATCATGGTCCCCAGCTCAATAGCCGGGTTGGCGGCTTTGGTATCACCGCGTTGGTTGGCCTGGGCCATACGCTCGGCGCGATCGAGCAGTTTTTCGATATCGGCCCCGATTAGTACCGCCGGGACTATGCCGAAGTACGACAGCGCCGAATACCGCCCGCCGATGTCCTGATAGTTGAGAAATACTTTTCTAAAACCGCGCGACTTGGCCGTGTCCGCCAGCGAACTGCCGGGATCGGTAATCGCTACGAAATTCTCACCGGCCTTGTCGCCTTTGACGTCTTTGACTTTGTGATAAAAATATTCCATAAACGTCAACGATTCGGTCGTCGTGCCGGATTTGCTCGACACGATAAACAGAGTGTTTTTCAGCGGAATTTGTTTTTCTATATTCAAAATCGTTCCGGGATCGGTGGAATCGAGCACGTCGAGCGGGAGGCCGTCGGAGCCGGATGCAAAAGTCTCCGAAAAAACCAGCGGCGCCAGGCTGCTGCCGCCCATACCGAGGAGGACGACGTGCTTGAAGTCGTCTTTTCGGACGCCGGCCGCGAATTTCTTCAAATCCGATACGTGCGGAAGCATTTTCCCCGCGACGAACAGCCAACCTAACGAATTGGCGATTTGTTTTCCGGTGTTTTCGTCGTCGGTCCAGAGAGAAACGTCTTTTTCCCAGAGTCGTTTTGAAAACTGCTGTTTGGTCAGTTCGTCGATGCGGGCTTTAATGGATTTATTATAATCTGCAACGAGCATTTCCTGAGGGTCGACTGGTCCTGCTTTCATCTCTCCCATTCTCCTTTCGAGCGATTCCAGAGTTTGATCGTACGGTTTGTTAAACTTTTCAATTCCTTCTTCGATAAGCTCCGACGTGACCCGGTTGATGTCAATGTTAAATTCCTTCAGACGGTCCAAAACCCGTTGCGCTTTATCAAAGTCGTTTTCGAGACGGTTGGCGGGCTGGCCGTGATCACGATATGCACTTAACGTTTCCTGTGGCACCGTGTTCACCGTCTCAGGGCCGATCAAGGCTTCGACGTACTTGATGTCGCTGTAAGCCGGATTTTTAGTGCTGGTGCTGGCCCATAAAACCCGCTGCGGTCGCGCACCTTTTTTTTCGAGTTTCCGGAAGCGGTCGCTCGTAAACATTTCTTTATAAATATGATAAGCCATTTTGGCGCTGGCTATAGCAACCTGACCTTTGATCTCGCCGACGGCAATGCCGCTCTGTTTTCGTTCCAGCTGCTCGAGTTCGGGATCGACTTTGACGTCGATTCGGCTCAGGAAGAAACTGGCGACCGAGCTTATATTTTTGAGTGATTTATCTTTGTTAACGCGGTCTTCGAGACCGGATATGTACGCCTCGGCCACTTCGCGGTATCGTTCGAGTCCGAACAGGAGTGTGACGTTGACATTGATGCCCTCGGATATAAGCTGGCGGATAGCCGGTAGGCCTTCTTTGGTGGCGGGGACTTTTATAAAGACATTGGGGCGATTCAGCGCTTTCCAGAGTTCTTTGGCCTCTTTGATAGTACCGTCGGTATTGCGGGCCAGATGCGGGTTGACTTCGAGGCTGACGAAACCGTCTGCACCGTCAAATTTATCGTACACCGGGCGAAATATATCGGCCGCACTTTGAACGTCTTCGACGGTCAGGGTACGGTATATTTCTTCACGGGTTTTACCCTGTTGGGCCAGGGTGTGTACAGCACCGGTATAATCATCGCTGCCGTCGATGGCTTTCCAGAATATTTGGGGATTCGAGGTCATGCCGCGAAGATCGTCGTTTTCGATGAGCCGACCCAGTTCGCCCGATTCCAGCATGTCCCGGCGCAGGTAATCCAGCCAGATGCTCTGACCGAATTCGGGTACCTTCAAAAGTGGATTGTATTTCATGGCTGTGCCTTTCCGTTCGCCAGTTTGTCTATTTTGTCCAGGCGGCGCTGAAAACGACCGCCGCCGCGGAATTTCGCTTTCAAGAAGGCATCGATCAGTTCGCGGGCCAAATGCAGTGCCACGACCCGTCCGCCCAGACATATTATATTCATGTTGTCGTCTTCGACGCCCTGATGCGCCGAAAATATCTCGTGGGCCATTCCGGCGCGAGCACCGTCGATCTTGTTGGCGGCGATACACGCCCCGATTCCGCTGCCACAAAGGGCAATGCCCCGTTCGACGGTACCGTCGGCTACGGCGCGGGCGAGCGGTATGACAAAATCGGGGTAATCGTCGTCTTTATCGTACACGTTCGCACCGAAGTCTTTTATTTCATAGCCGTCGGCTTTCAAACCATCTATCAGCATATGCTTTAGTTCCCAGCCGCCGTGGTCGGCGGCGATTCCGACGCGCATCATTCCACCGCCTCCGTCGCTTCGAGCAGTTTGCGGGCTTTAGTGCAGACGTTATCGACGTTGAATCCGTACTCATCCAGGACTTTGCTACCCGGTGCTGAGGCACCGAATTTATCGACTGCGATGATGTCGCCATGCAGACCGGTCCAGCGGTGCCATCCGAGCGGTGAAGCGGCTTCGATTGCAACTCGGGCACGAACCGATTCGGGGAGCACCGATTCCCGGTAAGCCTCCGGCTGCCCTTCGAACAGCTCCCAACTGGGCATGGAGACCACGCGGACGTTGATCGATTCTTTCTCAAGCACTTTCTGCGCTTCGAGGGCCAGCGCGACTTCAGAGCCGGTGGCAATCAAGATCAGGTCCGGTGTCCCGGGCTGTGAATCTTTCAATGCATAAGCGCCGCGCCTGACTCCTTCGGCCGATGCGGTTTCCGTTCGGTCGAAAACCGGCAATCCCTGGCGGCTGAGCACCAGTGCCGTCGGGCGGTCATTCGTTTCAATCGCTATTTTCCACGCTTCAGTTGTTTCGTTGGCGTCGGCCGGCCGTAGTACCGATCAGTCCGGGGATGGCCCGAAGGCTCGCCAGGTGTTCGACCGGTTGGTGGGTCGGGCCGTCTTCGCCGAGGCCGATGCTGTCGTGCGTGAAGACGTACTTGACCGGAAGGTGCATCAATGAAGCCAGGCGGATGGTGGGCCGTATATAATCCGAGAACATCAGGAAAGTCGAGGCGAAAGGCAACAGCCCGCCGTGGGCCGCAAGGCCGTTGGATATTGATCCCATGGCGTGCTCGCGGACGCCGAAATGAATATTTCGTCCGGCCCAGCTCCAGCCGCCGCCGATCGAGCCCTGGGTGTCGGTTTCGTCGGATCCCTTCGGCTCGAAATCGCCGAGGTCTTTCATCGAGGTTTTGGTGGATGGTCCCAGGTCGGCGGCACCGCCAATAAGAGATGGTAGTTTCGTCGCCAGAGCGTTTATAATTTTATGCGAGGCGTTACGCGTGGCGATTTTGCCGTCGTCGGGTTTAAATATCGGAAGATCATCAGTCCAGTTGTCCGGGAGCCCACCGGCGATCATTAGGTGCAGTTGGGCGGCTTCGTCGGGGTACTTATGGGTATATTTCTCAAATCGACTTTTCCAGTCCTGCTCGGCTTTTTGTCCCGTTTCCAGTGCTTTGTGAAAGTGATCGCGGACTTCGTCCGGAATATAAAAATCTTTATCGGTCGGCCAGCCGAGATTTTTCCTGGTCGCCAGGACCTCATCCGGCCCGAGTGGTGATCCGTGGGCTTTGTACGTATCCTGCAGGTTCGGCGATCCGTAGCCGAGGTGAGTGTGCACGGCGATCAGCGACGGGCGTTCGGTTTCGGCTTGTGCATTTTCAATCGCTTTGCCTATTGCCGTCAGGTCGTTTCCGTCTTCGACCGTCTGTGTGTGCCAGTGAAAAGCATCGAAGCGCTTTATTACGTCTTCGGTGAAAGTCAGGTCGGTCGAAGCGGCGAGAGAAACGTGGTTGGCATCGTACAGGTATATCAGCTTGCCGAGCTTAAGATGTCCGGCCAGCGATGCGGCTTCGTACGATATCCCTTCCATCAGGTCACCGTCGCTGCAAATAGAATAGGTATAATGATCTATTATAGTATGTTCGTCTTTATTGAACCGTGCGGCGAGGTGCTTTTCGGCTACGGCCATGCCGACCCCGTTTCCGAAGCCCTGACCCAAAGGCCCGGTGGTTACTTCGACTCCCGGAGTATGCCGACGTTCCGGATGTCCTGGCGTGATGCTTCCCCACTGCCGAAACCGCTTTATCTGGTCGAGCGGAAGGTTGTAGCCGGTGACATGAAGCAGTGAATACAGGAGCATCGATCCGTGACCGGCGGATAGTACAAAACGGTCGCGGTCGAACCAGTCGGGATCGAACGGATTGTGTTTGACAAATTTGGTCCAGAGAACGTAGGCCATCGCCGCGGCGCCCATGGGTAAGCCGGGGTGTCCCGAATTGGCCTTCTGGACGGCGTCGATTGAAAGAAATCGCAGCGTATTTATGCTCAGTTCATCGAGTTTGCTCTGTCCGTTCATTGTAAGTCCTTTCTCTATAGCCTGTCGCGTGCAGCCAGGGCCGCGCCGAGAATTCCGGCTTTGGCGCCTAACCGGGCTTTTACAAATTCGACATTTTTCACGGCCGCCGTCAGGGCCTTCTGACGAACACCCTTTTCGATCTGCCCGATCATTTCCGGATAACCTTCGATCACGCCGCCGCCGAGAATTAATCTGCGAGGGCTTAGTAAATTCACAACAGACGTTATACCCGCGACCAGCGCGTCGATCGCAAAATTTAGAATTTTAACCGCCGCTGCATCGCCGTCGCGGGCGGCGCTTTGGACCTTCTCTGCGGTAACTTGCTCAATTTGATTTTGTGCCTTTTCAAGAATGACCGCACCATCTTTGGGATTTTGTTGGATAATCCGTTTGGCGGCGAGTCCGATGGCCCAGCCGCCGGCGTAGGCTTCGACACATCCCCGGCTGGAGCAGTGGCAGGACGGGCCGTTCAGATCGACTGTTATATGTCCGATCTCACCGGCCGTGTTGGCGTCGCCGGTAATCAGGCGGCCGCCGCTTATGATTCCGCCGCCGACCCCGGTCCCGACAAAGATGCAGACGAGGTTGTCGACATTTTGTCCAGCCCCCAGTTTCCATTCACCGTAAGCGGCCATGCGGACGTCGTTGTCTATATATACCGGCAGATTGAATTTGTCGGATAAAATTCCGCCCAGTGGATAATCGTGCCAGCCAAGATTCGGCGCGTTGTGGACGATGCCGGCCTTCGAGTCTATTTGTCCCGCGACGCCGATACCAATTGCATTCGGTTTGCAGCCGTTTGATGAATAGATCAGATTTGCTATGATTTGATGAAGGCGCCTTTCGACGGCTTGGACACCTTCGGAGGCGAGTGTTTGTTCGCGCATTCCGGCCCGGTCGTGCCCGTTCGAGTCTACAAGTGCGGCTCCGATTTTAGTTCCACCCAGATCAATACCAATCGTCAGTTTGTCCGTCATTTCAATCACCACTTCCTTCAGGAATCTCTGACTCTGGCCCGTCGTAGCTGTTACATCTGCGAACTCGGTCTTTTTCTTTTTGTCAAGGTCCTTAATTTACCGGCCACAATGTTCCGCGAGCACTGCCGTCGGTTTTGCCGTATTTAGCCTTAACACTGCCGGTGGTGTAATGTTCCATTTTCAATGTACAAGGCCATATAAATATGACTTTAATATCCATTTTAGGCAGATAATGTTCGATAAAAATATTGAGGTTCTGCCAAAGTGTCGACGGGCTGTTTTAATTCCGAATGGAATTGACTCCGGACCAGGTCGATGTGGCTACCAGATTTTCCTGCCGGTGGTTCTATCCAGTTCGTTACGGCTGACCGTGTAATCGTACAGCGCCCGCAGGCGAATCAGTTTGGCCTGCGACAGCGTGGTTTCGGCGTCCAACAGGTCCAGATTCGTTATTACCCCTGTGGAATAGCGGACACGGGCCATCTCCACCGCCTTTTGGGCTTGCTGCACCTGGGTTTCGGTGCTTGTGATCTTGTCAAGATTCGAATTAACACCGGCCACGGCCTGAAGCACTTCGGATCTGACCCGCTGCTCGACGTCAGACGTGTGGGCTCGGGCCGAGTTGAAACCGGCGTCGGCCGCGGCCCTTTTAAATTTCGTCCTGTGGCCGTTGAAGACGGGGATTTTAAGTTCCACTCCGGCCGCGTAATTGCCGCGCAGAGTATTCAAATCAGGTTCATAGCCGTTATTCAGACCGGTCGTGACATGCAAAGATAGAGTGGGTTTATCGTCCAGCGATACCAATTGCGAGCGGGCTTCGGCGCTCGACTCGGCATCGCGGGCCAGAGTCAGTTCGGGACGCTGATTGTCGGCGGCCATAATCAAAGAGTCGGCATTGAGGGCCATTTTGTCGGTTACAAAAGATCCTTTTAGATTGATCGGTGTGTCCGATGACAGCCCGGTCAGTTGACGAAACATGATCTCCTGTGTCTTCAGGGCGTGGACGGCGTCGATGCGTTCGCTTTGTATGACGGCTATTTTGACCTGTATGGTCAGGGTATCGAAATCGGTGGCGGTCCCGGCGTTTATCTTCTTAATACTTATGTCCAGGTGTTGCATGAGGGTTTGGAGTTGTTCGTCGAGGACGTCGATTCTTTGGTGCAGTATCAGGATCGCGTTGAAGACGCCGATAGTGCCGTAGGCGAGATTGAATTTTACCAGATCGACGTTGTCAGTCGCAGCCTGATGCGATGCCTCCGCCAGCGAGACGGCTTTGTTAGTCCGGCCGAAATCATACAGCGTTTGTTTCAGGCTGGCGTGCAGATCATAATTATTGTAAGGAGCCAGTTGAAGCGTGCCCTGTCCGGGAAGTTCGAATTCGGGGACCGGGCCGATATGCGTATAATCGCCGCCTAAAGAGATATCCGGATATAAGGCGCTGCGGCTTACGTCGATCCCAGCCGCGGCGGCAGCCATGTCATATTCCGACTGGCGGATCGCGGCATGGCTTTTGAGGGTTAATTGCACCGCTCGCTCGACTGTAAGTGAATCGGATGATACTGCTTGTGCCATTGCACTAATGCCGTTCAGGCATATTAGTAATGCAACAACTATATTTAAACCTGTTTTCATATTTCATGAACCTGTCATTTTTGGGCGTGGGCCGGGTTGTTTGCAGCATAGCGGCCGGTGGCAGCACGGCGGGACCGTATCGCAAAAAGGGGTATAACACCGAATAAAATTATAACGCCGGCCAGAAGAAACACGTCGTCGATCGCCTGTATAAAAGCCTGATTGGAGATAAATATCCCGATTTGAGCTTTGGCTTTCGCGAGTGCATCACTGGCGGTGCTTCCGGTCGCATGAACTGCCCACGATTGTAATTTCATTACCGTTTGTTTAAAAATATCAGAATATGCATTGGCCTGTTCACCATAGATGGTCGTGTGGTATATAGTACGGCGGGTTAAAAGTGTGCCGAACACCGCTACGCCGAAGCTTCCGCCGATCTGCCGGATAACGTTGAGAAGCCCCGAAGCCTGAGCCATTTTCTGGTGCGAAATTTCGGTTATCGCCAGGGTCATGAGCGGTGCAAACAAGGCACCGATCGCGACGCCGCGAAGTATAAGCGGGATGGTTATGTCTCCGCTTTCCGAAAAGAGCGACAGCGTGGAAAACTGATAGAATGTGTAGGACATCAATAACAGGCCGAGAATGATCGGCAGCTTTGGCGTGAATTTGTCGCTGTACAGCCCGGCCAGAGGTGCCACGATTCCCTGCATGAGTCCGACCGGGAGAAAAACAATTCCGGCCTGGAACGGGGTGTAACCGAGCGAATTCTGAAGATATATCGGCAAAAGAAATGTCGTGCCGAACATCGCTACGCCTACCATAAACAGGACGATATTGCAGACGGCAAATTTGAAATTTTTAAACAAATTTAGTTCTATCAGCGGGTGTTTCACGTTGAATTCGGTGACCAGGAATACCACCAGTGATACGGCCGAAACTGCAAAGCAGGTCAATATGTAGTTGGACGTCCAGCCGCCGGTGTTCCAGGCGGAATTTCCGCTGGACAGAGCCAGCAGAAGCGCCACCAGAAAAGCCGTCAGGGAGACGAAGCCGATCAGGTCGAAAGCCCGTGAGTCATCGGCCTTCCGCTCCTGCAGAATAATGGCCGCGACGATCATCCCGAAAATTCCGACCGGGACGTTGACATCGAAAATCGTGTGCCACGAAAACCGGTCGATCAAATATCCGCCGATAGTCGGTCCGAGCGAAACCGAAGCCGAGGCGGCCATCGACCAGAACGCCAGCGCTATACCTCGCTTTTCGGGAGGGAACTCGCGCGTTATTATGGCCATGCCGACCGGCATGAGAATTCCTGAGCCGGCCCCCTGAATCACCCTGAACAGTATCAGTATATTAAAATCCCAGGCGAGGCTGCACAGAAATGAACTGAATGTGAATAGAAGCAGGCCCAGGCTGAACACCAGTTTGTATCCGAACCTGTCGGCCAGCCATCCGGAAGTCGGCAGCATCACGCCGAAGACTATCAAATAAGCCGTAAGAACCCACTCGACCTTGTCAACTGTCACGCCGAATGAGGACATCAGTTTGGGCAGGGCGACGTTGACAATCGTTGCATCCAGCACCGCCATGAAAGTCGCAATCATAACCCCGGCCAGAACCAACCAGCGGTATGAGGGGTGCTCCGGCCGAAGCCGTGGAAAATCATGTATCAATTTGGCGCGAAAGCCGCGCCATTGGCTGATAGCCATCGTTTACTTCTCTTTTAAAAGTACTTTCACTTCCACCGACATTCCCGGCAGCAGTTTAGGTTTTTCTCCCGGGTCGTCGTTTTGATCGCCGGAAAACAGGATCTTAACCGGCACTCGCTGCGTGACTTTCGTGAAATTGCCCGAGGCGTTGTTTGGCGGGATCAGCGAAAACTGAGAGGCCGCCGCCGCACCGATCAAATCGACCCTTCCTGAAAAATCGCGACCGTGAAAGGCATCGACCGAAATTTCGACATCATCTCCAGTATGGATTGACGCCAATTTGGTTTCTTCGAAATATGCCGTCACCCAGACATCGTTAAGATCAAAGAGGGTGAAAATAGGCTGCCCCGGTTGGACAATATCGCCGGGGACGACCCATTTGCGGGCCACGACCCCGGGCGTGGAAGCATAGATATTCGTATTAGTGAGCTTCGTCCGAATTACCGCCAACTGCGCCTGCGACTCGGTGACCTTACTGAGTGCCACGGCCTGTTGAGCCTGAGCCATTTCGAGGGCTCTTTTGGTGTGATCGTATTGCTGGCGGGTGATGACGTTGCTTTCGTACTGCACGGAATCCCGGAAGAAATCATCCCTGGCTTGTGCCAGTGTTATTTTGGCCACCCGGACGTTTTGCTGCACAAGGTCGAGCGACGCCTCCGCCTGCGTTTCCTGGGCTTGTAAATCGGAATCGTCGATATGTACCAGCAGCTCTTCGGCCGTCACGGAGTCGCCTTCATCGGCGTTAAGGGCCACGATCCGTCCGAGAATTTTCGAACTTATGGTTATCGCATCACTGTCGATGACGGCGTCATCGGTGGAGACGTAGCCCCTGAGAAATTCGTACCAATAGGCGAAGACAGCTGCTGCGATTACCAGCAGGATCAGTATTGGAATAAGAATTTTCCGGCCGCGATGTTTTCCGTTACCGGCAGTTGTCTGTTTTTCTTCATTTGTATTTTGATCTGCCATTTTGTCCGTCATCTTTCGATTATATTTTCATCAAACGTTATCAACTTTCTCGTTTTTTAATTTCATTATACCAAGGATGAGCCTTAATCCCTTCAAAATTTCGTTCAATTGTTTTGCAGGGAGCTTATCGATGGTATGAAAGAGAAGACCCATGCCGGCCAGCGGCGTGTTCTTGATCACTTTTCTGCCGTCGGTGGTTATATACAGCTGCACCATGCGACGGTCCTCGACACTTCGCTCCCGCCGGATATAGCCTCTCTTTTCCAGCCGGTCGGCGATTCCCGAGACGGTGCTGATGTGCAGGTACAGCTTTTCGCCGAGCTGATGCATCGAGATACCGGGCGTCAGCGATACAATACGGAGGGCCCCGAACTGCGGACCGGTTATGCGGTATTTACGAATAAATTCGCTCGATTGCTTTCTGCTGATGCCCTGCAAAAGCCGGATGGAATTGACAATCTCGCTTATATCCTTATGGCGGGGCATGGCTTTAATTCATTCCCCCATTAATTTCATATTATTTTGCATCCAAATATTATTCATGCAAAGCATTATACAAAAACCCTCGACCAGGAACAAATTATTTTTGAATGCCGGATTCGGTCCCTCGGTCCATCTGGAACCAATGTTGTATTTTAATGTTTTAACTTTATTGACACACCGGAGACCGATTCGAGCAGAATCAGGGTCCGGCAGTTGTTCGACAAAAGACTCTTATATGGTAAGTCGACTATGATCAATAATTGCGATAAACCGTCGCGGCGCATCCTGATAATCGAGGATGACAAGGAATTGGCGGAGCTTGTCGGCCTTCATCTTAACGATCTTAATTTCGCCACCGTACATTGCGATAACGGCGCACAGGGCCTCGAGACGGCCCTGGACAAGAAATTCGACCTGGTTGTCCTTGACCTGATGCTGCCCGAACTCGACGGCTTCGAGATCTGCCGGAGGCTTCGTGCGGAAAATCCGTATGTGCCGATCCTGATGCTGACGTCGCGGGCCGAAGAAATGGACCGCGTTTTGGGTCTGGAACTCGGTGCCGATGATTATCTGACAAAACCGTTCAGCATACGAGAGCTGCTCGCCAGGGTAAAGGCGATATTCAGACGGGTGGAGTCGATCGCTCAGTTGTCGGATAAAAAAGAAGATAACGGGCTCAAGCAAATTGGTGACCTTGTAATAGATATGCAAAAAAGAAAAATTTCAATGGGTGGCAATCCGATTGAATTGACCGTCAAGGAATTCGAACTTTTAAAACTCTTTTCGTCGAATCCCGGCCGAGCCTACAGCCGCGAGAACCTGCTGAACCTCGTGTGGGGTTATCAGTTCGACGGCTATGAGCACACCGTCAATTCACATATCAACCGGCTTCGGTCCAAAATCGAATGTGATCCGGCCAATCCGAAATACATCAAAACGGTCTGGGGGTTCGGATACCGTTTTGTCGAACCCGGCGAGTTGGAAAAATGAAAAAGCTGTTTTCGAGTTTCTATACCAGGCTGTCGGCCCTGTTTTTGATTCTTTTGCTGCTAATGGGGTCCATTTATATTGCGATATCCGTAAGTTCCTCGATTGCCTTCGTCAAGCAGGCGGATCAGCGTATGAATGCCAATTTGGCGAAGTCGATCGCTCTTGAAATGGAACCACTGGTGCAGGACAGTATCCATACCTCGGATATGGGGCATCTGCTGCACCATCTGATGGTAATCAATCCTCATATTGAAATATATTTGCTCGATTCGACCGGCAACGTGATGGCGTTTTTCGCCGACCCCGTCAAGAAGGTCAAGCGCGAAAAAGTATCTTTGGGACCGATTGACGAATTTATCAAGGGCGACCGGGTGGTATCGGTCGAAGGCGACGATCCCCGCGATTTTGACCGTCAGAAACCGTTCTCGGCGGCACCTATCAAGCTGACCAACAATGCTCGCGGGTTTGTTTACGTGATTCTCGGCGGCGAGCAATACGATCTCGCGTCGGCGTCAATAAAGGAGCAGTTTTTGACATCGACCATAGCCAAAGGTTTGGTTATAGCTTTGGTCTTTACGGGTGTCTTAGGACTGATCCTGTTCTTCTTTATGACAAGGCGGCTGCGCCGGGTGACGGGTGTCGTAACCGGCTTTAAAAACGGTGATTTCAGCACGCGCCTCAACGATCCGTCTCAGGACGATTTCGGGCAACTGTCCCTGGCTTTCAATCAGATGGCCGATACTATCGTACAAAATATCCATGACCTGAAACGGTCCGACGATCTAAGGCGGGAGCTGGTCGCCAACGTTTCGCACGACCTTCGCACGCCGCTGGCCTCGATCCAGGGGTATCTGGAAACGATTCTGATGAAGAAGGATCAGTTTTCATCGGAAGAGGTCGGTCGCTATGTCAAGATAAGTTTGAAAAACGCCCGCTATCTCAATCAACTGGTGTCCGAATTGTTTGAGCTTTCCAAACTCAATGCCGTTCATGCCAAACCGGTCCGGGAGCCGTTTTCCATCGCGGAACTGGTTCAGGATGTAATTTTGAAATTCAAATCGTCGGCCGAAGCCAAAGAGGTTGAAATCGGCTGCCGATACGAACCGGGGATTCCGCTGGTGACCGGCGATATCGGCATGATCGAACGGGCCCTGTCGAACCTGCTCGATAACGCCATTCGTTATGCCCCTCCGAAAGCCCGGGTATCGGTGGAGTTGATTCCGAGTGAACACCACGTGCGTATCAAAGTAACCGACTCCGGTCCCGGAATCGCTGACGAAGACGTCCCCAATATTTTCCTTCCATATTATAGAGGGAAAAAACGCACTTCTCAGGAAACACAGGGAACCGGCCTGGGGCTGGCTATCACTAAACGGATTATCGAACTGCACGACAGTGATATTTATGTCGCTTCGGAGCTTAATAAAGGTACGACGTTTTATTTCGACCTTGCCCGCGCCTGATTTTTCCATTCTGTTGTAATCGCATCATTCTCCAATTGACTTTTTTGACATGTGAGAAACTGTTGAATGTTTCGTGATAGTTTCGTGATAACTGGTTTGTTGTAGAGGGCAAGAACAAAAAGCAGGTTCGAGTCTGATAACCCGGTTTCAGTAAAACCGACCGGGCATGAAACAGAACGAATGCTGAACCAACCAACCTTTTAAGCGAGGTGAATATGCTTAAGAAAATGTTCGCTCTCTTATCCGTGATCTCCGTCCTGAGCGTGGGCTGCTCCACGCAGAATCCGACGGACTCCATGAACGATCCGTCAAGTACGGCGCAGTTGGGTGACAATACCCTGTTGACCGACAGCGCCCAGGCCGACAATATGTCCGAAGAAGTCGGCGTCGATAACTTCGGCGGCGGTTTCGGAAACCATGGTGAATATGGCCAGGCGGTAACGTTTAAGGTCAGGATCGAAAACGTCTCGACCGATATGACTTTGCATCTGTCGACCGGCGGGACCGCTCCGGCTCCGCACTCTCCGGGTGTCTGGACCATAACGCGTCTGTTCAACCCGCTCTTCAGGGTCGGGCAATACGATCAGGGCCTTGGCCTCGAACAGCAGGCTGAAGACGGCGACCCGTCGATGCTGGCGGTCAGCATGGCCGGCAATCCCCGCGTGATTTCGACCGGTGTGTTCAGCATTCCGGTCGGCGATGCCAGTCCCGGACCGGCTACGCCCGGCAAGGCGTTCGAGTTTATGGTTACCGCCAAGCCCGGCGACCGCCTCTCGTTTACGTCGATGTTCGGACAGTCCAACGACCTGTTTTACGCTCCCGGCGTGCTCGGTATACCGCTCTTCCGCGGCTGGAGCCGTCACCCGATAAGCGGCGACGTCACCCGTTTTATCAGGCTGTGGGATGCGGGCACCGAAGTCAATCAGGAGCCGGGCGTCGGCCCGGACCAGGCGCCTCGTGAGTCCGCGCCCAATACCGGGGCATCGGAACACAAGCGCATCCTGCCCGTCCACGATCAGTACACCTATCCGCCGACCAATCAGGTGATCAAGGTTACGATTACCCCGGTTGGCGATGCTTCCTGACGATCGAGTGCAGTTAGACTGCCGGAATTAGATAGAGCATTATAGAGGTCGGTTTTTGGAAACCCTGGACGGCGAACCAGCACGGTTCGCCGTCTTATTTTTTCCCGCCCGTGAGAGACTCCCCAACGTCTTTCAACTTTTTGGTAGCCTCATTTTTTACTTCCTCGATGCCCTGTTCTTTCAGGTTGGATATATCTTTTCCGAAACCTTCGGGGAGCAGGCCATTCCCTTTGGCCAGTGCTTTCGATATAAGGGTCTTGATCATCGTGGCCGCCACTTCGCCTATTTTTGCGCCGCTATCGCCGCCAACGTCGCGGAGCTGGAAGTTATCAAGTGTAAACGACTTCTCCACTTTTTTGCCCAAAAGATCAAGAGAACCGTTGACGTTTATATCCCGCAGGGCAATCAGGCCGATGCGGAATTTATGGGAGTCTTCGGACGATGAATTATCAATCTTCCCGATATTGTCTAACAATTCCTGATAATTGCCCTTTTTGCCGACTTGTTCGAGGTTTAGATCGACACCCTCTATGATAAGCGAATCGACAACGACCATATTGTCCAGCACCGAACCGGTCTCCACGCTCAATTTCCCACGCTGCAATGTCAAGAAATGTTTTCCGGCAAACCCCTCCGGATTGTCAACTTCAAAGTCGTCCAGTTCCAGGCTGCCCCCGCCGATATTGAGCGAGGCCGAGCCAAGATCGGTTTCTACTCCGAGGGCATAAGTTGTACCGGCCTCGACGGCTTTTTCGACCAGCAGATTGCGGACGAAATAGGCTGACGTCAGAAGTACGATTATCAGAATGATAACCCATAAAAATATTTTCTTTAACATTATAGGACCTCCTTAAATTATCACTGGATTCCGAGCATCTTCAGTTCCCGACGGGCGGGGCGAAATTCCGGGTTGAGTTCGAGAGCGTGCTTGAAAGCTATGACCGCCGAGGTCGTATCCGCCTTTGCCAAAAACAGCTGCCCTGTCGCCCATTCGTTTACATAGGAATCGGGGTTGAACTCTTGGTTGAGGCTAAGAACGGCCATGGCATCGGTTTCACTTTCGTCGGCAATATTCAAAGCCAGTTGCGCTAAAACCCGGTCGGTGAAATCGTAGGTGAAGCCCCCGTAATATTCATTACGAAGTGCCCGATAGGTCGAATCGAGCGCCGCCATGCCGCCGGCTTTTCTGGCTTTCATGAGGACGTCCTGAAGCAGCAACGGTCGCGGCTGACCGTGATGGCAGGTGACACATTGCACGGTTATTCGTGACGTATCGGTAGTCGCCGGGAGATGCGCCAGTTGTGTATTGTTGATATTGCCGGTCATGCGAAGCATGGTGCGGGCGGTTAGTTTGAGCTTATTTTCATCCGAGGCAAAATCGCGCTCACGCTGACCTTTTTTGGGTTCGGCATGACAATATCCGCAGCCCACGCCGAGCCCATCGCTGAAATTCCTCATTACGGCTATTACCTGGTCGTGAGTCATGGTGCTGTCGAGCACCTGAAGATTGGTCGGCTTTTGGTTTTCCTGTGCCTGCACGTTGATGCATATAACGGCGGCCGCTATGATTACCAGACAGCTTAAGTAAAGTCGGCGTCCGCGAATTCGTTTGTGATAACCGGGTTGAGTATATGCGCTCATGGAGTATCCTTTCATGCGAATCGATTTGAAAACACTACGGTGCAATTATAGCGGATGAGCACCGACCTTGCCGATTTTTACAACACTTAAATTTCGTTGTGGTTTTCAAATTCTTTTCGGTGGGCCAGCTCTCCGGGTCTGCACAGTTTTAATACCAAGTTCGTACCGCACAGGTTAAATTTCGATACGATTTTAATGATTTTGGCACAGATAAATAATTGCTGCAGATCGGCTTGTGAGGAATTGGGTTTGTTTGTTCATTGTCTAAAAATTGTCTTCCCGGAATATCTGTTTTTTGCGTTGTCCAAAAAAATATCACTCTACTCTACAATATAGATCGGAGCAATTTCACCATTGATAGCTATACAAATATGGGGTTATAAGAGTGTCACAAATTCGATAAATTTCATACGGGTCCTATATAATCAAATGCTATCAATCGGGACAGCGTATTAATTCCATAACGCGAATATAAAGTTCTTTTTAATACCAGCGAGGTAGCCATGTTAAGAAAAAGTTTCCTTGTTGCGGCTTTTGCAGTCTTAACCCTGTCATTCTGCGTATCGTACGCGGCCGGGCTGGAACAATTACAGTGGCGGGATTTGGTTAACCATCCCGAACGCTGGCCCGCTTCGACCACTATCAAAGTTGATCTGGAATTCTCTCACGCGAATTTGCCGAAAGGGACGAAAGTGCAGATCAGCAATGTCACTGCCAATCAAGTCGAACTCATAGCGCCGCAGGGTTTTCTTTTTGACCTGAAACCGGAAGAATGTAATCTTCTGGCCGACGCCAACGCTTTCTGGGCGACATTGACCCCGGCACAAAAAGAACTCAACTGGCAGAAAATATCCCAGGATCGTACCCTCTGGCCGTCTTATATTTCTTTAACTTCCCCGATCGGGTTCGGCCAGGTTTCATTCAAGGAGGGAGATACGCTGGAATTGATTACTATACAGGGTAACGACGTGGCTGTCGCTAACTCCAAACTGGAGTCCACTCTTCTGGTGTCCAATACCGATACCGATATTTTCTCCAGAGCTCGCAAGATGGCGGCTTTGCCGACAGATCAGCGCCCGGGAATTATTTCCACGGTATTAAAAGGAAGAACCATCGACTCCGACGGCAATAAAACCGATCTGGCGCCGGCGAATTATTATGTCATGTACTATGCCGCGTCGACCTGTCCGCGCTGCAAAATATTTTCGCCCGAGTTCGTGGATTTTTATAACAAAAACTTCGCGGACCGCAAAGACGTGCGCTTCATAATCTGCTCCACGGACGTTAATAAGGCGAATATCTGGCCGTATATGAAACAATACGGCATACCCTGGTCGACACTGAACGGTGAGAAGGCCGATAATATCGTCGGCTACGCGTTCATAACCCCCGGCACGATGATAGAAATTCCGGGGATAATAGTCCTTGATCGTTTTGGCAATCAACTCCTGGCAACGAAAAATAATGTCCCCGGAAAGCTGATCGCCGCCGCCGAAACGGCTATGGGGCAGCTCAACGACTTATTAAGCAAATAGTCGATCTTATTTGATGTTGTTTCCCGGATAAGTATTAGTTTAAAACAATACACATTGACGGCCCGGTCGCAAGTGAAGTAACCGGGCCGTTAATTATTGTACCTGAGATATGGGATTAATCTCGTTTCCTGCCGCGTGCATATATTGCACGATAGAGATTAAAAAGACTCCGAAACCTCCTTCGCTTCGCTCAGGACCTTCGGCAGGGGTTTCGACCTTTGGAGATTCATAAGGCTGTCAGGTCGCGCGTCCCGATTAATCGGGACGCAGGACTTGTCAGAGCAGGCTATTTCAATGACCCTTCAGAGTAGGCTTCTGTAGCTTTGTTTCAGCATTCAAATAACATTGAAAGTGACCTTCGATTAAAACCGGACTCCGACCATGAAAGACAAGACTGTGTTTTTAACCGAAGGATCGCCCTCAAGATAAAAGCTGTCACCCGGTCCCTCTCCCGTAAGATCATTGATTTTATCGGCGGCATCGATTGTCCCGACCAGCCCCAGAGTATACCTGGCATCGAAGGTGACGCGTTTGTAGTCTATTCCGGCACCGAAAACAAAACCCACGTCCATGGATTTCAAATAATCCGCGACATCGTATGAATAGTCCATAAACCGGACTTTTGAACTCAACAACAAGGCAAACGCCGGGCCGGCAAACACGTTCGGACGAAGCTTGCCATCGGGAACGATGTCGTATTTAAGCAACACCGGCACTTCCAGGTAATTCATGGACCATTCGGCGGAAACGAAGAAAAGATCCTTTTCGGCCCCTTTGGAGACAAATAGAAGTTCCGGCTGCACGGCAAATTGACGGTTAAGGCTGTAAGTCAGGAAAGCGCCCCCTGTGAATCCTACCCGAGTGTCAAGAAAATCGTCCAATTCATTGTAATCGGTGTTAATCTTTGCGATATCGAATCCGAGTTTGACTCCTTTGCCGGTTACACCAACGGCTGCCTGTTGTGCGCTCGCCGCGACACAAATTAACAGGACCAAACCGGCGAGCATGAACACCTTTGTCATAGTACCTCCTCGCAATATTTTGATTGCGTACAGTTTTGAGCTTCGGCAATATAACAGTAACGAGGGTTATCAGGCAAGAGGAAAAAACGAATGGTCTGGCTGCCCGGCTCGTCAATTCTGCTTCGAGACCGTGGCGCAAGCGCGTCGAAACAGCAAAGCGGAAATGACAAACAGGATAACGAAGAATCCATTGAAAATGAACACGCCAAATACACCCGCTGCCCCCAGGGAAACATGAGGCCAGATAATCAAGGCAATCACGGGAACCAACATTTGAGTGAGTGCCGCCGCAAACAGGGTATGCGCCATTCCTCGCGGCTTAAAGCGAGCCATCAGGGAACCGATGAGTCCGACTGCAAAGACCGCTCCATACATCAGGTTGGCAGGCTGTCCTTCGTTTCCGATGATGCCCACGGCACCGTTCATCCAGAAAAGAAGGAATAACGCCGCAAGCCCGACGCCAAAAGCGACTCGGTACATAGTGCTCCTCGATCTTCGGGCAACCAGTTCATACGTGAAACCGATACCGAGCAAAACAGCACCCATGATAATAAAATCGCTCAGATCCCAGTTCACTTCATCGGTGAACTGCATCGCCACCAAGGGCACCAGCAATATAACCGCCGTTGCGAGTGCAATGCGGATTATGTTTTTATTTTGCATTGCGATCAACACCGTCCTCTCTTTCACAATTCCCGCAGAAGTCTCGAGGAACATCCATAGAGCGCAGCCGAAAATTCCCTTTCCTTCCTCTGCTCTCGCCCGGAGGAGATCGTTGAAGGTCTGCTCCATTCCCTCGCCGAAGCGATTATAGTACGGTTTCGCATAGAGGCGAAGCAGCCTTGCATACAATCGTCGGTATCTTTGTATTGGAGGCTTATGTACCATACGCCAAATTGCCCGGTGAGAGTTTCCTATGTTTGGCAACCGCCACGACTTCACGATAGCGCTGCAATTCCTCCGCCAGCGCCTTTTGGCCGAGGCCGGTTATTTTGTAATAAACCCGCCGTTCGTCGTCCAATTCCGGGTCTATTTTTTTAGCGCTCTCGCGTATCAGCCCGGCCTCGAGCATGCGGCCGATTGAACCGTAAAGCGTGCCCGGCCCCATTTTTACCTTCCCCTTCGAATCAGCCTGAACCAGCTTCATGATTCCGTAGCCGTGCCTCTCCTTCGTTGAGAGTGCCAGGAGGATGTGAAAGACCGCCGGAGTAAGAGGCTTGTGTTTCTTCTTTTCCACAAATCCATAATATATCCGTAACGGATATATGTCAAGAAAAATGTAGTTTTTTCGCCTATGTGTTTTAAAGGCCCGCCATATAGAATAGTGGGAAGCCCTGACCTACTGCGTCTTGAGACGAGCCGCTGGATCCTGTTGATAGAATAATCTAAACTGCTCGTATAGTTCAGGATGGCGACTTTTTAGCGCCATGGGTTTTTCGAAAAACAGCTCGGTGACTACGGCAAAAAACTCGGCTGGATTGGTGGCACCATAGGCATTAATCAGATGCTGCTGACCCGTTTCGAGAGCGTCGAGCAGCCGACGATACTCGTGACTGAGAACCCGTGCCCAGGCAGTGTACATCGTATTGCTCGGCAATTGAGGTGCTCCATCCATCCGCCCGAATTCACTATCCAGCTCGTGCGCGAATTCGTGGAAGACGACGTTGTGACCGTCATCAGGATCCCGGGCGCTTTTCAAAACGTTGTCCCACGCCAATACTATCGGTCCGCGCTGCCACGACTCGCCCAACCGTGTTTGCACGTTTTCCTGAACCAATCCCCCGGGCAATCGTCTCGAGGCCGAAGCAAAATAGGCGCGGGGATAAACAAATATCGTCTTCATCAGAGGAAAATAATCGGTCTTGCGATGCAAGAGCAGTATGCAGGCTTGAGCTGCAATCGTTACTCTGATTTCATCCGTTATTGCCAGACCTTCACAACCCTCGAAACGCTTTTCGTGCAGGAATACCTGAATATGCCCCCGGAGTTCGGCGCGCTCATCGGACGTGAGGTACCGATAGTACGGAACGTTTCGTTCAACGAAAGCCAACCATTCCGGCGGAAACGGCTGGCTGCTCCATTTTATGCGTCTTCTCTTCTTGAATCCAAACATCTGATAGCTATCCTTCGGCAGAAATCCTGTCAGATCGAAACCAAAAAAGTTCTGCCACGTCTTTTAGAAACCTATCTGGCCATTGATATGTCGGCTCATCAATCACCACCTCAAATTACTGCTCAACGATCAGAAACGCAACTTTCTTGCATAAAGTTTGAACTCTTTCAGAATGAAATCCTTGCGGTTTCGACAATTTCGTTTTAAGAAGTCCACAATGGAATGGCGAGCTACCCAGGATGTTTCGACGAATTAATTTAGAAAATCCACCCCGAAGGAAGCACCCGGGCGGTTAGTCGGTTTGTCTCTTTTTGAAATCTTCTATACCCCGCTGAATGCGGCTCTTGAATCCGTGGGGGGCCACTCGGCCGCACAAACCGGTTCCGTCGGGATTCAGCTTACACATACGGAAACACCAGGGTGATCGGTTTTTGGTCATCGGGCATCCCAGATAGGTGTAATCTCTTAAACTTTTTCGTATTTTGACTCGCTTGTGGACTTTGGTGAGATTTTTTGGTGCCATTTCGATTCCTCGCTGTCTTATCTATGGACAGAATTTGCCCCCGTTTCAGGGCAGCCTCTGCCTTGTCTTTCGATGTCTGCGGCCATCAGCACCTGTAACCGGAAACCGGCAAAAAGGTTCACTCTTATCTCGTGAATTTTGTTATGACAATGGTTGAAGCTGGCTGATTGTTCATTGTGGGACAACTGGAGGGATCAGCGGTTAGAGAGGGATATAGTTGGAAATCATCCTGAAGGGCAGGCCACTGGGCTCACCTTATCTTCTTCGCCTCCGTTGTTCTTCCACCCTGGGTCAATATTGCTTTTGTCACAATACCTAGGCTGTCCTTCACGAATTCGAGTTGAGCATCGTTAACTTTCAGGAAGAACTTCGATTCAGATTCAGCAAATATGTCAAACGCTTCCTGTCCGGTAGCCCTGACCATCAGTCCTTTGTTATTTTTCGTCACAGTGAAACTGAAATCGGGTGAGATTGCGTATTCCCCCAGATACGACTCCAGTATATTGTCACTCAGTTCGATTCCGTCAGGCGAGGGGATCGGCTTATCGGTCTTTAACCAAACATCGATCGCGGTGCGGCTCCTGGTCTTCAAGCTCTTAATCGCGCCGTTTGTGTCTCGTACGAAGTCGATCCTCGACAGCGAATCTGTCGCATAGGCGAACTTGTCATTTGCATAGGCGTCGACTTTGGATTTCGGTCCCCGGCCCGATTGTGCGAACAACTGATGATCGGCCACGGTAATGACCCGCAGCAGTCCCTTTCCATTCTCATATACACCGGCATAATCGGCCAGGAGTGAGTCAGCCAGCACGACTGCTTTGTAATCGTACGTTTCGCCGATTGCCAGAGCTGCCAATTTGGCCGTGACATCTTCGGGCGAATTACAGTCGCAGTTGGAAAATACCGCCACAAAAACGTCTTCAACCGGTAAGTACATCTCCATTGCGACGTATCCATTGATCATGCCGCCATGCCAAATGCTCGGGCTGTCCTGAATGTAACCGAATCGCCACCCGTATCCGTAATTGGTTTCGTCTCCGGTGCTGAGAGTGAACCGTGACAGGGCCTTGTCGAGACTTGCCTGTGTGATGAGCTTATAAGAGTAAAGCGCCTGATGCCATTTGAACATATCCAATACGGTTGATTGTATTGCGCCCGCCGCATACGGCTGCGTCATACTGAGGTACCGGGCGTTTTCAATGCCTTGATCACCCATGCTATAACCGTCAGCCCGGTTCCTGGTGATTCGAATATCAGTGGCGTAACTCGAATTGGTCATGCCGGCCGGTTTGAAAATCTGTTTATCCAGATATTCGGAGTACGGCTCGCCGGTGATCATTTCGATTATATAACCCAATAGAACGTAGTTGGAATTGCTGTATTCCCATCTGGTGCCGGGAGCGAAGCGCAACGGCCGGTTTTCGAAGAAGCCGATCATTTCTGCGGGCGAGTAGTCAACCTCCCCTTTCTTGGCAGAATCTTTGATCCTGGCGTAATCCTGAATGCCCGAAGTATGTGTCAGCAGGTTTTCAATGGTGATTGTGTTCCCTTGAGTTGGATAGTCCGGAATGAATTTAGTGATGCTATCCTGCAAGCCGAGCTTCCCCTGTTCAGCCAGCTGCAATATAGCTACGGCCGTAAACTGTTTGGTGATGGAACCGATTCGGAAGACCTGGTCGATCTGCATCGGCACCTGTAGCTCCAGATTCGCCATGCCGAATGCATTCTTGTAGATAACCTGACCATTACGGGCAACCAGCGCGGCGGTGCCCGGAGCATCTGGGTGAAACTGCTCGCTCAGTAGTTTGTCGCATACTGCCGCGAAGTGTGCTGTCTCGAGTTGACCCGCCATTGCTGTCTGGAGTTGCAGCCCGCACATGATCGCGACGAAAACCAGGATTCTGATACGGTTCTTCATTTTATTTCTCACTTTGTGCAAAATTGTCATTGTACTACTCAGTTAATCCGTCAAAGGGTCATGGCAGAGCGTCCGGTAACAGGAAATAGACAAGCATGGCGAACGATAAAAAGAAAATCGCGATGTTCACCGGACGGTACTTGATGGTTACCAGTAGCTCCTGCTTCACTTTCGATGACCCGAAATGACAGATGGCCATGAAGTTCATTATCATTGCAACCAACGGCAGCCCAACAAAAATGATGGGAATCAAATACGTGAGTACACTGTTGCCGCTCAAGTAGGAAAAAAAACCTTCGATCGTGTTGAGAATCGGCGACAGCACTCTAAATCTGTATTTAAGGAGAACCGTTATGATGAATGTCGACGGCAGAGCCAACAACCACAGTCCGGCCCACGATGATTTCTTGTAGCTCAACAATAAGATCTTTAGTTCCTGCCGATGCTCTGGATTTCCCGGATCAGGCAGCTTCATTCCATCAAATGGTGATTCTTCATTTGTGCATTTCATCTTCTTTACCTATAAGGCTTATTTTTAATTTATCGATCCCGCGTGACAGCAGCGACTTTACCGTTCCTTGCCGCTTGCCAAGAATAACCGCGATTTCCTTAAGCGATTTTTGTTCAAAAAACCGCAGCGAGATGACGTCCTGGTATTTCGTATCGAGTTGTTTTAACGACGCATTCACTCTGATAAATTCCTGGTGCCGCTCCAGTTCTTCTTCGAGTCGTATCTTCTCGGTCTCCGCATCTGAGTAGTCCGTCAGTTTGATGCCATACTCTTCATGAATTCGGGCGAGCGAGTCCGGAGCATAGGAGGAATCGCGAAAGTACTTGTTGAGTTCGTTGGTGGCGATCCGATAGAGCCAGTGCAATGCCGAAATATTGCGCCACTTGAATTTCCCGAGGCCGGCGTACGCTCTGAGAAACGTCTCAGCGGCAATATCTTTAGCGGCATCATAGTTCGCTGTTCTTCGGAAGGCGTATCCGAAAACCTTACTGTAAAAGGCATCATATATCTCCCCGAACTTCTGAGGATCATTCTGTATGTCTTTAAATAGCTGCTCTTCGTTCAGGGTCATGCATCATTCCTTCTTCCCGTATAATCGAGGTTCGGGAAAAACGTTGCGTTTGTTGGGCAAAATTTGTGGAGAGATTTTCCAAAAAGTCCGAGGAGCTGATAGTTTGGCCACATTGGGCCAGTCCAGGCGGAATTCCGCAGGTAGAACACTATGCAGCTTTTGCCCGTGGGAGACCAGGCGGCCAGCGGCCCACGGGCGTCAAGACCCCTTCCACATGAAACAGAGCTCCGCCACTTTGTAATCCATTGGTTGATTATTAATTGCATAAACTGGAGGTGGGGGGAATCGAACCCCATACTAGCGTTGTGGCACAAAGACTTACACCCTATTGTGACCAAATTGTGACCACTTTCTGCTAACCCACAATAGTACGCACACCCCGCACCAAGCGGTCCGTTTCACGTTTATGATCCATCCCTTGTTCCTATATGACCAACCCGTGAGCACAGCATCTTTTGGCGCACCGACATACCCGACCATGACATTATCTTATCCGATTCTTTCTCCTCTTGCGGGGAGAACTCACCAACTCAGTAGGCAGCGACCAACGATGGCTTTGCTGGACTAGCAACCCCTGCGTTGCCTCCGGTCCCCAGTTACCGGCAACATAATTAGGGAAATCACCGGGTGGAGTCGCCTCCCACACCTCAAGCACGGGCATCAGCAATCGCCAGGCCGCCTCCACCAGGTCGGCACGCATAAACAACGTGGCGTCGTTCTCCATAACATCCCAGAGCAACGTCTCATAAACATCGGGTGATGGCGTAGCAAAGCTGTCCCGATAATTAAACCGCATATCCACCGGCCGCAGCAGCATTTCCGGCCCCGGATATTTGGCTTGAAATTCCAGCACGATGCCTTCCTCTGGTTGGATTGACAGGACGAGACGAGACGGGTGCCAATCGCGGCCAGACTCAGGTGGAAATGACCGGTGCGGGACGCCACGGAATTGAATAGCAATTTCGGAGGTCTGCTGGGCTAGGCGCTTGCCGGTCCGAAGGTAGAACGGCACGTCCTGCCAGCGCCAATTGTCGACAAATAGCTTTAGAGCCACAAAGGTTTCAGTCTGAGTATCAGCCGACACGCCGTCTTCCTGTCGATAGCCGGTCACCTTTTTGCCCCTGATCCAACCCGGTCCGTACTGTCCGCGCACTGCGCACTGGTGAACTGAGTCCTGCTGAATTGGACGGACCGCGTGGAGCACATCAACTTTCTTATTGCGAATCTCATCGGCATCGAAAGAGACCATCGGCTCCATAGCTACGAGACAGAGCAGTTGCATGAGATGATTCTGCACCATGTCGCGGAGCGCACCTGCCTGATCGTAGTAACCGCCTCGGTGTTCCACTCCCGCCTCTTCGGCGACAGTTATGGTCACATAGTCGACGTAACGACGGTTCCAAATCGGCTCAAAAAGTGGATTGGCAAAGCGGAAGGCCAGGATGTTCTGTACCGTTTCCTTCCCCAGGTAATGGTCAATGCGAAAGATCTGGCATTCTTCGAAATTCGCAGCGAGGATGGCATTCAGAGCGCGAGCGGATTCCAGGTCATAGCCGATTGGTTTCTCAACCACAATCCGCGCCCATTCTCGGTCAAGTGCCAGTCCAGCCTTGCCGACGTATTTTGGAATTTCGCCGAACATGCTCGGCGGGGTGGCCATGTAGAAGATGCGGTGGGCTTTGGTCCCCCACTCCTTTTCCAATCTTGCGAATAGCTCGCCCAGAATCTTATAAGTCTGCAATTTCTTAAAGTCCCCTTGTTGGTAGCTGATATGCCTGGCAAACTCGCTCCACTCGGAGGTCTTAACCGTTCGTAGCCGCGAGAACTTCTTGACGCCATCGTGGAGACGCTGCCGCAGTTTCTCGTCGCTCAAATCCACCCGATCCACTGCAACGATCGCAAAATCAGCCGGCAAATTTCGGTCCTGGGAAAGGTCAAACAAGGCCGGCACGAGTTTCCGCCAGGTCAAGTCACCGGCGCCGCCAAAAATGACGAACACGGTCGGTTCAAGTTGGTCATTCGTCTTCATGATTCTCACTCCTTTTCCCCTTCCGTACGAAGCGTTTCTTTCACGACGCTCGACTCAGGACTGCTGGAATCGGATAAATACTCCGACGGCAACTGAGCTGCGGCTTTCGCGTCAAGCATCCATGTGAGAGTCCCCGGATGCGGCCGCACCAGGGTTGCGGGGAGGTCCTCACGAGATTGGGTCCCCGCAATTACATTCCGGACAGTGGCGGCCTTTTTCTCACCGGTCACAAGAAACAGCACGGCTCGCGCACTGTTGATGACCGGCAGCGTGAGTGTCACACGCCAACTCTCCAAGCGTGGCACGAAGACCTCCCGTGCAGTTTGTTGTAGTTCTCGGAGAACCAAAGATCCGGGAAACAGCGACGCGGTATGCCCGTCCTCTCCAAGTCCCAACAGAATCAGGTCACACCGGCCGGCAAAAAGTGGTAATAGTGTCTGCAATTCTCGCTCGTACTCACGAGCCGCGATGGCTGCATTTACTTCGCCTCTTATACGATGGACATTTGGAGTAGGGATGGGGATACGAGAAATGAACTCGCGTTGGATCATTCCGTAATTGCTGTCGGGATCATCCGGGGGCACCATCCGCTCATCGCCAAAAATAAGATGAACCCGGCTCACATCCACCGGTTGGGTTACCAGTAAGTCGCCCAAGTGCCGGTACATGCCGCGTGGCGTATTGCCGCCAGACAATGCGATAAGACAGCGACCCCGTTCATGGATAGCGGCGGAGGTTACTGCGGCGACCTCACCAGCCGCGGCAATGTTGCAATCGTCCACTGTGGGCGATATGTTTACGCTCGGATTCGGCCCCGTCCCGTTCATAGTTTGTCCCACTCGGTATGAAAAGTGCCTTTGGCATCGACGCGTTCATAGGTGTGTGCACCGAAGTAATCCCGCTGGGCCTGGATGAGATTTGCCGACAGCCGCAAGCTCCGATAGGCATCGAGATAGCCCAAAGAGACCATCAACCCCGGAGCCGGCACACCTAATTCGGCGGCCTGGCACACAACTTGACGTAAGTCCTCCTGATGCTCAATGACCTTGCGCGACAAATTGGGATCCAGCAATAGATTCGGCAGATCGCGCTTCACGTGGAACGCCGCACAGATGTCTTCCAGCAGTGCGGCGCGGATGATGCAGCCACCTCGCCAGATGCGAGCCACGGCTTCAAGGTCAAGGTGATACTCATAATTGTTTGAGGCGACCACCAGGAGCGCCATACCTTGAGCATAGACTGTAATCACCCCGGCAAAGAGCGCTCGGCCCAGTTGCACAAGAAAAGTGTTGCGATCACCTGTTAGGCGCTGCTCGGACCGCGGATAGATTGCGCTGGCTAGTCTTCGCTCTTCCGCAAACACCGACAAGTTCCGCATCGCCACCGCCAGGTCAATCGTGGGGATTGGAACCTGTAGTTCCATCGCGCTTTGTGAAGTCCACATGCCGGTGCCCTTCTGCCTGGCGACGTCGAGGATTTCGTCAATCAATTTTTTGCCGGTCCTTCCATCCTGTTTCGCAAAAATGTGACTCGTGATTTCCATCAAATAGCCGTTCAGTTCGCCGTTGTTCCAGGTGCTGAACACGTCATGCAGCTCGTTATCGTTGAGGCCCAGGCCACGCTTCATCAGATCGTATGTCTCGGCGATCAATTGCATGACGCCATACTCGATGCCGTTGTGGACCATTTTCACGAAGTGTCCGGCCGAACCGGGGCCCAGCCAGGTCACGCACGGATCGCCGTTGACCTTTGCAGCTGCGGCTTCAAACACGGGACGGACTCGCTCGTAGGCCTCCTTCGACCCACCGGGCATGATGCTCGGTCCGTGACGGGCACCTTCTTCGCCGCCCGATACTCCCACGCCGAGAAAATGGATGCCTTTCGCTCCTAGACTGCGAACACGCTCATCGGTGTCTTTAAAGTAGGAGTTGCCGCCGTCTATAATAAGATCACCCGGATGGAGGTGCGGGAGCAGATCCTCAATGACTGCATCAACCGGAGCACCGGCGGGAACGAGCATCATGATGGCGCGCGGTCGACGGAGCAGAGCTATGAACCCTACAATGTCGTCGGCGCCGCAGACATCACGTTCTCGTGATTCCTGGCGCAGGGCGTCGACTTTGCTCGAGTCTTTATCATACCCCGCCACCGAGAAGCCGTGGTCGGCTATGTTTAGCACTAAATTGCGTCCCATAACGCCCAGACCAACCATTCCGATTTCATAACCTTGTTGTTGTTCATTAGTCATAGTTTTATCTCCAAAGCGGGCTACGGAACATTGTAGAATCGGGGTTCATTGCTTCTTCTTCAGACAATGCCAGACGCGTTGTCTCCTTCGACTCATTTGTGCCGTTTATTTTCCCGAATCTCCCGCTCCGCCTGCCTCCAGTCCTGAGCTGCTCGGCCATCCTTGCGCCCTCTCTGTTCGTACAGTTCATAGGCACGCTCGGCGATCTCCGGTCCCAAGTCCGACGGCGTCCGGGCCTTGACGCGATCAAGAATCCGATACGCAAGCAGCTTCACGCGGTCATTGAAAAAGAACCAAGCCAGCGCATAGCCCCAGACAAACGCCGCCCAAGCCCAGCCAAGAGGCGTCATAAATAAGCCGTACACCGCAATCAAGGTTGCCACGATTTGTGTGCCAAGCACAGCTATCCATAAGATCCGAGCGGGGCGTATGGACCAAAACGGACCGCGCGTCCTGGTAAGGAAGATCGTGAGATGTCCCGCCACGGACAACTTCAAATACATCAGGGTCTGAATGTGTGCACGGTCGAGATGAAAAACACGCTCTCCAAGATAGAACAGGCCGAAGGCCGAGATCACCCCTACGGCACCGAGCACCGTAGAGATTCCCAGCACCTCCCGCATGTTCCATGCCTCGGGCTGATCCTTGTAATGAACGTTGTCATAGGCAATGGACAAAATGGCACCGTCGTTGAGAAGCGCCAGCACTACGATCATCACCGCTGTCAATGGATAAAAGTTGAATATCAGGATCGACGCTGTCATGAACAACAGTACGCGCAGGGTCTCGGCGATACGATAGATGGCGTAGCTGTTCATCCGCTGAAAGATTCTCCGGCTCTCTTTGATCGCATCAATAATCACTGACAAGCCTGGTGTCATCAGCACGATCGCCGCCGCCGCGCGCGCCGCATCCGTCGCGTCCGAAACGGCGATGCCACAGTCGGCTTTCTTCAGCGCGGGGGCGTCATTCACGCCGTCACCCGTCATACCGACGATGTGTCCGAGTTTTTGCAAGACGTCGACAATGTGGAACTTGTGCTCGGGAAAAACTTGAGCGAAGCCGTCGGCTATCTCGATAGACTCGGCCGCAGCCGTGCTCTCTTGTTTCTTTGAGTCGCCCAGACCACTTGCATCGAGGATGTTCTCACCCATGTCTAGCTTCTTGGCGGTTTCCTTGGCGATGGCCAGAGCATCGCCCGTAACCATCTTGATTTTTACGCCCATCGCCAGCGCAGTCGAGATGGTTGCCCTGGCATCTTCGCGTGGAGGATCGAACAAGGGCAACACGCCCACAAACTGCCATTGCCCGTCGCCGTCGGCCCGCGCCACCCCCAGCGACCGAAAGCCGCGCGCCGCAAATTCGTTGACGGCCTTTTCGACAGCGGACTTCACGTTTCCGCTCTCGGTCGACAATGCCAGAATCACCTGCGGTGCACCCTTTGTCACCCGGAACGTCTTCCCGTCTTTAGCTTTGACGGTGGCCTCGGTGCGTTTATGCACCGGGTCAAACGGCTGGAAGTGAATCATCTCATAAGCCCCTAACAAATCCTCGTCTTTCATTCCACCCAGAACGGCCAGATCAATGGTATCGTTGTTGTCCGCGCGCGACGCCAGTGCGCCGTTTAGAATCACTTGATCGGCAGAGAAATCGTTAACGCCAAACGGATCGCCCAGTGTAAGTTTGTTCTGCGTCAGCGTACCGGTCTTATCCGCGCACAGTACGTCCACGCCCGCCAATTCCTCGATGGCCACCAACTTGCTGACAACCGCCTCCTTTTTGGCGAGTAGGCGCGCGCCGACAGCCATCGTAACCGACAGCACTGTCGGCATCGCAACGGGTATCGCGGCTACGGTCAGCACCAGGGCGAACTGAAGCGTTGTGAGCATCGGATCGCCGTGAGAGATCGCTACGGCAATGATCACCGCCACCAGAGCCACCGCTAGGACGATGAGATAGTTGCCAATCTTCAGGACTGCGCGTTGAAAGTGGCTGACGGTATGCGCTTCCTGGACTAGCTGCGCGGTCTTGCCAAAGTAGGTGTTCACACCTGTGGCATATACCAGCGCGCCAATTTCACCCTGCCGAATGATCGATCCGGAAAACACAGCCTCGCCAGGTTTGCGCGTCGCGGGTAAGGACTCGCCTGTCAAAGCGGACTGATCCACTTCCACCGAATCCCCCGCCAACAAGCGGGCATCTGCCGGCACAATGTCTCCCAGGCGCAAGCGGATGACGTCACCCGGTACTAGCTCGCGCGCAGGCGGGGTGATCCACTCCCCATCACGTTTCACTCTGGCCTTGATTGCCAGCTTGGCCTTCAGGGCCGCGATGGCGTTGCCCGCCTGGTGTTCTTCCAAGAATCCAACCACGGCGTTAGCAAGAAGCAAAAGGAGGATGATGGCAAAGTCCGGCCAGTGCCGGGCTACGGCAGAAAGGATCACGGCCACTTCGATCATCCACGGAATAGGCCCCCAGAAATAGGTAAGGAATTTCAGGAAGAGATTCGTGTTCTTTTCTTCAATCTCGTTGGGGCCAAACTTGGTCAGCCGTTTCTGCGCCTCGGCCTGACTTAGGCCATCCGGCGACGACTCCAATTTTACCTGAAGCTCTGACATGGGAAGGGATTTAAGATCTTCCTTCGAATCGGGTTTGGCGTCTGGCTTCGATTCTGGCGTCTTGGGCTTGTCGGTCTCAGATTTCATTATGCGTATCCTTTTACGGTTTTGAATCCCCTATATCCAGGTTGTTAGCCTTCGCGTCGGGCAGGTCTGCGGCACCTTCCAGCGGTACAAAGTCTGGCAGATCAAGGCGAGCCACTCCGATGCGGTTATCGGCCATCCCATAGTAGATGTCAAAGCAATCCGGTAAGCCGAGATCGTCGCGGCGGTCGATGCCGGTGGGGAATACGACGTTAGGGACAGTCCCTCGGCGCTCTTGTGATAGCATCGGCGACAGCACCGGCTCCGACGAACGATAGCGAATCACGCGCGGATGTTCTTTCGAGAGGAACATCACACCTGCCGAATAACACAGATGATGTCTATCATTATCCGAGGCTGTGATTTCGTTCACTCCATGGTATATGATCAGCCAGCCATGACGGGTCAAGATGGGAGGAGTACCTCCGCCGATTTTGAGTCGCTCCCAGGGTGACACCGGAGTTGCCAGCCGATGATGCGAATTAAACAACCCCAGACTCTGCTGCTCACGGCCGTCCAGTGCGATCGGGCAGTAGGAGATCCAGATGCTCTCATGATCGAGATCAACCTCTCGCGACGCGGACTTACCAGCCGTCTCCTCAGGGCGAGTTCCGGGAAACAGAGGTCGATGCAGAATGGCCATCTGCATCTTCCCCGCGTGGTTGGGTATTGCCACGGGGAAAATACTGGCATCTTTGTCATCTACGTGGACGAAATCAATGCCATGAAACGGAGCAAAGGTCGCCAGCCCAAGTCGCTTCCATTGAAACAAATCCGCCGATATTGCCAGAGCTATCCGAGGGCCGATGGGCGAGAGCGCCGTATACGTCATCACGTAACTTTGGAGCCGTTCCACATACGTGATGCGCGGGTCTTCGCAGCCACCGCCGCCATCGGGCAGCCGTTCATAATCCGTCTCTGGCTCGAGAGCAATACCAAGTCTCTCTACACCGGACGGATCACCAGCGCCATTAAACAGAACTCGAGCGATACCAATGCGAGAATAATTGCCTTTCGCGACGAGCCTCGGAAAGAGGTAGAGTTCGCCATCGCGGCCACGCGCCGCCGCCGGATTCAGGACACCTTCGGTCTCCAGCGGATTACCCGGCTCCGGTTCCATGATCTGTCCCAGGCGCACCAGTTGAAAGTCGCTCATCCCTATTCCTCCCCATGACATTCTGTAGAATGAAGGTCATCCAGACAAGCGATGATCGCCTCAATCACGCGTTTCGACTCGTTTGGATCTCTGACTTTAATGGAAACAACACCTGCTTGTTCGACGGGATAGTCGTTTCCACCCGGAAACAAAGCATCACCGACAAAAACCATCTCCTGAATCGCGATGCCAAGAGTGTCCCGTAGTTTTCTTATCCCGTAGGCTTTGTCAATGCCAGGTTTGGTGACGTCAACAGATGTCGTGCCACCCAGGCGCACAGAAAACTCGGGGATAAGCTTGTCCAAAAGAGACTTTATCTTCTTCCGCTTGGCGAAGTCAGGGTCCCATTTCTTCTTCTCTTCGATGGGTGCCTGCTGCCCTAGCGCGGAGTATGTAATCTGGCTTCCCCGATCTTCAATGACCTCACCCCAAACTCTTTCGACCTTGAAACCTGCTGATGCGAGTGCCTTCTTTAGCGAACTAATGATCTTCACCTTTTCATCCGCCGTGAAATCCTCTGAATAGATCCTTTCCCAACCCCCTTCATACTGGTAGAATTTGGTTCCGCAAGTCGGAAGGAGAGATAGATTCTTCAGGCGCTTGTCGAGGGGAAGATTGGATAGCACCTGTTTCTCAAACTGTGGCCAATCCCCTCCGGAAATCACCGCTACTTTGACGATTCTGAGAAGGTTGTGAAGCAGCGCCGACATTTCGGTATCAATAGATGATTTGCTTTCGGCAAGCGTGCCGTCCAGATCAAAAACAATTAGCTTCTTCATTGGTTATGATTCTTCCGGTAGTGAGATTTCCAACATTCTGACGAAACCACGCACACGGCAGAAACACGCTCCCATTTCTGCTGGCAAAATCAGCGTGTCGCCTTTGCTGAATGCGTAATTGGCGCCGTTGTGTTCCAAGTGACCTTCTCCGGCGATGCACACAATCACTCGCGGCGTTCCAACAGCGCCGACCATGAACGACGAATAACCGCTAAATCGCCACAAGACAAAGTGTTCACAATGAAAGAGTCGCTCCCGAAGAACCGAATTCTCCTCCTCTACTACTGGCTCCACCGGACTGACTTCCCCTTGCGCAAAATCTATACACGCCATAGCTTGATCGATTTGGAGAGCCCGATGCTTCCCCGTCTTGGCATCGACGTGGTCCCAGTCGTAGAGGCGAAACGTCACATCGCTGTTTTCCTGCACTTCGAAAACCACCAAGTCGCTCAGCGAATGAACCGTCCCAGCCTGGATGAAGACACCGTCGCCAAGCTTTGGGGCGAAGCTTGACAAGCGATCTACAACCGTACCGTTTGCGATTGCCCGCCACATGTCCGCTGGGGTGGTGAAAGGTTTCAGCCCTGCGTAAATGCGGCTCTTTGGTCCCGCCTCCAGCACAACCCATGCTTCGGTCTTTCCGCCTTCGCCCAACGGCAGATATGTTTTTTGTCTATCCGATGGATGAACTTGGACGGAGAGCGTATAGCTAGCATCCAGGAACTTTAGTAAGAGAGGAAATCGTTGAAATCGCCCGGCCATTGTCCCCAACAATTTCTCCGAAGACTGCTCCATCAGTTGGCGAATTGTTTTGCCTTTAAGCGGCCCATCAGCAATACGACTCTGATGCTCATCGCGGTCGCTAAGCAACCACGCTTCGCCGATTGGGCCCGTGCCCGGCAGCGGGGCCGTGAGCATATTGGCCAAACGACGACCACCCCAGAGCCGATACTGAAAGATCGGTTCGAATCGTAAGGGATACAGAGGGATTTGATTCATAGTACCCATCTAGTAATTGTCCTGCCACTTCCGTCGCGACCTTGTGTTTTACATACGCGCAATATGGAGCAAACCACCGGAAGAATGCTCATTCTCCGCGATGCTGTTGACGGCGTTAGACTGAGGCCAGCCACTTGCTCGCCTCAGTGGCTCTTGTGTGATCGAAGTAGCGAACTGTCGCTTTCGTGAATGGCTTGCAGAACGTCGCCATGCCGTGCTGCCACCTCCTTTCTCGACCATCGCGAGTCTCTCTATGTCGTCGAAGTGTCTAACGGCAAACTTTGTGTCCTCCCACAGTGCGCCAGCATCCCAGCCATGGAATCCGGTCATATCGAATAGCATGCTCAACTTTCCAAGTTGCTGGACTAGTCGTTCGAACTCCGGGACAAAGCGTTCGTAATCCTCTTTGACCAGCTTCCCGCTGACGTGAACAGTGAGCACATTCCCACCGTCTTCTTCAGTAAATTGAATGGGCATTTGGGACTCCTTCGATTTGATTGAGGCCAATATTGTCACAGTCCGGAGACTCGTTGCAGAATTCCGCAAGCAGTCTCTCGTAACTTATCATCACGATCCCTCCGCGCACTGAGCCTACTGCGCCGACATCTGATGGACTGGCTATATGGCCCATACAATTACTCCTTGGTTCTTCTATAACGCCGAATTAGGCTATTGGTTGAGCTATCGTGTTGGAGTCGACACTCGCTGGTGGCTTCCAATTCGGGGATGATTTGTGCAGCAAGGGCTTTCCCAAGCTCGACTCCCCACTGGTCAAATGAGTCAATCCCCCAAATAGCGCCTTGGGTGAACACGCTGTGTTCATACAGAGCAACGAGCTTCCCCAGCGTTTCCGGAGTCAGCCTTTCCAAAAGAATAGTGCTGGAGGGGCGGTTTCCCTCGAAGGTTCGGTGTGACACCAGCCAAGCCGGAATATTCTCAGCTCGGACTTCCTCCGATGTCTTACCAAATGCCAGCGCCTCTGCCTGGGAGAACATATTTGCTAAGAGCAAGTCGTGATGACGACCGACAGGATGAAGTGGCTGGGCAAACCCGATAAGGTCGCAAGGAATGAGCTTAGTCCCCTGATGGATAAGTTGGTAGAAGGAATGCTGCCCATTGGTACCCGGCTCCCCCCAGTAAATTGGACCGGTTTGGCAAAGGACCTCAGTTCCATCAAGCGACACGTGCTTGCCGTTACTCTCCATCGTCAACTGTTGGAGATAGGCTGGGAAGCGTTTCAAGTACTGTTCATATGGAAGAACCGCTATAGTCTGCGCACCGAAGAAATTATTGTACCAGATACCGAGGAGGCCCATAAGGACCGGAAGATTGCTTTCGAAGGGAGCAGTACGGAAGTGCTCGTCCATCTGATGGAAACCGTCGAGCATGGTGCGGAAATGGTCGGGGCCAATGGCAATCATCGTCGAAAGGCCAATCGCCGAGTCCATTGAGTACCGTCCACCAACCCATTCCCAGAATTCGAACATATTTGCGGTGTCGATACCGAACTTTGCTACCTCCTGGGCGTTGGTCGAGACCGCCACAAAATGCCTGGCAACAGCAGTCCAATGTTTTAGACTCTTAAGAGCCCAATCGCGCGCAGTCATCGCGTTGGTCATTGTCTCTAACGTCGTGAAGGTCTTCGACGATATGATAAACAGTGTCTCTTCGGCGTCGAGATTGCGGGTAGCCTCGGCGAAGTCGGTGCCGTCGATATTGGAGATGAATCCAAACGTCAAATCGCGCTGGCTGTAATGCCGCAACGCCTCATACGCCATCACCGGCCCAAGGTCGGACCCACCGATGCCGATATTGATGATGTTTCTGATTCGTTTGCCGGTGTGGCCCTTCCACTCCCCACTGCGAATCAGCGAGGAAAAGTCGGCCATCTTTTCAAGCACTTCGTGGACCTGGGGTATGACGTCATTGCCGTCTACAACGATGGATTGATCCCTGGGCGCACGCAGGGCCACGTGAAGAACGGCGCGGTTCTCCGTGACATTGATCTTCTCGCCGCGGAACATGGCATCGATGCGAGCCCACAGGCCGGACTCCTCCGCCAATTGCAGAAGGAGCCTGATTGTTTCGTCGGTGATACGGTGCTTTGAATAGTCAAAGTAGACGCCAACAGCCTCAGCCGTCATGCGCTCCCCGCGCTTGGGATCGTCTGCGAAGAGCCGGCGAAGGTGCAACTCTCTGATTTTCTCGTAATGGGCTTCGAGGGCCTGCCATGCCGTGAGTTTCGTGAGTTGCGGGATACTCATTGTCATGTTGATGTCCTTTCCAGCGCGGCTGCTACCGCCTTCACACTGCCGAAGGTCAAATGCCGGTAGTTTGTCATCTTCTGCTGTCTCCTAACTCTCTTTCACTCTTTCCACGATCGCTGCACTGACACCGCAGCGCCTTAGCCAATTGATTCTTCAACGCTAGCCCCGTATGATTGGGTGCAACCCCAACGCATAGCAGTTTGGCATTCATTTGGCGTTACTCCACTTCCAGTTCCGGATTTCCGGCATGTCCTGGCCGTGCCTGTCGATATACAGCTTATGCTTGACGAGCTTGTCCTGTGTCCACCGCTTCAGTTTTGCCCCACTCGCACCCAAGTGTGGCAGGCGATTGATCACATCCTGCACAAGATGGAACCGGTCAAGATCATTTAGAACCGTCATGTCGAAGGTCGTCGTTATAGTGCCCTCCTCCTTATAGCCCCTAACATGCATGTTATCGTGGTTGGTACGACGGTAGGTCAACCTGTGAACCAGCCAGGGATAACCGTGAAACGCAAAGATGATCGGCTTGTCTTTTGTAAACAACGCATCGAAGTCTTTATCGCTCAGACCGTGCGGATGCTCCGTATTCGGCTCCAGCTTCATCAGATCGACGACATTGATCACCCGGATCTTCAGGTCGGGAAGATGTTTGCGCAGAATCGAGACAGCGGCGAGCGTTTCGAGCGTAGGTACGTCGCCACAGCAGGCCATCACCACGTCCGGTTTTGTGCCATGGTCGTTGCTTGCCCATGGCCATACTCCAATCCCCCGCGTGCAGTGCTCAATCGCAGCATCCATGGTCAACCATTGGGGCGCCTGATACTTGCCGGCAATCACGACATTAACGTAATGCCGGCTCCTGAGACAATGGTCCCAGACCGACAGCAGGCAATTGGCGTCCGGCGGAAGGTACACCCGCACGATTGAGGCTTTCTTGTTTACAACGTGATCGATGAAACCGGGGTCCTGATGGGTAAAGCCGTTATGAGCTTGCTGCCAGACGTGGGAAGCGAGTAGATAGTTTAGCGAGGCGATCTTGCGTCGCCATGGAATTTGCGCTGTGACCTTTAGCCACTTGGCGTGCTGATTAAACATCGAATCGATAATGTGAATGAATGCCTCGTAACAATTAAACAGACCGTGCCGACCGGTCAGAAGGTACCCTTCGAGCCAACCTTCACACTGATGCTCGCTCAGCATCTCCATTACCTGACCGTCTGACGCAAGAAACTCATCGTTCTCCTGCGTTCGGGCTTCCCACTGACGGTTGGTCGCTTCGAAAACGGCGTTCAATCGGTTTGAAAGCGTCTCGTCGGGACCAAAGATTCGGAAGTTTCGTTGCTTCCGATTGAGTTTGGCTACGTCGCGCAGGAACTCTCCAAGCACGTATGTGTCGGCGGCCCGAGTTGAACCTGGTGACGGCACTTTCACCGCGTAAGTTCTAAAGTCAGGCATGATCAGGTCGCGCAGCAGAAGCCCGCCATTGGCGTGCGGATTAGCGCCCATCCGCCGATTGCCCTTAGGAGCTAGCTCAGACAGTTCCGGCATAAGTCGGCCATTCTCATCAAACAGTTCTTCTGTCTTGTAGCTATTCATCCAGCTCTCAAGCTGCTGGAGATGCTCGGGATGCTCGGAATCAACGAGAATCGGAACCTGGTGCGCTCGGAATGTGCCCTCAACTTGCAGGCCATCGACGACTTTGGGTCCTGTCCAGCCTTTGGGTGAATTCAAGACGATCATCGGCCAGCGCGGCCGAGTGGTGTCATTCTTGTTCCGCGCGTTTCTTTGGATGTGCAGAATGCTCTCGATGGCCTTTTCCATAGTACTAGCCATTAGTTGATGCATCGTCTCGGGCTCATCGCCTTCCACAAAGAGGGGCGTCCAGCCACAACCACGCAGGAATTGCTCCAATTCCTCACGCTCAATACGGGCCGGCACGGTTGGGTTAGCTATTTTATAACCGTTGAGATGCAGGATAGGCAGCACGGCTCCATCGGTAATCGGATTAAGAAATTTATTGGAGTGCCATGCTGTAGCCAACGGACCAGTTTCCGCCTCGCCGTCACCGATAACGCACGCAACAACCAGTTCCGGGTTGTCGAACACCGCTCCGAAGGCATGGCTGAGCGAGTACCCCAGTTCGCCCCCCTCGTGAATAGACCCCGGACATTCCGGTGATACATGGCTGGGAATCCCACCGGGAAAGGAGAATTGAGTGAACAGTTTCTTTAGTCCAGCCTCATCCTGAGTGATGTTCGGATATACTTCCGTATAAGTGCCCTCGAGATATGTGTTGCCCACAAGCGCAGGGCCGCCGTGACCGGGGCCCGATATGTAGATCATATCCAGGTCATACTTCTTGATGACCCGGTTCAGGTGTACATATATGAAGTTCTGCCCCGGCGTCGTCCCCCAGTGCCCGAGCAGGTTTGGCTTTATGTGCGACAGTCTTAAGGGTTTCCTAAGCAGAGGGTTATTGTACAAGTAAATTTGGCCGACCGACAGATAGTTGGCAGCGCGCCAGTAGGCATCCATCTTGTGGAGCAGCTCCGGAGAAAGAGTCTCTGTCTTCATAATTCGGTTTTCCTCTTATTGGCCAAGGCCGAGAACACGGCGAACCGTGTTCGCGATCACCCATTCCTCGTCCGTATGAATAACGCGAACAGTCACCCGGCTGGCCGCAGCTGAAATCACACCTTCATTCGCCGCATTTCGCCTTTCCTCAAGTTCAATTCCGAGAAATCCCAGTCTATCGCAAATCCGGGCGCGAACGATTGGTGCATTCTCTCCGATGCCGCCGGCGAACACCAGCGTGTCCAGGCCGCCCAACGCCGCCGCGAAGGCGCCGATCCATTTCATGACCTGGTAACAAAACAGCGCGACCGCATCGGCTGCCCGCACATCTTTCGCTTCACGATCTAGCAAGTCACGCATGTCGGAACTGGTCTCCGACACACCGAGCAGCCCGGACTGGAAATTGACCATCTCATTGAATCGCTTCGCATCGAGACCTTCGGTGCGTGCCAGATACCAAACCAGTCCGGGATCGAGATCGCCTGAGCGGGTGCCCATTGGCACCCCGGCGGACGGAGTGAAACTCATGCTAGTATCCACCGGTCTGCCATTGCGCACCGCCGCGAGACTCGCGCCACTTCCGAGATGAGCAAGGATGACCCGGCCCTGGGCAGCCTCCGTACCGGCCAGGCGGGCCAGTTCGCCCATGATAAACTCATACGATAACCCGTGGAATCCGTACCGCCGCACTCCCTGCACTTCATAGCGGCGCGGGATTGGCAGTATCTGGGCCACGCGAGGCAGATCGTGATGAAACGCGGTATCGAAACATGCAATCTGCGGCAGATCGGGGAATCGGCGATGAAACGCCTCCGTCAAGAGTATCTCCTCCGGCATGTGCTCAGGGTCGTATGGACTGAGCCGGCGCAACTCATCGACCATCTCTGCAGTGATCCGCTGCGGCCTACTATACTTCGGCCCGCCATGCACTACGCGATGCCCTACTGCGGTCAACGTGTCACGTTCGCGGCGTTCCTCGATCCAGTCCATCAGTGCACCCACAGCCTCCGTGTGATTCGGGGCTGTCACTGACAGCGAAAGGTTGTCCGCCTGGTCCAAACCTTTAACCCGCAAGGTAGCCTCCGGTTGTCCGATCCGTTCGACCACACCCTCCAGAAACCTTCGGAGTGAGCCCTCAACCCCGAACACTGCGAACTTGATGCTCGATGAGCCGCCGTTGATCGTCAGGATGCGTTGGTTAGCCGGTTTCATGGACGACTCCTTAGTCATTCTGCAATCCGAGCGAGGCTAACTCCGCGCGGGTAGACCTGCAATCCTTGTGAAGAATGCTTCGAATCCCCAGACTCTCCGCGATCTGAACAAACATGGGTGTATTCTCGATATAGACTACCTGCCGGGCCGGCGTCTGGGCTATATCCAGCGCCAGCCGAAATATATCAGCGTCAGGCTTTCGCAGGTGGACGAAGCAGGAGGAGACAACGAAATCCACAATCCGGTTCAGCTTGAACTTGCGAATCCGATACGCATTCAGTTCGCGCGCCTCGTTGCTCACCGCAGCAATCTTCAGTCCGTGCCGGACCTTCAAATTAGTGACCAGCTCGATCATCTCCGGGTGAGGTTTCGATTGCGCGAACATGAAGCTCCGAAATTGAGCCCGTGTGAACAGTCGCTTTTGATAAAAGACAACCCGGCTTAAGTACTCCTCCAGCGTGAGCTTTCCTTCCTCGTAGATATCGAATATCAGGTGATGCCGCTCTTCTGTTTCGGCCAGCTTCAGCTTGAAATTGGCTGCCGCCCGTTTACGGGCGTGATGGCTCCACCCGTCGGTGAGCAGCACGCCACCGATATCCAGAAACAGGCAATTCGTTGTGGTCTTTCTCTTCATCATCAATCCTTTCCTGTTCGGATCATCGCTGCCACAAAATCCGTGCGTCTTCCAATGGGATCGCAACCCCCTCACGATGCGGTATCACTCGCACTGTATAGTCCGCGGGTGGGCGGGTCGCAGACACAGCCGCGCCGAAAACATGGCCGCCCAAAGAACTCGGTATTGGGCGAATAGGTTTCATCTCCTGCCGTACAGGTGCATTTCCGGCGATGCCGTTGGCGTAGAGCTCCACGCGAACTGGCTCGGGATCAAGGTCATTGAGAAACACCTGTACCTCAAAGGCGTGCCGCTTACCACGAGTTTCAACCGTAACTTCGCCAAACCGCAGCGCGGCCCACTGCTCTTCCAGACTGTGCCGCCAATCGACTATCTTTTTGCCAACGGCGCCATCGTCGGCCACCCGCTCAAGGAAAGCCGACGCAGCGGGAAGGTAGTGTTGCTCGATATATTCGCGCACCGTGCGGTCGGCGGAGAAGAGCGGCGTCAACCGCGCCATGCTCTCCCGCATCCGCTTTACCCATGCTACGGGAATGTCGTTCTTGTCTCGGTTATAAAATTCCGGAACAACTTCTCGCTCGAGCAGGTCGTAAAGCGCCTCAGCTTCGAACGCGTCCCAGGCGGGATCGTCGCCATGCTCCTTGCCATCCCCCAACGCCCACCCCACTTCGGGCGCGTATGCTTCCGCCCACCAACCATCCAGTTCCGAGAGATTGATGCCTCCATTAACAAGCACCTTCATACCGCTCGTTCCACTCGCCTCCCAGGGACGCCTCGGCGTATTAATCCAGACATCCACACCCTGTACCAGTCTCTCCGATAGCAACATGTCGTAATCGCTCAGGAATAGAATGTGGGGGCGAACATCCGACCTGCGGATGAAATGTATCCACTCTTGGATCAGAGCTTGTCCTGCTTGATCCTGCGGATGGGCCTTCCCGGCGATGACGAGTTGCACCGGGCGCTTTGAGTCAGACAGCAGTCGGAGCAGGCGCGCCGGATCGTGTAGCAGCAGATTAGGTCTCTTGTAGGTCGCGAAGCGCCGCGCAAAGCCAAGTGTCAATGTGTTAGGGTCAAACAGATGGTTTGCTCCGCCAACCTCTTCGAGCGACGCGCCCGACGACGTCAGTTGCAGGGACAATCGCTCACGGACATAGTCGACCAGGGCCTTGCCTGCGGCGACACGAAATTGCCACAGTCTGGAATCAGAAACGCGGCGAATATCCTGCCCCATACTTTTGGTCGTCCCCAGCCAGCGATCCTTGCCACAGGCACTGGTCCAGAGATCGTCGGCCGCCGCGGAATCCCAAGTCGGCATGTGGACTCCGTTGGTAACGTATCCGACCGGGATCTCCACCTCGGGCCAGTGCGGAAAGAGAGACTCAAAGAGATGCCGGCTGACTTCCCCATGCAAGCGACTCACACCATTCACGGCCCCACTCCCCCTAATGGCCAAGTAGGCCATGTTGAAACTTTCTGATGAATCGTTCGGATCCCGGCGGCCCAGGGCAAGCAAATCGTGGCTTGTTATGCCAAGCTTCTCTTGGGCGTACCGACTGAGGTATTGCTCGACAAGAGCCGGAGCGAATCGGTCAAACCCAGCAGCCACCGCGGTGTGCGTGGTGAAAAGATTTCCCGCTCGCGTGACGGCCAGTGCTACTTCAAAGGGCTGCGTTGTTTCTTGCATGAAACTGTAGGCGCGCTCCAACACGGCAAAGGCCGCATGCCCCTCATTAAGATGACAGACTTCCGGTTTGACGCCAAGCGCACGAAGCAGTCGCCATCCGCCGATACCAAGGAGAAGCTCCTGCTTGAGACGCAGCTCTGACCCGCCGCCGTACAATTCGCTGGTAATCCCACGATGAGCAGGGAAATTCGCAGCGTCATTGCTGTCCAGCAAGTACAGCTTTACTCTGCCGACCTGAACCTGCCAGACGCGCAGCCAAACCGAATAACCGGGCAAGGCAATCTCCAACCGCAACCACTCCCCGTTCTCCTGGCGCAACGGGCTGATCGGCAGCTGGCCCGGGTCATTGTACGGGTAGAGAGCCTCTTGTGCACCTTCCCTGTCGATGACCTGGCGAAAGTACCCCTGCTGGTACAGCAAACCCACACCGATCACGGGCACACCCAGATCGCTGGCGGCTTTGAGCTGGTCGCCGGCGACATTGCCGAGCCCACCCGAGTAAATAGGCAAGGCTTCGCTTAACATAAACTCCATACTGAAGTACGCGACACAGGTCAATGGAGACTTCGCATGATGCGTCTGAAACCAAGCGGGCGTCTCCGCCGCCTGCCGCTTGGTTTGCAGGTGATCATCAACGTTCTTGCGAAAGGCAGGGTCAGCCAATACGTGCTCGATCCGGTCACGCGAGACCGTCTGCAGAACAACCCAGGGGTTGTGCGTGAACTCCCACAGGTCGGGGTCAAGTTGATACCACACTTCGTCGGTGGCATGATTCCACGACCACCGCATGTCCAGGGCCAGCTCCGCCAGAGAACTGAAACCATCGATATCCGTGGGTAATGGTTTCCCGACCAGGCTGCCGCTGCGAAAATGTTTGTTCATGACTTTGCCTTCATTCGCTCAAGGATTTCATGCGCAGCCACCATCGCCGATTCCGACAACTCGCCGTGTTCCAGGGCCTCCATTAGAGCTGCAAGCAAATCGTTGAATCCTTCCTCCTTCTGATCCAGCAAAACATGATGCGCTCCCCGGTACAATAGGCCGAGGTTCGGTTCATCTTTCATCAGTGCGTACAGTAATGGCGGCCAGGCGGTTTTCTTGAACTTGCTCAAGGCTTCGGCAGCCAACCAGGTCACGTCGGAGTTGCTGTCTGAGAGTGCTTCAATTAACGTTGGTATTGATCTGGCATCGTTAATTGCGCCGAGTGCTTTGGCGGCTTCCCAGCGAACCTGATCGGACGTAGAATGCTGCAGTGTTTTGTTAAGAGAGGAGACTGCGGGTTTGCCCAGAGCCACCAACGATTCCCTGGCTTTCTGACGAACCATACCGTCTTTACTTGCCAGCTTGTCCATTAAGGATTCTATGTTTGTGCCTGTCAGTGTTTTCGTGGTCATGATATCTTCTCCAATTATGTGTTAACCGAGTCCAGGTCAGGCAATTGGTCGCCTGAGTGAAGAAGAAGTGTGACTAGTGGATTAACCGATCTTTCCTTAACTGGCTCGCAACGCGATCAGCGACGGAGCTCCTGAATTCATCGCGGGAAGTTGGATCTAACGCTGCACTTGTTACGGACCACACCAGTTTGCCATTTCTTCCGGTCACTAAGAGATCAGTTCGGACGCTGAGAACAGTTTCGGTCTCGGTGTAACCTGGATGATAGACATCCTCGTAATTCGTTACATAAGCGTTCCACTTGCGACTATATGTAGTCACCTGTTCGCTCGTTGTGTATCCCGGCACGTCGTTTGTGATCGCGTCACGCCGGGCCCTGGCAACAAGCAAGACACCATCGAAACCTTCTTCTGTCGCCTTCAACCTGACGGCCAGAGTGTCAGGAACGTCCTTTGGAAAGAGCTGGTAGGAGGCTGTGGCGACCGTACCTGTATGATCGTTGTTGTTCAGTGCTGCTGTGATCGCGTCCTCCCACATGCGTCGCCTGAGCTGATCTTTTCGCATCGCGATCACCATGATTGTGTTCATCGGTGCAGCAGCATACGATGGGTCCATCCAGAGATTCGCCTGCTGAGTCGCCCCACAGCCAATCAAGATAACAACACCGACGGTAAAAGATATGAATAGTGCGATTAGACAAGCATCCCGGTAAGTCCTCTGACTGGTCATTTGAATCCTCTTGTTAGATTTTGTGGACCTACTTCTATACATATGATAACACGTGTCCTGCGTGTTCTTAGGATGTAGCATATGCCACAATAGGTCGCAGCATCGGCGGCTCTTCCGATCGACGTGTTGGTCACAACGGCAAATCGTCGCGAGTCAGCTTTCAGTCAAACCGCTTTGTGCCCGACTTCATAGCTTTTCCAAGTGAATCCCATGCACTATTGACACCGGCCCTAAGGTCTTCCCATGCGTCTTCGTGGGCTTCTCTAAGCTCACTGATTCGTTCTTTTGCTACGTTCTGCAGATCCCGTAGGTCTTCGATTTGTTTGTAGTACTTGAGTTGCGCATCCGCCTCCGCCATATCTGCTTTGGCTTTGAGCCTGTCGATATCAGCGCTCCAAACATCAAACTGTGATTGCATCTTCTTCTCGTAGGCCTCTTTTTTACTCATATTCGCTCCTTCTATTTCGCCAATTGGATTAAGTTTACTGGTACAGTTGGGGCGTGTCCAACCCCTTTATCGCGCGGCGGTGGCGTCACTTTTAAAAAGGCACAGCCACCGAACACTTCCACGCATCGTGCGCTTATGCGATTTTGCCGGAATTAGTTATAATCCTAATTATTAATCTTTGTTTGTCAAACGCCGCATCACACAGCCCGTCGGCCCGAAATTAGCCTGAAAAGTACTACAATAATAGCAATGACTATCAGAATGTGTACGAGACCGCCTAACGTATAACCAGTTAACAAGCCAAGAGCCCATAGAATCACCAGTATTACGGCTAATGTCCACAACACGGGATTCTCCTTTCTTTGTGTTTTGGGGTTGCCACTGATCTACGCATCCATGCGTCAACCAGCAGCAATCCTGAATATTATTCGGTCGAGGATTGTGTTGCCTCGATACTCATTTTATTGCTTACACTTTTCACGCCGTGGATATCATTGACAAGCTTAGTCGCAAGGTCGATCTCGGCCTGATTCTTTGCCGTTCCAGCCAAAGTGACGACGCCTGTGTTTGTCGACACCTTGGTATCATAAACATCTGTTCCGTGATGATATAGCAAAGACATCCTGACCTGAGTAGTGATTGAAGCATCGTCAATGTATGTAGCCACTTCATCCACTGTCTTATTCAATGTGGTAGGCTCTTTTATCACAGTCGTTTGGTTATCGACGCTTTTGACTCCAGATACGTCTTTGGCGTACTCCGTCGTGAGTTGCTTCTGCGCCTCGCTCGAGGCTTTGCCCTTTAATGTCACATTGCCGTTCTTAACTGTAACGTCGGTATCGACGAAACTCACGCTTCGGTGAAACATCAGCGTACTTTTTACTCTCTCAGCCACCCAAGCATCCGAAAACGCAGCGGAGGGCACAGAGGTAACCTGAAGCATGTTCTTTACGCTCTTGACCCCTGGCAGGCTCGAAACGGTTTCTTCAGCCATTAATTTATGGGAATCATTGGTGACCGTGCCAGTTATAGTGACATCGCCATCCTTCGATTGAACTCTAATGGAATCACCTTTAAGATAGGTTTTGAAGACATAGGATGAGTTGGCTGAGTTTTCGATGCGAGTATCGGTTTCCCCTGCTTGTGATTGACAGCCTGGAACGCCGATTATCAGCAGCAAAATGGCCGCCGCCAAAAAGGTGATTACATACACTGTTTTGTTTGTCATTTCATGATCTCCTTCGTTTTTCATTTCATAATCTCCTGAACGGTTAATATCTCTTCATGGAGAATGTGCAGGCTGATCCGATATGGCCACACGGCATTAAGGAAGATTCCAGTATCAGCCTAAGATCCTCTTTCTTCGTCTGCTAACGGCGCCAGAACGGCGGCAACTCCAAAGGAAAGAGGTGTCTCTTCGCTATTGTGCTCCAGTTGAGCGCGATGAAAGCGACAATAGCGACGAGGCAATTATCAGCGTAAGGGTGCGAATTGTCATACTCATTCTCCAAGAAACACTGTGGGTTTTACCCATAATAAGTATAGCTGAATAAATTGGCCTGACAATCGGCCAAAGGATTGAAAAGAGATCTAGTCCATCAGAGTGAGGTGTCTGTCGCGGTTTTCATGATTGCGCGCTGGAGTATTGGGGTTTAAAGCAGTTGTGTTGGTGAGATAAACCAGTTGCAGATGATTTCGACGAAGTAATGCCTGCAATTCATCCAATTTTGAGATTACAGAAGCTGTCAGAGCAGGCCGTTATGCCTACTGATGAACTTGAATGTAACGAGCGTAACGTAGTCGACGAATCCAAGTTCACGTTGGATGAGAAAGCCGGTCGGTACTTGGTGAACGACAGATTATGAGACGCCCGGCATCGGAATCCTTCGACGCATAATCGCGACGGTGCCACTCATGACTCATCCTGGAGTTCTTGCCCAGGTGGGGGTGGGTCAGTTCTATCTCTTCTTTGATCCAGTTGCCGCTCGAGGGTGCTCTCAATCAATCTGGTTAACTTATCTGCAGCGCCATCGACGGCTTGATCTACGGTTGAGGCCTGGTGAGTAACAGCGATGGGTTGGCGCCCTTCAAGACGGGCTTCCAGCATACAACGCATAGTATCATGGCCGACCTTTTTGTCGCTATTTTCATCACTCAAATGGACTTCCACTCGTGTGATCTGATCGCTGTATCGGCCCAAGGCACCTTCCACGAGACCACTGATCTCGGTGGCCAAGGCCCCATGAATTTCGATGTTGTGCCCGCTACTTATTTGGATCTGCATGATGTTCTCCTCAGTTAATTTCCAATTGGTCAATAACGGTAAATTCCGGCCAGTCCCGTCTGCCCCGGCATCTTTTCCTTCGGAACGACGACTACCTGCCCGCCCATCTTGACGACCAGTTCGCCGAGATCATCGAGTAGGTCATTGACCTGCGGATCGTTAAGATCAGCCGTTTCGATTTGACCCGTCGAGCTGTCGAGTCGCCCGGCAATCTGGCGGTCGGACTCAATTAGAAGCGTCGCGACCCTCCCAGTTGCGGCAGCCATTCCAACTTGAATCAGGTCGTCACTGCCACGAGAATTGGATTTCGCGAGTACGAAATCATTATTCAATGCCGCCAGCCGCGCCTGATACTTCGGCTCGACGATTTGCCACGCGCGTTGCCGAAGTTCATCAATAGGCAATTCGGCGGGATTCAAAGTGAGCCCCGTCTCCATCAGAAGCGCGCCCAAGTCTCCTGACACTCAAGAGATGAGCCCGGAGACGACGGCTTCAGTTCACTTCGACGACGATACGTAAGTCGTGCTCCCCTCAGCGTGATACTCCACTTTGCCTTCGCGCGCCAGCCAGCCTAGCGCCTGATAGGCCAAAGCTTCATTTTCTTTCAACATCTTTGGTACCTGGGAGAGCGCTACCTTATCGTTCTTCTGCAGTAGTCTCCAGACTTTCCCTGCTGACGTTCCGATTGCTTCCTTCATGTGATTCTCCTAAAAGCGTTAGTTTCAGCTACGAGAAGCATACGACCGCGATGATATTCTGCCTTGGTTACTGAGCAGGCATCCTGTTCGCGCCTGGCCGTCCTTCGTCGATAACATTTAGCTGGACACCACTCATCTTGACCCGCTCTGGTCTTCCCCAGTCGCTCCAGTGCACATTGTTGAGTTGATACATCGCCAGGTGATGCGGTACGTTACTGTAGAACGTCCTTTGAAAAGTCACTTGGCGAAATATATTGAGACAGACATTCCCCAGATGTTTTCTCTTGATAGCTATCAATGGTTTGCTGGTAACGATAGAACACATCTATGGTTTTGGAGATGCAGGTTGCTGCAATGTCGAAGAAGGCCTGCACTGTACCTATAATTATGAACGTGCTCCAAAGACCGCCGGCCTTTTGGATACTACTGATTTCCCTTGCAGGTGGCTTTTCCCTGAAGCCTATCACAGAGCTCAACAGATTCCCTCCATAATTGGCAATAGTGGCTCCAGGTAAGACGTACCCGTAATCCGATTCCATTCTGTCGGGTGTCGCTCCAATCAGTACCAGTTTGTCAGGGATAAGAGCACTCAACTCGATAGCACCCTGGATTGATTCGATGAAAGTAGCTTCCGGCTCAACAAAGTGATCGGAGGGGAATATCACCACGCGGGCACCGGGATCACACCGCATGATATGGCTGAGAGCGAAGTAAATGGCTCCGGCAGTTCCCCGATCGGCAGGTTGCACCAACAAGTCAACATGCCGCCTTCCGATCTGTATTTTCGATATCTGTTCAAAATCACGGACTGTTACCGCGACTATTTTGCCATCTGGCGCGATTCGTCGAGCCCTATCCAGAGTCGACTGGAACATTGATTTCTCGCCGTGCAGAACGCAGAATTGCTTGGGCTCTGAGACGCCAAATGAAGCATTGATCCAGGCACGCATCCGGGTACCATCTCCGCCTGCCAAAACTACTGACCAGAGGCCTCCCTGATTTTCAGTGTTTTTAGTCATGGATATATGTCACTCCGTTTTAATCCTTCGTCTTGATTGCCATTGATCTCTTCCATACTGTTGAGAGTTAGGCTAACAAATTACGGAGGAGGAGAACTTAGTCCTATCCTTATTATCTGCTAGCGTATAACCGACACACGGTCGGAATCGAATCAGCCTGAAGGGCTTTCCGTTTCCCTTCAAGCCAATCGACATAGACTGTACCTTACTTCTTGGCAGGAGCCGGCTTCCTATAATCTTCATAGGCCTTGCCGAATTTCGCGTCATGGTGCGTGAGCTTCTCGATAACGTGTTTCCGCACTTCCGAGGTTTTCATGCCTTCTCTGTGCTTGACGCCTTCGGAGATGCTGCGTGCTGTCTTCTCGTCGGCACCCGCACTCCTCATTGATTTTTCAATCTTCTTGTTCGAGAACTCTTCCTGCTTCTCTGAACGCTTCTTGATATTCATCATAGTACATACTCCTTGTATAAGGTTATTAAGTGGTTCCTGTTTTCTTCTGATTTGCACCGGTGGCTGACCTGTTTTCGCGTCGTTTGCGGCGCGTTGTGTTAGTGAGCCATCCATGGGTCATGCGATACGACCTCTACTTGTTGCAGTACAGATCGGTTTACTACATCTACAAGTACGTTCTTTTAGTTACAAACGTCAATCGGCCAAAGGAGTGGTTTTGGATCTAGCTCGTATGATGGATAGATCGAGATCTCAAATGACCCAGAGCACTCGGATTTATGATTTGAGGGAGATGCAGGTTCAGGCACTCATTCCGTTTTCCTTGACGATCAGAGTGTAGCCGCCTTGTAACTTACCGCGTGGCTGCTTGATTGACCGCGACGCCTGCTTATTAAGGGGCATTACCATAAAACAGAAATTATATGCATCATCGTCGCGTGGTCTATTGTCCAAACTCACGCTGTCAACCTTGCCATACGCTTCGAATGTCTTGCGGGGCTGCGATGCCGAGGTGTTGGACGATAAATTGCCTGCCTGGATAATAATACCATTCTCTCTTTGTTAGGGCAGTAGCCATCAGTGCAATATAACTTACCTGCAAAAGTCAAGCTCGGCGGCAAGCAAACTGGGGTGACACTTCATCGCATAACAAATTCGATCGGTGAAGAAGTGGTATTGTGCTTTTCCTATTGCGACCATTCTTCGAGAAGCGCAAACTCAGTATTACCGTAGCGATTTTCGATAATCTCGCAGGGCAAGCACCCGTTTTCGAAGTGAATTAAACTGACCAATTCAAGCAGACGCAGTCGAATTTCGCCCGCTTTCTCGGGAAGACCTCGTATCCTTATAAGCAAAAAAGGTTGTGCTGCAGGCCTTTCAATATTGCAGAAGGGCATGTGGCGCATCCAATTCTGTGTCGGCGAGACGATAGATTTTGCTTGACATGGTTTAGCCTAATTTTTTAATTTTGTGGTGAGCCTATTGCCGACTGGATCTCAAAGGAACTAGACATGTCGAAAATCAGAGTCCTATTAATAGAGGATAATCGCCTTTTGCGCGAAGGTATCACGGCGATGCTGAACGAACAGCCGGATATCCGGGCTGTGTCGACAACGGGCAATGGTGATGCCTTTGAAAAAGCTAAAAAAATACAGCCGCAGGTGGTCCTCCTTGATCTAGGCCTGAGAAGTCAGAACAGCCTACGAATCGCAGAGATCATAAAGAAGGAATTCCCCAAGACCGAAATTGTGGTGATGGATCTTATTCCTACGCAGACCGAAGTCGCCGAGTTTGTCCAGGTGGGTGTTGCCGGTTTTATCTTAAAGGATGCGACGATCGACGATTTCCTTCATACAATCCGATCGGTCGCCGAAGGCAAGAAAGTCCTCCCACCTTCCCTGACCGATACGCTTTTTTCACATATAGTGGAGTACGCAGTCAAGAGCGGAAAGGCTGACCGATTAATGAAAGCGGTCAGGTTAACCAGGCGAGAACATGAAGTGGTCGATCTAATCGCGAGAGGGATGAGCAACAAAGAAATCGCCAACGAACTTCATATTGCCGTTCATACAGTCAAGAGTCATGTTCACAACACTCTTGAAAAGCTGGCTCTCCATACCAGGCTGGAAATAGCCTCCTTCGCCCTCACCGAAGGAATGGTGAGAAAATCTTCAGACCCCGACTCCGTGTAATCAATTATCCTCTAAGTCATTGGGACTAGCTCCCTTTTCAATCGTTTGGCCGATTGTCAGAATAAATATATCAGTTATCTTTAACATGAGTCAGTCTCACAATTTTACCTGGAGTACAGATATGAAGATTCGCACGTTTTTGATAGTGATTGGATTGATTGCAATTACTGCATTCGTTGCTCTTAACTGGAGTGCGATCATGACAACGACGACCCTGTCCCTGGGAGTTGCCTCCGTTCAGGCGCCGCTCGGATTCCTGATGCTAGCGCTGTTGTCCCTGTTCTCATTGTTGTTCCTTGTCTTTTTTATCTACTCAAAGACTTCGGGATTTTTCAAAGAACGGCAACATTCGAAAGAAATGCAGGCCACGCAGGAACTGGCTGACAATTCCGAAACCTCGCGGTTTACCGAATTACGCGAGTTACTGGGTGCAGGACTGAAGAAGCAGTCGGAGCTATACGCGGAATCGACGGCGACAGTGCTGGCAAAACTGGAGCAACTTGATATTAATCTCCGCTCTGCAATTAGGGCATAGCGGTACTCGCTCAAACCAAATGCGAATATGAGTTATTCAAAAAGAAAGGAATATACTACTATGAGTAAGAAAGCAGAGTACGAAAAGAAACTGCAGACACAGCTTGACGATTTCAGTGCCGAGATAGAGAAGCTTAAGTCAAGAGCCGACAAGACCGAAGGCGACGCAGAACCGTGGCATCACAAACAGATCGAAGTGTTGCAGGAGAAGCACAAACAAGCCAAAGAAAAACTTGGTGAACTCAGAGACGCCGGAGACGATGCGTGGGAAGATATGAAGGAAGGCATTTCTTCAGCGTGGGATTCAGTCAGCGTGGCCCTTAAATCGGCCGCGAAAAGGTTTGAATAGCCTTCCTGTTCGCGGAGATGATGATGAGTCAAGTCACAGGAACAACACGACCTCGTTTGATAATGATACTGCTATCTCATGAAGAGTCCACGTATGTCGATATCGCCACATTAACGACCTCCGAAAGGACCATATCAAGATGATCATTGGCAAGCTTCGCAGGTTGATTCCGCACTATCTCATACAGCATGCTGACCGTTTCGTGACAGCCACGGACAGTTCATTGCATTGCATCTGCACACGGCCTCACCAAGTGAAGAGAAGATACTCAGCTCATTGAAGCGTTTCTACCCGGTCACTAATGAGGTTGTCACCGATGCTGCTGTTGATTATTGGGAAAACGAGGGCGGCGCGTTGGCTTGCCAAGGTCGAGAGTGCCTACCTATTGCAGACTGTCTATCGGCGTAATCGATTCAGTTGCCAAAGCCCCGATACGCACTATGTGGATGTATGTGAATGGTACAAACTAAGACAGAAAGTCAGCAATATGATCTCGTTCAAGAAGAACCTTACTGCGGGCCTCCTAGCAGCAGTACCACTCTGGGTAACCTGGCTCGTAATAGCGTTTCTTCTGGGTCTCGCTATCGATCTTGCTGGACCTTTGACTCGATGGCTTGTCTCCATCATTCGTACCAGTTTCCCAAGCGCAGCTGACGCTTTGGGTTCAGATCTATCTCTGCATACCATATCTGTGTTGCTGCTTCTCGTCATTCTATACTGCCTTGGATGGTTAGCTACGCACGTGGTTGGTCGCCAGTTCATGAGGGCCATAGATTACATTTTGAAGAAGATTCCGCTTGCGGGGAAGATATATGCGGGAACAAAGCAGGTTGTCGCAGCTCTTCAAGCCACACCTAACCAATCCAAACAAGTCGTCTTGATTGAGTACCCTCATCCCGGAATGAAGACAGTCGGGCTGGTAACAAAGAGGTTGACTGATAGCTCATCAGGCAAGCCCTTGCTGGCAGTGTACGTACCAACGACACCGAACCCAACGTCCGGGTTTCTTGAGATAGTACCAGAAGCACACGTGACACCAACGGATTGGTCAGTTAATGATGCAATTGCATTTATTATGTCAGGTGGATCGGTGGGTCCACAGGAAGTGGACTTCTCATCACATGCGACGATAGGCGAGATGGAAAGGCGCGAATTCGAAGATGAATAGCATTAGTAACTTACTGGCTACGGTACATACAGGTATGTGGAGGCGTCAATCCTCCAGGGTGTTTTGGTTTACGTGTATGCTGGTACTTGACACGGGGGGCGTCAGATCGTCTCGCAAGATGCTATCGCAGCCTTCGCTCGGCTATTCAGGGTCCCGAGGGAGGTCAGTCGACTATGATTAGCCAGCCTGCATTGGGTCTTTTTGATTTGCTGGATGTCGCATTGGTTAGCGTCCTTCTATACGGCGTGTATTCAATGGTGAGCAGGACAAGGGCCACCAGAATACTGGCTGGCTTGGGGGCGGTAGGAGTCATGTATCTTGTTGCCCGTTATCTTGATCTCCGCCTGACGGTTGCTATCCTGCAGGCGTTCTTCGCTGTGATCATTATTGCCTTGCTTGTAATCTTTCAGGACGAGACGAGACGCTTGTTTGAGCGGATTGGTGACCAGCGATGGCTCAGTAAGCGGGGATATTGGGGTACAGCCGGCATTACTTCTATCGAGAAACGTATCCATACTCTAGTAGATACCTCTTTTGATCTGGCTAAACAGCGAATCGGTGCATTGATTGTAATCGAGGGAGACGACAATATAGGGTTGTTACTGTCCGGAGGTATTAAACTGAACGGTATCCTTAGCGAATCTATCGTCAGGAGCATTTTCGATTCTCATTCTCCGGGTCACGACGGTGCGGTAATAGTCTCGGGGGATATGATCTCTCGGTTCGCTTGCCACTTACCCATTTCAGCTGAATCATCGAAGCTAGCAGGCTTCGGAACACGACATGCCGCAGGACTCGGCATCACGGAACGCAGCGATGCTCTTAGTCTTATTGTATCCGAAGAGCTGGGTTCAGTGACTGTTGCAAGAGGCGGCCAGTTACAGGTGTCTGCAAATCCGGCCGCTTTAGCGGGCTCATTGCGAGAGTTCTTTGAATCGACAAGTCGTGAAACAGGCGTTGGACAGACTAAGAATCTAATCACGCGTAACTTGCTGCCGAAATTGATATCTGTCGCGGTTGCGATAGTCCTTTGGATTCTTGTTGTTCTAATTCCGTCAGCTGATTGAGTTGGAGGGACCAAGGCCTAATGAGGGATTTGCCATCAGATGTGCGACCGATCAACAGGCTTAGCGGTCCTTTACTGCGCTTTCTGCACGTTGAGGCTGCGAGCGGATTGGTCCTTATTCTCGCGACCGTTTTGGCTTTAGTCGCTGCGAACACGTCCTTCAGGGACTCCTATACGCAATTCTGGAACCTGGATCTCACTCTGGGCATTGGGGAATGGGCGCTTTCTTATCCGTTATGGTACTGGGTCAATGACGGTCTCATGACGGTATTTTTCTTCCTGGTCGGTCTGGAAATCAAGAGGGAAATCGTATCTGGCGAGCTGAGGGAAGTCCGTAGATTAGTCTCGCCCGTGGTGGCTGCGCTAGGAGGCGCAGCTGTTCCAGCTGCAATCTATCTCTTCTTACTCGGTGATCAGCCGGGGGAGCACGGGTGGGCAATCCCTATGGCTACAGACATAGCATTCGTTGTTGGCGCCCTTGTACTGCTGGGAAATCGAATCCCTCACGGGCTCAAAGTGTTCCTGCTGACTCTTGCGATAGTTGATGACATCATAGCGGTTATAGTGATTGCGATCTTCTATTCAAACCAATTCAGCGTGATATGGTTAGCAGGCGCTATACTTGGACTGGCGGTCGTTGTGATCTTAAATAGAATCGGGGTGAGGACAGTCGTTGGGTATCTGGTCGTCGGCGCCGGCGTTTGGTTGTGCACTCTTAAGTCCGGAATTCACCCGACTATCTCGGGCGTTGCCTTGGGACTCCTTACCCCGGCGATTCCATTGATATCAAGAGCAGAACTTGGAAGAGGTTTGAAGCGAGCGACAGAGGCAATCGGTCTGGAGTCGACACCCAATGAAAGCGCGAAGTTGCGAGAGGTTATGGACAAAATGGCTTTCGTTACACGTGAATCGATATCTCCTTTGGAGAGATTCGAAGCCGATGTGCATCCCTGGGCAGCCTTTCTGATAATGCCGATTTTCGCTTTGGCAAACGCTGGTATCCCTTTTTCAGTTAGCGCAATATCATCTCCGATAGCCACCACCGTTGCTCTCGCTCTATTTCTCGGAAAGCCGGTAGGAATCGTATTGAGTCTCCTTTTGGTCGTGAAGACAAGATTGAGCATCATTCCCGGAGGCAGCAACTGGAGAGCTATCTTCGGTGCGGGATGTTTAGCCGGAATAGGATTCACGATGTCACTGTTCGTGGCGTCCCTTAGTCTTGATGGACAGCTTCTTGTTCAGGCAAAGGCCGGCGTTTTGATTGGTTCTGCTTTCTCCGCAGTAATTGGAACGGTGATTCTGGTAACGTCCCTCAAAACAAATGCTGGTCATAAGAAGGGGAAACGATCAGTATGAAGATCTGCAACCGGTTCGCAAACGTGACCCGCCCCCGTATTTCAATTCAGTTCTTATCCTGAATACGTATTGGTGGATCATCATTGCCCCTATCTCAGTGTGACCAAAACGTGACCAAAATGGTTACACGTTATTCGGTGTTATTGGGGGATATTGACTTGCAAACGCGGAGGTGGGGGGTACAATACCCCCGTCCGACTCGTAATCTATTGGATTATAATGAGTTATCTAAATGGAGGTGGGGGGAATCGAACCCCATACTCGCGTTGTGGCACAAGGACTTACACCCTATTGTGACCAAATTGTGACCGTTTTTTCGCGAACTTGCGACTATCCGTATTGCCAGTGACAATGTCCCCACCCCAAGAGAACTGGATAGCAGCCCCCGCCGCATCTGGTATCAGTTCTTAAGCATTCTGAGGAGAAAGAGATGTTGATTTCCCTGAATTACCGAAAGACGAAGGCCGACTCGAACACACAAATCCGAGAGTAGAGTCCTGCCTATATGAATCCAGCGGAATCCTGGTCCTTCTTTCTGCTTCCAAACCGGACACAGCCTAGTCGCCACAAACTTCTTTTGGGTCACTCTTCGCGCTATCACCAACACCTGGCCGTCGTCTTTCAGCAGCTTCGAGAGTTGTCTGAGCAGTCGCCTCGTCCCCTCCACCGAGCCGCCGATTCCGAGGCCGTTCCCCAGAAGTGTAATTGTGTCGTATTTCTCAGCTGTTAAAAAGGTGAAGATGTCGGCAGCCACGCAAGACTGGCAGCCAGCAATTCGAGCGACTTCTATGACTTTTGGAGAAACGTCAATGCCAAGTACTTGTCCGCGATCGGCCAGTAATGGCAAGTAGTTGCCCGTGCCACAACCAACGTCCAGAATGTTGCCATGAGCCAGAGATATCAGTTTCCGTTCCATACCAGAGAGTTGCCCAGCTGTCCGAAAATATCTGCCTAAATCGACCTTAAACATCCTTCCGGAATTCTCCCTCAGGTAGAATGGCGACCTGTCTCCCCGTGAATAGGCCAGTAGAGCCTCCCCAAACACTTCCATCGATTGCTTTGCTGTCATTAATCCCTCATAACTTCTATGTTTTCACTGCGCCGGTGTGCTCGCAGCAGAGCAAATAGGAACAGTAAGAAAGCTGTCCCTTTCACTTCTGTCATTCCGCCAAAACCAGCTGCAGTTCGTTCACATAGACCACCCTTTTGTCTCGATTGGCAATAAACGCCCGCAACATGTAAGTAATATCGGGGAGCACCTTGGCGGCGATAATTGGCTGGCCGTCCACGAACACCTGCACAGGTTTGGTCAAGTCAACCATGTCAGGTGATATCCTGATGGTCAAAGAACCAACTCGCGACGTCTGGAGTTCGAAGCGATTATTTTCATATGAGGCCTTGATCACCGCCGACGGCTTCTCGCGCCGAAAGATATAGAAGGTCTTCGGCCGGGGCACTCTGCCATGGAGCGTAAGCAGACTATCTCCGCGCTTAACATCGATCCTAACCTCTGCCGCATATCTAAACGTCGCCTTCAATTTGCCTAGGTCAGCGCCACTATTGACCGTCACTCCGTTGCCACCTATAATGATATCCGACGGCCGCACCCTAGCGTACCTCGCCACGAAATCCCCGTCTAGTACGGTGGCCACTCGCACGCCCGGAACGGTGCAGGTGTCGAACGTCATAATCCCCAGTGACACAGTGCTGTCGATCAGTGCCACGTTGTAGTCGACATACCAGTCCGCGGGATCATCGATTGTCACATCATCAATCTTCAACCAGTGGCACTCACCGTACTCGGGTGTTGCTGTCTCCCAATAGATAGCTTCTGGATAAGGACTGCGCGGATGTTGTTCAAGTGAATCCAATATCATCGCATAATCATAGGTTAATATGCTGGCAATGTGCTCGCCATCAAGTTGGTGGTGGTAAATATTGGCGCCTGCCTGCCGTGCCATACTGATCGCGCGCTGCATTTGTGATGTAGGGTAATACCTGTCTCGACTGGCCGTTGTGGCATAAACGTATGTGTTGCTCAGGTTAGGTGCATAAGTTGAGAAACCTCCATCTTCGCTACCGACACCCATCGATCCGTTAAGAGCAGCATATGCGGCAAAATCATCGGGGCGAACCATGGCGTACAGGAACGCGGCAGAGGCACCGTCGGAGATTCCGCTCAAGAAGACACGATTGTCGTCGATATTGAAGTTCGACTTGAGCGCGCGAATTTGGGCCATCACGTTATCCATACCGACCCGGTCCCACCAGGTTGCTCCATCCTGACCAAAGGGAAAGAGAACCAGCCAACCGCGCTGCTCGGCAACCGACATGATAGCCGAGTCTCCAACGTACGTCTTCAAATCAGTTTCTATGTTTGGGCGACTAACAATGCCGTGTAAATGGACCAGCAGTGGCGTCGCAATCCTGGGATTGTAGCCCGACGGCACGTAAAGGGCGTAAGGGCGAACGACACCGTCATCACACAATGACTCTCCCCTAACGTCCTGCCCTTTCGTAGTATCAGGAAACGACAGCGACGTTAATTCAGCCATGACCGAGCGCCAGTTTAGCTGTGCCGTTTCAATCTGAACAATGAATGAATCCTGATTCACGCCGTCCGCAGAATTGATGAGTTCACTTAGCATGGTGTGCCAGTCTGCCGCCGAAGTAATCGGCGCTATTAACGACAATAACCCAGCCACAATAGCTGCATATTTCTTCATATAATCTACCCTCGAGTCCGACGAGTCCTGTCTGTGGTAGATAGAATGTCAATCAATTCTCTGATGCCTTCCTATACTCGAACCACTATGGACATGGTCGTTCCTGTCTTCCCCACATCAAGTTGGTCAGCACACTTGCACCACTAGTCATATAGCCGCGAGCCCTTCTTTACAATTGGACAACTCACCCCATGAATAGTTCTGCGTGGCTCATTCCTATCGATCAGGTCTACTGTCCAGCCTTCTACCGAATACTCGACAAGCCTGAAATCGTAAACGTGTCCGGCTTCAGCATTGAAAGCGAACTTAAGACAGGCCTGATAAGCGCTACTCGGTAGAAATAGCTGACTAGTGGTACTCATATCCCGTTTCGTCACCTGGCGCAATGTGAGTTGGTGGGAACCGGGGAGAAGCTCGAGCGTGTCTACGTAATCTATGTTCTCGGGTGTATCGCAATTGACCACGAGCTTTTTCTCAAGACTCTCCAAATCATGCATTATGATGCGTGCAACCGCATCCGCCGGCTTTCTGGCGCCGTTCTCCGTTTCATACAGCACCCGCGTTCCGTGATACTCCCCCCCACATCCTACTGTCATTAAGGCAGTCAAAGACACGACCATGGAGAACGACGATTTGAGCCACTTCTTCCGTCTCTTCATCTCACCCTCCCGAATTAACTCACACTTCACGGATTTGTAATCAATCGATTCATCGACCTTCTTCCAGCTCGGCTGGCCAGTTGAGTACAACCTCGTATTCGGCCGGGGAGGCTTCGTGTGCCGCGGCCTTAATGATCACGAACTCCTGGCCGTCACTGGTCGCGTCGTAGCCGAAGTAGGTGTAACTTGCCGATTCGTCCTTCCAGCGCGGACGCACCTCCAGTGGAAATAGCTTCTGGGGCTTGCCCAACCAGCAGAGTCGCGGCTCGGACTGTTAGAACGACCTTTGCGTTAGGCATATTACCCTCTCCCCTCAAAACATTGTGTATCTGCCGCGTCCTGATTGTTTCCGGTGCTAGTCATATCTCCAGCCTACAAGGGGGCAGGTGGCGCCGTGGATGACTTTTTCCGGCTCCTGGCGGTCAATCAGATCGACTGCCCAGTTGCTGAATGAGTACTCGACCATCTTAAACTCGTACAAATGCCCCGACTTTACCTCGAACTTGAATAACCGGGCGGCCCGCGGGCTGCTCAACCAATAGGATACTTGTGACGAGCCGTGCAAGCTTTCTCGAAATAGAAGTCCCAGCACTATCCGGTGTGCTCCTGGGAGTACCTCAAGGGTATCTCTATAGTACACTGTCCGAGGGCCATCTACGATGATCACCAGATCTCTTTTGAGATTGCTCAGATCGTGCATGACAATGCGTGCGACTTGATTTGCCGGCAGCCTTTCATCGCCGGGTTTTCCGTACATGACCTGTGTTTTGTGATAGTTCGTACCGCACCCCGCTACCAATTGGGTGACAAAGGCCACCAACATCAGCAGCACTACACTTCCGTACTTCTTCCGATTCATTACCCTGCCCTCCTATATCGATTCGAACCTCACGGTTCACTGGTACCTGAAGTTATCGAGCATATTCCAACTCCGCCGACCAGTTAAGGATGACTTCGATATCGCCGGCACTGCTCCCCTTCTCGTCATATGGTGTCACAAACAGAAACCGCTGACCGTCGTTCGAGACATCATACCCCCAGACAGTCGCAAGCGGGTCACGAATATACTCCCGCGTGAAAAGTAATTTAGGCGCGCTATATCGAAAGCCCTCCCTAAGGTCGAGCTGAACCGCCACAAAGTCGTTTCCCTCGAAAAAGAACAGCTCTTCTGTCGCCGGGCAAAAACGGGCCTGGGCGCCGGTGTGGGACAGGCACCATCGTCGCGCAGGTTGCTGCATATCGCAGACGAATATACGCCCCTCATTACTGTCTAACTGGTAAAGGAGATATCGGCCATCACCGATTACCCCCCGCGCCCTGACAGGAGTGTGTAAAGAGCACTTCTCCTCTACCCTATCTGGGTCTTCCATTTGACGGACCAAGACGCGGCGACGAACGTCTGACGATTCGTCGTGAAGATACTCGCACCACCAGAGCTTGTTAGAGGCGGACCAGCTTAATGGAATGAAATCAGACAAGCCGGATTCAATCGCCGTTTTCGGAACCGGATCATCCAAGCGGCAGTACCGAATTGCGGCCACGTCCGACACGCCGTAGCCACAATACGCTACCGACTTTCCATCCGATGACCAGATCGGGAAATACTCGGCTCCACTGTTTGAAGTCAGTCGGGATGCCACACCCGTCTCGGTGTAGAACACGCCTATTTTGAACTCTGATGCGGGCGACTCCCTGAAGCTGTAAGCTACTTTTTCATTGTCCGGGGAAAGTGAAATCTCACTATAGTAAACAGTTGGTCCCAGCGTATCCAATTCTCGTCCGCTCCGATCAACCCAGACCAGCTGGCTTGGTGCCAGCCTACTCTTCTGCAGCACGAGTATGTCGTTTTTCGACATGCCGGCACAGAAGTTCAAAGCGTCGTTCGAAATGAGCACGGCGTCTTTCGACTCCCGGACGGCAATCGGTTCCCCTTCGAACGCAAGAGACTTGAGATTGACCTGGCGCATGAACAAAGCGCCCTGCTGCAAGTAGAGAACCTGATCGTTGGGCGTGCATATCCCTTGGGAATTGGCCACGCCGAGTACGCGGTTGTCAACACCTTCTATATCCCCGATCTTCAGAGTGATCTCGTCGTCGTAGCCGCCCCACACCCGGGGCAGCGCTATGTAGACGAAATGACGCCCGTCGGACAGAAAGCTAGGCGTACCGGCGATTATCTCCCCCAGGCTGGTATCGGGACTTGTTGCCAGGGTAGGTTCGCCGCCAGAAGCAGAGACCTGGTAAATGGCGTGCGCGTCGTTGGGGTGATCATCGAATACGATCACATCCCGGCTACCCCAACTGCCGTCACCGCCGTTGGCTCGGCATATCAGTTGGGGCGAACCTCCGTCGGCCGCAACCTTCTTTAACTGTTTCCCTGCTTTGTCAAAATAGCCCAGGGTACTTGCTATCGGGCGACCAGAAGGGGCGAAGAGCATCTGAAGTCCCGGGAAGAGGGAAAGCTACCGGTGAGTCGAGTGGTCGTACCCAGATCTGCGACCCGCCGGCGCTGTCGTAACCGGTAAACGCTAGAGATTTTCCATCGGGAGAGATCAATGGCATATTCATCCTGAGTATCCCCGGTGGCTTGGGAATTGTGAAACGAACGGTCCCCGCAGTGCGATCATCTTCCTTCAAAGCCCGTCCGCCAAGTATCAGCGCAATCAGGACACAGAGCGACGCCACACTCCACGCGACGGTCACACCCCGCCGCCGTTTCGATGCCACCGGCGCCGGGATGCCCGCCTGTGACCCGGCCGAGGCGATCCACTCCAATTCATCTTTCAGATCGGCCGCTGATTGCCAGCGATCATCCGGGTCTTTTGCCAGACACTTCCGGATCAAACGATCAAGAGCCGGCGGAGAGGTCGGTTGAAGATCCGTTATAGAACGCGGCTCGTCCTTCATGATCGATCCGATCAAGCTCGCCCGGCTTGTCCCGGTGAAAGCTCGGCTTCCGGTTGCCATCTCGTACAGCACAGCGCCAAAAGAGAAGATATCGCTGCGTGGGTCTGCTTCCTTTGCCTCCAATTGTTCCGGCGACATATACTGCAGGGTTCCGACAATCGCCCCCGCTCCCGTTACGGGAGTGGTCTGTGTCTCCTCATTCATACCGACCACGGCTCCCGAGTGAAGTTTGGCCAGACCGAAATCGAGCAGCTTGGCGCCGTCCTTGGTTAGGAAGATGTTCCCCGGCTTGAGATCGCGGTGGACGACACCCTTGCGATGCGCCGCTTCCAGCGCGCCCGCCACCTGACTGCCGATTTCGAGGACTTTCGTGATGTCTAGTTTCCCTTTCACCAGGCGATCGGCGAGCGATTCCCCTTCCAGCAGTTCCATGACCAGGAAATAGACGCCGTTTTCATGCCCGATATCGTGCAGGGTGCAGATGTTCGGATGGTTCAGACTTGAGATAGTTTTCGCTTCACGTTCGAAACGAGCCCGGGCATCTTCATTCATCGCCGACTGTGGCGGCAGCACTTTGAGAGCCACCGTGCGACCCAGCCGCGTATCTGTTGCTTTGTACACTTCGCCCATGCCACCGGTCCCGGCGGGAGCGTCGATCTCATAAGACCCAAGCTTGTAGCCTTGTTCCAGACTCATTACTTCACTCCGAATTCTGTTTGCCAGTTGACGACTACCTCTATATCCCCAGTCGAATCGTCGGGCGAACTGACCGGGGCAACGAACAGAAATTTCTGGCCGTCGGAAGATATGTCATAACCCCAACGCGTAATCCACAAGTCTATCCACAGCTGACGGGTGAACAGCATCCTTGGAGTATCATGGTTAAACCCATCTTCTAGATTTTCGCTGACGACCATAAATTTGTCATCGTTGAAATAAAATATTTCATTTCCCATGGGGCTCCATTTTATTTTGTCTCCATTCTCGGTAATCCGCCATCGAAGACCCGGGGTTGTCATGTCATATACGTAGAAGATTGGTCGCCGCAAGCCAATGATTTTCTGACAAAGCAGATATCGACCATCGGAAGATATATCACGAGGGTTTAATTGTTCCGGAATCTCGAAGTAAAATTCAGGGGGGCTCGCTTGAGCCAGGTCAAATTTAAGTATCCGCCTGTTTCTTTGATATGGGGCGGGGTATTCACCAACCCACAATATATTTGAAGAAGACCATAATAACGGCACACATTCCGAAGAATCGGAAACCGCAAGTCTTCGGCTGCTGGCGTTACCAAGCCGGCAATATTCAATAGTGGTGGTATCACTCGCATGTCCGGCGAAGGCGATAGCAGATTCATCGGGCGACCAAACGGGGAAGAGTTCCTGATATTCATTGGCCGTGACGCGGACGTCTCGACCGCTTTTCAAATCAATGACCCCGATACGGAAGTCCTGCGTTTCAGAATGGCGCCCATGATATGCCACATATCGATTATCCGGGGACAGCTTGATATCGCCGTAGATCGCGGGCTCTCCGATCGTATCCAATTCCCGGCCGTTTCTGTCCACCCAAACCAATTGCCCGAGTCTGGGAGGTCCCTTCTTCCACGCAATGATACCGTTTTGAGAGGCACTGGCATTCATTTGCATACCAGCCGATCGCGAAGAAGATATGGCCATTTCGGTTATCGGGACGGGATCACCCTTCAACTCGAGCGAGCCGGTGTCAAACTTGTGCATGACCAAAAATCCATTCTTCAAATACATCAAGTAACCCGGTTCACAATAGATTGCCCTGACGCCTATTTTGCCAATTACTTTGGTTTCGTTATTATCTATACTGCCGGCTTTCAGGATCAAATCATCAGTTGACGAAGTCCATGACAGGGGTTGATCGTTGTAAACGAAGTGCCGGCCGTCCGGCAGGAAACACGGCCAGGACACATATTTTTCACCAGACATGGAATCAGGTATTACCGCAATTGCCGGTTCACCGCCTGATATAGATGCCTTCCCAATTCCCACTCCATTAAAATCGTCGAACAAAATAATCCCATTTGTACCCCACGTACCATCGGCTCCGTCGGCTTTAAACAAAATAATCGGCGGTCCACCCTCGATGGATACTTTCTTGAAGCAGCCATCAACGGCGTCGTAAAAAGCCAAACTCTTGCTGTCGGGTGACCAAAATGGCCGTCCTTGAGGATTAGGGGTCGATACAGTTGTACTTGGCAATCGATATGCTTCTGGATCCGCAAGCGGGCGTATCCATATCTGCGAAGTGCCCAGACTATCATAACCCAGGAACGCCAGGTAGCGGCCGTCGGGAGAAATCTGTGGCCAGTCGACATCAACCACACCCTCTGGTTTGTGGATAGTGAAGCGGAAGCTCTGGGATGCCGGGCTCTTATGGGTCAACTGCTGCCAGCCGAGGGTCGCCGCGACAACAGCGAGCAGAGCGGCGGCGATCCACGCCGTTCGCAAACCTGCTTGTCGTTTCACCCTCAGCTTGAAAGCAGAAGAACTTCCGGACTCCAGCGAACGTCTGAAGCGCATCAAATCGGCCAGCATGCCGTCCGCGTGCTGATAACGAGTCTTTACATCTTTCTCGAGGGCTTTCTCGATGACAAACTGTAAACGATCCGGCAGACCCGCCTTGAAACGTGCCAACGGTTCCGGGAGATCATCGACCACCGCTTTCAGTGTAGCCGCCTCTGAATCGCGTTTGAACGGGTTCTGCTTGGTCAGAAGTTCGTACAGAACAACGCCGAGCGAGAAGAGGTCGCTGCGGTGGTCGACCTCCTGTCCCCGCACCTGCTCCGGCGACATGTAACCGACCGTACCCAAAGTCGAACCGGTCTTGGTTAGCTGCTCGGAACCCTGGATCGAGGCCAGACCGAAATCGACAATGCGTACCCGTCCGTGGCTGTCTAACAGAATATTCGACGGCTTTATATCCCGATGGATAATACCCTTGTCATGCGCCGCCTGAAGACCTTCGCACGCTTGTATTGCTATTTCTATGATCTTTTCAAGCGGCAGGTCTTTCCCGGCGATCACATCGCGCAGAGACCGCCCCTCGATCACCTGCATCGCAAAGAACGGCCGGCCATTGAATTCTCCGACTTCATAGATTGCAGCGATATTAGGATGATCTAGCCCGGCCGCGGCGTGGGCCTCGCGCGTGAAGCGTTTGCGGCAGTCGTCGTCCGGGCACAGATGAGGTGGCAGGAATTTTAGGGCGACTTTGCGATTGAGTTTGCTGTCCAGTGCCAGATAGACTTCCCCCATGCCACCGGCACCGATTTTGTCGATGATGCGGTAGTGCCCCACCTCGGTGCCCGAGGTCAAGGAAACGTACGTGCGGGTCTTGTCGTCGTCAGATTGCATGCTACTTTTTCTCTTCTTCTGGATCGAATCGCCCTATCAACCAGACGTCGGAAGTGGTCGTCCCGGATACATAGACTATTGATTTGAAGTCAGGAGCTAGATCAAGAGTAACCTCGGCAAAAGGGCCAATACCAAACGGGAGAGTCATCAGGGTATCGACCAGTCTGGTTTTGATGTTTACACTACAGAGGTTGCTCGTCTCCCGGCTATAACGGTAATAGTAGATTAGCCGACCGTCGTCAGACCATAGCAGTGGGACCGCTCTGAAGATGCTATCCACAACAACTTGCCGCGGTTGGTCCCCGTTCAGCGACATAATCCAGATTCCATCCTCACTGTCCGGATATCGATTCCACATGACAGCTACCATCGATTTGTCCGGGCTCACATGGGGATTGAAGATCCAGCCGTTGGACTCCTCGTGAAGTAACTCGCGCTCGGTCCCGGTCTCGACGTCAACGCACATGATGTTCCGATTGCCGGGCTTCTGGTAGAGGATTTCTCCATTCACACTCCAGTAGAGACCGAGTGAATAGAACGACGTCTCAGAAGAGGAGTAGCTTCGGGTCGTCCCTGTAGACAAGCTCAGTGTCCTCAGGTAATAAGCATTGCCGTCCTCTGAATGCAGGTACGCTAGAAACTCACCGTCCGGCGACCAGACCGGGCTGTTGTTGCAGGCGCCGTCGAAAGTCAGGCGCTCGGATTTTCCTCCTTCCATGGACACGCGGTAGACGTCCATCCGGCCATCTTTGAGCATCGTGTAAGCGACCGACTTGCCGCTAGGCGAGATAGCCGGTTGGTCAACCAACGCTGTTCCGGAAGTGAGCTGAAGTGTCGGTGCTATGCCGTTACGATCGACGGCAGCTCGAAGAAGATTGGAGGTGGCCAATCTGCGGTTGTAAAGCAGACTCTTGTTGTCGCTGGCGACTGAAAAGCTGATCGCGGTCAAATCAGGCATAACGGTTTGCGGTTGGCCCGCACGATTCCCGTTCCTGGGGTCTATCCTCACCTTCATCAAGGATTTTCCGCCAACCATGTTATCCTGGAGATAGTATATTGCGTCGCCTGATGCCGACCAGCGTGCCGTCGAAAAATCTCCCTCGCAAATCTTGACCCCTTTACCTCCGGTGACCGGCACAGTCCACAGGGCGTTCATCACTGAGCCATTGCTTGTCAACAGGAACAGGTTACCTTTTGGAGACCAATCAAGGTTATCTACCCATTCTCGCTCGACGTCGATCGGTATGGGTGAGGAGGTTTGAGACAGGAGATCATAGACCAGAATGGTGTCGCCCTTTCGGCAGCTGTTATGCTTCGCTACTCGATTGCCATCGGGAGACCAGGCCAGGGCCAAACTGCCGCAGACACCGCCGGGCAGGCGCCGGGATGCGCCACCGAGCCTTGGCAGAATAAAGCAGGCATTGAGGGAGTCCCCCCAGCAACATGTGGCGATAGTCGCGCCGTCGGGCGACCATCGGAATCCCATCATGTAATCGCTTTCTAACAGCTGTACCGCGTTACCTCCATGAAAATCGGCGACGTACAGACATTCTTTCCCGTTGATCTGCCGTGACGCTGCGTAGAAGGAGCCATCGGGGGAGATTTCGCACTTCTCCACGTCTCCGAAGTAAGTGATCTGACGTTGGGTGTACTGCGGTGTGGATCCGTTTCTATCGGAGTCCAGGAGTTGAAACGCGAAAAACGCGAGGACCGCGACTGCCAATATGATCAAGGCTGAAAGGGCGAACCGGTGCGATCGCGCCCTGATTGGCAACTTGGCCGTATGCTCTCCCGAATCGGAAATCCGTTTGATCCGCACTAGATCTGCCTTGATGTCATCCGCGTGCTGGTAGCGGGTCTTGACATCTTTGTCCAGGGCCTTGTCAAGGATCGGCTGGAGTGAGTCCGGCAAGTTCACGCGGTATCTGGCGGCCGGATGGGGGAGATCGTCACTCACCGCTTTCAACGTCGCCGCTTCAGAATCGCGCTTAAACGGGTTCTGCTTTGTCAGCAACTCGTACAGAACAACCCCAAGGGAAAACAGGTCGCTGCGGTGGTCGACCTCCTGCCCCCGCACCTGCTCCGGCGACATATACCCGACCGTCCCTAGTGTCGAACCGGTTTTCGTGAGTTGCTCGGAACCCCGAACCGATGCCAGCCCAAAGTCGACGATGCGCACGCGACCGTGACTGTCGAGGAGCACATTGGATGGCTTGATATCCCGATGAATGATCCCCTTGTCATGAGCCGACTGCAGCCCCTCACAAATCTGAATGGCTATCTCCAGGATGCGGTCTATTGGCAGGTCTTTGCCCGCAATCACTTCCCGCAGCGACTGCCCCTCGACAATCTGCATTGCGAAGAACGGTCGGCCGCTGTGCTCGCCCACTTCATGAATAGCCGCAATGTTCGGATGATCGAGCCCCGCTGCGGCCTGAGCTTCACGGGTAAATCGCTTGCGGCAATCCTCATCCTGACACAGATGCGGTGGCAGGAATTTTAGGGCGACTTTGCGATTGAGTTTGCTGTCCAGTGCCAGATAGACTTCCCCCATGCCACCGGCACCGATTTTGTCGATGATGCGGTAGTGCCCCACCTCGGTACCGGATACCAGGTGAACGTGAGTACGGGTCCTGTCGTCGTCAGATTGCATCGGGCCTCCCGTACTTTGCAACTAGGGCCCTGTACCTGGGATCATCGCGCACCGGGTCAAGTCGCGGATCGAGTTCCAAACACCCGATACGTACTGCACTAGGGATCGTGAACAGGTACTCGAATTCGCTCAACGCCGCGTCATAGTCTCCGACCGCCAGATACACGTAAGCGAGATTCTCCCGATACTGAGGCCCAAAGAACGCGTCCAACTCGACCGGATACATCTCCACAGCTTTTATGATTGAGGCTATGGCCTCCGATCTCCGTCCCAAACCCGCGAGTGCATATCCCATTGTGGCATAGAACCGTCCGTCCTGCGGGTGTTCTTTGATACGAACGTCAAGCAGCATCCTGGCTGAATCGTACATAGCGTGAGCCTCCTGCGCGCGGCCCTGAAGTCTGAATATCTCCGCCACCATAAGTTGACGAGGGAAATAGACGAAGCCGCCGTCGTACTCGGTGAATTCCGGCTTCACTAGCGACTCGAGAGCACAGTCGTAGTCACGTTCGTAAAGGAACTGCAGGAACCACATGTCGAGGTTGTCTTCATCTATCCCCATCTTCTCGAGGTAGTGGCGGGCCAACGCGAGTCCGCCCGGTCTATTCCAGGCGGGTACAATCAGGTAATTGTATGCCCACGTCATTCCGGGGTCGACGGCGAGCGACAACTCCGCATAATAGGAAGCGGCAGAATCATCACGAAGCAGAAAGCAGCTCGCCGCAAGTTCCGCCATCAGGAGCGCGTCGCGAGGATCCATTTTGAGAATTTCTTCGAGTCGTTCCCGCGACCGTACGTGCTCCCCCTGCCGGCGCCATACAAAAGCAACTGCCTGCAGGATCCGCGGATTCCAGGGCGCCAAGCGCTCGGCGCGGTGGAATTCTTCAATTGCCTTATCATACTCTCTGAGACACCAGTAGTAGTAGAAGCCCATCGCCTCGTGTGCCTCAGCCAGTGATGAATCGAGCGCCAGCGATCTCGATGCAGCGTCCTCCGCCTTTGCCCTAGTAGACTGTGTCTTCTCCCAGTTAAGGTACAGCCAGGAATACTCCATGGACAGCTCGGCCCAGGCGCGCGCAAACTGAGAGTCCTGCGCCACGCACTCCTCAAGAGCCTCAATACACTGCTCGGCGACCTGCCTGATCGGGTTGCCGCGCGACAGCGTCAAGCCGCGGAGAAAGGCGAGGTAAGCCTCCGTGTTTTCCGTCCCACCCGATTCAAAGCGCGCCCTGTCTGATTCAAGCAATATCGCGCCCAACGCCAACGCCACGTTCTCCGCGATCTCACTTTGCACTGCGAAGATCCCTGATAGCGTCCGCTCATAGCCCGCAGACCAGAGATGCAAATCATCGGAGACCTTGATCAGCTGCGGCGTGATTCGCACCAGGCGTTCCCCTTTTGTCTTGTCCCAGCGAATCGTCCCTTCCAGGATGTAGCTCACCCCCAGTTCGTGGGCAATCTGCGGCAGTGCCTTGGTCGTCCCTTTGTAGGTCATGCAACTTGTCCGCGAGACAACACCCAGACCGCGGATTGTGCTCAGCTTGGAGATCAACTCATCAGTCATGCCATCGGCGAAATACTCTTCCTCCGGATCGCTCAGATTCTCGAACGGTAGTACGGCAAGCTTGATCTTGCCCGGCTGCTTATCGGCATCACCCGACGACCACGGTTTTGTCCTCACCAGGACGACCGCCAAGGCAACAACGACCGACGTGAACAACAACAACCACACCCATGGCGCTCGACGAGCCGCTGCAGTATCCTTCTTGATCGAGTTCGTGTGTTCCAAGTCCCGCCCGACCTTCATTAGGTCGGCCTTAAGATCATCCGCATGCTGGTAACGGGTTTTGACATCTTTCTCCAGCGCCTTGTCGAGAATAGTCTGGAGTGAGTCCGGCAAGTTCACACGGTATCTGGCGGCTGGATGAGGGAGATCGTCACTCACGGCTTTCAGCGTAGCCGCCTCGGAGTCGCGCTTGAAGGGGTTTTGTCTGGTGAGCAGTTCGTAGAGGACGACCCCGAGAGAGAAGAGATCACTCCGGTGGTCAACTTCCTGACCCCGCACTTGCTCCGGCGACATGTAACCGATCGTCCCCAAAGTCGAGCCGGTCTTGGTGAGTTGTTCAGAGCCATGGACAGAGGCCAGTCCAAAGTCGACGATCCGTACCCTCCCGTGAGAATCAAGCAGGACATTGGAAGGTTTTATATCCCGATGAATGATCCCCTTATCATGAGCGGCCTGGAGGCCCTCGCATACCTGTATAGCGATTTCCAGTATCCGCTCAATCGGCAAATCTTTCTCGGCGATCACCTCCCGGAGGGACTGCCCCTCCACCACCTGCATGGCGAAGAAAGGCTGGCCCTGATATTCGCCGACTTCGTAGATAGCGGCGATGTTAGGGTGATCCAGCCCGGCCGCGGCGTGGGCCTCGCGCGTGAATCGCTTGCGGCAATCCTCATCCTGACACAGATGCGGTGGCAGGAATTTTAGGGCGACTTTGCGATTGAGTTTGCTGTCCAGTGCCAGATAGACTTCCCCCATGCCACCGGCACCGATTTTGTCGATGATGCGGTAGTGCCCCACCTCGGTGCCCGAGGTCAAGGAAACGTACGTGCGGGTCTTGTCGTCGTCAGATGGCATCGGGATCCTCGTATTTCTTGATTATAGCTTCGAACCCGGGCTCTCCCCGCAAGGGACCCCAGGTCATGTCGTACTTTAGCTCGTACACAGACATCCAGCCATTGCTGGCCATCGCCGAGTCCAGACATGCTATTGCCTTCTCCTTTTCTCCGATCGCGGTGTAGACAAAACAGCGTCCGGGGAGATTGTGATATGCGAGGAAGAGATCTCCCTGCTGTTTGGCGAAGTTGTCCACCGAGTCAAGCAGAGCTACTGCCTTTTCTTTATCACCAAGTCGAGAAGCAGCCCATGGAAGGAACAATTTGGCGCTGCCTCTGCCTTGCTCTGATCCGCCAGACTCCAAAGTCTCCAGGGCGATACGAGCGGAGTCAAAGTAAACTCGAGCCTTGTCAGTCTTCTGCTGGTGGAAACTCAGTTCCCCCGCCATCAGGTAATATGTGTCCATCATGTCCGGCCGCTCGAAGCGTGGGAAGTAAGCCAGAGCCTGACGCACTACCGCAGTGTCGCGCATAAGGATGCCTGCTTGGCCTAGCACCTGAATCAACAACTTCTGTTGCTCGGGTCCCAGTGACCGCGCAGAGAGTGCCTGAATACACTCACGCAGTTGTCGTCGTACTGTCGGCGTAGGGCCTTCACAGTGAAAATGCAGCATCATAGCCGCCGTCTTGAGATCGAGGTCATCGGGGAATCGGCTCGCGAGGTCATCGACCAACATCATGGCGTCCTTGGCTTCCCGGGCCATCTTCGCCGTTTCGATATAAGACCCCAGTATCGGCAAGTTTAGTGGATCGATGATTAGAGCCTGCTGGAGAAGATGGCACGACTCCGCCCAGCGCCCCTGACGACGGCGTACTTTACCCAACTGAAACAGCGCTTCGGCAAGATTGGGTGCCTCGTTGAGAGCTATTTCATACTCGGAGGCTGCCCGGTCGTAGTTTGCTCTCAAATAGTAGTACTGCCCCAAGGCCAGGTGCCCGGCGGCAAGATGGGGATTCAAAGACAATGCCGTCTCGGCAGCATCCAGCGTAGCTCGCGCGATTGACGAGTCCTTTCCCATGTAACTCAGCATCTCTCGGTACTGAACAATCGACAGATATGCCCAGGCCTCGGCGAAACGCGGGTCGAGTTGCGTAGCTTTTTCGAGCCACTCGGTAGCGTCATCCCACTCCAGCCGCCGATAGCTTTCCTTCCCCTTTATGAAAGCCTCGTACGCCGCCATGTTCTCGGTCATCGGTGGCTCAATGCGGGAGCTGTCCTCTCCCATCAGGGTGAGGTCGAGTGCGGCTACTACCTGCACGGCGATATCCCGCTGTACCGCAAAGATGTCGGTGAGGCGACGCTCGTACCGGTCGGCCCACAGGTGAGCATCCTGCCTGACATCGATCAACTGCGGCGTTACCAGCACACGGCTCGAATCGCCGCGCCGGTCCCAGCGAAGCGTCCCTTCGAGGATAAAGTCAACTCCCAGCTCCTTGCCTATCTGGGGCAGCGTTTTCACGCTCTTTTTGTAAGCGTAGGCGCTGGTGCGGGAAATGACCCCCAGGCTCTTGAGTCCCGCCAGCCGCGAAGTTATCTCTTCGGTGATGCCGTCGGCAAAATACTCGTCCTCGGCCTCGCCCAGATTCTCGAACGGCAGAACCGCCAGCATGATCTTGTCCTGTTTGTCGGCGGATAAGTTTGATGACCACGGCTTGATCACAACTGCTGTCACGACTAGCGCGACAATGATGACGGCGGCGGCAACCCACCATACGCGCGCCGCCCGACGGGCAGAAGGTGCCACTCCAATCGTTGAACTGCCGGTGTCGAGCGTACGTTTGATCCGCACTAGATCTGTCTTGATATCATCCGCGTGTTGGTAACGGGTCTTGACATCTTTGTCCAGCGCCTTGTCGAGAATTGTCTGGAGTGAGTCTGGGAGGTCGGCACGGTAGCGGGCGGCTGGGTGGGGATTATCATCAGCAACAGCCTTCAGTGTGGCCGCCTCGGAGTCGCGCTTGAAGGGGTTCTGCTTGGTCAGAAGTTCATACAGAACAACGCCGAGCGAGAAGAGGTCGCTGCGGTGGTCGACCTCTTGTCCCCGCACCTGCTCCGGCGACATATACCCGACCGTCCCTAGTGTCGAACCGGTTTTCGTGAGTTGCTCGGAACCCCGAACCGATGCCAGCCCAAAGTCGACGATGCGCACGCGACCGTGACTGTCGAGGAGCACATTGGATGGCTTGATATCCCGATGAATGATCCCCTTGTCATGAGCCGACTGCAGGCCCTCACAAATCTGAATGGCTATCTCCAGGATGCGGTCTATTGGCAGGTCTTTGCCCGCAATCACTTCCCGCAGCGACTGCCCCTCCACGATCTGCATCGCGAAGAACGGGCGGCCTTGGTATTTCCCAACCTCATGGATTGCTGCGATATTGGGATGATCGAGCGCCGCGGCAGCCTGGGCTTCTCGGGTGAACCGTTTGCGGCAGTCTTCGTCCTGGCACAGATGCTGCGGAAGAAATTTTAGCGCGACCTTGCGATTCAGTTTGCTGTCAACCGCCAGGTAGACCTCGCCCATGCCACCGGCGCCGATCTTGTCAAGAATCTTGTAATGTAAGACAGATGTTCCTGGAGTCAGGGCAATGTATGATCGTGTCTTATCATCATCCGATTCGCCTGCCGTCATGGGTAGTATCCCCTTATCAGACGAGCAGCATTATGATGTCGATCTAGGAAGCAGTCTCCTGCTACTCCTGTTTCGATCGCTTCGTTTCACCTGATCTTTCGACCTCACGTCGGATAAGATCGTTGACAAATCGCTGAATCGTTGTATCCCGGTGAGCGACTAGTATCCGTAGTTGTTTATGAGTTTCTTCGTCAAGTCGAACGTGAACCATCGGGCCACGATAGCCCGAATCGGATGATCTTGCCATGACAACTCTCCACAACTAATTGTCTGGATACAAATATAGCCAACTCTCAATATCCCAGTCAAGAATAATCGACTTGTCAGTCGCTATTGCTGTTGTTCTGTTGTGACCAAAATGTGACCAAGACGGTGTTACGTTATTCGGTGTTATTGGAGGATATAGGCTTACAAAGTCAGGGGTGGGGGGTTATATACCCCCGTCCGGCTCGTAATCCATTGGATTGTAATGAGTTATACAAATGGAGGTGGGGGGAATCGAACCCCATACTCGCGTTGCTGCACAAGGACTTACACAGTATTGTGACCAAATTGTGACCGTTTATTCTATGTCTTCGATGTTCTCATATGAACATATTTGTTAGATAGTAAATCTCTATTCATACTTTTTAATAATATCGTAGAGCGGCTTTATTTGTTCAGAAAGTTGAGTCATATTGTGCTGGATTGCAAGATTGAATGCTTCGTTAATATCTGGGACAGCTCTTTTTGGTTCATTCATGTTTACTGCTAATAGGTACGCCTTATTCGAGAGAATCATCACCAAATCCTCTACATTCTCTATTTCACGACTGACAGACTCAGACTCCTCAAACAATTCTAATGATTTATCAAAGTTACCCCGTGCTATAAATATTCGTCCTTGATTGCTAAGACTGCTCAGAAGGCCTTTTTTATTTCCCAATACAAGGCAAATACTCTCTTGCTGCTTTAACAATGTCATGGCTTCACCAAATTCACCACGCGAATAGAGTATATTTGCTTGATTACCAAAACAGAATTGTAAGCCATCCTTGTTCCCTAACTCTATACAAAGACGCTCCTGTTTCTTATTCAATATCATTGCTTGTTCAAGTTCTCCTTTATCAAAAAGAATCAATGCTTGTTGACTGAAGCAAAATTGTAAGCTATCCTTGTCCTCTAATTCTTCACAAAGATGTTCCAGTTCTTCATACAATTTCATTGCTTCATCACATTTACCAATGCAAGAAAGAATTGATGCGCGTCTCATAAGAGACCTTACAAGGCCATTTGTATTGCCTAATTCCTTACAAATACGCTCCTCTTCTTTATGAAGCTTCATTGCCTCATCAAGATCACCTCGATCATTCAGAATCAATGCTTGATTACCAAGAGATGCTGCTAATCCATTGTTAAGGCCTAAATCTCTGCAAATTTGTTCCTGGTCCCTATATAGTTTCATTGCCTCGTCAAGTTCACCTAGTTCTTTAAGAATTATTGCTTGATTACCGAAGGTTCGTTGCAAGCCATCCTTATTGCCTAACTGCTTACAAATACGCTCCTCTTCTTTATGAAGCTTCATTGCCTCGTCAAGTTCACCTCGTTCCTGAAGAATTATTGCTTGATTACCGAAGGTTCGTTGTAAGCCATCCTTATTGCCTAACTCCTTAAAAATACGCTCCTCTTCTTTATGAAGTTTCATCGCCTTATCAAGATCACCACGATCTTTCAGAATCAATGCTTGATTACCAAGAGATATTGCTAATCCATTTCTAAGGCCTAAATCTCTGCAAATTTGTTCCTGGTCCCTATATAGTTTCATTGCCTCGTCAAGTTCACCTCGTTCCATAAAAATTATTGCTTGATTACCGAAGGTTCGTTGTAAGCCATCCTTATTGCCTAACTCCCTACAAACACGCTCCTCTTCTTTGTGTAATTTCATAGATTCATCTAATTCACCCCGGGAAAATAGCACATTAGCCTGGTTTCCAAGACATATTTGTATGCCATCTTTGTCCCCTAACTCTCTACAAAGACTTTCTTGCTCTTTATACAATGTCATTGCTTCATTGAATTCACAAAGTAAATAATGTAGGGATGCCTGGTTACCTAGACAGGAAGAAAGCAAAGGTCTGTTTCCTAACTCTATACAAAGATGCTTCTGAGACATATGTAATATCATAGCCTCATCATATTCACCCCAATCTTTTAATATTATTGCCTGATTACCAAGAGATCTTGATAATCCGTTTTTATCGCCTACTTCTTTACAAAGATCCTCCTGCTCTTTATTTAATTTCATTGCTTCATTTAGTTCACCACGTGAATAATAACTCCAACCTTGATTACCGAGGCATTCAGATAGTTTCTGTTTATTCCCAATATTTCTAAAATGATTCACTAAATAACTCCTTAACTCTAAAGCTTCATCTGGATGTCCGGTATCTCCAAGGAGTTTGCCAACTTCCCAGATATAATCTTGATATAGTGTAGGAGCATCTAATACCGGTTTATATGCATCAATGAGTCTAAGTGGTGACTTATTTTCAATAGATGCCCAGTAGGTTTTAACCTCATATTCGTCTTTAACCCATGCTATTGCGAAAAATTCTAAATCAATTAACAGATTATAAAGCTTTTGCCATGCTTCGGTCTGCCGATATTGCCACGGAAGTTCATCAACTTTATGAAGGGTAAGTTCTTTTTGCTCAAAGTAACCAGCCAGTTCAAGATGAGATTGTTTCTGCTCTTCTTCTAATGACAGATATTTATTCTGCACCGCCTGTCTCATGTAATCATGTGCAAAACTTATCAAGCCCGAATGGCTCATTAACGATTGTTCCGCCGCCAAATGTAATGGCGACCAGATTGCCTGAGGAAGCGGTTCTTCTTTAGGGTTAAGTATCTCCAAAAGTTCTGCCTCTGATAGGCCGCGCCTGGATGCCCAAATAGCCGTCATCGCATCACGAACAAGGCCGGGACGTTCACGTTCATAATCTTTCTCATAGCGCTCAAGAACTTGTTCGTATAGTTCTTCTATATTTGCCGCCTCAAGATAATAATCAATCTGCTTATCAAGGGTAAAATGTTCACCCCATTGGCGAAGTTCATCAAGAAGTGCTTTCAAATAAAGCGGATTGGATGTCTGCTTTGCGTTTGCGATACGATTCGCTGGATCGGCTTCCAGTGCTTTGGTGTACAACCCTAAAAACCTGACAATGAAAGTCGCTCGCTCAGGCTCTGTCAACGGCTCCACTTGCATACTCGGCCAGTTACGTTTATTCAAATCATCAAGTGGACGGCCAGGCAGAGTCGACAGAATCAATCTAACGTTCTCCGGTATCTCCGGTGGCAGCCAGACAAGATCCAAGGCTTGATCTCTATCTTCAAGCTGGTTTAAGGCGTCAAGAACAATAACTATTTTACCGCGTGCCGCCGCCATATGAAGCCAATTGGCAAAAGCCATACGGAGCTCATCGGGTTTGTCAGGGATATCACCCTGAATATCAAACCGACGCTTAAATTCACCCATGATCCTCATGAGCATAGCCGCCCAATCGGCACTGTGAGAGGACGACCCTATGAAATGATTTATAATATTATTATCAGGATGCTTCTCCCGATACCGCGCTACCCAGTTGGCCAGGAGCGCCGACTTGCCCGAGCCGGACTCGCCGAGCACTACGAGCGACTTGTCATCGGACGCCTCAGCATGGGCGTCGAGCCGGGCGAAATACTCCTCTCGGCCGATATAGACGGTGCGACGGCTCTGCGCGTACGCCTCATGTTCGGCCGCTTCCTTGTGCAGGGGGTCTGGCTCGGATCCCTTCGGAAAGAGTCTGTCGATCAATGCCATCAGGTCGTTCAACACCCGTTCGCCCAGCGCCTTTGGATCCGAGTAGTTTTCATGGAACCGGGCCCCACTCTCGCGAATCTTCTTTTTTAGACTGGCCAGTCTGGCCTTGCTCTCCGGGTTTTTACTTACAAAATCCGCCAGATTGCTCCCGGCCGGCAAATGGTTCAGGTAGTTCGGATCCCGGAAATAGAAGAAGGCGTGATTGGCGACGGTGGGGTCGCGTAGCACCCCATGCAGTATCTCAAGCTCAGTCAATGAAGTATGCCCGTCGGCATACTCCCTCAACCATGGCTCCCGATTGATGATCTCTTCAGGAATTAACTCATATGGAAGACCATACCGCTCCCCCAAGAGCCCAATGAAGTAAGGCCGGCAACGCCGAATCTCTTCCATGACAATAGGCAAGACCTTGCCTTCTGCCTTCTGTTCGTCAGTCACACCCCAGCGTAGATCAACTTCACCCCATACAACCTGACGGGATTCACAAAGCTTCCGCAACTGAGGAAAAATGAACTTTACCAAATAGTCCCGCTCCGCCTTCATGTCGCGAAACGTTGAAGAAATGAAGACGCGAATCTGGCGGTTGGAACTCGATGACGATGTGGAGTTCTCCCATTCCATCTCAGAATTCCATCGGGTTTTTGCGATTGCAGATTAGAGTTCTCATCGAAGGCACGGATATCACCTTGAATCTCTGCTTACATCACAAAGGACGCATTATTGTTCTGTCTTAAGAACCGCTTCATTTCCTCGAAGCTGACGATCTCCATTTCCCGCATCAAGGCAAGTTTCTCCCTATCTGTGTGGGCGGTATCGAAACGATGAGCCAATTCCGCAACCTCGACGCGGTAGTCACTATACCGTTCGATCTCACCGCTCAGCGCCATGCCGCTCTCTATTGTACGAACACCAATAGCGCTGATAGCCAACCAAACGATAATAAGGTGTGGCCAGTGGGAAACCGCGAATGGGAGGGAGGCCAGAGCACCGGCAACGATGATCACGTCAAGCATGACCAGACCAACGAAGAGGAACCACCACGTCAATCGCAGATTGCGTTGTTGCTCCCGTAGAGGCATCTTGAAGATGCTCAAGCCGCCGGCTTCGGGACGTAGTTTGTAGTTCGCGAAATCGAGTTGCGCCTTGAAGCGCAATGTTCGATAGGCCGCAAACACATCCGTCAGCACTTGTGATGAAGGCTTTGGAGTGAGCGCGCAGTTCTCATGCAGCCACACGCCGCTACGAATGTTGGCATCCAGTACTTCAGTCATTTTGGAGACAGCCCATCTTTGTTCGTCGTATTCGCTCAGAAACTCATTGAGCCATTGATTTCTCTGATCCCGAAACGAATCAGCCCCAGACGGTCCGCTGGACATCGATTGCTCAATCTCAGGTAGACGGCATAAAAGCGTTTGAAAGAAGAACTGCCGCATGCGTTCTGTGCGCAATCGCTTAATAAGCCACGTGTTCTTGCGCTTTCCGTACAGCAGGCCAAAGTGAGCGACCATAACGGCGGCGATGCCGAGCCCTCCGGCGAGGAGTGTTAATGCCAGGTGTGTCCAAGCCAAATGAGGCTCTTTTGGCCACACTGGCGCAGTCGATGCAATGCAAAGCGACAAAACAGCCAGCAAGACCGCCTGAATACCAGACCGTTGCGACTGCTTCTTGGCACGGTTAGCAACGTCGTCGTCTTTGGTGAAGCTATCGCGTAGTTCCGGGTGGTCAAGCACATGCTCCAAACACGGCCATTTCTGCTTGGCCAGTGCGAGATCCTCTGGTTGCAAGAGGAGATCAGTGTTGAAGATCTTCTCTTTCTGTGATCCGCTCGACGAATTCATCATCATAGGCGTTTCTCCGTCTGCACACTAGTGCCATCCAATAGACGTGACTTTCCTAGGTCCGATGACTAATTGACTCCTCGTCCATGTCCTGTCATCTTCTCTTAGCCGATTTGTTGTGTTTCTGGACGGCTTTCCTAATTAGGTCGGATACTAGTTCCTGAATGCTCGTCCGTTTCTCCACAGTCATCATTTTCAACTCGTAATGCACACTATCTTCCAATCGAACATGAATCATCGGTCCCCTAGTAGGTTTGTCCTTTGGATGTTTCATTAACTTGGGCCTCATCTAGTGTGTGGCTATAAATATAGCCACATTTAGTTCTTGCGTCAATGAGAATAAACGGAGGGTCTTCGAAAACTGAATTCAATAGTATCTATCGTCCCCCGAGATTCATTCGTGTCCCCCCAAGGAATTGCCTTCTTCTTCACATTTGCGCTTTGTTAGTTGATTTTGTAATCTGTTGTGTTACAGAGGATTACGAAATGAGTTGGCGGACTGAAAAATCGAACCCCATACTCGCGTTGTGGCACAAGGACTTACACCCTATTGTGACCATATTGTGACCACTTTTTATGACTCAGATTGAAGCTCCTCCTCAAGTCTTGACCAGCAATCTTCTGGATTCAAGCGTAACGGCACACCTTTAGATGATGACGAGCAGTAATCAATAAAAAGGTCCTTCAATCTGTTCATATCAAAGGATAAGTTTTTCATAAGGACTTTTATTTTGAAAACAACTACTCCAGTTACAAACTCATTCAGTGGATCAAACGGTGGAAATGCATAAGTAAGCGTCGAACCATCATCCGAAAGGAATCCCGAATTTGAAGGGCCATTAAGGTCCAAGTAAAACACTTCCAAATATGCACAGAGAGCCTCTGTTTTACGTCGCTCCTGATAACAGAGATCTGCCAGATCAAGCCAATCGTTTCTATATACTCCCCAACTTCCTTCTCGTGCATTACTCTTGAGTCGATTGCTTATATCTAACCACTTACGTTCATCTCTGGGAAGTGGAATACCATTACCTTCGTCCAGCTTTCGCAACTCCTCACCAAACGCATCGTAATGGTAGCTCTCTATTGCTTCCTGAAACTGTCTTTCGTACTCCTCAACAGCTTCTTTTGTTACAACTTTGCGTACGTTCTCAGGTTGGAATGTACGAACGTACATATATTTGCCACAATGTGGACACTTGGTTTTAGCGCTTGGAACCTTTTTGAGTGTGCCCTGACAATACGGGCACTCCGCTGATCGCATATCAGTTACCATTCTTATAAGCTTTCAGTTTTTAGGTTCAAACTTGTGCTCAGGCGTGATACTGTTTCCTCTTGCCCTAGTACGTACAGCGCTCCTGTCGATCGCGTAAGTCCAATATAGAGTAACTCCTTCCAGTTGAACCGCATCTGTTCGTCAAATTCACATAAAATTACTACAGGACTTTCTAATCCCTTGTAGCGATGCACTGTCATTGTGACAATGTCATTGGAAGATTCTTTTGCCTCTACAAGCCTAAAGGGTCCAATCTTAGTATCGTACTTAAGAGCTGTCCGTTGCTGAGATTTAGTTCCTAAGATGACAATATCTGCAGGCTTCATACCCTCTGAAACAAGCCGCTGAAGCAACTTACTTATTACACGGAGCATATCATCGTCTGTCGAATAGGACAGCAATTGTACTTCTGGACCACTAACTCCACTTGACATAACTTCGTCCGGAAGTTCACATGCATGCTGCACGACTGCGAACACCTCATTTGTGTTTCTGATATTTCGATCAAGAACAACCGGAGGTGTCGTCATTGGATAGGTTGCGGTACCGTGATATATATTCTGGCTGGCATCCGCAAAGATGTAGAAAACTGACTCGTCTGGGTTGGTGAATAGCATTTCTAACAGCACCCAATAGGCATCCTTAAAATCTTGACCTTCGTCCACAACAATGGCATCAAAACGATGCTTAATAGAGTCGATCTGATCTGCTACCAGGTTAGGGAATGTGTCCGACCACCACTCATCTGTATTTTCCACACTAACTTCGGTACCGACTTCCTCCAGCCATCCGAAGCATAGATCGTGAAACGATCCCACTACTATGCTAGGTTGTGCTTCACATTCGTGTTTCAAATACTGACTAAGAGGTTTGTTGAAGCAGACCAGAAGAACACGGTTGCCTTTTTCTGCCAGAATCTTTGCCTTATGAACCGCAAGTGTTGTCTTACCTGATCCAGCACACCCGCGAATCAACATACGCCTCTGCTCCCGCAACAATTGGAGAACTTCTGCCTGGCGATCTGTGAGTTCTATAAGCTTATCGGCAATTTGTCTTATACGGAGAGAGGAAGAAGTTTGTCCTTTCAATGGACGAGCTCCATAAAGTTGTCGAATGCCAGCAAGAATTTGTTTGCCATATGAACCCTGGATGTCCCCCTTGGGAAATGCTCTCTCAAACAGAGTATCGATACTTTTCTTTAGATTATACAAACACTCCTGATCAAGGAGCTGCCACGCGTGCATATCCGCCCGAATGTCTCGTGTCTTGAAGACACAGTCTGGAAATAGAACTGCGTGATGATGAGGTATATATTTATCTGAGAGTGCGGGCTGTTTTAGAAGTAGTTTACAGATGTTTCGGCTGGCGATGCGGGATTGTTCGAACGGGTCGCTGATCTGGTGTTCTCCCCCTTCTCTGTCAAGGCTTCTCCATGAGCGAAAGGACGGATTGTAACTACATCGACCGCCTTTGATCTCTAGGGTCACATATCCTATAGCTGGTTGGACTATCACAAAATCGATTTGCCCGACAGTTTTGCTGTCCTCCAAGCTTGGATCATCCCACATAAGATCATGAAACACGTGATATCGATTATCGAGTTCTCTCGATAGCTTCTCGTAAATGGCACGTTCCGAATCTACGTGGTAACCGCTGAAAGCTTCAGTTAAGCTGTTAGGGTACATTACCGCCATCAATCGTCCTTGCTCATATCTGTCTAATTAAGTTCCTCTCTCCAAGCCTCATAGATCATCACCATGGCAAGTGTATCGAGTTCACAATACTTTAGAAGCGCCGACACGATCTTCTCACGTTCATACTCACTCATTTCAGAGAACTGCATCCGACAATAAGCGATCATGGCAGCCCCACCTTCCCGAATATCCTCGTCCTCAGATATCAGGTCTTCGGATATCTCAATCCCATCTTCAAATATAGGAGGTAGTATATTATATGGCTCGATTACGGTACCATCGTGATTGAATTGCACCCAGGACCAATCAGTGTAGTTGAGACTACAGATTCCTCCTGATGAGCCATATATAGGCTTTGAGTACTTTTCCTGTAGATACTCTGAGGAATTCAGGATCGCTGGAAGAACGCTCTTTATGGAATTGGAGCCATGTGTTGCTGGGTCATAGTAATACTTCTTTACTAAGTCACACATGTCTACCATGCAACGTGACCCCTCATTTCCTGCTATCTTCGCGATTGACTCGATGAACCTACACAAATCATCTCGGTCTGGTGGAGGCGCTGGAGCACTCTGAAGTTGTTTATATACTTCAACAAGGTAAGTGTTTTCATGGGCAGCGTACCGGAAGATCGTACCATTATCTTGCTCCAGCTGCCTTTTTAGCTCGCGCACACTCTCATAATTGGGGAACGCACCCGGAGCTGCGTTTATGTATTGCCCGGCATGTTCCACAGTGCCGTCTTCAAGAATAGTGTGATGAGAAAACTGAAAGAAAATTGCCTCATAGGGTCTTCTGCCTTTATTGAACGGAATAGCGACCCTAGCTGTTTCAAAGTCAATATGATGCAGGGGGAACACCCATTTTTCCATCTCAGCTTTCATCCCTACCTTGTCGAAGTAGGCTGTGCTATCTTCATTTTTGACTTTTTCAGCCTGGAGCCACTGTCTTTCCGAACTTGACAATCCTGAGCCTGGATTAGCTTTAATGCTTATATCGTCTTGTTCCAGGTCTCTTAGCTTGAGTTTCCCTGAGGCGATATATGAGTCTTTTCTTCTTGAATTCCACAGCTCCAATACACATGGCTCTTGAAAGTCGCCTGCTTGCCAATTGAGTGTGCCGATCCAGCATTCCTTGAAACCGTTCTTTAGCCCGGTTGCTTCCTCTTCAGGTGTAGCTCTAAACTGACACTTCGAACACTTTGATCCAATCTGCGGAGTGATCTTACTATCCTTCTCGTAGTTTACAGAAAGGATGTCTATAAGATCTGAATAGCATAGTTCTTCATCTCCCACCTGGTACTTATCCTTATGAATCAACTGGATAAAGTCGTCTACTGGTACCTCGACTAAGATCTTTGTCTTTAAGTCGTCTTCATTGAGTGAGGAAGAAATCTTAATGCCCTTCCTGTGTGCTTCATCCCTTACAATGCGAAACTTCTGATTAAGTCCATCTGTTGGACAAGAAACGCTTTTATCCGCCATCATGAGATACGAACTAATTCGGTAATTGGGACAAGCGTTCTCTAACACATATTTCTGAAACGCTACATCATGACAGTATGGCTGCCAATCTGATTTGATTTTTCCGGCTTTGGTTAGAAAGGGCTGGGCTTCTGGACTGTCGAAGGACTTCGATTTAACCTCTATAAGTCTCAGATTAGTGCCATGCTTGACCAGAATGTCGATGCGAATCAGCAGGTTCTCATGACGAAAAGCAGGTTCATACATAATGACCCGGTCTTTTTTCATCAAATCTGCAGTCATGGCTTCGGCTTCTTGATAATCTAGGGTGTCGATATTGATGCCACCTGCGTAATATTGTCTGGCTAGTTCTCCAACCTGATAGCCACCCTCCGCCAACGCTGCGAGGAATGGATCCTCCTGGCTTTTATCGGGGTAGTCTTTCTTTCGGACATAGAATAGCTTGGTTGGACAATCAAGGCCAACCATGAACCTACTTTTCGTTAAAAACCGAGGTTTCATTTCACTCCTTATTTGAATCAAGAATCGACTTCATTTCTAAGAAGTGGCCCTAACGAATCCATCACTGGTAGCAAGATGTCCTTCAACTTGATTCGATACACGCGGTTCATTCGAGCAGCGCTTTGATAGCCAGCGCAGTCTTCTTAAGTGTGCCTGAGTCTAGGCCCCCGCGGTCATCATCCTCCGACGTATACAACGTTTTTCCCTCAATAAAGCCGTTCTTAGAATACCAATCCAGCTTCCACTTCCATCCGCGGCGATAATCCTCACGGCTCATCATGCCAAGGTGTTCCCAAATGATGAGATCACCGTCAGCAGTGACAAAAGAGAAATCAGGACGTAGACGACCTGGCTCAACCGCTCCATCGCAAACACGCTCGTATTCATATTTGATGTCGAGCTGATAAAGCATGTTCGCTATAACTAATTCAGACTTACTTCGAACCAAATGTCCCTTCTCTGTTCGATGTATAAGATACTCCGCATATGGCACATCGTCACTATTGAGTCTTGTCGCACCGTGAAATAAGTTCGTGTTGCGACGGGCCACTTCAGATCGCTCAGGTCGAGTTAGATCAAACAGCACTGTTGCATTCTGTCCTTCTATCAACAGGACGAGTTGATCCCGAGATCTTGTGAGGGCCGTATAGATTAGTTCGCGTGACAGAAGTCTGCAATTCTTCGGTAGTATGACAAATACTTTCTTGAATTCACTGCCTTGAGCCTTGTGCACTGTTAGTGCGTAAGCCAAATCAAGAGGTCCAGCCCCACTCGGGAAGTCACTTCCACGATAGCCGAATCTCAAATTGGCTCGTCCAGCAAAAAGAACATTTAGAAAGCCACCCTTTCCAGGTGCTACAAGCCCTACTTCACCATTTGCGATATAATATTTATCGCTGGAGGATCCGTCGTAAGCCCTTCTCCACTGGTTTACCTTCTGAATAACTTTGTCCTTCTGTACAATACTCTCATCACCCAAACAAGTGCCCCACGGCTGAGTCGCCGCTTCGAGTTGTTTACTACGGTATTGGCGCTGAATCCATCTGTTGATCTCGTAGATGCCATGAGAATGCATTCGAACAGGTGATAAAATTTGCCAATTCTCACTTCCTTCAGGCGCACCAAACGGTACCCATCCTCGATCATCAAGTCCAAGCGAAGTATCGAATCCAGCAATATCCGACTTATCGTCTAAACCAAGATGTCTGACAAAAGCCCCTGACAAGCGCGAACGAAGCTCATCAGAGTTTTCCCAGAAAATGATTTCTAAATCGTTAAAAGTCCCCGTGGTCTCCAATTCACTTAAAACCCTGTCAGCGTCCACGGGTTGTGGTTCACGCGTAAACCAGGACGCTAGGCGAAGTGTATCTGACGTATCTCCGCTAGATGTTGCGGTTCTCACCTCGACTGACAGACGTGCAAGAGAGTGACGAAGGGGTGTGCCATCACTGGCTTCTTCTTCGGTAGTTGCCAGGAATGCTTCGAGGTCGGCAAACGGACGACCAACGCCGATCGGAGGTAGCTGATTTGGATCACCAATAAGAATGATTCTCTGAACATGTGCAAGGTCCAATGCTTCAAAAACTGCCACCATATCGTCCATTGTAAGCATTGAGCACTCATCTATAACGACTGTTTTCTCTTTTCTATACTTTTCTTTTCCATCAAACAGGGGACGTTGTCGATTGCCGTCGTAGCGTCCAAGACGGTGCAGAAACTGTGCTACAGTCATAGCTTCTGCTTTAGCAGCCTTCGCAAGCCGAACGCGAGCCTTTCCCGTGGGAGCGAGCAATAGGATGCCATCTTTCGCAATTGGTTCACAAAGCATGAGCGCGCCCATAACGGAGGTCTTGCCGGTACCCGCTCGACCTACGAGGACTGTCAGACGCCTTGAACAGAGTTGCTGAAGTGCAATCGCCTGTTCTTCAATTGCGAGCTCGTGTCTTGTATTCGAGGAATCGAACTCTCCGCCTACTGCGGTGATAGCTTCGACCAATAGTTTCTTCCATTCTGTCTTGACTTCTGGCACCACCTTCGTAGCTCGCTTAGTTAGAATCGACCGTAAGCGATTTTCCCTCTTTTTTAGATCGTAGAGCTGTAGTGCTGAAGTCTTCTTTCCAGATGTTTCATCAACAACCACATCTACCAGCTCCACCACACCGTCCAGAAAACTCATATTCGCTGTGGGCCAGTCAGTCAGTATGTTGCAAGGATGTGCCAGATCTAGGTTTGAAACCGTTTCAAGTGATTCAACCGTACTAAGCAGTGCATCTCCTTCAAGGGAAGCGTTTCGGAGCGTTGACACAATCGCTGCACGAATTCGGCGTGGGTCGTTAGGTGAAGAGATCGTCGACGGTTCTGGCACTGGGTGTTTTGCAGCAATACTTGCTTCAGGGAGAAGACCGCGATCGACCATGCCGACTGATACTGGTGAGTCGTTCATATCTCCAAGATCTACTTCGCTCATCCTGTAGGGATTCTCAAGAATCTCAGAATCAGCAACTAAATTGGTTACACCTTTAGCTCTAATCGTAGGATCAAACCATCTAACAGCCTGAGCAGGTGTGAAAGCTATTCGAGACAAAAGCATTAGTAAAGCCCGACGTTCAGGATCTAGATTAGCCCAACTACTATGTACAGCATCAAGGTCAGGCTGATAAGCACTCTGAGGTGGCTTTATTTTCCCCTGTAATAAGGCATCAACCACTGGCCATGGATTAGCATCAGGTGCAACCATCTTGGAAGATATCATCTCCAATGAGAGAGCCGTACCCAAGCGCATTCCCAACGCTTCTAATACCGATCCCAAGCCGGGAAATGCACCCCTTTCTTTCCAGGCTATGGCTATTTGACTATTGAGCCACTCTTCTCGACGTTCCCATGGTCCCTTAGCTATTCCGTGCTTACGAATCGTCCGAACCGCTTTCAAACAGCGAACCAAGGTTGACAGCGCAATGTCTGAAGAAGCAAGCTCTGCGGCATAGGAGAAAACGCGCATATGTGCAGGGTCAGCTGGAACGGCAATTTCTCGTAATAGATCTACTCTACGAGCATCTTCCTCCGGATCACCTGTTGGATCCAAGTAATCATGGTATGGAAAGAGAAAACCATCTTCGCCATCGGGTCGGATTGAATGTCGGAAAAGACCGTCCCACATAAGATGTGACGGTTTATTTCCATTTACATCATACTCCTTGGGTGGTGCGATCGATACAATCCTTCCTACTCCTACAACAAGTCTTGGAAAAGTGTCTCCGAGTGGTTGACCTTCCTTACAATAGAAAAATACCAATGACTGTTCGGGAACGAGTCGGCCAAAAAACAGTTTGAGCAAAGCTCTTTGTCGGGCACTACCGAAAACCCATGAACTTTCAAAAGGGGACTGTTCATCTGGCGGAAGTGGCTCAGGTAACCTTTCATCAATTCCATTTTGCTCACTACGTAACATCCATGCAAAGGGCACCGCAAAAGTAGCATATTCAGGGATCTTCACTTTAGTCGGCTTCAAATGGCCATGCGTGTTCGCAGTTTTTTTGATGTTTGAATAAGGATGCTCAAACTCTCGAATCCATTTTTGTGGATTCATAAATACACCCGACTCCGCCTTGCAAGGAGGTAAATCCGATTGCGAGATTTTATCCCAGGGTAAGCCCGCTAAGGTGTCTTCTTCATCCTTCCGGTTTTCACGGATTCGGTCAAGCGCTACACAAAAGCAATTGCGTGAAGGCTCCCTACAAACAGAGCCATTCCAACGGGAGTCATGCCAAGCAACCCTTACAGTTAAATGAAACAATCGCAACTCCTAATATTCATAATTCTGACTTCAAGCAACCCATCTCGGACTTTCTGGTGAATAACTTCTTCAAAGTCTGTGCGGATGGCACATTGATGCCACTAATAACTCACACTCATCTGTTCCTTTTACCAATCGCTACAAACTGTCTTATCAGTTTTTCCACTATACTTTGAATCGTCTCTCCACTTCGAACCGCCTTAACCTTCAAACTCTTATGAGTCTTGTGATCAAGTCGAATATGAACCATGGGACCTCTACTGGATGAACCATTTGATTCTCGCATTCGCTCGCTCCTTATAGAAATCAGTGGCTATAAATATAGCCAAATCATGTTGCCACGGTCAAGGAAAATCGACCCTTGAGTCTCTCAAGAAATCGGCTATAAGTTGTTGAATGGCATTGTATATCAATTCACCTAGGTCAATTCCCAATGATTTTATTGCTGTGCAGGGTTTTTAGCCTGTCCGTAAATGTCAGTTTTACAGACTCCAGTTGAAGCTTCTTTTTTTGCTTTTCAGCATCTTCTATAGCCGCTCTTGTTTCATCATCAATTACGAGTCGCAAAAGCTTCTTTGGATATCTGAATATCTTACCATCCATATCAACGAGAACGGTTCTCTCATTCTTCCCAGGTTTCTTAACAACTGCTACCTCAATGAACTCAAGGTCTGAAACATCCGTCTCGGGGATGGTGATTGCATAACGGCTTCCTTTGGCGAACTGGGGATCTATGTCATCCCATTTATAGTCAATCGGAAGCGCTAGTTTGTTTGTTTTCTTCTTCATAACACCAACTCCTAATCATTACTGATTTTTCAAATAATCTTCTATTTCTTTTTCAGATTTACAGATCCAATTCAAGATTGTGGATTTGAACTCGTCTTTTACGATAAACCAGTCACCCATATCCTGCTGAACCTGTTCTATGATTTCGTTTGAAATAACTGGTCGATTACGATCTGTTCCTGTTGTTTCCTTATAACCGCTATTACTAATTGCCTTGTATGCATCAGGCCGATGAATGCTTACCTTCAAAATCAAAGTCCTTACCCGGTTGATACTTGAAAAAGCTCAGCACCTTATTCTTCTCAGCATAGAATTCGCCGTTAACCAAGAGTCCCGGCAGACGCTTCTTCGGATCCGGGTGATTAATAAACCGGTCAATAGTCTTGGGGGCTTTCCTAAATAGACGACAGATATCAGCACGACTCCAGAATGCCTCCTTCATCAATTCGTGCGGGGATTTTCTTGGAGGACGAGGCATGATTCTCATTCTCCTCCAAATCTCAGATAATGCTGTGGGTTAAAGAGGCCATACAGCACTACAACAGCCTGTTTACCTGATTCACAGGGGCTGACAAGCAACTCTAACTGATTGATACAGCGAGATATAGAGCAATTGGAAAGTCCTGTATCAACGAACCACTGCAACATGCTATTAGCCCCTACTATCGCGCCGTTTGGCGCGATCCTTATAGTCATCAACTTGATCACGGTAATAATTGGATAGTCGACCTACCATCCAAGGTGGAAATATGCTCAGCGCATTCTTTACAAAATTGAAAGCATACCTAATAACTCCCAAGAATATTACCAGTGCGATTAGTACCGGTATGAAGGCATCAAGATTTTGAGCTATAGCACATACAATCAGAATGGGAAGCGCCAACTTCACAATAAGTAACATAAACGATGACAGTCCTCCTCCCTGAAAGAGTTTGAAAATACCGTTGATAAAGCGGCCACCATGAGCGGTTTCCGTTAAATCTCCACTTCCACAAGTGCCGCAGAAAATTGCGCTCCCCGGATTTTTGTGTCGCCCGCGTCTACAAATACGTGAGCTCCATGAACGATTACAGAACATACATAGATCGGGCCAGCCTTCATTTATTCGACGACAGTTAGGACAATACCTCATAAGTCACCGCCTTCGATGCTCAATGCTGCGGCGGAATGTAGCGATACTGCTTTACTGTGACCTGGGACAAGCCACAATGGTGCCAGGAGTGGATCAATACGCATTGCATCAATATTGCCAACGAAGATCTTGAGGTCGTTAGACACTGGTAGTGATTGGCAGATATTCTTGGCTCTCGATCCAGAATTGGTGACAATAAGAAGTCGAAATGCTTGCCTGTTGAAATTGTTTTGGAATAATCCGCTTGCCTTGAATGAGCGATAGAATTCTACTTTCATATTTATGCGAGATATTGGTTCATTTCCCATATCTGCTTCAAGAAAGAAATTGTATAGAGTTTTATGTAAATGGTAGGAGCCATACGCATCCGGTTTTAGCTCTAAATCAGCACCGCTGGCTATGATATTACACTTGCCGACAAGCTCCTCATCACACTCCCACGCCAGAAGATCACAGTTTGAATATCGTCTAAAAGTGCCTTTCAAGAGACAAGCGAACTCGCTTATCATTAGTTCATGTGGCAGTGAATTGTCACTAATTCTTTTGAAACGATAGCGTCGGCGTTCGATAATGGTAGAATGCGCTTGATCCTTACCTGCCAGGATAGCCGTTCCTTTACTACCAATCATGTAGACCGCTGGTGTCGACCCAAACTGTCGTGGAAGAAACCGCCGATCGACATGCCCGGTATCATACAACTTACGAAGGCGCCGATTAATTTCTGACACACAATGTCGGTCCGTATACTGTTGAATCTGTAGCCTAGTCATAACACCAAGTTTATATAGAGCATCAAACAGTTCAATATCGCGCTCGGCAATCTGTACATTAGTTGGACGCTTGCGTTTATCAGGTTGTGCCCTCATTAGACATCTCCTTCCACGAAATCATCCATCACCGTCGTGGAGGCCTTAAGAGCTGATGAAAGTTTCTTTGGTTTTGCTGCTACAACGGGGCTGGTTGGAATAGTTGAAACAGTGGTAGATGCAATTGGCATACCACCAGTAGTCAGATCTAAAGGAGCACCAACATTCTTTCTAATTCGATCTATAATTTCTTTTTCCCGATTACTCAGCCGATCTGGGACTGGAATATTTTCAATCTGTAGGCGCTGTGGAGGGGCACCTCCAAGCATGAGTATGGCTGTTCCCATAGGTAGACTGACCAGTTCCTTTGCTAATAATTCTCGAGCCTCCCCTTGAAGTCCAGCGACGGCAATCTTGGCATCTTCTGGACTGAGTCTGAAATACAATTGAGTGTAACAGTTCGTCCGGATTGATGACAGTAAATCGCGATCTAGCGAGGCAAATGTCTGTGAAACTAAGGTAACACCACACCCATATTTGCGCGTCTCATTAAGGAAGGTTGTGGCCGGTAGGACGGCTGCAAAGCTTGGAAATTCATCAATATTAATGAAGAACGGATGACGCTTTTCCTCGGGTATATCCTCACGGGAAAAGACTGCTTGTAAGAGGTCAATAAGTATCATTGCCGCCAAGAGACCAGCAGAATCAAAGAACTGCGCCTTGCTAATCTCAATCAACACAGTTTTCTTTTGATCAATTATATTTCGGAAATTGATATCGGGCGAAGATGCACTCAGCATCGCAGCGATCCTTGGATCTGACAGAAAGATTGTCACTTTGTTTAGAAACGCCTCCATTACCTGGCTTTGTCTCCTTGACGACCACGACAGAAACCTAGTGAGGAAATACTCTCGTGCTGGAATGTTCAACAGGTTCATCGCATGGGCTCGTAGAGCCATTTTATCTGAGACCAAACCGGTTATGGATGCCAGTGGTAAATTCTTTTCCGCCATAAGTATCAAAAGATTCTGGGTAAATTCGTGAGTTTGGGGGCCAAGTGTATTACTCCAAACCGACCTTAATAATCGCATCATAGCGGCGATTTTTACCGGGGCTAATTCTGGAGATGGGCAGTGTAACGGATTCACGGTTACAGACCATGAACTGTAACCGGGAGATACCACCCAGATATCATTCACTATATCTTCGCCTATTTCACCAGATACGACACCTCTCGCGATGACTCGAAGGAGTTTGTCAACTGCGTCATGCAATTCTAGTTTCATAATAGGCTGGCGGTTCTTAATGTCGTGAATCTCCACACCTCGTTGTTGGACTGTCTTGCCGGCTCCTGAAGCCCCGAACGATGCGCCGTGTGAAAGACGCTGGCGTGGTGTTAGCAGCACAGGCGTAGATCCTTTTCTACCAAATGCAGCACTTGCACTGCCAAGCTTCAAGCTTGTGTTGCTCGACACCAGCGAGTCTTTGCTATTCCAGTGGCCGTCCAAGATCGGCTCAATAAGCTTAATTATGTTTCTCTCAATTAGGCCCATTACTTACACTCCTTGAGCAGGACCTCAAAGTCTCCAAGTCTCAGTCTGTCACCATCTTTGATAACTACAGGAGAATGTTGCGGAAGCTGAACCCAGGTACTACCATCCCAGATCGAAGTTCCATTACTACCCCTGGATTCGATATATGTGAGCGGTCCCCTTCTCCGAAAAATGGCATGCCGGGCGCTGACTGTTAGATCCCCATTAAGTAATTCACGACCAACAGCAACCGCAGCTCGATTCAGAATCACCTTTTTACCAGCTCGTGTTTGAAGAAGTAGAGTAGGAAGATCCTTAAGGCAGTATGGACAAATGTAAGAGGTCGGATCAAAAACGAATGGCCCATTACAATCGGGACATGTATGAACGCTGTTAAGAGCTGTTTGAAGGTTAGAAATCCACTCTGTACCAGTAGGTCTTGAAAACTTGTCAAGTCCCATTGATCTTCTGAACAGACAACTCAGTTCAGGACCAAGAATAGCAGCCGGATATCCACCGAGATTATCCAATAAAATGCCACCGTTCTTAGGGTCGTGAATCCACCTACCATCACGCATGGCATGATTAAAAGATTGCTCGTCTCCATCCGCTCCTGTTGCAGGATGTTTGAGGAGAATCATTTCATGAATGAGAACACCAAGTTCAAAGAGATCAGTGTATATATCAGGGAGAGCAGGTTGTTTTTGTGCGATAGCAGCTCTTTGTTCGGGTGACAAGTATAGGCTTTGCCCTACCATATCGGGCAAAGGTTGACCAGGTGCACTGAAATTGTCTAAATCAATTAGGTGTGGTTTAACGACATCATTATCAATCGATTCTACAATAATATTCTCCGGGTGTAGATCACCATGGGCTATTTGCTTCTCGTGTAGAGCTGCAATTGCTCGTGCGACTGCGAGAGACAATTGCAGAGCTTGGATAAGATTAATGTCGCCCTGCTCAAGTATACTTTCCAATAACCGCCCCGGCACAAAGGGTGTATAGTGTCCTAAGAATCCATCGGAGTCAATCATGTGTGTTGGAGAACAAACAACTGAACAGGATTCGTACAATCTCAGATTCACAAGATAGCGAATGCGGGATCTAGTTGATTCGGAGTGAAACTGATTCTTGAAGAGTTTCACCATACCGATAGTTTTGTCATCTAGAAGCATGGCTTCAAAAATGTCCCCTTGCCCCCCGGATGCACGAGCGTTCGTAGTAAGAACTATATCACCAGTAGTGGTCACAAATCGCTTAGAAGGGGTCATAGCGACACCTCAGTTTCCGGTTCTCCCTTTTCAGTCAATTCCTCCTTGCTCGGAGTTGATTCATGTTCATCGTGATTATCATTCGCGCCACCGGTCCAGAAGTCAGGGCCAAGAATAGGCTGTTGACCTGTACCAAGGAGAGCAAGGGTGAGATTATCATCACAGATGTAGCCGTCATCATCTATAGCACTCGCGAGCTCACCTACTATTTGTTTAGCGACAGCTGGTAAGTTGCCATTCTTGTTGATGGCACAGCGCATAATATCAAGTGAGAATTCCGTGGGTTCGATGCGATCGGCAACGCCGTCTGTTGAGACAATAAGCAGATCTCCGGGCGTCCTATCTATTTGTCCAGTTACATAATCGCCTTGGCGCTGGGGGCCTAATGAGGCTGATAATACGTTCTGTAGCTGGCCAAACTTTTGAGGAATCATAATGGATTCCACTTGGCCATTAGTTCTTAGAATATCCAGTGCACCATCGCCTATGTATCCATAGTAGATATCTTTTTCATTAGCGATGACTACGATAACGGTTGTGCGGAGTCCTCCATTAATATCATCGATTCCCAGTTTATCCCCATAAGTACTGAGCACATGCTGTGCTTGATTCAAAATGAGTCCGAGGACCTTCTTAAGATTGATAGATTTGAGAAGTGGCTCCTTACTCAGTTCCACAACAGCCGTCTTAGACCCCTCTAATACGGCTAGATACGAAGCCAAACGACCATAGGAAAGACCCCCCAAACCATCGGCAGTCATAAGAAAATCATACTCAGCTATTCGAAAGCATATGACATAGTCCTGATTCTCGGCTCTTACGTTACCTTTTTCCGTGGCAAAACCCTGACTCCAGGACCATTCGGGCTTATAGGGAATCTTATTTACATCTGGAGAGGCTTTAGCAAAGTTGGCTAAGTTCTGTAATAAAGACTCCGGATCCGGGATGCCGGCCGACTGAGGGCGGTGTATATAACTTCTACAAGGTGGCTGTAACCGAGTCTCTGAAGGTTGAATGGGACGGTGATCCGGTATAATTGGCATCAATGATATGGCTATCTTCCTGATTGCCTTGATCAGATACTTTAAAGACCACCAACCCAGAAATGTAGCAGCTCCGAATATTAAAAGTACCATGACAATTAAGAATGATTCGTCTGTATAGAGTTGGGCGTTGGGATTACCAAAGGATGGCTCGATTGTGGCTGTATTGGTAATAGGGACTGCGGAGGAATTGAGTTCACCCGAACGGACAGCGTTGGCAACCAATATTAAGAGTAAAAGCGATAAGAGTGTTATTAGTAACCACTTGTATCGGAATTTACTGCTGTTTGGCGAATTTTCTAACTTGGGCTCTTCAGACGGAATGACGGCGGAGTTGCCGTCATTCCATGCACCAATTGAGCGGAGGTACTCTAATTGCCTTTTACTCGGTGTTAGTCTCATTGACGCACCCCCTTCTGCTCTATATGGGCAAGTGCATTTGTGGAGTTCGTGCCCGCTGCTAGACTATCAGACATAGTCTGACCTACTGAGGCAAAAAACTGCCTAAGATCAGCGCCATCATTGCATCTATAGAAATGTTGTGGGGATGTTGCTAACTCACGTAACAGTTTTTCATTAGCATCAGAACCATAAGCGACTGTGACGATGTCCGCATGTTTACGAAGTTCAGACGCGATTGCTCCAGGTTCTGGACCCTTATTATGGTCACCATCGCTGAAGAGCACTACTACAGGACGAAGCCAGCGGATATTAGACTGCTGGTCATTCTTCTCTTTCAAACACAGTTGTTTGGCTAGCTCTAATCCAGCTGTAATATTAGTCGATTCTTTTGAATTCGATGTGACTATAGGTTCGAGGGTTTTAACCAGATCCACGGCAGGAACACTGTCATGAACAATTTGCGCTTTACCATAAAACTCTATAATAGAGACACTAAAACCTTCCTTATTGACTGGTTTTGCGAGCTCACAAACAAGCTGGGAACACGCTTCAGAAGCCTCTTTTGCTTTTTGACCTTCCATTGAAGGAGAAGCGTCGAGTAGCCCAATAGCCTCTTGATGACATAACTGGGATATCCAGTATGGTCGAGTAAGTTTGCTTTTCACGAAACGTTCGCTGGTTTTTGCTTTAATGTTCATAATATCCCCCTATTGCGACACCGGTTTCAGTGGCGTGGTGGCACCCGAACCAACCGTGGATACTATTGAGGAGGCAAGTTGGCTGGCAATTTTGTGAAGTTCTTGTGGATCTGGATGATTGGTAATTTCAAACATTAATCCATCAGCAGCATCAACCAGCTCCTTCAAAGAAGGGCTAGGCTGGCATACAAGATAGAGAAGAACTCCTTGATCCTTGATCTTCTTGCCAATCTCTGTAGGTGAGGATCCCGTTGTTGCGGGCTTGCTATCAGCAGTCAAAAAGGCGACTATAGCACCTCTTGATTTTGATGGATCAAGTGTCCACGGCGTAGTATCGAAAAGGTGTTCAATAGCATCTAGATGATGCTCAGCTGGATCTCCTCCACCTTCATAAGATACTTTTCTGATTGCATCGAGCGCTTCGTCGACAGTGGCTTCATCAATTTCAAGCATAGGCATCTGACCTTCGTCCTGATCACCGTGAGTCTGGACGCGACACTTGATGCTACGCGTCTTGGTCTCAAGATGCCGTAAAATCATCTCAGCTGTTGCTGGGATTCCTTCCGCAAATTCCTTGGACGAAGCAGTACGGTCGATGGTAAACGTCTGCTCAATCTCAACTTGAATCTTGGGTCTGGTAGCTGGATTAATGGTGACGGTGGTTTTTTGAGCTGGATCTTCGAACTTCCAGCCACAAATGCTACAGGCGTTAGCCTTCTTTTTGACTGGTGCCTGACATGATGGGCATGACTTAGTCATTTCTGACCTCCATTAAGAGTGTTAGTTCAAATCAAGCTCCCGGAAGTTCAAAAAGAGCTTCCAATTGGAGCACGTGTCTACACTCTCAAGAAAGCAGAAAAAACTATCTTGTCATTTTCATAAACCTGTAAAGATTGTAAAGACGATTATTCAGGTGCTATTCTATAGCCTGAACCCGTTTCATTCTCTATAAACTCTTTGTCTTCCAACTTCTTATTGATATTTGAAACGTGAACGAACGCCTTGCGTTTATTAGTGGTCATGCTCTCGACGTCTACATCATCCTCATTATATGACTTAACCAAATCATTATCGGAAAAGTACTTTCCTCGGTTTGCCCACAGTTTTTTGAGGATTTTTCTCTCAGTCAAGGTCAAGTGATCTTCTGATTTCTTTCCATCTATAGAGAAGCTTCCATCAATCATTTGGATCACTCTACCACGATAACGAATAATCGGTATCCGCTCGAGTCTGAGAAAAGTTATTACTTCTTTCATGCTCAGACTCAATTGTTGAAGCATGGTTATTTTTTTGGCATATGCTATTGATCGATCAACACGGATCTGAAATGCTCTTTGGGCGAGACCACGAGCCTTTGCACTAAGCTCAGTGTAATTCTGACCTTCCAGTGCAGTAGCTAGCTCATTGAGTCCATTCTCAGTGGATATCCAGTATTGAGAGTAGTTTCCGTCAATAGCATCGAAGAAGTCCCATACAGTCTCCTGGGCTTCCTTGAATCGTCTCAGCCCATTTAAAGCCACTGCCTTACATTCAAGTGCCTTGAGCAACGATTTGTTAAATCCACTCTCCTTGGCGGCGTGCAGTTGCTTACCTACATTCCTAAGTAAGAACTCATAATTGCCTTCAGACCAGGCTCGTACAAGATCGTATTCACATTTCGCGTCTTCTGCATAAATGGGTGCTTTATTCGAAAGGAAATCTAGAGTTTTAGAAAGAATTATCATTGCCTTTGAGTGGAAACCCACCTGAGAATACACATACGCCAACTCACTCGCACAATCAACCCAGTCGTCGTCTTGCTTGTGTCGAAGACCCATCCTGCAACCCAGCTCTAACAGTCTGATAGCCTGAATATAATCGCCAAGTTCAGAATAAACTCTCGCTTGTAGCAGGAGAGCGTGTATTTGGTCACTCTTGTTGTTAGATGATCGCGCTCGATCATGAAGCTCACGAAAATATACCAATGCTTTTGTCGGTTCGCCTTCTCCCAAAAGACATAATCCGAGACGAGTCAAGGCCGTCATCGAGACCTTAGATGTATCGTCCACCAGTAGGTGTCCAATCAAAAGTCTCTTAGCCCTAACAGTATCTCCTGCTCCCATTGTTATGTCAACGAAGCTCTGAGCTAAGTCACAGGATTTCTTATTTCGGTCAAGTTGGAAGATTTTCTCAGTGGCTTCATCAACACACTTAGTAGCAAACTCGCGCTCACCAAGGTAATAAGCAGTATAACCGACCATAAATAGCATGGAAATTACATCGGTGGTTTTCTCTGTTTTTCTTGCAGCCTTCAGAGCCTCTTTTGCAAGTTTGAACCCAGTGGGTATATCCCCCTCCATCAATTCTCTCTTGCTTTTGTAATACAGCTCCTCGTATTTACTCTTAGTCTTCATTTCAATCATTCACCAATCTAAAACTTCAATATAATATATTTAACCGACATGTGTCCACTGCAATTCCATCGCCTCAATTATGTCGCTTGAGCAGTTCTGAATTTAACAATGTTTCAAGAGCCTCTCTTGCATTTTCGGCAAAAATCATTCTTTGTCGACAATTGCGAGTAACTTTTTTGTTGGCCAGCGTTCTAATGTTCTGCAGTCGCTTAGGGGACTTATTGACGAGAATACAGAGGGAATGATTAAGTTTGGTCTGATCAGCCAGGATACAGTGTTGCCACCAAACACTGTATGCCATTAGTTTATCACTAATACGCTTCAACGGCATGGTACCGCGGTCTATTTCCAAATACAGGGTTACCAATATACGTCCAATATGGCATTCTATAACAGCATCTGGTATTATGGTGTGCCTCCTCATTTGACCATTTCTCAATGTATACACTCTCTCATTTGACAAGGTGGTATGTTTACCGTGCTGCCAGCCGACAGCACTGATTCCGTGCATATCTTGACAGAGTTTTATAAAGTCAATTACGAATTGATTTCTTTCTAATGAATGACTCAACTGCATATACGATTGCCCCCGACTAAAACCAACAGGTTGGATGCCGTTGATCACGTTTTGATTACGCTGAGAGAGTATGCGTTTACACGTTGAGGAAGGGTAATAGATGTGCTCGGCCATCGCTATACGTAAATCACCCATCTGATTCGTCTTGTTAAGAAGTTTATGAAACCACAGCTTTCTTAGTCGTCGGCGAGCTCGACTTATTGAACTGAAGTGGAGAGATGTGATCTGTCGGGTTGTTAACACTTGGTATTTGAAACAATCACTTAAAATTAGGTCATCCCGTGAAGTGAGTTGAAGCCTGGAAGAGAACGAGGTACTGTTTCTTTTAACCGCCTGCCTATTCATAGAGTGAGGTGGACAAACTGAGTGTGGATCATCTACGACTACGCGCAAGATGTGCTACTCCGACGGCCACAGCGTCAAACAGGTGCGAGAACTGCTGCTCCTTCCATCTGCGGTTGGTACCAGAGAACACTCGTAGCTCAGGATACTTACTTATGAGCAATTTCCTAACATCCCGCTTTGTGGCGTGTCCGTCCCCACATACAGATTTGCGGATTGATATAGGGACATACTCATACACCGGCAATTTTCTGCGCCGGGCAATTGCGAGAATTTTGTAATAAGCCAATACTATCAGACCATTATAGGTGGCAGATGAAAAGTTAGTTTTCTCTACGGCAAGCACGTGCGGTTGCTTTTCGTTGAGGTATTGGGTAACCACTTTATCAATGCCACCAATCCGCTCTCTAACCAATTGTGCATACGGAATGTTCTTGACTGTATAGTCTGTCAATGTTGGTCCTTCAAAACTAGCTAAACCGATCTTGTTGACTCCAGGATCAATGGAGACTAGGCGGTATTCCGGTTTTGGGTTATTCGAAAGTATATTTGATGTTGTGTTTGTTTTTGTTTTCATAGGTTTTGTTTCTTAGTTGATCAAACAGATCAAAGAACAGTACCTCGACTGGGCACTTTATAGCGGCCGATAGCCGCAACGCATTGTATAAGCTTGGTAGCTTTCGACCTTTTTCCCAATGCGACAGGTGTGCCGGACTTGACTGTCCAGTTAATCTGGCCATATCCCGAAGCCGGAGACCGCGCTTAAGGCGATATCTCCGGAGCTGGTTTGCTTTGTTTGGGCTAATTCGGGACATAGATGTTTGTGTTTGTTTTTGTGTATTTTAGAACACACGCACGTTTGCGCAATTGCCGAAAAGAGCTATTTAAGGTCTTACCAAGCGTTGATCACACTACTCAGCAAAACAGCAGAGCTTAGCACATCCACAGAATCTGTCAAGGGCGGCAGTACTTATCACATTTGACAGGACCTCCAAAATTGTGCTATGCTAAAGGTATCTAATAATCTAATCCCTCGTATGAGAAACGAAAACGGCCAGTTTATTGGCTTTTCCAGCCCAAGATATACACAGGTTCCCGACGAACTGTTTGATGAACTATTGTCTGAACTTTCCGGGGCTGAATTGAAGGTTCTGATGTACGTTGTCAGGCGCACTTTTGGGTTCAAGCGTGACTCAGACCATATCAGCCTATCTCAGATGGTGAATGGAATCGTAAAGAAGGATGGAGTTATTCTGGACAAAGGCACCGGCTTGGCCAAGGATTCTGTCGCGAGAGCGACAAAATCCCTTGTAGAGAAGGGTATTTTGGTAAGAAAACTCGTCACTTCACCCGAGCGTGGGTGCGAGGCCTCTGAGTATTCCCTCAGGGTTATCCACACCCCCCTGTCCGAAAATCATGACAGGGGGCCTGTACCAAAAATCGGACAGGGGCCAGTCCGAAAATCGGACACACAAGATACAGATATACAAGAGATATCTATAACGTTAGGGAACGCTGTGAATAAACCTAAAAGAAGAGTACCTGTGGATAAGTCCACCCAAGGGAAGCGTGAGTATTTGGCTCACCTCATATTGCAAACATGTAGGGATAAACAATCAATAGCATTTTATCGGAAAGTCGTCAGGTTGTTACCTGAAAGGGCAATTCACGAGGCCTTGAGCCAGGTTAAGGAAGCTGAGCAACTCGGCCGCATTCGAGAAAGACCAGGCGCGATGTTCACTGATTTGATCAAACGCAAGGCCGAGGAGCTTGGCATAGATTTAAAGAGAGAGAACAGTGAGACGGAGCCATTAGCCGAAAAACGGTCGGAGCTTCCTGAATTCACTACTTCCGCTGACATGATGATGGCGGAACGTGTGGGAAGAAGGTAGGTTTCTCAGTTAAGGTGGCACAATGAAGAAACAAAGAAACGAAGAGACTGTAGTTCTGAGTGAAGATCTAAAACGGCGCATTGCAACAGCCGATTTGAGCAGCCTTATTGACCTCTTGGCAGGTTTGATCGTTAAAGAGCATATTCGAGAGTTGACTGTATCTGAGGACAAGAATCCAATTTGACTATGTCAAAGTCCTTGCAGAAAGCGGCTTCGAGTGCCAGTCGACGTAATCAACACAGATTGTCTCGCACGTGTAATAGCAACATAGAGCAATGATCTTTCTCTCAGTTCCCCTTGAGACTTATCAGTTGCATTTTCAGCTTCAATGGCTAGATTCAGCGGAATAGTCCCATCATTCGCTCCTACTACGATTACATGTTCAAACTCCAGCCCCTTGACCCTATGCATCGTGGCATACCTTATTCCTGGTACCTTTCTGTCTTCTGCAGTACTGCGTCTTATTCGATATGAATCATAGCCTCTTGAACATAAAGCTCCTTCGAATTGAGCTAGTGCATCATTTGTTCTTGCGACTATACAGATTGAGCTAAATGCGAAACTCTCCTTTACAAGCTGGAGGATATGTCTTTCAATCGCGTCGACTTCAGCAGCAAACGACTCATTGACAATTACTTGAGGCACTGGTCCATGAAACAGTGATTTATATCCTCGCGTATTGTCCACTCCGTTGTCTAGATCATCGTATGACTCTCCCTTAAGTAGACACACTGCCCAGTTGCGTGTTTCCTCAGTTGTCCTATAGTTGATCCGCAATCTTCTGCCACGGCCAACAATATCTATTCCGCACCGACCAAGCACGACTTTGTGTCTATAAATTCGCTGATGGGCGTCGCCTGTAATGAATAAATCATTTGGTTGTTTTTCTCCATTGTTAGGTATCATTTGGCGTAGAAGGCGAAATACTTCGGCACTCATGTCTTGGGCTTCATCCACCACTATACAGCGATAAGGTAGCACATTACCACGTTGCGCGAGTATGTGACGTGCATCTCTAGCAGCATCAATGAGTTCCTTGAATCTTCTTTCATTTAGCTGAGATCGGTATTCCTCAAAGACAGCCCACACCTTTGGTCGCTCTCGTCTACTCAACCTACGGCCCCTACCAATTCTATCCGCATAAAGATATGACTCTAGGCTTGTGATTCCGTTCTGCTGGACAACTTGCTCCCACTCATCTTTATAGAACTGTGATGATAATTCCATCGACTCATCTGCAACATTTAAAGAGTTTTCCCAAAGCGTTTGGACCTGCTGCTCAAACACAATCTCATAGTCATATCCATTTTGTTGCAGAAACCGAGTTATCCACGCGTCAATATTGATTACCTCAATCCTCTTTAGAAGTTCTGCTGAACATAGCTTCTGTACGTTCGCTCGTATATCCGTCGCAAGATTTCGCGTAAATGTAGTCAGAAGAATGCGATCATCCCTATTGGTGCAGAAATGTTCAGCTAACCATTTAGCTCTGTGCATAGCAACAACAGTTTTTCCAGTCCCAGCGCTTCCGAGAACACGAACCGGCCCATTTGCTTGCATTTCTACGATTCTTCTTTGAGATGGGTGCAGGAATATACGCCAGTGTTCTAAGGGAGCAGCAAGCATTTGACGTAACTCCAGATCGTCTTCTACTAAAGCAAATCTACGCTGAGAATGAGGTCGTTTAATTGCACTTGTGAAGTCAGTAGTATCAATGGCGCTTACTTCTTCTGGTGCTATAAGTTCTCTATATACTTCTTCTTGAGTGAATCCAGCAGCGAGCATATATAATGCTTCGAAGGCTTCCTCCGGCATGCTGTTAACAGACGCCTCAAGCTCTTCCTCAGATTCAAGCTTACGAATGAACGGCAATAGATCCTCCGGGATGCCCAAACGTATGAGTTCGCGATCGCGACATGAATCAAACAGTCCCTTAACTTGCTTCTCTGAATCAGACTTCTGCTCGTCTTCAGTCTGTGATACATCAATTACTTGGAGTGCACCTGTACCAGGATGAATTTTGAATTGACGGCTTATTGCCCATTGATATGCATCATCATGCTTGTCTACATACAAAAGCATATAGACATTACCGCGTTCAGGATTCAACACGATCGCGCGATACTGTTGATCGATCCGCACAGATCTCAAATGTGGATCCTTGGCGCCATTGATTCTCTCGTAGTTTAATCCGGGCGATCCTGGATCATTCTTAAATTTCTCAATAAACTCTCTAACCCTTGTCTGTTTGTCTTTCGAAATCTTTGAATAAGACTTAAGAAAGTCTGCAGATATACCAACTTGTATAATACTCTTTCCATTTTTCATAACTATTAATCCTCTACTCCTGAAGGAAGTCCTTCGATCAGAGAGCCAATATCTTCGGTCAGATCATGTAATAAATGAACAATCCATCCGTTTGTCTCAAAAGAGTTGGTGAAGTGTGCTTGCTCAGGCAGCAGAATTGCAATGCGTAGATCCGGCCACGCCAACTCAGCGACCGCGACAACTTCACCATTAACCCCGCTTAGTTCATACCCTGGTTCCGGTGCCACTCTGTGCGATTTGTAAATAGCATTGATTACAGTATGCAGTCGTGAATTGGTTAATGATAGTAGCTCCAGACGAGAGTCGCCATTTGTCCTGCGTAATGATAAATGGTCGTGAAATACTGGCTCTTGTAGCCCATCGTATCTTGATCGAGAGATACCACCTGTGGTTATGAACTTTACCTGGGGTAAGAATTGCATGAAGTTGAACAACCGAAGGAATCCATTCCACGATGCTCGGAATGCTTCGGTACTAGATGCTATATCCGCATCGTCAAATAGTCTTGCTGTTACTTTCAATAGATGTGTCTCGTTAGGATTCTTAACATTCTCACTTGGCATAGCAGCCAACATGATGATAGCAGGTCTGTCAATGGCATCACATTCAACAAGAATGCTTGCATACCAGTCATCCATCGAACTAGATGGACATTTGGGTATTTCTATTTCATTCCAGTGTCTAGATGACTCCAGAGCATAAAGGCTGCTGTTTATCCAGTTCTCTTTTCCATAACCTAAACTATTTCTCTTACCATTTATCGCCTGCAGGAAGGCATAAAAGCGCCACAACACCATATCAGGCCGATCTAAATATGTCACCAACGCCTCGAAACTGTTGAGCTTACTGAAACCGGAACATGAGTTAGTTCGGTAATCTTTATCGTAAGCATCTAGCAATCTAGTTAGAGTAGCTGGGCTATGATCTAAGTAATTGTTGAAGTAATCTCTGTTATTTGATCCAAACTGGTGTTCTACATCCTGCCAACTGAGGGACCAGGTTAAGAACTTGCCCGATCTAACAATTGCCATTCTCTGTGATAGATCTTCGCCCACGCGTAGATTGCCTGCGGACACATCTGCGTGATATTGAAACCCGTCGGTGAACACGGCTATCGGTAAGCTTAAATTGCGCTTTGTTGGATAGAATACAAAGTCGGCAATGGAAGGGATTGTCACCCCTTCTGAGTTGCCGATACTTACTTGAGGTTCAATAGTCCATACTGTTTTGTCCAATTTCAAGTGCCAGCCAGGTTTGCCATTCACAACTTCGTTGGTTAGTACTGCTGGTTTGCCCGCAGGACAACTGCGACGAAGAGCCTCAACGAATCGGGCTTCAAGCTCGCTATCAAGCAATGAGTTGATTGGTATATTGCTTACTGTATCAATTGCTATCAAGCGATTGCGACAAGCAACGATATCCGTCAATAGGCTAATGGCCTCCCGACGCGAAATTTCGGCCATATCCTTGCTTACTCGATAAGCATACAAGCACCTATAACATCCGTCTTTCTCTGGGTCGTTTTGACACCTACAATCTTTCAAGGCTTCTAGTGCTTGAGAGATAAGCTCCATCATGCTATTTTCAGTTTGAGATAGTTCTTTGAGATAACCTGTACCGCCAGGAATTCGGTCATAAAGAACCAAAAACTGCTTCTTGATTGCGCTTCCTTCAACTGGTTCCTCTACTACCGTTGTCGCCAGGTGATCAATACTCCCTTTAAACATTTTTTCGAGCCCCAGGTACAGGGCAGCAACAAAGGAATGGAGCTTAACTGGCATACCACAAGATGTTACAGGCAATAGAATACGAATGGCTTCTGATGAAAACTGGCGATATAGATATAGATAATCTAGGAAGGGCTTGTCGGTGCTCTTTCCATGATACCTGCAGGTTAATGCGTGTCGAAACTCCTCATCCTGTTCAGGATCCCTGACTTTACCACATGCCTTACAGACCATGAAACCATCGACGGGAACAGATTTTCCCGCTATATCAATTGTCTCACCAAGGCCGGTTTGAGACCCGAAATTGATTTCCTTGAAGTCTACTTTACGAAGAAACTCGAAACCAAATGGAACATCGTCTGAGTCAATTCGGAAGGCTTTTTCGATGAACTGCGGTTTTGCATCAACGAGCATATGCTTGTTATAGAACTGGGGCTCACGCGAATCATTTGTATCGTCTACACGACTCTCTCTATCAGATGTTGTTGCTTCAACCTGATGTAGCCTAAGCATACTGCGTTTCTGACCTGCATCTGCCCAAATGAGACTACCACACCTTGGACAACTGGACTTATGAGTGTTCAGTGTTTCTCTTATCGCATAGCTGCAGGCATTGCAGAACCGCCAATCCTCTGGCTGCGATAATTCTATATTAATGCGATCAATGGTAACTTTTCGCCCATCAGCGTAGAACATATTGGCAGGCGCAAGTTCATGAATGGCAGTTGCGGCAGGTCTCTGGTACTCATATACACGCGTGTCGTACTTGCCATATTGATCCGTTACATTCCTCTTTCGATAGATTATTGAGCGAAGAAGAATCCCCGCTTCAGGAAATGCATAGTTGGGCAAAAGGCCTTCGTCAGTGAAGAAATTGAAAGTGTCCTTCTCATTTATACTATGGATAATTCCGTTCAATGATGCCTTGTCGCGCTTCAGCTCAAGAATCTCTCCCTCAGTGTTCTGATCCTTGGCTTTCGAAGATTCCTTGGTTTTGATAGTCCGGTTAATCTGCTGAACTCGACTTCGTAAGCTATCCCGCTCCTTCTTTAGACCATTCAGCCTGTTTAACACTTTGTAGATCAAGCTTTCTTCCTTATCTGCATCCCCTTCAACAAACGCCTTCAGTCTCTCCCGCGAAGCATCGTTAAGTGTATTCTCAAATAACCTTTGAAAGCTGTTCAGCAACTCTGTTCGTCTGGTATCGATAAAATCTAGCCAGTTATATGGAAATAGACCCGATCGCTTGTTTTTTGCAAGGTTATTGAGAACTTGACCGACCTTTCGTGGAAGGTCTGTAATGGAGATACTACTTTCTGACCAACGATCGAAACCATAACCGACAAACTGTCTCTCCAAGACAGCTGGCGCGTTAAGAAATACTCCCGGCGGTTCAACAGCCCCACCCAGCATATCCTGAGGTTCCTCAAAGAAGTAAAGATCGTGTGGCTTACCTTCCGCCATTGCAAAGTTAAAAGCATTACCATCATGTCGACCCGATCGACCAATCCGCTGGAGATAATTGGCCTGTGACGGAGGTACCGAGCAAAGAAGTACCGTAGAAAGATCCCCTATGTTAATACCCATCTCCAGGGTGGGCGTACATGATAAGAGGTTCTCTGACGCAGGCATGTCTTGTTTAATGAAACGGCTTTCTAGCAACTCCCTGTCCTCGCGTTTCAACAGTCCTGTATGTTCTCCAGCGAAAATGCGATTTACTTCTCCCGACGAATACAACCTTCCATAATAATCCAAAACCGGCGCCTGCAATTCATATCTGCCGGGGCAACGGAATCTCCGACATGGCATGTCTTCCCAAAATAATCTTTCGGATTTGGGTGCGGAGATCACGAAACTACAATGATTGCAACGATGCTGGTCTACATCACGTTCGACTTGCAGAGCATCAGGGCGAAGACACCAAATAGTGTGCCCACTCCTGTCATAATGAGCAAGAATACCGCAATCCACTAGGGTTTTGAGTACCACTCTATAAACCGAATCAGCATACTCTCCGATTCTTGGATTGGCCACCTCCATAGAGCGTCGCAACCAGTTTTGATACCAACTCTCGTTAGTACCGGATGCTAACAATGCATCGAATCGAGTGCCTCCTCGCTTAGTGGTTAAGAAGATTGGTGCTCTCTTGCCGAACTTTGGAAGAAACGGCACCTTATTTAATACAAAGATACTACCCCAACTTTCGATGTACGTATTGAGTGCTCCAGTATCTACTGCTCCAAGGGTCTTAAGCCGGATGAGCAGTCCCAGCAGAAATGACGTTACCACAGCAGTTTCAAGTGACTGCCAGCCGCCTATTTCGTTTTGAAGTTGTTCGGAAATCTTTGCTGATGCCAATGTTATTAGAGACAGTGACGGATGTGCGATTGAACAGCTCGTTTTTTCCAATGTCCGTCCAATTCGTGAACGAAAGCAATATTCGCTAGAAATCTCCCATTGGATTCTTTCTTCAATCCATCGTAGTAACTCAGAGTCTTCGGGAATTCGCCCGGTGGTCTTCAGCTTTTCGTAGTCCTCATGCCACTCCATATCGGGCGCCAGGAATGTTGCAATGTAATATGGCTCTGGCAGACGTTTTCGCCAGTATTCCGTGAACTTCTTCGGTAGATCCTCAAGTGACACAGGTTCATCTAAACCAGCAATCACTTGTTGTAGCGCTGTGCGGAAGTTAAAGCGAAAAGTCCGGGCTTCAAAGAAACCAGCTCGATGAGATGCATCCTGAACAGAGTCTGAGAATGCGAGCAACTTTCTGTCCTGGTCGTTATAGTACGTTGAATTGTAGAGTTGTCCAATGACAACTGAAAGCAAACTTGCTGAGCGACTACCGACAATCGTCATACTGTCATGGGATTCACAATAAGGGCAATCGTGGCTACCGAATGAACGGCTTTTTCGCTTAACACGCTTATTCACAATATGAGACGCCACAATCTTATCTTTTAAGCCGCATGCTGGACAGACCTCTGGCGGTTCACCATCTCCCATATGTAAACAGTGACCGCAGATGTAGGCCGGAAACTCCAACTGTGGATCCTTAGATTGCAACGACGGGAAAATGAAGTGAATATTAGGACTATAGTTAAAATATGCTTGATAGAACTTCTGCAGATCTGACGCAAATTCGCTATCCTGCTGACGTTTCACCGCTGCCCAGCCCATTGCCCCACACTCTCGACAATGCACAAGCGGAAGGTGGTTCTGAAGCTGTTCGGGTTTCAGATCATCTGAAAATCTAATATGAGCATCAGGAGCCACTTCAGAGACAACGCGTCTTAATTCTCGCATCCAAACCTGGATTCTAACATCTAAGAATGGTAATAGCTTATCGTTGGCTTCGCTACTCTGTCGACGTGCTACTGAAATCAGAGCGAGCATACTATCAATCAGCGCGCTAAGGAATACGTGATCGGCATCGAGCAAAGAAGCGTCGATTTTCTGCAGACTCTCCGCAATTTGTTCGATGGTGAAGGTCTGATTATTTAGAATCAGTATCAGACTGCGGAAAAACGAGTGTTGCCTCAATTCATCACTCAGAGTTACCACCCATTTGGCGCGCGAGGGATCGGCTGCCTTCTGGCCAAACCACAACTCATACTGCCGAGATATAAAGGATTGCCAATCTGTGAAGTTGTCAGGTAGCAAATCGTCTATGTAGCTCTTGTCAATAATATCGTGTCTTGTAATGGGTGTGTCACCGAGAAATTCGGTTGCGGTGTATCTATCCTCAGTAACTACTGACTCAGCATCAAAGTCCTCATTAAAAATATCCTTGGCATAATCGCGTAGCTCAATAGCGTCTTCTTCACCACCGAGCGTCGCAGAAGTACCGACACAGCAAACATAGCCTGATGGCGCTTTAACCCTCGCCTTTAGCCTTCTTATAAGACAGGCCAAGTCGGTCCCTTGGGCACCATCGAAAGTATGTAGCTCATCCACAACTAGGAATCTGAGCGTTTCTGGAGCATTGTCCTTCCAAAGCCGGAAATCACCTGGACGAATAAGCAAATAATCAAGCATCTTGTAGTTGGTCAGCAGAATATCCGGGGGAGATGTCCGCATGGTGTCTTTGTGCGTGATCACCATATCTTGGGTCATTGTCATCTGACCTTTACCGGCAGGATCCTGGCCCACAAATAGGCCTGCTGTGACATTGCCCTTCAGATTCTCTCCTGACGCGATGAGGCTCGCCATGCGTTTGGCCTGATCATTTGCCAAAGCATTCATAGGATATATAATAATTGCCTTGATTCCCGGCTCACCACGGTGCTGATAACAGTAATCCAAGATAGGATACAAGAAGCACTCGGTTTTGCCGGATCCGGTCCCAGTGGAAATGATCGTGGATTTAGCCGTGTCAGCACTTAGGCGTGTGAAAGCCTTTTCCTGGTGCAGATAGGGCGGATGAGACATCTTGAAGGAGTCAAAGTAGTCACGATCAAGGGTGCCCTGCCTGAACGGTAGCTTCACGGAGACATAGGGACCTTTGAAGAGTCGTTTGCGCTCTTCGAAGAGCCGGTCTAATATACCGTGGAAGAACGGATTAGATGGGGGAAATGTTGTGCGAAGGAAATCCTCAATTCCACGCTCTACTTGGCTCGCAATAACAGACGGAATCATGCGGTCCCCTTCTCTGCCGCCGTCCCTTGTTCCATTACATCACCCTTCTTTGATTCGAGCCATTCTTTCAAAGGCGCGACAAAAGGCCCCCACTGAGTCGACTTTGCAACTAGATCTATTATCAGTCGGAGGCCTTCTCGTTTCTCATAGCCGAGCTTAATAATCAATTGATTGATATAATCATGCTTATCCTGTGGTACTTGGATCTCTTTCGCCAAAGCAACAAGCTCTTTAGCCTCCGCATCTAAAATAGTCTCATCTAATCCTATAACAAGACTATGGATGTACTTCTCCGGATGCTCGCCCTCTGGAAGTACAAAATCCTTCATAACCGATAGAACTTTGCTACGACGATCTATATCCTGCTGCTGATCCCCTGTCAAAACCTTCTTCACCTGGGCATCTTTGCTTGTGTCACTGCGATACTCGTCACCATCCAGAACACAAAGAGAATTCGTCAAATCGTCTCCCTTTAGCACCATACCACTAATTACGGTAAACGAGTTGACTGCAGCGCCAAAACGAGTTGTTTCGACATACTTCTTCATGCCAAGTCCACCGGCCACCTTGTTGACAATTGCGGTTGCCAGATCATCCTCGACAAGGATTTCTAATGGTCGTTGTTGGATTCCAGTCATCCTTCTTAGTGCGTCTGGCTTCGTCTCATTTAAGCATGTGGTACTGCCATCCACATTGTGAAGGTGACGTATATTTATGAATTCATGGCAATCAAGAAGCTGCTCTCTATGTGAAGTGAAGATAATCTGAAGGTTCTTATCTTTAGCTCTATTGTGAATTACTTTGATGAATCTTTCGAGTGCATCACCGTGTAGTAGAATATCCAACTCATCAATCAGAATCAGTCCACTCCTCGGAATGGTAAAGACCTCATTTAGAACGTGCAAGAGGCGTTGCTCTCCGGCACCCATTGACAGTGAAGAGTATCGAATCCCGATTGATTTTACCCCTCCATACTTCTTCTTCCCGGCAATATGTTCATTCAACTCGTCGTAGCGCCGGTTAAATACAATTGACAGAGCTTGAAGGACTTGCTGGCTTGTTGTATCGGTTCTTGTTGAGGTTGTGTAATTTATCCTAACTTCGCGTTTCTCAAGCTCGATTTGTGGAACGCAGCTACTAACGCCAATATACGCAATGTGCCTTGCAGGTCGGTTCTCGTACCTTGGCGCCCACCTTGTTGATTTCTTCTCGTAATCATCCTTCTTTTCGTTATATGTTGTCTTTTCTATTCTATAAGAATGAGTCAATGTGATCTTACTACCATTCCAAAGCGCATCCGTATTAGGAACGAAAAAGTAGCTAAATTTGTAATCGGTACTGTTCGGAATCCGGAGGTGGTTGGTAGCAGCAGGAAAGAGCGTGAAGAATGGTGGATTTCCCACAGCAGTTAGGTCCGAAGATTCCGGTCAAAGGTTTGCCTTCGAAGCTAATTTCATGGAGATTCTTGAGGTTTTTTAAACAGTCTATCTTCATTGAATGAACTTTTAGACCCGTGCGTAGAGGCTCATTGGGTGGCATTTCTACAACCCCCTCCGCTTAAACTCTTCCCAGGCAGTACCGATAGTCTTCTTCACGATCCGGTCGATCAAACGGAGGTTTGTAGACAATAAGGCGATCCACGGGCCCCTGGATTGGCTCAGGATAATCCGGACATGGACAGTCGAGCTCAGTTCCGTCGGTTAGGCGTATTCTTGCATTCGCCCTCCGATAATCTGGCATAATATCCTCAGTAATCCACTTCTCGATCGAACCAGACTTCATCCCCTGCGCCTCATTCCATTCATGTCGTGTCAAACCAACACCTGATAAGCCCTTGTTTGTTGTAAATACAATGTTCCCTTGCGTATCAAACCACGTGCTAGCTTCATTTCTAACAACAACAGGAAACTGCACTCGGTAGATAGTGAGCAACTCAGCCAAAGTTAAACCAAGCTCCATGCCAACGAGCACATCGATTTCAAGCAGTGCTTGACGACGTTCATATTCACTTGATAGCCTTATAGCTTTGCTCCAGTCACATTGAGTGCTCCCAAAAACGTCTTCTGATAGCCGCAGATCTTGTTTGGTCCAATTATCTGCCAAATAATTATCGTGCCACCCCGCCTTCCATAATTCCGCATACGCCGACGTTACGCAACTGAGCAATAGCATTCTGTAGATAATCTCATCGCTTTCGTCAAGATAAGGAAGCTTGACGAGTATACTCTCATATATCCCCGAGATGCCTGAAGACTTTATATAGAAGTCATACACTATTGATGCAAAGCACCCGGCGAGCATTACCAAAGTTCGCACCTTTTTACAGGCAAGGCTCTTAACGGCGTGTATATGACCGATTTGCCTAGGCATGATTGCAGGTATGAGGGACCTCTCATTGGTGCTGACCAATTGGCCGCGCATCATTATCCGATAGAATTCGGTGATTCTTTGGTCCGAATCCCATTTGACCCGCGGTATCCTCATCGCATAAGTATCGGCGCTGGTTGCCGGGAGAAAATTCGTTCGCGGAACATATGTATCGGGAAGCTTTGTGATATCAAGATAGTCATACGCATGGTGAGTATTACACACTCTCTTGGGTGTTTGATGTAATGGGCGCGCGACGTAGAAATGAGGACCTGAGACGATCCACTCTTCCAATTCATGGGGGAATATAGTCTGTCTTTTGATAGTTCCGTCCTTTTGTCTGCCAGACTCATCCCACATAGCCGAAAAACTGATCTCGCTCCTTATTGATTCAATCCTCTGATCGACTTCTGTAAACCTATTCAAAACGGCTAGCGATTCTCTCGAGTGGACTATAGGCAACCGCGTTTCATCGAAAGACGTGTCAGAACTCTCAAACAGTATAGAGAAGAGCTTCAGCTGTTGTTCCGAGACACTGATAATTCTATGAGAGTGACCCCGTAACTCAAATTGTCCATTGTCACTCTTGATACCAGGAACTGCACCAAGTCCACTATGGCCGTAAGACTGGTCTATTGTCGATGGGTGATATACTAATCCCACCATGTCGAATAGCACTTTCTCACTATTAGATCCGAAAATTAAAAGCTCATATTTCTTAGCGTGGCCGACCTGTGCAAAAAGGCTTTTTTCATTTGCAAAATAGAACAGATATTTCAGCCGACAATAACATGCTCGACGTAAAGCACCGCCTTTTGCATCCTTGAAAATCCCATCATCTGTTACGTACGCTGTAACTCCATCCGTTCTTGATACTCTCCAAGCAACCGGCAAGAAGCACTTGTATAGGTTTGACTGTTGTCCAATAAGCGCTGGATAATTGGAAAGAGCGTTGATGAAATTCTGATTGGAAGTCATTGACACGTATTCGCGGAGATAGTCCGCGTACGCTTCAGATGATAAGACTATCTCTTTGCGCAGGTTCCCGGTTTGCCTGGCTGATAGTTTTCTTACCGTAATTAGCGGGCTATACTCGCTTAACACGCCTGCTTCATTCCATTCAAGTCGGACCCACGGCGGATTGCCAACGGTTAGATCGAAGCCCCCTTTATCAGCAATAATATCTGCAAATTCGAGCTCCCAATGATGAAAACGATATATGGCGTTAAGCTCTTCTACAAGTCGTATGCGCGGTGTTTCTTCTGCAAGTTTATTTACGTCGATAAACCCAAACTCATCTTTTAAGGCGATCATTTCCTGTTTTGAAGCCGTTACAGGAAATAGGGCAATCTGACCGTTTTCCTCAATAGCAAAGTCCTCTGCTTGTCCTTCGAGAATTAATTGTATATCAGTCAAGTACTCCGCGCGAGAGGGCAACATTTCCGCCTTCTCTATAGGCCAGAACCACAAAGCACACCAATAGTCCATGACCAATCTCAGACGGCGATATAGGCTAGAGTTCCTAATGTTCTTTGAAAGCAGTTCCTGTGAGTGCTTCAAGTCCTTATCACGAATGCTGGTGTTCTCGCTGTTGTCAGATAGACGAGTCTTCCCAAAAACATGTATAGGGTCTGTAGTCGACTCCCTTAGCCTGCGCAATTGATCAGTGTGCTTGTCCCAGAGTCTATCAACTGAATTTGAAAGTTTTTCGAGTATACGAATCTGGCTATCAGTAAATGGTTTCAGAAACTCCCTGCGCCATTTGTTGATTATCGTGATCTGTTCTTCAGCGAGCCCTTTGACAATTTTGTCCTGATAGTGTGCCATTCCAGCATCGGGGACGAGGAAGTGATAAATTTGCCCAGTACGTTCCTGGACTTCCGATTCCGGCGGATTCTTACCCGCGTCTTGTGGCCAGTACTGCTTTGGTACATCGTCTAACCAGGTCTTCTTGCCCGGATCTTTAATCTTCAGAAGAGCCGAATCAAACATCTGTCGCCTTGCACCTACAAGCGAGTTGCCGGTAGTTAATTGCATTCCGAACCACGGAACAAAACCACCTGAGTGAATAGAATTCAACCAAAGTGACACTTCAGCTAGCTCGACAGCGATCGGGTTGAGATCCACACCAAATACATTCCGATCGGCAATCATCATCTTTACTTTCTGCCGTTCCCGGTTGTAATCGTCAGGTGGCAAAATCTCGTCAAGCTCCTTCTGCTTAAGTTGCATATAAGCATCCGCAAGCTGGTTTATTGCCTCGTTCAGGAATGCGGCACTGCCCATGGCTGGCTCACAGATCGTGAGATCAAGGATTTCATCCGCGGTCTTATTCTTTAGGAGTTCCTTAAGTGCGTATTTTACTAGGCACTTGGTGAGGACTTCTGGAGTGTAATAGCTTGCTGATTTTTCTCGATCACGCCCCGCAAGGCGATATATGAACGTCCCCCTAGGATACCTACGAAGAGTACCTCTTCTCCAGGCTGGATTTCTTTCCTGGTCCTCTGCTGTATTGAAGACCTTTTCCTCATCAGCGTACTTGGGGAGATCATCTTGTGTGACAAAAAACGCCTGATCAAGCTCATTTACTCGATCCTGGTCAGCCCTTTTAACTTCATACAGATCGCTTTCAGCAAAAAATCCACGGTATGACAACAACCCCTCGTAAACTGCGCCAAGTTGGTTTATGCCAAGCTGGGCATAGCTGATTCGTCCACGTCGGTTGTTTCTACCGCTCTTTGGCCGAGACAGTGACATTAACTCAAGGATGCGTTGCAAGACAGAATTCCTGAGCTTCACACGATTAAGAAGTGGCGTTCTCTCAGGGTCAAATAGATGAGATTTCAGTGGATGCAGCGTAAATGAATGATGCTGAGGTTTGCCTTCAAAGTCGAATAATGACTGCTTACCCGGCTCAAAGCCGTTGTACACAAGATTGAAAAGCATTGAAATAGATTCGTGAAGGTAAAAACCATTTCGTGACTCTTCAGTCGTCAATGGCACTAGTTCCAAATCCCTCAAAGATTCCAAGCTATAACCACTCAAATATACGTTACTTTTCATCTCCGCATAACCAAGCTCTGGTCTAGCCTCTATGTAGAAGAGAAATAGTAAGCGGTACATGTATCGTAAGCATTCCAGCGTCAATTGATCAGAGTACTCTTTGCCGTAGATCCCCTCTTTTAGAACATTTCGGAGATAGTGGATTGCCTCGTTTCCTAACAACTCAATTGCTTCACGAAGCGAATATTTCAAGTCCTCTGAAACTTGAAAGGCATGTTTGTGAGATTGATCATCGAGAGTATCCAATAGCGGTTGTCCGTCGCTGGGGCAAATACTCTCACGATGGAGTAAAGCAGCCATAGCTCTGAAAGTCGATGGCTCTCTACGCCCAAAGATCTCATTGATGTCAAAGCGAAGTAGACGTTTCTCATTCCACTTACTTCTGTCGATGAGCACAACCGTATTAAAATCTAGAAGCAGAATCCAGCGCGGGGGAGTATTGAGTCCAAATATCTCGCGAGTTATGATCTCTGTAAAATCCTTTTCCAGAAGGTTCTCTTCATCCGTATCTGGATACTGCTCTTTGAGAAGCATTTGAAGTAGCGGATCTTCTGGGTCTTGTACTGATGTTACTGACTCAAGTATCCACAGGTCAGGGGCACCATTTGACTTGGTGATCTCACAAAGTATCGGAAGCACTGCACCAGATTCGGTAGCTCGTAATCCGGGCTCAATGTCATACCCCAGCGCTTGAAGTAAACCAAGGACAAATTCCCTTTGGCCCGAGAGAACATCTGGAAGATGTCGGAGTTTCTCTAGGTCCGCCTTTGTTCTGAAGTAGTCCTTCGGAAGCGCGCGCAGTAATTGATCTGGAGGTTTCTTTCCGCTTTTTTCCGACTCTTCTTTCCAAAGTGAGAAGATCTCTTTTAGGTCATCTTCCAGGATAGCCCTAAGATAATGATCTGTATAGAATTCATTCTCGTTGCTGATTCCAGTGGTATCTATCGGCATCAGTTACCTCCCCACAGCACAGCAGCGATCCGAAGATATGGATTGTCTTCGGTGGTCATCGTTTCTTTTATCCACTCAGAATACTCAACGAACAATTTATCTATTTCGCGGCGTTGATTCTCGCGACGGCTTTTACGAACAGTAGACAACTCACCACCAAAGTCCAATTCCAGTTGGGCATGGCGACGAGTTCGTAATTCATCTAATTTAGACAGGTGCTCTTTTAACTTGGGATTATTTGCATCCTCCCACGCCTGCCGATGTTTGGTCATTATCTCTTTAGATTTCAAGACAACGACTGGAAGTAGTTCTGCGAGAAGCTCACCATCAGTAGTCATCCCGGGATTGGCAATCTTACGTTGTCCTAACCCAGCAATCCGAAATACATCATCTAAATCAAGCTCTTCATCGAAATCCTTGCCCCTGAATCGCATGCCAAACCATCGATCAATCAACGGGTGACCTCTGCGATTAGGCACCAGACCAGATACGACGAAAATACTTTCATCTTTCTTTAGTGAATCCGGCAATGTTAGAATAGGAGCCTCGTGCCGTTGGAAGGCCGACATAACCTTATCAGTAATCCATTCCGCAACAGGATGTTGCTCCCATAAAAGATGTAGCTTTGGCCAAAGGCGATCTTCTTTTCGGCAAGTTGCTATCTCAGCCTGTATCTTATCACGATCAGCGCTAAGCAGTATCTGGCCGTCGTGAATTTCAATTTCAGGAGGCAGGAATCTCAAGCGCCTCTCCAGTTCCCCAGGTACTGTAAGTGTAATGAATTGGTCATGGTCATCTGTCTCAAATTGGATTCTCTGCTGGCGGTCGATAAACCTTAGGCCATTCTTTAAAAACTCATATGCACTGGGAAATAGCGAAGGAGTTTTCGCAATCGCCTTCTCGGCTTCTTTACCTGTAGGGAATTCCATGTCGCCCATTAGAATTGCCAGCGGATCAACTTCACTCTTCTCAATGAGTTTGTCAAATTCATCCACGGAGAGACCACGTTCGATTGCAGCTGCAGTTCTAGCTTCTTCTTCCTCCTGGTCATAGATTCCAGTGAACTCTGAAGGGTCGCCGATATTTTTTACAACCTGCTCATCTTTCTCTGTCAATAGTTCCAGAATACGCAAATCACCTTTAATCTTCGGATTATCACACTGAGTGACAAGATAGGTTATTAGTGGTTCGCTAGTCTGACCATATCGGTCTATGCGACCATTTCTCTGTTGAAAAGTCATAAGTGACCAAGGGATATCAAAATGAATCAAACGATGTGATAAGTAGTGTAGATTGATGCCCTCAGCTGCTACGTCTGATGCCAGTAACAAGCGAAGACTGTCTGATTCTCTGCCAAATCGCTCAACGACATCTTGCTGCTCTACGTCGGATAGGCTTCCATATAGGGAAGCAACCTGTTTTGCTCCTAATCCAAGGTCATTGGGAAGATGTTCTTCTAAGAATTTTAGCGTCTCAATACGCTCTGTAAAAATGACAAGTCTGTCTGATGTGTCTTGACCCGTCCACTTGGATGTCTTAATCTCTGAAACTAACTTCTGATACTTACTAAAGCATTCCGGTGTCACATCAGCTAGCACATTCAACAGAGTTGTAAGCTTTTCAATATCTTGATCAAATTCTGGTTCACTTTTCTTCTCAAGTTTTTTAATGCGGTTGCGAACGGTATCCATACAGGCTGCAGGACTTGAAAATAGTGCTTTTTCAAGAGTTGTTTTAAAGAGCATGTTTCCGCCTCGATTCTGGTCCAAACTTGTAAATCTAAGCTTGGAGAAGAAGCTGAAGACCGCCTCTTCGACAGGCGAGGCTTGGCAATAAGCGCGCGAAATGCTCCGTTCTTTAAAGGACAGCGATACTTGATCCTTAATATCTTTCTTAAAGCGGCGAATGAAGAGGCCTTGTATATCATCCGGTCCGTACTCATCTGGATTGGTAATAGCAGTTGGGTTTAGCATGTTCATTAGGCTTGCAAATGAACGCTTTTTCCCATCGTGCGGAGTGGCAGAAAGCATTATGAGGGTATCCGACCTAGATGAAAGCAATCGTGCCAATTTGGATCGCATGGAGTTAGTGCCACGCTCGGCAACATTATGAGCTTCATCTATGACAATGATATCCCAATAACAATTCTCTATGTAGGCCCTATATTCAGCTTCCTGCTTTAGTGTATCTATGGAGATTATTGCCTTATCGAAAAAAAAGAATGGATTCTGATTGGATGGAATTCTAGTTCGGATTCGTTGGATACCAACTGAATCGAGTCGAACTAAAGGAATTGTGAATCGCGCCCACATCTCCTTTTGAAACTGTGTTAACATACTTTTCACAGCTAAGACAAGAATACGCTTACCACGGCCTCTCTTAATTAACTCACTAAGCAGGATTCCGCACTCAATTGTCTTTCCCAACCCCACAGCATCAGCAATAAGTATTCTCTGCCTTGGTTGCTTCAAGGCTTGGATTGTAGGATCCAACTGATAAGGAACGGTGTCCATCGCGCCTTTGTGACCGATGTACACTCGTTCGTCAGTAGGTGCTGACTGGCGGAGCAAGCTCTCAAGGTAAACCAGAGAATCTGAATATTCTCGTGACTGATCTGGAACCAAGCGAGTCTCTTCTGGTCGTAGAACTCGCATTGTTTCCTCAACCTCAGTCAAGAATGTTGACTCTTTCTCCCGAACTAGTTCTGAAAGCCCAACGCAAGAGACCGCCTGTCCGCCACTAAACGTTCGATCAACTCGACGAACCAACCATTCGGCGTCCCGTACCACGATTCTAGCACCTGGTGCTAAGCGGACTTCCAGCGGAGACGCATCTTGTGAAATTGAATTATCACGCATCAGAATCACCTTCTTGCGGACGACTTCCGCCCTCCCCTCGGCGGACCCATACGTCGATTTCCTCCCTTCTGAACTTCCATAGACGACCAATGCGATGTGCAGGCATTTTCTTATCTGATATCCATTTGTAAACCGTGTCCCTCTTTATGCCTAAGTACACCGCAATTTCGTCCACGGAAAGCCAACGGTCTTCCATATTTCGCTCCGTTGTGTTAGACTAAGAATGCCCCTCTTGATCGCATTCATGAGAGATAGAAACACGACCAAATCAGTGGCACTCATCACTACTAATCAGGTTTAACTGGCATATAATGCATTTAAACAAGTCAGAAGTCAAGGGGTTTAGACGGATAACAAATGGCATGTGGATAATAAAATGAGGACTTAAGATCGAATCTCAAGCCCTCTTGGGGTGTGTTTCTCATTCAACTCGTCGCATTTGATGGACTGTTGAAAGAGGAACGGGGGTAAAGTACAAATCTCTCTCAATTGGCAGTTTGAGTGGGCCGCGGATTTCCTGAAGTTCAGAAAGCCGGAAGTAGCCCAGTTCTGTTTCCAAACCAATTACGAGGCCAAAGAACAGGTCGTCGTCGTCAAATTCGATGGCGTACCACGTCCAGTTCGCGTCCGGAGTGAAAAACTTAACCCGCAGAAGCGGATTGGTCTCGTTCTCGGTTGAGTAGAGCGGAGGTAATGACTTGCGGATTTCATCAGTTATGAGCTCCATATCATCCCCTCCATCTTCGGCATGGTTCAGCGAATTCGCAGTTGCCACATTGCCACCCATAATTAGGATGAAAGCAACCACTGCTGATCGATTTACATACCGACTTAGCAAGATGAAAGAACCTGACCATATCCGACTTGTCTCGTAGGACCTCGACAGATTGAAGTCTGGGTGTCTTGGTCTTCGTAACGACATCTAGCCGAAGATTCGCATCGCGTTCATAGAGAACTCGAAAAGCGTATCCGTAAGCTGTGAGTTGAATGTGGTTCAGGATGGTCAGCTTGTCATAGGCACGTGCCGCAGTCTTTGTTTCAACGACCGTGTCCTCAGACTCCAGGAGATCAAAGTATCCGTCCAGCGGTATACCCAAATCTTCACCTGTCTCCAAATCGACAAGCGGCACTCGAAACGGAACCTCTGTATCTTGCACCGGTGTACCGCGATAACCTTTGACGTAAGTAGAAGCTAGCTTGCCACCTATTTCGATTACATCATCAAGCGACTCGCCGTTCTTGAACCGGAGTTTCTCCTCTGCCTGAGCCCGTAAATCAGCGGCTAGTATGCGGGATACATCATCAGCATCGGGTGACGAACCATTCTTCCTGTGCTTATGCCACCATTCAATTGCGGCGTGAAATGCGGTACCAAGCGCCAATTCAATTGGTTTGAACGGCCGTGGTAACTTGTCCACATACACGAAGCGATATTTGAGTGGACACATCAGGTAGATGTTGACCTGCGATACTGAGACATGATCTGTTGGATGATTGTTCCGATTGGCATTCAAAATGGTACCTCCTCGGCCGGTTTGGCCGCGTTTACCATTTCGTCGATTAAAACACTAGCTCTTGATTTTGTGATCTGATCGAGCGATTCAACCTCAGCCTTGTTCAGCAGGTATTGCTGGGCTTCATCACCTTCGATCTTCCGTTCAGCCAGTAAGCGGAAAAGGTATCTCCGTTGAGCGACAGTCATTGTAGCGTCAGTATCTGATGCAGGATTTGAATCAGCTCTTGGGCTTGACCGACTCCTCATTCCAGGGATTTTGTCACTTCCCGGACTAGATTGAGAATTGCCGTTGTTTCCATTGCCCGGATGACCATTTCCCTCCAGAGCCAGCTCCTCAATCGACACAACACCGATATTGACGGCATCGCGGAGCGCCCTCGCTTTCGCACGAGTCTCGGCCATCCGGATGATGTGAGGAATGATCCTCGACGCGACATTTTCCGGGCTGGCATCTCCATGACCCTTAAAGATACCGCTTTCGGTCTCTACAATGGCCAGAAACACGGCTGTGTGGCCGTTTGCCTCATCCGGAAGCTGCACCAACGCAGTTTCCATCTTCTTTAGCCCTTTATCGTGGGCTAAGCTCAGCAAACCGGCGTAGGTTACTACATCTTCGGTCGCGATGATACGACCCTGACGATCCTTGATTTCAATCGTCTTCACGAGACTGCCATTTCCAGACATGACTACCTCCTAAGTTTTGAGTAATTGTGAAAAGGACTGTTTTGTGTGATCAGTCTGGAGTGTAGCAAGTCTGTGAAAACGCTCAATTGCCTTAGTAGGCAACAAGATAGGTATCGACGTTAGAGCAAATTTCTGATAAGCTGCCGCGATATGGAAAATGAGAAAATTACAATCTTAGGTGAAACCAATTATCGCAATAAGAGACAACGTTTTGGCATTAAAGATCATGATCGGCAACGGCATGTTTATGTTGTCGGACAGACTGGAATGGGGAAATCGACACTATTGCTAAACATGCTAGTCCAGGATATTCAGCGAGGCAAGGGTGTGGCTCTAATCGATCCTCACGGCGATTTAGCAGAACAGCTATTGGATTATATCCCGCAACGACGAATGACCGATGTCATCTACATCAACCCTGCTGATACTGAGTATCCGGTAGGAATCAATCTGTTTGATGGCGATGAGACAATCGGTCGCCATCTAATAGCCTCGCACCTGGTTGATATTTTTAAGAAGATTTGGGCTGATTCCTGGGGGCCTCGGCTGGAGTATATACTGCGGAATACGATTCTCGCCTTACTGGAATGCGGTGGACACACCCTCCTTTCAATTCCCCGGTTGCTTATCGATCCTGAGTTTCGGTCTGTCGTGTTAAATAGGGTTCGCGATCCTGTAGTTAGATCTTTTTGGCAAATAGAATACGAGCTGTATCCTAAAGTTTTTCGAACTGAGACAATATCTCCAATACAAAACAAAGTGGGGCAGTTCCTGTCAGTCCCTGTGATGCGTAATGTACTCGGACAGGTCAGGAACAAGGTCGATTTCCGCATGGCGATGGATTCAAGCAAAATACTGATTGTAAATCTTTCCAAAGGTCAGCTTGGAGAAGATAACTCAAGTCTTCTGGGGTCGTTGATCGTTTCCAAGCTCTTCCTAACAGCTATGTCTCGAGCAAATGTGAAAATTACTGAGAGGAAGCCGTTCGCGATCTATATTGATGAATTTCAGAGCTTTGCATCCGACAATTTTGCTCACACACTATCTGAAATGCGCAAATTTGCCCTTCATTTAGTCTTGGCGCACCAGTACCTGGCCCAGCTACCACTACAGCTCAAATCTGCCGTATTCGGCAATGTTGGGACAACCATTGCGTTTCGCATAGGGGCTGAGGATGGAGAGTATCTTGAAAAGGAGTATTTTCCCATGTTCAGAGCTACAGACTTACAGTCACTCTCTGCTTACGATATCTATGTCAAGTTATCCATCGACGGGAAAACAACTGAAGCCTTTAGTGCTAAGACCTTGCCGGAACCAGCAATCCATAAAAGTCTAAGGGAAGCACTCATTGAACTGTCACGCATTCGGTATAGTCTGAAGAGGGAAATTGTCCAGGAGAGAATTGCTCTTTGGATAAGTGATCCAACAAAGGAATATTCGGAGACTATGAAGAGATGGTAAGTCGGGGTTCAATCAATACATCCGTCAGTTTACTAATTCTTGAAGTGTTTTGCTAAGGTTAGCTAATCTTTATAGGTCCGCGCATACTTAACTTATAACAAGAAGTAACCTATCAGAAAGGCTATACAACAAGCTACTCTATGACCCTAGTAAGGAGGTGAGTATGAGAGAATGGAGCGACGAAATGATTCAGAGAACCAAGGATCTATTAAAGGATGACTTTGGCAAAGAACTCTCCACAGAAGATGCAATCGAGTGCTTAGATAACATGACCCGCTTCGCGGAAACTCTTATAGAGATATATCAAGAACAGAAAGCCAGGGGGATTGATATTCTCGCAGAGGCCGACTAGAAAGGTAACTTGTTTACAGCGGCTTTGTGAATTTCCGGTGACAAATGGGCATACATCATCGTAGTCGAGATATTGGAATGCCCCAGAAGCTCTTTGATTACCGGGATCGGAACACCTTCCATAGCAAGATGAGATGCGAAGGTGTGGCGCAGGTCATGAAGAGTCCCTTTCATTCCAAGCTCTTTGAGTAGTTCGGCAAACCGCTTGTAAAGGCGATTCTGACAAACAAAGGGCCGGAATACATGATCATCGGCTTTCCTACCTTTGAGCAACTTCGTGAATACTTTCTTCAACTCAGCTGTCATAGGGATTGTACGCGGTCGCTTTCCCTTAGGTGAATACTCACCGTATGGCCACACTCGTATACTGTCACTCTTTAGATCGACATCTCGACAGCGGAGATGAAAGAGCTCCCCTCTCCGCATACCAGTCGAAACAAGAATCTGAATTCCCGTCTGTACATCTGGATCGGCAATATGTAGGAGCTTGGCAATATCGTCTTTGCTAAAGAAGTTAAACGTCTTGACAATCTTGGGGACCGACATGTTAGCAATAGGATTTTTGTCAATCAGGTCCCACTCTACTGCCTTGTTCATTGCCGTTTTGAGAAACGAGATGTAGTTCTTGATCGTTTTAGGCTTTCGACCTTCCAACTCCTCGGCTCTGAATGTATCTACTAGATTAGGAGTGATACTGGCAAGATGGCGAATTCCATTCTTCACGAAGAAATTGTGCCACGCCCGCAGACGGGAAATATCAGGGTGGCGGTCAACGGTACTGCCATTGCGGAAATAGGCTTCGTACCTCTGGAAAAACTCCGTCACTGACGACTTGCGTCCGGTGAGCTTTTTGGCTCCAATCTCGCCCTTGAAGAGCTTGACCTTCAGATCTTCCAGCTTGACTAGAGCATGCTGTTTGTTTGAAGTACCGGTCGATATCCGAAATCTCTTGCTATTGATCCGGTAGTCAATCCAGTAAATCCCATGTCTTTGAAATAGACTTGCCATGGACACAATATAAAAACTTCAGTCCACTTTCGCAAGATCATTGTGACCAAATTGTGACCACAATCGTTGTAAGTTATTGGTAGTTATTCGGTGTTATTCGAACCCGACTAGGCGCAAAAGTGCCCTTATTTCAGGCACTTAGCGTTGATTTTCAATGACTTAGGGAAAAATAAAAATGGTGGAGGTGGGGGGAATCGAACCCCCGTCCGAAAAAGGCGCCAGAATGTCTTCTACGTGCGTAGCCGTCCTTTTATTCTCGCCTCCTCCCCTGCCGGACAGCAGGCCAGAGAGAAGGCCAGCCTTTGTGATTTTCGTCCGGCCTTAAAGGCGTCGGCCAGCTTAGCCTTTCTGATCGACGCTCACTCCCGGTCCGGAAAGGCGACAAACCGGGCGAGCGGGCACCTAATCTAAGTTAGGCAGCCATGGCGTAATTGTATTCGCCAGATATTGTGTTTACCGGATAGTTTACGAGTTATCCGATGATCTCGGCACGCCGACAGACCCTCACCTGATCCGTCGAAACCTTTTCACCCCCATAACTGAGAGGCTATTCGATTCGGCGTGAAGACCTGCTAATAGCCATAATACCTATTGGCAATATAACAATACCGCCGAAGTTGTCAATTGTTTCAAATTCGGATGTAAAAAACTTCAAATTTCTTCGCGGCAAGTCTTCTTTTTGCACGGTTTTTTTATTAAATTCATTGCCTGTATATAACCGCGCAGCGCGGCACATTTTATCGGCCCGCCGAGGAGACAATATGACGTTCGACAAACATAGATTTTTCATCGCGGCCATCCTGTTGGTCCTCGTTCTGGTCGCGGGATGCAGTAAAAACACCGGACAGGTCACCGACTCAGGAACCACAGCAACGATTGATTTCTTGAGCAGTCCGGTCTATTACCGAGCCGGTGAAACCCCGCAGGAAATAGCTACGGCCGATTTCGACGGCGACGGCAGCGTCGATATCGCCATGACGGATTTCGGCGGCGATGCGGTTTCGGTGCTTTATAACAACGGCGACGGCGGTTTCCGCCAAACCGATACTTACGAGTCCGGCAATGAACCGTGGGCGCTGTGCACGGCCGATTTCGATGGCGACGGTGACCTCGATATCGCGGTAGCGGTCAGAAAATCAAGTGTCGTTTATATATTCTTAAACGACGGCCACGCCGTCTTCACGAAAGCTCCCATAGTCGTGGCGGGTCAGACGCCGCAGGCCGTGTTTGCGGCCGACTATAACGGTGATGAAAACGTCGATCTGGCGATCGGGCTTTATGAACCGGGACTTATCAGGATTGTACCGGGCAATGGCGACGGGACTTTCGGCAACGGCGTCAATTATTATGTCGGTCTCGGTCCGACGTCGCTGACCGCCTGTGACTTCGACGGCGACGACGATTTGGATATATTCGCGACGCTTTACGATGCCGACAGCATCGCGGTGCTTCGCAACAACGGTGGATCGTTTGCAGTCGGAGCGCGTCTTCCGGCCGACAACGGGCCCTATGGCATCGCGTCGGGACTGATCAACGATGACGATATATCAGACCTGGCGGTGGCCAACTATAATTCCGCCGATTTAACCGTCCTCTATGGCGACGGTGCCGGGGGGTTCACGGGGCCGTTATACTACATTGCCGGAACCGGTCCGCGCTCGATAGCGATCGCTCCGATGGATGATAACACGTCGAATGACGTCATCTTCACCAATTCGATAAGCAACACGGCCATTATATATTACAACGACGGCGAAGGGGAATTTGTCCGCCAGACCACATTCCAGACCGGCGAGAGCCCGTATTCGGTAGCCGTCGGAGATTTCGATGGTCAGTACGGTCTCGACGTCGTCGTGGGGAATCTCGATTCGCGCAGTTTGTCCATTTATATGCACGATAGCCCGACAACTTTCGCGACGCGCAACGATTACGACGGCATTGCCGGGGCGCGGTCGGTGGTGGCGGCGGATTTTAACAATGACGGCTATTGCGATATGGCCGCCGTGGCAGCTCTCGATGACAGTCTCCTGGTGATTGCATACGACTTTGAAGGTACGTATGCCATGCCCGTGGAAATGCCGACCGGCACCTACCCCTGGGGTCTGGATGCGTGCGATATCGATAATGATTCATACACGGAACTTATCGTCAGCAGTAATTCCGATGATATCGTCTCCGTGTTTCCGAACGATCACGGTACATTAGGAGCGGCCGTAAGCTATTCAACCGACGATCTCCCCCGCTCGCTGGTAGTGCAGGACCTGGATCACGACGGCGACAGCGACCTGGTTGTGGGTAATTCTCAGACCAACACGGCCATGGTGCGATTGAACAACGGCGACGGAACTCTGGCCGGACCGATATCGTACTATGTCGGTTCCAGTCCGTTCGGCGTAACCGCGGCGAAAATAAATAATGACGATTATTATGACATTGTCACGGCCAATTACGGCGCCGACAGCATTTCCGTGCTTATCAACGACGGCAATAACAATTTCGAAGACCGGACCGATTACGCAGTCGGTTCGCTGCCGCGGGCGGTGGTTTCGGGAGATTTCGACGGCGACGGGGATTTTGACCTGGCCGTCTCAAGTTATAATGACGGTACAGTAATGGTCTTGTATAACGACGGTTCCGGTCAGTACAATTCCGCGGTGTCATACAATACCGGTGCCGGGTGTTCCGGTCTTTTTGTCGATGATCTCGATTCGCAAAACGGTCCGGATATTCTGGCTGCCAATACCCTGGCCGGGACGATTACGTATCTGGCCAACGACGGTTCCGGCTCCTTTAATAAAGCCAATCTCAATATCGGCGGCGCGCCGGTATCGGTCGCTACCGATGACGTCGACGGTGATGGCTTAAAAGACGTTTTGGTCGTCGATCGCGACAATAATCGGGTCGCGATCCTGTTCAATACTTCACATTGATAGGATTTTGCACGATTTCAATGCGGTTGTGCCATCCCTGAACATTGCTCCCGTTTGAAACAGGCAAAACGCCGGAATTCGTATTTTCCCCAATTGCAATTTTCATATAACTATCCTCGATATCTGCACTTACGATTTAGTCGTTGGTTCGGCGCGGTTTTTGACATTGTTCAATATCGCTAATTGAAACAGCCACACTTTGTAAGGGGTATTGAATGAGAGTTGCAAGCAAGATCCTTTACACGAACGCGTCGGGATTCGGGAGACTTCTTCTTTCGATACTGACCGTATTTCTCGCCCTGGCCGCTTTCACCGGCGGCGCCCTTGCTCAGGAGGCCACCCAGACCTCCATCACTCTGACATGGACCGCGCCCGGCGACGATGGTGATATCGGGACCGCTACGGCTTATGATATCCGTTATTCATTGTCGTCGATCAACGCGTCCAACTGGAACGACGCAACTCAAGTGACCGGAGAACCGTCGCCCCAGACCGCCGGCAATGCCGAAAGTTTTACCGTGACCGGGCTCACTCCCGGGACACTGTACTACTTTGCCGTCAAAGCCGGAGATGAAGCCGATAACTGGTCGAGCCTTTCCAACGTGGTCAGTCGATCCACGCTGGACGAGTCCGATCCGCCGGCTGCCGTCGCCAACCTGATCGTCAACGGCACCGGCGAAACATCCGTAACCCTTAACTGGACCGCACCCGGTGACGATGGTACAACCGGGACGGCGTCGGAGTACGACGTCCGTTATGCTGTGTCGCCGATCACAACTTTGAACTGGGATGCGGCTGTGCAGGCCACGGGTGAACCGTCGCCGCAGGCCGCTGGCAGCAGTGAATCGTTTACGGTGACCGGTCTCAACGCGAGTACGACATATTATTTCGCGATCAAGACCGCCGATGAGGTGCCCAACTGGTCCGACCTGTCCAACGTCGTGTCGGGCACGACCAATGCGGAAACCAATGCACCGACGGCTATTGCCGACGTTGCGATCAGCGCCTCCGATGCGACCAGCGTGACAATTACCTGGACCGCCACCGGTGACGATGGTACAACCGGGACGGCATCGGAGTACGATATCCGTTATGCCACTACGCCGATCACAACGGCCAACTGGAATTCCGCTTCACAGGCGACCGGCGAGCCGGCTCCGAAGGCTTCCGGTTCCGCCGAAAACTTCACGATCGACAATTTAAGCTCCGGCACGAGTTACTACTTCGCTATCCGTGTGGCGGATGAGGTGCCCAACTGGTCGGATATTTCCAACGTGGTTGATACCACGACAACCGACGTTACCCCGCCGGCGGCGATCAATGACCTGAGTGCCGTGACCGGTGTAGATAACGGCGAGATTGATCTTAGCTGGACGGCGCCGGGCGACAACGGCAACAGCGGCGCGGCCAGTTTTTATGTGATCGTTTATTCCGAAGATAGTATTACCGAATCTAATTGGGATCAGGCTGACCTTTGGGTCAGCCCTCCCATCCCGCAACAGGCCGGGCAGGCCGAAAGTATTACTTTGACCGGCTTGACTCCGGCGACGACGTACTGCGTGGCTGTCAAATCCGCCGATGAGGCCCTCAATATGTCGGCGATGTCAAACTGTCCGTCGGCCGAAGCTTATTTCGATCTCAGTCTGGACATCGACGATGACGACGGCTTGACCACCGTGCCGACCGAGTTTCATATTTCACAGAACTATCCCAACCCGTTTAACCCGACGACGACCATTAGGTATTCGGTCCCGGCGTACGCACACGTTACGATACACATATATAATATTTTGGGGCAGTTAACCGCGACGCTGGTCGATGAACCCAAAGCACCGGGTCAATACGCGGCCGAGTGGGACGGTGTCGATGACAGCGGACGACCGGCGGCCTCGGGCGTTTATATGTATCGCCTCGAAACCGATGGCTACACGGCCAGCAGGAAGATGCTGCTGCTGCAGTAGAATATATATGAATAAATAATTAAGCCTATTTCACCCGCGCCGTGATATAATCCGGGATTTCGGCCAGTTTGTGGCGGGTCTGCTCCATTGAGTCGCGGTCGCGGATAGTAACCGTCTCGTCCTCGGCGGTCTGACCGTCGATCGTGAGGCAGTACGGACACCCGGCTTCATCCATGCGGGCGTAGCGGCGGCCGATCGAGCCGGAGTCGTCGTAGAAGACCTTGAATTTCTTTTTAAGTTCGTCGTAGAGCTTTGTCGCTATTTCCGGCATTCCGTCTTTTTTGACCAAAGGCAAAACAGCGGCTTTGAGCGGTGCGATTTTAGGCGAGAATTTCATCACCGCCGACTTTTCCCCGCGCGTTTCATCTTCGACATAGGCGTCGACCAGAACCGTCAACAGGGTGCGGTCGCACCCGGCCGAGGTTTCGATGATATATGGAATAAACTGTTCGTTGGTACCGCTGTCGATATAGAGCATTTTCTTGCCGGTCGCTTCCTGATGACGGCTCAGGTCGAAATCGGTCCGGTTGTGGATGCCTTCGAGCTCTTTCCAGCCGAACGGGAATTCGTACTCGATGTCATACGCTTTCTTGGCGTAGTGCGCGAGGTCGTTCGGCCCGTGCTCGTGCCAGCGCATTTTCGATTCGGTGATGCCGAGATCACGATACCACGCCCAGCGCTGTTCGCGCCAGTACTCGAACCATTTGTCGTCCTCGGACGGTTTGATGAAGTACTGCATTTCCATCTGCTCGAACTCACGGGTGCGGAAAATGAAATTGCCGGGGGTGATTTCATTGCGGAAGGCTTTGCCGATCTGCGCAATACCGAACGGCACCTTCTGCCGCGAGGAATTTTTCACGTTCAGGAAATTGACGTATATCCCCTGGGCCGTCTCGGGCCGTAGGTACACTACCGCCGACTCATCCTCGACCGGTCCCATGAACGTCTTGAACATCAGGTTGAAATTGCGGGGCTCGGTGAGCGTCTTATTGCCGCAGGTCGGGCATTTGGTCGGATCGGCCAGTTCATCGGCGCGGAAACGGGATTTGCACGTCTTGCAGTCGATCAGCGGATCGGTGAATTCATCGATATGCCCCGACGTGCGCCAGACTTCGGGGTGCATCAGTATGGCGGCGTCGAGGCCTTCAATATCATCGCGGCGGTTGGTCATGGCGTTCCACCAGAAGTTTTTGATGTTGCGCTTGAGCTCGGCCCCGAGAGGACCGTAATCCCAGCATGAGTTAAGACCGCCGTAGATTTCAGATGATTGAAAGATGAACCCGCGTCGTTTGCACAGCGAAACTAACCTGTCCATTTTATCGTTGGTATTTTTGGCCATGACTTTTCCGTTTCTATATGAGTATTTTAAAATTTCGTGTTTTTCAGTTTTTCCAGAAATTCCAGCGAGCGCAAATCTTTGGCGCCGGTCTGGTATTTCATAAACGCCGTCAATACTTCGAGCAGTTCCTCACCGTCTCCAAGCGTTACTTTTATCCCCGCCGCTTCGGCCAGCGAAGCCGTCTGCAATTGGCGCAGCGTTTCCAGCTGTTCGGCCGGAAGCTTAATATAATATTCTCCGGGACTTTGGCAAGCGCCGCATACCACCCCGCCGCGTTCGGGCGAGACGGTCACGTAATTTTTGCCATCGGAATTGGAATAGGTCAGTCCCTCACCGGCACAGCCGACACACCCCGAGAAATTGGGACCGTAGCCGAGATACGACAGCGCTCGGATGAAATAGGCCAGGAAAACCGAAACAAGCGAGCCTTTGGCGGCCGAATCCATCAGCCGCAGGAACCGCATGGTCAGATGATATAGCCCGGTCTGGGCCTCGTTTTCCGGGAGCAGGTCGTTTAGTATTTCAACCGCCGCCGAGGCGAAAGTCAGCCGTCCGAGCGTGCCGTCTTTCTCGAATGTAAACGCTTCGCGGATATCGGTTTCACCCAAATGGCCCAGCTCGCTTTTTTCGGATACGAAATAAGAAATTTCCAGACGGCAGAAATTGACCAGCCGTCCCCGCTTGCTTTTGAGCGACCGTCCGCCCCTGTCTACGACCGAGATTTTGCCGTAATTGTCGGTGAAGATCGAGACGATTCGCGATTGTTCTTTCCAGTTGACCGAGCGAAGGATAATTCCCTCTGACTTGACATTGGGCATGGTAAAAAGCCCGGCCTATTCTTTGAGCCGGTAGATAATTTCACCTTCGCGGGCGAAATAATGGCGGGTGCGGGCGACGTATTCGATAAATTTCATATCGCCGTTGAGCCGTTTGACGGTGTATTCGGCGTCGACGAGATCGGCCAGGAGCTCCTTGTTGCGCTGTTCGAGGCGGTGTTTCTGGATGTGCAGCCGGGCGATGCGGATGAACCCGGTCGGTCCGGAGAAGAACGAATAAACCGTAAAAATAGCGACAATCACAACCAGCACGCGCAGCGCTTTGCGGCGCAGACGGACGTCGGTATTGGACAGCCGCTTGCGGAGGTTTTGGGTAAGCGGCGCCAGAAACGATTTATTTTTGTTTTTCCGGACGGGCATTTGTCTCCTGTCAGTAGACTCGAAATTTAACAAAGATAAAAGATTTAAGGCAAGGGAAATATTTTCGGGGGGGAGATGAGCTCCAAATGGTTAATTTCCTTTGAAATGGAAAAGATATAATATATATTTTTATAGAGTCACAGGCTTTCACGAATATTTGGTAATTGCAGGTTTCATAAACCACGAATTTCGGGCAAAAATACTAAAAGCAATAGGTTGATTGTCAATTGAGGTCGATACCCAGTGAAGTTGGACGATAAAAACTTGAAAGATGTCATATTGATCCTTTATGATTTGATGAAAGACTCTTACTCCAAGAATAAAAATGGTTGGGTCAATCGAAAGTGGTTTATTAAAAATCTTGTAGGTTCTTATTCTGCATGGAATGATGCTTATATAAGTGCGATACTTGATATTCTTAATGAAGAAGGATATGTTATTATTTCAGGAAATGTTTTAAGATTAACTCAGGCGTTAGTTGAGTCTTGTGGCAAGCAAGAAGTACAAAAGATATTAGACTGGAATGATCCTCATTCTATATCGCGACTAGTAAGAAATTATGCCAGTACTATCGGGAATTCTATCTTTGGTGTCAAGAAAGTCGAATGGATTAATTATATTGAAAAACACTATTTATATTGGATATTGATAGATTATGGCGATGAGGATGTACATTTGGGACCTGGCACGCCCGCAAGGTTAGGGAATGTATGGGGCAACATTGCAGGTTCCGACGATGGTAATGAACCAGCCTTTTATTTTATAACCCAAGAAAAAATCTATATATCTGAATCGCAAATGTCTCTTCTCGTTGATCGCGGTTACTTGATCAGTCAACTTGGCGAACAAATAGACAAGCTGGAAAAAATCCCAAGAAGATTTGTGTCATTGGTTAATGAGCCAAACAAAAGGGGACGATCAGCTACTCTACTGAGGAATTCAAATCAATTATCAGCCGGATTAATGGCCGAATTTGAAGGCAATACTAGTCTGTTGTGGGGACCGCCGGGTGCGGGAAAAACCTATGGACTTGCATCGGTAATAACGAAATTTATAAAATCCAACCCGAATGATCGTGTACTTTTATTAGCACCATCGAATTTGGCTGCTGACGTCTTAATGCTTGAAATAATTAATGCTTTTTCGCGTAGCGGCATGAGCAGATTGGTTGATACCAGACATTTGCTAAGATACGGGTATGCTCAAAAGCACGAAATATTGATCCACGAAGAAATAATGGGTTCCTATGAACAACAAGAAATTACTTCCCGAATTAAATGCATAAGTATGGAAATCGAGCGAACGAGGAAATCCCTTACATCAATGCAATTGGCAGAGAAACGGGCTGAATTAATGGCTTTGCGCGAGGACCTAAAACATATGGTCGAAGATCATATAATTTCATGTAACGTTGTCGTAACCAGTACAACTTTAGGGTACTTAACAAAAAGCCCAATTTTAAATTTAACTTGGGATATGGTCGTAATTGATGAAGTAACAATGGTGCCCGCTGCCATATTGTACTATTTGTCAAGATCGTCACAAAAATCTATGTTATTGGCTGGGGACCCAAGGCAATTGGGACCTGTTTTTCAAGAAAATAGAAACCTTGGTGATAATGAAAAAAGCCTTTTTGGCAAAGACGTTTTCGAGATTGCAGGCATTATGGATATTTCTTCCGAAAATATGCTATTAAAAGATTCAGGTCTTTTATACAGAATTATGGAACAAAGGCGATGTCATCCCGATATATGGAAAATTGTCGGTGGCTGGTATCCTGGTGTTAAAATAAACTATCGGAAAAATAAGAACCTAATTCAGTCGAATCTTTTCGATAAACGAGTATATCATATTAATATATCAAATATAACTGGAATTGAGTCGGAGAAGCGTGGGAAGAGTTGGATTAATAAAGTTTCAGCGGACCTTAGTATTAAAATTATCGCGAATATCCTTAGGACAAATCCGAAATTGACGGCAGGGATTATTTGCCCCTATTCGGCGCAAGAATATTTAATCAAAAGACTAATTGATGGACGCGACAAGAATGGATCATTGAATTTTGAAAAAGACTTAGTCGAAGTTGGAACTGTTCATAGATTTCAAGGATCTAGCGCAGATGTTATTCTGGTGGATTTTGTTGGTAGTCAAGGAAAACGAGCATTAGGTCCACTACTGACAGGAAAAAATGGTGTTAGACTTTTAACTGTTGCATTTAGTCGAGCAAAGGAGCTTCTAATCACAATTGCTGACGATAAGTGGCATATAAGTAAATTAGATGATTGCGAAAATCCATTGCTTCAAAGGCTATTTGATTCAAGCCATCGCGTACCAATATCGGAGGCAATAAAAACGGAATTAACAGGCTTGGATTCTATAGACATATCATGCGAATCATGGAAATGATAATGTTAACATATCAGATGAAGATAACAAGAACTACCTCATTACGCCCATTTCGGATGCTCAGTTAGTAAGTAGCTCTGACTGCGCGATAGATAATTGTACTATAAAGCGATAATTACTAATAGAACCACTGGGCAATAAAGGAGATGTCTATGAACAGGAATATATCGTTAGCGCAAGACCGTAAGCTAAAAAGGGCTGCGAGGGGAACTAGTGGTTGGAGCGATATCATATGGGCGCAAAGGCAATATCACAATGAACGCGTCTATTGGCATATTGAATTTTTTGCGAAAATAACTATAGCCATTTGCGGGGGTGTTTCATATTTGGCTATAACCTCAGATGTCAAGAATTTAATCCTTGTGAGTAGGATTATATTGTTAGCATGTGTGCTTGAAGTTTTTGTTGGAATTTATTGTTCTTATTTTATTTACCTCCATAGCCTTACAAAATGGCTGAAAACGGAAAATAAAGTTGACGCGAAAAGGCGAGTTTTTAAATCGAGTGATTTTAAACAGGCATTGATGATTTTGGTCGTATCGATATTAATCTCAATAGCATTAATATTTCTATTTCTTGAGCCGAAGTGGCTCAACACGCTATATCATGTTATTTTAAAATATTTATAATCGTAGGTCACGCCGACTTGCCGAAGGTCTTGAAACTGGTAACACACCCTTTTAGGGTGTGGTGGGTTGTATAAAGCGATCATACTGGATCTCGAACAAGTAATCCCTTTCATCAATGTTTTAATAGAAGATGCGAGGCTGGATGAATATCCGAGTTGACATGTTTAAAGCATACATCATTGCCTTAGTCTATCTCTCACACCCTGGAAGGGTGTGTTACAGAGCATAGAACAAAAACGCCGTCGGGGGTGTCAGGTGACGGCGTGCAAAGATTAAGATGTCAGGAGCGCCCTTCGCAAAACTCTCTTCGCAGACTCAGTGCAGGCAGGGCCTTCGGCACGGCTTCTGACCTACTAAGATTGGGTGTATTTAAATCCGCTGGGATACCGCCCCAAACTGGTCGGGACAGCCGACACGACCGAACGCAAGACGGGCCGTATGATAGATTATCGTACCAACACTGCCTCCTGGTTCTGGGAAAAGTAAGAACCCGAGGCTGGTCCGAAATCGCTTGTCCGGGGCGATCTTTGTCTTTATTATCAAGGCAAAGCTATACCTTGAAATGCTGAGGAATTTGTATATGTCCGTCAAACAACTTGAAAATCTGCCCAAAGAAAAGTTGATCGGTATAATCGAGGATTTTGCCAAGAACTGGCTGGCCCACGACGGCCTCTGGTTTCAGGCGGTGGAGCACGAGTGCGACATGCAGACCGCGATCAAACTCGATTCCGAAGCCTGGGACAAGTTCACACGCATCGAGGCCAAACGCATTATGACCCGTCATGATATTCCCGAAAACGGCGGCCTCGAAGCGCTTAAGAGAGCCCTGCAATACCGCTTATATTCGGTTTTGAATGAGCAGACGATTGTTGAAGAAACTGATAAATCATTCGTGTTTAAAATGGTCGATTGCCGGGTGCAGTCGGCGCGAAGGAGAAAAAACCTGCCTCCGTTTCCGTGTAAGTCGGTCGGGATTGTCGAGTATACCGAATTCGCCAGGACGATAGATCCGCGCATAAAGACGGAATGCCTGGCCTGCCCTCCGGATAAAGACGAACGCGATTATTATTGCGGGTGGCGGTTTTATGTCGAGGAGACTTTATGACCGATGACCCATTCAAATCGTTTGCCGAGCGCTATGACGCTTTTGGCCGAGATGATCCGACCATTTTGGAGTTTTTTGGTCGCCTTGTCGAGAAATACGATCTGAAATCTGTCCTGGATTGCGCCTGCGGTACGGGCGATGATATCATTTTGCTTCATTCGCTCGGTCTTGATGTCACCGGATCCGATATTTCGAGTGCAATGCTTCAGGTGGCCCAAAAGAAACTATCGGCCCACAATATAGATATTCCCTTAGTCCGGGTCGATTTCCGATATCTTCGTGAAAATTTCAACCGCGAGTTCGACGCCATCTTTTGCATGTCTACTTCTTTGCCGCAGCTGCGTGAAAAAAAAGAAATCCTGAAAGCACTTAAAAGTATGTATGATATACTCAAACCCGGTGGCATACTTGTATTATCTCAGGGGATGAGCGACCGTCAGTACAGTTTCCGACACCGTTTTATCCCGGTAATCAATACACCGGAATTTTCGCGGATTATGGTAATCGATTATTTCGAGCATGAATGGGAAGTGCACGTTCTGGACATTATTCACACGTCGGAAAATTGCGATTTCAAGACCTCGCGGTTTCGGTATCGGACCATGCTTTGCGATGATTATGAAAAATTGCTTAAAGAAGCCGGATTTTCCTCATTCGATTTTCTGGGCAATTCGCAATTCGATCCATATGATAAAAATACAAGTGGCCAGTTGATCGTTATAGCAAAAATGTAACCTTTACCACTCGCACGGCGGGTAAGAGCCGTGATACAGCACGCCAATCAGAGTCAGAATATCTATCAGATTGCAGTCGCCACTGCAGTTGCAGTCGGCCAGGTCGGGGACGGTCGGGGTCGGACCGCCGTTGTAAATGAAATTTATCATGCCCAGGATATCAAGCAGGTTGCGATTGCTGTCCCAGTTGAAGTCGCAGTACTGTGCGGGCGCACTTTGGAGAATCGGCAGGTTGTGGTATTTGAAAAATGATTTCGGCGGGTCGGCACTGTCTTCGACGCGCACCGCGAATGTATAATTCTTAATCCGGGTGGGAGTGCCGGAAATCAGACCGCTTTCACTGATGGACAGGCCGTCGGGAAGGTTCGCCACCTGTATGGAGAAATGGTATGGCAGCACACCGCCGGTGGCGGCCACCTGGTGTGAATATTCCTCGCCGATGACGCCGGCGGGAAGGTCGGTCGAGTCGGTGATCCATACGGCGTCCACTTCGAGCAGTGCCCCGGCAAACCCGATTCCGCAGTCGCCGTACTTGATCCAGAAGAAGCCATCGTCGCCCCACATGGTCCCCCAGCTGTTTTTCACCCTCCAGGCGCCGTCGCCGCCACATAAGTCATCGTCCCAGCCGACAATCAGGACCGCGTGCCCGGCCGCATACTCGCTGACACCATCCCACTCGTAGCATCCGCCACCATAAATATCGAAATCATCGAAGACGTCCATAGTCACGGCAATCGGCGCCACCATCACGGCCTGCTTGATTGAGTTTACGTCATCGGGCACCGACGTCCAGTCCAGTACCTTAGCCATCACCGGGTATGAGTCTTCGGTGCACGGGACTTCGTCATTGGCCTGGTACGGCATGCTGGTCTCGAATATCGACCCGGTATCGCGGAAATGTATATAGCAAGCTTCCATCCAGCCGCCGTCACAGCCCCAATCCGGCGATACACACGACAGTATTTGTTGTTCGGAAAGATTATAATTGTACAATCTGTATATCAGGTATTGAGATTCAAGGGCCGCTACTGACGCGAATATCCAGCAGGAACCGCAGCTTCCCTGATTTCTTATGCCCGTCACTTTGCCCTGGTCTTCCCAGTTGAAGTACGACGGCAGGTCCTTGGCGCTTTTGTCGAAGCGGTTGGGATCAAGGTGCGATTCCCAGATTTCCTTCCAGTTTTCGGGCAGTTTGACGCCGCACATGTGTTTGCGTTCATCCGGGGTATAATCGGTGATGACCGAGGTGACTTTCGGCGTCCAGTCGAGCCCGAGGCGGTCGTTGATCTGCTGTTGACGGGCAACCAGCTGCTCGGGGCTGTCTTCGGCCGAAACAGCCGCGCTTAATACGAGTAACATTGAAAGAGCCAGTAAAACGACATTGGAAATTTTCATATCAAAACCCCGGCAGTATATGATAAATCGGTATTTACGAAATTATATTTCTACACCTATAAATATAGCTCTCGCTCCATTATTGTCAATAAATTATATATTTTAGTGCATATCTTGAAAGTTGTCGGGCCGGTGCAGGCACCAAATTATCCTTGCGCCGGAATATTCAAACGCTCAATTTTAGGCGGGTCGACTGCGGGTGAAATATGAAAAAAGAGTATTTTGTTACAGCCCTGTTCCTTTTGATCGTCGCGGCCATATTCTATCTTTTTTATCGTCTGATGGTCCCGTTTTTTCTGCCCATCACCTGGGCGGCGGTGCTGGTAATCGTCTTCCATCCGGCTTATAAATGGCTGTTGAAAAAAGTAAAATCTCCGACTCTCACGTCGGTTATTGCATGTATTTTGATTTTCCTGATTATTATAGGCCCGTCGCTTTATATGATGGCGTCACTGGTCAGTGAGGCGGCCAATGCCGTGACGAAAGTCAATAACCTTTATCAAAGCGGCGAGTTGAAAACACTTCTGACGGTCAAGCTGCCGTTCTGGGGGGCAATCAAAGAAAAGCTGACCGCTTATCCACAGCTGGCGGAGATGGATTTTGAGACCATACTAAAGGACGCCATATCAGTCATGACCAAAGCCGTCGGCGGGCAGGCGACCACACTAATCGCCAATATCAGCCGGACCGTGTTTTATTTCGTGCTGATGATTTTCTCCATGTTCTTTTTCTTCCGCGACGGTGACAAAATCATAAGGGTTTTAAAAAGAATCACCCCGCTGATGCCGACCCAGGTGGCGGTGATGTATGCCCACATGCACGAGATTATCGAGGGGATGATGTACGGCGGCGTGCTGGTGGCGCTGATTCAGGGAGCGGTAGGCGGGATAATATTCGCCATATTCGGAATCTCCTCACCGGTGTTCTGGGGGGCAATGATGGCGTTCCTGGCGTTTTTACCGATACTGGGGCCATTTCTGGTTTATATCCCGGCCGGCATTATACTCTTTTTCGGCGGAGCGCCGATCAAAGGTATCGCGATGATCGCGATCGGCGTAGTGGTTATAAGCCAGATCGATAATTTTATCCGTCCGCTTTTGTTCACCGGTAAGACTCGTATGCACACCCTGCTGCTGTTTTTCTCGATTATGGGCGGGCTGTATATGTTCGGCCTGATCGGGATTGTCCTTGGGCCGCTTATCGCGGCGATTTTTGTATCGCTTTTGCGGGTGTTCGAGGTCCGGCTCAGCCCGGATGATGAAGCAAAGCCGGTTGCCGGATAAAATACCAGAAATAGTAGTCCATTATTATCCGTAACATATTGTCATGTAGTTGCTTATAACAAAATGGGTTCGTTTTTGGAAAAAATTTCGTCTTTTCCCCTCTCTTTGGACGGTGTATTTCGGGCGTAATTTATTGCTCATAATATAGGGGGAGTGGTGGAAACAACATCGGTTTGGGGGTGGAATTGTACTTGATTCTTTCCACCCCAAACTTGGGGCTTGTCGAAAAACCAGTAGGTCGGCTTCCGAATCCTGACGAAGTCAGGAGAGAAAGCCGACATCTTGTTGTCGGGTTTCTCGTTACGCTTCGCTCCACTCGGAACCCGACCTACTTCTTGCACCATGCGTGCACTTTATCAACAAGCCCCAAGTTTGGGGTGGCCACCCGGTCGCCCCAAAATGTCATACCCGCGTACGCGGGTATTCAGAATTCTTGTAGCCCACCCAACAGGTGGCTGGCCGCAATCTGGCAGTTCAAAGTGGGTCAAATCTCATTGGAGATATGACATCTTTTTCCTGGATTCCCGCCTACGCGGGAATGACATTATAGGTACGAAGTGCTTATTAGAATTCTTGTAGCCCACCCAACGGGTGGCAAGTTGCGATAATGCACCACGCAATGAATTTGATGAATATATGGTCGGCGTAGCCCGACATTCTATGTCGGGTTTCTCGTAAGAGAAGAAAAGCTTGTTCGGTCAGGTCCTGCGTTCCGATTTATCGTGGCGTGTGACCTGACCGAATTGTAAGTCATTGACCCGACCTGCCATGAATATAAAAAACCCTCTAAAGATCGTTTTTCCTATTGACAAACTACGCTATTTGGCTATATTGCCAAATAACCAAATATGAGGTTTAGTTATGACGACTATGAACAAACAAAAATACGATTCACGGGCCGCGGTCATGAAGGCTATGGCGCATCCTACCCGGCTGTTCATTATAGATGAATTGTCGCGGCGGGAGCGGTGTGTCTGCGAGTTGACCGAGATGATCGGGGATGACGTCTCCACTGTTTCCAAACACCTGGCCCTTCTAAAACAGGCCGGGCTGGTCGAGATGGACAAGCGCGGTTTGAAAGTTTTTTACAGCCTTAAGGTGCCGTGCATATTGAGCTTTTTCGGATGTGTCGAAAGCGTTTTGAAATCACAGCTCAAACAGCTCGAAATCAAGGGATAAGAAATCACCGGAGAATAATGTTGTGAACTGGAAACGTGAATGGAAACCGCTGGCGATAATGGTCGCCGCGTTTGCCGTGCTGTTTTATCTCCCGATCGAATCGGTGCGAGTACGCAATTCCATAATGGAGGCGTTTTATCTGGCTAAATGGTACGCCCGGGAGCATGTAATACTTTGTTTGGTTCCGGCCTTTTTCATCGCCGGCGCCATTGCGGCTTTTGTCAGCCAGGGATCGGTAATGAAATATCTCGGCGCCAAAGCCAATAAGGTTGTATCGTACGGTGTCGCGTCGGTTTCAGGCTCGGTACTGGCGGTATGCTCCTGCACCGTCCTGCCATTGTTTGCCGGGATCTATCGCATGGGGGCGGGTCTCGGCCCGGCCGTGACGTTTTTGTATGCCGGACCGGCCATAAACGTCCTGGCGATTGTACTTACCGCCCGCGTTCTGGGATTGGAACTGGGCGTTGCCCGTGCGGTCGGGGCGATCGCGTTCAGCATCATTATCGGACTTATCATGCACCTGCTGTTTTTGCGCGAGGAGATCGAAAAGGCGGCGACCCAGGCGGCGCTTCCCGAACCGGAGGTTTCACGACCGCTGTGGAAGAACACGATCTTTTTTGCCGTTTTGGTGGCGGTGCTGGTTTTCGCCAACTGGGGCCGGACCGATGAAACCTCGGGAGTGTGGGCGTTTATATACGGCTATAAATGGCTGATTACCGGCCTTTCCGGCGCGGCGCTGGGAGCCATTCTGATTTTCTGGTTCAATCTTCCGAAGATTAAAATCGTGCTGACCGGATTGGTTGTACTTATCCTTGCCGTAGTTTTCCCGCAGCAACCTTTGATCTCTTTCGGTACGGCGGTGGTCGGTCTGTCTTTGTTGACGAGCAACCGCGACGATGAATCCGGCGAGTGGTTTTCTCAGACGTGGGGATTCACCAAACAGATATTGCCTTTGCTTCTCGGGGGCGTGCTGGTGGCGGGACTGCTTTTGGGCCGTCCGGGCAGCGAGGGAATTGTACCATCGTCGTGGATAAGTTCCTGGGTAGGCGGCAATTCGATTGCATCCAACCTGTTCGCATCGGTGGTCGGGGCGTTTATGTACTTCGCGACTCTTACCGAGATTCCGATTCTTCAGGGTCTGCTCGGAAACGGTATGGGCAAGGGCCCGGCCCTGGCGCTGCTGCTGGCCGGGCCGGCATTGTCCCTGCCCAATATGCTGGTGATACGCTCGGTGATGGGCACGAAAAAGACGATCATATTCGTACTATTGGTAATTGTCATGGCCACCGTAACCGGGATCGTCTACGGAGCCATATTTTAGGAGGCATAAATGAAAGAGATAAAAATACTGGGGCCGGGGTGCGCCAAATGTGTCGAGCTGTTCGAACGCACGCGCAAGGCCGCCGATGAACTCGGGCTCGAATGCGACGTGCGCAAAATCAGCGACATCAAGGAGATCATGAATTACGGCATCATGATGACCCCGGCGCTGGTGGTCGACGGGGAGGTTAAAGTGTACGGTAAGGTGCCGTCGGTTGATGCGTTGAAAAAGATGATATCGGGGCAGGGGGGAGTTTAAATTGGTCATATGGCAAAGATCCGGCGGGTCCGAGGACCGGCCGGGCACAACGTACGTACTAATGCGGTGCCCCGCCGCTTGGGGCTTGTTGAAAAAGCTTGTTCGGTCAGGTCCTGCGTCCCGATTTATCGGGGCGAGTGACCTGACCGCATTGTAAGTCATTGAAGCTAAAGAGGCCGTCAGGTGTCAATCCCGACTTCGTCGGGATCAGCACCTGACGGAACATATTGGCACCACTTTTTCAACAAGCCCCTTGCGGTGGGATTGCAGCCACAGGTCATAGGGACGATTGGTGTTGAATTTGATTTATATGGTAAAGAAGATGTCGAAACCTCCCTCGCTTTGCTCGGGACCTTCGGCAGGGATTTCGACCTACAAGAACTGAGGACCCGCCGGGCACAACGTACATACGGTTACAACGATATACCGTCAATGGAGGGATTCAAGATGTCGGGTTTCTCGAAGAATCGGAACCCGACCTACAAGACTTGATTCCCGCGTAAGCGGGAATGACATTGTTGGTGCGATGTACTTACGACCATTAATTATGATGTCACGCCGCGAGTCGGCGTGACCTACGAAGATTGAAATGATATAATAGTGGTTTATAAAAGGTGAGGTGTGATGTGTTTAAAATTCTGCTGTACTCATGGTTGCTGGCTGCCGCCGTGCTCGGCGTGGCTGTCGCTGACGAGCCAAAGGACGATTCGGCTGCGGTCGCTGCTATCAACGCCGATTCTTCAAAGGCTGACGATACGGCTGTGTCTACCGACAAGGTTTATGCCTATTATTTTCACGGTGACGTGCGTTGCGCCACCTGTAAGAAGCTCGAAGCCTATTCGGGTGATGCTCTCACAACCGGCTTCGAAAAAGAATTGGGCGATAGTTCCCTTGTATGGGAGGCGGTGAATTACGATCGTGAGGCCAACAAGCACTATATCGATGATTTTCAGCTCTACACCAAGGCACTGGTACTGTTTCGTCAGAAAGACGGCAAAATAACCGACTGGAAAAATCTCGACAAGATATGGGAACTGGTCGGCGACAAAGACGAATACATTAAGTACGTCCAGTCTGAAACCAGGAATTTCCTTGAGGGCAAGGCCACCGATGAATGATTCGTTCCTGATGGCGATGGTGTCGGCCTGCTGGGTCGGAATATTGACATCCATCTCGCCGTGCCCGCTGGCGTCGAATATCGCCGCGATCAGCTTTATCGGCAAGCGGATTAACCGCCCGGGGGTTGTTCTATTGTCCGGGCTGCTTTATACTGCCGGTCGGACGATAACCTATATTGCCCTGGGGGGGCTGATCGTTACCGGTTTGCTGGCGGTGCCGAAACTGTCGTTTTTTCTACAGAACAACATGAATAAAATTCTGGGTCCGGTTTTGATCGCAGTCGGGCTGGTGCTGGTGGGGCTGATTAACGTCCGTATGTCCGGCCCCGGATTCGGACAGAAATTGCAGGCTCGGGTGGAAAAATCCGGGATGTGGGGGCCTTTGTTTCTGGGGCTGTTGTTCGCCCTGTCGTTTTGCCCGGTGTCGGCGGCGCTGTTTTTCGGCAGTTTGATTCCGATCGCGGTGGAGCAGGAATCGAATGTCGTCATGCCGACGGTTTACGGTATCGGGACAGCCTTGCCGGTGGTTGTTTTTGCGGTGCTTATCGCGTTCGGGGCGAGGTTTATCGGAGAATGGTTTGATCGTCTGGCCCAGTTCGAGAAATGGGCGCGCCGGATTACGGGCGCGATTTTCGTATTGGTAGGGGTGTACTATTCGTTGATTTATATTTTTGGGGTGGATGTATAATTCAGATAGTGAATAAGACCCCGGCGGGTCTGAGGACCCGCCGGGCACAACGTACATACAGTCTCACTTATTCATGGTTTAAGAAGTCGGGTTTCTCGAAGACTCGGAACCCGACCTACTTTCCTGAGGACCCGCCGGGCACAACGTACATACAGTCTCACTTATTCATGGTTTAAGAAGTCGGGTTTCTCGAAGACTCGGAACCCGACCTACTTTCCTGAGGACCCGCCGGGCACAACGCGCGTAAGGTTTCAATGATTTATGGTTTAAGAAGTCGGGTTTCTCGAAGACTCGGCCCGACCTACTTTCCAATAATAATCAGCCTATTTCGAGCAGTTCAATGTCGAAGACGAGGGTTTTGCCGGCCAGCGGATGGTTGGCGTCGAGTTTGACCGTCTCATCGGTGATGTCCGCCACCATCACGTTCAGCGGCTGACCGTTGGGCTGTTCCATCTGAAGCTGCTGACCGAGGGCCGGTTCGATATTTTCCGGGAAAGCGCTCTTGTTGACCTCGAACATGAGTTCTTCGCGCTTGGGGCCGTAAGCGTCTTCGGGTTGAATCGTGATCGTTTTGTTCTGCCCGACTTCCATGCCCACAATGCCTTTTTCGAAACCGGGGATGACTTTTTGTTTGCCGACTTCGAACGAAAAGGGCTGGCGGTCGCGGGATGAATCGAAAACGGTGTCGTCTTCGAGTTTGCCGGTATAATGAAGTTTTACTTTGTCGCCGTCTTTGACATGAGCCATCGGAGACCTCCTCTGCCTTGTTAACTTTTGAACCCAAACCAATCAGAACACGGCGGTCCCAATATCCCGGCCGGTTGGCGGCCGGGGCTCAGGCCATATTTTTTTTTAGATTAACAGGAAATAAATCAAATGCAAGGATTTAATCGATTTCGACTATTTCGACGTCGAATTCGAGCGTTTTCCCGGCCAGCGGGTGGTTGGCGTCGATCGTGACGGTGTTGTCCGTCAGGCCGGTCACGACCACGGTTACCTCGTCGCCGCCCTCGCGCTCCATGCGCAACTGCTGGCCGATAAACGGCGTCATATTGTCGGGAAACTGACCGCGGTCGACGTCGGCAATCAGGTTGTTATCGTGTTCGCCGAACGCTTCCTCGGGCGTGACGGTGAAAGATTTTTTCTCCCCAACTTCCATGCCGATCAGGTTTTTGCGGATACCCTCGATGACCTGGCCTTCGCCGAGGTCGAACTGTTCCGGGTCGCGGTTTTCGGTGGACTGGTAGAGTTGGCCGTCTTCGAATTTGGCGTTATAGTGCAGTTTGACTTTATCGCCGGATTTTATTTTTGTCATGCCGCCTCCAAATCATAAAATTTCTTATTTGACTTTTGAACGGATAAGCCGGTCTATTGTTCCTCGGAAAGCGGAACCGATTTAATAGTCTTTCTTCAAGAATATAAAAACCGCCAGAAGAATCATCACCGCCGCGAACAGAACCGACGACCAGACGGCATAAAAATTGGTCAGGCCCTCGTTCAGAATAAGTGAAGTGGTATTGTCCGCAATCTGATCCATCTTGGGCAGGATATGATAGATAGTGTCAAAGGCCACCTGCCAGGCTTTCCCGAGAAAACCGTAGGCGAATTCACGTTTGGCCAGCAGGCCGGTGGCGATACTCAGAGCGAAATAGCCGATGATCGCGACCGCGGTCGAACTGCTGACCAGCCCCAGAATGAAGACGATGCTGTATATTACGAGAAACTCGATGCATCCCACGAGCAGGCCCGGGAAAAAGGTCCAGATGGGGCCGTCGAGACGGAAAGACAGGACCAGCCACAGCGGCAAACACATGAGCACCATGACCGCGATCATGATGAGATAGACCGAACAGAATTTCATCAGGAGCAGTTTTATCCGGCTGATCGGCTTGGACAGATTGAGTTCGACTCTCCCCTTATTCAGATACGACGGCAGCAGGCCCGCCGCCCCGAACACCATCAGGAACATGGCAAAGCCCATATATTTGGAAAAGAGCTGGGCGATCAGTGTACTTACGAATGACTGGGCGGTCGGATTGTTGTCGATGACGCTGTGACCGTCGATGCTTACGCTCGGAACCAGTATGAATATCAGGGTAATCAAAACCGTGACGGCACCATAGAGATAGAGCATCTTGCGGTGGATAATTTCCAGCATCGAATCGTAGAGGACAGCCGCGAACTTACGCATCGCTTCGGCCCTCTTGTACGGTGTTCTGTGCCGCACCTTTGACCAGTTGCATGAAGCTGTCTTCGAGGCCCATGCGAATCGGGGCGACGGCCAAAAGCTCGACGTTGCATCCTCGCAGCAGGTCGATCAGGCCGTTGACGTCTTTTTCGTCGTTGAAGGCGATCGAGATGGTATGGCCGTCGATCTGGGCCCAGTTGTATTTTTCGGAAATTCGGGCGCGGGCATCGTCGGTGAGCTGCACGGTGTCGATTTTGAAGCTCGGCTTCATTTCGGTCAGGCCGACCACCGGCCCGACTTTGAGGAGCTTGCCCTTATCGAGAATGGCGACGCGGTCGCAGGTGGTTTCCACTTCGGCCAGCAGGTGTGAGTTCAGAAATATCGTCCGGCCCTGCCTTTTGATGTCTTTTAGTATATCGCGAATTTCTCTTCGGCCGATGGGATCGACACCGTCGGTTGGTTCATCGAGGAAGATCAAGTCCGGGTCGTTGAGCATCGCCTGCGCGAGTCCGATGCGCTGCATCATGCCTTTGGAATATTTCCTTATTTTGGTGTCGCTCCAGCGCGTCATGCCGACCAGTTCCAATAGCGGCCCGGCCTTGGCTTTGATCTGCGCGGCGGAGAGCCCGGCCATACCGCCGAAACATTTCATTGTCTGCATACCGGTCATATACAACGGGAAGCGGTGGTTTTCGGGCAGATAGCCGACCTTTTCGTGGGAGCGCCAGGAAATTATATCTTCACCGAATATAGTCGCACCGCCGCCGGTGGCCCGAAGCGAGCCGAGCAGGACTTTGATCATGGTCGTCTTGCCCGCGCCGTTGGGTCCGAGCAGTCCGAAGATTTCGCCGCGACGAACGTCGAAGGTCACTTTGTCCAAAGCCGTGACGACCGTCCCGCCGAAGACGGCTTTGAAAACTTTGGTCAGATCATTTATCGAAATGGCGGTGTTGTTTTCGGTCATAATCAATTAGACGGCTTCGCTTTTAAAAGGTTACTCGATTTCGACATAATCGATTCGGTTTAACAAGGTATCGAGCGCTTCTATTTTCAACGTGTCGCCGCTCCGGTCGAGGCGGCAGAAACTGAACGTCTTATCAAAAACCTGGCCGTAAATATTGTCCCGCGCCTTGTTATAAAGTGGCGCGCCGCCTGCTCCGGCGACGATGTAATATATGCCGTTGGCTTTCGATCTTTCATAGTCGTGATCGTGGCCGTTGAAGACGGCATCGACGCCGTACTTCCTGAACAGCACTCCCCAACTCTGACGCAAGTGTTTCTCGTCTTCTTCGTGAGGACCGCTGCTGTACGGCGGGTGATGGAAAATCGCCACCGTGAATTTGGTTTCCGGTCCGGTGTTTTTCAATTCGTTTTGCAGCCATTTGTACTGCTCGGATTTCCTGTCGGTTTTCGTGCAGCTGTTCAGGACGATAAATTTGATGCTGTCGATATTGACACTGTACCATTGTTCGTTTCCGGGCAGGTCGAAATGTTCGTAGTACAGCGGAGAATCGTGCTCGTGATTGCCGAGGGTCGGATAAAAGGCGGCGGTTTTCAGCAGGTGTCCCGTGATCGCGAAAAAAGTGTCCCAGTCGGCTTCGACGCGGCCGTCGGCGACCAGATCGCCGGTGTGGAAGACGGCTTGCGGATGAACCTGTTCTATCGCCCGGACCACCGCCCGGTGGTCATTGTGATTGGTGCGAGTGTCACCGTAGATGACGATCGGGGCTGTTTTATCGGCCGTCGTGGTTGGCGGCGTCCCGGCCAACAGGGTCAAAGCGGCGGCGAAAATAAGAACGAATATTAATATTTTTGAATTTTTCATTTTATATACCTCGAAATAATCTTTGTGAGATCAGAGTAATCGATAAGACTCGGAAAAACAATAATAAATCTTAAGATGATTTGAGCGTCTAAAACGGTCTAACCCGGGCGGTTCGGTCCGGCGGGATCAGGAATTTCTCGCTTTTGAGAATATCGCTAACCGCCCGGATAAAGTGGTTTGGCGATAAATGCTGCAGGTGATAGGCGTGCCAGTATTTCCTGATTTTAAGGTTTTCGAAATCGGGGTCTTTTTTGTCGATGCGCATGGTGCCTCCATTTTAAAAATTTGCGGCGAGACACCACCAAGATCGAGAGTTTTACTTGTGGAATATTAGCGCGGTTTGAAAATATGATTAAATCGGGCGGTTAACGCCTCTGACACCGGGGGCAGTAGTGGGCCGAGCGGGAGCCGATTTTCTCGCGGCGAATCTTGGTGCCGCAGTTGGGGCACGGTTCACCCTCGCGGCCGTAAACAAGCAAGTATTTCTGAAAGCGGCCGGTCTCACCGTTGACCCCGGCGAAGCTGTCGACCGACGTGCCCATCTTGCTGATGGCTTTGGTCAGAAGTCTTTGTATGTGGCCGTGGAGCTCGACCAGTTTTTTCGACGAAATCGAATCGGTTAATCTTCTCGGGTGGATTTTCGCGGCAAACAGGGATTCATCGGCGTAAATGTTACCCAGCCCGGCCAAAAACGTCTGGTCGAGCAGGGCCGGTTTGATCATGCGCCGGGTTTTTTTAAACAGCGCAATAAAATCATCGGTCGAAATTTCCAGCGGTTCCGGGCCGAGTTCGACCAGTCCCTTTTGATTTAAGACTTCACCGGTTCGATAGAGCCGGATGCGCCCGAAACGACGGTAGTCGTTGAAGCGCAGATTGTGGCCGTTGCCCTTGAGATTGAAAATCATCAGGTCGTGCTTGCCGATCAGATCAGTCTTGGGGAAATAGTAAAAATGGCCGGTCATTTTGAGATGCACCCAGAGAGTGTAGTCGTTGTCGAGGTCGATCAGGATATTTTTGCCGCGCCGACGAATGCCGGTGATGCGGCAGCCGGGCAGTTTTCTGGCCCAGCCCGGTTTATTGTCCAGATTGTACTTATCGTAATTGACTTTGACAGATTCGATCGTCTTGCCGCCGACCGTTTTTATCAGGCCGCGGATGACGGTTTCGACTTCCGGAAGTTCCGGCATGGTTTATTGGTCCCGAAGTTTACAGATTGTTACGGCTATTGACCGGCGAGTTTTTGAAATTCGGAGACGATTTCATCGACGTCGTAGCCGTGCATCTCGGCGGCCATTTCGATCGTCTCCAGGCGCATGCTGGGACAGGCATAACAGCCGCCGTGGAAGAATTTCTTGATGACCGCTGACGCCTCGGGAATCTTCTCGATGATTTCACCGATGGTCGTGTCTTTGTTGATGGTAATCGTGTTCATATGCTTTCCCGATCAGGGGTAGTTTACGCCTCCGACGGTCGCTTCGAGAAGGTCGCCGCTCACCAAGGCGGTTTGGTAGCGCACGATGCCGACGTCGCGGGCGAACCATCGGGTTATCTCGGGGGCAAAAATACGCCGGACTTTTTCGTCAAGGTAATTGTACGATATCTTCATCTTGATGCAGTTCGGGAATTTCCCGGCCGGAGTGGTGATATCTTCGATGCCCTCGATTTCGTAGGACAGTTGTATTCGGAAGTGCGAGTCGACCGAATCGCTTCGTATTTCGACCGCCGGAACCAGGAGCGTATCCCCGACGATATTCGACCAGGGGGCAAATACCAGGCGCGGGAAGAAATTCACCTGAAGGTTTCTATCGGCCAGGACCATGTTGTTCCAGTAGACGCCGTTGTCGTCGCGGCTGAAATCTTCCCAGGTCATGATTTTGCCGGTGGAATCGTAATAGGCTCGGGTGAAAAGACTGTCGATCTGGCGGATCACTTTTATTTCTCCACTCACGCCGGAATAGACATAGCGGTCGCCCTCGTGGAGCGGAAAATATTCCGAGGGATTTATTTTGGAGGCGCGGACGCGCTTTTCCACACAGCCGCCGGTCAGTGCCACAAGTGCCAGCATCAGGCCGATAAATATTTTTTGTATCACTATGCTTTGCTCTGCTTTTTGCGATAATCGTCGATGGCCGCGCGGAGGGCGTCGGTCGCCAGGTTCGAGCAGTGCATCTTGATCGGCGGCAGTCCACCGAGAGCATCGGCCACGTCACCCCGCGTCAGCTTTTCGGCCTCTTCGATGGTTTTGCCTTTGACCATCTCGGTCGTGATGGAACTGGTGGCGATGGCCGCCCCGCAGCCGAACGTCTTGAACTTGATATCGACTATGATATTATTCTCGATTTTTATATACATGGTCATGATATCGCCGCACGACGGATTACCGACGGTGCCGATGCCACTGGCTAAATCGATTTCACCGACGTTTCTCGGATTCTGGAAGTGTTCTATGACTTTATCCGAATACATTTAGACCTCTCAAACAAGTATCAAAATTGTCCATTTAATATATACAACCGGGCGAAATAGGCAAGTGAATATTTTCACATAGGGCCGATTTTAATCAGCGGTGAAGAGTCGCTTCACCGGCATAAAATTGCTGAAGACCGTCTTTGGTCTCCAGAACCAGTCTGCCTTCTTCGTCTATATCTTTTACGACGCCGGTGACTCGTTTGCGCCCTGATTTTAGCTGAATTTCGCGATTTATCAGATAAGAATACTGCAGGATTTTTTTGTGGAAAGCCTTGAGCCCCTTTTTCTTGAAGACCAGATAGTCTTTTTCGAAGCGGGTCAGAAACCGCCGCATGAAATCGGTCCGGGAGATTTTTTCTTTGAGGCCGATCCGGACCGAGGTCGCCGTCGCGCGCAAGTCCTCCGGGAAGTCGGCCGGTCTCTGGTTGACGTTTATCCCCACCCCGACGATGACATAGTCGGTGCGGTCGGGCTCGCCGGAGAGTTCGGTCAATATTCCGGCGGTCTTTTTGCCGGAAATCAGGACGTCGTTGGGCCACTTGATTTTGACGTCGATGTCCTCGTATTCCAGGATGGTTTCGGCCAGAACGACGGCGGTAATCAGCGAAATGCCCGGTGCGCGGCTGGGGTGAATCGACGGTCTTAGGATCAGCGAAAGATAAATCCCCATTTTTTCGGGTGACTGCCAGACGCGGCCGCGTCGTCCGCGACCACCGAACTGGTATTCGGCGGCGATGAGGGTGCCCTCGGCGATGCCGTTGACGGCCAACTGCGAGGCGACGGTATTGGTCGACTGCACCATCTTGAAGGCGAAGACGTTTTTGGCCATGATTTTGGTTTTCAGGCCGAACAGGATTTCCGCCGGGAGCAACAGGTCGGGCGGGGATATCAGCGCCCAGCGTCCGGACTTGTCGGTCCTGAAAGTGTAGCCTATTTTTTTAAGCTGATCGAGGGACTTGAGGATGCCGTCCTCGGAGGCTTTGAAACATTTCGCCAGATATTTGACGTCGTAGTACTGCCCCGGACGGCGACGAATTTTGTCGAGCACTTTGTCCGAAAGTTTGTCGAGGTCGAGGGTATCCATAAGAGTATCAGTCTTCGATGTTTAGTGAAAAATCCGACGACGGCGCGCTGTGGGTTAAAGCTCCGATCGAAATATAATCGACGCCGGTTTCGGCGATCCGCGCGACGTTGTCGAGGTTGACGTTGCCGGAGGCTTCGAGTTTGAGGTCGTCGGCCAGCGACCGGGCCAGCTTAACCATCGCCGTGAGCTGCTCGGTCGAACGGTTGTCCAGCAAAAGCCGTTTGACGCCGCAGTCGACCGCCTCGCGAAGCTGGTCCTCGCTTTCCACTTCGACTTCGATGATGACTTCGGAGCCGTCGTTGCCGAAGCGCTCGGTATAAGATTTATCGCCGAGATATTTCTGTGTTTTTGCAACCGCTTCTTTAATCGAGCCGCAGGCGGCGATGTGGTTGTCTTTAATCAGGACCATGTCGTACAGGCCGTAGCGGTGGTTCTGCCCACCGCCGCAGGTGACGGCGTATTTTTCCAGATAGCGCAGGCCGGGCGTGGTTTTGCGGGTGTCGAGGATGACGGTGTTTGTGTCTTTGATTCTGTGCACGAATTTGGAAACCAGCGTGGCGATGCCGGACAGGTGACCCAGATAGTTCAGGGCGGTACGCTCGGCGGTAAGGATGGCCGCGGTCTTCCCCTTGTATTCGGCGATAGTCTCTCCCGGCACGAACGGCTGGCCGTCTTTTTTGATATTAAATATCTCTATATCGGAATCGAGCTTGGCGAAAATGGTATCGGCTATCGGCAGACCGGACAGGACGCCCTCGGATTTGGCGACGATACCGGCTTTGGAGATACCCTCTCCGATCGTGGCGATGGTTGTCACGTCGCCGGGCCCGACGTCCTCGATAAGGGCGACGTCGATCTGCTTGGCGAGTATGTCGTCGATTTCGTTCATTTAGGGCTAAAATTAAGTGTTAAAACAACTTTTGACAAATATTAAGTTGTTGAATTGAAGTGGAATAGCAGTTTTTTTGCATGAATTAGCAAAATACTCATATAATACTCCGATAATATATAATAAATACTTGACAATGGATTGTTAAATATGTATAATGTGATGAGATTATAATGAAATATTGGCCGCAACCTGTTTATAAGGAGGTAATTATGATGCAATAATTTGGTGAGCGTTGTGCAAGCAAATTTCGGGGGAAATTTGCTGGCTAGCGTCGACGCCAAAATGGACTTGTTAACAAAGGGTAAGATAATGAAGAAACCGTGACGGAGGTTGCATGAAAGAATTAATCATTTGCCCTGATGGGTAATTAACATGGAGTGTTGAAATGATCAATGATAAAAATGATCATTCTGGAGATGTCAATGATGACAATGTTCAAACTGAAAATGGTGGTTTGATTGATAATTTTAATCTGGATATAGAGATAGAATTAAAAAGGTCCAGACAAAAATTCAGACACGGAGTATCAACATTCATTATCATTACGGCGGTCGTAGGTTTTTTGGTTGGGATTGTCTATGGTGCTTTGAATGGCAACAATTTTGAGCCGGCCAATATTTGGTGGGCAAGCTTAGGACCCTTTGTAGGGTTCCTTATAAGAACCGTAATTGGAGGTATCCGTGATGGATAACGCGAATACAAAACATAGAATACAGTTCGATATCACGCAAGACGCTTTAGCGGAGTTAGATAAGCTTGTGGTTAAGGCTAATACTAGTACTCGCGCAGAAGCCGTAAGAAACGCATTGAAGTTTTATGCGTGGTATTTATCGAAGAAAAAAGATGGTTTCGATTTTTTGGTCCGCAAGGGCGACGACGAATGGGTGGTAGAACTCCTTTAATTGGGTTCTGCCTGCCCCCCTTCCCAATCTTATTTACTTATTTATTCAAATAAATCAAACCCCAAAGGAGTCGCGGACGGTTACTTTTTCCGTTTTTTCACGATACAACTGGCCGATCTCGGCGCCGATGATAAATACGATCGACGAGTAATAAATCCAGAACGCTACCACGACCACGAGGGCGTAAGCGCCGTAGATGCGGTTGAAAGTCACGACGTTGTTTATGTAAAGTCCGAACATCTGACGGGCCAGTTCCCAGAGTACAGGCCGACGAGACGGCACTTACCAGCACCGGCTTGACCGGCATATTTTTCTGAGGTATGAACCAGTAGAGCAGGACAAATATCACCAGCATGACGGCGAACGAAATCCCGCCGTAGACGAGATTTTCGAGGAAGCCTATTTTGAGGGTATTTAGAAAGGTCAGGTTGCCGGCGTATTCCTGTATCATTTCGAGGGCGGGCAGAATCGCCACCGAGACCAGAAAATAGAGCAGCACGAAAAGCACCATTGCCAGGTCGCGAAGCTTGCCGAGCAGGGCCGATTCGGTCGGACGGATCTTGTAAACAGTATTGAGCGTGGTCCGCATGCTCGAAAACAGGCTGGTCGAAGCCAGAAAAAGCCCGACAAATCCGATCGGTCCGGCGATGCCCTTGTAGAGCGTGAATTCCTGCATGCGGGCGAAAACTTTTAATTTTATATAGGCGGCGTATTCGGCGTAGGGGATCGCTTTTTCTATGAACAGGTTTATCTCCGAGGCCACCGACGGCTTTTGCAGAATATAGCCGAGCACGAAAAAGACGATCAGAACCAGCGGGACGATACAAATAAACAGCGAAAAGGCCAGGCCGGAGCCCATGAGGAAGATATGGTGCTCGTCCACCCGTTCGTACAGCCCGTGGATGTAGTACCAAATATGCCGGCTAAACCATTTAATGACGTTCACAGGTCTTCAGTCTCCGTCGCCCGGGGTCCCGCCCCTCCGGTCAGTTTCCTTCTTTGTTGATATTGACATGCAGCGGCGGGGACTGCCCGGCCTTGTCCTGTCCCATGTACACGGTCAGGTGCGGGAAGGGGATCTCTATGTTGTGCTCGTCGAATTTCATTTTTAGTCGTCGGTTATACTCTCGTCCGATCCGCCACTGCTTGATCGGCTTGGTCTTTATACGCGCTTTTATTACGACGGCCGAACTGTCGAACTTGTCCACCCCGACTATTTCCAGAGGTTCGATTATGTCGCCGCTGAAATTGTTGTCGGCGCGCATGTCCTGATCTACCTCGCCGATGAGACGGACGACCTCATCGGTGTTTTCGCGATAGGCGACGCCGATATCGAAGACGTAGTACGAAAACGTCTTGGTCATATTGGAAACCATGTCGATTTTGCCGTTGCGGATGTAGTGCACGGTACCGTCGAAATCGCGCAGGACGGTCAACCGAAGGTTGACTTTTTCGACCAGGCCGCCGTTGCCGTTGATATTGACCACGTCGCCGACCCGTATCTGGTCCTCCATCAGAATGAAGAAACCGGTGATGACATCCTGCACCAGGGTCTGGGCCCCGAAACCGACTGCCAGACCGACCACTCCGGCCGCGGCCAGGACCGGTCCGATATTGACACCCAACTGCTGGATGATCATTATTAGGGCCGTACCGGCGACGGTTACCGTAACAGCGTGGCCAATCGTCACCGCGAGGGTATTGGTCCGCTTGTGCATTTCCTCGTCTTTCTCCATGCCTTTGACGGCTCCGAAGATGCGATTGATGATTATCCTGGCTACGCGCAGGACGATAAACGCCAGAACCAGTATGACGAGTACTTCGAGGCCCCTCGTAATCAGCCAGTGTCTGCTTATTTCCCACCAATCAGTGATATTTTCCATAGATTTTTCTCCCGTCCGTTAAAGCCATTGCTTTCTTCTAAAAAACCAAAGCAATCCCCCGCCGATCAATACCACCACGCCCCAGAATAATAAATAACCGAATTTCATCCCGAGTTCCGGCATATTGAAGGGACTGATCGAGCGGTCGAAATTCATGCCGTAAACCCCGGCCAGAAATCCCAGCGGTATAAATACGGTGGCGATGATAGTCAGGACTTTCATAACTTCGTTCATTTTGTTGCTGACGCTGGACAGATAGATATCCATCAGGCCGGAGACCATATCGCGGAAAGTTTCCACCGTGTCTATGATTTGGATGGTGTTTTCGTATAGGTCGCGGATGTATGGCGCGGTTTCTTTGTGCAGGAGTTTCGATTCCGAGCGCTCCATGGCGCTGATGACTTCGCGCAGGGGCCAGATGGCTTTGCGCATCAGGGCCAGTTCTCTTTTTAAGTCGTGAATCATTTGAAGTTGTTCGGTGCGCGGGCGGTCGATTAGCTGTTCTTCTAGGTCCTCGATTTTCTCGCCGAGACGTTCGACGACGGCGAAATAATTGTCGACCACGGCGTCCATCAGGGAATAAGACAGATAATCGGAGTAGATGAACCGTTTGCGCGGGACGGTCTTTTTTATTCGTTCCCGCACCGGGTTGAAGACGTCGCCCTCGATTTCCTGAAAAGATATGACATAGTTTGGGCCGGTGATCAGGCTGATTTGTTCGGAGATGACTTCCTCCCGGTCCCGGGGCCAGTATTTCATTTTCAGCATGTTCAGAAAATAGCCCTCGCCCTCCTCGAATTTAGGCCGCTGGCCGGTGTTGGCGATGTCCTCGAGAAAGAGCTCGTGGATTCCGAAATGAGCGCCGATTTTCCTGATAACTTCGACGTCGTGGATGCCGGTGACGTTGATCCAGGTGATAGTTTTGGTGTCGCGAAACGGGAAGCAGTCTTCGACCGCTACGGCATCGAACTGCCTGAGTTCGGTTTGGTTGTAATCGATGACATTGATAGCGACTTTGTGGGTCCGTTCATCGCCGACATAGGTTATCTGACCGGGGGTCATGCCGGATTTTTGGGATATTCTTTTTGTCAGCCGGGCCATTTTGCTCTCCCCTGCTATTTTGCTTAATAATTTCAAGATAGAATGAGGGGAAATTTAAGTCTATTAATTTATGAGGTAGGAGAAAGAGGCTGCGGTGGTTGGTGGTGAGAGAGAATCCCACAGCAAGCTGTGGGCGACCCTGCCAAGCCGCTTAACCCCATCTATCCAAATATATAAAAAGTGTATGATATCGGATTATAGGTTTACCATTCTTTAAAACAATAAAAAGCAGTTTTTTGCTATTTGTATAATCGAAAATATCATCAATATTGATTTTGATTTCCTTTTCAATATTAACCTTATCCATTTTTACGCGGGCAACAAATTTACCATCAAAGTTGTAAAATAAAATCTGCACGTCATCAGTGGGTTTCATTAATATCGTAATATGACCCGGATCATTATATCTACTGCCAAATTGATAATCACTAAATCCACCGAATAATTTTTCACCGTCGTTTGATAGGTTCGTATCTGACAATGCATAAGTGTAATCTTTTTCCAACGGGATGTCGGTTACTATGTATCCTTTTGGTTGAGGTTTTCCATTGATGCTATCGCTATTGTGTGAGCCAAATACACCACAGCCCAATAACAAAATAGAAACCGCAAGCATTAAAATTGGTGTACGTAGCATCATGTTTTAAAATCCATTGGGCATCAAACGGACCCTTTATTCCTTATTTCTCTCATATTCTTTTTTTGCGATTAAATCCTCAAGCCATTTTATGTGCTGCTCGGTGCGGCGGACGTGGGTTTCGTGGCGGGATACAGCCTCGGAATCGGACAGCCCGTGTGCATCGGCCTTGAGCTGTTCGAGCTCTTCTTTGGGCGGTCGTAGCGGTCGCGGAGCTTCTCCAGCGATTCGGCCTCCTCGGCTTTCTTGAAAACCACTTCCTCGGGGGAGGTCCGTCCGGGCTCGTCGAGGCTGTGACTCTCGTAGTACTGCCCCGGTATGACCGGCGGCTGTTCCGAGACGTTGCGCGTGTTCATGAAAGTCGGTGAGACAATTTCGACGTCGGCACCGTGCAATTTATCCAGCATGTTCTGTCTAAGATTCGAGCGGGTGGTTAATATATGCCCGACGTCTTTGAGCAGTCCGGAGATACGATAGGAGACTGAAAAATCTCCGAGGTCCATGATATAGACGAACGGATTTTGCAGACCGGTCGATGAAGCGGCTTCGATCAAAAGGCTTTCGACCTGTTCGCGGGGCACGTCGTAGCCGAGCGATATGTCGGCCGAGACAATTGTTTCGACGGAGCGGACGACTTTGACCGGATTGGTGACTAAGTACAAGTTCGGCAGGGTCATCAGGTCGCTGTCTTCGGTCTGGATTTCGATGTGGAACAGCCCGCGCTCGGTGACTCGTCCGAAGTACTCCCCGACCCGAATGAAATCGCCGGGACGGAAAGATTTCACTATGCGCAGCATGAGCCCGGCCATGGCGTTGCCGACAAAGGTTGTCGATGACAAAGCGATCGCCGCCGAAAGCAGAATCCCGACTAAGCTCAAAAGCTGGCCCTGTGAGGATTCGCTGATGGGTGAGACGATGATTATGACCAGCAGCCCGATGAAGGTCAGAATCATAGTGATCAGTTGCCGCCGGACGGGATGGCTGCTGGCCCCGGAAAAGCGTCGGTCGTGGATGAAGCGGAAGATGAAAATTATCAGGGCGAAGCAAATAATTGCCGCCGCCATTGGAAGGCCGTCTTTGACGGCTATATAAAACGATTTAAGGATTTCCATACCAAGTCCCCGCACTGTTTTTGGATTAACCGATATTAAGATAGAATGAGGGGATTTTGATGTCTATTAATTTATGGGGGAGTGGATTGAGCCGTTTCAGGAGCCCAGAGATAGAATGTCGGGGCAGTCAGTGAGACTTATCAATAAGACTTTATTTTGACGTTTTCTATGGTTTCAAAAGCCCCATTATATAATCCCTTACATATTGCCACAAATACAAATTGAGCCTCCTCATTTGGCGTAAATTCTCCATCAAATCCCAATCTATCGCATAATACAAGCATTAGCAGACTAGATGTGATCCCTTTGCTAAAAGCACTTTCGGTATACATCCGATTTATGGCTCGAGCAATGCATTCTCCATCATGGCCTTTATCAAAGTAAGAATCGAATAACTCGACTTTTTTAGTATTAATCTGATCAATGTATGCCCTGTCTTTTGCATTTTCTCTTTTTCTGCCGACGACTATTGATTTTGGAGAAGCCCTATTGTACAACTCCATATTATCCCAAATGTCTTGTCGCTCCTTTTGAATTAAATACTTCTTCGTGAATTCATTTTGCGCAACAGAAAGTTTATCTCCAAATCTATGCAGCCATGCAATTGAAAAAATCTCAAATCGCAATATTACAAATTCATCTTCAAATTTATCCAAAATGACTTTTTTAAATTGAATATCTGCTTTGGTGAGTTCCCTTAATACCTTGTCACAATATAAATTTTGAGGATCAATTTCTCCTATTGATGGATAATATATATATTTGTCATAGAAATTTTCGCAAAATTCACTTAAGTTTACTCCTTGTTTCCAATCAAAAAATCCCATTATCATTACTTCCTTTTTTTATAAGTCAGGAGCGCTCGACTCCTAACTTACGAGATATGGTTTAAGAGCAAACCGATCGATAAGTAGGTCATAATTGCGTAACATCAATTGATAGGTCCTTTATTGGCTTATGTTTGAGCAACTGGCCCTTTACTACTCTGTTAAGCCATTTTAATATGTCGTCAGGGAAATCTAAATCTGAAGTAATCTGATGTAGCAAGAAATCCTCATGCATTCGGTTTATTGCGAAATCAATAGTGCATTCCAAATTCTCGGGTAACAAGTACTTTATAAGTTCATCAGGATTATTATTTGCATATGCTTTAATAGAATTCCATATTTCCTCCTGCCACACTTTTTGACCATCTTGACAGTCCGCCTTAAAATCTTTTATGGCCTTTTCTGTTTCTTCCTTTTGAGCCCCACTTTTAATCAATGATTGCTCCATATTGAGGCAAAGGCTTTCGAGTGATAAAACAAAAATGACCCCCGTTAATTCGGGTTTGCCTATAGATGCTTTCCAGTGTTTCAGCGTGAAGCAAAAACACGAAAAATAATACGATTGCATTAATAAGAATAAATTGTCGGCAACAGTCCCCTCTAAATTTCTGTCATAAAAATACTGCAGAAACCGGAGGAATAGATCATGTGCAAACAGAAAATGCTTTTTTGCTTCTTTTCTGCCTTTAAAATAATAAAGCATTTTTCATTAATCTGTGTCTTGCCGGGGTGATCCGACATTCTACACAAGGTTCCTTGAACACAATTTTATCTTTTAAACTAGTAACATTTAATCTGATTACCACTCAATCCCGCGAACCCCCGTGCTTTTCAAGTTTGATATTTCAATATAGGCATATCGACAGTCCTATGGCAACCCCAAAGTGCATACTATACTGAAAACTGTCTGAATTGATGTGGATTTCGGCGTCGGAAATACAGAGTTGGTAGTGAATTTGTCGGTAAAATAACAAGCGTTCCCGCAGCAAGCTGCGGGCGACCCGGTTTTCACGCTTCGCGTGAATGTCAGGAGCGCCCTTCGCGAGGCTCAGGACCTTCGGCACGGCTCCTGATCTACAAGATTTAAATAAGACTCACCGCGAGCGGCGGGGCACCCCGGTTGCGGGACTTTTGCGCTATTACATCCGTTCGACGACGGCGCCGATGAGGGTGCGAAGTTTCGGTTCGGTCTTATTGGCGGTCGCAATGATCTCGTCCAGCGAGCACGGTCCCAAACTGTCCGGCAGGCCCATATCGGTAATGATCGAAAAAGCCAGGACCTTAGTGCCCTGATGCCGCGCGACGATCACTTCCGGTACGGTCGACATGCCGACCACGTCGGCTCCGATAGTACGTAAAAAGCGGTACTCGGCGGCGGTTTCGAGGTTGGGTCCGGGCACAGACACATAGACGCCCTTACGTACAGAAATTTTCAAATCGAGCGCGGTTTGTTCGGCCAATGCGGCCAGGTCCTTGTCGTAGCAGTTGTACATATCGGGAAAGCGGACGCCGAGGCTGTCGTCGTTGTGGCCGATCAGCGGATTGGCTCCCTGCATATTGATGTGGTCGGTGATGATCATGATGTCGCCGCGATTGAACTGCGGGTTCAGGCCGCCGCAGGCGTTGGAGACGATCAGTGTCTCGATGCCGAGGTCTTTCATGACGCGCACGGGGAAGGTCACCTGTTTCATCGTATAGCCTTCGTAGTAGTGAAATCTCCCCTGCATGGCGACGATCGGTTTGGAGCCGAGCTTCCCGAACAAAAGCCGTCCCTTGTGGGATTCGACGGTCGAGACCGGGAAATGCGGGATTTGATCGTAATCGACGGTGGCCGACAGCTCGATGCCGTCGCCCAAAGAACCAAGGCCGGTACCGAGGATGATACCGACCTTGGGAACTATATCTATTTTGGAACGAATAAAATCAGAACTTTCAGATATCTTCTCGCTGAGACTGTCCATTTGCAACTTCCTCTGTTTGCTTTTCGACTTCTTCCTGGAAGCCTTCGACCAGTCGGTCGATTTCGTTATCGTCAATTTCCAATGTGGGCCGTTCCGGCGGCTGAGGTGTCTCTTTCGGTGTTTCCGGCCGGCCGGACTGGTTCTTTTCTTCCATCACGCCGGGCTGAGCTTCATCGACCTCGGCATCGGGAGCCGGTTCTTCGTTGAAGTTTTCTTCGGCGGCGTCGGGCTGAACTTCTTCGGAATGATATTCATTCGTGTCCGGCTGTTCGTGTTTCGGTTCTTCGACAACCGGCATTTGATGATGTTCTTCGCGGGACGGAGAAATCGAATTGACCAGTTTGAGATGGGCTTCGATTTCACCGCGCAGTTTGTTATAGAAACTGTTGCGGGTAAATTCGAGCTCTTCGACTTTGGCCTGGACTTCGGAGACCTTGCGGTGTCTTTCTTCTATGACCGCGTCGCGCTTTTGTTTGGCCTCGCTGAGCATCAACTCGGCCTCTTTCTTGGCGTGGGCGATAATCTGGTCGGCGTGTTTCTGAGCTTCGAGAACGGCATGTTTGACCGTATCTTCCATGTCCTTGAGTTCCTGGTTCTGCTTTTTCAGGCGGTCATAATCTTCGACTTTTCGGGCCATTTCGGTCCGGGCCTGTTCCAGAGCCGCGGCGACCGTTTCGAGGAAAGTATCGACCTGTTCCTTTTCATATCCCCGAAAGCCTGACTCGAAAGACGTATTCCTGATATCATTGGGCGTTAATTCCATAACATCCCTCATATTTTGGATTGAGAATTTTCAGCTATCTGTCCATATATAGTATCGGCCTCAAAGGCCGGATTTTAAAGGTCTTGGGCCAAAAATAGCCGTCCCGATCCTTACCTGCGTCGAGCCTTCTTCTATAGCCGGCTCGAAATCGCCCGACATTCCCATCGACAGCGTATCGAAACGTTCGTCAAAAAGGCGGCGGCTTTCAACAAAAATCTCGCGGGTCAGCCGGAAAGCCTCGCGAATTCGGTCTTCTTCTATAATATACGGGCCGATGGTCATGATTCCCCGCCAGATAATGTTTTCAAGCCCGGCCAGTTCCGCCAGGGTTTTTTGGGCGTTTTCCGGCGGAAAGCCGTATTTGGATTCTTCGCCGGAGCTGTTGATTTCGGCCAGGCATTCGATTTGGCGTCCCACCTTGGCCGCTTCGGAGTCGATTTTACGGGCCAGGTGAATCGAATCGACGGCGTCGATGGTGTCGAACAACTCGATCGCGCGCGCAGCCTTATTAGTTTGAAGATGCCCGATCAGGTGCCAGCGGGCGATATGACCGAGGTCGGAGATTTTTTGGTCGGCCTCCTGCACGCGGCTTTCTCCGAGGTCAGTGATGCCTGCGGCGACGGCGGCTTTGATTGAAGCCTCGTCGTGGGTTTTGGAAACTGCGACAAGCGTCACGGCCTCCAGTTGTCTTCCCGAGCGGTGCGCCGCCTCGGCGATCCGGTTTTTTATTTCCACGATATTTTGTTTAATGCCGTCCATTTTTATTCCGTTGTGCCCGATCTTTATATAACGGTCCCCCGTGGTCGTTCAGTGCATGCTGAAAATATCTCAATCATATTGACATTTTGTCATAATAAGCTAATATAAAAAACCTGAATAAAATGCAAGGAACAATGGGAGATAAAGCGATGCTGGGCAAGACAACCGACCCTCAGGAGGCGCTCCGGCTGGCGATTTCGCGCGAACAGGCTGCTTATGAATTTTATAAACATCATGCGGATATATTCCAGGATAAAGCGACCCGGGAGATGTTCGACCGTCTGGCCGAGGAAGAGACCGGGCACCGCGAACGCCTTCAGGGCGAGCTCGATAAGTACGTCCATTATGAAATGTAGTCCGTCGATATTCCAAGTGTGAGGAGTGTTTTTATGTCACCGGTTCATCCCGATATACTGGCGGCCCTTACCGCAGGCATACAGGCCGAGGTTGCCGCGTACGTGTTTTATAAAGAAGCCGCGAAACAGTTCAACAAGAAGGACATGAAAGAAATTCTGGAACGGCTGGCTTTTGAAGAAAAAAGCCATTTTCATTATCTGGAGCGGCAGTTCGATTCGCTGGTCCGTTCCGAGAAATGGATCAGCACGGCCGACATCATGAAACAGGAAGGACTGCCGGATATCGGCGAAGATATGGCGGACCGCCATCGGGAAACGATCGATCAGGTAAGAAAAGTCAAAGGCAAACGTCAGATTCTCGAGATCGCGCTGGAGTTCGAAAAGGAAGCGTGCGACCTGTATACGGCGGCGTCGATGCAGTCCGAGACAAAAGAAGCCAAGCGGACTTTCGACGCTCTGACCAAATTCGAGGAATCGCACGTGCGGATTGTCGGAGACATGATCGACCGGCTCGACGATTGAGCGGTGACCAGACGGTTTCCAGGCCCCGCAATTATGGGGCTTTTTTTATTTTGTGGGGACTTTTAAAATTTTAAATTAAGCCTATGACCAAAAAAGCTATCACCTGGATTGAAATAGATTCCCGCGCTTTTCTTGCAAATATCTCATCTATCCGTAAGCTGGCCGGAGACCGTTCTATAGCGGCGGCTGTCAAAGCCAACGCTTACGGCCACGGGTTGAAAGAGATTGTTGGCCTGCTTAAAAAGACCGACGTGGATTATATCGCGGTGCATTCGTCCGATGAGGCGGTCGGCGCCCGGCAGTACGGCTGGGACAGAAACGTTCTCGGCGTCGGTTATATCACGCTGGCCGATCTCGACGTCGTCTTCGAGTATAATATTGAACCGACCGTTTATAATGTCGAGACGATCAATAAGCTGGGGCGATTGAGTGGTAAGTACAATAAAAAAGTCCCGCTGCACCTTAAGATCGAAACCGGCACCAATCGCCAGGGTTTGAATCCGGAGCGAATAGAAACGGAGCTGAAAGCGATCAAGAAATATCCCGGTCTCATTTTGAAAGGTGTTTCGACGCATTTTGCCAATATCGAAGACACCACCGATCACTCCTATGCCGAAGGGCAGCTCAAGATATTCAACGAAGCCGTCGGTCGCATAAAAAAGCTGGGATTCAAGCCGAAGCTGCGACACACGGCCAGCTCGGCGGCCCTGTTGCTTTTCGACGAAACTAAATTCGAGTTGGTGCGGCCGGGAATTGCGCTCTACGGCTTGTGGCCGTCGAAAGAGACGTACCTGTCATACCGTCTGAAAGGCGGCGATAACGGGATTCTGACGCCGGTGCTTACCTGGAAGACGCGCGTGGCTCAGATTAAGATGCTGAAGGCCGATTCATACATCGGCTATGGCTGCAGCTACAAGACGACCTCCCGTACTCGTCTCGCAGTGCTTCCGGTGGGATATTACGACGGCTATGACCGGGGATTATCCAATTTGGCTTATGTTTTAATCCACGGGCGGCGGGCTCCGGTGCGTGGGCGGGTTTGCATGAATCTTATGATGGTCGATGTTACCGATATTCCCGGTGTTAAGCTTGAGGACGAAGTAATTTTGATGGGCCGCGACAATCGGACCGGAGAGAAAGTTACTGCCGATCAGATGGCCGTTTGGGCGGGAACCGTCAATTATGAAATTATTGGCCGTCTTGGTCAGCACATTCCCAAAATTGTTGTTGATTTTAAGGAAAGGGCATAACTTATTGTCTTACAAGTTAGTCCCATAATAACATATAGATGAGGGGAACCATCGGGCCTGAAAGCCAGTTATTGTCAGAATATAAATTAGTGACAAATTTCACTTGACAGACGGGGTTTCTGGCAATAAATTTGTGATTGTGAAGGAATTCACAAATGGGGATTAAACACGAAATTTGACCCAACAGGATATTAGGTTGGCTTTAGATAACAGCAAAAAGAAAATTTCGGAATCGACGATACATCGGCTGTCGCTGTATTATCGGGTTCTGTCCATTCTTGAAAAGGAAAACCATCAGACGGTTTCCTCCAAGGAACTGGCCAAGCGTGAAAAGCTGACTCCGGCGCAGGTTCGCAAGGACCTCTCGTTTTTCGGATCTTTCGGGACGCGGGGGCTGGGCTATCCCGTGACGGAGCTCAAGCGGCAGATCGGCGATATTCTGGGAATCAATCGCGGGTGGAATGTGGCCCTGGTCGGCGTGGGTAATATCGGATCGGCCCTGGTGGGATATAAAGAATTCCAGAGACAGGGTTTCAATATCAAGATCATCTTCGACAACGACCAGCGTAAGATAGGCTCCAACCACAAGGGTATAATAGTTTCCGATATTCGGAATCTGGAGCGCGACCTGAAAGCCAACAGTATTGAAATAGTAGTCATTGCCGTGCCCGCGACGGTGGCGCAATATATTGTCGATGACATCGTTCGGGCGGGGATTCGCGGTATTTTGAATTTCGCGCCGGTCAATTTGAAGGTTCCCGACGACGTTTTTCTGCGCAATGAGAATATGTCGATGGAGCTCGAATATCTTTCGTTTGCGCTGAAAAATCTGGAATGTTCCAAAAGCGGCGACGGAAAAAGTTATAAAATATAACCGTCTCAGGGATGAGGCGGAAATTACCTCTTTAAAGTGACACCTGGGAATGGCGCCCGCAGTAAGCCGGCGGGCGCCATGTTTTTTTATGCCTGCATCGGCTTGACATTTATCAGATCGTTCCGATTATTGGATTGTAAAAGGAATAATGACCAAAGGAGCCCATTTGCAAAAATCAGCCATTATCGTGACAGGTTTGATTCTTATTATGTCCGGTGCCGTCTTTGCCGCCGATTTCAACACCGACAGTCTTCAATATTATCTCAAGGAAGCCGGTCAGGCCTACACTCAGAATGACAATGAAAAAGCCGTGATAAATTATCAAAAAGCTCTGGAAATCGATTCGTCCAATGTCGATGCGATCAAGGCGCTGGGGGTCATTTATTCCGAGATGGGGCGCAACGGCCTGGCCCTGGATTATCTTCACCACGCTCTCGATCTTGATTCCACCGATGCCTCCGTCTACAACAGCCTGGCTATAATTTATATCACCCGCCGGGATACCGCGCGGGCCATCGATTATTATGATAAAGCCCTGGCTCTGGATTCGACGCGGGGGAATTTCGCGGCCAACCTGGCTTTGATATATTTCACCCGCGGAGATTATACGAAAACGATAAGGACGCTTACGTCTTCTGCCAGATTGGATTCCACCAACGCGCGGGTGCAGTATCTTCTGGGTCGGTCGTACATGGGGCTGAATCGTAACGTCGACGCGGAGTCGTATCTGGAGAAGGCGCTGCAGTACGATGATAGAAATATCGAATACGTTTATTATCTTGCGATCGATAAAGATTTGCTGGGTAAGGAAAACGCCGCCGAAAGCGGTTACAAACAGGTTCTTTCGATGGATAAGGAATATTTCGACGCCTATCAACGGTTAGGCGTTTTATATATCCGGACCGACCGTATGTTCGACGCCATGCAGACTTTCGAGCAGGCGGTAGTACTCCGTCCCGACGACATCAATGCCAACGTGGCGCTGGGCGCGTCGTACCTGTTGAACGACCTGCCCGACAAGGCCGACAAAATCCACGCCTGGCTTGAAAAGCGCAGCCCGCAGGCGGCTGAAAAGATGATGCGGCTCGGGCAAAAGAAATAGCCGGATCGCCTAATAAGTAATTAAAGCTAAAAACTCCGTCAGGTGACAATCCCGACTTCGTCGGGATCAGCACCTGACGGAACATTTTTGAATCCGTTTTTCTATAAGGCCCAATTACCAAAGATAGCGTTAAAATAAATTTTTTTTAATTTTAATACTTACAAGGCTGTCAGGTCACACGTCCCGATAAATCAGGACGCAGGACCTGACAGAACGGACTTTAGGGCCCAAATCACTCAGGCAAATTTCAATAGGTAATAAATATAAAAACCGTCCCGGAACCGAGACGGGGATTTATTGTGTGATAACGGTCAAATAGGTTCCGGGCCGCAGTGACAGGTGTACAGCCCGGCCTGATTAACGGGGCGACCATAATGTATCAAAAGATTGTACCCGTGTTCGGTTTAATACCGGGACGGCTTAATTTCAGAAGAAATTTATTTTAGTCTTGTTTTATCTCCCGAGGTTTCGCAATACCCCGAAATATTGCCAGCTTGTTGATCTATTTTAAAGACGGGTATAGATGCCGTTTCATCCAATCCAAAATGGAATTTAAACGAGCCATGTTGAATAAAAATGCCCGGCCTATTTAGGCCGGGCTCGAAATCAGTTTATTATGAGTCTGCTTTTTTAAATTTGCACCCACGGATACCATGTTCTGGGCACACAATACTGACCTTCAGCGTGGGCAACCAATTGCACTGTAAAAGTTAGTTCCTCGTCCGTGTAGTGTCTGTAAGGCTCTACTATCCTGATCGTGTACGTTCCGGGTTGTATATTGTGGAGATAATAAGTAAAATCAAACAGGCACAGACAAGCACAACCGCCATTGTCAAGCGAATCCACTTCGGTAATAATGATTTCGTCGTTGATAACCTCCACTTCAGAGATTACGACGGGACAACAATTGAGGGCACCGTTAATATGATCCAATCTTAATCCGCCGTTATCGCTGTTGTATACATAATTAATGCAGTCCAGCGTATCGGGAACCGGGTCGATATCGGCCTTACCGTCGAAAAGTTTGCAGCTTGAACTCCATCCGAGTTGTCCTCCCGGAGGGCCGAAATCCCTTTCACAAATCGGCGCCGGACCCTGCGGTTCGCCGTAGATGTAATCGACCAAATATAAAATATCGATAAGGTTTAAAATGCCTTCGGCATTGGCATCGCCGGACGAGAACGGAACCGGCTCCGGCCCGGGCGGAACGTCATAAATATTGGCGATCATGTAAAGAATATCAAGCAGGTTGACATTACCGTCGGCGTTGACATCGCCGCAGATATAATCTAATTTTTCATTCGCCGACACATTGGGTACAATGAGGCCAATCAACATCAGTATTGCCAACGATGACCAGATTACTTTGAATTTGTACATTAGTCCTCCTTACATTTCCGTCCAGGGATAGTCCGTTCTTACCTTGCAGACACCGCCGGACACGGTTCCGTAGAGTTGCACAGTAAGAATAAGGGTTTCGTCTCCGGCCGGTTTGTATGGTTCAATTATCCCAATCGTATAGGTTCCCGGTTCGATATTATCGAAAACGTAAGTGAAATCAAAGAGGCACATGCACGGGCAGCCGAAACCGCCTTCGAGTGAATCGATTTGCGTTATAATTATATTTTGCCCGATTATTTCAATGTCAGACAATATGACCGGGCAGCAATTTAACGCGCCGTTGATATGATTGACTGTGAGTGTGCCGTGGCCGTCGTACTGGTATTCAAGGCAGTCCATGCTGTCGGCAACGGGATTGGGAAACAGCCTGCTCGGGGGATTTTTACATTCGGAGTACCAGGTAAGGTTTCCGCCGGGCGGACCGGGTGGCAGTTCACAGATTGGCTCCGGTCCGGCCGGATCGCCGTATTTATAGTCTATTAAGTACAGGATGTCGATCAGGTTGATGCTGCCGTCGGCGTCGGCGTCGCCCGCTTCGAACGGATCGGGAGCCGGTCCGGGAGGATCGCCGTATTTGTATTCGATCAGATATAATATATCGATCAGGTTGACCGCTTCGTCATTATTGGCGTCACCGCAGATATAGTCACAGGCGTCGCCGATATTGTCCCCATCGGCATCGAGTTGATCCGGGTTGTACGTATCGGGACAGTTGTCGCAGATGTTTCCGACGTTGTCGCCATCGTTGTCGAGCTGTTCGGTATTCGCCGCGTTAATGCAGTTATCGCAGGCATCGCCTATGGTATCGCCGTCGGTATCGGTTTGGTCGTTGTTGGATACGTCGGGGCAGTTGTCGCAAACGTCGCCGACACCGTCGAAGTCGGAGTCGGCCTGATCGTTATTTGCGACGACGACGCAGTTGTCGCAGGCGTCGCCGATATTATCGCCGTCGAGGTCTTCCTGATCGGGATTATATATCGAGGCGCAGTTGTCGACCGCATCGGGAACACCGTCGCCGTCGCTGTCGGCCGACGTCGCCAGCGACGCGAAAGCATAAATTATTCCGTGCGAATCGAACGTGACGCAGGCGATATTGGGACGCCCGTTGCCGCTGATATCGCCCACTCGAACGTCCATGACGTCACCGGCGGTGCTATAGCTCCAATCTTCCGTGCCGGTGATGCCGTCGATGACGTATATGTTCTGATCGTCCGAGCCGACCAGCGCTTCGCTGAAGCCGTCGAGGTCGACGTCGTACACGAGGCAGCAATTGACTTCACCGCCGGTGGGGAACGACCAGAGGACGCTGCCGTCTTCCCCGCTCAGGGCATGGGCGTTTTTATCGGTCGACGTGCCCGGCACCAGAATGTCCGGGATTTTATCATCGTTGAGGTCGCCGATTCCAAAACCCTGCACGTTGGTCGCCAGACTGACCGGGGTGGTCCAAAGCTCGTTATGCGGTGTTACACCATTGACCATGATTACTTCCAGTGGGCTGAAAGCTATTGCGGCGGCGACATCGGGAACGCCGTCATCGTTGACGTCGCCCACGGCGACATGATACACACCGTTCGGTGCCGTGTAGTTCCACATTACCATGCCGGTCTCTCCGTCCATGACGGTTACTTTGCTTCCCGAAGTGCCGGTTCCCACCGCGGCAATGACATCAAGAGGACCGGAACCGTTCATCTGGGCCAGCCGGATTTCATTTACTCTGCCGGGAAAACGCGACCACAATTCACTGCCATCCTTGCCGTCGATAGCGTACACCGTACCGTCGTTGGAGCCGACAATGACGTCGACATTGCCGTCGCCGTTGAGATCGGTTGATTTAATGCACTTGCGATAAATTTGATCGGTCGGAGTGGTGAAATCCCAGAGTACGCCACCGGCGATACCGTTCAGGCCGGTGACGGCGTCGTCGGCTCCGCCGACCGCGACATCGAGCTGTTCGTCGTCGTCGAAATCACCGATGGTCAGAGCGTAGAGGTTGGCAGTGCCGTTCCAGTGCCAGAGTTCCGTGCCGGTTTTGCCGCCGACGGCCCAGGCTTCATGGTCGGAGCTGACCGCGACCGCATCCATGCCTCCGTCTTTGTCCAGATCGCCCAGCGCCAGAGCGTTGCCGTAGGACCCGAATTCGAATTCCCAGAGCAGGGACGATTGCACGGTCTTGAGAGCCCAGAGGCTTTTTCCGGGATCGGAACCCATACCGGTGAAATCAGCGCCGCCTCCGGCGGCAATGTCGAGCACGCCGTCGTCGTCAAAATCCCCGAGCGCGACGTTTTGAAATTGACCGGCGACGCTGTAATAATAAATTTTGCTGCCGGTTTCGGCGTCGAGGACCTGGACGCGGTCGAAAGTTGAGGCGACGATGTTAAGTTCGCCGTCGCCGATGACGTCACCGACCGTAATGTCGCGGGCGTAGCCGTCGAGAGGCGGTGTGATGTACATCGGCGTGTTGACGTCGCCTTCGAAAACCCAAATCTGCATCGTCCCGAGAATCGTCCCGACCAATAGTTCCGGGTCGCCGTCGGTATCGATATCGGTACTCGTACAGACCGATATCACCGTTGACATGATCGACCGAGCCGAGATCGTAGCTCCATTCGGTCTTGCCGATAGCACCGTCGTGGACGAAAATCTCACCGTGATCGTCGCCGTATACCCCGGCAAAGATCGCTTCCGGGTCGCCGTCGTCGTCGATGTCGGTTATCATGGCGTCGAGCACGACATAGGTGACGGTCGAATCCCAGATGGCGTGTCCGTTGGTGCCGTCCAACACACCACAATGATTGTCAAATCCGGTCAGGTATTCGTGGGCGAAAGCGACGTCGTCGATATTGTCGCCATTGACGTCTCCGGCAGCGACGGCATTTATCCAGAGACTGCCGGTATAGTACTGCCACAATTTCGCACCATTGAGTCCATTGATGCCATAGACGTAATCGGCGAACGACGCCACCGCCACGTCGGGCCAGGCATCGCCATTGAGGTTGCAGATCACGACGTCCGTGACGGTCGTGCCGACGCTGTATGTCCACAACCGCGAGCCATCGGTGCCGTCGATGGCATGAACGCGGCCGTCGGCGGTGCCGGAGGTATTGTACGATGCGCCCGCGATAACATCGGCGACCATATCATTGTTGATATCGCCGATGGTCAGGCAGCGGACACCGTCCTGCACCAGATAGGTCCAGAGGGTATCTCCCGATGAACCGTCGAGGGCGATGACGCGCGATGGGTCGCCGTAATAGGTTTGGTCGTATTCGGCCGTGATGACGTCGGGGATATTGTCGCCGTTCAGGTCGGCGGTTTCCGCGTACGGGGTGCTGAGGACACCGTCGAAAATCCAGAGCGGATCGGCGCCGTAGCTGTCGAGCTGAGCCGAGGCCGTGGCGGCCAGAATTATAAGAATGGTGCATACGGTTAAAGCCCCGATTGCCGGTTTGACCTTGAACAATCTCATAGCATACCTCTTGAAATAAGAAAATTATTCTCTTGTCAGGTCGGCGCCCGGAAGTACGGTCTTCGGCGTGAATGAAATGCGGCCCGTCGGCTGCGGCGAATGAAGAATATGGCGGCCAGCCGAGACCGGGTAATATGAAAGATCGCGCCTTACAAAGACAAGATAGTCCACAAACGGAAATCTGTCAAGGCTTTGAATTCGTAAAGCAAAAGGACGAGATTAGGAATCGCGGTATTCAGAAATTTTAACATTGACAACACCCTCTATTAATGTGTATAAATAAGCAATCGGGGCAAATCTATGAGTTGCCATTTAGATATCGAAATTGGGTTGTGAAGGTGAATTTTATATGTAAGGCCTAACTCATAAATTATGAAATACTATTATTCAAGAAATAGAATTAAAGATTTCATTAATCCAGGATTATTTACATAAAAGAGGAATACAAAATGAAATAAAGAAATCTATTTACAATTTTAATTTCGCTATTACTTCTTAGCATTATTGCAAGCCTGTCCAGCGCTCAGCAATTAACTCGGCTCGGGGTTGGGAATTTGTGCAAATGGTCGCCGACGGGTCAATATCTCTCATTTACCCGAGGAAATCAATTGATGATTTATGATGTCCAGTCAGGCGTATTGGACAGTCTCGCTCCCGTTTATGGTCTCAAATACGATTGGATGTCGGATAGTACAATATTGGTTAAGCAGCGAAATGTGAGACGAGAAAAAGGTACAACCATTGTAGATGAGATATTCTTAAAGTACTTTTTAAACGGGACGGTGGATACGGCGTTCAGCGTCACCACTACAAGGGCTTCCTATGAAAGGTATATAATCCGGAAGTTGAATGACGGTAAATTGTGCATTTCGCACGACGGGTTTTCATCCCCAGATTCACTTAAAAATATGATTGGAGATAATAGCCTTGATGGCAATTTGTATTATGTGGTCAGCAATTACGATTATTGGCAAACCCGTCAATGGGGCCAGGAACGAGACAATGACGTATGGCTGATTCGATATGACGGTCGCCCATACAAACGAGTTACAACCGGAAAAACATATCGATTACCGCAACTTGCGCCAGACGGCAACAAGATTGTCTGCAGTTCCGGCCGGGGCATGGTAGTTCTTGATCTTAACGGCAATGTTTTGCGTAAATCTAACAGTGCCGATATGGAATCTTGGCTTTCCGATAGTGAGAATCTTGTTTTTGTGAAAGCGATTGAAAAAGATGATGATATAGTGGCATCCGATATATACCTGGCTGATTTGAAAAGCAAGGATGAAATTCGGATCACAAATACGCCGGATAAAATTGAACTCAGCCCGGCAGTATCACCCAATAGAAAATTGTTGGCTTATATTTCTTATGAAGCTGATGCCAACTATGTGGAGATCAGGAATATTGAGCCTTAGCGGCACTCATCCACTTCACAAAGGACAATATTAGGTAATGCGAGAATTTAAGAATATTATTATTGACAATACTATCTATTAATGTGTATAATAAAGGATGGGGGGAATTCATATATTCGTCCGTTTGTTTGAGGTTCATAATATTATTAAGCCAGGAGGGTGGGATGAAAAGCCGTTTATTAGCGACATTAGTTAGCCTTTGCGTCATTTTTTCTGTCGCTTACTCGGAGAGTGTCGATCAATTCGTAACAAACAAAATCATAAACATTGGGCGCGTATCAGTAATTCCAATGGCAACCCCCATACAATGGTCGCCGGATGGTTCGAAAATATCCTTTTTTAACAAGGATGGATTTGTAATCGTTGATACGCTTGGAAATGTGGAGTTGGTGCATGATTTTAGTTTGGTGCCGCAACGGTATCTCTGGTTGTCGAACGATGAAGTTTGTTTGAGTTTGAACGAGGGATTGGATAAAGATTCTTCGATAAACAAACTCGTTGTTTTTAATATTAAATTGCAAGAAAGCAAATTGATCTCTCAATTCACGAGATATAGACATTATCATGATATTGCCAATACAACGTCCTTTCATGGACCGTTGGAAAGTATTGACGGCAATTTATATTATCAGTTTACCCAATATACGACAAACTCGGCAAAATCGGGCACTCTCCAGGAAAAGCGCTGGGTTCGTCCCGAGAAATCGCCGTCGTTAGATGATGATTATATATTGAAATGGCACAATGAAGGGCTTTATAAAGTCAACCTGAATTCCTCCGATTCTATTCAAATATTTCCGCCAATTGACGGAACCCATCGCGGCGGTGCAATAATGAGTCCCAATCATCATGCCATATTAAGCAGAGGCATATATATAAACCTGATTGATTCCATGCATCTGGATATGAATTCACTTATTCGAAATCCGCTGGATAGTACGTATAGTTGCAGTATCAGCTTTTCCAACTTTAATCCTCGATTCCCGGAAATCCTCGTTGATATAGCTTTCGATGATGCCCCAGGAGACAGGACGGTCGCAACCAGAATCGGCATGTTTTATCCGGAAAAACGGGAACTAATAATAATGGATCCACCGGGAGATCAGGCGTTTTGTGGTTATCCTTGTTATGCGCCCGATGGATTAAAGGTCGCATTTGTGGCGGATAAGAACGGATTTATAATGTATCGGAAAAAGGAGAGGGGGCAGTGATAAAGTTTTTACCGCTCATTTCATTTATGTTGGTTTTAATTTGTGTTGGCGGATCACATGCATCAAAGGATTATATAGATATATTCATCGATCCGGGGCATGGAGGCACTAAACCGGGCACTATTTCCTATATTGAAGGCTATGATGAAAAATATGATGATATAGTGGCTTCCGATATATACCTGGCAGATTTGAAAAGCAATGATGAAATCCAGATCATCAATACGCCGGATAAAATTGAACTCAGCCCGACAATATCACCCGATAGAACATTGTTGGCTTACATTTTTTTAAAGAGTCTGATGCCAATTACGTGGAGATCAGAAATATTGAGCTTTAGCGGCACTCATCCACTTCACGAAGGACAATGTTAGGTAATGCGAGAATTAAAGAATATTATTATTGACAAAACTATCTATTAATGTGTATAAATAGGTAATTGGGGCTATTCATTATATTCAGAGCCCGTTTGGTCAAGAAAAGGCATTGTCTATTTGCTTAAAGGAGGGATCGATGAAATTTAAATGCGGGAATATATGGATTATTGGGTGCATAATAGCTATAACCGTCATTTATTCAGTGTCGTTTGGCGATGATGATAGAAACTTCAGAGTCATAGAAATTGGGGGAACCGATGGTACTCCAATTAGCGGTCCAATAAAATGGTCGCCATCAGGCAATAAATTAGGTTTTATCAGCCGATCGCATATCTTCGTAGTGGATACATTGGGAAATGAAATCGCTACTGTTAAATCAAACCAACCCCTTCATCGGTTCGAATGGCTGACTGATAAAGAAATAGTCGCTTTTGAAGATTTGAGATCCAGAATGATCGAACATATTAAGCTGGTTAAATATGATATAGAGACAGGTGAATCCAAAGTAATTCAGGAATTTAAAAAAGACTTGCCCTTGCCAAGGGGATTAAATGACGGGTATTTTGAGGGGCCGTATCTAACGGTGCAGGGGAATTTATATTACTATTTGTACGAAGGCGGCGTGAAAACCCCGACGTTTCCGGAAAGCAAATATAGTGCAAAGGCTCGTTCGAGGAATAATTATATTTATAAATTAACGTCAGGCGGATTATACCTAATGCGGGCCGATTTGCAGGATTCGATCTATGCCTATGACAAAAATTACAAAGATACGGTACAATCGTTGAAGCAAAAATACTATGTTAGAGGTGGTTTCATAACCGACCTCAAAGATTCGACGTCGATTTTATTGGATACATTTCCTGTACTAGAAAATATTAAAGCAGACTACATTGGTTGCGGGTTTATGAATGAAGATATCAATCCCAAATACAAAGAAATTCTATTTTATTATACTTGTGACATAGATGAATATAATTCCACCGGCTATCTATTTTTATTCGATATAGATTCGGGCACATTTATTGACCTCGCGCATGAAATGAATGAGGAAAATTGCCAAACAGGGCGATTTTCTCCGGATGGGAAAATGATAGCCCTGTGTTGCTCTGGGAAGGGGTACATATTTATTAGGGGGGAATGATGAAATCGGCACATTTGTTGTATTCAATTTCATATTTTGTGATAATTATTTTATTATTGGCGCCCATGAGTCAAACGCAGATTTTATTATGCGTGGATGCCGGGCATGGAGGAAATGATCACGGAACTTGTGCAGCAACGTCGCTGGATACAACTTATTGCGAAAATGAACTTAATCTGTCTATAATGAAAATATTAAGGGATACATTGCTATATGAATATTTGTTTACTGATTCATGCGATATATTTTATACCCGTTATACAGATACATTTCTGCCATTGCAGCGCAGGGCGTTTCTGGCTGATTCCGTAGGGGCTCGATCCTTTATATCTATCCATCATAATTCACTAGGCCCAATTATCCAGAGAACTGAAACTTTCTATTGTTCCATGATGCAAACCCCAGCAGATGATTCATGGGATCCTGAAAGAATTAGAGATACCGACACTTCGTTGGCGACGGTACTTGCACTTCGATTGAATGATAAACTTGGTTTTGGCTTTGGTAGTGAGCCTGCAAAAGATAATTGTTTTATTGTGCTAAAATATTCGGCAATGGCATCTGCATTAACAGAAGCATACTCTATTTCTGATACCGCAGTGGCTGACGCAATGATTTTAAATGATGATCATATACGAGAAAAAGAAGCCAGCGCATTGGCCAAAGGTTGGTATGCCTATTATGAAGGGGTTCAAGGAATAGCTATTGTTCAATATGAGTATTTGGATTTATCCTATAATGATGTTACTCAATGTTATGTCCAGGTGGGATTGGGAAATGACCCTGTTTTGCAAAATATCCCCTATCAAGGCTGCTGGTTACTAAACGAATACGTGATGCTATATGCCGAAGATATAGACGCCGTGTATGACAGCACACGAACATTCCATCACTGGGAATGGCGGGATTTTTCTGCGGATACATTAATATACAGATATAATGACTATCAAAGACAGGTGGATTTCTTCGTATCTCCTTCCTGGGCCGACAGTACACATTATTATAGAGCGTATTTCACCGGGGGAAGTTTTAATTTAAATCTGAACCTTCCTATTCCTTCAATGACAAAAATATACAGTGACTCGGTTTGTTTAATTGCCTGGAGTGCACCTGAAGGTATATTAAGGTCTTGTTCATTATATGTAGATTATTCTTCTGATAGTATGCAGAATTGGGCCAATATAATCGGGCCCGTACCCTATAATTATGGATTTGTTAAAAACGCAATGGGGCGATATGATTGGGATGTTCCCGATATAGAAGCAAATAATTGTTATTTGCGTTTGAGGGCTTATGATTATTTAAATAATACTGACACTTTGATTTCACATAGGTTCAAGATCGGGCCGAGTTTCATTTGTGGCGACGCTAATGAAGATGAATTGGTCAATCTTGAGGATATCTGTATATAATGGCCTGGTTGTACGAGGATGGCCCCGAGCCGGTGCCCATGGAAGCGGGCGACGTTAATAGCGACGACGACATTAATCTATTGGATGCACTGGCTTTAATAAGCAATTTGTATGATGAAACACCAGGTGATCCGGAATTGATCTGCCCGGAATAAATATAGATTCATTTAACGCGCTTCATGGATTATTTCAACAACATCATTTTCCTGATCTCGGTTTGGGTCTCCGTTCGCAGGCGGTAAAAGTATATCCCCGACGGCATCTCGCGGCCGGATTGGTCGGTGCCGTTCCAGTGCACCGAATGTGGCCCGGCGGCGAGCGTTGTACTCATCAGGTTGATTAATTGCTGCCCCAGGACGTTGTATATCGAAATGTCCACGTGCGCGCGACGCTCCAGCGAGAAATCGATTCTCGTGTCGGGATTGAAGGGATTCGGGTAGTTTTGATCGAGGACGAAATCGCGCGGAAGAATATCCTCGTTATCGTCGATACCGGTCGGTGAATTGATAAGATTTAAGAAAACCGAAATGTTTTTATCGTACCTGTTGGCCACGACCATGTCAAGGTCGCCGTCGCCGTCAAAGTCGGCTGCGGCCAGGCCCTCGGGAGTATCGCCGGTCGAGAACAGGCGGCCCGATGAGAAAGTGCCGTCGCCGTTGTTGGGCATGACGACGACCACGTTGCTGTAATGGTCGATAAAAATCAAATCAAGATCGTCATCGAGGTCGACGTCACCGGCGATGATATGAAACGGATCGCCGCCGAAGGCGCTGTACGTTGTCGCGGTCTGAAAAGTCCCGTCGCCGTTGCTGAGCATGACCGATATGGTATTGGCAACCTGATTGGCGGTCGCCAGATCCGGGATCAGGTCGCCGTTAAGATCGGCGGCGACCAGCGAGTTGGGCCCCGAACCGGTTGGCAGGTTACCACCGGATATGAATTGGCCGTTTCCCTTATTTTTGGCAATGGAGACGTTGTTGCTCAAAAAATTGGAGATGGCGAGATCGACGTCTTTGTCGCCATCGTAATCGATGGGCTGAATAATGTGCGGACCGGTATTGGTGCCGTAGGTATCGGCGTCGGCGTAGCCCGTATCGGCTTCGTTTATAAAAACCGAAAATTCATTGGACGCGGAATTGGCAGCGACGATGTCGAGCAAATCATCGCCGTCGAGGTCCTCGGCCCGGACGTCCCACAAGGCCGATTCGGCGAGGAGCGATTTTGTTTCCTCGAATACTCCGCTGCCATTGTTGTAGAGAATGGCCACCTGATATTGCGGCGATTGCGATGTCACCAGAAGGTCGATATCTTCATCGCCGTCGACGTCCTGCGCCAGTACGACCCGGGGATGAACCGGGACCGTGTAATAGACGGGGTCTGCGAAAGTACCGTTGCCGTTGTTGAAAAATATGGCGGCGTTTCTGGGTCCGTAGTTTATGGCGACGATATCGACGTCACCGTCGCCGTCGAAATCCCCGGTATCGACCCAGTCAGGTTCCGTGAAATATGAAGCGCCGGTCTCGTAGTTGGCGCGCGGTGCGAATGTAACCTGGGCCGACGCACCGACGTAGCCGAATACCGAAAATATGAATAAAATTAGTCCAATAGCACTGTTTTTCATATATCAATATACCCCGTAATTGCTTTCCATTAAAGTAGTCTCATTTGTATTGTCTTTTTATATTTTAAATTTCGTTTTTCAATCAAAAGACGGGTGATTATTTACAGGAAACAACGGAAGGCAGTTTTGTTTGGGTCGCCACGTCTTTTTTCGTTTTTTTCGGCTCCGAGGGGAGCGAAAATCGTCTATATTAAAAACGTGGAGAAGATTGGTTTTGTTCTATAATTTCCGGATGTGGAGAATATACCTGTCCGATGATAGATATGTATAAAAATCTTTCTTGCAAATTATGGAAATTATATTATCCTTAACTTGTTGACAAACAATAGAATAAATACTACCAGGCAGGGCCGGATATGAAAACATTAGTCTCGTTCGCGATTCTGCTTATGATGCTGATAATACCATCCGTTTCTTTTTCGGGTGAGATCGTTCCCAAACTTCTGGAAACTATAAAAGGTCTCGATAACGCTCAACTGGTTCCGGTCATAATTTCCGTGGTATCGGACGAACAACCCTCGGCCCTAAAAGCCGATCTTCAGGCCACGTTTGCCAAACTGGCCGACCGTCACCGGGTCGGGATGGAGCGTCTGAAAAGCGCGGCTTCTTTGTCGCAAAACGACTTGCTGGGATATCTCGATGTTTTGGAGCGTGACGGTCAGGCGGCCCATATTAAAAGCCACTGGATAATAGACGTCGTTACGGCCGACGTTGCAGTTGGACAGCTTAAAAATATTGCGGGCCGAAGTGACGTCTTGCAGGTGTTTCAGCTTCCCACGATCAGATCTATCGAGCCGTTGAAAGACAGCTATGATGATTACAATAAAGCTCTGGTCGGGGTGGAAGGTAATCTAAAGGCGGTCGGGGCCGATCAGGCGTGGGCGATGGGTTACGACGGCACCGGGCGGGTGGTTTGTTCTTTCGATACCGGTATTTATGGCGAACATCCGGCGCTGGTCAACAGCTGGCGGGGTAAAGACGGCGATTCCTCGGCGTCGTGGTTCGATCCGATTGGCGGCGAAATGGCCCCGCACACATATAATACCACGCTTAGTTCATACTGGCATGGCACGCATGTCATGGGAATTATGGTCGGGCACGTCGATGCCACCGGCGATACGGTCGGCGTTGCGCTCGGAGCCAAGTGGATTTCGGCGGCAGTGATTGACATTCCGGGCGCGTCGATTATCGATGCTTTTGAATGGGCGGCCGATCCCGATGGCGACCCCAATACCAGTTCCGATATGCCCGACGTCATTAATCACAGCTGGGGCATTCCCAATACCGATATGGACTGCGATGATTATTTCTGGGCGATGATCGACAACACCGAGGCGCTCGGGATTGTCAATATTTTCGCGGCTGGGAATGAAGGCGGTGTTGCTGGTGACGCCACGATAGCTAACCCGGCCAACCGGGCGAGCGCTCCCCTGTCGGATTTTTGTGTCGGAGCGCTGGATGTTTTGCCGATTTCAGGCGATACATTGATCGCCAGCGGTTCATCGCGGGGACCATCGGATTGCGATGGTACAACTATAAAACCGAACGTGGTAGCACCGGGACAGAATATTCGGTCATCTATCCCACCAAATGCATTTTACTATGAAGCGCACGGCGGGACGTCGATGGCCGCACCGCACGTAGCCGGGGCGGTGGCGATTTTGCGCCAGGTGGCACCGGATGCCACGGTCGATGAAATCAAACAGGCGCTTATTGCCGGATGCAGCGACATAGGACAAACTTTGCCGGACAACGATTACGGTTACGGTCTGATCAAGATTCCGGCGTCGATAGCGGCGCTTACGGCCGCCTCCAATCCCGATCTGCGGGTGTACTCGTACGATATCGGCACCATCAATCCCGGCGACGTCGCCTCGGCCGACGTGGTCCTGACCAATCGCGGCGGCTCGCTCGATGAGGTTTATGCCAGAATATCGGGCGGTGACGGCGTTTTAACGTTCACTTCCGACTCCCTGTATTTCGGCACGGTTGGGATAGGGGATGTTGTATCCGGTCATGTGCCGTTCGAGGCTCTTATATCCAATACGGTCACGGCCGGGTCGATGCTCAGCCTCGATATGACATTGTACGGTGCCGGGGGATATACGAAAGCAGCCAAGTTGTACTTTTTGGTCGGGGCCAAACCGGAAATATCGTATTTCACGCACAATACAGGCAGGATCGTCTTCGACGTTTCCAATTTCGGGCAGTATGGCTTTGCTGCAGGAAGTTTTTATCCGCTGGGCAAGAACGGGTTCGCTTTCGATGGGGCCAACAATATGTATGAGGCGGCGTTCATGGTGGCTACCGACGCCAACCATGTCTCCGACGGTGCCCGCAATGTCGTACCTGAACCCGACAATGATTTCGCGGTCGCTCCCGGCGGCGATATGCAGACGTTCTCGCCGGGTCCGCGGGCCAACCAGGAATCGTGGTCGACTTTTAATGACAGCAAGGCCGAGAACCCGATCGGACTGGAGATAACGCAGAAGACTCTCAGCTGGACGGCGCCCGAGTACCAGCAGTTTGTCATAATGGAATATATCATCAGGAACATTTCCGGGACGACCTTAAACAATGTCTACGCCGGTTTGTATGTCAACTGGGACGCCAACAATTCGATCGCTTACAATATCGGAACATATTCATCGCCGGAAAATCTCGGCATGATATGTTATCAGAATCCTTTCGGTTTCGATTCCTCAGGATTCAGGGGGATATCGGTGCTCTGGAATGAGGGACCTTTGTTGTACAAAGTCATCACACAAGCCAAGCAGGGTGGGTCTTTCTCTTTTCTGCCCTGGACCGAAGCCGACAAATTCGCAGCGCTGTCGGGCGGGATCGATCCCGACTCGGTCGACGGCGGCGCCGGACTCGATCTGGCACATCTCATTGGAGTCGGGCCGACGCCGATGGTCAACGGTCAGGCCGACACGGCCGTCTTCGCACTTCTGGCCGCCGACACTTACCCCGATCTCAAGGCTCAGGCTTTGGCGGCAAAGAATCTGTACCTGTTGGCACTCGACGTCGAAGAGGTCGATCACGGTATTATCCCGAACGACTTTGTTTTATATCAAAACCAACCCAACCCGTTTAATCCGTCAACGGTCATCCCGTTCGCGTTGTCATCGCGCGCCAGTGTGACCTTGAGCGTCTATAACCTGCTCGGTCAGAAGGTGGTTGATCTGGTTGATGAAGAGATGCCGGTCGGAAACTATCAGGTCGACTGGAACGGGACCGATGAAGCGGGCAAGCCGGTTTCATCGGGGGTGTATTTTTATCTTCTCAAATGCGGCGACCACAGCCTTTCGAAAAAGATGATCCTGCTGAAATAGGCAGGCAGAGGGCATTAGATACGGCTTTGGGGCAGGCTTGTTTATAGCCTTTTGGCTGGCTTGCGGCCCGCGATTTTCCTTGACAGATAGCAGAATATTGCTATACTTGCGGGCACGATTTAAGACCGAAAACGTCCCCATCGTCTAGTCGGTCTAGGACACTGCCCTTTCACGGCGGCAACAGGGGTTCGAATCCCCTTGGGGACGCTTTTTTTATATCCGGTTAATTTCAAATCACTTGTGCAAAATACCCAAAGTTGATGGATTCTTATTGTGTTAGAGCAGGGTTTTGATTCAATATGGATTTAAAAGATTTTAAATATGTCGTGATTAGAGAAAAATTTGACAATAAAAAGGCGGCCGGGTGGCCGCCTTTTGCTATTCAGAAATTCTTCTTACATTACGGGCAAATCGGTTCCGGTCCCGGAGGGGAATTATACTTGTATGCGATCAGGTACAAAATATCTATCAGATTGACAGCACCATCACCGTTGGCGTCGCCCGCTTCGGGGGGTATCGGAGCCGGTCCCGGTGGGGTATTGTACTTATAAGCAATCAGATACAATATGTCCAGCAGATTGACAACCTGATCACCGCTGGCATCACCGCATATATATTCCGCTATTTCGCAGGCGTCGCCAATACCATCCTCGTCTTCGTCTTCCTGAAGCGGATTATAATTGAGTGGGCAATTATCGCTGGTATCAAGAATGCCATCGTCGTCATCGTCAGGATCGCAAACATCGCCCAATAAATCGCCATCGGTATCAAGCTGATCAAGATTATTATCGTTGGGGCAATTATCGCAGCCATCGGGAATACCATCGCTGTCGGCATTAGCATTATCATTGAAACCAGGACAAATATCGCAGGCGTCGCCAATACCGTCGCCGTCACTGTCGGTCTGATCGGGATTAGGTACTGATGGGCAGTTATCCCATTCATCATCCCAGCCAGTGCTATAGTCATCGCAGCTACTGCAGGTTGTGTCCGGATCATACCAGCCATCGCCGTCGCTGTCGGTGCAAACACTGCCAGTAATTGTTTTCACCCTTAGCTCATTCCAACCCTTGTTGTTGGTCGCCCAGTCGTCATTGTCGTGCACTTCCGGGGTGATTTCATTAAAGGGATCGATTACCGCCCAGATAAGCTGACAAGCAGGGATATTAGACGGCACTCGATAGTGCATCATGGCAATGGCACTGCCCTGCGGGGCTATTACAGTCGGGTTACCGAGAGTATCACAGGCATAGAAAACACTGTCGCCGCTGTTTTTATCCTTAAGAATCAGGCCATGGGCCGGATTACCAAGATAAAAACTGACTTTAACATTACCCTGCGTGGGTACCAGGCTGTAATTGTGCACCCGGGCGGCGATGAGGATCGTATCATTTGGAGCGGGATTATCCGGGACGAATAGTATTTCTCTGGTTCGATACCTATATCTTTCCGCATCAGTGGTGCCCAATTTCTCTTTTTCCAAACGCCACGGCAGGATAAAGGCGGGGTCCTCAACGCTATAATGGATTTGCCACCAGCTTGGAGGCAACTTCGATTGATTTTGACAAGGTTCGACAGCGTAATCGATAACAAGGGCGCCGGAATTGGCCCAATAAGCGTAAGGTCTTACACGATACTTTCTGTTGTCCGCATATGATCCGAGGGTATTAATAGCCTCAAAATAGACTTTAACAGCGTCGGTCCTATGGTAACTCGTCGTCATGGTTGATAGCTCCCCACCACTGTAAGAATTACCATTGCTGGTTTCATTTCCTATTTCGAAATGAAATAGTGACGACCCCAACGTTGTCTTAAAAGCATCCACTCCGAACGTAAAGCTGGCGGAGGCCTCAAAAGTCAAGCCTTTTGTCGTATCATAAGTTGAACTATAGTCAGTTGACGAGTCAACAGATGTCGTTACATCCAGCGCCTGCGAGAGAGTCCATACACTGGGGGAGCCAATTTGCTGCATTGTCCACATATCTGTTGCCTGGCCAATGACACCGGATGCCATCAAAGGATTGTACGACAATTCCCCAGCTTCATTGCAGGGCGGATAGGAGAGAATGTTTTCGACTTCATGATTTGGCAGCAAATTATTACAGTCTATGGCAGGGTCGGTCGTGTTGCTTGTATATTGCGGACCAAGCACCATGACATCTCCCCTTTTTTTGCCCCCTGCAAAAATCGGGTATTCGAATACACGGCAACTATATCTAATGTATTGTATCTGGTCAACATTTGAGGTAATGTCCCATCCAACCGTAATAGTTTTCGAAAGACTGGAGTCTTTTGCAAACCCTTCACCATAAGTCGAATCAAAGTAATTGCTGGCGTTAAAACCTCCATAATCATGCCAATTTTTCACACTATTCGATACTCCCCAATCCCAGTGCAATTTAGTTTCCGTCATAAGGGTTGCTTGCTCATCCTTAATATATTCGACTCTACTATTATAAGCGGGGTCGCCCGGGAAGGGATAGCGCCTGCTGATATCCCAGGTTGTGCCATTCAGAATATCGTAATGGACGGGGGGGGCATAGATTAACGCCAGCGGTTGGACAATGCTGTCAATGGTAAATGATATGGGCGGGCCGAGTGTAACCGTCATAGTGTCCATATCTGCCAGAACCAGCTCGCTTAAGCCATTAAGGCCTGTTTCCAGCGCGTCGAGGAAAACCATGCTATCCAAAGCACAGACGGATTCAGTGTCCGGATAAATTCCAAAAACTTCGATTTTCGGCGCGCCCGTATTATTGGACAGGAGCATGGTCAGGTCGGTCCAGCCATCACCGGTAACTTCACCCAGCGCCACGGTCCGACGGCCGGAAAACATGTCGCCCGGATTCATATCGCTCCTGATTCCATCAACTACGGCCGTATCTACTATCTGGCAGAGAGTTCCGCCATCAAATGAATATCCCTTAACAAACTGCTCAATGCTGTCTCCATTCTGGCGGCAGGACGTAATAAATAGCTCATCTACTATATTGTCGCCTGGCAAGTTTCGGTCAATATTTCCGGCCATAATGTCCATAGGCAGTTCACTGCGCAAACCAAAAGCTGACCAGGACGCTCCGTCCCAGCCTGCTATATTATTGGCAATTGCGCCACCGGCCGTTGTGAAATCGCCCCCGGCTATCAGCTTGCCATCATAATAGTCAGTGAGGGCCTTGACACAACAGTCGTCCATCCCCGATCCCAGCGGCGACCAAGTAGTGATATTCCAGGAAGCTATGTGATTGGCACTCACGCCGTCGGCGGTTGTGAAGTATCCCCCGGCGATCAGATTGTTATTATAGATTGTGAAGGCCCTGACTATACTGTTCATACCCGTGCCCACCGGAACCCAAATCGAGACGTTAAAGCGGGCAATATTATTGGCACTCACACCGCCGGCGGTTGTGAAGCTGCCCCCGGCGATCAGCTGGCCACCAAAGAATTTGAGGGCAAAGACTGGTCCATTCATCCCCGATCCCAGCGGCGACCAGGCTGAGGTTGTGTTATCCCAAGCTGCTATACGATTGGCGCTTGTTCCACCGGCGGTTGTGAAAGCTCCCCCGGCAAACAGCTTGTCATTATGAACAGTGAAGGCAATGACTGGGCCATTCATTCCCGATCCCAGCGGCGACCAGGCGGAGGTAGTGTTATCCCAAGCTGCTATGCGATTGGCGCTTATGCCGCCGGCGGTTGTGAAATCCCCCCCGGCTATCAGCTTGCCATCATAAACTGTGAGGGCATAGACTATATCATTCATCCCCGTTCCCAGCGGCGACCAGGTGGTGCCATCCCAGGCTGCTATATTATTGACGCTCACGCCGCCAGCAGTTGTGAAATAACCACCGGCTATCAGCTTGCCATCATAAACTGTGAGGGCATAGACTGGTCCGTTCATCCCCGATCCCAGCGGCGACCAGGTGGTGCCATCCCAAGCCGCCCAGGCCGCAATATACTTGGCGCTTACGCCGCCGGCGGTTGTGAAGATACCACCAGCTATCAACTTGTTATCATAGACTATGAGGGCTTGGATTTCGCCGTTCGTTCCATTCGTTCCGTTGTCCGGCACCCAGGGTGGAACCGGAGGCATTTGTACAGCACCGGAATCGACAATTGCGGACATACCGGAATTCAATTTTAGAGTAATAGCGTTGCCGATACGGGTGGTATCTTTATAAGGATTCGCCCAACGGTGCATGATTGCTATTTCATCAAGAGAATCGGTGTCGAAATTCCCGGACGTAACTGCCAGCCGACGCAGGCAGGTATGACCGGCACCTTGGGCGGCAATACTAAATGGAATTTTGGATTTATTGACTATATTGACATCGTAACTTGTCGAATCGTAATTATAATTACAAACGACGTCATAAGAACAAACATTGATTGAGCCATTCGAATTTTGAGGGGACTTGACGAGCAGGACTATTTCATCAAAACCGTCGCCGTCAAAATCTCCGGTGGTCACATCGAATCGGCTGATTTTGTCCATCCGCTGTGACGGCGGAACCAAGGTATAGACCGCCTGATCGGATATGGTCCCTTTTTCTTCCGGTATCGATAGTGAATCGACGTCGAAGACGGACAGGGTGACCGTGCCGTCGTATGCCAAGTAAGCCAGGACAAATTCTTTGCCGAAATCAGGATCGAAATTCCCGGTCACGACGCGGATTTCTCCGAGGAATTCGGCCAAAGAGTCATTGGCATACAGAACGCCGGGTAATATAGAACTTGTAGGAACTCTCCATCCGGTAAAGTGCGGTGCGAGAGTGACAGAATCAATACACGGAATACCGAGAAATATTCCACCATCGGGGCGGTTCCACGCCACGACGGTTTCATCCATGCCGTCGCCGTTGAAATCAGCCGCGGCCATATCTCGAATGTTCCCGCATTGTCCGGACTCGGGAAAATTACCATCTCCCGACAAGTATACTGCATTCTCGCCTGATCCCGAGGCCCAATTAAACCCCCATCCGTGCAGGGAATCGTTTTGTATGCCCATACCGAAGATTTCGGGGGAGCAGTTTATCTTAAAACCACCGCCGAAGGGGTCGTCCGTGGCGTCCTGGGTCAGGGCCGGGATCGCCAACGCGATAAGCAGGACCGACATGATGAGGAACAATACCAATGCCTTCATAGTCACCACCTCAGGATTAAATTTTTGCGCAAAGCACTAAGTTTAGTTGCAGTTATTTTTTTGGCTATCGATGTTCCAGCGGCTTATGGGTATAAGCCGAAAAATTGGATTATTCAAGGGAATAAACCGGAATGAGCAAGGAAATAATCAACGGCCTAAACATAGCAGTTCTCCCGTCGATATTATCCGTATAATACCGGCTTTAAGGTTGGCTTAAAATAGCGGACAATCCTGTCTTTGTCAAGCCTTCATATGGCTTAAGACCGGCTCGAAACAATAGCCGGGGCCAGAAGCAAAGAAGCGGCTGAATCAGCCACTTCCGTGTTGAGGCAAAAACATCTGTCTATTACGTTGAATTAAGCAAGTATCTTCCAAAATCATCAATAAAGGGACGCTTTTTTTATTGATATAATTCGGGTTAGTCTTCTTAATCCCGCCGTTTTGTCAATACATAAGCAGGCAATTAGATTGCAAAAATGCAGAAGGACATCAGGTATTCAGTCTACAGATAGGGCCGGGGTTTTTCTGATTTTGTTGCAGTCCTTAAGATTGACCCGGCATTATGATTAATTGTCGATCCCAAGTGCCTTGATTTTGCGCCACAGAGTGGTGCGATGCATGCCCAGCTCTCTGGCGGCCCTGACCTTGTTGCCGTTGTATCGTCTTAGAGTCTCCGAGATTAAGACTTTCTCACTGCTTTTATGATTATATGTTTTGTCTCCGGGGGAACTGTCGGATACGATGTGCTGGGGCAGGTGTTCCATGCCGATTTCCGAATCGTGGCACATGACAAAAGCATGTTCTATGGCGTTTTCCAATTCGCGGACATTGCCGGGCAACGGGTGCTGTCGTATGGTTGCCAATGCGTCCGGCGATATTGATTTAATTGGTCGGTGGCTTTTCTTTTTGAACTTTTGAATGAAGTGGTTGATTAACAGCGGGATATCCTCGGGCCGCTCTCTCAGCGGCGGAATGGTTATGTTGACGACATTGATACGGTAATAGAGATCCTCACGGAAGCGACCGTTTTTTATTTCCTCTTCGAGGTTGGAATTAGTGGCCGCAATTATTCTGGCGTTGGTATGATAGGTCTTGGCCGACCCGAGGGGACGATATTCTCCATTATTCAGCACCCTCAGCAATTTCACCTGCAGAGACAGATCCATCTCACCGATTTCGTCGAGCAAAAGCGCGCCATTGTTGGCTAAACTAAACTGCCCCGGTTTATTGCTTTTGGCATCGGTAAAAGCGCCTTTTTCGTATCCGAACAGCTCCGATTCGAGCAGATTGACTGGAAGAGCGGCACAGTTCAATCGTATGTATGGTCCATAGCGGCGGGGGCTCAGCCCGTGGATAACCTGGGCGAACAATTCCTTCCCGGAACCGCTCGGTCCCTGAATGAGTACGTTGCACTCCGATTCAGCGATATCGGGCAGGAGGTTTATCAGCGCCTGCATTTTCTGATTTACGCTTATTATGCTGTCGAGGGTGTTTTTCTGGTTCAGGCTTTTGCGCAGATATTCAATTTCAGATATGTCCCTGAAAAATTCCACGGCTCCGATCAGTTCACCCGCTTCGTTTTTTAGCATGGTCGTTGTGACGCTTATCGGCAGTTCATTCCCACTTCGTGTAATAATCGTAACCCGGGCGTTTTCCACGGGGTTGTGAGTTTTAAGGGTATCTTTCAGGGCGCACTGGCTGTGACATACTTCGGTTCTGAATATATCGAAGCAGTGCTTCCCTTTGGCCTCGGAAGCTTTAAAACCGGTGATTCTTTCGGCGGATTTATTGAATGAAGTAATAATGCAGTTTTTATCGACGGTAAAAACGCCATCGTTAATACAGTTTAATATCAGCTTGGTCAGTTCCTTATCCATCGTGGTCCCCGGAAATATCCATACCTGACTTAATATACATCGTCTATTTTTTGCGACAACCCATATTCCTGAAAAAACTCATCCGGAATATCAGGTTTGAACGTCGGACCGGGTAAAATTGAGGCTCTTCCATTGTTTCCTGTCAAGATCGAGTTTGTCTTCGATAAGAATAGCCCGGCTGTTGAGATATATCTGTTCGGCGGACTTGGGGCCGATTAATACTACGGGGGCAATGAATTTTTCCGCGAACTCCTCTATCGGATAGCGACCGAATTTTATGCCTTTGGTGATATAAGCCAGGACAAGGACCTGGAATTCGTGGACCAATAAACAGCGGTGGAGTTCTGTCCATTCAGCATGTTCACAAAGCCGGAATCCGACGTTGAGATAATCCCCGGCACGATCTTCATAGTACATGCGCAGTTCTTTTTCCTTTTGGATAGCCAGTCTCTCCCGCTCATCCGGCCATAGCCGATCGATATCATCCAATTGGTCGGCATACGGATCCGTCAAAAAATGAAATACGTTCAGTTGCAGTGATTGATTTCGCGACAGCTTCAATGCAAAGTCGAAGGCCCAGTCTCCCTGTTCCGAGTAATGAGCGCAAAATCCTACGGAGTTCAACGTTGGAATGGCCATAACCGCCCTCCTTCTTCTATACCTGAAAAGTCATTTTGTTTATTTTCATTGCCTGGCTTGAGAGGCTTCCTTCAAATAGTATTCGGAATACACGGCCCCGATCGGATTATTGGCCAGGGACCGGTCCTTCACGAAAAGCGCCGTGGACGGGGCGTGACTCGCCTGCATGAAAACGCAGTCGGATCCCATGCAAAGCCCGACCAGAATGTTGAAATCAGTCCCGATCCGGTTCAAAACCTGTGCCTGTCCCCACGGATTGCACGATATATGTTTTTTTGCCCGACGATCTTTACCGTCGAGATCGTTGAACGCAGGGTGCACAAGCCCGGGACCGTCGATTTTACAGCAGACCGGGAACACTTTAAAAAACCTTTGAAGAATTTTCGCGAGAATCAAGGTCGGTTCTTCAAGCTCGACGCAGTAAGCAATACCGATTCCGCTATATTTCATTTCCAGGCAAAAATATACCAGTTCCGACAGACGACATAGCGTCCGTTCGCTTTCGCAGGCGATGTCGGTTGCCGCATCGAGCATACACAATTGCTCTTTATTGGGCGTGTTTCGACCCCAAAAAGTTTCCGGTTCGAAACGGCACCCCTTGCCGTCCAGACAGCTCCGGATAGTACAGGTCAGACAATTCAGTTTATCGATATTGTCGGTTTCCGTATTTTTCCCGGGGGCCGCCTCTTTTACAGTTGTTCCCCCGGAAGATTGAGGCGAGGGATCGGCGTCGCTATCCTGTAGTTCGTGGTTCAATCCGAAACCGGCTTTGAGCTCGCCGGATGTAAGCCCGTGAATCACGCCGTCGGTGGTACCAATGACATTGTCGATGACGTTCAAGTTTCTTTTGTTCAGGAATTCTTTGTTTTCATTGGTTATGCCGCCGCAAACGAGTACGTCGACACGGTTCTGCAACAGCAAATCACTAAGGTCGGGCAAATTCAAATTATCGACCGGGAGTCTTTTGGGAGTACAAAGCCCGCTTCGTTTTTGGGATATTAGCATGATCGAATCGGCATATGAGCATCGCGGCGATACCCGTTCCCCGAGCAATGTTATTCCATACTTCATATTTATTCCTCGTTTGAATATGTTGCAATTGGAATGCCGATAAATGGTGATGGCATAAATCTGTTTTTCGTTAAAGGCATTTCCGGGAATTTGTGCCAAACCTAATGGCGTCCCTAATCGAATGGACAACAATGTGATAGTAGTTTAAAGAATGTCCCAAGTATTCAGAAATAATAATATAATGAGGTTAACGCGGCTGGGATATGTTTCATTCCGTGCAGCCAACAGTTTTGTTATTGCGATAAAACAAGTTGCGTAACGCAACTTAGTGTTGCAACCGACGCAACGTTTCGCAACGGTTTCTGATCGGGTTGGCCTGAGTCGGTCAATAGCTGGAGGTTCGTGTTTTAATGCGGCTGACTAATTTGGAGATTCCCAACGACGGCTAATCGCTTGCACCGCTTAATAAATTTCCGAATCCACATGCACTATTAAAAAGATATAATGGTACCGTCAAATCCTTTGGTATAGGGTTTGCATACCAGCGATGTCGAAAGATAATTATAACAAGGTGTACAATGGACGGCAAAATAACGCACAATAGCACTCCCGGCGAAGTCGGGAAAGTCGCAAATCAATATCCGTACTATATAGAAAACCCGGTCAGGGAAAATCGTGTCGAGCGCTTTTTGGAGGCTTTTGCCGCGGTATTGAAGTACAGTGACTATAGATCGTTACTCGATTCATACTGTAATTCCAGTACTAAATGCAACCGTTGCGCGGTTGCGTGCCCGGTTTTTCTGGCCACCGGCAACCCGAGGGACATACCCTGCTACCGGACCAATCTTATACTCGATATATACAAAAGGTATTTCACTATCGGAGGAGCGATCAGGGCTCGATTAACGAGCGGTTTCGAGCTGACCGAAGAAATTATCGATGACATGCTCGACGTGTTTTACCGATGCACCGCTTGTCGCCGGTGTACCAGCGAGTGTCCTCTAGGTGTGGATCATGGGATGATAACCCGGCTGGCCCGCTATATTTTGAGCCTTATCGGGATTGTGCCCAAAGCCCTGCAGGTCAGCGTTCGGGAGCAACTGGAGGGAGAAACGCATAATACGTCCAAGGTCCCAAGGGAAGCTCTTATTAACACTCTTGACTTTTTATCGGAAGAGTTGGAAGATATGTTCGGTATCAGGATGGATTTCCCGGTTGATAAGAAGAACCGGGATTATGTCTTTTTCTGTGCCGTCAGCGACTATTTGCTGGAGCCTGATACTCTCATGGGCAACGCCGCCGTCCTGTACGCCTCCGGTGACTGGGACAAATGGACCATCGGATCCAGAAATTATGATGGCATCAACTATGGGCTTTTCTACAGTGACTGGCACCTGGAATCCATCATCAGACAACTGGTTGACGAAGTCACCCGCCTCGATGGCAGAACTATTCTGATAGGGGAGTGCGGCCACGCTTCGCGTTCTGCGCACGATTTCGTTCCGGTGTTCGCGGGACGAGATGAATATCCCGTCGTCAACTTCATGGAGTACACTCTTAAATGTATCAATGAAGGCCGGATCAAGCTCGATGATGATATTATTACGGAACGAGTGACGTATCACGATCCCTGCAATATCTCACGTTCGGGGTGGATTATCGACCAGCCGCGCAGGATACTGAAGACCTTTGTCAAAGACTTTGTCGAAATGAAGCCGAACGGCCGCGAGAACTACTGCTGCGGCGGAGGCGGCGGGCTTGTCTCGATCGACGAAATTCACGAATTCCGCATGAGTGTCGCCGGGCGCGTCAAAGCCGAACAGTTGCGCCGCACCGGAGCCGAGATCTGCATTGCTCCGTGCGCCAATTGTAAAAAGCAATTGAAGGAATTGGTTGAGTACCTATGATATTCCCTGCCGGGTCATGGGTTTGCACGATCTTATTCTGAAAGCCATTCATATTCCCGGGGGAAAATCGCCGCAGGAAAGAAAAGAAGAAGCGGCATTATTGGAAATGTAAAAACTACAGGACAACTAAACATGGTGCAATGGATAGATTTCGCAAAAGGGCCGTTATTCGCCTTTACATTTTTGGTTATGGTTATCGGACTGATAAGGTTGGCTGTTATCCAGATATATTCCATATTTTCCGGTAAGGGACGCAAACTCAAGAATGCACCATGGAAGAAAATAGTCACCGATACCTTAAGCTGGGTAGTACCCGTACGTCATCTCATACCCGGGACACGGATATTTTCGACGGTTTCATTCCTCAGTCATATCGGAATTATTATCGTACCTTTATTTCTGGCCGATCATATAGTCTTGTGGGAAGGGCTTTTTAAATTCAATTTGCCGGAAATAGGATATGGACTGGCGGACGTATTGACGATATTTTCTATAGCCTGCCTGGTTATCCTGTTTTCATTCCGCGTCTTTTCGCCGCGCCTGAGATCCATGAGCCGCAAAATGGATTATATTTTGTTGATCAACATCCTGGTTCCATTTGTCACCGGCTACATGGCCCGGCATCCCAATGTCAATCCGGTTTCGTGGAACGCCATCATGCTCGTGCATCTGCTGAGCGCTGATTTGCTTTTCCTGATAATCCCGTTTACGAAGCTGGCCCATATCGTGCTGTTTGCATTCGACCGAATTTCGGGCATTCACTGGCAGCTTCGTCCGGGAGCCGGGGCTCAAGTGGCCGAAACGCTCTATGGCAAGGAGGCCAAAGTATGAGTTATGGTATACTGGTCGATACAACTAAATGCCGGGGGTGTGAGCAGTGTGTCTTGGCTTGCGCAGCCAGTCACGGCACGGCGGCGCCACAGACAATTCAGGAAAAGGTTTTAAACCGTGACGGGTTGTCAGCGTATCGGTTAACCGACGTCAGGGATATAAGCCCCGGTCACTTCGCCAAAATAAGCTGCATGCACTGCGTCGACCCGAGTTGCGTCTCGGCCTGCCTCGTCGGCGGAATAACAAAAACCAATGAAGGTCCGGTTGTTTATGATCGCGAGAAGTGTATCGGTTGCCGGTATTGCATGCTGGCCTGCCCCTTCCATATTCCCCGCTATGAATGGGATAAAATCGTCCCGTATATGGCCAAGTGTGATATGTGTTTTGATCGACTGAACAAGGGCGAACTGCCGGCGTGTGTGGACGCGTGTCCTGAAAAGGCAATAAAGTTCGGAGATCGGGAAAAGCTTCTCACTGAAGCGCAAACCGCCATAAAAAACAAATCTGATCTATATATTAATCACGTATGGGGAGCAAAGGAATTTGGCGGCACCTCGATTCTTTACATTTCTGACGTCGATCTGTCCGCACTGGGGTGGCCGGAACCGATTCCCGCCTCCATACCCTCGTTGACCGAACCTTTGATTCACACGACGCCGATAATAGGCATGACCGTCGCCGGTGCTCTTCTGGCAATAAACTGGACAGTTAAACGGAGAATCAAAATAGCCTCTGAAGACAATCAAAAGGGATCAGAATCCAATGGTGCGGAGAAAAAAAGCCATGAATAACCGTGCGCGAATAGTCAAGGATGTACTGTGGATACTGGCCCTGTTCGGCCTGGTGGCGGGCGTATTTCGGCTCATTTTCGGATTGGGCGCGACAACCAATTTGACCGACGGCGTTCCATGGGGGCTGTGGAAAGTATTCAACATGATTGCCGGAGTGGCTCTTTCGACCAGCGGATTCACGATTGGTTTTCTGGTGTACGTTCTTCATATGAAGCGGTTCAAATCGTTCGTCAAGCCGGCCATCCTGATTGCTTTTCTGGGTTATGGATGTTCATGCCTGGCCCTGTTATTCGATATCGGGATCCCCTATCGCTTCTGGCACCCGGTTTTTATGTGGAATTTTAATTCCTTCCTGTTTGAGGTGTTCTGGTGCGTGCTTTTATACTTTACCGTCACATTCATTGAACTGGCACCGACTCTGCTGGATGGCATGAAGGCGAAGCGAATGGCGTCAGTCTTTCACGGTGTCGCTTTTGTTGCGGTTATCGTTGGAATTTCATTGTCGTCTTTACATCATTCTTCGCTGGGGTCCCTTTTTCTGGTTTCCCCTCAAAGGCTGTACCCCCTGTGGTATTCTCCGCGGTTGCCGTTGTTCTTTATAATCTCGGCTATGGCCGGGGGGATATTCTTTCTTGTTTTTGTCAAAATTGTCTGGTCAAAAATATATGATCCGGCGTCCGTGTTCGGTGTTAAATCCGGACCCGAGACTATGCAGCTGTCATCTCTTAACGGGTCATTATGCTGCATTGCATCGCGGTCGCTGCCGGGACCGGATATGTCAAAAATTGCCGGGCTGAGTCTTATCGGTGCGGGGCTGCTTGCTGTCTATTTGATACTTAAAATAATCGACCTGGTGGTTTTGCATAATTTAGCACTTCTAATATCCGGTTCCGTAGAAAGCTGGCTTTATATTCTGGAAATCGGGATCGGTGTAATTTTGCCGATTGTGTTGATTGCCATCCCGGGGACACGCAAAAGCCCGGTATATGCCGGCATTGCCGCCGGAGCCGCGGCTTTCGGACTCGTTTTCAACAGACTTAATGTCGGAATTTTCGGGTATGCCGCCGATGCCGGACAGGTGTATTTCCCGTCCTTGACCGAATGGGCGCTCGGAATTGGCGTTATCGCCGCCGCGGGACTGGTATTTATCAGTCTGACAGAATACCTTCCTATATTCAATCCTATCCCCGCCAAGTCATTTACTGCGCATATTTTAGCGTCGGGTTTCGGTTCGGCCAGACGGATCTGGAATGTCGTGCTATCACACAGTTTAAATCGGGTGTCACTTATTGCGGTGTTTATTCTTCCCCTCGGATTCGTCCTGATGTATCCGCCTTATGATAAAGGGGGTGCAACCCTGGTCCGTCCGTCTTCAGGATTGGATATTACGCGGGCGGTTCTTAAAATCGACGGTAATCGCCGGAACTTCAAGACCATTTTCGATCATACCGATCATCAAAAACGCCTGGGCGACAGCACTTCTTGCATTAAATGTCACCATATTTCGCTTCCGGGAGACCGCTCGACACCGTGCTACCGATGCCACAGGTCAATGTACGACACAACCAACATATTCAATCATGAAAGTCATATTGCCTCGATTACCCGGCGCGATTCTCTGGGAGGAGTGTGTCCGTCAAATAATACCTGTGTCGTGTGCCATCAGAAAGACGAGCCCAAGACCGCGTATTCATCCAAAAGCTGTCTGGAGTGTCATCGTGAGGATATGCTTCCCGGGCGGGCGGCTTCGACGCAGCCGGTCAACCTGGAATACGCCGTTTCGTATACCGATGCGATGCATCTGACTTGCATCGAATGTCATAAAGAGCAAAAAAGAATGGTGAATAAGGAAGATCTCGATAAATGCCAGACCTGTCACCAGTCTTTGAAAAAGGATGAGAATATCGTAAAAGCGGAAATCGCGAATAAATAGAGCGGTCATTTTCGGGACGGATACGCGTTGCGGACCTAAGGAATTTTAATTTGACGAAATTCGTTCGAAATAATCATAAGCAGTTTCCCCGATAACCCGGTTGACAGTGAATCAATATTAATTGAATTTCATCAGGAACTTTCTAAAATCATTGATAAAGAAACGCTTTTTTTATATCCGGTTTGATTTTAATCGCTTACACAAAACACCTTGAGTTGATGAATTGCGCTTTCAATGGTGTAGGCCTTTGTTTAAATATAAGTTGGGCTCATTTCAAAAATGTCATTATTGGCGATGTCTGATTGTGAAAAGGCGGCTTTTCTAACACCATTAACAACATCCAGGTATCGTTTGTTGTGCTGCTCGTGTCTAAACAAAGCGACCAATTTAGCGAAGCGATTTCATCGCGTCTTCGACGCTTTCGTATGTTTGAAATATTCTCACAAGTTGTGTTATTGTCAGAAGAGTTTTTATGCCCTTAGTGATATTAGCCAACCTGAATTCTCCGCCTGCGCTATTGATAGTCGCCAAAGCTGAAATCAACATTCCCAGTCCAACTGAATTCATCAGGTCTACTTTGGCCAGGTCAATCACTATCCGCTTCTTACCGGCGTTGACAAGTTCATGGATCTTGCCGTGGAACATGGTGGCATCCGGGCCTCCGATTACCTTACCCTTAAGTTGAATAATCGCCACGTCTCCCTTTGCTTCTTCCTGCAGCTTCATTGTGTCCTCCCTCAATTAATTTTTATATAGTTTCCATACTGCAGTCTCATTGACCTATCGTATATAATTCCTGTGCTATTCAAAGTCTTCCCATTGACACGGTTCCGGACCGGGAGGTTCATTATACAGGTGCGCAATCAGGTACAATATATCGATCAGGTTAATATATTGATCACAGTTGGCATCGCCAGCAGTCAACGGATACGGGGCCGGTCCGGGCGGGTCATCGTATAGATATGCAATCAGATATAAAATATCTATCAGGTTGACGGTGTTATCTCTGGAGGCGTCGCCATTATTGAAATGATAATTCTCGACGACTTCATAGCCCAGCGTATCAGCCATACCAGAGGCCGGGACATCGGCATTTTCGACAATAATTACCTGTAATGATCCATCGATCCGAATACCCACGGAGTATATTGCTCCCGGTGGGGGGTCACCCTGTGAACGTACGATAATAATATAGTCACCTTCGAGAGGATATTGAATGGTGATTGAATCATGCACAATATCCTCATACGTGGCATTTGTGCCAATAGTGTTGAAATATGTGTCATCTGACAGCTTTCCTATGCTATCTCCAGCCGGATCTAAAACCTGTAAATTGATTGGCGAATAGCCAACAATTATCAGCGGTGTCGGCACCAGGTTGAAATTAGGCGCAAACTCGGAAGTGTTGCCCAGGGTATCGGTGCAGGTGGCGGTAATCATTGAAAAGTATGGAACCATGTTGTTGATTTGATATTCAAAGTCGCCGTTTCCGTCGGCGGTATCTGACCCAATATATGAATATGCTTCACCATAGCCTGAGGGATCGGCGGGTTGAGATGTGTCGCCTTCGGGATGAGCCACAAAGAATTCTATTATGGCGCTGTCGGCAGCTTTGCCATAAACCCTGAATGTACTATCCGGATTCATGAAGAGCGAATCGATTTCAGGATAATTCAACAGGCTATTGCAGCCATCGTCGGTATCGCCCGGATCATTAAGAGTAACCCCATCTTCTTCCAAAGCAATTCCCAGACCACCATTCAAGTAAATGAGATTTCGTGCTATTGTATTAAGTTCGCTGAAGTATACGACTAAAACTCCGGCGTCGTCATTAAATGCTATAATATTGGAATCTATCAGATTGCCGTCACAATTAAAGTCGATCATTATCCCGTTACCATGATTGGATCGACCGGGGTGTAACAAATCACCGCCAATATGATTTCCAATCACCTGATTGGAATCGGCATTGTCATAAATATAAATGCCATTTTCACCATTACCGTATATGATATTTCCATCGCCTGGATTGCGACCGCCAATAAATGTATTGGAGATCTCATAGTACAGACAAATCCCGCTAAAATGGTTTCCCACAATTGTATTTCCGATTATCGTATTGCTATCGATATAGTCAGATGAGTTAGGTCCGATTTGAATGCCATGTCCCAGACAACCCGCAATGAGGTTCTCTGGCCCAATAGTATTTAGTCTGCATATATTATCGGACGTAAAAATACCATAATTATTTGAAATAGTGTCGGTCATATTTGGCGCAAGACCGATTATATTATTGGCAACTTCATTTCTAAAGCCGTTTTCGACGCCTCCGTCAAAATATATCGCCCGTGATGTATTACAAATGAAGTTGGGCAGCATAGTCGTATCGCCCACATAGTTACTGTCGGATGCCTGTATCCAGATGCCGTCACCCTCTCGCGTATGTGTGCCCAGTTTTGTTCCCCACGGTGTCAAACCTATATAGTTGTTATATATGCTGTTATGTGCTGAGGAGTTTACCCATATGGCGGCGCTCGATGAGGCCATGGACATAATATTTTTGTCGTTGGCACCAGGACCACCGATCATATTATAATTGCCGTCGAGGTCTATTGCGAAGCCGTCCCCGGCTTCTCGCGCATCGCCATTGGAATTCACATTAAGATAGCAATTATATACATTATTATGATGGCCAAAAATCCTGATACACGCCCAGTCCCAATTGTTGATGGTCAATCCTTCAATCTCGCAATAGCTGCAGCTAAGTTGCAGACCGGAGATATGTGATCCCGTGAGAGATGATCCATCGATAATGATGCTGTGCGGGCCACCCGGCGCAGTTGACCCCAAAATTATGGTGGAATCATCAGTCAAGGCCGGCAATGCCGTCGAGAGATTTATAGTCCCCGATATAGAAAATGTAATGGTGTCAGGACCGGCATTGGAATTGGCCCCATTGATGGCGGCGCGCAATGTCCCGACGCCGTCGTCATCAAGACTGGTGACTTCTCTATACGATGTCATTTTGGTCCAGGCGGCAATATAAGAAGAAGGTTTTTCGCCGGCCATACTGAATCCCCCGCCCGCGTACAACTTGGAGCCACTAACGCCTAATGCCCAGACTACATTATCAATGCCAGATCCCAAAGCCTCCCACGAAGATCCATCCCATGAGGCTATATGATTGGCTTCCATCCCACCGGCCATTGTAAGATGACCTGCGGCGATCAATTTGTTATCGAATACTTCGAGCGATTGTATTATATCATTTACACCGGGACCGATAGCCGACCATGTGGATCCATCCCAGGCGGCGATATCCTCGATACTGGCTCCTCCCGCGGTTGTGAAAAATCCTCCTGCAATCAATTCATTGTCGTAAACCGCAAGAGCACGTACATACGATGATGGTATGCCTCCTTCCATTCCTGAACTGAGCGCCACCCAGGAGGCGCCGTCCCAGGCGGCAATACAATTGGCACCACTGCCTCCGGCTGAAGTAAACTTGCCGCCGGCAATCAACTTATTATCGAAGACAACCATATCATAAACATAATTATCCAGACCGGAACCTAAAGCAGACCAGGTTGATCCATTCCATGAGGCGATATAGCCAACACTTGTGCCCCCAGCGTTTGTGAATCCACCGCCTGCTATTAAATCGCCTTCGAAAACGGCCAGGGCATAAATATCTCCATTCATGCCAGACCCCAGAGCCGACCAGGAAGCACCATCCCATGCTGCGATACGGTTGGCGCCAACACCCCCGGCCGTCGAAAAATGACCTCCGGCAATCAATTGATTATCGTAAGTGGCAAGGGCACGAACTGCCAGTGATGTCCCCCCCATACCGGATCCCAGAGATGACCAAGCGGAGCCATCCCAGGCTGCTATGCCGTTGACGGTTGCCCCGCCGGCGGTGGTGAAACTCCCCCCGCAAATCAGATCATTATCATATTCGGAAAGAGCATAAGCAAATTGGTCCATCCCCTGCCCCAGAGCTGACCAATCGGCTCCGTCCCATGAAGCAATGCGATTTGTCGTCACGCCGCCGGCAGTGGGGAAAGAACCCCCCGCGATCAACTGGTTGTCATAAACGGTCAGGGCATTGACCCAGTCATTCATTCCCAATCCCAGCGGCGACCAGCTGCTCCCATCCCAGGAAGCGATGTAATTTGCTATCACGCCGCCGGCAGTGGTGAAATGCCCCCCCGCGATCAGCTGGTTGTCATAAACGGTCAGGGCATGGATAGTGCTATTCATCCCCAATCCCAATGGCGACCAGCTGCTCCCATCCCAGGAAGCGATGCAATTCGCCGCCGTACCGCCGGCCGTTGTGAAATCACCCCCCGCGATCAACTGGTTGTCATAAACGGTTAAGGCACGGACCCAGTCATTCATCCCCGATCCCAGCGGCGACCAATTGCTCCCATCCCAGGAAGCGATGAAATACGCCGTTGTTCCGCCGGCCGTTGTGAAATCACCCCCCGCGATCAACTGGTTGTCATAAACGGTTAAGGCACGGACCCAGTCATTCATCCCCGATCCCAGCGGCGACCAATTGCTCCCATCCCAGGAAGCGATGTGATTCGCCGTCGTTCCGCCGGCCGTTGTGAAATTCCCCGCCGCGATCAGCTTATTGTCATAAACGGTCAGGGTCGAGACATCACCATCCATTCCTGATCCCAGCGGCGACCAATTGCTCCCATCCCAGGAAGCGATGTGATTTGCTGGCACGCCGTCGGCCGTTGTGAAATACCCCCCCGCGATCAACTGGTTGTCAAAAACGGTCAGGGCATGGACAAATCCATCCATCCCCGATCCCAGCGGCGACCAGTCGCTCCCATCCCAGGAAGCGATGTAATTCGCCGTCACGCCGCCGGCCGTTGTGAATTCACCCCCCGCAATCAGCTTATTGTCATAAACGGTCATGGCCCAAATATAAGCATCGCATCCGGGTGAACAGAATCCCCCTTCCCAGTACACATCATCTGGGCTGGATTTGGAATAGTCGCCCCTGGCCACGCGCACAATCGGATCACCAGTAACTGGATCAAGTTTAATGTCAAAACCATTGAGATTCAATGCCCCCTTATAGCCACTGGAGCGAATGGCCTGAAGATCGATATGGTTATCTGCGGTAAGATATTCTTGGATGTTTTTGCCTTTTTGATTTTCAATATCAGGTTGCCCCCATATCGTCGATGTACAGAGCAGCATGACTGCCGCCAGACAGATATTAAAGATACTGCGCATAAGTGCCCTCCGAGAATAAGCTGTTTTTATATCAGGGTCATGCTTGAACCACTATCTATTTCAAAATACTAATTTTCCATCATTCCGGGCATTGGGGTTCGGGGCCGGGGGGAGCATTATATTTATAGGCTATCAAATACAGAATATCTATAAGATTTACAAAAGTGTCTCCATTGGCGTCCATGAGTTCATTGCAACCGTCGGGATTGCCCGGCCCCGGGGGTGTGTTGTATTTGTATGCGATCAAGTACAAAAATGTCTATCAGATTAACGGCATGATCGCTGTTGGCATCACCGGGGGTTCCCCAAATCTGGCAACAGCTTCCGCCATTGCCAAAATCCTGCCAGAATCCCTGATTTATGATATAGCCCGCCGATGTGCCCGGACCGACAGCCGTCTGGCCGACTGTCCCGCTCAAGACATAGTTGGTGGAAACGCCGTTCATGCAGCCTCCACCAGAAACGACCTGCCATTTGATTTGTTCGCCGGATTTGGTATCGGCCAGAACGAAGGTCATCATCCCGGCAATCAATAGCAGCGAGCAAAAATAAAAGATTGTTTTGGTTTTCATATTACCGCCCAGTATTTATGGCACAATGTAAATTCATATTGCTATCAAGATTTAATTATCGTTGTTCTGTTTCATGCCGATGGCTTTCGTTTTCCAGCGCGGTTTTATGATTCTCGAAATCTATAGCTTTTTCGATGCCGAACCCGAAAAGTTCCGGATTCTGGTAAAGGCCTTGTTTGTCGCCGGTTTTGAGTGACTCGACTTCAATCACTTTCGCTTTGGCGAAGGCATCTTTGCGAACCCCTGTCACCTGCCACGAAACTTCCATGAACGGTTTGCCTCCCGCGATTATAAAGCTGTTATCTTCGATCTTTCTGGCGACGTAGAGTTCGGGCATCGACGCGCCAATCGGCGTCAGCTGGTAGCGATAATTATCGTTGAGGGCATCGAAGTACGAGGGGAGTTTGACGACCGCCTCGCCGTTGGCGTCGAGTTCGATGTTGCCGTTGTAAATGTTCATCATATCGGGGGAAGAAACATCAGAATGTGCAAGGTACATGTTTGCGGGATCGACCGGGTGATCTATCATATATCCTCCGGCGGCCTTGGTATTGGTGCCGGTAGCGTGAAGATTACCAACGAAGTATCCGCCATAATTAGAGGTTGTACTGCCGCATGAACCATACACCCCATAATTCGCCGTTCCATTGAGGGCTAACCCATAGACTCCTATAGTATATGCCCCATATCTGGCATCACCCCGGATACCATAAGAGTACCCTGTGGTCAAATAAGAGGTTCTGGTTTCTGCAAGTGAAAATAATCCGTATCGCTGAGCACCGTCCGAATAGGCATGAATATTCGCACCATAGCAAAGTCCGCCCACAGAAGGCGTCTTGCAGTGCACAGCGGATGAAATGCCGGTTAAATAACCAGTATTAGCATTCTCCATCAGGATACCCAAACCGGTATTATCCGTAGTTGTATTAAAATCTCGTCTAATATCAACAAAGTCATATATCGAAATGCCGTTATTATTTCCTATTCTAAGTCCGTAATCGTTGATTTGCAGTGTACTGTCTTTGAACTGAGTGGTTCCGCTGAAGGTTTTGTTCCCGGTAATTGTTTGGCTACTGGATAAATTCACTGCTGTCCCAGAAATTTTGTTTACTGCAATATTTGCTGAATAACTTATATCATCGTCAATAATAGTTTGGGTGCCAATGTCGGCTGTTGTAACGTTGCCATCGGCGATTTTGTCGGTGGTTACGCAATTTTGATTTAAATTGGTCGTATGGACTGCCAACGCCCCAAGCTTGCTGGATGTAATTGCTTGATCGTTAATTTTATCAGTCGTGACGCCGTTGGTCGCAATAGCCAGTGTCACCGAACCCGACGTTCCTCCTCCGGTCAGCCCGCCGGTGGCATTGACTTCGGTAATATCACCGGTTCCGGTCTGATCGTCGGCCAGCTGCCAATCCGAGCCGTCCCACTTGATAATCTGATTCGGCGCCAAGCCCGGTTCCAGCTCCTGCAAGCCGATCGACATGTCCTCAATGTTGTCACCGGTAATCTCATCATAGCCGATATCCTCTGCCGTAATCGTGTGCGGCTGGATGTGCGAGGAATTGACGGCATTGGCGCCAATTTCGGTCGACGTAATGCAACCCATGCACTCGAGAGACTGGGCGACGTCGGCGTTGCCGCTTTGCATCGAAAAGGCAGTGGACCCGAGTTTGGTTCTCGGACTTATTTCGGGATCGGCGCCGACGGTGACCCCGAGGTACCGGGCCGAATCATCGAATAGACCGCTCGGCAATTTAATTATCGAACCGAGCTGGTAGTTGAACAAGCCACCCGTTACGATTACCGCCTGAATGCCGGACGACCACAGAGAGTCATCGTCGGATTCAGAAGCGTAGATTTTGAATTTAAGAAAATAGGTGTTGTCCGCAACCGGGCTGCCGTCGATATCGGTCAACCGGCCCTGGTAGTTGATAAGTTGCGGAACCCCGGCCAGGGCCGATAGAACCAAAGCCATTAACGCCAGGATCAAGAGACAAATGCGACACATAGTGTTCCTCCAGGTTTTTTAGTTAATTATGTGATATTTGTTTTTATGGCCAAAAGGAGCAAAATCGATATCAGATTTTACCCATGCGGACTGTACGGACAACGATATAACCGCCGCTTTACTGACATAAACAATGCCGCGCATAGGTCCCTCCAGAATTATAAACGGATTAAACGGGTTGTGCTCGAAACCCGTATAAATATAACTTATACGCCAATTTAGTCAATCAAAAGCTTTCGATGAGGTTGGCGACCGTTATCCCATAGCAGAGTCAAAGGTCTTATAAGCCATATGGTTGTCTATAACTCTTTCAACATATGGATTTGCCATAAGTCGCGGTTCGAAGTCCGAAGCAGGGGCAGCAGGGCTATTCGGCCGGTTTTGCCAATGCTTTTTTTCAGAAATTCCAGTTCCTTGAATTTGGCCTCGATATCATATTCGCATGTCACCTGAAGTCCATGCTGTCGCGCAAGCATGATGCCTTTGGCTCGCATTGACAATTCAATATGGAGTCGGAGATAGCACAGCATATCCGCCACCACCGGACCGGGAAATTTGGATTGAAGTTCCTCGAAATACTGTCCGATTCGTGTGTTCGTGGCGATCCCCGATTCGATTATATCCATCAGTTCTATATCGGTATCAAGGCCGGAACCAAGCCAATTTCTTGTGGTGCGTTCGCTGATCTCAAAGGCAATCATAAAAATAACGGGCAGAAATATTATCAATATAATGGCCGATAGTACGGGCGATAACAGGAAATGGTTATAAGCTGAGTGTATAGCAACCGCCGTCAAAATGGTCAACCCAAAGCCTAGGGTATGTCCGTACTTGATTTTTTCGTAAATCGTCTGGTACAATGCCGCAAACACCGCCTGCGCGCCGCCGTGCATGATGGCCGTCCCGAAGCCTCTCAGAATCCACACAAGAACCTGCGAGTCATGCAGCGTAAAGACAAAATAACTGTTTTCCACAAATGCGAAACCACTACCGATAGCGAATCCCAGGATGGAAGCATCGACGACAAATCCGATTTTGTTTCTTTTCAATAATTGAACGATCCATAATCCCTTTAAGATTTCTTCTATAAACGGAGAAATGTAGCGTGTGTATGTGACGGTCTTTATATTCAGTAAGTCGATCAGTGCCCGATGCAGATAATAACAAATCAGTGCAACGAGACAACCATACGCGATGGCCCTGATAATTTTCGTGACACCGACAAGTTTATAACTATCGAGGAAAATAAGAGCCGCCAGAAACAAGAATACCGGAAAGATGCTTATGATGATTTTTGCGGGGTATATCATAGAATTTTCAGTGACATCATGAATTCATCGGATGGTACTCGTCCCTTTTCAAAGGCCGCGGCGTAGCCTATAGAATATGTAAGTCTTAAATGCGAAAGTAATTGAAAACGGAAATCCAGCTGGGCACCCAGATTGGCCACTTTTCGACGGAATTCGCTGCTTCCGATATTCGTTATTATTCCCGACGTAAAAAGCGCCGGCCTCACCCAGGTGCAGTACAACGCCTGGCCGCCAAGCCGCCTTAAGCGCAAGGGCGGCAGATTCCATTCGATTATTGCTTTATAAAAATTCGTGCCACCGATAGCGTTCAATTCCGTCCCGGGAAACGAATAGTACTGCCGATATCTTTTTTCATATCTGTAATCGACCCAATTATTTCCAAACCCGCCAAAATAGAAATTGGCGAATGGCTGGCGGTGTTCGCCCGGGGAATAGCCCACCCACTGCCGCAGCCAGATTGAGGAATGATAGAATAATTTAACCCCGAGGTCGAGCTGTGTATGAGAAAGCGGGTATACCCTTTTATTGACATAGTTCGTGTTTATATCAACATTCCATTGCATACCTTTTTCATAATCAACAGCTCCAAGAGTCGCTACCATATTTGAATAATTCAATCCGATATCGGCGTTAATAAATTTGTCATAGGTTGTTGCGATGTTCTGATAGTCCGGAAGGCGTTCCAAACCGCCATAACCGGTAAGACTAAAATTCAGGTCCAACGTTTTGGGTTCTTCATAAATCAGGGATTTGTCGTGATTGATACCAAGGGAATACCCTTTGCGGCTGGTTTTAGTCGGACCAAACAGGTCATAGAAGTCGGCTGCGTTGTACTTAAAATTTATCTTCCAGTTTAATTTCGAATAGTTGGCTTTGACATGCCACTTTTGATTCATATTCAAACTCTGCGCCGGCGAAAAAGTTGCGGCCAGGTCCAACCTGTTCATATTCATAGGGTCGGCAATGTCCATTCTTAATCCTGCAGCCGTATATACATCGTACCCTTCTACGATAGGATAGAGAGATGTTGGACGTACATGTGCAATGGCCCGATAATCCCGGTTTTTCACGGTCATTGAATCGAGGTTAATCCGCGCAGGTGAACCGACCATCCAGTTTTTAAGTTCCGGATATTTATTGACGGTCATTGTCCCGAGGTACACCGTAGGACTGACGTCTTCAAGAGCCTTTTCTTCAATAACGGCGGGCACAAAACCCTGGCCCGTATAACAAAATACTATTAGTGAATCATAATCGATTGGAATTGGGTGGAAAAATCCCGTTTCGCAATTGCTGAGACAGTCCATTGAATCGAGGTCGAGGTCATAACGAAAAATATTGGAAACACCCGTATAATAAGACGACCCGTAAAGTCTCCGGCCGTCATCGGAAAATACGAATCCTTCCGGGTTGCTGTTTCCAAAATCATAAAGCTCATGGTAGGTCGAGTCACCGGACATTAAACTATCGACATTCATGATTACCAGCGACTGCCACCCGTTGATTTTGGCTAATGCTCCCGATAGATGACTGCCATCATGTGAAATATCAAGGTCATAGATATCATAGCCGTACGATAACGGCCATATGAGATTCCATTCGTGATAGGGATATGGGATTCGAACAATGCTCGATATACCGTTGGTATGGCGAACCCCCCAGAGAGAGCTATCGGAATAATTAAAGGCCAGATCACCTATTCGGGCATCTTTTAATAACGTCTTTTTCCTGCCGCTACCAATATTTACTACTACAAGATCGCGCCAGGAATAATTGTCTTCGGTGAAAAATATATTTCCAGTCGTTGAATCGTAAGCGACAGAAGATACGAAAAACAAAGCGGGCCCCTTAATATCACAAATCTTACGGATTTCCTTTGTATTCAGGTCAATCGAAGCGACCTGACCGAATTCGCCCGGGTAATTGACTGCGACCATAATTTGCCCCCTGCTGCGATCATAAAATCCTCGTGAAACCGACCCAAGGCCTCTATCGGTCAGTAATTCATAGTCGGTGGTCGGATAAGTATGAATGGAATCGAGGTTAGTTTCCTGAAATTCATGTTCCCAATCGATCCATTTCTGCCACTCGTCGTCAAGTGATGTCCAGAAAGTCTTTTTGAATTGACTCGCAAAATAGCTATTGCTGCCGTTTGTTCGGCCAACCCATTCGATCAACTTCTCAGGCCCGTATCGATAAGCCAGATAGCAAAAAAAGCGAGTTCCGTGCAAATAGGAATTTACTCCCACATGAAAATCGACCGCAGTGCCCTCGGCTTCCAGCCCGACCGGGCCATAGAAACCCGCACTATCCCGCACTTTGGTCCGGAAGACCATTTCGTCGTAAGCACCCAGGGCGCGACCGAATCCTCCGCTCATCCATGTCTCCATGAAAACCGCTATCCCTTCCTGATACCATCTCGGCCCGGATCTTCTTGGTGTAGCCAAGTAATCATAAATCATGGTCTCGGGGTGTTCAGTTGTGGGCATAATTTTTCCCATAAATAAATGCCTGAAAAATTTATCGCGGCTGCTGGCCTTGTCCATTGCAACGATATGAACCAATTCATGATTCATCAGCGTGTTCATTCGTTCGTTGACCGGAACCGTTTCATAGGCATAGTTAAACGGCGAAATATCAACCATAATTAAATTTTCAGGAACATTCTTGGCTCCGCCGTTACCGTAATCCGTAAAGTCGTGAAGAAAGATGGTGATTTTTTCCGAGGATTTGTAATCCCATAGTCTTGAATGAAATTGATAGGAGTTTTCAAAACACCGGGCCAAATGCGGTGCAAGATATGACGAAAGATAATCAAAATAGATCAATCGTAGATTATCCGTTTCAAGACATTTCAGTTGTGCCATTGAACTTGTTGCAATGACTAATAAAAAGAAAAGTGCCGTTAGGATTTTATAAATTCTTGACATGCCTTATCCAATGTTATGTACCAGGCGAAAGGAGATGCCCGTTATCAGGCATCTCCTTTCATTGGATTGAGAGCCACCCGTTTGGTTCAAATCCAATAGTCCAGCATGAGCACGACTGCTGGGTTATCTCATTTCTTCCGCGTGAACGCTGGCCATTCTGGCGAAATCCGGGATTTTAACCATCTTCGCAAAGCCGGGATCCTGAATCATGCGATCCAAATCCGGGATTTTTACCATGCGAGCGCACTCCGGCATTTTTATCATTCTGGCGAATGAAGGATCGGCAACCATCCGGGCGAATTCCGTCTTTTCAATCATTCTTGCCATTTCAGGAATTTTCCGCATTCTGGCGAATTCGGCGTTTTCAGACATTCTCGCCAGGGCCGGAATATGGGCCATCTTGGCCATATCCGAAATCTCGGCCATCTTCATCATTTCCGGAATTTTAGCCATTTTTGCAAAGCCCGGCAGTGCCACAATCCTGGCGAATTCAGGAATATTAGCCATTCGAGCGAGTTCCGGCATCTGGATTAATTTCATGGCTTCAGCATCTTTGGCTATATTGCTGTAAACAGGTTGATTGGTGGCAGCATCATCCAGAGCGCTAATGGCTTCCGGCGTTTTTGACATTCGGGCAAAATCCGGCATGGCTATCAACTTTACCAGCGAATACCCCCATCTCGAGAATTCGGGACCAATTGATTGGTTTTCAATCAGCCTGGCAAATTCGGGCATGGCCAGCAATTTGGCGCATTCCGGCATTTTGACCATCCGTGCCATATCGGCATCTTTGATTAATTTGTCGAATTGTTCCAGATTGGCCAGTCTCATCATTTGTGGGTCCTGAAGCATCCGTGCCATTTCCGGATTTTCCAGCATTTTGGCCATGTTGCCCATCTCAAGGGATTTTACAAACTCGGGAGTCTGCACCATGCTGGCGAATTCCGGAAGGGCGACTAATTTGGCAAATCCCGGGTCCGCCATCATCTTTTGAAAATCGGTGTTCTCCAACAGAGCCAGAAATTGATCATCCTGGAGCAACTTCTGTACGTCGGGATCATTTAGAATTACGCTTTCGTCAGTCATCTGTTCGGCCCGATACCTGTCGGATGCACCTATTGTGCCCTGAAGGTTTTCTTCCCTGGGCATGAAGCTCACAACGGCGACAACGGCGATGATTACCACGACAACAGCTATGCCGCCGAAAATGATTCCTTTTTTGCCCTTGGCGGGCATACCACTGGTTGACTCCATAATTACCTCCGAATAGTTATGGCGTTTACGGTTCGATTAGTCTTTAGTGTTTAGCCTAAATACCAGCGTGCTCAAGGAAAGTTTGTGAAGTTTCATCCGGGCTCTTATCTATTCAGCAAGAAATTAATCAAGAGCCAGTGATGAAGTATAAACCACGTTGTCTGAAGTGCCTGATTTTACGAGAAAGTCGATCGAGGACTTCCCTTCCGATATTTTCTTAAAAGTTATGCCGAAATCTCCGGCATCGATGTTTCTTATTGTTATCCCCTTATCATCAACCTCCAGTCTGTTTTCCGATATATATTTTGGTGCCGTGGATATTTCTATCGGTGAGAATACATTCGGGTCGAATTTGACGGTATATGTAACAGGGGAGCCACCGCTAATATTAACTTCTGTCCTGACAATGCCCTCTGTTCTAACCACCCTGAAACTGCCCGATACATCGGCACGATTGAAATGCTCGTCTTTTATGATATTGTCTAAATTTTCTGAGGGAGCCTCCGAGATAATAGTCCCGGTCAGGATATTTTTGTCAAACGCGGAAGGGCTATGGAATATCCCGGCATAAAGCGCCAAAATCAATGCCCCGCATAAAACCCCACCGGCGAAAGATAAAGCAAAGCCTGCTCTATAGCCAAGAACGTAAGGGCGCAAGGTGTCAAATATTGATTTCTTTCGAGCCCGTGAATAACGATCGGCATCTATTGACCGCATGATGCCAGCTTTCAAATCCGGGGGTGGCGCTACTTCTTCAGCCGTTTTGATAATATCCACGGTTTGCCTGAATCGACCGTATATCACACGAGCTTCTTCGCTATCGACCAGGATGCTCCTGAGCTTCCTTAGATCATCCGGTGATATTGTGCCGTCGATTTCCTCGTTGATCAGGCGATATAATATATTATTGCTATCATCCATAAGTCACCAGCCCTCTTTTTGTCATAATATCAGCCAACAGTCGCCGCGCAGTATATAATCTCGATTTAACTTTATTTTCCTCTATTCCCAGGATGTATCCAATATCCCGGTAGGGCAGGTCAACCCAGTGCCTGAAAATAATGACCAGACGATATTCGAGGGGGAGTTCTGCCAGCGCTTTGTCTACGTGGCCGGACAGCTTTTTCCTGTCATAGATCACTTCCGGGGTTTCCGTCGAGGCGATTTGTTCGGGATCGATGGCCGTTTGTTTTTTGCGCTTATCCATAAAGTTTAGTGCTTCGTTTACCGTCATTTTGTAAATCCAACTGAAAAACTTGTAATGAAAGTCAAATATCTCCAGTTTTTCGAAGGCTTTGACAAATACTGCCTGCGTAACGTCCCGGGCGTCTTCAAAATCCCCCACGATTTTCAGAGCGGCGTTAAAAACGGGCTTTTCGTATTTCTCAATCAGCCTTTCAAATGCTTTGCTGTCTCCATTTAAGCAATTTTGGACCAGTTCATTGTCTTCTTTATCCAACATAACTACCGGCAATGAGCAATAAAGTTGATGAAAAAATTGATTGTCGCCTCCTCCCCAAATGCATCGGTTCCATATCGCGCAGTCTGAACGGCTTGCGCCGTTATATTGCATGGAACATGCTAGACTACAATAAATTAAAATGGGAGAAGAAAAGTCAAGAATATTGTTAGTGATTCATCGGCTACCCGAAAAGGCCGGTGCCTATGTGCTTGAATTAAAGTCAGTTAAAGGACCGGGCCGACGCTGCGTTTATTCAATGTCGAATATCTGGTCCATGCCGGCATATCGAAAAACATCACGGATATGTTTATTCATGTTTATCATTTTAATCGTGTGACCGGATTCCTCGAGACGTTTTCGTGCGACAAGGAATATCCCCAGACCGGCGCTGGAAATGTAATCGAGTTTTTCAAAATCGACTGTAAATGACTCATTGAGTTGATCGAGCACCGTGCCGGCTTTAGACGTCTGGGAGGCATCTAACCGGCCCGATACACGGACTATGCCTTCTTCAGCAACGGATATTTCAAACATCTTCAGGCTCCAGACTTTTTTTCAATATTATTGTATTCTGTCCGTTTTTGTAAAAATACTCCATCGAATCCATCAATTGTCGTACCAGATGAATCCCAAGACCGCCGACCTTTCGATTTTGAAGCGGCGTATTTACCTGTACTTCCGGAATGGTGTCAGGATCAAATTCGGGACCGGCGTCGACAATTTTAAGTTCCAGATACTTACCCTTATGCTCAATGGATATTGAAATATAATCCTGACCGGATCGATTGTATTTTATGCAGTTGGTTATTAATTCTTCCGCGGCAAGACTGATCGGAAAAGAGATTGGATCGTGGATATTATACTCCGAAAAAAAATTCTGCAAAAATTCGAAAAGCTGACCTATTTTGTCAAGCGATCTGGGTAGTTTCTTTTCCATTACACCGTTCAAGCAGTTGAGTTTCTTGTGCAAACCGATTCTTGTTTTATAATCAACGACCAAATCGATAAATAAACAATTAGAAAATTATGTTTGACTCCATATGAATATGAAGGGGGAGGTTTTTGACAATGACATAACAGCAAAACACCTATCCATGTGCTCCTATTTTAGCAGGAATCTTCTAAAATCATCAATAAAGGGACGCTTTTTTTATATCCGGTTTATTTCAGTTTACATACGCAAAATACCCCGGTTAATGGATTGTCATGCAAAATGAAATATCGTCGAATTAAATAGCGTTCTTTTCAGAATGCCTCAAAAAAGCTGCTTCCAATAATAAAGGCCCCGAAGAGTCGGGGCCTTTTGGATAAGGTATAAATGTCCGCTATTTCCTTAACGGTCCGCCGCAGGAGCCGAGCCACCTGTCACAGGAGCATGGGGCCGGTCCTGGCGGGCTGTTATAAAGATTAGCAATCATATAGAGAATATCAATCAGGTCCACCTGACAATCGCAGTTGACGTCTCCGGAACAGATACGGTACGGAACCGGAGGTGGTCCGGCCGGTGATCCGTATTTATAAGCTATGACGTACAGTATGTCGACCAGGTTAAACGTTCCGTCATTGTTGGCATCGCCGGGCATGCAGTCGCACGGCGACGGATCGCCGGTGATAACAAATGACAGATCCATGGAAACGTCGAAGAGAGGCGGTTTGTGCAAATCGACCCAGAGGTCTACGTCGGCTCCGCCCTGGTTGACTCGAACCGGGCCGCCCTGGGTTGTACCACCGAATCCTTCGAGGGCCGAACCGGGTGCCCCGGAAAATTCAATCTGGTAGGTAATGTCGAAGAAGCTGTCCACACGCCAGTTGCCACCGTACAGCCTGGTAAGTGTGGTGTGACCGGGCGACGGTAATCCGAAGTCATTACCGGCTCTTAATTGGAGAAGATCAAAGTCGGGATCGCCGAACAGGCCGCCTCCGGTCAGGTTCATACTGAGAATTTCGGTCGGGATTTCCTGGTGAATGGGATCGGGTGGGAAGTCCGGAATCCTGACCACAAAATCGGTTGAAGTAGAAATTGATCTGGCGAACGTAGGCAAAGCCCCGGTGCCCTGCATTATGAGATTGGTTTGTGCCGTAAAGCTGACAATCTTCTCACCCGGTTTAGAGCCATCCTGGACGACTACGTTTGTGAAGTTGTCGAAGGTCGGTCTGACTTCTATAGTAGTTCCCTCCGGCAATCCATTCGAAATAACCATAGGGCTATCGGCCGGGAAGAAAGGACAAGGCGCCGGGAAGTCGATCGTCCCAGCTCCGTTATCGGGATCAACACAAACGTCGGAGGTTGTCAGGCCCCAGGCGGCATCGTCGTTGAATTGCTCGATCGACGATTTCCATCCCCAGCGTTCAGGAGTGGCCTGATCTTCGGGGATGGCTGAGATGTCCAGCCAATAGATTGTTCCCTGATCCTGCCAGAACCATTGGTCTTTCTTCAAATATATATCGGTACTGATAGTACTGCTGATGGTTGTCGGGAATGAAGACCTGGGTGGCCGGGTCATAAAAGCCCTCGAACGATTCATGCGACAGCGGGGTCGTATTGAAATCGCTGATGGTGTATTCCCAGAGGAGTTTGCCGGGTCGGCTGTACGGAATACCATCGGTACCGGCCGGAATATCTTCGTGAATACTGACGGAGAAAGCAGCTATTATTCCGGGCTGGCCGTCGAGCCATGAACCCCAGAAGTGTATGTCCTTAACCCAACCGGTCTCCGAACATTGCCAATCGTCGGCCAGAACTTCGGGGAAGGTGGCATTGACATCCCAGCCGAGCGTATCCGGAAGCTGCGGGAAGTGCATCTTGTGGGGATCACCGGGATTCCAGGTTTCGCAGGCGTCGTCCATGCCGTTGCCGTTATTGTCGCCCAGGCAGGTACTGCCGGCACCGTGCCAGGTACCGCCTACGGCAAGACAATCGTTTTCGAGCATTATGGCGCAGGCGCCGTCCTGTGTGCAGCAGGCACCTTCCTGAGGTTCACAGGCATCATCGACGCCATCGCCGTCAAGATCACCGAGACATGAGGTCCCGTCACCCTGATAGACGCCGCCGCGGTTAATGCAGTCGGTTTCGGTAAATACGAGACATGTACCATCGGGCAGACAGCAGGCACCGAATGGCGGGTCTTCACAAGCGTCGTCGATACCGTTGGCCGGGCTGACGTCACCCGCGCACGAAGTTCCATCACCCTTGTATGTTCCGCCCTTGTTGGCGCAATCGGTTGGATTGAATACGAAACAGCTTCCATCCGGCAAACAACAGGCTCCGAATGGCGGGTCTTCGCAGGCATCGTCGATTCCGTTGGCCGGGCTGATATCGCCCTGACAGCTCGTTCCGTCTCCCTTGTATGATCCGCCCGATGCATCGCAGTCCGCTTCCGGCACGACGGAACAGGTTCCATCCTGGAAACAGCACGCCCCGGTTGGCGGGGTGTTTGGATCGCCGGTAACCACGAAAGCCAGATCGAGCGAAACCGGGTCGCCTTTACAATCGTGTACAATAACACCGTTTTGTATGTTGAAATTTCGCCCCCGGACGTCTATCGACACCCATTCCGGATTATAGTCGGGCAGCGTAATATCGAATGAATAATGGCCCCCAAACGTTGTTTCGGAAAGCAGGACCTGTCTTCCTATGTAAAGCGCCTCATCCTCACCGGGCAAAGGAGGAGCGCTGTCGGAAGGCAGCTGGTCGATCGACCAGGCATCGGTAGACCAGTTGATGGCCAGCTCCAGCGTTGGCGGCAGTCCCGGATCGATTACGAAGGCATCGAATTCGATGTGAGCTTCTTTATATCGATCGGGATCAAAAGGATGATCATAAAACCAGATATTTTTCCAGTTCGACGGATAATCGTACCAACCGTCGCCGTAAAAATCAGTGCCGGTGGCGCTGGTTGTAGTGCCTGATGGGTCGACCGAAATGGAAAAATTATTTATCTTTGGGCCGGCCGATCCGGACCCCGGTTCATAAAGCTCGGTCCAGTTTTCGTTATCGGCCAACGCCCAGACAGCATCATCGTTAAAATGATTCATGGTCGATTTCCAGCCCCATTTCGCATTATTGGGACTGGCCGTCACCGCGCTGATGCTCAGCCAGTAAACTGTCCCCTGCTCCTGTGGAAACCAGTCGGTTTGATCGAGACAATAATTGTAGAAGAAGTATTGTTGATGATTGTTGTTCAGGATTTCACCGGTGGTCGGGTCGAACCATCCTTCAAACGATTGGGAAGTGTATATGATTCCGTCAAATCCGGGGATGTCCCTTTCCCACAGCAGAGCGCCGGGGTGGCTATATATGCCCGCCGCCGGATCGCCGGGGATATCTTCATAAATTTTTATGACGAAGCTGTTTATGACATCCTGAACTCCGTTACGCCAGGATCCCCACCAGTGGATATCCTTGATATACCCGGTCTCGGAGCACTGCCAGTCATCGGCGAGCACGACCGGATAGGTGGCGTTAACATCCCAGCCAAAGGTGTCCGGCAGTTGGGGATAGTGCATTTTGTAAGGATCCCCTTCCTGCCAGAAGCAGTTGGCCTGGGCCATGACGCTGGCGCCAAGCAACAGCAGAATAAGGCACCAACCAAAACTCCTTTTTGTCATTTCTTCCTCCTGAAGTTTGTTTATTTAGGTTCTATTGCTTATTTGCAGCCGCAATCGGGATCGTCACAGTCGACCAGCCCGTCGCAGTCGTTATCGATGCCGTCGTCACAAATCTCCGTCGCTCCGGGATTGATGGTTGCATCGCTGTCATCACAATCCGGCGAGGTGCAGCAGGGACCGCCAACGCCGTAACCGTCGCCATCGGCGTCGATCGTACAACCGCAATCAGGATCGTCACAATCGGTCAGGCCGTCGCAGTCGTTATCGATGCCGTCGTCACAAATCTCCGTCGCCCCAGGGTTGACGGAAGCATCGTTGTCGTCACAGTCCGGCACACTGCAACACGCGGTGCCTTCCGCTCCGTAGCCGTCGTTATCCGCGTCGGTGCAGCCGCAATCGAAATCATCACAATCGATAAAGCCGTCACAGTCGTTGTCGATACCGTCGCCGCAAATTTCGGCCGCTCCCGGGTTGGCGCTGGCATCAGAGTCGTCGCAATCGGCGGGTTGCCCGTCGGTATCGTCCGGATCGCTGGGGTCGCACCGATCATAGCCGTCGTTGTCGAGGTCGGCGCACTTGTCCGGACCGCAGAAACCACCGCCGTCGAGCTGGGCCCAGCGAGTTCCGTCACAGTAACACGGCTCGTTCTGGGTACCATCGTAGTACAAACTGCCCTGGCGGGAATTGTCGCACGGGGGTGGTGAATCGGTCGCGATCAGCTGCAAAGAGCGGGCATTGTACGCGTATGGCACGGACACCAGCTGCATGCGGGGGGAGATTTCTTCACCATCGACGGTAATGCTCAAAAACCGGTCCGGACGGTTGAAAACGGTGTCGGGCAGACCGGCCACCGACCCCAGCAGAACCGCGCACAATCCATCGGTGACCGTAACCGATGAATGGGTCTCCGACCATTTCTCATCACCGCCGGTCGGTGCGTCCCATATTTTAAATATGAGTTCGTAGGACCCGTCCGGAACGGGGGCGCCGAGATTGTCGGTGATGCGCCCCTGATAATTGATCAATTCCGGGATATCGGCCATCGATCTCATTGGAGTCAAAAGCGCGGCCATCAGCGCGGCAAGCGCGATAGACGGCAAAATCACTTTTCGTTTCATCTATATTCTCCTCGTTATTGTGTTGGCGTTTTAATATTCAATAATGCTGCAATCAACTCGGGCATATCGGGGCGGGTCCGGCGGGGGAACCGTAAACGTAGTCGATGGTGTATAGGATGTCGAGCAGGTTGACCGTATGATCTCCGTTGGCATCCAGCAGTTCATCGCATCCGTTGGGATTGGGCGGATCGCCGAATGCTCCGTTGTACACGTATGATATCGTAAACAGGATATCGAGCAAGTTTATGAGATGGTCGCTGTTGGCGTCTCCGGGTGTGCCCCACGCCTGACAGCAGTTCCCGGCTCCACCGGAGAAATCCTGCCAGAAGCCGTGGCGGATACCATAAGAAGAAGACGTCCCGGACCCGGAAGCGGTTTGCCCGACGGTACTGCCGAGCGTGTAATTGGCCGACGAGCCGCTATTTGTTCCTCCCGATGAAATGACCTGCCAGTTGATTTGTTCGCCGGCGGCGACGTCGGACGTTGTCTGGTCGGACGTATTATCTGATGGCCTTTCAGACACGTCTGGTGCTACCGGGTCGGACAGCACCGGCACCGACATGATGGTAATCAGGACTATCACGGCGCCGCATAATAAATATTTTCGTGACATACTTTGCCTCCCTAAAGAGTTATCTGGCATCGGCCAGTTTTGATTCAGGTTTGGTATTTGAGTTATGGGCCAACATCGTCTCAACCAGTGTGGTTAAATGGTCCACCCTCGCCTGCAGCAGTTCGTTTTCGGATTTTAATTGCTTGATCGCTTCCACGAGCACAGGTGTAACACGTCCATAATCCACCGAATAATACCCGTCGGAGCCCCGGGAGACTACTTCGGGCAGGGTTTGCATGATCTCCTGAGCAATAAACCCAACCTGACGTTTGTTATTGAAATGCTTTTCAGGATATTCGTCCCGGCGCCAGTCGAACCGAACCCCGCGCAGTCTTGACACGGCCTCGAGAGCATTGCCGATGGGCTCGACATTTTTTTTGAAACGTCCGTCAGAACAGGGTCCGATCGTTCCCGTGGCGCAAATGTCGCCGTCAACCGTAAGTTTGAAAGTCGGTGTTGGCGTGCCAAGACCGACCATTGTTCCCGGATTCTGGGCCAGGAGGCAGGTTCCCACGGCAGTCAGGGCCCCGGTCGGGGTGACCTCGGTACTGCACCTGCATCGTGGATTCGTCTGTCAATTTTAAGCCTGTTGAACCGCTTGCTTCGAGCACGTGGGGTATAGACCACGAGCGCAAGCCCGAAGGAGAAATGGCCGCCGAATCCGAACTGCCTGAGGACGGAGATATAAAAGTCTCGGTTGGACCATCCAGGGTATACATTTGAAGGGTCAAAGACGGTTCGTCGGTCGGCAAAGCGTCAATCGGTTTAGCCGCCATGAATAGAGGGTCGGCGGGTGAAGAATAACCAAGAGAAAATAATTCTGTCGGCTCGCTCTGACCAGCCTGTTGTTTTTTAATTATGACGCGCCCGCCGCCGCCGGCATCTCGCCGTAACTCGACACCGTCTTCGCCCGATGAACCGATATTGGAAATCACCAATTTGTCTGGCTCGAGACGGGCGACGTGCGTATCCGACGCGACAACGTCGATTATTTCCGCTTTATTCATGGCGTAGGCGGCGCTGTCGTTATCGCTGCTTGAGAGCCGCAGACCACTTTGAGGTTGAAAATCAAGGTTATATACTATATCAAAAAATGAATCAACCATGAGCATGGATGATCCGGTACTATCGGCATTCATGCTCAGGTCGGCGTCCGGCTCGTCGGTTGCCGCGGATGGCCGGTGAAGCGTAATCTCATGGGGGGCAAGAGAGGTCAGCGGCCCGGTTGTCGGATCACTAAGTGTCAGCCCACTCGGTTTGTAATCGATGCGATAGTCGATGTCGAAGAACGAATCGAGTTCAAACGTCATGGCCGTGTCTTCGGCGTCACCGAAAAAGACAATATGACCACCGTCGTCATCACTTGACAGGCTGAGATGCGGATGCGGCTGGATTTGCCCGAAATCCTGGCGAATAAAGTTTATGCTCGAACCGGTGTCGGAGGCCCCTCCGGTAATGCCCTTTTTTCCGTCCGTTGAAATGTTCGTAATGGCGAGGAATGTATAACCGCTCGACGCGGATATTTCTGCTGATCCGCCGGAACCGCCGCCACCGTAGTTTAAACGCAGATCACTGCTGGAATCGGTCGCGGACAAATCAATGCGGGATTCGCCACCCAGATGCTGCAGATTCAATGTCCCCGGGCTGGAGCTGACGTCGCCGGAAAGACGCCCCGCTACAGCCGAATAAGGCGCCGCAGCCAATCGGACTCGAGGCTCGATAAGAGTGCCGTCGAATTCGATTTGCAGCCATCTTTCCGGACAGCCGGACATAAGTGTATCACATCCAGGAGGCTGGATAACGTCCAGGGGGATGGGATTAACGGCGCCGAGATTGGTACTGAACAAGCCGCTGGACGTCTGTAGATTACGCGTTTCAGTCCACAGCATGGAGCCGCCAGTCGAGTCGTCCCAGATGCTGAATACAACAGCATAAGATCCATCACTCACAAGAGACCCGCTCGAGTTGTGGACCTGGGCTTGGTATGGGACTTTAATTTCTTCGTAATTGAACGCCTGTGAGTGTCCGCAAACCAGGAGGCACAAAGCCGTAACTATGAAAATGGTAGGGTCTTTCATCTGCTCCTTCTTTCTTTAAAAAAATCACTGCCTGCGCTGGAAATGGCGTGTCCCGGAAAACACGGCTTGCACAGGAACCAAACAGGAACGGATGAGTTAAAGTATTGACGGATGCAAATCGATGATTAAATTATGAAGCGCTCTTCCTTCGCGGGAAGAGTGCACAGCGGTTTGACGGGCGTGAGCTTACCGGTTCTGCCCGTCGAGCCATAATTTTATCCGTTCATCGCCGTTTCAATAAGACAATTCCTGACACATTGATAATAAAAAAATCCCAACCTCCTTTCCCAGCGTCAAAGATACACCATAATTTCCTCTATATTAAGTTCGTTCGATTCCGCTAATGGCGTCGAGCGTGAATGGTCCGCGGTAATGTTCGACCTCGCTGTAATCGTCTTTCGAATTCTCGTATCCGATGATTATGAGCCTGGCCCCGGCCCGCCGCACGTCGTCGGTCAGATCGCGGATGAGTTCGTCCAAATTCGCCTCGTTTGGAACGCCGTCGAGGATTATGTAATCCGGTTGGAAGGAATGAAGAATAGTCGAGCACTGATAACCGGACCGGGCGACCCTGACCTCGCAATTGAAATTAACGGCGTCGCTTTTCATTCGTGAGGCAGTCTCCTCTTTGCCCGTGACGAGGATTATTTTGGCCGGTCGGGCCCGGACTGCTTTATAGTAGTCACAGCTTTCGCAGGAGTCGAGGCAGAATACGGCGTTGTGGCCGCCGCTCAGTCCGGATTTAATCAATTCATAGCAGCGCAAGGTTCGGGACCTGAAACAGATACATTTTTTGCAGTCACCGTGGATTTTTCCTTTTTTCGCATGAAATTCCCAGCAATAAGCCTGGTTCTTACCAAGACGATCCAAAGGCACACCTGATCGACGCTTTTGCATAAATTCAATCAGATGAGAACGAGGCACCCGGTAATGCCCACCGGCTGTTCTGTTTGCAGGGAGTTTGCCCGCCCTGATCCATTTGACGACGGAGTCACGCTTGACGGCGCACAATTTGGCGATTTCACCGGAAGAAAAATACTCTCTGCGAGGGATTTGTATGTGAGTATCTTCCAAAATAATATCCCGCCAATATTATTCGTTTTATTTATTTTATTTGATTTTTAAATATAGGCGTGTTTGAATGATATGTCAAGGATTACTTTGTTTCGGGCCTAAAACCAGCATCGGGCCCGGCTTATTCCCCTGGACGGTATGAAATTAATCCAAAAAAAGGCGGCCATCCCGACCGCCTTTAATAAGATCGACTATTTCCCGCATTCTTTATTGCCGTGGAAAGCCGGTTCATCACACGGATTGCCGCCGGTTATCAGGGAGCCGTTCAGGTAATCCATAACGACGTCGTCAGGTTTTGCGGCCCTGGCCCCGATAACAACCTGTATTCCGTTTTGTCGGAACATCTGCACGGCCCGTCCGCCCATACCTCCGGCTATAATCAGGTTGCATCCCATCTGGGCCAGCCAGGCGGGGAATACGCCCGGTTCGTGGGGAGGCGGCGTCAGCGTTTCCGATCCGGATATTTTCTTTTCTTCCGGATCGACGTCAACCACGGTAAAATTCTGGCAGTGCCCGAAATGAGGACACAGCAGGCCGTCGGCGGTCGGGATTGCGATTTTCATGTCAATGCTCCTTGTTGATATTATTGAATTGTAAAAGCTCTTTTCTCTCTGAAAAGCGATCGTTTGCATTTGAATTCATGTCTTTATTGATATTTTCCCAAAGCTCGGCTATGAGATTCGCACCACCGCTTTTGTACTCCGCATAGGGGACACCCTCGATCTGGGCCTTTATGAAATCGGTATCATAAGGGATGTGAGAAAGTATTTTTATTTTTTTCGGAGTGACGAATTTTTCTATTTCGTCGCATAACTCCGGATTTATATCGTACTTATTGATGCACACGCCGGTTTTTATTCCGAAGTGCTCGGTCAACTCGATCAGTCGTTGCATGTCGTGCAGGGCCGATACGGTCGGTTCACTTACCATAAGAGCGTAATCGATACCGGTCAGCGAGGCAATGACGGGGCATCCGATTCCGGGCGATCCGTCGACTATAATCAAGTCCAGCCTGTTTTTTACAGCCATATCCCGGGCGGCCTTTCTCAGCACCGAGACCAGCTTGCCCGAATTGGCCTCGGCCATGCCCAACTTTGCATGCACCATGGGACCGTATTTGGTGTGACTGACAAACCAGTTGCCGCTGACGTGGTCTTTCATTTTGATGGCACCCTCGGGGCAAAATTCGACACAGACGCCACAGCCCTCACAGGCGATTTCTTCGATGTACTTGTCGGTATTGGTGCCGTTTATTTTTACGGGTTTTTCTTTTACGGCATCAAAACGACAATAGTCAGTGCAGATATCACAGTCGATACAGGCTGCTTCGATAATTTCCGCCTTTTGCCCGCCGATAAATTCTTTCGATATAACGGTTTCGGCTTGGAGAATAAGATGCAGATCGGCGGCGTCGACGTCACAATCGACCATAATCTTGTTTTTGGCTATATAGGCGAGCGACCCGGATACACTGGTCTTGCCGGTACCGCCCTTGCCGCTTATGACCGCAATTTCTTTGATTTTATTAGCCATGCTCACGCTCCCGCTGCTTTCCGACGTGATCTGAGATTCGCCATCAATTTTTCGAATAGTACATTATATTCCGGCAGGGTATCGACAAGCAGTCGACCGTCCGAACATACTTCGGCAATGCGACGATCGTTCGGGATTTCGAGAAGAATGTCTATGCCCTGCCTGTCACAGAATTTGTAGACCCGATCATCGCCTATGCCCTGCCGATTGATAACGACGCCGAAGGGAAGATTCAACGCCCGGACCATGGATATGGCGAGGGACAGGTCGTTCAAACCGAACGGAGTCGGTTCCGTGACGAGGATCACGTAATCGGTGCCGGATACCGCTTCGATGACCGGACACGACGTTCCCGGCGGGGAGTCTATTATGGTATAGTCCGCCGGTACAATCAACTCTTTAAGCTGCTTTATAATCGGCGGCACCAGCGCCTCGCCGATGTTCAGCCTGCCTTCATAGACAACGACATTTCTCGATCTTCCCGTTCTTATAGTGCCGATAGCACGGTCAATTTCGTCTATGGCCTTTTGAGGGCATATGTGGAAGCATCCCCCGCAACCGTGGCATAGTGATGGGAATAACAGCACCTTGTCGGGCAGGACGGCCAGGGCGTTGAAGTGACAGATTTCGGCGCACTTGCCGCAAAAATCACATTTGTCGTAGTCGAAGCGGGGGATTTTGACCGCGACGAGGCGGGTTTTATCCCATTCCGGTTTCAAGAACAGGTGCCCGTTGGGTTCTTCTACGTCACAATCGGCATATACGGTTCTGTTCCCGAGGTTCGTCAGGAAAAGGGCCAGATTGGTTGCGAGCGTTGTTTTCCCGGTTCCGCCTTTTCCGCTGGCTATTGCGATTTTCAAGCTGTGGCTGTCTCCTTACCGTTTTCTTGTCATATTTGCGCCGCATTTGGGGCATTTGACGTCATAGCAGGGAACACCCTGCTGGTGTGGAGCCTGTTCACCGCAAGCAGGACAGATGCACGAACCGCCGGGACCTATTCCCTGGCCGCCCCCTCGACCTCGGCCGCCGCCTTGTCCCTGACCGCCTCCTTGTCCGCGGCCTCCGCCTTGACCTTGTCCGCTTCCCTGGCCTCGACCACCCCCACCGCCTCGGCCGGGCGGGTTCATATCTTTATATCTTTGAAATCCGTCTTTTTTGAAATCCATTGTTATACGTTGTCCTGTCTTTCTTTGGTTAAAACCTCGAGCCGCGCATTGACCTCGTCCAGTCTGCGGCTGAGTTCTTTGGCCTCGTCGCGCAAAAGGCCTATCTCGTTTTGCACGTCCATTTGAGGCGGTATGTTCACCTGCGGGATGCCCCGGTTTTGTCCATAAACGCGGGCCCAACCCGGTTGACCGGTGGCATTAAAGCCCCATCGGTTGCCTCTTCCCTTGCCTCGTCCGAGGCCGAAATTCCCTCGGGAACGCGGATTGACACCGCCGTTCATATAGCCGGGAACGTTATAGCCCGCACAAAGGCCCATGCCCCGTCCGGTCATAGGTCCTTCTCCCAAAGGGCCGGTTCTATCTCCTCTCGGCATCTTATTGCTCCTCTCGAATCATTGATTAATCGTATTTCTTGCGGAGTCATCGGATATCTCAACCTTGTCGGTGATATCGATGACTTCGACTTTTTCGTAATTTCTTTCCAGAAGCTTATTCATTGCCTTACCCAGCAGTTGGCGGGAAAGGCTGTTTGGTTTGTGCAGGTCATTGAGAATGATCCCAACGACCGGGGCAACCAAAGAAGAATATTTGACGGCCCGTCCGGTCGGTGAGTTCATCATTCCCCTGAGCCGTCGGCGAATTCTGCCGTAATTTTCGCTATTTCCATCGTTTCGTTGCATCACCGTAGGCTATCCCTTTCTGCCGGGCACAGGCCTAAGTCCAATGTCCTTCGACGTTGGCGTCTTTAGCGTACTCAAGTCCTCCGCTTTTGGCTGCTTCTACGGCTTGGGTGATATTGCCAGATAACCGGAACGCCATTTTTATTCCCGCCGCATTAAGAGTCGCGAAGGCCTTGGGTCCGAAATTCCCCGAAATTACGAGTTGGACGTTTTGTCTGACCACGTTCTGCGCGGCCTGTATCCCCGCACCCTGAGACGCCTGCAGGTTTTGTGTGTTTTCCACGACGACGTATTGATCGGCATCGGTATCGTAAATTATGAAATACGCCGCCCGGCCGAATCTTTGATCGACGTTACTATCCAGGTCTTTTCCGTCCGATGAAATCGCTATTTTCATATCGGTCTCCTTACTTTTCTCCGGCCTTTTAAAATCTTCCCCGCTGCCGGCGTCTTTTGCACCTCGGTCCCGAAAAATTGTCTCGACAACCGGGCTGAAAAAAGTCGCCGTTTTGAAGGACGCCTCTGTTGTAGGCAGCCAGAATGTCCGGCACCGACCCGCAGATAAAAGGCACTATTTCTATGTTCGCCGCAGCCATGTAATGATGCAGCTGCATGGAAATAGCGCCGCATATCAGCAGATCTACTTTTTTATTTTTTAGCAATTCGGCCTTAAGAATGTCGTGCAAGTGAGAGATGTCCAGAATCGTCCGGTCTGTCTCCCGCTTGTTTTCGTAGTCTATCACAAGCAGGCGACTGGCCATGTCCATCACCGGCGAAACCCGTTCATTCCATACCGATATTGCAATTCTTTTTGTCATACCCGAATAGAATACAAAAGGCGTGCCGTACGTTGAGTGCGGAAGAAAATATGGCGTAAGATATTATTAGATTATAAGATAACGTTGATTCGTTTTTTGATGTTAAATTCGAGATATCAGGAAATATTTCATATTCGCAATTGATTTAGATATCATAATTGCATTATTGCAATATCAAGTTTGGGGTTTTATTCCGAGTTTTTTCATTTTCCGCCACAAGGTCGTCTTGTGCATATTCAGGGCCTCGGCCGCCTTGGCCCGATTCCAGTTACATTGGTGAAGCGTGTTTTTGATAAATTCGGCCTCGAGATCGTCGATTGAATTTATCGCGGTGCGCTTTTCGTCCTTTTCCGGTCGAAGGTACTCGGGCAGATCATCGACCGTTATCTCACCCGACCGGTTGAGGACAAAGGCGTGCTCGATGATATTCTCGAGTTCCCGAACGTTACCGGGGAAATCGTGGTTCATGAGTAATGCCAGCGCCTGTGCCGAAATGCCGGTAACCGCTTTGTGTTTCAATTTATTGAATTGCGAAATGAAATGGTTGGCCAGCAGCGGAATATCCTCGCTGCGTTCGCGCAGCGGCGGGAGTTGTATTTTGATGACGTTAATTCGATAGTACAGGTCTTCTCTGAACCTGCTTTCTTTGATCATCTTTTCCAGGCTTTTATTGGTAGCGGCGATGATACGTACATTGGACCTGGTCGATTCGGTTGCGCCCAGCGGTTCATACGTCTTTTCCTGCAGGACCCGCAGGAGTCTGACCTGAAGGGCCGGAGAGATGTCCCCGATTTCATCGAGGAACAGCGTTCCGCCTTCGGCCAAAGCGAAGCGCCCCGGTTTATCTTTGCGGGCGTCGGTAAACGCGCCGGCTTTATACCCGAAAAGTTCCGATTCCAACAGTGTGTCGGGCAGGGCCCCGCAATTTATGGTGATCAGTTTTTTCGCCTTCCTGCGCGACAGGTTGTGAATCGCGCGGGCGAACAGTTCCTTGCCGACCCCGCTTTCTCCCTCGATTAAAACGACACTGTCGCTTTCGGCAATAGTCGGGAGTATGTCGAAAATCTCGTGGAGTTTTTTGTTTTTGGTGATAATGTCCTGAAAGGAGTATTTTTTCTGGAGTTGCCTTTTTAAAGCTTCGACAGGTACTCAGGTCACGAAAGGTTTCCACGCCCCCGATGATCCTGCCGCCGCCGTCTTTCAGCAGAGCCGTCGATATGGAAATGGGTACGGTCTCACCCGAGGCGTTAATTATATATACTTGGCGGTTTATGATTTGACGGCCGCTTTCGAAGGTCTTTCTCAGGGCGCACTCGTTTTCGCAGATGGAGGCCTTGAAAATATCGCAGCATTGACGGCCGATGGCTTCAACCTTGGGAACGCCCGTAATCGACTCGGCCGCTTTGTTGAACGATGTAATCTGCCAGTCTTGGTTGACGGTAAAGACGCCATCGGCGATGGAATCGAGAATTATATCGGTCGAGTCTTCTTGTTTGGCTTCACGCTTCATAATCCAGCCTTTTTATCAATACATAATATATACGCAGTTGTTGCAAAAATGCAAGCTTATATCAAATATGCAATATATTGTTGAAGGCAGTATTGTCCGGTTTTTGGCCAACGGCAGCCGCCCTGGACTTTCCAGATCGTTTTCTTTATCGGCTCATTGAATTTCTTGAAGGCGTTTTCGAGGTTTATCAAATCGACGGCCGCTCCGGTGCGAAAATGATATAAATTGACTTCATCCTTGAGAGCGTTCGGCATGGGCGGTGTGATATTGAAAAAGAGATATCTGGACTGATCGGTCGTTTTGTGCAGGATATAGTTGTCGGCCTGCCCCAAAAATCTCGCCGGCAGACAAGCCTTTTGGCGGTCGCCGATGTGTAGCTCCGGGCGCTCTTATATAGAGCCGGTTTCGTCGTTCTTATTGTGATGGAGATTAACCAAAAATCGTTTCGCTCGAAAAATGTCAGGCGGCGTCGACGTCGCGAATATTACAATTGGAACAGGTTTTGTCCGAAGACAGCAAATAAGCATTGGGGTCATGGTGTATGGCACCGGCGGGCAGCCAATCCCAGAATTCTCCGAGGTTGCTTCGTATTTTTTCGACAAAATAATCCGGTATCTCGGTCGTTTCCTGTTCGAAAAACCGTTGAAACGAGGGATCCGTTTGCAGTTGGTGTCGAATTTCGCTAAAATATTTGAGCCGACCGAAATGTTCCGATGAAAAGCCGCGCACGACGTTAAGCCATCTGGGGATAGTCTCCCCGTTGGCCATGAACCGTCTGAGAATCATTGACGGAGAAAATGAATATTTGGTCATATCGATGAGATAGTCGTAGAATTCCAGCCACGGGTAGTTTTTCGGTTTGATGTTCATCTGGATATTACTGAGGAAATGAAAAGGAATCGGTAAGACGCGATTGGCCCGTTGAAATTCGAGATTCAATGGAGCCGCCTGTCCGAAAGCCGAAAGCATCGAATAAGCGGGAAATGTGCCCGGACTTAAATCCAGAAATCGTTTGGTAAGTTCGAATGGCTCCGGACCCTCGTCACCGTCGAGTCCGAAAATGTGGTTGGTTTGCACGTAAGGAATATAGTGCAAAATCATATTTACCTGATCGGAAACCAATTTGACTTTTTCAATTCCGGTACTGTTTCCGGTTTTCGATTTTTTCCCCATGTCAAACCACGATTCAATACCCGGTAACAGGGCTTTGAAGCCGTTGTGTTTAAGCCGCTTTACGCGTTCTTCCGAAAGAAGCGACAGCGTCGATTCGGCGATAAAGTCAATGCTCCCCGGCGGGGCCGCTTCCTCTATGGTATCCATGCTTCGCTCAAAACGAATTCCGAAATTGGGGTCATGCCACGATACACGCGGGTGCTTCACTTTTTTTAGCAAAAAGCGAAGGTCTTCCTTTATGGCATCCATATCCAGCGGCTGATACGGCACGGAAGAATCGATACAAAAGGCACAGGAATAGGGACACCCCAGGCTGCTTAAAAGCGGGACTATCTTTATGAATGGGGCTTTTTTGAGAGTCTGCTCTATGAACTTCCAGCGTTCGCTTACGCCGGGCAGCGAAATCGGGTGTTTATCGGCGGTGAGATGCAAACCAAGGGGTCGGTGTCCGGAACAATCCATGAGGACTTCATGAATCAGGGCTTTATCTGTAAATCCCAGCACATAATCGAAATATTTTTGAGCGTCCTGCGGATAACAGCGTGCGTGTGGCCCACCGATGGCGGTGATGGCACCTCTTGATCGAAGCAAGTTGCTCAGAGAATAAGATAACAACGCCGCTTCGGTAAATGAACTTATGAATACGAAATCGACTTTGGCGGGCAGTTCTTTGATGAGATCTTCGCGACCGGTATATGTTACCAGAGTGACGTCATGCCCCTGCTCTTCGCACCATGTGGCTACGACCTGCGGCATTATGCTGACGAAGTTCGCACCCATGACGCGCATCCACATTGTTCTGGTCGGGGCTTTGGCCACAAGGTCGATTATGCCGATCGAGAGCTTTCTCATGTTTGTTGTGTCCTGTCTCGCTCGATATTAGTGTATTTTATTCGATGCATGCGGTTCATATTGTGGTTTATCATAGATCCTTCCTCTTTTGTCTCCGACAGTAGCGAAAAGCCTTCTCTGCAGGAGTTTGCGGCCTCGATTCAGTCCGGATTTTACAGTCTCCAAACTGATTTTCGCAATTTCGGATATCTCTCGATAAGAAAAACCACGCATCATTGACAAAGTCGTTATGAGCCTGATATCGTCGGGCAGCGATCTAATGGCTTGAATTAAATCGTTTTCGGATATAGCCGCCATCGGTATCCGATCGTGCGTTCCCGGCGGATATTGATTTACCCATCGGGAATATGCCATATATCCTTCGATTTCTTCGGCTCGATCTATTTCGGCCACCGCATCGGGTATTCCCCTGAACTTTTCGACGAGAAGGTCCGTCATAATTCCGAAAAGCCAAATGGGGCAATCCGGGATGAATTGGTGCCTATTCCATAATCGATAGGCTCTGACAAATGATTCCTGGACTATGGCTTGCGCATCGGATTCATTGTTCAGGACGCACAGAGCCATACCATAAAGATTATCCAATTGGGGCAAAGTATACGTTTTAAAGCTGTTCTTTTCAGTTCTCGTTGGCATTGCGTGCACCGTCAATTATTTTTGTATGTCGCTCGCAAAATTTCTTGTTCAAGAAAGGCTCAGGTTTTGTGGACTTTTTTGGGATGAGATTCAAATAGTTTGGCGGCCTGAGGCTCCCGGTTTTTGATACCACCAATGACGCGATTTCTGACTTCGGTCGTTGTCATATTCTCGTGGTATCTGATGCCATCGGTTATTTTTTCAGCGGTTTCCTGACTTATGCCCGCATTCACCATCGAATTGAGGATTTTGCTTAACGTAAAAGCCTCTTCCTTGCCTGATCGTTTCGTAATCGTAAGCATATTTCCGTTTTCCTTTCATATCCGTGCTAATAATATCCGGCCCAACGTCTTTGTTTTGCCCTCAATGATTGCCGGATCGGCCATGTTATGAAGCCTGTCGGTGTCGGTGTGGGTTTGAGATATCTGACCTATATTGCAGACGCCGATAGCGCGCACCTTAGGCACCGAAAATAATATAGAGGTTTAGGACAGAAGGTCAATCGCCCGAACGATTGAAAAAGGGATTAGTCCCTTGGATTGAGCTATTGCTTTCGCTTTTTTGCGGCGTTTTTTGACGACGTTCGCACCATTCCCTCGGTGAGGGCGAAGCTGGCCAATTCCAGGCGGGTGCGGAGCGCAAGTTTTTCGAGAGTATTATGAACGTGACTTTTAACGGTATGTACGGCGATATTCAATTCCCGGGCTATTTCCTTGTTGCTCATACCCCTTGAAATGAGGTCAACCACCTCGTGCTCCCGGCGGGTCAGCTTGACAGCTTTCATCAAGTGATCCGCTTTCCCGGTTTGAACGGCGTACTCGACGACATGAGAAAACAATGATCCCGTCAGTGGCGGCGGCAGGACTTTTTTTCCTTCGGCGACCGACCTGATCGTGTGCAGGAAATCTTCGATAGTGGCATCCTTAAGAATAAAGCCGGCTACACCGGCTTTGACAAATTCGACAACCTCGGCTTGCACCGGCATAAGATCCATCACCACGATCTCGGCCTTCGAATATTCTCGTTTAATCATTTCAGCAATTCGCAGGCTGTTCTGACTTCTCAGACCTAGGTCGAGCAGGACAACCTGTGGTTTCAACTTCTTCGCTTTTTCGAGAGCATCGCCATTGCCGGTGGCCGAGACGGCTCGGATGTCCGGCTGTTCGTTGAGCATGGCAGTAATACCCTCCCTCAAGAGCCGGTTATCTTCAATTAAAAGGACCCTGATCTTTAACACTTATATTTCTCCAAAACGGATTATCAGAAAATCATGAAAAAAATAAAATATTGCCGGAAAATCGTCAAGCACAAAAATCGAATTTTGTCTGAAGGTGTATATGCTTTTATTTTAAAGCCACCGTGGGCAAAAAAGAAGGCGGTCTTTCGGCCGCCCAGGTCTTGACAGGCATCTTTACATCGGGCAGACGGGTGTCTCGCCCGGCGGGGTGTCATATATGCAGGCGATCAATCGCAATATATCTATAAGGTTGACCGCGTGATCGCCGTTGGCGTCGAGCAGGGCGTCACAGCCGTCCGGGTTGGGCGGGTCGCCATAGGGGTCGTCGTAGACGTATGAAATGGCGAACAGAATATCCAAAAGATTGACGAGCCCGTCGCTGTTGGCGTCGCCGGGGATTCCATGAGCGAGACAGCAATTCGCCTCGCAGGCGTCGCCGATCCCGTTGCCGTTGCTGTCGGTTTGGTCGGGATTATAGTCGTCGGGGCAGTTGTCGTTGGTGCACGTGTTCGCGGCGAAGTCGGGATCGCCGTAACCGTCGCCGTCGCTGTCATTACAGAAAAGAAGTTTCAGAGTCGGGTCACCGTTGAGAACCAGCCCGTAGGACCATTCCTGCTCCCAGAGTTCGTACGGCGCCTGGGCCTGAAACCAGGCCAGCATGGCCTGGCCGACGGTTTCGTTATCCTGCGCGAGCGGCCCGGTGAAATCCTGGAAGTTGAGCATACTCCCGCTCTTGGACGAGGCGATCGTGATCAGTCCCGTCGACGTGTTAAAAATGTATGACCCGGCGAGGTAGTTGTCGTCGGTGAATTGCCCCGGTCCGCACGAAAACAGATTGTAAAACAAAACCGGCGGATCGCGCTCCTGTATGGTCGATGAGTAAACCCAGTCGCCGTCGCCGTCGAAGCAGGCGGCCAGATCGAACGGACGTCCGCTGCCGGTGCACCGTTGCCATGTTCCCATAGAAGCTGCCGCGTTTTCGTACGGAGCAACACCGCCTTCGTCCCCGAGGTAATCGGTCGCAAGACGGGTGTTTATGTCGGGATTCAAATAAGGGCCGTTGACGAGCCAGGTGCCGACGTGAGAGATCGGGACGGCTTCAGGATCATAAGTCAATCCGCTGACCGGGCTGCCGTCGGCCTGACAGAACCGGGCACTGAATCCGTGCGTGCCCATCCACTGCGATACTTTAACCAGCAGCCGGTTTTCACCGGCGTTCAACGAGACGTTGATTTTGGACATATCCGGTTCATAGCCGCCGTAGACATTGGCATAAAGCACTTCCGATCCATTCAGCCAGACGCGGGCGCCGTCGTCATAGCCCACCCAGAGCTGGCAATTTTGCGGGGTTTCGGAGTAAACCCGGGCATAAGCGTAGCATGCCCCGTAATCGTGCTGATCGTACGCCGACATATCGATGTATGGGCTCTCGGAATTGACCGTCGTCCAGAAGTGACCGCCCATCGTGGTTCCCTCGGTGGGATTGATAGTACTCTCGGTCGTACCAAGATAATTGGTGGTGAGGTAGCTCCAGAAATTGTCGGCTATGTCCTCGTGGAATCCGTTCAAAAGCCAGCTGCGGATAAACTCCGCTTCTTTCGGATAGCTCGAAGGATCATTCACCTGATATTTAAAGTCCGAGAATGTATTGTACGATGGGTCGACAAAACGAGCCGAAAAACGGAAATCGCCGCCGTCCTGACTGACTTTGCACAGCAGCCGGTTCCATCCCTCCTGCAGGAAGACGACCGCTTCGTAGGCGTCTTCCGTCCAGCCGCCGTAGCGGTCGTTGGTATAAACAGGCGCACCATTAAGCCATACTTTTATGCCATCGTCGCTGCCGAGCAGAAGTTTGGCGGCGCGCGTAGTCGGGCTGTAGACGTACACGTGGGCGTACGCCGCCGATTCGGTCGGCCGGGTCCCGAAATGATGGCCGCCCGAATAGCTGTGGGCGCAGACGGTAACGAAATGACGGCCTTCATCGAGTTTGTCGAGATAATCCGCGCCGGTCGTGTAATAACCGTAATCGTGACTGACCACGCTGTCGGCATAGACAAGATCGAGGTTGACCGCCATATCCCACCAGTCTTCTTCGACGTATTCCATGCCGCGCCAGGGCTCGGTCAATTCGTACTGACGGTACGCGTGAGCTTTGGTGAAATACTCGTTGACCATATTGGCTTCGGTATCGTACGACAGCGTGTGGGCGTACAGCCTTCCGATATAAACTTCCGGCGCCATATCGCCGATCCCGGCGGTATGGACTTCGTACACCCCGTCGGAATTGTTGTCCTCCCAGTTGCCGTCGAGGTCCATGTAAAACAGGTCGCACGGAAATTGATCTCCCGACACCTCGGCCCAGGCGGCGGTGACGTCACCGATAAAAATGAAACCTTCGCTGCCTTCGTTGTACCGTCCGGTCACCCAGTTCTTGATATCCTGAGGGGTGCCGCCCGATACGGTACTTACTTCGACTTTGTAACCTTCGGCTTCGATATCTGTAATGTATTGATTCAAAGCGGTAAGAATATACGGATATAGGGCGGCGTCGACCAGAATGGAAAAGTCGGTGTCGAGTTTATCTTGCGATGCGCCTGCATTTTTAAAATTGGGCGAAGTGATCGGATGGGCTTTGATGTATTCGGCATATTTTCCGGGCACCACTCCGGGCGGAGCGTACCATTCCAGTTTCTTGATATTGCGTCCGTCGATTCCGGTTGGATGCGGCGTTGAGTCGCCGGAGGAATCGTCGGCGGCCGCTAATGATATGGTTGCCAAAAGAATCAAAGCTGCAAGAACTGCTGAAAGTCTCAGGATTTTGATCATGTTGTCACACCCTGCGGTAAAATGGAGCGAAAGGTCATAATTTGTTTTAATAGAATATAATAAGGAACGCCGTAAAAGCAAGCGCGAGTTTCACTTGCATGGTCCGGTTCTTACCGGTATTGTATAGTGCCGGATAAAGTCGGTGTGTAAGGCTAAGAGCGATAATTAGTTGGGTCCGCACAAGGAAGATTGCCCCAATAAAAAAGGCGGCTGAACCGCCGCCTTTATTTCTATCACACGCAATAGCCTAAATCAATGGACAGATCGGGGCGGGCCCGGGAGGAGTGTTATATTTATAAGCTATCAAATACAAAATATCTATCAGGTTAACTGCCGTATCTCCGGTGGCATCCATTAGTTCATCGCAGTCATCCGGATTGCCCGGCCCCGGCGGCGTGTTGTACTTGTAAGCGATAAGGTGCAAAATGTCCAGGAGGTTGACGGCGTGATCGCTGTTGGCATCGCCGGGCGTTCCCCAGTCGATACAGCAGTTTCCGGAACCGGCATCGAACACTTGCCAGAATCCCTGATTTACGCTATAGCTCGTCGATGTCCCTGAACCGATAGCCGTCTGACCGACGGTCCCGCTTAAAACATAGTTGGTGGATGTACCGTTCATGCTTCCGCCGCCGGAGATTACCTGCCATTTGATCTCTTCGCCGGATTTGGTATCGGCCGAGACATATGTCATCATCCCGGTAATCAAAAGCAGGGAACAAAGACAATACATTATTTTGGTCTTCATATTATTACCTGTGATCCATGACACATTATTGCGTTGATTCGATTCGCCTGCATACTTTATTATTCCCGTTCCGATTGTTGCGGAATTCCCTCGTTTTCAAGTGCGGCCTTATGATTTTCATAGTCTAATGCCTTTTCGATGCCGAACCCGAACAGTTCCGGATTCTGGTAAAGGCCTTGTTTGTCGCCGGTTTTGAGTGACTCGACTTCAATCGCTTTCGCTTTGGCGAAGGCATCTTTGCGAACCCCTGTCACCTGCCACGAAACTTCCATGAACGGTTTGCCTCCCGCGATTATAAAGCTGTTAGTCTCGATTTTTTTGGCTACATAAAGTCCGGGCATCGACGCGCCAATCGGCGTCAGCTGGTAGCGATAATTATCGTTGAGGGCATCGAAGTACGAGGGGAGTTTGACGACCGCCTCGCCGTTGGCGTCGAGTTCGATGTTGCCGTTATAAATGTTCATCATATCGGGTGAGGAAACATCGGAATGCGATAGGTACATATTCGCGGGATCGACCGGGTGATCAATCGTATATCCCCCGGCGGCCTTGGTATTGGTGCCGGTGGCATGAAGGTTGCCGTAGAAATATCCGCCGTAATTGCCTGTTGAACTATTGCATGTGGCATAGATGCCATATTTTTCCGTAGCGTTGTAAGCAACCGCATAAACCCCGTACGCGCTCGCTCCCTGATAAGCAGCACTATATAAACCATAGGAAATTCCAGTAGTTATGGAGGTTACGGTTGACGCCTGTGCAGCCAGGCCATATCGATAGGGTCCATTCGTGATTGCATTGAAGTTGCCAGCGCAACATAACGCCCCGGCCGCCGCCGTAGAATTCATTGCACTGGTGCTAATACCGTACAATTGGCCGGCGCTGGAATTGGTCAAGACAACATTAATTCCGTTTTTTGACTCTGCCGTATTATAATTTCTTTCAATACGAAATAGATCCTGACTAAGAATAGGTTGATTATCGCCTATTCTAATGCCCTCATTTGTGACCAGAAGAGTGCTGTCATTAAACCGGGTTGTCCCGGTAAAGGTTTTGTTTCCATTAATCGTCTGACTACTGCTCAAATTTACGGCAGTGCCCTGTATTTTGCTTACGCCGATATCAGCCGTCGCACTGACGTCTGCATCAGCAATTGTCCCGTTGGCAATATCATTTGTTGTTATAGTGGCATCGGCGATTTTGTCCGAAGTCACTCCATTACTTGCAATAGCCAGTGTCACCGAACCCGACGTTCCTCCTCCTGTCAGCCCGCCGGTGGCATTGACCGCGGTAATATCACCGGTTCCGGTCTGATCGTCGGCCAACTGCCAATCCGAGCCGTCCCACTTGATAATCTGATTGGCCGCCGAGCCCGGTTCCAACTCCTGCAAGCCGATCGTCATATCTTCAATATTGTCACCGGTGATTTCCTCATAGCCGATATCTTCGGCCGTAATCGTGTGCGGCTGGATGTGCGAGGAATTGACGGCATTGACGTCGATTTCGGTCGAGGTGATACAGCCCATGCACTCAAGCGACCGGGCGATATCGGCGCTGCCGCTTTGCATGGCAAAGGCGGTGGAACCGAGTTTGGTTCTCGGACTTATTTCAGGATCGGCGCCGACCGTAACCCCGAGGTACCGGGTTGAATCATCGAAAAGACCGCTTGGCCAATTAATCATCGAACCAAGCTGGTAGTTGAACAAGCCGCCCGTTACGGTTACAGCTTGAAAACCTGACGACCAGAGAGAATCGTCGCCGCTTTCAGAACCAAAGATTTTGAATTTGAGAAAATAGGTGTTGTCCGCGACCGGAATACCATCGGTGCCGGTCAACCGGCCCTGATAGTTGATTAGCCGCGGAACCTCGGCCGTGACCGATATGGCCAGGACCATTAACCCCAAGAGCAGAATACAGATGCGACACATAGCGTTCCTCCAGAAGTTATCAAAACAATAATATAATTGTAAGAAACAGCGCAGATCGGAATTACTCCTGGTCCATATCCGGAAACCTGATAAAAAGGCCGAATATCCGTGTGAGACCTGGCTTAATATAGCGAATTCGCCGATTTTGGCAAGATGTAAGATGCGGCTAAAGCCGCGTGATTACTGCATTTGAGTCATACGGCAAAAGGCCCGTCATACGGGCCTTTTAACTGACACTTCCATCGTAGTATTTTTCTATCCGTTCGGAATCTCAACTTAACAACTGGGCGAACAATATCGAAGACATCTCTATCTCTTTGTTGCTGGTTCCGCGTTTGGCCTTAACCAGCATCTCATCGTCGAAATAGAGCGAAATATCGCGGACCTTCAACTCGGATTCCTCCACGTCATCCCGTATTTTGAGATAGGCCTGTTTGTTGAATCGTATGGCCATTTGTATGATCAGGCTGGTCAGGGCCGTGGATGTATCCTCGGCGGCTTTGCTGCCGTCAGCTTTAATCGTATTCTGGGCCGTAACCGACTGCCATACTTCTTCAAAATCAAAATTCTGGCTGACGGCGATTTTGGTTACCAGTGAGTTAATGGCCGCCCGGTACTTATCGTTGGTGCTGTCGGACAGAAGCTTGAGTCCCGATAGAAGCAGAATCGCCTCATTCAAATTCAGATCGGACAACTTGACCAGCAAGTTCGTAAGCAGTCGGTATCCTTTAAGTTTGCGGTCATAATATACCGGCACACCGGCCCGCGAAAGTCGTTCGATATGACGAAACGCAGTGCGCTCGGATATATGGAACTTCTCGGTTATGTCTTCAATACTGACAGAAACGCGGGAATGCAACATGGTCAACAGGTTGATTAGGTCTTTTATGGTTTGGGCCATTCCCACCCCTCGTAATAAGTTAATCTTCATAATTAATATATGGTCATATCCATGATCAACAATATTAAATCCAGTGTCAATGGCGAGTTAGTTCCGGAATCGAAGCTGCTGGCCCCTCCTGTAGTATCACCGCTGCCGGCAGGGATCGTGTCAGGCGGAAGGGGGCCCGAACCGGAACCATCTGCGATCGCCGGGGTCGGCCCCGACAACATTATCATGCATGTGAAAGCCAAAGTTGCCAGCAGGGTGTACGCCAGCAAATTGCGGGACTTGTTGAGTGTACGCATCTTTTCACCTCTCCGATTTTTAGGGTTTTGATTACAACGAAGAGGTAATCAGATTACATACCGAATGTCCGCATTATGCCGGACGGGCAGTAATGTGCATTAAGGCAATAACTTGCGCACCAATTGAGTCAACGTGATGTTTTGGATATTTCATTTTTATTTCAGCAATATTTCATTGAATTCCTAATCCGATGGTACATGACGCATTAAGAAATACCTGAAATGAAATAAAAGTGAAATGTGAAATATCAGGCTAATTTCTCGGACGTTTTATGCCGTATTTTTTCATGCGACGGTGCAAAGTCGCGGGTGACATATTCAACTCTTTGGATGCCAGAAACTGATTCCAGTTATATTTTATCAAGGCCTCGGTTATTCTCGCTTTCTCCTGTTTTTCGGCAAGGTATTTCGGCTCGGATGTATCGAATGCATTCGGTGCAAAATCGGCGATTCCGGGAGGGAGCATCGTGCTCGTAATTAGTTCTCCGTGATAGCGAATGTGGTATGTATCAATCTGGTTTTTAAGTTCCCGGACGTTCCCCGGCCAGTCGTATCGAATAAGTTTGGTCATGGCATCCTGGGTGAATCGAATAGGTTTGGATCGGGTACCGGTCAGATTTTTCACGAAATGTTCAATCAAAACGGGGATATCATCCCGGCGTTCGCGCAGAGGCGGAATTTTAAACCTGATTTGATTTATTCGGTAAAACAGATCTTTTCTGAATTCGCCCTCGGCAACCATCTGTTCCAGATCTCTATTGGTGGCGAATACGAATCTAATATCGGCGTAAAGGACCTTGCTGCTTGAGACCTTTTGATATTCCTGGTATTCTATGGCTCTCAGGATTTTAGCCTGTATATGCAGCGGCATGTCGGCGATTTCGTCTAAAAACAAGGTGCCGCCGTCGGCCAGGGCAAAGACGCCATCGCGGCCTCCGACGGCGGTCGCGACGCCGCTCTCGATTCCGAAAAGTTGCGATTCGGCAAGACCATGATTGATAGTCGGGCAGTTAAGTATCAAAAACGGCATTTTCGTCCGGGAGCTTGATTCGTGAACCATTCTGGCCAGTATCTCCTTGCCTGTCCCCGATTCTCCTTCCAGAAGGACGCTTAAATTGCTCGGAGCGATCCGTTTCAATTCCTTCAATAAATTCAGGGCGGTGGCGTTTACCGTTATAAATTTCCGTCCTGCCCCGGCGCGCTGCAGTTCTTCCATCAATTGCAGTTTGTCGGCCCGCGTCTTTTTCAGGTCCCATATTTTGGTTATGGAAATGGAAATAAAATTGGCGACGGCCTTGATATAAATCAGGTCTTTTTCCTCGAATAACGCCGGGATCGTATGGTGATCCAGGTACAGGACGCCGTTGATTCTCTCACCGCCGGGAATCTGCACGCACAGCACAGACAGGATATTATTGGTGATTATGCTCTTGTGGGACTTGGTCCGGTCGTCCGTCTGAGCGTCCCTGATTATTATGGGTTCCGATCCTTTGAGGGCCGATGATATGACATTGTTGCTGACTTCTCGAATATCGCTGAGGCTTTCTGCGTCGCAGTCTATTTCAGCCTTAACCTGATACTTCTGCGCATTATAATCCCAGAGGAGCAACACCCCTCGTTCGGCCCCGGTTAATTCTATCCCCAGCCTGACCAGATTTTCCAGTGCTTCTTCGATGTCATCCATGCTTTGCATGACTTCGGATATGCGATGCATGGCGTGGAGCAGTTTTTCATCGGCTCGGTCGAGCTTCGATGTCTTTTCGTGCTCGGTCTTTAATTCTTTTTCAAGACGATCATGGCCGATATCCTGAGCGATTATGAAAGCCTGTTGAAGGAACCTCGCGGTCAGTTTGTGGTCTTTGATTTCTCCGTATTTTTCGGCGATCTTCATGCACGTCAGCAGCGCCCAATAGTACTGACCGGCCTTGTACAGAATCCGATATACTTTTTTGAATGACGCCAGGGTCTTTGGATTGTCACGTGATTCGTCCTTTATGTCGGAAATTAATATATCGATCGCATTAAATATCGGAACCTCGTGCTGGCTTTGGATCAGTTTCAGCCAGTCGCTGTTTTCGATTTCGTCGATCAGGTCAACGGCATCGTCATCGATCAGTACGTTAAACATGCACACGGCTGCATCATATACGGAATTACACGCAACAAGTTCTTTATACAGCGACTTAAGGCTGTCCCGGCGGTCCGGCCCGTTTTCGTTAAGCGCTTCAATCAAGCTCAATTCGAGCAAGCTTGTCTTTTCCTGAAAATCCGCGAAGGCATCGCGGGCCATACGGCAGGACTTGCGGCATCGCTCCGCATCTCCCCGATACATATGTATCCAGGCTATATTGGTATACACACTTCCCCTGAAGCGGTCGTTTTCGTTTTTGCCGTAGAAGTCCAGAACGTTCCAAAGATCAAGCATGGCCGGTTCGTACAAGCCTCGGTTGAGTAAAAGGTACCCCATGGCGGAGTAGAACTCTCTATAGGCGACATTTTCGCCGCTCGATCCATAGGCGTAAATGAAATTATTCAATTCGGAACCGGCATTTTTAAAATCGCAGAAGCGGGTATATGAATTCGAGAGCACCGAATGAACGCCGGCCGTCTTTTGAGCATCATGGCCGGCTTCACTAAGGGCCGTGGCTTCACGGCCGTACTTGATAGATTTTCGATATTCGCCCATTTTATGATACAGCAGCGCGATGTTGATCAGACCGACAAGATGCGTCGCGCCGTCGTCTTCGGGTTTGCATGTATCAAGAGCTTTGAGATATTGAGTTTCCGCTTCCCGGTAACGATCCCGGGAATTTTCGAAATTACCCAGAGCTATATGGGTTCTGGCTTGTTCCACGACGCTTCCGGCCGCCTGAGCGCGTTCAGCGATAGCATTGAGATCTTCCAGGGCTTTGTCACGGTCGCCTTCGACAAAAAGCAGATGGGCTCGATTTCGGCCCAATCTGAATTCGTATTCCGTCTTGTTCAGCCGTTGCGCTTCTTCTATGGCTTTGTCGGCATAGGCGGCGGCAGAACTCAAGGCGCCGCTTTTTATGGACAGCCGGACAATATCGTGCATTATTTCCAGGCGGCGCTCAGATGAAAATTCGGGGATAGCAAACGCTTTAAGAGAATACTCGGCGGCTCCGGTGAAACGTCCGTTGACGTCGAGAATATCGATCAGCCTGCGGTATATTTCGGATAAATTATCAGTTGTGATGGATTTCATCTCACTTATGCGGTCAATAGCGTCCTCGACAAGAAGACTGGCTTTCAGGTTGTGGCGGCGGGACGCGAAGTCATCAAGTTGAGCGAAGACGTCCTTGAGGTCGGCGTCGGTCAAGTCGTCCTTTACTTTGAGTTCGTCTTTATCGATGCCCCGGATTCGATTCAAATGCACAAACAAACCGCGATATTGTTCATCGGTAATTTTAACCTGCCAGAACACGCCGAAACGTGCCAGGCTCGCTTCTTCGAGCAGCCGCGCGACAATTCTCAGACCATCAATAAATCGTGAACGCGGAATGTTTGACAGGTCGTCGAGAAAATCAAAGCAAATTCCGAAAACATTGTTTTCTTTTATAATGAAATCGTTCAGACTGAGTTTCCCCCTGACTATTTTGGGGCCCAATTCGCGCAACCTGTTTTTCAACTGAAGCGTCATGACTTCGGTCAACGCCTTTTTATAGGCGGAATCGTCGATGAAGCCGTGTTTATGCAGGGCGTCGAGAATGTACTGAGGGCGAGTCAGATGGCTCTCACGAGTCATTTCGTCGATGAGGCTCATAAAATCGGCGGGAATGCCGTTGCCTTGCCCGGCGCTTGATTTCTCCAGCTGATTTCTTAGCGATATTCCCAGAGAGTAAATGTCGGATTTGGCCAGAATAATGTCGTTTTTTAAAATCTCGGGGGCAATATGGCCGGGCGTTCCGAAAATCTTATGTCGGGGGGGACAATCTGATTTCTGAAGAAACTCGAGATCAATCAATTTTAGATCAAATCCGTTCCGGCCGGTTCGTGACAGGAAATTCTCAAGCTTCAGGTCGCCATGAACATACCCCATCATATGTATAAAATCAACGATGACAGCAATGGAAGTCATGATTATAATCAGGCCCGGAAAATCGGCCGCCCGCAGATTCCGGTCGAGCGGGGTCCATGATGATGAATCAAGATATGGATATTCGATGAAAATGTGGTTTTGTTCGAGTCTGATCCTGTTGGCGGTCAATATATTATGATATTTGAGATATTTCTGCCTGGTAAATGAATCACTGAGGATGCTTTTTATTTCCTCGGAGTCAAGGTCGCTGTCGGGATTTGATGCTTTGATAAACACCTTGCGGTTCAAAGGCTTGTCGGTCGCAGCCCAGGATTGGCATAGGGCATTGACGGATAACAGCCGATCGAAAATGTAGCAGTTCGACTTTAAAGAAACCAATTGTTGAACCCTCGTATGGATAGCAATTAGATTCGCCCCTAAACAAAACCGTATTGCTCCTATACATTATATAGGTCGCTTGCCGAAATTGCAACGAAAATGTGAAAATGTGAAATATCGACGAATCAACTGTCAGAAATTGTCATAAATTGCCAGCATCGGTCAAGATCGCGAAAATTTGTGAAATGATTCGAGTTTATTAATACATCAATCGACTATTATGCAAAGTCCGCCCAAAACTGCATTTTTGCTCTGGGCGGACTTTTTCAATGTGATTCTAATATTTATCGTCTATTTCAGCAGAAGCATCTTTCGGGTTTCGTTGTGCCGGGTCGTTATCACCCGGTAGAAATAAATTCCGCTGGACATCTCCCGGCCGCCGGGAAGTTTGTCTTTTACCATAATTTTTCCATTTTAATGCCGGTCCCGCCGTATTATGTTATTAATCTCGATTATGGATTTTTTAGGTCTATTATAATGCTTATTGCGGACCGGTATGACAACCAATAGCAAAGACATACGCCGAAAATCGGAACACCTCGATGTGGTCCTGAACCAGGACGTCGGCTTTCGACAGGGGGCGTTGCTCGATGACGTCAGACTGCTCCACGATGCGCTCTGTCTTTTGAAATTCGACGAACTGGATACGGCCTCAACGTTTTTCGGAAAGACGCTGGCCGCGCCGTTTATGATAACCAGCATGACCGGCGGCGGGGACCTTTCCGGAGATATCAATACCGGTCTGGCCCGGGCGGCGGCCGCCAAAGGGATCGCCTTTGCGGTCGGCAGTCAGCGCGTTATGCTCAAGCACCCCGAGACGACCCAGCATTTCGACGTGCGCCGTCATATCCCCGACGGAGTTCTTCTCGGGAATATCGGGGTTACCCTGCTCGATCAATATCCTCTCGAAAAAATAGTCGATCTCGTGGAGCTTATCGAGGCCGACGGTTTGTGCATACATTTAAATCCGGCCCAGGAAATGATTCAGGAGCGCGGCGAACGGGATTTCTCGAACGCGCTGGTCAATATCGCCCGTCTAATGGAGCGCCTCGACGGCCGCGTTTTGGTCAAAGAAACCGGGTCGGGCCTTTCACCGAGGGTGCTCGAAAAACTGGCTTCAGTCGGTGTTCGGTATATCGACGTGGCCGGGGCCGGAGGGACGTCGTGGACCAAAGTCGAGTCGCTTCGGGTGCGGCCGGAAATTTTAAGGCGTACCGGTCAGGTTTATGACGACTGGGGTCTTCCCACCGCGGTATGTGTCCACAGCGCCCGATTGATAATGCCCGCCGTAACACAGGTGATAGCTTCAGGGGGCATCAGAAACGGTCTGGACGGCGCGCGCGCCATCGCGCTCGGAGCCGATCTGGCCGGGTTTGCTCGACCGGTTCTGACGGCTTTCATGGCCGGAGGTGAAGAAGCGGCCGGGCGGTTTATCGAAAGTATGATTTACGAATTGAAGACGGCCATGATGCTGACCGGCTGCCGGGACATCGCGGCTTTGAAAAAAACACCGCACGTCCTGACCGGCAGTCTGCGGGAATGGATCAAAGGTCTCGATTCAGTACAAAAGGAATTGTGATGAAATTGAAGAAAGGTTTGCATCCGGGTGACCACAACAAAACGAAAACATCGTCGCCCACCTCTCGCATTCCGGGATTTTATCTGTTATCGGTCGAGCAAAGGCTGTCGCTTTTAAGACAGGATTACGGACTGACCGAAGAGGAACTTGCGATTTTTCGCCATGGCAGCGCCATCAAGGCCGAAAATGCCGTCAACATGATCGAAAACGCCATCGGCTCGATCGGTGTCCCGCTCGGGCTGGCCTCGAATTTTCTTATCAACGGACGAGACTACCTGATACCCATGGCCACCGAAGAGCCATCGGTCGTGGCGGCGGCCTCGAAAGCCGCCCGACTGATCCGAAAAGGCGGCGGTTTCAAAGCAGAATCCGACCGCTCGGTCATGATCGGTCAAATTCAGCTGCTCGATGTCTCGGATATTGAGACGGCCATAAAGTCTATTAATAAACATAAATCGGATATTCTCGAAGCCGTCGACAACTGGCTGCCGCGAATGAAAAAGCGCGGTGGCGGAGCGGTCGATATCGAATCCCGAATCATAAATGACGACGTCACCGGTGAGCCCATGCTGATCGTGCATATACTGGTCGACGTCTGCGACGCAATGGGGGCCAACGTCGTAAACGGCGTTTGTGAAGTCGTCGGACCGCGCATAGAAGATATCACCGGCGGACTGGCCAATATGAAAATTCTGTCGAATCTGGCGGACCGTCGTCTGGCCCGCGCCGAATTCGAAATTCCCGTGCACATTCTTTCTCAGGACGGACTGCCCGGGGCGGAAGTCGCGCATAGGCTGGTAAAGGCCGGTCGCTGGGCAACACTCGATCCATACCGCGCCGTCACACATAACAAAGGTATCTTCAATGGTATTTCTTCGGTTGCCGTGGCTTTGGGGCTGGATTGGCGGGCGATCGAAGCGGGCGCTCATGCTTACGCCGTCAGGGACGGGGTATATCGTGGTTTGACCGTATACAAAGTCGACAGTAGTACATTTTATGGTTCAATCGAACTGCCGATGCAGGTCGGGTGGACCGGCGGCGGCTCCTGCCTGCGGCCCGACGTGCAGGCATTGAAAAAAATTCTCAATATCGGAGCCGCCCGTGAGCTGTCGGGAGTCCTTGCGGCGGTCGGGCTGGCCCAGAATCTGGCCGCCTGTCTGGCTCTGTGCACCGAAGGCATACAGCGCGGACATATGGCCCTGCACGCCCGGAGTGTCGCCGCCAGCGCGGGAATTCCCGGGTCGGCGGTCGAAAAGGTTGCCGCCGAGATGATTGAATCGCGCCGGATTCACGTCGATGCCGCCGGTGACATATATGAGCATCTGCAGGAAAAAACTAAGCCGACGGATCGTCCAGATCAAATTCTGGCGCAGGATTTCGCGCCCGGCAAAGTCATTCTTTTCGGTGAGCACGCCGTCGTTTACGGTTATCCATCCATCGTCACCGCACTCAGTCAGGGGACGCGAGTCGAAATTCGGCGTGACAAGGACGGGCCGCGTATGCTGCACCCGCGCCTTAACGCGTCCGGCATGCCGTTTAACGACGACAATGATTATCAGCACTTCTCGCGGGCGGCGCACCTGGCCTATAAAGGGTACAATCTTCAGAAAGAACCGATGGAAATCATGGTCGAGTCGGACCTTGCGCCGGGCGTTGGGCTGGGTTCCTCCGCGGCCTTCTCTGTCGCGCTGTGCCGCGCCTTTTCACAAATCTCCAAAAATGCTTGCGGCCGGAACGGTACCGGCCTAAGTGAGATGATTCATCGCCTGGAGACGGTTTTTCACCGCAATCCAAGCGGCGCCGATGCCGCCGCGATCATGGCCCGGGGAGCCGTCTGGTTCCAGAAAGGACAAAAGAACACGATCTCACCGGTAGCCTGCCCGATTGAATGTTTCGGGCTGGTGTGCGTGGTCGACCAGCCGATGCGCACCGCACAAATGGTCGCCAAAGTGGAGAACGCCCGCCGTCAGAACGGTGCATTTGTCAATAATATATTCGATAAAATCGGTGACGTCACGGTCGATGCGGCGCTGGCGCTTCGCGATGGACAAACAGAGCAGTTGGGGCGTCTGATGATTCGCAACCATGAACTTCTGGCGAAGCTGGATCTATCCACGCCGAAGCTCGACAAGGCCGTAGCCGATCTGATCGATCTGGGTCTCCCCGGCGCCAAACTGACCGGGGCCGGCGGCGGCGGCGCCGTGGTGATGGTTCTTCCTGACGGTGACGACCGGGATGATCTGATCGCCGAGATAACCGGCCGATTCGAAAAGCACTATCAATTTCGTATCAGGACGGCATGATGAATTCTGTCAAAACGCGCGCCTTTGCCAATATCGCCCTTGTCAAGTACTGGGGCAAACAGACCGAAGGGATCAACTGCCCGGCGACGCCCTCACTGTCGCTGACGATAGATTCTCTTAAGACCGAGACATCGATTGAAAGAGCGGAAAACGACGGATTGGTATTCAACAATGTCACCGTGCAGGATATAAACGGATCTCGTGCTTTTGGAATCATCAACGACTGGAGAAAACAAGGGTTGCTCGACGGTTCTTTTACGGTCGATACGAAAAACGGATTTCCATCGGGAGCGGGGTTGGCATCGAGCGCCTCGGGAGTGGCGGCACTTACGGTGGGACTCAACCGAATTGGCGAAAATGCTCTCGACAATGATTCTCTTGTTCGTCTTGCCCGTCAGGGAAGCGGCTCGGCGGCGCGGTCGATGACCGGCGGTTTGAGCGTGCTGCCCAACGATTTTAATCCAATAGCAAAACAAATAGTACCTCACGATGAAGTCCCCTGGTGCATTATCACGGCTGTGACCGAAATGAACGCAAAAAAAGTCGGTTCGCGCGAAGCTATGGATATCTGCCGTCGGACGTCACCGTACTATCAAAGCTGGTTGAAGACGGCCCTGGACGATTATCAAGAAATGCTCGATGCGGTCGACAAAATGGATATTTCGCACGTCGGCGAAATTGCGGAGCATAACTGCCTGGCCATGCACGCCTGTATGTGGGCCTCGAAGCCGCCGCTCGTATATTGGAATGGTACAACCGTAGAAATTATCAGGGCTGCCCGGAAGTGGCGGCACAGCGGATTGGAGTCGTACTTCACTATTGACGCCGGGCCGCAGGTGTGTCTTCTGGCCGACCGCAAGGACGCCGAGACGATTGCCTCGAAATTGACTGATATCCCCGGCGTGAAAAAGATACTTATCGGTTATCCCGCCGGAGGCGCCGAGGTGACCGAATGCCGATAAACCGTGTTGAAATTCCCGGCAAGGCGATGCTGTTCGGCGAGTACGCCGTCCTTGTCGGCGGGACCGCGGCCATGTATCCGGTGCCGCGCTATCTGGTTTTGTCGGAAAAAAACGGACACAAACCGGCCGCCTATACGCGGGTCATGACAGAGGCTCGTAACATGGATATTCCGGAAATCGCGCCGTACGAAAACGAATTCGGTGCGGTCGAAATTGATTTTGATAACACTCAGTTTTTTGCACCGGGCGGCGACGGTACATGCAGCAAGCTCGGGCTGGGGCTTTCGGCGGCCGAGGCAGTCGGGGTGGTTTCGCTGCGTTTTGGGCGGGCCGGATTAGCTATTGAGCACTATGCAGATAAAATCGCCGAATATGCACTGATCGCGCACCGTCACGCCCAGGATGGTCAGGGCAGCGGCGCCGACGTCTATTGCTGCTCGCATAAAAAAGCGATTCGATATAAAATAAAAGATGGCTGTTCGCAATATGAATTAATATCGGTCGATAAAGGCGACACGCGTCTTCCGGCGTATCTGGTCTATTCCGGAAAACCGTCGGATTCTAGAAAGGCCATTACTTCCTTTAATCTTTGGCTTCAGAAATTAACAACTGACGACAAAAGCTGTCTTAAGAGCCTGATAGAAATCAGTCATTTCCTGTCCGGCCACTGGCCCGCGAAAGACAGACATGTTATTTTCGACGCCCTCGATGAGTACACCGCCGTCATGAAGGCGATTTCAGATAAGGCCGGGTTGCACTATTGGACCGCAGTGCATACCGAACTGGACAGATGGGCCCGAAAGTACGGCGGCCGGGTCAAACCGATCGGTGCCGGCGGCGGCGATATGGCGCTGGTGCTGGGTCATCTCCCCATTGAAGAATTATCGACCGGTTCAGTCGGGTGCAGTATTGATATCTCATCGGGATCTCTCGGCCAAACCGAAAGCGATTCACGTCGACAGTTGGTTTCTAAAACCCCGTAAAATCTTCGACCAGCATATTGGCGCGCGGGACTTTGCCGTCGAGATGCTGTACCATCGGCCAGACCATGCGCGACGGCCCGACGATATAATATTTCGCCTCGGCCGGATTAGACACATAGCGGCCGATCATATCGAAATTTATATAGCCCTTCTCGTACTTCCAGCCGTTTCCATTCTGTATCGGTGAGGTCAAAGTCGGGATACATTTAAAACTGGCCAGCTTGTCCTGCATTGCCAGCAAGTCTTTTAAATAAGCGGCGTCTTCCATCTGACGGTTGGAATAGAATAAGTACAGGGGACGATCGGATTGTTGAAAGACGGCATCGGCCAGAATGCTGAAGCAGGGCGTAATGCCAATGCCGCCAATAATAAAAACCGCCGGAATGGACTTATCCTTATGAAGCTTGAACGAGCCATAGGGGCCGTAAATTTCAAGCAGTTCTCCCTCGGGAAGATGCTTGAGAGCGTTTTTGTACTGATTATCGCGCATACGGGCGACTATCAACAAATGTTCTTCGTGCGGGGCGCTGGCGATCGAAAACGCCCGGGCGCTATCGTTGGGGTCGGCGATTTCGTGGTCGATCAGGCCAACGTCGATATTCTGTCCCGGCAGGAACTCGAACCCCTGCGGTCTTTCAAGATAAAAGGCCAGTGTGCGTGCCGCGACGGGCTGCTTTTTTAATAATTTTACTTTATATGATGAATCCACCGCCCGCTTACCCTTTCCGTCCACCGACCAGCTTTTGTGACTGGCTGAAGGCTTTGTATGATGAACGCACCAGCGGTCCGGCTTCGACGTGCGCGAATCCGATTTTGTAACCGATCTCCGCGATTTCTTTGAATTCATCGGGGTGATAAAAGCGAACTTCGGTCATATGATTGGCGGTCGGGCGCAGGTACTGACCGACGGTGACGATCTGCGTCCCGGTCTCATAAATCTGATGAAACAGCTCGGTGATTTCTTCCATCGTCTCGCCCAATCCGACCATGAAGCCGGTCTTGACCACCGGGCGCGGACGGTATCGGTCGGCCCGGTTCAAAATATCCAGCGAGCGTTTGAGTTCGGCTCCCGGCCGAACTCTACGATACAATCGCCGCACGGTCTCGACGTTGTGCGCGAAGACGTCGGGACGGGCGTCGAGAATGACATCGACCGCTTCGAGATTGCCCAGGAGGTCGGGGATAAGCACTTCCACCTGGATGTTTCCGTCGTGGATGCGCAGCTGCCGGATGGTTTCGGCGAAAATCGCGGCGCCGCCGTCGGGCAGGTCGTCGCGCGTCACCGATGTAATCACTACCTGTTTCAAGCCCAGCTCACCGACCACTTTGGCCATGCGTTTGGGCTCGTCGGTGTCCAGCCCGAGCGGCACTGCCGTCTTGACGTTGCAAAAGCGGCAGCCCCGGGTACAGTTGCTGCCGAGAATCATGAAGGTGGCCGTCCCCTCGCCGAAACATTCCCGGATATTGGGGCAGGCCGCTTCCTGGCAGACGCTGTGAAGCTGGTTCCGGGCCAGGATGTTTTTGATGCGGGCGTATTCGGGGCCGAATTTGGCCGAGACTTTTATCCACGACGGCAGCCTCCGCACCGGTGACGGCCGGGTTTTGAGCCGGTCGCGAATGTTCTTTATCTGCTCTATATCTTTCAAAGTAGCGGGCATATTTGTCCGGTCCTTTTGGTTTTTAGGAGAATTACGGCAAAAAGACATCAAACGCGGGATTTTCCGTAAAATCCGCACAATATATCTTGACATCGGGCCCGATAATGGACTAATTAGGCCGACAATATTTATTATAAAGGAGAATATTATGGTAATTATAATGAATCGCATGACCGTCCCCGATGAATATCGCGAAAGATTCGAGGAAGTTTTCGCTTCCCGAGCCGGGGCGGTCGACACCCGTCCCGGCTTTATCCGCGCCGAAATCCTCCGCCCGCATCGCGGCAACGAATATATCGTCATGACCCAGTGGGAGAGCGAAGACGATTTCGAGGGCTGGGTCGGCAGCCCGGAATATATTGAGGGGCACAAACGAGTCGGTGAATTTTCCGATGACACCGGCAAAAGTTTGTTATCCTCGAAGATAGACAAGTACGATGTCTTCACCGTCTGATGAAGCCTGCACCGTGGCGGTCAAAGACAAACCCGGAATATTGAAACGCCTGCGGTCGCTGATGGTGCAGTTCAAGCGCGACCTGCGCGAGCCGCTGCCGGGACTGGCCGATAAATCCCTGTCGGTTCGTGTCGCCGGGCGGTTTCGGCATCTCTTGAAAAGATACGGCCTCAAGCTGGTCGCAGCCATTATCCTGTTTTACCTCGTGCGCGACACCCTGCTTTATATTGTGATACCGTATCTGATCGCCCGTCAGTTTTTCGGTTGATTGCATACGATCTCAGCGGCTCCCCCGGGATATCGTATCCCCCCACATTATACATTCGAACCACGTCGATTTTAAGGCCTTGCCATTTTTGAAAAAATGGCCTAAATATCCGATAGGCAATAATTGACGGGGTTACACGATATTGGTCGGATCCAAAACGAAATTCATTTGTACCCTTCTTATTATATTGACGGCGCTTACGCTGTCGGGGTGCCGGGATATTCGCGGCCGCCTGGAGGATTATCTCGACGCCGCGCACAGGTTGTGGGGTTTTGATGGTACGGTCCTGATCGCTTATAGAGATCATGTCATCCTTGCCCGCGGCTATGGTATGGCCAACCAGCAGTTTCAAATTCATAACACGGTCGATACTAAATTTTTCATCGGGTCGATCACCAAGCAGTTTACCGCCGCCGCCATTTTGATTTTGAAGCAGCGCGGTCTTATTGATCTCGACAAACCTATTTCAACCTATTTGCCCGATTATCCCCGCCCGGCCGGTGACAAGATTACTATCCGTCAGCTTTTGACGCACACGTCGGGCGTCCCCAATTACACCGACTGGCCCGGGGTTTTTCTAAGGCGAACCAGTCCGATATCCCCGACCGAGCTGATGGACCTTTTCAAAGACAAGCCGCTGGAATTCGAGCCGGGCACACAGTTTCATTATTCCAATTCCGGGTATATTATTCTCGGGGCGATTATCGAGAAAGTATCGGGGCAATCGTACGAGGCCTTTCTTCACCACGAGATTTTAAAGCCGCTGGGCATGAATAGCTCCGGGTATGGACGGCGCGAGGCGGCCCATCCCGGCCGCGCCGAGGGTTATACCGAAGAAAGCGGCATTTTGGTCGATGCCACGCCGATAGATTTTTCGGTTCTGCACACCGCCGGCGCTTTGTATTCGACTGTGGGCGATATGAACCTGTGGAACCGGGCGCTGTATACCGACAAGATTTTAACACGGGAGTCAATCCGGGAGATGTTCACACCCGGCCCGAACGGCTATGGATTCGGATGGTTTATAGATAACAACTGGGGCAAATGGCACGGGTTTCACGGCGGATTTCTGGACGGCTTCTATACTTTTGTGGATCGGTGGTTCAAAGATCAGGTTTTCATAGTCGTCTTTTCCAACGAAGATGAAGCTCCGGTCAGGAAAATCGCTCGCGGGTTGGCGGCTATTATATTCGGGGAAGAATACGATTTTCCCATCAGCAAGACCCCGGCCAATCTGACCGGTTTCGATCCCAAAGAATACGAGGGCACGTTCGAGATGAGCCCCGACGTGTATCGTTTCGTCTATAACATAGGCGACAGCGTTTATACCAATATTCAATTTTATCAGCGCTACCTCATATATCCGCAGGCCATCGACACGTTTTATTTCGCCCTGGACAATACCCACATGCTTATCTTTTCCCGCGACAGCCTGGGGCATATCGACGGTTGTATGGAACGCGATGATGACCGCCTTGTCGTGGCACGAAAGCTGTTCGGAGAGAAAGCCCGGCTGTTCGATCTCGACCGCAAAGCGATATCGCTCGATTCGGCCAAATATAATGAATATCAGGGGACATATAAGATTTCTTCTGAAACCGGTGAGCCTAAACTGGATATGATTATCAAAGTCCGTCACAAGGGTACCCGGCTGGTGGCCTCGTTCGGCGATTTTCGGGACGTGGTGCTTTTCCCGGCCGCCATCGACCGGTTTTTCCACGAGAAGTCGACTTTCGAGCTTGATTTTATTCGCGACGAAAACGGCGCCGTGGATGGTTGTATCATAAAAATGGGCGGTTATATTCTTCCCGGCACCCGAATCGAATAAGCCTTTTATACCAAGGGAAACGGGCCGGTCCGATAATCAGTCCGACCCGTTCCAATCGAGTCTATTATTTCAAATAAGTCAAATAACCGCCGGTTACGGACAAATCGGAGCCGGACCCGGAGGAGTATCATACTTATATGCAATCAAGTACAGAATGTCCAGAAGGTTGACGCTGCCGTCGCCGTTGGCGTCACCGGCTTCAATCGGGGTCGGGGCCGGACCCGTAGGAGTATCATACTTATAAGCAATCAAGAATAGTATATCCAACAGGTTAACATTGCCGTCGCCATTGGCATCACCGCAGACATAATTGCTAATGGGATTGGTACCAAGAATATCATAGCATTCGGAAGCTACGGTCCAACCCCAGATCCACGATTCAGTCAAAGGAACGTTGGGATCAAAAGCACCTACATAAGTGGTCGCCACATAGGCACCATTCGGCTGCGCGTAGGCCGGAACTGCCGCCGCATTGCCGATGAGAGGACTGCCAACAGCCGGAACGGGGTTAATGACACCGGCGCGGACCGGAGGATTAGCCGTCGTATAGCTGGAAATCTCCGGATTCATAATGTGGTTCTTGCCGGTGATTGTGGTATCCACACCGGGGAAGAGATCACTTTGCACACGAGCCGTGGCCAGGGGAGCCGAAGCACCTCCGGTCGCGATGAAATGACTGTACTGGCTGCCGGTTCCGCTCGGAAGATTGTACGACTGCCACCAGAAGTTGCCGACCAGGTCCAGGAGAGGATGACCGGCCGCGATCGAGGCCGCACCGGAAGGCAGGTTGCGGGTCGAACTGGGCTCGACGTCGATGTTGCCGTCACCGCCCGGACAATCGATTTCCAGAGCCGTTTTCGGCTGTTCCATGAAAACGTTGTTATACCAGTAAGCGCGGTAGTTCTCGCGCATGAGGGTACGGTTACCTTCGGTGCCGTCGAAGTCATGACCCTGTGCAATACAGGTCAGGTTGGCACTGAGGGCATAACTCGGATAGTCACAGCCCCAGCCGGAAGGAACTTCCGTGGAGGCCATGCTGGTAGAATCGGTCCAGGCGGCCTGCTGACGGCCGTCGTTTTCAGTTATACGATCGCCCCAGCGGGGATCTTTCAACATGAAGCCGAACTGCTTTATACCGGACCAGCATTCATCGGTATCCCAACCGTCATCATCGCCATAGATAATGGCGGTGTAAAGCAGATTGACGTTACCGCCAAAGCATTCGAAATCATCATCGGAGGCATAATAGGTTTCAATATGGTCGATGGTCGTGCCGTCGCCGACGGCACCGAGACTCACGGCGTTGATTTCCACGTTCGGGGCCAGGATGGAACCGGCATAACGTAGGGAGACATACTGCAGGATACCGGAGTTGTCGTTACAATCCGGTTCGAGGCCGCCGCCATAACTATTAAGGCGAGGATGTCCGGAGACAGCCGGGACGCCTTCGATTTCAGATTCGCCACCGGCGGAACAGGTGAAAGATCTACCTTCAATTACCAGACCGCCCCAAAGACCTTTACTGGAAGCGATATCCGGAATGTCATTCGGATCATCCACGTCGTCCAACCACGTCGTCATGATAATCGGATCGTCTTTCGTGCCCGGAGCAATGATTCGTGCGCCAGGGCTAATTATAAGGGATGTGGCATTCTCGGCCTGACCCGGATCGCCTTTGATAACCGTGCCCGGTTCAACGTAGAGGGTGTAACCGCTATCGATGAACACGAATCCTTCCAGGTGCCAGATAGTATCGGCAGACAGAACAATGTCTTCGTCAATAATCGTCTGACTGGGAGCCGGAGTACCGAGTTCCTTAACCGGTTTTCCTTCATGTGAACCGCATACGTCCGGAGGGAGATGCGGGATTATTTTATAATCATATGCGGTACACCAGGGCTGCTGGCACCACATCGGCTCATCGGGAGCAAAGGCGCCGGCGTAAGTGGTCGCCACATAGGCACCATTCGGCTGCGCGTAGGCCGGAACTGCCGTCGCATTGCCGATGAGAGGGCTGCCAGAGGCCGGTCTGGGGTCGATTGCCTCATGCCGGGTCGGAGGATTGACCGTCTCGTAGTCGGTAAGTTCCGGATCCATAATATGGTTCTTGCCGGTGATAGTGGTATCCACACCGGGGAAGAGATCACCTTGCACACGAGCCGTGGCCAGGGGAGCCGAAGCACCTCCGGTCGCGATGAAATGACTGTACTGGCTGCCGGTTCCGCTCGGAAGATTGTACGACTGCCACCAGAAGTTGCCGACCAGGTCCAGGAGAGGATGACCGGCCGCGATCGAGGCCGCACCGGAAGGCAGGTTGCGGGTCGAACTGGGCTCGACGTCGATGTTGCCGTCACCGCCCGGACAATCGATTTCCAGAGCCGTTTTCGGCTGTTCCATGAAAACGTTGTTATACCAGTAAGCGCGGTAGTTCTCGCGCATGAGGGTACGGTTACCTTCGGTGCCGTCGAAGTCATGACCCTGTGCAATACAGGTCAGGTTGGCACTGAGGGCATAACTCGGATAGTCACAGCCCCAGCCGGAAGGAACTTCCGTGGAGGCCATGCTGGTAGAATCGGTCCAGGCGGCCTGCTGACGGCCGTCGTTTTCAGTTATACGATCGCCCCAGCGGGGATCTTTCAACATGAAGCCGAACTGCTTTATACCGGACCAGCATTCATCGGTATCCCAACCGTCATCATCGCCATAGATAATGGCGGTGTAAAGCAGATTAACGTTACCGCCAAAACATTCGAAATCATCATCCGATGCATAATAAGTGTCGACGTGGTCGATGGTCGTGCCGTCGCCGACGGCACCCAGACTCACGGCGTTGATTTCCACGTTCGGGGCCAGGATGGAACCGGCATAACGTAGGGAGACATACTGCAGGATACCGGAGTTGTCGTTGCAATCCGGTTCAAGGCCGCCGCCATAACTATTGAGGCGAGGATGTCCGGAGACAGCCGGGACGCCTTCGATTTCAGCTTCGCCCCCGGCGGAACAGGTGAAAGATCTACCTTCAATTACCAGACCGCCCCAAAGACCTTTACTGGAAGCGATATCCGGAATGTCGCTGGTATCGCCCACATTATCGAGATAGGTCGTGAAAACGATTGGCAATCTGGGGGTTCCCTGGGCGATAATTTGCGCGCCCGGGCTGATGATAAGGGAAGTGGCGTTATCAGCCTGACCCGGATCACCTTTTACAATTGTGCCGGGTTGAATTAAAAGGGTCGTGCCGCTGTCAACAAACACGAATCCCTGAAGATGAATGACCGTGCCGCTGTACCACGTTACGGTATCTCCGGTGTTAATAATGGTCTGACTGGGAGCCGGGGAACCTACGTCAACGACTGGCCAGCCGGTTTCGTCATACTGGGCCAAAGCAAAGACCGGCAGCATAAGAAACACTGCAATAAGCAATAATCTTAGACTTCGCATTGACAATTCTCCTATTAGTTCTAAATTCGATTTTCGCTTTTTACTGCAATTAGTTTTGCACTCTTTCAAGGCAGGTCCGGCTGAATTGAGCCGATTTGCGCAGAGTCGTTTCATATAATCGGCTCTGGTTTATTGGTCCTCCCTGGAATTTGCGCTGCTTTCCAACCTTACTGAACCTTATTTAAAGGGACATTATTCGACCTATCACCTCCATCCTGTTGTTTATCCGATGCTCTTGATATTTCATGTCTTTTCTATCAAATTTGTGGCTCTCCTTCGAAGACGAACGAGTAGTATTACACACGCTCAAACGGTTCCATAAAAAAACCAGCGCATAATAGATTTTGACTATTATGCGCCGATAAGACTTTTGTTCAGTTTTCGTTAATTAAGCCACAAATCCCGGATAAATTGTCAGGACATCAGGCTTTAATGCTTTTAATTCGCCTTGCTCCTCTTATTCAAATTTGTAACTCAATCCAAGCGATAATGAGCGCCCGATATCATATTTCTTGAAGGTTACCTTTTGTCCGGTTCCGGTGTAATAGTAGTCGGCTTCAAAGTGCGCATTCAGGATATTTTTGGCCGCTGCCTTAAGGGTAAGGTGGCCAATCAACCTCTGGGAGAATGTCATATCCACGAGATGACGGGGCATTTCGTAAATGTCGGGCGAAGCTCCGACGGCATTGTAATAGAACCTGCGGCCGAAGGCATTGTAAAGGACGGTCAAAGCCGTTCCGATTCCGGGATTGTCATACCCGACATTGAGGTTTATAATATAAGGTGACTGGTTTGCCATGGGTCGCTCGTCACTTGCATTGGCGTCAAGGTTACGCATAAGCTTAAACTCATCTTCCGGGATTTTGAGACGAGAATGAACGACGGTCAAATTCCCGCCAATATTAAAGTTGGCGAGGTAAGAAGATAACCAGTCAAGACGCCTGCGAGCCTCCAATTCCAGGCCGTAGTTCTTTGCGATCGGTGAATTAACCGGATGATAATTATAGTTGTCGACCGTATAGGCGATCTCGATGGGGTCAATAAATTTCTTGTAGAACATACTGACAGCCACTATTTCATTGGGTCGCATGAACCATTCCCACCTCAGGTCATAGTTCGTAATCTTGGTCATCCGTAAATCGGGATTGCCGTAATAGTATTTCGAGGCGGCGAATTCCAGCGATCTGAAGGTGGCGATTTCCCGCATATTGGGCCGGGCCAGGGTTCGGCTCCAGGCAGCGCGAAGATTCATCTGTGACGAAAGGGTATAGACGAAATTGACCGATGGCAGCCAGTCGCTGGAGTTGATCTTGCCTCCCTGAGGAAGGGCTATCAATGATTTTACATTCATGTCAGTTCGTTCGTGTCGTACACCGGCAATCATGGTAAGATTATTAAAAACACGGGTTTCGAGCATCAAATACCATGCAGGAATTTTCTGAGTTCCGTCGAATTCATCGGATTTGGACGGCCACAGGTAAGCATAATTGTCAAACATATAGAAGTTATAGGCTGTATCGGTTAGTCCGGCATGCTCTGCCCACGCATCCATATTACCATTCAGTGAATCCAGCAACCGCGTGTTTGAATATTGGTATTTGATAACGGTTTGGCGCTGACTACGCTTCTTGTCGAGATAGCTCGTGCCAAGCTTGAACTGCGTCCGCTTGCTCAAAGAAATTTTTAGGTCAATGCTGGCTTCTTTATTTGTCTCCACAATATCGCGCCAATAAATGGACGGGAGAAGACTGCCGATCAGTCCTATATTCGTTGTATCCCAGGGGATTACGGTGGAATCGACGGCGTAGCTGTAGGCAAACAAGTCCAAAGTCTGATTTTGTTCAGTTCTTGAGTCATTGTATTGCCACTCAACCCTCATAGGCAGTCCCATCTTAAATTCACTAACGCCGTTTATTTGACCGCTCTTGAGCACTCGTTCGGTGTAATCAGTATTATGCGATTCAAAAGTTTCGTCCGGTCCGAAATCGTTCAACACCCCTCTCAGGAACCGTATTTCCGACTTGCCATTGCGGTTATAGACGTATTTGGCGCCGATTTTATGCCTGGGGGCCAGATTATAATTCAGGGATGCCAGGCCGCCCCATAATACATTGTCAGTACTTCTGTCATCTTTGAGAAGATTCACGGGGTCCAGAGACGTTGCGGTCAGGGGGGCATATAAGTTTTGCTCACCATTAGTATATGAGGATTGCGACCTTTCATAGGTCAGACTGCCAATCATGCCAAGCGGGCGACCCATGAATGGGAGATTATCCCCGTAGGAGAACGCATAATTCTGATTGAGAGGGACCTTGGCATATCGGGGATTATATTCCGGCTTCAGGGAGTTGCAGACGCTGTCCAGGAAAAGAGCTTTGCCCAAATCTCCCGGAGCCCTGTATATAATGTTGTTTTGCGGGATCCGGTCTATATTGTCCTTGATAAATTGCGGAATATCTCTCATTCCATCGTCGCGCCCCAACCAATCGGTCGAACTCTTGGTACTGGTCATCGCTGTTTTGCCGGTGAATAAAGTATTATATGATGAACCGGCCGAAAATGAGAAGGTCCGGGATACCGGGAAATCTTTGGTGACGAGATTAACACTGCCGCCCGTGAAATTGCCCGGCTGATCGGGAGTATAGCTCTTGGTCACGACAATATTATCAAGTAGATTGGAAGGGACCAGGTCCATGTTGAAGGCTTGTTTTTCCGGATCGGCACTGGGCAAAACGCTGCCATTCAGACGGGTATTGGTATATCGGTCGCCCAGTCCCCTGATGATGGCGTACTTACCATCGGCGACCGAGGCACCCGTCACACGCATCATGGCCTGAGCTACGTTTCCGCCGCCCGAACGGGCGATATTGTCGGCGCCAATGGCATCACTGACGGTCGGAGCCTTCTGTCGATAGCGCATGACGGCGGCGTCGGAGCTTTGTTCGAGTTTGGCGGTAACTTTAATTCTCTTGTTCAGGTCCAGGGTTTTCTGTTCGATAGAGATATCAATATTCTGGATTCCTTTCTGAATATTCACTCCCTCAATGTGCTTCGGTGTATATCCCAGGCTGCTGACGACCACATTATATTCACCCGGCTCTATATTTTTAATATTATAGGTGCCGTCAAGATTCGTCGAGCTCCCTTTTGTCGTCCCTTCCAGCATGACCGTGACACCGGGCAGCGGCTCACCGTTCTCGGTATCGACTATCTTCCCCGTTAATTGCCCTAATTCTGATGCGACTGCCAGACTGAAAGATGACAATATGAAGAACGACAGAAGCATGACAATTCTGGCCGCTATTGTCCGGATATAGACCATTTTGCAAACCCGCCTGTTTTTTTTCACTAAAATTCCTCCTTGAAGGTTTCCCATAATCTGAGTTAAATCCCGCTCTAAGCACGCTTTCAAAATAGGGGAATGAGGCCTTTTTATATTAGCGTTAGATTAGAGGAATATTTATTCTTGGTAAAGAAATCGGCCGGCCACGGCAGCCAACCGGAAACAGAGATTTATCTCAGGTATATACTAATGAAAGTGGACCACCCTTAGTGTATGATAAGGATTTGCTTGAATCTCAATATTTATTGGTAAAGTCGCAAGGACCGTGCTTTCCCGCTGCCAATTCGGATGCCAATTTTATCACGGGAAATTCTGTGTTTATGATATAGAGCCGGTCCGCCTGTCCGGCAATTCGAGCCTATAGGAGATATCTGTATCGAAATTTGACCAGCCGGGTACTCATCTCCATCGCCAGGATTCTGTATTTTTGCATATCCCTGGTAATTAAAGTGTCCTTCATTCTTTGAGACAGATCGGCAAAATATGAAAATTCCCTGGCGGCCAGGTCGGCCTTATCCTTGGCCTTTTCCGGCAGATCGTCGGGCGACAGGCCCTGCACCATGGCAATAATTGTGTCTGTAGCCTCGGCCATTTCAGGGATACCACCTCTTCTTACAAGACTGTCTGAAAGAAATTTCGATTTGTCAATCAGCTTCTCGAGGGCGGGATATGGTAAGGGAATCAAGACCACTGAAGTGGATTCAAACAGCGGCTGTATCTGTGCAAAAGACGTCAGAATCGCTGTCGAATCCCCTTTTTTGGCAGCGCTGACGTAATCGGCCACCGATTTCAAAAAATCATACTTGCTTTCTTTAAAAGCTGACATCTTATCCTTGAAACGGGTCTTGAATTCCATCTCATATAATGAAATTGCAGCCGAATCAATTGCAGGGGCATTTGATATCAGTAACCCTATATCCTGAGAGGGATAAGCTCCCTGCCAGAGGGGCAAATATACTTGCCGGAAGTTGATAATCTCTTTGTATCCCTCGCGGGCAGCGGATTCTGACGGTGTGCTGTCCGCACGGGCGGAACAGATAGCGACTGTCAGCAAAAATGACGTCAGAGCAAACAGGCGCAAGGTGCTGTCCATTCTGGCCATAAAATTATTGGTTTTCATAATATTCTGTTACCTCAAATCATGACTTTTTAAATTATACAGCTGTAATAGGTAGTCGATGTTAGCAGACGATTAGGAATTAGTTAAGATCTGTCCCCGGCTGCTCGTTAATAAATATAAGGCTTGAAGAGTTGGCCTTCGCGCATTTTTCGCTCCCGATCAACTTAACACTAATTTAACACTTCCATAATACTCGAATAACCTGAAAATTCTACCATCCCAAAGAGCGTGTGTGATTTGATTATCACCTTAGGGAGCCACGGGCGGAATAAAACAACCGCCGAATGAAATGTAAATCCAACTCGTTAACGGCAATAAGCAACGGGAGGGACATAAAGAATTTCGACTAAAGACTCGCACTCACGGCCAATTACTTGATTATGAAAATGACTTTAAATAACAATATTTTTTTGAGCGTCGGCAACTCCGGTGTCGCGTCCGGCACCAGTTCCTCGGGTCCGGCCAATACCCGGGATAGTGACCCGATGAAAACTGAGTCTGCCGATCGGTTCCTCGATGACGTTGATTGTGCTTTAGAAAATTAAGATCTCCCAATCCTCTCTGCTGGTTATATCCCGCCAGTGCAGAGTCGGGCAGGCCCCTCAGGGGCTTGCCCGCTTTTTTTTCAGCGAATGCCGAAAATACAATCTTCATAAAACCTTAATAGTCTTTTAACAATAGGCGCGCTATATGAAGCCGGGAAAATGCATAAGGAAAGGGGTATGGTTGCACATGGCTAACGAAAATGTCCTTATTGTTGAAGACGAAAAGGACATCCTTGACATGATTGTCTTTACCCTGAACAAAGAGGGATTTAAGGCGCGCGGCGTTATGACCGGGGAAGAAGTTTTTCCCGACGTTTCACAACAACTGCCCGATTTGATTTTACTCGACCTGATGCTTCCGGGTATCGACGGCCTGGAGGTATGCCGCCGTCTGCGGTGGGATTCCAAAACCAAGGACGTTCCGATAATCATAGTTTCCGCCAAGACCGAAGAAGCCGATGTCGTGGCGGGCCTTGAACTTGGGGCCAACGATTACATCACCAAACCGTTCAGTCCGAAAGTCCTCGCCGCTCGCGTCCGGGCCGCCTTGCGCCAGCGGTTGAAACAAATGGCCGATGACGGCGCCCGTCTGAAGCTTCATAACCTGTCCATCCATCCCGGCCGTCACGAGGTGCTGGTCGACGGCGAGCGGGTCGATTTGACCGTGGCGGAATTCCGGCTGTTGCACCTGTTGATGTCGCACCCGGGCTGGGTGTTTTCGCGCTATCAAATTGTCGATTCGATACACGGAGAGGACTATCACGTCACCGATCGCTCGGTCGACGTGCAATGCGCCGGGCTGCGCAAAAAACTGGGCAGCGCCGCGCAGCATATTGAAACCGTGCGCGGTGTCGGTTACCGTTTTCGGGAATAAGAGACATTTCTTTAATTGATTTGACCTCTTTTTTAACCATTTCAGTTTTCTGTATTTATTAAAATTCTCCATAATTTTGATTGACAATTCGGTATAATTTGTTATTTTTTTCACAAGTAAATGGAGGGCTTTTCCGATGCGCTCGGCCCGGTTAACGCAAAGTCGAGTGTCTGATCAAGATATTCCGTCCTCGACACTTGGGAATATCCGACCCCGAAGTGTTTTTTTTAACTATATTCCGCCAGGTCATAAAAGCGGCTTTCATTTTATTTGCCCGGAATCCGGTAAGGTTGTGCTATATTATGTGAAAATCTTCACAAATCATTCGAGGCGGCACGATCGTCTCGGGCTTCCCCGTTTGACAAAAAAACCGATGGGAAATCTCGTTGAAATGGCTGTATCTTATGGTATGCGTTGGAATGAAATTCCAGCCAACCGGGCCAAAACCCGAAAGGCCTGATGATTTATGCACGAACTTAAAATCGCCACGGAAATAATCGAGACGGTGCAGGCCGAAATGATTCGGCGCGACCTTGAACGAATCGGCGCGGTTGGTTTGGCGGTCGGGGCTTTGTCCGGGGTCGATCCGGATGCTCTTGGTTTTGCGTACGATGCCTCGGTGATTGGCACTTCACTTCACGGGTCGCGTCTCGATATAGAATTCATCCCGGTCGAGGGTCGCTGCCTGGCGTGCGAGCACGAGTTTTCCGTGGATGATCTTTGTTTCGTCTGCCCCGAATGCGGTTCGGGCAAGCTTGATATCATTCGGGGACAGGAATTGAATATTGTCTGGCTCAGGACGGGTGACTCGACCGGCAGTACAAAAGGAGAAAATCATGGCGCGGGATAAAATACCATTTGAGAAGAAAGTCCTTTCCGAAAACGACCGCCTGGCGGAACAGATACGAGGTCAGCTTGACCACCACGGTGTGACGGCTTTCAATCTGGTCAGCTCTCCCGGTTCCGGCAAGACCAGCCTGCTGGAAAAAACGCTTGCCGCGCTATCGATGAAATTAAAAATGGCACTGGTGGCCGGTGACGTGCAAACCGAGAAAGATGCCGAACGGCTGCAAAGAGCCGGAGGGAAAATCGTCCGGCCCATTGTCACCGGAGGCGCCTGTCACCTCGATGCGCGCATGGTCGGTACCGCCATCGCCGACATAAAAATCGACGATCTCGACGTGCTCTTCATCGAAAACGTCGGTAACCTGGTCTGCCCGTCGAGCTATGATCTCGGCGAGGACATGAAAGTTGTCCTGATAAGTACGACCGAGGGCGACGACAAGCCGCTTAAGTACCCCTCGATGTTCCGCCGTTCATCGGTAATGATCATAAATAAAATCGACCTGCTGGGGTATTCGGATTTCAGCATCGAACGGGTCCGCGAAAACGCCCTGAAAATAAATCCGGCGCTGGAAATATTCGAACTGTCCTGCCGGACGGAGAGCGGTCTCGATGCCTGGCTGGAGTGGCTGGTACAAACGGCAGCTTCGAAAAAAAGTAAAAATATGACGATTGTCGATTTATGATAAATTATAGGATGTAAAAATCGTTTTAAAAAGGGTTACGACCATGAGGACGATTACATTCGTAGAAAAAGAGTACCGCATCGACTCCCACGGCTTTTTGCTTTTTCCCGAGGACTGGGACGAGGATTTCGCCCGGGGAATGGCGCACAAGGCCGGTATCAAAGACGAGCTCGGTCCGGCTCACTGGAAGATGATTTATTTTATCCGTAATGAATTCGAACGCATGCACGCCTGTCCTCTGGTTTATATCTCCTGTTTGAAAAACGAAATCGGTCTCGGCGATCTAAAAAGGTTGTTTCCGGCGGGCTATCTTCGTGGTGTCTGCCGACTGGCGGGAATTTCCTACCGTCAGGGATATTTTCAGAAAATCTGGTTTCGTGAAAATGCGCTGGTCAATACGCAAGCTTATGAAAACAAATCGTACTTCGTGGATTGCGAGGGTTTCCTCACCAACCCCGACGACTGGGACGAAAACTTCGCGCTGCACAAGGCCTATGAAATAAAAATGCCCGAGTACCTTTCTTCCGATCACTGGCGGTTGATGACCTATGTTCGCGATAAGTACAATACCACGCAGATGATTCCGATGCCGGAGGAATTCTGTCACGACAATAAAATCACGCCGGGGGAATTGGAGTGGTTGTTTCCCGACGGCTACTATCGCGGCCTGATCCGTCTGGCCGGATTGAAAACGCACAATTCTCAGCGCGAAGCCTTATTAAAATTCGATAATGCACTATGCAACGGGTTCCTTGTCGGCAATAACGATAACGTATCACAAGGAGCGAATATCATGGGAACGCTTGAATATGGAGAAAAAACCTACGAGGTGGACGATAAGGGCTTTTTATCCGATTTTAGGCAGTGGGACGAAAACTTCGCCCGCGGCGCAGCCGCCCGCGCCGGGATGAATCCCGAACTCAGCACCGAGCACTGGCAGGTCATTCGGTCGATTCGCAAGGGCTATCAGGAAACCGGGCGCTGTCCGATCGTCTTCGAAACCTGCCGTACCAACGGGCTGCGGCTCGATGAACTCCGGCGGCTTTTCCCGACCGGCTACCTGCGCGGAGCCTGCCGGCTCGCCGGGATTACGTACAAGGTCGGCTATCTCGGGCAGGCGTACTTACCGTCGGCCGCCGACGACCTGAACCATATTTCGGCCAACAAAGTCTATGAAGTCGACGTGCGCGGCTTTTTGATCCGCCCCGAAGACTGGGACGAGTACTACGCCGCCTACCGGGCTTTCGATATGAAAATCCCCGGCGGGAGACTGACCGACGACCATTGGCGGGTGATTCGCTTTATGCGCTCGCAGTACACCGCCACCGGTGAGATTCCCAATATTTACGAGACGTGCGAAAAGAACGGGTTATCTTTGAACGAACTGGAGAAATTGTTCCCCGACGGTTATCATCGCGGTGCGGTGAAGATCGCGGGATTAAGAGCGCTGTGACGTAAATTAATTTGTTCGGACTTCGTTGATTGATGCGGATATGATCTTCAGTAGGTCAGGAGCCCTGTGCTCCTGACATCTTTTCTGAATGAAATGACGGGCGCTCCTGACATCTTTTCTTAAACGAAAGCGGCAGGAAAAAATTCCTGCCGCCACGGAACTCACTCGGATGATTTACTTCCCCCGTCTCTCCTTTTTATCAATCTCGTGCTTTTTGGCCGGACGACCCAGGGCTTTAATTCTTTCGCCACACTCACCGCAGGTGACGATGACGACGCCGTCGTGGTCGGCCTGACCGATGTCGAGGAATTTACTCCCGCACTGCGGGCACTCTTTGATACTGCTCAGTTTACGCATGGTATTCCCTCACTTACTAAATCAGTGTACCATAGTTTTATGTATGATATGATTCGATTTTTTTATCAAATGCGGAAAGAAATGTATGCTCAGCGCCAGCCGCCTTAATAAAACGTGCCCCATGAAGTTGATCAGAATCGGGACGCCCTTCTCGGTCGGGCCTTTGTACCTAAGCAGGGTCAGGACGGCAATAAAACGCAGGAAACTGGAAATTGCGAAAAGGACGTGGTAATTGATAATCGTCTGCGGCCCAAGCCTGAAACTGAATCCGGACAGTGATTCCGAAATCAAGCCGCCGAGAATCGACGCGGTAAAGAAGGCCAGGCCGGAGATGACGGAAAACGCCGCCAGGTATGAGGCGCGTTCCTTTGCCGGACTCGCAGCGATTGGCATATTGAACGCGGCCAGGTTGAACCCCGCCCAGAGGACGCCGGTGTACATCGCTTCGAAACCGAGGATCCAGATGAAACCGGGCCGGGGCAGCCACCATATCATAGGAATGAAGGCGATACCCAGCGCGCTCAGCGCCAGGACCGACCGCGACCCGAACCGGTCGATCAGCTTCCCCCAGGTTTTGCTGCAAAAGACGGCGATCGATGAGACAATGACCGAATATATCGCGATTTCGACAAAACTCATTTTGAGAAATTCCAGCATGTGCACCGCGAAAAATATGGCCGAAATGCCTATGGCGAAATTCCACATGAAAAACATTTTCAAAAGACTGACGTATTGCGCGTCTTTGAACGGACGCAGCATGTCTTTGATAGTGCAGGTACCGTGGTTCAACTCGGGCGTTCGGTACGGAAGCCCTTTCAGTTTATGCGATGCGGCCAGACCGAATCCGACCGCCAGCACGATCAAGACGCTGTACCCGACCGGCTCCAGGTGACGGATGCGCATCTGGTCGATAATGACCCCGGCCGAAAGGGTAGTAAGTACGGTCGAGATCGATATAGCCGTATTGCGCCGTCCGAAATACCGTCCGCGAATCGGTGCGGGGACCAAATGCGACATCCACGTCAGCCAGGCCGGCGTCGCCAGCATGATCGAGGCGCTGGAAATCAGGACGATTATAAGAAATATCCCGAAGCGCGCGGAGATTGGCATGAATAAAAGCGGGATGGTAAGGACCCAGATGGTTCTTCCGGCAGTGAGGCCGCGTATGGCGAGAGTTTTATACCCTCCGGTAAGGCCCGACAGGTATCCGGAACAAAGCTGCAGGACCTGCGATAGAAATGGTATCGAAGCCAAAAGGCCAATTTCGAAATCTCCCGCGCCAAGGTATATGGCCAGGCCGGACAAAAAAGCCCCGCCGGTGACGATGACGAAGACATTGGAAAAAGCACCTTCGAACGTTATGGATGACAGGGCCCGTCGCCATTCCCGGTCGCGCTCGCGGCGATGATTGACTTCGGGCGCGGCGGCGTTTTCCGAATCGGTATGTTCGGTGGAGCAATGCATGATAACATTATCGGATTACCAGGGTGAATATGTATCTCTGGTTTCTTTAATTATTTCGGTCGTACCGTTGTTTTCATGCAGGACGACGACGTCCGGTATCGGCTTGATGAAATCCTGACGCAGGCTGTAGGTATAGGCACCCTGATCCGGGACGAGCAGAATGTCGCCCGGGTTAATGTCCCGGCCGTGATAGGCATAGCCCCAAACGTCGTGCGGAGTGCACAGGGAACCGAATACATAGCAGGTATTTTCCTGCAAGTCCGGGCTGGTCAGGTTGATGATCGGGAAATAGTCGCTTTCGTAGCGCTCCCACCCGACCATGTTTATGCCTCCGTCGGTGACGACCAAGTCCTTGGCTTTTTTGTCGACGACCGAAAGCAGAACGTGCATGGAACCGTGCGATACCCACCGCCCCGGTTCGGCGAAGATAGTGCAATGAATCTGATTGAAGATTTCCTCCCGGAGTGCGCGACCCAGCTCACGCGCGAAAGCATCCAGCGGCACGGCTTCATTGTGATAGTGCGTCTGACCGGTATCGGCGGTATTTTCAAGACACTGAAGGAGACGGCCTTCCGTGGTCGCCGACGGCTGCAGCCATTCTCCCTGCGGCGGCCAGTAGCCCCCGCCGATATCAATGAATTCGATCTGGTGGTGCACCTGAGGAGGCAAGGTTTCGATTTCTTTACCAATCTTTTTGATAAATCTGGTCTGGGCCTGAGGATTCATATTCCAGCTCGTATGAAACTGCAGCCCGCGAAGCTTTATATAGTCGCTCTCGGCGGCACTGTGGAAAAAGCGTCCCAGTTCGCTTAGCGGTATTCCGAATTTCCTCCAAAGACCCTCTTCCTGCGTGGTCAGACGAACTCCAGCCCGAAGGAATATTTTGTGCGCCGCTATCATACTTTTAATGCGTTCCAGTTCTCCGAAGCTGTCTATTAAGAGAACGACCTTATCGTTGTTTTCAAGCGCCAGCAGAAGTTCGTCATCGGTTTTTCCGGGTCCGCTGAAAATTATATTCGTCACCCCGGCGTTCAGCACCATTTCGAGTTCCCGGCCGCTGGACACGTCGCATCCGAAATCCATTTCGGTCAGTGTCTGCACTATGGCCGGGTGATTGTTGCTTTTGACGGCATAGTACGGCTGAAACGAGGGTATTTCCGACGCCATCGTATCGTTGAATTTCCGGGCGCTTTCCTTGAGAGCCTTGATATCCAATATATAAAGGGGAGTCTGGTGCCGGCGCGCGATGTCCAGAAATATCTCCCGGTCGTTGACGAATTCACGGACGTAGTCATCCAGTATGCTCTGGTCGAGCATCGGGGTGGGGTTGTTCAAAATGTGTTCGGCCTGACGGATCAGGCGGATATTTTTGTCCATTTTGACATCTCCATTTGGATTTTTACTTTTGAAGCCAGGTTCTGGCATTCATCGGCGATGGTGCCGCCAGCCGTCGGCGTGAATATGATATGGCCGAGAATGCGCGAATCGTAATCATCGGGCGGCATGATGACTTCGTGCCCCATGGGGTACTTGAATGAAATTTCCATGATTTTCGGATCGTCCTCAAAAGCAGTGCAATCGATATCGGCCACGATGCCGTCGTGTTCGGCGAAAATGCGCAGGCCAACCAGCGGTCCGGCCGTCTTTATATTGGGAAGCACGACCGGTTTTTTCTCGGCGAAATCGAGCGACAAATCTAAAATGTCAATTCCGAGGCTGCGTTTAATGAGGTACGGCAGACAGTCGCCGCCCGGACGCGGGCTCATTTCGAGGAGCCATATATTATCGTGATGAACCATGAAGTCAACCATGCATATAGCCCGCTTTATGCCCAGCACCTTCGCGGCCGCCTCGAGAGTCTGCACGAGATTCTCGGTGCTGACGGCCTCGGGCAGTTCCGCCGGAATAAGATAAGCCAGAGTCGTACCGAACGTCTGATCGGTCGCCGGTATTTTTTTTGCGATGCGTATAATTTCCAGCCGGTCGTGGTCGATGATGAAATCACAACTGTATTCGCGGCCTCCAATATATTCCTCGACGATAAACTGACCGGATTCAAACACTCTGTCCGGATTTATTTCTTCGTCCGAAATTTTGTCACCGTTCCTGTTGGCCATCCGTGAAGAAATGCATTTTATGGCGTCATAGCATTCCGATCTGTCGGAGCACTTGAAAGTCAGTTCGCTGCCGCTGCCGTTTTGCGGTTTGATGACGATCGGCCCGCCGATTTCCTCGAGGAATTTCAATATATCGGTGGCAGTGGTGATACATTGCGTTTTCGGGCTGGCAATTCCGGTGCGATGCCAGATGTGCTTGGACAGGAATTTATCCCGGCAATTGACGATGGTCTGGCTGTCAGGAAAAGCCAGCTGCAGTGACTCGGCCAGAAACGCCGCCAGGTTCATGGATTCGCAGTCGTAGCAGGTAATACCGGTAAGAGAAATCTCCCTATCGTTGATAAAAGCCTCCACTTCATGCAGGACTTTATCGAAATCATCGAGGTCGGATAATATTTCCGGCGAATTTTCCGGCGCGAGTTGGGGATAGCGGCTGCGTTCGGCCGATGCCGTGACGAACAGACAGCGTCCCGGATGTTCTTTATCCAGCAGAGAAATATAATCCGAGGTCGTCCCGACCACTATAATGGCGGTTTTATTCATATAAATTATACTCCACAGCTAACCCGCCGCTTGCGAAATATTGTCGGCCCTCTCGGCGTCTCTGTACTGCGGCATCACGGCCGCAATGTCGGTCATCAAAAACAAAGGTCGGGGTGAAAGATGAAACAGGTTCTTCCATGAAAAATCGCCGCACAAAAAATCGGCCCGATCAAATCGCCGTTGACAGGCGTACTCCATATGGTGCAGGTTAATCAACTTGGCGATTCCCGGGACGTCGGCGCTGGTTCCCCCGCCCAGAAGAGTATACGCGTTGTTATATATGCAGCCCAAATCAACGGCGGCGATGCGGTTGTCGACCAAAACCGTAGTGATACGCATCCAGCCGTTGTCGCGGCAGAAATTCATGACATCGCGGAAGCTTTCGCGAAAACGGGTGTCATAGAAGTACGAGTTATGCTCGAACCGGTCGGTATTCAGGCTGACCAGATGCTCGAAATCGGCCGGATCGTCGTAACGGAAACCGAGACCGAGGTCTTTTATTTTCCCAATATCCCTCATGATTTTCTTGTGCGTCTTGTGGGAAAACAACTGAAAATAGTTCTGCATGTCAAAGTCGAAATCGGGAGGGTTGAACAGGTAGCCGATTTCATCGACAATGTGCGACAGTTCGGCGACGTTTTCCTGCGGCAGCAGATAGCGAAGATGGTACTCCGACGGACAGGCCTCGATCATCGCCTCGAGGACGTGTCTATCGCGGCAGATAATCCGGTTCTGTTCCAGCCAGGTTTTACCCTGCCAGGTTTCACCGGGGAAATAGGCGAAGCTGTTTTTTTCTTCGACCCAGCTCAGCGGCAGGAAGCCGACGATTTCGCCGTCGTCTTCGGCCAGAATAAAACGCAGAGGGCGGTTATAATGCCGATGGAAACACAGGCGAAATTCCCAGAGGTCGCTGACCATATCCTTCGGCATTATTTTATTCCACAGGGCCCGGCCTTCGTCGAAGTCGGTAATGATCCGTATGGTTAGCATGGTTTAGTGTCTCAAATTGGAATTTACCGTACAGCGTTTGCCGCCGAAAAATTTCGTAGCGAATTCTTCCACGGTTTTCGGATCATACGGTTTGCAGCTGAAAACGTCGAGATAAGTGGTATTGGTCAGGTTGGCGAAATGGGCCGAAATCAGCGACGTCTCGATAAGCTGTACCATGGAATACCCGGCGACCTTTTCGTCCTCGCCGAAATGGACGACCTGCGTCTCGCCGAAACGCTTCATTTCGATAAGATCGCATAGTTCTTTGACAAACTGCTTGATCTTTTCGGCATTCCTGATCGACTCCGGGTCACAGTCATAAATGTCGAAACTACAAGCCAGGCCCCAGATACCGGTCAGGTTCTTATAATCCACATTTTTGTCGGAGGCCGGATTATTGGCCTCAATAACGGCAGCCGTGTGAGCTACTTTTCTGGTTAAAGTCTTTTCCATCTGTTAAGTCCCAATCATGCTAAAGCGTTATCTTTATCGGCCGACTCCGAAGGAGTCAGCCCGTTGGCTGACGATTAATTTCTCCTTTTAGGGGTTCTTCAAAACTGCGTCAATAACGTGAATAATGCCGTTGGAGCATTCAATCTCCTCGTCGAGCACTTCGGCGTTATTGACTTTTACCTTTTCCTCGTCGGCCGTGATATGGAGCGTATCTCCGCTCATAGCCACGACGTTGAGTGTATCATCGCGGCCGAAAGTAATCGCGGCGTCGGCCACGATATGCCGCGAAAGCAATTTTTTCAATTCTTTTTTATCGGCCAGGACCTTTTTCAGCCATTTGGCGTCGACGGCCTTGAAAGCCGAATCATCGGGGATAAACACCGTATACGGTCCTTCACCGTTAAGAAGTTCGGCCACGTCCGAATCCTGCAGCATGGTAACAAACGTACTTAGAGTCCCATAATCCTGCGCGGTCCTGACGACGTCGTAACTTTCGACAAGGCCGGTGTCTTCATCGCCTTCGACAGCCGGCTCATCGTCGTAATCATCGACCCCGAGCGCGGCGGCCGCGGCGAGGATGATGATCAGCATCGAAAGCGCCATTAATATTCTTCTTTTCATATTTTTGTCCATCGGTCGGGTACCTGAGCGAAGCCACGAGGATCATCGCGAATCCAGTCATAGACCGCCCCGGCCTCGCTTGCACTCTCGCTATTTTGTTGTTACTGGTTTCTGTGTTGCAACCCATTGCTCGGGCTGCGGGGAAATTTAATTCGCGTCGGAAATCCTACGCCGCCTTTCCCCGTATCCGGCACGTCTTAATCATAAACCGTATCAAAGTGGCGACTCATTTTCGTGATAGCCACACTTAACAGTGCAACCTTGAATTTCCTCACATTAACGTTCACGGTTCTACCTGCCGATATATGTCCGGTTATTTGCCCGGCCCGCCCGGCAGAGCCTCCCTAATGAATTTAGCCAGGCTGGCGACGAAAGCACTTTTTAGAGACATGAATGATTTGTCCACGTCTTCGTCGTCAGTGGCCACGCTCGCGAAAGAATAGTACCCCGAAATAAAACCGGCGATAGCGCAGGCCAGACGGCGCAACCGTGGTTTTGAAATGGGCTGCTCGACGGCACCGTCGATTAACGTTTCGATTTTATCGAGGTACGGTAAAAAAGCCTGGTCGAGTCCTTCGTAACCCTGTTCCAGAGTAATGTCGGCCCGGCCCTGATAGTAAATCACGAAATCGGCCCAGCGATTCCGGAAATATTCTATGTGCCCGCTGATCATCGCTTCCAGCAGGTCGTTCAGATCATCGAGGCCTTTGCATTTATTCCGTATCTGTTCGGTCAGTTCTTCGAGAATGCTCGTAGTTAATGAACGAATCAAATCATCTTTATCATCGAAGTGATAATAGAACGTACCGCGTCCAAGGTCGGCGCGTTCGGTTATGTCGTCAATAGTTGTATAGTCCAAACCTTTTTCGACAAACACGTCTCGAGCAGCCTTCAAAAGCTTTTTCCTGGTTTTATTCAGGCGCCTTTGCTGGCGCGATTTAGGGCCGGATTCATGATCCATGGCCGCTCCATTTATTTGTGACGCTATCATCATATTCGACATTATCGTCAGTTATGAACGTATTGTCAATAACATTTTAGCATAAAACAGATAATTTTGCAAAAAAGTTCAAATTTTGTTATGATTCATAATTGAATGGCGGCCAGTTGTTTATTCAGGTTCCAATAGTGGCGTAATCCAGGTTTTTTGCCGTCAATGAGAGCCACATATTAATCGTCGAATTACGGCTGTAACACATTGACATTTATTTGATTACGATTTTAAAATATTTATTATTTTAAATGGGGATGATCTTGAATCATCCCTCTGAGAACGTAACTTATTGATTATTAGCTACTTAGTTTCGTCGTCAAGTTCGCCGAGCTTGCGCCGGATGGCGAGCGGGCCAGCCCCAGTTGCGAAGCTCATAATCTGATCGAGCCTGGCCTGGTTTGCCTCGAATTTCTTACGAAGTCGCTACCGATAGTGCCTGGAATTGATCCGGAAACCATCGGTCGTTCGGGGCGGAGCGTGTTCCTGTTTCATGTTAAGTCTTTCCCTCTGATGACAACCTGTATCTCTGTTCCAATTCCGCGCCGGACGGCGACAGATATTTGATCTTTTCGTATTCGATTTCCATCAATTCTTTGGTTTCGATCAGTTGCGCAACAATGCCGGGGGCCGCAAAGGCTCGTTCCAGTTCCAGGGCGCGGTCTTTCGCCAGCGGGTGTTTGCGGCTGATTTCAAGGAGCGCCTGCCGGGCGTCGATAAATCCCTCGACCTCGACCGAGCCCTCTTTCCACAGCGAGGCCGGGGCGATGTTGCCGAATTTGGACAGAGCGAATTCGATAATAGGAGTTTCGGCCGGAAGCACGTGGGGCTCGGCGGGCGGTGAGGTCAGAGTCCGAACATAAATCTGATTGGGATGGATTTTTTGAATCGTTTCGGAAATGGATATGATGGGCCGGTGGGCGTCGTTGACACTTTTGATCAGCATAACGTCGATCCATATCTGTCCGTCGAATTCACCACGGAATTTTATCATGCCGCCGATAATCATGTTGTAATCGAGATTGTTAAGCGGCCGGTTGAGTTTAAGGAAATCGCCCTCATTCCCGGCGTCGATCCCGATTATCACCACTTCCGCGCCGGCCAAATCCTGACGCACGTCCTTGCGGAACAATAGCGAACCATTGGTGCAGACAACGACCGGGACTTGCACTTTCAGGCGGGTCTGTTCGATCAGACGCCCGAGTTCTCGGGAAAGAGTCGGTTCACCCTCACCGATAAAAGATATGTGCCCGGGCGCGGTATGATACGCTCGGTTGATAATCTCGGCCATGATATCGTCGAAGGGATAAAACCTTTCACGCACGGAAGACTGAAAGCGCGTAGTTCCACAATGACAATAGAGACAATTGAAAGAACAGACGTTGGCGGGGACGATGTTTACGTAGAGAGTGCGTCCCAGTCGAATCGAATTTATCGGCCCGTAGGCATACATTTCATTTTCTTCCTGCCGCAACAAGGCGGCCCGTACACAAGATTTTCATCCGGTACAGGGGTAAAGACAAAAGACATGCCAAACGCCTTTGGGCTGGATGGGCAAATTCGCGAATAACGGCGATTTACCGTAACACATAACAATACAAGTGGTTAGAGTTTGACAATTTGAAGGTATATATAGAAATTAAAATATAAAAAACTGATTGCGACTAATAGTGGAGCGATCGGGATAATATAAGTACAAGTATTTTTCAAAATGAAAGACTTTGTTCTTACGAATTATTTCAGTTCATATTCTTTCATTTTGCGCCATAACGTCGACGGGCTGATGCCGAGGATACGCGCGGCATGCGTTCGATTCCATGACGTCGCTTTGAGGACGGTGATGATGTGTCCCCTTTCGACGTCGGTCAGGCTTTTGTCCGGAGAATCGTTGCCCGATTCGAGGGCTTCTTTGTGGCGAATAAGGCGGCCCGGCAGATGCTCCGGGCGCACGACGCCGTCGTCGCTGAAAACGGCGCCTCGTTCGATGGCATTTTCCAGTTCCCTTACGTTGCCCGGCCAGGGGTACGATTGGAAATAGTCGATGCATTTGGCGTCGAGTTTGAGCCGGGCGATTCCCAGCCTCTTGCCCAGCCGGTTCGTGATGTGCCGGGCCAGAGGAAGAATGTCTTCTTTGCGCTCCCGCAGCGGGGGAATGTTGACTTCGATCACTTTTAAGCGATACAACAGGTCATCGCGGAAGGTGCCATCCTGCACCGCCTGGTCGAGGTCCTTGTTCGAGGCGGCAATGATCCGGACGTCCACTTTACGCGGGATGTTCTCCCCGATACGCAGGATTTCCTTCTCCTGAAGAACTCGGAGCAGTTTCAACTGAAGCTGCTGCGAAATGTCGCCGATTTCATCGAGGAATATGGTCCCCCTGGTGGCTTCCTCGAACAGGCCGGTACGATCGCGGATAGCCCCGGTGAATGACCCGGCTTTGTGCCCGAACAGCTCACTTTCGAGAAGACTTTCCGGCAAAGCGCCGCAGTTTATGGTGACAAACTGACCGCCTGAACGCGATGATTGCTTGTGGATGTAGCGGGCGAGGACTTCCTTGCCCACCCCACTTTCGCCGGTGATCAGTACCGAAGAATCGAAACGCGCCACCCGGTCGGCCATCTGCATGACAAGCTGCAGGGCCTTGCTGCGGTATTCCATAAAAAACGAACCGAGCGACCGTCCGGTCGGATCGAATTGATCCCGTCTTTTTTCGGACTCCTCGTCTTTTTCCATGATTTTGGAGGCCAGACGGTCGACCGTTCCCTGAATGTCCTCGGCTTTGAAATACTTGATCTGGTCCTGAATCGCGCCGTGCCAGGAATCGACGTCGCGCCCCACGCCGGTGCAGACGCTGTCGCCTTTGGCCTGGCATTTATTTTCCACGAAATAGACTTTCCTTTTCAGGACAAACGACATATAGCCGCTGGCATAGCCGATTATTTTCCAGCAGGCTGGTTCTTTTGACCAGCCGGTTTCCATGAGATGTTCTTCGGCTTCGCCGGAGTCTTTCCATTCGATCCCCATATAAAAATCATCATCATCAAGCCGCAGTTCTTTAATTTCCATCGTGGCCAGACCCTCGAGGTTCATCATCCTGAAGCCGGCCCGGATTTGTTCTTCGATATTGTCCCATTTAAAGATCCGACGCAGTGCCGAGGCATCGGCCTGCCCCCAGAAATAGCCGAACCGGGTGAATATTCTCCTGGTATGTTCCAGCCCGAGCATATCAATAATGTCTTTTCGGAAGTAACCGAAGGCGTGGATGGAATTGAGAACGAGGCGACGGCCATAAAAGTCAATATTGCCCTCGTTGAAAGTTGCGATTTCGTTCAGTTCGAGATCAGATGCTTTCATTCCGGTCCTCTAATATGAAATAGCGTTATTTCAAAATAGAATATATTGCAATTTGGTCAAGATGGTAGTTAAATTTTGATAAAAATATTCGTCCGCTATTTTGTTGTCTCTAAGGTGGTTAATTTTGTCGACAAAATCGTCGTAATATTATGATATTACTTGTGTTATATTTTGGCGTGCGTGCCGGTAAAATTAGCGGCTTTGTCGGATAATCATGATTTGTGAAAAATGTTGCAAGTAAAATTGCAGCTGGAGGCGTTAATTGACAGCCTGAATTTATCCATGAGAATGCAAAAGCGCGTAAGGTTGGGAAAATACCGCCGGGCATAAAAAAACCGGACGGTGATCAAATACACCGGTCCGGCTTATGAATTTTATTGAGACTTATTTCATGATTTCGCTGTTTGTCGACATTCTGGAAGGTTCCTCCTCCGCCCTGATGTCGCGCGGCGTGTCCATGAGCATTTCCCGAATTCTCTTTTCGTTGAATCCGATGGTCGAAAGTCGGCCGATGACAATAATCGGCAGTCTTAAAAGAAGATTGTCCTGCTCTATCAGACCTAATATTTCGTCGCGACTGAGAGCGGCCGTATCAAGTTTATGCTTCTTATACAGCTTATGATTCGAGTCGAGGAAATGTCTAAGATCGTAATAGCAGATCAATTTGCTGATCTGCGCGGCGATAAGCGGTTTGTTTTTTACATCGTGCGCTTTAAGGACAACATCGAGATTTTCGAAAAATTCAATATGGGCCTTTGAATTCGGATCATCAGGGTTATAATAGACAATGATCTTCTTGATCAAGCCACGCGTTGCTCTGTAAAAGTCCATCAAAATGTCACCTGTTCAGTTTCAGTTCTTTTGTTAGCCAGCATCCTTATTTCTACTTTGCCCCCGATTAATTAAATCATGCACGAGATACAGCTTTAAGCCTTCGTGCCTTGGAAGGTCTTGCGATCGTTCATCCAATATATATAACACATGAGTCTCGTCAATAGTTCAGTATCGAATTGCGAATTTTTTTTGATCTGACCGCCTGTTGTTGATCAGTCGTTTTCATAATTCATCGGCGGTCAAATCAATTTCGGCATTTTCGCCAGGCTTTCCGGCGTTACGAGTTTTCTGGCATAGTTGTCGGTTTAACGCGTGGAAAGCCAATCGGTGTTTGCGATATCTCGGTGAAATAATTGGCGAAAATGCTCAAAACCACATGTCCTACAATCTCCAAAATTTCTTCGTCACTATAATCCGCGGTGCGCAGGGTCTTTATCTGTTCGTCTTTCACACGCCCCCTCCTGAGCGTTACCGAGCGCGCAAAATCAAGGGCGGCTGCGAGTTTACGATCGTGGCTGGTTGCTTCACGGCTATCGTTTATTTCCAGTTCGCTTATTCCAGCGAGCTTGGCCAGGGCGATCCCGGCCGACAAGCAGTATTCACTGGCGTTAACTTCCGATACCGTTATAGGTATCAGGGCCTGAAGTTTCGCGTTTAGCCGGCCTTTGGATAGAGCATCCCGGAAACAATAGAATGACCGCAAAATCACCGGCGACAGGGCCATTTCCTTGATCATGTTGGGAGTAATGCCCATTTTAGAGTCGATCAGTTCAATAAGTCTTTTGGTTTCCTCGGTCATTTCATCCGGGCCTGTTAAACGAAATCTTGTCATTCCAGCGCCGCCCTGCATGCATTTAACGTTAATGTATCAATTCATCTTTGTATAGCCCGATAAAGTAAAGCATGGTTTGTGCCAATTTTTGTCGTAATGTTAATAGCATGTCAGACAAGGTGATACAAGTAAGCGGCGGCTGAACCTACACGAGATTGGTTGTAATATTCAATTTTTTGGTGGCGTTTTCACGAGATTTCGTGTACATTATTTGCAGCAAAGCTTCGGTTTTAATCTGGATTGTGGTCATCAAAAGCCTCTGGGATATTTGAATTATGTGTCGCTCATACTTGTGAGTATAAATAAGTACGGGCTGTTGATACGGGTTAAAAGCCTGGATTGAGTGATGAAAGAAAAAGGTTTCGATTTCGAGGCTGCTCTTCTTGCGGCGGCGGGAAATAATCCGCAGGAACTGGCCCGGTTCTATGGCCAGATCTTTGACGCTATTCCCGATATAATCGGAGTTCTTGACGTCGACCGGTCCGTTATCCGTTACAATAAAGCCGGCTACGAATTCTTCGAAAAAAATCGTGACAGTGTAACCAGTGAAAAGTGCTTCGAGTTTATAGGACGAGATGCACCGTGCGAAGTCTGCGCGTCCAATGAAGTCGTACAAACTCAAAAGCCGGTACATCTGGAGAAGTACTTCGAACAACTCGAGGTTTGGTTCGATATTCGCGCCTACCCGCTGTTCGATCAATCGGGAAAGCTGGTCAGGATAATAGAGCATCTGAGAGATATAACCGCTCAGAAAAAGGCACAAATCGACCTGAAGAACGAAAGTACCTTTCGTAACGCGGTTATCAAAAGCGGTACCGAAGGCTTATGCGTTTGTCATAATATCCCCGAGTACCCAAACGTTCGCTTCACGGTCTGGAACGATCGCATGACGGAAATCACGGGATATGACATGGAACAGATCAACCAATCCGGCTGGTATCAGACGGTTTATCCCGATCCGGAAGTAAGAGAGCGGGCCATAAAGCGCATGTCCGAAATGCGCCTCGGCGACGACCTCATAAGTGAAGAATGGGTAATCCGAAGGGCCGACGGGCAGGACCGCACGATATTGATTTCGACGTCCATACTCGACCAAAGCAACGGTGAAACGCATGTCATCGCGACCATGCTTGACATAACCGACCGAAAGATGGCGGAGAAGGCGGTGCAAGAACGGGAGGCGAAGCTGAGAAGCATTTTCCGGGCGGCGCCCGTCGGTATCGGATTGGTTGCCAACCGAATTCTTCTCGATGCCAACGACCGTATATGCGAAATTACCGGGTATTCACGCGATGAACTGATCGGGCAAAATTCCCTTGTATTGTACCCCACCAAAGAAGAATTCGATATGGTCGGTAAAGATAAGTACGATCAAATCGCGAAGTACGGCACGGGTACAGTCGAGACGCGCTGGAAAAGAAAGGACGGAAAAATAATCGACGTCCTGTTGAGTTCGACACCGCTCGATCAGAACGACCTCGTTGCGGGGGTGACTTATACCGCCATGGACATCTCGGACCGAAAGACGGCCGAAAACAACCTGCGACAGGCCCTCAATGAAGTGCAGAGCCTCAAAAACCGTCTGCAGGCGGAAAATATATATCTTCAGGAGGAAATCAAACAGGAACAAAACCTCGAGTTCATTATTGGCCAGTCCGAGGCGCTGAAGACAATATATGAACTGATCAAACAAGTCTCTGCGACCGACGCCTCGGTTCTGATCCAGGGAGAGACGGGGACCGGCAAAGAGCTTATTGCGCGAGCCATACACGAACAAAGTCCGCGCCGCGACCGGCCCATAATAAAGGTTAACTGCGCTTCGATACCGCGCGAGCTTTTCGAAAGCGAGTTTTTCGGGCATGTTAAAGGGGCCTTTACCGGAGCTATCAGGGATCGTGTCGGTCGCTTTCAACTGGCCGACGGCGGCACGCTCTTCCTCGACGAGGTCGGCGAGATTCCGTCGGAACTTCAGAGCAAGCTCCTGCGGGTTTTGCAGGAAGGTGAGTTTGAGCGCGTTGGCGAGGACAAGACTAACCGGGTCGACGTGCGCATTATTGCGTCGACCAACCGCCATCTCGAACAGGAGATTGTTACCGGACATTTTCGGCAGGATTTGTATTTCCGGTTGAGTGTCTTTCCGATCGAAGTGCCGCCGCTGAGGGAAAGGCCGGAAGACATTCCGCCGATAGCCGAGTTTTATCTTAAGCGGGCGTACCGGCGGCTGGGCGTTCCTGAAGAAGAACTTACCGAAGAAAATATTCTTCAATTGCAGGAGTACTGGTGGCCCGGAAACGTGCGGGAGCTGCAAAACATTATCGACCGGGCCGTAATCATATCCCGCGATGAACCGTTGCAGTTTCATTTCCCAAACATCGAGAGGGGAGTCGTGAACAATGATATTACGAAAACCGCCAGAGCATTAAAAAAGCGTGATAAGCTGCTAACCCAGGACCAGCTTCGGCAGGTGGAAATCGAAAGCATTGTCGAGGCTCTTGAGAAAACCGGCTGGAAAGTCTATGGCAAGAATGGGGCCGCCGCGCTGCTGGGTATGAAGCCGTCGACACTGGCTTCGAGAATAAAAGCTCTGGGGATTAAATCTCCTGACAAATAATCCTTGAACTATTCTGTATATTTCTTCAAGGCGCGTTTCAAATCGGTATCGATGAAAATATAACCGGCGTCGTTGAGTACTTTTGGCACGGCCCTTATGCTTGATAACAGCGTTTCTTCGGCCATTTCACCGTACTTCAGGCGCAGTACAAAAGCCGGAATGACCGCTATGGAGGGGCGTTTCAAAACTTCAGCCAGCGCCTTGGTGAATTCCCGGTTGGTGGCGGGTAAGGGTGCAACGACGTTGACCGGGCCGCTTATTTTCTCATTTTCCAGGACGAATTTGATGACGCCCACGACGTCATCGAGGCCGATCCAGCTTAAGTACTGCTGACCGTCGCCGATTCTTCCGCCCAGGCCCAGCTTGAAATATTTAATCATGCGCGGCAGGGCGCCTCCGTCAGGTGACAGCACTACTCCGATACGCAGGCGCACCGCTCTTATATCGGTTTGCTCCAATGTCTCCGAAGCCTTCTCCCATTGGCGCGTCAGCTCAGCCAAAAAACCGGTGCCGCAATCGCCTTGCTCGGTGAGCTCTTCGTCGCCCCGGCTGCCATAATAACCTATCGCCGACGCCATAATAAACACGCGGGGCGGGTTTTTCAGCTGCATCAGGCGGCTGCATAAAAGCCGGGTGCTGTGGACGCGGCTATCCACGAACTTCTTCTTGTTTTCTTCGGTCCATTTGGAGTCCGCCACGTTTTCTCCGGACAGGTGTATGAAAGCGTCGAAACCTTCCATCGCGACGGCGTCGAGCACGCCCGTCTCGGGATTCCAGGCGATCGTGCCGGCACCGACCGGCCCGCCGGGCCGCACCAGTTTCGTAATGTTATGACCATCGGCCAGAAGTCCTTTGGTCAGGGCCGATCCGAGCAGGCCCGATGATCCGGAAATGACGATTTTCAAAAGTCTGTCCTTATTTGGTCAGTTCTTCCAGCTTTTCTTTGACCTTTGCGGCGTGCCCGGCCGCTTTGACTGCATTCCAGGCGTGGGCGACTTTGCCTTTGGGGTCGATTAAAAACGTACTGCGGATGACCCCGGTTACTTCACGGCCGTACATCTTCTTGACGCCCCACGCTCCGTACTTTGCCATTGTCTTGTGTTCCGGATCGCTTAAGAGCGTGACTTTCAAATTGTATTTCTTTATGAACGCCCGGTGTTTTTCGGGAGTATCGGGCGATATACCGACCACGGTTGCATCGAGCTTGTCGAACGAGCGAATATTATCAGTAAATTCGCAGGCCTCGGTAGTGCAGCCGGGGGTGTCGTCTTTGGGATAAAAATAAAGAATCAGCCAGCGACCCATATAATCGGAGAGTTTTGTTTGTTCTCCGTCCTGGTTCGGCAGTGTAAAGGCTGGAGCGGCGTTACCCGATGTTACTGTTTTGGTTTCGGTCATATCGAAATCCTTCTTTTTGACATTAGTTATTTAAATCAAATAACGCGTTAAAACAATAAATGTTCGCAAACCCGATTTGACGCAGGGAAGGTAATTAATACTCTTTTTCTCATGTTTAAAATCACCGCGTTGCGTCCATAATGAAATAAAAAAGTTGCCAGCCGCCCAATTCTTGTACATATTGGGCTAATGGACTTCCCGATGTTTTTTTTGGATTTTACCGGTAATCGTATTCTGATGGCCATTATCGGTTCACTTCACGTAATCGTCAACCATCCCTTTGCAATCGGTGCGTATCCGCTGGTAGTATTGATGGAGTGGTGGGGGCGCAGAACCGGTCGGCCCGAATGGGATCGTCTGGCCTATAAAATTACGTTCGTGCTTTTTATCGTCACGACCAGTATCGGCGCCTTGACCGGGGTCGGGATCTGGCTGACGGCGTCTCTTATCGCGCCCTTCGGCATCGGCAGCCTCCTTAGAATATTTTTCTGGATCTGGTTTACCGAGTGGACGATTTTTGTCAGCGAAGTAATCCTGATCTTGATTTACTTCCTGACCTGGAAACGTTGGTCACAGGGAGTTATGAAAAACGTGCATATAGCCGTGGGGGTCCTGCTGAGCGTGGTTTCCTGGTTCACGATGGTCATAATCGTGGCGATACTCGGCTTCATGATGGGCAGCGGCTCCTGGCCGGTTCATCGCACGCTGCTAACAGCCATTGCCAACCCGATCTATATCCCTCAACTGGCTTTCCGCACTACGTTTGCTCTGGGTACGGCCGGTTTGTTCGCGTGGTTCATGATCTTTTTCTTCACGGATAAAGGCAGCGACTTTAGAAGACAGGCGATCAGGTTCGTATCCGGCTGGATTCTGTGCTGGAGTGTTCCGTTTATTGCGTCATCGATATGGTACTGGCAGGTAGTGCCCGTCATTATGCAGGATAACGTGAACGTCGCTCTTATGACTCTTCGCTTCGCCCAATGGTACCAAACTCTGGCCTACCTCATGGCAGCGGCCGTGGTGCTTATCATTTTGACGGCGCTGGTCGGTATGTTCCGTCCGAGATTAATTCCGGGATTCTTTTTGATTCTGCCCTTCATATTCGGGATATGGCTTTTGGGACATTTCGAACGGGTTCGCGAGTTCATCCGCAAGCCATACGTGGTCGATAATTTCATGTATTCCAACGGCGTGCTGGTGAGTAATCTGCCGGTGTTCCAGCGCGACGGAATCTTGCCGTATTGCACGTATGTCAACCATCGGACGGTAACTCCCGACAACGAAGTTGACGCCGGACGCGATGTCTTTATGGTCGCCTGCTCGCGGTGTCATACGACCGGTGGACTCAACAGCGTAGTCAGGAAATTTACGAACCTGTACGGTAAGAGTCCGCTCGATACCAATGCGGTGCAGGGATTCATACGCACCATGCATACGACGCGGACTTTTATGCCGCCGTTTCCGGGCAATGACAAAGAACTCGGGGCGCTGGCGGCGTACATAAAGAAATTGCAGACTAATTATGAGCCGATATTCAACGCCCAGACCGACTGGACGATCAGGACCGATACGACCGGGGCCGGGCCGTGATGATTAGGCTGATACTGTTTTTGCAGGCGATGCCGGTTCCCCGGGACCTGGAACTGCCGCTGCCTCTCGGCGAGTACGAACTTAAAATCATCCTGGTACTGCTCTTTCTGGTGCACATAATATTCGTGAATCTGATGCTTGGGGGGACGGCCTTTGCGGTCGTATTTGAAATAATCGGCCGTAAAATCCCCCGTTACGATACCCTTGCACGGCGTCTGGCCGATACGGTTACGGTCAACAAGAGCCTTGCAGTCGTGCTGGGCGTGGGGCCGCTATTGTGCATGAACCTGGCGTACACCATACATTTCTATTCGGCCAACGCCCTGACCGGTTATGCCTGGATTCAGATAATACCGCTGGTAATAACGGCCTTTCTGGCGACGTACGTCTATAAGTACACCTGGGGTCGGTGGTCGGGCGAGAGAAAGAAACTGCATATTTCGATCGGCGTCGCCGCGACGTTTCTGTTTTTGTCCATTCCCTTTCTTTTCCTGTCGAATATAAATTTGATGCTCTTTCCGGCCCAGTGGAATCAGGTGAGCGGGTTTTTCTCGTCGCTCCGGGTCGGCAACGTCTTTCCCCGCTATTTTCATTTCGTGACGGCGTCGCTGGCACTGACCGGTCTTTTTGCCTCGGCCTGGTTGTCGCGCAAAAAATTCCCGCTCGAAGAAAAACTTCCGGGCTTCACACGGCCTGAAATCAAACGGCTGTTTTACCGGGCGGCGTTTTATTTTACCTTAGCGCAATTGGTCTTCGGACCTTTGCTCCTGTTTACGCTGCCGTACAATGGCGTGACGGGCATTTTGTTCGTGATAATACTATCCGGTGTCGGTCTAGCCTTAATCGCCCTGCTGTTGCTCCGGGCGGAAATATTGTCGTCGGACGATAAAATCGGGCGGCTGCTGGCACCGATTTGTATTCTTCTGGCTTTGACGGTACTGGCGATGGGCACCGGGCGGCACACCTACCGCGAAGCCTGCCTGGTGGATCATAAGGCCATGATTGCGGATGCGACGTCGAGTTTCCATGCCGTGGAGACGGCCACGCGGATGCGCATCGACGCCGGGCTCGGAGCGGGCAACGCCATCGAAACCGCGCCGACCGGGAAATCGGTCTTCCAGACTTGCGCGGCGTGTCATGCGCTTAACCACGTCCTGGCGGCCCCGCCGCTGACGGAAGTCGCGAAAATATACAAAGACAATCCCGCCGGTATCGTGGCCTGGGCCAAACATCCCGGCAAGAAACGCCCGCAGTTCACCCAGATGCCATCGTTCGCGAGTCTGGGTGATTACAAGCTTGAACTGGTCGCGAATTATATTCTCAAGATCGCGTCAAGCCACGATTCCAAAGAAGAATCCAAAGAAGCTTCAAAAGAAAATTAAAATCAGTTTTGGTTAAGACAATGGCAGCGGACGGGCTTAGCTTTTTTGCATTTTTGCCCAGCTGTCGCGCAGACCGACAGTACGATTGAAGACCAGTTTCTCCGGTGATGAGTCTTTGCTGTCGAGACAAAAATAGCCCTGTCTTAAAAACTGATAGCTGTCGCCGACCTTGGCGTCTTTAAGTGATGCTTCCAGTTTGCAGCCGGTCAGGATTTCGCGGGAGTCGGGGTTGACATAGTCCTTGAAATCTTTGCCTTCCTCGGCGTCGAGCGGGTCTTCTTTCGTGAACAACTGCTCGAACAATCTTATTTCGGCTTCGACAGTGTGTTCGGCGCTGACCCAGTGCAGCGTCCCTTTGACGCGACGACCGTCGGGTGTCCCGCCCCCGCGCGATTCCGGGTCATAAGTACAGTGCAGTTCGACTATTCCACCGTCATTGTCTTTTATAACTTTATCGCAGGTGATGTAATAGGCGTGCTTGAGACGAACTTCCGCCCCCGGCGCCAGCCGGAAGAATTTCCTGGGCGGGTCTTCCATGAAGTCGTCGCGTTCGATATATATTTCCCGTCCGAACATAACCGGCCGCGTCCCAGCGGCTTCGTCTTCGGGGTTGTTGATCGCGTCGAGTCCCTCGGTTTTGCCTTCGGGGTAGTTGGTGATAACTACCCTAAGTGGTCGAAGGACCACCATCACCCGCTTCGCGGTGAGGTTCAGTTCTTCGCGCAGGATCGAATCCAGCAGGGCTTTGTCGACCATGCTTTCGCGCTTGGCGACACCGATCCGGTCACAGAAGTTGCGTATCGAATTGGCCGTATAGCCGCGTCGTCTGACACCGGATATGGTCGGCATGCGGGGATCGTCCCAGCCGTTGACGAGATTTTCGTCCACAAGTTGAATAAGCTTGCGCTTGCTCATGACGGTAAAGTTCAGGTTGAGCCGAGCGAATTCTATCTGCTGCGGGTGGTGCACACCCAGTTGATCCAGAAACCAGTCGTACAGCGGGCGGTGATCCTCGAACGATATATCGCACAAGGAGTGAGTGATGCCTTCCAAAGAGTCCGACAGGCAGTGCGTGAAATCGTACATCGGGTATATATTCCACTTATCGCCGGTGCGGTGGTGCGGTCGTTTCAATATTCGATAAATGGCGGGATCGCGCATGTTGATATTGGGCGAGGCCATATCGATTTTGGCGCGCAGCGTCCGGCTGCCCTCTTCGAACTCCCCGACTCTCATTTTCTCGAACAGGTCGAGATTTTCCTCGACCGGACGGTCTCGCCAGGGACTGTCTTTGCCCGGTTCGGTCAGAGTACCCCGGTATTCGCGGACTTCCTCGGGGCTCAAATCGCAGACGTACGCCTTACCGTCTCTAATGAGTCGAATCGCAAATTCACAAAGCTTGTCGAAATAATCCGAGGCATGGAACAACCGATCATCCCAGTCGTACCCCAGCCAGCGAATATCTTCCTGTATGGCTTCGGCATACTCGGTCTTTTCTTTGGCCGGGTTAGTATCGTCGAAACGGAGGTTGCACAGGCCGCCGTACTTTTGCGCGGTTCCGAAATTAAGACAGATTGACTTGGCGTGGCCGATATGAAGATACCCGTTGGGTTCCGGGGGGAAGCGGGTGTGAACTCGTCCACCGTTTTTACCCCTGGCCCGGTCCTCGTCGATTATGTCCCAGATGAAATTGGAGCGCTCGGCGCTTTCTTCCGGGCCATCATCTTTCTTTTTTTCGTCTTTTTCGCTCATCGGTACAAATCCTTGTTCGCCTTAATATCGGAATATGATCGCCAATTATAAGCCATATCCTGCGGCCTGGCAATAATCAAATACGTATCGACGGGATAATTTGTCAGAGAGAAGGACGGTGTTGTTCGTCGGGCTTGTCGAACGGGAATTTTATCTTGAATTCGGCGCCGTTGCCGAACTCGGATTCTATTTCAATTTTGCCGTTGTGATTTTCGATTATTTTGGCGCAGGTTATGAGGCCAAATCCGTGCCCGTGCTCCTTGGTCGTTAACCGGGCCTTAAAAAGCCGGTTTTTGACTTCCGGCTCGATGCCTTTGCCATTGTCCGCAACGGTCATTTCCACCAAACCATCCTTTTGGGTCGTTTTTACATTGATATGCCCGATATCGCGTTTGGCTTCGGCGATGGAATCGGCGCCGTTGTTGAAGAAATTCAACAGGAGTTGAGCGACCTGGTCGCGGTCGATCATGACCGGCGGCAGGTTTTGATCGAGGTCCGCGTTTATATTGATATTACGAAATTTCTTCTGGACCATCACAAAAGCCAAAACGTCACCGATGACCTGATTGAGATTAGCCAGCTGCTTCTGCGTTTCCAGCCGTGAGAAGTCGGTAAGGCCCGCCGTGAAGCGCGTCATTTGCCCGACGCTTTCAATAAGCTTGGTCAGGGTCGTACCGGCCTTTTCGAGATCATTTCTGCTAATCGCCAGTTGAGTCATTTCGATACCGCCCATAATTAAGCCGAGATGGTTGTTCAGCTCGTGGGCTATCGACGAAGCCATCTGACCTTTTTCCGCGAACTTCTGGAGATCGAACAGTCTTTGTTCACTTTCGGTTTGGTCGGTGATGTCGTCGAGGGTAATGATGATATCCGATTGGTTCTGGTTTTTGCCGCTGACAAGGCCGACTCTGATATTGTAAACCCTGACAGTATCGTTAATTCCGGCGGTCATATTTTCATAAAATCTGCCCGGTCCACTTCTTATGCCCGAGGTTAATTTGGATGCCCAGCCGGAAAAGATTTTGTCGGGGAAAATAAGTTCTATGGGAATCTGGTGCAATGCTTCGATAGGCGGAAGATTGGGCTTGAACTGGTGCAGGATATCGTAACCGGCTATGTTGATCTGCTGCAGGAGTTTATCGGGATCGAAAACAAAAACGCCCTGCTTAACACTGTTCAATATATTCAGGTACCGGGCGTTGAGCCCCGAGATTTCCATAAACAGGAACGAATTGGCGATAAACGGTATGATTGAATTTATGAGCGTTGATAAAAGCTCCAACTCTTTGTGATCGAACGGCTTGCGGTTGACTTTCTGGCCCAGGCCCAGCAGGCCGATCAGCTTGTTGCCGTGTATAAGCGGTGCAATAATATCGACGTTATGCTCCGACAGGATGAAAACCATCCCGGCCGCTTTTCCCGGAAGAGCCATATCCGCCAGCTTTTGGGGACCTTTATTATTCAGGAAATATGATTCGTGTTCTTCGCTTATTTCCAATCCGGCCAGGTGAGGATTCGATTTATATCGCCCGCTCGCAAAAAAGTATCTGTCCGGCGCATAGCCACGATTTTTCTGAAATAGGGCGAATGAACTGGAGACGGCGAATTGCCCCGACAAAGTCAGCAGGAGCACGTCGATTAATTTATCAAAATTGGGCTGATTCGAGAATTGTCGAGCCAGCTTCGAAAGAGCATCGAGAGCCAGCATCTGTCGGTCGGCCGCCTGGCGGCCGCTGAGAATTATGCTCCCGGTGTCATTTATGCGATCATCGGACATTTTATTTATTTGATCTGACACATCTGTCGGGCGTCTGAATCAGTGGCCCGGATGGTCAAATACTCCTTCAAATCGAGAACGTCGAGAACGTGAATAATATTTTCCCTGGCATTACAAAGGACTATGTCACCCCTCACTTCCCGGAATATTTCTACCGAACCCAAAATGGCCCCGACTCCGGCCGACGAGATAAACTCAAGGTTTTTCATATCGACGATGACATGGCCAAATCCCTGCGATCTGATTTCAGTCAGCAGGCTGGACAGATTTTCGGCATTTTCATTGTCAAGCAGATGGCCGATTTCGATAATCATGCAGTCATCGTTGAGTTGGTGTTTATTTATATCGTGCGCTGACATATTCTATCTCCAAAATTTTTCCAGGGTAAGAACATTGCAATTATTGTCTTTTTGATTGTATTTAATGCCGTCGGTCATGCGATTTATCATGAGTAGTCCATAGCCACGTTTCTGACCGTTTTGCGCGGCGACCATGACGTCAAAATCGAGCCCGCTATCGGTCGGGTCAAAGCGAACACCGCGATATTCGAATTCCATATGGAGTTTGTCCGAGTCGGGCAGGCATCGCAGGAGTATGCGTTCATCATCTGAAATTTCTGAATGCAGACGGATGTTGGTCGCGATTTCATAGAAAACCGTCTCGATTTCAAACGTGAAGAGGTCGGAGACGTTGAGTGACGTCAGGTAGTTCTGAAATCGTTCAAGGGCTATTTTAATCTCTGTCGCTTCGGGTCCGAAGCCGATTTGCCACGCGGGCCTGGTTTCAGCATGAGTCGAAGGTGAGTTAACCTGTATCCTGGTCGTAGCCTGAGCCGGTTCGCACGTTAACAAATCGTAGATATCCAGAATTTTCAATACCCGGATGAGTTTTTCAGAGGTATTAACCAGGCGGGCCCGTATTCCGGAATCCTGACATTGATTGTGGGCCTGCCAAAGCAGGTTAACATGCTTGGAGGTTACCCACTTAAGCCTCGAACAATCGAGGAATATTTCCTGGGGAGAACCGCCGATCAATGAGGTCAATTGTTCCGTAAAATCATTCACGGATTCATCGGCCAGATCGATCGGCACGACAATACTGCCGTCGTTTTTTTTCGAATTTGCCTGCATAATGACCTTAATCTATGCTTTAAAAATTGCTTCCCTGGGTACGGCCGCTTTCCATTTCATGACCAAAAGAGTAATGTCATCGAACTGCGGCAGGTCACCAGTGAACCGTCGATGTTCCGAGAGAACTTTTTCGACCAGTTTTCGTGGCGTTTCCCGCCGGTTGTCTTCCAGCAGCCGGATGAATTTATCCATACCGAATTCTTCGTGTTCGGTGTTCTGGGCTTCGTTGATGCCGTCGGTGTACTGAACCAGCCAGTCATCGGGTTTAAGTATGGCGCGACCGGTTTCGATCCGTTCGCGGAACTGATCCGACGGAACCATCCCGAGCGGAAAACCCGGAGTCTTGATTTTCTCGACCGTGCCAATCCCGGAATCGACGATCAAGAGCTGGTTGTGTCCGGCCGATGCGAAATTGAAAAGACCGGTGTTTTTATCGAGGACGCCGAAAAACATCGTGACAAACGTCCCGCGCTTGATATTGTACAGCAACTCTTCGTTGACCTGCGACAGCAGCCTTGATGGTTCGTGTTCGCGGCGGATCAAGTTTCTGATTATGTCGCGGGTCATCAGCATAACCAACATACCGGGCAGGGACTTTCCGGATACATCGGCAACGAGGAACGCCTGGTGGTCGTGGTCGATGTCTATAAAATCGTAATAGTCGCCGCTCACTTCACGGGCACTTTGGTACATTCCGAAAAATTCAAAATTGTCCCCTTTCGGGTATTTCTTGGGCAGAATGTTTTCCTGTATCTGGCGGGCGATTTCCAGTTCCCGTTCAAACCGTTCTTTTTCGATCAACTGGCGCCGGGCGATATTCAACCTGTCGCCCATGACGTGCAGCGTCTCCGCGAGATAACCGAATTCATTTTTGCCGGTCACGGGTATATTTATGGCAATATTATCGGGGTTGATTTGTTTCAGGCCGTCGGTAATCTGTGCGATAGGTTTCAGTTTTTTATTCAGAATCAACAGCGTCAATGGCAGACCGATAAGTATCATTATAGCCGTTATGGATACCACGGTCGTGATCGACGTCGATCGGGCCTGGTCGATTTGGCTGGTCGATGAAGCCAGCCCAAGGTACCCGACGGTAATGCCGTTTTCCTTAACCGGCACCGATATCATTATGGTATCGGGGTTCATGCGGAAGCCTTCTTCGTCCTTGAGCAGCTGCTCGAAGCCGTGGCGTCCGATGTTGGCCATCTTCCCGCCGGAAATTACCTGCTTCAAATTAGTATGAGCCAAAAATGATTTGTCCTTGTCGGTTATGGCGGCCCAGTAGATATCGGGATCGTCGTTTTTCAGGCGGTTGCAAATATTATTCAAAAGGAGCTCGTCCGGTCCGTTGGAGGCGATGATCAGTTTCCCGGCCGAACCGGAATAGGCTCGTGACTGCGCCAGCAGTTTTTCGACCGTGTTTTGCGTGACGGTGCCGACGTACTTATCGGTGATAATGTACCCGGTGGCGGCCATCAGTATCAAAATTATACCGGAAATGTACAGCGCGAACTCCGTCCGGATGGATTTTCTGAATTGACGGGCCTCCGGCCAGTTTCCGGTTGTCGTGTTTTTTTCATTATTGTCCATAAGTCAACTCTTTTAATTTTCTGATTTCGCTTTCGGACCGCTTGATATAGTCTTTAATCTCGGTATTATCGGGATCGAGGCGAGCGGCCTTGTCCCAAATATCAATGGCTTCCTGCAGCTTGTTCTGACCGTACAGCTCTACCCCGACGAATTTGTAGGCCTTGACGAGGTACTGACGGACGTTTTGATAATCGGGCGCGAGACGTTCCACGTTTTCCCAGCGGGTAATGGCCTTGTCGAGATTTCCGGCTTCGAACAGCTGGCGGGCCTGTTCGTATTCAGCAGAAACTTCCTGGGCCAGTTTGGGACTTAGTGTTTTCGATTCTTCGGCATTCTGTTTCCGGGCCAGAGTTGCCTGTTCGGCCAGTTTATCCTTGGCTCGTTTTTTCAGATCGAGGCACCATTTATGATCGGGGAACAGAACCAGGGCGCTGTCGAGACAGGTTATAGCGACCTTATAGTCACCCCGATCGTAAGCACTGCTGGCGTTATTGCGACACAACTCGAAATCCAGACGTTTGACTGCCAGTCGAACGCGGTCGTCGTTCGGTGCGAACTGGGCCAGACCGCTTATAATGTTTTTCGCCTGCAAGACAAGACCGTAACTGAGCAGCGAATCAGCCGTTGTCAATTGCTCGTTAATCAACCGGTCCTGAGATTGATTGTGTATGATGATTTCTTCGGCTTTATCCAGAAGGTCCTGGGCTTCCGGTGAATTGGCAAAAAGCTCCAGCGCCAGATTGGCGAAATAGCGGGTACCGATGGCATCGCCGGCAGCGAGTCTCGCCTGAGCCGAATCGAGCCGCTGACTGTAGAGCATCTTGCGCTTGATCTGTTCCAGCCTGCCGTTGGCCTCATCCAGTCCGTTCTGAATCGAAGCCGTGTCGAGCTCATTGGCCCGGGCCATGAACAGCGCCCGGTCGAACTGGCTGGCCGCCTCTTCGACGTATCCGGCGTCCATTTTCTTGCGGGCGTCGGCTTCCAAATCCTCGACCAGTTTGCTATTCTTATCGGTCAGACGGCGGTTCATCATGTCGTTAAATTCGATTTCCCGGCGGACCAGGCGATCATCCCGGCGGGTTTGCACCGAGCGGCCGAACGAAGTCGTAACGCTGAACATGTGCAAACCGCCCATGTCACGATCCACCCAGGCATAATCAAAAGATAAATATTTCCATTTCAGTCCGGCTCCGAAGGCGAATTTGTCTTTGTTCACGCCGCCGCGCAGGAAGTACCAATCATTTAGGCTGTACTCCAGACCGGCCGCAAAGGCAGCATCGATTTTGTCAATCTTATTCAGTTTGATCGACAGAGATAAACGGTGGCCGTAATTGTTGAACGGATGAAATTCAAAAGTACCGCCGAATGTAATTATATACGGGTATGATATACTGACGTCGACCAGTTCCGTTTTCGGCTTGATAAGATTGTGACCAACGAGGGCCAGGCCGATTTTGGATAAATGGCGATTTTTCAACTTAAGCGTCCGTCCGATCGACAGATTCAATCCGGGTGAGGACGTGGCTTTGTATTCATCGAGCGTATGGCTTTCCATCGTAAGCGCCGCTCCAAGGTCATAGCCCGATACATTTACACCGTAAGCGAAGTAATAACCCATGCGGGTGTCGTTGAAATCGTACAGGTGAAGGTTGGAGGCGTCGCGCCGGTCGATATTATCTATACCGAGACGGAATATACCCAGTGCAAAACAGCCCAGATCGAGGGTTGGCACGGCCAGCCCGAGGTACTGGTAGGCGACGTCGGAATCGTACAGGCGACTCATAAACCCGGATACGGTATAGTGCTGCGTGTGTGCCAGGGCCGAGGGGTTCCAGTACGTCGCGGTAGCGGCGTCGGAGAAGGCCAGATCGGAACCGCCCAGCGCCAGACCGCGGGCTCCGGCTCCGAGGCTGAACGGCGAGATGGTCCCGCCGTCGCCTTCGGCCAGAACTATCCCCGGCAGGAGCACCAGAACGAATATGTATCGCCAGAATTTGATCATCGTACTATTGAAATTTTCCTTTTATAGCATTCCGTTCGACCCGATATATAGTGCGCCGTAATGCGGCAGAAATATGTCCCCGGAAGCACGTCCAGATTCACGTCGTTCTGTCCCGACCAGACGTCTTCGTCGTGCGAGCCCTCACCCCGGAAACCGTTTTTAAGCACATCTTTAACCGCCTCGCCGGTAACCGTGAACAGCTCGATATCGACGTGGGCGTCTTCGTCGAGAGTGTAGCCAATCACCGTATGGCCGTCGACGTCGGGATTAAACGGATTGGGATAATTCGTAAACGAATTCTTCAGACCCGCCGCTGCGAGCGAAATCTCGGCCGAATAGACGGGGAAAATACTGCCGGACAGGAGCGGATAAACGGCCGTAGCAAGATTTAAATCGGCCATGCTGAACGACGTGGAATCATCGAATATCATTATATAATTGGCCGGATCGACGTCGGCTCGTATATCACCGGCAATATTCAGGTCAGCCAGCACGCCCGATTCCAGCGTGAAGGCCGTTTCCGGAATCAGCCGGATAGTATCTCCGGCAAAAGCGCTGTCGGTCGCGACTGTTTGACCGTCAAGTGAGAGATAAACGGCGTCGAATAATTCCGAGGCATCGGTGGATGTATATCCATCACCGGTTCGTTTCAACAGCCGACCGGTAAGACCGGACAGGGCAATGTCTCCTCCGGCTCCGCCCTGACTGTAATCCAGGTGGCCCTGATATATCGAGAGACCTTCCTGATTCGGACCGGCCAATTGGACGGGCAGAGACTCGGTTTCGAGCACCGGTCGTCCGGCCGGAAGGAAGATGCGGGTCATATTGGTCATGAACGGGTACTCGGCCGCGCAATTGTCGCCCGGACTGTATGAAAGCGCCGACGTGGAATCATTGGCGTCGGTGATTTCAAGCCAGCCGGTCGATGGAATCATCAGAACGAAATTATCGTACGGTGCATCCGCTTCAATATCGGCAATCAACCGTACATTGAGACTTTCGCCCGGGCTGACCGCAATTCCCGGCTGACCGAGATCGAATATGGTGTTGGCTCCGAGAACTTGCACGAAAGTTTGATAAACCGGTGCCTGTCCTTCGATCTGATAGCCGATGCGGTCGAACAAGCGGTTCGGATCGAGCAGGGTGCCCGAAGAATCTATAGCCTGCACCGAAATGCTTTGCAAATATATATCCGCCTTGTTCGGCGCGGCATCATAGTTAAATGCGAAGTCTATCAGCGACAAAGTATCTTTGCCGCCGACGGTCGAATACGGCAGAAGCGAAACCGGACAGAGTTCAGGAGGAACAGCCGGATCGTTCAGGCTCGTAACTCCGGCCAGAATGGGAAATACATCTTCATCGCCGAGCTGCAGCAGATCGTCGCTGGCGGCTTCCAGAATCGAATGTGAAGACAGATCGCGTACCTCGAAGGCGGTGCTGTCGGGGATGGTCATGCCGAATGAAGATACGGAAATATCGGCGGCGACGCTCATCCTGATCAAAATGGAATCTACTTCATCGGGGCTGAGAGTGAGCGGAGAGCCAAGAGGTATATCTATTTCGACGGTGCCGCTCGGTATGGACTGGACGCCCCCGATTATAGTCTGCTGGTGCAGGACGTTCACTTCGTCGGCGACGTTATCGGCGGGAATGGCCGCACCAAGTTCATCGGTAAAGGATACCGTCAGACCCGTCAATTGAATTTGGGAGCTTGTCAGACTGCCGGGATGACGCAGTTTAAGATAAACGAGACTGACGTTGTTCTGTCCCACGTTCACATGCGGCGGCAAAAGCGCGGTATATGAAACCAGCATCTCCTGCGAGGGGTCATCGATACGGCACGAAGCCGTCTGCAGCGGGAAAGTTACCGAAGATGCTATCGTGACAGGCTGCAGCGAATTGTCGTCCAGAATTTCGATATTATTGCCGTCGTTCAGCGAAAGAATGAAATTGTCAGCCGTCGCCAGCGAATCAATATCCACCAGAAGCGAAAAATTCTTTTTCTCGCCCGATTCGACCGTAACGGGAGTCCCGAAATCAAGTTGCACCGATGATTGTCCCGGGGGACTTTCTATAATGCAAAGATTCGTGTACCCCGTCGACAGGACCATCCGCGAAAAAACGGTGTTGGCGTCGATCGGCTGGAAATTATTATCGAGTACAGGTCAAAGTCAGGCCTTGCATGAGATATGCCGCCGACGTCGCTTCGGGATCCGAATGAGAAACGCTCAGGCTCAGCGGGAAGACGTTGAACTGTCCGCGCGTAACCGAGGTCGGGATGGTGTTGATCAATTTTACGAGCGCGTCGGAAGGCACCGTTTGAATGGTGATATTTTCGGTAGTGACGACGGCCGACGTGTCTCCGGTCGGCGGGGCAGCCGCTCTCAGGTCAAACGTAAGTTCTCCCGCGGCGACAGCGGTCAAATAAAATTTGAATATCGTACTGCCCTGGGCGGGGATCGTGACCGGCCCGGAAGCGGAGCTGTCGACCGTTACGAGGTCCGAGTCGCTGATGGAAACCAGTTCGCCGATGACATTATCCAGGTCCGTCGCCAGAAGATTATCCGTGGCTATTTCGACCGTAATATTCTGGCCGATCGAGAAATTCGGTCCGAGCGGGTTGTACGAAATGCGCAGAGCCGACGTGGATATCGTAAACGTCGCCCCGATGACAATGTTTTTATCTCGCGGGCCGTCATTGGCGGAAAAATATTCAAAACCGCTTATCGGAATTCTGCCTCTGAAGGTCGCGCCCGGCGTGGCGGCGGCGGCGATATCGGCGATAACGAACAAAGCTTGCGGATCATCGCCGAACTCCAGATCAATATTATCAAGGGTCCACTCTCCGCCGGAGTAGGAAAATGTGCCGAGATACTGATCGGTATCCTGCCATTTTTCATCGCCGTCGGTATCGAGCCAGAGCTCCACCGTTTCGAGGTCGCCGTCGTCGGCGGTTTCCGCATTTTGTATGGTCAATGATTTCAGCGTATCGGTTTGATCACCGTCGATGGCCGGTTTGAAAGCCATGATGACAATGGATGTATCCGACGGGCTCACGGTTCTCGGTGTCACGGGAACGATGTCGTACTGAGCCGCTATGGAGCCATCGATAACCAGATGACCGCCGCTGACGAGCGGCAGGTCGCCGTTGAGGTTCACTGTTTCGATGAAATTGAAGTCAGAAGGACCGGTTATTTCGACGGCGAGGCTGTCGGAGTCGATGACATTCAGCGGTATATCGGCCGTTACAAAAAAGTATGTTAGCTCTTCGGCGGGCAGTTCGATATCAAGGCCGGACAGGTGCAGTGCGCCGGATGTGAAATTACCGGTCGCAATCAGTGAATCGTCGTTGAGAATTCGGTCACCGTCCTGGTCGTAGTAAAGTGAAACCTGTCCGAGTTCGTAGTCGGCAAAATCCAGATCGGACGTCGTGACGGAAATGTCGGTCAGGTTCAGTCCGGTCAGCGTTTTCGCCTGATCGATATATCCATTGTAAAGAGCAAAAATCATAAGATTATTCTGGCTGCTGCCGGGCGCCACGGTTGCGGTCGCGGCCGGTATTGATATGGCGGTTATACGGTTCGACGGAAATACTAGGTGGGCGCGGGTATCGTCGACCGAAATGTCGTCAGGCCCATCGGTGCCCGATTTAAAGTTCACCCCGCCGGTCGGTAGGGACAGTTGTATGGACCCGGCGTCGAACGATCGGTTGGCGATGTTAGCCGTCACGACAAACCGGCTACCACCGGATTTTATTGCAAAATCCATTCCGGTCAGAGACCAGGAATCGTCGCGATAAGTCATCTGTCCGATATAATCCCCGGCGTCGGGCGTGATATCTCCGTCCGGATCGGCCCAGAGCTTCAAAGTTACGATGTCACTGGCATTGTTCAAACTGCCCAGGTTGGTCAGAGTAAGCCCCGACAAAATATCGCTGCTGTAACCGTTCGACGGCAGATCGAAATTGAATATCGGGCGATTGGTCTGACCACCGTAGTACGCGCCCTGATCTATATCGAACACGTTGACCGCGGCGGCAGGAAACGCCGAAATGGTGAAAACTCCGGGGTTGGTAAGCGGGAATGTGCCGCTTATGGTAACCGGGGCGCTGAAATAGATATCGTCATCGCTTGCTACGGAGAAATTGATCGTATTACCGTCCTTGGCGTTGTATAAATTCAGCCATGGTACTGGTACAAGTCGTGCCCCTCCGCCGAATCCGTCGATCGGGAGGTTGTTCAGAAGGAATTTTCCGCTGCCGTCGGTAATTTGTGATGACGCCAGCAAAGAGTCATTGGCGTCTATAATTATATTGTCATCCGAAGTTAGGTAAAGCTGGACGCTGTCTATCTGGCTGTCGAGCTGAGCGAGAGTGGCGTCATCGGGATCGGTGGCCTCCAGGCTGAAATATAGGCTGTCCAGATAGGCGGTGACGGCATACCCGTTGATCATTTCGACTGCCATGACCGGACCCGTCGATTCGCCGGGAGTTACATCTCGCGGGGTAATGGCAATTGGGGTGCAGTCTACGCTTTCCGAAGATAATATCGTAACCGTATCGACCGGGACCGTGGCCATGTCAATCGGGCCGTCGTTGCCCGAGGACATCTGGACCCCGTCGGTCGGAATAGCCAGCGCGATAGTCGCACCGTTGGCCGGGTAGTCGGCAATATTCGCCCCGATGTAGAACCGGGTTGCGGCATCGGTAAGCGCGACGTTCAGGCCGCTGATTGACCAGCGGTCACCGGTGAAAACCAGTTGACCCAGTCGGTATTCCTCGGCGGTCGAAGTAAAGACATTATTTCCGTTATCTTTATACAGGACAAAGGATTCGATGTCATTGTCGGTCGCTGTCCCCTCATTATATATATTAAGGGATTTCAGGGTATCGGTTTGATACCCGTTGCGAGGAAGGTCGAATGACAGGACGCTGCAGGAAAACGTCCTGGCTGCGGCGTTCGCGACATCGCTGGTGATAATTCGTATCTGGGCGGCAATCATGCCATTTATTATGACATAGCCGAATGAATTGACGGTTTCAGGTCCGAGCGGAACCGTGGCATCCGATACATCAAGATCGGTAGTCGTCGTGAAATATATGTCCAAGCTGTCGCCGTCGCGCGGAGACGGAGATATATTTATCGCGCCGATAATCGTAATCCCAGAATCCGGAGCGATTGCCAGTGAACCAAGATTGACGTGGTTTATCTCGCCTGTAATTGCCGCCGATCCGATCAGGCTGTCCGAGGCAGAAAGCAGGGAATCATTGTCGAGATCGGCATAAAGAGATATCTGATTCATATTCGACCGAACCTGCTCAGCGGTCCCGGGTCCATGAGAATTATTGCGAACGGTTAATCCGGTTAAGCTTTTTGGGTCGTCGAAATAATTTTCAACCCGGAAGGCCAGAATCGGGACATCTTCCTGAGCCGAACGGGCTTCGCCATTGCCAAGCGGAATATTGTAAACTACGAGAGCTTCGACGTCGATCGAGCCGCTGGTATCGACAACGGCATTGATATCGCTGATAACCGTTATTTCACCCGAACCCGGCTTGGTGGCGATGAATGTACCGTCGGCATTGATGGTCCCCATACTGCCAAGCACGTCCCAGGTGAGGGTGCCGGTCGTAGTAGTATTGCCGTCGGAATCGTACCCGGTCGCCTCAAACTGCACCGAATCGCCGGGAGCGGTATCGGTCATGTCCGGAGAAATCGCAAGTGAGTGCAATAACCCCGGCGTAATTTCAAGACAGGCGGTTGTGTCGGCGGCACCTTTGTCAGAAACGGCAATCACTCCGGTGGTGCCAACCGTGGTCGGATCGAACAGGCCGGAATTGTCGATGTCGCCGAGAGCGTCGACAACGCTCCAGGTTATGTTGCCGGGATCGGCGCCAAAGCCTCCGGAGTCGAAACCTGAAATAGTATATTGAAGAGTAGAATCGGCCGTGATTGTCGCGGAATCCGGTGCAATCTGCAGAGTAACCAGAGCGGCGGGATTGACCGTAATCGTAATTTGTTCGCTGTCGATCGCCAGTGAGTCATCGGAGGCGTAAACCATTATATCATAATCACCGGCCGAGGGATACATCGGCGTCCAGTCGAATGTCCCGGTGCCGTCGCCGTTGTCGGTAAACCCGGCTCCGCTGGGAAGAGTCGACGTTGTCAGGCTCGGTATCGATTCGATATCGGTCGCGGAGATATCGAAATTAAGATTGGCATTTTCGGTCACCGTACGGTCGCCAATAGCGGCCAGGACCGGCTGCTGGTTTCCGGCATCGTTGACGGTTATAGTGAACAAGCCGCTGTCGACGGCGCTGGAATCATCGGTGGCATAAAACCAAATTTCATAAACGCCCGATTGCAAATAGGTCGGTGTCCACGTGAAACTGCCGGACCCGTCGCCGTTGTCGGTGAAACCCGCTCCGGTCGGCAGGGCCGAGGACGTCACGACGGGCATGGATTCTATATCAGAAGCACTGAGTACGAACGACCCGTTTACGTTTTCGGCAATAGTCAAGTCTTCGGGAAGAATCAGCACGGGCGGCTGATTACCGGCGTCGGCAACCGTTATGGTGATGGTTTCGCTGTCGACGGCGCTGGAGTCGTCGGTTGCGTAAAATGTTATTTCATAAGCTCCTGACTGGAAAAATGTCGGTGTCCAGTCGAAGGAGCCTGTGCCGTCGCCGTGATCGGCGAACGAGGCACCGGTTGGAAGCGGCGAGGTGCTCAGCGTCGGTGTTGATTCGATATCGCCGGCTTTAATATGAAAATAGAGGTCAACGTTTTCGACCGTTTTTTGATTATCGATTTCACCAAGCTCCGGAAGATTGTTGCCGGTTTCGAAATATCCCATATCCGGTGCCAGGCCGCTGAAGGGATAACCGATATTGAGACCTTTGTCGATTACGGGCGACGTTGGCTGCAATGTGAAATCATCGCCCGCCCAATCGACAAACTGGGGATTGACATCCATGCGTCCGGCGGAATCATGCACTCCCCCGGAATAATCGGTATCGAGCAATCCGTTCCAAATGTCATTATAAGCGCAGACATTGCCGGATGAGCCGTATATAGCTATGCTGCCGTCTATTAGAAGATTGCCGTTGGCTATTATATTGTTGAAAATGCGACAGGAAGAGACAGCATTGTCTATATAGACCCCTTGCATGGAATAATTATAAACCGTGTTGCCATAGAATTTATTCGATTCCGCTCCGGCCCGGTTGACCAGGCCTGATTGCCCCACGTTGTAAATAAGATTTTTCTGGATCAGGTTATAACTGCCGTAGACATCGATCCCCTGCAAACCGAAATCATGAATCGTGCATTCTGCTATAAAACATGAATCGCCGTTCAACGACAAACCGTGGCGGGCACAGTTGGTCAGTGTTATGCCGCGGAATTGTGTATGATCTCCGTCAATTTGGACTATTACATTGGCCAGACCGCCCATGTCGACAACAGCCGTCCCGTCGCCATAATGTTGATAGACTATGGGTGTATTCGCCAGCCCGGACGCCGTCAGAAGGACTGTTGTCAAGACAGAATAGGTTCCGGGCAAAATGTTAACTGTATCACCGGCTACGACAATGCCTTTAATATCTCCATTGTCGATAGTGGCCCAGGCCGAACTTATGCTAAGACCATCGTTATCGTCATCACCTGTTTCGGAAACGAAGAAGTTTCTGCCGCTGGTTGGCATAAACTCCTTGGCACCCATATCGGGAGCATCGCCGATGTACGGATATCCAAGGTCGAGACCTTTGTCAATTACCGGAGAACCGCTTTGGAGCGTAAAATCACCTGAAAGAGGGTCTACGAACAAGGGGTCGACCGACATGCCACCGGCCGAATCAACAGCACTATTGTAGTTGCCTGAAGAATTGCCCCAAACGTCATTGAATCCGCATATGTTGTTCGCGTTTCCATTAATGCCATGTTCGCCATTTTCAACGAGAACATTATTGAAGGCGCGCTGAGTAATATCTTTTATCTCAAGGCCATCTTTCAAGCAGGAATATATGGTGTTGCCGTAAATTAAGGTATTTTTGGCGGAACCTTCAGCTCTGATGCCATCATCACCGGTATTCGTAATTATATTTTTCAAAGCAAGGCAACCGACGCCCTCAATCCTGATGCCGAATTTCTCGGTATCGTGGATATAACAATAAGACGCAGTGCACGAATCGCCTTTAAGATGAATGGCATTGTCGCGCGTATTGGTAAGTTCGAAACCGTTTATTACGGTATGACTGCCTTTGACTTCGAATATGATATCAGTACGGTTGTCGTCATCGAGAACGACCGTGCCGCCTTCGCTGCAATATACGATCGGTGCAGCCTCGGTTCCGTTTATTGCCAGATCTATTTTATTGGAAAGAACATATGTTCCGGCGAGCACTTTGACGGTATCGCCGGGATTGATCAGCCCGAGCCGATCGCCGTTGTTGACGGTCGCCCAGGCGGTAAGTTCGGTTGAACCGTCCGCCGCGTCGCTGCCCGAAGTGGAAACAAAGTATGTCGTGGCATAAGCGGAGCCTGCCGCCAGCCATACGAGCGCACATATAGCCGATAAAAAAATATTTTTAGCCATTTATTGATATATCGGCAATAACTGACATAACTTAAGATGGAATAACGTCTTATAAGTCGATAGGACTTATAATCTTATTAATATTGCCGGATCAGTTTTTCGGTTATGACAGGAAAATATGAAGACTCTTTTTTATATTCTCGATTACTGCGCCGACAGCTTTCTTGACTTCCGGAGTCATCTCAGTTTTTGGGCTAAAGTCCCGGCCCTCAATACAATAAACAATTAGCTCTTTCGGCAGCCTGCCCAGTGCCCGGCCCAATTCCACGGCCTTAGTTACGGCCGGGGTGTCGTGAGTGGTCGATTGAATTTGCAACTCCTCCGGCATGGGGGTAACTAACGGGCTGAAACTATGGATTGTTCCGGGAGGATATTCTGAAATTGCAGCATCGATAAAAATTGCCAGCTTCGCCCCATCCCACAATTCGATTATTTTGGCAATGTCCAGTGGCCCGGGAATCAGTTTTACCCGGGCTTTAGTCTTGAGTTGCAGGGCTTTTAGTCTGCGGATCACCTCGGGCCCGACGCCATCGTCACCCCGGAATTCATTGCCCTGACCAATGATAATCACCGATGCCGGAGGCGTTCCGATCATTCCCGGTCAATCCTTAGTTTCAGGAAATGGCAGGAACAGGAAATACACGGATCATAATTGCGGACGGTCTGTTCGCAGTGCCAGGTGAGCTCGTCATCGGGCAGATCGAGGTTTTGTTCGACAAACTGCTTCAGGTCTTTTTCGACCGCCTTCTGGTTTTGTGAGGTCGGCGGCATGATGCGCGCCTTCTTTATGATACCGTCGCCGTCGATCTCATACCGATGGTACAACAGCCCGCGCGGTGCTTCGCTCGCCCCGTGGCCGGTGCCCGCTTTCGGTGTGACTTCCACACAGGGACTTTCCGGCGGTTCATAATTTTTAATTATGCGTATCGCTTCGTGACACGCGAAAACCGTCTCTACCGCCCGGACAATGATGCTCTTGAACGGATTGTTGCAGGACTTTCCCAGCCCGGCTTCTTTGGCAGCGTCGCGGGCAACCCTGGGCAGACGGCCATAGTTGTGGTGATAACGAGCCATCGGGCCGGTCAGGTAATCGTCGCGGGCGATGACTTTACCCTGCAACGAGGTCGAATGCTCGACGTGCACTTCTTCGACGTGCTTCAGGAAGTCTTTGGTTTCGACGTCGAAGCCTTTGTTGGATACGATATGCCCTTCACACAGGGGATATTCATCGGGGTGTTGCAGCGAGACGAATTCGTAATCGCGCTCCAGTTCCGGGAAGGGCAGCCCCGCCACCAGCTTGACCGTCTCCAGCGACATATCCTGAGCCCATTTGAGCGGTTCGAGCAGTACCTTGAGGTCTTTTTTGGACGGAACCTTATAGAACCCACCGACACGGACGTTAATCGGGTGGATCTCCCTCCCGCCCAGCACGACCATGATATCGTTGCCGATTTTTTTTAACTTTAAGGCATTATTTACCGCTTCGCCGTGGTCTTTGGCCATGGCGATGGCGTCTTCATATCCCAGAAAGTCCGGCAAGTGGAGCATATATATATGGAGCGCGTGCGATTCGATCCATTCTCCGCAGTACAACAATCTCCTCAGCTCGCGCAGTTGGCCATCGACTTTGACGCCGCAAATCTGTTCCATGGCGTGCACGGAGCTCATCTGGTACGCCACCGGGCAGATACCGCAGATACGAGCGGTTATGTCCGGTGCTTCGGTGAACCGGCGACCCTGCAGGAAAGCCTCGAAGAATCGCGGCGGTTCGAATATGTTGAACTGCACTTCGCTGACGGAACCGTTTTTGACTTTTACGTACAGTCCACCCTCACCCTCGACCCGCGCCAGGTAGTCTACTTTGATGGTTTTACTTTTCATGAGCTTCGCTCTCCTTACGGAACGGTTCGGCAAAGGCGTTGAATCCCCGGAACGACCGCACGATATCGTCGTCGGCCATGCCGGTCTGTTTGAACCAATCGGCCAGGGCGGCGGTATTGGGGACCTCTTTGGGACCGAAGCACCCATAGCAGCCACGGTTGTATGATGGGCATAAAGCGTTGCACCCGGCATGCGTCACCGGTCCGAGACAAGGCGTTCCATGGGCCACCATGACGCATATATTCCCGCGACGCTTGCACTCCATACAGACGCTGTGAGGCGGAGTGTTCGGCTTTCGGTTGTTGAGCAGCGCATTGACGACTTCGAGAAGCTGGTATTTATTGATCGGACAGCCGCGCAGTTCGAAATCGACGAAAACATGGTCGGCGATCGGGGTCGATTTGCCGAGCGTTACTATGTATTCCGGCGACGGATAAACCGTCGCGATATAATTCTTGACATCGGCGAAATTGCGCAGGGCCTGTATGCCTCCGGCGGTAGCGCAGGCACCGATGGTTATAAGTATTTTCGACTGGCGACGAATTTTATGGATGCGTTCGGCGTCGTGCGGGGTGGTGATGGAGCCTTCCACCAGCGAAACATCGTAGGGGCCCTTCATGATCGCGCGCGAGGCTTCGGGGAAATTGGCGATCTTCACCGCTCCGGCCACGGCCAGGAGTTCTTCTTCGCAATCCAGAAGCGACAACTGGCAGCCGTCGCACGAAGCGAATTTCCACACGGCCAGAGTCGGTTTATTGGATTTTGCCATGGCTACATCTCCCTCCTGGTGAAGATGTCGCGTATATTGTCGTAGCGATAGACCGGCCCGTCTTTGCAGACAAAATGCCCGCCGAGCTGGCAGTGGCCGCACAGCCCGATACCGCATTTCATGTTGCGCTCCATCGAGACATACATGCTTTCATCGACAACGCCGCGTTTTTGCATTTCCATGATAGTGAAACGCATCATGATTTCCGGTCCGCAGATCATGGCAGTGCTGTGCGTCGGGTCGAACGGTGCCCGGCCGATGAGCTGGGTGACCACGCCGACGTTCCCCTGCCACGAACCGGTGGCGCGATCGACCGTAATCAATATATCGAGATCGAACCGACCCCGAAGCTTTTCCAGCTCTTTGACGTAAAGTATGTCCTGGGGGGTCCGAGCACCATACAGCAGGACGAGTTTGCCGTATTTGGCCCGGTTGGCCAGGACGTGATATATCACTGGGCGCAGCGGAGCCAGGCCGATACCGCCGGTGATCAGGACGATATCGTTGCCCTCGTGTCTTTCTATCGGCCAGTGAGTACCATAGGGGCCGCGTACGCCGATGGTATCGCCGGATTTGAGGCGGCGCATGGCGCGCGTGACGGTGCCGACCTCGCGGGTCGTGTGCACCAGTCGGTCGGATTTCGAGGGATCCCCGCTGATCGATATCGGGACTTCGCCGATACCGTACACATAGAGCATGTTGAACTGTCCGGGCAGGAAATTGAATTTGCCCCGGGGCGGCAACAACTCCAGCGAGAACGTATCCATGGTGTCTTTGGTCACCCGGTCTATCTTGAACGGGCACGACAAAATGGGTTCGACGAAATCGACCGTAGCCGTTTGTTTAGCTGTTTGTGCCATATATGTCCATCAATTGTAAGCGGGTTGCTTCGAGCCTCTCGGCGATGATGAGCGCAAAACGCCTCATTATTTCATAGCCGAGATCGTGATCGTTTTCGCACTTGCCTCGCAAGCATTTTCCGTCGAGGGCGATGGCGCGCGTCAGCTCGACCGCGCGGGCGTCGAAATGCCATCTGTACGGCGGAACCATCCAGCTCCAGCCGAGTATTTCCCCGGCTTCGCGGGAGCGGATGATGATCGTGCCTTTCTGCGGAATATGGGTTTCGATCAGAACTTTGCCGTGACGGATGAAATAAAACTTTTCGGCGGCTTCGCCTTCGCGAAAGATGAATTCGCCGGCTTTGAAGACAACATTGGAGGCACATCCGGCCAGAAGCTCCAGTTGAGCTTCGTTCATACCGTTCAGAAACGGATGTTCCGCCAGAACCGATTTGAGATTTTCCATAACTTTATCTCCGTAATTTTCGTGACTCTATGACGTCTCCTGCCCGGCGATTTGCCTGGCCGTGGCAGTTATATCTATTCCTACCGGGCACCACGTGATGCACCGGCCGCAGCCGACACACCCGGACATTCCGAACTGGTCCACCCAGTACGCCAGCTTGTGCATGACCCACTGGCGGTAGCGCGACATGCCGGTATTGCGGATGCTGCCGCCGTGGATGTAAGAAAAATCGACCATATGGCAACTGTCCCAGAGGCGGAGGCGTTCGGCTTCGGAACCGTCGAGCGCCGTGTAGTCCTGCATGGTGGAACAAAAGCAGGTTGGACACACCAGAGTGCAATTGCCGCAGGCCAGACAGCGCGAGGCAATTTCTTCCCAGTCGGGATTGTCGAAATTCTTTTCGAGAACGGTTTTGAGATTGGCAAGATCGAGTTTGGATACCATCGATGAAGCGGCATCGGAAAGTTTCATATCGGCGAGCTTGACCGAATCGCCATCGGCCTTTTCAAGCTTCAATCCGTTTATGACTTCAAGACCTGCGGGACTCCCGGCCTCGATTATGAAAAAGTGATTTTTGCCGTCCATTACTTCTGTTAAAGCCAGATCGTAACCACCGTCGGTCCTGGGACCGGTGTTCATCGAAGTACAAAAGCAGTTGGCGCCGGGATTAGTGCAGTTGACGGCGACGATAAACAGTTTTTTTCTCCGCGCCATATATCCGGAATCTTTGATTTCTCCTTCGGTGAAAATTTTGTCCTGTATCGCCAGAGCCTTCAACTCACACGGTCGCATACCGAAGGCGACGATTTTTTTCGCTTCTTCGTCTGACGGTTCCACGATGAATCCGGTTTTTTTGCGGGTTGCCGTCAGTAGCTTTTGTCGCGACGGGTACAGGTACCTTTTCCACGATTCCTGCCCGACAACGTACGAGAAGTACGTACCATCGTTGCGTTTTTCGAGACGATAGCTTCCCGGTGCCTGGCGGTCGTACCATCCGACCGGAATATCATCGGGGGTGTCGATAGTCTCGAGTACAATGGCTCGGTCACGAACAGTCGGACCGGTAATTTTAGAACCTTTTTTCTTCAATAATTGAAAAAGGGCGGCCAGATTTTCGGGCCTTAAAAGATGCGGGTCAGAATGCTCCACAGCTCCTCTCCTTGTGACAAGATTCACAAGCTATCGGTCCAAATTTAATCAGCTGTTTTAATATTGTCAAGAGAAATCGAACAAATGCGTCGGCTTTTCGGATATATAAGGTATTATATTATATATATTTATGCCGTTCATGCAGTTGCAAAGAGGCCTGTGGTGCAGGCCTCCTGTCGTTTTTTTACTAAATCGATGGCAGGATGATGATATATACATTCATCACTGCATGTTTCTTAGCAGTTCTTCGGAATGGCCGATCTCCACCATGGCGCCCCGGAGGCATTTTTCCAATTGCTCCCAGGTAAGGTCCAGCTTTTGCCAGGCTTCCGTATGAAACTCGGTTACATAATTACTGTAATTGCTTCCGATCTGCATGGCATGGCACAACATATTGGCGATGTTGACGGTAGCGACCAGCATCGGATATTTTTCCGCCGTTTCCGGTACATGGTGTTTCGTTATAACTTCAATGACGTTTTCGGGGAAATTCCATTTTTGAGCCAACAGCCGACCGACTTCCTGATGATCGATGCCGAAATGTTCTTTTTCGTCCTCGATGCTGCACACTGCCTGACGTTCGAAATAAAACCAGCCGAACATTTTCGGGTCGGCCTTGACATATAGCAGGCGGCCGATATCGTGCAGGATACCGCAGATAAACGCCTCGTTTTGATAGTCCTGCGATTTGCGAAACAGCAGATTCTTGGCGATGGCGCCGACACCAAACGAGTGTTTCCAGAAATCGTCAATATTGACCGCACCGGTGCCGGTCTTAAAAACGTCGAGGATGGACGTTGTCAATAATAGCTGGTGCACCGAGTTGAATCCGAGGATTGTTATGGCATCACTGACCGATGAGACCCGTCGCGCGACGCCGTAGAACGGTGAATTGACCAGCCGCAGGACTTTGGCCGTGAAGGCCGGGTCGGTTTCGATAATCTGCGAAACCTCCTTGATACCCGGATCCTGCTCGCTGATGATCCTGTGGAGCCTTTGAATTACTATCGGGGGAGAGGGTAATTCAGACAAATTTTCCGTTACTGATTTTTGACTGAGCATTTGTATCATCCCCCTGGAAGTTGTTCCTTGATATCGTATTTTTCGTGATGGAGCCTTTTTATAATGTCGGCTATCTGCTCCATTTCTTCGTAGTGCATCACCATCGACAGGCAGCGATCAACTCTTTCATCGAAGTTGTCGGGCTTACCGCCGGACGGTCGATTGTTGGCTGGTTTCATTTCCTCCCCCTTTATTCGATAATCCAGGCACCGTCGCGGTCAACGTTACGACTGGAGATACCGGGATATTCTTTTTCAAGTTGTTTAAGCTGATCCTGTTGACTTTTTATGGTCGAGCGCAGCTTGTCATTTTCTTTTTCGAGGGCTTTTTGAGCCAGAGCGTGCCGCACGGCCACGGTCAGCTCGAAATCATCCCAGGGCTTGTTGAAAAAGCGATAAATCTGTCCGCTGTTGATAGCTTGTTTGGCCACCTCGATATCGGTGCATCCGGTCAGCATGATGCGAATGACTTCGGGGTACAGCGTCCTGACCGTATGAAGCAGCTCATTGCCGGATATACCGGGCATGTTCTGATCGGAAATGATAATGTCGACGTCGTTGTTTTCGAGAACGTCGACGGCTTCTTTTGCGGATTCAGCCGTGAAAATCTCATAGCCTTCGGACCGGAAAACCCGCACCAAAGCCTTGAGGATGCTTGGTGAATCATCGACCAGCAGTATTTTAAATCGGGACATGTTGCACTCTCTTTTCATCGGATTCTTTGAAAACCTTTATCTTACCCTCTATAGGATCGACTTTGCTTATCTTGATCAAGCGGTTAATCATGTGTGGTGAGAGACGGGCTCCTTTCGGCAACAGGAACATGCCGCTTTCGGTATATATATCCGACGCCAGAATCATGCCTTTCTGCAGGGCCGTTGGCAAAACCGCGATAAGGTCGGCACTGGTTTTCTGCAGCATGAATATTTTTATTATATCCCGTTCGACAAAGCGTTTGACCAGTTCCGGGTCGAATTTCGAGCCGGAATGCTGAACGAGATGCGCCAGGGCCGAATTAAGAATCTTGTTATCCGGATGTGCTCCCCGAAACGCCAGGTGATCGAAAGCATCGGCAATTCTTATCAGTCGGGCTCCCAGAGGAATGGCCTCGCCTTCCAGATTATCGGGATAGCCGTTGCCGTTGTATTCTTCGTGATGGTGGCGGATGATCGCGGCGGAGTCTTCGAGACCCCGAATGGAAAAAACGCAGGTTTGTCCAAGAATGGGGTGCCGGGCGATCTGCTCGAAATCCGCCTTCGTATAGTCACGCTCGTTGCGTTCCAGAATGTGATCGGGCAGACTGACCTTGCCGATGTCGTGCAGGAAGGCGGCGAAAATAATGTCCTGATATTTCTTTCCGGAAAGCCCGGTATCACGAATCATCTCTTTGACGATCAGCGCGACCCGCTCGGAATGGTTGCCGACGTCTTTACGGCGGAGCTCTATGATCGTCGAAAGGGCTTTGATCGTATCTTTGAAGCTGTTTCTAAGTTCGTTGTTCTGAATGCGGATTTCTTCGGTCTGCTCGGCGACTTTCTGTTCCAGAGAGCCGTTTAGCTGTTTGAGTTCTTTGTTTTGACGGTTGGTCAGGTCCGTCAGCCGACGGTTCTCCAGGACCATCTCATACATATCCAGCGATTCTCTGATTCGGCTCAGCAGAATTTCGTCGTCCCACGGTTTATTTATGTAATATTTGACGGCCCCGTTGTTGATGGCATCGATGGTCGCGTCGATATCGGCGTAACCGGTCAGCAATATCCTCGTGCTGTCGGGCGAGAGCTGCCTTGTCTTTTGAAGAAATTGCACCCCGGTCATCCCGGGCATTCTCTGGTCGGATATGATGATCGAGACTTTATTGCCCTGCAGCAGCTTCAATCCCTCCTGGCCGCTTTGCGCCTGCAGGATGTTTATATCGAGCGTCCGCAACTGGCGCCGGAGAGATTTGAGGATGCCTTCTTCGTCGTCGACGGTCATTATGGTATGTTTGTATTTCGGTGACATTATTATCCGTTTCCCTGTATTTTGAACTGGCCGACCGAGTTGCGATACTGATGTTTGGCCAGAAAATTCGATATTGTGTCGTGCAGGATTTCATCTTCCCACGGTTTAACGAAATACTTCGAAATCCCGGCCCATTTGATAGCCATCATGGCCACGTCGATTTCAGAACACCCGGTGATGAGGATTCGGGTGCTGTCGGGGCAAATTTCCGAAGCCGCTTTCAGGAATTCGATGCCGGACATGCGCGGCATTTTCTGATCGGATATAATAATCGAGACCGGCCGCTGCTTGAGTATCTTAAGCGCCTGGCGTCCGTCGGGAGCCGTCAGGACTATGGCCGGAAGGTCCGACAACAGGCGTTTCAGCGCCGCCAGGACGTGATGATCGTCATCGACGATCAGGATGGTCGGATAACCTTTATTGGTCATTAGCCGTCTCCGCATTGGCTGTTTGAGTCATATTTGAATTGGCGCCGTCTATATTGTGAGAATCAATGAATAGCCCGATCACTCCGACGTTTCCCGGCAGAGGAGCGCATATAACAAGGCTGTGCGCGGGTTCAGATATCCTTATATGACGGATCTCCTGAGCCTGCATCGCCTGTTGCATGGTTTCATATACTTCGTCGTCGATATTTCCCTGCGCGCTGGTTCCCAGAAGCAGGCTGCCGACCGAGATGCATCGCCGCAGGGCTTCGTTCATGTAAACCACCATGCCGGATGAATCCACGCCGATCACCCCGGCCGGGAGATAATTGAGAATATTTTGGGCCACGGCCAGCGCCCGGTTCTTTATTTCGAGGTCGCGGGTGCGTTCCGTGACTTTGTCTTCGAGTGTTTTGGTAAGCTCCTGCAATTCTTTGTATTTTTCCGACAGTTCAGCGTAGAGCTTGGCATTTTCTTTTTGAAGGCGGTAGCGCTCGAACGAATCTTTGATCGTCGTAATCAGAAACTGGTCGTCCCACGGTTTGGGGATAAATTTATAAACCTGGCCCTGGTTGATGGCTTCCATCATGGCTCCGGCATCGGCATAGCCGCTTAATATGATGCGAACCGTGTCCGGGGAAATTTCCTTGACCTTGTTAAGAAATTCGACGCCATCCATCTCCGGCATGCGGTAATCCGAGATGACCAGTTGTATTTCCCGGTTTTCGAATTTCTCGAGTGCTTCGGAACCGGTTTCGGCCGTTATGACTTTGCAGTCCAGGTCTATCAAAAGTCTTTTCAACGACTTGAGGACGTTGGTTTCGTCGTCAACCAGGAGGAGAGTATAATCACTCATCGGTAATACCCCCCAGAGGCAGTGTAATTATGAACTCCGTCCCGACTCCGACCTTGCTTTTGACGTCGATATGCCCGTTGTGCTTTTTTATTATATCATAAGTCAGCGACAGGCCCAGGCCGGTGCCTTTGCCGACTTCTTTGGTCGTAAAGAACGGCTCGAATATTTTTTTGACTTTGTTTTCCGGAATGCCGCAACCGTTGTCTTTGATGGAAATAAAAACATGCCTGGGGTCGGCCCAGGTCTTGATCTTAATTAACCCTTTTTCGCCCTGTATGGCGTGGGCGGCGTTGACCAGGATGTTCATAAAGACCTGGTTGAGCTGGTTGGGAATACAGAATATTTCGGGTATATCACCCAGGTCCTTTGCCACCTCGGCTTTGTATTTTAATTCGTTCCAGACTACGTTGAGAGTGCTTTTGATACCTTCGTTGATATCCGAAAATTCCTTTTCGGCCCGGTCCACGCGGGAGAAACTCTTGAGATCGGTGACAATACTCTTGACCCGGTTTGTGCCCTCGATTGATTCTTCGGCGGCGTCGGCGAAGTCATCCATCATCTCTTTTAAGCTTTCGAATTCGTCGGCGTCATCGACCGGCAGACCCTCTATGTATTTGCGCATTTTGGCCAGGTACTTTTGCATCGTGTTAAGGTTCGATTTGATATATCCGATCGGATTGTTGATCTCGTGGGCCACGCCGGCCGCGAGCGTTCCAATCGCCGCCAGTTTGTCGGACTGAAGCAGCTGTTCTTTGCTTCGGTGTTGCTCGGTGATGTCCTGGGCGAAGCTTACGAGCCCGGCTATCCTGCCGTTGGCGTCCTTGATCGGGACTTTGCTGATCGACATCCATTTCTGTTCATCGCTGGCGTCCGTGATCATTTCTTCATGGTTGAGCAGGGACTTGCCGTCATTAAGGCAGGCCGGATCGGCTTTGGTGGTGACCTTCGCGGGAGATTCCTCGTTGTTGATTTCACTGTCGGTTCGGCCGATGATATCGCCCCGGCTGAGGCCGATCTGGTGGCAGAAAGCGTCGTTCACCATCACGTATCTCGCCTCGGCATCCTTGAGGTACATAGCGGCCGGGACGGCGTTGATCATGGCATTGCTTTCGAGAACGGTCCGGGTAAGGGCGTTTTGGGCTTCTTGTCTTTCGGCCAGGGCCGCCTCTAATTTCTTTTTTGACTCTATCAGCATCGCGATGAGCTTCTCGCGGGCGGCTTTGAATTCAACATCATCTATTTTGACGACGTTTGTTTCGACAGATAAAGAGGAATGATCTTCGTCGCCGACGACTGCTTCCCGGTTGGAGTCCATAGCGGCATTAAAGGCGGGAATATCCAGATGATCTCTATTCATAGTAAAGCCCCTTAAGTTTAATCCTGACGTCAGCCCCTTGTCATTTTACCGGACGAATGTCGGATTCCCATTATCCTTCCACGTTATTATTTTTTCGGCATTTCCATCTTCGGCCAAAGGGTGAATAAAGGGTGACAGCATCTGCCAGCCGTCTTCATACAGAAATATATTCTATAAAGTGCCGGTATTCATTCCCCATCGGATCGCCTAAATATTTATGAGATAATGGCTTAGTCTTTCTTTGGATTTAATAAGGCCCAGCTTGCGGCGGATATTTTTGCGGTGGCTCCGGATTGTCTCCAAAGAGCAGTTGAGCAGGTCAGCGATCTCTTTGGAAGCGAGGCCGTCGTGGATGAAGTGACAAATTTCGACCTCACGGTGGGTCAGGCCGGGGTATGAATTTTCCATCAGCCCCACGAACGGCGCCGTTATTTCTTTGAGGCCATTGCGAAGCAGGCCGATATACACCTTTTCGTCCGGCCCGGTTTTGCTTTCCAGTTTGCGCAAGAGCGGCATCAGAACACGATTGATATTGCTCCGGAGGTTGGCGGCGATGTTTTTCTTTTCGTCGTGGATTTGCCCCAGCACCGCTTTCATCGACTCACCCTTGGCGTTGAGAGCGTCTTTGACAATCCGGAGTTCCCTCCGAAGCGCCTCCGCTTCTTTTTCAGCGGCGAGACGGAGTATCAACTGGCGGTGAATTTCCGGGTCGTGCGTATCGGTCCGGTTCGATTCGGGACAATTACCCAATTCTTCCCCGTTCATATTTTATAGCCCCTTTGATTTTGTCGTTTGGTTTCGCCGGATTTCCGGAGAAATAGCCCAATAATAGAATTATCGAAAAAAACCAGCTTTTTTTTAGCCCCTCAGGGCAAATATAATTCTGAAAAATCCGTCACTCTATTGCTTTTAAGAATGACAATTGTGGCTTCATGACGAAAAATTGTTCAACCCCGGTGGCCATAATGATATATTGAAAGCGGCACGATGGATAACAAGGCTGACAAAAAAGATTCCGGCCAAACCGGGCTTCGCGAAAGGTACCGCCTGAAAATTACGGGTGCGGTGCAGGGGGTCGGTTTTCGCCCTTTTGTCTATCGGCTGGCGACGTCCAACGATCTGACCGGGTGGGTGAACAATACTTCGGAGGGTCTTTTAATCGAAATCGAGGGCCCTATCGAACGGCTGGACAGGTTTGTCGAAAGTCTTAAGACCGATAAACCGGCCGTGTCCCAGATCGACAAAATCGAACGCGCGCGCATGGCACCCCAAAACGATGGGACCTTTGAGATTATTCTATCCGATACGGGCTCGAATAAGTCGGTCGTGATCCTGCCCGACCTGGCCGTTTGCGATGATTGTCTTCGCGAGTTGCTCGATCCCGCAGACCGGCGGTATTTGTATCCGTTTATAAATTGCACCAATTGCGGACCGCGCTTTTCCATAATAAAGGCGCTGCCATACGACCGCGCCAATACGAGTATGGCAAGATTTGCGATGTGCGAAAAATGCGCTGCCGAATATCACGATCCGTCCAACCGGCGGTTTCACGCCCAGCCCAACGCCTGCCCCGACTGCGGACCACAGGTGCAGTTGTGGGATGATCGAGGTCAGATATTAGAACAATATAACGGAGCCCTCCTGAAAGCGGCCGAAGCCCTGCATGAGGGTAAGATCGTTGCGGTCAAAGGTTTGGGCGGGTTTCATCTGATGGTCGACGCCGGAAACGAAAATGCCGTGCGCGAGCTGCGACAAAGAAAACACCGCGAAGAAAAACCACTTGCGGTGATGTTCCCTGATCTGAATTCAATCAAATCAGTTTGCCGAGTTTCAGACGAAGAAGAAAAGCTCTTGCTCTCGACCGCCTCACCGATAGTACTATTGGAAAAATCAGAGATACCGGGCGGCTATACCATTGCCGAATCGGTGGCGCCGGGAAACCCGTACCTTGGCAGCATGCTGCCGTACACTCCCCTGCATCATATTCTTATGAGATTAGTGCATCGTCCGGTGGTCGCCACCAGCGGCAATATCAGCGATGAACCGATCTGTATCGACGAGCGCGAAGCCCTCGACCGGCTCGGTCAGATTACCGGCCTGTTTCTGGTGCACGATCGTCCGATAGCGCGGCATGTCGATGATTCCGTGGTGCGCCTTATGGCCGGACGTGAGATGGTTATCCGCCGCGCCCGGGGATACGCCCCGCGACCGATAAAGATCAAGTCCAACTACGAGGGGGTATTGGCGGTCGGGGGACACATGAAAAATGCCGTGGCGGTGACAATCGGCGACAACGCCTTTGTCAGCCAGCATATCGGCGACCTCGATAACGAAGGCGCGGTCGGAGCGTTTGAAGAAGCGATCGGGCAGCTGCTGGGTCTATACGACAAAGAACCTCAGGTTATTACCTGTGATTTGCACCCCAATTATTATTCTACTCAATATGCGCATAAAAGAAAGACAAGAATTGTCCCGGTGCAGCATCATTTTGCGCATGTGTTATCGTGCATGGCAGAGAATCATATTGAAGGCCCGGTCCTGGGGGTTGCATGGGACGGCACCGGCTATGGCACCGATGGTACAATTTGGGGTGGAGAGTTTCTGGCGGTTTCGGACGGGGCGTTCGAGAGAGCGGCCTCGCTGCGGACTTTTTCACTGCCGGGAGGAGACAGCGCCGCCAAAGAGCCGCGAAGGTCGGCGCTGGGTCTGCTTTATGAATTATTTTCAGGCAATCCTGAAGCTTTTAAAATGACGGCTACATATAAGACCTATCAGCCTGACGAATTGGAATTGCTGCTCAATGCCCTCGATAAAAATATTAATACGGTCCCGACGTCAAGCGCCGGACGGTTGTTCGATGCGGTGGCATCGCTGATCGATTCGCGTCAGATTATGTCTTTCGAGGGCCAGGCGGCGATGGAACTGGAATTTCTGGCGCACAAGAGCAAAACGGCGGAGACGTATGAAATAAATTATGATGATCGTGGCCATGATCGCATCGTCCTGGACTGGGAGCCGGTGATTCTCGGCATTCTCGATGACATCGAGTCTAAGCTCTCGAAAGAAGAGATCGCCGCTAAATTTCACAATACGCTGGCTGAAGGTATCGTCGAAGTAACTCGAATGACAGGGATTGACAAAGTCGTGCTGACCGGGGGTTGTTTCCAGAATAAATATTTGACGGAAATGGTCATTGACAAACTGCGCCAAAACGGTTTTGATGTTTTCTGGCACGGGGATATCCCGCCCAACGACGGCGGCATCTGCCTCGGGCAGGCGGTCGCGGCCGGGATGAAAAGGAAAGAGCAATAGCATGTGCATCGCGGTACCGGGACAGATTAAATCGATTGAAGGTGACAACCCGATCGAGCTTCGCGGCGCGGTCGATTTCGGCGGTGTCGAGCGGGAAGTCATACTGTCGTTCGTTCCGGAATCGAAAATCGGCGACTGGGTGCTGGTGCACGCCGGGTTTGCTATAACCGTTATAGACCAAGACAGCGCGCGGCAGACTCTTCGCGAATTCGACCGGATACTGGGCGAGTCCGGCCCCGACGGAGACGCAGGATGAAATTTATCGACGAATATCGCGACGCCGATGCTGTCAAAAGACTGGCCGACAAGACGGCGTCGGTCGTAACGCGCGACTGGACGCTGATGGAAATATGCGGCGGACAGACGCACGCCATAGTGCGTTTCGGTATCGACGAACTCCTGCCCGATTCTGTGACGCTGGTGCACGGTCCCGGCTGCCCGGTGTGTGTGACGTCGGCGGCAACCATCGACACGGCTCTGGATCTGGCCGCACGGACCGATGTTATTTTCTGCTCGTTCGGAGATATGCTCCGGGTTCCGGGTTCACGAAAAGACCTGCTCACGGTTCGGGCCGAGGGCGGCGACGTGCGCACGGTTTATTCGCCGGTCGATGCCCTGACAATCGCAAAAGACAATCCCGATAAAAAGGTCGTATTCTTTGCTATCGGTTTTGAAACGACCGCCCCGACTACGGCCATGGCGGTTTACCGCGCCGCACAAGAGAGTATTACCAATTATTCACTGCTGGTCTCGCACGTTCTGGTGATTCCGGCGATGGAGTCGATATTATCGTCACCGGAGGCATCAATCGACGGTTTCCTCGCGGCCGGACATGTTTGTACGGTTACGGGGTACAATGCTTATCATGCGGTCACACGGAAGTACGACACACCGATAGTCGTGACCGGGTTCGAGCCGCTTGATCTAATGCGTGGAATTTACGCCTGTGTTTGTCAGCTCGAAGCGGGCACAAGCGAAGTTGACAATCAGTACTCGCGGGCGGTGAAGCCGGAGGGCAATCTTTCGGCCCTGAAAATGATAGAGACTGTTTTTGAAACATGCGACCGCGAGTGGCGCGGACTGGGGACAATCCCCTCCAGCGGCCTAAAACTCAAGCGGGAATATGCGCAGCACGACGCCGAATTGATATTCGATCTGAAACCATCGGCTCCGGAAGAATCCACTATTTGTATCAGCGGAAGAATCCTTCAGGGAGCGGCCAAGCCGCCGGAGTGCCCGGCTTTCGGGACACAGTGCACCCCGGAACACCCGCTCGGTGCAACCATGGTATCGTCGGAGGGCGCCTGCGCCGCATATTATAAGTACCGCCTGTTGAGCAAGGGATGAAAGTACAGGAACCGTTATGACCCAGGATAAAACATCCGGCCCGGCCTGCCCGATTCCGATTTCCGAGTATCCGGTGGTACTGCTGGCCCACGGCGGCGGCGGGACTCTGACCGGCCAACTTATCGACAAGCTGTTTATGACGGCTTTTGATTCACCGCAGCTTAAAGCCAAAACCGATTCGGCACTTTTAACAGTCGAGACCGGGAAACTGGCTTTCACGACCGACAGTTTTGTGGTTTCGCCGCTGTTTTTTCCGGGGGGCAATATCGGATCGCTGGCCGTGCACGGGACAATAAACGATCTGGCCACGTCCGGAGCGAAGCCGCTGTATTTGAGCGCGGGGTTTATAATCGAAGAGGGGCTGGTTATGACGACGCTGTGGGATATTGTCGTCTCGATGGCCGAAGCCGCCAGGGCCGCAGGAGTTTCGATTGTCACCGGAGATACAAAAGTGGTCGAGCGTGGTAAATGTGACGGGGTTTATATAAATACCAGCGGGGTTGGGGTGATCGAGCACGATATGAATATCGGACCGTCGCAGATTTGTTCCGGTGACACGATAATTATCAACGGCGATATCGGTCGTCACGGGATGGCGATCATGGCGGCCAGAGAAAGCCTCGGTTTTAGGAGCAGAATAGAAAGCGATGCGGCATCATTGTCGCCAATGGTACAAACGCTGATTGAAGAGGGTATTGAAATTCACTGCCTGCGGGACCTGACACGCGGCGGACTGGCCAGCGCCGCCAATGAACTGGCTTCAGCTGCCGGAGTGACAATCGAGCTCGAGGAATCCCGAATCCCGGTCGACAGCACGGTCGCCGGATTCTGTGAGGTGCTGGGAATCGACGTTTATCATTCGGCCTGCGAAGGCCGGATGATGATAATTCTTCCTGAAAAAGAAGCCTCTTGCTGCCTGAAAATCCTGAAGAAAAGCGACTTCGGACGAAACAGCACAATAATTGGACGAGTTACCGATCCGAAATCGGCCCCGGCAGTTTTGGTCAGTGCGGTGGGGACGCGGCGGGTTTTGTCGATGTTGTCCGGAGAACAGCTCCCGCGAATCTGCTAATTCCACCCTCGCTTTTCATCATTTGTGCTTTGACATTGAAATAAACATTTTCATATTATTTATTGTTGATATCATAAACCCGACAGGCAGGAATTATTTATGACAAAACTCGAACAGCTATATCGTGAAATATTGATGGAAATCGGCGAAGATCCCGACCGCGAAGGTCTCAGGGATACTCCCCGCCGGGCGGCCAAAGCTCTGCAGTTCGTCACCCGGGGCTACAACGAAGATATAGACAAACTTGTCAACAACGCCGTCTTCGAATCGAGCGCCAAGCAGCTGGTAATTGTCAAAAATATCGAGCTTTATTCGATGTGTGAGCATCACCTGCTGCCGTTTATCGGCAAGGCGCACGTCGGGTACATTCCCAACGGCAAAGTGCTGGGGCTGTCGAAAGTGGCCCGCCTGGTCGATGCCTTCGGGCGGCGGCTGCAAATTCAAGAAGAATTGACCCGCCAGATTGCCGAGACCGTGCAGAAGTACACCGATGCCATCGGTGTCGGGGTCGTGATCGAAGCCCAGCACCTGTGCATGATGATGCGCGGGGTGGAAAAGCAGAATTCGGTCATGACGACGTCGTGCGTCCTGGGTGAACTGCACGATGACCCGGAGACGCGGGCTGAGTTTTTGAAACTCGTCTACGGTTAGTTATGAGCTATTTGACTCTAAGCAAAAGATTCGAGCTGTCGCTGTCGTACCGTTATCGCAACGGTGCGCTGGGCGAGGCCGCCAACCGAGAGTTGTTCGGTGATAAGTACGGCACCGCGAACGGTTACGGCGGCAACTGGACGGCTTTTTTCATTTTCGACGGTTCGGTCGATCCCGACACGGGCATGATGCTCAATATATCGACGGTCAAAGAACGAATCGGGCGTCTTCTGACGCAGCGCTACGACCATAAGTACCTGAACCAGAACACGCCGCCGTTTGACAGTATCGTCCCGACTCCGGAGAACGTGGCGCTGCAAATGTTTTCCGATGCCTCCGGGCTTTTCGGGGTTATACCGGACCGGCGTCTGGCGGCCTGTCACTTGGCGTGCTCACCGTACGACGGAGCCACGGCCTACGGCGACGGGCGGGTCGAACGGCATTACTGGCTGGAATTTTCAGCCGCGCGCCGGACTTTCTCACCGCATCTGACCGACGAAGAGAACCGTCAGCTATTTGGTATCGCGTCGACCGCGTCCGGCCATGGTCACTATTATAGATTGCGGGTGACGCTGCACGGTTCTGTTGACGGCGAAAGCGGGATGATCTTTCCCGAGCGCGAAGCCGAGAGCTACCTCGATGAACTGAAAGACTTGCTGGATCATAAAAATCTCAATAAAGACGTGCGAGAACTGTCCGAAAAACCGATGACGACCGAGTGCCTGGCGCAGTATTTCTTCGCGCGTCTGAGCCGCAATATGCCGGTCGCGCGTGTCCGGCTCTGGGAGAACCCGTACTTTTTCGCAGAGTACCATGCCGGGAATTATCATATGCTCGGTCTGAAAGACTCGTTTCAGGCCGCGCACCGTCTGCACTGTGCATCATTGAACGACGAGAAAAACCGCGAAATATTCGGTAAGTGCAACAATCCGGCCGGGCACGGACATCGGTACATAATCGAGGCGACGCTCAACGGTGAACTCGACGAAAAAACCGGGATACTTTTCCCTCTGTCCGACTTTCAGAATGCACTCAAAGGAGCCGTTGCGGACTGGCATTATAAGCATCTCGACCTCGACACCGAGGAATTCCGCGATTGTGTTTCGACCGGGGAAAATATCGTGTGCAAGCTGTGCCCCAAAATTGAAAATGGGCTGGGCCGGGATCTGTCGCGGTTGCGCCTTTGGGAAACGCCCAACAACCGCTTCACTCTTCGCAAAAACACACCGGAGATTAAATGAATAAGTCGGTAATACGAAGAATACTGATAACCGGTGCCAGCGGTGGAATCGGACGGGCGGTAGCCGAGGCGTTGGCCGGTCCGGATGCGGAACTGGTTTTGCACGGCCGCAAACAATCCATGCTGAATGAACTGGCCGGGAAAATAAACTCACACAGCGGACAGAGCAGGATTGCAGCAGCTGACTTAAGTACAGTTGACGGTATTTATTCGCTAATAGATCAAGTCGGCCCCGGTCGAATCGATATCGTCATTCATGCGGCCGGAGTGGCATTTGTAGATGATATTGAAATGATAAAACCCGAAGAGTGGCAGAGGTCGCTCGATATAAATGTCACCGCGCCTTATCTGATCACTCAAAAACTGCTGCCGTCCATGCCCGAGGGTGGATCAATTGTGTTTTTGCTGTCGGTTGCGGCCAAAACGGCATTTCCGTCGTGGGGGGCATATTGCACGAGCAAATTCGCTCTGGAAGGATTTTCTCAGGTGCTCAGAGAGGAGCTTCGGCCCCGGAAGATTCGTGTAATCAATATCTATCCGGCGGCTGCGGCGACCGAAATCTGGGACAACATTCCCGGTCAATGGTCAAAGGAAAATATGCTGAGTCCGGATAGCGTCGCGGATGCGATCAAGTACGCTCTGGCGCAAGGGCCTTCGACGGCCGTCGAAAATATCAGTCTCGGAAATATTCACGGCAACCAGTAGAAGAATTCTTATCAGTTTATCTCATCGATCTTTTTGGCGATGATAAAATCGTTTAGCGACAGGCCCCCGATGGCGTGGGTCCAGAGGGTGATTTTGACTTTGTTCCAGCCGTGCAGGAAAATATCCGGGTGATGGCCCTCGCCTTCGGCTATGGCTCCGACGTTGTTCACGAATTCCAGGGCCTGCGCGAAATCTTTGAATTTATAAAGCCGCTCGATCATTTTGTTGTCCACCACGCTCCATTCCGGGACCTGATCGAGATAATTTCCGAATTGTGGTGGTGTCAGCGGGGCAACTCCGCCTTCGCACGGTTCACATTTTTTTTGGGCTAAGTCTTCCATAATACCGCCTTTCGTTTCCTTGTCCGTGTTCTATTCAACGTCAAGTCTGCGGCGGCGGTTCCCCGCGATGAAAAAGACGCAATTTACGATTGATAGAGCATGAAGTACACGGCAATTCCGCTCAGCGAGACAAACATCCACACCGGCCAGAGAAAGCGGGTAATGCGTGTATGATTGGTGAAATTGGCTTTGAGAGCGTACCATACGGCGGCGAGGATAAACGGCACCATCAGTCCAGCCAGTATCACATGTGGGATGAGAATTGTAAAGTATACCGGGCGGGTCCAGTCGTGGTACGGGTACGGCACCGACCCGACCTGGTAGTGATAAATCAAATATGAAATAAAAAACAGGGCCGACGACACCAGGGCCGCCAGCATATATTTCTTGTGCACGTCGGGCCGCCGTTTCTTGATATAAACAAATCCCAGCGTCAGCAGCACCGCGCTGATGAAATTAAGCGTTGCATTAATTGCCGGAAGGTCGGTGACGCTCATTTTGATTCATCGAGAAGGCGTTTGACGTTACTTTTCAATTTCGCGATGCTGGTGTCGTCGAGGCCGTCGTAATATCCCCGAATCCGACCTTCGGTGTCGATCAGGACGAACCGGGTGGAGTGGCCCCCCGGAAGTGAGGCTTTGTCGGCGGCGATTTTGAGACCTTGTTCGGAAAACGTGACGAGGCTGTCCATCGATGTGTGCAAAAAGACCCAGCGATTATCGGTCACTCCCTGGCTTTCGGCATAGGCTTTCAGGACTGATACCGAGTCGTATTCGGGATCAACGGTTACTGATACCAGCTGCACCCTGTCCGAACCATGAAACAGATTATATAAATCGACAAACTTGGTCGCCATCACCGGGCATGGTCCCTGGCACCGGGTGAAAATAAAATCTATGACAGCCACTTTGCCTTCAAGGTCGGGTGAACCGAACGGTTGGCCGTCCTGGTCGATGAACTCGAAGGCGGGCAGTTGCCCCAGCACCGGGATTTCGTAGCGTGATTTATCGGCCCTTGATATCACCCAGTATGCCAGCGTCCCCAACAGGATCAGCGCTGTTATGACGGCGAGAAAGACGCCGGTCAATGATCTTCGTGAATTCATGGTGCAGCCTCCACGGGTTTGGTCGCCACATATAGAAGAAGTGTCAGTCCGGTTATGATTGCGGCCAGCCAGACGTGCAAAACCTGCACTACCGGCGGCAGGCCGCCCGTATACAAGACGATGCCGAAAATAGTCTGGACGAAGACGAGAACCATAAGGGCCCACGACGTTCTGTGCACGAGCGGCGACGGATTCGAGCTTGCACCCAGCACACGAGCCGCGATAAACCAGCCGGCGGTAGCAATCGTAATGCCGAGTATGCTGTGAACGTAGCCATACATACCGGCTTCATCCAGCCACGCCTCCGGTGAAAAGAGCGGATATTTTTCGGCGGCCGTCTCCACGGCCGAGCGAATCTGAGTCCCGAGCACAACCTGAATTAAGACCGCGAGCCAGAGAATCCCCGACCACAGGCGCATCCTGGGTGGATAAACATCCTGCCCCGGCGGCGGCGGTGACGTGTTGTAGGCGTGGTATGTTATATATAACAGCAGACTGACAATAATAAACGCGATACCCATGTGGGCCGAGACTATCAGCGGCTCCAGCGCCGAAGATACCACCTGGCCGCCCTGCCAGCCCTGGTAGGCGACAAGAATCGCCGCCACGATCGACGCGATAAGAATATTCTTTTGCTTTCTGTATTTGGCGATGGCGGTAATGCCGACCGCGGCGATCAGCAGACCGACAATGACACCAATCAGGCGGTTGACATATTCTATCCAGGCGAGGACGAAGTTGAAATCGGACGGGTCCATATCCGGGGGCAGCTGGCTGACATTGGTCGGCGGTATCCAACGGCCGAAACAGTGCGGCCAGTCGGGACAGCCCAGTCCCGCGCCCGAAACGCGCACCAGAGCGCCGACAAAGATCAAAAAGTAAGTGGCGATCAACGCCGCCACGGCCAACCGTCGGAATAGGGTCATACTAATTCGCCGGAATAATGTTTGTCTGAATAATTTTATGAGTTTTGAAAACCAAAGGCAACGATAAAAGTCGGGTCGGTTTTATAATATCAATGTCCATGACCTTCTTCCGGAGCCGGTTCGCCGTGTTCGACCGCGGTCGTATCGACTTTCAGGGAATCGTACATCAGAGAGTTGCTCCGTATCGGTTTCTCGACTTCCGTATAAATATCCCCTCGACTGAGGACGTCGAAAAATGTCAGGCTCAAAAACAGGGCGAAAAATAATATGGCGGTCATGAAAATCATAACATTGATTTTCTTGTCGTACTTCAAATGCATGAAAAACAAAGCGACGAGAGACGCCTTGATCGACGCGATAAACACCGCCGCGACCGCATTCCAGCCGCCCAGATTGATAAACGAGACGGCCACGGTGATGATCGTCAGGGCTATCAGACAACCGGCCACTATCAGGTAGGTTTTGAGCGGCAGAATTTTGTGTTGCGTTGCGGCTTCCGAACTCATCCTTTTATCCTATCAAGTACAGCAAGGGGAATAAAAATATCCAGATCATATCGACGAGGTGCCAGTACAGGCCGGTCAGTTCGATCGGAGTGTAATATTCCGGCGAAAGATCGCCCCGGACGGTTTTTCTCAATATCCAGCCGATAGTGATCATCCCGGCGATGACATGAATCCCGTGCAGACCGGTCATCAGAAAATATATGCTGAAAAATATGTGCGGGTTGTTGCCCTTTATTCCGGTGAACGTATAGTATTTCCCGGGAAGCTGCCCCATATGAAACTTGTGGCTGTATTCGAGATATTTGATTACCAGAAAGGCCGCGGCCAGAATCAGCGTAATCGTCAAAAGCAGCATGGTGCGTTTACGATTCCCGAGCTGCGTGCTGCGGATCGACAGCGCCATGGTCAGAGAACTCGTTATGAGGACGATCGTGTTGAGGGTCCCCATCCTGACGTCGAGGAATTTATGGGCATTGTAGAACATATCCGGGTCGGTCGAGCGGTATATGGCGTAGGCCGCGAACAGTCCTCCGAAAAGCAGAATTTCTGTCAGCAGGAAGATCCACATGCCCAGCTTGGCCGAGTCGAACTGCTGTTCGCTGTCGGCAAAATGGTGCGCCAGGTGCGCCGAATGTTCCGCAGGTGTACTCATGTTACGGGTATGTCCTCTTTGGTACTATTTTATCGTAATCGTACGGGCCGTGCACCAGCACCGGGTCCTTGTCGAAATTGGCTACCGGCGGCGGCGACGTGGATTCCCATTCGAAAGTCAGTGAGCCCCAGGGATTGTTGCCGGCGATGGGTCCGTGTTTCAAAGAATGGAAGAGGTAGACGGCCATGACGACAAAGCCCAGGCCCAGCACCCAGGAGCCATAGGATGAAAACGCATGCAGCGGCTGGTACTGATCGAGGTAGCTATAATACCGCCTCGGCATACCTTTGGCGCCGAGGATGAATTGGGTGAAAAAGGTCATGTTGAAGCCGACAAAGATCAACACCCAGGAAATGAACGCCCATTTTTTGCTGAACATCCGTCCCCACATCTTGGGCCACCAGAAATGTATTCCCCCGAGGAAGGCCATAACCGTTCCGCCCATCATGACGTAGTGGAAATGCGCGACAACGAAGTATGTGTCGTGCAGGTGGACGTCGACCGCCAGTGTCCCGAGGAAAATTCCGGTCAGGCCGCCGATCGTGAACAGGAACAGAAAGGCCAGGGTGTACAACATAGGGGCATCGAATCGTAGTTTACCTTTGTACATGGTTGCCAGCCAGTTGAAAACTTTTATGCCCGACGGGATGCCGACCAGAAACGTCAAGAACGAGAATATCATCGAGGCCAGCTGCGACTGGCCGCTGACGAACATGTGGTGTCCCCACACGAGGAAGCTTATGAATGCAATCGCCAGCGAGGAGTAGGCAATGGCTTTGTAACCGAATATTTTTTTCTGAGAGAAAGTCGCGACCAGTTCGGATATGATGCCCATGCCGGGCAGAATCATGATATACACGGCCGGGTGCGAATAGAACCAGAAGAAATGCTGGAACAACACCGGGTCGCCGCCCATGGACGGATCGAAAATCCCGATCGACAGGACGCGCTCCATGATCAGCAGCAGCAGGGTTATCGCCAGAACCGGTGTCGCCAGTACCTGTATAATGGCGGTGGCGTACAATCCCCATACAAAAAGCGGCATCTTATACCAGGTCATTCCCGGCGCTCGCATTTTGTGGATTGTAACAATGAAATTTATGCCCGTAAATATCGAAGAAAAGCCGAGAATGAACACTCCGAGCGTCATGGCCACGACCGACGTGCTGGTGGTCGTGCTGTACGGCGTATAGAACGTCCAGCCGGTATCGACGCTGCCGAGGTAGATTGACAGGACCGCCACCAGCGCCCCGACTATGTAGATGTACCAACTGGCGAGGTTCAGTCTGGGGAAGGCCACGTCTTTGGCGCCGATTGTCTGAGGCAGGACGAAATTACCGAGCGCGGCCGGAATCGATGGAATAATAAACAGGAAGATCATTATGGCGCCGTGGAGGGTGAACAACTGGTTGTAGGTATGGGCATCCATAAAATCGCGGCCGGGGTGCAGCAGTTCCAGCCTGACCAACAGGGCGAAGATTCCGCCGACAAAAAAGGCAGCCATGATGCCAAATAGGTACATGATCCCGATGCGCTTGTGATCGAGGGTAAACAGCCACGATTTCCATCCTTTGGCTGCGTTCAGATAATGTGTTTCCGGCATTGTATTCATTGGCGATTCCGTCACTTCAACGATTTTATATACGCAATTAAAGCGTCGATTTGCTTATCTTTTAACAGCCCCTGATAGGTCGGCATGACCGGGTCATATCCGGCGACCACGTCGGCCTGCGGCTCGAGTATCGATTTTCTTATGTAATTTTCATCCATGGTGATCGTCGCACCCCTCTTTAGGACCACGGGGTTGCCGAAGGCACCGTTCAGCGGCGGGCCGGTTATCCTGATCCCTTCGGTGCTGTGACAGGTGACACAAGCCTTGGACTTGAAAAGCTGCTCGCCGAGCTTTTCGGGCGGTATTCCCTCACCGCCGGCGGAGCCCTCTTCCAGCCACGCCTCGTATTCACGCTGGGATACGACTTTCACCTTGCCGATCATCTTGGAGTGGCCGTCGCCGCAAAATTCCGCGCAAAACAGATTGTGCTCGCCCGGCTCTTTGGCTTCGAACCAGGTGACCGAATAGCGGTTGGGCAGGACGTCCATCTTGGTCCTGAAATCAGGCACAAAGAAGCTGTGGATAACGTCCCTGGACGACATCAGGAGTTTGATCGGTTTGTTGTCGGGCACGACCAATTCGTTGACGGTCGAGACCCCTTCGGGATAATCGAAGGACCAGAACCATTTCTGGCCCGTGACTTTTATTTCCATCGCGTCTTTGGGCACGACGTTCATCTTCATAAAGACATGAAACCCCCAGAAGAAACAGATCATGACCAGGATGGTCGGTATAATCGACCAGAGCAGTTCGAGTGTGATATTTTGCGTTATGGCCGGTGTGGTGGCTTCTTCGGCCTGCTTCGTATGGCGATAGCGGATGGCGAAATACAGCATCAAAAACAGGACGATGCAGAAAATAATAATCGCCGCATAAACTATATAATAAAAAATGCTGTCAACGTCCCCCGCGAGGGTCGAAGCCTCGGGAGGCATAAATAATGTTCCAACGGTATCCATTAAATAAAGACTAATCCGGTTTTGTTTTGTAATAAAGCGCTAATTAAGACTGATTTGTTCCCGGTTTTTTTTGTGTTTTCCCCGGATAAATAAGAAACCTACGAATACCGCCAGAATGACCATTGTTATCAGACCACCCACCCGCATAAGCCGTTCCGCGAAAAGAGAATAGCCTCCCGTCTGAGGGTCAAAATGATAACAATAAAGCAGTATTTTGTCGACCGTATCTCCGATTTTCCCCTGCGACGCCTCCAGCAGTGCCAGCCTCAAGTCCCTGGGGTTGAACTGGATACCATACATATAGCGGGAAATCGTCCCGTCGGGTGCTAAAATCGTAATCAGAGCCGGATGCGCAAACTGCTGAGTTTTCGTATCATAATAATATTCGAATCCGACCGCTTTAGCCAGCGTGCGGGCATTGTCTCCCCCGCCGGTGAGAAACATCCAGCTGCTTTCGGGAGCTTCTTTTTTAAGACTGGCCATGTAATTTTTCTTCTTGGCGGCGGCTATGACGGGAGTATCGGACGAATCTATACTGACATTGACAATCGTGAAGTCCTTGCCCGGTTCCAGCGGCATACCGTTGACCGCGTCGCGGACGCCGTTAAAGACAAGATTGCAAAGCATCGGGCAGGTATAATAGCCCAGAATCAGAACTACCGGTTTGTCTTTATTGAGATAGTCGCCAATCGCGACCTGATTCTCATGGTCATCGGTGAAGGTCAGGTCCGTGGGGATCTTCTGCCCTTGATGCTCGTCGACGTTGACTTTCTTCAGTTCGTTGGGGGTATCCGTGATCCGCTGGGCATAGCCGTGGGTCGGGGAGATCGAAATAATCGCAATGGAAAGGAGAAGCAACACCAGAATCTTATTTGTTTCTCTCGCGATAAGCTTCGTCGGCCAGAAGTTTCTTGGCGCGTTCGATCGGTATTCTGTAAATTCCCTTGTCTGCATCCAAAAGCTTGTAAGTCGTCAGTCCTTCATTCTCCCGGGCGTGCAGCTCGCGAAGCGTGACCGATTGGGGTTTCAGGACTTCATCATAAACGGTATCGTTTCTGACTGTCTTAAAATAGTCCAGCAAAAAGACCAAAATAATGACAATCGTTATGACCCCGAGAACAAAGAAAAGGATGACTTTGTTCACATTGATATCGGCTTTTTCGTAACCGCCGTGTTGATCCGTAGATGACATGGTCTTTAAAAGCTCACAAGTTTTTTGGATTCTTCCAATCCGGGGTCATTGATCGGCAGCAAAGGCAGCGCCCGGACGCGTTTCCAAAAATACCAGACGAATATTCCGCCAATGCCCATCATCGGAGCGACGTCGATCCAGGAAAATTTTACGGCATCGTGATGCAGGTTGGGCATAATTACCCAGTACAGGTCGACCCAGTGCATCAGCAGAATCCAGATCGACATAACCAGCATAATCGGTCGATTGCGTTTGGTGCCGAAAGGAAAGAGAACGAAAAACGGGATCGTAAACAGCCCGAATACTATCAGGAGCGAAACATATTGCCAGCCGTTCTGCCAGCGGTCCAGAAACCAGACCGTCTCTTCGGGTATGTTGCCGTACCAGATCAGCAGGTACTGAGAGAAAGCCATATATCCCCAGAAAATGATAAAAGCGAACATCAGTTTGCCCACGTCGTGCCAGTGCTCTTTGGTGATCGTCCCGCGCATGACGCCGGTGCCGTCGAAATAGATTACAAAGAGCATCAAAAAGGCCAGCATGGCCAAAAAGGCCCCGGAGAAAAAATAAACGCCGAAAATGGTCGAGTACCAGTGCGCATCGAGCGACATCAGCCAGTCAAACGAAGCGAAGGTCAGCGTGAAGGCGAACAGGATCATCCCGGGGGCACTGGCCACGCGCATTTTCTTGAAGAGACCCACGTCGGGGGAGCTGTCCTGAGTCAGCGACAAGCGGAATAAATATCTTGCCAGAAAAATCCAGACCGCGAAATAGATCACGGCTCTGATTACAAAAAACGGAGTGTTCAAAAACGGTGCTTTGCCCTGCAATAGCGGATCGTGAGCGACCACTTCCGGGTGGCTCCAGTGAAACAGGTCTTTGATACCGAACAAAACCGGGATCGCAAAGATTGCCATAATGGGTATACAAATCATGATATTTTCGCCCAGCCGCCGCACGACCACACTCCACTTGGCACCGACGAGATAATGCAGCATGGTGAAAAAGAGACCGCCCAGCCCGATCGACAGCCAGAAGACGAAAGCCGTCAGATACGAAAAATTAAACTGCGTGCGGTCGACAAAGTACGCGGCGACGGTGAAAGCCAGTCCGATAATGCCGAGTATCAGGGCAATCTGCCCGACCCGGCCGTCCTCGGTGATGCGATATGTCTTTATATCGATCTTCATTGCGATTTCACTTTCTCGCGCATTTCTTCGGGAATGTCTTTAATGGTCGCTTCCTGACTTCTCTGCAGCGCTCGGATATAAGCGATAATCGCCCAGCGATCTGCGGGCGGAACCTGATAACGATAGGCGGGCATATTGCGAATGCCGTGCGTGATCACATCGAAAATCTGGCCGTCGGGCATCTGCCGGATACGATCTATGTGGAAGCTCGGCGGTGGCACATAGCCCCGGCTGACCATAATACCCTTGCCGTCGCCGAGACGGCTGTGGCACGGGGAACAATAAATATTGAATCTCTGCTCGCCGCGGTTCAAAAGCTGCATCGTTATCTCGACCGGCATTTTCTTGATAAATTCGCCTTTTGAGTTCATCCCCCGGAAAAAGGCGTCGTCGTTGCGAAGGTTTTCTCGTGAGACCGTACCATCGACCGGCACCCGCATATTGGAGCCGTTGGCGAAAAACTTGCTTTCGCCCTGGGCGAGATATTTCTCCTGGATGTCCATATTGGGATTCAGATGAATCGGTGTCCGTTCCGATTGCTGACCTCGGGAGCAGCCGATAGCCGAAATCAACAGCATCGCCAGCAATACCGGAATAAATCCGCCGGCCCGATATTTGTGCAAAATCCAGTTCATTCGCCTTCGAGTATCTCTATATTTTTTCCGCCGGACTGCTCCAGCAGAGATTTGGTTTGATCGATACGGAAATTTTTATCATCGGCTTCGACGCTTATAAAAAAGCTGTCGTTGCTGAACCGAGCGAAGCGGTCCGAATAAAAAACCGGGTGATGAAAACGCGGCAGACCGTTGAGCGCCAGCATGCCGATCAAAGCCGTCCCCGCCGACAGCACGACACCAAGCGCGAAAGTAATCGGTACATACGCCTGAAAACTGAACAAAGGTTTGCCGGAAATGACCAGTGGATAGTCGATGGTACTGGTCCACCACTGCAGGGCTAATGCCCCCGAGGCTCCGACAAACGCCCCCAGTCCGACCATCCAGCCCAGCGGGGAGCGTTTCAGCCCCATGGCTTTGTCCATGCCGTGTATCGGGAACGGGGAGTGGCAGTCGAATTTCTTGTAGCCGGCGTCGCGGAGTATTGCGGCCGCCTTCATCAAGGCCCCCGGTGTTTCGAATTCGGCCAGGATTGCCTGCGTCTTTTTAACGATTTCGCTATTCATGGCTGACCTCGTCATGAGCAACCCTGGCCTGCGGCATGACGCCCTTTATTTCAGACATGGCAATCATCGGCAAAAATCTTATAAACAGTAAAAAGAGCGTGAAGAACAGCCCGAATGTCCCGGCAAAGGTCATGATATCCCAAATGGTCGGTTTATAGTACGCCCAGCTCGACGGCAGAAAGTCGTTGGCCAGCGAGGAGACCACGATGACGAATCTTTCGAACCACATCCCGACGTTTATCAAAATCGAGGCGATAAACATCACGGGTACCGACCGGCGCAGTTTCTTGAACCAGAAAATTTGCGGGACCAGGACGTTGCACGAGACCATGATCCAGTAGCCCCAGGCGTACGGCCCGGTGGCGCGGTTGATGGACATGAACTGTTCGTATAAATTGCCGCTGTACCATGACGTGAAAAACTCGACGATATAGGAATAACCGACCATCATGCCGGTCAAAAGCATAATCTTGTTCATTTTTTCCAGATGGTTTACCGTGATGAAATCTTCGAGGTGGTAAATTTTGCGGGCGATGACGCTCAGTGTGACGACCATCGCGAACCCGGAGAAAATGGCCCCGGCCACGAAGTACGGCGGAAATATAGTCGTGTGCCAGCCGGGCAGGATGCTCACCGCGAAGTCGGTACTAACCACCGAGTGCACCGACAGCACGAGCGGAGTGGAAATCCCCGCCAGAAGCAGATAAGCCAGTTCGTAGTGCCGCCACTGACGGTTCCCGCCCCGCCAGCCCAGCGCGAGGAAGCCGAAAATGAACTTTTTGACTTTGGTAACCGCCCGGTCGCGGAACGTCGCGAGATCGGGGATCAATCCCGTAAACCAGAAAACCAGCGAGGCAAAGAAGTATGTACTGACCGCGAAAACGTCCCACAACAGCGGACTGCGAAAATTCGGCCAGATATTCATCTGGTTGGGCACGGGGAATACCCAGTAGACGACCCAGGCGCGGCCGACGTGTATCGCCGGAAATATCAGGGCACACAGCACCGCGAACAGGGTCATGGCTTCAGCGAAGCGGTTGATCGACGTCCGCCAGCGCTGCCGCAGCAAAAACAGAATAGCCGAGATAAGTGTCCCGGCGTGGCCGATACCGACCCACCAGACAAAATTTATGATAGCCCAGCCCCAGCCGACCGGATTGTTGACGCCCCAGATGCCGATACCTTCATAAACCAGGTAACCGATCGAACCGACCAGCACCAGGAGTAACGAGAAAGCGGCGGCGAAAGCCAGGTACCACCATCTTCCCTGTTTCTTTTCCGTGATGCCGGAGATATGGTCTGTGACGGTGGCAAAAGTATGATTCCCCGCGACGAGCGGCGGTTCGGCGAGACCGGCTATGTTTTCGGGCGTACTCACTCTATATCTTTATCCGTCATTTGATTGTTCGCTCGTTTCCGGTTTCAAAGCCGGGTTGGGATTTCTAATCTTGGCCAGGTACGTGTTACGCGGTTTGGTCATGAATTCCGACAGCAGGGCGTACGATCTCGGCTTTTTCTTGAGTTCAGTTACTTTGCTTTCTTTGTCGTTGATATTGCCGAAACTAATGGCCCGGGTCGGGCAGGCCTGTTGACAGGCGGTCATAAACTCGCCGTCGTGCAGGGTACGGTCTTCCTTTTTGGCCTTTTGTTTGTTGCGGTTGATTCTCTGTATGCAGAAAGTGCATTTCTCCATCACGCCGCGAAAACGCATGGTTACGTCCGGATTCTGCGCCATTTGAATCGTCTCGGGAAGATTGTTGGTATAGTTGAAGAAGTTAAACCGCCGCACCTTATACGGACAGTTGTTGGAGCAATAGCGTGTTCCGATACAGCGGTTGTAGGTCATCATGTTGAGACCCTCTTCGCTGTGCGACGTTGCCGCTACCGGACAGACCGATTCGCACGGCGCGTTTTCGCACTGCTGGCAGGGCATCGGCATGTGCACCATCCTGGGGTCTTCTTCCTCACCCACAAAATACCGGTCGAGCCGTATCCAGTGCATTTCCCGCCCGTTGGAAACCTGCTCTTTACCCACCACCTGTATGTTGTTTTCGCTCTGGCACGCGATAGTACAGGCGTTGCAGCCGATACAACGGTTCAGGTCGATAACCATGCCCCACTGGTAACCTTTGGAATAGTCAAATTTGGGATAGATCGATTTCAACGCCGGATGCTCGACCATCTCATGGGCGAACTGCGGATTCTTTTCATATTCCTCAAGGTCGGCCTCGCGCACGATCGGTCGCCCGGCCATGGTTCCGTGGTCCTGAGTGTTGGCCATATCGTACTTACGGCCGGTTTTCTTTAGTGTCGCACCGTCGCCATAATAAATGTTATTCAGGGTTCTCAGCTTGTATGTGTCAAAGCCGACCCCGTCGGCCACCCGGCCGATATTTTCGCGGCCGTAGCCGAGCGACAGCATTAAATAATTATCCGCCAGGCCCGGTGTGATCCAGACCGGTATTTCCAGTGAATTGCCGGAATAATCTATTTGCACTACGTCGGAATTGGCCAGGTCCATCTTCTTCGCGGTCGCGGGGCTAATCAGGGCCGGATTGTCCCACGAGAGTTTGCTTATGGGATCGGGCACTTCCTGCATCCAGCCGTTGTTGGACATAAGACCGTCATAGGTTTGCATCGACGGGTAAAAGCCGATTTCAACGTTTTGAGAAACTTTGATTTCAGACGGTACCGACGGTTTGTCGCTCAATATCTTTATCGGTTCGGGCCCGGTTTTTGTCCCGGTGAAATAGCCGTCGTGCAAAACCTGATTCCACTCTTTATCGAAATTATTGACGTCGAGTGAATATTTCCACGTTTCTTTGACTATGTCATACCCGCGTTTATCCAGCCCGGTCGTCAATAAAGACAAGAACTCGCAATCGCCGCGTGAGGCATAAAGCGGCTCGATCATCGGTTGTATGATACCGGTTGTACCGTTAAAAGCTATCGTATCGCCCCAACTTTCGAGGAAATGCGAGCGCGGAACGTGCCAGGTCGCGAGGCATCCGGTTTCATCGTACATCTCGCCGAAGTGAATTGTTGTAGCGATTTTATCAAGAACCGAGGCAAATTTCAAATCCGATGGTGCATTATATACGGGATTGCCGCCGAATATGACCAGGGTATTGATTTTTCCGTCTTTGGCGGCATCGACCAGTGCCTTTAGACCCGTCGACTTGCCTATCGCCGTATTGTCGGTCCTGTAAAAGTCAACCGTGATGTCGATCGCACCGAGGGCCCGGTTGACCAAAAGGGCCAGCTCGTGCACCCAGACCGGCTGGCGGCGACCCGCCACGACCACCGCGTGACCTTTGGCTTTGATCAGATCGTCTGATACGGTATCAATCCAGTGCTTGTCAAATGTAATATCGTACTGTGAATTTATATTCGGGATCGACAGGCCTTTCGATTTCAGGACGGCGGCGAGCTCTATAAGAAACGCGCCGATCTGCGATGAGGGCAGGCGGTAGCGGTGATCGGCCGACGCCCCGGTCACGGAGTACGTGCTTTCGACCACGTACAGGCGGTTCATCGCCTCGGTTTCTTCGATATCGCGTCGTTTGGCGAAATCGAATGCGGCTTTGATATGTTCGGCTTCGGTTTGAAGGAAGTCCGAGTCGAGCGATAAAATTATGTCGGCTTTGTCATAATGATAAATAGGCCGGACAGTACGCCCGGTTATGTTTTCGGCCGCTTTGAAAATATTTTCGTCGCTTATGGGCTCATAAACCACCCATCGGGCGTTCGGGAACGTCTTGTCGAATTGACTTTTCAGGCGCTTTAGCGTCGGCGATGAAAACGGCTCGGATAAAATCGCCAGGCCTTCGCCCTTGTTCTGCTTGAACTGATCGAACTGCTTACGATAGAAAGCGACAAAATCGAGATATTTGGACAGCTCGCCTTTCTGCCTCGTCGTTTGCGAACGATCAGGATCGTACATATTTAAAATGGTCGACTGGGCGAAAACATCGGTTCCGCCGGGGGTCGACGGGTGATCGTAATTGGCTTCGATTTTGGTCGGCCGTCCTTCGTGACATTCGACAATCAAACCGTAAGCCGACCCGCCAAACGGCATGGTCGTGGCGTAGTGCATCGGCACGCCGGGAATGACGCTTTCGGGCTGGGTCACATAGGGGACAATTTTCTCTATCGGGCGGCGGCATCCGGCCATCGAGGCCAGTGCGACCGAGGCTCCCATGATCCCCAGAAAGTGACGTCGGCTCCAGCGGTTGTCGATGTCCGAGGGATCATAGTGCGGCAAATCGCTTTTATCGACTTTGGTCAGTCCGGCTTTATGTTCCGGTGAGCGCCAGTGTATTTTTTCTTTTTTATCCAAAACTTTTCTCATCGGTGACAGGTGGAACAATTTTCCGAAGGGTTTACATCATGATCCCGCCGGAAATTTTTCGCGAATTTCAACTGCTCTTCGCGCGGCGGCGGGACATATTCCATATTGGTTACTTCCGAAGTCGGTCTCAAGTGCATATCCGGGTTACGGTGGCAGTCGAGACACCACGACATCGACAGCGGCTTGACCTGATGCACGCGCTCCATCTGGTCGATCCGTCCGTGACATTCGACACACCCCACGCCGGCCCGAAGATGAGCGCTGTGGTCGAAATAGGCGTATTCGCCTATTTTGTGCACCCGCACCCATTTGATGGGAATATTGTTGGCGAAACTTTCGCGCACCGGCAGAAGTTTTTCGCTTTCCGGAAGAATTATCTTGTGGCAATTCATGCAGACCGAAGTCGCCGGGACATTGGCGTCGCGCGATTTTTCCACGTCGAAATGGCAGTACCGACAATCCATACCCAGGTCACCGGCGTGGAGCTTGTGGCTGTACGGCACCGGCTGAACCGGGGCATAACCGACGTCGGTGTACCACGGTGAAAAATAGTACCAGACAAACGCTACCGCGGTGCATACGAAGACGACCGATCCGACCGCGATAATAGCAGGTATATTGTTAGCCCACTTGGGGAAAATTTGCGCCAAAATTTACTCCTGCCAACCTATATAAGCAGTTTAAATGTTCAGGGCAACATAAACCAGCTTGTCAAATACCATAGCACCAAACAGCCCGAACAAATAAATGATGGAATATTTGAAAACATCCCAATCGAGTTTTTGTTTCCTGATTTTACGGGCCAGTTGGATTTTATAAATAAAAACTATTCCCAGTACCGTCGCCGAAACCATATAGACCCAGCCGAAAGCGGTCAGGCCCAGCGCCACCGAAGCTATCAGCAGCGCGACCGCGTAGCGCATCATGCTGTTCAATGTCGCGACGTCGCCCCGCACGTTCGGCATCATCGGAAGCTCGGCGGAATCATAATCGTCTTTGAACCGCATCGCCAGCGCCCAGAAATGCGGCGGGGTCCACAAAAATATAATCAGCGACATCAGAGACGGAGTCAGCGCGATTTGCCCGGTCGCGGCCGTCCACGCGCCGAGCGGAGCCATGGCTCCGGCCACGCCGCCGATAACAATATTTTGCACCGTCGTCGGTTTCAGTATAATCGTATAGAAAAGGCTGTAAAATATTATCGTCATCGCCGCCAGAACGGCCGTGATGAGATTGAAGGCCAGATACATGATCGCCACCCCGATAATTCCGATAGCCAGTGAAAAACTTAGCGCCTGTCGGGGGCTTAACTGCCCGGTGGGCAGCGGGCGGCGTCTGGCCGTGCGGATCATCTTGCTGTCGATCTGCCGCTCCAGATATTGATTCAGGGCGTTGGCTGAACCGCCGGTCAAATACAAGCCTGTCATAAACAAAGCGAATTTCAAGGGATCGGTCAGAAAGCTCCCCTGGATTATCAGAGCCGTCGCACCGGCGGTAAGGACCAAAATCATAATCGACGGCTTGGTCAGCCGCCAGAAATATATGGGAAGTTTAGTCATGGTAATGCCCAAAATGGAAAAAAAGACCGGCAAAGGCAAGCTATTTCTGTCGATTGCAGCGACTGTTTGTGTCGTAAGTCGCTGAACCATAATATATTTCGATTGCCGCGCGTTGCCCTGAATCCGAGTTTTCGGGAAATATATCGGGCTGCATGAAGAAGATTTGCCGCTGAAACTGTCATCGCTTGATTTTGCTCTGTTGTTAATCCTATCATCCCGGTTGCCATTTGCCCGGACACCTAAAAGTCCGATTTTTAAACACAAGGAAGTTACAACACCATTTACGCGGCGTTGTTTCCGATGAATGGAAAAATATCCGGCTGGAAGCGGGTAATATCAGATTTTAAGATCAATCCCGATCGGACAGTGATCGGAACCCTCGATTTCCGGCAGGATGAAAGCATCCGTCACACTGTTGCCGAGCGCCTTGTTGACAATGAAATAATCTATACGCCAGCCGATGTTTCTTTCCCGGGCGCGAGTTTTCATATCCCACCAGGTGTACTGCTCCGGTTTGTCGTTGAAAATACGGAGCGTATCGAGAAACCCACGGTCAATCACCTTATCGATCCAGGCGCGCTCTTCGGGGAGAAACCCGGAGACTTTTTCATTTTCTTTGGGGCGGGCGAGGTCGATTTCCTTGTGGGCCGTGTTGACATCGCCGCAGATGACCACGTTCTGACCTTGTTTAGCCCGACTTACGATGACTTTTAAGAAAGCATCGTAAAAGTCCATTTTGTATTTAAGCCGTTCTTTCGACGCCTTACCGTTGGGGAAATAGACGTTGAACAGGGTAAACTCGTCGTACTGAGCCTCGAGGACCCGGCCTTCCCCGTCAAACGTTTTATTCCCGAAACCGTACGTTACCTTATTCGGCTTCAAAGAAGTGTAAATCGCCACTCCGCTGTAGCCTTTCCTTTTCGCCGAGCAGAAGTACGAGGTATAGCCGTCGATATTAACCAGTTCATCGTCGAGCTGTTCTTTCTGCGCCTTGGTTTCCTGGAGGCACAATATTTCCGGACGCATTTCGGTAAACCAACCCAGCGCGCCTTTGCGCTGGACGGCCCGTATGCCGTTGACATTCCACGATATCAGTTTAATCTTCTTGTCGGCCATATTAACTCTATCTCTTTTTCTTGTATTTCACGTTTATATAGTGCCGGGACAACTGCTCTTTCAGATAATTAAAGGCCGGTTCGACTTCGTCGAAAGTCCGATACAGCTTCAAATCTTCCGGTGAAATCGTACCCCATTTTACCAGTTCATCTATTTTGACGATGTCTTTCCAGTATTCCGCGCCGTACAAAACTACCGGCATCGGCTTGTTAGTCTTGTGAGTTTGGATGAGCGTCAGCAGTTCGAAGAATTCATCGAGCGTCCCGAAGCCTCCGGGAAACACCACCAGCGCTTTGCCGAGATAGAAAAACCAGAACTTACGGATAAAAAAGTAGTGGAATTCAAGCGACAGTTCGGGCGATTGATATTTATTGGGCTCCTGTTCCATCGGCAGGCTGATGTTCAGCCCCACCGATTTTCCGCCCGCCTTCTTGGCTCCCCGATTGGCCGCTTCCATTATTCCGGGGCCTCCGCCGGTGCAGATGACAAAACGTTTGTTTTTGGATTCTTCGATTTCGTGAAACCAGCGCGTCAGTTTTTCCGATAATTTCATGGCATCTTCGTAGTAGCGGGCCATGATCAGACCGCGACGAGCCAGTTCCAGCTCTTGTTTTAGACTTGCCGAGGGACGGTTGGCGTTTTTGACCGCGGCTTCGATATTTTTCAGCCGTCGCCGTGCTTCCGGCATGGGAAGAGTCCTCGCCGACCCGAAAAAGACGACCGTATTCCATACATTGTGGCGACGAAATCTGTCCAACGGCTCGACCATCTCGGCCAATACCCGGATAACCCGTGCCGGCGGGCTGTTCAGGAATTCGTAATTGTTGTAGGCCTTGACCAGTTTGTGCAGGCCCTGTTTGTCATTATTATTTTTCGATGGCATCTATAACCTTTCGTAGTTTCCGTCTCTGTATTTGGTCATAAAGATATGCATTGGCTTTGTGAAATGTAACAAAAAGACGTGGCGAAGGTTTGAAATATGTTTCACTCAGGTATTTTTTCCCGGCGGTGAATAGACAAGGCCGTGCTCGATATAGAATTTCAAAAGAGTCAGGGCTTCGCCCCAGCCCGAGGCGCATTCCAAAATCATCGCCCGGCCTTTTTTGGTGTCGCGGTAGCCTTCTTCGGTCAATCTGATCACCGTCCCGCCGTGCGCGGCTGCAAGATTGAACGTTATCACCGATGGCCCGCCGCTTTCTGGTGTTCCCCATTGAAAAGCGAATTTATTAGGTCGGTCGGCGATCAGCACTTTGCCCGGCGCCGCCAGCGAATAAAAATCAGGACCCCAGTCTTTCCAGCGGAATATTATATCGCCGCCGGGACGAGGCTCGAGCTCCATGCCGGTCGTGAAAAATGTGTTCCAGTCGTCGGCGGAGACGATTGTATCGGTACACTTTCCCGACAGGCGCCTTGATAAAAGTATTCTGCCTGATGCAGCCATCGAATTTCTCGTTCATGGCATTCTCTTCCTGATATATTTTTGTACTTCCTTGTATCGAAAACAGTCGACCGTATGATCGTTGACCATCCCTACCGCCTGCATGAAGGCATAACAGATGGTCGGCCCGACAAACTTGAAGCCGCGTTTTTTGAGGTCTTTGCTCATTGTGCGTGCAATCTCGGATTCGGCGGGCACTGCGCTCATAATTTTAAATTTATTGATTATCGGGCGGTTGTCGACAAAGGCCCAGATATATTTGGCAAACGATCCGAACTCTTTTTTTACTTCCAGGTAGGCTTTGGCATTGGCGACAATCGCTTCGATCTTGAGACGGTTGCGGATTATGCCTGCGTTGTTTATCAGTTTTTCTTTTCGGGCACTTTTGTATCGCGCGATCTTCGCCGCATCGAAATTGTCCAGCGCCTGGCGGTAGTTCTCGCGCTTGCGCAGAATCGTAATCCAGCTCAGTCCCGCCTGCATTCCTTCGAGAATCAAAAATTCAAACAGTATCCGGTCGTCATATACCGGCACGCCCCACTCTTTATCGTGGTAGGCTATATACAGCGGATCGCTCCCCGCCCACCCGCATCTGATCTTTTCCATTTGTATTTCCTAAAAAACTTTGGTTCCGGTGACAATCATCATCTGACGGTCGGGCGAAATCGGCTCGTCTTTCAAAGAGCCGGTTCCTTCTATGTTTACGAAGCGCGCCCGCTCGAACATTGCCAAAATTTCATGATAGGCATAGGCCCTGATGTCGGTTTTGTAGTGGCTTTCCTGCCCATCTTTGATAATAGTCCAGTCTTCGCGCATGGTCGAAGTTTCGAAATCGAAGGTCCGGTCCTCCATCAAAATCGTGTCACCGACTTTGAACCAGTCGGTCGGGCGGAAATGCCGGACGACAAAATCGCGGTTGACGACGTGCAGTAAAAACCTCCCGCCCGGTTTTAATGCCTGATGCGCTTTCTTGAGTACCAGAAAATTATCTTCTTCTTTTTCGAAAAATCCGAATGACGTCCAGATATTTGCAGCGGCATCGAATTCGTTTTTGAAATTTATCCGCCGCATGTCTTTGCAGATCGTTTTGATCGGGAGCTTTTTGGCCGCCGCCAGTTTGTCCAACTCATCCAGATAGGCCCTGGTGACATCGACGCCGGTTACTTTTATTCCCAGGCGGGCCATCGGCACCGCTATCCGCCCGACGCCGCAGGGACAATCGAGGAATTTATGCCCCGGTTTCAGTTGCAGCCTTTTGATGAAATAGCGCGTCTGGGCATTATTGACCTTGGGAGTGAACATATCGAACGCGGCTCGAAACGGATCAAAGAAGGTCTCCCACCAGCCTGAATCTTTTTTCATGTAATCATACTCCGGCAAAATGCAGTTTGAAACTGTCCCAATATACGGAAATCGAGCCGGAATGAAAAACGATTATTAAAAACGACGGGTCCAATATTTGAAATACATCTGTCGGAATCTATTGAAGCAGGATAATCGGAATGTGCAGTATCGCGAGGATGCCAAAACGTATAATGGTCGCTTTGCGGGCGTTTTTAGCGAGAAAACCAAAATATATTCCCTTTAAGACGGTGTTGGAAAGCATCGAAACCAGAATGGCCGAAACCATCAAAGATTCCACCGAAACCGTCTGGCTGACGACCGACAGAATGAAAGGGTCGATGTCCGAAATACCGATTATCGCCGCCAGCGTAATAACCCCGGCGTTGCCGTAAAATTTTTGCACCAGTATGGTAGCCACCGAAAGCACCACGAACAACACCGCGAAAACCATCGCCGGGCGAATTTCAAACGGATTTTTCAAAGTTCCGACATGGGTCTTGCCGTTTTCGGGCTTGGAATGGGTGCGGAAAATCGAGAGAGACAGCCCAATTGCGAATAGAATAACAAGTTTCCACCAGATATCGTGCAAAAACCCGGGATTGATGAACCATATCAGCACCAGTATACGAATATACATAATACTGCTCGCCAGTATCGACGCCTGAAGTGCATTGGCGCTTTGTTCGGGTTTGTTCTGGGCGATACGCCCAGCCGCGATGGCCACGGCCGTGCTGGAGACAATTCCGCCGAGGAGTCCCGAAAGCCAGAAGCCGACTTTATCCCCGAATTTTTTGGTCAGGAAATATCCGGCGAAACCGATCGACGACACCAGCACTACGATTTGCCAGATTTTGCGCGGGTTAAGATTGAACTGGGTGTAGGCCTGATTGGGCAAAACCGGTAGAATTATCAGTGTCACCAGCAGGAATTTAACCACCGCGAGAAATTCGATTTTGTTCAGACGGTCGACATACTGCTCGAAACGCGCTTTTTCTGAAAGCAGGAACGTCCCGACAACGCCCAGAGCCAAAGCGAGCCATATGTCAGACAATAAGCACAGCGCGCCGGTGATAAATGTCAGGACCGCCGCTACTTCACTGGTCCAGCCGACATGCCCGCCTTTGAGCTTGGCCAGATAGCCGACCACGGCCAGGGCGGTGATTGACAGCAAGCCGATCGGAAGCATCAACTGAATGCCCGAATTGTACAGCCAGGCGCACCCGAAGCCGTAAACGCCGATCAGCGAATATGTGCGCACCCCGGCATAAGCCCGGCCTTTGTGGGCCAGCGCCGAGCTTTCACGCTCCAATCCGATTAAAAACGACAGTCCAAGGGCTATCACAAATCGAGCGTGGACCGATATATAAATTTCCTGCATAAAATTCTCGCTGCGCCGTCCGGTTTATCTTCTATATACTAAAACCATAAATTACACAAAATGGACTGTCAATATATTATATATCGCCTGCCTTGGTACTTTTTTGAATCCGGGACGGCTCCAATATCCGAAAAGATCGCATATTAATAGGCCAGAACTCGGCAGCAATCCAGCACCAGACCGTATTCCGGCTGGATTTTGACCATACGGCCGCTGACCGTAATGTCCTGCTGGGGGCCAAGGACGACCTGATCCAGAGTGGTAAAATCCAGCAAGTTACATTTGACAACGCCTTCCTCCCCACAGGAATACCCGGCCAGCCACACCTCGGTGGGATGGTCCCCGCCAATTACCTGGCAAATGGTACCGGTGACCTCGAGAAGCTGACCATCGTATATTTTAAAGGCTTCAGAGCGGTTAGTCTCGAAAGCCCGGAATAATTCAGGCGCCGTTAATGCCATATCCGGTTTCTCTTCCTGCGGAAGGTGCACTTTCAGGCCCCAGCGTATCATTGCTAAAACGAGAATAATAAAAGCGATTTTGACGAAAAACCGATTCACGAAGTCCCCATGAAGTCATTAAACCAAATCATGCTTATTTGCAATTATCGACACACCGGCAAATCCATTTAACCGGCCCAAAAGCAGGGTATTAAAACTCTCGAAATGTTTGTTTAAGACTTAAAGTCGATGTATCTTGGCCTTATGAGTCAGCCAGACAAGATTTACAAAAATCCCATATTTGTCATCCTGTTGCTGGGCCTCGGTACTACGGGTCGCATTTTTGATCTCTTATTACGGCTCGCCGGACTGGGCGAGGCTGGTGGTCGACGCCGACTTTCACCATCGCTGGGCGATGGCCATCTCCGGGGGCGACATAATCGGCCACGATGTTTTTATCCGGGGGCCGCTCTATGTTTATCTTCTCGGCGCGGTCTATTTTGTTTTTGGCCCGTCGCTTTTGGCGGCGAGAATATTGGGGATGATTATCGGGCTGACTTCCGTCTGGCTGACATATCGGATAGCTTATGGACTGTGCGGTCAGAAAGCCGCGCTTTGGGCGGCGATGCTCCACACATTATATCCCGTAATGATATATTTCGAAAGTGAGCTGCTGGTCGAACCGCTGTTCCTGCTTTTGATGGAATGTTCTATTCTCTATTATCTGAAGGCGCTCGAAAGCTTCAAGATAAAGCCTCTGATTTTAACCGGTGTTTTTATCGGACTGGCCACTATCGCCCGGCCGATCATTCTTGGCCTGGTACCGCTGTACCTGATCTGGTTGTTTGTTTCGAATTCAAATCGACGCGACGACGTCAAGGCGGCGGCGACCATTGTAATTTCTATGATTGTGGTCATCGTGCCGGTATCGATTCGAAATCTGGCCGTCTCCGGTCAGTGGACGACCGTTGCAGCATCAGGCGGCATCAATCTGTATATCGGCAACAACCCGCAGGCCGACGGCATATCGGCGGTCTTTCCGGGCATTGGCAGCAACTGGGAGATGAAAGACGTCCGGCAACTGGCCGAGACACAAGCCGGGCAGGATATGACGACGGCCGAGGTGTCTTCATATTTCGGATCGAAAGCCGAGAACTGGATATTGAAACATCCGCTGACATTTGCGGGGCTGTACTTCAAGAAATTATACTTCTGTTTTACTAACCGAGAAATTTCCAACAACCGGTATATAAAGCCGTTTCTGAATCAGTTTTATATTTTTAAGTACAATCCGGCTTCGTTCGGGATCATTTTCTTTTTGGCGGTCGTGGGTGTTGTTTCTTTTGTTAAGGACCGCAGGTTTAACAGGAATTTGCTTTTTATAGGTTTGTTTATTCTCGGTTACTTCCTGCTTATTTCGCTGTTTTTTGTCAACGCCCGGTTTCGCCTGCCGGTCATACCTTTAATTATGATTTTCTCCGGTGCGGGAATATCTTTCGCGGTTACGACTATAATCGAAAAGGGCAATTATAATGGTCTGCTCTGGCTGGTGCCGGTCGCGGTGACGGTCGGATTGATATCGTACACGTCGTTTTTTGAAGTTACTTTATCCGAAGATATCGCCGTGCGGTTCCGTCGCGCCAATTATTATCTTCATTCCGGTAAGTACAGCGAAGCGGCTCAGGAGTACAGAGGTGTTTTGAAAAGTCAACCCGATTATCCCGGAGCTAATCTTAACCTGGGTATTTTGTACCATAAAATCGGTCAGGTCGATTCGGCTATGAGTTTCATAAACAAGGAACTGTCTTTTCATCCCGATAATACCGAAGCCTATATCAATTTGGCCAACATTGCTTTGGTCCGCAGAGATTTTACCGGCGCGGAACGGGACTGCCATAAAGCCCTGTCGTTGGACAGCACCAATCAGGACGCCTATGCCGCCTATATCACCGCTCTGGCCGCGCAAAACGACAGTCTGGGTTTGAAAAACCTCCTGCCCAAGATAGAAAAAAACGTCACCGACAAGCAAACCGTCTATTACGAAATCGGTCTGGCGTATTCGGGATGGGGTTTGTATGATGAAGCTGCGGATTATTTATCAAAATCTTTCGCAAATCCAAACGAGCCGATAGAAAAGCAGGACTGGACCGATGAGGACTGGAAAGAAAGAGAGGCGATGAAAAACGGGATGCGGGCCAGGGCAGGAAGTGAACTTGGGTATCTGTATGGTATGAAAAATATGTTCGATTCCTCAATATATTACAGCTCGCAGGCGCTCGCTCTGGATTCGAACATTGTGAAAGCCTATGCCAATCTTATTGCAGCGTATATGGGGAAAGGCGACCGGGCCGACGCCTATAATGTTGTCGGGCTGGCGCGCGTGAGATTCCCGGTTAATCAGATGTTTATCGATATGGAAAGACGGCTCCATGGAAATTAAACCATACAAAATGCCCCCCATTTTAGGCCTGTTGAAAGAGGTGCACGGATGGTGCAAGAAGTAGGTCGGGTTCCGAGTGGAGCGTAACGTAACGAGAAACCCGACAACAAGATGTCGGCTTTCTCTCCTGACTCCGTCAGGATTCGGAAGCCGACCTACTGTTTTTTCAACAAGCCATTTTACGTGGACGGCAGATGTCCGCACCCGCCCATCTTCTTTGCTTATTTCATCGCTCGGGCACTTGTGGACAAGTGCCGCGCACAATCTGCCCCGTTCTACATTTTCCCGACCACTGATGTATACCGCCGATTGTCGTTAAACTGAGACTTGATGTAGGTATTCAAGTCTTCCAGCCTGATATCATCGGTCATGTTGATCATATCGAGCACGAACCGGTAACCATAGCCGACGTATTCATAGTATGCCATGTTATTGGCGCGGTTGTTCTTTTTGTCTATGGAATAGATCAGGTTGTTGTTCATGTTCGTGACGGCGTCGGTCAGTTCATCCGCCAGAACCCCGTCGCTGACCAGCGCGGCCCACTCCCGGTTCAGTGAACTCAAAGCCGTTTTGACTTTCGCGGTATCGGTCCCGATGGCGGCCAGAAACGCGGCGTCGTACTTATCGACGGCATACTGGGTATAAACCGCATACGCCAGCTTTTCGGTCTGTCTCAGATACCACAGGCGGGAGCCGACGTTATTGCCCATGATTTCATTCAACAGCCGTAAGTACGCCACCTCGATCGGCCGGGGCTTATCCAGCATGTTGCCGGTGTAAATAAACGATTGATTGCGATCGTACTTGATGAAACCATTTTTATCGGCCTGAAGCTGGAGATCGGGCTTAGGCACATCGCGGGCGGTCGCCCCGATTTTTCCCAGGGTCTTTTCGACAACCGGCAGAAGTTCTTCGGGTGTCTTATCCGAAGCCAGCGAGAAAATCAGGTTGGGACCGCCGATGTACTGCTGGTACTGCGTCCTTATATTATCGGCGCTGATTTTCGCGATCGATTCGGCGGTGCCGATAAGCGGCAGCCCGTAGCCCTTGTCACCGTAAACCGTTTTCCAGAAAAGCTTGTACGACGCCTGCGACTGGCTGTCATCGAGAGATTTTATATTTCCGTCGACTTCGCTTTTGAGTTTATCCAGTTCTTCTTCGGGAAAAGTCGGTGACATAAGCGACGTGGCTATGATGTCCAGCACTTCCTCGAAGTACTCCGACAGGACCGTCCCCGATATGGTACTGTAATCACGAAAACAGTCCATCGATATATTGGCTCCGAGAAAATCGAGGCTGTCCGTTATTTGCGCCGCCGTCATCCGGTCGTTGCCTTTCAGCAGCATGCGGGTCATCAGGTTGGTGATGCCGTTGTTCTCGGCCGTTTCGGCCAGAACGCCCCCGGCGATCAACAGGCGGAACGACGTCAGCGGCGTCGAGGTGTCGTGGTTGACCAGGACAGTTGCGCCGTTATCCAGCATGGTCTTGCCGTAGCCGTCGGCGTCCAGAGTAATCTTCTGGGCAGTCTTCTGGGCGCAGCCGACAAACAGCACGGCGGTCAACAGCATCGGGAATGTTAATGCAAATATTTTTTTCATTGTGGCACCACCGTAGTTTTGACGTATGAATCGGTGTTCAGATATTTCTTCGCGGCTTCGTTAAGTTGTGCCAGCGTTACTTTCTCTATATTGGCCGCGTACTTATCGACAAAGGTATAATCGCCGTAGGCGGCGTCCTGTGCGTAACTGTCGGCGCGGTCGAGTCCGCGTTCCAGCGAGCCGTAATAGCCCGTCTCGATCTGGTTTTTGGCTTTGCGCAGTTCTTCCTCGGTAAAACCGTTTTGCCGGGCGTCCTTGAGAACCTCGACAATGGCTTTCTCGACCTGTGGGATTTTGTCCGGATCCATCGTGGCACTGGCGTAAAGCGTGCCCTCATACTTGCGGGTATTGAATGAAAACCCGGTACTGTAGACGATTCCCATTTCGTCCCGGAGCTTTTTCCACAGACGGCTCGACTCACCGTTGCCGAGCACGGTGGCCATGATGTCCAGCGGAAACTGATCGGGGCTGTCGAACTTGGGTCCCACTTCGGCCATAATCAGGTAGGCCTGATTGACGTCCTTGGCGATCTTAATCGGTTGGACCTTTTTATAAACCGGCGGCTCGGCGTACATATCCTGCGGGGTCGAACCTTTGGGGATCCCATCGAAATATTTCTTAACCAGTTCCAGAGTTTTTTGCGGGTCGACGTCGCCGATGATCACCATCGTCATATTATTGGGGGCATAATAGCGTTTGTAGTAGGCATAAACCGAATCGCGGGGAATGTTCAAAACGTTCTTCGGCGTTCCGAGGACATTTTTGGAATATGGATGCTTGCCGTAGAGCGTACTGAGGGTGGCGCGGTACGCTTTGCCGAACGGATTGTCCTCGGTGATATTGATTTCCTCGCACACCGCCTGACGCTCTTTGTCCATCTCCGCCTTGGGGAAATTAGAGTGGAAGAGCATGTCGGCGTGAATTTGCAGGGCAAAATCAAGATATTCTTTCGGCAATGAAATTACGAAATCGGTCCAGTCCGACGACGTATATCCGTTAAAATAGGCACCGTGCTTTTTCATGGCGTTGCCGACTTCATCACCGGTCATCTTGTCGGTCCCCCGAAACAGGATCAGATGTTCCAGAAGGTGTGTGGCGCCGTCGAAATAGTCGGTTTCGTTTTTCGCGCCGACCTTTACGGTCGTCGAAATGTTGACCTGCGGGACCTGATGATTTTCCTGTATAATGACTTTCAACCCGTTGTCGAGCTGGGTTACCTGAAGGTCCGAGGCGGGAGCCACCGTCGGCAAAAGAACCGCCAGCAGGCAGAGAAGCTTAAGTACAGAACGCATTTCCGTTCCTCCTTTTTAAATATTTTGAAATTTATATATCGCCAATATATGCAGGAATATACGTAAATTTGCGCGGCGGTGTTCAAAAATCATTGAACAACCGCCAATTTGGGCCGTCAGTCGAATAAAGTATAATTGAGTATCTATACGGGAGGCGATGCATTGAGGAAAATATCCATAATAATTTTATTACAATTAATATTCATCGCGGCTATAATTCCGGCCTGTGGACAAAAAGCCAGGCAGGAAAATAACATGAACAAACATATTTTTGCCACCGCTGTTATCTGGAAAGAACAACTGCCGGATATCGTCCGGCTGGCTGAAAGTATCCGGACTTTCGGGGGGAAATACTCCGAGGCACCCGTCTGGGCCTTCTATTCTCCCGATGTCGAACTCGATGACTCGACGCTGACCGAAAAACTCGCGGATCTTGGAGTCGAACTTAAGCCGTACACGATTCCCGAAGGCGCGGCGTGGTTTTATTATGCCGGAAAGCCTTATGCCGCCGCCGAAGCCGAAGCAATTGCCGCTGAAGACAGCACGAATATTCTGGTCTGGGTCGATCCGGATACAATCTTCCTCATGCAGCCGGATGAGTTCGATCTGCCCGACAAAATCAGACTGGCCTATCGCACTATTATGCACAACCGCGCCGGGTCGTTGTACGATCAGCCGCCCGGTGCATTATGGCAACGCATCTACGAACTAACCTCTGTAACCGATGACATGCTCTTTCCCATGACCACGCAGGCCGATCTTCAAAAAATCCGGGCATACTTCCACTGCGGAATTTTGGTGCTCCGACCACAAAAGGGCATTTTGCGGCGCTGGGCCGACGATTTTTCAATGATGATTCAGGATTCGGTAATTGTCGAGCAGTGCCGCGCCGACGTCGACAAGCGCGTCTTCCTCCACCAGAACGCCCTGACCGGGGCCGTGTTAAATACTCTGGGTCGCGATGAAATGGTCGAACTGTCCGACCGCTATAATTATCCGCTGTTGTTCGAGAAAAATTACGAGGCCTCGCGGCCGTTCGACGATTTGACCGACGTCGTCAGTATGCGCTGTGTCGTTTCGGCCGAAAAAGTTGGACCGGATTGGTACACTGAATTGACAGGGCCGGAAGACAGGATCGCGTGGCTGAGGGAGCGGCTTTTCCGCGAACCGGGCGTGCATTAAAATCACGATTTTTCACATTTTTCCTGATGTGATTGACAAATTTCCGAAATGGGACGATTTTGGTCTAAAATCGCCAAGGAGGAAATATGTCACAAACAGTCGATTCCGATTTCATAAAACAGCGGTTGATGTACTTTCTGGACGAGACTTTCAATAAGGTCGATGGCATCTATCTGGACAAAGGAACCTCTTTGCTTGAAACTCTCGCTTCCCTCGATACCGAGCGGGTCTCGCAGCCGGTTTGCCCCGGCGCGACTACTATTGCCGGTCAGGTTGAGCATATACGGTTATACCTGGCCGTGATGTTCGATTACATGCGGGGCAAATGGTACGAGAAACTCGATTGGAAACAAAGCTGGCTGGTGAGCAAAGTAACGCCCGACGAGTGGGACGACCTCTTGCGGCAGCTCCGTGAGATTCACGGCAATGTCATCAGCCTGATCGAATCGACGACCGATTGGTCAGATGAGCGTCGGCTCGACGGAACTATGGCCGTGGTGGTGCACACGGCCTATCATCTCGGGGCCATCCGGCAGATGCTGCGGGTGGTCAAGTAAGATTCTCATTTCCTGCGCTCCGTCAATAGCATCGCCGCTCGATCAGGCCCTGTCTCGTGAAATTGGGGTTCAAGTTCTGTCAGGCCATTTCCCGATGAAATCGGGATGAGACCTGACAGTCTTAATATAATATATCCAAAGGAAAACCGCCGCGTCTGGCTCCCCGATACATCGAAAAGCAGGACGTGGCGGAACAATTTCCAAGGCTGTGGACTTTGCGGGCGGCCTACCAGCTCCCGCCGCCGCCACCACCGCCGCCTCCACCGGAGAATCCGCCCCCGCCCCCGCCGCCGGAACTTCCGCTGCCGCGCGGCGCGGAAAAAATTGTATTTCCGAGATGCGATGACGCCGCTGTAATCGAATTGGCGAACAGGATCGGAGTGAAGGTCGCAAAGCCGTGGCTGGCGACGTACCAATTGGGCGGATCGGTCAGCAGTCCCTGGAAGGCCTTGGTCCAGTGATCGACCACGTCCAGCGCGATGGCATACGGCAGATATTTATAGTACACATCCTGACCCATCCGTTCCAGCCGGTCGCGGTCGGCCCGGTTCATGAATTCGCGGAATCCAAGAATGTGCATGCGAGCCAATGCTCCCAGCCGCGTTTTGGCGGGCATGGCGTTAGCGAACAGGATGACAATCAATCCGGAAATTACACCCACGATAAATCCTTTCCATTCCCCCGACGGCATTATGAGAAACAGAATCAGGGAAATGGCGAACATGAGCACGAAACCCATCACGGAATACTTGCCCTTGACTTTGTCGGGACTGACGCCGAAAAATTTCTTGTCGAGCAGGTCCTTGAACAGGGTGCTTTTTAGCGATGAAATGTGCACGTAGAATTTGTTTTTTAAATCGGACACGAGCACCGACGTCGCACCATCCTCGAACAAGTCATCGAAAAGTTGCCGTTCGAACGGGGTCAGGTCGAAGTCGCGATCTTTGAGCTTGATCAGTTCATATTCTTTCGATGTGAAAATCTTCAGCAGACCCTCGTTTTCGCTCTCTTTGATTTTGATAAATCCCTTCACCGCCAGTCCGACAATGGCGGCCGACAAATCCCTCTGATCGAGCTGTTCGTCGATCAGCGTTCCTACCTCCGCCGCCGACAGCGGTTTGTCACCGGCTTTCGGAGGGTCGTACATGACTGTCACCGCCTCGCGCACTTTGGGATCACGGCCTTTGCGGAACCACTGCACGATCATGAAAATAAAAACCAGCGGAGGCAGAACGAAAACCCAGTTTTCGACAAGGTTTATCCTCCAGACGAATTTCTGCCAGTCCGACGGCGGTGTGACGATGCCTTTGTCCCAGCCGAAGGCAATGGTCAGTCCTTCTCCGCTGCCCAGAGGTTCGGTGGTTTCAAACAATACGCCGTCCTTGACGTCGGTCGTGCTGCAATTGGATTGATTGGACCCATAGTGCCCGGTGTAGCAGTCACCGCTCAACCCGCTGCTTTTCTTATCGGCGTTGAGCGTCACCAGAGCCGAGGCTTTCTTGATTGGAGCCTGCCAGTAATTGCCGGTGACATTCCAGTACAGCTCGTCGTGATTGTCGAAAAACAACAGGGCGTTTTCCACGGTATAATCAATCACATAAGTTTGCTGCCCATGGACGTAACGGTCGGCGTCACCGATGCGAATATTGACGACGTTTCCCTGGTGCGAAACGCGGTACGTGTGCGGGTTGCCGTCGGCGTCTTTCACGGAATGCACCGAAATCGGCATTATTTTGGTGTGACCGAGTTCGTCGACGTAACGGTACGGTATCTCGCGATAGATGCCGTGTTTTTGCCGCTCGAAATTGACCTGGATGGATTCGGTAATGTCGACGGTGCTGTTCTGGTTGACCCTGATTACGGCACCATACTGCTCGATAACGAAATCCTGCGCCGACAAACAGGAGGCTGCCACCAGGACCAGCAAACCGGCGAACAACGTTAGCCGGATGGTCTTAAAAATATTCGTCTTCATATTTCCTCCCGACTATTATGAAAAATCCGGGCGGATCGGTTTTCTTTCTTCGGGCAATTCCAGCTCGAAAAATTCGGCCGGTTTGAACCCGAGCATCCCCGCGAAAATCACCGCCGGAAAAGTCTGCATGGCGGTGTTGAAATCGCGGACGACGGCATTATAGTAGCGTCGGGCCGATTCGATCGCGTCTTCCAGCTGCTGGAACTGCCCCTGCAACTGGAGGAAATTCTGATTAGCTTTCAGTTCGGGGTAATTTTCGGCGACGGCAAACAGGCTCTTTAATGTATCCCGAAACATATTTTCCGATTTGGCCATCTGCTGCGGGCTGCCACCCTGCATGGCCATCGAGCGCGCTTCCGTGACTTTTTCGAATACTTCTCTCTCGTGTTTGGCATACGCTTTGACCGTCTCCACCAAACTCGGGACAAGATCGAATCTTTTCTTGAGCTGGACGTCGATATCCGACCATGACGATTGCACCGTGTTTCTCAGTTTAATCAGTCGGTTGTATATCGTAATCGATGCGATTATGATTATGGCCAGTACGGCCAATAGAACATACGTTAGCATTGATTTCTCTCCTTTTTGTGAATTCCGCCGAATGTTACGCAGATTTAATATTCCCGTCAATTAATAAAACCTGTAGCAAAACGCCATTCGAGGTTTTCCGGGCATTGTCTCTCCGAACTTATATACCCGTAAGGTTTATAAATATTCGAGCTTGTATAAAATATCTGTTACTTTTTAACTGCTGGTTTCATCTTAACTGCAGATGGGAATTAATAAATCTCTTTTCTGGCAACTGGTCGAAGAAGAACACGACCGAACCAGGGCCTTCTGTTTTCGACTATCCGGAAATGTCGATGATGGTGACGATTTGTATCAGGAAGCGATAATAAAGGCCTTTCATGGACACGACAACCTGCGCCGACCCGAATCGTTTCGTTGCTGGCTGTATAAAATAATCGGCAACGAATACAAAGGCCGGTTTCGAAGCCCGTGGTGGAAGCGGCTCGTGTTCGGCTCGAAAATTGGTCCGGGATCGGAACCGAGCGAAAACCCTTCGGGATTGTTTGCGGCAAGGCGCCGCCTCGACCTGGCGATGTCGGTGCTGTCGGCGGAAGATCGCTGGCTGGTGGTGCTCTGTGAACTGGAAGGCTGGAAAATCACCGAGGTGGCGAAACTGCAGTCAAAAACCGAATGTCAGATAAAGATGCGCCTTTCGCGGGCGCGCAGTAAAATGCGAAAGAAACTGGTCGCTCTTTACGGAGCGAAAAACTCTAACAATGTTTGGGAAAACGAACCGTATGAACTGTCAACAGGCTCGGAAAAGATTAAATGACGCCGACTGGCGGCAGGATATTTATGGCCGCGATCGTGAACTGACCGACCATATTGCTTCCTGTCCCGACTGTGCCGCACTGGTTAACGCTGAAACTGCTGTCCACCGCGATGTGCAGACCTGGCATAATGCCACTCCGGAAAGGCAATTGACGGTCGCCGAGGTAAAAAGCAAAGCTGAAGATTCAGGTCGGCCCCTGTTCGGATTCCCGCTGTTTTTATCGCGCCACCGCCTCGCTTTGGGGCTGACAATAATAATTCTGGCCGTCACGGCGTTTTATCCGATAAAAACACGGGAACAGGTCGGATATGAGATTTCCATCACCGGCGTTGACAAAAACATCGCCACCGACAGCAAGGGTATCATGACCCTTCTTTGGGCGCTGGGTATGGATGAAGATAAAATCGAGACTTTATTGGATTCTCTGGAAATAAAGGAAGTGCATCTAAAAGTCGGAGACTGCAGCGAAACCTGTCACCTGAGCATCTCGGACCTGAAAACCGAGCGCGACGCCGAGCTGGTCGCGAAGGCCATTGTCGACCTCGGCTGCTGTGAGATAGATAAAATAATTCCCATCTTTCAAAATGAATCAACCACCCTTTTGGGTGAAGCCACCCGAAAATTGTTCTCGTAGACTATCAAGGAGTTGAAAATGAAATCAATCAAATCAATAATATTCGCAGGCATCATCGCACTGGCCTTCGGGCCAACCGCCCTGGCCGAGGCGGAACTGACCATCCCGAAGGAAAACTTCGATTTCGGTATAATGCCGCAAAACTCCAGAGTATTCGGCGGCTACTGGCTGGTTTCGAGCGGCAGCGATACGCTCAAGATTACCGATGTCAAGCCCGGCTGCGGCTGCACCAAAGCCCCGTTGAAAAAATCCAGGATTGCCCCCGGTGACAGCACTTTTCTGGAAATATCGTTCAGCTCCAAGCAGTACACCAACCGGGTTCACAAGACGATCAGGATCAACAGCAATACCTCCGAACCGAGCCGGACAATCTCGCTGACCGGATTCGTGCAGGTGCAAATGGATTCCACGAAACCGGTCATTATCAGTCCGTACAAACTGGACGTCTCCCAGTACGGCACCAGAAAACGCGATTATATTAATTTTACGATGGAAAACGTTACCGACCAGGACCTCACCTGGCATATGGTGTATTATCCGACAGACTATTTCGACGTGGATTTGCCTTATGCAATCAAGGCCGGTCAGAAAGTCAAGGGGACATTGACGGTCAAGCCGGATTATGTCAACGAAAACATCGATCAGTCGTTTACGATTGAATTTAACAATCAGGGCCGAACCCATTTTACGATTCCGGTGATCCGCACGGTTCGTCACCCGGCCAAATCTTCCGCCGGAAAATAATGCTGCTTTGAATAAAGCCCCTCGATTGGGGGGTTTTATTATCGATGCCTAATATGACAATAATAGTCCTAATAATCTATTATTTTTATTGCTCGAAATTTATAAACTCATATATTTATAAATGATGCTGAAAAGATGCTGAACGAGACATTTTAAATCTCCAACCCTCACATTTCAGGAGGATCTATGAAGCAACTTTTTGGCATTGCTCTGGCAATTCTGGCTGTGTTGCTCGTGTTCGCCTGCAGCAGCACTCCGCCGACCCAGCCCAGTTCCCACGTCGATTATTCGGCGCCTCTGGTTCAGCGCCCTGACTTCGTGGAAACCCGTCCGGCCGACGTCGTGGCCAATTTCACGCTGACGTACCAAAAAGTCCCGACCGCCGTACTTAGCAAAAAGCCCGCGCCGGAACCGCCGCCCGACACGACCAGCGGCGATCCCAATCCCAATCCGGGCCATAAGTACGCTTATATTGTGGGTATTTCCGACTACGAAGGCACGGCGAATGATCTGGAGTTTTGCGACGACGATGCCCAGGCCATGCGGGCATGGCTGCTGACCCAGGGATTCACCTGCCGTATGGACCTCGATATGAATGCCACGGGTACTAATATTACGGCCGGTTTACAGTGGCTTATCGATAATGCCGAGTCCGGAGATGAGATCGCGTTTTGTTATTCCGGTCACGGCGGTCGTTCCACCGAAGGTTCGGCCATTATTTCGGCCGATTTGTACTATGTCACCCACGGCTATGTCATGTCGTATTTCAACGCCGTCAATTGCACCAAAAAGCTGGCGACGCTCGATGCCTGTGTTATTGGTGACTTCCATCTCGACGTCGTCGACGGTACGTTCATGGCTACGGCGTCCGATCGCAAATATTCTTATGACGCCCCGACTCTTGAGCATGGCGCCTGGACTTATTACTGGCTCGATGGTGTCGAAGACATGAATTTGATCTATGCCGAAGACGCCGCTCCGTACGCCGAAGACGGCATGGAAGACTGGGCCGCTTCTTATCGTCTTAAAGTCGATCCCAAACATACTGATTTGTATACCGGTCAAATGGATATGTAAGGACAGTATCGGCACTCCACAAAAAGAGGCTCGTTTCGGCGAGCCTCTTTGTTTTAGCATGCCCTTTAGTATTTCGGTTCGTACAATTCCACCTCGATATCACCCGGCATTTTGAAATGAGTAATAAACCCGTATTCATTAGGTTTTATTTCATCGACAAACTCCACACCTCGCTCTTTTAATTCCGCGACTGTCTGCCTTATGTCTTCGCAGTAGAATGATATGTATGGCAGGCCCGACGGTTTGCCTTTGGCCGGGTCGTCGGGATGACACCCCATATTGGCTTCGGGCAAATCGAAAATCAACCAGCCTCCGCCGACGTCGGTATACGGAAATCTCAATTTGTCGCGAATAAAGGCCCTCAACTCATCCGGTTGTGACGTGAAAAACATGGTATGAACACCCTTGATCATTCTTCCTCCAGGTTCGGTATGCGCCAGTGTTTTGGGCCCTTTTCTTATCTGCTCCTGAACAATGATTAATAGGCCCGTAATTAAAATAAAACGACGGTTATATCGATATATTTGAGAATTTAAATCGTCATCACGGCCAAACGAAGAATTGCGCTTTGAAATTCCCCTTGCCCGGCGGACTCGACTTTCGTTAATTGGTGCGTAATTATATATCTAATGGGGAGAATACCGTTATGACCGATAAATTTATATTTCACATGCGAGGCCTGAATAAATTCTTTGGCACCAAGCAGGTTTTGAAAGACGTCAACCTGAGCTTTTATCCCGGCGCCAAAATCGGAATCGTCGGCGAAAACGGTTCCGGCAAATCGACTCTGCTGCGAATCATGGCCGGGGCGGATACCGAATTCCAGGGCGATGCTTTCATCACGTCGGGCTATCGGGCCGGTATGGTCGAGCAGGAGCCGCGACTCGACCCGGACCTGACCGTCCGCCAGACCATCGAATCGGCCTTCAGCGAAACCCGGGCTCTGCTCGATGAGTACAACCAACTGGCCGACAACATGGCCACGCCGATGGATGACGATGACATGCAGAAGGCTATGGACAAAATGGGAGTTTTGCAGGACAAAATCGATACCCTCGATGCCTGGAATCTCGACCATGCCATCAATGTCGCCAGTGACGCCTTGTGTCTCCCCGAGGACAACCGGGTTGTCGGCACCTTGTCCGGTGGCGAAAAGCGCCGGGTGGCTTTGTGCAAAATTTTGCTGGAAAAGCCGGACCTGCTCTTGCTCGATGAACCGACCAACCACCTCGACGCCGAAACAATCAACTGGCTCGAAGAACAGTTAGTCGTGTATCCCGGCACCGTAATTATAGTCACGCACGACCGGTATTTTCTGGATAACGTCACCAAATGGATTCTGGAACTCGAAGCCGGACACGGGATACCGTGGGAGGGCAATTATACTTCATGGCTGGAACAGAAGCTGGTCGATCTGGCTGAAGGTGAGAAAAAGGATTCGCCCCGAAGCAAGATGCTTCAACGGGAATTGTCGTGGATTCGCATGAGCCGTGGCGAGCGCAAAGAGCAGTCGCGAGCTCGAATTCGTGACTATGAGCAGTTGGTCGCCAAAGAAACCGCCGCTCGCAAATCCGAAAGTGCCGTTGTCATACAGATCGCACCGGGTCCCGATCTCGGCAATCAGGTCGTTGAGTTTCATGACGTCGCGATGGGTTTCGATGACCAGCGGCTGTTCGAAAAACTCGATTTCATCGTCCCGCGCGGGGCCGTTATCGGTCTGGCCGGGCCCAACGGCACCGGCAAGACGACCCTGTTTAACCTTATTGCGGGGAATTTGCAGCCGCTCGACGGCGGCATCAAACTCGGCACGACTGTCAGTCTGGTCTATGCCGATCAGGAACGTGAAGCCATCATCGGTGATAAGCCGCTGATCGAAGAAGTCGGCGGGGGCCTGGATGAAATCCCGATCGGCAATCGCAAAATCCCCATCCGTCAGTACCTGGCCCAGTTCGGTTTCAAGGGTTCGGCTCAGCAAAAAAAGGCCGGAGAGCTTTCCGGCGGCGAGCGCAACCGGTGTCACCTTGCCAAAGTTCTCAAGGCCGGGGGGAATTTGATTTTACTCGATGAACCGACCAACGATCTCGATGTCAACACTCTCCGCATGCTGGAAGAGGCTATTCTGCAGTTTTCGGGCTGCATTATGGTTATCAGTCACGACCGATTCTTCCTCGATCGTGTCTGCACCCACCTGCTGGTTTTCGAGGGTGACGGCAAAGTCCGCTGGTTCGAAGGCAATTTCTCCGAATATCAGGAATGGCGAAGCAAAGAGTTGGGCGATCGGCTGTTCGAAAATCGCCGCAATCGCTATCGAACCCTGGTAAAGGCCTGACCTTTTATTTAACGGCAAGCATTTCTTTAAAATAAATGCAAATTACCCCCGCTTGATTTTTTTTATTTTTATGGCCGTTGTACGCCCCACATGCGATATTGATAGCGCGAGTTAATTTTTATGGATAATACTGACAAACCCTTCGAACAACCCGACGATTCATTTCCAAAGCGCATTCGTATCGACCGGCGCGGCTGGATGCGACGGTTGTTTTCGTTTGTCGGTCCGGCCTATCTTATAAGTGTCGGCTATATGGACCCGGGCAACTGGGCCACCGACATCGAGGGCGGCGCCCGCTTCGGCTACACGCTGATCTGGGTCCTGCTCATGTCCAACCTTATGGCGGTTCTGCTCCAGACCCTGTCGGCCCGGCTCGGTATCGTTACCGGTCACGATCTGGCACAGGCGTGCCGTCGGGAGTATCCTCGTATAGTTACCTATGCCCTCTGGGTGCTGGCCGAAATAGCCATCACTGCCACCGATCTGGCCGAGGCCATCGGGACCATTGTCGGGCTGAACCTTTTGTTCAAAATTCCGCTCTATTGGGGTTGTCTGATTACAGCCCTCGATACTTTTTTATTCCTGGCTTTGCAGAGATTCGGCGTTCGGAAAATGGAGGCGTTCATTGTTATGCTGGTGGCGACCATCGGCGGTTGCTTTTTAATCGAGGTCTTTCTCGCCAAACCCGACTGGGGCCAGTGCGCGGCGGGTTTTATTCCGCATCTGTCGCCTTCGACTCTGTACATCAGCATCGGGATCATCGGCGCCACGGTCATGCCCCACAATTTATATCTGCACTCGTCTTTAGTGCAGTCGCGAAGCATATCCAATACGTACACCGGCAAGGCCGAAGCCTGCCGTTTTAATTTCCTTGATTCGGCCATCGCTCTCAACGCCGCGTTTTTTGTCAATGCCGCCATCCTCGTGACGGCGGCGGCCGATTTCTATTCGCGCGGCATTGTCGTAACCGAAATACAGCAGGCCCATTATATGCTCGATTCCGTACTCGGGTCGTCACTGGCGCCGGTCGCCTTCGCCATAGCTTTGCTGGCTGCCGGGCAAAGCTCGACCATTACCGGGACCATTTCCGGGCAGGTCGTCATGGAGGGATTTCTTAACCTCCGCATTTCGCCCTGGCTGAGGCGTTTGATCACCCGTGTTCTGGCCCTCGGCCCGGCCGTTGTGGTTATTGCCATGACCGGTAACGAAGGGATCTATGGTCTTCTGGTTCTATCGCAAGTTGTCCTGAGCCTTCAGCTGCCATTTGCCGTTGTACCTCTCATTCACTTCACATCCGACCGCAAAATTATGGGCTCCTTTGCCAATAGATTTTGGGTGATTATTGCCTCGTGGGTAATCGCCGCAATTATCATAGCATTAAATCTAAAGCTGGTTTGGGATGAAATCTCCGCCTGGCTGACAAGCGGCGGTCTATTGTTATGGTTTATTATGATTCCTTTACTTATCGTTTTATTGGGTTTGCTGATCTATCTGACCTACCGGGCCGTTGTCCGCAAGGATGTTCGTCGCGATTACCCGGTCGACGCCATGTCTGAAAACGTCGCCCGCAACATCAGGCCCGTGGCGATCAAGCGGATCGGGGCGGCCATTGAACATTCCGAGGGTGACGCCGCCATTATCTCCGCCGCATTGAACATGGCGCGTATTGAAAAGGCCGATCTGATCCTGATCCACGTCGCCGATACGCCGAGTATTGCAGTCTACGGCAAAGAGGGAGGCGGATCGCACGTTTCATCCGACGAGCAGTATCTTGATCAGATTGCCGCCGAATTGACCGATCAAAACGTCTCTGTGGCGACCGAACTGCGGTTCGGTAATGCTGTCGATGAGATTGTCAGTGCCGTCAAAGAAGCGTCGATCGACCTTTTGGTCATGGGTTCTCATGGTCATAGCGGTTTGGCGGATATCGTTTTCGGGCAAACGGCGAGCGTCGTTCAGCACCGTGTTTCCATACCGGTTTATATCGTAAAGTCCAGCGGCCCGGAATCGAGGCTCCATGGTCTCGGCCAAACCGACGAAAGCTGAGTCCCGAATCCGGGCGGAATTGTGCAGTCCCGCTGTCGTTTATAAAAATTCTTGAAATCGTCTAAATTAAGAACGTATCTCATAATGTGGAAGAGATAATAAATACACTTCGCCATTGCGGGATTCAGCCGACCCCGCAAAGAATTGCCGTGGTTGATTACGTTTTGACAACCAAAGACCACCCGTCGGCCGATGACGTCCTCAAAATCGCCCGCAAGAAATGTCCGACGGTTTCCCGGGCTACGGTTTATAATACCCTGAACCTTATGGTCAAAAAAGGACTGCTTACGACGCAGGTGCTCAGGGAAGGAACCGTGGTATTTGATCCGAATGTGAAAAACCACCATCATTTCATCGACGACGACACCGGCCATATCGACGATATTCCATGGGATGCTCTGACCGTTGAATTAAAAGACAAACTGAGCGATTATGAAATTCATGACTTTCAGGTAATCATGCACGGCAAGAAGAAAGCCAAAAAGTAGCTTTTTTAAGCGGCATTTATAATAGACCTGAATTCCAGATTCATCCATAAAGATCAATATTCGGAAAGTCGGAGAAATTTACTTCAGGACGTAAATCACCCACGGTGCGATTTTGGTTTCGTTGATCCAATCGTACGGTTCGTCGTCCCGCGCCAGCGGTTTGTACGTCCTGACCGGTTCAATGCCGGATTTTCGATAAACATCGCGATAAGCATCATCGGTCCAGACGACGTCCTCGACCGGTCGTCGATCGTCGACGTCGGTCATGATTATTTTGACTTTGTCCCCGCTCCCGGCTTTACGGTTTTCCGGAAAATCTTTCGTGCTGAACGACGCCCATTCGTTGATATAAATGTCCGGTGAGGACACGAGGTTGACAAATGCACCACCGGGCCCAAGGAGCCGTTTGATTTCTTTCATGTTTCTGATTTTTTTGTATTCCGTTGGGATATTGTCAAACGTGAAAGCCGACAGCACCAGGTCGAACGTCGCCGAGTCAAACCGGCTCATGTCGCCGTCTTTGACGGCGAAATATTCCCCCTCCGGGTCGCGCTGCCGGGCGAGCTTGAGCATGTCTTCAGAAATATCAATCCCGACTGCACCGAAGCCGAGCTTTTTAAGAAACCGTGTGGAGCGTCCGGTTCCGCACCCGAAATCGAGAGCGTTCCTTCCGGTCACGTATTCAATTATAATTTCCGGCAAATCCCGGTAGGCCAGGTAGTACGTTCCGGGGAATTCGAGCTTGGCGTACGCCTCCGCCCGCCCGGCATCTTCATAAACATTATCGAATTGCATTGCAAACGCACGGTTAAAATAGTATTATCAATATCAATCTATATCTTCGTTTGAATTTGGACAACTGCAAACCGATTTGACACAAAGAATATTTATTGGATTTTATCGATTATGAAAAGTTATATTGAGTCGGGATTTAAGGAGGTTCCATGATCGAACCGAAAGCCGCAGCGTTCACGTGCCCTATTTGCGGGCAGTCCAAACCCAGGTCCGAAGGTCGGTTGGCCGAGTTTATTCAAACCCCGGTCGGGGATTTGATTCGTAAGCAGCACCCGGACTGGGATTTGAATCATGTCATTTGTTTGTCATGCTTAAATCGCTTCCGGGCCGAATATGTTGAGGATTCTCTGGAGGCCCAGCGCGGGGAACTTTCAGCCGTCGAGGACGCCGTCATCAACAGTCTCAAAGAGCACGAACTCATCTCAAAAAACGTTGAAACTGAATTCGATACCAGGCTCTCTTTCGGTGATCGGGTCGCCGACCGGGTCGCCAATTTCGGTGGAAGCTGGAGATTCATAATTATTTTCGGATTGGTCCTGCTCGTTTGGATAGTGATAAATACGATTGTTTTGCTCCTTCGACCGTTCGACCCTTATCCGTTTATATTGCTGAATTTGATTCTTTCGTGCCTGGCGGCACTGCAAGCTCCGATCATCATGATGAGCCAGAACCGTCAGGAGGCCAAAGACAGGCTGCGCTCCGAACACGATTATCAGATAAATCTAAAGGCTGAAATCGAAATCCGCCAGTTGCATGTCAAGCTCGACCAGTTGATAAATCATTCCTGGCAGCGCCTGCTCGAAATCCAGAAAATCCAGACCGATTTGATACAGGATCTGGCCCAGCGCGACGACGGCGAAGATAATCGGTCTCAGAAATAGTCCCTCTCGACAATGGCACCATAAAAAAAAGGCCACCTTGCGGCGGCCTTTTACATTGAACTGATTTACGGGCAGATCGGGGCCGGGCCCTGTGGTGAACCGTAGAGGTGTTCGATCAAGTACAAAATATCCAGAAGGTTGACCAGTCCGTCGGCATTGACATCCCCGGATTCCAGGGGTTCGGGTGCCGGTCCGGCCGGATCGTCATAGAGGTAGGAGATCAGGTACAGTATATCAACCAGGTTGACTGATTCATCACCGCTGGGATCGCCGCAGACATAAGCCGGTGCGATCGGTCCCAGGCCCCAGGAATCGAGTGAAAACTGCGCGCCGCCTTCGGGCACGTGGATACTAATCGTCCCCGGTGCCGATGGCGGAATAGCTCCCAGCTTAAGAGTGTATTCACCGGGTTCGGTAAGAGTTATTGTACCCAGCGGGAATTCCGCACCCGGACATTCCACCGCAATCGGGCCCGGCGAGGCCAGATCGAGCGCTTCTAATTTTATTTGCACGTCGTTCCAGTACTCGTTGGGTGTCACCGTGAAATGAACGGTCAAATCGGTGCAGCCGCCGGTAAAGTCGGGCGAGAAAAAGGCGGGCTGAGCCGAAGTATTAAAGCCCTCTTCGTCAATTCCGAAAATTTCTATCGGACCGGTCAGGGCCGGGTTGAATTCAGCGAAACTGCTATCGTGGCCGCCGACCGAAAAACCGGCATAATCGGCCGGATTGGAGAGCGCCTCGGGCGACGTCTGGCTCGGGAACGACTCAGCCATGACATTAAACGGACTGTTGTCGTCGCTTTCAATCCAGAGCGATAAGGCCTGGATTCCCGAGCCGAGTATGACTCGATCTTCGTTACCCGGTGTGAAACCGGCAGTGCCCGGGACGTTCCAGTTGAAGATTTTTATCCGGGTCCGACTGCCATCGGGTTCTTCGTTCCAAACCGTGACATGCCCGTGACCGAGGCCCGCGCCAAATTTCAAATCGGTCTGACCGCCCGCCGGGACCAAGGCATGTTTCCACTCGCCCTGGTTTTTAAACGGGAACGAAACGTAGCTGCGGCTGCCCTCGGCAATAGCCGCCGCGAGTTTGGCGATTTCATCCGCAATCTTCTGGATGTCGTCCTGAAGCTTGGCTTTTTTTCGGGCGTTGGTGGTCGTATCCGCTATCGCCTGCCGTTTGTCTCTTCGTGAGATCGCGTCGGCCTTGAGTTTTTGAAGATAACGAGCGTACGCGGCTTTGGCCGAATCGACCGCCGTCTCATAGGGATCACCCGCCCTCAGGCGCGCGAGCTTGGCCTTAAGATATTCGCTCCCGGTCGGACCGAAATAACTGTCGCCGTGATCGGCCGCCGAGTTTTCGTGCACCTCGGTCGAATCTTTTAGATCGAGGTTTTTGAGAGTGTCTATTATATCGCCGCCGTGGCATAAAGTCAGCTCATCGTACATAACGTCGAGACTCGAATCTATCAGCTGTTGTATTGCCACCCTCAGCGACTCGGGAAACATAGACGTCGCCTGACCATCCGGATCTTTGCCCATCAGGCCGATAAATCCGCCGGGAGCGCCGTGGTTGGAAATCATCTTCTGGAACGTATTCTTTTTATGCTGTCGGCCGCACTCGGCAATCTTGTGCGAAATTTCATTGAATATCGTTTTGATCGTATCGCTGTTGGCCGGGTGGACGTTGGCGTCGGAGATGGCCGTGGAACTGTCGCTCTTGCCGTCAAAATAAACCATATAGACGTTGTCCGGGCAGTACTGGCCGCCGCTGTCCGATGGATCGACCTTATATTTATAGGTATTGAGAAGGTCCTGCCAGAAATACGGCGCGTTCTGGGCCGAGTCTATCCCGCCGCTTAAAAGGAAGGCGAATTTACAGGAGTCGCAGCCGACCTTGTCGAACGGACCGGGCGGGGCCGGAAAATCGAGAGGCGGCGTCGAAATCGTATCGCCTCCCGTGTCGATATATTCATAAGACGTGGCCGTGAAAATGGCGTAAGCCGAATCACTCAATGCGTTTTCCGTCGCGTTCTTGGAGACGGTGCCGCTGACGATCATCGCTCCGCCATACCAGTACGCTGTATCCGGCAGAGACCCGTCGAGAAACATCATCGTCCCCTCATCCATCGGTTGGCCCTGCATACGCCGGTAGTACTGCGTCACGAGTCGCGGGTCCTGCTCGGAACAGAACTCCCCGAAAACCTTTATCTCCCCGGCGCTCACCAGGTTGTCAATATCATCGTAAACCTCGGGGATGCTGTAAATCTGGTCGAGCGGCGCGACCGTCAGCGTGCCGACCATCGACGTGTGAATATTGCAATGGTAAGGAAAAACGCCGGCCGTCGAAAACGTCCTCTGATAGACGCCGCCGGGGCTTATCGTTCCTGAATCCCAGACGCCGAGATCGGACGTGCTCGTGTGCGGAACCGGGTCGTTGTTGGTCCAGCGCATAACCGTCCCGGTATCGATGATCAGGCTTTGCGGCATAAATGAAAAACTTTCGATCGAGATGTCGACCGTCTCGGCGAACGCCGCGGTCGCGAATATGATCGATAGAATAAAAATAACCCCCTGGACGGCTTGGCGATAGCTTCGGCTCAAAACTGACCTCCGTTTATTCTTTAAGATTCTTTCGGCCCGGACGGTGATCGTCCCGGCCCTTCCTTTTCGACGTCAATGGCACGCCGCAAGGTGGAAATCGCGAAGACCGTCGGTGGCGGCGTATTTAGTTTTTCGCCATGAATTTCGGCGACCGGCTGGACGCTCCTGTGTTCCGGCCGGATCGCGAATATGGATATAATATATCCATGAAGCCAAATTATACAAGGAATTTTTTTTCGAGACGGCGGCCGGGACGCACCGCCCCCGGCCCAGGGACCGGAACCAAACCGCTGCCGAAATCGTTTAAGCCTATGACGACCTCTATAATGGACAAAACGGATCGAAATAATTAGCTATTACGCCGCCCCCGAAGGGCGGCCGGGATTAGTCCGATGTTTATGCGCTGCAATCGAATAAGAAATATATCTTTGTTTTTCGGAATCCTGATACTGACGGCATTTTTGTCGGCGTCCACCGTCCAGGCCGGTCCCGTGCCGGTGGGGCATGTCGAAGCCGAATTAGTGTCGGAGATGATGTCCATCGCGCCGGGGCAGCCGTTCTGGGTCGGGCTGCATCTGAACCTCGATCCCGACTGGCACGTCTACTGGCGCAATCCCGGTGACGCCGGGACTCCGCCCAAACTGACCTGGCAGCTTCCCGATGGCTTCCGGACCGGCGAAATTCAATGGCCGGTGCCCGATAGAATCGTCCAGCCGCCCCTGGTGGATTTTGGATATAATGGTGAAGTCCTGCTGCCCGTCCAAATATTTCCGCCCGCCAATTTGAAGCCGGGAGAAAAAATAAACCTCCAAGTCAAGGCTTCGTGGCTGGTCTGCCGGGAAGTCTGTGTCCCCGGCGATGCCGACCTGAGCCTGCAGCTTCCGGTTGTTTCCGGCGATATGACCGTCAACGATAAAACAAACAGACTTTTCGCCCGAACCCGCAACCATCTTCCGGTCACCATGCCCGATTGGCGTCTGTCCGCCAATGTCGAAAGCGACGGTTATGCCATCAATATTCAACCCCCCGATTGGTTTAGAGGACCGCTTGATTCTATTGACTTTTATCCCTACAATAAAATGATCCTGGACTATATGGCCGCGCCACAAATTGACTCGACTGATTCAGGCTTTGCGCTTCATCTTAAAAAGTCACACTACCAGATGCAGTCGGCAGATACCCTGCGGGGGATTCTGGTCAATCCGCATGGTTGGCGCGGGGACGGGTCCGAGACGGCCATTGCCGTCAGTATTCCTGTTGGGGTCAATAAAGATATCTCCGGTGTGGCAATTGCGGCTTCGACCGGCCTTAACAACCTGTGGCTGGCGCTGTTGTTCGCCTTCCTGGGCGGCATGATTTTAAACCTTATGCCGTGTGTCCTGCCGGTGCTGTCCATAAAAATCCTCAGCTTCGTTAAAGAAGCCGGAGATCATGGGGGACGGTCCCTGTCCGGCGGACTGATGTTTTCGGCCGGGATTCTGGTTTCGTTCTGGATTCTGGCCGGGACGTTAATCGCCTTGCGCGCCGGTGGCGAACAGCTGGGCTGGGGCTTCCAGTTACAGTCGCCAATCTTCTTGACCATCCTGGCGTCGTTTATTTTCCTGTTCGGATTGAGCCTGCTGGGCGTGTTTGAAATCGGCACGTCGCTGACCGGAGCAGGTAATCTCGCAACATCCCGCCACGGCAAAATGAGTTCGTTCCTGAGTGGAGTGACCGCGGTCGTGGTGGCGACACCCTGCACGGCGCCGTTTATGGGTTCGGCGCTTGGTTACGCCCTGTCCCAATCCTATTTTGTATCGCTGGCGATTTTCTCGGCCCTCGGACTGGGGCTGGCGCTGCCGTACGTTGTCTTGTCGGCTTCGCCGCGCCTGATGCGGTTTGTCCCGCGTCCCGGCCCATGGATGGAAACCCTCAAGCATATCATGGGATTTTTGCTCATGGCCACCGTCGTCTGGCTGGCGTGGGTTCTGGCGCTGCAGGCGGGAGCCACGGCTATCGCGCTGTTTTTGATGGGCCTGGTTCTGCTCGGTGTCGGGGCATGGCTCTGGGGCCGCTGGGGAACGCCGGTCACGACCGGACGACTTAAAGTCGCGGCGCGCGTCCTGACCGTCTTCTTTTTGCTGTCTGGTTTCGGAGTAGGATTGTACGGCACCAGTTTCGATGTACCTCTCGCAACCAAAAGCGACAACGTCGATGGGCTGGCGTGGGAATCATTTTCACAGGAAAAGCTCGATCAACTGACCGCTTCCGGTCAGCCGGTCTTTGTCGATTTCACCGCCGCGTGGTGTTTGAGCTGTCAGGTCAACGAAAAGGTCGCCCTCGACTCGAAAGACGTCGTGAAGAAATTCGAAGAGCTCGGTGTGGCCACGCTCAAGGCCGACTGGACGTCGTACAACGAAGAAATCACCAGAGCTCTGGCCGAGCATGGCCGCAACAGTGTCCCGCTGTATGTACTATATATAAAAGGTAAAACCGATTCACCTATAATACTGCCGGAAATCCTCACCCCCGGCGTGGTCTTGAAAGCACTGGAAAACATCAAAAGCTGACGACACCGCACGCTCACCGGTGACGTCGGTCGAAAAGAGCACGTGAGCAGGGGAGACGAACGAATATGAAGATTTACAAACTGTTGGGTGTCGCGGTGTTCGGGATAATCCTGACGGCATCGTTGGCGGTGCATGCCGGAAACGACAAGCCCGCCACCAAAGGCGAGACAGAACCTATGTCGACCATGGCCATGGCCGAGATCGGTCAGAAGGCCCCCGATTTTACCCTTACGGGTGCCGATGGCAAGGAATATTCCTTGAGCGACTTTAAGGGTAAGTACATCGTGCTGGAATGGATCAATTTCGATTGTCCGTTCGTGAAGAACCAGTACGGAACCAATAACATGCAGACTCTGCAGTCCCAATACGTCAAAAAAGGCGTGGTCTGGCTATCGATCTGCTCTTCCGCGCCGGGTAAACAGGGCAATTTCACGGGGGAGGCACTCGACCACCGCATTGCCTCGGTGAAGTCGATGGCTACGGCTTATCTGGTCGACGCCGACGGCAAAGTGGGCCGGATGTACGGTGCCAAGACGACACCGGATATGTATATAATCAATCCCGAAGGTATGTTGATTTATGCCGGCGGTATCGACGATACCCCGTCGACTAAACCGTCAGAGCTGGAAGGCGCGCACAATTACGTCAGCGCCGCGCTCGACGCCGCCATGAACGGCAAGCCGGTCTCCAATGCGGTGACGGCTTCCTATGGTTGTGCCGTGAAATACTAAGACACGAAATCATTGATTCCGAATAAACCAAGTACCGCCCCGAGAACGGTATTCCGGGGCGGTTTTTTTATTCGGCTCTTTTGACCCAGCGTGGAGCCGAGTCTATGTTCAATCTGAGCAGTAGATTGAGTTGTGCGGCATGGTGCTGCACGTGTCTTAAGTTATATAAATGAAGTTCCCCGCAAGCCAGATCGAGCGACCCGAATTTGCTCATCCGGACCGCTTTTTCATCGGACATGCCTGACATAATTGACCGGCATTTTTCACGACAGTACTCCAGGTAAGCGAGCATTTCATCTTTTGTATAGACTCGGTCGGGCAGGACCCCTGCCGGGTCCATCTCGCTCATAGTATACGGCTTGGGCGGTGTGAAATCTTCGGCCGAATCAGCCAGATAATAATCGAGCCAGAAAAGCGTATGATACACTATATACCAGAATTCGTGTTTCCTGGAACGGTCGCTCCATAAATCCTCGGGACAGGCATTGATGGCATTTTCGAGCGTCTTTATAGCCGCCCCGAACTGCGGCCAAACGACGGATGCCCAGGTATTTTTCATTTTGTATTCCTTTCGTGATTCGAGCCGTATGTATCATTCCACGGTAATGCATTATTAACGTTTGACATCTTCAAAGTAAATCACATTATTATATTTATCAGTTGAAAATGGGAGGTCTTAGTCGATGCAATTTCGTTTATCACACGCCGCCATCATTTTATTTGCTTCATTCACTTTATTTTCTTGTGCTCAAGTATCGAAACGAATGCCTGATGAACTTGAAAAGATGCACGCATTCCTGACTCAGGATGACCCCAGTGCCTGCCGCCAATATCATTATAATTTCGAGCGACAGGTGCCCCGGCTGTACCGGGAAGATAAACTGGATTCGATCCTTGATGTCATCGATTATATCAAGACGGAATGCGGACCGGCCGCGAATCTGGAAGTCGTTCAGGACCTGGTCATGGCCGACCGGGGAGAAATGAACGACTCGCTGATCGGTCCCGCGACTTTTTCCCAGATGTTATGGTATCGCAGCGAACAGGAAGACCTTATTAGCTGGCGAAAATTCACCTATCTCCATAGTGCCTTACAACCAATCGATAACACCCACGACAATTTCCTGAAGTTTGAAAATGACCTCGCCTGCGGTGTCTATTCAAATTCTGACGCGTCGCGCGCTGGTAAACTGCTCGGACAGTTTTATTGCGGTGAGTACGATACAGTATTTGCACGAATACAATCGGACGAGTTCAAAGGCACTAATATTCAAAACAGCTATAACAGATTCGTGCAAAAAACTAAAATGTTATTTCCTGCGCGCGGAAATATCTCGCTTCTTATTGGCGGCTGGGTGCCACAGGGGAATAATGATGTCCTCGGCAATCACCCATACTTCGGCGTACAATTGGGAGGTGAAACCCATCGCTGGAGAACGGATTTCGTCTTCAATTATCGTTTCGGTTCGTCCAAAAAAGATTATGAAGTGGACAGCCTTGGACAAATTATCAGTACGGACGAATATTCAAGTATGCTGTTGGGTGTCGATGGAGGATTGAAATTGTGGGACAACATGGCTTTTAGTACGGATATATTTATAGGTTTAGGTTACGATGTCATATACAGCGTTAAGAAGACCCATGACCCCGATAAGTATATAACATTTGGCTCATTGGCGGCAAGCTGCGGCCTGCGTCACAGATTCTTTATCGATCGGACTTCAGGTATGTACTTCGGTGGGATTCTGCGATACAGTGTGGTCGACTATGACAATTTTCGCGGTACGGACCTATCTGGTAATACCCTGTCTGTTTCTTTTATTATCGGATGGAGCTATCATGCAACTCTGGGGCAGTTCTTTAAGAAACTAAATTATAAGGGCAACCAGAGACCGTAACCGATCAGGACGGCCGGAATATTGCGGTAACATATAAAATTAAAGGGCGGTGAGTTTTCCACCGCCCTTTGATTTATTTCCTTTGAATTGAATATATGCTGAATAAGAGCCGTTCTATTTGGCGATGCCGATCACGCCGCACGCGGCCCGTCCACCGGCGTTGCCGGTTGGCTGCGTCTTAAGGTCATCGGCGCCTTCGTGGATTATGACCGCCCGGCCGATAATAGAATATGGGCCCCTGAAGCTCAGTTTATTGTCCATCAACGTCAGATGCGCATTGCCTTGGGCGTCGGCCTCAAGATTGCCCATATCGCCGATATGACGGTTGGGATCATCCGGTCCGGCGTGCACTTCGCCCGGAGCCATCAGATGCGAACCGGCCGATGTGAAATCGGGAGCGCTGCAATCACCATACTCGTGAATATGGAAGCCGTGTTTGCCCGGGGTCAGACCACTGACATCGGCGGTAACTTTAATTCCGCCTTCGACCGCTTCGAACGTAATTGTCCCGTGGACTTTGTCGTTTCCTTTTGGCATCAGGACGCATACGGCTTTCGTGATATTGGGCTGCGTCTGTCCCATCATGCCGTGCTGCTGGCCTTGCATTCCCTTGGGCTGCTGCGACCACGCCGCAGTAGTCATTAGCAAAACTGCCGCACCGATTGTCATCAGAGTTTTCATTACATCACCTCCATTGGTTTACTTTCTTCCATGCGGACTATAACGCTTTTAACAAAAATGGATCGGTCAGGTTCATAATTGTTTTAAAAGAGGTTCCGGTCATGGAAAATTTGATTATTTGTGTAAGATTAAGTAATAATGTGACTTACAAGAATCGGACCGGTGTTTTGGGCGACACCATTGCCAAATCGCGCATTTAGATCGGCAAAGCGAGAAATATATATTAGTCTTCAGACTGCGTGCGATTGAAAAAAGCCTCGAAACCTTCTGCCACCGACTGCTCGCTTCTCATCTGCGTATCAAGTTGACGGGTGAACCCGATCAGACGGCCGATTTCCTTTAAAACGACCATCGCCTCTTCCTCGGCCAACTTTTTCAATCGCGCCACTACCAGATCGCCGCGAAGGGTCACCCTGAAATTCAGCTTTTCGAGAATTTCCTTGATTAAAAGCGCCCGGAGATGCCGGCGCTCGGTCTCGGTGACGCCGCCCACGAAACGGAAATAGATGTAATTGTCGTCGACGTTTCCGGAGATATAGGTGTCGATGACGTTGAAATGATAACCCAGCCGCAGGCTGATATTGGCATAATGGTCCGAAACCACCGCCAGATTTTGTCCCTTATATTGCCCGCCGCGGTCGGTCATCGAGTACCGCGTCAGGCTCGACACCAGGTCACCGAAGCCAAGTTGAAGCGGCCGTGTGCTCCAGACGCCGGGAGCCGTCAAGCCGGTTATAATCGCGTGCATGGGACGCGAGAGGATGTCATCTATTGACGAAATAGCCCCACTGCCTTTGGGAACCAGCCCGCCACCGAGGTCTATCATGTGAAGACCGAGAGGGATCGGGAGCTTGAGTTGACGGGCTTCGACCCCCCGGAAACGCCGGGAAGAAATGTTCAGATTTATCAGGAGTCTGACCGCCATTTCGTGACTGAAGCGGACTATATCGTGATAGGTTCGACAGTTTCTGGCGGTAAAGCCCGAGCCGGTCGGATCAATCATGTACAGGGGGGAAATACGCCGGAGTAACTGGCGCAGCATGTGATATTCTTTCAGGTCCCGATAAACGTCTTCAGCCCCCAGCTTGTATACCAGGAGCTCTTTTACAATTCCGCGGTAAATGACGTTCTCTTCGGCGTCGACCGTCACTTCGGTTCCGTCGGACATGACCCCGGTGCCGTTGCCGGTATTAACAATCATGGGCACACCGAACTCACGCGCCACGGTGGCCATGTGGCCGGTTGGGCTGCCGATGTCGGTTATAATGGCCGAGGCGCGGCGGATTATTGCCGTCAGGCGGGGCGTTGTATACTTCGTTACCGCTATCGCTCCGACCGGGAAATCGTCGGCAATATCATCCTCTTTGACCTGATGCACTTTCCCGGCCGCGATACCACGCTGGGCCACCTGCCCTTGTCTTTTCATAATAACCGGCAGGTCGGCCGCATAGGCGGCACGATCGAACGGCCGCTTGGGCGGTTTTTCTGTCAGCTTCAGCGGTCGGCACTGCAAAATATACAGTTTGCCATCGGTTCCGATACACCATTCCACGTCGACCGGGCGTTTGAAATACCGTTCCAGTATCAAGACGCGCCCGGCGAGGTCTATGGCCTGCTCGTCCGTGAGGCTGGCTGAATTCTGACGGTTATCCGCGACCGGCTGACTGGTCACGCCCGATGTTTCCGAAGCCGTCACCTGGTTTATCTTCCGACCGATTTTAGTTGAAACGATTTTTGTGGGATCGAGCCGGGATATTTTCAGCAGATCGGCGTCGGTCGTGCCTCCCACGATTTCGGTTCCGAGCCCGTACGTCGCCGAAATAGCCATACAGTCGGGCGTTTCGCCGGTCGTATCGACCGAATAGGCCACTCCGGCCGTGGCGGCGTCGACCATGGCCTGAACGCCGACCGCGAATGGAAGCTGGTTTTCCTCGAAAACCGATTCACCGGCATATTCGAACACCCTCCTTTTAAACCGGCTGGACAGGTACTTTTACATAGGTTGAAAATACATCATCGGGCCGGACGTTAAGAGCGGATTCGAACTGCCCGGCAAAACTACGCCCCGAGGCGTCCTCACCCAGGGCACTGGAACGTATCGCCAGCCGCAGATTTTTCGGACCGCGTTTTCGCAGACTTTCCAGATGTTCGCTGATGGCATCGCCAATATCCAGGGGAACGCGTGAATCGGCAAAAAGCCGGTCGACAGCCTGATCGTACTTCGCGACATCCCTGTCACTGCCGAGATGTTTTTTTCTCAAATCCCGTATTTCCGGCCAGAGCCCATTGCCGGTCATGAAGCGATGGTACGCCGTCGTAGAAATTATAAAACCGTCCGGCGTGAACATCTTCAGGTGGTTCTTTATTTCGCCGAGGTTGGCGTTTTTCCCCCCGGCCAGTTCTACCATGTCGGAATCTATGTCACTATAATCTATGACAAACCCTCCGCCCGGCAGCACCGGCTGGCCCAACAAAATATTGTTTAACTGCTCTCTGATGACGGCCTGGCGGGAAAACAGTTCGTGATATTTATTGTCGGCGATAACGTTAAGGCTGGAACAGACGATATAAACTTCCTGCGAAAGTTCGTCAGCGGTGTCTTTGAGAAAATTGATATCGAAAATATACTCACCGCCGAGTTTGTCTTCGAGGTCGGAAATCAGTTCCAGAACGCGGTTGTTGCTTTTAAGAATCTGCTGAAACCGTCCGAACAGCTCTCTGAATTCGCCCAGATCGGCCGCCCGGGGCCGACCGAAAAATCTGCCAAGTTTGCGAAACACCGGGAGGTACACCTCCTGAATGGTTTATTCAACTCCGTGACTGCGATAATCGATTTCAATCCTGCTCTCGATTTTTTCCGCCTCAGGAGTTTTTTCGGCAGTTTCCACGACGGCATCAAGCAGCTTTTGGGTATTGACCCGGCCTTGCAGAATTACAACACCGCCTTCGGCCTTAATCGTGAGGCGGTCGAGACGAAGATTCGGGATAGCTGCCAGGGCGGCGCGGACCTTGCTCTCGACAAGAAGATTTTTCATCGCCCGTTCCGATTCCGGGGTGATTTTGAACTGCGGCTGCTGAACCGCGTGCGCCGCCATTTCACAGACAAAATCGAGATCGGCGTTACCGAGATTGAAGACGACGTCATAAAGCTCCGGAGACCGCCAGTCCTGACCGTAAAGGAAGTTGGTCCATTTTACCCGTTCTTTGTCGACTTTCTCGATATACTTGAGAGCGTCCTTGTCGGATAGTCTCAACTGCTCAGATGCGGCTTTTATGCGGTAGGGCATTTCGGCGACAAGGCGAAGGCGAAAAACGTGCGATATTCCCTTTAGCAGAAAATGTCCGGCGGTGCCGTGATAGATCAAATTATTGTCTTTGGCATATTCGCACAGGCTGGCCTGGATATAAGCCAGATACCGCTCTCGTTCGAAACTCAGCTTTTGAAAGATCGAAGGTGACTTCTGGACGGCATCGAACAGCTTGCTTTCCGGCGCTCCGTAGTCGTCGGCGGCTTTGATGATGATCTCGCGACTGATGCATTTATAGCCCAGTCTCTCGGCCAACATTTCAGCCAGCTTCTTGCCCCCGCTCATAGTGCCTCTGGAAATGGTTATAATGGCCATATCATCACCTCTTTTCCATACGATTTTTTACTACCCCTCGGTGCCCTGTATATCGGCCGACACACGGTCGATCAGTTCCTTGAGCTGCCGGATTTTGAACGGTTTCGAAAGGACGTCGACCACGCCCGCCTGAAACGCGGCCCGCGTCACGTCCACCGTCGCGAACCCCGATATAATTATCACGCGGGTTTTGGACCATTTTTGACGGATGAACCCGAGCAGCTCGATGCCGTCGATTTCCGCCATTTTTATGTCCGTCACGACGATATCGAACCCGTATCTTTCCAGCCGTTTTTTGGCGATGGTACTATCCGTGTACGTCTCGACATAAAAACCGTCCTTTTCGAGGGCCGGTTTCAATCTTGTGCACACGACCGCTTCGTCGTCCACAATGAGTATTTTCAATTGCTTGTCCATTTGCGTCTCCGTGGCTTATCGCGTCCGATCAATGCCCCGAGCCCGGCAGCGAATCGAAGATGACACCCATAACGATACCGACCGCCATTGCGACCACGATCGCTATAATGCCGTACTCGGCCGCGTGGCTTTTGGCCAGGTTGGCCATCAGACGGGCCAGACCGACTCTTTCTATGGTCAGTTGCGCCTCTCCCTTGCAGACGGGATAGCCATCAGTGAAACCATACATCAGGAGTTTGTACGTGCCCGGAGGTATGCTCGGTGCAATCGGGAGCATTGCCGTCAATTTTTTTCCCGATCCGTTCGGAACCAGGTCCATGCCGACGTCCATTTTGTAGGCACCGTTGGTTTTCTTGAGTTTTACGAATTCATCCAATTCGGAGCCGGTCAGAGTCTTATCCGATTCGAATTTCATTTGATTGCGGAGGTAGTGCATTCCCAGATGAAGCTCGTGGCGCACTTCCGGGACACAGATGCTGTCCAGATGGTCCGAGGTCGCCATTATATATACTTTCGGGGCGTTGTGAACCGACACTTTGGCCACGTTCAACCAGATTCCGGCCACGCGGCCTTTTTCATTGAGATCTATTTCTTCGTTTTCGGTTTCAAGCACGATCACCGCGCCGTCACATTCGGGGAGGTCGGCGGTAACCTGCACTTCGGTTCCGTCGTAGAACATCCCGGCTTCGACTCGATCGGGCGTAAACACCGGGGTGACGATTTTATCGATCGGCGGCGCACCCTGACCGAAGGCAATAGAGAAAAAAAGCAGACAAACAAACGGAACATATCGCAATATTCTGAACATCAGGCACCTCCTGAAAATGACAGCAGCATGTTGGGATGCACCAACAGATCAAAAACTATTTTAGCCATGACCGCCAAAACTATCGACGCCAGCACTATTTTAAGCTGGTCGGCCTTCATGCGGTTGCTGACTCTGGCGCCGATCTGGGCGCCGGTGGCGGAACCAAGCAGAAGAAATACCGCCAGCAGCATGTCGACGTTGTGATTATAGTACGACTGCATGAAAGTGACGTTGATACAGGTAAAAACCTCCTGAAATAAATTCGTGCCCACCACGACGTGCATCGGCATGCGCAGCAGGTAAATCATCACCGGCACCATAATGAATCCCCCGCCGACGCCCAGCAGCGCCGAGAGCATTCCGACCATCGAACCGAGAATGACCGGTATAAAAATGGAGACGGTAATCTGCGATTTTTCGAACCGGGTCGAAAACGGCAGAGCATCGCTTACGGTGGCGAACCACGGCTTTTTGGACGGAGCGGGTCCGGTCCCGGGCAGCGGCCGATGTCTGAGGCTCCGCAGACTTTCCTGAAACATATAGACGCCGATTACTCCCAGCAGTACCACATAGGTTATTTTTATGACGGCCCCGGCCTCTCCGGCCGCGCGAAGCACTTTGACGAGTTGAACGCCGAGGGTGCCGCCGATTATTCCCCCGACAATTAATATTAGCCCCATTTTAAAATCGACGTTTCCCAGTCGCCAGTGGGCGAATGTGCCGGACGTCGTCGCCGCCACGATCTGGTTGGCATCGGACGCCGCGGCCACGGTGGGAGCGATACCGATCATCATCAGGAGCGGTGTCATCAGAAATCCGCCGCCCACACCGAACAGGCCGGATAGAAACCCGACCCCCAATCCCAGTCCTAACAGCAGCAGTATGTTCACGCTGTAGTTCGCGATAGGCAGATGTATCGAAAGATGCGGCATAGTATTATTTTAGTTTCCTCAATTGCTGCACGATCAATGGCCTCCCTGAAATGATAGCATGACGCCCGGATGGATCAGCAGGTCGGTGGCCATTTTCACCATAACGATCAGTACGATCGACGCCAGGACGATCTTCAACTGGTCGGCTTTCATGCGGCTGCTGACTCGCGCGCCGATCTGTGCGCCGGTAGTCGAGCCGACCAAAAGAAATACGGCCAGCAGCAGGTCGACGGTATGATTGTAATAAGCCTGCATGAAGGTGACGTCGACGCAGGTAAACAGCACCTGGAACAGGCTGGTCCCGACCACGACGTGCATCGGCATACGAAGCATATAAACCATAACCGGTACCATAATAAACCCGCCGCCGACACCCATCAGGGCCGACAAAATACCGACCAGCGTGCCCAGTATCAGCGGCATGAATATCGAAAGGGTGATGCCGGATTTCTCGAACTGCATCGGGAACGGAAGCGCTTCGCAGCAGGTGGCGAACATGGATTTTTTTTGAGGCCTTTGTTTCGTGCTTTGAAGCGGACGAGGCCTCAGGTTTTTGAGGCTTTCCTGGAACATGTACGAGCCGATTATGCCGAGCATGATAACGTACGTTATCTTGATAACAAAGTCGGCGTTGCCCGCCGCTCTCAAGACCTTGATGAACTGCACTCCGACCGTCCCGCCGATAACGCCGCCGATTATCAACAGCAGCCCCATTTTAAAATCGACGTTGCCGAGCCGCCAGTGCGCGAACGTCCCGGACGTGGACGCCGCCACGATTTGATTGGCGTCCGATGCCGCCGCCACCGTGGGCGGGATACCGATCATCATTAACAGAGGCGTCAGAAGAAAACCGCCGCCGACACCGAACAGACCCGACAGGAACCCGACGGTCAAACCGAGGCCGAGCAGTACCAGCACGTTGACACTTACGTTGGCTACCGGAAGATAAATGTACAGACTTGGCATAATAATCTCACTTATTCCTGGCTGTTGACAATCTTACCGTTAAAATCTTCGGACGATCCCGGCCTTGTTGCATTAATCATCTGAAATCGTCCCTTTCCCGGATAATTCCAAAAGCAATTCTTTGAGCTGACTCAGCTTGAACGGCTTGGCGACAAACCTGACCGCCCCGCTTTTCAGCGCTTCTTCGGCCGTTTCGGTCGTGGCGAATCCCGTGATGACGACCGACTTTATGCCGGGGCAAAATTTCTCGGCTTCTTTCAGCACTTCCATTCCGTCGGGTCCGCTCATTTTGAGATCGGTCACGAGAATGTCGTATTTTTCCGTTTGTAATTTGTCCAGGGCGAGACGACTCGATGAAAAGGCATCGACGGCAAACCCCGCCAACTCCAGCGACGCTTTCAGCCGTTCGCCGACAATCAGTTCATCATCGAGCACGAGAATTTTGGTCTTTTCACCCATTTCAGTCGGAATGCTTTCTGGCTTTCGCCGCGGCCTTTTCTATTTTCTTATAGACTTCTTCCACCTTGAACGGCTTGTTGACGTAATCGTACGCACCGACCGTTTTGGCCGCACGCAGCGTCTCGAAAGAACCGTAACCGGTAATTAAAATGACCTCGGACGTCGGAGAATGTTCCTTTACTTCGACCAGTATATCGATACCGGTCGGCCCCTCCATCTTGATATCGGTGACGATAACATCAAAGCGCTTTTCTTTCATCCGGTCAATGGCTTCGCGCGAGACAGTAAACGCCTCGACCGACATCCCTTTTTTATCCAGAAAATCCTTAAGCCTTTCACCGACGATCGCTTCGTCATCGACAATCATAATTTCAGTTTTTCTGCTCATCGGCTGTTTCCTTTTATATAACCGGTCCTGTTTTTGCCTTAGTAGTCCGTTATCCCTCTATTTCCCCGACTGGCTCGGGCGCTCCCGACGGTGGCAATATTATGGTAAACATCGTGCCCTGACCGATATTGCTTTGCACCATAAGCTGGCCGTGGTGCTTCCGTATGATACCATAACTTACCGACAAACCCAGGCCGGTGCCTTTGCCGACCTCTTTGGTCGTAAAAAACGGGTCGAATATTTTGTCCAGATTGTCCGCCGGGATTCCAACGCCGGAGTCTTTGACGTCGATTTTGACATTCCCGTTTTCAATATAGCTTTTCACCGTCAGCGTCCCGCCGTCCGGCATAGCCTGTATGGCATTGAGAAACAGGTTCAAAAACACCTGTTGCAGGTTATGGATGCTGCCCATCACGCGAGGCAGATTATCGCCCAGGTTAAGGTCCAGCTTTATTTTATTCAGATTTATTTCATTGCTCATAAGATTCACGGTGCGGGTTATTACTTCGTTGATCGATGTTTCCTCGAAAGACGATTCATCCCTTCTGGTGAAATCGAGCAGGTTCGCGACCGTGGCTCCGGCCCGCTCGACCTGGGTCGCGATAGTATTGAGCATCTTGAGCTTTTCCTCTTTCGGCCAGTCATCGAATTCGTCGATCAGCGCCTCGACCGTAAGGCCGATGTTATTGAGCGGGTTGTTCAGTTCGTGGGCAATACCGGCAGTGAGGTTACCGATGGCCGCCATCTTGCGCGATTGTATGAGCTGGTCCTCGTGCCGTTTGATCTCCAAGAGCATGTGATTCAAGGCGATAGCAAGGTTGGTAAATTCGTCGCGGTATTTTCGGAAGGGCAGGATCAGCGAAAAATCTCCGGCCGCTATCCGCCGCGTGTAGCCCTCAAAGCGCCCGAACGGACGGATTATCTGCCGGGCGATAAACGCCGCTATAAACGCCACGAATATCAGGATTAGAACCAATGCCGCGATAGCTATGACCATCGACGTTCTCAGCCAGACGCGTATGCGCGAGCGTTCCTGATCGACGACGTTGGACGCTTCGGTGACTATCTGGGCTCCGAACTGACGCAGTTCGGATTCAAGAACCAGTCTTTCCTTCGACGATGTACTATCGTGGTTGCTGCCCAATGCGCCCAACTTCTCCAGAGTTTCGCGGTACCGCACCATGTTATACTTCATGCGCTCATACGCCGAATCCCCTATGACCCGGAGCATTTCGTCGCGCGAGTCTTCTAATAAATTTTCCGCGGTCTGGACGTTGTTAAGGGCATCATAAAGATTGGTTCCGTACAGAAACCAGTTTTTCTCGAACCGTCGGGCCTGCTGAATCTCGAATTCGATATTGCCGGCGCGTTCCAAAAGCCTTTGGCGGCTGGCGATGTTGGAAATAAATACCATGGCCGCGATGGTAATGCAGCAGGTAAGAACGAAAGTGACCAGAAAGCCGGCCGCAATGCGCACCCGGATGCTTATTCTCGGGCGGTGGATAAGAGCGTCCTGCGCGTTTTTCGCCTGTTCCTCGGTAAACCTCATGGCCCGGGGATTGCCCGAATCGCCGTTACTCCCAACCCGGTCTACCATCTTTGCACCATGCCCTCGCAACCCATAGACTTTGCTCGTCCTGCACGGGAAACAGAAGTCGCGCCCGTAACGACATGCGCCCCGGTCGAATTATATGCACTCTCCCAAGAATGCTAAACATCAGTGAAGCTCCGGAACTCGGCTCGTCGGGGTCGGGTTCCTTGGCCAACCCTGCCTGTCTCCGGGCATAATGAGCAGGCTAATATGTGAAACTATGGCGAATTGCGGACCTTGTCAACCAATTTCTAAATCTGCGGAATAATATATGTCGCAACGAATTAAGATAGACAGACGAATCACCGGCCAGGCATCCGAAAAGAATTCCCTTAAAGTTCCCTTTTGTTTGTTCCGAATTTTAATACTATGAGGAAATTTATAACCACAGCTATGACTATTCTCGGAAGCTGGCTCGGCTGGTGGCTCGGCTATCATATCGGGCTGATGACCGCCGTCATATTGAGCGCGGTTGGCACCGGCGCAGGAAATGTACATCGGCCGCCGCTATCTGCAATTCTGATATCTATCATCACACTAAAAGCCGCCAAACGATATTTGATCGGCATGTCCGAATTTTTATTCTTGACAAAAAAGACCCGCTTAATTTTCTTTGAGCCCGAGTGCAGGGATAAGCCTCTCATACAAATGAGTTCGCGATAGTATCATTAACACCTATTGAGGCGGGAACGGTACGGCAGCGCGGCACCATTGTTGTCCGGCACTCCAAGCGTCCGGGATACATTACCCCTTCGTGTTGCGGGGTGATTGGTACGAATATTCGTGGGGAGGTTGAGAGTGAGCCAGACGACCGATACATCACGACGCTCTTTTCTTGACAGGCTGCTTCAGGGTGGGCTTGTCGCTCTCATCGCGGCGGTATTTTATCCGGTGATAAAGTTCATGATTCCTCCCAAAGCCGGTGAGGTCAATGTATCGCAGGTTAAACTCGGGTTCACCCGAACCGACATTGAGGAAGCCCCTCAAAAATCCAGGACTTTCAAATTTGGCAACATACTCGGCATAATACTAATCACGCCCGAGGGCAAGCTGAAGGCTCTTACGGCCACCTGCACTCACCTCAGCTGCACCGTCCAATATCGACCGGACTGGGGTGTCATCTGGTGCGCCTGCCATAACGGACGGTACGATCTCAACGGTAACAACATTTCCGGACCCCCTCCCCGGCCGCTGACCCAGTTCGCGGTTAACGAAGTCGGCCAGGACATCTTTATTTCTCGTGAGAAGAGTTGATGGAGGGACCTGCCCAACAAAAGACCGAAAGCGGTGGAAGCCGTCTTTATGAATGGATCAACCGGCGTGTCAAACTCGATGAGCTCGTTAAATACATGAGCGGGAAGGTCGTGCCGAAGCACGGCCATTCGGCGTTTTATTATCTCGGCGGCCTTACGCTTTTTCTCTTTCTCGTCCAGATCGCCACGGGAATTCTGCTTTTGATGTACTATCGGCCCGGGTCGGAAACGGCCTATGAGTCGGTGAGGTTCATCGTGTCCGACGTCAGCTTCGGCTGGCTGATCCGCGCCATTCATTCCTGGTCGGCCAACCTGTTGATACTCGTGGCGTTTCTGCACATGTTCACGGTTTATTTCACCCAGGCCTATCGCCGTCCCCGTGAAATGACCTGGTTTACCGGTGTCGGGCTTTTGGCCGTAGCGCTGGCTTTCGGGTTTTCCGGCTACCTGCTGCCCTTTAACCAGCTTTCGTTCTTCGCCACGCGGGTCGGGACGGCCATGGCCGGGTCGATACCGGTCGTGGGCGATCTGCTCGTTAGAGTCATGCGGGGAGGAGAAGAAGTTACCGGCGCCACGATCAGCCGCTTTTTCGGACTGCACGTGGCGATATTACCCGCCGTTTTCACCGGGCTTCTGACGGCACATTTGCTTTTGGTGCAACGCCAGGGAATGAGCGAACCGGTGGAATGGTCGGCGCTGCCGGCCGAGCGCAAAAAATACACGAAGTTCTTCCCGAACTTTTTATATAGGGATCTTCTGGTCTGGTTGATCGCACTAAATGTGCTGGCGCTTCTGGCGGTTTTATTCCCCGACGGGATCGGTATCGTGCACTGGCCGCTCGGAGAAAAAGCCGATGCCTTCGCGCCTCCGCCGGCTTCGATTCGACCGGAATGGTATTTCATATTCGCCTTCCAGGCCCTTAAATTCTTACCGGCGCACGTCTGGTTTCTCGAAGGGGAACTGGCCGGGATGATCGTCTTCGCCGTCGGCGGTGGTTTCTGGGTGCTGGTGCCGTTTCTCGACCGCTCTTCCCATCAGGGACGGCGACCGACCGGCTTTTTAATTTTCGGGGCCATCGTAGTGGCGTTTATCGTAATCATGACCATACTCGGCTATACTCTGGAGTGATGATGAAGTTTTTGCTGGTATTCATATTACTATTACTTGTGTTTCCGATGGTCCATGCCCAGGAACCGCCGGTGGATAACTGCTATAACTGCCACAAGCAATGGGAAGACGAGAACGGTCCCTCGCAGACTTTCGAGCGCGACGCCCACTATCAAAGGGGAATCGGCTGCTATGGATGCCACGGGGGCGATCCGACCCTCGACGATATGGATGACGTCCGTAAATCCAAAGGATTCGTGGGTGTTCCGGATACCGCTGATATCCCCGAATTCTGCGCCCGGTGTCATGCCAACCCAACCTATATGAGGGCCCACAATCCCGCTCTGCCCACCGATCAACTCGATAAATACAAAGTCTCCATCCACGGCCAGCGTCTTTTTAAGGACAAAGATACGAAAGTCGCTACCTGTGTGTCCTGTCACACCGCTCACAATATCGCCGACGCCAAACTGCCGTATGCTTCAACTTACAAAAAGAACCTGCCGTATACCTGTGGTTCCTGCCACGCCGACACGGCTTATATGAAGCCGTACCATATTCCGACCGATCAGCTGGAGGGCTATGTTGGCTCCGTCCACGGTGTTGCTCTCTTGCAGCACGACGACCTCGGTGCCCCGGCCTGTAACGATTGCCACGGCAATCACGGCGCTGCCCCGCCGGGAGTGACTTCGTTGGCGGCGGTGTGTGGCGTGTGCCACGCGGTTGAGGCTGAGTTGTATGACGAGTCACCCCACATGGAAGCGTTCGAAGAAGCCGGTTTCCCGATGTGCGAGACCTGCCACTCCAACCACGCCATAAAGAAACCTTCGGATTCGATGATCGGTCTGGGTGACGCGGCGGTTTGTAGTCAATGCCATTATGCCGACGACGGGACGAAAGCGCCGGAGACGATCAGCACAATACGAGCGGGTTTGAACAACCTGATCAATGCCGAGGATTCCGCCAAGGCCCTTTTGGCGAACGTCCGGCACAAGGGCATGATGACGACCGATATCGAATTTCTTATAAAAGACGTCAATCAGGCGCTTATTCAATCCCGGACCCATATCCACGCCTTTAATGCCGATTCGGTTATGCCGAAGGTTGAGGTCGGTTTGCAGGATGCCGAAAAGGCCAAAAATGACGCGCTGTCGTCAATAAACGAATATTATTTCCGTCGCAAAGGGCTGGTAGTTTCCACGGTTATCATTACTTTACTGGTTATCATGCTGTACATAAAAATTCGACGCACCGAAAAACCCTGATTTAAGACATTTCTTTTCAAAAAATAACAATTCATCCGCAGGCATTTTTGGCACGGGTCAACGATTCCAATAGCAGACCCGTATAGTCTATATTATATTTGGAAATCTTAATAGGTAAAGTTAATCCGTCCAGCGATGGCGGGTCCCGTCATTTTTATTTGCGTTGGATTTGTGGAACAAAGACAAAACAATCACAAGGAGGTTTGATGTTGAAACAGCTAATTTTTTCGCTGAGTCTGCTTTTGGTTATAAGTGCGTCCGCGTTCGGCCAGATTACGATATCCACCAATGACTTTATGCCGGCTCCCGGCACCTCAATCCAATATCCCACCGATATTATGATGGATGGAACTTTTTTTAATTCTCTTCGCGCCGGTTCGGGCGGACCGACGGTCTGGGATTTTTCTTCACGGTTCTACAGCACCGGCTCAACCGCTTATTCCCTGGCGCTGGGTGATACCCCGGCCATCGACAGCTTTCCCGAGGCCAACCTGGTCACGATGATTCCCTCGGCGACCGATACTTCGTGGATCATATATAAATCGACGTCGACTGAATTCACACAACTTGGGACCGTGTCGCACGTCTTGGGGATGGAATATCCTCTTATGTACTATGATATCGCTCCGGACTGGGTATTTCCAGTCAGTTACAACGATACCTGGATTTCGTTTCGCCATTGGTCTTCATATAGCACCGACTCCTATCAGCTATCATTCGACACGACCGTCCACACGGTCGATGCCTGGGGCACCGCGAAATACAAAACCAATTCTATTCCCTGCCTGCGCGTTATAGACGAAAAACGAGTTACGGTCAATACCTATGACAATTCCGACCATTTGCTTGGAAGCACCACCCAGGATGTGACAATGATTTCTTTTGTAACGACTGGTTTTGATATCCTCGCATCGGCAACAAAATTGACATTTGGGTCATTTGACAGCTATTCATCCACGGTTACAGGTCATTTCATCGACGTGACTTCGGACGTGGAGGACGAAAACACTGGCACCCTTCCCACGGGCTTCAGTTTATCGCAAAATTACCCCAACCCGTTCAATCCCGATACGAAAATGAGCCTGAGCGTGCCCGAACGGTCTCATGTCAAACTTACGGTTTACGATGTACTGGGCCGTGAAGTGGCCACGATTGTCGATAAAGTCTTACCGGCAGGATCGTACACCGCCACCTGGGATGGCAAAAACCGCTCCGGGGAGCAGGTCGCCTCCGGCATTTATTTCTATAATTTGATCACCGATCAGTACCGCACGACCAGAAAGATGGTATTACTGAAGTAATGCTCTCCCGAATAGGGGGGATTATAATATGTCCGGCTTGGACCCGCCGTTTTCTCCGTCGGGGTTTTCATCATCGGCAGCGTCGTTCGATGGCCCGGGCTTTTCATCCGACGTCGGCTTATCCGCGTTAGTATCCGGCTGATCCGAGGCGTCGGATTCCATAGCCTTTTCGTCTTCCGCTTTTTCTCCTGCAAATTTGTCCGCTTGATCGAGGCTTTCTTTTTCCAATTCCGCCAGGGCCGGATCATCGGCGTGTTCATCACGATACATCTCCAGCGGCATTTTGCCGGTGTACCACGACGGATTGTTGGGATAGACCGGTGGATTGAAAATAGTCGAATAAAAATGCCAGATAAGAATAGCCAGACCCGCGAGTATGGCTTCATAGAAATGTATTACCAGCATAACCCCCAGCGCGCCGACTTTCAGCATGTTCTCGGTTAAGGTCCCGAACCAGAGCGCGACGCCGGTGACGGTCATGACCACGGTCCCCCACGCCAGCGCCCAGTATTCGGCTTTTTCGATATAGCTGAATCGTCCGAATTTGGGCGGCTCCTCGCGCAGGCCGAGATCGTAAGCCATGGTCTGGAAGAACTGACGAAAATCTTTTATGGACGGGAAGATATCGCGCATAAACTGCCGCCCTCGACGGCCGGTCAGGAATAAGATGTGCCATACGGCAGTGAACATGAACAATCCCGCCGCGACCAGGTGAATGGCCCGGCGAAAGACGAATCCGCCCGGCCAGCCGAACAGAAACCGAGCCCACCATGAACCCGAATAGTGGAAGGCGAACCCGGTAATCGCCAGAACCGTGAACGTGACCATGAGCATGGTGTGTTGAAACAGCTCATTACGTGTCATCCGTACTATCTGCCTGCCCTGGTTGATGACTTTAATGCGCTTGCGAAGGTTGATCAGCCAGTGAATAACCATCAAGCCGATGATTACGATGATCGCCACGATATAAATGGCGCGAAACATCCGGGCCGTCTTATTGAGAAAAACACCTTTGGTCTTATGAATTTCAATGCTCGCCAGTTCCGGCGATATGCTGGGATGACATTTCGAGCAGGTCGACTGCACGTTGGCCGGGGCGATCGACGAAGCCGAATCGGTAACCGGCAGGATCAAATGCGAACGGTGGCACGATGAGCAGTTGGCGACACCGGGGTCACCGTCGGTGCTTTTAAGTCCGTGATAGCTGTGCTGCCACGATTTCATGATATTGGTCGGAAGGCCGTACTTAATATTAAGCTGCTCCTGGTCGTGGCACGGACCACAGACGGTCAGCGACAGGCGGGTAGGACTTACCCGCGACCGGGGATCGTGGACCGGAAGAATATCGTGAGAGCCGTGGCAGTCGACACAAACCGGCGTGTCGGTCTCTCCGCGTGTGGCGGCTTGTCCGTGCACCCCCTGCTCGGTACTCGGCCTCGATTTGCCGGTGACATTTTCCACACGTCTTCGAGATATTAAAATGATATATCGACGACTGAGGATATACCGGCGCCATAATGGAATGCGCGGTGCCCTCGAGCGAATGACAGTCGATGCAGGTTGCCACCAGACCGCTGCTGTCGGGTCGCATCCTGGCATGCACGCTGGTTTTATAAATTTCCACGGGGGTGATCATCGGAATATGGTACGACCCGACGACGGCCTTGTCTTCGTGACATCGTCCGCAGGTCGTGGGAAGATTCACCGGATTAACGGTGGAATGCGGATCCGACGGTGCCAGGATGTTGTGTTTACTATGACAATCGTAACAATCGGGAAAGAATTTCCCCGGGACTTCCTTGTTGAAACCGTGGTACTGATATGACGCCGCAACGTCCGAATGGCAGTTGCCGCAATTGACCGGCGGCATGTGGTCGGGGTGAGGTATGGATGTCGCCTGCGTATGACAGTCGGTGCAGTCGAATACGCCGTGAATTGAACTATCGAAAACGGTGCTGTCGACATAAAGCGATATTGTTTTTTCGGTCGAATCGGTCGTGCTGAAGTTTGCGTCACCGTGGCAGTCAAAGCACTGAGCCGCCACAAAATGAGGCAGCAGCAGAGATGCCAATATCAGTATAAAATTCAACCGTCCCATTGAGCTGATTTGCCTTTTTCCTCGCACGCTAATTTGCGGTATATGCATAATTCATACTCCCGATCATTTAGCCGTGGCAAAAAACGTGCATTTGTCAGGCGCGATGAACTTGCAATGAACAAAACGCGTCGTGACTTCGGACGGGCCAATAATGCAAGTGAATCAAATCTACCGGTCAGCTAATGCAGCCGCAAGGTTTTTTATTTTTGAGACACTTGGCTATTTACAATTGCGTTATTAGATGTAATTCTCCATATTAATGGTGGCATAAATTCGTTTCGAGACACTTTTGCGTTGGGAGGTTTCTTATGAGGATATCGAGTTTTTTAATCTTAACCACAATCTGCATTTTAATGCTCGTCAGTTTATTAACCGGGGGATGTTCCGACGATGATAAATCGACAGCGGCGATGGGCGAGTGGAAATGGTCGGCGCTGGGAACCGGGCTGGACAATCAACCCTGGGCGGCCGTCACATACAATAATAAACTGATTGTTGGTGGTGAATTTGGAAACGCCGGAGAAGCAAGTGCCGGTCATATTGCAGCATGGGATGGTTCCGGGTGGACTGCGCTGGGGTCGGGATTAAACGGCAGCTGCAATAACCTGGCCGTCTATGACAATAAGCTCATTGCCGGGGCCAGTTTTACGGATGCTGGCGGAGTTCAGGTGGACCGTATTGCCGCGTGGGACGGTTTGTCGTGGGCGGCACTTACCGGCGGTGGCGTGGATGACGCCGTTCTGGCTCTTACCGTTTATGACAATAAACTGATTGTCGGTGGAATCTTTTCCAATGCCGGTGCGGTAAGCGTTCACGGTGTAGCGACGTGGGACGGTTCAACCTGGGCTGCGCTCGGGACGGGAATAGAGGGCAGGTTTGAAGCTTTTGCCGTCAATGATAATATACTGTATGCCGCGGGAGATATCAGTCTCGGAGGCAGCCCGAGTGCAAGACGTGTTGTAATGTGGGATGGTTCGTCATGGACGGCTCTCGGAGATGCGATGAACGGTACTATTGACGCCATGACTTATTTTGACGGGCATCTTGTTATTGGCGGCGGGTTTACTACGGCCGGAGGCGTGAGCGCCGATCATATCGCCGTCTGGGATGGCTCGACCTGGGCTCAACTCGGATCGGGTTTGAGTGACGCCGTCCTGGATCTCATCGTCTTTGATAGCAAGCTGATTGCCGGGGGATGGTTCGGGTCGGCCGGCAGCACAAGTACAAGCCATGTGGCGACCTGGGACGGTTCCTCATGGACACAGCTCGGGAGCGGCATCACTGGCAGCGTTAATGCCTTTACGATTTTCAATAACGATTTGATTGTATCCGGATATTTCTCAATGGCGGGCGACGTGGAAGCCAATTATATCGCGGCCTGGGGCCTTCGGTGATATAATCTTTAGCCCGGACGGATGTACTTTTAGCACGAATCTGCTGATTATTTAATAAGTATCATTTTCTTATCCGGACGACGTCACCCGCACGCAGGCGATACAGATAGACGCCGGTGGAAACCGATTTGCCGTTATCGTCGATTCCCTTCCATCCGATTCGGTATGTACCGGCCGCTTTGGATTCATCCACCAATGATCGTACCTTTTGACCGAGCACGTTGAAGATATCGATCGTCACGTGTTCGCGATGTGAGAGCTCGAACTCGATAGTCGTGGTCGGGTTAAAAGGATTCGGATAGTTTTGCCCGAGGGCAAAGCTCGACGGAAGGTTGTCGCCGCCCGACGGTTCATCGGCGTCGGTCGTATAGTCGGTGCTGAACGCGGCATAAACGCCGGGTTTTGTGATGGAAGCACCCACCCGGGCGGGAAGAAATAATTGAAATGGCAGCATACCCGCCAACAGAATTTTAACAAAAAATCTCATTTGATACTTCCTGAAGTTGGTTAATGGACTATATATGTCCATATCAAGTATACGCCCAATAATTGCATATCTGAGGAAAAAGTGACAAAATCCACCGGTGACTACCGTAAGCGGAAATACCCGTCAGCGATCAAAATAACCCGTGCTGCTATGTTGTCGAGTAGCTGGCTCGTCTTTCGAGAAATAAAAATACGACCAGTGCCACCCAGAACAAACCGGTAGCGGGGCCAAAATCGATAAGTCCCGCTTCATCCGGCGGCGTAGGAAAACTCAATAGATTCAAAGCCAAAAGTGCGATGCCGATTGCGATGCCATACACGCCCAATATTTTCTGTTTTAAGTTCAAGCTTAAGAGAGCAATTGACAATATTACCATCCCGATCGTGTAAAAAATATCAAATGTAACGTCTATACCCAACTGCACCTGGTTTACCAGATAAAAAATCTGTCTGATCGATTCTTTAGCCGTCTCGCTGCCGGCGCTTGCCAATGAGGAACGCAGGGTCGCGAATATGGATTGCTGAACGACCAACATCAGGCAAAACATCGCAAAAGCAATGACAAGAAAAGTGATGCCCGCCCGGAGGGCATATCCCCGGCAGCGGCCCGATAATTGACGTTCGATTTGCAGCATACCCAGAATCGCCACGGGCCCGATGGCAAAGGCCAGCAGAAGCTGAAGTCGATCCGACAGGGGGATACCGAATACAGTAATGTTAAAATATGTCGCCAGTGCAACTATACCGGCTATTGGCAGCAGAAAAGCCGACGCCCTCTTTATATTCATGATCGTATTCCTCCCTTCTTGTTTGATCCGCCGGCACTTTTGACCGACTTAAAGTCTTTGACCATTTTCCCGATTGTTTCCAGTGACTCACGAGCCCATGCCAGCCTGGCCCGGGCAACCATTTCACCGCGCTTTAGCGTCATAAGCCAGAATACCTGATGCTCCGGGGGTTCATCAGACGCATTTATCAGGTTTTTTGTGTCGAGTAAGGTCGATAATTGAAACTCCTGCCCTTTAATAAAGCCGTGAAGTTGGTTTTCGATTGCTTCGAGATCAGATTTATCACTGAGAAATATTTTCAAAAGCAATTCGCTTTTAAACTGTTCTTGCCCCGTCGGCTCTTTTTGCCATTGGTCAAAGGCCTTGCGGCCCTTCACGGTTAAACTTAGAATATTGCGGCCCGGGCGGCCGGGTTTGCTTTCGCTTTTGCTGACAATCAGTTTATCTTTAACCAACTGCCTGATCAGCGGATAAATATTGCCATAGCTTTCGTGCCAAAAATGGCCGATATGTTCGGATATGAATTTTCGAAGATCGTACCCGGACATCGGTCGTATAGTGAGTAGTCCCAGAATGGCGAATCGTGTGCGGCTGTTTTGTGCCAATTTACCTCCATTCATAAAAGCCCTATATATCTAATTGATATATATCATTACGATATATATAGCGTTTAATTATTTTTAAGCAATCATAAAATTTTTATTTTCAACCGCTAAGGCATAGGACTGGTTGATGTAAAGCCACCTTATAATAAAGACAAGCTCACATTTGTCATCGCAGTTGATTCTCGGGTAAACTCCCGGGCGGCCGGTGCGCTATCGCTCAACGGTATTGTAATCGGAATTTAATTCCTTGCGCAATGATGGATCGTTAACGATAATTGCCACATATTATCCGTTGGAGGCAGTATGGATTCAAACGCAGGCTATTTCGATAGTCCCATTCTGGCCGAATTGTACGATTTGGTGCCCGGCTATATAAGCCGGCCCGACAAAGATTTTTATCTTCGAACCACTGCGTCGATTTCCGGCAATATAATCGAATTGGGCTGCGGAACCGGCCGCATTCTGGTCCCTATCGCCGAAGCTGGTCATTCCATTACCGGTGTCGATGCTTCGGCGCACATGCTGGCCAGATGCCGGCAGAAACTGGACGCCTTGTCCGAAAATAAAAAAGGCCGTGTGCAACTGATTAAAGGAGATATGGCCCACCTGACACTCGATGAGTCTTTTGATCTTGCCATTATTCCATTTCGGGCGTTTCAGCACCTGATGACAATCGACGACCAAATGTCCTGCCTGCAAACACTCAATCGCAGTTTGACGGCAAGTGGCCGGCTGGTCTTTGACGTTTTCCACGTGGATTTTAACAGGATCAACAATCCGGCCCATTCCGAAGAAATGGTAGACATGCCTGAATTCGAACTTCCGGGCGGAAGGCGCCTGAAGCGTGCCGGCCGGATGGCCGGTTTCCACCCGGCAAAGCAATACAACGACGTCGAAATGATCTACTATCTGACCGATGTTAACGGCAAAACAAAGCGCATCGTGCATGGCTTTCCGTACAGGTATTTCTTCAGATACGAGATGGAGCACTTATTGGAACGCTGCGGCTTTCGGATCATAGCGCTTTATGGCAATTTCGATGAGTCGCCGTTGACAGGTAGTTCACCGGAAATGATTTTTATCGCAGAGAAGTACAAAGAGATATGACCGCAGAGGAGTTTGCCACGCAACGGAGATTGAAACTTGAGAGATTTATTTCTTTATTTGCCGGTTCCTGAGACGATTGGCCAGCCGCACATCTAATGAAGCTTTGCCACCGCCCACAATGAGCAGAAAAAGGCAGCCAAATAGCATCGAAAAATCGGTACGAGCCTCATGCGCCATCGACCAGAAACCCTTCGACAGGAGTATAGGAATTTTGGTAGAGACAATGGCGACCATCATATTAATAATGAGGGAAATGGCTGCAAAGCGTGTAAACAGTCCCAGGACCAGCAAAAAGCCGCAGACAATTTCAACAACACCGACAAATGGCGCGAAGAAATGCGGCGCGGGAATCCCTATGGCTATGAAGCGACCAACACCTAACCTGTCAGGGTAGACGAATTTCTGTATACCCTCGGACAGGAATACGAATCCGACGACAAATCGAATCAACAATGTGGCAATCGGCGCTTCAGTTTTTAAAAGTCGATCAAACATATTATTTATACTATCCATACTTTCTCAGTTGTCAAAAAGTCCGGTATAAAGACAGATAAAATGAGAACCGATTTTGATCCGGGTCCTGCAAGTCGCGACCGACGGAAAAGAGGACCTGGTATGGTTCTTCGATGGTTATCCCACCGCCGAGAGATACTCCGGTACCGGCCGAAGCGCCATCAGCGTCCGGCGTTTGGTGATACACCTCCGCCCCGAGAAATATCCGATCATTGATTTGACGCTGCACCAGCCACCCGGCAAACCACCAGTTTTGATTACCATCGCCCGGATTGATCCAGTACCCACCCCCGCCGTACGTCGTCCAGGATTCGGTCTCTTTGCCCAGCCAGACGGGCAGAAATAGCTGCGCTTTCTGACTCCCCAGACCACGGTCCTCATCGCCGGTGGGCAATACCAGTATCGGGAAAATTCCAGTTTCCGGGCGGCGATCCGACTGTTCGAGAAAACGCCATTTAAAACCGAGTTCCAGGTCACCCATTCCATAGGCCGACTTTTCGCCCGAGGTATGGTTGAGCGACAAGGGCGCGATTAGATGCAAAAACGTACTTTTCATGAAACTAAAGTTCGCTTCAATCGCCGGGGCGGCATCTAAGACGGTTCCATCGATAGTCTTCGACCCGGCCGTGAACAGGTAAAACTCTCCAGTGTGAAGCGGCAACGGAAAGGGGTCGTCGGTTTCAAACGGCGGCCCCGCCGAGACCACTGACGAAAACGCCCAAAGCGTTGACAATAGTACTATCTGTTTGATTTGTCGTGATGAGTTCAGGTCAACCTCTCCTTCAGGCCCGAAATTTCTGTTATTCAGAAACGAAAGCAATGCTTCATATCATTCATATTTTTTTAAGAGCGATTTAAACCTCGGGATAGTTTGAAGAGGAGCGAAGATGGGATCGGCTCGTAATAACGCCGGTGAGCTTCTGCCCGGAATGGACAGATGATACGAAAGCTCGTCGATGGCAGAATCGTAGTCTCCAATAATCGTGTATATCTGGGCCATGACCATGACCGCATCCGGTCCTCACAGGTGGCACTGATCGACCGACATTATTTCCTTCCCCCTCCTGCCGGCCCAGATTGCCGAATCGGGTTTGCCCAGATATGCATAGGCGAGACCCAGTGACGAAAAAATGTTGAAATTAAAAGCCCCGTTGTCAATTACGTTCTTTAAAGTTGTCTTACAGGAGTCATAGAAAATATAGGCCGAATCCTTATGACCGGTCAATTCGTAAATTTGGGCAATGTTCATGTACACCCGGTATAAGACACTTTCGTCTTCGCCTTTGCGGAGTTCCGCAATCATGCTACTCGGATCGACCCTGTTTATTATATATCGCCAAAGACCCGGTGCCGAAGAAGGAAACATCTCATAAGACGCCACGTGTGCTGCCCCGACTTTCCCTACGATATCCTCAAAGGTCCTGTTATCTGAATCGACTCTTCCATCTTTCAGCAAATTCAGCATGATTCTCCAATATATCATGTCGGGATCGTCCGGCGCCAGGGCCAGACCGCGTTCGACATTTCTTTCGGCATTGTCATATTCCCGTCTCATGGAATAATACATAAACAGCCAATAATAACGCCTGACAGAAAGAGGATCGAGGCGGGCCGCCTCATTGAAATACTTCAAGGCCATGGGCCAGTTGCCTTGACGCATTTTAACCACGCCGATTTCCTCGGAAAGATCGGCGTTGCCGTTAATCTCCGATTCTGCCTTTACGAATTCATTTAAAGCTTTTTCATAATCGTTATTGAAGTAATTATGATAGGAACCTAAAGCGATATGTCCGTCAGGAAGATTCGGATTTAATGCCAGTGATTTTTCTGCCGCGTCCAGCGCGGCCGAAATATTTTGATTCGTTTCGTCCGTAGCGGGCCGGCCGAATTCATATTCTGTCAGGGCGATTGACTTTTTCGCCCAGGCCTGGGCGAACATGGGATCGAAAATAGTCGCGGAGTCAAACATATACACCGCCCCATGAAGATTGGCCTTGAAAATCCCCTCGCTCATAATTTCCAGCCCTCTTAGATAGTAATTGTACGCCTGCATATTCGATGTGGGTGCATAATCGGGAGCATTCTTGCCGGTATCCAGTAATGAAAGACCGAGAGCCGTGACGATCTTATCGGCAATCATGGATTGCACATCAAAGACCCGCACAAGTTCCAGCTCGAAATTATCCGACCAAACCATATAGCCGTTAGATGTCTTGATTAATTTGGGTGTGATGCGAAAACGGCTCACCTTTCCTGATTTATCCCAACGAATGGTCGCGTCCAGGACATATTCAGCCCCGGTTTCCTGGCCAATTCGTTCTATACTTTCATCGGTATTCTGATACCTGTCGGCACTCCGCGGAGACAGGACGCGCAGCCCGGTGACTGCGGAAAGCCGGGAACTGATTTCCTCCCTTATTCCAACCGAGAAATATTCATCCGATGGATCTCCGAGATTATCGAAAGGCAGTACAATAAGTACCGGCGGATCAGACTTTGCTGTTTTAAACTCTGCTTCTTTCTTAAATGCAGTCGACATCAAATATATGGCTGCGATTATGGCGATCCCGGCAGCTCCGATCCAAATCCATTTTTTATTGCCTTTTTTTTGAGGTGCAATCTCAAACCTTTTGATATCGGCCAGCATTCCATCGGCGGTTTGGTAGCGCATCGACGGATTCTTGGCCAAGGCCTTATCGACAATTCTCTGGATTTCGTTGGAAACTCCCGATTTAAAGCGGGCTATGGGTTCGGGAATCGAATCAATGATAGCCAACGCGATGGTCGCTTCGTTATCTCCATGGAAAGGACGATTGCATGTTAATAGTTCATATAGTATAACACCGGTGGAAAAAAGGTCGGCGCGCTTATCAACTTTGCCGCCATTGATCTGTTCCGGGGCCATATATCCGAGCGTGCCGAGCATTGTCCCAGTTTTTGTCAGTCTTTCCTCTCCCACGATTGTCGCCAAACCAAAATCCAGTATGCGAGCCCGGCTCGCCTGATCTATAATGATATTTTCCGGCTTAATATCTCTATGTATAATTCCGGCGTTGTGGGCCTCCTGTAAACCATTGCATATCTGCCCGGTTATTTCTAAGATCTCCGATAACGACAGATTGCCCTTTTTTATTACATCACGGAGTGATCTGCCTTCAATGTGAGCCATGACAATGTACGGTCTGTCTTTGAAATCACCGACTTCATAAACAGGGACGATATTGGGGTGGTCGAGTTTGGCAGCCGCCTGTGCCTCACGGATGAAGCGCATCTTCATATTTGCATCGGCAACAAAATTAGCCGGCATGAATTTTATGGCAACATTTCGGCCGAGCTTGGTATCGTCGGCCAGATAAATCTCTCCCATCCCACCGGATCCTATTTTTTTTATTATCCGATAGTGATGAACCATCATGCCGGGCGCCAAAATTAAATGAGCATTGGTCTGCTCGTCGTCCGGAGTCATTCCAGCCATTAATCCTCTATAGGGTTGAGAGTTTTGCCATATTGCTTTGGAATTGTAAGATAATACGCCGCATCGGCCCCGTTGAAGTGACTTTTTCTTTTGAATATGCTATGTGACACCACGGCAAGGCATTAAGAAACTATTTATATCCCACGTCGGTTAGAAATGCCCGAAAAATAGTCCCTAAATGGCCGCGGCTTCCGAACTGGTCAGCAATGTGGCAATAATCGTGCCTTCGCTTTGGCCCGGAAGTATAAATAGGCTCGATTTCAAATAAAAGTCCTGTTGCAGGAATTTCACAGTTTCTTCGGGGTCTATAGACAGCGAGACTATCGACCGTTTGAGTAATGCTATATTACTATTGAAAGTTAGTCGGACTGACTTCAGTTGCTCGGCTTCAGGCTGTCGATCACGGCCGTCGAAACCCAGTAGACTTCGTTTGTATCCGCGCTGATTCTGCAGTAAAACAAATAATTGCCGTCGGGCGTTAAAACGGGACATACCTCATTGTGCAAAGAGTTGACGGTATCGCCCATGTTAATCGCCGGTATCCAGTTGCCGTCGGCTTTCGACGCCCCCCTTGCTCTGAAGAACCCTTCCCGGCAGGGAAAGAAAATATCCAACGTGCAGATGGACGCGAATTAACAGTTGATACAGGCTCGGCTATTGGAAAAAGGGAGTATATCGTTCTGAACTATTGATTCCGGATATTTCCCCAAAAATATTGATTTATCGATAGTATTTTAACAGGAATCCCCCCTCCTGAAGATATATAAAAAAACGTCATATCGAGTCTGTCCTGCCTCGATCTATTTTATGAGGACCATTTTCCTCGTATCATAAAAATCATCCGTTTTCATCCGGATAAAGTAAATGCCGGAAGATACTTCGCCGCCCCAACTGGATTGTCCATCCCATTCGATCGAATAGACGCCCGCCGATTGAGATTCGAACTGCCAGTGGCGAACGGCCTGCCCGAGAATGTTGTAAACAGTCAATGTTACCGCCGCGCGCCGGGGCAATGTATAATTTATTCTGGTTGTCAGGTTGAAAGGATTGGGATAATTTTGCGACAGGGCATATCCTGATGATATACCGATCGGGTCGTCGTCATCAACCGGTGTGGCATCGCCACCTAATTTTGCGATATATATATCTGAACCACCGTTCGAATAGGAATAACTATACCCCAGAACGATATAATCCTGCGCCTGATCCTGGAAAACCATCCGGCCGAAGTCGGATTTTGACCCGCCATAATTAAAGCCCCAGATCTGATTGCCAAATATGTCCGTCCTGATTGCATAAATATCGACCGATTGCGCGCCGAACGATTCGGTTGTACCTGTGATGATGTATCCGCCACCGCGCAATGGGGAAATCGAATATCCGTGGTCATCATTGACTCCGCCGAAAGTCTTCTCCCATAAAGGTACGCCCGAAATGTCGGTTTTTATCAAATATACATCCGAATATCCGGCGCCGTATGAGGCGGTGCTCCCGACAATAATGAGTCCGCCGTCCTGGGCGACTTCGACATCGCTTCCAAAATCAGCTTTGTTCCCTCCGAGAGCAACTGCCCACAGGGAATCTCCTGAGGATCCGACCCTGACCAGATAAATGCTGCTGTACCCTTCTCCAAAAGAACCGGTTGATCCGACCGCGATGTATCCGCCGTCGGCAACTTCCCTGACCGCACTGCCGGATTCACCCCCGGTACTTCCGAACGTCCTGGTCCAAAGAGTGTCACCGTCGACATTTGTACGGATCAAATAGAGATCTGAATAGCCCGCTCCACTGGATGATGTCGTGCCACATATAATATATCCGCCCCCGGTGACTCTGACCGAACATCCTTCATCATCTTCCGCTCCTCCATAAGTCCGTGACCACATAACCTCCCCCAGAGAATCGACTTTAAGCAAATAGACGTCACGCTTGCCATTGCCGAAGGAACGGGTCGAACCCACCAGGATAAAGCCACCGTCCGGAGTTTTTTGGATATCGTAGCCATATTCGGTCAAATCGCCGCCGTATGTGGCCGTCCAGATTGTATCACCAACTGAATTCAACTTCAGAAGGTACATGTCAAAATCACCGGCACCGAAAGAATAAGTGCTTCCAAAAACAACATAATTACCATCATCAGTTTGAACTGCGGCGTTCCCCAGCTCATTATATGTGCTACCTATATTCGACTGCCAGACCAGATTCTGTCCTGATAATGCCAAGGGCAAAATTATAATGACTATTATTGGCGAGAATATTATTTTGATAAATCTGCAACTCATTATCGTTACATCATTTTCCGTGTCGACTGTTTAATTTTTGAACAGCCGTTTCTATGGACAGTATCGGATTCCACCCATAACACTTTAGCCCCATGGTTAAATTTTGAGACATTTAATTTGGAGTAAGTCAAATGGAATAAAGTGATTAAGACCCTTTCCGGCTAATATGCCGGGCCTGATCAGACGTCTCAGCAATGATCGGTAGACTGTATCTTGTTGATAGTTATTATATTACGGCGGCGATTATGGGCTTTCTCCAATACTCGGGGTCAAATGAATTTCAATGTCCGGTATCGATTCTAATATATCTGCATGTACCACATATAGTTCCAATAAAGCACTCGGTATGGCATCCCGCTTGCCCCAATGGTATAGAAAAGAAATTGCGGTCCCTAATGGGGAGGAATATATGCTTAAGAGACAATGCCTCTTTATGCTGGCAGCTATAATTATGGCTATTAATCCCAATCCTGTCACGGCTCAGGAATACGGCACAATTCAGGCTACTGCAACGGTCCTGCAGGCCATAAGTGTGAGGGGTAACCATGATCTGATGTTTGAAACGGTTATGCCCGGAACGCCAAAAACTGTTGATAAAGCCACGACAGGGCGCGCCGGGGAGTTTGAAATCACCGGCTACCTATCGGCGGAAATAAGTATCGATTTTACGCTGCCGCCTGCCCTGCTGCTCGATTCAACGGCCGCCATGCCAATCAGTTTTAGTAATACTGACGCCTCATATGATGATGGCAGCGGAGGCGGGCAGACGACACCCGTGGCGTTTATCAACCCGAATGGTCCGTTGACATTAAGATTGGGCACAGGCGGACAGATGCTTCTCTGGATCGGAGGCACCGTCGATCCGGGTATTACCCAGACCGGCGGAGATTACGCCGCCGATATTACATTGACCGTAGCGTATACCGGTAATTAGGGTCAAAAAATGCAAGATAATTCCGATTTGTCCCGGCAAGACGATTAGCCTTGACAAAAGCCGGAATGGCAGTACTTTCAGTACTGAATTACCTGTTCAGTATTGAGGTCTGTCATGTCGGTGAAAATCGGCTTGCTTTTCGCTATATTATTGGCTTTTCTGACTGGTGCCCGGGAAGCAGCCGCGCAATCGGGAGTTTCGGCTCAAATCAGGGCAACCGCGACAGTGGTCGTGCCGGTTGGGTTTTATGATGATTTACCTGAGTCTTCCGGGGATGACGCTGTTGGCGGGAATCTTACCGTTATTAATTTGTGTTATCCAAAACAGGCCGGGATACTGGTTGATATCGGCAATGATAGAGGGATCATCAAACAATACCGCTTTCCGGCTAAGACGTGGGACGATCCTTCGGGAGGAATCAGTACGGTTCACTTAAATTCGATTATACTGGAAAAAGCTGTTCTTTTTCATGATGGCAATGCTTTACGGGGCTCTTGTTTTATCACGCTGATATATTCAGAAAATTAATTTTCCTCCAAAAAAATATTGCCCTGATTGCTTGAATTTCAATAATTATCTTTTGTGATGTGGCCAATCGATATGAGAAAATTAATAATTTCGATCAGTTTTTTAATTTTGCTGTCTTTTCCCGAAGAAGGTTGCACGCAAAATATCGTGATAAACAATGATCTTACTTTCGGCGATGTCTTTCCGGGAATTCCAAAGACCATTTCAAAAACCACGCCCGGTTCAGCCGCAGAATTTTTCATTTCCGGAATGGCTGGATCCGAAATAGCCATAGATTTTACGCTTCCAACCTATATGAATTCCGGTGGCAATAACATACAAATGGTTTTTCGAGATACCGATTGCGCTCTTGATACCAGCGCCACTCCCGATCAAACGAATCCCGGCAGTAATAATCTGGACCCATGGCATACCATTACATATAGATTAGGCTCAAATGGGTTGACAATCTGGTTAGGCGGAATAATTGTTCCAAAACTTTGGCAAAAACAGGGGAGCTACTCGGCGATCATTGTCTTAACGGTTGCCTATACGGGCAATTAGTCCGCATATACCATAAATTCCATGATTTAGTATTAATTCCATTATAATTATCGCTGCGCTGCACGATCTTTCTCCTTTTTTTTGCGTGATCATTCAAGAAAATTTCATATTTGACGATTATTCTGCAATAGAAACGGACATTAAACATCTGAATGATATTTTGGGAAGATAGAATAAAGGAGGTGACTATGCATTCCCATTCAAGGATGAACCACATTTTCAATCGCCTGATAGTAATCATGGTAGCGCTGGTCGTTTTGGCGCCCGGATTATTAAAAGCACAGGACGTGGCAGTTGGCCAGGCCACCGCCAACGTTTTGGCCGTCCTTAGCGTCACGGCAACACATGATCTGGCCTTCGGTGATGTCATGCAGGGCGTTCCCCACGTCGCCGACAAGACCGTCATTGCCGATGCCGGTGTTTTTCAGGTTACCGGGGAAGGTGGACAGGAAGTCGCCATGTTTCTTCAGTTGCCGGATTACCTTTGGAATTCAACCAATACGGACCGTCTGGTCGTTGCTTTCAGCGCCACCGATGCCGATCTTGATACAACCGCAGCCGGAACTCCGGCGGCCCATGGTTTGGGCGCAATAGCTGATCAAGATCCGCATGCGCTTCCGGAAACGGCCCTTGGCGGAGCCGACAATATTCTGCAGATATTTCTCGGCGGCACGGTGCATCCGACCGTCGACCAGAGAGCGTCATCCTATGATGCCGACATTATTCTGACAGTGGCTTATACGGGCAACTAATAAATCCTAACAAACGGGCAACCAGTAGGAGATATTAAGATGCGATTCAGCAAGGATACAAGAAAAGCATACATATTATTGATGGCCGTAGCAATAGCTCTGGCTCCGATGGCAGTGATGGCTCAGGACGTTTCCACCGGCCAGGCCACCGCCAACGTTTTAGCCGTCCTTAGCGTCACGGCTACTCATGATCTGGCTTTCGGTGATGTCATGCAGGGCGTTCCCCACGTCGCCGACAAGGCCGTCATTGCCGATGCCGGTGTTTTTCAGGTTACCGGAGAAGGCGGGCAGGAAATCGCCATGTTTCTTCAGTTACCGGATTACCTCTGGAATTCAACCAATACAGACCGTCTGGTTATTTCGTTCGGCGCCACCGATGCCGATATCGATACAACCGCAGCCGGAACTCCGGCTGTCCATGGCGGCGGTGTAATAGTCGACGAGGATCCGCACTATCTTCCCGAGACGGCTCTTGGAGGAACTGATAATATCCTCCAGATATTTCTCGGGGGCACGGTTTATCCAACCGTCGACCAGAGAGCGGCGGCCTATGATGCCGACATTATTCTGACAGTGGCCTATACCGGCAATTAATAAAATATTGTTGTCGGTTTGGCTAATATTGTTTTAATAGTTTTCTTTAAGGCATTCGCTGGAGCGAATGCCTTAAAGCGCGAAGTAACATATGGGATCAAAATAAGACATTGGATGAGGATAACATGGAGAGAGAATTATCCAGCCTTCGAAGCGTAATTAATAAGCACGTCCGGAGAATTTTTGTTTCAATCACGCTTATTTTAATTTCATTTTCTGCCGGCTTTGCCGGAGTTCTGGTAGCCCCGACAAGTGTTTTTATGTCGGAATATGACCGCACCGGTCGCATTACCGTCCAGAATCCATCTGACAAACCCAAAGAAATTTCAATTCATATCGCTTATGGTATTCCTGTCTCTGATTCATTGGGCGACGTTCAGATTACGCTTCTGGATTCAGGAGTGACCGACCCACATTGTGCCATGGACTGGATTAAGGCCTTTCCGCAAAGAATCGTTCTTGCTCCCAACTCCTCTCAGGTGATCCGCCTGCGAGCCAATCCACCTAAAAATTTGCCTGATGGTGAATACTGGGCGCGCATTGTGGTGCGATCTCAAGAGGGACAGACTTCCCTGCCGACGGCTGATGGTGGCGACAAGATTACGGCCAAGCTGAACATGATAATGCAAACGGCAATAACGCTGAAATACCGCACGGGAAATCTTGTCTCCAAATTGGAGATTATGAAATCTGACATCCAGCAATTCGATACAACCGTAATCGCTACCATATCAATGGCTAATCGTGGCAACGTGTCTTATGTCGGAGTATTAACCTGCCGCCTTCTCGACGCCGCCGGCAAAGAAATTTCCAAGGATGACATGAGTCTTGCAGTTTATTATGAATTAACGCGCCGGATTGAGCTGCCTATTAAAGGCTCGGGCTATACCCGTCCCCTTAAAGTGGAAGTCCACATTACTACGGACGGACGAACCGATATCGCTGACACTGATATGATTACCGGAAATGTAGTGAATTATTCACTACCCGTCCAATAGGACAGGTCATCAGTATGCAGAAACCCGATCTGAAATATTGGGGCGTATCTCTGGCGATCATCATCATTCTGGCCGGCGGCTTTTTTATTGATCGAGCCGATGCCTCGACCGATGAAATCGTCATCCGATTCGAAGTGCCTCGTCTTCTCCAGAAAGATATCACTGCTCAGTACAGCAACGACCAATTATATCTCCCGCTTGTCGAAATGTTCTCCTTGCTGGAAATTAATGTCGATATTGACCCTCAACATACTGTTTTTTCCGGGGATTATTTAGGCCAGGGTAGTCATTTCGAAATAAACACTACCAGGGGAAAAGCGCAATCCTCCGGAAAGACAATCTCGCTGGACAGCACCGTTTCGATTTTGACTCCATCGGATTTATTTCTAAGATATGATCTCTATGACTCACTGTTCAACCTCCAAATATACTTCGATTTTTCCGAGTTAAGGGTTAATCTGCCTTTGAACAAAGACTTTCCGGCCTATCAGGTATTAACCCGTAAATTGGCGCATCAGGAACTGATGGCCGCCGAGACAGCACAAAAAGATATTGCCAGAATCCCTCGAGAGAAAACCAAATTGGAAGGAGGCGTTGCCGATTGGGCCTTAACCGCCAGCCCCATCGGAGGAGGCAGCCATTATGGAAACGTCGGTCTGGGCGGGATGGTTTTTGGCGGCGATTTGGCCGTGCGGGCGTCCGCCGACAGCAAAAATGGCCTGCTGACCGATCAGTTGGACTACCGATGGCATTATTATTTTGAAAATAGTAAATATATCTCGCGGGCCGAGTTGGGTATGGTCAACACTTCCGGACTAATCGGAAGAAATCTTAAAGGTGCTCTTGTAACCAATCAGCCCGAAATTGAACGCAAATACTTTGAAACCATAAATCTCGAAGGCCATCTGGGTGAAGGTTGGGAAGTTGAACTATATGTCAATAATAAATTGGTCGATTTCACTTATACCGATCAAAATGGCGATTACAATTTTCTGGTGGATATCGTCTATGGCTCATCGCGGATTTTGATTAAAATGTTCGGCCCCGATGGTCAAATGGAGACAGAGGATAAGTTTATCAGTGTACCCTATAATCTAATCCCCAGGAACGATATTGAATATACTCTGGCGACCGGAACCTCCGGCAGCTCCAACAACCGGGGCAAATATGGACAAGGAATGCTTTTCTATGGGATTTTTAATAACCTCACGGCCGGCCTTAGTGGTGATATCCCGATCGCATCGGAAACTGAGGAGAAGGCGGCCATGGCAGGGGAAGTCACATATCATCCTATGGGGAATTTAATAGTCAATGGATCATTCGCGCCGGGAAATTCGGCGAAACTTTCCTTGAATTTCTCCCAACCGTCGATGATCGGCATTAGCGGAAGTTTCACCAACTATTATGAAAATAGCCTGAACAACAAGATGGGACAAATCAGCAATACGCGTTTTTCGATTTCGTTGCCCATAAAATTCGGCCAGAGACGTCTTGGTCTGAGGTACCATTTGAGTTTTGATCAATACCGAAATTATACGCATACAAATATGAGCTATGGCTTCAATGGTTCCATTTATAAATTCAACTTCAATTATCTGGGCAGCAATAAGATCATCGATTTTAATAACCGTATGGAACGCGAATTAACCAGTCAGCTGATATTGTCGTGCAATTTAATAAGATTCATTAGACCGCAGGTAAGATTAAATTATAATCATAATCTCAATGAACTTTCCTCGGTTGCCCTGTTTCTTACCAAAAGAATATTCAAAACCGGACAGGCTTCCTTTTCTTTCGATAGGAATTTGCAGACGCAAAGCAATATTATCATGTTTACGATAAGCCTCTTCACCGATTTCGCCGAATTTTCGACCAAGGCGCACTCTTTCTCAGGGCAATTATCGGTCAGTCAAGTCCAGCGAGGCTCCATTCGCTTTGATCAATGGGATAAGGCCTTCAAGTTCGATCGCAGAAACGGTCTCGGTTTGGGGACCGCCAAGATATGGCCATTCCTCGACCAAAATTATAATGGTGTTCGCGAAGAGGGCGAACCGCTTCTTCCCGAATTGCGGGCCAAAGTCGGCGGCTCTTCCGGAAAAAAATATGGCAAAGGACAGCTATATTATTATGACGGGCTTCGGGCTTACAACCAGTACACTGTCAGGATTGATCCCTATAGCCTGGACAACCCCCAGTTGCAACCTGCCCATGAAAATTTCCTCGTGACGATTAACCCCAACACTGTTTCAGAAATCGATATTCCGGTTGTGACGGCCGGTGAAGTAACCGGTCAGGTTGACAGAAATATTGAAGACGGCAAAGTCGGCGTCGGGGGAATTCAAGTCGAATTGATGAACGAAGCGACCGGGAAAATAACCGAGATTATAACTTTTAATAATGGCGAATTTTATCACCTGGGTCTGGTTCCCGGAATGTATCGGGCTTATATCGACCGGGATCAATTAAAAAAATACGGCTATATTGCGGAACCGGCCGTTCGCTCCTTTCAGGTCAAAACGGTTGAAGGGGGCGATTATATCGACAATATCAATTTCACAATCATCCCTCAATAATCTCCCCGCCCACAGAAATCAGAAACCTGCGGCTGAATGGCAAAGGTATCGGTGAAACAATCGGCTATATGAATGCAACACACTTGATTTGATCGCAACGGATCCAAATATCACTCTCGGAAAACTTTTTTGACATTTCGTTTTCCTGTCCGATTACACTATGCCATAGTTATGGGAAGCCCATGCAGGGTTATGGATTAAGGCGGCGATCGATGCTGTATTACGGGCTGAAATGATTCCTTCATATGTCAGCCGCTCAGATGTAATATTGTCTCGTACTCACCGTTGACCCTTTTTTGCATTAAATAGGAACAAATTCCAACAGCGACTTGTTAAGTCCATAATTATTAAGCTATTCTGATGATACCCATTAATCCTCTCTTTTAGTTTGGAGTGATTAGCATACGGGGATAGCTGGTTGAAATTTGTGAGTGAGGAACTCAAATGGAAAGAGGTGCTCTTTGAAATTACGCAAAGAAGAAATGACAATTGAATTGGAATTGCCGGTCGCAACATTTCGTGTTGCCGAATGGGATGATATGGCCGTTGCATATGTCAAGCTTGCGGCGGGTGCGGATGCGACACCACTGCTTGAGGGACTGCCCGGTAATAAATGCCAATGTCCGCATTGGGGCTATATGCTTGCAGGGGCTATTCACGTGCGCTATAGCGACGGCAAAGAGGAAGTATGTCGGGCTGGTGAGACGTTTCATTGGCCTGCCGGCCATACTGTTTGGGTGGAAGAGGATACTTCATTCATTGAATTCAGCCCCAGGAAATCACTTAAGGAAGTTTACGATCATATCGGCAACAAAGTAGCATCTGCCGGCTAATGATATTGATGTGAAATATAAAGCCCCGGCTGGCGCCGGGGCTTTTTCATTTTTACGGCGCGGGTTGTGAGACGAGTTCCACAACCGGGTGATGGAGCATATCTCCTGGAGAGATTATACGGCGTTCGCCAGTTTCGCCTCCGACTTCATACGGCAAAACGAGAAGCAGTATCCTGCTCAAAAATACAGGTTGACCTTCGCGGATTAGATGGCTTATATTACGGATAATTAAGTCTAGTTTTAGAGTTTCTTGAAGGGAGAGGACCTATGACATTCAAGGGATTATCTGTATTAATGACGGCCTGTTTATTAGTGCTAATGTGCATATTGGTTGGCGGGTGTTCGGACGACAAACCGACCGATTCCAAACAATACGGCTGGGCCGCCCTCGGATCTGGCATGAACGACTATGTCTTTGCTCTCGCTGATTATGACGGTGATTTGATCGCCGGAGGATTTTTCACGACTGCCGGTGGCGAAAGCGCCAATCACATCGCGGGCTGGGATGTTTCGGCGTGGTCGCCGCTCGGGACGGGAATGTACAAGGATTACCGTGTTACAGCTAACACCGTTTCCTACAGAACACCGATGAATGGCATTAGCGTTGATGCCCTGGTCGTCAATGGCGCCAGCCTGATTGCCGCGGGCACAATCACTGAAGCCGGCGGGGTAAGTGTCAACAACATCGCGGCCTGGAATGGCTCATTATGGGCGGGCCTCAGCTCAGGTCTCATCGGTTCTGTTGGCGACCTTGCCATCTATGACGGCGAGCTGATCGCCGGAGGTGGGTTTACGTTGGCCGGCGGAGTAAGTGTCAACAATATTGCAGCCTGGGACGGCACATCGTGGTCGCCCCTCGGCTCAGGTCTAAATGGTTATGTTTATGCCCTCGCCGTCTATGATAACAAACTGTTTGCCGTAGGTACATTCACTACGGCCGGCGGGGTGAGCGCCAATCGTATTGCGGCCTGGGACGGCTCGTCATGGGCACCCCTCGGATCAGGTCTGAACGAAAACGGCGCTACTGATCTCGCGATCTATGACGGTAAGCTGTTTGCCGCAGGCCAGTTTACTACGGCCGGCGGGGTGAGTGCCAATCGTATTGCGGCCTGGGACGGCTCATCCTGGGCGCCTCTCGGCTCAGGACTGAATAGCTTTGTTTCCGCCCTCACGGTCTATGATTCTAAACTGATTGCCGGGGGCAATTTTATCACAGCCGGTGGGGTAAGTGCAAGTAAAATAGCAAGCTGGGACGGCTCATCATGGTCGTCGCTCGGGACGGGAATGAATGATATCGTCGACGCTCTCACTGTTTATGACAACAAGCTTATTGCCGGAGGAAATTTTACCACCGCCGGTGGGGTAAATGCCAATCGCATTGCGGCTTGGGGGCCGAAATAGCGTTCCCCCGCACCAGCTTCTTATTTTGTGACAAAACAATGGCCCCGGCGACAACCAAGGCCCTCAAAGTAAAAAGCGGAGCAGCGAAACGTGTTTCGCGAGTAAAAAGCTGTTGACCAGGATATTACGGGTCGAACCGTATATTTTCATCTGGATTTCATATTAAAGCACGTTATTATGTCTAAAACGATGAGATAGAATATGCGCGTGCTGATTATAGAGGATGACCGGAGAGTTGCGGAGACAATAGCCAAAAACCTTCGGGCCGAAAGCTTTGCGGTTGATATCGCCCGTGACGGCGAGTCTGGCGAGGAATTGGCCAAAATCGATGATTACGATGTTATCGTGCTCGACCTGATGCTGCCCGAACAGGATGGCTGGAAAACGTGCTCCAATTTGCGCAAGGACGGTATTCTTACACCCATTCTGATGCTGACCGCCCTTGACGATGTCTCTGATAAGATTCGCGGCCTCGATTCAGGCGCCGATGATTATCTCACCAAGCCATTCCATTTCGGCGAGCTGCTGGCGCGCATCAGGTCGCTTATCCGACGGCATTCGACCGTGCGCAATACCAACGTCGAAAGCTTTGGTCTCCGGCTTGATCTTAACACTCACAAGGCGTTTCGTGACAATCGCGAGATTAATTTAACGGCCAAAGAATTTGCATTGCTTGAGTTGTTTATGCTGCATCCCCGACGGATTCTGTCACGGCAGGAAATATCCGAGCATTTGTGGGATATGAACTTCGACCCCAAAAGCAATGTTATCGAATCCTTCATCAGATTTCTGAGAAAAAAAATAGACTACGGATTCGACCGACAGTTAATCCATACCATGCGGGGTGCCGGATACATGTTTTCGGACACCGACCCGCACGCGCCGATTGATGAAAAATGACCATACGCGCCAAAATCATTTTAGCCAATATTGTCGTTTTCGGGATCATTCTCATTGCCGCGGCGGTCGTCTTGATGCCGCCGCCACAGGACCCCGGGGACGCCCCAATGAACATGAGCACTATCATCATGGTCAGAGTGGCCTCATTTAGCGAACCAATATCTACGGTGTTAAACCCGACCGTGCGGCAAGTGACCGACTGAAACAATGACACCAATACCAGGATAACCAGTTGACCGAAAGTCGAGAAGCAGCATCCCGTGTCTGCCACAATCAGCCCGGTCGCATACGGCCGACGTGGCAGTAAAGAGCGCATCGGTCCACGAGATGTATCCGGAAGTCGTGGATATTGGCAGCTTCAACAACACCATCCCGATGAGTATAGCCGCGAGGAAACTGGCCACGACAAAGCTGGCCGGGTGTATTCTGAGAATGCGCCCCGAATTGTCAAGACGTCTTCGACTTCTTTTTCGATCTCAGGAAGTATTCGCAGTGAGTGTGAGCTTCAGCCTCGCATAGCTCGTGAAGGCGTCTACCGGCTAGTACCAGGCGGTCCGAATAGGCTCCGCAAACGGTCATCTCATGGTCCTCAGCTATCCTGGCATAGTGGAGAAATGGACAAAGTGGCGACAGTAGTCTCTCCGGGCGGTTCTTCTCACTAAGGTGATTGATAAGGCCGGGCAGATCCGGGTATCGAGCCCCGGAGATTCTTCGATCCAGACGTAATCGACCCCGGCTTGCTTAAGTTCCTCAAGTAATAGTCGGTGCTTGGTCGGCAAGAGCGCAAGAATTCGCGACTCCCGGGAATGGCGGTTCCTCTTCAGTGCTGCGCATAATTCGACCAATATTTTTCGCTCGGGGACAAGATCGTCCGTGAATCGGACAACCACAATTCCCGGATGCTCCTCGGTAACTCGATCAAGACACCGAATCGGACTTACCGTCACATTGAGGTCGGTATACTCAGCATTTTTGACATCGTATCTCGGATCGCATATCAAGATTGCCGATTCCGGGCCGACGTGCCGACTTTCCTGATATTCGCTCTTCTTAGGCATGCTGTTTCTCCTTTGGGTCGCGTGTCAGCATGAGACGAAAGTCGCGCCTGATCTTCCACACACTTACGATCACGACGAAGATCTCCAGTCGTCCGACGAACATGGCTACCGTCTCAGCCCATAGAGCGGTATCAGGCATATTCGCTGAAGTTACCCCTACCGAAAGCCCGACCGTTCCAATAGCGGAAGCGAATTCAAAAAGTGAATCCTTGAGAGAGAAGCCGGAGGCACATAACACAAGCGAGCCCAGGATATAGAGCGTCAGGTAGAGAAAAACGAAGACGGCGATCTGGCGAAGTCTTTCGTCGCTGAAAAACAGGCGACGGTCACCTTCCCATACAGGTCTTTCAAGGATTGCGCTCCGGGGTATGAGCATTCGTTTTACTTCCCAGCTGATCGACTTTGCCAACGTGTAGACTCGGAATTGCTTCAGTCCGCCTGCGGTTGAACAGGTGCCGCCGCCGACAAGCATCAGTGCTATCAGCACAAGCCAGCCGAAAGCTCCCCAGTGGACGTAGCTGACGGTCGAGTACCCGGTAGTTGTGAGGGCAGTGATTGACTCGAAGACGGCAACCCGCACCGATTTACTCAATTGCGGGTACATGCTGTGCGTTATGAACAGGAACACGGCGGCAATGGAAAGCGGCACAAGATACGCCATTACTCTAACTTCGCCGTTGCGTATCACGGATTTGACATTTCCCCTTAATAGAAACCAGGCTGTGACAAAACTCATATTTCCCAGAATCATCAAGGGAATCGTCACGGCCTCAACGGCTACCGAATCCCAGTAGCCGATACTCTCGGCCCGTGTCGAGAATCCTCCGGTTGACACGGCGCAAAATGAGTGATTGAGGGCATCGAAGGGAGACATTCCGGCCAGCCAATAGGCGACGGTACCTATTGCGGCGTAACCCGCGTAGACAATAAGTACCAGTCGCGCGGACTGCCGGACCTGCGGAACCAATTGGTCGCTTCGCCCTTCCGCGGCCGAGATGCCGGTGCCGGTAGGACCGAGTATCGCAGACATCATGATGATGGCAAGCCCCGCGCCTCCGGCCAGTTGCATCACGCTTCTAAAGATAAGTACGAGCGGACCTGCCGTTGTCACGTCTACCACAGAAAGGCCGGTAGTGGTCCACCCGCTGACGGACTCGAAGAGTGCCCGCGAAAAAGGCAGCCCCAGAATCTCCATGAAGGGAAAGGCCGAGAATACGGTGACGGTTACCCAACTCAAGAGGACGATAACGCCACCCTCTTCAAGTGACAGCGACATGCCTTCGGCCGGTCGGGAGGCTCTCTGCAACACCAGCCCCAGAAATGCAAGACCGGCTGACGGCAGAATGAACGCAAGCGCGTGCTCTCTTTCCCCCCAGTAGCCAAAGAAAATCGTTAACACGGGTGCAATGATCACACCGGAAGACAGCAAGAAAACCACACCCAGTGACGAAAGTATCGCGCGGTAGCGCTGTCTGATGTAAGCAGGTTCTCGTATCACAAGCACTTCCCCGTCACTTCTCGCCCGTGAACAATTTCAGCACCGGTCCGTGATTTTCCGGAAGGGTCACCAGTACGACCCGATCCCCCGACCGCAGGTCATTGGCTCCTCGGGGGACAATCGGCTGATCGTCGCGTATAACTACCGCCACCAATGAATTGGCAGGTAGAGAAATATCCTTGAGGAGCTTCCCGGAGACGGGAGAGTTGTCATCGATGACTAATTCGGTAACATTGACACGCCCTTCTCCCACCGGGACGAGGTTCAATACATGCTCAAGTGTCGCACGTTGTTCAATCAGGCTGGCGATAATTTCGATAATCGAGAAGGCGGATACGCCGAGTTTCTCAAACACCTGAGTATTTTCCGGATCGTTGGCCAGAGCAACGACTCGCGGGACCCCGAATTGATGAGCGGCTATCTGGCAAACCACGAGGTTATCCTGGTCTTGAGGCGAAATAGCCAGGACTGCGTCGGCCCCTCTGGCACCCGCATCGCTGAGGATGCCGGGATCGCTGGCGTCGCCGCAGATAACGGTTATCGGCAGTTGACGAGCCAATTGCACGCACTCTGCGTCGTTCCCGTTCACGATCACGACATCATAGCCCTTGGCGATAAAGGTGCGGCACAAGAAATAAAGAGTGTGACCGCTGCCGACAATGATGATTTTCACCGTGGCACCTCCCATCCGTCAGACATGCCGTGTTTGACTACGCGGAGGAACAAGTCGGCGGCTACCGACGTGGGGCACACTGTGTCAATACCCAGACTGGCGTAAATTGCTTCTCTTTTGGGATCGAAAACTCTGGCGAGGACACGGGGGACATCAAACAGGCGACGTGCGACCTGGGCTACCATAAGATTGACGTTGTCGAAGTGAGTAGTCGCGATGAGAACATCGGCGTCCTTGACTTTCGCCTCACGCAAAACTGAGACGTGAGTGGCATCGCCAACGATTCTAAAGCCACTGAAATCCGAAGAGAGGTCCTCAAGTGTTGTTTCGACCTTGTCAATCACCACAACCGAATGGCCGTCCCGGCTGAACTGATTGGCGAGATGCGAACCCAGCCGCCCGCACCCGACAATGACGATGTATAGGCTATTCTTCATCGGTCTCCGCCTCGGAGTGACCGTTCCTCTCGACACTGCCCGTGTCATTCGGTCCCAAGTCAATCGGACCAAACTTGTTCCATGAGCCGGTGCGTTCGAGATTAGCCCAGGCCGGTTTGAAGGTGGGATCAATATCCAATGCTGCCCGATAGAAATTCTGGGCTTCGCGTTTGTCTCCCTTGATTTCCAGTAACGCGCCAAACAGGTTATAAGCTTCCGGGTGCGTAGGGTCAAAGGCAATGGCCTTTTGAGCGGTTTCACGGGCAGAGCCAAAATCCCGATTGGAGATATGGAGCTTGGCCAGTTCGATAAGGGAGCGGTAGTCGACGGCGCTCGCTTCGTCAAGTTCCTCTCGTTTGAGGACCTGGGTGGCGAGGTCGCGAATTTCTCCCGGGCTGAACGGCTTTTGAATGAAGTCGATGGCTCCCAATTTCATTGCTTCCACGGCAGACTCGATGGTACCGTGGGCCGATATGATTATGACGCGGGTCGTCGGCCAGTCATCCTTTACCCGCCGAAGAACGTCCATACCATCGATGCCGGGCATCCGCAGATCGAGGAAGACGAGTCTAAACGGCCTTTGACGAAGCTTCTGAAGTGCTTCTTCACCGTTTACGGCCGTCTCCACGGGGATGTGCAGGGTTTCCAGAGATTGTGCGACAGTCATTCTGATGTTTTTTTCGTCGTCAACAACCAGGATAGGTTTCTTGTCCATATGCTATACTCACTTTCATGTCCAGTCAGCTCAGGGTTATTGTTTTTTGACAGCTGTCTCCCGCGGCGATATCCCGCCGATTACCCCACGAACCGAAATCCAGGCGAAAAGACCCAGCCCCAGTAGAAAGCCGACAGTGCCAATCCAGGTCCACGTGCCGCCGTCCCCGAGCAGCATAGCGAGTGCAGATGCGGCCATGACACCGCCGCTGGTTAATAAACCCAGCTTGTTTACGGTAGTATGCAGATCACCCTTTCTGCCGGATTTGGCACGGAGCAAGCCTTGATCTTTGAGTTCCTTTTCAGACGTGGGATCGACTTCGGCATAACCCCCCCGGAGATAGTTGAGTAATTGGTATAATCCGAATTTCAACCTTGTCGGCTTGGAACGAACCAGGGCCAGAGGCGGCTGGATCTTTCGCGCAATTCGTGACATTTTGGTGGAGAAGAATTTCCGTTTCAGCCAACTGTCTCTGGTCGCGCCCAGGACCACACAGGAAAAGTCGTTGGCGACCTGAATGATAGTTCTGACGGGATTTGAGGATTTGATCAGGCGTAGTTCAACACGCAGCTGCTCGAAGCCATTCTGCTTCACAAAGTCGTCGATCTCGCGTTGAATTCCCGACTGCAGATTTGCCCGTACAGAGTCCTCGAGATTGGGGTGGTGTGCGTGGAGGACTACTATCTGAGCGCCATTGTCCCTTGCCAACAAACGTGCTTGATAGAGAGCCGAAGCAGTTTGGGTTGGATCGGCGATAGGGACGAGTATCTTGTCAAACGGAGGTACTCCGTTTTGCTGAAGGATAAGAGTATCACAATTCACCTCAGTCAGAATGCGATCGATATTGGATCCGACCGCGGTCTGGCGAGCTCGGCTTCGGCCGCGCCAACCCATTATGAGAAGATTAACACCTTGTTCAGTTACGGATTCGGCAATCGCCTGTGCCGCCCGGTGTGACACCCGTATCAGGACATTCACCGGGACACCCTGGCCCTCAATGATCCGCACCGCCTCCTTTATCAGATCGCGGCTCTTTTCGATATAGCGGCTTCCGGCCGATACCGGCAGCTGATCGGGAACGACAACGACATGAAGCAGGATGACAAGACCATTCTGCTTTCTTGCGGCGCTAATGGCAGGGGGCAGCAGAATTGGCAGAGACGAAGGGTTGGCTAACGGTACGAGTATTTTGAAGCGTGGTTCGTCTGCATCGTGCACGGCTTCCTCCCGTACAACCACCTTTGATTGTTTCTTCTGATAGGAGCGGGGTTTGGCATACCAATGATACAGAAGGGAACCGGCGCCAATCCAGGCCACGCTGAAATACCAGGCGATCGGCGAGTAGTCGAACATGAAGACCGCCAGAAAGAGTTTCGTGATGATGCCGATGATCGGTACAATCGGGAAGAACGGCATGAGGTAGCCGTATTTGAGACGATCACCATACTTACGACGGATGACGATTACGGCGATATTCACCTGCAAAAACAGAAGCAGAAACATGATGTCCGCCGCCGCCGCCACATCTTGTATCGGGATGACTACGGCCATGAAAATGATCAGGGCACCGCTGAACAATAAAGCCTTGTGCGGGGTGCGTCGGCGCGGGTGGATGTGAGCAAAGGCATCCGGCAAATTCTTATCTCGGCCCATGGCGAACGAGACTCTGGTAGACGAATAGGTCGTGGCGTTAAGGGCGCTCATCGTTGAAAGAATGCCACCGATGAGAAGCAATACCGTTCCAAACGGCATGAATTGCCGGGCCGCTTCCGCGATACCCAGCTCCGCGTGAATGCCCAGCCATTCAAATGTCGGTATATTGGCATCGGGGGTCACAGCCCCGATTGAAACAAAGGCCACCAGAATATAGATTGGCACCACGATTGCAAGAGAAAGAAAGACCGCCCTGGGGATGTTCTTGCGCGGTGATTTCACTTCCTCACCTGACTGGGCAATTATCTCGTACCCCTCAAACGCGATGAAGGTCAGCCCCATGGCGGTGAGTATGCCGCCAAATCCTTTCGGGGTAAAATTCTGAAACTTGTTCAGGTAATGCGGGTGTTCAATGATGGCCCAGATTCCGGCACCCACGAATATCAGAAGCACCACGACCTTGAGGATTGTCACGATGTTTCCGGCCAAACCGGTTTCGGAAGCGCCTCGGAAGTTGATGTACAAGAAAGCCAGAATGATCAGCACCGCCAGAGCTTTATGAACCAATTCTCCTTCAAGTCCGAAAATCGAAACATGGAACTCGGACAACACGAGAGCGACATAGGCCCCGAAACCGAGCGCATAGAGACTCCCGGCAACGGCGTGCGCGAACCAACTCATCCATCCGGCCAGAAACGAATTAGGGCCGGGCAGACCCTCTCTCACCCAGAGATATCCACCCCCGGCTTCAGGGATAGCCGAACCGAGTTCGGCATATACCATCGCCGTGAAGATGGTGACGATGCCATTGAGCGCAAAGGACAGGATTAGGGCCGGACCGGCGACACCGGCAGCAATACCGGTCAGGACGAAGATCCCGGCTCCGATCATTGCCCCAACTCCGATCAGGGTGATATCAACAAGCCGGAGATCCCTGCTTAGGGTAATACCCGTCGTCCTGTCTTGTTCAGCGGAAGTGTCGGTCAAGCTGGCCTCCTTTCCCTACTCAATCACGGGGAGGGTAAATGTAAAGTCACTACCTTTGCCGGGAGTCGATTCTACCCAGATTGCTCCGCCGTGGGCCCGTACGATTTCCTTGCAGATTGCCAGCCCCAGGCCCGATCCACCCGACTCCTGACCGGCAACTTGTACGAGCTTTTCGAATATCCTCGACTGGTACTCCGGAGGTACGCCCGGACCGTCGTCATGGACTGTAATGTGGATGTGCTTACCGACTTGCCGTGCCGATATCGAGACATGGCCTTCCTTTTCCGTGTACCTCAGGGCATTCGAGATAAGATTGGTCAATACCCACGTGATCTTGTTGGCGTCCGCGCGAACATCGGGAAGAGTGCCCACGGGCTCGGATTTCAGGGTAACTCCCTTCATTTCGGCCTGGCTTTGAAACACTGTCCTCACATGTTCAAAGAGCGACGGGACTTGAACGCCTTCGAATTCGAGTTGAATCCGACCGGCTTCAATCCTGGACAGGTCCAATAGATCGTTGACAAGGGCTTTCATCCGATGGACCTCTTCGTGGGCCGCTTTGAGAAGCTCGCGATCTCGTTCGGCCAGTCCGGAGGCGGCATTCTCCTGAAGCAGATCAACGCTCATACTTAAGCTGGTAAGGGGCGTGCGGAGTTCGTGCGAAGCTGCCATTATGAACTCACTCTTGAGCCGTTCCACTTCTCGCAAGCGAGTAACATCCCGCAGCAGCAGCACAATGCCGGATAAACTCCGGTCGCGTCCTCTGATGGATGTAATGGAGAACAGGTAGTGCCGCGAGCCCTCGCTTCGGGGAAACGACAGTATCCGCTGCTCGGCCGGGATGTCAGGCTGTTCGCCGGTTTGAATCGTCTGGCGAATGAGTTCGCAAATATGCGTCTTGGGAAAAATGTCGGCGCATTGCCAATCGCCAGATTGCACCGAATCCAAATCCAGGAGGCGTTTGGCTCCTGGGTTTATGCTCGTTATTTTCAATTCAGTGTCAAATACGATTACGCCATCGTCGATACTGGTAAGAATTGCGTCGGCTTTGTTCTTCTCGGCGATGATCTGGTCGATATTCATTTTGTGATACCGATCCAGCTTGGTGGCCATCTGATTGAATTCACCGGCCAGACGACCTAATTCGTCGCGCGTTTCGACCGGTACTTCAACCGAGTAATTGCCCTCTGATATCTGCCGGGACGCCTCCATGAATCGCCGGATCGGTCCAACGACGCGTTCGGCCAGTATGAGACTGAAAATCAGAGCAAGAATGAGAGCGGAAGCCGCGACCAGTGAGGTTGACCAAATGGCTCGGTCCGCCACGTCGCGAGCGCGCACACTGGCGGTATACATCGTCTCCTCGTTGAATTGCCGCAGTCGGACGCAGAGTTCACGCACACCTGCAAACAGCGGGTACACGGACCGTTGATATAACGTATCAGGGAGAGTAGCGGTAAGCGCTCCATGCTCATCATTCATCAGAGAGAAACGGTTTCGATAGATGGAGTAGGCAGTGTCGATTGAGTCAATCAGTTCGGCTTCACCTTTGATGGTAATGTTATCCCTGGCCCGGGCAAACCACTGAAGAAACAGGGCCTCGTTATCGCCGAACTGCTTCGCACCGGTTTGCCTGTCGCCCATCAGAAACAACAGGACACCGCTATCCTGCCGCTCCAGGGCATCGACCATGTTCTCGGCGGCGAGGATGCTTCGATAGTTTTCGCTCAGAATCGCTTCGCTTGCCTTACCTAATGACACCAGATTAGTGACCGCCCATACGATCACCAGACTCATCAGGGCGAACGCCACACCATAGCCGATCAGTATTTTCTTTTTAATTGTCATTTTGACACATCCTCCGTGCGGTCAGCCGCACGCGTAGCACTGTATGTTATGCAATCATCGTGCCATGCTACGGCACGTAGCAGCAACGACTTACGACGGGATATCGATACGGAGCATTGAAATCTGAAAGATAGAGCCAAAACGGACCTTGCGAAATGCAAGGCGCATGAGACAGGCCGATTGATTCAGATGCCGTAGGTTTTTCTCCTTCGCCAGAGCGTCGCCTGGTCCATCCCAAGGATATCCGCTGCTTCCTGAAGAGAGGAGGTGCTGGCCATGACTCTTCTGATGTGCAGTTCTTCAATCGCGGAAAGAGGGATTGGATCGCCAATCTTCGGATCAGTATGTGACGGCGTGAAATGCCGCGGCAGATCGAGTCTTCCGATTCTTTCGCCACTCCCGAGTATGACCGCCCGTTCGATCGCATTGCTCAGTTCCCTGATGTTCCCCGGCCAATTGTGACGGGCCAGCGTTTCCTCAACATCTTCCGTGAAACCAAGCATAGTCTTATGATTGGTCCGACTGAAATATGTCAGGAACTCCATGGCTAACGGCATGATATCTTCTGTTCGTTCTCTTAGCGGTGGTATCACGACATTGATCACGTTGAGCCGATAGAATAAATCCTGTCGAAAATGACCTTTGGCTACCGACATCTCAAGATCGGCATTGGTAGCCGCGAGTATGCGAACATCGGCCTGTTTTGTTATGGATTCGCCCAGACGCTCATACTCTTTATCCTGAATGAACCGGAGGAGTTTGACCTGAAGCGATGGTGCCAGATCACCGATTTCATCAAGGAAAAGGGTTCCCCCCTCACATGCCGCAATCCGTCCCGGATTGTCCCTGGTTGCCCCGGTAAATGCACCTTGTACATGACCAAACAACTCGCTTTCGAGAAGCTCGGCCGGTACCGCCGGGCAGGATACTACGGCCATTGGCTTTCCCGCTCTATTACTCCAGGTGTGAATGGCTCTGGCAAGAACTGATTTCCCGGTGCCGTTCTCGCCCTGGAGCAGTATTATGGCTTCAGATTGCGCGGCAGTCCTTGCGGTCTCAAAGACTCTCTGCATGGAAGCGTTATTGCTCTGCAGGCGGACCTCAGGTCGCATTCGGCGAATATCATCTCGTAAGCCACTGACCTCGGCCTCGAGTTCCCGGATTCGGGCAATACGCTTTGCCATCAGTCGGACCTGATCCGGCGTAAATGGTTTGGCAATGTAATCAATTGCCCCGCGCTTCATGGCTTCCACGGCGCTTTCAATTGAAGCATGGGCGGTAATGACAACGATTTTCATCCACGGAGAATCGGATAGCAGCTCAGGAATCAATTCCAGGCCGTCGGCGTTACCCAGCTTGAGGTCAACAAAGGCCAGATCGAAAGATCGCTTTTTGGCTTCATCAGTAGCATCCGCAAAATTGCTTACCGCTATTACCGTGTGTCCTTCTATGGCCAGGCAGTAGGACAAAGTCTTCCGGATATTGGCTTCATCGTCGACGACAAGAACCAATATCGGATGCTGGTTATTCGATTCTGTCACGACCTATTTATCTCCAGTCTTCTTCTCGTTTTTCTGAGAGAGAAGCTCTATTTGCTTAATTGCCAGCGGAGAAGGAACACTCCTGCCACTCTCCCATCGATTGACTGTTGAGAAAGTCACACCGACGGCAGCAGCGAACTGTTCCTGGGTGAGCCCGAGTTTCTTCCGCAATCGTCTGATTCTTCCGGGCAAGTCACTTCCTGCAAAAGCTGACTGAGTCATTACGAGATCTCTCCGTTTATCATAGTGGCAACCGCTCTTGTATCGCACTTGCTATATGAAAATATATAGTTCAGGTAATCGAAGTCAAGGCCAGTATCTGCCCCGGAGGAATCGCTACTGACCGTCGCTTTTGGTGCTTAAGTAAGAATCAACCAGGGACTAGCAACTTGAGCTGGCTTGAAAGGCAAAAAGTATGGTGAGAGTGATATTGGATTTCTTGATGATTGTAAACTATTGTGCAACAACAGAATGATAAAAAGCGGGGGCTACAAGACGAGTTCCGCAACTGGGTAATCGAAAATGCGGCATGAAACTGGATAAGTGTCCTCTTAACTTCATTATATCGTCTGTCTATTTCTTCCCTATTTAAAATTATCCAGACTCTGATGCCGGTTGGCCAGGATTTGACGAATCTAATTTCGTATTTTCATCTGGATTTCATATTAAAGAACGTTATTATGTTTAAAATAATGAGATAAAATATGCGCGTCCTGATAATAGAAGATGACCGGAGGGTTGCGGAATCGATAGCCAAAAACCTTCGGACCGAAAGTTTTGCCGTAGACATCGCTCGCGACGGCGAGTCCGGCGAGGAAATGGCCAAAATCAATGACTATGATGTCATCGTGCTCGATCTCATGTTGCCCGAACAGGATGGCTGGAAAACGTGCGCCAATCTCCGCAAAGCCGATGTTCTTACGCCAATTCTGATGCTGACCGCGCTTGACGACGTTTCCGACAAAATTCGCGGCCTCGATTCGGGCGCCGACGATTATCTGACCAAGCCGTTTCATTTTGGCGAGCTTCTGGCTCGTATCCGGTCACTCATCCGACGCCATTCGACCGTGCGCAATACGAACATCGAAAACTTTGGTCTAAAACTCGACCTTAATACTCATAAGGCCTTTCGTGATGATCACGAGATAAATTTGACGGCCAAAGAATTCGCATTGCTCGAATTATTCATGCTGCATCCGGGACGGATTCTATCGCGGCAGGAAATATCCGAACACTTGTGGGACATGAACTTCGACCCCAAAAGCAACGTCATCGAATCTTTCATAAGATTTTTAAGAAAAAAAATAGACCACGGATTCGATCGGCCGTTAATCCATACCATGCGGGGAGCCGGATACATGTTTTCGGACACCGACCCCCACGCACCGGTTGATGAAAAATGACCATACGTACCAAAATAATTTTAGCCAATATTATTGTTTTCGGGATTATTCTCTTTGCCGTCGCGGTAGTGGTTTATAACCGGACGCTTGAATCCGAGACGGCCCGGATCGATTCGCGGCTCGATACCTTCGCGGTCGGTTTTATTACCGAATTCGAGGACGAGTGGGAAAACAATGAATTTCCCGACAGCGATGAAATGGATTTGATCGGAACCGACCACCAATCCGATATTCGCATCCAACTGCTCGATAATACGGGAAAAGTCCTGTTTCAGCGCGGGGAGCTTCCATCGCTTCCTGCCTCGATAGTCAGATTTGTCTCAAACAATTCGAACCTATGGCAGAACATAATAATAGGCCATGAGCCTTTCCGTCGTTTCGCGCGACCGGTCGAAATAGAAGATCACGATAATTTCGTCCTCGTATTGGCGGCATCCACCGAAGAGATGGAAGATCGCCTGGAAAGTCTCACGCTCGTCTTGATATTCAGCCTTGCCGGTGCCCTTCTGCTTTCGGTGCTGGCCGTATATTTTATCACGGGTCGGGCTTTCCGGCCGCTTATTCGTATGGTCGAGACCGCCGAAACGATTTCCGCATCTACGTTGCACCGTCGTCTCGATGAACCTTCCACCCGCGATGAAGTCGGCCGCCTGACCAGCGCCTTCAACGACATGATGCGGCGCATAGAGGCTGCCTTTAAAAGTCAACGGCAATTTGTCGCCGACGCTTCCCACGAACTTCGCACGCCGCTGACCATCGTAATCGGCGAATTGGAATTTCTTAAACGTCAAATCGACGACGGCCAACTCAACGATAGCATTAATACCGTGCTGCACGAGATGGACCGTCTGACACACTTAATACAGGAATTGCTGCTGCTGGCGCGCATCGACGCGCAAAAACTCCCCATCGACAAAAAAACTGTCAGGCTCGATGAAATTCTGGCCGAATGCATCCGGCTTCAACTGCCATCAGCTGCCGCAAGGAACGTGCAAATCGACCTCCATATCGACGATGCGATCGAAATTTACGGAGACACCGAATACATCAGACGAGCCTTTATAAATATCATAGATAATGCCGTCAAATATTCCCCCGACGGGGGAAAAGTGGCAGTGGCGCTTCGTTCCGAGGAAGAAAACGGTATCGTTACCATTGATGATCAGGGACCGGGAATTGATCCTTCCGATATCGAACTGGTCTTTAAGCGATTTTATCGCTCACCAAAAGCCCGGCAGATGCACGATGGCAGCGGGTTGGGTTTGGCCATTGCCAAAGAACTGATCGAGGCGCACGGCGGCAAAATCGAACTTGCTGGCGCTGAAAGCGTCGGCACGAGAGTCATAATTCGCCTTCCCTTCGGCGGACCGACCGATTCCATTTCAGACTAATCCACAATTCCGCACTAAATTTCCGGGATACGAAAAAAAGTCGTCCATTTTCATTTCTGTTTCATGTTTGCTCTTTATTCTCAGGTCGAGCCTGACCCACAAATTGGGCTTGGCAAGAAAGAAGGAACCTAAACAAAAGGAACTGCCATGAAAAAGATTTGGACCAATCTGATGGTTGCGGCGGCATTGACGGCCCTGTTGTGGGGTGCCGCCATTGTGCCGACCCGGGCCGATGAGTCGGCCAAAAAGCCCGAAATTTCGGCCCCCGAAGCCGTTCTGACCGCCTTTCACAAGGCCTACCCTGCCGCCGTAATCGGTGATATTTCTAAAGAAACGAAGGGCGATCAGACTTATTTTGAAATCGAAAGCGTCGACGGAAAAACACGTCGCGATCTTTTATATTTCCCCGACGGCAAAGTTTTCGAAATCGAAGAAGCTATCGCGGTCAAAGACCTGCCTAACAGCATAACCAAAACGATTAAAGACAAATACCCCGACGGCGAAATACACAAAGCCGAGAAGATTACTCGCGGAGGCATCGCTGAGTACGAAGTCCTGGTGGAAAACGGTGAGAACAATCTGGAAATCCTTCTCGACTCCAAAGGTGTAATTAAATCGCAGGCTTCGACTTCTGACGATGACGAAAAGACCGAAAGCGGCGAAAGCGGTGAAGCCGACGAAGATTAAGCCATATTGGTTTTTCGGTCGCGACCGAATTCTTACCCTTGTTTTGACCATATGCACTTTCGGTCCATCTGCGACCACTGCGACCATAACCCCGGCGGCGTCTGATACTCTCTCCCTGACTCAATGCGTCACGATCGCATGTGCTAACAGCCTGGAATTGAAAAAGGCGTCAAACGCGATCGACGTCGCCGGGCTCGATCGCAGTCTGGCAGCCAAAGCGCGGTGGCCCCAATTGCGCTTTGTTGGCGGAGCCGGATATGCACCGTATTCCCTCGATTTCGGCTACGATCCGGCCGTATCCAATGGCGGCGAACTCGGAGCGCGACTGGTGGCCGAACAAACCGTTTACAGCGGCGGCATTTATTCAGGTCAGATAAAACAGGCCGACATAGGCAAGTCGCTGACCAGGATTTCCTGGCAACAAGCCAGGAGGGACCTTGAATTCGAAGTCCGTCAGGCGTTTATCGAGCTTCTGATGACCGAACAAAAGCATGATTTCGCGGAAAAAAACGTCACGCGCCTGTCCGATTTCGCCGATCTCGCTACCGCTTTAAACAAATCCGGAGCGGTCGGATATACCGATGTTCTAAACAGCCGAATGGAACTGGCTCGGGCTCAAATAGACGCGGAAACAATCGGTCAGGATGTTAGCACCGCCCGGCTGAATCTCGGCCGTCTGCTCGGATATCCCAATGCCGACAGTCTTGTCGTTGATGGTTCACTTGAGAACCTGTTAATCGATGTGGCCGATACCGTCCAATTGGCACCACGAATGGATACCACCAACAACATCGATCTGGAAGCGGTTCGTCTCGATTATGCCCAAAATCGTCTGGCCCTCGACATGACCAGATCCCAGTGGAAACCGAAAGTTGCCATCGCCGCCGATGCCGGTGTCATGACATCACGAGATAATCTACTGGCCAATCCGGCCGATCGTTATAACTCAATTGGATATTCGGTCGGAATTAATATCGAAATGCCCGTCTTCGACTGGGGCAGTCGCAGCAAAGAAGTGGCGAAGAGCAAAATTGAATTAAAGTCCGCCGAAGACAATATCGGGCTGATACGTCGCGAGATTATCTTTGAATATAATGACAACCTGAACCACCTGACCAATGCCCGGAAGCGATTATCATCAATCCAGAAGGTTCTGGAAACGGCTGAGAATAATTATCTACTGAATAAGGCCCAATACGCCGACGGTGCTGCTGTCGTGTCGGATGTAATTATTGCCGCGCAGGCGTTAAGCGACACCAGACAGTCCGAAATCGAAACTCTTGCCGAAATACAACTGCTTCAGGCACGGCTGGACAAAATTACCCGGTCAAAACAGGATGATACGCCATGAAATCGAAATTGATATATATTCTGCAACTGCTTATAGGGTTGTTTGTGCTGGGATGCAGTAACGATACGCCCGGAAACCAGGACCCCGCTATGCCGGACCCGGTTGTGGCCGTACAGGTGGCCCCCGTCGAACAAAGAACGATGCCGGAAAACCTCACCGTCGATGGCGTCACCGAAGTGCGGGACCGGGAAACCGTCATTTCACCGATTGATGGTACAATTCTAAAGCTTTATGCCGAAGTCGGAGATTCTGTCGATGACGGCGATACCCTGGCAATTATAAGAACCAAAAATTCCGAGGCGGCAATATCCGGCGCCCAACGGCTGTTAAGCGAAGCTTCCGCGCCTAATCAACGCGCCGAAGCCGAAAAGATGATGCAGATCGCGGAAGACAACGAACAAATTGTCCCTGTCACAGCCGGGCTTTCCGGTGTCGTGACCGAGCGTATGGTCAGCTCCGGTCAAGCCGTCGCCGCTTACGCTGATATGTTTCAAGTCGTCGATCTTGCGACTCTGGATTTCATGGCTAATGTCCCTTTGAAGGACCTGCCCAACGTCAACGTCGGACAAGCGTGCCATATAAGATTTCCTGCTCTGCCGGATCAAAATTTTTCCGGGGAAATTGTCTCCATAAGCGCCCGATCCGATCGGGGAAGCCAAACCACTCCGGTGAGAATTGGTTTTCGGTCCGGTGCTTCCGGCTCGATTCTGCGGGTTGGCATGGCCGGTACGGCAGAAATCGCGATAGACGCACACCCAAAAGTCCTGGTCGTTCCGACAGTGGCCCTGCTTCGCGACGACATCAACCAGACCTATACGATTTATACAGTAGGCGCCGACTCTCTCGCCCGGGCGATACCGGTGACGACAGGAATTGTCAACGATTCGCTGGCCGAAGTGTCCTCACCCTCGCTGCACCCCGGAGATTTGGTGATAGTAAAAGGAAATTACGAAGTCAGCGATTCGACGCGGGTTAAAATCGAGTCCGGGAGAACCCGATGAATCCCTTCCACTACGCTCAGCACCACCGCAAGGCGCTGCTGTTTTTGCTATCGGGATTGTTATTGGCCGGACGGGGCGTTACCCGACTAATGCCGGTATCATTGTTTCCCGATATTACTTTCCCGAGAATTGTTATTCTCGCCGACAACGGTGAACAGCCCGCCGAACGAATGATGATCGAAGTTACGAAACCGCTCGAGGACGTCTCCAGCTCCGTGCCGGGCGTTGAAATCGTCCGCTCAATAACAGGTCGCGGCTCGACGGAAATATCTCTCGGGTTGAGCTGGAACGTCAACGTCGAAGAAGCGCTGCAGATGCTCCAGAATCGAATCGGCGATATCCGCACGACGCTTCCTCCCGATGCTTCAATTCAGGTGGAACGCATGAGCGTCGCGGTCTTCCCGATACTCGGCTACAGCCTGACATCGGATAGCCTGAGTATGGTCGAATTGAGAGACCTGGCCTTATATCAAATCCGTCCCGCCATAACGCGAGTGGCCGGTGTCGCCCGGGTCGAAGTGGTCGGAGGCGAAACCCGCGAATTTCACATTAAAGTCTCACCCGAAAAACTGGCGGCGTATCATCTCGACATTCGGGATATATCCGCAGCAATCGCCAGTACCAACATGGTGACTTCCGCCGGGCTCGTTGAGAATAATTTTCATCTTTATCTGTCGCTCGTATCGGGGATATTGGCGTCCTCTGATGACATCGGCAACGTCGTGATCACCAATCGCAATAGTGTTCCGATAACCGTGAAGGATGTTGCCACCGTCGAATCGTCGATTGCACCGAAATATATTCGCACGACCGCCGACGGCAAAGATGCCGTTTTGATAAGCGTTGTCAAACAGCCGACGGGTAGTACGGTCGCCATCGGCGATGCCGTTCGCCGCGAAGTTGCCGGTTTGAACCTTCCACCGGGAGTGAAATTTACCAACTGGTACGATCAGGGGGATTTTATCAGCCGCTCCATCGGCGGAACCCGCGACAGCATCATAATAGGTATAATTTTATCGATATTTGTTTTGCTGGCGTTTCTGAGAAGCTGGCGAATTGGAATTATCATGATAATTGTCGTCCCGGCGACAATTGCGATTACCCTGTTGCTTCTTAAAGTATTCGGGAAAACGATCAATATTATGACCCTCGGCGGGATTGCCGCAGCTGTGGGGTTGATTATCGACGATACCATTGTTGTCATAGAAAACATTTTCGTCCAGATCGCGCATCAGCGTTTATCCGAGGGGCCGATAAAACAAGTAATTCTGGCCGCATCCGGCCGCTCTATTAAACATCTTATACCCGCGATTATCGGCTCGACCGCCTGCACCGTGGCGATTAATGTCCCGCTGATATTTCTTGGCGGACTTACCGGAGCTTTCTTTGCCTCGCTGGCAATCACGATGATTCTGGCCCTGACCGTATCGTTCTTCCTTTCAACCACAGCGACACCGCTTTTGCTGGTTTTGGTCATGAGCCGCAGGAGCATCACGGCCGAATTAAATCGGGAAAAGAAATCGTCGCGTATGGTGCAATATTATGAAAAGATCCTTCGCTTCATACTCCGCTATCGCGTCGCTGTTATCCCCGTAATGCTTATAATAGCCGGGCTGACTTATTATATCTATCGCGGCATCGGCAGCGGTTTCATGCCGGACATGGATGAAGGCACGTTTGTGCTGGATTACGTTTCTCCTCCCGGCACGTCGTTGTCTGAAACCAACGAAATGCTCAATCATGTCGGTCATGCATTGACACAAATTCCCGAGGTTGAATCGGTACTCGCGGCGGACCGGGACACAACTCGGTTTTTTCCTGACCGAGCCGAATACCGGTGATTTCTTAGTCAAACTCAAATCGCAACGGTCACGATCGATCTATGGCGTCATCGCCGAAGTGCGGCGCGTTGTCGATTCGACGGAACCGGCCCTTCAGGTCGATTTCGGACAGCTTATGGGCGACGTAATCGGCGACCTGACCAATACTCCCAAGCCGATCGAGATCAAGCTGTTCGGCGACAATATAAACCTGCTTGAAAGCAAAGCACAGGAAGTCGCCAAAATGATCGAATCTGTTCCCGGGGTAGTCGATATTTTCGATGGAATCGTGATTTCCGGACCGTCGTTCGTAGTCAATGTCGACCGTCACCGGGCGTCACTTTTTGGTTTGACTACAGACGACGTGCAGGCCCAGCTCGCATCCATGGTGCGGGGAGACGTGGCCAGCAACATGCAGCGCGGTGAAAAGCTGATCGGATTGAGAGTATCCTACCCCGATACGTACAAGGACAATTTTGAACGAATCAAACAAATCAAAATAGTAAATCCCGATGGCGTTCTTGTACCGTTGAGTGAAATTGCAGATTTTGAATTCACCCCCGGCCAGTCGGAACTCGACCGTGAGGGATTAAGGTCTGTCGTCGCCGTAAGTGCCAGAATCGAGGGCCGTGATCTGGGAAGAACCATCAGCGACATCAAGCGATTGCTTTCCAGCCATTTGATATTGCCTCCCAGAGTGAGTCTCGAATATGGTGGTGTCTATAAAACGCAACAACAATCGTTTCGGGGACTTTTGATAGCGGCTATTACAGCGTTTCTTATGGTGTTTGTCGTATTGTTGTTTGAATTTGGGGAATTCTCGGTGCCATTTTCGATTCTTATGGTCAGTCTTCTCTCGCTGCTTGGGGTTGTCGGTGCACTTTGGGTTACCGGCACTTCTTTTAATATTTCGAGCTTTGTCGGCCTTATCATGATAATCGGGATCGTCGCCGAAAACGGTGTCTTTATTATGCACGAGTACAAAGAAGCTCGGCGCGAGGGCGGAGATATCGATTCTGCATTGGTCGTCGCCTGTGGTCGACGCATCAGGCCGATCACCATGACCACTCTCGCGGCAGTTCTGGCCCTGATGCCTCTTGCGGTCGGGATTGGTACCGGCGCCCAGATGCTGCAGCCACTGGCTATCGCGGTGATTGGTGGCTTTTGTGTTTCGACGTCATTGCTGTTCTTTTTGCTGCCGGTTCTTTTCCGTTTGCTCCATCGCGGATCAGGGAGTTATTCGCAGGAGAATATTTAAATAAGACATATTAATCAAGAGGGAACTGTCATGACAAAGGGCGTATCGATAATCTGCATGGTGCTTGCAATTATTCTTGTTGCACTGCCCGTCAACGCTGAAATGAAATCCAAATCTGAAACGGCGTCGGCTGATCAATGGACCGATTCATTTGATTTGGATAACTGCCGTTTTTCCGATACCGGACGAAATGAGTATTTCATTCTTGAACCCGGCTATCGCCTTACTTTAAAAGGTGTGGAAGATAATGACTCTGTTACGCTCGTGATTTCGGTTTTAAATGAAACGCAAGCCATAGATGGTGTGTCGACGAGGATCGTGGAAGAACGCGAAACCGCAAACGGCGAATTAGTCGAGGTGTCTCGTAACTATTTTGCATTTTGCAGCACATACGCGAGTGTCTTTTATTTCGGCGAAGACGTGGATATATATGAAGACGGAACGATTACCGGCCACCAGGGAAGCTGGCGAGCCGGAGAAAACGGTTTCCGTCCGGGTTTGATGATGCCGGGGCTCGTTACAATCGGGTCTTCGTACTATCAGGAAATTGCTCCGGATGTTGCGATGGACCGCGCCCGCATAGTCGACACCGATATGACTCTTGATACGCCCGGCGGCCGTTTTGAAAAATGTCTTATGACCGAAGAAACTTCGGCTCTTGAACCCGAATCAGGGGAATATAAAATCTACGCTCCTGGCGTAGGATTAATTAAGGACGGCGATTTGTTATTGTCTACTATTGAAAAGAACCAGGATACTGAAGAGAAATGAACTGATCATATTTTATTAAACCGGAAATAATCACTATTGAGAAAGAAATCAGCAGGTCGGACTTGATAGTATATTAATACGGAGAGAGAAACGACGCATTGGTATAAGCAATTATCGGACAAGAGGTTATTAAAAAAGCGGGGTTGACGAGACTCGAACTCGCGACCTCCTGCGTGACAGGCAGGCGTTCTAACCAAACTGAACTACAACCCCGTTGTATAAGGCTATTCTAAATGTCAGGCGACGATTATATTACACAAATTATGGGCAATTATCAATGAATTTTTCCAGTTTTCCTCTACTTTTCCAGGATTTAAGCTGTCTTTCTCTGCGCATGGCCTCAGGCCTTGTACCATATTTCTCCCTATAAACCAGCTCCCACGGAATTCCCGGTTTGGTGTATTTCGACCTTCCTTGATTATGTCGATTTATTCTGCCGTCAATATTCGCAGTTGTCCCGATGTAGTATTTCCCGTTTTTTTACTTTTGATTATATAAAGGAAGTATTCCAAACTCGCGACCTTCCCGATGACAATCGGGACGTTCTAACCAAACTGAACTACAACCCCGGCATTAAAAAACTTCTCTATGCCATAAACCGACCTGCTATTTATAAGACCGGAACGAGGATTTGTCAATTGAGATTTACTATAATCCCTCAAATTTATTGGGCAGTACCTGGACTCGAACCAGTGACCCCCTGCGTGTAAGGCAGGTGCTCTAACCAACTGAGCTAACTGCCCTCAAAAACACGCTCAGCTTTCAACCTTGGTTTCTTCGGGAACTTTGCGTTTCTTCTTGTCCCGAATCAATATCGAAACCGGGATCAAAACACAGTATCCCAGAACCAGAAGCACGGGAGCCAGAGTTATCGAACCGGATGCCAGCGCGATATAGCCGCCGATTATAACCAGCAGGCCAATCGCGAAAAACAGGTAGTTCCTTGTCCCGAAAGGCCACTCAAAGCGGCCCTTGTCTTCATCTTTTTCTTTTTTTGCCATCACCTTAACAGACCCCAATTATAATTGTAACCGGCTGATTGTCAAGCCATTTTAAGTACTTTCGGCAGTCACCGGCATATCCCTGATACACCGACACACCGCAAAAAATACTCCCCACAGGGCATATAAAAATATCCTCACTTCCATATCGTCCGTGACAGATTCATAAACCCCGGTCAGCATAAACACAATCGTCGCGTTCATCACCGCCGCCGTGATTATCCCGGCGAATTTGTCAGAATTACCGGACTTATGAATTTTACGGAATTTTTTGAATATCGCCCAGTAAATTCCCAGAAATATCAATAGTGAGGGAATACCGGTATGGACCGCTATATTCAGATAATCGTTATGAGCGTGGTTGTGATAGTACGGATAATTTTTGTCGACATAGGGCAGGTAATTTTTCTCGAAATTGCCCGGACCAACCCCGAATATCGGCCGCCCGGCTATCATGGAGACCGTCCCCTTCCAGATGACATATCTCGACCTCGGATTGGTGCCGCTAAGTTCCATTTTAAGGTGCGATATATGCTGGTTGACCAGCCCAGGTGCGTACAGGTACAGCGTTGCCAAGAATATTATCGCCGATGGAACCAGCCATTTGAAATGTCCTTTGCGAAAACGGATCAGCAACAGAATCAACACCCATAAAAAAACCCACCCGACTCCTCGTTGATAAGAAAGCAAAGCCGCGATAATCGACAGAAGCGACGCCAGTCCCAATAGTATTTTGTATTTTTTCTGCTGCACTATTTCGGTCAGTGGGAATAATAGCGCCCCGAGAATTATATAATAGTTCCCGAAAGTCATGGAGTTATTGAATAGTCCAGCCACCCGGAACTTGTCCGTCTCAATTGGGATCAACTTCTCCATGCGGAACAGATCATAACCCCAATAATGCTGGAAGAAGGCGTATATCGCTATGACCGCCCCGGAAATTGCCAGCAGTTTGAGAACTTTGAGGACCTGATCTCTTTTATCCAGTACGATTGCCATTGAGGGGATCACAGCGAAGACCCATTCATCCCGGAATACGACAAACGACCGCGATATATCGGTTCCGACCAGACAGGAAACGAACGACCAGGCTATATACAGCCCTGCGAAAATTATGAACGGGTCCCTATAGTCGATGGCGCGATAACGCTTTTCTTTGAAAAATATAACCAGAGCGCAGAAAATAATCGCCCCGGCGAAAGTTTCGGCGCCTCCTTTGGAAAATGGTGTCGTCAGGAAAAAGCCGCCCGCCGAAAAAATCCCGAATTTTTTTATGAGATTTAGCGGACGGTCGCTCATTTAAAAAAGATCGCTTTCGATCAATTCCACGAGAAGGTGTATGTAGAAAATGTGTTCTTCCTGGATTCTTTGAACGGATTTGTGAGGAATTATCAGTTTCTTGTCGCAAATCGAGGCCAGCTTGCCGCCGCTGCCACCGAGCAAACCAATCACGAGCATATTCATCTGGCGTGCGGTTTCAGCCGCCCTGACGACATTGGTCGAATTGCCCGACGTCGATATCGCCAGGAGAACGTCGCCCGGACGACCCAGCGCCGCCACCTGCCTTGAAAAAATACTGTCGAAACCGTAATCGTTGGCCGCCGCGGTCATCACAGAAATGTCGGTATTAAGGCTGATCGCGGCCAAAGGCTCACGATTGCGCTCGGACGTCAGCCGGACTATCAATTCCCCGGCCATATGGGAGCTGTCCGCCGCCGAACCGCCGTTGCCGCAAATCAGGATTTTCCCGCCGGCACCCAATACTCCGGAAATCTGATTGGCGATTTCGACGGCTTTCACCGCCAGGTCTTCGGCCGTCTTCATACGCAGGCGCGATGACTCCTCGGCGGCCCGTATTATTATGTTCTGGCGTTCTTCGTCAGTCATACTTCAATGCTTTCCCTGATATGTGCCGCGCGGGCGAATTCAAGAAGCTTCCCATATCCCGATTTTTCAAAATGATTGCCGACAATTACGAATGATGCTCCCGATTTAATTTTGCTTTCGACCTCTTCCGGGGTTCGGATGCCGCCGCCCACTATCAGCGGGATGTCGGCATACGCGGCCACTTCCGCGATTAATGCTTCCGGGACCGTCCTTGCCGCGCCCGAACCCGCTTCGAGAAAAACCGCCTTCATCCCGAAATATTTTGCCGTCAGAGCATAAGCACAGACAATATCGTGCTTGTCCGACGGTATCGGCAGGGAGTTGGACATGTACTGCACCGACGTATATTTCCCCGATTCGATAAGCAGGTATGCCGTCGGAATCGCCTCCAGTCCGAATTTCTTGACCACCGGGGCGCCCTTGAGCTGCTCTTCGATTAGGTACTGCGGATTGCGACCGGACAGAAGCGCCGTAAACAGGACGGCGTCGGCGTACGGAGAAACCTGGCTGTGTGACCCCGGAAAAAGTATTACCGGAAGATTGGTGGCACCTTTGATCTTCTTGACCGCTTCGTGGAAATTGCCTTTGATGGCCAGCGAGGATCCCACCAAAAGGGCGTCGACTTCACAGTCCTCGGCCTTTTCCGCGGTAGCCAGAAGATCCTCTTCCGTGACCCGGTCCGGGTCGAGCAGCACCATAAAACAGCCGCCGCGCTCCGATTTTATTTCGAGCAGTTTATCGAAAATTCCGGGCATATCTATTCCAATTCTTCCCTGAGTTTTTTTTGCAGCACGTCGAAAACCTCATTCGAATCGACCGTCTCCGGCACCGATCCCCGCGCGAAATTCTCCTTGCCTCCGCCGCGCCCGCCGAGCTGCTTTAAGACGGCGCCGGTCAGCTTACCGATATGAATTCCGGTTGCCGAACTGCCCGACGACATAAACGTCATCTTTCCATCTATCTTCCCGATCGCCGCCGCGATTTCAGGTTTGGCCGATCCCTTGATACTGTCCACCCAACCGCTCATTTCTACCGAGTCAACTTCGCCGAAATCATGAAAGCGCAGGACCAACGATCCGATTTTCTTATCTTCGCCTACCGTCGTCCCGCCGCCCGCCGAGAACCTCTCAGATTTGAGCTTTTTTATCTCTTTCTGGTAGCTCAACAGCCTGCGACTGGCGTCTTCCAATGCCGAAGCGATCTCGTTTTCGGGTTTGTTGAACAGCTTCACCGCCAGGTCAACCGTCTGCTTGTTCGACAGCATCTTTTCGACCGCCATTCTTCCCGTGACGGCCTCAATACGCCTCACACCCGAGGCTATCCCGGTTTCCAGAGTTATCATGAACGATCCTATCTGGGCCGTGTTGTCGACGTGCGTCCCGCCGCACAATTCCTGTGAAAAATATTCGGGTTCTATTGTACCGTCGGTTTCGTCGGCATGAATACGCACGACCCGCACCCGGTCGGAATATTTCTCGCCGAATATAGCCATCGCTCCCTGTTCTTTGGCCTCTTCGATGGCGACGTCTTCTTCCGGGACGACGTTTAGCGCCCGCAGTATTTTGTCGTTGACCCGTTTTTCCACTTCGGTGATCTGTTCGTCGGTCAGTGGTTGAAAATGCGAGAAGTCGAAACGAAGTTTATCCGGACCGACGTACGATCCGGATTGAAAGACGTGCTCTCCGAGCACTTCGCGCAGGGCCGCCTGGAGCAGGTGGGTGGCGGTATGGTTTCGGATAATGTTGCGGCGGCGGACCATGTCCGTGCTGATTGCTACTTGCTGCCCGGCCGTGATCTTGCACGCGTCCGGATTGTCACAAATATGAACCGTAGCTTTATCTATCTTCAGCAGTTTTCTTACATAGAAATAATTACCCCGGAAAGACACCGAACCGTGATCCGAAAGCTGCCCCCCGGATTCCACGTAAAGCGGAGTCCGGTCGGGAATTAAAGCCAGATACGTTTCCCCGGATTCGGCGTGCGTCAGTTTGGTGGCAAAAAGAACTTTGGCCTGAATACTCATCGAATCGCGGACAAACTTCGTTTCAAAATCGGTTTGCCCTGATTTTTCCAGCCTTTCTTTCAGCGCCGTCTGGAAAAATACGTCCCGTTCGCCGTCGAACTGCGATGCCCCGCGAGATTGCTCTTTCTGACGGTTCATCGATTTGTCGAAGATGTCCATATCGAGCGTCAAACCTTTTTCTTCCGCCATGACATTGATCAAATCCACGGGAAATCCATAGGTGTCATACAATTTGAAAACATCGTCACCGGATATAACCGTACCGCCCTCTCTTTTCAGCTTGTTTACAACTTCATCGAACAGGTCACAGCCGATATCCAGCGTCCGCCCGAACGATTCCTCTTCGGCCCGTATTACATTGACAATATGCTCCCGGCGATCGTTGATTTCCGGATAGACGTCGCCCATCAGGTCGGCGAGAGTCGGGACAAGTTTGTATATGAATGGATCGTGCATATCAATCAGGCGGCCGTGCCGTGCCGCGCGGCGAAGAATCCGCCGCAGGACATAACCCTGTTTCTCATTGGACAGGCCGCCGCCGTCGGCTATACAAAACGTCAGCGCTCGGACGTGGTCGGCAATCACCCGGTGTGACACTCCGCGGACGTCGCTATGATATTTTTTGCCGGTAATTTCGGCTATGCTTTCTATCAGCGGGACAAAGAGGTCGGTTTCATAATTGCTATCGAGCCCGTTTTTGACGCAGGTAACCCGCTCCAGGCCGGCCCCGGTGTCCACCGACGGTTTCGGCAGCGGCACGAGATTGCCATCGGCTTTCTGTTCGAACTGCATAAAGACGAGGTTCCAGATTTCGACAAAGCGGTCACCCTCACCGTTGATATTATCGTTCGGCCCGGTGCCGAATTTATCGCCCTGATCGTAATGCAGCTCGCTGCACGGCCCGCAGGGACCGATATTGCCCATCGACCAGTAATTGTCCTGTCTGCCGAATTTCAAAATCCGGCCGTTTTTAAGTTCCGGGGCAACTTTGGCCCAAATTGAGTAAGCCTCATCGTCCTCGTCATAAACCGTCGCATAGAGACGGTCTATGGACAGATCGAGATACTTCGTTACCCACTCCCAGCAATAGAAAATGGCTTCTTCCTTGAAATAATCGCCGAACGAAAAATTCCCCAGCATCTCGAAAAAGGTCTGATGCCGGCCGGTGCGCCCGACATTTTCCAGATCGTTGTGTTTGCCTCCGGCCCGCATACATTTCTGCGACGTGGTCGCGCGGGGATAATCCGGTTTCTTCTCGCCGGTGAAAATGTCCTTGAACTGATTCATCCCGGCGTTCGCGAACAGAATGGTCGGATCGTCAAACGGAATAACCGGCGACGACGGCAGGTGCTTGTGGTCGTGTTTCACGAAATAATCTATAAAAGATTGTCTTATATCCGACGATTTGATAGCTCATTCCTCCTGACTGATTTTCTCAAACGCTTGTCGGGCCGCATTATAACTTATTGAACGGCGCGACAGATAATTATACGCTTTGCGGCGGGCGGTTTCAAGGTCAAATTTGGACAAATAGGCCCAACGCGTTTCCAGCAGGCGAAAGGCCAGCGTATTTTCGTCGACGTCCTGAAAAGATTCCTCGACTACGGCCCGAGCAATGGCGTTGGGGACCATCTTCGACCGCAGGCGGGCGATTAAATAGCTGCGCCCGGCCGGTTTATGGCGAAGAGCCGAGCCTACCAGTTCCCGGGCGAATTTCGTATCGTCCAGAAATCCCCGCTCGATATAAACCTTGACCACCTGTTCTATGGTCGCTTTGCCGAACCCTTTCTGGGTCAGCTTCTGACTGACCTGCCCGATCGAATAGGAACGCGCCCCGAGAATATAACCCAGATAATGGTCGGCCCGGATAAAGTCGGATTTGGCCTTAATCAGATCCATTTGTTCGAGCGACATCTCCTGCCCCACACGCAGGCGGTCATGGTCAATAATCGACCGCAACAGTAAAAATTCACTATCGTCGGAAAGGCTAACCAGCGCCAGCCTGCCTTTGGGAGATATTGATTTAATAATAAGCGCCTGCGACATGGACTATAAAATACACGATATTCCTCATAAAAAAAACCATTTCTTATAAGTTTAGTCGAAACTTCAAAGGACAATTCCCGACTTTTCAGTCCGGCATGAAGAACGGCACAATTTTGAAACCGCCTCTTGATAATGTCGGTTCTAATATTTACAATTGAAAACAAGTCAAATTTCAAAGGAGCGAAATATGCCGGTACGCAAATATAACGAAATCGCCGAAGTCGAAGTCAAAATGGACGGTGTCGTCGGAACGACCAAACGAGTCCCGATTTCCAAAGCCGAAGGCTGGACCGATCATACCGTGCGCGTTTTCAAAATAGCGCCCGGAGGCCACACACCCAAACACCAGCACGATTGGGAACATGTCAATTACGTCATGTCCGGCAAAGGCCGCCTGACTATCGCGGGGAAGCCGAACGAACTATCGCGCAACGATTTTGCCTTCGTTCCGCCCAACACCGAGCATCAATTCGAGAACCCGTACGATGAACCGTTCGAATTTATCTGTATCGTCCCGAATCGCGGGGAATATTAACGATTTTATATAAACCCCCGGATCAGACGACCCGGGCATGGATATTAAAAAAGGGGCAGGTTGCATGTACCTGTCCCTTTTAATATTTATGGATTACAAATTTCCGGCCGTAGCCAGCACGTAATTTTTCGTATCGAAATATTTCTGTGCAGCCGTCTGCACCTGCTCGGGTGTGACGCTCCGTATATCGCCTACGAATTTATCGCCGTAATTATATCCCAGACCGAGATATTCATAAACGCCCATATAATACGCCTGGTTAATGCGCGACAGGTTGGCCGAAAGGTACGAGCCCCAGATGTCATTAACCGCCGTCATGAGCTCTTCAGCGGTAGGTGGTTCGCTTTTCAGCCGCTCGATTTCGGCCAGAATTCCGTCTTTAGCCTTTTCATAGTTATTAGCCCCGGTGCCCATGGTACATACAAACCAGCCGAAGTTTTTGTCCATCGCCGCCGACGCTCCAACCGTGTAGGCCAGACCCTGCTTTTCCCTCAGCTCATCTCTCAGGCGGCCGGACAAAACCGCCGCCGCAACTTTTATGGCCGAGGCATCGGGCGACATAACCGACGGCAGGGCGTTGCCGAGATATATGTATACCTGCTCTTTATCCATTTTTTCGTTGGCGGCTCTGACGCCTTTTATTTCCACCGGAGGGCCGGCCTCGACCGGTTTGAATCCCGTGGCGGAAACATCCGCGAATTTCTCCCGGAGAAGTTTCATTATTCGCGCGGGTTCCTGGTTGGTGCAAACCGTAACAATCATATTTTTCGGCGAGTACATCTTCTTGTGATAGGCTTTCAGATCATCCACCGTAATGGCGTTGAGCGTGCGGTAAGTCCCGTCGATGGTTTTGGCATAGGCCTGACCGGCAAACAGGGTCTCATAGAATTTCTTGCGGGCCATCTGGTATGTCGAACCGCTGCCTCGCCCGATCAAACCGAATATCTCCTTGCGGACGGCTTCGACGTCGGATGAATCGAAAGCCGGATTAAGAATCATGTCGGAAAACAGGTCTATGCCGCGATCCGCGAACTCGTCGATGGTTTCGAATTTCATAAACGAGTATTCCGGCGTGGTATAGCGGTCGTCGTACGGTATCCAGGGGTTATCATAAAGCGTGACATTGGCCCCGATTGCGGTCAGGTCCGCCGACAGCTTATCGGCCGGACGGGTGGTCGTTCCCTTTTCGATCAGGTGATTGACCATATTGGTTATGCCGTCGAGCCCCTCCGGTTCCGTGGCCGACCGGTTTTTTCCGATGACGTTGAGCGCAAAGACGCGGCTGTCGGGATTGGTCTTGATTATAATTTCCAGGCCGTTATCCAAAGTCTCTTTCAAATTGGTCGCCGATTGTTTTTCCGGAGTTTCTCCGGCTTTGGTAACGTCCGGCATTTTAAAATCCTTGCCCGATGACAGGTCGTGGGCGGGGAATTGGGTCTTTTGATAATAGGCTGTCACATCATCTCTGGTCGGGCCGTCCGAGCGGTACGGTTTCGAATTCGACGATCCTTCCGGCGTGACAGCCGTCGCTATATAAGCCGGTTTCGTAATATACTTTTGCACCACCCGGGCAATATCGGGAACCGAGACCGAATCGATATTGTCGTTAACCTTCTCGAAAAAATCCCAGCCGGTTATAGCCAGAAGCGGCGCGATCATGAAACCGTAATAGTGCAATTTCTCCGAATAATAAATGTCGTTGCAGCGGCGAGCCACCTTATAGCCGTTGACGATATTCTCCGACGGCAAATTCTGACCAAGATTGGAAAATACATCGTTGCATGCCGTGACGATGGAACCGACGTTGCCCGCCTTGGGCGATATTACCTCGATATTCAGACGGCTGAATTCTTCTCGTGTATCCAGTCCGACCGAAACACTGGTCGCGAGCGGATTGTCGCCGCCCTTGAGGGCCTTTATAAGGGGCGATATTTCTTCGTCCCCGAGATAATCGGCCAGAAGGTTAAATGCGAACCAGCCGCTGTCGGAAAAGCGCGGCGCCTCGAGCGACAGGTCAACGTACGTGGACTTGACCGGGGCCGTCGCCTCATGCATCTGGATTCCTTCGATCGGCTTATATTCGATCGCCGGCAGCGGCGGCGGTTCGACCGATTTGAAGCCACCGAGGACTTTCTCCACCATCTTTTCCATTTCCGGCATTTCAAAATCGCCGATGATAAGCGTCATCATTCGGTTGGGAGCATAAAAGCGCTTGTAATAATCGACGATGGCATCACGGGGGATATTAGTTATAATCGGTTCGTAGCCGATAACCGGGCGGGCGTACGGAGTTCCGGCGAAGGCCGTCTCTTCGAAAAAGGCTTCGGCCGGTGCACCCTCGGCGTCGTTATCCATTCTCATTTCTTCATTCACGATGCCCCGCTCTTTGGGGAGACGGTCTTCGCCAATGGCCGAATTGAAAAGCATGTCGGCTTCGGTTGCCATACCGTACTCGATATATTCACGAGGCATCAGCACCAAATAGGCGGTGAAGTCCTTTCTGGTGAAGGCGTTTATATAGCCGCCCAGTCTCTCAATCCCCTTTTCTATGTCATCCTGCGACCGCGTCGCCGTGCCGTTGAAAAGCAGGTGCTCCAGAAAATGCGTAACGCCGTTATTATAACGATCTTCGTATTTACTCCCGGCCTTGACAAAGACCATACTGGTTATCATGGGGGAGGCATGGTTGGCCTTGAGAACCACTTCCATTCCGTTTTTCAGATGATAACTTTTTTCAGAGACGGCTGGGGTTTTTCCGCCACCGGAACAGGCGATCGCCAAAACCAGCGTCGCCAGCATAAAGCTCGAAATTATAACTTTCCAGCAGATTTTCCTGCTTATCATAACTACTCCCTGCAACGATGCCCGGTCATGTGCAAACAAAATACATTTTTGCACCGGGCGATTCCTGTTTGTTTTACATAACTGATTATATCTAAACACATTAAGCTACCAGGATTGTTTCCGCCTGTCAAGCCCAATCGCCAAAATGGCATTGACATTATACCGATTAAAGATATATTGTGACAACCTTTATGACAAAAAAACATGCAAATAAAGTCGCCATAGCGGGTCACGGCGCGTTCCTGTTGCTGTGCGCGATCAGTCTTCTGTTCTTCGGAATTCTGGCCAACTCCGCTCTGGTTTCGGTGAAATCGATCAAAACGGAATCATCGACCCATCAGGTATGTTCGGTCGACGTCGATTGGTTGCCGGGTTCCGATGGCTCCATGGCCACCAACGAGAGTTCATCGTCCGGAAAAGTATTTCATATTACGATCCCGGCGCTGGTTACGGGCGGCGGTCTGGACAAGCGTTTTCCGGTACAGAAGATTATCGAAATCAGGACGTCTCCCCGGATAATATGCGGACAGTTTGCGCTTTTTTCTGCTGCCATCACGGTCTGCCCTCATAAGGCCCGTGAATTTACACTGGTCGGTGCCAAACCCTCCGGCACCAGCTAAATATCCTCCGCTTTTCTTTCCCTAAACAGCCTTATAAAATTTAATCCCAAGCCAAAAGCATAATTTTATTTATAAAGGAGTCTGGAATTTATGAGAACCCAAACCTGGCGTTTAGTTATCACCGGCGCTTTGGTCGTCCTGGCCTTCATCGGCTTCTGGAATACTCTGCGCCTCTGGACGCTAAACAGCGCCGACCGGGCCAGAATGGAGAAAATCAAGCCCGGTTCCGTGAACGAACTTGAACGCAAAGCAATGAGACTCGGCCTCGATCTTCAGGGCGGCATTCATGTCGTTCTTCGGGTCGAGATGGAAAAGCTGGCCAAAAACGAACAAACCGATGCCGTCGAACGCGCCATTCAGGTCATCCGCAATCGTGTCGACTTCACCGGTGTCACCGAGCCGATCATACAAAAGCAGGGCAGCGACCGGATTATCGTCGATCTGCCCGGTTATACCGACGCCGCGCGGGCCGAGGAAATCATCGGACAAACCGCGCAGTTGGAATACAAGCTTCTTGAGACGTACGAAAACGCTTCGATTCTTTTCGAAAAGATCGATTCGGTCGTGGCGGAGATTCGTAAGTCCGAAGGCCATCAATCCGATGAGTACAACAGCGTGATGGCCGAAATAGACAAGGCCAACAAAGACATGATGGCCGACATGAATCAGCCCGAAGAAGGTTCCGCCTCTCCGGACACAACGGCCGATTCCACGTCGGGTCTGTTTTCGGAATTTCTTGGACCCGATTCCGCCAAAGGCGAAAACAACGACCTGGTATATGATTCCGAAGCCAAGCCCTTTACTCAATACCTGCAACAGTGGCTGTCCAACCGCGACGGTGTCCCGTTTCCGGGGTACTATGTGTCCATCAAAGATCGCCCGCTTATAGAGAAATGGCTGGCACGTCCCGAAGTGCAGAAGCTTATTCCGCCCGATGATCAAATTGCATTTTCAACGCGGTCTCACATCGCCAACGCCCAGGAAGTTTATAGCCTTTACGTTCTCAAACGTAAGGTGCAGTTTCTTGGCAAGTTTCTCGAGAACATCAGGCTCGGGCGTGGACGGTTTCAGGAGAACACGGTTGACTTCCGGGTTTCCGGTGAAGCCGCCGCCGCTTTCGCGCGTTTGACCGGAGCCAATATCGACAAACCGCTGGCCATCGTCATCGACGGCAAAGTCGAATCGGCGCCGTTCGTGGCCGACAAAATTCGCGGCAACGGCACCATTACTATGGGCAGCGGGGCCAGTCTGGAAGACGCGCAGAACCTCATGATCGTTCTTAAAGCCGGTGCCCTTCCCGCCCCGGTTGAAATCATCGAGAAAAACGTGGTCGGGCCGTCCCTCGGTTCCGACTCGATCCGTAAGGGCTTTATTTCCAGCGTCGTTGGTTTGGCCCTGGTTCTGGTCCTGATCGGCATATATTATAAAGTCTCAGGACTGATTGCCGATTTCGCTCTGGTTTTCAACATCTTTTTCCTGCTGGCGGTTATGGCCGGCCTGAAAGCGACTTTAACCATGCCGGGTATCGCGGGGATTGTCCTAACCGTCGGTATTTCGGTGGACGCCAACGTCCTGATATTCGAGCGTATTCGAGAGGAGCTTCGAACCGGAAAAACCGTCCGGGCGGCTATCGACGCCGGTTATGACCGGGCTCTTCTGACAATCATCGACAGTCACGTGACAACATTGATAACTGCCGGAGCTTTGTTCCTGTTCGGCTCCGGGCCCATTAAAGGTTTTGCGGTGTCGTTGTTCTGCGGTGTTATGATATCACTCTACACGGCTGTAGTCATCACCAAGACCGTTTTTGACTTCCGCAAAGGCTACAATACGCTCAGCATATAAGGAGTTTGATTATGCTTAGGATAGTTGGCGAAACCAATATAGATTTTATAGGCCATCGAAGGAAAGCCTTCCTGATTTCAGGACTGCTGGTCCTTTTGGGCCTGTTTGCTTTCACCATGGTTCTTCTCGACAAAGCCAATATGGGGATTGACTTTGAGGGCGGCACCATGCTTCAGGGCAGCTTTGAAAATCCCATCACCATTGGGGACCTGCGCAATGCCGTAACGAGCAACGGCTTTCCCGAAGCGTACATTCAGGAATTGCACCGGGAAAGTATTAAGAATTCATATATAATTCGTGTCAAGGAAACCGTCGCCGGGGATGAAAAGGCTATAAACAAGCTGTCGAAAATTATCGATGAGTCTTTTCCCGGAAACAAGTTTACCGAGGACTCGGAACACGTCATCGGGCCGGCGGTAGGGCAGTCGCTTCGACAAAGCGCCGTCTACGCCATATTGATCTCGATAATCGGTATGATTATTTATATCGGCATCCGCTTCGATTTTCGTTCCGGCGTGGCGGCAACCATTGCCACATTCCACGACGTGCTCGCCGTACTCGGTATTTTCTTTATCCTGAATAAAGAAATAACCCTGCTGGTCGTCACGGCCCTGCTGACTTTGGCCGGTTATTCTCTGACTGATACCGTCGTCGTGTTCGATCGCATAAGGGAAAACCTCAAGAAGTTCCGCAAAAAAGGCGAGTTCGTACAAACCGTAAATCGCTCCATCAACGACGTTCTTTCCCGAACCATCATGACTTCGGTAACCACGCTGATCGTGGCCGTGGTGCTGTACCTGTTCGGCGGTGAAGTGTTGAATGATTTCGCTCTGGCGCTGGTGTTGGGTGTGATAATCGGAACCTATTCTTCGATTTTCGTGGCCAGCCCGATCGTCGTGGAATGGGAAGATAAATCGCCTAAACGGTTCAAATAATAATTTTACTAAACGGGCCGCAGCGATGCGGCCCTTGTTTTATTGGTCCGACCCATGTTTGACGAAATTGAAATCAAATTGGATTTACAGGGTGCCGAAAATTTCAACTTGCTTTTGGAAAAACTCGGTCCACCCGTCGGCCATAGTGATCAGGTCAATCATTTCTTCGACACGGCCGGGTTTGATCTGCTTAAATCAGGTTGGGCCCTGAGATTAAGGCTGGTCAACGAGCACTGCACCCTGACATTAAAAGGTCCCGGACAAGGGCTGAATACCGGTTTGTCAATCCGACCCGAGTATGAAACCGCTTTCGACTGTGATAGGCTCGATCATATTATAAAAGACGGTCTGTCCCCCGGCACCTGTCCGGGATTAATCCGTAAGCAGCTTGAATACCTGAGTATTGCCGAAACCATGACCCGCATTCTGGTTTTTAAAAATCAGCGTACCGCTGTGGTACCCCATGGGCTTGAAGGGGACAGAAAGATTATGCTGGACAAAACAACTTTCCCCGACGAGTCCGTCGAATACGAACTCGAAATGGAACTCGACCGGCCCGATGATTTCCCGAAAGCTTTTGAAATGCTGAAAAGGCTCCTGCAAAATCTTGAGGTCCCGGTTAAGATCATGACAGACAGCAAATTCGCGCGGGCCCTGAAAAGGACGAATTTGGATCATTTATACCGGGAAACTTGAGCCGGTCGAAATGTAAAATAGATTGCCTTGTGATTAACCGAAAACTGCAGGAGGATTGAATGAAGCGAACAGCAGTAACGGCCATACTGGTGCCGCTAACGGCGTCGATTTGTCTGGCGGCACTTCCCCCTGACAAAACCCCGGGACAAACTTCCAAAGACACATCCGAAATTGCCAAAAAAAAACCACCCGAACACGCCCCCAACAAATTGTATCCTTTTTCTTTCAATTACGATGAAAATTTTACCATTCTGCGTCTATTCCCAACTCCTGAAGGATATGAAAGATACTCAGAAAGCAAGATGTCGAAATATCAGGCCTGGCTGACCAATATGCCGGTTTGGCCCGATTATTACACCGTTGCGTTGTGGAACGAGTATGATACCGTCAAAGCCGGGCGCGTCGCTGCGATCCTCGACCTGGGAGTCAGGACACCGAACCAGACCGATGTAAACATTCCGCTTCAACTGCTCTGGACCGCGCGGCGGGTGTTCAACAAACAAAACGAGATAGAATATATTTTGTCTCCCAAAGATACGATTACCTATGACCACTGGCTTTCCGGTAAGTACGGTTTCGACGGAGCGGGCAATCTCATCTTCAAGGAAGGTACCAAGCGCGAGCATTCTGACAGGGACTACTTCCGCTTTCTTGAATTCGCCATGCACCAGAACACGCCCGAACTGCTTGCCTATAACAGCAGAAAAGTCGATCCGAAAAATATAGCGCCGGGAGATCTCTATATTCAATACAAAGACGCCAAAACCGACTCGGTCGGCCATACGGCTATCATCCTCGACGTTTGCATCAATAAATCAGGAGATATGCTGGTAATTCCGGCCTGGGGCGGCAATCCCGCTCAATCGGTCTTTGTTCCGAAGTCATCGAATCCCGAATTTGGACCCTGGATGACCCCGGATGAACTCAAAGACCGACTGGCCGCATACGGTCCCGGTCAGTTCTATAATTTCGCCCGCAAGTAATTTTTGAGTTTACCGACGGTTTCCTGCTCGTTATCTTGTAACTGATGGGCCGGAAACCGTTTTTATATATCCTCGGGATCGCGCTGGCGGCGTTGATCTTTTCCTGTGGTACTCTTACCGCACGAACCTTCACCGTTGAGCGCGGCTCCGACTTACAGGCCGTCATTGACTATGCCGGTGACGGCGACACTATAATTGTCGGACCGAAAACTTTCACCGCCAATACCGTATATTTCACCGATTCTCTGTGCGGCAACTGCGCCGAGCATAAAACCGACGTGAAAGCTTCCTATGGCTTTATTGTCAAAAACAAATCGCTGAGTATTGTCGGCACCGATCGCGGGGAAACCGAACTGGTGACCAACGCCGGTTACGGGCTGTTTTTCGTCAATTCGCCCAATTCTTCACTTATGCATCTGACCATCACCGGCGGGAAGCGCGATACCGATGGCAACGCCACCGACGCCGGAATCGTCGTCCGCAACAGCCGGGTGACAATACAGTTCTGCGATATTGTCGACAACACCAACCGCATTGACAGCGTCACGGTCGGTATCGGTGGCATCTTTGGCCGCGAGGGAGCGGAACTGATTGTCGACCATTGCCGTCTCGATAATAATACCTGGGACGGCATCGCGCTCTATCGCGGGGCATCGGCAGTCATCACCGACTGTGAAATCAGCAACGGGCGCGGCGCCGGTATCGGCGCCACCTGGGATGCCTCGTGCCTGGCCTATCGCAATAAGATTTCCGGTTACTGGAAGGGTATCGGCGCTTTCGGAACGTCGTGGGTGGTGGCTCATAACAACGTCGTTTTCGACAATCTCGGCTGGGGGATAATCGCCACCGGCAGTGCCTATATGGATATCTCCAATAATCTCGTTCGCCACAACGGCAACTGCGGCGTCGCTCCCTGGTCGACCGAAAGCCGGGGTCGAATCGTCAATAATATCATCGTCAAAAACGGCTGGCGCAAAGAATGGGTCTGTCCGTGTGTCGGCGTCTGGAATTACGGCGACTGGGCCAAGTGGAATTTCTCGTACAATATCGTCTGGGACAACAAAGAGGGCAACTATCGCGATATATGGGACCAGACCGATATAAACGGCAATCTTTCGGTCGATCCGAAATTTGTCGACGACTCCTCGCTGGTGCTTCAGCCCGATTCTCCGGTTATCGACGCCGGTGATCCCGATTTGTCCGACCCCGACGGAACCTGCTCCGATATCGGAATATGGGGCGGTCCCCAGGCAAAATAGAGTTTTCTTCATTTTCCAGTTCAAAATTTGACCATAATTAGCCCCTCGCGAAATGTGTTTCCACGATCTTCCGATAATTCTTCAAAAGGGCAATTAATCTCCATTTCAAGGAGGGCTTTGGTGAGAAAATTACATCTGCTCCTCGCTTTCGGTCTTATAGGCTGCGTTTTGGTCCTGCTTATGGGATGTGACAGCGCCTCGACCGATCCAAAACTCCAGACCGGCGACGTCAACGATCCGGAATTCCAGCAAATCGATGGCTTATTCGGGACCGGTTTCACCGACATGAGCGGAACCATGCTGGATTTGACGTTTAACCTGATAGACTCCATCCCGGCCCCGGCTGAGGTCAGAAAACCGACGGCTTTTGCCGCCTCGGAAAATTTCGATAACCTCGAATTTTCGTATTCCTATAATGCCGAAACGTATTGGCACGTCTTCACGGTCAGCGCTTCGACATCTGAGGACGATGGCAGCGGCGGGACGGTTACCTTCACGTTCAGCGGCTCGGACTCGGTGCGCTTTGCGAATGCCGGGGGATATGTTCAGTACCCCGATGAATCGATCACGGGCGCGTCGATTCGCTGGCATTTCGACGCCGATGTGTCTGCATCCGACGGTGATTTCAGCTATGACAGCGATGCCAACATAAACCTGACCGGCGAATATCAGGGCGATTTCACGCTCAGCGGTGCGTCGTCCGATTCCGTTTCGTTGTCTGTGACCGACGGTGACGCGACTTGTGCTCTGGATATCTCGGCCGCCCAGGTTTACAGCGACGTTTATGCCCCGTCGTCGGATCAGGGCCAAAGCTGCCCGACCAGCGGCCGAATCGACGTCGCCGCCTCGATCGATCTTCAATGCGAAGGGCAGGCACCAGAGGGCTACGACGAACTGTCGATCAACGGCGACTGGATGATTGCCTATATATTCAACGACGGCACCATTACGGTTGTCTACAGCGATGGTACCACGCAATGGGCGACGACCGATGACTGCGGCTCGGAAGTGACCTATTCGCCGCATCTGCCGGTAGTGCAGCAATAAAGTAATCGAATTAGCATAGACAACAAATTCTGTAAGCCCCGCCGTATTTTGCGCCGGGGCTTTTTTATCTCCCTCATGGAGTTCAGCCGGTTACTGTACCGCAAGTTCTGCCGGGTCTTGCCCTCGACGGAGGCGAGGGTGTGACCCGGCAGTCTTGTATTATTACGACACATCGCGGAATCTATATGAGTGTCGCTGGCTACTGGCTTAAAAATCCTGAGCATGCGGAATAAATTTTGTAACCATGGAAGATTATTTCCGTACAACTAAACTATGGCATACTCCAAAATCTTGATTTTTATTGGTTCGCTCTTGATTCTGTCGCAAACTACCGGCGCCAGATCTCGATGTATCGCTTTCGCAGATAATCCTGAATACACGATTCAGTTTGCACAGCAGGCACACGAGGCTGCAAAGCCGGGATATTCGGCTATTTTGCTGCACGGTGATTCGGTCATTACTGAAGTGTATGCGGGACATGCGGACATACAGCCCGCCAGAAAAATAAGTAAAGATTCGCAGTTCTATATCGCGTCGATCGCTAAAACGATGACGGCCGCGGCGATCCTGTTGCTCGCTCAGGAGAACAGACTGAATCTAGACGACCGGATTCGCTCTTATTTGCCGGATCTGCCGGCCTTCACGGATTATATTCGGATATACCACCTGCTCACGCATACTTCGGGATTGATAGACTATTATGATGTCTATGGTGAAAAACCTCGCGGTCTCACGAACGAAAGTATTATGAATTTTGTCCGGACCACTGATTCACTTTTGTTCGAACCGGGAGTTAATTATAGCTACAGCAACACCGGGTACGTAATTCTGGCCGAGATCATAGAAAAAGTCGCCGGCATGAGTTATGCCCGATTTCTCCACCAGAAGTTATTTCAACCTCTACACATGGACCACACGGTTGTAGTCGATCAACCGGGAATTTCGATTCCGGATCGAGTGATCGGCTACGTGACAGATTCATCGGGCATTCTACGAGCTTGCGATTACGAAAACACATTTGTCACCGGTGGGGGCGGGATATATTCGACGATCGGTGATCTGAAAAAATGGGTGCGTGCTCTCTGGACCGGAAAAGTCCTGTCTCGGAAGTGGCTGGCCCTGATGCTTGATTTTCCCACAACCTTACGCGGTGCCAAATCATATTTTGGTATGGGCTGGACCAATGAAAGCTTCAGCACCAAAGATCCCGATTATGGGGGGCAACAGGTATATGGATCTTTGGGGGTATTGCGTGGATTTCGAACCGGGATATTCGTCGTGCCGGATGCCGATCTCACACTTATCTTTCTCAGCAATTCCGGAACGATGGGCGTAGATCCAATGGGCATCATCAGGCATTATATTACTAATCAATAGCTCCTGGCGCAACGGGAAATGGTAAGGGTGTAACTCGGCAGTCCTCAGGAGTATTACATCACATAACCGAATTTATCCGGGGTGTCAATCCAAAAGCCTTGACACGACGGACGATGACCGTTTAATTGTGGCCGGTTAGATCAGACATCTTTCTTTCGACAAATCGGAGGAGTGGCTGAGTGGTCGAAAGCGGCGGTCTTGAAAACCGTTGTACCGCAAGGTACCGTGGGTTCGAATCCTACCTCCTCCGCTTTTAGAACGCGTCGGAGCCTTAGCGACTTACGCGTTCTTAAACCCTGAGTTTTGCGAAGGGTCAACAGATCACAGCACATCAGCAAGCTTTGCGAAGGGTCAACAGATCATGGCAGATCAGTGGTATCTATATATTCTTGAATGCCGCGATGGTTCATATTATACGGGTGTTACTATTAATATTGCCGAGCGCTTGAAGCGCCATAATTCTGGCAAAGGAGCCAAATTTACTCGCAGTCGCCGTCCATGTCGGCTAGTTTACTTTGAAGATTGTAATTCAGAAAAAGATGCCGGAAGACGGGAATTAGAAATAAAGGGCTGGAAGCGAAGCAAAAAAGACGAACTGGTAAGTGGGTTTCCTTCGTCAATCCTGACGGACTTCCTCAGGATCTCCGGGCAATAGCCTCTCGTTGAAACCTTCCACCACACTATATTGTATCACTTATTAGCGTCACCAAGCGCTTTCAATTCGTCCGTCTGTTTCAAATGAAGTCATACCGATTCGAGGCTTGACGACAAATATGTCGTGCCATAGGTTGGTATAACCTGCAAGACTTTATTGGGAAGCTTCATACAGAGATTAAAGGTCAATATGATTCAGCGGTTGAGCATAATATTCGTTCTTATTTTGGTGCTCGTCGGCGTTCTGTCTATCGGCAGAGCTGACAACCAGCCCAGGGCGGTATCGTACTGGTTGTGGGCGGGCATAACCGCCGAAGACGCACCATCGAACTCGGAGCTCTATGTCTATCAGGGCAGCATATATACCGACAACGGCGGATCATCGTATAACCGCCTCGGCTTGTATCCCTATCCGCTTAAATGCACCAAGCTTTTTTTGGTGTACCGTCTGGACGGCCAACTGCCGGAGGCCGGGTTTATTGTCGATCAGTTTCTGAAAAATGCGGCGTGGTGGCACAGCCATCCGGTGTCGGTTTCGGGATTGCAGCTTGATTTCGATTCGCCGACGTCGAAGCTGGCGGCATATAGTAATTTTTTGAGCGAGGTCAGGCGGTTGCTTCCTCAGAACTATGCTCTGAGCGTCACGGGCCTGGGCGACTGGGTTTTTGGCGGAGATGAAGACGCGCTGCATTCGATTTCGTCATCGGTCGATGAGATAGTCTTCCAGCTTTATCAGGGCCGACAGACACTTCCCTATTTCGATGATTATGCATCGAAGCTGAAAGAATACCCCCGCCCGTTTCGGATCGGGCTGCTTTACGGAGCCCCGACTTCCAGTTCGGTTCGGACTTTGGAGGCTAATCCTAATTACCGGGGCGTCATATACTTCATTCAAAAGGATAAATTGAAATGAAAAAATACATTTTGTTTTGTCTGGTGATAGCGATTTTATGCTTAAATCCTGGTCATGCCTGCATCTTTTCACCCGACCCCTATTTTCATATGCCGTCGTATATCGACCCTGACTATATAACTCCGGACTACGCCGAGGCCCGGTATGGCAGAAAAACGACCTTGGGAATGATTTTGGATCATTGCGACCACCGCGAATCAGAACAAGACAGCACCAGCGATGTGCAGTTGCGCGAGCTTAGCGCGAAGGAAGAGCCGGAGGCTTATCTTGCGTACGAGCAGGGTGCCGGGTTGTTTCAGGCCCGTGATTACATGCCGGCCCTTGAGATTTTTGCCCAGTTAAAAAATACTCCCGAACCCGAACAAGGATGGTGGGCGAAGCTTTTCGGAAGGAAACCCCATTCCTGGGTCAAAGAAGCCTCCAGTTATATGGTCGCGCGGTGTCAATTAGTTATCGCGCAAAAAAATTGGAGCGGCTACCGGGGTTCGCTCAGGATGATTGATCCGAATATGCTCAAATCGGCGGATTCATCGTACCACCGATATCTTGATGAATATCCCAATGGCATCTATGCCAATTCAGCCCGCAACATTTTCCGGAAAATATATTTTCTTTCGGGTGAGCAAATGCAATTGGACCGGGCGTTGAGAAAAGCGGTGCTGGAGCAATATCCGATAGCGGGCAATTATTCGCCGGATAAACCCGTGAACGAAGACATAATTAAAGAGTTCATGAACTATTTTCGCGGTAAGATAGACTTTGCCCACGATTCACCGATTCTCTGCGCCTATGAATGGCTGGGGCATCAAAAGCCTGACCCTCAGGACATGACTGAATTGGAAGCCAGGGAAAAAGATTTTGCGGTCTATCCGGGGTTGTTTAGATATGTCCGCGCTCTTGGGCTCTATAAACTGGAGCGCTACCGGGAGCTTCTCGACAAAACGCCCGAGAAACCGGTCGCCGATACGATGCTGTGGCTCAGCGTGCAAATATTAAGAGCGCGGGCTTTTGCACGACTCGGAGACGAGACGGCGTCGATGAATTTACTCGAAAAAATGTTGACCGTATCACACCAGGACGAGATTGAAGTTGAAATAGCGAGTCAGGTACTGAACAGGGGTGACGGGCTGTGGCTGTTTACCGATAAATCACCGATTACAAAAATCAATTACCTTCGTACATTTGCATTGTACGGCTTGACCGATGAAGAACTTGAGTCCGGAATTGCTACGAGCGAAATCTCGGGGGAAAAACAGCGGATTTTGGCCGATGAGCTGGCCCGACGATACATTCTTTCGGGACGTTTTAAGGAATTGGTACGTCTATTGGATGAAAAACTGGCATTAATATTTTCGCAGATCAAGCCAGTGGCCGAAAGTCTTGCCGTTAATCCTCGCAATGTTGAAGCTCTCGCAGATATGGGTGAATTCTTGTTGGAGAAAAACATCAATCCCCGTTCGTTACTCGAGCGTCTTAACAATGAAGATTGGACCGGTGATCCGTGGGCGGATTTGCGGCGATGTAATCCGTGCCATGATTTCGGCGAACGGATCAAAGATTATACGCCGCCCATATCATTTTTCATGTCGGTCGTGGAGATTTCGAAAAGCCTGAACAAGAAGAGTGAGGCCGAAGCCAAAGCGTTGCACTATATCGTTCAGGGCGGACGGCAGGGAGACAGGGCTTACAGATGCACGTGGAAAAATCCTTATAACGATGATACGGTCCTCACCCGAAGCAAGAATGCGTTTGAACGGTTACACAAGCTCTATCCCGATTCACCGTGGACGAAAGCGACGCCTTATTATTATAAAATGAGATATTGAAATGAAGGTACAAGTTATGTCTGTATGAAGTTGGTGCGGCCGTCAGAACGATAAAATCTTTGCGATTGCTGTATGACGTTTGTCCGACGGGAAACCGGAATTGGTTTCTCGTCGTCGCTTTTTCATAGCAAGATAATCAATTACGGGCATGCACCCGTATTGCCCGATATATGGGCTGTCCGGCTCCAGCTGTGTCCCTCCAACTGAGTCTGTAAATCAGTAGCGAAATTTTCGCACAGGCTGGCGTTGTCCTGTATGTACAGATCGTAAGTAAGGCTTTCCAGGTCATCCAGACCCAGCATGGTTAATGAGGGGTTGTCCTGAATCATCAGCAAGCCCCCGATTGACGTGACGGACGCCAGTCCGCCAAGGTCCGCAATTTGGGCATTGTTGCGCACCCAGAGTGAGCCGCCGATGGAGCCGATGTTTGTCAGTGCATCCAATGATGTCAGATTGTCGTTATTGGTAATATCCAGAGAGCCACCGATCGAAGTGAACCCGCTCACGACGTCGATACTAGACAGGCCCGAATTGTTGACCAGCGCAAAGTCGCCGTTGATTGCATCGCTCAAGGCCGCGACACCGGCGAGCAAAGAAAGATCGGCCAGACCCGACGTATTGCGAATATAAATGTGGCGGCCTATGTGGGTCAGGACATCGAAACGCACCGAAGTCAGCGTCGACGTGTTGTCGATATTGAGATCGGCCCCGATGCTGGTTACCGACCGAAAATCTATATCTGCAAGATTGATGTTGTTCTGAATGCGCAGATCGTTGGGTGCGGCCTGCAGGCTGGACATATCGAGGCAGGTAATCCCATTGCTTGTAAACCAGACCTGGCGGCCGACTATCTGAATGCCGCTCAAACCGTCGACGTTCTGCAATAAAGAGTTGCTGGTCACGTAAAGATGGCCATTGGCACCCAGCGCCGTAAGACCAGCCAAACCGTCGAGGTTTTGCAGATTATAGTTCCTGTCGATCTCGAGGCTTCCGCCGAGCGAAGTTAAAGAGCTCAGGTTGTCGAGATGGTCGAGTTCGTTGTTTTCGCTGATAATGAGATTAAAGTCGATCGATGTCAGGTTGTCTAATCCATGTAAATTGTCCAATGAAATGTCACCCTCGATTATCAGGTTGCCCGCAATCGTTGTGATCCCGTCGAGTGCCGAAAGATCGCTGAGTTCCGGATTGTCCTGGATTTCCAGACTGCCGTCGATTGAAGTCAGGTTGTCGAGCCCATCGACGTCCACGAGATTGGCATTGTCCAGGATATTGATTTCTCCGCCTACCGATTGCAGACTTCCAAACGTGAGGCTGGTCAAAGACGCATTGTCATTGTCCTCGACGGCAAGAAAACCACCGACGGATTCAAGATTGGGTAATCCGAGGCTGGTCAGACCGGGGTTACCGTGGAAATCGACTGAACCAATCTTGAGATAACCTCCGATCGAGACCAGATTATCCAGAGCCGCGAGCGAGCCAAGCACCGGGTTATCTATGATCTTGACATAGTCGTTGAGAGCTGTGGTGGCCTCGATACCATTGAGGTCTTCGAGCAGGCTGTTGCGGAAGATATCTATTGCCCCGGTGACCACAAGCGGCGTGGCAGCGGACGAACCGAATCCGAGGGTTGTCAGTGCCTGGTTCTGGTAGATTTGTAAGTCTTCAATACTGGCCAGCGACGTCAGTCCGGACAGGTCTTCAAGACCGGTATTGGATTCAATATACAGCGTGCCGACGTCTTCCAGAGTTGAGATATCAATTGTCACAAGACCCGGATTGCCACCGTAATAGCTGGTTCCGACTATGAGGGACGGCAGCGATGTGATTGATGTCAGGTGAGACAGGGTCGTAAGCACCGCATTGTCGGTAATCGAGAGAGATTCGCCGACAGTGGTCAAAGTCCCAAGGCCGTCGAGGGAGGCAAGCAAGGCGTTGCCTCTTATTTCAACCTGGCCGGTCACCGACGCAAGATTATCGAGCCCGGTGAGACTTGTAAGCGCATCGTTGTTCGTAATCTCCAAACCGGCATCGTACTCACCAATGCCCAGCGATGTAATCTGCTCCAGCCCGGCCAGATTGGTAAGCGATGGATTGGTCTTGATGACCATGGAACCCGATATCGAGGTCACATTCCCGAGGCCGGAGATGCTTTGCAGAGCGGCGTTATTGATGACCTCGACAAACGCGCCGATTTCAGTGAGTCCGGATAATCCGTCGAGGTTTGTCAGAAGATCATTGCCCGTAATTTCGAGACTCTGACCGACAGTTGTAATACCGGACAAGCCGGTCACGTTTGTCAATGCATCGTTATTATATATTTCCAACCTTTCTCCAACCGAAGTGACTGATGCAAGACCCGTCAAATCAGTCAATGCCGTATTGCCAGTGATGATTAACGCCCCGCCGATCGTGGTCAAGCTGGTAAGCCCGTCGACATCCGCCAAATCTGAATAAATCAGCAGGTACCCGGTTATTCCGGTATATCCTGATATGGCCGCCATGTCGGCGGCGTCATTAATCGTATAGTTGCCGATCCAGATCGATGAACCGGTGACGGTCACCGTGTAATCCTGGGTGGAGGCATCCGCCGCCACGACGGTGTATGTGACTGCGGATGTAAAATTATTGGGAGTGGTGCCGCTAACCTGCGTGGTCGCCCCGACCCGTACCGATGCACCGGTGGCCGTGAAGGTGGAGATTAAAGCCGTGACATCCGTCCCGTTGGACACGCCGGCGGTGATCGCCGTTCCCACTATGGTTGCGACAACGTCGACCGACAGCGCCGCATTGTCAGCGGCCAGGAAGCTGAAGGCGGTGATCTCTTTGGAGCTCGATGCCTCTGTCACGGTCACCGTGTAATCCTGGGTGGAGGCATCCGCCGCCACGACGGTGTATGTGACTGCGGATGTAAAATCGTTGGGAGTGGCGCCGCTAACCTGCGTGGTTGCCCCGACCTTCACCGATGTTCCGGTAAGTGATAAAGTGGCGATCAAGGCAGTGACGTCGGTTCCATCGGGTACGGAAGCTGTTATCGATGTCCCGGCTATTGTTGCGACGACATCAACAGACAAAGCCGTATTGTCTGCGGCCAGAAAACTGAATGCGGTGATCGTTTTAGTCGAGGAGTCTCCTCCCGTCGAGCTATCGCTCCCTCCTCCACAACTGATTAAGATTTGTGACACAGCTATCAGCAACGAATAGCAGACAAATCTTTTCATAGTGTCCTCCCAACCCGGAAGTGCCGGGCGTACAGTAATTTAGATTTTTAAAAGACAGGGCGGATAAGAATCGTCATTGGGTGTAATTCGCCCGTCAACATAGTTTATTTTCCCTGCCAAACACAGTGGCGAAGACATAAGATCGCCAACTGGCTCCAATATAGGGTAAATAGAAAGAATACGCAAGCGTTTGGACCGGAGATTTTTCCCCAATCGTCACCGCACCTTAGAGTCTTGAGCAGTACAAAATGGTAGGCAGTAAAAATACCCGGTGATAATGATTGGCTTTAATTTCAGGATTGCCTAAATGAATGAAATAATCAACACCCGTTTGTCAAGATTCAGACTCTTAGCCAGCCACGAAAACCTCGGGCGGCATAGTACGAATCCGCTCCGTTGTGATACACAAAGACTGCATCATAGCGGCGGTCACAAAAAATAGCCCCACCGAGTTTTCTGATATTGTTGGGCGTTTTAATCCAGCTCGACGTTTTCAAATCGAAGCTCCCGAGTTTCTGAAGCTCCCGATATTGTTCTTCCGTTAAAAGCTCAACGCCCATAGCGGCGGTCATATCAACGGCGCTATTTTTTGGTTTGTGTTCTTTTCTTGATATCAGCGCTTCACGGTCGTAGCAGAGACTTCGGCGGCCTTTGGGGCTCTCCGCCGAACAATCGTAGAATATGAATTCGCCGGTCATTTTATCAAAACCCACGACGTCCGGTTCGCCTCCGGTCGTTTCCATTTCATTGAGCGACCACAGTTTTTGGGTATTAGCTTCAAGTCGTGCCAGCACTTGATCCCACTTAAGGCCCATATGGCGATTCATATTTTGCTCAAAACGGGTTTTCAATGCTGAGAGCAGTGCATCGCGTTGTTTTGGTGATAATTCCTTTTTTGTATTGGTCATTTTGTTAATGCCTTTATGTCACGCCCCAAGTGGGCGTGACCTACCGGTAATTTTGCCGTCAGGAGCCCGGGTGAAGAACTATGGTGAAAATAAAAGGCTCCTGACGACTTTTGTATAGATTATAATTCAATAAATCCTTTGAAGAAATTGTCCGGGTCCCATTTGGTCTTGACCTGTTTCAGGCGGATGTAGTTGGGACCATAGGCTTTTTTCAGAGCATCCTGGCCTTCTTCACCAAACCCCGGGAAATTGAGATACTGGCCGACGTCCTTGATTTTGACGATGTCGTCATAAACGTTTTTCGCCCAGGTGATATTGGCTTCGTTGGCTTTGGGATCGAGCCAGTTGGCCTCGATACCGATCAGGTATTTCGACTCGCGTTGTGCGAAAGCCGTACTCGTTAGACCGGTGCGGCCGATTTTCCCACCGAGGGACCAGACATCGATTGACGACAGCGGCGACGGTCTCTCTGCCGCGCGTGCCACAATGGCGTCGATGGCGCGGTCATCGAGATCGCCCAGGTAGGCCGATTTCCAATAGTACTGACGACCATCGGGGTAGTCCGGGTCAAGAATCTGCTGAAGATCCACGAAGGGTGTTTCGGCGCTCAGGTCTGCAATCGGTTTGGCCATTGTGCGGAATGGGGCGAGTGCTCTCTCTCCGTCTTTGAGCGGACCGGCGTAATTACCGAAAAATATAAAAGCCGGCTGACCGCGATATTTTTTTGGTATAAATTCCTCGTCCGGCGCGGTCCAGAGAACGGCCACTACCATGAGTTCTTCCGCATCGTTTTCAATTTGCTCACGCATCAGCTTGAGGCCGTCTTTGGCGCAGTCGGCCGGGTATATGGTCAACAGGCCCCACATGGTCTGTCCGACGGGATGGGCCTGGAATTCAAATGACGTGACAATCCCGAAATTGCCGCCGCCGCCTCGCAAAGCCCAGTAAAGATCTTCGTGCTGGTTTTTACTGGCCCGAACGATTTTGCCACGGGAGGTGACCACTTCGGCGGCGAGAAGATTATCGCTGGCGAGGCCGTATTTGCGCGACAGACGCCCGTAACCGCCGTGCAGCGTCAACCCGGCCACGCCCGTCCTGGAGACCGCACCCAAAGGAACCGCCAGGCTGTGGTGCTGCGTTTCGCGGTCGACGTCGCCGAGGGTTGCCCCGCCGCCGACGGTCGCGATCTGTTTCACGGGATCGACCGTAACCTGCCTCATGTCCGAAAGATCAATCATCAGACCTTTGTCGCAGACGGCCTTGCCGGTTACATGGTGGCCGCCGCTTCGGATGCTGAAACGAAGGTGGTGCTTGCGGGCGAATTTTACGGCGGTCGCGACGTCATCGGTGTCCTTGCAGCACGCAATAAGTGCCGGTTTGCGGTCGATCATGCCGTTCCAGACGGCTCGCCGTTCGTCATAATCAGCATCATCGGTGCCCAGCACCGGGCCGTGCATGGCGTTTTTAAATAGTGTAACTTCGAATACCGGCAGCATCTGATTTCCGGTGTTTTCGGTCAGGACGCTAATTTCTTCCATAACGTATCTCCTTTTACTGGCCGATTGTTTAATATCGCCGGGTTGTCTGTCGGGGGAGCCCCTGGGTCCAATAAAGGACTATATGCGTCTATAATATATAATAATACGCTTGAACCTTAAAATGGATTTGATGAAGACAAAATATAGGTTGGGGTATTTTTATGGCCTTGAAGGTTGTAACTATATTGTCTATAATCGAATACAGGCAGATATAACCGAATCAGGTGACAACCGCTAATTTAGAGGTTTTATATAACTGTGCAAAGTCCGGGCAAAATACTGATTTTTTTCGGGGCGACGATGGTAATAATCGGGGTGGTCCTGCTGTTTTTCGACAAAATCCCGTTTCTGGGCAAACTCCCCGGCGATATTACGAAAAAGGCCGGAATTATTCCATCTATTTTCCGATTGTCACCTGCCTGCTGATTTCGATAATACTTACGATCCTGTTCAATCTGTTTTCAAGGAAATAGGCGCATCCTAAGTGATACTGGCACAACGAATAATTGGCCTCGCCTGCATGCCGCATGGATGTTTTCTATGCTAAAGTCTGCCTCCCATTACACCGATTTAATGGTTATCACGGGCATGTATCACTTTAAGGAGGAGACTCATGGGCTCAATTCAACGAGAACCCGAAGGCCTCGGTGGCTGGCTGATTATAGTTTGCCTCGGGCTGTTTTTTACGATCATAAGCATCACATCCCTTTTGAGCACGATCTATATTCCTTTCTTCTTTGACGGTACCTGGGAGATTCTCACGACTCCGGGCTCGGAGGCCTATCATGAGCTCATTGGTCCGATCCTTATATATGAAATGGTCGGCAATACATTGATCATGCTGCTCGCTGGAATTCTGATCTTTCTGTTTTTCACCAAGTCGCCGGCTTTCCCGAAACTTGCCATTGTCTATTTTGCAGGCAGTCTGTTGTTTGTCGGACTCGATTTGGTTTTGGTCGGGCTCATTCCTGCCGTGGTGGCATCGGGCGGTACAAAAACGGCGCAGGCTTTGATTCGTTCCATGGTCGGCGCGGCCGTCTGGATTCCGTACATGCTCTTTTCGAAGCGGGTCAAGAATACGTTTGCAAAGCCGGATTCGCGCAGATTTCAAAGTCAGCCCCGCACGCCGCAATCGGCCGTGACGCCGTAGACGTCGATTTGTTTACCAGATATTCTCGACCCGCACGAAGTATATGGTATAGCTGTCGGCGTCGGAATACGCGGCACAATCATTGTGAATATCGAATGGCATTTACAGCCTCCGGGACATCCATTCTGGATTATTGACCCGGAAATAGGGCTATTCACATTTTAAATAGGTTTCCCGAATCTACATGAACGGATTTCTTTGCCTGTCGGACGAATCAGGCATTTGATTCGTACATAATTTAATTGAATAGAAGTCTTTCTCGGGTGTATATTATTATAACTATATGCCGGAGGTGAATTATGCCGTATTGTCCGAATTGCCATTATGAATATACCGATGATGTCGACAAATGCCCGGATTGCGATGTCAAGCTTGTCCCGGAGATACCGGAAGATTTCGATGAAACCGTCTATGAAAACTGGGTGCGCATCGCCCGGTTTCGCTCCGAACAATTCGCTCAGATGGTTCTTGAGACGCTTCGGTCCAAAGACATTCCGGCTGTCGTATTTTCAGGAGCCGGATATTTCGGAATGACCGGCCAGATGGGTCTGTCGTCTTTTTCTCCTATCGATGGCGCCTATTCACTTTTGGTGCCCGAGAAATATATCAAGGATGCCGATTTCGAGGGAGAATCTCTCCTGGGTGACGAATGGGAAAAATCCAAAGTGCACGATTAAAAAATGCTGTAATCAAAAAAGCCCGGTCAGAACAAACCGGGCTTTTTTTTATTGCGAGAAAAAGAATCATTTCAACAGGATCATTTTTTTCGAGTCAACCTGATCTCCGGCCTGCAGGCGATAGAGATACACGCCCGACGCGACCAGTCGGCCGCCGTCGTCGGTAGCGTTCCAACTGACCGTATGGCCTCCCGCAATTTGCATGTCATCGACCAGGGTCCGCACCACCCGTCCGTTCATGTTTATAATCTCCAACGTAACGTGCCCTGCGGCCGAAAGAGTATAGTCAATTTTCGTATCCGGGTTAAACGGGTTGGGATAGTTCTGGCCGAGTTTGAAAGTTTCCGGGACCTGTGCGGTTTCATCTTTTGTAATGGAAGCGTCTGCATTCCAGGTCGGTGTCGCGGCTTTGCCATCGGCCGAAAGATATTGTTTCACGGCCATTTTAATTGAACATACGGAATCATCCAGAGTAATCCCCATCGCTTCCAGTTTGGCCTTAAGCTCGGTATCATCTGGATTAAGAATCGTTTGATTGCCATTTTTATCAATGAAAACGCAGGAATCACCCCCCGCACAGGCGCCGAGGCCAACGCTGTCGATTGCCACAACCAGCTTGTGACTATCAGTGCAAACCTGGGCGCACGAATCCTTCGCGTACCAAACGCCCCCGAAATTGCAGTTAGTCGTCAGCGAATCCAGACATTTCATCACGAAGTGGTTGACGTCGTCCTCGGAAACGGCCGACAGGTTACCCCCTGCGACTATTCCTTTGACGTAAATAACAAGCGGTTCGGACTTTCTGCCCTGAACTTCCTTAATGTCCCCCATAGTACAATTTCCCAGCTTGTCGAAAGCAACCCGGAGGACTTTGATATCCTTTTCGCTGTTGAGGTCCGAAATCTTGAGGACGCACGTTTGATCGCAGTCGCCGACCTCGTATGCGGCGTCGGACAAGCCCAGGGCCGAGAAAAGTTCACCCAGACGGGATTCATCGAGCGCCAGGTTTTTGTCGACCCCGGCGATGGCGACTTCGTAGCCGATGGTGTCATCGAATTTGAACGGCACCAGCGTCAGGAAACCCAGAAGAAACACGCCCAGAATCGAGAAGCTCAGTCTCGGTCGGCGCCAGAATGTATTCGTCAGTTTTCTCATTATCGAAATCTCCCGGAAAATGGGAAGGCCGCGATTGTCCGCCGCTTCTTCCACTCTTGATTTAAGCTCTTTGAAAGAAATCGTCTCGGTGCCGTCGTCGGCTTCGGCCAGTTTCAGGTCGCGGGCGAGCAGAAGTTCAGCGTGATAAAAGGCATCGCATTCGCGGCAGTCGGCCAAATGGCTTTCCATTTCGGGGATCGTTTCGATTCCCGCGCCGTTTCGGACGGCTTCGATTATTCTTCGCCGGGCTTCGTGACAATGCATATTTCACCCTCACTTTTTATCGCGCGTTTACAACCTTTGTCGGTCGTTCCGGCCAGATAGGCCGCCAGTGTTCGGCGCATCACCGACCGGGCGCGACTCAATCGCACTTTAAGATTTCCTTCGGACTTGCCCGTCACCTCGCTCAACTGTCCGATCGGCCAGCCGTGGAGTTCATAAAGAGTCACCAGGGCGCGGTCGTACGGCGTCAGCGCCGCCAGGGCAAGTTTTATTCTTCGTTTGGCTGCGTGAGCGCTTTCGGGGCCGGGAATGGCCACGCTGTTGCGGCCATTTTCGGAAATTCTCAGCCACTTTCTAAGGCGCTCACGTCGGCAGCGACTTTTGAACCGGTTGATCATGATCCTGTAAAGCCAGGGTCGGAAAGCGTCGCGATTTACCAGTCTCTCGAATCCGGTCAGTGCACGCACCAACGAGTCCTGATATAAATCGTCGCCGTCGTCACGATCGGCCGTCAGCTTACGGCAGAAGGCTCGGGCTTTAAGATGCTCCGGTTCAAGCAGTTTCCAGAAAAGAGCTCTTTTATCGTTCATCTGATCCTTAGACCCGCATTTACAATAAAAGTTACAATTTCACCCCGATTTTATAAAAGATATTATAAACGGGCAGGGGCCGGAAGAATAATCAGGCAATCAAATTATCCTCTATTTCATGTTATCTTGTTATTATTTAATGACATATTGGCGATTTATAAAATTTGCAGCCTTTCTGAAACTTTTCCCTTGACGATTAAGTATATAAAGTATATACTGGGTATATACGATATATACAGTAATGGGAATATAATGGGAAATATATTAATTGTCATATCACAGACTAATCCCGACCCGCTCTATAAACAGGTTACCGACCAGATTAGGGACGCTATTGCCAAAGGCAATTTGCCCGCTAATATGAGGTTGCCCTCGATTCGGAATATGGCCGACGAGCTGAATATCAGCGCTATCACTATTAAGAGGGCGTATGCAAATCTGGAAAGCGAAGGATATATAATTACCCGCTCCGGTATGGGTTCTTTTGTGGCCGAGATTAACCGCGACCAGCTCAAAGAAAATGGGCTGAGTGAAATCCGCACCAATCTCGAGAAGATAGTTATCAAAGCCGCCAAATTCGGGATTTCCAAAGATGAGATAAAGGCGATCATCGACAATTGTGAGGAGGCCCGTCATGAATAGATATATGAATTTGACCGGCGGTATGACCGGCCTGAACTGCACCCATCATAACACGAGGCGATAATAATGGAAAACGTGCTTGTCCTTAAGGACATAAAGAAAATCTACAAAGAGTTTTTGCTTGACGGTATCAGTCTGACCGTGCCCCGGGGGTATATAATGGGCATCATCGGTCCCAACGGAGCCGGGAAATCGACCACGATCAAAATCATCATGAATCTGGTTCGGCCCGACGGCGGCACCGTTGAAGTGTTCGGTTTAACCCACAATAAAAGCGAAAAAGAAATAAAAAATCGGATCGGGTACGTCGGTGAGGAGCAATACTATTATGAAAACCGCACGGTTTCCTGGACCGCAAAATTCGTTTCGCAGTACTTTAAGCAATGGGATGAGAACCGCTTCGGCATTCTGCTTAATCGTTTCGGCATCAGCCGAACCAAAAAGATCCGCGAGCTTTCCAAGGGTATGAAGGTTAAACTATCGCTGGCGATCGCTCTGTCGCACAATCCGGAATTGGTTATTCTCGATGAACCGACCGCCGGGCTCGATCCGGTCGTGCGGCGCGAACTTCTGGACATACTCCGGGATGTCACCGAGGATGAAAACCGTTCCGTAATCATATCCTCTCACATTACCGATGACATCGCCCGCATTGCCGATTATATCACTTATATGATCGACGGACGTATCGTGATGTCTCGCGAAAAGGACGATCTCTTAGCCGGATGGAAACGCATTCATTTTAAAAAAGAAGCCGTCGCACCCGACGTCATTGACTCTCTGTACGACGTGCAGGATCAGATGTTCGGCAGTACCGGCGTTACCCGGGATTATGAAAATATAAAAGAAAAGCTCGCGGCGGCGGTGGCCAAAGAAGACGTGAAGATAGAAAACGTCAATCTGGATGATATTTTGATCTCACTGGTCCGGGAGGCGCGCTTATGATAGGCCTTATAAAAAAAGACGCCTTTACGGCCGTGCTGAACGCCTTCGGCATTTTGCCGCTATTGACCGCGTACTGGCTGCTGGTGCCCCACAATCTCGATCAAAATTCATTCATCCTGGCGGGAAGCATGTTAATCGTGCTTTTGTTCGCAACGCTCATCGGGCTCGAATCGGTAGAAGCCAAGTACAAAGGCTATGCGATTCTGAGTACCCTCCCCCTGACTTCGGCCGAAATCATAGCCGCCCGATTTATTATAATGCTTGCGCTGGCGTCTCTGTACGTGGTTTATTTCGCCCTGCTCTTCCGATTGATGCACGCTCCGGCCCAGGCGCTTCGCTTAGGCCAGGCAGGCATAATCGCGGCGGGAATAGTGGGCCTGCTGCTCGTGGCGGTATTTTGCATATTAGTGATTCGCTTCCGCTATTTGAAAATATTCCAGATGATATTCAAAGTTGCCCCGGTGGCGATCATGCTAATCCTGGCGGGCGTATATGAATCGAATTATCAATCGATCACCGCCTTTGACCCCGCTCGTTTGATAAGGTATACGTCAGCTTTGAATATCGCCTTGTTCATTGTGGCCGGAATCGCGGTCTATTGCGGGCTCTGGCTGCTGGCCGTATATGTTCTGGCCCGGAAAGAAAATAAACTGGAATGAAATTGTCCGGAGCATCTATATGTATGGACTGATAAAAAAAGACTGGGATAAATTCGGGGCCGACCTCGCCGTCGTCATAATATTGTCGCTATACTGGCTTTTTACCGCGCCTACCCTGGGGACGAACATCGTCATTATCATGGGCATGGTCCTGTTTTTGTCGAATATCACGGCCGTGCTCGTGGTCGAGCAGGCAGAGGAAAAATACAACGGCTATGCCTTTCTGAAAACCCTGCCGCTGCACAAGAGCGAAGTTACATACGTCAAATACGCCCTCCCGCTGCTTAATACCGCCGTCGCCGGAGCGGCATTTTATGCGACGATCACCGTTTTGGGCGGCCCGCCGGAACTGGTTTCATTCGGCCGGATGTACGTCGCATTTTGCGGCGTTTGCAGTCTGATCCTGACAGGCATCCTGTATACGGCCATAATTATATTCGGGTTTGCCAACGTGATGCGCTTCGGAATCTTCACGGGCAGCGCGCTGGCTCTCGTGCTCGGCTCAATCATCTCGATGCTGATGGCTCGGTCGATCATTCCATCCTGGAACGTCCTCATTTCGTCGTTAGTTGATTTTTTGACGGGCTTGGATATCCGACTTTTGATAATCTGCGGGCTGGTCGTTTATCTGGCTCTGATGCTGACGTCGCTTCGGTTGCGGGATGTTCGGAAATAAAATATTATGAATGAGTTCGTTTCAAGTACGGTAAAGTAAAAAAGGAGAGAGAAGATTGGAAAATGAAATTAACGAAGTAACTGCTCCCACTGCACCCGAAAGCAAATCGGCCTCGGGAATCGTCCGGGTTTTTTATGAACCGAAATCGTTTTTTGAGGGTCTGCGTAATAAGAAAGCCTGGATCATTCCATTCGTTATAATCATCATAGTCGGTGGTGTCCTGGGGCAGCTGACCAAGCCGATACTCGTCAGGGACATTTTTGCCGGTGTCGAACAGAGGATGGAACAGGCCCGGCAGGCCATCGGTGAGGAACGCTATAACCAGATCATGGATCAATTACGAAGCCGTAAAGCCGAAGCGATGAGTAATAAAATAACCTGGCGTACGGTGCTGACATTTATCATCGCACCCTTGCTGATGGCATTTGTTATCGCCGGAGTCGGGAAACTGGTCGGCAATTTTATGCTGGGCGGCAAAGCCGCATTCTGGCTGGTTTTCAACGTTGTCGTTTTCACCGGCCTGATCGGTCTGGCAGGGGGATGTGATCAAAAGCGCCATGATGCTGGCCAAGGATACGTCCTACGTTTACCTCGGCCTCGGTTTGCTAAAGCCGGTTAATGACGGATCGTTTGGTTTTTACCTGCTGCGCCAGTTAGAGCTGTTCTCGATATGGCGGGTTATCGCCACCTGCATCGGTCTCGGAGCGGTGTATAATATCAGCGGTAAGAAATTCGGATATGCCCTGGTCCCGATCTGGGTCGTGTTCGTGCTTTTGGTCGCGGTCGCCAATATTTTCACGGGCGGATCGATCGTCTATTAAAATCACCTCGCTTGCGTGTTAGTGCACAATCGCCGGTTACGAGAAACCCCTTGTGACCGGCGGTTCTTTTTGTGTTGAATGCGGCCGGTTTTACAGATCGAGGGCGCGGCGCAATTTGTCTTTCAGCGAACCGCGGCCGTTGTGTACTATAAATATCGCTTTCAGGCCGTGACGGGTGTAGAGCTGTCTTTTTTGCTCGACCCGGTCGATGTAAAACGGCATGTGGGTGAAGCCGCAAATTTCGATAAACAGGTCCCGGTCGGGAAGGTAAAAATCGGGACGGTACTGCTTTCCCGCCAATAGTATAAGTGGTTCATACTTATAATTTATAGATCGCTCTTCGAAAAATTCGACGCATTCTTTTTCATAACGGGACCGTACCTGCACTCTGTCTCCGGCGGTCAGGTGGGGCGGTTTAATTTTGGGGCGGTGATATCGTACGCCCGCGGTCGGACCGGGGCGGCCGTCCTTTTTCATCCGGTGCGGTCGGTTATAAGCCATACAATAAAATACGGTGATGTATGATTAAAAGCAAATGCGTTGGGTTGCTATGCGCCGTGTGGATAATCTTATTATGGCTCAGTGGCCGGTTTCGGCTTTTGCGATGACACCGCCGAAAGCAGCAGTGCCGCGAAAATAAACCCGCCGCCGACCGCGCGGAACCATACGAACGGCTCGCCGCCGACAGTCCAGGCAAACATCGCCGCGAAAACCGGCTCCAAAGCGAAAATCAGGGCCACCCGAAGCGGCGCAACTATTTTTTGAGCCAACATCTGTATCACAAAAGCCGACAGGGTCGGGAAAAGAGTCAGAAAAAGCACGACCATCGCCGCCTCGCGGGACCTGACCGAATAATCCAGACCAAATGCCAGCGCGGATATAAGGCTCAAAATCCCGACCACCAGAAACTGCTGGCAACTGGTAATGTACGGGTCGATACCGTCTTTCATGTATCTGTCAGAATATAAAAGATGCAGGGCATAGGTGACCGCGGCGATTAAAGTCAGGGCGTCGCCGAGATTTATTTTCTTCATGCCGCCGGTCAGAATCCAGAGGCCGATCAAAGACACGATAGAGGCGATAACCTCGAGTTTGGATGGGCTGCGTTTGAAAATGAGCTTTAGAAATATCGGGACGAAAGCGACAAACAGGCCGGTGATGAACCCCGAGTTCGAAGCAGTCGTGAAGCCGAGACCGATAGTTTGAGGGATGTATAACAGCCAGAGAATAAATCCGAGAAAAAGTCCGGTCCGGATATCTGCCAAAATGCTGAGGCCTTTTATTTTTAGGAATACCAGCAGAATAAGCCCGGCCAGAAGAAAACGATAGGCGACCAGCACGACTGGATCGATATCGTCGAGCGCGCCTTTAACCAGAAAAAATGTCGCGCCCCAGATGGCGGCGGCATAAAAAAGCCCCGCCTGAGCGAACAACAGCTTCAATTTCGATGGTTCCGTATTGGCCGGCATGGCCGCAGAAAAAACCAAATAGAAGTCTTTGTCAACAGAATTTAGCGATAATATTTTTTCGACTTTTGATCCGGATAAATAATAAAAGGCCGTCCGCTGTCACGGACGGCCTTCCCACCCCCCTTAATCATGAGTATCAAGTATCGTGATACCCGGGCGGATTATCATCGGGGTCGTCACTGCGGTTCATAAAATCATCGAAAATCCGGCTGTTGCGCTTGCCCTGGAGACGAGCCTTGGCGCGGACTTCCTCAATCGTTTCATTGGGCCTCAGCGGCAGCCCGCAAAGCTCCTGAAGGGCCATAACTCGTTCGCGTGCAGAGTCTTGCAACTTCTGGCCGATTATGTTCAGTTCCAGCCGGAAGAGATCCTCGGACGAACCCGGCAGGAATATGTACCAAATATCGCGACTGAGGCCGCCGAGCATGCCCATAATATTCGGGAAAGCCTTCATAGCGTTTTCATATTTTCCAGACAACTTTCATCACCGCCTTTTGACGATATAATGGATCAACATTATCCTTTATCGACTAAACAACCATATTATTGAATCGGTTCCGGGCTTTCCCGGACTTGTTGAAATGAGGTGCGTTTATGTTCCGTCAGGTGCTGATCCCGACGAAGTCGGGATTGACACCCCTTTTCTTACAATGCGGTCAGGTCACACGTCCCGACAATTCGGGACGCAGGACCTGACCGAACGAGCTTTTTCAACAAGCCCTTTTGCCCGGCCCGTTTGGCGCCAATATGGATTTCTATGTATAAGTTGACTTACTGCGCCATTTTGCTATTTTAGAGGCAGTTAATTACCGACATGCGAGGACCAAATTGGATAAGCTCATATATCTCGACAACGCCGCCACGTCGTGGCCCAAGCCCGAAAGCGTCTATGCCTATATGCTGGAATTTTACCGCTCGTGCGGGGTTAACCCGGGGCGCAGCGGTTTTGATAAAGCTATCGAGGCGGGCAATATTCTTGAGGATTTGCGCGCCCGCCTGACCCGCTTTTTCGGCGGCGATCAGGTCACCCCCGAACGGCTTTGTTTTTCGTACAACGCCACCGACGCCCTCAACCTGATAATACAGGGGCTGCTCGGACCGGGCGATCATGTCGTTACCACCAACCTCGAACACAATTCGGTGATACGGCCGATCAATCATCTCGTGCGCGACAATAACGTCGAGGCCACCTATGTGCCGTTTAGCGACAAGGGCTTTGTCGAGCCCGACGAGATTAGAAAGGCGATCAAAGCCAACACGAAACTTGTCATAGTCAACCACGGATCAAACGTCATTGGGACGGTTCAGCCTGTGTCTGAAATCGGGGCCATCTGCCGCGAACGCGACGTGCTGTTCGCGATCGACGCCTCCCAGACCGCCGGGGTGATTCCGATCGACATGCAGAGCATGAATATCGACGTGCTGGCGTTCACGGGTCACAAGTCTCTCATGGGCAGCACCGGTATCGGCGGGCTGTGTGTCCGCCAGCATGTCAATATCAGGCACACCCGGGCCGGTGGCACCGGGGTTCGCTCGGCCAATCCGCATCATCTCGATGAGTACCCTTTCCGCATGGAGTACGGTACCCCCAACATGGTCGGCATCGCTTCGCTCTGGGCCGCCCAGGACTGGATCGGACAGCAGGGCGGGGTCGAGAAAATCCACGCCGCGGAACTTCGGCTGGCCCAAAAGCTGGTGGACGGATTCAAACAGATCGACGGCGTCATCGTGTATTGTTGCGACAGCATGGATCACCACCTTTCGACCGTCACGGTTAACGTCGAGGGAATCGAGGCCGGGGACGTCGGGATCATGCTCGACGTCGACCATAACATCGCTACCCGCACCGGTCTGCACTGTGCCCCACTGGTGCACCGTCAGATCGGCACGCTTTCCATTCACGGCGGGGTGCGTTTCGCGATTGGCCCGTTCAATACCGAGGATCACATCGACGCCGCTATTGCCGCCATGACCGACATCGCCGAACGCGCGATCGAGATGAAAAAGTCCCGGATGGCCTCAGCCAAATAGTCGATCGTGCCGGGACATATCGCGAACTCATATACGAAAGGTCTTTCTTATGGATCAGCCTGATCCTCTTTCGACGGTACCGACCAAAGAACCGCTTATCAAATGGGGCTGGGTGCGTGCCCTGATTTTTCTTCCGGTTCATTATATCGGGGTCAGTCTGGTCGCTTTGATCGTCCTGCTTTTGATCGGGTTCGATTTCAGTCAATACAAAGACTACGACCAGTTCATAAATCAGCCGAACATGATATATCTTAATGTGGCCATGCTGCTATGGACGATTCTTATCGCATTCGCGTTCAGAAAGGTAATCGATAACCGTTCGTTCGTTTCGCTCGGATTTGAATTTTCCCGCAAATGGCTAAAAGACTTTGTGGCGGGGCTTTTGATCGGGGCAGTTCTTATGACGGCGCTGTTTTTACTCGCACTGGCGGTTGGAGCCGTAACCGTCACCGGCTGGCATTTCCCGGTCGGGACATTGCTCGTGCTGGGGATCAATCTCCTATGTGCCGGGGCGATTGAAGAAATCTCGCTTAGGGGATATTTTCTCAATAACATGATGGGTTCGATGAACAAGTACCTGGCGCTGGTGTTCACGTCGGTTATTTTCTCGGTGGCCCACGGCCTTAATCCCAATTTCGGTTGGATCAGCCTGCTGAATATTATACTGGCCGGACTCCTCCTGGGTATTTATTATATACACAGGCAAAGCCTGTGGTTTCCAATCGGACTGCATTTTGCATGGAATTTCTTTCAGGGGGCGGTGTTCGGGTCTCCGGTCAGCGGTGTAAAAATGGGAAGCATCTTTCTGACAGAATATACCGGCAGCGACTATCTGACCGGCGGGAAATTCGGTTTCGAGGCCTCGCTGGCGGCGTCGATATTCACCATCGGAGCGATATTGATAATACACTTTAATTATCATAACAAAAAGCAACCAGAGCAGGCCGCGCCTTCAGTTGAATCCACCGACTATGCTTCGTGAACAAAAAGTAGGTCGGGTTCCGAGAGGTTTTGTAACCCACCCAACGGGTGGGTAGTTACTTATGCGCAGAGATGCAAGCGAACCAAAAAGTAGGTTGGGTTCCGAGTCCCGCCTTGCGGGACGAGAAACCCGACAAAAGTCACAGCGGCGTCGTGGACCTTTGATAGTTCTGACAGGTCCTGCGTCACGATTTATCGGGACGTGTGACCTGTCAAACTTGTAATCGTCGTTGGCAATATTCCTTTATATGTTCTTGTCTGCTGCTTAAATTCCATTATATTGTATTCAAGAGGCATTTAAGTGCTTAAGGTGTTTTTAATATTCGCAATCCTGATTTTTTTAATCGGTAATTCATTATTCGCGGATACTCCTGAAATCATCGGAGTTATTCATACGGATACATCGGAGACTCTTTTCGGTTATCGTATAATCCCACTCGGCGACCAAAACGGCGATGGCTATGATGATTTTATGACATGGGATTACAGGAATCATGCTTTTGTTTATTATGGGGGAGATACTACCAATAGTACTCCCAATTTGATTATTGAAAGTGTCTCTACACGGATGGATAATATCGGCGATCTCAATGGAGATGGTTTCGATGATGTTGTAATATCTGATCGTACGACATCCTATCATAAACTAAGCTTATTTTATGGCGGACCATCAATGGATGGAACCCGGTATGCTCGTTTTGGTTGGGACAGCCTTTTTCCTATTGGATTTTCCGGCTGTTGTGTTGATTTTGATGGTGACGGTATAGGAGAGCTTATTTCCGAATCCAATACTCAATCATCAGTCTTAACATTTAATACAAATGCACTAAGCGATTCAATCCCTAATGTTATAATTAGACCCGATATTGAACCCTATGACGGTTATTATTTCGGAGAGGGGTTGGCAGTAGGCGACTTTAATGATGACGGAAAAAAGGATTTGGTTGTTAATTTGCGCCGCCGCCGAGTTCAGGAAATAAATGGATCGCTGCAATTATATTGGGGCGGCGATTCTAAACAGACGCCTGATTTAGTAATTACAAGGCCGGGCGAATATGAATTGGGGTTTGAAGAATTTGGAAGGGTGCTTGAAAATATAGGCGATGTCAACGGCGACGGAATTGATGATATATTTGCGGGGACCGGAGCTGGCCTTGATACAGCCGGTTTAATTTATTTTACTGGTCCCGAAATGGATGATATTCCTGATGTAATAATCACTGATCCATCAACAAAAGTACGGTTCGCAGGTGATATTAACAAAGACGGTTATGATGATTTAATTATCGGATTCCCGGTATCCTTTTCGGCTTTAGGTTACGTATTCTTATATTATGGCGGTCCAGATATGGATTCAATTCCTGATATCGAAATACAAAATTCCGACTTTTCCGGATCGCAGACATACTTTGGACAGGATGTATCTGGTATTGGTGATTTTAATAATGACGGTGTCGATGATTTCGCTTTTTCGGCGATAGAGTATACGCTTGAATACTGGAATCGGGGCGTGGTGTATGTAATGTCCGGTATAGGCGGTTCATCCGATGTCGAGACCGAACCGAATTCTCTGGTCCCAGATAAATTCGAGCTATATCAGAATTATCCCAATCCATTTAATTTGAATACGACCATCTCATTTGATATTCCATATCGCAGCCATGTTGTTATAACGATTCATAACATACTCGGTCAGGAGGTTGCGCGTTTAATCGACAAGGAACTGGCGGTCGGGTCTTATCATGTAGAATGGGATGGACGGGATTATTCAGGGTCACCGGTGTCATCTGGCGTTTATCTTTATCGCCTCACCGCCGGTGACGTGGTTTATTCCAAAAAGATGATATTATTGAAATAGCCAGTAAGCCAGTCAGTTCCTTAAGATATACAATGCACCAATAATGTCATGTATCAATAATGTCATTCCCGCGCAGGCGGGAATCCAGGATTTTCTTGAAATCCAATTACGTTTACATAATGGCCAGCAAAAAGAATGGCACTTTATATATTGGTGTTACCAATGATCTTTTAAGACGGGTTTATGATCATAAGAACAAAAACGTCGAGGGATTTACTTCAAAGTACGATGTAAAAAAACTCGTCTATTACGAACAAACACCGGATGTAGAATCGGCCATACAGCGTGAAAAGCAGCTTAAGAAATGGAACCGCAAATGGAAAATACGGCTGATTGAAGAGCAAAATCCAAATTGGGATGATTTATACGAAGACATAATATAAGACTGGATTCCCGCCTGCGCGGGAATGACAATGAAAGGGACGGGAATGACGTTGAAAGGGGCGAAATGACATTGAAAGGGACAGGAATGACATTGAAAGAGCCGGAATGAAAGGGCGGGAATGACAATGAAAGGGGGCGGTAGTGAATTAGAGAAAAGAAAGAAGAGGCAGGGATGGCACATAAGGAGAAAGACAGTTAGAAGTAGATCGGGTTCCGATTCCCGTTTTGCGGGGGAGAAACCCGACAAAAGTCACAGCAGCGTCATGGACCTTTGATAGTTCTGACAGGTCCTGCGTCACGATTTATCGGGACGTGTGACCTGTCAGTCTTGTAACCGTCATTGGCAATATTCCTTCACGGCGGCGTCAGGAATCACTTCCTGACGCTCCTGGCCTGCATAAGTGCTTTCGGGAAAGGGTCCCCAAAGGCGCACAAGATGTTCGATTCTATTAGGCTTAACCCAACATAGAAATATGGAAATTTTTATTGACATTTAGTTGCCGAATTAATAAAATAAATTTGAAATAATGAGAATTTGGCATTATGGCTGAAGAGGGTGCGAGTGTTATTGCCAAGTTCATGCAAAATCTTTTTGCTGACTCGTTGCTCTAATTGGGCTTTTCGCGAGATTATTATTTAAGGTTCTAAACGTGATCTGGAATATACTATTTTGGATTGTCATCGGAAGTGTGGCACTAGTAATCCTTTGGCGATTAGTTCTATTTATTGTATTTGTAGTTGAAGGATATAAAATTCATGGATGGGGTGGCGCATTTTTAATGGCACTAATGACATTTCTTTCATACATTTGGGATTTTGCGAAATATGCAATAGCAATCTTGATCCTATTGTTTTTATTCAGACTGTGTAATAATAAAAAAGATCAAGAATCGCTCTCATCTCCAAGCACAGAGGAAATGGTGCATTTTGCCAATGCCATTCATTATTTCCAAGAATCAGATAGACTCGCGACCGAAGGTTTGGAGGATGACACCACAAGACAAATGTATTCTAAATTAGTCGACTTAGCACTTTACGAGGCCGACTTGGTATCCGATTCTATACTGGAAGTTTATCATCCCCAGTTACCTTACCATTTTGGATCAGAATTCGTTCCTGCCGTTAAAGCAGGACAATATGGCTTGCTAAATAAAAATGTTGATAGTGTCAAGAAAGCAAAACATCTGTTTGACAATTGGGGTGATTGGCTTTACCAAAATGCTGATAATTTTAAAAGGTAACGAGAAACGCCCCAAAATATATATTCGTTTATTCACCTGTATCGTCGGGGTCTCTGTTTATCGTCTAACTGCTGGTGATGTGATATATTCCAAAAAGATGATACTGCTGAAATAGTTAATAAACCAAACAGTTCCTTAATGCATACATCGTACCAATAATGTCATTCCCGCGCAGGCGGGAATCCAGGATTCTCTTGAAATCATATTATGTTTACATAATGGCCAGTAAAAAGAATGGTACTCTATATATTGGTGTTGCCAATGATCTTTTAAGACGGGTTTATGAACATAAATCCGGATATGTCGACGGGTTCACTTCAAAGTACAAAATCAATAAACTCGTTTATTTTGAACAAACGACAGACATTCAATCGGCCATACAGCGTGAGAAGCAGCTTAAGAAATGGAACCGTAGATGGAAGATACGGCTGATTGAAGAGCAAAATCCCGAGTGGGAGGATTTGTACGAGGACATTATATAAGACTGGATTCCCGCCTACGCGGGAATGACAAAGAGGGGCCGGGAATGACATTAAAAGAGGCGGTAATGAAAAAGAACGGGATGGGAATGACTTTGAAGGGGACGGGGATGACATTGAAATGGCGAGAAACATGACAACAGGCCATAGCGGCGTCAGGAACCCTTTCCTGACGCTCCTGGTTTGAATGAAAACTGCCGGGAAAGGGTTCCCGACGGCGCATCCCGGCAGCGCACAATAAATCAACTGATTTTATCCATTTTAATTCACTTTCCGCTTGACCTTTGTACTAAAAACATTTTAATTGTAGCTTTCAAAAGCATATAAGCCCAAAAATATGAGAATATGTCAATAACAGCCATGGGTCTGCGCGCGCCTGAAAAAAGGAGGACAGGTGTTTCTGCCTGATGCCTCCGGGAGGGCGGAAGTATTCCCGGCGGGCTATAATTATTTGGCCACCCGAATCGTCTCGGGTGGTCTTTTTTTTGCCATTTTTTTAAAGGAGGTCCCAACATGAGACATCTGGCCGTCACGCGCGGCGACTTCGCCCGGGTCAGTCTGCTTCGTTCACAGCTTCTCAAGAGCGCCCGCGACTGGTTCAACGCCAATTCGTTTCTGGAAATCCAGGTACCGCACATCACCGGCGCCACCGGTTCCTGTGAATGGTTCCCCAACGCCATCGGGGTGTCGATGTTCAACCAGTCCGGTCTGGAACTGCCGATGTTTTTGCGGCAGACCGGCCAGCTTTATCTTGAAGCCTTCACGGTCGCGCACAACCGCGTCTACACGATCGGGCCGTCGTTCCGACAGGAGCGCAAAGTGACCGACCGCCACCTGTGCGAGTTCACTCTGATCGAATTCGAGGCCCGCGATTTCGAGCTCGACGGCCTCATGGACAACATTGAATCGCTGATAAAAGCGATGTACGGCGATGTCTCCAAATCCTATGCCACCCTCGCACTGGAACGGTATGCCGATCTTCCTTTCAACCGGATTTCCTACACCCAGGCGATCAGGACGCTTCAAGATCACGGCCACAAGGTATCACACGGTGATGACCTGAGCAGTGTCGAAGAAAAAGCGCTTTGCGCTATTCTCAGCAACCTGCCGACTTTTGTCACACATTATCCGTCCGATCCCCGACCCAGAGAAGGCGGCGTAATCAAATTCTTCTCAATGAAGCGCCGCGATGGCGTCACACTTTGTTGCGACCTGTTATTGCCCGGAGTCGGCGAATCTGTCGGCGGGGCGGTGCGCGAGGGTGACACGAAAGTTTGCCGCCGTCAGTTCCGGGAATCGTACATGTACGATCATATCGTTGAGCGCGGCGTCGATCCGATGCAGTTCGACTGGTATTTCGAGACGCTGGAGCAGGCCGAAGGGCAGTCGGCCGGGTGCGGGATCGGTTTCGAGCGGGTGGTGCAGTCGGTGCTGGCCTGTGAGGACAAATATTCCAGCATCAAAGCGGCGGTGGAACTCCCCCGCTCCCCGGAATTTTTGACACCGTAGGATTTACGCAAAAAAAATAGGCAGGTCTGGAATCCCCCTCTGCAGACCTGCCTTTTATGGGGAGTTAAGGAAAAAAGGTCGTACTTATGGTCCGTCAGCGAAAGCTCATAGCTTTAATATTTTCACCTTGGTGCGATTTTAAATCCTCCTGCTGTGCGCCCACCGGCACGGCTCTTAACGGCAGACCGCAGGTCGCAAACCATACGGGACAGCCGCACAAGTGCACCTGGTGGGTCGGGTCGTAGTAGACTTTATCTATGAGCTTAAGGATATCGAGCAGGTTGACTGCACAATCGCAGGTCGGGTCCCCGGAACAGGTTGTATACGGCACCGGGTCCGGCCCGGATGGTGTATCATAGACAAAGGAAATGATATACAAAATATCCAGCAGGTTGAAAGCGCCGTCATTGTTGGCATCGCCGGGCACGCAGTTGCAGTTGGAGCCGCAGTCAACATTGGGAAAACGGTCCACGGCGCCGGCGCTTCCCTGAATAATGTACGAATCTCCCGGCTGGCCGTCAAAATCCTCCCAACAGTTGCCCTGTTCTTCGCCGTCATCCCAAAAATCGCCGAAGGCATCATCTTCCGCGTTAAGAAAATTATCGAACATGTTGTGAAAAATCGTCAGGTTGTAGACGCTGGTGCTGACTCCGCCGTAGTTTTTGACCGAAACCCCGGTGAAATTATCTTTTATTAAATTATTCATAAGCGTCGCCGCGATATCACCGTTACCGCTGGTGGCGATGAGCACCCCGTATTCATTGCAGTTATCTATACTGTTGCCGGTTATGACGGCCCGCACCGCCGACCCGGCATCACGGCCTTCATCCATAAGGACTATCCCGCCGCTCGCGTAGGAACCGGCGGTTTCATTATCGTAAATGCTGTTGTCATAAATCCCGGCGATGATATCCACGTCGCCGGTTAAATTCGGGGTCGAATTTCCCACGTAAAGCCCATACTGACAAAAACTGATATTATTCGAATCGACGGTCACGTTCTTTTCGTACGGTCCCTGTCCCTGGGTGAAGGAATTCTCGATCAAAACGGCCGCCGCCACCGACTGGTCGGAAGCGTACGTGTCGAAATTATGAAAAGTATTGTGACGCACGGTGCCGCTCGCGGTCGAACCGATCTCGACCCCGTAGCCGAAATCGCTTATAATTTTGTCGAAGACGTTTCGTTCTATATGCACGTCTACAAAATCGTGAGCCACGACACCGAGGCGACCGGTATCATAAAAGTTGTTGTTCAGAATATCGATCCGGGCCCGGTCGTTTTGGTCATAACCCGGTCCGGGGGCCCGCAGGTAGCAGGTAATTTCCTGATAGCCGTTGGTGCCGTCGGGAACGCTCATGGAGTGCAGGGCGCTGCCGGAAATTTCCCCCGAAGCGTTCCAATACAAAACACCGGAGACATTATCACCCCGAATCTGATCGAAATTCATCGTCAGACGCTGCAGCTTGACGGCCGATGAATTGACCACCCGCACGGCCGTCATGCGAGTAATGCCATAACCGCCGATATTCCACGGCAAGACCTGATTCGGATGCATGATGGCATCTTTGCTTATACCTGCAATCGTGATGTTGTTGCGGTTCTCCACGTTGACCGCCGCGGTATAATAACCGGTGCAGACGTTGACGGTCCCGCCGGTGACGGGAAGAAGATCGACACCTTCCTGCATGCAGCCGGCCTGTACTCGCCTGGGGGCTGTTGTCATCGACCCACAGCGAAGAGAAATTCCCCTGAAATCCCGGAGCTCCCGAATCTGTGTCCGCGCCCGAAGCCAGCCACGGGGTATAATCCACTCCGACGCTGATCCGTGAGGCCGCGCCTCCTGAAGTAGTCGCATTAAGCCAGTTGCCGGAGGCATCGACCGTCTCCGAAAGACCGGAATTATGAAATATATGCCAGAAATTTCCCTCGAAGCTGTTGTTTTTCACGACCACGCCGACCGGATCGTGGTCGCCGAGACCCCAGTTGCTGCCCACCATGACGCCGGAGTTTTTGTAGTTCCTGCCGCCTATGGTGTACTGGTCGGCGTATGTCAGGCCGAATGACATAACGAAGTTGTTGGTTATGATCGTACTGTTCGCCCAGGTTTGGATACCGTGAATGCCGTCGCTTATTGTATTGGCCGTTACCGTCGTATAGTCCGCTCCGTCTTCGATATATATCGAGCCCCGGTCCCAGCCCCCGTTTCCGTCGGGACCGTAATAATTGCACTGGTACAGATAATTATCGAATATGTATGTATACGTTCCGGAAACGGCGATCCCGGCATTGGCGATATGCGCTATGTCATTGCCGGAGATTTCAATCCTGTCGGAAACACTGCCCCCGTCATATTCGGCCCGGATGCCTCCGTCGCACTCGGCGATGGAGTTGTCAGAGATGCTTATTCTCGAATCGGTTTGAACGGCGAAGGATGGTGCATTGACAATAATATTATAAATGACCGAAACGTCGGCCGCCTCTTCAATTACAATCCCGCCGCCGTCTATTTTTAAACCGTTGATCGTCGTTTCATCGGCGCCGGAATCGACGGCTATGCTTCCGGAGATGACCGCTTCGCTCCCGCGATCGAGGCTGCCATCGGGATCAATTCCGGCCATCGCTCCCAAAAGAATGACTTTGCCGGAAATGGTCGGGTTTTCCGGATACAGGCCCGTCGCCACTTGGATGGTATCTCCGTCGGCGGCAGCGTCGATGGCGCTTTGTATGGTTGTCTGATCACCGGGAACGTGTATTATGGTCGCGAATATCGAAGATGTGAGCACGGCAAACGTAAGGACGAAAACTAAGGCTGTCGTTTTCATTAATATTTCCCCAGGCGAAAGCTCCCTTTAATTAATGGATGTGCTCTAATCCAGTGAAGGCAATTAATGCCGATTGAAATTTAATGACTAATGTGAGGGGAAGATTAGCCTTATTATAATGATCTGATTCCTGCGGACACCTCCGTGCAAAAATATATTATGCCGGCCTTAATTTAGGGCCGTTCACAGCCATTTCGGTGCAGATGAATCGTAAAGTTAAATCGGCTAAGAACCCGGGATCGTTTTGAGTATGCCCCGCGTCCGACGGATGGTAATCCATCCGTTTCAATTGAAATATAAAGGAATCGGGAGTTTTGTCAAACCCTTTCTGGCCGGGAAAGGGCTAAAAAGGCGAAAATAAAGGCCCGGGGGCGCCTTTTACCACCAGGACCAGAATTCGACACGGATTTTTGACAGGAATTTGCGGCCCAATATGGTCAGCATCGAGGATTTGCCGGTTTCGATTTTGGCATAACCGCTCATGCCTTCACGAAGAAGATTGTCGGCATTGTCGATAACGGCGGAAACCTCGAAGCAATATTTATCGTCGATTTTCGTGGCCGCTTCGGGTATACGCACGACCGTCCCTTTGAAAGTCCGGTCGGGATAGGTTCGGATTTTTATCGATACGTTCTGGCCCAGTTCCACCCGGCCGATTTCAAAATCCGAAACGGGGATAAGCACTTCGACCGTGCTGTCGTCGATCACGGATAATAATGACTTTTCCGAAGGATTGCGGAAGACGACGCCTGAGATGGGGGCCGTTATAATCCTCGCGTCGCCCTGCATCTGCAGAAACTCCAGCCGGGCCCTCTGGCTTTCGATTTTCTTTTCCACGATTATTTCTTCTTCACGACGAGGCGCGGATTTGAGGACGTCCAGTGCGGAGATCGCCGTCTGCCAGTTGGCTTTGTCGATATCCATTTTGGACTGGACGTTGTCGAGTTGTTCCGATGATATCAGATTTTTATCGTAGAGCTCCTTGGCCCGGTCATAATCTTTGCGGCTTTTATCGAAGGCCGCCTTGGCCGCCTGGACTTTCGACTGCGCTTCATCAACTTCGACCTGCTTGGGCGGGGCTTTGAGAAGCATCAGTTGACCCTCAAGGCTCTGGAGTTCGGCCCGGGCGGCGATTATTTCCTGCGAAATCTGGTTCGAGGTCAGAATCGCCAGCGTGTCTCCGGGCCGGACGTCCTGTCCGTCCTGTACCAGCGGGGCCAGGTTTAAAAGCCCGAGATCGTTGGCGTTCATCTGCATGATCGACATTTTGTCGTCCGGGCTCTTTCCACCGTAGTGCAGGCTGCTCTGAAGAGAACCGTACTGGTTCATCGACAGGTCGAACCGGGCAATCGGGTTAATATTTATCTGCCCCGAAACGCGGTTGGGAAACGGTATCGCCACGAAGACAATTATAAGGACTATCGCTATTACAATATAGCTTATCAGGCGACCGGGTTTTTTCAAAATATCTTTCATATATCCGACGTGTGTGACCATCCCTCTTGCCAGTGAACGTAACTTATTGCGCAATATAAATAATAGCAGGAACAGCAGCAATAAAAATCCCGGACCACCCCAGCGCGAAATCATGAAGCCGCTCACGACATAGACTATTATTACGATCAAAAGCGTTGAGTAAAGCGTCGCCAGGCTTGAATATATGAGAAAAATTCTCTTTTCCCGGGCGGTTGCCGTAATGCGCTCGACCGGCCAGCCGAGGATATTTCTTTTAATGATATTGCCGAGATATTTGAACGCCCGACTGCGAAGATTGACTATTTCCAGCCAGTCGGACAATAAATAATAGCCATCAAGCTTTATCAGCGGATTGAAATTGAACAGGTAGGTCACGAGACTGACACTGGCGATGATGCGGGCCACGTCGTTTATGAAAATCCCCGGCACCGTCACGCGCCAGACAATCACCGCAAAGGCCGTCAGGAGAAGTTGATAAAACGGCCCGGCGAAAGTTACCGCGAGCCGCTGGGTTTTTTTCGGGAACAGCCAACTGTCGGAGACGTCGCAGTAAAAGCAGGGCTGGAGATATAAAAGTAAGAAACCCATCTCGCGGACTTCACCTCCGTAATGACGACAGACCACGGCATGAGCGAATTCATGGAAGACAATTATTATAAACAGCGAAACCACAATGGCCGCTAACGGTCCCAGCGCGAACAGGCCGCCCGGATCGAACCAGAGGAGCGTTCGTCCGTCCTCGGAAACAATAACCCCCGCGGCCAGAATCACCAGGAAGAACATGAAAAACCAGAACGGTCGATGAAAGGGATGGTACACCTTAGACAACCGGTCGAGCAGCCTGCCCGGACGAAAGCCCTTTATTTTTAAAAAGAGTATCCGGTCGGCCATAGAACGGGGACGGAACGCCTGTTTGGCGGCGCGCGAAATTTCCTGTTCGCTGCGACCGTCGTCGAGGAAAAACATCGAGCGCAGCGTCACAGTGAATTGTACTATATTCTCACTGGTTATCTGAAGATTGAATTTCGACTGAAACTCGGCGGCGATTTCTTCCGGCGATGATTTTCCATCGAGCCGGTTGATCAGCCAGAATTCCGGAGCGCGCAGCTGGAAATAGCCTCCGGTGATCGGATCCTTTATAGTAAAGCCCACTTGCCCGTCAATTTGGGTCGGGACAGAAATTAAATCGGAACGAAGCTTTGCGAATTGAGCCATACGATCAAGTTACAATATCGCCTGACTTCAATCAAGACAGCATTTTAAATACAGGACAATTATTCTCCTGAAATGACAAAAAATGTCATTCACACGATTTTGTCCTTGACAATTTTCGCCAATATGTGATGTTGCATTTATAACTGTAAGCGGAAAGAAATATAAAGTCATAAATCAAACGGGCATTTGATTCAAGTTTAATTTCAACACAAAGTCAGACGCGGACTTTCCGCGAGTTTTGATCCGGAACGGTAAGCGATTATAAATAAATTAGATAAGGCAGCACGTAGATTCTGGGGAGAAGGGCGAAATATGTGTCCCTCCGACTCTGTCAGCGGCGGTACTTTCGGGCCGGATATTGAATTCGATGCGATAGGTACTCTTTTCCGCATAGCCGGTGAAGCACCCTGTATGGAAGATTTCATCGGCGGCCTCCCCGATCATTTCAAAAAATATTCCGGTTGTGAACATATCGGTATTAGAATGCAGAGCGGAGATGACTATCCATACGTGGCCCATACGGGTTTATCGCAAAAATTCCTCGATGATGAAGACGGGACTTTTTTGTCACAAACGGGCGACGGTTATCCCCACGGTTTAAGCTGTTTGTGCGGCGATATCATCGACGGCCGCTTCGATTCCACGCAGCCGTACTATACCGAAAGAGGCAGCTTCTGGACCAACAATTTGAGCCGGTTGTTGGCGGAAACCTCGGACAACGAGCTTAAAACGGATACACGGTGCCTGCATAAGGACGAATGGTTCGAGTCGGTCGCGTTTATACCGATTACCGGCACGGACGACAACGTCGGTGTGATTCAACTGCTCGAAAAAAGACCCGGCTTTTTTGGCCCCGACCTAATCGCTTTTTTAGAGCGTCAGGCCCATTATATTTCTGAAATTGTCCGGCTGTTGTACTATCCCGATTCGGTTTCTTACAGGCAATTACTGACCGACCTGTTCGATGCGATACCGGGTGTCGCCTTTGCGCTGAATACCGGGGGCCGTATTGTACTTACCAACGAGTCTGCCAGATCCCTTATGTTGGACGGCGAGACGTTTCCGGGCAAATTTACCGTCAGCGATATTAAGCCGGTCCGGGCGTCCCGGCAAATCGACAATATGCTTGGTTTTGTGATTAACAGCCTCACGCAGGTGAGATTCGTTTTAAACACGAATGCCGGTCCGGTCGATTGCGCTATGGTCCCCGTTCTCAATCCCAAAGGACATCCTACCGTGCTGGCGGTATTCGGACAGGTGCTTTCGGACCGTGCCCGCGAAATCGAAAATGCCGACAGAAATGGAAAGAATCATAATCTGGACCTGCTGGAAGGCTATATCCCGATATGTTCGTCGTGCCGGAAAATTCGTGATAACGAAGGCGATTGGCACGAACTGGAAAATTATATACGGTTTAAAACCGTCGCCGAATTTTCTCATTGTATCTGTCCCGACTGCGCCGACAGGCTCTATCCCGGTTTGTTTGACCGCGACTGATGACCTTTTCCGTAAATTCGCTAAAATTAAATCAACTTTGTCTTTTTATTGACGTCTATAATTCAAAACCGACTATATATTAATATGCCAACTGATTTTATAAATACATCCGAATTATGCCGTCATTATCATCGCGGTCAGCACGTAATCAAAGCGGTCGACAGCATCAATCTCGGTATCGGCAAAGGCGACTTTCTGGCCGTAGTCGGGGCGTCCGGTTCCGGCAAATCGACTCTTTTAAATTTGTTGGCCGGGCTCGATTCGCCGACTTCGGGGACGATAAACTACGCGGGGAAAAATCTGTCGGCCATGTCCGGCAAGGAACTCTCGGCCTACCGGGCGGCGAGAGTCGGCATGATATTTCAATCGTTCAACCTGCTGCCGTATCAGACCGCTCATAAAAATGTCGAACTGGCTCTGTATTTTCAGGACGTGCCGAGGCGCGATCGGTTGCAGAAAACCACGGCCATACTGGAACGACTCGGCCTTGAGGACCGCATGGACCACCGACCGGGCGACCTGTCCGGCGGCGAACAGCAGCGGGTGGCGATTGCGAGGGCGCTGGTGAAAAGTCCGGAAATTCTTTTTGCCGATGAACCGACCGGCAACCTCGATCGTGAAAATTCCGATATCATCGCCAACCTTCTGGCCGAATTCAACCGGGACGGGTTGACGGTTATACTGGTGACGCACGACCTGGATCTGGCGCGGCGCTGCACCCGGCGCATTTTGCGTATGCACTATGGCCGGATTATAGAAGATTCGGCTGAACCTGCGGAGCGCGGCAATGAAATTTCGTGATCTTCTGGAGCTTTCCGTCGGCAATCTCTGGCGGACAAAAATCAGGGCGGTGCTGACGACGGCGGGTGTGGTCATCGCCATCGCCACTTTCGTGGCCATGCTTTCGTTCGGGGCGGGCAATCAGAAGATGATCACCGATACCTACAACGAACTCGGCCTCTTTACCAATATGAAGGTCTATCCCAAAAGCGATACCAATGATGCCGACACCGTCAAACCGGTGCCGCTCGATAAAGACGCTATCGCCGGACTTTCGGCCATCCCCGGGGTGCTGGCGGTGTACCCCTACGTTTCTTTCAAAGTTACCGTCGCCGTGGCCGACACCCAGTTCAACACCGAGGCCCGGGCTCTGTCGCAGACTGCCATCAAGACCAAATTGTATAAGGCATTGTTGGGCGGGCACGAGTTTTCATCCGATTCGGCCAGCGAGGCGATTTTGAGCTTTGATTTTGTGCATTCTCTGAAACTTGCTGATCCCGACACCCTGATCGGACAGAATCTTGTCATGACGACCAAAGCTTTCAGCCTGGACAGTGCTTTTTTGAACATCATCGACGACAAAAAATCAAAAATATGGGACCAGCTGCACGATATAGAATTCGATTCGCTCTTCAATCGGGATTATCGCGACCGCATCCTGCGTCAGGAAATAAACGAGGCCCTGCGGCGGTTCGTGCAGGGGCTGTCCAATCGACAGCGGACTCTGGTCGATACATTGAAAATAGTCGGGATCGGTGAGGACGTCGGTAATCACCAGATTCGCACCTCGCCGGTCATCATCCCGGAACACCTGGCCCGTAAACTGAGCGCCGGTGGTTATGGCTACGGAAACGATCTGACCGATATTATCCCGGCCATACAGGAAGGCCGTCTGTTTATCCAGGGGAGCATCGACGAAACCCGCCACTATCCCCGCGTCACGCTCGACCTCGATCCTTATACGCCGTACAAAAGTGTCAAAGATTCGGTGGAAGCGCTCGGATTCAGGGCGTTCAGCTTTGCCGAGCAGTTCGAGCAGATACAAAAATTCTTCATATATTTTCACCTCGCCCTGGCGACAATCGGGCTGATCGCGCTGGTGACCGCATCGCTCGGTATCGCCAATACCCTGATTATGTCTATCATAGAACGACGCCGTGAAATCGGCGTGATCCGGTCGCTCGGGGCCGACATTTCCGACATTCGCGTGCTATTTCTGGCGGAGTCGGCGGTGATCGGTGCGGCCGGTTCGGTTCTCGGGATACTCTTCGGCTGGCTGGCCACACGATTGGTGGCGTTTGTGGGCCGGATAATTCTCGAACGGCAGGACATGCCGTTTTATGATCCGTTCGCCCTGCCGCTCTGGCTGATTCTGATCGCGTTTGTTTTCGGGGTGCTGGTCAGTCTGCTGGCCGGATTTTATCCGGCCTCGAAAGCGGCCAAAGTCGACCCGGTGGAAGCTCTTCGAGCCGAGTAACGATATTCATTGCAGAGATTAGATAGACTCTTATGGACAAACCGGATCTGGCCCCGGCGGATCAGCATAGGTAAAATCAATCAGGTACAATATATCGATCAGATTCGTGGCCCCGTCGGAGTTGACATCACCCGATTCCTGCGGATCGGGGGCGGGACCGGCCGGGTCGCCGTAAATGTTGTCGATCAGGTACAATATGTCGATAAGGTTTATATCTCCGTCGGCGTTTACGTCGCCGCAAACAAAGTCGCCCAGATCTATATATATCGAATCGAGCGGGGTGGTTGCGGAATTGACACCGTCCGAAAATTCAAAGGAGTACCTGTACCACCCGGTTTCGGTTACGTTCAGTTCAGTTTCAAAAACCGCACCGGCGATATAATTTTTCTCACAGGCGGTCATCTCATATGGTGCACTAACGAAATTAAGATTTCTTGTGACCGGAAGGTTGTTATCGTCATCGGTATAGGTGACCGCCGCTGAAACGTGCCCGGCAGCATCCGAAGTAACGGCCTGATCACCAAGCTGCGGAGCGGAGTTGGCTGCCGAATAATCGAGAAGGTGCGACGATGGTATAAAAAGCGCGGCCTTGCCTTCGTCGTTGGTTGCAAGGGTCGTCAACGACAGCGTGGCTGTTATCGGCGCCGCCCCGACAAAACCAGACGGAGGCGGCCAGTCCGACCATCCCGGCTGGGTGGTGAGATCGGCGATGTTGCACGACAGACTGAGCGAATTGCCGCTGACATTGGTCATAATCGAACCGATCTGGGTCAGACTGCTGTCGGCCAGGTCCATGGCGTAAAGACCGGTGGAATACAATACGGCATTGCCATAAAGCATCAAATATACGGTCGAATCGGTGGCATTGGGGTCGAGCAGCCCGATCATATACAGGTAATATGTAAACAAGCCGCCCGAAGTCGGAAAACCGCCGCCGTCATTGTCCAGCCGAAAATAGAGCTTGTTGTCGGAGTACGATCCAAAGAGGTGCGTTATGTCGAGGTTGCTTCCCTCTCCGTTCTGATCGCCCGTGAGGTCGGCGCCCAGATCGACCATAAGGTACTGCGGGATAGGGAACTCGTCGGCTTCATTTTTGGGCGACTGGCTGACCACGGCCGTATCCGTGACGGAGCGGAAATACCATTCGAGCGTTCCCGACGGCGGCTGATAGCTGATTGATCCCGAGTATGTCCGGGTGGAGCAGGCTTGATACGCCAGGTTAATTTCGGCGCTGTCCCAGCTTGTCGCGGAATAATCCCGATATACGACCCGATGGCCCGCGGCCATATTCATATAAAGTGAATCGACAATATCGAAATTGAAAAAAGTCATAGCCGCCGGGGCACTGGACGTCGCATACTCATAGGGCTGCGAGTACTGCTGGGCCATCGACGCCGAGGCAAGCAAAATCATGACAATTATAAGAAAAACAGATTTAATCATTTAACCTACATAATCGCCGGTTTGGAGCCATATAAATCAATATAATCAAGATCGAAAATCCTGCAACCGCCTTTTATCGGGTAGTCGGGATTATGAAATCGGACCCAAAAGTATTGATGGCAGCTAATAAGTACAATATAGGGAATCGGTTGAAATAAGAAAGGCAGGCCCGGATTGAGCCTGCCTTTTTGAATTGGAAGCTATTTTAGAAGCACCATTTTTCTCGTGGCGCGAAATTGCTCGGTTTCGATGCGATAAAAATACACACCGGTCGCCACCGGACGCCCGTCGGCGTCGCGGCCGTTCCACTGGACCGTGTGTTCACCGGCCGAGATTTCATTGTCGACCAGCGTCGCAACCTTCTGACCGATCATATTATAGACGGCTATGTTGACGTGCGTGCGCTGCTCCAGCGAATACGCGATAGTCGTTATCGGGTTGAACGGGTTGGGATAGTTCGGTTCCAGTCTGAAGCGGTCGGGAAGAGTCGCGAGGTCGTCGTCGTTTGACTGCACCAGCGACGGATCGGTGCGGATGCGCAGAGCGGCATCGACCGACATCCCGCCTCCGAGCTCGAACCAGCTGTAGCTGGCACCGCTGCTGGATATATAGGTAGTCGAAGCCTCAATCGGGGCGGTGTTATCGCAGACGACGGGAAAGTTATAACTTTCATCGGTAAACTTGACCGCGACGAAAATCGGGTCGCCGGAAGTAAGATCGACCGGCGCGACCAGGGCTATCGAATGATATCCCGGCTCGGCGAAAGACGTGTCATAGCGGTACCCAGCAGATTGCTCAACGTTCCGCTGGTCGTGTTGAAGTCATCGTAGACGTACACGTCGACGTCGGTCGTGGCATCGGTCGTCCAGAATTCGACACGGGTCAGTTTGGTATTTTCGACCGGCGTGAATTTGCTCATCGCCCAGCAGGTCGTACTTCCAAATCCCAGTTGGGTCACCCAACCGCCTTCATCGTAATAGTACAAATTCTGGGTGGAATCGTAATCGGTCAGGTTGACCGACACCGCCGACCAGGTACCGATATTGGCGGAACCATAGGCGATATAAAAATATCCGCGCTCGGCGCCATAACCGCAGGTGCCGCCCCAGCCGGTTCCCCAGCTGTTTTTGACAATCCATCCGCCGGTGCCGCCGGCGTGCACGAGGTTATCATCCCAGCCGACAATCAAAACGGCGTGATTGGATTGATAGGTGCCGGAATAGTACATGGTATACGAACCGTCGTAGTTATTCATCTCCGTATTCCACGACGGATCGCTGCCGTCACCCGCATAATAGGTCGTGTAAACCGGGCCGTAATTGTAAATATAACTCTTGAGGATGGAGTCGTCTGGCACGGAAGCAGTCGAGATGATCAGCCAGTCGAGCAAAACCTTCTGTGGTGTGCAGGAGGAATTGCAGGAGACGTCGGAAGCGACATAGGGGTCGCAGGATTCGAGGATGGTTCCTTTTTTGGAAAACAGGTCAGCGAGATCATAGCACGATCCGCCGCTGCACGAGCGGTCCCAATAGTTACACTCTTTGGCATTGTTTTCGGAGAAATCATAGGTCGTGCCCTCGGTTATAAGCAGCCGGGATTCGATATTGGCAATTCCGGCAAACGAATAGCAGGCGCCGCAGACGCTTTGATTTTTGACCGGGGTCACCTTGCCGGTTTCACGCCAGTCGAAACGAGTCGGCAAAGCCGAGGCGATCTGTCGGCCCCCCCGACGATCTACCGATACCATGCGCGGATGGACGTGGTCGAGGTCCATGCGCGGGGCGATAAAACCGTAATCGCTGCCGGGTGAGGCCGGTTTGATCGGGGCGATCTGCGGTTTTTCCGGCACGGCCCCGTAGGCGGCGGCTATAAGAAAGATCGATAAGAAAATTATACTTTGTTTCAGATAGCGGAAATTCATGGGCATTGACCCTCCTGAATGAATATTTCTCTCTTTTATCCTGATTTTCGGCCGTCCGACAAGGCTTCGTAAGACATTTGTATCGTGAATCTGATTTATGGCCAAATATTGATTATTTGCTAAACAGACGCAGGAGAGCGAACCTGACGAGTATGGGGCGCCTCCCATATTCTTTTGACAGAGAAGCGTTTTGGCGTATATTGGGGCCGTGAAGACCGGAGATAAAATTGCCGTGCTGGGTTACGGGTCTCAGGGACGGGCCTGGGCGTTGAACCTCAAAGATTCCGGGTGTGACGTTATAATCGGGCTGCCCTCGAAAGCCAGGTCCCGCAATCTGGCCCGCCGTGACGGTTGGACTGGCATAACCACGGTGGACCGTGCGTCGGGGCTGGCGGATATGATAATCATGGCTTTCCCCGACCATCTCCACGGCCGCGTCTTCGAAAATGAAATCGCGCCGTATCTGAAACCGGGATCGGCGCTGGTCTTTCTGCACGGATTCTCGGTGCATTTCAGGACGGTTAAGCCGCCAAGGGACTGCGATATAATTCTTCTCGCCCCGCTCGGACCGGGGACAGCCGTGCGCTCCCAGTATATTGAAAAAAAATCTATAGGATATTTTCATGCGATCCATCAGGACGGCTCCGGCCGGGCCAAAAAACGGCTCGATTTTTTGATACGTGGATTGAAAATCGACAAAAAAGCTCTGATCAAAACCACATTTGAAGACGAGGCTATTGGCGACCTGTTCGGAGAACAGGCGGTGCTGTGCGGGGGACTGTCGCAGTTAATTCTGGCCGGGTATGAGACGCTGGTCAAGGCCGGACTGCCGTCGGACAAGGCTTATCTCGAAGTGTGCTACCAGATTGACCTGATCGTCGATTTGATAAAACGCCACGGTATTGAAGGCATGTTCGGTCGGATCTCGGTCGCGGCGCGCTACGGATCGCTTTTGAGCGGTCGCAAAATCATCGACCGGAATGTCCGCAAAAGTATGAAAGCTATTTATGACGATATCAAGTCCGGCCGTTTCGCCGATAAACTTAATTCTCTGAGCGATCTTAAACTGAAGACGCTCAATGACGACCTCAAGAAGCTGTCAAATCCGTCCTTTGAAAAATCCGTCCGCAAGTTCTCCGATAAGAAATAGCCGGTTCGGTCACATCAATCTTTGCATGAATTTTTGTTGATTCCCGGGCACCGCGCCTTGATCTTTAATGACCAAATAATAACAGCGAAGAAATGATTATGAAAAACGTACTTAAAATATTTCTGGTTCTTATCGTACTGCTCGGCCTGGCCGTGCTATTGTATTTTTTCAATCCCCTCGGTTTCGGCAAAGGCAAAAACGCCGCACTGGCGGAAATCATTCATTACGAAGACGTCCGTTTCGCACCCAAAGAGCTGATGACTTATCTGTCCGACAAAGACCCAGATATCCGCAGTCGCGCCGCTCTGGCAATCGGGCGGATCAACGACCCGAAAACGATCGAGTCGCTCTTCCCCCTGCTAAATGATTCGTCGACACAGGTCGCGTCATCGGCAGCGTTTGCTATCGGCCTGAGCGGCCATCCCGAATACGCCCGGACTTTGATTCGCAACTGTGACATTTATGAAGCCGAGGTTCGCGCGGCAGTGATACGAGCGGTCGGGTTTTTGGCGGACAGGACCTGTGCCCGACGTTTACGACGGAATCAAAGTCTTTCTGTCCGATCCCGATCACCGCGTCCGCGAACAGGCGGCGATGGCTTCGTTCCGCGCGCACGACCGCAGCGCCGCGCCGGATTTGATAAATATCTGCCGCAATGACCCGGTGCGAACCGTCAGGGTGGCGGCTCTATTCACCCTCGTAAGACTGCGTTCGACCGACGATCTCGGACTCTACGTCGACTGGCTGCCCGACAGCGATCCATTTGTGAGGTCGCTGGCCCTGCGCGGTCTGGCTCTGTCCAAAGACACCGCCGAAATAAGAAACCTCGCCGGCGGCCTCAACGACCGCGATAACGGTGTCGTCGCCGAGGCAATAACCTCTTTATCGAAAATCGAGTCTCCGCGTGCGGTTAAATATCTTTATGACCGCTATCTCGACGAATCCGATGAAAAACTCCGGGTGCTGTTTTTGCAGACTTTCAGTCGACTTAAAAACGACGTCGCCGAAGGCCCGGCGCTGGATGCCATCCACGAGGATTCCAGCATCAATATCAAAGCGGCGGCTATCGAATATCTTCTCAAAATCCGGGGTCCGGAAATGCTGGCCCTGACAGATTCGCTTCTGGATCTGAAAAACCGATTTTTAACTCTGACCATAATTCAGGCCCTGGCCGAGGTCAACGAAGAGACCGTCGAACTGAGACTGAAAGGTCTGGCCGACGACAGCTCGGCCGTCATCAGGGCCTATGCCTTCGACGCCCTTTGCACGGTCGATTCGGCCAGCGCCGCCAAAGTCAATTACAATATCGATAAAGCCCTGGGTGATACCAGTTATGTCGTGGTAACCGCCGCCGTCGATTATATCGGCCAGCACCGGCTGAGCGGACATCTGCCCCAGCTTAATACCATCATGAAAATGGAAACGATGGCACATCCCGACCTGCGGCGTTCGGTGGTGCAGGCGGCGGCCTCCATTCTTAAAAGCGATACGACTATACAGGCGGCAGAAGAAATTCTATATATGGGTCTGCACGATAAAGACTACGTGGTCAGTCTTACCGCCGCCGATTCTTATAAAAACGTCCTCGGCGTCGATAAGTCGCAATATATCAGCCGCCCCAGGGAGATGGCCACGGTCGGAGCGATTAAGTCGTTTCTGAACAAATACAAAGTCAACCCACAGGCCGTAATCAGCACGTCGAAAGGCGATATCGAACTGGAACTCTATGCCGACGTCGCCCCGCTGGCGGTTATTAATTTCATCCGTCTGGCCGGGCAGGACTTCTACAAAGACATAATCTTCCACCGGGTCATTCCTGATTTTGTCGTACAGGCGGGCGATCCCTTTGGTGTCGGCATCGGCGGGCCGGGTTATGAGATTCGCGGTGAACCGAGCGACGCCCCCTTTGACCGGGGCGCGCTGGGTATGGCCGACTCGGGCATGGATACCGGCGGCTCGCAGTTTTTTATAACGCTTTCGCCGCAGCCGCACCTCGAAGGCCGTTATACTATGTTCGGACAGGTGCTTTCGGGCATGGACGTGGTCGATCAGGTCGTGCGCGGTGACGTTATAAAACATGTCGCCATCAGAAAAGGTGACGAACAGAAATGAAGAAAATCAACGCGATTTGGTTTTTCTTTGTTCTGACTTGTCCCTGCGTTATATCCGCCATCACGGTCGATGAATTGATCGACAAAGTTCTGGCGGTCCGTCAGATGCAGTTCAATTCTGTCAATGACATGGTTTGCACGGCCGAGCAGTACGAAAAGAAAGCCGATGGTGACGGTAATATCAAGGAAACCAAGAAGCTCATTAAAACCGTCTACGTTAAAAAAATAGACGGCCGTTGGGCGGTCGAGGAAAACTTCGAAGAGTACTATCTGAACGGTCAGAAACAGGATGAAAAGGCGCTGGCCGATGAAGTTGAGCAGATAAAAAAGGACAAGAAACGGCGGGGTAACCGGGACCTGATGTATGATCTTCTCGCGCCGCTTTTAAGTAAGAATCGTCAGATGTACAGCTTTAAATTGGATCCGGTTGTGGTCGACAGGGACGGCTTCGACTGCTATCAATTGAACGGCACGGCCGCGTCGGATATCGATACTCTTCTGAATTACACTTACTATTTCGATACGGCGTCGTACCATCTGGTCAAAGCCGACTTCACCCCGGCCCAGCTAACCGATAATTTCTTTTTCAAACTGAAAGAATTCGATATGATCATGACTTTCGAGCCATACAATGATTCGCTCTGGGTGCCGTACCGGTTCAAAATCGCCGGCAAGGGTAAAGCCATGCTGTTCATCGGGGTTAACTTCGAGGCCGAAGAAATATATTTACACCCACGGATCAATGTCGGACTGCCCGATTCTCTGTTTTCGAATATTAAATGATCGAGGAGGATAGATGAAGACCAAACTTATCAATTTGGAAATGCCCGGTGACGTCAACGTCATTTTCGGAATGACGCATTTTATAAAGACGGTGGAAGATATTTATGAGATGATGGTCGGCGTTTCGTCGACGGTCAAATTCGGCGTCGCCTTTTGCGAGGCCTCGGGCCCGTGTTTGATTCGGTCCGACGGCAACGAGCCGGAACTGGTTAAACTGGCCGAAGAGCAAATGTTCGGAATCGCGTGCGGACACGCCTTCATTATATATATGCGCGACGGGTATCCGATCAATTTCCTGCCGAGACTTAAAATGATCCCCGAAATCTGCCGAATATTCTGCGCCACGGCCAATCCCGTTCAGATCGTGGTCGCCGAAACCGAACAGGGTCGGGGCGTGATGGGTGTCATCGACGGCGGTATGCCCAAGGGTATCGAAACCGCCGCCGACAAGAAGAAACGCCACAAATTCCTGAGAGATATAGGGTACAAGAGATAAAATCCACCACGGACGGTGTAATAAAACCGGGCTCGCGTCTTTCTTTTTTGCGGGCCCGGTTTTAATTATTAATCCGAAAACTCGGAATTAATCCCGAAAGAGGTAGTCACCCATCGCGTGCGATAGGATATTCTCGGTTTGCTCGTCGAGATTGATCATCGAGAAACCGATGTCGTATTCGTTGGTGTGGAGGTTGTGGCGACACCACACGCTGCGAGCGTCGACACTTAAAACGTGTTCACCCGCGATGGCGTCGGGGATGGTCAGACCGAATTGAAAATAAGCCTCCGACTCGATCGGTTCGCTGGTCGATAACATAAGTCCGTCCACGGATAGGTTGATCAGGGTTCCGGCCGAATAGCCGGTACGCTCATCGACTACTTCCATATAGTACGACGGGCGTTTTCTGATGCTTTGTCTGCGGTTCTCCATCTCTCCCCCTGTAGATTTCCAGCCATTAGTTTTATGGAATATTATAAATGAATAGCCCGTAGGCAACAAAAAAATCGAGACGAATCCTATTGCAATACCGGGGTATAAACGGGCCCGGGAGATCGCGCTCTTGACAACTGTCTTATTTCTGGTAGCTCACCCAACGGGTGAGTGAGCATGTTATAGCAATCCCAATGGTCCAATAGGTGACCCTCCGAAGAGGCTTGTTGAAAAACCAGTAGGTCGGCTTCCGAATCCTGACGAAGTCAGGAGAGAAAGCCGACATCTTGTTGTCGGGTTTCTCGTTACGCTTCGCTCCACTCGGAACCCGACCTACTTCTTGCACCATACGAGCATTTTTTCAACAGGCCAAAATTAATTTGGAGGGGTTTAATCACCCTGATCCTTGTGACGGACGCTCCAGAGGTCTTTTCTTTATTCGGTAAATTCCTGTTCGGTAGCCGCAAGGCGCTTTTCGGCTTCGAGCCAGTCTTCATGGTCGAGCCCGTCGTTTTTTCCCCGTTTCTCGAACAAGTTGTACGCCACCTGGCGGATGTCGGCTTCACGGTTGTTCTCGCCGCTCAGTTCCAGGCGGGCCTTCGTGCCGTCTTTCGCTTCGATTTCGAGGTGGGCGTCGAAGCCATGGTCGTCCTGCAACAGCCGGATACTGGCCGGGTCTTTGATGACAACCGACGGCTCATAGATCTGTTCCGGGTTGTTGGATAACGTACACAATTCCAGACCGTCAATGAGACGACCCTTTTTTGTCAGTGCCAGCCCGATAAACGGACGGCTTGAGATCACGGATTTTTTGCCATTTTTCGCGAGGCTGATATTGATCGAACGATGTTGATGATCGTGACTGAATTTTTTGCAGAACCGCGACCAGGTATTGCGTTTGATTTCCCTGGACATCACTTCCTCCCTAAAAATTCCTTGTCCTTGTGCTCCACTATGGGACATTTCCCATATATTAATTTATTTCGGCAGTTTTCCTGTCCGGTACAGCCTATACGTTATACTTTAGAAAATTATTAGCCGTTCGTTGTCAAACGAATAATCGGGGCTTCGGTGGGACAACCAAGGCGGAACGGGAACCAGTGCCCGACTCCCGATGAAAGATACATGCGGCTGGGGCTGATAACGTATTCTCCCCATAAGTATTTGCCGGGCATGAAAATATTAAACAAACTGCGGCCGTCGAAGCCGATCTGTCCGCCGTGCGTGTGCCCGGACAGTGTCAAATTTATATTGTGCTCGGCCGCGTAATCAAAGCCCTCCGGCCGATGACACATCAAAATCCTGAAATCTGTTTCCGGTTGATTTTGCAGAGCCTCACCGATTGATCTCTTCAAAAACGGGCGGGGGTCTTCGCGCAAAGAAACGGGATCGTCGGCGCCGGCAATCAGGATGCTCGTTTCGCCCTTTTTTATGACGGCACTGCTGCTGCGCAGAAGCGGGATTTCGCTTTTATCGAAAATACTCAGGACTTTTTCTATGCCACGGTAATATTCATGATTGCCAAGACAGGCAAAATGACCGTAGGGTGCCTTGAATTCACTGACCAGCTTCAAGGTGTCGGGAAGCAGGGGCAGATGATCGGCAATATCGCCGGTATAAAGGACCAGATCCGGGTGGTATTCCTCCGCCTTGAGAAGGGCCTCTTCAACGTCTTTGACATACTTATAAATGCCGAGGTGCGAGTCGGTCAGCTGGAGGATTTTAAACCCTTCCAGCTCAGGCGGCAGGTTCTTGTAGGTCATATCTTTGACTTCGACTTTGGTCCCGCCGAAGGCACCTCCCACGCCGCCGACCGACATGGCGACAGCCGTTACGGGAAGAGCCGCCGCCGCGCCTTGCAGGAATACCCGCCGCCCCTGATCCGGGACGGACGATGAACCGGTTTTGGCTTGTTTCTTTTCATGGCGGTGAAGCAGGCGATTGAAAATACCCGATATCGGCAGCGAAAGCATCAGGGCGACCAGCATGACCAGCGTCGCCGCGGTAGCGGTGGCCCCGGCCTTGAAGACGAACCATTGACGATCGTAAAATCCGATAAACCAGGCCAATATTGAAAGCAGGCCGGCCACCGGGACGCCGATAGTTGCCCAGCGGATGTATTTATTCTTCCACCAGCGGCGGTTGAGCGAGCGCATCAGTAGTATTTCGATAAGACCGAAAATCGCAACAATAATCGCCGCAAATATGATCGGGTATATAATTCTCATCGTGTTTAATTATACGGTACTTTTTATTTCATGCCCAGAAAAATTGCCGGATATTGTTTTAAGAAATCCCTTGCCTGCGGCGTTGATGTCTGCGTATATTAATCGCGACAATAAATCCGTTGGGGGTGGCGTAAAAATTTCGCCTGAGATTATACCCCCTAACCTGATCCGGGTAATGCCGGCGTAGGGAAACGGGCAGAAGTACAGGCTTTTTGCCGTTGATCCGTCCATGCCGGTTATTCCGGTCGGACGGTTTTTTGATTTTTGGCAAAGGAGCCTGTATTATGAGACTTTCAAGATCATTCTTAGTTTTTTGTCTGCTCTTCATCCCAGCCATTCTTCAAGGGGCAACTATCAGAGGCATCGTGACCGATCGCCAGGGCCAGCCGGTGGCCTCGGTTAATATCGCGACCGACCGTTCGGATTTCAAATCCACGACCGATCAAAACGGCCAGTTTACAATCGTAACCGACACGGCTCAAATAAGTTATCTTACATTCAGCCATGTCAGTTATCAGCCGGTGATGCGTAAAATAAAGCCCTCGGATCTGGCCGGAGAGATTAAAATCGTCCTCGATGAAGCGGTTTATCCCGGGCAGAAAATTCGTGTTACGGCCATGCGCGCGCGCGCCGGTTATACGCCGGTGGCCTATTCCGATTTCACCCAGCAGGACATCAAGCGCGATTACACTGTCGCCGATTTCCCGGTTCTGCTCGAAACGACGCCCAATATGTACGCCATCTCATACACCGGCGGCATGGTCGGCGCCAGCGATTTTAAAATACGCGGGTTTGATTATAAACGCATCGGCGTCTATATCAACGGCATTCCGCTCAACGACCCCGAGGATCGTTTCACGTACTTTTATGACCTGCCCGATTTCGCCGCCGAAGTGACGGATATACAGGTCCAACGAGGGGTCGGAAATTCACTCTACGGCGACGCCACGTTTGGCGGGTCGATCAATATCGCGTTGGGCGGTCTGGGTGAAGCCCGCAACATTTCGGTTTCATCCGGCTATGGCCGGTATCTTGGTGACGAGCATTTTTTATCGGAGATGCGCAAACAGGCGGTGGAATATTCCTCGGGCCTGATCGACGGCCGCTGGCTTTTGGGCGGGCGTTATTCCAAGCTGTATAGCGGCGGGTATCGAGAAAACGCCTGGTACGACGGCTGGGCGTACTATTTTACCGTGTCGCGCCTCGATCCCCGTATGACAACGACGGTCAATCTTTACGGCGGCCCCATGAAGGCGCATCTCGCTTTCGACGGCATTGACCGCACCACCGAAGCCGTCGACCGGCGTTATAACCCGGCCACGTACGACAATGAAATCGATAATTTCAATCAGCCTCACTATGAACTTCACAACAGCTATCAATTGAACGACAAGATGATTCTCGAGAACACGCTTTATTATATCCGGGGCGACGGTTACTACGAACAGTACAAACAGGGTCAGGACCCGACCGCCTATAATATTGCGCCGGAAGACCTGGTCAACCCCGCCCAGACCGAAATCGACCTTGTCCGCCAGAAATGGGTATCGAAAAACCAGTACGGCTGGAATCCGCGTCTGGACTGGAACCACAAACGCGGCAAAGCCACGTTGGGCGGATCGTTTTATTATTTCGATTCCGAGCACTGGGGGCAGGTGGTCTGGGCCGAGAATGTCAATCGCGAACTCGGTGCGCGTCATCGTTACTATGAATATTCCGGCAAAAAATACTCGGCATCGTTTTATGGCCTTGAGTATTATTCTCTGACTTCGAAACTCCGACTTATGGGCAACCTGCAGCTTCGCTATCTTAAGTACGATTTCGATCAAACCCCGATGGGTACGCTGGTCGGGTATAAGTACAATGTCGACTGGCTGTTTCTCTCCCCGCGCTGCGGCCTGACCTATCTCACCAGCGACCGGTCGGATATCTATGCCAGTTTCGCGATTGCGTCCCGGGAACCGTCGGACGTGACTATCTACGACGCCGAAGATATCTACGCCACTCCGCAGCTGAATTTGTTGAATGTCGAGGACACCCCCAACGGTCAGGTTTATCATTTCGGCGATCCCTATGCCAAGCCCGAACGCCTTTATAATTTCGAGCTGGGCGGGCATTTGCACGGGGACCGGTTCCGCAGCGGACTTGACGTGTACTGGATGGAATTCAAGAACGAAATCATCCCCGAAGGCGGTCTCGATGAATCCGGCAATCAGCGGGTCGGCAACGCCGACCGCTCGCGGCACGTTGGCATCGAATTCGAGGGGAGCGTCCGGCCTCTGTCAAACCTGACTTTTTCCGGCAACGCCGCCTACAGCTATAACCGCATCGAGAAATACATCGCCTACCGCGACACCGACTACGACGGCAAGGTCGACGACACCACCGACTATTCCGGCCATCCGACCGCCGGTTTCCCCGACGTGCTGGCTAACCTGATTGTCGACTATCAAAAAGACTGGTTGCGTCTGACCTATAGAATTCGCGGCGTCGGAAAACAGTATGTCGACAACGGCGGCAACGATTCTCTGGCGATTGATCCGTATACGATTTCGTCGATTTCAGCCTCGGCCACCCTAAAGAAACTCATCGGCGCGGGCAACTTGATACTCAGCGGACGGGTCGACAATCTTTTCAACTACAAGTACGAGCAGTCCGGCTATTCTTATGAGTATGCGGGGACCTGGTACGGTGAGTATTATGTCGGGGCCGAGCGGAGCTACTATATACAGCTTAAGTGGGAATTCAAATAAGACAAAGTGTATAGATGTCCTACATTGACTATGGTATAATCATTTTATATCTCGTCGGTTTGATGGCGGTTGGGTTCACCGACCGCTCGTCGAAACGCGAATCGGCGACGGGTTACATCCTGGGTGGCCGCACCCTGACCCTCCCCGCCTTCGTGGCGACGCTCGTCTCCACCTGGTATGGTGGCATACTGGGCGTGGGTGAGTACAGCTTCAGCTATGGCCTCTCTAATTGGCTGGTGTTCGGGGTGCCGTACTATCTGGCGGCTTTGCTGTTCGCGCTGTTTCTGGCCAAAAAGGCCCGCACCGCCGAAGTGCTCACGATCCCCGATCAGCTCGAAGCGGCGTACGGACGCGGTCCGGCGGTCGCCGGAAGCATAATACTGTTTCTTGTGACGATCCCCGGCGCCTACGTTTTAATGCTGGCCGTGCTCGGCAACATCCTTTTCGGCTGGCCGCTCTGGCTCGGTGGCGTGCTGGGGCTGCTCTTTTCGGTCTTTTATGTGCACCTCGGGGGCTTTCGGTCGGTAGTACGCACCGATCTTCTTCAGTTTATTCTTATGTTCCTCGGTTTTGCCGTTCTGTTGGTTGTGCTCGTGGTTCAGTATGGCGGGTTCGAGTTTATCAAAGCATCGGTGCCTCCTTCTCATCTCACCTGGAACGGTGGCAATTCCGGCTGGTATATCGCGACCTGGTATTTTATCGCACTGGCGACTCTGGTTGAACCGGCTTTCTATCAGCGCTGCTACGCCGCCAAAACCGCCGCCACCGCCCGTCGGGGGATTTATATTTCGATCATTTTCTGGGTCGTCTTCGATTTCATGACCACCTCGTGCGGACTCTATGCCCGCGCTTTGCTGCCGAACCTGGCCGACCCGGTCGGTTCCTATCCGGCGCTGGCCGAAGCGGTTCTCCCCCCCGGCCTGCTCGGGCTTTTTATGCTGGCGCTCATGGCGACCATCATGTCAACCGTCGATTCATACTCATTTCTGGCGGCGTCGACCTACGGCCGCGATATTATCTGGCGAATCTGGAAAGTGTCCGATGACAAAATCACCTTCCACACGCGAATTGGCTTGCTGCTGTCGTCGGTCATCGCGATAACAGTGGCTCTATATTTCCAGTCGGTCATTGAGATCTGGCACGATTTCGGCTCGGTGGTCACACCGGCGCTTCTGGTGCCGCTGTTCTTCACTTTCATCGGGCGCAGGCGCATGAGCCCGAAAGCCGCGCTCACATGCATCGTAGCATCCGGAGGCCTCTCGCTGGTCTGGCTGGTGCTGGGCAAGATATTAAATCCGGAAGGGTAATTCCTCGGCATCGCGGCCATATTCCCCGGTCTTGTGCTCTCGGTCATCATCTTTTTGCTGACGGCCCGGTCCGACAAAATCGTCAAAAAGCCGTTGTAATTATCCCCCGTCTCATTTATAATACACTGCTTGACATTTCATCAATAATCCGGCACGATTAAAAAAGGCAGGTTATACATTGACGCTCGATTATAAAAGTATTCAGGAATATCTAAAGCAGGAAAAAATCGACGGCTGGCTGCTGTACGATTTCCACGGAAAGAACGACGTCGCGGTCGAGATGCTGAACCTTCCCGGTCACATCACCCGCCGCTCGTTCTTTTTCATTCCAGCCCAGGGCGATCCGGTCGGGCTGGTCAGCCACATCGAAAAGGACCGCTTCGGACATCTTGGTGCGGAGCTCGAGATCTATGCATCATACAGACAGATGGAAGAAAAACTCGCCGCGATCCTTAAGGGCTGCAAGAAAGTCGCGATGGAATACGCCCCCAGCGGACGACTCCCGTATATCGGGCTGGTTGACGCCGGGACTATCGAGATGGTCCGCTCGTTCGGGGCCGAGATTGTATCCTCAGCCGATATCGTCTCGCACTTCAACGCCCGCATGACCGAAGAGCAGGTCGACCTCCACCGCCGCGCGGCCTTCATGATTAACGGCATCAAGGACGACGCCTTCCGCCTGATCCGCGACGCTCTCAACGAGGGTAATTTCATCAACGAAAAAATGGTCGTTTATTTTATCAAGCGGCGGTTCGAAGAAGAAAACCTCACAACCGATTTCCCGCCGATTTGTGCCGTCAATGCCAATATCTGTAATCCGCACTATGAGCCGACCGAGGGCAATTCCTCGCCGATTCGCAAAGATTCGCTGATTTTGATCGACCTCTGGGCCAAGTATAAGATTCACAAGGCCGTCTTCGCCGATATAACCTGGATGGCCTACGCCGGTGAGTCGGTGCCGGACACTTACGGCGACATTTTTTCTGTTGTCACCAATGCCCGCGATGCCGCCTTCAACTTTTTAAAAGAAAAATTCCCGTCGGAGCAGGTCTTTGGCTACGAAGTCGACGACGTCTGTCGCGCGGTGATAGACCGCGCCGGTTACGGCGAGAATTTCTTCCACCGCACCGGGCACTCGATATTGGAAAACGTCCACGGGCCGGGGCCGAATATCGACAACCGCGAAACCGAGGACCGTCGTCGGCTTCTGTCCAGACACCTGTTTTCGCTGGAACCGGGTATATATCTCGACAAATTCGGATTCCGCTCCGAAGTCGACTGCCTGTTGACCGACCTCGGACCGGAGATCACAACCCAGCCGATGCAAAAAGAAATTATACCGTTGATGGTTTGATATGTATTTTACTCCCCGCATGATCCAGTTGGTCGCCGATAAGTACGGCTACCCGCCGGTCATCAATATGGACGCGCCGGTCGATCAGGAGGAGTACGATTTTATCAGGTCGACACAGACGTTCGGTCGGTGTCACGATGTCACGCTCTACATTTTCAAAGACAATAAAATCATAGTCAACGCCAAGCATCACTATCCCAAGGGATTGTATCGGGCGCCGTCGGGCGGACTAAAGCCCGGCGAGGAGTTTATTGACGGGGTCTATCGCGAGGCTTATGAAGAAACCGGGTGTAAGATCAAGCTGAACCGCTATATTCTGCAGGTCAACGTCGCGTTTTCGTGCGGGAAGAGATATATCCCGTGGAAGTCGCACGTCTTCACTGCGGAATATGTATCCGGTAAGATTAAGCCGGTTGACATCCGCGAAATAAGAGAGACGCGTCTGGCTGATCTGGCCGATTTCGATGAGTACAAGCGGATAATCATGACTATGGATTCCGGCGGCCTGCACTACCGCGCCCGCCTGCACGACGAGGTGCTGAAGTTTTTGTAGATAGTTATGAATATAATAGAGTGAGTAGGAAAGTATCGGTTAATGTCATACCCGCGTACGCGGGTATCCAGAATCGGGTCGCCCACGGCTTGCCGAAGGCTCTGAACGAAGTGAAGAGCGGCGTGACATCTTAACTGAAAATGGGAGCTACAGAATAAATATGTCGAGATTGCATTCGATAATTAAGTATTCCACATTAATAATATTGCTGCTGCTTGTTTCTTGCTCTTCTAATGATAATTACATTGAATTAAGTTCTATGGATGGTGGTCAGCATATATCTCTTAAGGCAAGGAAGGCGCTAATTCTTCAGAATACAATTATTGATACTGCTTTGTTGAACGATATGATGACAAAACGTGATTACTCCGACAATAAGTTCCAATCCATTATCGATTCTTCAGACGATAGTAGCAATTTTGTCTTTAAAATAGACAAGTATTATCAGGAGAAGGAAGACGAATCGTTTATAACAATTATTGGCCAACTGCACGAGCACAAACTCGTAAGTCTCTATTATTTTGGAGCTGGACAACGCTTTGATTATTTCCAGTTAAATAATGATTATATTGAAATAAAGAATCAAAAAGGTCAATTGTATTTATACATATACGCATCACTGAAATCGGTCGGCTTTTCACTGTCATCATACATACAATTTCCATATAATGACGCCGGTGGGTATTCAAATGTAGTTCGATATTTAAATATAAAAACAAAAATGGATGTATCTGATACTGGTGTACCGAAGTATTTTGTGCAAGAAAAATAGCCATAGTAGGTCAGGAGCCGTGCCGAAGGGTTTGGTCGCCCACGGCTTGCCGTGGGTCTGGGTGCCCCGACATTCTATGTCGGGTTTCCTGATTGCGACGTAACACATTACTATGTGGGGCAAAACATGAAATCATCTTTGAAAATCGCGAGCCGGACAATAATTCTTATATTCCTTTCATTTCTTTGTTCATCTCAAATCATGGGCGGGTCGCCCACGGCTTGCCGTGGGTCTGGGTGGCCCACCCTTTAGGGTGGGTTTCTGAAAGTCCGGGGAGTAGTGCATAAAAGATGTCGAAACCACAGGTTTGACATACAAGACTTATTTATCTTCGGCCACATATTTACCGTCCCTGTCAAACCGGACTTCATCACCCTTTTTCAAATGATGCCCACCGATATCGAAATCCCCCGATAAAGTGCAAAAACGCAGTCGGCCATTCTCATAGAAATCGGTATGGTCACCACCGCCGAACAAAAACGACATGAAGCGGAATTTGGCGCATGGAACGCATTGTATTATTTCATCACGGGCCAGCCAAGCCGTCTTTAATTGGCCATTATTATAAAAGCCGGTCATAAATCCGTGTCCGGAGCCTCGGCACGAATGGCCCTGGATAAGGGTATTTTGCTGGAGGAAGCACCAGTCCATATATCCCTCGGGTGTCAAATGTACCGATAGTACCCGTCGGCAGCGGCTGCCCCGAAAGGGTGTCCTCTTGTCCCAATCGGCACGATGCCAGGTGGCCGTCCTCGTAATATTCGACCGGCCCCGCACAAGAAATACCCTGTATCTCCATAATTTGATCTGGCGGCGCCGCCAGCGTTTGTGTCGTCAGTTCCTGATCACGACCGCCGAAGACCAAAAGCAAAATGAAGATAATGGTCACTCCCGCGCCCAATCCTCCGAAAACGGCCGCCCTTAATCGTGGAGACACATCCTCTTCTCGACGGCCGCTTCCGAGAAACAAACACACCGAGGCCGTCACCAGCGGCACAACGAAAAATAACCACAAGGCGGTGTTGATCCCTTTGAAGTCATAAAGCCCAAACGCCAGAATCACAGCGATGACGACGGCCATTATCACGATGGCCGTCACCCTGGGTAATTTACCGGCCAGCTGTCCCATACCGATAAACGCGCCGCCTATCGCAAGGCCCGCGATCGAGGCGACCGAGAGCCCGCTTTCGGCGACAATGAACAGGGCGATGAACAACCCCACGGCACTAATTATAATGCGTCCTGCCTTTCTGTACTCACCAATCATGACGAGTCCGGAAATGGCCTTGGCCGCCAGCCCTATGAAGATTAGTTCGTACAGCTCGTCAGGAGATTGCCCTCTGGAAATGCGCCACATTGCCAGGCCGACCGCCGCAAGTATGACAACCATGAATCCCAGGTTGCCGGACCGCGAGTGTATTGAAAGTTGTCGCTCATCGGCATACTGCCGGGCCAGCCCGAACTCATGAAGAGCAGGACGAAGAAGGTATGCCGCAACCAAAAACAACAGCGCAAAATTATAGCCCAGCACGAACAGGGCGATTCCGGCAACAGACAGCCCGCATGCAAAGTAGAAGATCTTATCCCGCTTGATCATCATCGCATATCTCCAGTTCAAAGAGTTCTTCGACTTTGGTTTCGAGCCTCCGGGCCAGAAGCAAAGCAAGTTTCACGGATGGGCTGTAATTGCCGCGTTCAATGGCAATAATGGTCTGGCGCGATACCGAGACCATGTCGGCGAGCTGTTGCTGGCTCAGTTCTCCGCGTTCAAATCGGAATTTTCTTAAATTCGTTTTCATATATATTGCCAAATCAATTCAAACTGCCTAAAATCACTGTAAAGTATAATCGACATAATGTCAAGTATAATATACATAAAATCTAATAAATTCCTGTTTCTCGGGGCTTGTTGAATAAGGCAACGTTCATGTTCGGTCGCCGGGATACCCCGACATTCTATGTCGGGTTTCTTAAAACATGGTCATTTAATTTCATTTTCACTACCAAACTGATGTTCTATCAGATCATACCGCTATTATGAATGTCATAATTTTGCCCCGGAAAATTCCGGCAGAAAAAGTGAAAGAAATAATATTTTCAAATTCGAACCCATTTTTGTCTAAACAATATTGTGTCATGGCCTTGCGGGCAATAATGGACTAGTGTGCTCCACAACAAATAAATCCCGGCTGCATGCGAAACCGATTGAATACCGGTTCGTTTAAACCAGTATAGGGGATAGTCGTCGCCCGGCGGATGCTCGCATTCGCCGGGTCTACGCGAAACCTAAAATAGCCCGATTTCTCTTGACGGACCGGAGAATTTGGCTATATTAGCAGATTCAATATTTAGGACATAAGGTTAGAAAGTAATGAAACGGACATATCAGCCATCGAATCGTAAAAGGCTCAACGATCACGGTTTCCGGAAACGCCGGTCGACACGCAATGGCCTCAAAGTTCTGGCCAACCGGCGCGCTAAGGGCAGAAAAAGAGTGACCGTTACGGTCAAAAAGAAAAAATAGCTTGCCCCGCCACAGCCTTAAAAGCAAAAAAATGATCTCGCAGATACTCAAATCCGCAAACAAGTATCAGGCGGACAATCTTGCTTTGTACTGTCAACCCCGCCCCGACGCCTCGCCCGACAGCTATGCCGCCGCTTTCCTGGTGGCCCGCGCCGCGGGGACGGCCGTAACGCGCAACCGCATCCGCCGCTGGCTGCGCGAGGATCTGCGACATCTTCAGGCGGATAACCCCAGAAGCGGGGATTTTGTTGTAAGATTTTTTGGTTCTGCGCAGGACACCGACCACACCGGTTTGGGCCGGACGCTGGACCATTTGTATTCGCAAATCGGACAGGATGTCATACAATAATATATCCATATTCAGTTATCCTTTTATCCTGCTGATAAAGATTTATCGGTACACCCTGTCGCCGTTGATCGGCGGCAACTGCCGCTACTACCCCACCTGCTCGCACTATTCCGAGGAGGCGTTTAAAAAGCACGGGGCGTGGACCGGTTTGATTTTAACGGTCAAAAGGATTTTGAGATGTCATCCATGGCACGAGGGCGGCTACGACCCGGTGCCGGAGAAGGGAATGGAGGGCTGACGTGAGCAACGGTAAAACGGGGATGGATTCAAAGACAATTGTTTTGATTATTGCGCTGGGCGCGCTCGTGATTTTCTGGGTACCGATTATGACCCAGCTTGGGTTCATTCAACCGCCTGCGGAACAGCCCGAACAACAGGAAATGGCGGAGCCCACCGATACGGCCACTGTCCAGGAACGTCCGCTCAATGTTTCGCAGCAAAACCCGGCGCCGACCGGAAGCACAACAACTACCCGAACCCAACCGCAAATGACTGCGGGCGATACGACTACAATGGCGGAAAGGCCGCCCGAGGATACCGTCCTAGTCAAAACCAATGTCTGGGAGATAGCTTTCAGCAATTACGGCGGCGGACCGGTTTCGTTCAAGCTGCTTAATTATAAATACAGCGGCGACGGCCCAATACAGATGCTCCCCGAATGCATCATGGCTACGCCGGAATTTTCGTTCAATAACGGTGCTTTCGTAGATAAAAATGTCGTCTATACGACCAATCAAGATCGCCATAGCTATGACGTTACGTCGTCCGAGCAGGAACTGGTATACACCTATGCCGGCCCATCGGGCGGGACCATAACCAAGCGCTATCGCTTTTATCCTGACCGCTATGATTACGATCTGATCCTTGAAATTTCCGACCGGGCAGCCCTCGGTTTCGAGCGCGAGTATTCCATTAATTGGGATAACAAATTGATGCCCACCGAGTTAAATATCTCCGATGATTATACGCAAATGTGGGCGATGGCCTATCAAAACGGTGTCCGGGTGAAAATCGACAGTTATGATAACAACCAATATAATGTCAGCTATCAGGGGGTGACCAACTGGATCGCGACCAGATCGAAATACTTCACGGCCATTCTTATGCCGCGCTCCAAAGACGGTATCGAGGCGCATTCCAGCGGGGTCAAATACAAAGCCCAGACTACCCAGGGCTCGGCCGAGGTTCGAGAGATTACGGTCGGAATAAATATGCCGATCGAATACGACCCGACCGTCACCGACAGCTTTTCGGTTTATGTCGGGCCGATGGATTATGATAAGCTCAATGCCTACAATGACCAGGTGGTCGATCTGATCGATATTGGAACCACGCCGTTCGTGGGGTGGATCATCAAAATTTTCGCGGTGCCGATCTTATGGCTGCTGCCTCGCATGTATAATTATATCCCCAACTACGGTGTCGTTATAATAATCTTCTCGCTTCTGGTCAAAGTTATCACCTTCCCCCTGACAAAGAAGACTCTTAAGTCGATGATCGGGATGAAGAAGATCCAGCCGAAGCTGGAGGAACTCAAGATTAAGCATAAAAATAACCCGCAGGCGCTCAACCGCGAGATGATGAAGCTCTATAAAGAGATGGGTATCAACCCGCTTTCGGGCTGCCTGCCGATGCTCCCGCAGATGCCGCTGTTTTTCGCCCTGTTTGCTGTTTTCCGGTCGACCATTCTTTTGCGCCAGGCGCCGTTCGTATTCTGGATTAACGACCTCTCGCGCGGGGCTTTGTCGCTGACCGACCCGTATATGATTCTGGTGGCGCTCATGGTCGGCCTCATGTTTCTGCAGCAGAAAACCGGTATGACCGACCCGAAGAACAAAGCGCTGACCTATATCTTCCCGTTCATGCTCGGGTTTTTCTTCTACAAGGCCTCGGCCGGATTGGTGCTATACTGGACCTGCTTTTCCCTGTTTTCGTTCATAGAACAGGTCGCTTTCAAACGCCCAATGATGCAGAAGGCGGACGACGAAGTCCAATGAGCCATGAATGCGCACACTCAAGATTTCTATCGCGAGACTACCGCGGCTATTGTCACGCCGCCCGGTGAGGGCGGCCTCGGTGCGATTCGTATCGCCGGCTCTGACTCCGAAAACATTCTAAATAAAATTTTCAAACCCGCTCACGAACCCGACTCGAAGGCGGGATATTTTATTCTCAGATACGGTTATATTGTTGACGGACAAGAAAATACAATAGACGAAGTGACCGCGGTCCTGATGCCTTCGGGACGCTCATACACCGGTCAGGAGCAGGCAGAAATTTTCTGCCACGGCGGCCAGTTTGTGCTTAAGAGAATCCTGAAAGAAATTGTCGCTCATGGAGCCCGTATGGCCGAACCCGGTGAATTTACACGCCGGGCGTTTCTGGCCGGACGAATCGACCTGGCCAGAGCCGAGGCCGTCGCTGATTTAATCGCCGCCAAAACGGCTTTTTCATATGAGTCTGCCAAGAACAATTTAATCGGTGCCATGTCTGAAAAGATACACGCTCTGCGCGAGCAGCTCGTGAATATCCTGGCCGAGATTGAAGCCGCAGTCGATTACCCGGAAGAAGAAATCGAGACCGCCGACCGGGGCAAGATGATTGCTTCCATTGAAAATATAATTGCTCGAATCGGCGAACTGGCCGCAAGCTATCGCTCGGGCAGAATAATAAAAGAGGGCTTTCGCATCGCCGTCGCCGGGCGGCCCAATGCCGGGAAGTCTTCTCTGTTCAACATCCTGCTCAATCAAAACCGGGCTATTGTCGCACCGGTACCGGGGACAACCCGCGACTATCTGACCGAATGGATCGACCTTGAGGGCGTCGCGGTCTCGTTGACCGATACCGCCGGGCTGAGATCGTCGCGAGGGGCGATCGAAAAATCTGGTCAGGAATCGGCCATGCAGATTATGAAAGACGCCGATCTGATTGTCTGGACAGCCGATACCTCGCGCAAGAATTTCTCTGATGAAATCGAAACCGATTTAAAGAAACTCGATTCATTTCCATCAGTAAAAATCGTATTCAACAAGATAGATAAGCTTTCGCTCGAACGTCTTAAGGCGGTCAAGATGATGGCGCGGGGCTATTCGGCGGTTGCGATATCGTGCAAGACCGACGAGGGGTTAGATAACCTCCGCAGCAAACTGGTGGCTCGCGTCACCGGAGGCCTTCCGGATTTGACCGATGGCTTGGTGGTCACATCGGAGCGCCACAAACAAAAACTCGACCTAGCGCTGGAGGCATTAAAACAGGCCGAGTCCGAAATCAAGCAGAACCAGAGTCCGGAAATAATTGCTTTCAATATTCGTCAGGGCATAAATGAAATTGACGAAATTTCCGGCCGTATATATAATGAAGAGATTCTTGACCGTATATTTTCAAGGTTTTGTATCGGGAAGTAAAATTGTTTTACGTGAAACATTCCGACATTGACATAATCGTTGTTGGCGGCGGGCACGCCGGAGTCGAGGCGACTCTGGCGGCCGGACGTATGGGCAAACGGGTGGCGCTGGTCACGATGGACCGCCGCAAACTGGCCCTGATGTCGTGCAATCCGGCTATTGGCGGGCTCGGTAAATCACATATAGTCAAAGAGATAGACGCTCTTGGCGGCGTCATTGGGCAGGCTATCGACGCCACCGGCATTCAGTTCCGAAAACTCAATCTCAGTCGCGGACCGGCGGTATGGGCCACCCGGGCCCAGGCCGATCGGATCGGTTATAATGACTTCATATGCGACTTTGTCGAAGCTCAACCAGATGTTTCCGTAATCGAAGCCACCGCCGGAGAGATACTGGTAGAGGATGGCCGGGCAGTCGGAATTTGTACCGAGGACGGTCAAACCATTCTGGCCGGGGCCGTAATAATTTGTTCGGGGACTTTTCTGGGTGGATTGATTCATATCGGCGACAAACAAATTCCCGCCGGACGGCGAGGGGAAAAGGGAGCCTATAAACTTTCAGATTCCTTTCGTTCGCTCGGATTCGAGATTGGGCGGCTCAAGACCGGGACTCCGCCGCGGCTCGACGGTAAGACTTTAGATTACTCCAAATGCGAATCTCAACCCGGACTCGAACCTCCCCCCTATTTTTCCTATCGTTCTCAGCCGCGCAAGATCAAACAGATCCCCTGTCATCTGACCTATACTACCGACAGGACTAAAGAAATAATCATGGCCAACCTGAATAAATCGGCCATGTTTTCCGGGCAGATCAGCTCGAGGGGACCGCGTTATTGCCCGTCGATTGAAGACAAAATATATCGCTTCCATGACAAGCCGAGGCATCATATTTTTCTCGAACCGGAGGGTAACGGCACCGATGAAGTCTACCCTAACGGATTTTCGACGTCGCTACCGGCCGATGTCCAGCTCGATGCCATCCGGACCGTAACCGGTCTCGAAAACGTCGAGATGACTCAAGCCGGGTATGCTATCGAGTATGACTATTGCCCCTCGCATCAGATAAAGTCAACGCTCGAAACCAGACGTCTACCCGGACTCTTTCTGGCGGGTCAGATAAACGGTACCTCAGGTTATGAAGAGGCGGCCGGGCTGGGATTGATCGCCGGAATTAACGCCGTCCTCGGGCTTGAAAAGGAACCGCCGTTTGTCCCGGACCGGGCCGAATCGTATATCGGCGTCATGCTCGACGATCTGGTAAGCCACTCCACAACGGAACCTTACCGCATGTTCACGTCGCGCGCCGAATATCGCCTGCAGCTCCGCGAAGACAATGCCCGCGACCGGATGATTGAGTACGCCCGGAAATATTCTCTAATTCCGGAAGATCATTATGATTCATTTTTGGCCCTGAAAAAACGAACTCAGGATGCAATCATGGCCCTGGAGAAAAAGCATGTGCCGGTATCGAAGCTCGACGGGTATGCCGACTATTTTGTAAAACGCCAATCGATCTCCCTGGCCGATATTCTCAAGATCCCTGGCATCGATTACAAATACGTTACGAGGTTCCTTGAAAACGGCGGCTTGGTCGACGATGAGATCCTGGAGCGCGCTTCGGTCGCGATCAAATATGCCGGGTATATCAGCAAACAGGAGCGGGAGGTCGAGAAATTTCGCGAAAATGAAAGCCGGAAGATTCCCGAGGATATGCCCTTTGAAAGACTGACCGGTTTGCGCAACGAAGCCCGCGAGAAGTTTGCCCGTTTTCGTCCGTCGTCGCTCGGTCAGGCCGGCCGGATCGAAGGCGTGACCGTCGGCGATATAGCGGCATTGTCAATCCACGTCCGGAAATATTCGTCGCAAAAGCAGTAAAATTACTAAATCACGTTATATATAATGTCGTCAAACGATTCGATACAGCGTTTTAAATCCGATGAAATCATCGCCGAATTTGGGATACAAAATAGTCTCGACAGCTATCTCGATATTCTTCTTGAATATAATAAAAAAGTCAACCTTGTTTCACGTGAAACATCGCGGCCGGACCTGATCCGTCTCGCAGCCGATTGCCTGATTCCGTTCAAATTCTCTGAACCGCCTTCGGGGACTTTTTTTGATATCGGGTCGGGCGGAGGTTTCCCCTCGATCGTATTGCTTCTGGCTTTTGGGAATCTGAGCGGTGTCCTGTATGAACGGACGCAGAAAAAGGCCAGATACCTGGGGGATCTAATTGAAAAGCTGAATCTTAACGCCGAAGTACATCCCGACGACTGGCCCCCCACGGTTTCTGATAATAAAAGTGTCTTCGACCTGGGCACGATGAAACTGGTCAAGCTCGATCAAAAGATTTTGCGGTCTGTGAACGCCGCTTTGAAGACGGGCGGGCGCTTTCTTTACTATGCCTCTGCATCCGCTATAAATGGGCTTGACGCCGATCCTCTAAGGTATTTTGAATTCGGTTATTATCTTGATAATTCAGAGCAGGAACGGACGATCTCCATATTTTTGAATTCATGACATTATTTTTATTGCATAAGGCCTGAATTTGTTTTAATCTCCGAACGGGATTTATCTTTTTAGTCCGGGATGGAGGAGAAAATTGTCAAGGATTATTGCCATCGCCAATCAGAAAGGCGGGGTCGGCAAGACGACGTCGGCCGTCAATCTCGCCGCCGGTCTGGCTGTGGCCGAGAAAAAAACGCTTCTGATCGACATCGATCCCCAGGCCAATGCCACCAGTGGCGTCGGTTTGGACAAATCATTACTGGAAAGATCGGTCTACGATGTCCTCATTGGCCGGACGATGGTTCTCGAGGTCGCGCGCGCCACGGCTTTGCCATATTTAACCATAGTCCCGTCGGCCATCGCTCTGGTCGGAGCCGAGGTCGAGATGGTTTCGATGATGTCGCGCGAACGGGTCCTCAAAGCCGCCCTGGCGACGATCGTGGATAAGTATGACTATATTCTCATCGACTGTCCGCCGTCGCTGGGTCTCCTGACCATCAACGCCCTGACCGCGGCCCATTCCGTACTCATCCCGATACAATGTGAGTACTACGCCCTCGAGGGCCTGGGCCAGTTGATGCGGACTATCGATCTGGTGAAAAGTAATCTCAACCCCGATCTGAAAATCGAGGGTGTACTATTGACGATGTACGACGGTCGGTTGAACCTGTCGCGACAGGTGGCCGCGGAGGCTCGCAGGTATTTCGAGGGGCGCGTGTACGAAACCGTGATTAACCGCAACGTTCGTTTGTCAGAGGCGCCCAGTTTCGGAAAGCCTATCATACAGTACGATATACTTTCCACCGGGGCCGAAAATTATCTGGCTCTCACCAAGGAGGTATTGAGCAAATGAGCGGGAAAATTGTTTTGGGGCGCGGCCTGGATGCGCTCATCCCCAAAAGCGAAAGTAGTACAACGGGAGACGGCAATTACCGGACTATCCCGATAACGGATATAACGCCCAACCCGCTGCAGCCGCGACGGCAGTTCGACGAGGACGCTTTAAACGAACTCGCCGAATCGTTCAAGGTTCAGGGACTGCTCCAGCCGGTGATAGTGCAGCGTCGCGATGATAAGTACATCCTGATCGCCGGAGAACGGCGGTTTCGCGCGGCGACACTGGCGGGTATGACCGAAATCCCGGCCATCGTCATGACCGAAAAAGACGACGCCGACATGCTCCAGATGGCGCTGGTCGAAAACCTCCAGCGCGAGGACCTCAACCCGATGGAGGCGTCCGAGGCTTACCGGCGTCTGATGGACGACGGCGGCATGACCCAGAACCAACTGGCGGCAAAACTCGGGAAAAGCCGGGCGGCCGTGGCCAACGCCCTGCGTTTGATGACGCTCCCGGTCGAAATTAAGCAGATGCTTCGCGAGGGGCGTTTGACCGAGGGTCACGCGCGGGCGATCCTGGCGCTGGAGGATCACGACAGCCAACTCAAACTCGCCGACCGGATTATCAACGAAAACTGGTCGGTGCGGACGGCCGAGCAGACCGCGCGGCGGACCAAAAAAAGGCGGCTGGTGCCGCGTAAGAAAATGCCGGTAATAGTGGAGGCGGAAAATTATTTGAAACAGGTCCTGGGCACGTCGGTTAAAATAACACACAGCCTTAAAGGTGGACGCATAGAAGTCGAATACTATAATGATGACGACCTGGATCGACTGCTGGAGCTTTTTAGAAAGATTTGACTTCTGTCATGAGTATGGCTCGATATTATAATATTATGATCGTTCCCGACGGCGTCGAAAGCTCGTTCGGGATAAAACTCAGGTCGTGGGTGTTCAAAGGCCTGATCGGTGGTACGATTGTTTTCACCGTCGGCCTGATTCTGTTCTTTATTTTTTACGGTCATATCATTTCGCGCGCCGCGCGGACCGATCAACTGGCCCGCGAGAACGAGGCTCTGAAAAGATACAAGTACAAATTGCTCCTGCTCGAAGAGAACATGAAAGAGACGCGGAAAATTGTCTCCAAAATTTCCAGCCTGGCCGGGGTCGATTTCAAGATTCCGGAGCTGCCGCCCGACTCGGTGTTGTTTGCCGCCAGGGACAAACCGGCGGTCGTGGCCCGGTCGGTCGTGTCACCGGAGAACGTCCCCAGCGGCCTGCCGCTGGAAGGGTACATGACGCGCGGCTTTTCGGACAACGACGAAAATTATCATCCCGGTGTGGACATCGCCGCCGAAATCGGGACGCCGGTGCTGGCGACGGCGTCGGGTAAAGTCTTTTTCGCCGGAGCCGATAGTACTTATGGCCTGATGGTCATTCTGGAGCACGAGAATAACATCTCGACGGTGTACGGACACAACAGCGAGCTTCTGGTGGAAATGGGACAGGAAGTCCTGGCGGGTGGACGGATTGCACTCTCCGGTAATACCGGACGGTCCACCGCGCCGCATCTGCACTATGAGATTCGCGAAAACGGAAAACCAGTGAACCCTTTAAAATACATTATGGACGATGAAATATCAGTCAAACAAGAGTGAAGGCGGAGTAATGAACACCGTAATAGGCAAGGATACGGTTTTTACCGGAACCATCGATATTAAGGGCGGGATACGGATCGACGGCACCGTCAAAGGCAAGATTATCAGCGATGATACCGTCACGGTCGGATCGACCGGTCGCGTCGAGGCCGATGTCGAGGCCACCGCGGCCATCGTGGCCGGTAAGGTGGTCGGCAATCTGAACGCCAGGGAGAGTGTCGAGCTTCAGGCCCAGTCCGATGTCGAAGGTGATATCCGGACCAAGTCCCTGGTTGTCGAACAGGGTGCCATCTTCTGCGGCGGCTGCCATATGAAAGACGGCAAGTCGGCTGCAAAATTCCTTGCCCCGGAGGAAACTCCTCAGCCATCTGTTGGTAAAAAGGAAGAAGAAACCGAAAAAGCCAAAAATTAGACTGCCCACATTCATATATATAATGTGGAAAAGACCTCTAATTTGTGGAATTCGCGTTATCTTGTTACATGGCATGAGCATGAATAGGTTTTGTTGAGGTTGAATTTATGCAGATTTCAACAAATTGCTCTGCCGGTTGAAGTTACTAACGAAACGCTAATATTAAATTTGGGTCATTTTGATCCCCGTTTAACGGCCCCTAATCGGATTATCAAACACGAAGGATGGCTCCTGGAATGACTGAACAAATAAGTGATCTTAAAGCGGTAGAACAACTTAACGATGCCTACAACGGTATTCGCAAGGAAATAGCCAAAGTAATAATAGGTCAGGACAAGGTAATCGAGCAGCTCCTGATAGCACTGCTGTCGTCGGGTCATTGCCTTCTGGTCGGTGTTCCCGGACTGGCCAAAACCCTGTTAATTTCGACCCTGGCGCAGGTTCTGGACCTAAAATTCAATCGAATCCAGTTTACCCCCGATCTGATGCCATCAGATATTACCGGCACGGAAATAATAGAAGAAGACAAGTCAACCGGCAATCGCCAGTTTAAGTTCGTCAAGGGTCCCGTATTTGCGAATGCCATATTGGCAGACGAAATCAATCGGTACTCCGCCAAAAACGCAGGCGGCGCTTCTTCAGGCCATGCAGGAACACGAAGTCACCGCGGCCGGGCAAACATTCAAGTTGGAGGAGCCGTTTTTTGTACTGGCAACTCAAAATCCTATTGAGCAGGAAGGCACCTACCCGCTTCCTGAGGCTCAACTCGACCGCTTTATGTTCAACATCTATGTCGATTATCCGTCGGATGCCGAAGAGAATCAGATTGTCAGGACCACGACGGTCGTGCTGAATTATAATCTCAGCAAAATCCTTTCAGCGGCCGACATTATCGGATTCCAGCAGTTGGTTCGCAAAGTCCCGGTGGCCGATAACCTGATTCAGTATGCCGTCGATATTGCGCGCGCGACGCGCCCGGACAGCGGCTCTGCGCCGGATTTTGTCAAAAACTGGGTTTCCTGGGGTGCCGGACCTCGCGCTTCTCAATATATGATTCTGGCTGCCAAAACCCGGGCCATCCTTGACGGCCGACCGACACCGGGCCCGCAGGACGTCCGTTTCGCCGCTCTGCCGGTGCTGCGGCATCGCATCGTGACTTCGTTCAATGCCGAGGCCGACGGGGTCGATACCGCGGCTATCGTCGAAAAATTAATTGAAAATGTAAAACATCGCAGTTAAGTTATTCCATATTCCTCCTAAGTCCTGGCATCTGATTGGTTGACCGTTAATGGGGTAATGTATGGGGTATGGATATGGATTTCAAAATCGGCGATTTGCCGCCGTACGGCAAAACGTTTGTAGGGCTGTTCTGCGTTCTGGTTCTGGTTGTACTTATCTGTATGACCATCCTCGGATTCCTTCACGTCAGTTATTCCGGATATTCAGGCAACGGGCATACGTCGGCCAGTACCATAAAAATGGAAGCGATGCTCGCAACTCATGATGCCGTCACCGATCCGGTCTGGGATGATTCCGCGCGGACCGAAGTTGTCGATGACCCGGTTATGCCTCCGGCCGATGATGAGAGTACATTCGGCATGATGCTGCAGGAAAACCTGGAATGGGCGATGGAGCACGTCGGGACGCAGGCGCTGTTGTTTTTCGCACTCGGGTTCCTGTTCATGGGGACGAGCTTTTCCGAGAGTGCCAAGAAACGATTTTTTTGGCTCAGCTTTGTACTTATCGTCCTGCATGTGATTTCTCTTATCGGTTCAGGATTCTGTCGGCCTGCGAACATCCTGCTGTACACGACCGGTCCGCTGTTGATCATGACGTTTGCGATCATGACGTACATGATTCTGGCGGAACTGCGGAAGAAGAGCTGAGGCAAGATTAAGTATTCGAATTCCGGGGCAGATGTGGACATCTGCCGCCCTCGTTATTGGAATTGTATTCCGTCAGGAAGGGGTTCATGACGGCGCGGAGGCAAGCGGCGGTGCACCCCGGTTCGGGATTAAAAAGTAGGTCGGGTCCGAGAGGAGCGCAGCGAAGCGAGAAACCCGACAAAATCATACCGGAGCAAAAGGCAGAACCACTAAAAGGTTCTGGCCTACAAGATTAAATCTGAATAAAACAGCGCCAGAAACTCTTTCCTGACGCAAAAGGGGTCATAAAATGCGAATCAAAAAATATATAATTTTGACGGTCTTATTAGCTATTGTTTCATCCAGTAATTCAATAGCAAATGATAAGGATGACTGCATTAAGGATAATATTACGGGATTGTTGCATGTAGGGAATTATTGGGTATATGAAACGTACTACCCACGGTATATATTAAAGACATCAATCGGTTCAGATGCTATGCCGAGTGTTTCGACAATTGATTCTTTTCATATCGAAAAATATAATAATACAAATAACAATAACATTTATAAAGCAGTTAGGATTATAGATGTTGATGCTAAAGAGCCATATGTGGTTCATGTTAATCTAAGAATTGCTGGAGATTCATTGCTTGAAGAGTATTATAAAGGGCCTAAAAAAGTGGAAGTTGGAATCTGGGCATTATGCCCGATGGAAATTGGTAGCAAATGGACAGAATTCAATTATAATGAATCTACTTTTTATGAAATCATTGCTCAAGAAGATAAACGAGTTCATTCCGGAGATATTTATAAAAACTGCTTTAAAATAAAAGTAAAAGGTATAAACCATAATTCTGGTAATATCCCTGATACTTGGTTTATATGGTTCAAGCCACACGTTGGATTAGTATGCAAGGAATGGAAAGAAGGTCTCGGCGATAACAGGCTGGATGCTCAACAGTACTTGATTAGATACAATCTTGAGTAATTTGGGTTACGCTATTTTTGGGCAAGGTGCGGATTCCTGATAGGCCGGGGAAATCCCCCCACTAAAGTGGTGGGGCACGCAAATCGTGTCGATATTAATGTCAATTAGGATATAGACGGATAATAAATTTACTCACAATAGAGCATTCTGGATCGCGGCCGCGTATTAATAGCAATGGAATTGGATAATAAGAAAGATGTTGTCTTTGATCCGTCGAAATGGGTCGAGGCCTACGGCGACTATTTGTACAATTTCGCATACACCCGGCTATGGAACCGCACCGTGGCCGAAGACCTCGTGCAGGAGACATTTTTAAATGCGCTGAAATCCAGAGGCAGTTTCAAGGGACTGTCGTCGGGGTTGACCTGGATGGTCAGCATTTTGAAAAATCTTATCAGAGATTATAAAAGAAAGCTGTTCCGGGAAATCGAATGGCAGAAGATGGCAGAAGACGACGAGCACGCCGAATCGTTCAATCGCGGCGGCAAGTGGAAAGGTCACTGGGACCCGAAACTGGCGCCAAAAAGCTGGGGCGACAGCCCGGACGCCCTTCTCGAGAACAAAGAGTTCTGGGAAATAGTCGAATATTGTCTCGAAAAGCTCCCGCAGCAGTACGCCGTCGTGTTTGTCTGGTATCAGCTAAAGGAGATCGAAAGCAAAGTTATTTGCAAGGAATTGAGCCTGACGGAGTCCAATCTATATAGTATAATGCACCGGGCCCGAAGCAGGCTCCGTCATTGCATCGAAGAAAACTGGGTGATAGAATGAATTCGGAACAAAAAATCGGTGTCGCCAGAAGATTCAAGCTGTGGGTTATCGACCTGATCGCTTATCGTCTGCCGCCGTGCGATGTTATAACCGAGCAGCTTTCGAAAGCTCGCCTCGGCAAGCTGAGCCTCAAGGAACGAATTCTGGTCAGGCTGCATCTTACGGTCTGCGACTGGTGCACCAATTATAAAAAGCAAATCGGGATTATCGACAGGACACTGGAAAAGCTCCCGAAAGAATACGGCGATGAAGCCGAAGTCAAATTTACTCTACCCGATGACGCCAGGAAGCGCATTCTCAGCAATCTGAAAGACTCGGACTCCAATAAATAGACCGTCTTTCTCCATATTTCATAAAAATATCCTGTTTTATTTTCATTTCGCCTGCAAGGAATTTCCGGGCCGGACAACTAATCATCGAAATCAGTTGATACCGGCCACCGGTCATATTGAAAGACGGTGGGTTGGGAAATGATGCTCAGATAGTACATTGTCGGGTTTCTCTTCCCCGACGAAGTCGGGGATTCGGAACCCGACCTACAACCTTGGAACCCGGCCTGCTGTTTGATTGAATTTTTCAAATTGGCCTCTATAGGAAGCCAGGAATACTAAACATCTTCCTGAAAGGAAAGCGCTATGGATACGTGCGCCAAAAATTCTGTCCGCGGTTTGTCCCTGTTTCTTTTTGCACTTTTAACCGCGATCGTACTGTCCGTCCTGCCCGGAGACGGCCGGGCCGCGGTGATTAACGTCCCCGACGATCAACCGTCGATCCAGGACGGCATTGTCGCCGCCAATTTCTTCGATACGGTTATGGTGGCGCCGGGTCGGTATTATGAAAATATCGATTTCCTCGGCAAGTGGATCGTCGTCACCAGCCGGTTCGCTCTGGACAATGACCCATCGTACATTTTCAACACGATCATCGACGGCAGCCAGCCGGTTCATCCCGATTCGGCCAGCTGTGTCCTGATGGTGACCCATGAAAATAATTTTTCGATCCTTCAGGGTTTCACATTAACCGGCGGAACCGGCACCAACTGGGTCGATGAGCACGGGGCTGGGACATTCCGCGAGGGCGGCGGTATTTTGATGACCGAAAGCAGCCCGATTATTCAGTACAATTATATCGTCGACAATGAAGCGGTTTTTGTTCCGTCGGGGCTGGTCAGCGCCGGCGGCGGTGGAATTCGGATCGGCGACGGCGATCCGCTGATACAAAACAATATTATAGGTACACAACCGGGGACGCTACGGGGCCGGAATCGTACTCAACTACTGCCAGGGGACCATAAGAAACAACGTCATCGCTTATAATACTGGCGGTGAAGACTATGGCGGCGGGGGAATCTGGAAAAATCCCGGCACGTCAATCGTAGAGAACAATACCATCGTCGGCAACGTCGCCGCGACCGGCGGAGGCGGCGTGTATATTTACGCCTCGGGTACGATTACGCTCCATAATAATATCGTCTGGGGCAACGCGCCCAATCAAACTTATCAGACCTTCGGCGGGAGCTTCAGCGCGTCATACAACGACATACAAAACGGCAGTCTCGCCGGGACGGGAAACATCGACGTCGATCCGGCATTGATAGGCGAATTTTTATATCTTACGACCGGTTCGCCGTGCACCGATGCCGGTGATCCGGGAGTCGCGTTTTACGATCCGGAAGATCCATCTGCGCCGGGCAGCGCAATCTGGCCGGCGACCGGGACGCTGACCAACGACCTTGGAGCGTACGGCGGACCACTGAGCTTTACGCTCGAGCCGGTTTCGTTTTTCGCCGACACGACTATCGGCTGGGCGCCGCTCGAGGTGGCGTTTACGCCGATTTATGGTTATACGGTCAACAGTTGGTCGTGGGATTTCGGTGACGGCGACGGGGCGACTGTCGAAAATCCGGTGCATACATTCACGACCGGTGGACAGTTTGATGTATCGGTCGATGCGGGAACCGATACCGGCACCAAATCGAGGATCAAGACTAAATACATCAGTATCCTGGCCGACACCCTTATCGGTATCGATGCCGAGGGCGACGCGGGCGGAGACGTGGAAGTTACGGTCAACGCCCGAAACAACGTCCCGGTTTCCAAGATCAGGCTGCCGTTCGAGTACGGTGGCGGGGATTTTAGTCTGACATTCGATTCATTCTCCACAGCTGGCTGCCGGACAGCGGCTTTCGATACCGTCGCACACATTTTCGCCGACGTGTTCGGCCATCGCGACGTGCTTTCGATTTATAATTACAACAGTTCAACGCCCGATCTGGAGGCCGGTTACGGGCCGATTATAAAGCTGTATTTTTCTATTCCCAATCCGGCGTCGGGGAGTGTGACGTTGACATACGACGGATTCATGTCATATCTGCCGATTTTTTACAGCCCGCTTCTGACATATAATCCGGTGGTAAACACGAGCACCGTGTCGACGTCGTTTTTGTGCGGAGATGCCTCGGGCGATGGGGACGTTAACCTGATCGATATTTTATACCTGATATCATATAAATATGACGTTCCTCCGGGGCCGGAGCCGATGCCGCTCGCGGCGGGCGACGCCAACGGTGACGGCGCTATCAACCTGGTTGATATTTTGTATTTGATCGACTACCGGTATGGTACACCGCCGGGGCCGGATCCCTTATGTCCTTAGGTGGTAAGGGCAACGCGCCGTCAGGGATGATTCCTGGCGGCGCTTTTATGTACGGTAAATTAACGGTTGATTGCTATTTACCGGCAAATGTTATAAACTTATAGACGTTGAAGGCGTAGAAGATTTTGTGTTCCGTCAGGATGGCGGAAAGATGTCAAGCCGCCCTTCGCAAGGCTCACCCCGCAAGCTCAGCGCAGGCAGGGCCTTCGGCAAGTCGGCTTGACCTACAAGAAGAATCCCACCACTAAAGTGGTGGGGAAACCAAATTGAGTCGATTGCTCACTTATTCCAGCCGTCGGCTTTTCTCAACGTCCTTGTATCGAGCATTGTCTGGTACGAATCACAAATGGTTTCTTGACAGATATTACATCTCCGATATATTTAACATATAGCCCTGTTTTCAGCGTTGTCTGAAGTCAACACTGGCCGGAGGTGATTATGCGATTTGTAAGGCATCAAGCGCGCCTAAGATATTATCTTTTAACATCCTTTTTCGTCGCAGTCTTTTCCTTCATCAGCATTAAAAACGTGTCCGCGGAGCGTGCCACACCCGAAGAAATGGAGTCCGTGTGCCGCAATTGGCTGACTTTAATGGTCGCCAACGAGGGCGATTGGGGTGGGTCAACCGCACCGGAAATTCAAAATAGGATAGATATTAGTGACGGCGATCTTATGCTGGCGGTCTGTTATGAGATTTATCCGGAGGGGTATATTATTGTCCCGGTGCTTAAGGAAATGCCGCCCATAAAGGCGTATTCCGACATGGGCCGCTTCAATGCCGATGAAACCGACGGTTTGCCGGGGCTTTTGCGTGAAACGCTCTCCGAACGTTTGGAATTGTTCATTGACAGGTACGGCAGCCTTGAGGCAAAAGCGGATGACAAGAATATGCCGCTCTTTGACGGTTCTCATCGCCGCGATTGGGACCGTCTGGCGGTGAGCCCAGAGGATTTTGCGATGGCTTTAAGCGGCAAAACAATGCGCGTCGATTTGGAAGCCGGGCCACTTCTGACGACTCTGTGGGATCAGAGACCGCCATACAACAGTCTTTGCCCGACAAGCGAGAGCGGATTGTGCCTGGTTGGATGCGTTCCACTTGCGGCGGCGCAGATAGTTTTTTACCATCAATGGCCGACGTACGGAGTAGGATCACATTCCTATTACTGGGAAGGTGACTATTGCACCGGTCTTGGCGGCGGTGAAGTATCGGCGGACTTTTCCGACCCGTACGTATACGATGGAGCGAGAGAGAATACCGCGGAAATATGTTTCGAAATGGGGGTTCTTTTTGAAGCTGATTATGGATCTTGTGCGACCGGTGCGGACCCCGACCGGGTTATATCAGGATTTCCCGAACATCTTCGATATAAAAGTCAAATTGAACGACTCAAGCGAGTGGATTATTCAATCGAAGATTGGTTTCAAATCATAAAAACGGAAATAGACGCACTGCGGCCTATTATGTACGAAATCCCGAGACATGAAATCGTCTGCGACGGATATCGTCAGGTTTCCGAAATGTATCAATATCACATGAACTATGGATGGGGCACCGCGGGTTATACGACGTGGTTTACGATGGATAATCTTTATTGCTACTGGGAACCGGAGGATTTATGTCCCTGGAATAGGGAAGCGGCCTACGTGAATATCGAACCGGCCCGGGATGTCAACCTGTTCGGTGAACCCAGATTCGGTCAAATTCCTTTGGAAGTGACCTTTCAGGGTTCGTCGGAGTTTACGGTCGACGAATGGCACTGGGATTTCGGGGATGGCGATTCGTCTTATGAGCAATCGCCCGTCCACACTTATGCGGACGTGGGAAGTTACGACGTAACCCTCGAAATCAATTCCGGCGGCGAGAGCTATACTGCCCATTATGAAAATTATGTGGTGGCCTTCGCCGATTCCCTAATCGTGTCCGATGCCCCGTGTCGTGTCGGACGGAAGGTTGAAGTAACGATTTCGGCGCGAAACAGCCTCGATTTAAAAGATATATATCTCCCGGTCGTTTACGATGGCGATCTGGAGCTGGCATTGGATTCGTTTTCGATGGCCGGATGCCGGACAGAATCATTTAATTATATCGTTACCTGGTACAATGCCGATCAAAAACTGGCCCTTTTGCTGAGGTCGAATTTGATGGATGAACCGATTGAGTACCTACAGCCCGGAGTGGGGCCGGTGCTAAAACTCTATTTTACGGTGGTGGCGGGTAATAACGATCAAACTACGCAGATCAGAATAGAACCTTTTGACAATTATTACCTTAGTTTCAGGCATGGGCTGAACGACATATATACACCGTTTACGGCCGATGGACTGGCTTTTATATATTGGTGCGGCGACGCCAATGGAGATTATCTGGTCAACCTGATAGACATTTTGTACCTGATAAACTATGTCTATGCCGACCCACCCGGTGATCCACCGGATATATTGGAGATGAGTGATGTCAATGCCGACGGAGCGATTAACCTGCTCGATATTTTAATTCTGATAGCCTACCGATACAGTGACCCGCCGGGGCCGGAACCTCTGTGCCGGTGAATGAAGAATTTTATTTTAAGCCGTCAGGATGGGATTCTGGCGGCGTTTTTATGTACGGAAAATTAACGGATGATTGCCATTTACCGACAAATGTTATAAACTTATGGGCATTGAGGGCGTAGAAAGTAGGTCGGGTTCCGAGTGGAGCGGAGCGAAATGAGAAACCCGACGAAATCATGTCGGAACAAGATGGCAGAATCGCTAAAGGGTTCTGCCCTACAAGAATTGTAGATGGAAAATTCATACAGGAAATATCTGGACCCGGAGATCGTCGGGAAGCTTAAGGGGATGGAGCTCAAGGCCCGTATGGTGGTCGAGGGCTTTATCGCCGGGCTGCACAAATCGCCGTACCACGGCTTTTCGGTCGAATTCGCCGAGCACCGTCAGTATATGCCGGGCGACAATATCCGCGACATCGACTGGAAGGTTTACGCCAAATCTGACCGGTATTATATCAAGCAGTACGAGGAAGAAACCAATCTCAAGGGATATCTCCTGGTGGACTGCTCGGCGTCGATGGCCTACAAATCCGACGGGGTTTCCAAGCTCGATTACGCCTCGCTGCTGGCGGCGTCACTGTCGTTTCTGATGCTCAAGCAGCGCGACGCGGTCGGGCTGGTGACGTTCGACGAGGCAATTCGCCGCTATATTCCGCCCCGGTCGCGGTCCGGGCAACTGCATTTATTATTGCAGGAACTGGCGTCCCAGACGGCGTCGGACAAGACCGATATCGCCGATACGCTTCACGAGATGGCCGAGCGAATTACCCGTCGCGGATTGATTGTCATTATGTCCGATCTGCTGGATGAACCGTCGAAGATTATCTCCGGCCTGAAGCATTTTCGCCACAAACACCACGAAATAATTCTCTTTCACATTCTCGATCCGCGCGAGCGCGATTTCGCGTTTCCGTCGGAAGCCGTCTTCAAAGACATGGAAACCGGCGAAGAGCTGACAACTCTACCGTGGCAGATTCGCAAGCATTATCAGAAAGCGACCTCGGATTTTTCGGATTATATAGCGTCGGAGTGCCGTCAGAGCCGGATTGACTATCATCTGATCGACACCTCGGTCCCGTTCGACACGGCCCTTTATGCTTTTCTGGCCAAACGCGAGCGGTTGTATTAGCATTGTGTTAATTTTTCCCGGATTTCGTTTTTATTGAAACTTCCATTTTCTTATAGAGTCTAACAATTATTGACACATCAGTTATGGGACGACTATAGATTGGTATCTTTTTTAAATAAGCTTTTTCTGATAATTGTTCTTGCGGCGGGGACGGCGTACGGGGCGACAGTCTCCGGGACTATCTATAACGCTCAGACCGGCGAACCGGTGGGATTCGCGTCGGTTCAGGCGCTCGGGACCGGGCGCACGATGATCGCCAACGAAACCGGGCAGTACCGCCTGCGCCTTAACGATGGTCATTACAGACTCAAATTCAGCTGTATCGGATATCTCAGTGACGAGCAGGAAGTCGACCTGAAAGATTCGCTGACGCTTGACGTCCATCTGGTACCGGCGGCGATCGTGATCAAAGGTATCAAGGTCTATGATCGAGCGCTCGATCCGGGACAGAAAATCATAGTCGAGGCAATCAAGCGTAAAAATGACATTTTATCACATATCAAAAGCTATTCTTTCGATTCCTATTCCCGAATTACATTCACTCGTCCTGACAAGAAAGCGGATGATTCCTCAAGGATATTTCTGATCGCCGAATCGCAGACGTCGGGGTACTGGCAATATCCGGACAAATATAAAGAGATAATCAATTCCCGACGCCAGACGGCCAATATCCCTCCCGAGGCAAATTTAGTGGCGCTCGGAGAGATCTTAAACTTCAACCTTAATCGTATCGATCTCGGCCGGTATTCCGTGGTTTCGCCGACTGCAACGGATGCCCTCGACTATTACAATTATTATCTGATGGACACGATTTATATCGATAAGAAACCGGTCTTTCATCTCGAATTCGAGCCCAGGAGCCAGTCGGTTCCGCTGTTTGCAGGGACGCTCGATATCGCCGATTCGACTTATGATGTGGTCGGGGTATCGGTGACGTTCAACGAGGCATTGGATTTTCCGATGCTTGAAGACGCCTTGTTTTCGCAGACATTTGCCGAATTCGAGGGTGAATACTGGATGCCTATCGAAGAACAGATTGCCGCCAAAATCAATATCCCGGTGCCGGGAATCCCGACCCTTACGCTGGATTTTGTAGGGTCGATCTATGACTATCGTTTCAATATCAATCATCCGAAGAATACGTTCGACGAGTATGTCCTTGAAGTGGCAGAGACAGCCGACGACGTCGATTCGACGGAATGGTACACCGCGCCGACGATACCTCTGACCCTGAAAGAAGACGAAGCCTATACCCGCATAGATTCGACCGTCCATGCCCCCAAACCATTTTATTCATACATGCTGAGAGGTTTGGGATTAGCCCTGGCAATTTCGATGACGCAATATGACCTGGTGCATTACAACCGGGTCGAAGGCGCTTATACCGGGTTGGGTGTGGATGTGAGGAAACTTGCTCGCGGTTTGAGGGTATACGCCAAAGCCGGGTACGGCTATAAGAACGAAAGATGGCGGCAAAATTACGGCTTCGAGTATGAAGTCAGCCCAAAAAAGCATGTCAAAGTCGGGTTCGAGTATCACGATGAAATAACGCACCGTCCGACCATTTTCACCAAACCTGATTTTGATCCTGCTTTCTTTGCGTTTCTGGCCGACATGGACCCGTTCGATTATTACGTGGAAAAAGGCTTTAAGGCCCGGGTCGGTCTGAGACCGATCCGCCATTTGGAATTCGCAGCGATATACAGGGATTTCAAACAATACACGGTCGGTAAGAACGAAGATTACAGTCTTTTTGATCCGGATACGGCGCGGTTCAATCCTCCCATCGCCGACGGTCATCTTCGTTCGGTAGGCGCCGAACTGGTCTGGGACAGCCGTAACCTGATATTGAATAAAGGACAGGAATTGCCGGAGTCGCAGCTGCCGTACGTGATTTTCAAAACCGGGGTAGAATACGCCTCGCCGGATTTCATAGACAATGATTTTCATTACCGGCGCTATTTTGCCAGCTTTAACCCACACTATCGCTTTCTCGGGCTGGGGACAAGCGAGATGCTGTTGTATGGCGGGATGTCCGACGGTAAGCTGACGCCGCAGAATCTGTTTACGGTCGATTTTGCCGGGGAGTTGATGCCGGAACATTTGTCGTTCAAGACTCTCGGGAGAAACAACTTCAGCGGCAACCGGGTCGTCAGTGCTTATATCTCCCATGATTTCGGGCGGTTGCTGTTCTTAAAATCGGGCCTGCCGGGAATCAAAGATTTGCCGTTGTCGCTGGGAGTACACGGCGGTGCGTTCTGGACAGATCTCAGGGGCGAGAATTTTCAGGCTACAATGGATAACGCCCGCCTGGCCCGGACCGCTTTCAGCGAGCTTGGGTTTTCGGTAGGGCGCATTCCACCGCTCAGTTTCAAGCTCTATTTCACGTGGCAGTTGTCGGGATATACCAGCGATGATATCGAAAAATTCTCGTTTGATCTCGGATTCGGATTTTAATCCGCTATAGCCGAAAGAATTTCTTCTCTGATTTCCGTGTAATTATCAGGAGCCAGTTGGGTGGTTAGTTTATCGCCGGTGTCGAGTTCTATAAGTCGGTTCAGTTCGGGCGAATCCATTACTTTCTGATCGGCCAGAATCAGGCAGGGGCCCTCGACCGGTTTGATGTCGTCGACGCCGGTGCGATCGTACGGAAAGCCGGATGATTTCTTGTACCACCAAAAATAAAACATATTGCCCAGCGGGATGCCCAGCTTGCCGGTTCTCTCTCGATTGGTCTGCAGCCAGTTGGTCGTGGTCAGGTAGGGGTTGACCGCGATCACGCGGTCGATGCGGTTGTCGGTGCGCTCGGCATTGATGGCGGCATCACCGCCGACGTCGAAACCGGCGACGATTAGCGGCCGTTTCAGCCATCCGTTGAAGTTGTCGGCAGCTATCACCTCGATCAGGTCCTCACCTTCAAAGACACCCCCGGCATGATAGATTCCTCCGGACTGACCGGTCGCGCGCTGATCGTAGAGAATGACGGTCCATCCCGAGTCGTGAAGCGGCGCGACATAATCGGCAAAATAAGTCCGGTCGGTATCGGCCGGGTTCAGAAGTATAACCGTGCCGAGGCTCGAATCCAGGGCGGTTGTATCGGGGCCGAAATATAGACAGGCCAGTTGAATATTGTCGTTGGTGGTGACGGTAAAAGTATCCGGCGGCGGATTGAAATCGGCGAAGATGCCGGGGTCGTTGGTATATTCAAAAGTCCTGACGGAATATTGATCCGGGTTGGCGCGGGCGGTGAAATCGTCGATGACGTTCAAAGGATAGATTATATAGAAGGTGAAAAAGAGAGCGACAATCACCAGCACGGCGGTGGTGCGCACAATCTCTTTGGTTTTTTTGCTCATCAATTTGGCCATTTTGCTCTCATTTCAGGAGTTAATGAAACTTAAGATTAAGAAATAGAATGGGATTAGGCAAATGGTATTTTTGGGGCAGGGTGAATGGAAGGTGGACTTTCAAAAGGGGCGTTACCCACCCGTATTGTGCTTGTTGAAAAACCAGTAGGTCGGCTTCCGAATCCTGACGTAGTCAGGAGAGAAAGCCGACATCTTGTTGTCGGGTTTCTCGTTACGCTTCGCTTCACTCGGAACCCGACCTACTTCTTGCTGCCCTACGAAGGCGTCGTCGGGATCAGCACCTGGCGGAACAATATTATGCCATCGACCAGTTAATGTCATACCCGCGAAGGCCGAAGGCGCTGAAGAATGAAGTGCGGGTATCCGGAGAATTATGAACTGGATCCCGGATTAAGTCCGGGATGACATTTTTGGTTTGTCTGATTATGAAAGAAATTTCGTATATTTTGCATAATCCTCGATAACGAGCATAAAATTAATAGTCGGGATTTTTAATTTTAAAAAAAATTATTACGAATAAATTATATAAATACCGCGTGCGTCCGTGGGGACAGTGCGGGTATGGTTGCGACGGAACTTGTCAATCCGGTCAATCCTCTAAAATCCTTAATGGATGCGGCTTTATCGGCACGGTTTTTTCTGAATAAAATGCCGGAAATGGGCGAATTTCCTGTTGACAGAATGGGCAACAGGGCTTATATTCACCGTTGGATGATAGGTGTAATGTCTGCAGTACTACCTTATACAACAAAGAATAAGGTGATTTTAAAGTCTTCATTAAAGACGTCCAACAAGCGTAATAGCTAAAGTCGTAAAGCGCAATACTCCGTTTTAAGTTGGCCGGGGGGGCCGCTTAAAAGACAAAGTAACTACTTGGGAAGTCAGTTGTTAGAGCTTTGGGCATAACTTGAAAAAACCCCGGAATGGCCGATAGTAATTAAGTAAGCCCTGCCTATAAGACTGACTTGAACAGAATTTGAGAGGTTGTTTTTATCGCTTCGTAGTTAAGGGATAACCGAACCGCCCAAGAACTTTAGTCAAGGAGGAAAGGAATGTCCTTGAGTCCGACATATCTAAAACGGCTGGCACTGATTCTCCCGGTGCTGTGCGTTTTAATTTTTGCCACGGCGCCGTCGTCACACGCCTATGACCTGGAAGTCTTGGTTGGCGATACCAGCGGACTGCCCGGCACGCAAAATTCAGTAATCTCCGTATTCATGCGGAACTATACGGACACCGTCGCCGCTTTCGAACTTTGGCTGGTGCTTTCAAACCCTGACATCCTTCAGTTTCAGACTAACACCGATACAATATCGGTCTTGCGATACTGGGCCTGTGATGAATATGACGGTGCCGTTTGCACGTCGTATGTCGAGGTTTCGGATTATTGGGTCTGCCAGCAGTACGAGGGTGAAAATTGTGTCGACTCGGCCTTAATTCTGGGGTTCTGGCATTGTCTGGATACGAATGCATTAGGCGATTGCATAGACTCCACCTTCCTGCCCGGATTTGATTCGACAAGCATAGATACGGTGGCGGCCCAGGTGGGTAATCTGGATACGGTCGGGACGCTGATTTCAGGATGGGAGTTGGTTGATTCGCGATCGCTGGCGGGCACGGGATATGACTTAAAGATCACGGCGTCCACGGAGGTTCCGCCAATATCACCGCCGTTCGTCCCGGGGATCGGTTATCCGCAATACGGAGAAATTCCATTGATAAAGATTTTGGGCGATATAAAACCGATTGCGGACAGTGCCACCAATCGAACTGTCGATATAAAGATTGAGGCGAACAGCCTGAACAATTTTAGTTTTTCGGACGAGGACGGTAATGGAATCGGCGTGATTACTGAGGAGATCGAAGATACCCTCTGGTGGGAATGCCAGCAGTGGGTCGATCCTCCGGACAATACTATCTGCTATAACTACAAGCGTGTTTCGGTCGGGCCATCGGATTCGTTCTCGCTGGATACGATTCTGGTCGGCCATCTGGATACGACCGCCGTCTTTTTGAAGAATGGCTCTCTGACGGTTTTGCGGGGGCTTTGCGGCGACGCCAATCATGATAACAACGTCAATCTTCTGGATATATTATTCTTGATTTCCAGCATTTATGGCAGTGGCCCGGACCCGGATAACCCGCTGCTGGCTGACTGTAACTGTGACGGCCAGGCCGGGGCCAATATCAACCTGCTGGATATTTTGTATTTGATAGGTTTCCTCTATGACGTTCCGCACGGACCGGCTCCGTGCTGTGAAGGATTTTAGGCTTAACGGGAAATTAACTTTGAAATAGTAAAAACCTGACATACAGAGGTCAGATTAACTTTGAGGAATCAACTTTATGAAAGAAAGAAAGGAGGTGAAGCTTTAAAGAGGTAATTTTGGATTACACGCGCTCAGAAGAGAGAAGATAACATTATTCTTCTAAATCGGAGATCTTGTGCTTCGCAAGGCTTGGTGGCTCTCGCCGGCGGAGAAAGAAAAGATTTCTGATGACCCTGAGGGGGGTTAAACGATTCATAACAAAAGGAATCGTAAGTAAATGTTTAGACTTAACGAAACAAAACAGGAGTACAAAATGAAACGCAGTTTGTTTGTACTTGCCGTATTGCTTCTTTCTTTTGGGCTGGCTTCCGCTGATGTTGGTTTTCGTGTAGAATTTACCGGTACGATGGTTTCGGGGATGTTAACCCCGGGCAATTTCGGTATTGAACTCTATATGACCAACGACGCAAATCAGCGCAACGGCTATTCCATGCCGTTGCAATTTTCCGGCACCGGTGGCGTCGCCACCGTGACCTGGGTGGATGCCGGTGTCCCGGCTCCGGAAGGCGGCTACATGGGCGGCGCTATGGAAATCCTGAGCAACTTCGCTCCGGGTTTCTATGCCGGCGTTCGTTTCACGGCATTGAACACTATTGTGGCGGACTACGACGGCAATCTTCCTGATACCGTCAACCACTCGCTGGCCACGACTTCCGGCGGCTGGGCTCCCAATGAGCCGGAGCTGCTCGTCTATCGTTGGCACTTGAATTTCGATGCGACCGGTATGGACACTGGTGTCATTGGCGACGTCTGTGTCGACTCGATCAAGCATGCCAACTCGACCTACGACTGGTTGTGGCTGCCTCCGTCAGGCCCGTTCGGTGGTCCGTATTGTGCGACCATGTACAACCCGCCGAATTTGGCCCCGCAGTTCACCAATTGCCCGAGCACTGACATTTCGCTCCAGTGGAGTGATCAAGTCTCTCGCGATTTCACGCTCACCGATAATGACGGTGATGCGGTTACCGGTGCTTCTGCTGATGTTGGTACGGCTACCGTTGCCAATGCTACCACGATACATTGGGTTTATGATCCCGGTTGTGCCGACGTCGGTTCGCATGACGTTACCGTTTGTGGTACGGATAATTTCCATACCTGCCCGACGGGTAGTGAATGTGTGTTCACGGTGACGGTTCTCAATACCGCTCCGACGTTCACCAACTGCCCGGCTCCGGGATTTAAGGTTCCGGTCAGCATAGTTGGTGATGCTTCCTTCGATCTGAATGCTAGCGATGCTAATGCCGGTGACGTTCTCACGTTTTCGGTATCAGATCCTTGTGCTTCGGTCGATGCCAATGGCGTTGTGACTCTTGACGGCGCCTGTGTCGGTGTTGAAGGGGACCACCCTGTAACTGTGACTGTTACTGACTGCGCTGGTGATACCGATGAATGCGTTGTCACGTTTAATATTCAGTCCGAACTGCCGTATGACATCGTGATCGAAAAGGTCGAAGGTCAGCATCAGGGCATGTATGCCACCGTCGACGTAACCAAGACGGGCGGCACGAACGATATGTATGGTTTTGATTTCCTGATTGCCTATGACGCCTCGGCTCTCAATGCCATGGGCGCCATTCCCGGCGTTCTCTTCGATAACCCCGGTGCTTTCCAGTGGGAATACTTCACCTATCGTTTCGGTCCCTTCGGTAACTGCGGCAGCGCCTGCCCGAGCGGCATGATCCGTGTGGTTGGTATTGCCGATCAGAATGACGGCCCGAATCATCCGCTGGATTTTGAAGTTCCTAACGGCACGGTTCTGTTCCAGTTGAACTTCCTGGTCAGCAATGACCGGACGTTCGAATGTCAGTATGTGCCGATTCGGTTCTTCTGGATGGATTGCGGCGACAACACGATCGCCTATCATTCAGGAGTCGATCCCGATCCGCTGTCAATCCTGACGGGCGTTTCGTTGACCGTAAATGCCTACTCGGGTCCCAGCACCTATCTTGACATTACCGATCCTAACACCGGTTTCCCGACCTTCACAGGCTTCCAGCCTGATCTGTGTCCGGGTGAACCTGGCAAACCGCCGGCGAAACCGTTTATCAACTTCTTCAACGGTGGTATCGATATCATCTGCTCCGAAGATATCGACGCTCGCGGTGATATCAACCTCAACGGCATCTCCAATGAAATTGCTGACGCCGTTGTCTTCACCAACTACTTCATCTATGGTCTGCCGGCCTTCACGGTCAACGTGGATGGTCAGGTTGCCGCTACCGACGTCAATGCCGACGGTATCGTGCTGTCCGTGGCTGACCTTGTTTACCTGATTCGTGTCATCGTTGGTGATGCTCTGCCTTATCCGAAACTGGCTGCGGCCGGTCAGGCCCACTTCACTCTCGAAAACGGCCAGATCGTAACCGATGCTAATCTCGGTGCGGCTCTGTTTGTCTTTGACGGTAAAGTCGACGTTTCGGCTACCGCTGGTGATTTCCAGGTCAAATCCGACTTCGTTAACGGTCAGACCCGCGCGCTGGTTTACAGCTTCGATCAGGGTGCCGTTATCACCGGTGCTGTCCTGAATGCCGGCGAACTTCCGTCATCGGTTGAAGCCGTCGATTACTATGGTGCCGTTTATAGCGCCAGCATAGTCCCGACGACCTTCACCATGAGCAACTACCCGAACCCGTTCAACCCCGTGACCACAATCCAGATGAATATTCCTGGAACTGAAGAAACCGACTTCACGGTCGAGGTCTTCAACGTTGCTGGTCAGAAGGTCGCTACGTTAAACGGCCGCGGTGTTGGTCAGGTCTCGGTAGATTGGGATGCTTCGAATGTTGCTTCCGGTATCTATTTCTATCGTGGAACCGCCGCAGGCGCTTCCGCTACTGCAAAGATGGTACTGCTGAAGTAACCTTTGGCATACAACTATTTCCGTGGGAAGGTTCAATCCTTCCCTCGGAAATAAAAATGGGGAGAAGGGCACAAAGAGAGTAGTTAGATAAGAGAAAAGCTTTTAGGTGAAATAAAAAAAGTGAAAATGTTAGAAGATACCCTGAAAAGCACGGAAGTTGAAGTCCTCACAATAGTTCAGGGTCTTTTTGTTTTTTTGGCACGGATCGCCTGTGAAATCAATTGCAACTTATTGCATCAATATCGAAATCGTTTTGGTATTTTATCAAAAATAATTACCCGCCGCAACAATAACCCTATTTATGAAAATCCCGGGGGTTAGTAAGAGTATTTTTTAAAGGTTAAGGAAGATTATTGATTTGAAAGAATAACTCGTTGTGCGCAAAAACATTATGGGCACGATAGGGCGCTGACAATGAGTTGAAGAAAAGAAGCTGGCACCTTGGGTATCATGTCGTTGAATCTTTGATCAATTTCCCGGGGTTGGTCTGCTTATTGCTCAAAATGGTTTGGGCTTGAGATATAATTATGAGCAATAAAGGGAACATAAGAGTCATAAGCGGTTTGCTTTGCGGAGCGGCCTGGCTGATTTTGGCGACGTCCTCATCGGCCAACGGCCTTCCGCATTTTCAGTCTTTGTCTCGTCAGTATGTGCTTGAAGGACAAAGGCTTGAGGTGAATGTGGACTGCCGTGACGCCGATGGCGACCAGTTGACTCTCCAGGCTTCCAACCGGCCGGTCGGCTCTCAGTTTACCGATAACGGCGACGGCACCGGCGTGCTGGTCTGGACGCCTGATTTTTCCGGGCCCAATTCTTCCGAAAATTCTCCTTTCGAAATAACGATCTGGGCCTCTGATGGCGTCGGTTCATCGTCGATGAACGTCGAACTGGACGTACTGAACAACAACCGCGCCCCGGTCATAACGGCCCCGAGCCGTGTGGATATCCAGTCTGGTCAGGACCTTGCGTTTAGCGCGCAGGGTTCCGACCCGGATGGGGATCAGCTCAGCTGGAACATTCTGGATCTTCCCGCCGGAGCCGGCTACAGTATTTCCGATGGTCTGTCGGTCGACTGGCCGACCGCTTATGCCGACAGCGGCATGCACAATATTGTCGTGGAACTGACGGATCAGTTCGGCGCGTCCGATACGGCGCTGATAGTCGCGGCCGTGGCCCAGACGACCGTTTTCGCGATGAGTGTCGATACGCTTTCGGCCTATCCCGGAGAAATGGTCAATATCAACGTCAACCTCGATAATCTTGAACCCGTCTCCGGTTTCAACGTGGTCGTGAATTACGATGCCTCGTCGATGGCGCTGGCCTCGGTTATGAACGCCGGAACCCGATCGGCGAATTTCGAATATTTCACGTTCAAGATGAATTATCGTTCGATATCCGGTGACGTGAATATCGTCGGGGCCGCCGATCCCGAAGGCAACGGCCCCGGAGTCAATCTGGACCCAGGGCATGGTTCGATTGCGAGACTGCGCTTTCTTATGCCGTCGGGTTCGGAATATTCCGGATTTGCCCTCCCGATTGAATTCGTTTTCAGGGACATTATGGACGGCAAGGATAACACGGTAACGGCCGGTGACGGCACACAAATTACGCAGAGCCAGGTGGATTATGCCGACGGTTATGCCCTGGTTTTGAAAAGTACGGAAGAGGGGATAGGAGACATAAATTTGAACGGCATCGCTTTTGAGATCTCCGATGCCATATACCTGACCAATTTCTTTATCAATCCGGCCACAAACCCGCTCAATGCCAGACAGCGGCTGAATTCCGATGTCAACCATGACGGTCTGACCGGGACGGTGGCCGATCTGGTTTACCTTATTCTGAAAATTGTCAATCCCGGATCCTATCCGAAACCGGTGGCCGGAAATCCGGAAGTGGCGTTTGAGCTCCTCGGTGCCGATTTCAAAATAAACAGCCCGGTGGAACTGGGCGGCCTGATCGTGACCGCTGAACTCGCTGATGACGCCGAAGCGGGAATAGTCTCGGATTTGAGCGAGATGGGCATGACAGTAAAATCCGGTCGGGAAGGCCGGACCCTCCGGATTTTGGTTTACGGCGGTGACGGACAGGTCTTGCCGTCAGGATCAAACGACCTTTTCAGGATTGAAAATAATGAAGCTATTGAAATAAAAGACGTGCAGGCGGCTTCGGCCGACGGGCGCGTTCTGGCGGCAGTTGGCAGCGTCGGGACGGCGTCATCGGTTCCGACCGGTTTTGTTCTGCATCAGAATTATCCCAATCCGTTCAACCCGGCGACGGAAATCAGGTTCGACCTGCCGTACACCGCCAAAGTTGAACTGAAAGTTTTTAACGTTCTCGGGCAGGAAATCGCAACCCTGTTGAGCCGGGAACTGCCGTCGGGCAGCCATTCGGTAACGTGGAATGGCCGCGACGATTATGACCAGCCGGTGAGCAGCGGGGTATATTTTTATCGCCTCGAGGCCGGTGGTAACAGCATAAGCAAAAAAATGATTCTTATAAAGTAGAGGATAAGACTATGGCTCAGAAAAAAATGTTGAATCTTGACATATTCAAGAGGTGGCGCATGCAGCCCTTCAAAATACCGATTTTGTTTTTATTTTCGCTTTTGCTTTTATCACCGTTGGCATTTAGCCAGACCAATCCGAATAACCCGATTAACTGGACCCCTCCGAATAACTTCCAAATAGATTTGGGCGATGTTGCGGGTCGTTACGGCGATACGGTACGGGTACCGATATACATGCTGAACGTCAGAACGCTTACCGGATTTTTAATGAGAATCGAATATGATACGACCATGCTGTCACCGGTCGATTATCTGGTTAACGGTTTGCCGCAAACCCAGATCCCCATTTATGACAGTTTGGAACTGGTCGGACGCGGCTTAAACTCGTTGTATCGCGATTCTATTAGATATTGCCTGGGAGAAATACCCCAGGAGCAAATAACATCAAAACCGTCCATTTATGCGCTGCATGACAAGACCAGTGAAATTAATTGGAACGCCCTGTTTGTGCAGTTCCTGCCTTCACTGCCGCCGAGTAATATTGATTCCACCACACCACAGGAAATATTGGACTGTTATGAAGCGGCCAAGATTCCGTCCTATGGGGTAGTCAGTCCTATTATGAATATTCTGTTTGAAGTCAAAGATGGGTTAACTGACGGAATGAAAGACACGCTAAGATTCTGGGATTATCGACCGGTCGATACAACAATAGACCCTCCGGCCGATTTTCGTGACAACCAATTGACTGATTCGACCGGCGCCAATTTCTATCCCTATCGTTATACCGGCATTTTCACGGTAGGAGAACAGACGGGCTTTGACTGTTCTCAGTGCCCGTATGGGTGCGACAATGTTGCGGATACATGTTACAGCGCACCATCCGGCTCAAACCATGCGCCTACAATAGGGGCGATAAGCCCTTCAACATTCGAAGTTACTCAGGGAGAATCCGTGCCGACGGTAACGGTTACGGCGACCGATCAGGATGGGGACGTGGTTTCATTGCTGGCGTCGAATCTGCCGAGCGGTGCGACGTTTTCGCCGTCGAATCCCGTCACCGGGACGGGCAGTGCGACCGGATCGTTTAACTGGACACCGTCTCTTTCCACCGCCGCGGGTTCGTATGTAGCTAATTTCAGGGCCACCGATGCCAACAATGCGCAGTCGGCAATTACGTCGATTGTGATAAATGTCAGCGCCATTGATATAGACAGATTATACACCAATTCGGCTTATGGCGGTAAACCGGTCGGCGGTATTCCCGGGGCCGGGCCGATTGCTTTCCCGATTGACCTGGTAACGTCGAAGACCGTTTACGGTATCGATTTTTATATGGATTATCCGGGGAACATTGCGGACCTGGATTCAATCGCCGTGACAAGCCGGACGCCGGAATACGTAGTATATGAAAATATCGGGCAGTTTCCCGATACGGTCAAGGTCGTCACTTTCGGTCTGGCCAATGAAGTGATGGGCGACCCGGATCAAATCGACGGGACCGCCATTCTCAAGGCCTTTATGACCATCGATTCCTCGGCCGTGCCGGGCGATTACTGGGTGCATTTATATGACGCGTGGGAGTCGATCGATCCCGACCCGGAAGTCGCTTCCCTGTCTCTTATGACCGACTCGGGAGTGGTGCAGGTCGACATGATGGGTGACGTCAACATCGACAAGAGGATAAACGTGGCCGACCTGGTCAACGTGGTCGGTTATATCATCGGGAATTACCCGCTGACGACCCGACATTTCGCCACGGCCAACGTCGTTACCGATGGTGTGGTCAACGTGGTTGATCTGGTAGGCATTGTTAATATGATATTCGGTCGTCCGATCAGTCCGTCGCCGTCGCCGAGCCCCGACAACCGGGCAACGGTGACACTGGCGCAGGGTGAACTGGCCCAGGGCCAGTATACCAAGCTCAATATAGCCGGTGAGTTTCCCGAAAATGTCGCCGGGATACAGCTCGAAGTTGACTACGATCCGGCAACCTTTGCGATGGATAAACCGGAAATCCCTCAGAATATAGGTGGGCTGACCATGAGTTATCGCGATGATAAACAGGGCCACCTGAAAATGGTCATGTACAGCAGCCGCCCGTGGGATCAGAGTGCGCTGTATAAAGCCGGGCTGTCGAGTATTATCGATTTGCCGGCCATCGTCAAGCAGCATGTCAATGCCGACGATGCTTCGAAAATCAGGATAAATAAAGTCTATCTGGCCAATGCCAATGCCGGTGAAATACAGGTCGAGGGCGGCTCTGCGCCGATGGTGCCGTCGAGCTTCGTCCTGCACCAGAATTATCCCAACCCGTTCAATCCGAGCACAACGATCGAGTTCGATATCTCCGCGGACGGTTCCGGCCTCCAGGACGTCGAGCTTTCGATCTTCAATATATTAGGACAGAAGGTCAGGACACTGGTCAATGAACCGCTGATGCCGGGACATTATTCGGAACAGTGGGACAGCCAGTCCGACAATAGCAAGCCGGTCGCCACGGGAGTATATCTGTATCGTTTGAAAATCGGCGACAAGCACGAAACAAAGAAAATGGTACTCTTGAAGTAGCAGGGGGAGGAAATGAAGCCGACCATACTATTCGCTGTTTGCCTTGCTACGAATCATTCGGATAGCGAGGTTTGGAGATGAAAAAGAAATCGATATCTATTGCACTTGCGGTTCTGATCGGAGCGTTTGCTTTCGGGCAAACGAGCTTCGCTTCCATTGTTCCGCTGACGTCATTTTCGAATACGCAACAGAGCACGGCTTCGACGACTTTACAAAATTCGGACGTGGTGATCTCGGGCTCCAGCCTGCAGAATGGCGTGGACTACTTGATCCTTTATTCGGTGTCTTACGGCGGCAACAGCACCAGCGAAGACCCGGTGGTTTCCGTTATGTACGGCTCAACCACAATCGCGAACGGCGCCGATGAAGGTTCTTCGAGCGGAACTCCCGAAGCCATGCGCGTCGGATCCCTCGAAGGGTACTATATACTGACCGGTGACGGAGTGTCCGATCTGAGGATTCAATATCGGTCCACGAGGGGCGGAACCTGCTATATTGCCGGTAAGTCCCTGATTGCCATCCCGCTCGAGCAGTTGACTCTTAACCAGGACTACTGGTTTGCCACACAGAACGGTGACGCCGCGGTGATGTCGACCACGTCGGCTTTCTCCGATCTTCTCTCGACCAACCTTAATCTCACGGAATCCGGTGATTATCTCGTCCTGGCAAGCGCCGAGGGCTGGACTCCTTCCGGATCGACCAGCAATGGTGAGGCGTTCCGATTCCAGGTTAATTCGACGATTCAGAAAGCGACCATGGCCAAGGAGTGGGAGAATAACGCCGCCAGACGTTCTTTTTCATATGCCCGCATCCATACTCTCAATGCGGGAGTGAACAATTTCGTGATACAGGGCGGCCCGGCCCAGGGGACGGCGTCCAAGTCGTTCCGGCGCGGCCGCATTATAGTCATAAAAGCCAATACCTTCGACCAGATGGTTTCGGCTGTCCAGAATTCCGACGTGACGACGACGGCCAACCATCCGACCTATGATAATTATATCACCAATACATATACCCCGAACCAGCAGGAGTATGTTGTAATCATCGGTAATACATGGGGTTACCAGGGCCAGAATGCCAGAAGCGTGGTTACGCGTCTGGCCAACACCACGGATAATATTTATTTTTCCGATTTTATTTCCGATGACGCGAAAGACATTACGGTCGACCGGGTGATGTTCTCGGTCTTCGGTGCCGAAGAGATTTCCTCGGCCAAGACGTACGCCTTTCAAGTTTCGGGCGAATCCAGTTACACGACGGCCAATCATTTTCAATATGGTGACCTGATTGTCTGGAGTTTGACACCCCTCGGGGATGCGCCTCCGGTTATCGCTCCGATCGGGCCAAAATCGACCAATGAGCTCCAGAATCTTAATTTTACGGTGACCGCCACTGATCCCAACGGAACGACACCTTTGCTTACCGCCGAAAGCGTCCCGGCGAGCGCCACGTTTACCGATCACAGCGACGGTACGGGTACTTTTGACTGGACCCCGGGATCGACCGACAACGGGATATATCTGGTAAGCTTCATTGCATCGGACGGCGCGCTGGCCGATACGGAGGTGGTATCTATCACGGTTTACGATCCGGGTACGATTTCTGTAATAAACCGCATCAGCAGCTGGACGACGGGGCTGACGCATACGGTTGGCAGCGGCAATAATCGTATGCTTGTATTTGCCGTCGGTCATGAAAACAACGGCGATGCGCCGATCAGCTCGGTGACGTACGGCGGGCAGACTATGATCCGAGTAGTCGAAGCTACCACGGCGGCGACCGGCTTTCAGGCGCACGTGGAACTCTGGTATCTCAATGAAGCCGGAATCACGGCGGCCACGAGCAATCAGTTTACGGTAAATTATACATCGACAGCACCGACCGATCCGATGTACGCGGCGGCCAGCTATGAAAATGTAAATCAAACCACGCCAATTTTCGACTTCGGCAGCAACTCCACGACCACGGCCACGCCGAACCCGATTACGGCGACCATGAATGCCACATTTAATGGTCTGTCGATCGGCACCGCTTTAAGTGGAAACGACGGCTCATATACGTGGAACAACGGCTGGACTGAAGGATACGATCAGTCATCCAATGCCACCTGTAATATGTCCGGGGCGGATTATTTCGAATCAGCCACCGGGACGACCACGGCCAGTGCGACCCACAGCGGCCCCAACCGCCAGGCGATTGCGGCCCTCTCTCTGCAGCCGGCCCCGGCGCCGCAGCAGCCGCCGGTCGTGTCGGATATCCCCGACCAGACGATTGATGAGGGTTCCACTTTCGCGACTATCAGTCTCGACAATTACGTTGACGATCCGGACAACGTCGATTCAGAGATAAGCTGGACGTATTCCGGTAACACCGAGCTTTCGGTAAATATCGACGCCAGCCGCGTGGCGACCATCACGATTCCATCGAGTGATTGGTATGGTTCAGAGACGATCACCTTTACGGCGACCGATCCTGATTTGCTCTCCGACAGCGATCCGGCGACGTTTACCGTCAATAATATTAATGATGCGCCGGTCGTCAGTGACATCCCCGATCAGACAGTAGACGAGGGTTCGACCTTTACGACTATAAATCTCGATGATTTTGTCAGTGATATAGATAATGCCGATTCCGAGATCAACTGGACGTATTCGGGCAACACCGAACTTACGATAAATATCAATGCCAGCCGCGTGGCTACAATCACGATCCCGAGTGTTGACTGGAACGGCTCAGAGACGATCACGTTTACCGCAACCGATCCGGGACTACTTTCGGATAATGATCCGGCGACGTTTACGGTCAATGCCATAAACGATGCTCCGGTGGTGAGCGACATTCCCGATCAGACAGTAGACGAGGGTTCGACTTTCGCGACGATAAATCTCGACAATTATGTCAACGACGTGGACAATGCCGACAGTGAAATCAACTGGACGTATTCAGGCAACACCGAACTTACGGTAAATATCAATGCCAGTCGCGTGGCGACAATATCTATACCGGGAATCGAGTGGAACGGCTCGGAAACGATTACGTTTACCGCGACCGATCCGGGATTGCTTTCGGACAGTGATCCGGCAGTATTCACGGTCAATGCCATAAATGATGCTCCGGTCGTAAGTGATATACCGGATCAGACTATAGATGAGGGATCGACCTTTGCGACTATAAATCTGGACGATTATGTCAGCGATATCGATAACGCTGATAGTGAAATAAACTGGACGTACTCCGGCAATACCGAACTTACGGTAAATATAAATGCCAGTCGTGTGGCGACCATCACGATTCCATCGAGTGATTGGAACGGCTCGGAGACAATCACGCTTACCGCGATCGATCCCGGACTGCTTTCTGACAGCGATCCGGCAGTTTTTACGGTCAACGCCTTAAACGATGCTCCGATCGTAAGTGATATTCCCGATCAAACCATAGATGAAGGTTCGACTTTCGCGACTGTTAATCTCGACGATTATGTCAGCGACGTCGATAATGCCGACAGTGAGATCAACTGGACGTACTCAGGCAATACTGAGCTTTCGGTCAGTATCGATGCCTCGCGTATCGCGACCATCACGATACCGTCACCGACCTGGAATGGTTCGGAAACGATCACATTCACTGCCACCGACCCGGGCCTGCTTTCCGACAGCGATCCGGCCGCATTTACGGTTACAGCCGTTAATGATTCGCCGGTCGTGAGCGATATTCCCGATCAGACTATAGACGAGGGATCGACCTTCGCAACCATCAACCTCGATGATTTCGTGACCGACGCCGACAATACCGACGCCGAGATGACGTGGACGTACTCAGGTAACACCGAACTTTCGGTCAGTATTGACGGTTCACGCGTTGCGACGATAACTATTCCGAGCGCAGACTGGTTCGGGACGGAGACGATTACATTTACCGCGACTGATCCGGGGCTGCTTTCCGACAGCGATCCGGCGACGTTTACCGTCAATAATATTAACGACGCACCGGTCGTCAGCGACATACCCGATCAGACAATAGATGAAGGTTCGATTTTCGCGACCATCAATTTAGACGATTATGTCAGTGATATAGATAATGCCGATTCCGAGATAAACTGGACGTATTCGGGCAACACGGAACTTACGGTAAATATCAATGCTTCCCGAGTGGCGACGATAACGATTCCCAATGTCGACTGGAACGGAGCAGAGACGATTACGTTCACCGCGACCGATCCGGGACTACTTTCGGATAATGATCCGGCGACGTTTACGGTTAATGCTGTTAATGATGCACCAGTAGTAACTGACATTCCCGACCGGACGATTCTTGAAGGCACCACGTTTTCAACCATCAATCTTGACAGCTATGTCAGCGACGTGGACAATGCCGACTCGGAAATCAACTGGACGTATTCGGGCAATACGGAGCTGACGGTGAGTATCGATGCTTCGCACGTCGCCACGATAACGATCCCGAGCTCAGACTGGTTCGGTGCAGAAACGATCACGTTTACCGCGACCGATCCGGGCCTGCTTTCCGACAGTGACCCGGCCATATTCACGGTCAACGGCATCAACGATCCGCCGGTGGTGAGCGATATCCCTAATCAGACAATTGACGAAGGTTTAACTTTCGCCACGATAAACCTCGATGATTTTGTTAGTGACGTTGACAATGCCGATGCGGAAATCGACTGGACCTATTCGGGCAATACGGAGCTTGCGGTTAGTATCGACGCCTCGCGTATTGCAACTATCACCGCTCCCAATGTCGATTGGTTCGGTTCGGAGACGATCACGTTCACGGCGACCGATCCCGGGGTGCTTTCCGACAGCGACCCAGCCACGTTTACGGTTAATGCCGTCAACGATGCACCGGTGGTAACGGATATTCCGAATCAGGCGGTAACCGAAGGCTCGAATTTTACTACCATCAGCCTGGATGATTTTGTGTCCGACGTCGATAACGGCGATGCGGAAATGACCTGGACGTATTCAGGTAATACCGAACTTACGGTCAATATAGATGCCTCGCGTATTGCGACCATCACGATCCCTTCGCCGACCTGGAACGGCTCGGAAACGATCACATTCACTGCCACCGATCCGGGCCTGCTTTCCGACAGCGATCCGGCTACGTTTGCGGTTACGGCCGTCAACGACCCGCCGGTCGTGAGCGATATTCCTGATCAAACTATAGACGAGGGATCGACTTTCGCCACAATCAACCTCGATGATTTCGTGACCGATCCCGACAATACCGATGCCGAAATGACATGGATGTACTCCGGTAACACCGAGCTTTCGGTAAGTATCGATGCATCCCGCATAGCGACGATAACTATTCCGAGCGCAGACTGGTTCGGGACGGAAACGATTACATTCACTGCGACCGATCCAGGGCTGCTGAGTGACAGTGATCCGGCGACGTTCACGGTCAACAATATAAATGATGCACCGATCGTGAGCGACATACCCGATCAAACCATAGACGAAGGTTCGACCTTCGCGACCATCAATTTAGACAATTATGTCAGTGATATAGATAATGCCGATTCCGAGATAAACTGGACGTATTCGGGCAACACGGAACTTACGGTTAATATCGATGCCTCACGAATAGCAACGATCACTATTCCGACCACTGATTGGAATGGTGCAGAGACGGTGACATTCACCGCGACCGATCTGGGACTGCTTTCGGATAATGATCCGGCAGTATTCACGGTCAATGCCATAAATGACGCCCCTGTTGTGACAGATATTCCCGATCAGACGATAGATGAAGGCTCAACTTTTGCCACGATAAATCTCGATGATTTTGTTTCGGACGTCGATAATGCTGACGCCGAAATGTCCTGGATCTATTCGGGTAATACGGAGCTTGCGGTTAGTATCGATGCCTCGCACGTCGCCACGATAACGATTCCGAGCTCAGACTGGTTCGGCTCGGAGACGATCACGTTTACCGCAACCGATCCCGGCTTGCTCGGCGACAGCGACCCGGTGACGTTTACCGTCAATAATATTAACGACGCGCCGGTGGTCAGCGACATACCCGATCAGACTATCGATGAAGGTTTGACTTTCGCCACGATAAACCTCGACGACTTCGTGGCTGATATAGACAATGCCGATGCGGAGATAAACTGGACGTACTCGGGAAACACAGAGCTGTCCGTCAGCATTGACGGGTCACGCGTCGCGACAATTTCGGCGCCCGATGCCGATTGGAACGGGTCGGAGACGATCACGTTCACGGCGACCGATCCCGGTCTGCTGTCTGACAGCGACCCGGCGACGTTCACGGTCAATGCCGTCAACGACGCCCCGGTGGTTGCGGATATTCCGAATCAACTCGTAGACGAGGGCGTCAGTTTTGCGACCATAAATCTGGATGATTTTGTGTCCGACGTCGATAACAGCGACGCCGAAATGACCTGGACTTATTCCGGCAACACCGAGCTTACGGTCGGTATCGATGGTTCGCGTGTCGCGACCATCACGATACCGTCACCGACCTGGAATGGTTCGGAGACGATCACGTTCACTGCCACCGACCCGGGACTGTTGAGTGACAGCGATCCGGCGACGTTTACGGTGTCAAGCATCAACGATGCTCCGGTAGTGAGTGATATCCCCGATCAGACTATAGATGAGGGCTCAACCTTTGCGACGATCAATCTCGATGATTTCGTGACCGATCCCGACAATCCCGACGCCGAGATGACGTGGACGTACTCCGGTAACACCGAGCTTTCGGTCAGTATTGACGGTTCACGCGTTGCGACGATAACTATTCCGAGCGCAGACTGGAACGGAGCGGAAACGATTACGTTTACCGCCACCGATCCGGGGCTTCTGGCTGACAGCGATGCCGCAACGTTTACCGTAAATTCAGTCAACGATGCTCCGGTGGTAACAAATATCCCCGATCAAACTATTGATGAAGGTTCCACCTTTGCGACGATAAATCTCGATGACTTTGTTTCGGATGTTGATAATTCAGACGCCGAAATGACCTGGAGCTATGCCGGCAATGTGGAACTTACGGTTAATATCGACGCTTCGCACGTGGCGACGATAACGATTCCGAGCATCGACTGGAACGGCGTGGAGACGATCACGTTTACCGCGACCGATCCCGGTCTGCTGTCCGACAACGATCCGGCCGTGTTTACGGTGAACGCCATCAATGATGCTCCCATAGTAAGCGATATTCCCGATCAGACGATAGATGAAGTCTCAACATTTGCCACGATAAATCTCGATGATTTTGTTTCGGACGTCGATAATGCTGACGCCGAAATGTCCTGGACCTATTCGGGTAATACGGAGCTGACGGTGAGTATCGATGCTTCGCGCATCGCGACCATTACGGCTCCCGACGCCGACTGGTTCGGCTCGGAGACGATCACGTTTACCGCAACCGATCCCGGCTTGCTCGGCGACAGCGACCCGGTGACGTTTACTGTCAATAATATTAACGACGCGCCGGTGGTCAGCGACATACCCGATCAGACTATCGACGAAGGTTCGACCTTCGCAACTATAAATCTCGATAACTTTGTTTCGGACGTCGATAATGCCGACGCCGAAATCAACTGGACCTACTCCGGAAATACTGAACTCACGGTTAATATCGACGCCGGCCATATCGCCGCGATTACGATTCCGAGCACCGATTGGAACGGCTCGGAGACGATCACGTTCACGGCGACCGATCCCGGTCTGCTGTCTGACAGCGACCCGGCGACGTTCACGGTCAATGCCGTCAATGACGCACCGGTCGTAACGGATATACCCGATCAGACGATAGATGAAGGTTTGACTTTCGCGACTATAAATCTGGATGATTATGTCAGTGATGTCGATAACAGTGACGCCGAAATCAGCTGGACCTACTCCGGAAATACTGAACTCACGATTAATATCGATGCCTCACGCGTCGCCACAATAACGATTCCGGGCGCTGAATGGTACGGCTCGGAAACGATTACCTTCACCGCGACCGACCCCGGCCTGCTGTCCGACAGCGATCCGGCCGTGTTTACGGTAAACAATATTAACGACGCCCCGGTCGTGTCGGATATTCCCGACCAGACGGTGGCCGAAGGGACAGCTTTCGCTACTATTAATCTCGATGACTTCGTCGCGGATAACGATAATGCCGACAACGAGATTACGTGGACGTACAGCGGCCAGTCAAATTTGAACGTATCCATAGACGGCTCCCGTGTGGCGACCATCACACCGGTTGATCCGAACTGGAACGGCACGGAGACGATTACGTTTACTGCGACCGATCCGGGCCTGCTGTTTGCCAGCGACGCCGCAACGTTTATGGTCACGGCGGTTAACGACGCTCCGGTCGTGAGCGGTATCCCGGATCAGACCATAGCAGAGGGGGCCAGCTTCACGACTATCAATCTCGATAATTATGTAACCGACGTGGACAACGTCGACGCCGATATGATCTGGACCAAGTCCGGCAATACGGAACTTCTGGTCGATATCACCAACCGTGTGGCGACCATCATTATTCCGAGCCCCGGCTGGGTGGGATCGGAGACGATTACTTTCCGGGCGACCGACCCGGGCCTGCTGTTTGGTGAGGATGCGGCCACGTTTACGGTGACCAATGTCAATGATGCCCCGGTCGTGTCGGATATTCCCGATCAAACCGTTGCCGAGGGCGATAATTTTGTCACCATAAGTCTCGACGATTATGTCAGCGACGTAGACAATACCGATGCTGAAATGACCTGGTCGGCCACCGGTCAAACGGACCTTACGGTCGATATCGACGCCAGCCATGTGGCGACAATTACTATACCGTACGCCGACTGGAACGGTGCGGAAACGATCACATTCACGGCGACCGATCCCGGCTTGCTGACCGGTTCCGATCCGGCGACGTTTACGGTCACCGCCGTCAATGACGCCCCGGTCGTAGCGGATATTCCCGATCAAACTATCGACGAGGGCCAGCCGTTTGCAGCGATTGATCTTGATAATTTTGTCAGCGACGTCGACAACGCCGCCGCCGAAATGACCTGGACGTACAGCGGCAATACGGAACTTACGGTTTCGATCGACGCCAGCCGCGTCGCGACCATTACCGCACCAGATGGCGACTGGAACGGGGCCGAGACGATTACGTTCACGGCGACCGATCCGGGGCTTCTGGCCGACAGCGATCCGGCGACCTTCACGGTTAATGCCGTCAATGATGCGCCGGTTGTAACAGATATTCCCGATCAAACTATAGATGAAGGTTCGGCCTTCGCTACAATAGATTTGAATACTTATGTCACCGATATAGATAATCTCGCATCCGAAATGACCTGGAGCTACAGCGGAAATACCGAGCTTGCGGTCAGCATCGATGCTTCCAATACAGCTACCGTGACGACGCCGAATGCCGATTGGTTTGGCACGGAGACGATTACATTCACAGCGACCGATCCGGGACTGCTTTCAGACAGCGACCCGGCGACGTTCACGGTAAACAACATCAATGACGCCCCAGTCGTGTCGGACATTCCCGATCAGACGGTGGCCGAGGGTTCGCCGTTCGCGACCATTAATCTCGATGATTTTGTCAGCGACGTTGATAACGCCGACAATGAAATTACATGGTCGTACAGCGGCGACGCCAACCTGTCGGTATCCATCGACGCCGGTCGGGTGGCCACCATCACGGCCATCGATCCAGACTGGAACGGTTCGGAGACGATTACATTTACAGCGACCGATCCCGGCCTGCTGTTTGACAGCGACCCGGCGACGTTTACGGTCACGGCCGTCAATGACGCGCCGGTGGTCAGCGGCATTCCCGACCAGGCCATACCTGAGGGTTTCACCTTTGCTCAGATAAACCTTGATAATTATGTCACCGACGTCGACAATACCGACGCCCAGATGACCTGGACAAAATCGGGCAACGTCGAGTTGCTGGTTGATATTACCAACCGTGTCGCCACGATAATAATTCCGAGCGCGCAGTGGAACGGTTCGGAGACGATTACGTTCACGGCGACCGATCCGGGCCTGCTGTCCGGCTCCGACGCCGCCACGTTTACGGTCTCAGCCAACAACGATGCGCCGGTCGTGACGACCATACCGAACCAGACAATCAATGAAGGCTCGACCTTTACGACGATAAATCTCGATGCTTATGTCAGCGACGTCGACAATACCGACGCCGAAATGACCTGGACGACGTCGGGCGAAACCGATCTGACGGTGTCGATCGACGCCTCGCGGGTGGCGACGATTACCATTCCGTCGGCCGATTGGTACGGCTCGGAAACGATCACGTTCCGTGCGACCGATCCGGGGCTGCTGTTCGATGAAACATCGGCCACGTTTACGGTCAATAATATAAACGATGCCCCGGTCGTAAGCGATATTCCCGACCAGACCGTCGCCGAAGGGACGGCCTTCGCTACTATCAATCTCGATGATTTTGTGACTGATATAGACAACGCCGACAATCAAATTTCGTGGACGACCAGCGGCGAGACAAACCTGTCGGTTTCGATTAATGCCTCGCGGGTGGCTACGATAACTTCGATCGATCCTGACTGGAACGGTTCAGAGACGATTACGTTTACGGCTACCGATCCGGGACTGCTGTTCGCTTCTGATGCGGCCACCTTCACGGTGACGGCCGTCAATGATGCCCCGGTCGTGAGCGGCATTCCCGATCAGACGATACCGGAAGGTTCTTCCTTCGCGACGATCAACCTCGATGACTATGCCGCCGACGTCGATAACCTCGATTCGGAACTGGGGTGGACGTACAGCGGCAATACCGAGCTGACGGTTTCAATCGACGCCGCGCACGTCGCCACGATAAGTATACCGTCGGCCGACTGGAACGGTTCGGAGACAATCACGTTCACCGCGACCGACCCCGGTTTGTTAACCGGCTCGGATAATGCCATCTTCACGGTCACGGCCGTCAATGACGCGCCGGTGGTCTCGGATATTCCCGATCAGACCATCGACGAAGGTGCGACGTTTGCGACTATCAATCTCGATGATTATGTAACGGACATAGATAACACCGACGCCCAGATGACATGGACGTACAGCGGCAACGTGGCGTTGAGCGTAGGCATAAATGCGTCGCACGTCGCCACGATAACGACTCCGACCGTCGACTGGAACGGTTCGGAGACGATCACGTTCACCGCAACCGATCCCGGTTTGCTGTCTGACAACGACGTGGCCACGTTCACGGTCAATGCCGTCAACGACGCCCCGGTGGTGCTGGATATACCGAACCAGACGATTTCCGAGGGTTCCAGCTTTGCGATCATCAACCTCGATGATTACGTGGCCGATCCCGATAACGCCGACAACCAGATGTCGTGGAGTTATTCCGGTCAGACCGATCTGATAGTCAATATCTCCAGCCGCGTGGCTACTATCGCCATTCCGAATGCCGACTGGTTCGGTTCGGAGACAATCACGTTCACGGCGACCGATCCCGGTCTGTTGAGCGACAGCGATCCGGCTACGTTTACGGTGACCAATGTCAACGACGCTCCGGTTGTGGCCGATATTCCCAACCAGGCCACCGTTGAGGGCGGCTCGTTTGCCACAATAAATCTCGATGACTATGTCAGCGACGTCGATAATCTCGACGCTGAAATGACCTGGACATACAGCGGCAACGTGGAGCTTTCAGTATCGATCGATGCTTCGCATGTCGCCACGGTTACGACGCCGTCGCCGACGTGGAATGGTTCGGAGACGATTACGTTCCGTGCGACCGATCCCGGTCTGCTGTTCGATGAAGATGCGGCGACGTTTACGGTTTCGGCCACCAATGACCCGCCGGTCGTGAGCAATATCCCCGATCAGACTATCCCCGAGGGCTCGTCCTTCGCGACGATTAATCTCGATAATTATGTGGATGATATAGATAACACCGATGCCGAAATTACCTGGACGTACAGCGGCAATACGGAACTGAGCGTGAGTATCGACGCCTCGCGCGTCGTCACGATCACGGTGCCGAATGCCGACTGGAACGGCGCGGAGACGATTACATTCACGGCGACCGATCCCGGTCTGCTGTCCGACAGCGATCCGGCGACGTTCACGGTGACGGCTGTCAACGACGCACCGGTTGTTCTGGATATACCGGATCAGACGATTGCCGAAGGCGCCAGTTTCACGCAGATAAATCTCGATAATTACGTAACCGACGTCGACAACACCCCGGCCCAGATGATCTGGACCAAGAGCGGAAACGTCGAACTGCTGGTTGACATTTCCAACCGCATCGCTACGATAATTATCCCCAACAGCGAGTGGAGCGGTTCCGAGACGATCACGTTCCGCGCCACCGATCCGGGCAGCCTGTTCGGTGAAGATGTGGCAACGTTTACGGTTACGGCGGTCAACGATGCGCCGGTCGTGACGGATATTCCCAATCAGACGGTCCCCGAGGGCGGATCGTTCACGACGATTAATCTGGACGACTATGTCAGCGATCTCGATAATACCGACGCTGAAATGACCTGGACCGCCAGCGGACAAAGCGAATTGAGTGTCACGATAGATGTTTCGCGGGTGGCTACGATTTCCATCCCGAGTGCCGACTGGTACGGTTCGGAAACGATTACGTTCCGGGCGACCGATCCCGGCCTGCTGTTCGACGAAGACGCAGCGACCTTCACGGTGACCAATATTAACGATGCGCCGGTCGTCTCCGACGTTCCCGATCAAACCATCGCCGAAGGCGCGTCTTTCGTCACGATCAATCTTGATGATTATGTAACAGACATAGATAACGCCGACAGCCAGATCGGCTGGACCACCTCCGGTGCGACGGAACTGTCGGTTTCGATCAGTCCGTCGCGTGTCGCCACGATCAATATTCCGACCGTCGATTGGAACGGTTCGGAAACGATCACGTTCACTGCCACCGATCCCGGTCTGTTGTCCGACAGCGATCCGGCAACGTTTACGGTGACGGCCGTCAACGACGCTCCGGTGGTGTCGGATATTCCCGATCAGGCGGTTCCTGAGGGCGGCACGTTCGCAACGATAAATCTCGATAACTATGTAACCGACGTCGACAACGCCGACAGTGAAATTGACTGGACGTACAGCGGCAATACGGAACTTACGGTCGCTATCGATGCTTCGCGTATCGCGACCATCACGACGCCGTCGCCGACCTGGAATGGCTCCGAGACGATCACGTTTACCGCGACCGATCCGGGCCTGCTGTCCGACAGCGATCCGGCGACGTTCACGGTCTCGAGTGTCAACAATCCGCCGGTGGTTACGGACATCCCCGATCAGACCATCGACGAGGGCGGGACGTTCGCTACGATCAATCTCGATGACTATGTTAGCGACGTCGATAATGCCGACGCCGAAATCACGTGGACCTACAGCGGCAATACCGACCTGCTGGTCGATATAGATGTCAACCGCGTGGCGACCATCACCACGCCGAACGCCGACTGGAACGGTGCGGAGACGATTACGTTTACCGCGACCGATCCGGGCCTTCTGGCCAACAGCGACGCCGCCGCGTTCACGGTTAATCCGGTCAACGACGCTCCGGTCGTGGCCGATATTCCCGACCAGACGATTGCCGAAGGCGCGACGTTCCTGACGATAAATCTCGATAATTTCGTAAATGACATAGACAATGCCGATGCCGAGATCAACTGGGTGGCGACGGGCCAGACCGAGCTTTCGGTCACGATCGACGCCAACCGCACGGCGACAGTTGCCATTCCAAATGCCGACTGGAACGGTTCGGAGACGATTACGTTTACCGCGACCGATCCGGGACTGCTTTCCGACAGCGATCCGGCCACGTTCACGGTAACGGCTGTCAACGATGCACCGGTCGTGACGGACATTCCCGACCAGACGGTGGCCGAGGGCAGCCCGTTCGCGACCATCAATCTGGATGATTTTGTCAGCGACGTGGATAATGCCGACGCCGAACTTACCTGGTCTTATAGCGGCAATACGGAACTTACGGTCGTTATCGATGCTTCGCGTATCGCAACCGTCACGACGCCGTCGCCGACCTGGAACGGCTCGGAAACGATTACATTCACCGCGACCGATCCCGGACTGCTGTTCGATTCCGACGCCGCCGCGTTTACGGTGACCGGTGTCAATAACGCTCCGGTCGTGTCGGATATTCCCGACCAGACGATAGCTGAGGGTTTTACCTTCGCGACGATCAATCTCGACGATTATGTAAGCGATATAGATAATGCCGACGCTGAAATAAGCTGGACGTACGGCGGCAACACCGAGCTGACGGTTTCCATAAGTACAGCTCGCGTCGCCACCATCGGCATTCCGAACATAAACTGGAACGGTTCGGAGACGATTACGTTCACCGCGACCGATCCCGGCCTGCTGACCGACAGCGATCCGGCCACGTTCACAGTGACGGCCGTCAACGACGCGCCGGTCGTGTCGAATATAACCAATCAGACCATTACCGAGGGCGGTTCGTTTACGACAATCAACCTCGATGATTACGTCAGCGACGTGGACAACCCCGATGCCGATATCAACTGGTCGTACAGCGGCAACGTCGAGCTGTCGGTTTCCATCGACGGCAACCGTGTCGCCACCGTCGGTATTCCGACGCCTGACTGGAACGGTTCGGAAACGATTACGTTTACCGCGACCGATCCGGGTCTGCTGTCCGATTCCGATGACGCGACATTCACGGTCAATCCGGTCAATGATGCTCCGGTTGTCGCCGACATCCCCGATCAGACCATCGCCGAGGGCGGCACGTTCGCAACGATCAATCTCGATGATTACGTCAATGATATAGATAATCCGGATTCCGATATGAACTGGACCTACAGCGGTAACGTCCAGTTGATCGTCTCCATCGACGTGAACCGTGTCGCCACGATCACGACGCCCAACGCCGACTGGAACGGCTCGGAGACGATAACCTTCCGCGCGACCGACCCGAATTTCCTGTTCGACACCGACGCCGCGACATTCACGGCGACGCCGGTCAACGACGCTCCGGTCGTGCTCGACATTCCCGATCAAACGGTCGATGAAGGTTCGGCATTTACACTTATAAATCTCGATGACTATGTTTCTGACATAGACAATCTCGACAACCAGATGACATGGAGCTATTCCGGCAACACCGACCTGATAATCAACATCGTCAACCGCGTGGCCACCATCACGATCCCGTACGTCGACTGGAATGGTTCAGAGACGGTCACGTTCACGGCGACCGATCCCGGCCTGCTGTTTTCATCCGACGCCGCGACGTTCACGGTTAACGCCGTCAACGATGCCCCGGTGGTGAGCAATATTCCCGATCAGATAGTCGGTGAAGGCGGATCGTTCACGTCGATCAATCTCGACGATTATGTCAGCGACGTCGATAATACCGACGCCGAAATGACGTGGACATACAGCGGCAACGTGGAACTGACCGTCGCGATAGACGGGGCCAGAGTGGCGACAATCACGACGCCGTCGGTTGACTGGAACGGTTCGGAGACGATTACGTTCACGGCGACCGATCCCGGTCTGCTTTCGGACAGCGATCCCGCGACGTTTGGGGTTTCGGCGTCTAATGATGCTCCGGTCGTGACCGATATTCCCGATCAGACCATCGCCGAGGGCGGCACGTTTGTTACGATCAATCTCGATGATTATGTCAGCGATATAGATAATACCGACGCCGAGATGACGTGGACGTACACCGGCAATACCGAACTGACGGTAACGATCGACGCGAGCCGGGTAGCGACCATAAATATTCCGAACATAGACTGGTACGGTTCCGAAACGATCACGTTCACTGCGACCGATCCGGGCCTGCTTTCGGCCAGCGATCCGGCCACGTTTACGGTAACCAATATAAATGACGCTCCGGTAGTATCAGACATACCCGATCAAACGATAGATGAAGGTTTGACTTTTGCGGCGATCAATCTCGATGATTTTGTCAGTGACGTTGATAATGCCGATTCCGAGATTAACTGGACCTACTCCGGCAATACGGAACTAACGGTCAATATAGACGCGTCGAGAGTCGCAACGATAACCATCCCGGGTGCAGAATGGAACGGCTCGGAAACGATCACGTTTACGGCGACTGATCCGGGTACGCTGTTCGGTTCCGATGCGGCGACGTTCACGGTTAACGCCGTCAACGACGCTCCGGTAGTGACGGATATACCCGATCAAACCATAGACGAAGGTTCGACCTTTGCGACCATAAGCCTGGATGATTATGTGTCCGACGTCGATAACGTGGACGCGGAGATGACGTGGACATACTCCGGCAATACGGAACTTACGGTCAGTATCGATGCTTCGCACATAGCGACAATTACGATTCCAGGTGCCGACTGGTATGGCTCAGAAGCGATTACGTTCACGGCCACTGATCCCGGGCTGCTGGCTGACAGCGATCCGGCCGTATTCACGGTCAATAATATTAACGATGTGCCGGTATTAAGCGATATCCCGGATCAGACCATTGACGAAGGTTCGACTTTCGCGACCATGAATCTCGATGACTTCGTAAGTGACGTGGACAATGCCGATGCCGAGATTGCCTGGACGTACTCCGGCAATACAGAACTGACGGTCAGCATTGACGGTTCTCGTGTCGCGACCATCACCACTCCCGGCGCTAATTGGAACGGTTCGGAGACGATTACGTTCACCGCGACCGATCCGGGCCTGCTTTCGGCCAGCGATCCGGCGACGTTTACGGTGACATCGGTCAACGATGCTCCGGTCCTGGCGGCGATTGGCTCGCAGACGGTAGCCGAGGGTGATAACCTGCACTTCACGACGTCGGCGACCGACGTCGACGGTGACGCCCTGACGATGACGGCCGAGAATCTCCCGGCCAACGCCACGTATGATGATAATACGGACGGCACTGGCTCCTTCGACTTCAATCCCGATTATACCCAGCAAGGTGTTTATAATGTGACTTTCATAGTCAGCGACGGAGCCCTGGCCGATACGGAAATAGTACAAATTACAGTGACCGGTACCAACCGCGCCCCCGTGGCCGATGCCGGTCCCGATCAGATCGGAATTGTTCTGGGTAATACCGTTACCCTCGACGGTACAGGCTCTTCCGATCCGGAAAATGATCCGATTAATTATAGCTGGGTTCAGGTTTCCGGCCCGTCGGTCACATTGTCCGACGCAGCTATCGCCCAGCCGACTTTCGATCCGGTCAGCCCCGGCGATTATGAATTTGAGCTGATTGTCGACGATAACGTCCTGTTCAGCACTCCGGATACGGTCCTGATCAATGTCATAAACCGCGACGCTCCGGAGGCGATTGCCGATCTGCAGATTGCCATTTCCGGCAGCGATCTTGTCCTGACCTGGTCGGCCATCACGACCGACGTCGGCGGTTTCGCCACCGACATTGGCCGCTATGTAATATACAGAGGGACATCGGCTTACTTTGTCCCGACTGATTTTGATTCAATTGGCTATACCGATGATCTGACACTGACTTTCACCGACAACGACCTCGGCGGAGCCGACGTGGTTGGTGATACACTAACTCAATATTTCTATACTGCGGTAGCGGTCGACATTTATGAAAATCATTCGGCGACGTCGAATCGGGTGGGTGAGTATGATTATCAGATAGTCATTACCCCGACGACCGATTTCAGCCTGATTTGTGTCCCGTTCGAAAATACCGGCATAACCAATGCCGTCGACCTGATCAACGCCATCGGCGCCGCCAACGTCAACACGGTCAACAATTATCAGCCGCTGTCGCAGAGCTATGAATCGCGCTTTGCGGCCGGGTTCGGTGTGAATTTCACGGTCAACCCGGGCGGCGTCTATCAGGTTAATGCCAGGGCCCAGACGGTCTTCTCGGTGGCGGGCAATATCCCGGCGCCGGGCACGGTAATTTACAATCTGGTCACGACATCCACCACCGACTACAGCTTTATCGTGATTCCGTTCGAGATGGAAAGCGATTTTGCGGTAGCCCAGGACGTCATGAATTCTATACCCGGAAGTTTCAATACTCTTAATAGATTTATTGCCACTTCGCAAAGTTACGAATCCCGCTTCGCGGCCGGATTCGGGCCCAACTTTGTGGTTAAGGCCGGAAAACCATACCAGGCTAATGCGGCTGCAACGGCTGTATTTCCGGGACCGTAAGGGAGGAGCGGTATAATGACGATAAAAAGACATACTGACATAGATGGAGGTTATAAAGTGCGTAGGAATAAGCGCCGAATAAAATGGCCGATAATATCGGTCTGGCTGGCGATTGGATTAATACTGAGTGCGTCTTCCGCATTTGCGCAGGGTTCGATTTTTGGCACGGTGACCAATGCCAATTTGAGCACACCCGCAAACGGTGATATAAGTTTCTTCGGTTACCTCGATAACACGGACGAGGAAATCCGCCTGGAAACGAGCACCGGCGCCGGATATGACGCGGGCAACTGGTTCGATGATTTCCAGAATTATCTGACCGAAGCGCCCGGTAATCCCTACGATTACCATTTCTACAACGTTGCCAACGGCGAAGGTTTTGTTTTATCCAAACCCATCCCGAATAATTCCTTCCAGCAGGAAAATATAACACTGGCAACGGTATCCTGGCCGGCAGCCCCGTCCGGATTGAGCGGCACGCCCGTATCCGGTTCGGCGGTCATTATAACCTGGAACGGAACTCCGGGGTTAACCTATCACGTCTATCGCAGGAATGCAACTTCGAGCGGTTCGTTTTTCCGCATCGACGACCCGACCGGCTCGCTGGCTAATCCCGGCGTGACCGATAGTTTCTTTGTCGATGCGACGGTCGATGGTGCATCATCTTATAATTATCTCGTTGTGGCACAGGACGGGTCCGGCAATCTGGGTCCGCATTCGACCGTTGTAACGGTCGATGCCTCCAACACGCAGGCCCCGACGCTGGCTTCGGTCGATCCGAATTCTGGTGTCAATACCGGCGGAACCTTTGTCAATATTTACGGTTCGGGCTTTGACCCGGCCGGAACATCGGTTTCGTTCGCCGGGACGCCGGTGACGGGAACCTATGTTTCACCGTACCATCTGACGGTCAACACGCCCGCCGGAGCCCTGGGTGCTGCCGGTGTTTCCGTGACCAATACCGCCTCGGGTTTGATTTCCAATATCCTGGCCGGCGGCTTTACTTATGTCAGCAATGCCGCGCCGGTCGTGGCCGACATTCCCGATCAGACGGTGGCCGAGGGCACCGCCTTTGCGACCATAAATCTTGACAATTATGTCACCGACGTGGACAATGCCCCGTCGGAAATGACCTGGACATACAGCGGCAATACGGAATTAACCGTGTCGATCGACGTTTCCCGTGTGGCGACGATTACGGTCCCCAATGCCGACTGGAACGGTGCGGAGACGATTACGTTCACCGCCACCGATCCGGGCACACTGTCCGGCAGTGATCCCGCGACGTTCACGGTCACGGCCGTCAACGACGCACCGGTCGTGGCCGACATCCCCGATCAGACGGTTGCCGAGGGCAACACTTTTGCGACGATCAATCTCGATGACTATGTCACCGACGTGGACAACCTCCCCACGGAGATGACCTGGACATACAGCGGTAATACCGAACTGACGGTGTCGATCGACGGTTCCCGAGTGGCGACGGTATCGGTCCCCACCCCGACCTGGAACGGTTCGGAAACGATTACGTTTACCGCGACCGACCCGGGTACGCTGTCAGACGGCGATCCCGCGACCTTTACGGTTACCGGCGTCAACAACGCTCCGGTCGTGGCGGACATACCCGATCAGACAGTGGCCGAAGGTACCGGCTTCGCGACCATAAATCTCGATGACTATGTCACCGACGTGGACAACCTCCCCACGGAGATGACCTGGACATACAGCGGCAATACCGACCTGACGGTTTCAATTGATGGCTCCCGTGTTGCGACTATCACAACCCCCGATGCCAATTGGAACGGTGCGGAGACGATTACCTTCACCGCGACCGATCCGGGCACGTTGTCCGGAAGCAATCCGGCGACGTTCACCGTCACGGCCGTCAACGACGCACCGGTCGTGGCCGACATCCCCGATCAGTCGGTGGCCGAAGGCACGGCCTTCGCGACCATAAATCTCGATGACTATGTCACCGACGTGGACAACCTCCCCACGGAGCTGACCTGGACATACAGCGGCAATACCGACCTGACGATATCAATTGATGCCTCCCGCGTGGCTACTATTACGGCCCCCGATGCCGACTGGAACGGTGCCGAGACGATCACTTTTACCGCGACCGACCCGGGCATATTGTCCGGAAGCGATCCGGCGACGTTCACGGTCACGGCCGTCAACGACGCACCGGTCGTGGCTGACATTCCCGATCAGTCGGTGGCCGAAGGTACGGCTTTCGCAACGATCAATCTCGATGATTATGTTTCAGATATAGACAACTTGCCCACGGAGATGACGTGGACGTACAGCGGTAATACCGACCTGACGGTATCCATTGATGCTTCCCGTGTGGCGACAATAACTACGCCCGATGCCGACTGGAACGGTGCGGAGACGATTACGTTTACCGCGACCGATCCCGGTCTGTTGAGCGCTTCCGATCCCGCAGCGTTTACGGTGACGGCGGTCAACGATGCGCCGGTGGTATCGAATATTCCCGACCAGGCCGTGGCTGAGGGCGGCACGTTTGCGACGATTAATCTCGACAATTACGTCACTGACGTCGATAACCTCCCGGCCGAAATGACATGGACGTACAGCGGCAACGTCGAGTTGACGGTGGTTATCGATGCCTCGCATATTGCAACCGTATCGACACCGTCATCGACGTGGAACGGTGCCGAAACGATCACGTTTACAGCGACCGATCCGGGCCTGCTGAGTGCCGGCGATCCGGCCACGTTTACGGTTTCGAGCGTCAACAACCCGCCGGTGGTTACGGACATCCCCGATCAGACCATCGACGAAGGCGGAACGTTCGCTACGATCAATCTCGATGACTTCGTGAGCGACGTGGACAACGCCGACGCCGAAATCACGTGGACCTACAGCGGTAATACGGACTTGACCGTATCCATTGATGTCGCCCGTGTAGCTACTATTTCGGCTCCCGACGCCGACTGGAACGGTTCGGAAACGATCACGTTCACGGCGACCGATCCGGGCCTGCTGGCCAACAGCGACGCCGCGACGTTCACTATCAATGCCGTCAATGACGCGCCGGTAGTGGCCGGTATTCCGGACCAGACCATTTCCGAAGGCAACGCCTTTGCGACCATAAATCTCGATGACTATGTAACCGACGTGGACAACCTTGCCACCGAACTGACGTGGACATACAGCGGCAACGTCCAGTTGATAGTAAATATCGATGTTTCCCGAGTGGCTACGGTTACGACGCCATCGGCGGGTTGGAACGGCGTGGAAACGATTACGTTCACGGCGACCGATCCCGGTCTGCTGGCCGGTTCGGACGATGCCGTCTTCACGGTTACCGGCGCCAACGATCCGCCGATTCTGGCTGCGATTGGCCCGCAAACCGTGGCTGAAAATAGCAATTTGAATTTCACGGTTTCGGCGACCGACCCCGAGGGTGTCACGCCGACTCTCTCTGCGAGCGGTCTTCCGACCAACGCTACGTTTACTGACAATCTCGACGGAACCGGCGTGTTCGACTTCACTCCTGATTTCGATCAGGAGGGTTCATACCCGGTCGTCTTCAAGGCTTTTGACGGCGTCCTGGTCGATTCGGAAATAGTCGATATAACCGTAACCAATACCAACCGTCTGCCGGTCCTGGCGGCCATCGGTGCGCAGAGCACGACTGAAGGCGTGCAGTTGACGTTCACCGTCACGGCGACTGATCCCGACGGCACTATCCCGGCTCTGACCACGTCGACGCTTCCGGGTACAGCCCTCTTCACGGACAACGGCGATGGGACAGGTGTTTTCGACTGGACTCCCGAGTTTACCGCCGCGGGCGATTATACAATTACGTTTTATGCCAATGATGGAACCGATGAGGTGTTCGAGGATGTCCCGATAAGCGTGGTCGAAGCCGGCAATCAGGCTCCTCAGGTTGATACCGTCGACACTCAGACGGTTCCCGAGGGTGGCACGCTGTCGGTGCCGATTACGGCGACCGACCCCGATGGTACGATCCCGACTCTGACGGCCGATTCGCTTCCCAATAACGCCACGTTTACCGATAATCTCGACGGTACCGGTACTATCGACTTCACGCCGGACTTCAGCCAGAGCGGGACCTATCGCGTTCTGATTATCGCCAACGACGGTGAGTTCGTCGATACCATGATAGTTGAAATCATCGTCAACGAACTCGGTAATCAGGCGCCGATCATTTCGGGCATAGCCGATACGACAATCTATGAAGGCGATTCGCTGGTCGTGGTCGTTTCTGCGACCGATCCCGAAGGAGGATCAGTTTTCTTCACACTGAATACGAATATTATTTCATATCAGTTCTTTGACAGCGGTAACGGTACGGCCGTGTTCAGCATGGGCACGGATTATTATGACGCCGGAGTCAGGAATCTGACCATTTTTGCCATAGACAATGGTACTCCCGTTGCGACCGGTTCGGCGTCGATGGCTATAACCATCAACGACGTCAACCAGCCGCCTGCGTTTGCCGATCTCGGAACGGTCGGTGTCAAAATAGGCAAGACGTTGAATCTTACGGTTGCCGCGTCCGACTCGACCGATCCCAATACGGCCCATCATCTGTTCCTGACGTCGGTTGGACTTCCGGCCAATTCAACGTTCCTGGATAACGGCGACAATACGGCTGCCTTCACTTTCACGCCGACCGAAGCGCAAATCGGTCAGGTGATTGTGACGTTCATCGCGACCGATCAGGGCACGCCGCAATTGTCGACCAATTATCCGGTGACGATTAGTATCGTTCTGGAAAACCGTAAGCCGGTCTTCGTAGCTCTGCCGCAATCGGGAGAGGTTCTGGAAGGCGAGTCGTTGTCGTTCACGGTTGAGGCGACCGATCCCGACGGCACTATCCCGGTGCTGAATGCATCAGGTCCGGGAACCACGGGACTTCCTGATAACGCCACGTTTGTGGATAACGGCGACGGCACCGGATTATTTACGTTCAACCCCGATTTCGTGCAGGCCGGCCTGTACGGCATATATTTCGAAGCCTCCGACGGCATCGATGTTGAAAAGAGCGATCCCGTCCTGATTCAGGTCGATGAGGCCGGAAATCAGGCGCCTCAGGTGCAGCCAACGACGCCTCCGGATATTACCGAAGGAACGACGGCATCATTCGATGTCACCGCGATCGACCCCGACGGAACGATACCGACTCTTACCGCCGAATCGCTTCCCGAAAACGCGACGTTTACCGACAACGGCGACGGAACCGGGACCATCGAATTCTCGCCTTTGTATTATCAGAGCGGGACTTATGATATCATGATCATCGCCTCGGACGGTGTGTTGGAAGACACGTTGACCGTAACGGTGACGGTGCTCGAAGTGGGCAACCAGGATCCAACGCTGGATGCCATCGCCGATGTCACCGTGAATGAAGGCCAGGTCATTGATTTCACTGTGACTGCGTCCGATCCCGATCATGACGTCCTGACGTTCAGCAGCGACCCGCTGCCGGGTACGGCCACTTTGACAGATAACGGCGACAATACGGCCGACTTCCACTGGGTTACCGGGTATTTCGATGGTGGTTCTTACGATTTAAATATAACCGTTACCGATCCGGCTTCGGCGACCGCCACTCAGCCGTTCAATATAACGGTGGGCAACATTAACCGCAGGCCATACGGTTCGCCGTCGGTTTATAATACGACGATTAATGAGCAGGATACGCTGGTTATAAGAGTAACCGGAACGGATCCCGACCTGACCATACCGATTATCCGTTTCGACTCGACCAATTATACGCTGCGTCCAAGCATGAATTTTGTCGACAGCGGAAATGGTGTGGCAACTCTGACGTTTATACCGACCTATCTGGAAGGTTCAATATCTCCGGGTTCGCAGTATTTTGTCCGCTTCCTGATCATCGATTCGGAAGACCCGGATTCTATTTTCTACACGAACCCGAACACTCAGATATTCGTCCTGAATCGCAACATGCCGCCGTCGATTGACCCGATTTCCGATGTTTCGGTGACTGAAGGCCAATCAATATCGTTCGGTATCATGGCTCATGACGTAGATCAGGCGGATCCTATTACGACATCACCGCTGCCGGCTGGTGCCGCTTTCCTCGATTGGGGCAACAACTTCGGCGTCTTTGGGTGGACTCCAAGTTATCTGCAGGCGGGGGTGTATCCAATAGAAATCTATATGACGGACCAGTACGGTCCGGGGGTTGACCAGGTGATTGTCGATACGGCCGCGTTCACGATAACCGTGCTCGAGGCGGGCAATCAGGCTCCGAGGTTGACAACGGCCCTTCCGGATACGTCGGTAGCCATTGTCAACCGGACCGATACCACGCATCTTGTCTTTGTCGATCCGGAACTCGAAAGTATCACGATTACATCCAGTTTCACTCCTCTGAACGCAGTCTTTGTCGATTCCGGTAACGGAGCCGCCAGCTACCTGTATTCACCCAATTTTTCTGATTTGGGCACGGTCTTCAATGTGTCGTTTACCGCGACCGATGCCAGTGGTGGGGCCAACGTCGTAACGACGACATTCAAGGTGCTTGAATTCGTACGCGGCGACGCCAATGCCGACAACGATCTGGATATGTCGGACGCCATGTTCCTGTTTAATTTCCTGTATCGCGACGGTCAGGATCCAGCCGTCATGGATGCCGCGGACGTCAATTACGATAAAGACGTCAACCTGATTGATGCCTTGTATTTGTTGAATTATTTCTTCAGACAGGGCCCGCCGCCGCCATCTCAATGATGACATGATTTGAAATGCAATATAAGGCCGATCCGGAGATTTTTGGATCGGCCTTTTTTATTGTGTGTTAATGACTTAAACAAATAAAAATGCATCCGGCAAGGGCCTTGATAGCCGCAAATTTTGTTGGTTTTATTATCATTAAAATTCTTGACAATATTGGCTATTAATCATATTTTAATAATGCTACTGGGTTTTTGGAGAGTTAAAAAATCGCAGACCGAAAGGTCAAATTAAACCTCACTTGCTTGTTTGGTTCGGCATGTTATAGCATGATAGCGAGTCCTGCACGGCCGACGAAATAATATCCTAAAGGGTGTAAATCTTTAAAACACAAATTACTTCGCTGTTCATTAATGGCGTTAGGTAGTTGAAAAATTTTCTACAGGTAAAAAAGTAAACTGAAACCTTTAACTTAAGTGAGTAGCTGAAGGGAGGTGGTTACCGACAGTAAACTTTCAATCGCACGATGGTTAAATGACTGTCGATGCGTTGTTTATGCGTTCTCGTATACCAATGACTATGGGTATAAGTTGGGAACTCTGACAAGATTCGTCTCGAAAGGAGTTAGGAAATGACGAAGAGATTATCGGTGATATTCATCCTCGCCTTCATGATGTTTGCGCTTTTGGCAGCGACCTCATTTGGTATGAGAGATACCGATAAGAAGAAATATTTCAACCAGCGGAAGATTGGCTCGATGCCTGTTGCCAAGATGGCCGGTGGTGAAGAAATTTACAGCCCGATTACGCCAGACAGGACCAACACCAACAATAGCCTGGGTTTCGACGATTATTTTGTTTCGAACTCTCCGGGTCTTACTGTTGGGACGACGGCTTATGATTATCAGGCCAACGGCCGCATGAACCGTCAAGTTGACTGGCGCGGAACTCAGAACGTCCATTTCACGTGGATGGTTCAGAACGAGTTCTCGCTTGGCACCGATCGCGGGACGGCTTATGAATTCTGGAATGCCTCGGCTGCGCCTCCGAAACTTGAGTTCCAGGGCGCTCCGAACGGTGGCACCGATGTTCACCCGCGTTTGGGCGGCGGGAACAACTATTCGGGTTACGTCGGCATGGATATGGCCCCCGATGGCCGTATTATTATTTCCAACCACCATCAGTTAGGCAGCTCCCGCTATCATTCGACGGTCTGGCCGGACCTGAGCCCGGGCGGCGGATTTTTTGCACCTTACAGAAGCGCCGTTCCTGACACGACTCAGGGCTATGACGCCGACAAAGACACGTCGAACTTCATTTGGCCTTCGATGGAAATGCAGATTGGCGACTTGCTTGCCGATGCGGATACCGATCCCGATACGGTCATTCACGTATTCAGCCAGGAATCCCTGTCTGACGCCGGTGCGGCTCAGAAGATTCACTACTTCCGCCGCGTTGGTGGTTATACGTCGTATGCCTGGGATTATCCTCCGATGGTAGTCGATACGACCCATGACATTGCTCAGCAAGTGGTTGCTTCGCGCAACAGCAACAATGTCTGGCTGGTCTGGGTAGGCAACCCTCCGGGAATTCCCGGTGCGTCGGAATCGATATCACGTGGTTTGCAGCGTGTTAACGACCTGTTCTATATGAAATCGAATGACATGGGTGAGCCGGGTTCGTGGGGCGGCAAAGTCAACGTAACCGGCTTCGACAGCTCCCAGGGCGGCTGGGTTCTTCATACCGACCTGTCTTCACTGGTTGGTCAGGAAGACGACCTGCTTCACGTGATTTATAATGCTCGTGAAGTAGGCGTGGATCCTGCCGGTGGCCTGGGCATATATCAGCACTTCTACGGTTCGCGTTTGTTCCACTATGTCGAAGGTGACCGTCCCCGCGTGGTCAAGGATGCCAACTGGGATCTGGATCCCGATCATCCGTGCTACGGTGGCGCCTGGAACGAAATGTCAATCGTGAAGATGCAGCTTTCCGAATGTGATGGAAAGTATTATGCCGTGTTTGTCATGTTCAATGACATTTATAACGGTATTAACGATGACTGTCATCAACGCGCCTTTTCGAGCAGCGAAGCGAGCGGAACCGCCAACGGCGAACTGTTCATTTCGGTCTCGAATAACGGCGGTTTGAACTGGGATATCGCTCGTGACATTACCAATTCGCGGACCCCGCACTGCGACTCCTCGGAAGCGCTGGGTGGAACGCTGGAATGCGATGCCGACCAATGGCCGGCCGTATCCCGTTATGGTATGGAAGTTACGAGCGGCAGTTTCGCCGGTGTGCCGATTGTGACTCCGGACGGTGGCGGCGCCTCGAATTTCTACCTGGACGTCTTCTATGTCAACGACAAGTTCCCAGGTGGTGCCGTACAGGATGCCGGTTACTGGACCCTAAACCCGATGAAGTGGTTCCGTGTCCCGTGCGTCGAGCCGGTCCCGAATCCGCTTCCGATTTTCACACCGAGTCAGGTCGTCGACCCGACCTGGACCAAGCCGGGTATTACGCTTGACACGACGGTTCGTGTGGAAAATATCGGTAACGCCGACCTTCATTTCTCAGCGGTCAATATCTTCTATAAAGCCGGTGATCCTTATACCGGATGGATTAGCTATGTTCCGGCTTTGGCCACGATTCCGTATAACGACCCGAACTATGTTGATCTTACAATAACGCTGGGTGGTCCCTCTCCTACGGTCGGTGTTGGCTTGACCGGTGGCATCGAGTTTGTATCCGATGCTCCGACCTCGCCAGATACGCTGCCGATTTATCTGATCATAGCCGATACCGTGCAGTTCCCGGAATACGCGGTCATTCATACCGACTGTGAACCTCTGGTTATGAACAATGCCGGTCAGCTGGGTCGAGATGCTCGCGGCAACAATGCCGGTGCCAACATGAACTTCTACAATGACTGCGACACGACCAATAACATTCAGGGTGGTGACGATAATTCGTTGACCTACCTGTATGAATCGTCGCCGTTCATTTTGAGAGTTACTCCTACCAACGACACCATTCTGAACAGCTATATCTTCGATGCCACGTGGTTGGCCAACGACGGTTTCCGTCCGACCGAAGGTCTCACGGTTGACTCGACCACCGACGGCAGCGTCATAGTCGCCAAAACCGGCGAGTTCCTGACCCGCGACTCGATGATGGTCCTGCGGAGCGAGATGTATGCTCCTCAGGCAGCGGACAGCTGCGAATTCTTCGTTCAGAAGCTGTTTGTCTATCAGAATCAGGATATGAACCCGTCCGGCGCTCTGACCGGTCTGTTCATCGGTGAATTGCAGGATTGGGATATTCCGTCTGATTCGAACGTCGAAAACGGTTCGGACTTCGATACCGGTCGTCAATTGATGTACACCTTCGGTGGTGAATATGGCACCGATAGTGTTGCCAACAACGACTGTATCCTGGCCAACGACCGTATGGGTGGTCTGGCTTACTACGGTGGTTACAGGGTTCCTCACTGCGCCGAGGATGCTTTCAACGTCGATAGCTTCCCGATCGCTCTGGGTGCCTGGACGGGTACCAACCCGAACTGGATTTCGCCGAGCGGTAACTGGGTTCCGCAGCTTCTGTACAACAAGATGGCCTCTTTCAGCGGCTATGAAGCGTGGGAAGCCACGAATTCGAGCCTGGAAGATTCGCTGTATCAGGATCTGAATATGGTCTCGATCTTCGGTAACTTTGACCTGGGCAAAAACGATACCCTGGTCTTCGTGAAGATCTTTGCGACGACGCAAACCGGACTGTCAGACCTGCAGTTGAGTATCGACAAAGCCAAAAACTGGATTCAGGATCATGGCGTCTTTGAGTGGCCGGATTTTGTTGGCCCGTGCGCCTGCTGTAATCCTTCGAACGCCGGTGACTTCACCGATGACGGTGCCGTCAACCTGCTCGACATTCTGGCTTTGATCGCCTACAAGTACAACACTCCTCCGGGACCGGGCAACACGACCTGTCCGGAGCAGATGGATGCTAACGGCGATGGAGCTGTCAACCTGCTCGACATTCTCTACCTGATTGCCTACAAGTACAATTCTCCTCCTGGACCGGCTCCGATTTGCCCGAGCTGATGAAGAGGCTTCAGGTTTGAGACTGAGACTGAAATTGTCTTACTGACAATAGACGATGAATCAGGAAGCCGCCGGCTGGCGGCTTCCTGAATTTGTGAATGGGTATTTCATTTATTACCGACCGCGACCGATAAGCAGTTTCCCTTTACCAAAAGCGGGGCCAATCTTTAATTTGAGGTATGAGTAATTTATCCGATAAGAAATATAAGTGCGCAGGCCAAAAGATTGTATTTTTGATAGTTGCCGCCCGGGAAACCGGAAAATTTACATTAGGATTGGAAAATAACGATTTAAAAATAAATTGAAAGCAAAACAAGAGGTGCCTTATAAAAGAGAGGAAAGAATGAAACGCAGCTTTCACTTCCCGACCACCATCGGATTGGCGATTTTACTGATACTTGGATTAGTCGGCCCGGCCGGGGCCCGCGTTTATCCTAATCAGGACCAGCCTCAGCCGATCCTGCTGACGGGACAGATTGAGGTCCAGTTCGCAACCGACGTTAATGTCGCCAACCTGGCCGCCAAAAGCGGTAATCTTCAGGTCGGAATCAAATCTCTCGATGATATTCTCGCAAAATACGGGGCGTATGATGCCCGTCCGTTGTTCCCGTTCGTTCAACCGGGACACGAAATTGTCGGAACCGATAATATGACCAAGTTTCAGGTGCTGAGTATTCCGGAATCCGTCAATGTCCGCGATATGATAGACGAATTGCGGAAAAACCCGTACGTTAAAACGGTCGACGGGGTTTATGCCATTCCGGTGCGGGCGACGCCGAACGATCAGTATATAAACAACCAGTGGGCCTGGAATAACATTCAGGCCAAAGATGCCTGGGACATTGAAAAAGGCAAGAATCACGTTATCGTCGCCGATATAGATCTGGGTGTGCTTTATACTCATCCCGATCTGGTCGATCGCATCTGGGTCAACCCGGGCGAAGATAAGGACGGCGACCGGGTCGTTATGGATCCGGACGATATCGACTTTCTGGACAGCCCGGACGATGCCAATACCTATGCCGACGATTTTATCGGTTATGACTTTTTCGACGGCTTCGGCGGTTCCTTAACGTGCGCCGACGCCGACTGCTCGGGCTGGGATAATGATCCATCGGACTATGACGGTCATGGAACCCATACCAGCGGCACAATGGCGGCGGCGACCAATAACAGCATCGGCGTGGCTGGTCTCGCCGGGGGCTGGGGGACCGGGATTGGTACCGGTGTGAAAATAATGTGTGTCCGCGTTGGCGCGCTGGCGTCGGACGGCCTGGGCTACGTGAACTCGGCGGATTGTGCTACGGGCATAAATTACGCGGCGGTGACCGGTGCCGATATGATCAATGCCAGCTGGGGTGCGGCCACGAGCGGTGTGGTGACGGCTTTCCAGAACGCTGCCAATCATGAAGTCGTATGTGCCCATGCGGCCGGAAACGACAACAGCACCAGCCTCGATCTGGTCGATCATCAATATTATAACGATTACAAGCTCGTGCTGACCGTGGCCAGTAATACCAGCGCCGACCAGAAAAGCAGCTTTTCGAACTATGGTCTGGATATAGACGTGGTCGCTCCGGGCAGCAATATCCTTAGCACTTATTCGGATTTCGGTTCGGCGCAGTACGTTTATTCCGGCGGCACCTCGATGTCGGCTCCGCACGTGGCCGGTTTGGCAGCGCTGCTGAGATCGCACGATCCGAATTTGACGAAAATAGAGATTGATTCGATCATAAAGGCCAATTGTGACGATATGCCCGCCGAGCCGTTGTATGCTGCCGGCCTGCTGGGTTACGGCCGTATAAACGCTTATAACGCCATAAACAGCCTCGGTAATGCCGAATTCACGACGGTATCTCCCTTGACGGGGCAAATCCCGCTAACAATAGACTTTGAAGATGCGTCACCGAATTCACCCACGTCGTGGGAATGGAATTTCGGCGACGGCTCCGCGGCCGTCACGACGCAGGATGCCAGCCATACATATACCGATTACGGGCTTTACGATGTTTCTTTGACCATAGATGAGCCTCGCGGCACCAATACCGAATTGAAAAGCCATTATGTCATGGCGACGGCGGATACCATCCGGATCGATTCGCTGCGCGTTCCCCCGGACACCAGTGTCATAATGAAGGTCTATCTGGATAATAAGTTTTTGGCCAAGAAAGTCGCTTTGCCGATCAAATTCAACACGACCTTTAATAAAGTCCTGCTGGATTCGGTAAGTATTGATGGCCTCTCTCGAATGACCTATCAGAACAATACCGGTCTGGTCAATTATGATCTGTTCGGCAACCGCTATTATGTGACTATAGAACCCGACCCGCTGGTCGACGGCTCCAAATTCCTTCAGCCGGACACCGGTATAATTCTTAATTTGTTCGTCACTATAACCTCATCGGCGACCAACGGGATGATCGTAACGCTGGATACGACGTCATCGTTCGGGGCGAACAAAGTGCTCTCGATCCGTTCGGTTTTTGCCGACTATGTGCCGGTTTTCCATGCCGGAAAACTGGTCGTTCAGCAGCTTCAAGTGGGCGACGTTACACAGGATGGAGCGCTGAATTTGCTCGACATATTGATGCTGATCGACGATATTTACGGCACCGGCCCGTCGGTTGATCCATATTTGGGTGACGTCAACGGCGATGGCGACATAAACCTTCTTGACATTTTAATGCTGATTGATATAATTTATTAGCGCCGTGGAACTGCGACGCAGAAATTAGAGTTTAAAATAATAACCGGGCTGGCACAGACAGTCCGGTTTATTTTTTTATTGACTATATCGAGGCATAGATGTATAATTTACCAAATAGATTAGGAAATGGCTGTCTACTGGAGAAGACAAAAACCGAAAAGGAGGTGGCGTCTAAGGGGAAGTTTGCTAATTATATGTTTTTTTGTGAATTAAGACCTGATGTCTTAAGGTCCGTTCAAGTCCGGGACGGCTTGAATAGCAAGCTACCCTGGGACGATGTAGCCTCAAGGCGAGGAAATTAGTGAAAATTATATATAGGAGAATAGGATGAAAAGGATTTTTCAATTACTGGCCCTGATACTTGTGCTGGCATGGGGGACGGTATTAGCTCAAGATGTATTCATAGATGCTACTGTTTCGCCCGAAGCTTATCCCGATACCGTAAGACCCGGCGTGAATTTCACGATAAATTTCTGGTTCCAGAATGCCACCAGCCCGGCAACGGGTATTAACGGTTACAGTGCCACCTGGCAGATACGAAGCCCCGACAGCGTTACTCAGATAACCTATGTCGATCTCGGTGGGGCCGCTTTCGGTGTCCCGGGTATCATTAATCCGGTCGATGGCAATGGTTGGCGGCCGTCATTTACTCCGGGAGTCTTTTATTGGTCTACACTTAATACATACGGCATGTTTGATATGGACGGAAATCTTCCGGATACGTTCAACCATACTACAGCCGGGATTCCGCCCAATGGTAGCTGGCCGGCAACGGATATAACCAACAAAAAGCGCTTCCAGATCGGGGTTAACAGCATCCAGATGGGAACGGTCTGTATCGATTCCATAAATTATGCCCCCAATAACACTTATGACTGGCTCTGGCTCGGTCAACTTCCAACCTGGCATAATGGCGAGCCGTACTGCTTTGTCATTACTGATATAACGAATCCGGTTGGAGAACATGATCCGCTTGTGCCTCTTGAGTATTCTTTGAAGCAGAACTATCCGAATCCGTTCAACCCGGCCACGACTATTACTTATTCGCTGGAAAGACTTTCACACGTGGAACTGTCGATTTATAACGTCCTCGGCCAGAAAATCAAAACACTGGTCGATCAGGAACAGCCTGCGAATGTCTATAACGTTACTTGGAACGGCGACACCGATAGTGGCAAACCGGCTGCATCGGGAATATATTTCTATGAAATCAAAGCCGGAAGCTTTGAGAAAACCATGAAGATGATGCTTTTGAAATAGAGCCGATTCATTAGAAACATATCGAAGGCCCCAATTTTGAGGGGCCTTTTTTATTTGGACGATAATATTGGACCGAGTATCCATTCCTCCCTGAATTCATTGGCCAAGGGGCAGTTCTGGACATGCGGCTATGTCTTGTCATGGTGTTATATAATCCCGAATTTGTGTCATAAGCATGAGGTTGCTGTATCGGATACTCTAATTTGGCTCCTCTTTGATCTTGGAATGATGATTTTGCCGAACATTTTCGAATAAGCGGATGAGTTTGGTTGTGCATAAGTTGTGGAAAACCTGTTGTTTAGTTATTGATTACTTGTATATGATTAGTTAATAATGACTTAACTTAGCATCAAAAGTATTTTTATTTTCTCCGATATGATTTAAAAATTAAATGTGGTTTAAGTCATTAAACAATGGTATATTAGGCCGCATGATTTTTTGTAATAGTTTATATATTGGCCGTAAGCAGCAGCTTGGGATAAATCTTGTTGACTTCTGCATCCATTTTCATTAAGATTGTATGTCGTTTTTATTACGGTAAAAAAATTGTAACTTATTGATATGTAGGATGTTATATGTTAGGGGTGACTGAGGGCCGATTTACTATTGGAAAAGAGGTTTATTACCCCTTTTCGGTTGAAATGCATTACTTTCGGATCAATAAGAGATATTGGTCCGTCTGTTTTGAAAGAATAAAGAAGGCGGGGTTCCGGTTACTCTCGACCTCCGTGCCCTGGAATTTGCATCAGGGGATAAACAAAGATATAGATTTTACCGGATATAATGATTCCCGGAAGGATTTGATCGTATTTCTGGAGCTGGCCCGGGAGTTCGGCTTTAAGGTGATTTTGCGGCCCGGCCCGTGGATTTCGGGGCAATGGCCGCAGGGTGGTTTGCCAAAGTACCTGTTTCGTGACATAAAGACCTTCGCACGCGACTGTAAGGGGCAGGAGTTGATGATGCCGGACGATCACGGTGTCGAGGGCGGCTATCTGCCGAGCTATTTAAACCCGAATTTCCAGCATTCCCTGAAAAACTATTTCAAGACGCTGGTCGAAACGACCAAGAACTACATTCACCCGCGCGGACCGGTTTTCATGATTGAAATGGACTTCGAAACGTCGTTTGGCCGACATCTGAATCCCGGATCGGCCGATTATAACCCCGAGGTTTTGCAGCGTTTTTATCCGGGCTTTTTGCAGTCCCGCTATGCCGACCTCGCCAAACTCAATAAAGAATATCATTCCAAAGATACGTCGTTCGAAACGGTGGAACCGCCTCGCAAATTTGACGATGTCGATATGAAAGATTTGCCCCAGGTCTTTGACTGGTTTCGGTTCCGTGAACTGACATTGAAGGCATATCTGACGACCCTCGAAGAAATTTTCAAATCATATACCGTGGAGCCGCTTTTTTTCCGTTCCTTATACTTTAAATCGGGTGATTTGCTGCCGGCCTTTTCGCTGGTTCCGAAGGAAGAAATCCCGATGCTGGGAGCGAATATATTTCCCGAGGGCACATATTTCGATCTGGCACAGAAAGGCCGGTATCTTGCCGGGGAATACGATTTTGCCTGGGCGGCATCGTTTACGTCTGGTACACCGGCCACGGAAAAGGAAATCAACGCCGGGTTTGCGAATTATCCCGACGGATTGCGGCGATTCTATCTGACCGCGGGTCTCGCCAGCGGCTTTAAAGGCCTCAACCATTATATGTTCGTCAACCGCGACCACTGGCGCGGTGCACCTCTGGCTTCGGACGGAACGATTACCAGCGGTTATGAAGTTGTCCGCAATTTTAACGCCGCTGTCCTGGAATCAAAGCTGCACGCGCTGGAACGTCTGACCAAAGTCTGCGTTCTGGGCAACCGTCAATATCAGTGGTACACTCAGCTCGAAAATCCCAAGCAATTCAATTATGTCGGAAAGCTGGTTCAGGCGACGTCGGCCGGACTTTGCCGTGACCTGCTCAAACTCAAGGTCGATTATGACATTCGCGAGTCGATCGACCCGGCCAGGATGAAAAAGTACGAGCTGGTGTTCATTCCGACCGCAGAATTTATGAGCGAGGAGATGCAGGAAGGTATTCTCGAACTTCTTAAGCAGGGCACCAATGTTATTCTCTGCGGTCTGATGCCCAAGTACGACGACAATTTCAAGGACTGCCAGACTTTGAGTCGGCAGGCCCGGATCAAAACCTCGCTCGGCAGCAGTATCGATAAGATAAAGACGAAGACCAGCGAGTTTACCGGTTACGTTTACGGGCACGTCGTCTCGACCGACAGCAAGATCAAGAAGTTATTGACGTCGAACCGCAAGACGGTCGGAGTCGCTTCATCCCGATTCAAAGGGACGCTGTATCTGTTTACTTTCGATATCGCTTCCAATTCCGATCACAACAAGCTTGTCTTTCTGGAATCGATATTGAGCGAGCTTAAAATTCAGCCTATAGTATACTGTTCCGATCCGTCGGTTGACATCGTCCTCAACCGTACCGACAAGAAGGTGGTTATGTATATCGTGGCGCCCCCGCCGGGTGAGCTCACGGGTACTGGCCGATACTGCTTCGAGGGAACTGGTCATAAGTGCCGATCTTCGCAAGGCCGGATTGTCGTCGGCCAAATTCAAGGTTCGCGATCTTCTGGCTTCGGAGGAAACGCCGCCCATGAAAATCACGGCCGACAATTTGAGGCGCGGGATCGCCATGAATATGACGTACCCCGACGGACAGATATTGCTGTTTGAAAAGGGCTGATGTCCGCATTCAAGAGTAATATGCGTTCTATCCGGTGGATTATCTCGTTGTTGGCGGTGTGCCTGTTTTTCCCGCACTGCTCCGACATCAAAGTCGAAAAGCTCTATTCTCACGGTGCCGTGGTGACGGCCTCGCCGATTGCTTCCGGTATTGGCTTGAATATTCTGAAATCCGGCGGTAACGCCTTCGATGCCGCGGTGGCGACAGCCTTTGCGGCCGCCGTGTGTTATCCTCAGGCGGGCAATATCGGCGGAGGCGGCTTTGCGGTCATCTATGACGCACAAACCGGGCGGGTCAAGGCCCTCGACTTCCGGGAATTTGCCCCGGGAGCGGCGTCGAGGGATATGTATCTCGATGACAGCGGCAAAGTCAGGGACGATGAGTCGCTTCTCGGCGCCAAAGCGGCCGGTGTTCCGGGGACGGTGGCAGGGATGTATGAGTTGTGGAAAAGGCACGGTTCGCTGCCGTGGTTCGACCTGGTAAAACCGGCCATTGATCTGGCCGACTCCGGTTTCGTACTGAGCCCGTACATGGGTCGTTTATTCAAAGAATATAAAAAAGAGCTGGCGCTGTTTGAAGAAACCCAACGGACCTTCTACGATGGCGACAGCGTCATAAGTGTCGGGCAGAGGCTGGTGCAGAAGGACCTGGCCGCGACTCTGGAACGAATCGGCATAAGCGGAGATTCCGGCTTTTACTTCGGCCCGACCGCCGATATGATAGTTGCCGAAATGCAGAAACGCGGCGGACTGATCTCGCACGATGACCTTGCGCAGTACAAAGCGGTCTGGCGTCAGCCGATCTCGTTCAGTTTTGATTCGCTCGAAATTTATTCCATGCCGCCGCCGTCATCGGGCGGCGTGATTATGGGGCAGATTCTCAAAATTCTCGAACCGTACGATTTCTACGGATTCAGCCCGAACCATCCGGAATACATACATCTTTTCACCGAAGCCTGCCGGTTGGCGTATGCCGACCGGGCGGTACATCTCGGCGATCCCGATTTCGTGTATAATCCGGTCCGGGAGTTGCTCGATTCTTCATACATCGCTTCTCGGCGCAGCCAGATCGACCGGTCGCACGCCGGGCTTTCGGAAAAGGTCGGCTCCGGACTGCCCGACACATACCATGAATCCGAAAACACGACTCATTATTCGATAGTCGATAAAGACGGTAACGCCGTAAGTATTACATACACGATCAACACGGCCTTCGGCTCCAAGCTGGTCGTCGACGGCGCGGGTTTCCTGCTCAACAACGAAATGGATGATTTTTCGATAAGTCCGGGCGTGCCGAATTATTTCGGTCTGGTCGGCGGTCGGGCCAATGCGATTGCGCCGCATAAAAGGATGTTATCGTCGATGAGCCCGACCATAGTTCTGAAAGACGATAGACTTTATCTCGTGCTCGGTTCGCCGGGTGGTTCCAAGATCATAACCGCCGTTGCGCAGACTATATTGAATGTCGACCGCTTCGGTCAGACGATCACGGCCGCGGTGGCAACGCCGCGTTTTCATCATCAATGGCTGCCGGACACGCTTTATCTCGAAGAAAAATCTTTTTCTCCGGAAATAATCGAATCGCTCAAAAAGCTGGGGCACAACATCAAAGAGAGAACGCGTTATTCGGATGTCGAAGCTATAATGATAACCGAAGATGGTTTTCTGATCGGTGCCTCCGACCCGCGCGGTGATGGCGCGGTCGCCGCTTATTGAGGCTTCATTCCGCAGCCGGGGCGGAAGGTTCAGTCGCCGGCATGATCGTCATCGTCTTTTTATTCAAAGCCAGATATCCCAGAACAGCCGCACCGCTTCCGACGATAAATGACAGGATATACAATATCCAGCCCAATACCGCAACGGTGAAAAGAAGTGACAGGGCGATCAAACCGATTAAAAATTCCAGACCGATGGGGCCTTTGTCCCGGCCGACGAGGATGAAGACCAGTCGTCCCAGGGCAATGGCCACATAGATTTTACCGATATAAAACAATATTATACCGAGCGCGAACATCATCAGCGAGACCGGAATTCCGAGAATCAGAGCGAAGAATATTATTCCGCCGATGGCGATGACGGCATGAGTTAAAATTCCGACCGCGAAAGCCATGCCCGGAGCTTTGAGCACCTGTTCGGAGGCGGCCTGAGTGTGCCTCTTGAACAGCAGTATCAGGACATAGCCCGTAACCAGAGTCACCAGGAACAATAAAATGCGAATTATGGATGGCAGGCCCGACGGTATTTTGATGTGTTTTCCCTTTTCGGGCCTGGTCCAGTTGGTTTTGCCGCCAATGAAAACGTTGTCCCCGAGGATGGCTTCGTTTTTGCATTCGTAATCGAAATCACCGGCTATATGGGCCCTGTCGTTAATTTGTATGTCGTCGGCCTGAACCTTGAGGTTGCCGCCAATTTGCCCCGATATAATAACCACGCTGCCGGCTATTTCGACGTCGCCGTCGCACTGACCGGAAATCGTAATCCGTTCACCGGCGCAGGTAACATCGCGTCCGACAACGGAGCCGCTTCGTATATTGAGATCCTTTCCGACGGCCAGTATGTTGCCGTCAATTTTGCCCGTAATCTGAATATCCTCGCAAACGGCCCGGAGAGATTTAGTGATGGTACCTTCGACGTCGGCCTGATTGGACAGGATGTTGAGGTTGCCGTCGATGTCTCCGTCGAGGAAGAAATTCTGGGCCAGGGCGCTGACGTCACCGTTGACCCGCCCCATGATTTCGGCGTCGGTTTGAAGGATATAAATATCATCGCTGACGACTTCTTCGCGATCGACGGCTATTTCACTGCCGGACCAGAAAATCGAAGACAGGGCGGACTGCGGCAAAGCCTGCATCATCGCGAGAAGGGCGATGATTGTCAGGCCCCTGAAAAATGTCGATTTACAACCATTCATTTGCTTACTAATACGATTGGCCCTTACCATTGTTGCCGCACCCGAACGGATAAAGTATATTGCCGGTGCCTAAACGCAGACGTATAATGTATATCAGACGCATAATTGGCAATATAATTTTGCTATGAATATTCTCGAACTACTATTACTGGCGATCATTTTTTTTATTCTTGCGTACCGTTTCTATGCCCGTTTTCTGGCCCGCCAAATGGGCGAAAAGCCCGACCGCCCGACTCCCGCGGTAGATAAAAACGACGGTAAGGACTTTGTGCCGACGTCGGCCCCGGTTCTGTTCGCTCATCACTATTCGACTATCGCCGGAGCGGGGCCGATAATCGGACCCACGCTGGGGATATTATACGGCGTTGGTCCGGCCTGGCTGTGGATAGTTTTCGGGGGGATCTTTTTTGGGGCGGTGCATGATTATTCGACGTTGTTCGCCTCGATTCGCGAGGGCGGACAATCCATCGCTGAGATAGCCCGCAAGGCTCTGGGTGATTCCGGGTTTTTGCTGTTTATAGCGTTTACCGGGATCATGCTGATTCTGGTCACGTCGGCGTTTTTATCGCTGACGGCCGTATCGCTGACTTCAATCTGGCCGATCGACAAACTCGGGCTGGACGCCGGGCAAACCCTGCTTCGAACCCGTATGGTGAACGGGCACGAGATGGGAGTGATCGGCGGAATCGCGTCGACGTCGGTGATAATAATCACGCTTTGCGCGCCGCTGCTGGGTTTCCTGATTTTCAAGAAGCATATCAATACGATACTATCATTCGTCCTTGCTATCGCCGTGTGTATCGTCTCGGTATTCGTCGGCTTCGGCTGGCCGGTTTCGATGTCCAGCCTGGCGTGGATGATTATTATTTCAGTCTATGTATTTATCGCCGCCGGGCTGCCGGTCTGGACTATTTTGCAGCCGCGCGATTTTATAAACGTGCAGATTCTGTATTTCGGTCTGCTGTCGATGGCCGTGTCGGTCATTGTCGCCGGATTCGGAGGGCTGAGCGCGGCCAATATGCCGACTTTCAATCTGGCCGAGGGCCGGGCTCAAATGGGACCGGTCTGGCCGATTCTTTTTATAATAATCGCTTGTGGAGCGATTTCCGGATTTCACGCCTTGGTCGCGGGGGGAACCACGTCCAAGCAGTTGGCCAAAGAAGTGCAGGCCAGGACAATTGGATACGGAGCCATGATTCTCGAATCGGCCCTGGCGGTGCTGGTCGTGATCGCAATTGCCTCGTCTCTGAAGTATGCCGACTATATGGCAATCGCGTGGCCGTCGGGCGGCAGCGGCAATCCGATTCTGGCTTATGCCCTTGCGGTAGGGCATCTGGTTCATACGGCGCTGGGTATTCCGGTGGCGTTCGGGTCGATTGTGGGCATTCTCATGGTTGAGGGCTTCGTCGTTACGACTCTGGATTCTGCGGTACGATTGAACAGGTATATTTTCGAAGAGCTATGGAAGCGGGTTTTCAAGTCTGTGCCGGTGCTGTTTCAGAAATTCTGGTTCAATTCCGGACTGGCGGTAGTTCTTATGTTCGCTTTGGCTGTTAGCAACGGCTATAAATTAATCTGGCCGGTTTTTGGTGCGAGCAATCAGCTTCTGGCGGCGTTAAGTCTTTTGGCCGTATCGGCCTGGTTGAATTTGCGCGGACGGGCCAGCTGGTTTACGATGGTTCCGGCCGTGTTTATGCTTCTGACCACGATAGCCGCGCTGGTTTATTATCTGGTGGTTGCATATATTCCCGGCGGGAACGTTGTCCTTGTCGTAACCGATTTAATCTTATTGGTTTTGGCCTTTGGAGTAGTCGGTCAGACGCTCCGCAAAACATTTTCGTCGCGGAAAGCACAAAAATCTGCCGCAATTTCCGCCTAATTGCTTATCCGACAATAAATAAAATCATCACGGTGCCGATATTTCCAATAAGCGGGCAGCTATGTCCGCCATAGGACAATTATGCAGATATTTCATGACAAAGGAAGAACCCTCCTTCCCAGGGTGGATACCATCTTCTTGTTGTCGCGCCTGATGATTTTGTTCGGCGCGGGCTGGGCCTATTTCTATGGCCGTCTCAATTTCGCCAGTGAATTGATATTGTGGACGCTTTCGGGCGCATTTCTATTGCAGCTACTTATTTTCGCCATCGTAATGCGCGACCGTAATAATGACCTGAAAAAAGCTTATTTGTTCATGATAATTTTCGACCTGGTCTTTACCACGGTCCTGATAAATTTATCCGGCGGCATTCATTCCGGATTCTATCTTTTCTATTACCTGACCATCGCTTTTACCAGTTACATTCTGGCGTTCTGGGCGTCGCTGACTCTGGTAGGCATAGCCTCGGTGACTTATATAATCTTCTGTATGCCGGGCTTTACTCCGGGGGCCATTCCCGATTTGATTTTGAGAGTCGGCATGATGTGGTTTTTCGTGCTGGCGATCGGGTTCGTCTCCGATTATATCCGTCGTTCGGAACAAAGGCTGCTGAACCTTTTCAATACCCTGAACCAGCGCACGACTGAGCTCGAAAAATCGCAGGCACATTTGGAAATGATCTATGAAAATCTCAGGGTGCTGGGTTCGATACTCGAGATCGACGGTATCATTGAAGAAGTCATGCGTATCATGGGTGAGATACTGGCCTATCCCGCCAGCGCTTTGCTTCTGATCGGTCCCGGCAACAATTTGATTTACCGTGGCCGGAATATCGCGGGGCAGTCCAATTTCCATTTAAAGGCGATGGACAAAGATAAAAACAAACTGCTGCAGCTGGTCTTCGAGCAGGGTGAAGCGGTGCGCGTGGTTGATATTTCCAAGCGCGACGATTATAACCCGCTGCGCAAGACCACCCGGTCGGTCATGCTGGTCCCGATGATTTCCCACGGCGAGGCCAAAGGCGTGCTGATTGCCGAATCTCCCGACCCGGACGCCTTCTCCACGAAAGACGAAAAATCAATGGTCGTAGTTTCGCGCTCGGCCGCTATGGCGCTGGATAACGCCATGCTCCACAAGAAAATGGAAGAACTGACCATAACCGATGAACTGACCGGAATATACAATTACCGATACTTCACGCAGAAGCTGAAAGAAGAACAAAGACGTGCCTCCCGCTATGATTTGCCGCTGTCGCTGATTATGATCGATATTGACTGGTTCAAGAAATTTAATGATACTTATGGACACCAGGTCGGTAATATAGTATTGAAAGGTATGACCTCGGTGGTTAAACAGTGTATCAGGGATGTTGATATTTTTGCCAGGTACGGCGGCGAAGAATTTTCCATTATCCTGCCGCAGACGCCGAAAATCGAAGCGGTTCGCATCGGCGAAAGGATTCGCGAATCGGTCGAAGCGGCGACGTTCGGCGGCATCAATGACGTTCCCGAACTAAAAGTCACCGTATCGGTGGGCGCCTCCTCGTTCCCCGAAAACGGGAAACCGTACGATGAACTCCTGTCCCTGACCGACCAGGCCCTGTACCGGGCCAAAGGCGCCGGGAAAAACCTGGTGTGTGTGATATAGTATGATAGACAAAATCGGACAAATATTTATAGTCGGCTACAAGGGTATCGATCCCTCGGATGGCTTCAGGCGGTTTTTCAGCCGCGAACAACTGGGCGGTGTTATCCTTTTCGAAGACAACGCCAACCCGCATTATCACGCCGAGAAAAATATTAAAGATTTCATCGCCGAGTCGAATGTCGTTCCGTTTTTCGCGGTCGATCAGGAAGGCGGACGGGTCTGCCGTTTTCGCGGAGCCCCGGCTGAGTTCGAGTCACCGTCGAAGTACGCCGAAACCAACAATATCGAGCTTTATACCGAGCAGTTCGGCCGGGCGGCGTACTATCTTCAGTCGCTCGGAATAAATCTGCTTCTGGGCCCGGTGGCCGATCTCAATCTCGACGACCAAAACCCCTGCCTGCAGGGGAGGACATTCGGCAAGAGTCCGGCCAAAGCGATTCCGTTCATAGAACGGACCATAAAGATCGCTCACAATTACAGCCTGCTGACCTGCGCCAAACATTTTCCGGGATTGGGGGCGTCGGTTATCGATCCGCATCACGAACTGGCCCGGGCCGATTATGACTTTCAGACGTTCATCAACCGCGAGGGTATCACCTTCCAGGCGGCAATCGAGGCCGGGTGCGATATGGTCATGACGACACATTTGACTTTGCCCCAACTCGACAAGGAACCGGCGACGACGTCGAAAGCCGTTGTCGGCAATATGCTGCGCGGAACACTCAAATTCGACGGCATCGCCATCACGGACGACCTTCTGATGGAGGGAGCCCGGGTAATGGGTGATTACAGCGAACGGGCGCTCAAAGCTTTCAATGCCGGGCACGATATATTATTGTTCGGACAGAATTTCCGTGTAGCTGAAGAGGTAGTAAAATATTTCAAGAAGGCCTATAAGAAAGGTCTTTTGAACGAAGAACGGTTGACCAATTCATTGGAAAGAATCTCCGGTATCAAATCCAAGCTGACGGTACCGGCGTGACAAGGTCATGATTCAGAAGCCTTTAAACAAAAAAAGTCTGGTTGTCATTGGAATCAATTCGGGGACGTCGGCCGACAGTCTCGACCTGTCCGCTGTAAAAATCACAAATAAGAAACCTGTTCTCTCCGTTAAATTCATTCAGGGTAAAACCGTAGCGTATCGCCGTACGTTATCCGACAGATTACAATGGGCGGTGGTTGATCGTTCTCTCAAGCTCGAAGAGGCCATGCTGCTCGACCGGGAGTTGGGTGATTTAATCGGGCGCGAAGCGGCGAAATTCGCGACTGCGTTGAAAAAGAATAAAATCGTACCGCACCTGGTCGCGTCGCACGGTCAAACCCTGCGGCATCTTCCGGGGCGTATTAAAATCTCCGGTAAACCGGCTCACGCCACCATGCAGATTGGCCATGCGGAGAGCATCGCCGCGCGCAGCGGACTTTGCACCGTGGCCGATTTCCGCCAGGCCGACATCGCAGTCGGCGGTGAAGGCGCGCCGATTACGTCGGTAGCGATGTGGCATTTGTTTTCGGACAAAAAGCGTGACCGGCTACTTTTGAATATCGGCGGCATCGCCAATTATTTTTTCATCCCCGCCGGAGCGGGACCGGACAAAATGATCGCCCGCGATTGCGGTCCGGGCAACAGCCTGATAGACCTTCTGGCACGCAAATATTTCGACCGTCCCTACGATTCCCAGGGCCGTCTGGCGTCCCGAGGCAGGGTTTCGCAGAGGCTTCTGACAATTCTCCTGGCCGATGACTTTCTCAAAGGCAAATTCGGGCCGTCGACCGGCCGTGAACGATTCGGAGGAAAATTCGTCGATAAAATTGTCCGGTGGTCATCGAAACTCAAACTCAGCAAGTATGATATTATGGCGACCACGGCCGAGCTGACGGCGGTTACGATTGTCGATCATATCCGTCGGTTAGGCGGAAAGCATAAACCGGATGTACTGTACCTGTTCGGCGGCGGCGCCAGAAACAGGTTTATCGTGGAAGGTTTGAAACAGGGTTTGCCGGGAATAAAGATCGACACGGTCAAAAAACTGGGGTGCGATCCCGATTTCGTGGAAGCGGTTTGCTACGCTATAATGGGAGCGATGACTATCCGGGGAAAAACGGGAAATGCTCCCGGCGTGACGGGTGCATGGAAAAAAGTTGTGTGCGGGAAAATTATAAATATCTTCGGGGAATAAGACACTATGGAGTTTACGATGTCATCTTTATGGGATAAAGTCATACGGCACATTGCACATTATGGGACAATTGTCCTGATCATACTGCTTGTCTGGGGGTGCGCCGCGGTGCCGACGTTGAAGGAAGGATCGGAAGGGTCTTACCTACGGCTGCCGTTTGTCCGTGTCCTGTTGCAGAATACATCGAGTGATATAGTCGTTTCCAGCAAGGGATCGTTTTCGATCGAGTGCATGAAAGGCGGCAAAAGTTTCGTCTATTATTCCTCGCAACCGGCCGAGTTCAGTCAGTCCCGCGACGGTATAGTGATAAGAATGGGCGGCACTCCGCTGGGTGACAGGTACGATGAAATCCTGCTGACGCCTCGCACGGGGCACAACTACCTCAAAGCATTCAACCAGAGATTCCGCGGCATGATGCGCATATTGCCCTACGGCAGCAATCTCAGACTGATAAACGTCGTGCACGTCGACGATTATCTCAAGGGGGTGGTTCCTTTGGAAATCGGATTCATCGGCGAGCCGGAACTGGAGGCGATCAAAGCTCAGGCGGTGGCGGCGCGCACGTATTCGATATCGCACCTGGAGCAGTACCCGAAAGAGCCGTACGATCTCAACGCCGACGTCAGCGATCAGGTGTATCGCGGCGTGGACGTGGAAAATACCCTGGTTAATAAAGCCGTCGACGACACACGCGGGCTCGTCATGAAATTCCACGACGAACTTATCAACGCCTATTATTTTTCAACTTGCGGCGGTACAACCGACGATATCGACGAGGTCTGGGACCGTAAGTCGGAGCCGTACCTGCGAGCCGTCCCGGACAGCGGCTTCTGCGACTGGTCAAAATATTCCGACTGGAGAGAATCGTACAGTGTCAAACAGATCATCCTGCGGCTTCAGGAGTATCTGTCGGCCGAACGCGGCAAGGTTATCCGCATCGGTCGTATCGACGATATGGAAATCACCGGTTATACAGCGGGGGGCCGGGTGGCCGATCTTACCGTCACAACCGACATGGGGACCTTTAATTTCGGCAAAGATAAAATCCGCTGGGTGTTCACGCGCTCGTCGAATCCCGAGATGATTCTTCAATCGGCGAAATTCAATCTCGAAAAGCAGACCGATTCGCACGGTCTTCTGACCCGGGTCGATTTTGTCGGTCATGGGTACGGTCACGGGGTCGGTATGTGCCAGACCGGGGCGATCGGGATGTCGCGTGCGGGGCGGAAATACGATACGATTCTTAAGCACTATTATTCGCATATCAACCTGGCCCAGCTCTATTGATTTTTATTTCATAAGATATTTGCAATGTTTTCGTTCCCGATTATATTCGGGCTATGTCTCTTGCTGCTTTCGGCAAAGCCGTCATATTGAACTCGCGGCAGTCACTTTACCCGTGCGGAGGTGACCCGTGGCTTGTCGCATCGAAAAACGCTCTCGATGATATTTTAGCGAATAACCTGGCTTTGCTGACTTCGGTGGGGACTCCGGCGTGGGAAATAGTCCTGCATTTGGCTTCTTTAAAAAAGATTCCTTTGACCATTATCGTGCCGCGCCAGTCCGGTGAAAATATTGACAAGACCATAATGCAATATCGCAGTGAATTTCGGCTGAATCATGATAACGTGCAATGGATTGAAATTGAAATGCAGCGCGGTTCAAGAGGCCGCGCCGGTTTTCAGAGTGAGCGCGATCATCAGATTATGGATATGGCCGACGTTATCTATCCGGTGTCGGTCCGACCCGGAGGAAATCTGGAGAAAATATTATCGGACCAAATCGGCTGGGGGAAAGCAGTCAACCGGATATGCGAGGTCGGCTGGGGAACTTCCGGAATAAAAAAGCCGGGAAATATTAATCCCAACGAGCTTGTTACCAATATCGATGCTTTCTTTGAAAATTATATCATTCACTGGACACGGGCAGTGCATGCCCCGTGGCCGGGTGAAAATAAGCACGATTATTATAGTGCCATAGTACAATCGGACAAAGAGTATCCCCGGTCGGCGCTGCATACTTTGACAAGAATACTTTGCGAGAGTCTATTGCGGTCATCGCCGAGACATATGCCGGCGGGCGTTGCGGCGGCTTCTTTTTCATCGCTGCCGCCGTCGCGGGCAGTGAGCCTTATGCGCTGGCGGGCACGTTACCGTGAGATGAGCCTTGAACCGTACGGTCTTGCCATAAAGCAAGCCGCGGCCGAACGGGCCGGTATAAAGAAAGCGATCTACGGCAACCGGGAGATGATCGTCTACTTAACTAAAGAAGAAAAACCGTATTTCCAAAGCCTCGGGACTATCGGTGACTGGGAAAAAGAGAGGGAATACAGGTATTTGGGCGACCTGGATCTTCGCCGGTTTTCAGAATCAGAAATTAAAGTTATCGTGAAATATCCTTCGGAAATAGGAAAAGCCGGAACTGCGTTTGGCGGAGAGATAATTTCGTTATTGAAGGATTAAAAGATTAAAACGGTTCAGTGCGAGCCGTGGCCATTACCAATGCCGTTGCTTTCGATAATGTCGAGATATTTCTGTGCCCAGATATCGGCCGAATGATTGGTCCGGACGTACTGATGATACCTGCGGCCGAGATTTTCCCCGTCGATTTTGCGGTCGTAAATCCGGCGGATCAGGTCGGCCAGTTCATCGGGCTTGCCGTTGGAGAAAGTCAGTGCGCCGCCGGCTTCATCGAGAAGGCGGGTGGCCTCTTTGGCCGGTGAGCCGAAAATGATCGGTTTGCCCGCGGCCATATATTCGAACATCTTGACCGGAAGAACCGATTTGGCGAAGGGTACGTCTTTAAGACAATCGATCAGGACGTCACCGGCTTTCAGGAAGTACGGAATCTCATCAAGCGGCTGCAGGCCGGTAAAAGAGACGTTGTCGAGTTTATAACGACTGGCCAGGTTTTTATAGTCGCTCATTTTCTGACCGTCGCCGACAAAAACGAAATGGAAATGTTTCTCGTCGGCCATCATCCGCGCCGATTCGATCACCGGTTCCAGCGAGCGGACGCAGCCCATAGTCCCGCAAAACAGCACCAGGAACTTATCTTCCCAGCCGTACCTAGTACGAATACCGTTGGAATGGCTGTTGATAAAGCTGTCGCCAACACCCGACTTGATGGTCGAAAGCTGGCCGTTGCCGAAGCCGTTTTCCCGCATCCAGTTGGTCAGACCTTCGGTGACACAGACTATTTTCCAGGCGCGCTTGTATACGAAATGCATCATTTTGCGGATCATTTCCGTCATAAACGACTTGTTGAGGCTGCCGTATTGTTCGCCCATTTCCGGCTGAAGATCCCTGATTTCGAGGACCAGCTTGCCCCGGCGCAGCCTGCTCAAGGCCCATCCGAGCAGGGCCGAAGATACCGGCGGCGACGAAGCCAGAACGATATCGAACTTTCCTCTAAGTCTAAGGCTGTTGATCAGGGTGCTTATGAAAAAAGACAAAAAGCCGATCATGCGCTTTTTGGGCTGGGCATTCGACGCCGGCAGGACGTAAGACCTCAGAATTTCGACCCCATCCATGAACTCCCGGCAGAAAAACTTTCCCTTGTATTTTTCAGGAATTATGCCGTCGGGATAGTTGGGAATGGCCGTCATGACCGTGACATCATGTCCTTTGGCACGAAAATGACGGGCAAACTCGAAAAGTCGCCTTACCGCTCCCCTTTCAGGCGGGAAGTGCTGTGTGATAAGTAATATTCTCATCCTTGACCGAAATATAATCCTGTAATTTACTCCCGAAGGCTTTAAAAATCAATATAAAAACGGCTCAAAGGCCGCTTGTGAGGCTCTAACACAATATTTGCGAAAAGGTTTCGTGATCATTACTCCATTCCGTTCCGTCATCCTTTTCGACCCAATAAAAAAACCGTGCTCCTGCGACCGGTTACATTCATGCAATATCTTCTATCCTCACCCGGTTCCCTCTAAACGCGGAATTGCCTGAATGTAAATGGGATAGTCGATAATGTCAATAAGTCTTTCGGTTTTTGGCGGAAAAAACTCCGCAATTAATATAACTCTTATAATATTCAAAAGTTCACTTGGCAAAAATCAATACGACCCGGCGGTTTTCTTGCCTCCCTTCCTGTGTGTCGTTAGAGGCAACGAAGTTGGTTTCCCCGCGACCAACCGCCGTCAGACGAGAACCGTCGATTCCGAGACTTATCAAATATTCCCGCACGCGCCGGGCTCTCTTTTCCGACAGGGCTTTATTGTCTTCCGGCAGACCGATATTGTCGGTATAGCCGTTTATCTCGACCCGCACTCCGCCGGCAGATTTCAGAAGCTGAGCGAGGTCATCGAGCCTGACTTTGGCGTTACGGTCGACCTCGAACGACCCAGGGTCGTATTTGATGTGCAAAACCATCGGTTTGGCCAGCGGTGTCAGATCGACACATCCGAAGGCGTCCACTTTCAAATCAGGTCTGGTATCGGGGCAGTTGTCGATGCCGTCGGGGACACCGTCGCCATCGGAGTCAATCGGGCAGCCTCGGTCGTCGACGATGGCACCGGCGGGATTGTTGGGACAGGCGTCTTTATAGTTGGGGATGCCGTCAAAATCGGCATCGACCGGACAGCCGTTGAGATCGACCAGCCCGGCGGCGTCGCGGTCGGTATCAGGACATAAATCATACAAGTCGGGCACTCCGTCATGGTCGGAATCTTTGTCCACTCTCCCCGACGGAGAACTTCCTGAACCGCTTCCGGCGACATTGGCTGTGGCTACCGGGGTCGACAGGATTTGAGTCGATGTCAGTTTCGGTCGGGCCGGTTTTGAGCCGCTTCCGCCTCCGAAAGAAAAGGATAAGTTCAGGCCGAGACGATAGATCCAGTTGCTCAGGCTGTCTTTGTACTCGGAGGCAAATTCCTGCCCGGTCCCGGTCAGGTAATTGATTGTCGCCAGAAGACCCAGTTTGAGACTTTTTGTGATACTATAATCCGTCCCAAGCCCGGCTGACAAGTATATTTCGCTGACGGATATATCGGTCTGCCCGCCGGTTTCGGCGGTAGTCTGCAATACTTCGCCATTGGAGGGGTCGAGCAGTTTCCAGATCGAAACGCCTCCCCCGAAAGCTCCGTGTGCGACAAGTCTGTTATTGACATGATAGATATTGCGGCGCAGAAGGAGAGTGATATCGGTCGCCTTTCTGTCGCGGGTGCGGTAATTTTTATCGGAGCCGAAAGTAAAAAGCGACGTGGCTCTCGTGTCATCGTGCAGTTTGTACCCGCCGATCGAAATTTGCGCCATCCATGCCGGCGAAAGATCGGCGCCGAGACTGATACGGTACGCCGAACCGATGACAAAGCGGGGAGCATCACCGCCGGATAGATTTGCGAGATCACCGCCCATACCGACCGTGAAAACCGTCCCGGCCAAAACACAACCGCCGAAGCAGAGAAGCATGGCAAAAATGATAATACGCATCGCTGTCATACTGCCAATTTCACAGACATGCAGGCTTAATGCAATAAAAAACAACACCCACGACCAATGCCGATGATGGAAGAATAATTCGGGGCAATGCCGATTGACATACCGCCGGAAAATTGTATTTTATAATTGCGGGCTATACTAAATTTATTCACCGTAAACCATCGGGCGGTGCGATTGCGAATTAAAAAGTTACATGACTGGCCGGATAAGCCACATGAAGCAAGATTAATTCAGGAAGAATTGGGCCACCTGGTAATTACTGAAATCGATGATTTCGCTTATAACATCGTCACTGCCGTCGAAACATCATACGATGACCTGTCTGGCTCGGCCTTCGCAGTGGCCGTAACGATTGACATTTCCAATTTTACCGAGATAGAGCGGGTCCGTGCGGACGATAAAATCACGTTTCCCTATCAGCCGTCGTTTCTGAGTTTCCGCGAAGGGCCGCTTATTTTGAAAACGCTGGAACGTCTAAGGAAACCGACCGATATATTGCTTCTGGCCGGACACGGGTTGGCGCATCCGGTTGGTTTCGGGCTGGCTTCGCACATTGGCCTTCTGACCGATACGCCCTCGGTCGGGTGTGCCCGAAGAATTTTATGCGGGGAGTACAATGAACCCGGTGACGAGTTTGGCAGTACTTCGCCGATCTATTTCGATGAAAAACCACGTGGGTACGCCCTGCGCAGTAGAACGGGAGTCAAACCGATATTCGTGTCGCCCGGTCATAAATGCGGTGTCGATTTCGCTTTAAAGGTGGCGCTTCGCTGCCTGAATGGTTATCGTATGCCGGGTCCGTTGAGACTGGCCCGCATGGCGGCTAACCGTCTGAAACATAAGGCCCGGCAAGATAAAGACGAAATGACGAAAGACAAAGCGGGCCTGGTTGGCTGAAGCACAGGGACTTACAGGAGATTTGAAATATGGTCGATAAAGATATAATTCTCAAGCTGGCAAAAGAACTGCTCCCTTATCAGATAAATATCCGTCGCCATTTGCACCGTCACCCGGAACCGTCGTTCGAGGAATTTCAGACCACGAAGCTGCTTGAATCTGAACTTAAACGCGAAAAAATAAAGCTGGTGAAAGTCCCGACCAAAACCGGGACGGTCGGCATAATCAATCCCGGTTATAAAAAGGCCATATTGGTGCGAAGCGATATCGACGCACTCCGAATTTTCGAAAAGACCAAAGTTCCTTTCAAATCGCAGAATGCAGGTATCATGCACGCCTGCGGCCACGACGTCCACATGGCCACCGTCCTCGGGACGGCTGTCATTCTCAATCGTTTGTGCGATCAGATCGATTGTGCGGTCAAATTCGTTTTTCAGCATGCCGAAGAGAACCCTCCGGGTGGAGCAGTGGAGATGATCAAGGCCGGGGTGCTGAAAAAACCCGATGTCAACCTGGTTTTCGGGCTGCACGTTGATCCCGGTGTGCCGACGGGTAAGATCGGTCTCCGCGACGGCCAGACGATGGCGTCCGTTATAGATTTCGACATAACGATCAAAGGCAAGGGCGGGCACGCCGCCCGGCCCCACGACGCGGTCGACAGCATTGCGGTCGCGGCCGAAGTTATCGAATCGCTTCAGAAAATTATATCGAGGGAGCTTCGCCCGCTGGAATCGGGATTGATTTCGATCGGAACCATCGAAGGCGGCACAGCTCGCAATGTTATTGCCGAGGAAGTCAAATTGCAGGGGACGGCCCGGACGCTTTCGGCCAGAAATTCAAAGATCATACCTAAATTGATAAGGCGAACCCTCGACGGCATCTGCAGGGCGCGCGGGGCCAAATACGATCTCGATATTTTATCCGGCTATCCGGTACTGTCGAACCACAGTCGGGCCAATGATATTTATCGCGAATGTCAGACGGCTTTGTTCGGCAAGAGGACTATGGTCGAAACGCCGCCGACTCTGGGCGGGGAAGACTTCGCCTATTACGTGGAGAAAACGCCCGGAGCGATGTTCCGTCTGGGCATCCGCAATAACAAAATCGGGGCCAATAAGTCGTGGCACGCCAGTGACTTTATGGTCGATGAAAAAGCTATCTTTTACGGGACCTCTTTGCTTTGCGCAGCGGTTTTAAGGGGAAGTGAAAAAATATAAATATTTTTTAAGCCTCACGGCTTTAATCTTACTCGCGGTCGGAACAAAACCGGTCCGCGCTCAAGCTTTTCCGTACCTGTCCGGGCTGGCGGTCAATTTTTCGGATTTCTCGTATGTACGAACCATAACGGCCGGATATGAATACGCTTATTTCGGGACGACCAACGGCATCACCTGCTATAACATTTCAAATAACAAATGGGAACTGCCCCTGACGGGTATCAGCGGTCTTCTGGGGACAGTTATTCTGAAAATCCAAACCGACCGCAACGATGAATATCTCTGGGTCCAGACGGAACTGGGGAAATTCGAATACAGCCGGACGCATGATTTCTGGACTCAGGTCAATGAGATTCCGCCCGACGACGGTTTTGTGCACCACCTGTCACCGGAGCCGGTTTATTTTGCCCCGCAGGGATATAACTATCTTTCCAACGGGGTGCTGGCCGATTTCAACGATCATCGCTATCCGCTGACCGATATTATCGACGACGGCTGGAGCAATCTCTGGATCGGCACCTGGGGCCTGGGGGCGATTCGCGCCGATAATTCGAACTACCAGATGGAATTGCTCAACTATGGCCTGCTGTATAAGGATGTCTCCAAAATCGCCATCATGGATAACCGGGTCTGGGCGGGCGGCGATTTGCAGGAATCTCTGCGGCCCGGTCTGACGGTTTATTCTCCCGATAACAATGCTTTCGATTATGTCCTGCCCGACTATAACCTGCTCGGCTGGATGAGCAGTGTCAACGGCTTTGCCGAAGGGCCAAACGACATTTTTGCCGCGACCGACAACGGTCTGCTTGTTGTCGGGAAAAATAGTCTTAATGCCAAAGATCTGCTCCGGCTCCCGAATCGCACGGCGGTCTATGATATTGTCAATTGTGTTGCGACCAGAGGCGATTCGATTTTTGTTGGTCTTACCTATGGCGTGGCCTTGATTTATCCCTACGGCGATTCGATTTCCTTCGACCATGCCCTGCTTCTTCCGGATTTGACCATTTACACCCTCGAAAATATCAACGATGCGCTGTGGATAGGGACCAATCGTGGAGTATACCGGCTGGATTACAAGAGCGGCAAGCTGGAACAATTGAATATTTGGCAAGTGTCGGGTCCGACCGACGTTTATGATATATCTGCCGGTCCCAATAAAATCTGGATCGCCACCGGGGAAAACCTGGTCGCGATCGATCCCAGGACCGGGGACGTAACCGATTACCCGGAAGTCTACAATTACGGCGGTGTGCGTTCGGTCGATTCACAGGGGGACATCGTCGCGGCCGCGACCGGTGACGGGCTGCTGTTATACTTTTTCGGGAAAAAGAAATATCATAATTATTTGTATACTGAAAACGACGGGTTGCCGTCGAATAATATCAAGGCGGTGAGATTCGACGGCGATTATCTCTGGATCGGTTCCGACCAGGGGCTGACTCGTTTCTGGCACCGCCATCCCGGTTTATATCACTAATTATTGCCACAGATAAATTTACAGGTTGATGACCGCAAAATATTTGGTTATTTTGTATTAATCTAACCTGTCGGCGAATTTGACGTATATAGGGGATAAGTATGTCAAAGGGAAAAAAAACGGGGGTAATTTTAACCGCCCTGGCGGCCTGCCTTTTGGTCGGAGCACACATTAAGGCCGCCGAGCAGGATGCGTTTGATATTTATCCCATACAGGTCGAAGGTAAAATCTACGGGCAAATTATCGGTGATTTCAACGGTGACAATCTGCAGGACGTCGTCATCTTTTATTCCCCGACCGATGACCCCGACACCCGCTTCGCGGGATTGTGCCTCAATCTTGGCTCCCGTGGATTTGCCGACCGTCCCGACTACCTGATGCGTATGCCGCAGACAGCGGTACAGGTGGACAAACTCAACCTAGATTCCGATCCCGCCGATGAAATAGTGTTCCTCGACGCCGACGGCGCCGCCTATATAGATTACGACCAGTCCACGGGGCTGACCAATCCCCGGCGATTGATTCGTCAGAAAACGATTTTCGCAATGCCGGTTTTCAGCGGAATTATCGACGAACCGTTTTTCGTTAAATTTAGCGAAATCCCCGATAAAGTAGCCATCATCCCGACCCCCAAGGGATATGTTATTTTCGAAAAAGAAGAAGTGGGAAAGTACGAAATTCTCAACCAGCTTACGCTTCCGATTTTCTGCTACAACAATCAGAAGGATCTGAAGGATTTCCGGTCCGACCACACGGCGACGTTCAGCACCGAGCTGGCCTCGGTTCGGGCCAACGATTGCAACAAGGACGGCCTGACCGATCTGTACTTTTTGTGGGGACACAAAATTTGCTGCTTTATACAGGACAGCACCGGCAATTTCCCGACCGAGCCCGACGTGGACCTGTCGTTCTACCCGGAAAACCTCGACGGTTTCATGCAATCGTGGCTGGCCGATCTTAACGGTGACGATCGTCTCGACGCGGTTGTATCATACACTTCGGGCGGCATTACCAACGCCGAGACGACACTGTCGTTTTATCTCTGCGGCCCCGACGGTAAACTGTCGAAGAGCGACAAGCGGGAAATTCACCTGTCTGATTCGCACTGCAATTTGATAATCAACGATTACAACAACGACCGTCAGCCGGAGCTGGTGGTCCCGGCGCTGGAGCTGGGGACGATTGCCGCCACGAAGATGTTCCTGATGAAAAAGGCCGACCTGCACCTTCTGATTTATGACCTGGTCGGCGGGATTCCCGAAGAAGAGCCGCGCGCGCGCAAAAAGCTCGAGTTTCGGTTTAATTTCGATCAACCGCAGCCCACGCGCGAAGTCTCGGTCAACTGGTCGACCGATTTCAATAATGATAATCTTCGCGATCTGGTTTTTGTTGATGGCGGGGGTAATGTTAAAGTATATTGGGGTGATTACAAGGATTTCCTGTCGAGCCGTCCGGACATAGAAATCCCGCTGGACCATCCGGCCACCATAATACCGGTATCGCTGGATAACGACGGTCGGGCCGACATGGTGGTCGAACATAATTTGACCGGGAAATTCGACCGCATAACGATATTGAAAAATCGGACAGGAAGGCATTAAGATATGCCGAAGCTTTTTGAAAATTTCTGGGTAAAGATAGCCGCGCTGGTTTTGGCCGTACTACTCTGGCTGCACGTCGCGACCGACAAGACGTACCAGATGCAGCTGGCTCTGCCTCTGACACAGGTGGAGCTGTCGGGTGATCTGACCTTGACCGAACCGCCGCCGGAATCGGTGCTGGTGGTGGTGACGGCCGACGGCAAAAGCCTTCTCGCCAACGACTGGAAAAAAGGCGGCCTGAGACTGGTTATATCGCAGAGTCGTCCGGGCCGGTTCAAAGGCGAGCTGTCGACCGACAATATCGGACTGGTCCGCGGCGAACGGGTCAACCTGGTCGAGGTCATCGCGCCGCGAGAATACAATTTCAACTGCGATCATATCGAAAGCCGCGAGGTGCCGGTGGTGAACAGGATCGTGACGTCGCCCGGCGATGGTTTCGCAATCGGCAAGTCGGACTCGCTGGTTCCGTCGGAGGTCACCATCTCCGGACCGCGCATGGCCGTGCGCTCGATAGATTCCGTCGCGACTGAGCTCGATTCGCTCGAAGGCGTCCGCAACGATTTTTCGATGAAAGCGGCTTTGGTGCCTCCCAACATTTACGGTATTAAAGTGCATCCCGATTCGGTTTCGTTGGTGGTGACGGTTATACCGGTTAAGACCATCTCGCTGGTCAGCGTGCCGATAACCATGACGAACCTTCCCGGAAATTCGAAAATATCGTTCTATCCTCAGACGGTCGACCTTCGCCTGCGCGGGCGGCTCGACTTGGTCGATACATTGAAAGCCGAAGATATAAAGGCCGTGGCGGATTATAAAAAAGCCAACGAGGCCGGGTTCGCGTCGGTCGAAATCGACCTGCCCGAGGCGGTGCACGTCCTGGCCCGGACGGTCGATTCGGTGCAGGTTTTTCTCGAACCATGATTGTCCTCGGTGTCGAAAGTTCCTGTGACGAGACCTCGGTGGCGGTCGTCGAAAACTGCGATAATGTACTTTCCAATGTCATCCTGAGTCAGTTGGTGCATTCCGATTTCGGCGGGGTCGTGCCGGAACTGGCCAGCCGCGAACATCTGAAAGCCATCACCACCGTCTATCGTGAGGCGCTCGAAAAAGCCGGTGTCGTGCCGGAGCAGATCGATCTTTTCACGGCCACCTATGGGCCGGGACTGGTCGGGGCGCTTCTGGTCGGTTTGAATTTTTCCAAAGGGCTGGCGTTCGGTTACGATAAACCGTTCGTGGCGGTCAATCATCTGGAAGGACATATCACCGCCAATATGCTGATTCACCGGGACGCTCTGCCGCAAAAGCATCTGACTCTTATAATTTCCGGCGGACACACATCGCTGGTTTTAGTCAACGGCTTCAGCGATTACATAGTGCTGGGGCAGACGCGCGACGACGCGGTCGGGGAGGCGTACGATAAAGTCGCCAAGCTGCTGGGACTGGGCTATCCCGGCGGGCATGTGATCGACCGGCTGGCCAAAGACGGCGATAGAAATTTCTACAAGTTTCCGCGCGGGATGATCAAAGACGAAAATTTTGATTTTTCGTTTTCGGGTCTCAAGACGGCGGTGGCGCTGTATGTCAAAGACGTCGGCGAGGACAAAGTGCAGGCGAAAGTGGCCGATATTTGCGCCTCGTTCCAGGAGGCGGCGCTGGACGTGCTGGTAGCGAAAGCCGTCCGCGCAGCCGGGGAGTATCGAGTGGAGGCGGTGACATTGAGCGGAGGCGTGGCGTCGAACAGTCGTTTGAAAGAAATGATGCAGGGCGAGTTGTCCAAAATCGGCGTGACGTTTTTCTATCCTCCGCCGGAATTGTGCACCGACAATGCCGCCATGATCGCGGCGACGGGTTATTTGAGATATAAAAGTGACGGCCCGTCGAATCTGACTGTCAACGCCGTGCCCTATCTGGCGCTGGTGTAGGTACTTCCGTCTGTAAAAGTATCCCTAAATAGACGTGCTTATAGAAGCTCTTTCTTAGGTTCTATTTCGTTGCTCACTTCTAAGCCCGTATCTGCAATATCGACACGGTGCTCATTAGCTGTTTGTTTCTCAGCTATTGGGGCTCTGCGTCTTTTTGAATGAGGTTTGCTTCGATTGATAGTTTTTATGGCGTTCTTTGTATCCTCGCTTGAAACCAATTCTCTTTTTAAAACGTCATTCCTGATAATTTCCCCGATTGAGGTAGTGTCGACCGATACTCCTTTGAAAATTGTCCTGATTTTCTTTCTTATAATTTTCAGGATTTCTTCAGATTGGATGATTGCAGCTATAGTATTTTTATCGAGGGCTTTACGTTCTTCCTGGAATGATTCAATAACACTTTTGCGAATTGCTTCTTTACTGAGAATGTACAACTTTTCAAGGAACTTGGCTTCTCTGACACCCTCATTGATAAAATCTAATGAAAGTATGAGATCCATCTCTATAGGCTTGGTAAAAGTGACCTTATATACTTGCCATTCAATGCCGTTAGTAAGAAGCACCCAATCGATACCGGCTCTCGCGGCATAATCTACTGCCTGACGCAAATGATTTTCCTTAAGCTCAATCCCGACAGCTTTGCATTCGATAAGGTAACGTACGTCATTTCCGTCCTTTATTGCGAGATCGCAATAGGTCCCCCTGATAGCGAATTCACTTGTGACGTCATAGTATTTATCATAGCCGAATACTTCTGCAAGCATATCGACTATAATATTGACGGTATCACTTTCATTAATATCGCGCTTTTTGGCATCCTCCAATATTTTCGAAAAATTCCTTACGTTCGTTGAAAAACGTTTTTTGACTTTTGCTGGAATAGCAGACATCGTAGCCTCCCTTGAGATTAGATTTTAGATTAATCCAATATAAGGCCATTTTGATGGAATGGCAATCGTATTGGCCTTTTTTATATCGGTGTCGGGTTTCTCGCCCCGACAGGCCGGGACTCGGAACCGACCTACCTCTTGTATATCAATAAATTTATTCGAGCTTTTGGCCTACTATCGAAACCAATTGCCGTCGCGGTTTTAAAAATGTATATTCCCCGGCAAGCATTAAACCGCTTGGAAAAAGGGTCGATTTATATTGGCAGGGTGACCGGGGAGGCAGAGGAATGAGCCGCTGACCACGGAAACCTTTTGGTGAAAATACTGTTTTGGTGTTGGCATATCGCAATCGAACAATATCGCCGTAAGGCGTGTCGGATAAATTAGTATTATATTGAGGTGCTGCAATGCAGGACAATCTGCTGACCAAAATAAAAAACAAAAATGCCCGGGTCGGGATTATCGGCCTCGGGTATGTCGGCCTGCCGCTGGCTATCGAAATCGGCCGGGTCGGTTTTGAGGTGTACGGTTTTGATATTTCCGAAAATAAAGTCAATCTGATCAATGCCGGTAAATCGGACATCGACGACGTCCCCGATGCCGCCGTCAAAGAGCTGGTGCAACAGGGAAAGCTAAAGGCATTCACCGATCCGAAAAACCTGAAAAATTGCGATACGATTTCGATCTGCGTGCCGACGCCGCTTTCGAAAACCAAAGACCCCGACGTCAGCTACATTCTCGCGGCTGTCAACTGGGTGCAGGAGCAGATGCACGAAGAAGTCCTGGTCGTATTGGAATCGACAACGTACCCCGGTACGACCGAAGACATGATTTTGCCTCTGCTCGAAGAGTCCGGCCTCAAAGTCGGCCAGGATTTTTATCTGGCGTTTTCTCCGGAGCGTGTCGATCCGGGCAATCCGAAATTTCTGACGCACAACACACCGCGCGTAGTCGGTGGCATCACGCCCAAGTGCACTAAAATCGCCAAGCTCTTTTACGAGCAGTTCATAGATAATATTTATGCGGTTTCGTCGACCAAAGCCGCCGAGACGGTTAAGCTTCTGGAGAATACGTTTCGGTCGGTCAATATCGGGCTGGTCAATGAAGTTGCTCTGATGTGCGACCGCCTGGGTTTGAGTGTCTGGGAAATTATCGACGCCGCCGCCACCAAGCCGTTCGGCTTCATGCCGTTTTATCCGGGACCGGGACTGGGCGGGCACTGTATCCCGATCGACCCGCACTACTTGTCGTGGAAGCTGAAAAGCCTGAACTATTACGCCCGGTTTATCGAATTGGCGGGAGACGTCAATTCGCACATGCCGGAATACGTGGTGGACAGAATCGGCAAAGAGATGAACCGTCGCGGTCGTTCGGTCAAAGACTCGAAAATAGTCCTTCTCGGTATAGCCTACAAGCGGGATATAAAAGACGTTCGCGAATCTCCGGCGCTCGATGTTTTGAAACTGCTCGAGAATGCCGGAGCCAAAGTCGTTTTTAACGATCCTTTTGTCCCGGAAATTCGCTGGAACGACGGCAAGCTCAGATCGAAAAAACTTACTCCGGCGCTGATTAAGGGGTCGGACATGGTGGTCATTCTGACCGATCATACTGGCTACGATTACCAAATGATAGTCGATAACGCGCCGGTGATTTTCGATACCCGCAACGCCACCAAGAAGATAAAGACGAAGCGAAGCAAGATAGTTCTACTATAGATCGGCTGGCAGGCCTTCCCGAATATTCTATTTCGCCGCTAACTTATTAAATAATAATATGTTAACGGCGATATTTTTTTTCATAGAGATTCAATTCCGACGTCATATTGCCGATAACTTAGTACGGACAGAACCTTTTTACACTTGGGCGGCTTAACCCCGTGGATCAAATAGACCGAGAAAACCTGGCGCGGCTGATCGCCGAGTTGATCAAAACGATCAAAGTGGTTTCCGTATATCCGGAAAATAACCCTTTGCCCATAAAACTGCGCGAGTCTTTTTGCGAGCGGTTTTCTGAATTTATCTCAGAAAGCCGGGAACTGAGGTTGAGCATCGGCAGCGATGCCATATCATTCGGAAACGAACCGATTTACCACGACAGCTCCGGCGATGAAAAGCTCGCTTCCATTTTCCACAATGCCGGAATAACCGAAATATCATTCATGCCGAAATTCGGATATCAGCAGGCCGATGAATTCCTCCTGATGATGAAAAATTTCCTCAACAAGATAGAAGGCGCCGAGGATCTGATCACGCTGCTTTGGAAAACCAACATTGATGGGTTCGATTATCAGACGCTGGAAGATTCCATGCTGGGTGAATATGAAGGTGAATTTATTGCGAGAGAAGCCATCAAAGAAGGCGACCTGTCCGATTCAAGGTATATCGATCAATCGGACGGCGGCATGACGGTTTATAATGAGATATTTCTCGATGACCCGGATGAAGAAGAAAGCGACGCGCCATCGGAATCCGGTCTGCCCGCCGAAGAAGGATTCGTGCGCGGGAAAATGGGCTGGGCTGAAGATGAAAATGAGCTTAAAGAGATTTCAAAAAATATCGCGCGAGTCTTTGACCAGCACTATCAGCTTCAGAACGACGACGATACCACCGCGGCCGCGATAATCGAAGAAGACGCCGGGCAGGATTTTTATAAACTGGCGGCAGGTCTGGTACGCGAGATGGTTCTACAGGAAACCGAGTACGGTGAGTTCGTCGAAGCGGTGACGGTTTGCGAGAAGTTTCATTCCGAGGCTTTTGGACAGGGACGTATCGACTGCGCCGTGGAAACGGCCGATTTTGTTCTTAATTTCGACAAAGGTCTTTCTCCGGAACGAAGCCGGTGGAAAGAAAGACTTCATACCGCGCGGGCGGCGATGGGTGCCAAGGACTCATTCATACAGTTCGGCAAGGCTCTCAATGCCGATCCTGATTTTCCTCCCGAACAGATCGAAGATTACCTCAGCCTGTTCGGCTGGGAAGCGCTGGCCTCGGTGGTTGACCTTCTGGGCGAGCTGGAACATAAAAACCATCGCCTGGCGGTCTGTGATTACCTGAGCAAAGCCAGTCCCAGGCACGTTGACATACTGGCCAAGGGAATTTTCGATCGACGCTGGTTTGTGGTGCGCAATACTTCGATGATCCTGGCGCGTATCGGTGGTCAACGGGCCAATTCGTTTCTGGAAAAAGCGGCGCATCACGAAGACTCCCGCGTCCGCCGTGAAGTTGCAATCGGTCTGGCCGAAGCCTCAAGCGCCAACAGCATCTATTTGTTGAAAGAATTCCTCTGGGACGACGACCGTGAAGTCAGCCGGATGGCCATCGAATCGTTTTTGAAACTCGATCCGTCGTTCGGAGTCGAACCTCTTATTACGGTCATCAACGACGCCCGTTTTGCCGGGCTGGACGATACCATTCAGGAAAAAGTGGTGGTCGCGTTTTCCGGTGTCGGCGGTGAAAAAGCGGTGGAATATCTGGTCAAGCTTATTGACCCGTGGAAGTTCATGCCGAGTTCTTCCGAGGAATTCTATCGCGGTGTCGCGTTCAGGGCACTGGCCTCGAATCCGTCGGAGGCGGCCGAAAAGGCTCTTTTGAAACTGGCCCGCTGCCTGCGGAAAAAAATACGCTGCATGGCCGGTCAGGCCCTGGCGGAACGTCGGGCAAATCTCTCGGAGGGACAAAATTGAGTTCCGAAAATTCCGGACATAAAACGCTGGAACTGGCTTCGACCGGTGAGTACGATCTGGTAAATCTGTTGTTTTTGCTGTTTCGCACCGCTTCGGTAGTGGAACAGAACAATGAATCGTACATCACCAAGTCGGAAAAATTTTATAAATTGTTCCGCAGCCTGACCGAGGAATCCGGGAAAATATGTGTCAAAGTCATCAAGGGACGGATATTTATCGGTGAAAAATTCGTCCGTTTCGATACCGACGGCATGGTTCGGGCCCGCGTGATCATAGACCAGTGGTACCATTTGGGCCTGGGAGGACTGATCCTCGATGAATTCGTGGAGCGCCGCCAGATCGACAAGTTTATTTACCTTATCGCCCGTGCTCGGGGCGGCGACGTTTCGCAGGAAGAGCTGTCGGTACGGTTAATCGACCTCGGGGTCGATGGCATCACTCTGCTGGCCCCGGAAAAAGAAATAGACACCCCGCTCGAACAGGACGAACGGCTCAAACTTCGCCGGGCCGCCCGGGCGACGTTCTTCCGCTCGATCGCCACGGTCGGCGATATAATGGCCCGCGTCGCCGAAGACAAAGAAATCGACATTACCAAAACCCGCCGGGTGGTGCAGACACTGGTCGACAATATCATCGACGATGAGTCGGCCCTGATCGAACTGACGGCGATTCGTGATTTCGATGAGTACACTTACGTCCACAGCACGAACGTCTGCATTTATTCTCTGACCATGGGGATTCATCTCGGGCTGGATCGTGATGGTTTGTCGCAGCTCGGATTTGCAGCTTTGTTCCACGACCTGGGGAAAGTCAAGCTGCCGGGCGACCTGATCAAAAAGCCCGACGTCTTCGACGAGGACGACTGGGTTCAGATGCAAAAGCATCCTCAGCTCGGGGCCAAAACCATACTGCGCAATCTCAAACTCGACGATAACATTATCCGGGCGGCGCTGGTCGCGTTCGAGCATCATATCAATATGGATTACACCGGCTACCCTCTTTTGAAAATTAAAAGACCGACCAACCTGTTTTCACGCATCGTCGCCATAGCCGATACTTTCGACGCGCTGACATCGGGCCGGGTGTACATAAAGACGGCCATACCGCCGGATGAAGTCCTGCGCAAGATGATGTATCAAATGACGGTCAAATTCGATGCTTTTCTTCTCAAGATGTTCGTCAATATCATCGGGGCCTATCCGGCCGGGACGCTGGTCCTGCTGACAAGTCAGGAACTGGCCCTGGTTTTGCGGGCCAACGATGAAAATCCGGTCCGTCCGGTGGTGCGCGTAATCGGCAATGAGTCCGGATTGTACGCTGAGTATAAAGAAGTCGATCTGTCGCAGCCGGAATTCGAGTCGATCGACGTGGAGCGGATTATCGATCCGGCGGCTCACAATATCGATGTTAAAAGAATTATCCTCGCCGACGATCCTCTAAAAGTTGTATGATAGAGCAATGGCGGCGGGGGCATTTTCCGCCGGGACTAACTTCAAAGAAATCGATTTATCTTTTTTCGGAAAATTAACGAGATGAGCGTCGACATAAGCGTCGAACATCGAAATGAAAATCAGGCTTCCCGTGTACCAGGCATAGCGGTTGCGATCGTCGCGAGCGTTCAGGGTACTCGCTATAAAGCGAAGCCTGCAAGTCCGGTCCGGCCGACTGGAAGGCCTTTCTGGAGTCGGAGGTCTTCGTGCGATAGTGCCAGTAGGTCGCAAACGAGAGAGTTTCCAGCCCCGCGAATAGGACAGCTTTGATATACTTTTTATTGCCGACTTGTCCCCATCCGGGCACCAGCATCGACTTGAAAAGAGCGGTGGTCGGGTTCTGTGTCCGGATGCTGTCGGGAGATCGTTCGACGAACATGCTTTTATATTTTATGCCCGCAATAGTCGAATCGGCAATATTCCCGGCCTTTTTGGTCGAATCCTCACCGGAATCAGAAGCCGCCATGGTCATGGCCGCGGCCGTCTGGATGATGACAATTATGACCGCGATTCGAAGCACGTGTATTACCCTTCACTGCCGTCAAAGACCCTGATCCGTTTCGGGAAAACTTCAATATCGATTTCGGGCACGCCGATGTCGAACAGGTCGCCGTCGACGTACATTTTTAACCCATCGACCGGGCCGACAGCGACTTTGGTCCCGCGATACATGCGTATGTTGTCGGCGTACAGGTATTTACCCCTGGCCAGAGTCCGGGCGTATCCCGAAAATATGGCCTTGCCCTGACCGACGTCGAACACGACCTCGGCTTTGCCGTCATCGTCTATCCCGCCCGCCGAAACCGGCAGTCCCGCCGAATAAGGCAGGAGGTTGACATTGAACATAATCGGCGAAAACTCGAAGGCGAACGAATCTATCTTGATCGAAAACTGGCTGACCCTGACTCCGGCGGCACACGACGCCGCCAGGCGCGACCAGCCGATACCGAACCGGGGGAGTCGTCTCGTCGCCAGGCTGTTGAAAAGCTCGACCGTAAAGCCCAGGCCGACCGATCCGAGGAAGAAATGTCCTCCGGCCAATCCCTGATCGATTCTCCGGTCCTTGCCGGTAAGGACGATCTTTATGGCTTTGTCGATCGACGGTTCTCCATACAAAGAGCGATATATATTGTTGAATTTGCCCATCGGGACAATCCCCAGCGGGCAGGTGCGACGAATCAAGTGTCGGCCGACCAGGTTGACGGTACCATCGCCGCCGCAGGCAATCATGCCGGCGGGATTGAAATGCAGGGCTTTTTTTATACGGAATACCAGTTCCCGGGGATTATCCGCGGTAAGTATATAGTATTCGCCTCCGCTGTCGACTATGGCAGCCTTGACCTGTTCCACGATCGCTTCGGAAAAGCCGCTGGCGCGGCTGTTCAGGATAAGATTCAGGCGCTGTTTACGAGGCGGCTGCGGACCTCGTCGTTTTCGGTATTTTTGCATATAGTGAATAATGGTTAATTTTTGGGGATATGCAAGCCCTTATGGATTTTTTTGCTCCCGGTTCATCAAAATAAGCTCGGTCACCGGCTGGCCGGTATCATTGTCGAGCATTTCCGTTTTGACCGGCGTGTGCAGGCCGTCTTTCGTAAAATACGAATATCCGTAAGCTCCGACCGCATCGTTGCGGACCTTGTAGCACTCAAATGTTCCGGCCGGGACGGTGACCGTCTCCAGGCCGATCACTGAGTCGGCCGCCGGAATGGCCTGGTATGGTTTCCCCGTCATAAATAGAAGATTAACAAAGGCATATTCATTTTTGTATCCGGGCTTGAAATCTTTATTGCGCGCCGTCAAAAGCGTCCCCGAGGTCGTGGTCAGGCCGTCATAAAATGGCATAGCGCCGGGCATGGCGCCAGTATAGTTCGACCTGATCTGGAGGCTGTCGCCGTCTTTGTTGGCTCGTATTTCAATCGAATCGGCCCCCATCTTTTTGGCCATGTCCGGCGTGAATAAATAGAGATTGTGCGAACTGGTGAAGGTAAGGCTGTCACCCTCGAATCTTTCTTTGGTCTCCATTTTTATCTGCTGAGCGATCATGTCTATAGTCTGTTCCGTCTCGAAAACCGGCGTGGTCGTGTCTAACCGGGTGATGGTAATCGTAAGGCCGTTGGTGACTTTCTTCGGGGTGTAAACGTTGATATTATATGTAAGCGTTTCCGAGACGCCTTTGGGCCAGATTTTGGTGAGGTCTCCGGCGGTGACCGACGAGAACAACAACAGTAGGGTAATCAGTGCGCGAAAAATCATTTTAACTCTCCTTATATTTTTATTTATACCCCGGCTGGACCGGTATTGCCCAAAAAACCGGGGTTATGGCATTCAAATTCCGGCCAGCCAGGTCTTGACGAACCCGGCCTCGTTGTCCCGATAGTTGACGGCCCCGACCAGCCGATCGTTTTTCAGGCCAACCAGCGACGTGCCATAAAACCTGTCCGGGGCCTCAAACGAATAATCCTGATCGAATCCGATACTGTCGGCAATTGGTTTTATCTCGGCCGTGTTTACGGCTATTTCTTTCCACTGGGCGAACTTGGAGCCGCTGGCGTCGTCGGACAGAAATAATTGAACCGTATCGGTTCCAATGATATAATCCTGAGCGTAGACCCTGGTAAGAAATTTTTGGCCCAAATACGATTCCGCGAAATATTTGCGCGATGTCTCGATCAAATTTTTTTTCGGGAACAGAGAAAAGGTTTCGGGCAGTGTAGTTCGTCCGGGAATAAAATTTGCCAGTTCTTCGGAGAAATTAGTCAGCGCCAGCGTACTTTGTTCGGATTCATCATAGCCGATCAGTTTAACAATATAATCACCTTTGACGAAAACCACGCTGGCCGGATCGATAAATCCTTCGGCACCAAGACGGACCGGCTGAGCATCCACCGGCCGCAGCATGGAATAAAGTCCGTAGGCGTTGTCGGGACTGTCGAACTTGTATATATCGACCACGATTTCGACGCTGTCGGCTTTGTAATCGGCGGTGGCGACGATTTCAAAATCGTACAGATAATATATCTCCGCGCCGCCGTCGATGTACTCCCAGAGGGTTTGCCCGACAAAAGTGCGGACGTCGGATATTCGTTTCAGGTGGGTTTTCGATGAGCTTTCGGGAAGGAAGTTCTGCGGGGCGGCCGTATTCGTTTCTTTCTTTTTTGAACCGCACGATACGAACAGCAATCCTGTCATCAGTATACAAGCCAAAGCACTCAAATGATATTTGTACTTACTCATAGTCTCAGACACCTTTCCTCTGTAAGAGCAGTTGATTTTCCGGGGAGCGCGATTCCCCCACCGACGTAATATAAACCGCCGCTTTGTCTTCGATCGGACAGGCGTACTCGCACGCCCCGCAGCCGGTGCACTGCTGGGGGTCGATATACGGCCTCTGCACGGTGACCGTCCGGCCCTCGGCGTTGACGACCTCTTCTTTTTTAAGATATATCGACTTGGGCGAGGTCGGGCACCATTCTTCGCAGACGATGCATGGCGTGTTCATGGCCCACGGCAGACAGCGGCCGCGATCGATGAAAGCGGTCCCGATGCGGTTAGGCGGGGTGTTCTTGTCACCGACCTTTTGCCTGGTAGTCAATTCTATGATCGCTCCGGTCGGGCAGACCTGTCCGCACAGGGTGCAGGTCGGCTCGCAATACCCAATGCGGGCGATCAAAATCGGCGACCAGAGTCCTTCCAGGCCGGACTCGAGCAAAGTCGGATGCAGGGCATTATTGGGGCAGACTCTCATGCACTGTCCGCAGCGAATGCACCGTTCGAGAAATTCACCTTCGGCGGTCGCGCCGGGCGGACGCACCAGTTTGGGGTTGGCGTTCTTTTCGAAAGTATCGCCGGAGCGAAACAGCGGCGTCAGGGCCAGGCCGCCGACAATCGAGGCCGCCACTTTGCGGCGGGTGATATCGATTTTCCGGGTCGGGGCCGGGTTGTCTTTGGTGTTTTCGTGCTCCGGGAAAAATTTGAACGACAACGACCCGTGGGGGCACGCCGCCTGACAGTTCAGGCACATGTGACATTCGCTTTGATGCCATTTTGAACCGACGTCGGGATTGTCCGCCCCCTGACAGGAAAGCAAACACAGATTGCAGTGGTCGCAGGTCGAATGGTCTTTCTGAAGTCCGAATATAGCAAAGCGGGAAAATGTTCCGAGCAAAGCTCCCAGCGGACAAATTCCCCGACACCAGAAGCGCGTAAAGATTCGATTCATGATCAATATGGCCAGAAAGACCAGCCCGATGGTTAAAATTGTGTGGAAGTGCATCTGGCGGAAGGGAAGGAATATCGCCGCGAAAACGTCGTATGCCGTCTGGGCCATCGGTACTGACCGGGCTGATCCCGAACGATTTAACCCAGGCCAGAAGACCCAGCGAAGCGCTGTGCATCACCGGCAAGACGACCGTCCCCAGCGAACGGGCCAACAGTGGAAGGGGATCGAGCAGGCCGGTCTGGAGCGTTCCGGTTATAGCCGCCGCCAGAAGGAAAAACAGGATATAATATTTTATTCTCTGATATTTCTTGTATCGGTTCGATTCGATTTTATTTTTGCCTTTTCTTTTCAGGCGTTCGGAAGGAATTTCCGATACCCAGTGGTTGAGCGAACCGAGAGGGCAGACCCAGCCGCAGAAGAACCGCCCGAGGAAAATGGTCGGGATTAATATCACCAGGCACCAGAGAAGGCCTTTGTATATGGTGCCGTTGGCCAGAAGCGTCGCAAGCGCCACCAGCGGGTCGAACTGAAGACCTATGGACACCGGGTACGGCAGCGTGATGTTGTTGAGATTCGACGGGTCGAGGTTGACATCGAAATTGGTTTTCAAAATCAACCAGAAAAAAACGCAGAAAAAGATAAACTGCGAAAAGCGGCGGAGATTTCTTACGGCTTTGATAGTCATCACACTATTTCTTTGTATCCGGCTTTCTTATAGTCGATTTCGCCCAGCCCGGCTTTGCAGGCGGCGTCGATGTGTCCGACCAGGTCGCCGGTCAGGCCCAGAAATTCACAGCCGCGCGAATCGGCCGCGACCATATCGGTCGAACAGATGACGCTGTTTTCTATGGCGACGTCCCCCAGCGATCCACCCTGCGGGCCGCCGCGCGTTAATACCCGGGTGGCGTCGACCACGGTCAGGGTCGGGCGACAGAACGAAGCGAGGTCGACAATGGACTGGTCGATGTTCTGGTGCAGCTGGCTGCGGCGTCCACCGAGGATACCGTAAAAGTTTTTCATCCCGATAGTACACTGTGAAAGCGAATGCTGTTTAACGATGGGCATATTTATCAGACGGTCGGTCTGGACAAAATATTTAAGCACCGGCCATTTGTGGAGGATTTTTCCACCCATATCGAGCGTCAGCAGGTCCTCATCATCCTGCATATACACTTTAGCCCCGGCTTTTTCGGCGGCTTCTTTTATGCCCGAGCGGAGGAAAGTGCGCCGGGGGTCATTGCACGGAATGTCGGAAATAATGACTTCGGACGCCCCGGCCTTAAAGCACAAGCGGGTCATCTCGGCCACCAGAAGCGGATTGGTATTGGCCGCCTGCTGGGGCGCGCGGTCCCAGCCGATATTGGGCTTGATCGTCACCCGTTCCCCCGACCGGATAAACCGTCCGATACCGCCGATGGCGTCCAGGGCGCGGTTCAGCGCCAGAATGTGCTCGTCGTTTTTGGCCAGCGCGATTGTCGGATAGGCGGCGTCTTTGGGGATTTCGAAACTTCTGCTTTTGGTCAGAGCGGCGGCATAAGAAGAGGTGTCCCGGTTGTGGAACAGGTACCCGGTGGCCCCGGTGACAGCGGCCAGAGCCGCCGCCTTACCGGCCTTTTTTATGAAGTCGCGGCGTTTCATGACAAATCAAACCTGTCTCACTAATGAAGAATATATAGTATAATGATTATTGTCGCAAGCCAGAGAAGTACGTCGACCAATAGTGGTTTATCGGTTAATAGAAGGGTGGTCGGGGAACCACCCCGCTCTTCCTTATGCACGAGGTACAAATACCTGAAAATGCCATAGATGACAAACGGAATCGTCACATACAGATATTGGGTCCCAAGTTTCGCGATAACATCGGGAGAAAGAGTGTAAAACAAATATGTGATGACCGCCGAGGCCGTAACGACGCCGATTAACTGATCCAGCAGGTACGGCGAATATTTTTCCAGAGAACGGCGGTGATCCGATGCACCCGATTCCAGCAACATAATCTCGTGGCGGCGTTTGCCGAATCCCAAAAACAGAGCCAGGACGAAGGTCGCGATTAAAAGCCAGGATGAAAATTCCACGTTGATTGCGACGGCTCCGGCCAGCGCCCGCAGGACGAATCCGGCGGCGATGGTCATGACGTCTATGATGACAATGTTCTTTAGCCAGAAAGTATACAATACCATCAGGACGATGTAGCCGGCTGAAACGATTAACAGGTCGCGGTTTACTAAATAAGATATTGTCAACCCTGCAAGCGCCAGAATGACGAACAAGACGGCGGCCGTGCCGGTCCCGACCCGGCCCGATGCTATCGGGCGGTTCTTTTTAAGCGGATGGGCCCGGTCGCGTTCGCGGTCAATCAGATCGTTGATTACGTATACTGCCGACGACAGGAAGCAAAAGGCTATCAGGGCCAGAAGACTGGTCTCGACCAGCCCGGTTGCACCGGCCTTTCCGGCGAAAATCAGTCCGGCCAGGACGACCCCGTTTTTTATCCACTGCGACGGCCGCAGAAGTCTGAAAATATCCCTGAGCATAGATACTTAAGGTTAGCGACTTTAGACCCAAAGAGCAAGAAAAATTGATTTAGAAAGGAAGCGACTTCTCGATATACGGATAGAATGTATCGAGGAATTTTTTGGCCTTGGTCAGGGCCGTGTCCATATTCTCGCCGTTCATCGGCATCGTCAGCCGCACGATGGCGGCGTCGGTCGGCCGAAACATGAGGGAATTTTTTACCAGATCGAGCTTTAAGCCGTACTCCGACCTGATCCCACCCGACCGGGTTTCGTACCAGTAAATCATGAGAGCCTTGAAATCCTGAACCGATATCACCGCCAGGTTGACCTCGCGGGTCACCGAATCGGTCAGTTTCAGCTTGTATGGTACAATCTGGTCGATTCGCCAGCCGCCGCCCGGCAGGCAGTGCTTGGGCGAATGAATCTGGCTGCCGTATTTTTGAGATTTAAAATATGCTATAAAGAGATTATAGCCGTCGTCGTTTGTGTCCGTGTAATCGCGGTAGGTGGTCGTGTCGGCTTTGAGAATTTCATACGTGAAATCGGCCAATATCTGTTCTTTGCCGATGTAACCGTCAAGGTCCATCGGAATCATCCCGAAATCGGCCAGGCCCCGGGGCGCATGCGAGCTGTATCGCAGGACATTCCCGAAGATGCCGGAGACAAAAATAATCGCGATGGATATGTATACAGCCTTTTTCATTTCAGGACCTTCTTGAGTATGGCGCCGAATATGAACAGCAGGATGAAGGCGATCACGAACACCAGCAGGCCCATAATCGTGTGCAGCGGCTCGGCGGTTACTTCGATGTCGCTGGTATAGGCTACGAGGGCGGTTACAAAGACTCGAAAGACGTTGCCCGCGACGGCAATCGGGATCGTGCTTAAAAACAAAATGATTTTGCCGGACAGCCTTCTTTGGGTCATGTAGGCGTAAATCGCACCGAGGGCCAGAAGCGATATCAGCGAGCGCAGGCCCGAGCAGGCCTCGGCCACTTCGAGCGTTTCGCCGGGCAGGTGGATAATATTGCCCTGCCGGACGACGGTCATGCCGATCGTGGACAAGAGCTTGACCGTCACCTTGCTGGCGAGAAGCTGCATCGGGAAGGTCGCGGAAAAATAAATGACGTACGGTATCGGAATCATGAACAGCAGAAAAAGTATTTCAAACCAGGTTTTTTTGATTGTCGGTGTGCCGAAGATATAAAGGACCAACCCGAAGAAGGTCAATACCAGTGAAAAGCGGACGGTGAAATATTCCGAGGCGCCGTTGCCGACAATGAAAAGCACCATCCCGAGTATGACGATTCCCAGCCCGAAGATATTTTGAGATTTCGGGAGTCGGGCGAGGTCGGACCGTTTTTTCCACAACATCCAGAGCGATACCAAAGGCACCAGAAAACCGTGGGAGTAATTGCTGTCGGAAGACCAGTCATAAACAAGGTCAATGATGGCAGGCAGGTAAGCCAATACAAAGACGGCTGTCAGGGCGTAAAGTGCGGTGTATTTTTTCTGTATTATGGCTGTCATATAAATCCGGGTCGTTTTCTATATTTTCGGTATTCGCACCGGGGTTCTTTATTGCGATGACAGGCTTTTCAGGCTCCGGAAATCGCCGCCGGTCGGGCTCTGGAAAACTCTCAGGTCGAATTCCGGAATAATAGCCAAAACGTGGTCGAAAATATCCGCCTGTATCGACTCATAGTTGACCCAGGCCTGATCGTTGCTGAAAACGTAGATTTCGACCGGCAGGCCGTTTTCACCCGGCTGAAGCTGTCTGACCATGAAAGTAAGGTTCTTGTGGACTTTCGGGTGGTTTTGGAGATACAGGATCAAATAAGCCCGAAATGTACCGATATTCGTCAACCTCCGTCCGTTGACCAGGCTGGAAAAATCTATCTGCTTTTCCTTGTTGTAGTTGTCCAACTCCTGCTGTTTGTCTTTCAGATAGTCGCGAATGTATTGAATTTTGGAAAATTGTTTCAGCATCTCTTCGTCGCAGAATTTTATGCTGGTCATGTCGATATTGATCGACCGTTTGATTCTCCGCCCGCCTGATTCGCTCATCCCGCGCCAGTTCTTGAACGAGTCGGTCATAAGGGCATAGGTCGGGATAGTGGAAATGGTCTTGTCCCAGTTCTGCACTTTGACAGAATAAAGGGTCATGTCGATCACGTCGCCGTCGGCACCGTACTTGGGCATCTCGATCCAGTCGCCTTTGCGAACCATGTCGTTGAACGACAACTGCAAGCTGGCGACCAGGCCGAGTATGGTATCTTTGAAAACCAGAAGCAGGATTGCGGTCATGGCACCGAAACCGGTCAAAATCCCAATCGGCGAGCGGCCCAGAAGTTTCGATATGACCAGTATTGCCACCATGACAAATAAAACTATCTGGACAATTTGCACGTAACCTTTGATCGGTCGCTCCCGCGAGAGATCGTAGGTGTTATATATGTCCATGGCAGCGTTGAGGAAACCGTTGATGATCAACATGCCGATCAGGTAGGTGTAAATGATCGCGACGCTTTGAATCTGGTCTTTCATTGGCGGAAGGGCGCCGGCGCCAAGATATATTACCAGGATAGGAGCCAGATGGGAGAAGCGGACGAAGACCTTACGACTTTGGAGCGCGTCGTCCCATTTGGTGCGGCTTTTTCTGACTACGAAGCTGATAACCCTCAGGATAACCTTTTGAGCGATAAAATTGCAAACCCAGGCGGCCACCAGAATACCGGCAATGATGACAATCCAGGCTATAATTTCGGCCAGTCTGTGTTCCAGCCCCCGGGTGGTCAGCCAGTCGGTCAGGTTTTGCAATATCCAGGCCGAGGATGCGGCGACATTATTCAGCGGATTACTTCCTTCCATTTTTCCCCCGTGGGTTTAGGTTCAAGAGATTCATAACAAAATCCGTTGGAGAAGGAAACTAAAAAGATGTAGTAGCTGCGGTTTTGGGATTTGGCGTAATAAGACAATCAGGTCTGATGGCCTGACTGAATTTGAACGCGTCAGGAAAGGGTTGTTGACGCCGCTGAATATAATGTACGTTGTGATCGGCGAGTCCTCAGAGGCTGTCCCAAAAGTACTCTTTTTAAGTTCCTCGGGGTCTTGTCCCGACGAAGTCGGGATGTAACCCTGCGGTCTTTCAACGGTTTCCGTCAGGTGACAATTTCGACTGCGTCGAAATCAACACCCGACGGAACACTTTTGCGACAGCCTCCTCAGACCCGCCGCCTACCCGGTCGATCTGAGAATCGACCCTTCAAAGTTCAGGACAGGCCGGGCACAACGCTTGGGATTTCTGTCGCCGCAGGCTTCTCTTACAATGTCATACCCGGGAAAGGGCCTGTTGAAAAAGTGCACGGATGGTGCAAGAAGTAGGTCGGGTTCCGAGTGGAGCAAAGCGTAACGAGAAACCCGACAACAAGATGTCGGCTTTCTCTCCTGACTTCGTGAGGATTCGGAAGCCGACCTACTGGTTTTTCAACAAGCCTTGAAGCGGGTATCCAGTCTTATAACAACAAGCTACAAGTTTGTTAAAAAGCTGTATTAGTTATCAGCCTCGGCCGATCAGGACGGTACAGCGATAGGTTTCCCGGCCGTAGCGGCTCATGCGCAAAAATTCCGGGATGGGTATTTTCAGGTTACGGGCGCGGACGGTGTGTCCGGCGTAGGATTTTTCATCGGGGTCGTGGATATAGACATGGCGTTTGTTAAAACCGGTGATTATGACCCAGTGTGGTATGCGGTCCCCGGTCAGGCGGTATGTACTAATTAGAGTTATCGGCACCATTCCGCGATACATGGCACAGCGTATGTCATCGAAATTGTAATCATATGTGGCCGATCCGGCGCCCGCTTCGAGCGCCGCCTCTTTCATGTCGGCGTGCATTATCCTTATCACGTCGCGCTTTTGTTCATCGCGGACCGATTTGAGAAACGGTGTTTTGTCGGTCGATGACAGAACCCGAGCGCTCAGGCCGCGTTTGATGGCCGCATGGGCGAGCCCGAAAGGCCCGGTGCCGCCGATACCGGCGGTCATGAAAATCAAAGTTGCTTCTTTCCAGATATTGAATTCCAGCTCGCGATGGCCGTGCTTTATGGCATCGAAATAGCGCAAAGCCATAATCAAACAGGCCGGACCGCAGGTGAATTCGAGTGTCTGGGCGTAGTACGGCAGCTTGAGCCGGATACTGTCGTCAACTTTGTATTTGAGTTCCTTTATCATTTTTAAAGCGGTGCAGCCGTCTTCATAATAGTCCGGAACGGCTTCGTGCGTTTTGTAACCGTGTCTTTCGTAGAACGGAATCGCCGTTTCATTGTCGGCCCGCACTTCCAGAGACATTATAACAAACCCCCGGCGGGCGGCCTCGATCTCTCCTTCACGAAGAAGTCTCGCACCTACACCTTTGCCCCGGAAAATCGAATCGACCACGACGTTGTACAATCGCCCGCTGTGACCGTGCCGCCGCCACAGCAGATATATCGCCCCGGCGATATTGCCGTCGATCTCGGCAATCAGTACCGTCGAACGGGCATGACCCAAAAGATATTCTATGCGGTGCCGGGTGAAACGATCGGTCGCGAAACCGCGTGATTCCAGTTCGAACAGGGTGTCGGTATCGTGCTGAGACGCCGGGCGGATGTAAGTTTTGATGGACATTGCTATGCTTTCTCGGGAATTAGATAACGCACCAGCCGGTCGTACAGGTCCCGTGCCTTCTGGTCTTCTTCACCGGCGTAGATGGTCGGATTGTCGTTGACTTCGATGACGACAAAGTCTCCGTTGACCTGTTTCAAATCGACGCCGTATAAGCCATTGCCAACCGCGTTCGCAGCCTCGGTTGCTCTTTGCAAAAGCAGCGGCTCGATTTCGGGCAGTGCTATGGCTTTGATCGATCCCCGGACTGTATGCCCTTCGGGGGTGTACGTCAGGATCTTCCACTGCTTGGATGGTATCCCGTATTTGCAGGCGTAAAGCGGTTCGCCGCCGAGAACACCGATTCGCCAGTCGAATACGGAGCGGGTGAATTTTTGGGCGACAATACGGTCAGCCCGTCGGAAGAACCTCTTACCGATGGAAATATACTCCGATGGGTTTTCAACCTTTTCGACATACATCGAAAAACTACTGTTGGGAGCTTTGAGAACCATCGGGCTGCCCAGTTCATCCAGAAGCCGTGCACCGTGCTCGCGGGTTAGTTCGTGCTCTTCGATGAAGCGTGTGTCGGGGATTTTAACTCCGGCCTTGAGCATGTGCTGGTACATACTGACCTTGTCGCAGCAGATTCTTATCGAGACCGGGTCGTCGATGACTCTGATCCCGTGCATTTCGGCCGTACGAGCGGCGGCGTAGGTGGCGTTGAGCGGGTCGGTCAGGGCGCGGATGTATATGGCATCAAATTCCGATATACGATAGATATCCGGCCGGAAGAGGAAATCGACCCGGTGGTTGTACTTGCGGGCCACCTGTGCGAAACGCATCAGCGCGTTCATCTCCCCGGCGCTGGAGACATTATACCGTTCGAGATAGACGCCTATTCTTCCCATCGGATTTCCTTTTCCAGAAAGGTCAGTTCTTTGGCACCGAGTTTGTCGAAAGGCAGGTGTGAGATATCGCTTGCGAGAAAATCACCGTCGGCAGTGACTATTACCCGGACTTTGGCCAGAGGCACGCGGAACACTTGCCAAATGTCCTGCGACAATTCGCGAAAGCGGGGGGAGACGCACCAGCCAAGGACCGACCGGAAATTAACCACCCGGCTTTTTGGCGGCAATATCTGGCAGCACATGGCATACTTGAAATTGCGGGTCATGGATTTGGCGATCGATTGTTCCCGACCCGGCTCGTGCACGATGCGGCTTTTAATCATAAATGGATTGACCGGGTCAATAATGACCGGCGGCTCGAAAAAGCTGTTGCTGATATAAAACTCCGGGACTTTCAGCCCGGCCAGACGGGCCTTCTCAAGAAACAGCGGGGGGACATAGGCATCGATCATCTCCTGACACGAGGGATAAATAATCCGGCCTCCCAGTTCTTTGTCCTGCGACGTATAATAACCCCGTTCGAGATAGTTATAATTCCCGGTCAGATTAACGAGGTTTTGGTCGGGCAGATATTCTGCTATAAAATTATGAGCCTGCGCCTGACGAAGCAGGCGCCGGACGGCGTCGGGAGGTTTTTGTAAAGACTCGGAAGTCGGCATCGCCAGACCACACCTCAAAAGCGTTGTTAATATTCGAGCGGAATATAGACTGCCTAAGTCGGGCCGTCAACAGGATTGATTGGCCTAAGGGCAATTCCAACAAAAATTACCCCCCAACAGCTTTCTTGACAAAATATGGATTTGAGTTATCTTTTATGTAATAATTATGCATCAGGCCCTGACTTACCAGCTTTCCCGCCCGACGGCCTGCCAAAAATTGTAATCACGGGGGTGTATATGGCATTCGCAAAAGGACAATTTGTCTTTCGCTTATTTTTATTTTCAGCGCTGTTGCTTTTTATCCCGCAGATTTCTTCGGCAACCTTTTCAATCGTCGCGGTCGACACCACCAACGGCGCCGTCGGCGGAGCGGGAGCCTCGTGCATCGATAATTCTTTCATAATCGACAACATCATCGAGGGCATCGGGGCCGTGCACACTCAGGCGTACTATCTCGCGGCCAATCAAAACACGGCCCGTGCGCGTCTGGCGGCGGGGGATACACCCCAGCAGATTATCGACTATGTGACTACCCACGACGCCGAAGGCAGCCCGGAGTATCGACAATATGGTGTCGTCACTCTGGCCGGACCGGGCGCTTCGGCCGGTTATACCGGGGTCGCCAATTCATTGTGGAGAGGGCACCTTACGGGTCCGGGTTATGCCATTCAGGGCAACATCCTGCTCGGCCCTGAAATTCTCGACAACATGGAAGCGGCTTTTCTGGCGACCGATGGTCCGCTCGAAGATAAACTTATGGCGGCTATCAACGCCGCCGACGTGGCCGGGGCGGACATAAGATGTGAGTCGTGCGGCAAGCCCGCTATTTCGGCCTTTATTAAAGTAGTGCATATTGACGACGGTCTGACGCCTTATCTCAGCATCGACGTACCCACCACCGACTGCCCGACCGATCCGATCGATTCGCTGAACCTTAAGTTCGCCCAGTGGCAGCAGCGCAAGCTGGCCGATGCCGCAATGTCGCAGATGACGGCAACGCCAGACACCATTGCCGCGACCGGTGAGGATACGTCGTTTATTACGATAACGCCGCTCAATTTCGAAGGTAATCCGCCGTCTGAGGGGAGCAGTGTCGAGTTGAGCCATACCGGCAGCGGTGCGCTGTCCGGTGTGACCGATAACGGCGATGGTTCATTTTCGGCATTCATAGTTTCGCCGAGCGCGTACGGCAAGGATACGATTACAGCTGTGGCTACCGCCGAAGGGGCGCCGACCGAGCTTGATCAAAAGGCGGTCGTGTTCTATTTTCGCTGTGGCGATGCCTCCGGTGACGGTCAAATCAATCTGCTCGATATTTTGTATGTGATTTCGTCGATATACGACACCCCGCCCGGACCGGCCGCCATGCCGCCCGAAACCGGGGATGCCAATGGTGACGGCGATACCAACCTGATTGATATATTGTACCTGATAGATTTTGTCTATTCCAATCCACCCGGCCCGGCACCGGTCTGTCCGTGAAGAAATGAAGTTAACCCGGACGATATAAAATTCGCCGGGTTTCTATACGAACCAGCTTATTACTCCTCCGAGCCGGGGCTTGTGCATACCGTTTTAAAGCGACAATCTCATCTTGTTTATTTCATCGAAAATGCTATATTTAAAGGAGTCCGATTGTGGATTCAATGTGGTATCGACTTAACCGATCGGGTGGAGGGCTAATGCGTATCCAATTAACAATCATTAGGATTTCACTTATCGCTTTTTTGCTGCTGCCCGGCATAAATCAGCTCGCGTTTTCTCAATCAAATGCCGTGGGCAATTTGCCCGACAAGAATGTTTCGGAGTTTATTACACCCGATGGCCGGTTTGATATTGAGGCGGCTCGCAGATCCGGTTTTCAGGGGGCACTTGATTTGGAAGGCTTTGCTGCATCTATCGACCCTTCCACCGGTCAACCGATATTTATGCCTTCATCATCCGCTGATAAATCCGACAATCCGGATGATATCTATTGGGACAACAGCATTTCGCCGTGCGTTCCCGGGGTCGGCAGTGGCGTTATTTATTCAGCTGTAATATATAATGACAATCTTGTGGTTGGCGGAAGGTTCTTCAACGCGGGTTGCCATGTAGCAGTATGCATTGCTTCATTTGATGGCAATAGTTGGTCGCCAATCGGATCAGGAATAAGCGGAGATGTTTTTGCCCTCGCCGTCTATGATGGCCAATTAATCGCTGGTGGGAATTTCCGATACGCTGGTGACGCGGTGGTAAATTGCATCGCCGCCTGGAATGGGACTACTTGGTTATCGCTGGGATCGGGGACTAATGGTGAAAACCCTCATGTCTCGGCATTGACGACGTTTAACGGAACATTAATTGTGGGTGGATATTTCACTTCGGCTGGAAATGTCACGGCAAACGATATTGCTGCCTGGGATGGAAGTGATTGGTCATCACTTGGTTCAGGGGTAAGCTCTGAAAATAATAATATTGGAGTCATGTCCTTAATATTATTTGACGACGAATTGATCGCCGGGGGATCTTTTACCAGTGCCGGCGGTGTACCGGCAGGTGGGATAGCTGCATGGAATGGCCATTCTTGGTCTTCATTGGGAGCTGGTCCTGGCTTCGGTGTGAACTCAATGGTTATCTTCAATGGAAAATTAGTGGGCGCGGGCGGCAATTTAATCGCTTCCTGGGACGGGAGTTCGTGGGAACCTTTAGGATTCGGTATCGCGAATAGATACATAAGGGCTTTGGTCGTTTATGACAAAGAATTATTCATTGGAGGGGATTTTACCTGGGTGGACACCGTGCAATCAAGATATATTGCCAAATGGGATGGAACCTCATGGCTAACAATAGATACAGAAATGGATGCCCCCGTTTTTGCTTTATTAACATACAGAGGGAAATTGGTGGCCGCAGGGAAGTTCATGACAGCAGGTGGAATTGGCACCGGGACTATTGCAGCATGGGAGAATAATTCCTGGTCGCGGTTGGGATTTGATTCTGGAATTAATTCGGAAGTTATGGCACTTGCTGTTTATAATGGGGATCTGATCGCCGCGGGATTGTTCACCTCGGCAGGAGACGCAACAGCCAATCGAATCGCCAAATGGGACGGATCGTCGTGGTCACAATTGGGTTTAGGAATGAATGGCCCCGTATATGCACTAACAGAATATGCTGGAAAACTCATTGCAGGCGGAGAGTTTTTTCATGCCGGCGAGGTTGAGGCTCCCTATATAGCCGCTTGGGACGGTTATTCCTGGTCTGCTTTGGGGGCAGATGGGCAAGGTGTATATGAAAATGTGTATGTACTAACTGAGTATAACGGGCTTTTAATAGCTGGTGAGGCTTATGGCCAAATTGCGGCTTGGGATGGGTCGAACTGGACAAGTTTGGGCTTATCACCCTTATATAGCGATGTTGTTGCGATGGCTGTGTATAATGGTGTGACCTTCCCCCGGATTAGTGGACAGATCGAAAGGATAGGGTTATGTTACTATCCGGAGGTGTTCAGATGTCATCAGGATCGAATCGACGGAAGTACGACCGGGAGTTCAAGTTGGAAGCAGTACCGGCTGAGCCGTGAGGCGGGCCGGACAGTGGCCGGGGTGGCCCGTGATCTGGGAATCAGCGAGAACATGCTGCATCGGTGGCGCAGCCAGTTTGCCCAGGAGGGCGAGGCGGCGTTTCCGGGTAAGGGTCACCTGAGTCCGGAGCAGGAAGAACTGCGTCGGTTGCAGCGGCAATTGGCCGATGTGACGGAGGAGCGGGACATTTTAAAAAAAGCGCTGGCCGTCTTCAGTCGCCGGTCGAAGTGAGATATGCCTTTATGCGGGACCATGCGTCACAGTTTCGACTTACGTTGATGAGCCGGGTGCTGAGTGTCTCACGGAGCGGCTACTATGCCTGGCTGGTCCGACCGGAGAGTGCGCGGTCGATGCAGAATCGGCAGTTGCTGCCGCTGATCCGGCAGGCGTACCTGAGGAGTCGTCGGACCTACGGTTCGCCTCGTGTGACCGATGAGTTGCACGATCAGGGACATGTCTGTAACGAGAAGCGAGTGGCCAGGCTCATGCGTCTGCATGGGATACGGCCAAAGGCGGTAAAAAAGTTCAAGGCAACGACGGATTCGAAGCACAAGTTGCCGGTGGCGCCGAATCTGTTGAGCCGCGACTTTACCGCTGCCAGTCCGAACCGGGTGTGGCTAGCTGATATCACGTATATCCCGACGACCGAGGGCTGGCTGTATCTGGCCGGCGTGCTGGATCTGTACACCCGTCGGGTGGTCGGCTGTGCCATGAGTCCTCGGATCAACGCTGAGTTGACCTTGAGCGCGCTTGGGCAGGCCCTGGTGCGGTATCGCCCGGGTCCGGGGCTGATCCACCACAGCGACCAGGGCAAGCAGTATGCGGCCGGAGACTATCAAAAGCTCCTTCGTCAGCATCAGGCCATCACCAGCATGAGTCGGAGAGGTGATTGCTGGGACAACGCACCGATGGAGTCGTTCTGGGGCACGTTGAAGCAGGAGCTGGTGCATCACGAGAACTTCGTGACCAGAGATGAAGCGAAGGCGAAGATCTTTGAGTATATTGAGGTGTTTTACAACGGTCAGCGTCGGCATTCGTCGCTGGGTTCAGTGAGCCCGGCCGAGTACCGAATCCGCCGCCAGACCACAACCGACACGGAAGCAATCACCGTGTCTTAACTGAGTGTCCATCAAATGGGGGGAAGGTCAGTGAATTAATTGCAGCTAGCGGATCCGTTGACGTTAGCCAAAAATCGCCGTCGCTAAGAATTGCCTCTTGGAATGGATCAAATTGGTCGCCGTTGGGGACTGGCATGCATGGAGGATATATTGATATTTCAGGTTTGGCTATCTATGATGGCAAGCTAATCGTTGGCGGAAGCTTTGATTCTGCGGGGAACGTTCCTGCTAACGGGGTTGCCGCATGGGATGGCACTTCGTGGTCACCTCTCAGTTCGGGCCTCGGCCGAGGAGGTTACGCCGATGCATTGGGTCTTTATGATGGGAAACTGATTGTCGGTGGATTAGTTATGCCAAGCAGCGGGATACCCGCGGCCAGCATAGCTTCTTGGAATGGAAGTTTTTGGTCGCCGTTGGGTTCGGGCACAGGTCAAATTAAGGCAATGAATACATATAATGGAAAACTCAATGTAGGAGGATTTCTGATTATGGCAGGCGATAAACCGGCTCCATTCTTAGCTCAATGGAACAAAGCCACCTGTTGCCAGGATTGGGGTGTGCCCGGCGATGCCAACGCCGACGGTTTGGTTGATTTGCAGGATATATTATTCCAGATTGCGTATAGGTACGAAGAACCACAAAATTTCCCTTCAAATTCGATAGATTGCGACCAGCTGATCGATGCAACCGGTGACGGCAAAATTAATCTTCTGGATATTCTTGTTTTGATTACTTATTTGTACGATCCTGTACCCAGCCATACACCGGTTTGCCCTGATTAGAAATGTCAGCGTCAGGAAAGGGTTCCTGACGCCGCGAACCTCTACCAGTCTTTTTTCATGGCTTGAGATTTGAGGTCTTTGGGCATTTTTTCGATAGCGTATCGCAGTGCTGTGCGGGGCATGCGGCGCTTGTTCTTCATGACATAATTGAAGACCTCTTTTTGGTATCTATCGCCCGCCACTTTTAACATCCAGGCGTAACCCTTTTGCACGAGGTCTTCTTCGTCTTCGAGCAATATGTCGGCGATCGCAAACGCATCTTTCAACCCCTGCTTGTGACGCACTGAATATATCATTGCCACCGCCGCCATTCGGCGCACCCATAGGTTATTCGATTTCGCCCATTTTTCAAGCCGTGCCACCAGTTCCGGAGAGTTAAAAACCAGTTCCCCGATAGTCCCGGCGAAATGGTCCACCGCGCTCCATCCGCATACATATTCTTTAAGCCAGCGTTCAAACCGGTTGATGTCTTTGGCGGTATATAAATCCGGGCGGCGGCAGGTCCACTCGAAAACTATGGTGGAGAAATACTTCTCGTCGAGCGCCAGCATCTTTTCGCACAGAACGAAGAAGTCGGTTTTGCCATAAGTTTTGACGGCTTTAAAATGGTTCAGCGCGATTTTGCGCAGGATCGGAGTCCTTAGTACAAAGCGATGTTTAAGCTTCTCTTTGAAAAACTGCTGAGCGTCGACCAGGTTGCCCAGCTTTTCGGCCGCTTTGAGATCGCCGCGTATGTCGTCGATTATTGACATTATTGCCTTACTTCACCTGCGTTTAAGAAACCACCCTAAAGGGCCTGTTGAAAAACCAGTAGGTCGGCTTCCGAATCCTGACGCAGTCAGGAGAGAAAGCCGACATCTTGTTGTCGGGTTTCTCGTTACGCTTCGCTCCACTCGGAACCCGACCTACTTCTTGCACCATCCGTGCACTTTTTCAATAGGCCCTAAAGGGCGGGGCACCCGGCCTGACGCCGCTGAAAATTAAGTGCGTTGTGATCGGCGGGTCCTCAGACCAGCCGCCAACCCGGTCGATCTGAGGATCGACCCTTCAAAGTTCAGGACAGGCCGGGCACAACACAATCGCATCAACCTATCCAAAAGTGCGTTCGTGGCCGAGGGTGCGTCTTAACGTCGCTATCTGCCCGGCGTGATAAAACTCGTGCATGCACAAAAACGAGGCGGCGTCTATGCTTTTCGACTTTCTGCCGGCTACCAGGGTCTCGATCTCTTTATCGAGGTCGTCGGCGCTGAGTGTTTCGAGATACTTTAATGTCTTGTCGTGCACGTCGTCCAGTTCTTTGCGGAGGGCGTCCAACGACGGATATTCTGATGTGTTATCCGTAAGTTCTGAGCCGCGTCCGAACAACTTCTCATAATTATCCGGGATGGTGACATCGTTCCGCAGGGCTCTTAATCTCTTGTACGCGTGCAGGACGACATGGCCGGTCAACCAGCGGATGTGATTGACATTGTACTCACCTCGAAAAATGGATTCCTCTTCGGTAATGCCTTCGAGCAGCATCCCGGTCGCCCGGCGATTCATTTCAATCATGCCTTTCAGATTGTCATTAATGCCCATGATTGTTCCTTGTATTATTAGTAAATGTTATTGTCGATCATAATAATCTATAATAACAATACGCAGAAGCAGCGGCGAAGTTGTCGCGAAGCGTAAGTTTAAAATTTGGCCCAGCGGGGGACGCGCGGAAACGGCGCAACGTCGCGGATGTTGGCCATGCCCGAGATATACATCAGGGTTCGGTCGAAACCGAGTCCGAATCCCGAGTGCGGCGCGGTGCCGTATTGACGCAGATCCAGATACCACGAGTATGTATCGAGGTCCATCTTTTTTTCCTGCATATGCGCCTTGAGCACGTCAAAACGTTCCTCGCGCTGCGATCCGCCGATAATCTCGCCGATCTTGGGTACGAGCACGTCCATCGCGCCGACCGTTTTTTCATCGTCGTTGACCCGCATGTAAAAAGCCTTGATGCTTTTCGGGTAATCATACACGATGACCGGCTTTTTGAAAACCTGCTCAGTTATATATCTCTCGTGCTCGGTCTGCAGATCTATGCCCCATGAGACTGGGAATTCGAATTCAACTTTAGCCTTTTCGAGCTCTTTGATGGCGTCGGTGTACGGCAGCCGGATGAAATCCGACTCGACCACGTGTGTCAGAGTCTCGATGACGGTTTTGTCGACCCAGCTGTTGAAGAAATTCATTTCATCGGCGCACTCTTCGAGCGCGTACTTGAACAGAAATTTCAGGAAATCGACAGAAACCTGCATGTTTTCCTCGAGGTTGCAGAAGGCCATCTCCGGTTCGATCATCCAGAATTCCGAGGCGTGACGCGAGGTGTTGGAATTCTCCGCGCGAAAGGTCGGTCCGAACGTGTAAACGTCGCCCAGCGCCAGCGCTGCCGTCTCGGCTTCGAGCTGTCCCGAAACTGTCAGGAAAGTCTCGGCGGCAAAAAAATCCTGGTTGAAATCTATATGACCATCCACAAGTGGTGCATCGTTGAGCGGAAGAGTCGTAACTCGGAACATGTCGCCCGCGCCTTCGGCGTCGGAGGCGGTGATGATCGGCGTGTGGATATAATAAAAGCCACGCTCCTGATAAAATTTATGAATGGCGTAAGCGATTTTCGAACGAAGCCGCCCGACTGCACCAAAGGTGTTGGTGCGGGGCCGCAGATGAGCGATCTCGCGCAAAAACTCGAACGAATGGCGTTTTTTCTGAAGCGGGTAGGTGTTATCGGCTTTGCCCAGAAGGTCCAGCTCTTTGACCGCCAGTTCAAACTTCTGTCCTTTGGCCGGAGATTCCACCAGCTTGCCCACGACGCGGACCGCTGCACCGGTAGCTATTTCTTTGAGTGACGGGAAGTTATTCGGACTATCCATAACCGCCTGAAGATTACCCATGCACGAGCCGTCATTGATGTCGATAAAAGCGACATTGCTGGATACGCGGGCGGTGCGGACCCACCCCATGACAGTGATTTCTTCACCGACCGACACTTTTTCCTTTAAAATGATGTCGGCCACGCGGGTTCTTTTGAAATAATCCATTTCAGCCTCCGGTGGTCAATTATTCCGAATATATAAGCGCCAAATCAATCCCTGATATTATCTCATAATCGGCTGAATATCAAGCAAAATCAGGAATTCGCGGATTTTTGAAACATAAATGCCGTCACAAAGTATAATATAATGAATGCCAAAAGCAGCCAGAAAGGCAGATAGATCTTCCCAACCTATTACCTGCGAGGCCGCCGGTTACGCGATAAGTAACCGGCGCTTTGCATTTAGGGATATCAGTCCTGAGACTGCTCGACCAGGTCCCGATATTTCCCGACCATGCTTTCCAGCGATTCGGGAGAATTAGATTCACCCATAATGTTGAACGCCGCCGTCTGATTGTCCGGGGCGACCAGTACCCAGCCGGATTCCTCGAATACCCGAACACCATCGATCAGTTGCCGTTCTTTTTCGGTCGGTACTGGTGATCAGCTTGCGCATGACCTGGCCTTTTTTCGACCAGGGGCAGGGGACCGAAACCGTCTTGCGGATATAATGTTCGAATTTACCGCGAATCTCCCCCAGCCGGGCTTTTTCTTTGGCCATCATTTCGAGGATGTACACGGCCGCCATGATGGCATCGGTGCCCATCTGGAAATCGGGGAAGATAAATCCACCCAGCGTCCCGCCGACGTAATCCACCCCGGCGTTCTGGTACGCTTCCATCATCGCCAAATGCGAGTTACGGACGCGGAGCACTTCGACGCCATAGGTCGACGCAATATCTTCGACACCCATCGACGCCGCCACCGGGACGGCGATTTTCGAGGTTTTGTGCGTCCGCAAGAATAAGTACGTAACAATCAGAAGCAATAACTGGCTGTCGATCAGGTTGCCGTTTTCATCGACAACCGTAAGTTTTTCCGCCGCCGGGTTGAGCATAAATCCGATATCGGCTTTGAGCGACTTTACGATCGACGATAGCTGTACTATCGACTGCGCCTGCTCATCGGGATGCGGCGATAATTTGCGCGGGTCTATATATGCATTGAGAGCCACCAGATTAACACCCAACTGCGAAAACAGGGTGGGGTACACCTGCGAAGCGCCGCCATTGGCGTAATCTATCACGACTTTGAATCCGGCTTTGCGGACGATTTCCGGGTGTATGGCGCCGAAGAAATCGGTGCGGTAATCTTCGAGGACGCCCGCGGGCATATCGAGATGGCCGATTTCATCGAGTTTGGCCCGATAGAAATCTTCACCGAAATACATGCGCTCGACTTTCTTGAGTTTGGCCGTCGGCATATCCAGCCCGTCGCCGTTGAACAGGATCAAGTCGATCAGGTTGGCATCGGACGGATTGTGGCGAATATACACGCCGGCCCCGTAGGTTCCGTGGCGCAAAGCATAGCGCACAACCGGAATCGGCATGGCTTCGAGATCGTCGACATTGGTCCCGGCCGCCAGCAGCCCCGCGATCAGAGCGCGTTTGATCAGACGCGAGATATCCGAGGCATCGCGGCTGGTGACAACTCGTTTGCCCGGTCCCAAAAACGCGCCGAAAGCACCGCCGAGCTTGACGCACATCTCGGGCGTAATTTCGGTCAGAGCCAGGCCGGTTACTTTGGAGGCGGTGAAAAGTTCGCGGTTCCATTTTTCGCCCCAGACCAGCGACGAGGATACTATGGCACCGTCGTCGACCGTCTTGCCCGGCCATATTTTGCAGTTGGCTTTAACCGTCGCCCCGCTGCCGATTTTGCAGTCATCGGAGACGATGACATTATCCATTAAAGCCACGTTCTCGCCGACTATGGTGCGGCTGCAAACTATTGATTGGTCGATTTTCGATTCGGCCCCGATGCGGGTATCGGCCCAGACGACCGATGCGGTCAGAATGGATTGTTCGCCGACACGGACGTTGTCGCCGATGGCGCTGCTGCTGATCGTGGCGCCGTCGGATATGACGGCGTTGTTGCCGATAATGACAGAACCTTCAAACGTGACATCTTCGCCGATATGAACGCCCTGGCCGAGATAAACGTCGGCTTCGCCAATTTTGCTGTGGTTCAGGTTGAATTCGAGATTTATGCTGCCGGTCAACAGGTCGCGGTGGACGAGCGTGTATTCGTTGACGTTGCCGACGTCCTTCCAGTAACCCTCGGCCGTGTGGCCGTACAATCCCATTTTCTTCGATAGCATCAGGGGGTACAAGTTTTGCGAGAAGTCGAAATTGGTCGCCGGTGGAATAAGCCGCACGACGTGCGGTTCCAGAATATATATACCGGTGTTGATCGTATCGGAAAACATTTCGCCCCAGGACGGTTTTTCCAGAAAGCGTACGATATGGTCGTCTTCGTCGGTGATGACGATGCCGTAGGCCAGCGGGTTCTCGGCGCGGGTCAGCATGATGGTGGCGTCGGCGTGTTTGCTCTTGTGCCATTCCAGCGCACCGGCCAGATTGAAATCGGTGATGACGTCGCCCGAGATAACCATGATGGTTTCATCGATGAAATCTTCGGCGTAACGCACTGCTCCGGCCGTGCCGAAATCCTCGGTTGGTTGAAGATAATCCATGCGGACGCCGAACTTGTGGCCGTCACCGAAATGGTTTTTTATTTCTTCGGCCTGGAAGAACAGAAGCGACACAAGTTCATCGAAACCGTTTCTTTTTAGGAGATGAACGACGTGCTCCATCATGGGAATATTGCCGATCGGGACCATCGGTTTGGGAAGATTTATCGTCAGAGGTCGCAACCTCGTCCCGAAGCCTCCGGCCATTATGACTGCTTTCATATTCTATGCTCCAGCGATATTCGACTTTATGGTATCAGGATATTACACCCGTTTTCTGCAAGTAATTAAATATATCAAAAAAACTTTCATATTCAATAGCTTCAAAATCGTTTTCACGGCAATATCGCAGCAGGTCGCTTCGGGCGAAAACGATATCAGCTTCCGGCAGGGCGCAGATGTCGGACAGGCCGTCGCCGATGTAGACGATCCTGAACTTGTTCCGTTCCTGGTCCACGGTTTCCCTGATCCGCGTTCCTTTGCAGGAGCCGCAGCGCGGACAGCCGTCGTTGTCGTACGGAAATTCCATGACAAACCGATCGCCGTCTATATAAGCGTGGTTGGCAAATACTATTATCTCGGACAGTCCGAATTTGTTCAGGATAAAATCGATATATAAATCCGCCCCGTCGGAGGTGATATAAAACGGAATTCCACGCCTTTTCATGTCGGCATAAAATTCTATTGCGCCGTCGCGCAGAGGGAAATCATCGAGAAATCGGTGCAGTTCCGGCTCTGTAACCCGGACAAGATTGGCTTCTTCGAGCAGGCACTGCCGCGACGAAAGCAAGCCTTGTTTCCATTTGGTCACAGAATCGAGAATGACGTCCCCGGCAAACGTCCGGTACAGCCGGTGGCCAATGTCTTTATCGGTGAAAGAACCGTCAAAGTCGCAAAATATTATTGTTTGTTTATCGGTCATGGGAGGTTACCGTTGGCCACGTTCAGCGAGTCGATCAGTTTCTCAGCGAATTTTATTTGATGACTGTACGGCAGGACGGCGTCGTGGTACGACCTCGCCAAACCGTATTTGAATTCCACTGCCAGCCGATACAGGCGGTGGACGACTTCCTCGCGGTGGCCATTGAACTGGTCCCGGTCGAGTTTTTCGGAATACTTCATGGTTCGGTCGATAGTCCCGATCGTCGGTTGCCCCGCTCCACTCAGTTCGGCGATTTCTTTTAAAGTATCGATGCTGCCGGTCGTGGCCGAGACATATTTAAAGTTCTTTTCGTTGCAATATTCGATAAAGTCGTCGTACCACTCGTCGGCGGACTTCATAAGCGAGGGACCGGCCAGTATTCTGTCTTTGTTGGCCGAGGCAAACTGGCGCATTATAAGAGTCCGCGCCAGAGCGTTCAAAAACGGCTCGTTAACTTCGGGGACATAATAGTCCGGCGGGATGCCGCCGGCGCTGTCGAGCACCGGCGAACTGGGATCGTTGATATATTTTTCACCCTTGAAATAATAACGGGAACTGGTCAGCCGGATACCGCTGCCGTCGCCCAGGCCTTTATATTCCTGCACCAGCCCCTTGCCGAAGGTGGTGTCGCCGACCAGAAACGCCCGCCCGGCGTACTTAAGCGAACCGGATACGATCTCCGATGCCGACGCCGAACCGCCATCGACCAGAATAGCCAGCGGGCGGCCGTTCAACAAATCCGAACCCGATGAGTTATATTCGGTGCGGTCCCAGCGCGACCTGCCTTTGACTCCGACTATCAGTTGACCGTTGGAAAGAAACAGGTCGGCCAGGCCGATTGCTTCATACAACAGGCCGCCGGGGTTGTTCTGCAGGTCGAGAATCATGCCTTTGATCGTCATTGATGAGTCGCTTAGCACGGAATCGAGGACATGTTTCACGTCTTCGGATGCCCCGGCTTCGAAATCGATTAGACGAACATACAAGATGCTGTCTTCCAGCATCCCGGCGTAGGGGATATGCTGTAGTTTCAGTTTTTCACGGACAACATTCACGGTCAGTGTGTCGCGCAAATCATCGCGCGCAATCGTCAGCGACAGTCGTGAGTTCTCGGGGCCGCGAAGATATGACGACGCCTCGAAGGCGTCTTTGTCGGCCAGATTGAGACTGTCGGCTTTTATAAAAATGTCGCCATTGAGAACGCCGGCTTTCGACGCCGGACCGCCCTCGCGAACCGACAAAACCATAAGGCCGTGTATGTCCGGGACGATGGTTACGCCGATGCCGCTGTAGCTGCCGCTGAATTCTTCGGTTATCATTTTAAGTTGTTGCGGTTCCAGAAACGATGAATACCGGTCGAGATCGTCGAAGACCGCCTCACGGGCGTGGCGCATCATACTGATCGGGTGGTAGGGGCCGTCGTAGAAATAACCGATCAACTGCAGAGCAGTGACAATGTCTCGTTCAAATTTCAGGTTAGGTTCGGAAAAGGTGTACACGCTCAAAGCCACCAGCAGCACGATGATGGTCACGAAGAAGCTCAGCGCCCAGATGAAATGTCCTCGGACGGCGGCGATTTTGTCGGACAGCTCTAAATTTTCAGACGATTGTTCAGACACTCTTTAACCTCAAGGAATATTTCGTCGGGGGATTTCCGGCTGTCGATAACACAAAAGCGACGTTTTTCCGACAGCGCGACATTCAGAAAACCTTTGCGCACCCGGTTGAAAAATGCCTTCGATTCCGATTCCAGGCGGTCGGCGGTTTTCTTCCGACGCAATAGCGATGTTTTGTAGTCGATATCGAACAAGAAAGTCAAATTTGGTCGTATCCCGCCTATGGCCAGCATATTAAGTTTTTTAATCAGATTCAGATCGAGACCGCGTCCGTAGTATTGATAAGCCGTCGTGGAATCGTGGAATCGGTCACACAGTATAATTCTTTTTTCCGCCAGCGCCGGTGCGATCACATGCTCCACAAGTTCGGACCGGGCCGCCACATAAAGATTAAGCTCGGTCACGGGATTGATCGATAGTTTCTTGTCGAGAAGTATTTTCCTGATTTTCTCGGAAAATTCCGTTGATCCCGGTTCGCGGATCACCAGCGGCTCGATTTCGAGCTTTTTAAAATATTTCGCGGTCATCTTGAGCTGGGTCGTTTTGCCGCAGCCGTCGATGCCCTCAAATGTAATCAGAAATCCTTTATCCATATATCTCCAAACAAAAAGGCGAACGTGTCAGGTTCGCCTTAATTTAGGTTTCAAAAGAAACTTTGGAAATTACTTTTTCAGAAGCGTTTTACGGGTCACCCGCTTGCGGGGAGTCGCCTTCTTGGTCGTGGTCGTCTTCATCCGGCTGGCGGTGGTCGTCGTTTTCGTTTCCGCCTGCTTTTTCATAGTGAGTTTGCGTTTGGTCGTCGTAGTCGTCTTGTGGCCGTATTTCTGGATGAACTCCTCGGTCAACCGGCGAGCCTCGTCATCGGTGTACTGCACCGGCGGCGATTTCTTGAAATACGACGACGGCGCTTCGAGCGCACCTTTGAGCCCGTTGTCCAGGCCGAGTTTGCAGCAGCGGACGGCGTCGATCACGACCCCGGCCGAGTTGGGCGAATCCCAGACTTCCATTTTCATTTCGATGTTCAGCGGGACGTTGCCGAACGTCGTGCCTTCCAGGCGGATGTAGGCCCATTTGCGGTCGGACAGCCAGCTGACGTAATCCGACGGCCCGATATGCACGTTGCCGGCGCCGATGTCGTAATCGAGCTGGGATGTAACGGCGTTGGTTTTGGAAATCTTTTTGGATTCCAGCCGCGAGCGTTCCAGCATGTTCAGAAAGTCGGTGTTGCCGCCGACGTTGAGCTGGCTGGTGCGTTCCAACTTGACGCCGCGTTCGCGGAACAAGCGGGTCAGGACACGATGTGTGATGGTCGCGCCGACCTGCGATTTGATGTCATCGCCGATGACCGGCAGGCCTCTTTCCTCGAAGCGCTTCTGCCAGTATTTTTCACGGGCGATAAAGACCGGGATGCAGTTCACGAATCCACAACCGGCGTCGAGAATCTGCTCGACATACCATTTGGTGGCTTCTTCGGAACCGACCGGGAGGTAATTCACGACCACGTCGGTTTTCGTGTCCTTGAGCAGCTTGACTATGTCGACCGTGTCGCCGGGGGCCTTTTCGATAATTTCCGACAGGTATTTGCCGAGTCCGTCGTGGGTCATGCCGCGCTGGACGGTTATGCCGGTTTTGGGCACGTCGCAGAACTTGTACGTATTGTTCGGCTTGGTATAGATAGCTTCGGCCAGGTCTTTGCCGACTTTGTTCTTGTCGATGTCGATCGCGGCCGAAAACTCAACGTCGCTGATATGATACCCACCCAGGTTGGTGTGCATGATCCCGGGAATGAATTCATTGTCGGCGGCGTTCTTGTAAAACTCTACTCCCTGAACGAGCGATGAGGCGCAGTTGCCTACTCCGATTATAGCAACTCTTAGTTTACCCATGTCGATAAAATCTCCTTTTATTTTTAAGCCGGGCCAATATAGCAGGGTTATACGAACGGTGCAAGAAAAATATTGACATTTGTATAGTGCTGTATTATATATGATGACTTATAAGTCATAAATAATATATGAAGCAATCATGAATGAAAATTTGATCGTCAACCTCGAAGGACGGAAAGTCGTGACGGCGACCTTCCGCAAGCTGTCCCGGGCCAAGAAGGACAAGATATATGCCGCCATCATCGGGGCTTTCGGACACGATGCCTTCGCGCGCGTTTCGCTGGATAGTATCGCCGATACGGCGGGTATCGCCAAGGGTTCGCTGGTGCAGTATTTTATTGAAAAGGAAAATCTGGCGGTCTTCGCGGCCGAGATTCTATTCGACAGTTTCCAGGCCCATTGGGAAAGGCATTTTGCGGTCGATTATTCCGGACGCGTCCGCGATAAGATAATGAAATTCATGTCGGGCGAAGTTCGTTACTGGTTCGAAAACAAAGCCGAGGCGTTATTTTATATAAAAATGACCTATGAACACGGGGCCGGATTCGGAAAATCGTTCCGCGATGGTTTTCACGAACTGCGGCTGGATTATCTGCACGATATCCTTCACTCCGGAATCGAATCGCGGGAGATCAGTCCCAACGCCGATATCGATGCCGCCGCCGAACTTCTGGCTTCGTTTCAGGGAGACGTCGTTTATCAGGCTGTAACCGAAGAAAAAAAGAAATCGGTCGATTTTTACGCGCTGATAATCAAGCGGAGCGTGGAAATAGTCATCGCGGGTTTGGATTAGATCCTATAATACCGCTACTTTGAAATCAACTTTATCCAGCAGAATCTTCTGACGGTGCCGGACTTCGCTTTCGGTCATTATAAAATTCGGGCCGACCTGTTCGATCATAATTGAACTGACGCACGATGCAAAACAGCCCGACCTCCTCAGGTCCTTGGTGCGAAGGTACTCGAACGTGAAACCGGCCATATAGGTGTCGCCCGCGCCGGTGGCATCGAGCAAATCAATTTCATAGGGCGGGATATCTATGAAATCCGTACCATCAAATATCACCGAACCGAGCTCGGCCAGCGTGACTATGACAATTTTCGGACCCCAGCTTTTGATAATTTCCGCCGCACGGTACGGGTCTTTGCGACAGTCGATTCCGGTCAGGACTTTGGCTTCGAGCTCGTTGGGCTTGACGACGTCGAAATTCGAAAGCGCCTGTTCGATGCCTTCGCGTTTCTCGTGAAATATCCGGCCGGTGTCGTCGGCATCGCGCAGCAGTCCCTGCGGATCACAGAAAAAGAGGCCGTCGAAGTTTTTGCGAATATCGGGAATCTGCTCCAGCGATACCTCGCCCAGTATCGGGGCAATAAGTACAGCCTTCGAATCAGAATACAATTTCGGATCGAGACTGCCGATATCCGAAGCACGGCCGAGAAGGTCCAGCGTGCGGTTGCCGAAGTCATCGTAATAGATCAACGAAAATCCGCCCGAGGATTCGGAAGCTATGATATAATTTTCGATTTTGAGATCGGCCAACGTGGTTTTGAAATGGGCTTTGTAATCGTCGCCGATCGCCCCGATCAGCCGGACGGTTTCGCCGAGCCGTGACAGTGCCAGGGCAGCGTTGGTGCTGCATCCGGACAAAACCCGGTTTTGGGTGTCTATCTTCTGAGTTTTAATGTAATCATAGACCGGATTGCCGATGGCGGTAATCATATGACTTTGCCTCTTCAGCTGTTTTCACGATTTTTAAGAACTTTGGAAGTATAAACCAGTCTTTGCACCGATGTGATATAGGAGCTTACGCCGACAATAATTAAAGCTATTTCAAGCCAGCGGCTGCTGGGATAAAATTTTTCAAGCAAAGCCCCGATTATAATCAAAATGAATTTCTCCAGTCGACCCATGAAGCCGACCGCGCAGTTTTCGATTTTGCCCATCGATTCGGCCGCGGCACGAGTGTAACTGGCGATAATCATCCCGAACAATGCGAATAATGCCCAGCCGGGATGGACTATTCCGGACAGGGCGATTCCGGCCAGAATAAAAAACTCGCTGTAGCGGTCGAAGACGTGGTCGAGAATGCCGCCGAAAGTGGTGCCAATATTGCCCGCGCGAGCAGTTGCGCCGTCGAGCATGTCGATAAACGAATTGGCCACCATTAAGATAACGCCGGCGATTATGTTCCCGCGCCAGAAATATATGCCCGATGCGATGGCCGATATAACCGCCAGGACGGTCAACATGTTGGGCGTCAAACCGATTTTGAGGCAGATTCGACCCAGAATCGGGGTCGAACGCTCATAAATCTCGCGTTTCATTTTATTAATTTCGGTCATCGGTTATCTCCGTTTGTGAAGCGCAATATAGTTTGGCCGATTACATTGTCAAGTTGTTTGACATCCGTTTCATGACGATTGACAGGAGCGTGTCAACAGTGTATTTTGTGCGTCTGCCGGTAAGGAAAATATGAAAGACACGGAATACATACGGAATTTTTCGATTATCGCCCACATCGACCACGGCAAATCGACTCTGGCCGACCGCCTGCTGGAAGCGACGCGAGCCATATCCGAACGCGAGATGCGTCAGCAGGTACTCGACGATATGGACCTCGAACGCGAGCGCGGGATCACGATCAAGGCCCACGCCATCCGTCTGGCCTATAAGGCCAAAGACAAGAATATCTACCAGTTGAATTTGATCGACACCCCGGGGCACGTCGATTTCACCTACGAGGTCTCCCGGTCGTTGTCAGCCTGCGAGGGGACGCTTCTGGTGGTCGATGCCTCGCAGGGGATCGAAGCCCAGACCGTTTCCAATCTTTTTCTGGCGCTGGGAAACAATCTTGAAATTATTCCGGTCATAAATAAGATCGATCTGCCCTCGGCCCGTATTCCCGAAGTCACCGCCGAACTGATTGATCTGATCGGCTGCAAAGAAGAAGAAATTATCGCCTGTTCGGCCAAGACCGGGCAGGGGATAGGCGACTTACTGGAGGCCATTGTCAAGAGATTCCCCCCTCCGCAAGGCGATTCCGACAAACCGCTTAAAGCCCTCGTGTTCGATTCGGTGTACACATCGTATCGCGGCGCGGCGGTTTATTTGAAATTAGTCGATGGCAAAGTCGGCAAAGGCGACCGTGTGAAATTCTTTTCTCACGGCAAGCAGTTCGAAGTCGATGAAGTCGGGTTTAAAATGCTGAAGTACCACCCGGTCGAACGGTTGAACGCCGGTGAGGTTGGTTACCTTTACGCCAACATCCGCAATGTCGGTGATACCAGAATCGGCGACACCATCACGCTGGCGGCCGAACCGACCGACAAACCGCTGCCGGGATTCGTGGCGATCAAGCCGATGGTTTTCGCGGGGATTTATCCGGCTATCGCCGAGGACTATACTCTTCTGCGCGAATCACTTGAAAAGCTGGTGCTCAACGATGCCTCGCTCACTTTCGTGCCGGAGACGTCGAGCGCGCTCGGTTTCGGCTTTCGCTGCGGCTTTCTCGGTATGCTGCATATGGAGATCATCACCGAGCGCCTGTCGCGGGAGTACAATCAGACCATTATCAATACCGTCCCCAACGTCGAATACCACGCCTACACTGCGACCGGTGAAGAAGTTATTGTCAATTCCCCGACTCAGATGCCCGACGCCGGGAAGGTCGAATATATCGAGGAGCCGTACGTCGACGCGCAGATTGTCACGCCGCCGGAGTCGATCGGGGGCGTCATGCGTTTGTGCACCGAGAGACGGGGTGAGTACAAGAACACCGAATACCCGACCCAGCTGCGGGCGGTGATGAGCTATGCTTTCCCGCTGTCCGAGATCATTTTCGATTTTTATGACAAGCTCAAATCCATTTCGCGCGGTTATGCCTCGCTCGACTACGGGCTGCCGTACTATAAGAAATCCAACCTGTCCAAGCTTGATATTTTAATCAATAGCGATCCGGTCGATGCACTATCGGTTATTATACATCGTGATAAAGCGTACAAGTACGGCCTAAATTTAACCGAGAAACTCCGGTCGCTCATTCCGCGCCAGATGTTCGAGGTGGTCATACAGGCGGCCATCGGCAGCCGGATTATTTCGCGGGCAACAGTCAAGCCGCTGCGCAAGAACGTCACGGCCAAATGTTACGGCGGCGACATCACCCGCAAACGCAAATTGCTCGAACGCCAGAAAGAGGGCAAGAAGCGAATGAAGCAGGTTGGCACGGTCGAAATCCCGCAGGAAGCTTTCTTGGCAGCGCTTAAGATTGATGAATAAATAAATCGCCAAATTCCTTAAATTTCAGCCTTGGTGTGCTTTTAATGTAAAATTAACAGAAGTTTGACAGAGAACTTGGATGTCAAAGGCGCAGGGCCTTCAGGAAATAAGAATTATTTATTGCAATCTTTCTTTTCAATGGCATAAATCGTGTCGATAAAAACGAATTCACTCCCATATCGAACCAAGCTATCCAGCATGATCCTTAGGTCTAAGCCTATATTATTTTTTCCGCGAACGTCGCTTTTATCATCTGATAGTGGATTAGCACAAAAGCATAAAGACAATACATACTTGTCTGGTGAAAGCGTATCAGGTGAAGGATCAATGTATCTATTATAACATTTATTCATACGTTTATCATTTAGAAGAACACTAACTGAATATGGATCAAATACGAGTTTGTCTCTCAACTCCGGGTTTATTTTAAATGCCAAATTCAGCCATATTGAATAATCCTCGCAAGGATAATAGCTGAAGCTGTTTATCTTCAGTTTTAAATCTCCATTCAAAAATTCTAAACCCAGTGTTTTTCGTAATTTATCCCCTTGCTTAAACCACAGATGCAGACGCGGATTGGGGCATCCACTTAATATGCAAACGGCGAAAATCGTAAATAGGCATGTTCCAATAATCCTCAATTTGAACAATTGGCTTTGCATACAGATTTCCTCCCGATCACACGACTTATTAAATTCGATAATTCATCCTATTTACCTAATTGAAATTTGTCAATATCTTTATTTTAGAGAATCCAGCCTAATGAAGAGAAATCGGGTTAAATATAAAAATACAGGGCAGGCATCGTGGTATGCCTGCCCTCGCCTGAGCAGGAGGAATATGAGGGTTTAAAATTTTCTGCCTTGTTCGCATTCCAGTAGGTCAGGTTCCGAAGCGTCAGCGAGAAACCCGACATCTTTTCTTAATTTCTCGTTGCACGCTTTTCCCCCAATAATCGTTTAGTAATTACTCGCATTAATGGCGTGAAAATGGGTGGGCTGTGTCAGAAACAGGTATCCTTAAGATCTTGTCACTTGTTAGATTCCGCATAAATCATTATATTACATACAGGGCCGGGGCTGGGGCCGCACAAAAATCATTTGGGCCTTTTCGGTGGAGGGGTTATGAATCACAAAAAAACTCTTTGTGAAATCACCGCAATTGCTTTGTCAATTTTGTTGTGCGTAGCCGTTTCAGGCTACTGCCAAAGCGGTGCCGATAGCTATTTCGCTCCCGATGACATTTATTGGGACAATAATCTTTCGCCAAGCCTTCCCGGGGTGAACGGCAGGGTTCTGGCAATGGCGAATTATGACGGCAACGTCGTTATCGGTGGCTATTTTAGCGCCGTCGGCGACCAACCGGTCAATTATATAGCGGCCTGGGACGGTTATACCTGGACTTCATTGGGTGCAGGTATGAATGGTTCCGTGGGTGCGTTGGCCGTCTATGACGGAAAGTTGATAGCCGCGGGAGGATTCACTACTGCCGGGGGTGAGGCGATCTCTTATATCGCCGCCTGGGACGGATCCTCTTGGTCCACTCTGGGCGCAGGCACAAATGGTGGAGTCTCTGCTCTTGCCGTGTTTGGTGGACAGCTAATCGCAGGCGGATATTTTTCCGCGGCCGGCGGAGTTGCCGCGAACAATATTGCCGCCTGGGACGGAACCTCCTGGTCATCATTAGGTTCAGGGTTAGACGGGGCTGTCTCGATTTTAACAGAGTACAATAATAATCTAATAGCCTCCGGTTCCTTTTTGTTTGAAGAGGACCCGGTATCATCTAATTTTGCAAAATGGGATGGTTCCTCGTGGTCAAATATCGGTTTGGGGATACAGGGCCACATTCGAACACTTGCAGTTTACGATAATAAACTTATCGCAGGGGGCATGCCAATGAGAGTCGGGATAATGGACGCCAATGGAATTGCAACTTGGGATGGCGTTTCATGGGAGCCGTTAGGTTCAGGCGTGGATTATGATGTATTATCTCTGATCGCGTTTGATAATAAGCTGGTTGTCGGAGGCGATTTCACTACCGCCGGCAGTATATATGCAAACAGTATTGCCGCCTGGGATGGAAATTCCTGGTCAACCTTTCAGTCGGGATTGCGCGGTTGCGGGGGGACCGGGGTTGTCAGGAGCATGCTAATACATGATAATAAGTTAATCGTCGGTGGCGAATTCACTATGGCAGACGAAATCCCGGCAAGGGGCATCGCGGTGTGGGATAAAACCTCATGGTCATCATTGGCAACCGGGACCAACGACGAAATATTGTCATTCGGAAATTATGATGGCAAACTGATCGCCGGGGGGAATTTCACGTCAATTGACGGAACAAATGCCGAATATATTGCGGCTTGGGACGGCATATCCTGGTGGCCGCTGGGGACGGGAATGATTGGCGATGGTCTGAATTGCCCGACTGTCCGCGCCATGACTATTTACAATGGGGACCTGATAGCCGGAGGCAGCTTTGCCAATGCCGGGGGGACCCCCGCCAACCGGATCGCGTCATGGGATGGTTTGGCCTGGGCACCTTTGGGTTATGCCGTGGACGGCAGGGTGAATGCGCTGACCGTATTCGAAAATAAACTCGTGGCCGGTGGTGACTTCCAGCATGCTGAAGGGACAATTGTCAACAGAGTCGCAATGTGGGACGGTTCATCATGGTCAGCATTGGGATCGGGCTTCCCAACCCATGTAACCGCACTGGCAGTATATAATAATATGCTGATTGCAGGAGGATATTTTTCAACTTCGGGCGCCGTATCGACCCGACGGATCGCGGCCTAGGATGGATCGGCTTGGTCCGCCTTGGGCACCGGCATAAGTCAAAGTCAGGTAAACGATCTGGCTATTTACAATGGCAAGCTGATCGCGGCAGGAGGATTCTACGAGGCCGGAGGCCTTCCTGCCCTCAATATAGCCGCGTGGGATGGCTCTTCGTGGTCTACGTTGGGAATAGGCACGGATGATGCTATTTTAACCCTGACAGTATACAACGGTCTTTTGATCGCCGCCGGTGAATTTACAACCGCCGGTGGTGTTGAAGCAAATCGGATTGCCGCCTGGGACGGCACTTCATGGTCGTCGCTGGGTTCGGGAATGTCGGGCTATATTCAAGCTCTTGCTGAATACGACGGTAAACTGGTGCTGGGTGGGCAAAACAGCGTTATTGGAAACAAAGTCTTTGCGTACCTGGCCGAGTGGACCAAAGGCACTTGCTGTCAGGACTGGGGCGATCCGGGCGATGCCAATAGCGATCACTATATAAATCTGCTGGATATATTATATACGATAGATTATGTCTATGCCGATCCGTACGGCGTTCCAGCGAATCCCAACGATTGCAATCAACTTCTGGATTCCAACGGCGATCACAACGTAAATTTGCTGGATATACTTTATACTATAGATTTTATATATTCAACGCCTCAGGGACCAGCTCCGGTTTGTCCTGAATAGACTTTTTAGAATTTTGGCAATAATCGGGGTCAATTCTTTAAAAGGAATTGACCTCTTTTTTTTCAGAAAATATACAGGGCAGGCATCGTGGTATACCTGCCCTCGCCTGAGCAGGAGGAATATGAGGGTTTAAAATTCTCGATAGTCTATTTATTTCCAGCGTTATCCTCCGCTGCCGTCGGACCTGAGGCGGTCAGGACCTTGATCCACACTTCCTGTTCTTTAGGCGTTTCCCTGTGTTGCCCGCCGGGTCTTCCGCCGCCGGGACGTTCGTCATCAAAGCCACCGCCGCCCGTCATTCCGCCTCCCGGCATTCCACCACCGCCGGGCATGTCGACCCCGCCTCCGCCCATCCTGAACCCGCCGTGCTCGCCGCCTTCCGGGCGCTCAGGTTGGCCGCCCCAGTGCAAACCGATCATCACCGGTTGACCGGGTGTTAATCCGAGGCCATAGTCGCGCAGGCCGCTTTCTTTGAGGGGGACTGACATCTCGTAGGAATAAAATTCGCCTTCTTTTTTATAGGCCGCCGACGGTCCCTGTTCACCGTCCATAGGTATAATCTTTTCGACTATGACGTCCTTCACATAGCACATCAAAACCGGTTCGGAATTGAAACCGCCGGGACGCATCCTGTCGCCTTCTCTCTGCGTGGCCGACGCCGAGTCGCTGCCGGGTCGTTCCCGCATTTCCATTCCGCGGCCCATACGGTCCTCGCGCTTGGGGCCGTCGTTGAATTTAAGATAAAAATCCTTTTTCTTTTTACCATTGGTATCGAAATAAACCGTCAGTCCGGTCATCCTGACCATCGCCGCCGTCTGACGGTTCCTGGTGCGGAAGTGGATATACAAATTATCGCTATCGTTACAGAAACCGAGCGTGACTTCCTGATCGTCGAAAAAGCTCAAAGGCTTCCCGCTCCAGTCGTCGAAATTGCCGTCGACCGTTATCGGTTTATCGGTCCAGGTGCTTTTCATTTCCAACCCTTTGCAGCCGGACAGGGCGAACGGGAAGATCGTAAAGATAATGAGGGGATAAATCAGTTTCAGAAAGCGCAAATGCACAATCATCGGCCATGCTCCCTTGATAATGTCATATTCAAGCGTTTCAAATATTAGACAATTTTTTGGCGGAAAAGACTATTTGAAAAATCAGGCGGAAGTGATTGACTGCCCGGCGTCTTTTGGCTATGGTTGAATCATGCCAAAGTCACCTGCCAAAGATCCGAAAGCAAATTCCTCGACCAGCCCATTCCACAAAAAGGTCGTGGCGATGATAAAGAAAATCCCGAAGGGGAAAGTCGCCACCTACGGCAAAATCGCCGCTTACGCCGGCAATCCCCTCGCGGCGCGGCAGGTCGTGAGGACACTTCATTCATCGTCGGTCAAAGAAAAACTCCCATGGCACCGGGTCATCAACAGCCAGGGCAAAATATCGCTGCCGGTCGGGAACGGCTATGAACTTCAAAAGGCGCTTCTCGAAAGCGACGGCGTGGTTTTCGGGCTCGGCGATAAGGTCGATCTCAAGAAATATCTCTGGGCTCCCAAGGGGTGGTAACCGATCTCCGACGGGAAAGGATTCCCGACAACGCATATTGAAATTTGACTTTGACCTCTCAATTTTTTTAATTCCAATCTATGAGCGACCACAACAATCATTCCCGCGCCGCATTGATATGGGCGCTGCGCAAGTACGGACAGGTCGGGCCGAGGACTTTCCGGGCTTTGATGATTCATTTTCCGACTCTCAGTTCGATCTTCCGGGCCGAAGTCGACGAAATAAAAGAAATCTCCGGCCTCGGCGAAAAACGATCCCGCAAAATATATGAGTGCGATAAATATATCCCGGAAGCCGAGAAATTCGTGCGCGAACTTAAAGAACAGGGCGTCGGGACGTCGACCGCTCTCGACGATGACTATCCCGCCGGATTCAATGAATTGAACGACCCGCCGCCGATATTTTTCTATCGCGGTCGTCTGCCCCGCAAAGATGAAAAACTGGTTTCTTTGATCGGCTCGCGCGACGCCACCACCGGGGGGATCGCACGGACGGTCGAGCTGGCCGGAAAACTGGCCGAGCATTCGGTTTCGATCGTCTCCGGTCTAGCCCGGGGTATCGATAGCGCCGCACACGTCGGAGTTCTGCAGGCGGGCGGCACCGGTTATGCCGTCCTCGGTTCCGGGTTCGATCATATCAGCCCCGAGGAAAACCGCACCCTCGCCGAGGAATTGACCAAAAACGGCGGGCTGATTTCCGAATATCCGCCCCACGAAAAGCAATCACCGGGGAGTCTGATAGAGCGCAACCGCCTGACTGTCGGTCTGTCGCACGTCGTTGTTATCGGCGAAATCAGCGCCCAATCCGCCGGGACTGCCGACTGCGCCACGTTTTGTCATCAGACCGGCAAGCTCGCCTTTATTCTGGTCGATCCGGCCGATATCAGCGATGAATCGCGGAAGAAAATCGAGAAAGTCGTCTCGCTGGGAGTCATTCCCATCACACCCGATGAAGCGGTCGAAAAGATCACCCGTTCCCTGGTATAATAGAAATGGACTTTCCCGACAGCTATTTGACCGCCGCCGCTGAGACGTCGGTCGAGATTAAAATCAAGGGATCTCGGTTTATCGGGCAGGTGTACATTTGCGATGATGACAACAATGCAAGAGAAATTCTGGATGCCGTCCGTAAAAAATATTACGATGCCACCCACAACTGTTATGCCTGGAAAGTCGGGATCGGACAGGATATGCATTTCAAGTATTCCGACGACGGTGAGCCGAGCGGGACGGCGGGCAAGCCGATTTATGATCAACTCGATGGGGCCGGGCTGACCAATGTCATAATAATAGTGACGCGATATTTTGGCGGGACCAAGCTCGGCACCGGCGGACTTACTCATGCCTATTCTGACTGCGCCGCCGAAGTCATCAAAAATGCGGGGACGGTCAGGAAATTCATTACCGGACGTTTCGATATCAACCTCGATTTTGCAGATTATGGTGCAGTAGAAAGGGCGATTTTGTCATCCGGGGCTGTTATAGTGCAATCTGAATTCTCTGATAAGGTTGACCTGAAACTGGAAATTCGCAAATCTCAACTGGAATCTTTAAAAGCCAAACTGGTCGATATCACGTCGGGGAGAATTAAAATTGACTAAACGCTGCGATTGTCTCGGGTTCGGGATCGCACCGGCGGATCTGATCATGCAGATAAAATCGTTCCCCGAGCCGGGCGCGAAAATCGACTGCACCGATCTGGTTGTGCAGGGCGGCGGACCGATCCCGACCGCGATGGTTACATTGTCCCGTCTCGGATTCCGCGCGAGCCTCATAACTGCCGTTGGTACAGACCCTTACGGTAGCAGCGTTCTCGATGAACTAAAACGCGAAAATGTCGATATATCGCTGGTGAGAATCAAGAAGCGACATACGGCTATCGCGGTCGGGTGGGCCGAGCAAAAAACCGGTCGGAGGACAATCGCACTTGATTTGAATATAACCGTCACCCCGCGCGATATAAAACTCGACCATCTGCCGCTGGCGAAAGTGGTTCATCTCGACGGGCGTTATCCGGCCGCTTGTATGAAACTTGCCCGGTGGGCCAGAAAGAACAATATCCCGGTCGTTTTCGATATCGGTTCGATACGCAACGATATATCTCCGTTGCTGCCTCTGACATATCACCTTGTCTGCGCGGAGGACTTCGCACTGCCGTTCACCGAATCGCGCAATGCGGAAGAATCGCTGCATAAACTGCTGAAGCGCGGTCCGGGCACGGTCGTAATTACTTCGGGGATAAAAGGCGCCGTTGGGTATGAAGAAAACGAAGGTTTGGTACACCAGAGGGCTTTCCGCGTCAAAGCGGTCGATACGACCGGGGCCGGAGATGCCTATCACGGTGCGTACATAGCGGGCATGTTGAAGGGATGGAGCCTCAGTCGCCGCATGCAGTTTGCTTCGGCCGTGGCGGCCATCAACTGTACCCGTCTGGGAGGACGAGCAGGGCTGCCAACATATTTTCAGGCAAGAAACTTTCTGGAGAAAAAAGGAGTGAAATATGCCTGATATCATCACCTGGCTGCAGGCGGCTGACAAGTCGATTTTTATTTTTATCAACCAGTCGCTGGCCAATCCGGTCACGGACTTCTTGATGCCGTTTATCACGCTCGATCTGCACCTTAAAATTCTATTTGGGTTTCTTATCGTGATGCTGCTCTGGCGGGGCGACAATCGTCTGCGCATTTCCGTGATATTTTCGCTTATCACGATCCTTCTCACCGACCAGATAAGCGCCGCCTGGCTCAAGCACGTGTTCGAGCGACCACGACCCTGCCTGGCCATGGAAGTGCATCTTCTCGTCAACTGCGGATCCGGCTTTTCCCTGCCGTCGTCGCACGCCGCCAACCTGTTCGGTCAGGCTTTCTTGTACCGCGCAGTCAATCCCAAGTCACAAAAATATTTAATGCCGCTGGCTATAGTCGTTGCGTTGTCGAGAGTGTTTGTCGGGGTGCACTATCCGTTCGATATCGTCGCGGGAGCGGCCATAGGTATCGTTATCGGGTACCTCGTTGGAGTCGCCTTCAATAAATTTCTTCCGCCCGACCGCAGGGGCAAAGAAGAAAAATACGTGAGGCTTTCGGATTATAAAAAGAAATGAAAATCAAAATAGAAATATTGCAGGGCGATATTACTGAATCAGGCACAGAGGCGATTGTCAACGCCGCCAACAACCACCTCTGGATGGGCTCCGGTGTGGCCGGTGCAATCAAGCGTGAAGGCGGTCAGGTAATCGAAGACGAAGCAGTCAAAAAAGGCCCCGTCCCGGTCGGGCAGGCGGTGGAGACAACCGCCGGAGGCTTGCCCTTCAAGTACATCCTCCATGCCGCCGGTATGGGCCAGGACCTGCGCACCAGTGCGGAAATAGTCTTTGAAACGACTGTCAATACACTATTGCTGGCCGACCGGCTGAAATTGAAATCGGTGGCCTTCCCGGCTATTGGCACCGGGGTCGGTGGATTGTCTTTGGAATTGTGTGCTCGTAATATGAAAAAGGCTATCGAAGAGACATCGGTCGGGTTTCAACATCTGGAGAAAGTGCAATTCGTATTGTTCGATAAGTCCACTTTTGATACTTTCCGCAAAGAATTGGGATGAATCAGATCAGTCGCGGCGACCGGCTTTAAGGTCTCCGTCGAATACCAGCGTGTCGTTTTCGCTGTTGACATAAATTCCTGACAAACGCGCCCTGAACGACGACGCCCACAGGCTGTCGATGGCTATGAAGCCCTCGGTACAACGGTACAAACGCAGGCCCTCCTCGAGGTTGAACTGTCCCTCCAGACGGCAAAGTGAACGTCCTTTCAAATCGAGTGAATCTCTATCAAGCCTAAAGGGGAGGCCGACTAAAATCTGGTATGCTGTCTTTGATTCGACCGAGAAAACGTTGCCCAGCGTTTTAATCTCGTCCCCCGTCGGGCCGACACGCCGGGTAAAGAGAACCGTCCCGTCGCCCGGCGCAATATAAGACAACTCCGCGTTGTCGCTCAGGATAAATCCGTGGCGGTAATAACTGTCCGTTTCTTTGAGAGGGAATTGTTTCGATTCGTCGATCTGGTACAGGCGCGGCTTCAGTCGATTTTTGCAGGAAAACATCAGGAGAAAAACAAGCACGATCAAAAGAACGGCTTTAATCCTCATATCGGCATTTCCACCATACGATATTTTTTATAAACGTGGGCACCCATGGCTTCGGCCGCCCGGTTCATAAGGTCATTGGTCTCCAGTATCCACGAAAGCTCGGCCCACTTGTACCCCTTTTCGACGCCTTTGCGGTACGTTTCAACGTACATGATACTGTCGATCCCGCGCTTTTGGAATTTCGGGACGACACCCATCGTGATCATCCGGAGGCCATCGATTTTCTTTTTCACTTTGGCGTTCCAGAGGAGTTTTATGAGGCCGGTCGGGAAGAGCCGTCCGTTGATATCGATCAGGACTTTGTTCATATCGGGCAGGGCCAGGATGAACGCGGCCGGTTCACCGTTGACCGAGGCAATCAGGACCAGGTCGGGATCGACAATATCCTTGAGACTTTTGGCCATGTGATTGAACTCGTCGTCCTTCATCGGCACGAAACCCCAGTTGTACTGCCAGGCGTCGTTGTAAATCTTGTTGATCAGGCTGACTTCATCCTTGAAATGCGACATGTCCAGCGGACGGATCGTGATTTTAAATTTGTTTTTGAGCTTATCGACCAGGTTTACATGGCGTTCGCTTAACGGTTGCTGGTCGGTAATCAGGTAGGCGTAAAAATCCATGACTTTCTTGAGGCCGAATTTTTCGGCGAACTTGGGAAGGTACGTCGGGTTATAGGTCATCATGATCACCGGCGGGCTGTCGAAACCCTCGATTAAAAAGCCGATCTCGTGGTTGGTCGAAAAACTGGCCGGGCCGCGCATGGCCGTCACACCTTCGGATTTAAGCGTAATCATGGCCACTTTTAAAAGAGCCCGGGCAACTTCGAAGTCGTCAATCGTATCAAAAAAGCCGAAGAAACCGATGTTCTCGGCGTGGTATTCGTTATGATTGAAATTGATGCAGGTCGCGACACGCCCGACAAACTCTCCATCCTGTCGCGCCAGGAAAAGTTTGGTTTTGGCCGTACGATAAAACGGGTTTTTCTCTTTGTCGAAAAATTCCTTGCGTTCGGACAGAAGCGGCGCCACCCAGTTGGGATCGCCCCGGTACAACTTCCAGGGCAATTTTATAAATCGCTCCAAAAGTTTAGGAGATTCGACTTCGATTACTTCTACGGAACCGGCCATAATGAGATTATATAACGCCCAGTTGCTTGCCGACTTTCTCGAAAACTTCCAAAACCCGGTCGAGCTGCTTGTCGGTGTGGGTTGCGGTGTACGACGTTCTCATCAGGGCCTGCCCCGGTGAAACCGCCGGAGAAATAACCGGGTTGGCGAAAACGCCGTTGTCGTACAGCTCCTTCCAGAACCGGAAACAATCGAGATCATCGCCGATCACGATGGGAACGATGGGTGTCTCCGATGTGCCGGTGTTGAACCCGAGGGCTTTAAATTCCCGGAGCATCCGGCGGGCGTTCTTCCAAAGGTTTTCCCGACGCTCCGGTTCGGTGCGGATTATTTCCAGCGCTTTGAGGACGGCCGCCGTGGCCGAGGGAGGAATCGACGCCGAAAAGATCAATTCGCGTGATATATGCTTGATATAATTTATTACCCGTTCTTCGGCGACAATGAAGCCGCCCAGCGATGCGAACGATTTGGAAAACGTCCCCATCGTAATGTCGACCTGATCGTCCAGCCCGAAATGAGAGGCGGTCCCGCAGCCGTTTTCTCCCAAAACCCCGACCGAATGAGCATCGTCGATCATCACCCGGCAGCCGTACTTCTTCGCCACTTTCACCATGTCGGGGAGATTTATGATGTCGCCTTCCATCGAGAAAACACCGTCGGCGACGATTAAGATTCCGCCTTTGCCATTGGTTTCGCGGACGTTCTTAACCACGCGCCCGAGGTCTTCCATGTCGTTGTGCGCGAATTTGACCAGCTTGCCGAATGATAACCGGCAGCCGTCGACGATTGAGGCGTGATTGGAGCGGTCGGCGACGATGGTATCACCCTTTCCGACCAGGCAGGAAATGGTTCCGAGGTTGGTCTGGAAACCAGTCGAATAAATCAGCGCCGCTCGGCGACCCCCATAAAAGTCCGCCAGTTCGGCTTCCAGTCGTGTGTGAAGCTCCAAAGTTCCGTTAAGAAAGCGTGACCCGGTGCATCCCGATCCGTACTTAAGAGCCGCTTCGGCGGCGGCTTCCTTGACGCGCTTGTCATTGGTCAGGCCCATGTAATTATTGGACCCGATCATGATCAACTTCTTGCCACCGATGACAACCTCATCACCGGGAGGCGATGAAATCGGATTGAAGTACGGATAAATTCCCAGAGCCTTGACTTCGTCGGCGCGAGTAAAATTGTAACATTTTTCAAACAGGTCCGACATCTCTACCAGGGTGTTCTCCCGTGTTTCCAAGCTGGAAATCCTCTCTGTTTCGATTGCAAAAGCAAAACGTACTTTAATCCAAGAGCGATGTCAAGCAAAATGATTTGTCGAAAAAGCCTTTATAAAGCGGCCTTACACAGCCTATGCCGGTTCTTTTTCGATGATCATCATATACGCTGGACCGGGACTTTTGGGCGATCCCGATTGGATCGTTTTCGACAAGACCCATCCGGTGCCGGACAGAATTTCCTGCGCTTCTTCTTTTGATACCAGAAGATAATCGAACCACGGCGTCGCACATTGTTTGTACCTGATTCTAAGTTTCAACTGCCCGCCCATGCGACCTTTGTTGCGGTTACGGCGATGATATTCCTTGTGCATCTTTTCTTTGGTATCGTACGGGTCGAGACTTTCGGCAATGATACGCGCGTTGTCAGAGGTCATTACATAAAGCCTTTTTAGAAATCGCTGACCCGCCTTGAAACTGCCAAAGAGACCGAAATTGTTTCCGAACATGACAACGGTATCGAACCGGCCGAGGGATTTCGAAATTCGCGTTACCGGCAAGACGCGCGCATCCTTAAGGCCGCGCCTGCGGCATACCTTTATTGCCAAGGGCGACAAATCTATCCCGGTGACCCGGTGGCCATTGTTTTGAAAATAAAGCGAGACTCTCCCGGCCCCGCAGCCGATATCGAGAATCCGCCCCCGTGCGAATTTGGCCGCCTGTTTTTCGTGCGGCCGCCAGTTTTCAAACTCTTCAAAATATATCCCCGGCCCCAGTCCGACCGTGATTAACCCGTCATCTCGCTCGACGATTTCATTCTGGTCGGCGCAACCGGAGTAATATTCCAGCATGCCGCGTCCGAAGGCGTCCTGTTTTTCGGCCAGCATCACTTGCCTCCACTTGAATATTCAAGATTCATAGCTCGTTAAACGCCGCAATACGGCTATTTTAAGCATCCAAAGTATCATAATGCTCATTTTTTTATAAATTTTCGAAATGGTTTTGGTAACGGGACCCAGGGTATTGAAACCAGCCTTTCGCCGGATTTCTTGTCGTTAATGATTAAAAAATCGGTCGCATTACCATTAATTTCCATACTTACGGGATCCGACGATTCGATTTTGAAAGTGATGCCGGACAGGTCGTTCTTATCCGGAATATAACTTCCTTCCACCTTATTGGCGATGCTGTCAACAGAAATGATCAAAGAATCATGCCTTGAAAAGCTGTGCCAGCAAAGGTACTTTTGGTGAATATAATAATTCAACAGCTTCGATGTAGTTGTAACCAGAAGCTGCTTCGATTCATTCTTTTTCTTTATATGTTTCAACGCCCGACAGGTCTCACTGCTTAGGTATGGTGGCCCATCATTTTTCCCAAGATGGGTATAAAAAATCAAATAACCCTCATTTTCAATCAAGTCATCTATTTGACCGGGGCCAAGTTGATTAATAAAATGCTGTTCAGTTGTCTCAGAGTATTTTCCCCACTCGTTGATATATCTTACAAAGTCAAAAATGATAGTGGAGTCATCGAGCATAAGTTCATGAACCAGCTCATTATCGTTGACATAATTCTGGTCCGAATAACGCCAGTCCTGAATCGATTCATAAATGTTCTTTAGCCAATTTATGAAAGAAGAATCGCCGCTTTGACCAATGCAATGAGTCACCTGCCCCCGCCATAAGAATTTTATGCCCAAAGAACGGGTAATATCCATATTATAACACGGCGATTCACGATTGTCTCCCAGTTGATTTGGGGCCGGCCCGATATTCTGAAGATTACTCGTAGCCCCATGATCTATATAAACATCAACCGACAACGATTCATGTTTGAAAAGTCCCTCAGCCCTGACCGCCAGTTGGCGATTAAATGACCCATCGCCAAAATGACCATATGAATGAAGGCAGTCAAGATATCCGTAGCGGACCATGTTCAATTGGATGTCAGCATGATCATCAAGCGTGTCCGATACTCCCTTGTAAATTGATAAGCCGCTGTCGATAGACCCGGCATATTCACCGGGCGTTTTTCCATTATTACAAAAGCCCAAATAACTATTGAAAAACCAGAATGAATTGCCGACCTCTAAATTCAACTCGCGGCCCAAAGCCGATGAATCATTGCCATTTAAATACGACTGGAGTGCAAGCAATTCCTCGATACTTGTTGTTTCATCAATGTCAGAACAAATCGCCAATGCGGCACGGTAGCGGTATGGAAATCGCCGCAGAGTAACCTTGTCCGAATTCGTGCAGGATAAAAATAGCCCTGTCAAGGCAGTGGTCCAGAAAATGAAAAGAACATTGGCGAATTTAAAAAAAGACCGAATCTTCATATGCCCTATTGTTTCAAAGAGTTATGCTATTTAAAATAGCCAATGTCAGAGAAAAATCAAATTGTAATATATAAAAATCTAAAAAAAATTGAAACAATTATTAAATAAATCAATATTATATATTGACAAAGTTAATTATATGACATATTATTTATTAATAATATTAATATTGGAGGCACAAATGGTCAACGAAATTAATATTAACCTTCAAAACCCGGTCATGGAGATTTTGAACTATCTCGATCAGGGCAAAGTCTCTTTTGAGCAGGCAGTGGGAGCAATCAGGCGCGGCGGCGCTCATGTATCCAGTGATATCCGTGAAATGGCGATGGTTGGAAAAGGGTGGCCGGAGGCGCTACATATGGACCTCGGAAACCTGACCCCGTACCTATAGAACCGGAGGGAATGTATGTCTAAACCGTGGCAGGAACTTTTGACATTAACGAGGGGTCGCGAGATTGTGGTCGAACGGGTCCGGCTGAAAGATTCAGATATAGCCATTGAAGGTTCTTTTAGGCTTCCCGAACTGGCCCGTCTCGACCACGACGACCAGACTTTTATCGCGGCCTTCGTGAAATGTCATGGATCGATCAAACAGATGGAAAAATATTTCGGCATCAGCTATCCGACCGTAAAGGGCCGGTTGAATCGAATCGGCGAAAAACTCGATTTTGTCGAAATCGAGGTTGAGAAAAATATCAGCGGCGACGTGCTCGACCGCCTCGAACGCGGTGAGATAACTTTTGATGACGCCATGAAGCAGTTGGAAGAAGGAGAATAGCAATGAGTGAAGAAAGACGCAAAATTCTGGATATGCTCTCATCGGGCAAGATAAACGTTGAGCAAGCCGAGAAATTGTTGAACGCGATCGGCGAGGCTGAAGGCGACAGCCGCCGGGCCAAACAGGCGAATTCCGCAAAATCCAAAGGTGGCGATGACGATGATGATTCGAGCGAAGATGAAAATAGCGGAAGTGAACCAAAATTTCTGCGAATTCTGGTCAATTCCGCCGGAAAGGACGGTCGCCCGCCGGATCAGGTTAATATCCGCATCCCGCTGGGGATTATCAAAGCCGGGATGAAAATCGGTTCGGTTATGCCTGACAGCGCCAAGGAGAAGATAACCCGCAAGCTCGGCGAAAAGGGCATTGATCTCGACATGAACAATCTCGACAGCAATTCGCTCGGTAAACTTCTGATGGCGCTGAAAGAGATGAAAATCGAAGTCAACGATGCCGACGGCGAACAGGTGCGGATTTTTACGGAATAACAACTATATGAGAAGTCGGGTCGCCCACAGCTTGCTGTGGGTAATCCCGTTATAGCATTGTAGGTTACGCCGACTTGCCTAAGGCCCTGCCTGCGCTGAGCCAGCGAAGTGAGCCTTGCGAAGGGCGGCATGACTTCTTTGTTTGCTTCACCGCCTGAGCGTCGCCTTCAACCGGTTTGAATTCAAAATCATATCGAAAGCATCAATCGGGCTCTGCACCAAGATATCCGAGGCCTTGAGCGCCTCGACCGAACACCCCTCGTCGGTACAAATGCAAATCCCGATCGCAGCTTCATCGAGCATACGCGCGTCATTGTTGCCGTTGCCGACCGCGAGACATTTATCAGCCCCGAGCATTCTTATATAATCCCGCTTTTTGGCGGTGTGCTGATCGCCCGACAAGATTTCCACGGTGGCGTCGATATTTTTAAGCGCCTCGGCGGCTCGGCCGTGCGTGTCGGCGGTGAGGACGTGAATTTCCAGAAACGATCCGATACTTTTCAGCCGCTCGGCGACACCGTCGATAAGTACCCCATCGACCGACAGCGTCCCGGAAAAATCAAGCACCAGGTGCTCGATTTTTATCGCCCCGAATTCAGGTATATCCAGCTTGAGCATGAATGGAATTTACGAAGTTGCAATAGCTTAAGTCAATAAATTTGAGTTTCAGCCGAGATTCAGCAAGTGGAAATCCTTTGACTATAAAGTAGCTTATAAGTATATAGATCCTATGATGTAAGATAGAAAAAGAACTATTCCCGAACTTGATTATTTAGTCAATATGTCTGACAAGGATCAAATTGAGATAATTGTTATATAGTAACTAGTTACTAAGTCATTATGGGATGTATAAAAGTAATGTAAACTAGTTTGTTCACTTATTATCAATGTAATTATGCCGATACGAAATACCAAAAATACTAATCGTATTTTACTTTTTTGGGGCTTATTAGCTCTTATATTTGGTACGAGAGTTGACGCATTTGTATTTCCCAAGTCGAACATAACTTATCCGGAGACTGAAACCGATTCAATGCGTATCCATAATAAGGATATGGCAATTATCTTTACTGAGAGATTAATAAGTGCATATAAATATATAATTGATAGGAATATCAATAAATCGTTTATCGATAGTTTTTACCTTTATCAAAATAAAGGGATTGACGCGTACATAGTAATTTCCGATACGGATGAAGTTTTTATTAACTTAACTCCTTGTGATTCGAATAAAGTAAATATTGTCTTTACGGAATTACCGGCTCAATTTGAAATTCTGGCAAGAAAAAATAGATATGAAAAGGGCTTTAGCCTAAATGTACCCTATAGTCAAGCATTGGATTATTACAATAATGCAATTGGCGCATATGGATTAGATGTAGATGGCATATTTATAATTGAAGATTTCCATGTTTCATCGGCTTATCCCAAAATTGTGGATTTCGGTAAAAAGATGGTTACTATTTTGTGGGGTGGCACTTTCAATTTTAAATATAAGGAAGATAATATTGATAAAGTGAATAGTGTTGATCTTACAGGGATAAATATACTTTTTCATGACAATAACTTTAGATGGATCATGAATAGGGAGTGTACGGAATTTTGTGTAAGCGGCCGGTTCATGTGTTTTCGATCCTTCCCTCGAAGACGATGCAGAAGTGATTAAGGGCCGCCACCCAGTCCTTGATCGGACGCTTCCATTTTTTCGAGATTCTTTGTATCGCCAGGTAGATCACCTTTCTGACTGATTCCACCGTCGGGAACGAGCCGCGATTCCGCGTCACCTTGCGCAACTGAGCATTCATCGACTCGATGGCGTTGGTCGTATAGATAACCTTTCGAATCTCTTTGGGGTAGCTAAAAAACGGGATGATGTTCATCCAGCAGGACCGCCATGAGCGGGCGATCTGCGGGAAACGGTCCCGGTATGTGGCCTCGAACGCCGTCAGGGCCTGCTCGGCGGCTTCTTCGTTGGGCGCCGAGTAGATCGTCTTGAGATCGGCCGCGACCGCCTTGCGCTCTTTCCAACCGACATACTTCAGCGAGTTGCGCACCATGTGCACGAGACATAACTGCACCTGGGTCTGCGGAAAGGCCGTCTCAATCGCATCAGGGAACCCCGTCAGACCATCGACACAGGCAATCAGGATGTCCCGAACGCCCCGGTTCTTAAGCTCCGTCAGCACCGACAGCCAGAACTTCGAACCCTCCTGATCGCCGACCCACAAACCCAAGAGTTCCTTGTAACCCTCCGGCGTGATCCCCAAGGCCAAATAGACCGCCTGGTTTTTGACCTGGCCGCTCTGACGAAGCTTCAGGTGGATGGCGTCCAGATAGACGATCGGGTAGACCGCCTCCAGCGGCCGACTCTGCCACACCGTCACCTCCTGAAGCACGGCGTCCGTCACCGCCGAAATCAAGGCCGGGGAAACCTCCGACTGGTACATCTCCTCAAGATGACCCTGGATATCCCGCGTCGTCAAACCCCGAGCGTACAGCGCCAACACCTTGTCGTCGAAACCGGGCAGGCGCCGCTGGTGCTTTTTAACCAACTGCGGCTCGAACTCGCCGTTCCGGTCCCGCGGAATCTCCAGCGTAACATCTGCCGACCCGGTCTTGACCGTCTTGCTGGTTTTGCCGTTGCGAGAGTTGCCGCTGTTTTTGCCTTCGGGAGCATTGGGCGGATAGCCCAAGTGATGCGTCATCTCACCTGCGAGGGCGCGCTCATACACCCGTTTCGTGAGCGCCTGCAGAAGACCGCCCTCACCCACTATCTCTTCCGGCGTCTTGCCGGCGATCATCTCGTCGATCAGTTTGTCAGCTTCGTCACGTTTCTTGGCCATGATATACCTCCTTCAACTATATATACGTCATGGCCACTTACACAAAAATATTTACACGCGCCATGAATATTGCGACGGATGTAGGTGATAAAGTGGCCACATATGAAATAAATAAATTCATTGCAAAATCAAGCATATATAAACAAGCAATGTCTTATCCCAATCTTAATGACGACGCCATAAAGAAAGCCATAGCCTATGAAGAAATGAGCCCTATTGTAAAATATATAAATAGGCGTCAAATGTCTGGTAATCCAATGCCATTTTGGGAATATGAATTGAAAGTTGAGGAACTTAAGAATATTTCATGTTCGTACGGTATAAATGATACCGCATATCCAACGAATGTGCTCAACGATATTTCATTTCAATGTTGTGCTGGAACGCTTTTATGGTCATATGAAGAATGCTCTGGCTTTGTTAGTCAATGGAGCTACATAAATGCCTTTTTCTTGATTATATTAGTTATTGCATTAATTATATTAGTATTTTCACCAAGCGTTTTATCCCAATTTTGGTTCTATATTCTTAAAGGAATTCCGGCCGTATTACTCATATCAAATGGCTGGGTATATTCCAGGATGCCGGAAGTGATGGGAATAAAGTATTGGATAGTGCCTGGAACCTTATTTATTTTTTGCATAATTCTTGCCATTTTTATTTTAGTGAAGCGCGATAGTCATCACAATAATCAATTTGGGTCCGGAGCACCTCGTACTGAGTAGTAACCGTATCATATTAATGTTAAATTTGCTCGTCCCCTATATATAGGAGGCCTATAATTATGTCCGACCCATGCGTTTCTGGAAGGAAATTTGGGATGATATTTGGGAGAGAATTTAAAAAAATGTACGACCAAAGCCAATTTGCTGTAAGACCATAAATGGCACTTAATTAACTGTGCCAAAACCCGCCAAATTAGACTGAAATTAGGGGTGTGAAATACAAACTTGGTAGTGAAATTGTACCGGCCGTTTAGCCGAAGAATCCCACCACTAAAGTGGTGGGGCACCCAGATGATACATTCGTGCCCGTGCCATATTGCATAAACGAAAAGCCGCGGTGGGCAATACCGTCGCGGCTTTTCTATGGGGAGGTGTTATGAAAATCTATCTTAGCGTGCCGACATACTGCGTCGTCAACTGACGGTTCCGCACGCGCGGGTCGGTGTAATCCGGAAGAATCATCGGAGCCACCCGGTCACAATCCGGAAGCTCGGTGTCGATCTCTTTATTGTACTTAACGACGTGTTCCAGCGTCAAGGCACCGTCTTCGGCTTTGTCTTTGACGTACTGCGCCGCCGATGCGCCCGCAATGCGTCCGTAGACCATGATGTCGAGCAGGGAGTTGCCCATCAGGCGGTTTTCACCGTGAATGCCGCCGCCGACTTCGCCGCCGACAAACAGTCCCGGGACACCGGTCTCGCCGGTGTTGCGGAATTCCAGTCCGCCGTTCTGATAGTGCAGCGTCGGGTAGATGAGCATCGGTTCTTTGGAGATGTCGATGCCGAACCGTTTATACAGGATGAATTTGCCGGGGAACTCGCGCTCGACGGTACCTTCACCCTGCAGCATGTCGATCATCGGCGAATCGAGCCAGATGCCGAGCTTGCCGGTCGGGGTCGGGACGCCCTTGGCCTTGACGACGCACTCTTTGATGATCGAGGCGGCTTCGACGTCGCGCGGTTCGCGTTCGTTGACAAACTGCTGGCCGTCGATGTTGACCAGGTTTGCACCCGAGCCACGGAATTTTTCCGTGATCAGAATGCCTTCGGCCTGTTCGGGGAAGACGATACCGGTCGGATGGTACTGCACGGTGTGCAGGAAACAAACCGGAACTCCGGCGCGGTAACCCATGACGATACCGTCGGCGGTCGCACCGTAGTGGTTGGTGGTCATAAAGCCCTGTATGTGCAGACGGCCGCAGCCGCCGGTCGCCATGACGACCGCTTTGGCTTTGACGACAATGTACTCCTCGGTTTCGAGGTTATACAGCACCGCTCCGGCGCACTGGCCTTTATTGTTCAATATCAGTTCGACGGCCGGTGAAAATTCGATGACCTGTATGTCGTCGGGATAATTGCGGGCTTCGTCGCGAACCGTACGCATGATCTCGGCACCGGTAATGTCGGCCGCGAAGTGCATCCGCTTGCGCGAGGTGCCGCCGCCGTGGATAGTACGCATGCGTCCGTCGGCGTCTTTCGAGAAAGCGCATCCCAGTGATTCCAGCCATTTGATGGCATCGGGAGCTTTGGTCACCAGCGTTTCGACCAGTTCGGGCGTGTTCTTGAAATGTCCGCCGCCCATGACGTCGAGGTAGTGGAAGTAAGGACTGTCTTTGTGGCCTTTGGACGCGGCCTGAATGCCGCCCTCGGCCATCATCGTGTTGGCGTCGCCATGACGGAGCTTGGTCGCGATAATCGCTTTGCATCCATTTTGCACGGCATAAATCGCCGCCGACGTGCCGGCACCACCGCCTCCGATAATGAGGACGTCGGTTTCATAGTCGATTTTGCTCAGGTCGATCTTGGCCGGATCGACTCGGCTTTTGGCTTCGAGCACGTCGGCCATTTCGTGGGCGATGCGGTAACCTTTGGACGGGCCGACTTTGAGCTCGCGGCGGCCTTCTTCTTTGACGTCGGGATGATACTGCAGCATCTCGGCACGCTGATCGAGATCGAGAAACGGGACTTCTTCATTCTTTTTCTTACGCTCGACGCGTTCCGCCCGGGTCGACTCGACAACTTTTATTAACTGCTTTAATTCTTCTGGATATGGCATGGCTAACCTCTTAGAGATATCTTGTGTCTTTGGGGGTCCAGTCGTCACCGGCGGTGGCGGGTTCCAGTTCGCGCTCCTGATAGGTCTTGCGAAGCGTCTCGGCATCCATGGCCTTTAGCTCACCGAGGCCCTCTTTGAAACGTCCGGCTTCGATATTGGCCACCATGGTCGCCAGGTGTTCGGCGCGCGGTGTCAAATACGCCCCGTTCAGGCGGCGGGCCAGCTGCGCGATGTGGTACTGCGGCATCTCCGCGAAACAGCGGCTGGCGCACAGACCGCACTGGATGCAATCGAACGAAATTTCGGCGGCCGCTTTGAGGTCACCGCGCTTGAGAGCCGCGACATAATCCATAACCTGCACGTCCATCGGACAGACTTTAGTGCAGGCGTTGCAGGCGACACAGCGGAAAAGCTCGGGGTACAGCTCGAAAACTTCTTCCGGTCTGCCCTGAAGGTCTTCGAAATTGTACGTCGCCCGGATGGCCGGATAAAACGGCAGCTGCGTCAGGTACATGTTCGGTTCGACTACCGTCTGACAGGCGAGCCCGGTATAGATTTTGTAGTCGCCCGGTTTACGATAGACCGTACTGCAGGCTCCGCACACGCCGCCGCGACAGCCGCAACCCCGGATGTATTTGTATCCGGCGTATTCGATGGCTTTCATGATCGTCAACGATTCGGGAACCTCGTACTTCTTGCCCATGACGAAAATGGGGATCATCTTGGCCGCGACCTGGGGTTTGGTCTCGGTTGCGGCGTCTGTTGTAGAACTCATTTTTCCTCGCACCTCTATATCAAATTATTTTTTTCGTTTACGCGGCCGATGCTTCTTTGATCAGCCCTTTTTCCTTCAAGATGTTCAAAGCACTGGCGCGGTTGAGATCGAAATGGCACGCCTTCATCGGCAATCCCAAAGCGACCGCCAGAAGCTGCGTGAAATAAAAGGCCGGCATGTCTTTCGCACCCTCGAACTTGCCGATCATCAGGTCCTGGCGTTTCCCGAGGTTGAAATCGCACAGGGGACAGGTCAGTGCCAGAACCTCGGCTCCGTTGGCCATCGCGTCGGTGATGATGTCGTGCGAAATCTTGAGGGTGACGTCCGGGGCACCGAGCACCTGATACGATCCGCAGCACTGGGTCGCCATCGGGTAGTCGATCACTTCGGCACCGAGCGTTTCCATAAATTCGCGGAAGATGGTCGGACGGTCGACTTTATCGAGCGCAACCTCTTTCGGGCGAAGCAGCGTGCAGCCGTAGTACGGACCGACTTTGATGCCGTCGAGCGGTACCTTGACTTTTTCTTTGAGCTTGTCCCAGCCATACTCATCGCGAAGGAAGTCGAGCATGTGCACGACTTTGACCGAACCGTCATAGTCCGGTTCTTCGTCCATGAACATATTAAGCGTCTTGGCTTTTTCGGGATCATTCTTCATGATGTCGTTGGCGCGGGCCAGCGTGTTGTAGCACATAGAGCACAAAGTCAAAAGCGTATCGTGCCCGGCCTCTTTGGCGCGGATCAGATCGCGCACCGGAGCGATAAGGTGGATCAGGTCGTCGTCGGCCAGCGAATAAACCGCACCGCAACAGTTCCAGCGGGGAAGTTCGACCGCTTCGACACCGAGCTCTTTCAGCGCCGCCAGAGCGGAATCTTCGAGATTGCGGGCCTTGGTTTTGAGCGTGCAACCGGGGTAGTATCCAATTTTCATAGCGGGTCTCCTTTACGATGTCATCTTGCGGAACCCGGAGACCATGGCGATCTGAGGCAGATCGATAATCTCTTCCGGCTGCAGGTTGGACGGTTCAATATGGTTGACGTTGGTCCGGAGCGAAAGCAGGCGGACGGCTTCCATGACACGGGGGATTTCTATCCCGCGCGGGCATCTGGCCTGGCAGACGTGACAGGAAGCGCAGATCCAGGCGGTGTTCGAATTCATGACCTTTTCCGCCTGGCCCCATTGCAGCAGGGCCATCAACAGGCGGGGGGTGTGATCGAGATGTTCGATCATCGGGCACGAGCCGGAGCAGGTTCCGCACTGCATGCATTGCTGGACTATCTCGCCGCTGATATCCCTGATTTTTTGCTTGAGTTTGTCGTCGATATTCTTTGGAGTAATTTCTCGCGACATCACAACCTCGTTAAATTTATGTCAATATTTGTTTGCAAATTCATGTATTATACGCGTCGCAGGGCATATTAGTGAAAAAATTCACTAAGCGGGTATTTTAACTTTAGTCAATATATATAATCGGGTTGAAATCATCAACCCTTTTGGGAAATTTTTCACAAAATAATTGAGAAATCCGGTTCAGTTTCGGAAAGTATTCCGGATGGCGTCAGCAAAGGATTTGCAGCCCCGCATAACTTGATCGGGAATTGGGTTTATTATTGATGTGCAAGCGGCGATACTCGAATAAAACCTGGCAGATGTGGACATCTACCGGTTGATTTCAATACCATTTTGAGTTTGCCAAATACGCAAAAAAAGTTATATATGTTTAAGGATAAAAATCGACAGAAATGGGGGTTCGCTGGATTGTGTGATGATCAGAAAAAACTGTGTTTATTGATAGATGGAGTTGTGTTTAGGAAACCCACCCTGAAGGGTGGGCCACCCAGCCGGGTTCGGATTCCATGTATTATGACGTTCTGGGTAATTTAATCGCCGATACGTCCCGGCCGATATTCTCGATGAATTATGAGTATCGCAATCTGATGAGCATAGCCAATCTTGAGCCGCTAATAGAAGGCAAACCCCGACCTTTTCTTACCAATTCATATGATGAATCATCGCGCAGGATTCGCAAACGGTATGATTATTATTACCAGACCGAATGTGGTGGAATAGAACCGCTTGGCGGGATGATTACGATGGGCGGTATACCGATAGGGGGAGAAGATACTTGCATCGAATGGACCTGTTCTGAACAACATTATCTCTATGACCGGGGACTTCTTCTGGCCGTGTTTGACCGCTATGACAACGTCGAGCAGTTTTATGTAAACGGTCCCGGTGGTCAGGTCGCAGTATACGACAACAATAACGACGATAATTTGTATTACTTCCTCAAAGATCATCTGGGATCGACCCGGGCGATGATTGATAAAGACAATGAGGTCGTTCAATTCGTCAACTATCAGCCTTATGGTGAGATTTTGGAATCCTGGTCGTCATACGATGAACCTTTGAAATTCACGTCCAAAGAGCGGGACAAATATTCCAGCTTCGACTATTATTATTTTGGCTCCCGCTATTATGATCAGCGCATTGGACAATTCGCTTCGATCGACAAAGCCGGCCAATTCGCGGGCGGCTATCTCTACGGTGGTGCCAACCCGCTGATTGGTATTGACCCTGATGGGAATTCGTTTGAATGGCTTAAGTCGGCCTATACTTGGATTAGGAATCAAATAAAAGAAAGCAAAATATATATCTCACTTCAAGGCATTCCTATTGGCAGTTTTAATGAAATACCCTCCCTGGAGTCTAATAATAGTGGCAAGACTCAACATGGTGCATTTCAGGATCTTAAGTCAGCATATGAGGTTGCGAGAACGATTCATGATATAAATAACAATCATCCCAATCTGGCTGATCCTGACTTATTTGCTTTGCAGCAAGGGTTTAATTGGTTTACTGGATTTGGACCGGAAAAAATCACTGTAAAAAATGCACCTCAATTTGAAATGGCTTTGCAGGAGACTCCATTTTGGAATATTATGACATCTAGAATCGAGGAACATATTAATAAATATGATAATGGCAGCGTTATCCCCGATTTAGATTTATTACAAAGGAATAACTTTGAATTTGGCCTTGATGAACTACAATCATCACCAGGGTTGTTTAATCAGATTATTGGAAGTTGGAGTGAAGTGGGAGTGTACGGAATTTTGTGTAAGCGGCCGGTTCATGTGTTTTCGATCCTTCCCTCGAAGACGATGCAGAAGTGATTAAGGGCCGCCACCCAGTCCTTGATCGGACGCTTCCATTTTTTCGAGATTCTTTGTATCGCCAGGTAGATCACCTTTCTGACTGATTCCACCGTCGGGAACGAGCCGCGATTCCGCGTCACCTTGCGCAACTGAGCATTCATCGACTCGATGGCGTTGGTCGTATAGATAACCTTTCGAATCTCTTTGGGGTAGCTAAAAAACGGGATGATGTTCATCCAGCAGGACCGCCATGAGCGGGCGATCTGCGGGAAACGGTCCCGGTATGTGGCCTCGAACGCCGTCAGGGCCTGCTCGGCGGCTTCTTCGTTGGGCGCCGAGTAGATCGTCTTGAGATCGGCCGCGACCGCCTTGCGCTCTTTCCAACCGACATACTTCAGCGAGTTGCGCACCATGTGCACGAGACATAACTGCACCTGGGTCTGCGGAAAGGCCGTCTCAATCGCATCAGGGAACCCCGTCAGACCATCGACACAGGCAATCAGGATGTCCCGAACGCCCCGGTTCTTAAGCTCCGTCAGCACCGACAGCCAGAACTTCGAACCCTCCTGATCGCCGACCCACAAACCCAAGAGTTCCTTGTAACCCTCCGGCGTGATCCCCAAGGCCAAATAGACCGCCTGGTTTTTGACCTGGCCGCTCTGACGAAGCTTCAGGTGGATGGCGTCCAGATAGACGATCGGGTAGACCGCCTCCAGCGGCCGACTCTGCCACACCGTCACCTCCTGAAGCACGGCGTCCGTCACCGCCGAAATCAAGGCCGGGGAAACCTCCGACTGGTACATCTCCTCAAGATGACCCTGGATATCCCGCGTCGTCAAACCCCGAGCGTACAGCGCCAACACCTTGTCGTCGAAACCGGGCAGGCGCCGCTGGTGCTTTTTAACCAACTGCGGCTCGAACTCGCCGTTCCGGTCCCGCGGAATCTCCAGCGTAACATCTGCCGACCCGGTCTTGACCGTCTTGCTGGTTTTGCCGTTGCGAGAGTTGCCGCTGTTTTTGCCTTCGGGAGCATTGGGCGGATAGCCCAAGTGATGCGTCATCTCACCTGCGAGGGCGCGCTCATACACCCGTTTCGTGAGCGCCTGCAGAAGACCGCCCTCACCCACTATCTCTTCCGGCGTCTTGCCGGCGATCATCTCGTCGATCAGTTTGTCAGCTTCGTCACGTTTCTTGGCCATGATATACCTCCTTCAACTATATATACGTCATGGCCACTTACACAAAAATATTTACACGCGCGGTTTTTGTGCGAAATTTATATTGCCGCTGATTGTCATGCATCTTAGTTTAAACCAAACTTGTTCAACTTTTTCACCTTGATTTGCCAAATTTCGCTGATTACCGGATTAGCGGGAGGAATTATGACCGGTGAATTATCAACTTCAAAATATGATAGCCATTTTGCCGGATTGGGTCGACGCTTCTTGGCGCTTGTCGTTGATTTAGTAATTTTAAGCCTTGTCTTTTTCCCGGTGACAAGACTCGTTAAGGGCGTCTGGCTGATGAGCGGCGGGGAACATACCTGGAGCTATGGCTGGTTTATAACCGATCCGCTTTGCCTGGCATTTTTGGCCGTGATGTTTTTCTATTTCGTCCTTCTTGAGGGTCTATTGGGAGCAACGATTGGCAAGAAAATTATTGGGTTGCGGGTTGTTAGTGCAGATGGAAAATCGTGTGGGCTTAAACGATCATTTGTTAGAAATATTCTCAGAATAGTCGATGCTCTGCCGGCGCTTAATATCCTCGGTGTTGTGTTGATTGTCACGTCACCGGAAAAAGCCCGTTTTGGCGACCGTGTTGCCCGGACGAGAGTGGTAGTCATCGATTAGACGTCAATGCCTCTGCACCCACCGTGCACTCGCGACCGGGCGGGGGCCGTCTTCGTACTTATAGCTTATCAAATACAAAATGTCCAAAAGATTGTATGAGGCATCGCCGTTGATATTGGCGCGCCAGATCGGCCAGCGCGGAGCGTGATCTCCTTCGTATATCCACCCGATCAGCCCCAGAATATCCAGCAGATTTACGTTATAGTCTCCATTGAAATCGCCGGGAAGATAATTGAAGTCCATTGTCAGCGGATTATCCCCGGCCGCGTATTTCTGCAGATACGTTCCCGAGGAATCGATCACCCTGATGGTATCGTCGAAGCTGGCGGTAAAACAGGTCGTGTCCTGAAACATACACAGACCGTACGTGTTGACGCCGACCGTCAAAGGATTGTCGCTGTTGTGATAGACTTCGTGCGTTGCGGCGTTATACGTAAACACCCGGCTGTTGAAAGTCCAGTCCGGGGCGCTGACATAGGCGATATTGTCCGGTCCGATGCTCAACTGGGCCGGATAACCGCCGACCGGGAACGACGATACCACGGCCTCATCGACCGGGTCGATAATGTTGATTCGCCCGGTAGCGGATGAATAGTCTCCGGTGCAGACGACGTGCACGAACCCGGAATCATCGAGCACCAGCATTTGCGGATTAAGATCGGTGTTGATGGTATTGACGACGGTGCCAAGTGTAATGTCGATAACCGAGACGGTCCCCGGATCATAGCCTCCGGTCGAGAAATTATAGGCGCTGTTGGCGACAAAGATTTTACCGTCGGTGACCACCAGACCCTCCGGCCCGTTGCCGACCGGAATTTCATATAGCGCCGATTTGTTGATGACATCCACGAGTGCCACGGAATTATTGAAAAGCAAAGACACATAAACAAACTGCGAATCGAGAAAGTCCATCCAGTATGGGTTCGAAACCGGCGGCATTGCAATAAAACCCACCGTGCTTTCCGAATTAAGATCGATTATCTGAATTTCATTCGTGCCTGAGGCCACTACATAAGCCAATGTATCGCGTACGACAATCTGGTAGGGGTACGATGCAATATCGGAGCCGAGAGTAATTATGTCGTTGTCGACCGTGCCGTCGGCCAGATTGATTTTCGACAGGGTTTCGCCCGATGTATTGACCACATAGGCGCACGGGTCCACCGCATACAAGCTGCAAGCCAACAACGAAAGCAGAATAGTGGTGATATATATTTTATTTTTCATGCTGCATTTCTCCATGATGTTAAGGTGCATATTTTACTCCGCACGATATCCCCCACGAATATCCCGGCATGGGGTAGTGAGCTATCAATACGTAATTTTCATCGCGAATATTGTTAAAGTTCAAGTCGATCTCGAACGTCCAGCCCTTTTTTAATTCGTACTTGCCACCGAGTCGGGCATTGTCCACGCGATAGGCGTCATAGTACTTCGTGGCTGCTTCATTGGTAAAGGCTCGACCGGATTTGCGACTGGTGTATGATCCATAAAGATAATCGAAATCAAATGATACGGAATATGACGAAATATATCGCGGCGAGAACGGCAGGTCTTTATCGTACGTGTTATGCCCCGGCGTTTTATTGAGCGGCGTCGTGCCGGTGTTCTTATAATCCAGTTTAATGTGATCGTTAAACAAGCCGACGGCGACAAAGTCATCGCGCCCGGTGATGCGAGCGGAATTGCGATTGACCGGCCGCCAGCCGCCATAAAGCGGCATCCAGACGATAATGTCTTCGATCGTGTTTTCAAACAAGGTCACGCCCGACGACAGGTGCAGCACTCTGTTCTCATACGAGAATTTAAACCCGAATTCGTACTGTTCGGATTTTTCCGGCTTCAAGCCGGGATTGCCGCCCGAGACGGCATCTCCCTGCCAGAACAAAGCATTAATCGGAGGGATTTTTAGAGACCGTCCATAAGACGAGGATAAGTTATAAGCGAGTGCGCCGCTTTTGCCGACCGCCACAGACAGCCGGGGAGACAAATATTCGGTGCCATTAGTCGTGACCGTATCACGCACCGACGTCGAGTCTTTGATGGTGCGAGTGATATCATAGCGCATCGCGCCACCGATGGAAGCACGGTCGACGAGGCCGTACAACGGTATCGTAAACGACCGCGATGACGATAAGTACACACCGTAATTGTTTCGGGTCGACTGATTCATGGAAAAGCGTGGAGCGTAGAAATCCTTATGGTCGAGAAATTCGTAGCGCACCTGTCCACCGACCTGTGTCTCGATACGACCCGGCAGCAAGAGCTTATGCAAATAGTGCAGGTCGTAAATGTCATCAATATAGCGGTTGTCGAACCGTACCGGGGGAGGCAGGTTGATGTCGGGCTCGGCAAATTGCTGCTCCAACCGAGTATATCCGGCGGTAAGTCGGGCGCCGTGCGATGCTCCTCCGGTCAAATCCAACGTGGCCGTACCTGTCAATCGCCGGTCAAGACCATAAGCAGTCAGGCTCGGCTGCGATGCCGCGCCGGGCAGGCCGTGACGATCGCGATAGTACTGCCCGGAAAATCCTATCGACCGGCTTTTTGATAATTGATATTGTCCCGACAGGAAGTAATCGTACTTATCATAGCCGTTGTTGGCCCTTTGTCCCTGATATACTTTATTCTGCGGTTGCACGGCGTATGAGTAAGGAAAAGCACCGTCGGATTGTGATTTCGTGAACGAAAGTTTGGTGGACAGCCGGTCATCGAGCCAATCGCTTTGTAGTCCGGCTTTGTACTTATCGGAGGCCCATGAGCCCCAATCGCGGCTGAAGGAAGCGTTCGAGGCCCGAACCAGCGCCGGGCTTTGCGTAATAATATTAATTGCACCGGATAAGGCATCGGGGCCGTAGACGGCCGAGGCCCCGCCTTTGATGATTTCGATCCGTTCCACCATATCCAGCGGGATGCTGCTTAGGTCGGCCGAACCATCGGACGGCCCGTTGATCCGTTGACCGTCGAGCAAAACCAGCACGTCGCTTGATTTGCTTCCCCGGATTTTTACTTCGGAGCGGCTCCCCGACGGCCCGGCGGTTTCTATTTGCACCCCGTCGACATCAGCGAGAAGATCGGCCAGTGATGAAGCGTGCGATTCGTCGATGGCTCGTTTGTCGATAATGGTCGCACCGACGTCGGACATTTTGATTCTTTCACCGTACACTTTTAAAGAGGGCAATATATAAACGACCGGTTCCAGTTCGATATCAATGCGAACGGGCATGTCCGGGGAGATTTCAATATTGTCGGTTCGACAGGCTTTATATCCAACCGACGAAACGACAAGATCGTACTTCCCGGCCGGGACATTTTCCAGATTGAAATTGCCTTGATTGTCTGATAAGGTCCCGAACTCGGTCTTAGCGAGCGAAATGGTGGCGGCTATCACGGGCAGACCGGATGTAATGTCGCTGACGCTGCCCTCGATTTTTGTATTGGATGCCGCCCGGACGGCAGGTCCCATACCAAAAACCAAAAGAGCCAAATTGCAAAATATTGCCAGTGAAAGACTTTTACCAATTGCCATATTCGACCGCAATCCCGTCGCGCGCGTTCGAGCATAGCGGAGCGATGGCCGAAAAATAAGCCGCACAATCAACTCCGCGAGTTGCCGGCGGCGCGTCCGATAGTTTCCGGTCAGCCCGCGCTGACGGCAACGGCTTCGATTTTGATACGGCAGGTCTCCTGGCTTCGGCATCGATCCCTTTCAGGCGCCTTCCCTGCCGCCTGGCGGCAAGTGGCCTGATGCCTGATCGGTAGCCTCTTACAGTAGCGGGGCTGCAACGGACTTGCACCGTTTTCCCTATTCTCCGTCCACCGTGGACGGCACCGCATCGTATAAACCAATTATAAATTATGGATATGTGGTTAGTCAAGATTGAAATTAAAAAAATAACCGCCCGAGAATTCAGGCGGCTATAAATAAAGATATGACCGAGCGATTAAGAGACTTTTTCTCTTTCGTAGGCCGGAGGTTTGGAATAATTATCCGGAGGCGGGTAGCTGCCGGACGTAAATCCCAAAAGACCGATGGCGACGAGGTTAATAAACGGGATAATCACCAAAAATCCCCATATGGGTGATTTTCCGCAGTTCTTGGCGGTTTCCATCCAAAGCCAGGCAATGGCGACGACGTTGACAAACGGGATCAGACAGATAAAAAACCACCAGAGTGGTTTGTTGGCCAATTGGATAAGCTGAACGAAGTTGAGGATCGGAATGAATGAGTACCAAGGGTTGCTGTGGCCAATCTGTTTGGCGATTTTGTATTGAGCAAAGCCGAAATAAAACCAGAGACCCAAAAGTATCAGCCAGAAAAACAGGCCGAAGGCTCCGCTCGAGTAACCGGGATCGTACATAATGTCCTCCAGGTTTGGTTCTTGTTGAAAACGACGCCAGGGGGTCGTCGATGCTTTTAATAGTTATCGACATCGGGCTAAGGTCTCATTAGTAATAAACCAAATCCATCCAAAGCGAATTGTTCAAGATTTGCACAGTGAAATTTGGAAGGTCTTTTAAGTATCGCAATTTCGGTCGTTTAGGGGTCAGCAAAACGCCGATTTTGCCGACATTTATATGAAAAGAAGTATATCGGAGTAAACTTGGACGCTTTCAATGCCCGTGGAATTTTGAAATTGCCGTCTTTTTACATATTAATAAGCTGGGGCTGAACGGAAGAATTATGTTCCAATCGCTCAGGGATGTCTCCATTGACAAAAAGCTAACCCTGTTGGTTCTGACTTTTTCGGGGATGATACTGCTTCTGGCGTGTATTGTTTTCATCATTTATGACTACAATAACCTACGCTCTGAAATGGTCGGAAAGACGTGCGACCTGGCGACGATTGTCGGCAGCAATACCCTGGACGAACTCGAGAATGAGGATGCCGCTGCGGCCCAAAGGGAGCTTTCCTGGCTGAAAATCGAAACCAATATCAAGGCGGCCGTGCTGTATGACGACAAAGACAGAGCGATGGCGTGGTTTGGACTCGATGCCAAAGACCCGGCTTTGTTCGCCCCCATTCATGAAAATGGGGAGTATTTCGATGATGAATATCTTACTGTTTACAAACCGCTGACGAGCAATGGCAAATCAGAAGGACTTCTATATATTCGCGCCAGCCTGGACGATCTGAATAAACAGCTCATAGGTCAACTGAATATTACCATCGCCTTTCTTGTTATCGGATTGATTTCAGCCTTATTGGTAGCCTATCTCATTCGACGTCTGGTCACGCGCCCTATCGTGGAATTATCGTCGATGGCCCGGGCCATATCCGAAAGCCAGGACTACTCCATTCGAGCCCCTAAGAAAAATAACGATGAGATTGGACTTCTCGTACACAGTTTCAACGATATGCTGTCACAAATACAGGAGCGCGATTCCGAACTGATACGTGCGCAGAAAGTGGTCGCCGAATGGGCTGAAAAACTCAACGAGGAGCTCTCCGTCCGGCGTCGCACCGAGGAAGCACTGCGCGAGAAGGAAACGAAATATCGGACCTTGTTCAATATGGCCGAAGACGCCATATTTTTAATGACGGGCGACAAGTTCATAGATTGCAATGAATCGACGCTTCGCGTCTTTAGATGTGACCGCGAACGAATTATAGGGCAGCCGCCGTATAAATTCTCTCCGGAATTCCAGCCCGATGGTCGCCAGTCGAAGGAAAAGGCCCTGGAAAAAATCAAAGCTACTCTCGCCGGCAAACCACAATCTTTCGAGTGGACTCATTGCCATTGCGATGGTACTCCATTTGACGCTGAAGTCAGTCTGAACCGCATGGAACTCGAAGGCGAAGAATTTTTGCTGGCGATCGTGAGGGACGTTACGGAAAGGAACGCCGCCGAAAAGGCCATAAAAAACAGCGCCGATATTTTAAGGTCGACTATCGAATCGACCGCCGACGGTATCCTGGTGGTGAATGATCAGGGCCAAACCGTCTATGCCAATAAGAAATTCGCGCAGATGTGGCGCATACCGCAGGATCTTATGGATACGCATGACGATGAAAAATTCCTGGCTTTCGTGCTGGACCAGTTGCAGGATCCACAGCTTTTCATTGATAAAGTGCATCGTCTTTATAAATCCCATGAAATTGATATCGATACGCTGTACTTCAAGGACGAACGGGTTTTCGACCGCTATTCCTGCCCTCTGATACGAGACGGGGAAATCGGCGGACGCGTGTGGAGTTTCCGCGACGTTACGGAGAAGGTGCAGTCCGAACGGCAGAAAAATCAATTGAAGGAAAAACTTGAACGGGCTCGTCGTATGGAATCCCTGGGGATTCTGGCCGGCGGTGTCGCCCATGACCTCAACAATATGCTGGGTCCCCTGGTGGGATATCCCGAATTGATATTGAGAAAGCTGCCCGAAGACAGCCCGGTCCGCCAGCAAATAATCCGCATGGGTCGGTCGGCCAAAGATGCCGCCGACGTCATACAGGATTTATTGTCTTTGGCCCGCCGGGGGCGGTACGAAATGGAGCCGCTCGACCTGAATAATGTTATTCGGGGTTATCTCGATTCTCATGCCGCCGCCAAAATGATTGAGAATAGCCCTAATATAAAACTAAATGTCAATCTTGATGACGAAAACTGTCTGATTTTGGGTTCGTCAGTGCATTTATCCAAAGCCATCATGAACCTGATCGTCAATGCTTTCGATGCCCTGTCGGAAGGCGGCCAGGTAAGCATTACCACCAACCACGAACACCTGACACACTTGCGCGGCGGACACGACCGAATCTCTCCGGGTGAATATATCGTTTTCAGCGTCAAGGATAACGGTCCGGGAATCGACAAGGCCGACCTGGAAAAAATTTTCGAGCCGTACTATTCCAAGAAAAAAATGGGGACCAGCGGCAGCGGCCTGGGTCTTTCGGTCGTTTATGGGATTGTCAAAGATCACAGCGGCTATTACGACGTCTTTTCCAAACCCGGGGACGGGGCCGAGTTCGTATTGTACTTCCCGATAACAAACCGTGAAGCCATCCGGGCCGAGGAAATCGTTGATGATTTCAGCGGACACGAGAAACTGCTGGTGGTCGATGATTCTTTCGAGCAAAGAGAAGTCGCTACCGCCCTGCTGACGACCCTTGGCTACGACGTATCAGCCGTATCCGGCGGACGAGCGGCATTGGAATATCTGAAAACCAACCTGGTCGATCTGGTCCTTCTCGACATGATTATGGAAAATGATTTCGACGGGCTCGATACCTATCGGGAAATTCTGAAAATTCATTCCTCACAGAAGGCCGTAATAGTCAGCGGGTTTTCCGCCACCGACCGCGTGGAAAAGACGCTCGAACTGGGGGCCGGCCGATATATCAAAAAACCCTATACCCGACAGGATATAGGTCGGGCCGTGCGCGAAACACTCGACGGTATTCCTCGCCAGATTCAAAAATCGGTTACCAGGTAAGAACCGTCCGAATCTTCAAGCAATCCTACCGGCTTCACTTGACAAATCATTTATCCTGGCTTTATTATTTCGCAATATTTGAAATGGAGCGATGTTTATTGGATCGTCTCGGAGCGCCAACGCGGATTTTTTTATATCTTGATCGGGCGGGGCTGTTTTACATAAATTTGAATTATTATATTTGAAATAACGGAGCGTGCTATGCCAACCAGAAGAGCCGGTGACATGATGATACCGCTGGAGAAATACCCTCACATTCCCCATTGGTTTACCCTTCGGCAGGCGGTGGCCGAAATAAAGAAATCGGAACTTGAGGTCGGGGGCCAAAAGTCGCTGCCCCGTTCGGTGCTCGTGTTCGACGAAAAATATCACCTGCTCGGTGTGGCCCGCCGTCGCGATATTCTCCGGGGGCTGGAACCGAACTTCCTCAAAACCATGCCGATGGCTCATCGCCGTCAACTGTTCGACATCGAAGCCGACCCGGATTTGACGGTCCTGTCCACGGGCCGGGTGGCTCAGGCGGTTCGGGAGCAGGCCGAGCAGCCGATAAGTGTCGTCATGCAGCCGATCACGGATACGGTCGAGTTTGACGACCATATCACGAAGATCATTTATAAAATGATCAGCAAGGACCTGGACCTGTTGCCTGTGATGAAGGACAACAGAATCGCCGGGGTCGTGCGGTCGGTCGACGCCTTCAATGAGATCGCCGGCATTCTGCTCGAGGAATAATAACAGAGTGAACGTGAATTTTGGTGGACTATGAGCAAAGCCGAAGAAAATAAAAGCCGCATCGCGAGACCCTCCGACAGCTTGCCGCCCATGCCCGAAACCGTGGAACTGGCGGTCGCCCCCAAAAAAGTTAATTACAGAAGGCTGTTTTTTATGGCACTCGGGGTTGTCCTGTTTGCCATTGTGTACTTTTCACCGGCCTGGCCAAACGCGGTGGACCCGGCCGGTAAAGTTTTCGAGCTAACTCGCGAGGGCAAAGCCGCCCTGGGACTTTTTCTGCTGGCCGCGACGTGGTGGGTGTTCGAGGTCGTCCCGATCGGTGTCACCGGCATCCTGATCGGTGTCATACAGGCGGTATTTTTGATTCGTCCCGCCAAAACCGCTTTCGGCGATTTTATGGACCCCTCGGTATGGTTCATCGTCGGTTCGGTGGTGATCGGAATGGCCTTCACCAGTACCCGGCTTGACCAAGCGCATGGCCTATAAAATGCTTTCGATCGTCGGAGAAAAGACGAGTATGATATATTTGGGCTGTTTCGTGATGACGGCCGGTCTGACACTGGTTATGGCTCACACGGCCGTGGCGGCGGCGATATTTCCTTTGCTTATGGCTATTTATTCGTTGTACAGCGACGACAACCGACCGACCAAATTCGGCAAGGGTCTGTTCATCGGCATGGCCTTCGTGGCGGGGGCGGGGAGTATTATCACCCTGCTCGGGGCCGCGCGGGGAGCGGTGGCTATCGGATTTTTCCGCGATATAGCCGGGAAAGAGATTTCGTTTTTCGAACTGAGTTATTATATGCTGCCGGTCGGCGCCGCCATGGTTTTTGCGCTTTGGGGACTGTGCATGGTATTTTTCAAACCGGAGCACAAGACCATACCGGGCTTGCGCGACCGGGCCGTCGAATTGTATCGCCATCTCGGAGCCATGAAACGTACCGAGTGGATCACAATCGCCATCGTCATTTTGACAATCGTCACGATTGGCACCAAGGACCTGTTCGAACCGCTCGTGTCGATCAACAAGAGCGCCATAATTCTTATCTCGACGATACTGTTTTTCCTGTTCAATATTCTGAAACTCGAAGACCTCGAAAATATACCGTGGAATATTGTCCTCCTGTTCGGCGGCGCGATGAGTATCGGCTTTTGCCTGTGGCAGACCGGCGCGGCCGAATGGATCGCGGTGGAATGGCTGAGCCTGCTGCAGGGTGCCCACTGGTTCATTTTCGTGATGGGTATCGCCCTGTTCGTACTTATGATGACCAACCTCATCATGAACGTCGCGGCTATCGCCATATCCCTGCCGGTGGCTCTGTTTCTCGCTCCATACATGGGAGTACAGCCGGAGGTTGTCCTGTTCGCGTCGCTGGTTACGGCCGGGATGCCGTTCCTGTTTCTGGTCGGTGCGGCGCCCAATGCCATCGCGTACGAAAGCAGGCAGTTCACGAGCGGGGAATTTTTTATGGCGGGAGTTCCGGCCAGCTTGATCTTGCTGATTATTCTCGGGATTTTTGTTACTGTAATCTGGCCTTTGATGGGTATGCCGGTGGTCGGATCGCCGGTGGTGCCGTAAAAGCGAATTCGCATTATTCAACGGACAGGTAATCGTCCCGCAATCTCAGAATACACGACCATAAGATTTCGATCAGTATTTTATCCCGTTGGCGAGTAGAATGTGTCCAAGGGCGTACTTACCGTCACCGGCGATCGGAAGAATCAATATGTTGTTGTAACCCCGGCGCACCGCTTCATCGGGCACCCGGCCGCGGTCGACCCGCAAGCCGCCACCGGGAATAATATGCCGGTCGATTTCACCGGCCCCAACAATGGTGCTGTCCAGACGGAAATACATCATGTAGGTGTCGTTGTCGTCGATGCTGTATTCGATGTATTTCGAATCGAGGGTTTTGTGCAGTTTGATTGTCAAACCTTTTTTATCGAAATTGAAGCAGTCTTCGCCGTCGCACTGTGTTCCCTGTTTTTTGGGATGGCTGACATGCCGGTACTCTACCTGATGAGGCGACAAAGCCTGATATACCCCAAGCAGATATTCGTGAATCTCATCCGAGGAATCTTTATTAATACAGCAGAAATCGTACGGTGTGCTCCATGTGGCATAATAGCTTTTGGCGTCGAGCAGGGGCAAATCGGTATTGAAATAGCCGTTGAAAATCGTGCGAAAGGTATTTACGGGACTGGCCTTGTCGGACAGTCGGTCGCCGTGATAATCCGGAAGGTACAACGCGTACAGAATCGAAAACCGTTCTTTCAAATTGGTCGTCGATGAACCAACCCAGCTCAACTGGGAGCCCGGGCCGTGGTCGCCCATGATGACTATTATCGGCCGCTTGTCTTCGGGGCAATCGAGCAGGTGATCGACGATGCCCGTCACGCGGCTGTTGATGAACCGCACCTGGTTGCGATAACCGTCGATATAGTCATCAACGCTGCCGCCGGCGTCGATATAGTGAGATCCATCGCCCATGAAGAACGTCCGGGACTGATCGACCTCGCCCCCATCGGCTTTGAACACGAACGGTGGATGCGGGACGATAACGTGGGCAAAGACGAATTCGGGGCCGTCACCGGGCACCCTCGTCGCGAGGGCATCGAGAGTTTTTAATATTCGTCGGCGGTGTATTCCGAAGGGTGAAAATATCCGTCCGAGCAGTCGCGGCAGGGGAGTGGTGGCGAGCAAAATATTACCGAACTCGCTGGAGGTCCAGTCGGAGACGATATAATCATCGGCCTGCTTTAATTCGGTCAGGGAATATCCCGTCTCATAGGCAATAGTCTTATATCCGGCATTCTTAAGAGCGCCCGCGACGTCATTGTGAACGAAATTATCATAAAGCGGCTTTCTGTCATCGGATTTCGGATCGAACTTGCCGAGATTTTGTATGTAGTCCATGTTGAGGACCGAAGTTACCGTCTCCAGAGTCTGTCCGTAATTGGAATGTATTGAATCCGGCACGAAGAAGCCTTTATTGCGCAGGAAGTCAACAAAGGCGGAATTGTCATAATTATATATGTTTTCAAGAACGTCCTGACGGCCATAACCGTCGAGGATTATATAGTAAATGTCCCGTTCCGGGGTACCGGACGGTGCCGATAGATAAGTATAATCGTGTTTGCTGGACTCCGCAACGTGCGACCCGGGCGTTGTGACAATCCGCGTGACCTGCATGAGTACCAGCACGACACCCAGGATAGCCAGCATTTTTATCGGGGTTGAAAGATCTTTTTTTATGCGCCATATTACCGCCGCTGCCGCCAGCGCCAGAACCAGCCCGGCCGGAAGGAGGATCCTGTCCGCCCGTGACAAAATGCCCCAGGCGGCATCCGGGTTCCTGCCGAAAAGATTGGCGAAATGACCGTATGAGAAAAATAATATAATCCAGATGGTCATAAGCAGGCCGATTTTGATTCCGTTCCTGAAGATAAGCCTCATCGCGACGGTCAGGATGACGGCGGCCAGTGCCGTAAATACAAGCGGCCAGAACATATCGCCGATTTTCATTTCGTGCACGTTTTGCGCGTACAAAAAGAGCACGGGGAAAACGGCGTAAAGGGCGGGCGTGACCAGCCAGAGCGATTTGTTTGGTTTCATGACCGTTTCAGCATCAGATGTATCGATCTGGCGGTATTATCGATAGGTTCCGATTCCTTAATTTCGAAATATTTTTCAAAGGCCTTACGAAAGCCATCATAATCATAATTAACAAAAATGTCTTCGCGTGAAGACAGCATCTGTTTTACCTGCGAATCCTCTTTTGGGACGAATTCGATTATAAGTTTGTTGCAGATTACAGCGAAAAATTTAGCCGCCTGATCCAGAGGTACATTGTTGCCGATGGCGAGGTGGTGGATCAACGCCAGGGCCAGAACCGTGTCGGTCGGTCCGCGATCGCTGAACGACAATCGTTCCCGGTTTTCCCAGCCCGTCCCGCCGCTCGGATTGAAAATCTCCATAACCAGAGGGAGAAGATATCGTTCGTCGTCTTTGCGCGCATTGCGATAGCTGATCTCGACGGCAGCATAGTCCTGGTCAAAGGTGACCGTCGGAATGTTTAATTTCGAGGCCAGCCTGCTGAAAACTCCCGTATTGGCCCCCAAGTCCCAGACTTCGGTCGGCTTAATGGCTTTTAGAAATTTGTCGACGATATTCAGTTTGCGGTCAAATGACGGCTTGCTGTAATTGTTGTCATCATAATAATCGGACCAAAGTGAATGAGACGGCTCCCATTTGAGACCGCCGATAGCTGATTGAAGGTTGCCGATTACGGATGTCAGGGCAGTTTTTGACATTTTGCGGTTTTTTATATCCGGTTCACGACCGGCCGCCCTTTTAAGAGTGCGCGCATGCAGGTGGATATTGGCCAGAAGCGGGAATGAAAACCTGGTTCGTTTGGGCAGCAGTTTGGCCGCCAGGTCCAGCGGGATGCCGTCGATATAATTCTCCAGAAGCCATCCCAGACGGACGTCGGTGTGCGCCATCAAAGCCAGCGGCGCCAAAAAGTGTTGGCAAAACTGACGGTAGGCAATCCACGGCCGCCCCTCGACGTATTTTTCAAACGACAGAGTGTCGATCAATATTGGCCGGCACCCTTTGAACTGGACGTTAAAAGCGCTGGCGTCTTTGAGGCTCATGCCGTGTTCAAGAGCGATTTTCTGAATTTTAAGCGTCAGGGTCGCGGCGTCCTTGAGTTGACCGAAACACCATTCATAGGGGTACGATATGAAGGGAATCCTTTCCGGCTTCATAACCAGAAAGGCCGCTTCGGGATCGGGAGGGTCGATATTCGTGGTTTCGTGGGATATAAGTAAACCGTCGGAAGTAAGGCGTTCATATAGCCCCGATTTCATCAACACATCATAATTATCGCGATAGCTTTTATTTATCTGGCGGTATATCTGTCCGCCGCTTTTGAATATAAAGCCGGACGGATCACGAAACGACCCGAACGTTCCGGCCGGTTTGTCTTCACCCATTTTTGGCGTCGTCCTTACGGTCAGGATTTCTGAACATGCCGGTTATTCGACGCCAGAACATCTTGATCGAAAAGACTACGCCCAACAACCCGGCCAGAATAAATTGGAAAAAGTACGACCCGGATGAGGGATCGATATAAGCCTGTGCGGCACTACTGAAAAACATGACCAGTAGCGGCGTCAGGCATAATATAAACAGTGCTCTCGTGAGGATCGAGCGGAATTTATCGGAACGGTTCATCACCCCTTGGTGTCCTTTCTATGGTTCTTTACGTCGGGATAGGGATAATTGTTCATTTTAATTTGCGGGGTCAGCCGCCCAGCGCTTTTCGGGTGAACTTTCCTTTCAGCTCAGGAATCACAAAGACGCCGTCTTTTCGGATAAGCCGCCCGTCAAACCATATCTCCCCGCCGCCGTGGTCTTTTCGTTGGATCTGGACCAGGTCCCAGTGAATGGCCGATGTGTTGCCGTTGGGGGCGTCGTCGTACGATTTCCCGGGCGTGAAGTGGAAAGAGCCGTCGATTTTTTCATCGAACAGCGTGTCTTTCATCGGTTCCTTTATCATGGGATTGACACCCAGGGCGAATTCGCCGACGTACCGGGCGCCGGGGTCGGTGTCGAAAATTTTGTTCAGTTTCTTGTTTTCGCCTTTGCACGTGGCCCTGGCTATTTTCCCGTTCTTGAATTCCAGCCGGATGTCTTCGTAGACGTTGCCTTCATACAAAGACGGGGTATTATACGTGATATACCCATTGACCGAATTCTTGACCGGGGCGGTGAAAACTTCGCCGTCCGGGATATTGAATTTACCATCGCACTTGATGACGTTGATCCCCTTGATGCTGAATTGCAAATCGGTGCCGGGGCTTTTTATATGTACTTTATCCGTCTTTTTCATCAGTCTGGCCAGCGGGTCCATCGCTTTGGACATCTTGGCGTAATCGATACAGCAGACGTCGTAATAAAAATCTTCGAAAGTCTGCTGAGGCTGCTGAGCCAGCTGGGCCATGGCATTGTTGGGAAATCGCATCGCCACCCAACGGGTGTTCCTGGTGATGATATCCAGCATGACCGGCTTGGCGTAGAGTTTTTTATATGACCGCATGGTTTTGGGAGGCACGTCGTTCAAGTCGAATAGGTTTTCGGCGCCGTTGATGCTGATATAGCAGTCAGTCTTTTTAGCCATGCTTTTCATAAAGGCGGCATAGACTTTGATCTGATCTTCTTTCGTATGCTGCAAAAACTGCCGTGTCAGGGAATCATCGCTATAATGATAAAAAGGCACCCCTCCGGCCTGAGTGACTTTTCGTATGAGCACTTTAGCCAGTTCAAGCGAGGGAATGCCCCGGACAGAAATATGTACCAGATCGCCTTTTTTTACGGCACAGGAATAATTGACAAGTATATCGGCCAGTTTTTCGTTGCGGGGATCAATCATTTTGCCTCCTTCGGCGGGCCAGTTCCGCCGGATAGTTTATACGATATTTTGAGCATAATATCGTACGAAGCCGCGCTTGTCAATACTTCGCAGCCGGTACTAAAGATTATTCACGATGACGATACGATATAATCGTCCAGGACTTTGCGAAAGGCACGAATATGGTCCGGGGTGGTGCCGCAGCATCCGCCGACGATGCCGACGCCTAACTCCAGTAGTTTCGGCAGCTTGCCCGACATGTACTCCGGCGTTTCAGGAAATACAAGATGACCGTCACGCATCGACGGCAGACCGGCGTTGGGCTGCATAATCAGGGGTAATTTGGTATGCTTTTTGAATTCGTTGGCTATCTCAATCATGCTGTCGATACCACACCCGCAGTTCGAGCCGAGCAAATTAGCCCCGGCCGCAGTCAGGTCCCGCGCGGATTGCTCTATTGAGGCACCCATCGTGGTATAATAGCCTTTTGGCGTCTTTTCGAATGTCATGGTGGCGGCAAGCGGGATAGTACTACTCTGATCCCGGGCGGCTTTTACCGCCAGGCGGGCTTCGCTGACATCGGTCATGGTTTCCACGGCCAGCATGTCGACCCCGGCGGCCAACAGTATCTTAATTTGTCTGTAAAAGCTGTCGTACATCTGCGACGGGTCAATGTCACCGTACGGTTCAAGCATACCGCCCGACGGTCCGACCGATGCCGTCAGTACAGCTTTGTCTCCTGTTGCAAGGCGCGCCCAACGGACGGCATTCTCATTGATTTCTTCATATTTATTTCCAAGCCCGAACTGAGCCAGTCTCAAAGGTGAGCCACCGAAAGTATTGGTGAGGATTAAATCCGCCCCGGCGTCGAGATAGGACCGGGCGATGTCTTCGATAGTTTCGGGTTCGTCGAGATTGAGCCGCTCGGGGCATTCTCCGGCCCGAACACCGCGCTTGAAAAGCATCGTGCCCATTGCTCCGTCACAGAGCAATCTTTCGCCCCGGGCGAGGCGGACTAAAACGTCAGCGCTCATTTTCTCCAAACCCCGGCTTTTGGTTTCCTGACAGGTTCCGGCCGCAAAGGCCGATTTCCAAATTCAAATTAATATATTGTAAGGAAATTGGCAAGATTTCATAAAAATGAACGCCTGATTGATGAGTGTAACTTATTGTCTATTGGCGTATTGCGATTTTTTTAAAGAAATACTAAACAATTAGTTGCGGAAATCGTAGGAATGTGTATATTGCAACAACTAAACAATTAGTAGATAGAGGGATTTAATATGGCCCGTAAACCAACCCCAACCTTGACCGAAGCTGAACTGAAGGTTATGGACGTCGTCTGGGACCTCGGCACTGCCTCGGTCAATGAAGTGCTCGATAATTTTCCGGATCGCGATAAGCCCGCCTATAATACGATACTTACCATAATGCGCATACTGGAAGACAAGGGCTATCTCGAACATCGCAAGAACGGTCGAGCCTTTATATATAAGCCGCTGGTCGACCGTATGCACGCCCGGCGCAAAGCGGTTCGGCATCTGGTACGGAGCTTTTTCGAAAATTCCCCTGAGCTCTTGATGCTTAATATCATAAACGACGAAAAGCTGACGCCGGAAGAGTTGCAGCGTCTCAAGAAAATGATCACCGACAGCGAGGAGGATAAATAAGATGGAATATTATTTCAATCAATTCAGCCAATTCGCACACGGATTTGTCGGTCAGACGGCACAAACTCTGATTCCGGCGATATTATTGACGCTGGCCGTGGCCGCCGCGCTGCACGTTCTTAGGTCGGTCGATTCCGCCGCTCGTTATAAATTGTGGTTGGCCGTCATGGCGACGGTCATAATCATGCCGCTGGCCGCGACGATGGGCCCGCTCGATTTCAGTATATCCAATTTTTTCGATAAAATCGCAGCGACCCAAAATCAACCGATACACGAGACGGCGCCGCGAACCACTGTGAGTGAAAGGCCGGTTGTGGCAAAACTCACGGATAGTCAAAATAACGATGCACCTGTGGAAATGGCGGCTTTGCCTGAAGCAAATAACACGACTCCGATGGTTGAAAACACTGTACGTCAGAACCAGACACCAGGTGTTGCATCACACACCGAGTATATTCCATTGCATAAGCCTGTGAAAAATAACTACTCCTATTCTCAGATAATACTCGAAGGGTTCCCGATGATTGCGGTCATAATCTGGATGTTCGTCTTCCTGGTGTTGACGTTTCGTCTCGTTCTCGGATATCGTGGATTGAAAGGTCTAAAAGCATCGATATTGCCGTTGCCTCAATTGCAGATGGAACGGATAGATCGCCTGACAAAAGGCCTGAGGTTTAAGCGCAAGATGACGATGGGCCAGTCCGATCAAATCAATGTCCCGGTTTCAGCGGGATTTTTTCACTCGATGGTGATTATTCCCACGGGCCTCGCGGAAAAGCTCGATGACCGTGAACTGCAGTCGATTGTAGTGCACGAGATGACCCACCTTGAGCGGCACGATGACTGGATGAAACTGATACAGAAATTTCTTACGGCCTTGTTCTTCTACAATCCCGCCATTCTCTGGATCGGTCGGCGGCTTGATCTGGAGCGGGAACTCGCCTGTGATGCCAGAGTGCTGGCAATTATGGACCAGCCCCAGGTTTATGCCCGATGTCTGACGAAAATGATTCAAAGAACAATTGTCCCGGTCGAACCAACTCTTGTGACCGGCGCGATATTGTCCAAAAAGCAGATTTTCCGCAGAATAGATATGATATTGAACCGTAAACTGAATTCAAGGCCGATACCTTTCGGAAAATTCGCGGGACTGGTTGTCTCAATATTAGTCATAGCGATGGTCGCTTTCTATACCGCACCGGCTCTGGCGTGGCCGTACCATCCATTTAAATTCTCCGTAATTGCTGATTTTGTCAAAGAGAAGTCGGATTCATCGACAGCGACCATTTTCCATTCCGAAAAGAACGACAAATGGCAACGCGTATCATTGCCCAAAACGCCCTATATATATGATATCGATGAAAATACCCAGCAGGTTCTCGATACCGAAAAGCTGGAAAAACAGCTCGATGCGGCCTTGAAGGCGGCCGAACTTGACGCACCGGATGTGCCAAATGTCAAAGATCCGAAAATTGCCGTTCCGGATATCGATATCAAACCAATAGAACCTCTTGCTCCAGAAGCCGAAAGGGAGTCGAAATCGGAAACTCGCTTCAGAAGGTCCGATGATTATGTAATCGACAGTCCTAATGCTGACGACGGCAAAGATTCTGTCGGTGGCGATGATGGCGAGGCGTATTTGAGACAACTTTCTAAGGCCGACGCCAAATACGCCGAAGCGTACGGCGAAGCAATGCAGGACTATTATGCCGACAAGGCGGAATCTGCCCGCGATCAGGAGGAAAGTGCCGCGGAAGCCCGGAGAGCCTACGCCGAAGCGTCGGCCAGTGCCGACCGTGTCTCCGGCATTGGAAACGCCATCGGGCGTGCAGTCAAAGACGTGGAAAATATGTTCAATGCGACTGACGGTGATCATTATAGCATGATCCATCATGACGACGACGGATCGGTTGCATACGACTGGCAGAATGGTGCCGACAAGACGCGGGTCGAAATCGAGGGCGAGCTCAAAATGAATGATGATTGTGATGAAATCGTCCAGATGTCCGACGACGCCAGAGTTCAAATATATGAAAAAAAGGATGGTGTAAGGCGCGAACTTAAAATCATACCGAACGCCGACGGCACCCCTTCGTACGCGTACCGTTATAGCGGGAAAAAACAGGACTTCGATGACAATGCTCGTGAATGGTACCGTCAGGTCATGCTCGATTGTGTCCGAAAGGCCGGATTCAATGCCGCCGAAAGAGCCGAGAAGATTTATAATAAAGACGGCATTGACGGTGTTTTAAAAGAGCTTAATGAGGTTGAAAGCGATTATGTAAGCCGCCTCTATCTCAGTCATTTAATACAGAATTTTGATTTAAAGGATGCCGAACTGGGCCAGATTATAAAATACATCACGCGAAACCTCGATTCCGATTATGAAAAGGCTGAAATTTTGCTGAGCATCGCCGACGTGCAAAAAGATGAAAAATTCCTGCTCGATGATTTCGTGATGGCGGCCAAATCGCTTTCCTCGGATTACGAGCGGGGGCGGGTGCTGTCCCGACTGAGCCTGGATTCCAATGTCTCGAACGGTGTCCTTATCGGCGTTCTTGAAATCGCCGAGTCGATGGATTCTGATTACGAGCGGGCCAAGCTCCTCAGCCAGTTGTCCGACCTTCAGCGCGATGATCCGGAATTTCGTTATGCTCTGATTCGGGCAATCGAAACGATCAGTTCCGATTATGAGCGAAGCCGGGTGCTTCAACAACTGCTTTCTGAAAGGCAGCCCAATAAAGCGATTGCATCCGACGTCTTAAAACTGGTCGGCGATATGTCTTCGGATTACGAGAAATCAAAACTGCTGATATATTTGGCCGGTCATTCGGCGCGCGACCAGAATCTTTTCCGGGCGTACCTGTCCGTAATCGAATCCATGTCCTCGAATTATGAAATCAGAAGATCATTGATGGCGTTGGGTCCGTTTTATGACATGGACGATTCCACCCTGTTGAACGTCCTTAACATTACCGACCGAATCAGCTCCGATTACGAACGCTCGCAGATTCTTAAAGATATGGTCAGTGAAGTGAATCGCAGCCCACAGGTTCGTAAGGCGTTGTTGAATTCGGTCGACGACATAAGATCTGACTATGAATCATCCAGAATATTGCAAGATATAATCGACAAGCTCAGCTTCGATGATGAAGACGCCGCCCGGGATATTTTAGCCCAGGCGGAGCAGATATCGTCGGATTACGAAAAGGCACAGGTTTTGAGCGATTTGATTCCCAATCTCAGGGGCAAAGACAAGCTCGAAAATGACCTGGCCGACGTAATCGAAACGATAAGCTCCGATTACGAACGCGACAGACTTTATGCGGAATTATACAGAAAGACACGGGGAAAACGATAAAGAAGAAATCCCTGTACACCCGTGGAACCCCGGTTTTCGACCGGGGTTTTTTTTGCGTTTTTTTGATCTTTTGAAGATTGCCGGTGTTATATCGTCAAAACCAAAACAGAGGTGTGATATGAAACTCAGCTCGATAACTATGGTATATGCGATATTGTTGATCCTCCTGGGACTGATCGGGTTTTTCGCTTTCGGCCGGACCAGTTTTACGGCTTTGATTCCGGCCTTTCTGGGTGTACTGGTACTTATCGCCGGGTGGCTTGCCCGGGATGAAAAATTGCGGCGCAGCGCCATGCACGCGGCGGCGGCGTTAAGCTTATTGGGATTTCTGGGGGCGGTCAGCGGGGTGATGCCGACCGTAAAGCTGATAGCGGGAGCGGAAATCGTCCGACCGGCAGCGGCGATAAGTAAAACCATTATGAGCCTGTTGTCGCTGGCTTTTTTGATACTGTGTGTGAATTCGTTTATACAGGCGAGGCGGAAGACTTGACATTGTGTCCTGTTGAATGTCAGCCCATTGTTGCCTTCAGATTTTCAAGATAGCGTTTGACCTCCGCCGGCTTCTTAAATTCGATGAAAGTGTTTCCCTTGAAGTGCTTCTTGATTTTTTCCTCGATTTCTATTTTGTGTCGCCGGTTAAACCGCAGAGTAAATTTGAAGAAGATGAAGTCGAATTTCTCCGGGCAGCCGTCGCCCATGTCAGGCCGATTCCGACCGTAATTGAGGATGAGTCGTTTTATTACCCGCCACAGGCTTAGAGCGGTCGAATAGTTATGGTACAGGATTGTATCGGCGTACGGCAGCCTCATTTCCAGCGTTCTGACGTAATTACCGTCGATTATCCATGTTTCCCCTCTCACCAGATCGGGCTGTAGCGATTCCCAGTACTTATCATTCGGCATAATCCAGCCGGGCTGCCAGTGGAGTTTGTCGAGGTGGATGACCGGATAGCCGAGCATTTCACCCAGCTTGATCGCCAGGGTCGATTTGCCGGAGCCGGGATTACCTAATATGAGAATTTTTTTCATCTGCTATTTTTTTATTACTAATCATGAAGAATCCTTCAATCTTACATTGAATTATGAAGAATGGCAAATGGTTTGACATTTATTTTGCAAATTCGTTTTTTGTATTATGCAAGTCATTGATTTAACGAATAAATATCGGAGCGATTTCATTGAAAATCGTGACAGGGCGGCTTATGAAAGCTCGTTTCCCGAATTGTTCGATCATTATTACCGTTTCTGGACAAAGAAAGAATATGATCTCGCGGGAATAGGCGATGACGCGATCAATACCCGCAAGAGCTGGATTGAAAAACATCTGGAATATCTGACCAGAATTTTAAAAGAGCGAGACCTTGAATATCAGAAAATCAAAATCGTCAATTTTGTCGGGGTCGGGGCCACTAATGGCCATGCCTTCAGGCTGGAAGACGAATTTTTCGTCTGGCTCCCGCTGGAGACTTATACTTCAGAAGAACTGGTGAAAATATTCGTAACGCACGAACTGGCTCATGCCCTGCATTATCGGGGCTGCCCGTCGTTTTATTTTGATACGGCCGATGACAAGATCAGGCTGGCGCGCCTTCTTGTCACCGAGGGCCTCGCCACCTTTTTAACTCGGGAGCTGCTGGGTGTTTCAGACATGGAGGCGCTTTGGGCGGATTATCTTGACGATACCGCCGCCCGAACCTGGTGGCAGGCCTGCCTGAGCCGGGAGCCGCAACTTTTGGCTCAAATTGCCGATAATTATTTTAAGAGTGATCCGGGGCAGGAATTATTCCACGCCAACGACTCAAATGACGTTTTAAAATTCCGCGCCGGGTATTATGCGGGCCTGAAACTTGTCGGGCAGTACGCGAAAATTCACGGATTGACAATAACTGAACTTCTGGGGCTGAAAAGAGATCAATTTGAGCAGGGTATTTTATCCCAAATGCGGGAAAATAACAATGATTAAAAGTTACATTTTGATTACGGCGCTGATCTCATTGTTGTTCGCTGCCATAGCCGCCAATGAAAAAGGTTTGATTCATCCCGCTCCCGGAAAAATGCCGCCCCGATCCATACCGGGAATCGTGGTCGTGGACAATTACCCCAACGCCTGTGTCGATTGCCATGTTAATTACACGGATATGAAGCTGGATTTACGTTTCACCACCCTGATGAAGCAACTGAGCCGACAGGTCGACTCAAGTCTTCTGGTCAAAGCGCAGGCGGCCGCGCCGGCCGGGATGACGCTCGAAGGAAAACACCCGGATATTATTGAATCGGCAAAAAGAATCCCCGAAGACTGCTTTCTGTGTCATTATCGTGAAACGACCATGGCGCCCCCGTTTTCCCGCATGATGCATCTGCTGCACCTCACCGGAGGCAAAGACAATCTGTTCATGACGCTCTTCCAGGGTGAGTGTACCCACTGCCACAAGCTCAATATGAACTCCGGCCAGTGGACGGTGCCCAGCGGCAGGGAGGATTGATTCTCCTGATCACCGAGTACGCCGGCGGCGCTGATGATATATTCCCCGATAAAATTAAAATGGATGGACCGTCGCCCGGACGGCTCAATGAGACCCTCAGCCGGGTCCGCAGTGCTCACAGGCCTTAACTTTCTCGGCATTCAGATCGATACTGATTTCGGCGTCTATGATTATGTTTTCGCGATCGTATTCGATTCCGGCGATGGTGCAGGCACTGCCGACCCCGCCGGGGGAAAGTCCGAGGAAAACCCGAATGACGGTTTGGATGGCGTTGAAATGTTTCAGCTTCAGGAATTCTTCGATGTCGTCGCGGCTGAAACTGGTCGCCGCGAAGGCGAATTGATTTTGCCCGATAATATTGTCTATGTGCTGGCCGATCACCCGGTCGTGCAGCAGCGATTCGGTCCCGATGCCGCCGCCACAGGTCTTCTTGGAGAACTGGTACGACACGACCCGATCATCGTTGTCGATCGAGAGCCTGATTCTTTCGGTAATGTCGCCGCAGGGCATTTATTTTATCCTCAAATTAATGGCCATAAATATAATAGTGGGCCGTAATAGTCTATATTATGTATTGCGCGCGAAAAGTCAATACTCAAGATTAAAGGCAGGCCGCCTTTTTCGAGCGGTGGCTCGCCGGAGGAATTTATGTCATGGAGGCTGTCATTTGGCTGGTCCCCGACCGCCGCATCGAACGGGTGCCGGGTGATGAAAATTAGTAAAATTGACGAATTCAAACAGGTAAAGATGGTTCGGTCGACGTATAAAATATAATATCTGAAAATAGGACCTAAATATGCATTCAATAGTCAACTTACCCTCATTCGTATTGGCCGGGATATTACTGAATCTGACGCCCGGACAAGACACTATGTATATCCTGGGTAGATCCATCTCGCAGGGCCGCAAAGCCGGATTTTTTTCCGCGCTCGGTATCGGAACCGGATCTTTGTTCCATATCGCCGCCTCGGCGTTTGGACTGTCAGCCATCTTATTGAGCTCGGCCCTCATATTTACGGTTATAAAATTTATCGGCGCCGGATATCTCATATATTTGGGAATAAGAATGGCCTCGGGAAAAGGCAGTTTTCCGGCCGATGGTGAATTCAATCGGTCGTCCCGAGCGAGTTATCTGAAGATTTACAAACAGGCCATTCTGACTAATGTCTTGAACCCAAAAGTCGCGCTGTTCTTCCTCGCGTTTCTTCCTCAGTTCATTGATCCGTCAAAAGCAGATGGGCCAACCCCGTTTCTAATTCTCGGTGGCATCTTTTTAACAACAGGCACAATCTGGTGTTTGATTGTTGCCCGTTTTTCGGCATTTTTGGCGCAAAGGCTTCGCGGAAACGCCGTATTTTCGAGATATATCAGGAAATGCTGCGGGGGGCTTTTCGTTTTACTTGGAATTAAGCTCGCTCTTGAAAAAGGCTGAATAAATTACTTAAGATTCAAATGTCTTGTTGCCCGAAATTTTCCTGCCGCGTCCGCCCCATCAAAGAAAAACTTCATGAAAGGGTTCATGACGGTGCTCAGAATATATTATTGTCCGAAATTGATAAGTCTTGAGGAGATTAGGTCATTGTATCAACCATTTTGGACTTTTCTTCGGCTTGCGCGCGAGACGGGATAAGCCTATATTTGCCACATGGCCGACAACGAAAATCATCGGAACGATATAAATATTGATTCTTCTCATCCGTGCGGTGATCCGCAGAAGCAGGATATCGCCCGGCGTATCAGAACGTACCAGATGCAGCTGCGATGGTTGGCTTCGGAGCTGTCTCTGGCCGAAGCCCGGGAACGGCGTGAGATTGCCTCCGATCTGCATGATCATATCGGCCAGGCGCTGGCGTATGTTTCTCAGAGAGTGGCCCTGCTTCAGGGCAACGCCGTCTTTTCCGGCATGGAAGAGAATTTCGCCGACATTCTCAAAATTCTGGACCAGACCATCCGTTATACCCGCGACCTGACGGTCGCCATAAGCCCCCCGGTACTGTATGAATTAGGGCTCCCCGCCGCCATTGACTGGCTGGCCGAAAGGGCCCTGCATCGACACAATATGTCAGTAAAGTCGTCGCAAAGCGGATCACCTCGCGATGTTTCAGAGGGTGTCAGAGTTTTCATATTTAAGGCCCTGCAGGAGTTGATCACCAACGCGGCCAAACATTCCGGGGCGAAACAAATATCGGTCCGGACCGAATGGAAGAATACCGGCCTGCTAATCGAAGTCAGTGATGACGGCTGCGGATTCGATACATCCACCTTCGAAAACGCTTTATCCGATAATTGCTGTTTCGGTCTGTTCAGTATCCGCGAACGATTGTCGTACATCGGCGGCGCGCTCGCAATCGATTCGTCGCCCGGCCGGGGCACGCGCGTCTCCATTTCGACCCCGTACTCGATAAAACCGGAAGGCGGCGATGATTAAAATTCTGCTGGCCGATGACCATAAGCTGCTGATCGACGGGCTTCGTCCGCTTCTGGAAAGGCAGCGCAATCTTCAGGTTGTCGCCGTGGCCCGCGACGGCGTGGAAGCCGCCGAACTGGCGCGGGAGCACCGGCCCGACATCGCGCTGCTCGATATATCCATGCCCCGGCTGAATGGTCTCGATGCGGCCCGTAAAATTCTGGCCGACGGACAGGACACAAAAGTAATCATGCTGTCCATGCATGCCGACCGGAAATTTATAGAGGAATCGCTGCGTATCGGAGCGCGGGGATATTTGCTCAAGGAATCGGCCATTCAGGAAGTCATCGAAGCTATCGGCACGGTGCAGAAAGGTGAACTGTTTTTCAGCCAGTCCATCCGCGACAAAATGCTGCACGATTATGTCGAAAAAGTCCGCACCGGCGGAGAAGATGCAGGGTCACCGCTCAGCGCCCGTGAGCGGGAGGTTCTTCAGCTTCTGGCCGAGGGTAAATCGACCAAAGACATGGCCGACATTCTGCACGTCAGCGTGAAAACAATAGAGAGCCACCGCAAGCAAATCATGGACAAGCTCGATCTTCACAGTATCGCCGAACTGACCAAGTACGCCATCCGCGAAGGCCTGACAAGGCTTGATTAAATCCGGTGAGGCCAATCGGCTTTTCTCGACAGCACCGTTAATCTTATGGCCCACCCAACGGGTGGCGGGCCACTATAATGCACCAGCATTTTCAGCGGCATCAGAAACCCATTCCTGACGCTTTGCCATTCAATAAAAAACTGTCGGGAAGGGGTTCCCGACAACGCTGCTAAAATCCAATTTAACTGCTATAACGCACTCATTCACCCGTTGGGTGAGTTACAAGGATCAAATCCGGCGACGAATTGGACCTGCCGCGAATCGGCGTGACCTGCGGGAAAATTATTTCAGCGGCGTCAGAAACCCTTGCCTGACGCTTTGTGGATTTAAGGGGAAAACCTTTCGGGAAGGGGTTCCCGACAGCGCTGCTAAACTCTCCAAGAAAAGATGTCAGGAGCGCCCTTCACTTCGTTCAGGACCTTCGGCACGGCTCCTGACCTACTGTAAGATTCTTGTCCTAATTTTCTATAAGGGATTTCGAAGTCTATAATCAGGAAATGCCCTATTTTCAGTTTGCCATTTGTCCGGCATATTGTCGATTGATAAAAAGGAGGATTGGTATGTTTGACACTGGCAATACCGGTTTCATGCTCGTGGCCACGAGTCTGGTCATGCTGATGACGCCGGGTCTGGCATTCTTCTACGGCGGTCTGGTCGGCCGCAAAAACGTACTTTCGATAATGATACAAAGTTTCGTCTCGATGGGTGTCACGACCATATTATGGTACGCCGTCGGGTTCTCACTCTGTTTCAGCGGTGGTGAGGGCGGAATTATCGGAAACCTTAATATGGCCTTCCTGAATGGTGTCGATCCTATGACGGTTTTCGGCGACGGGCAGATACCGATGCTGGTATTTTTCGCCTATCAGATGATGTTTGCGATCATCACGCCCGCCCTGATAACGGGAGCCTTTTCAAACCGCGTCCGCTTCCCCGCCTATTTATTATTCCTCGTCGCGTGGTTGCTGCTGGTTTATTTCCCGTTCGTACACATGATCTGGGGCGGCGGCCTTCTCGCCAAATGGGGTGTCCTCGATTTCGCGGGCGGTATTGCCGTCCATAATATCGCCGGTATGGCCGCCCTGGCCTCGGTGCTGTTCGTCGGAAAACGGCGGATCGCGGAAAAAGGTCCGCACTCCATTCCGTTGGTCGCACTCGGGACCGGGCTGCTCTGGTTCGGGTGGTACGGTTTTAACGCCGGCAGCGAACTTCGAGTCGATTCCGTCACGGCTCTGGCGTTCGTCAATACGGACGTCGCGGCGTCCTTCGCCGCCATTACCTGGCTGTTTCTGGAATGGACACTTATGAAGAAACCGAAATTTGTCGGTCTGTTAACCGGAGCCGTGGCCGGTCTGGCGACCATTACGCCCGCCGCCGCGTACGTTTCGACCGGGTCGGCGGCTGTAATCGGTCTGACTGCCGGGATCGTCTGCTATACCGCGGTTAGTCTTAAAAACAAACTACACTGGGATGACGCGCTCGACGTCTGGGGCGTTCACGGTGTCGGCGGAGCGCTGGGAATTATCATGCTCGGGCTGATGGGCAGCACGGCCATAAATCCCGGCGGGGCCAACGGTCTATTTCTCGGCGGCTCCAACTTCTTCTTCAAACAGCTGGTTGCCGTCCTGGCTTCGTCGGTTTACGCTTTTGTCTTCACGTACGTCATGCTCTGGATCATAAATAAGATCACCACCGTCAAGACGACCGAAGCCGAAGAAACCACTCTCGATGAATCGCTCCACGGTGAAACCGCTTACGAGTATTGATGGGTATCAGGAGGATGATAAAAAATGTCTGACAGACGACGAGCCTGCCGGCCGGTTTCCCTGACGTTAATCATGGCGGTTTTGACAATCTCGGCCACGGCCGGTGCTGAAATCGCGGTGAGGACATCGGTCGACTTTTATAACCGCTATGTTTGGAGGGGGATGGATATAGCGACAACCCCCTCGATTCAACCTGCACTCGCTCTCGATTGCGGCGGAGTCGAATTCGGCATTTGGGGGGCGTACACGCTGTCCAATCAGGCTTCGGAATCCGATGAAATCGATTTCTGGCTGAGCTATACTGCGACGCTCAACAACGGCGTGTCGATTACCGGCACAGCGACCGATTATTATTATCCCAACGCCGGGATCAGGTTTTTCAATTTCAACAACTACGATGCCATGATTGACGATACCATCCCGGATCCCGGAGCGCATCTGATCGAGCTGGGACTGTCCTTAGCAGGACCGGAGGCGTTTCCGGTGACGGTCGCGGGGTATGTGAATGTATACAACGACGCCGGGTCCAACACGTACTTCCAGATCGACTACCCGGTGACCGTAAATGAAACCGATCTTGACTTCTTTTGCGGTGTCGCCGGAGGCAGCAAAGACAATCCGGGCTATTACGGCACCGATAATCTTCAGGCAATCAACGTCGGCGTGACGGCCTCTCGGGAAATCATGGTTTCCGAAAGTTTCTCGATGCCGCTGAATGTATCGTTCATTGTCAACCCGAGGGAAGAGATGTCCTACCTCGTGGTTGGATTGAGCTTTTAGTTTAAATTAGATTATCGAAGCACTTGCTTGCAGCGACCCCGGACAATCCGGGGTCGCCTTTTTAATGTGATCGGAGCCAGAACGTCACGGCTTTCGCCGGGGGGTATTTATAAAAGATATTTCTGTTTTGGGAAATTATAGTACATGAGCTATGGTTCATCCGTGGAGTAGACGTCCGTGCTTAGATATTTCAGGCCGGAATCCACCATAAGTGTTATCACGCTGGCCTCGGGACCCAGTCGCTCGCCCATTTGAATGGCGGCGATGACGTTCGCTCCCGATGACGTTCCCGCGAACAGTCCTTCCTCGCGGGCCAGCCGTCGGGCCATCGCTTTGGCATCGACAGTTTTGACCGGGATTATTTCATCCACGATATTTGGCTCCCAAAGCGGCGGGGTGTAACCGATGCCGACCCCCTCGATTTTGTGCGGTCCCGGCTGGCCGCCCGACAGTACCGCCGACTCGGCCGGTTCCACGACGGCTATCCTGACATTGGGATTGTGGCGTTTCAGTACGGTCGATACGCCGCGCGATGAAGCGGCGGTGCCGACACAATGAACGAAAGCATCGACTTTGCCGTCGGTCTGGCTCCAGATTTCTTCGGCCAGCGGATAGTAGCCGGCGATGCTGTCGGCATTGCTGAGCTGATTTGTCCAGTATGTATGCGGCTGCTGGCTGATTTCTTTGGCGGCGGCGATCATGTCCAGTATCAGTTTTTTGGTGGTAAGACCACCCTCGCTCGGAACCATGGTGAGCTTCGCGCCGAGGGCTTCCATATGTTTCAGCTTCTCTTTGCTGAAGGCATCCGACGTGACAATATGAAGCTTATAACCCTTCGCGACACAAATTAGAGCCAGCGAGATACCGGTACTACCACCGGTGTATTCGACAATGGTATCGCCGGGCTTGAGGCGACCGTCCTCTTCAGCCCGCGCTATCATGGCCTGAGCCGTACGGTCTTTCATGCTTCCGGTCGGATTTTCCCATTCGAGTTTGGCGTAGATTTTGGCGCAACCCTCCGGAACGACTTTTTGGAGTTGTACCAATGACGTATTGCCGATGGCTTGTAATATATTGTCATGGATAGTCATTGTATTACCTTTCAATTCAATATTGCACAGAGTTGAACCTACATTTCAAATATAATAAATATGATCTATAAAAATGTTCATAATTATTTTTTGATCAGAAACATTAACATATATTTATTACTAAATAGGAACTATTCTTATAATAAGAAAGTTATAACGAATATGAAAATCGAGGGCAAAAATATTTCTCAGATGGTGGAAGAATTCGAACGAATCTGTAAAGCCAGGGGTCTTCGAATAACCCATCAAAGAACCGAGATTTTTAAGGCACTGATAAAATACACAAATCATCCGACCACCGGCAATGTATTCAATCTAGTACGAAAGCATCTAAAGACCATATCCCTCGATACCGTCTACAGGACGATAGCCACATTTGAGGAATATGGATTGATCAAACGAGTTCATCATATTGATAATGCCACCCGTTTTGACATAAATATTTCCAATCATCACCATCTGGTATGTTCCGGATGCCACAAAATAGAGGATTTCTATTGGCCCGATTTTGATAAGATGAAGCCGCCAAAAGAAATATCGCATTGGGGCCGGGTCGAAGTCAAGCACGTTGTCATAAACGGATTGTGCTCGGAATGCAAAAAGAAACAGTAAGCTGGGATATAATCTCGAATGGAAGTGTTACAAAATATAATAAGAAAAATTACTCAATAATAATTAGTTTATAGAAAGGCAAGTCAATGACTGACAAAAACGTGAAACAAGCAGGTCAATGCCCGGTGACAGGCACCTCGCACATACATACCGCAGCCGGGTCAATGTCAAATGCAGACTGGTGGCCGAACCAGTTGAATCTGAAAATCCTTCACCAGAATTCCAACCTGCCCAATCCCATGGACAGAGGCTTCAGCTACGCCGATGAGTTCAAAAGCCTCGATCTGAATGCCGTGAAAAAAGACCTCTATGAGTTGATGACAACATCACAGGACTGGTGGCCGGCGGACTATGGACACTATGGTCCGCTCTTTATTCGAATGGCCTGGCACAGTGCCGGGACCTACCGAATTGCCGACGGTCGCGGCGGGGCAGGGTCCGGCAACCAGCGTTTTGCACCTGTAAACAGCTGGCCGGACAACGTCAACCTCGACAAGGCGCGCCGACTGCTCTGGCCGGTCAAACAGAAATACGGCCGGAAAATCTCGTGGGCCGACCTCATGATCCTCGCCGGCAACTGCGCTTTGGAGTCGATGGGATTCAAGACCTTCGGTTTCGGCGGAGGACGTGAAGACATCTGGGAGCCGGAAGAGGATATCTACTGGGGCTCCGAAGCGGAATGGCTTGGTGATAAGCGTTATTCCGGTGAACGCGACCTGGAAAATCCTCTCGCCGCCGTGCAGATGGGGCTGATCTACGTGAATCCGGAAGGTCCGAACGGCAACCCCGATCCGGTTGCCTCCGGCATTGACGTCAGGGAGACTTTCGCGCGCATGGCCATGAACGACGAGGAAACCGTCGCGCTCGTGGCCGGCGGACACACGTTCGGTAAATGTCACGGTGCCGGTGATGCCGCGCTGGTCGGACCCGAACCCGAGGCCGCTCCCGTCGAGCAGATGGGACTTGGCTGGAAGAGCAGCTTCGGCAGCGGAAAAGGCGGCGATGCGATTGGCAGCGGCATTGAGGGTGCCTGGAAACCGAACCCGACTAAATGGGATATGGGTTACTTGAACACTCTGTTCAAATACGAATGGGAACTGGTCAAGAGCCCGGCCGGTGCCCATCAGTGGATGGCCAGGGACGTGGCCGACGAGGACATGATCGTCGACGCCCACGACCCCTCGAAAAAGCACCGCCCGATGATGACTACGGCCGACCTCTCTTTACGCTTCGACCCGATCTATGAGCCGATCGCACGGCGCTACCAGAAAAACCCCAGGGAATTCGCAGATGCTTTCGCGAGGGCGTGGTTCAAGCTGACTCATCGCGATATGGGCCCGCGCGCTCGCTATCTCGGTCCCGAGGTGCCCAAAGAAGAGCTCATCTGGCAGGACCCCGTCCCCGCCGTGGACCATGAATTGATTGATGAGAAAGATATTACGGCGCTCAAAAATAAAGTTCTGAGTTCAGGGCTGACCGTATCTAATCTTGTTTCGACAGCCTGGGCATCGGCGTCGACATTCCGTGGATCCGACATGCGCGGTGGAGCGAACGGTGCACGAATTCGGCTCGCACCTCAGAAGGATTGGGAAGTCAACCAACCGACGCAATTGGCGAAAGTGCTGAAAAAGCTTGAAAGTATCCAAAAAGAATTCAACGGTGCCCAGTCCGGCAATAAAAAAGTCTCACTGGCTGACCTGATTATTTTGGCCGGTTGCACGGGTGTCGAAAAGGCCGCCAAAGACGCCGGTTTCAATGTGACGGTTCCATTTACGCCGGGGCGTATGGATGCATCGCAGGAACAAACCGATGTTGATTCTTTTGTCGTATTGGAACCGCTCGCTGATGGATTTCGCAATTACGTCCGCAACGTGGAACATGGCATACCGGCGGAAGAACTGCTGTTTGATAAAGCCAATTTGCTGAAACTTACCGCTCCCGAGATGGCTGTCATTTTAGGCGGCATGCGTGTCTTGAATACAAACGTCGGTAACGCCAAACATGGTGTCTTTACCGATAGACCCGGTGCATTGACCAATGACTTTTTCGTCAACTTACTCGATATGGACACGAAATGGCAGCCAACCGAATCTTCGAAAGACATATTCGAAGGGCGCGATTATAAGACCGGGGATGTCAAATGGACGGGAACCAGTGTGGATCTCATTTTCGGCTCGAATTCCCAACTTCGGGCGGTCGCAGAGGTTTACGCGAGCGACGACTCGAAGGAAAAGTTCGTGCATGATTTCGTGGCGGCATGGACCAAAGTGATGAATCTCGATCGCTTTGATTTGTCATAGAATCGCATTGATTTGGCGTATACATACGCTGATTTGCGGTGGTATTGATTTGATTTGTCATAGACTTGCTTTGATTTATGGAGGATTTGTTTTAATCTGTATAGATTGATTGCGTAACTTTCGGAGCAAGGAGGTCGGCTTTCCCGATCTCCTTGTCATTTTTGGTAATATTCACATCAAATTTGAGACCAATTGAATACTGCCCAATTTTGGTAGCGGGGGGAGGATTTGAACCTCCGACCTTCGGGTTATGAGCCCGACGAGCTACCAAACTGCTCCACCCCGCGATCAGAAATCCCAATATATCAATCCAAACGCTATTGTCAAGCTAATACCGAAAAAATGATAACTCGTTGTCGGCATTGTTCTTTGAGGGCCCACTCTACCGTATAAATGGTAATTTCATACAAAACCCAATACAAGATTCCAAGCATTGGATGACTCTGTTAAGATAGCCGAATGAATGGATATCTTGATGATGGGAAGATGCATTTTGATGAATTCACCGTAGGAAGTCCAACTACTGATGATTGGGATTCAGGAGTCTGATAATGGAATGTTGGTAGAAAGAAAGGTCATATTTATTACGATTGAATATCACGTTATCAAAAGTCTGCATCAGACTTTATTCAATATCCCACGCAGGTTGTTCAGGCGATCGGTATGCGGCGCCGATGTCAGATCAATCAAAATTTTCGGGCTTTCGGCCAACTGGAATTCCATCGGGAAACTAACGGCCTGACGCCACGCTTCGACCTGTTTACGGTCGAATTTTTTTGCACCATCGAAGATCAACTCAACCTTACCCTTTTTAAATACCACTTTGATCATCTCATTAGCCCAGGCCGAAATACGCACCGCCGCCGCCTCGAACAAATTCGCGGTTGCATGAGGCAGCCGTCCAAAACGGTCCTCGACTTCATCGCGAATCCGTTCAATTTCGTCGAGCGTCCTGGCCCCGGCGATCTTTTGATACACGTCGACTTTCTGCTGATTGATCGTGATATAACTTTCCGGAATCATCATTTCAATGTCGGTCTCGAGTTTAGTGTCCGGCGTCCCCAGCACTCGTTCGCCCTTGAGTTCGGCGACAGCCTCTTCGAGAAGCTTGGTATAAAGATCGAACCCGACCTCTTCGATAAATCCCGATTGCTGCGGCCCAAGGATATTGCCCGCGCCGCGAATTTCGAGATCTTTCATCGCCAGTGCAAACCCGCTGCCCAGGTCGGCGTGCGTTTCGATCGCACGGAGACGCTTGCGGGCGTCATCGGTCAGCAGCCGATAGGTGGGTGTCAGAAGATACGCAAAAGCTCGTCTGGTGGATCGTCCCACTCGACCGCGAAGCTGATACAACTGGGCCAGGCCGAATCTGTCCGCCCGATTGATGATTATGGTATTGACCGAGGGAATATCCAATCCCGATTCGATAATAGTCGTCGACAACAGCACATTGAACCGTCCTGCGAGAAAGGCCAGCATGATTCCTTCGAGTGAACGCTCGTGCATCTGACCGTGCGCGATACCGATCTCCACTTGCGGCAATAATTTCTTAAGATATCGATACATCGCATCTATCGTCTGAACCCGATTATGCACGAAAAATATCTGCCCGCCGCGGTCGATCTCGCGGAGAATCGCTTCGGCGACCGTTTCCGGTTCGAATTCTCTTATCTCGGTGATGATCGGCAGACGATCTTTCGGCGAGGTATTGATCAACGACATATCCCGCACGCCGGTCAGCGACATGTGCAATGTCCTCGGTATCGGTGTGGCCGTCATGGCAATCGTGTCGACCGTCGCCTTAATCTTGCGAATAGTCTCTTTATGCTTTACCCCGAAACGCTGCTCCTCGTCGACAATCAACAGCCCCAGATCTTTGAAGTCGACGTCTTTGGAAAGAAGGCGATGGGTACCGATAATTATTTCTATCTTACCTTTCGATAGATCTTCGAGAATCGCCGTCTGTTCTTTGCGCGTCCGAAACCGCGAGAGCATTTCGACTTTTAGCGGGAAGTCTTTCAAACGTTCGTTGAACGTCGTCAAATGCTGCTGGGCGAGAATGGTCGTGGGTACAAGCACCGCGACCTGCTTGCCCGCTTCGACCGCCTTGAACGCGGCGCGTATCGCTACCTCGGTTTTACCGTACCCGACGTCGCCGCATACCAGCCGATCCATTGCCTGCGGTTTCTCCATATCCATCTTGATGGCATTAATGGCCTTGAGCTGGTCGGGGGTTTCTTCGTACGGAAACGACGCTTCCAATTGTCGCTGCCAGGTTGTATCGGGCCCGAACTGGCACCCCGGGCGGGTTTTGCGTTCGGCGTAAATTTTCAAAAGTTCTTCGGCCATATCCGCGATAGCCTTCTTGGTGCGGGCCTTTATCTTCTCCCAGGCCGTACCGCCCAGGACCGAGAGTTTCGGTGCGGCGTCTTTTCCGGCGTACTTGGAAACGCAGTTAAATTCCTCGATCGGGACATAGAGCTTGTCACCGTTGGAATACTGGAGGTGCAGGCAATCGTGCCGATGGCCGCCGACCTCGATCGTAACCAGACCGACATACCGTGCGATACCGTGCTCGGAATGCACCACATAATCACCCTTTTCGAGGCTGGTGTAGTTCTGGATGGCGACGCCTTCCTTGAATTTCTTGCGCCGCACGCGGCGGAAATACCGTCCGAATATCTGGTGGTCGGTAAGGATCGCCAGCCTGTACTTATCGCAAACGAAACCGCCCTTGAGCGGCGCCACTTCGATAGGTACATCCGAGCCGTCCCGAACCTTGTCGGCAATTAATTCTCCAAGGCGTCCGGCCTGACCGGCATTATCGGCGGCGACCAGGTGACGAATCCCTTTGACTCGAAACTCACCGATTACGTTGTCCAACCAATCAAGCCGGGAACCGAGCGCCGGATGATCTTTGCATGCGAAATCTAAATATTCGATGGTGCTATTTTTGAAAGGTACATGATCGAGACGGAAATTGCGCTCGATGGCGGCCTGTATCTTTTCAGAGTTGGCATAGTACCTGAGATACTCCGGGCGGTGAAACCATACGGTCGAGAATTCTTTCGCGGTGGCGTTCGGCAGTTTCAAAAATATCATCAGCGACGCCCTTTATATGCTCGTAGCCGCCGAGGTAATAAATGCACCCGTTTTCCATGAAATCGGTCAGGCAGCCGGCTTCGATTCCGAACGAACCGGCCAGCCATTCCAGGCCGGGGAGATCGGGATCATTTAGATATCGCGCCCGCACCAGATCGGCATCATCCTCAGGGAGGTTGGAAATATAGCCTTCGACAGTCTCCTGCGTGATCGGCACTTCACGGCGGGGAAGAAGCAGCACCTCATCGAGGCGACCGGTCGTGCGCTGCGAGGTGACGTCAAAATGACGGATCGTGTCGATTTCATCTCCAAAAAATTCCACCCGAATCGGGTAATCGAAACCGGGCGAGAAAAAGTCCACGAGGCCGCCGCGAAGAGAAAAATCGCCGATTTCCTCGACCAGCGTCTCGCGGTTGAAACCCATCGCCACCAGCCTGGCGGCCAGGTCGTCGATATCCATCTCCTGACCGGTCTTAAGGTGCAAGCGTTCGGTGTCGAACGTTGACCGGCTGATAGTCGGTTCGATCAACGCCTCGATCGATGTCACCACAATCTCAAGCGAATCGGATAGGAGCGACGACAGCGTATGCAGCCGTTGCCCGGTGACTTCGGCGGTCGGGGAACGAAACTCGTATGGTACACACCGGCGGGCCGGGAAATGCCCGATCTTTTTATTGTCGTGCAAAAAAGACAGATCGTCACAAAGATCGGCCGCGGAATCGGAATCGGCCAGGATCGCGATAATCGGTTTGTCCGACCTTTTAGCCAGTTCAGACAGCATGATGGCGTTAGCGGAACCCGCCAGACCGGCAATCGTTATCAATTCCGGGTCTGCACCGGAAAGGCGTCCGACCAGTTTCTCGAACGGAGCGGTTTTGCCGAACTCCGCGACAAGCGTCGCGAGGTAACCTTTATCTTTTTGTATCATGAGGGGCATACGCAAATTTATCCAAGCACAAAAGCCCCACTCGCCGCGCGGGTGGGGTATATCCGAATCTTTTCTTTCTTTATCGGTCTCAAGTTACTCAATTAATACGTTTTGGCAATTATATTTTTATCAAAAATTGCCGTTTTTCTTGACTTGGGCGCAATATTTCGTTTTTTGCTATCCTGTAAATGCAGGCATGAGACAAAAATGAACGACGCATCTTTCAAAGGATACAAGGGCCGGGCGCTGGACGCGCTTAAATCTCACGGTGGACGGGTGTGGGCCAGCGTGACGCTCAAAACCGACCGGGGCGATTTTTCCGGCGTAATCCTACCACGCTCCGAGACGGCCGATGGCGACCACATCGTCCTCAAGCTTTCGACCGGTTACAATATCGGCATTCGCGCCGACCGGGTTCTGGATATAAAAGAAAACAGCTTCAAAGAAGCGATCTACAAAATCCCCGAAAAAGAATTTCCGATGTCGCCCGACAAACCCTCGGTGACCCTGCTCGGGACCGGCGGAACTATCGCCTCGCGGTTGGACTATCGTACCGGAGCGGTGATACCGGCCTTCACGCCGGGCGAGCTCTACGGGGCTGTCCCCGAACTGGCCGACCTGTGCAACCTCGAAACCAAAAAACTTTTCGGCGTCTTTTCCGAGAACATGGGACCGGAGCAGTGGAAAACGCTGGCGGTCGAGATCGGCAAGGAGATCAAAAAGGGTGTCGGCGGGATTGTTATCGGCCACGGGACCGATACCATGCACCACACGGCGGCGGTTTTATCGTTCATGGTGCAGAACAGCCCGGTGCCGATCGTTATGGTTGGCTCACAGCGCTCGTCGGACCGGCCTTCGTCCGATGCCGCTTTCAACCTCCGCTGCGCCGCCTACACCGCCGGACATTCAAACATAGCCGAGGTCATGGTCTGCATGTTCGGTCCGACCTCCGATGAATACAATCTCCTGCATCGCGGCACGCGGGTGCGCAAAATGCACTCGTCGTACAGATCGACCTTCCGCACCATAGGCGATATACCGATCGCCATGGTTACGCCCGAAAAAGTGACCCCGATCATGTCGTCGTACAAATACCGCCGCGACGACCGCGACGTCGACGTCAACGCCGTGTTCGAAGAAAAAGTCACTATTTTATACTATTATCCCAACATGCAGCCGGACATAATCGAGGCTTTGATCGACAACGGCTACAAGGGCATAGTCATCGCCGGAACCGGGCTGGGGCACGTCAACAAGCCGCTCTATCCGGCGCTTAAAAAAGCTCACGAAAAAGGCATCGCCATCTACATGACCGTGCAGACGCTGTGGGGTTATGTGCAGATGTACGTCTACGACACCGGGCGCGACATGATGGAACTGGGCGTGGTACCGGCCGAGAACATGCTGCCCGAGGTGGCTTATGTCAAGCTGGGGTGGATTCTGGCGCAGACGACCGATCCGGCCAAAGTGCGCGAGATGATGTTGACCCCGATCGCGGGGGAGATCACCGAGCGCGAGCCGTTCGACGGTTATTTGATTTTACAGGGCGGCATCCCCGAAGTCGAAGAGTTTATCAGCAAGCAGTACAGATAAATCTTGATCTTAGTAGGTCAGGAGCCCTGCGCTCCTGACATCTTTGAGTTGATAATAAAAAGAACGTCACGCCCCAAGTGGGCATGACCTACCCGGACTGGATACCCGCTTTCGCGGGTATGACATTGTACGATGCAATTATAGTAGGTCGAAACCCCTGCCGAAGGTCCTGAAGAATGAAGGGCGGTTTCGACATCTTGTTTTGCTAAATTGAAAGTACTTCTTGTAGGTCAAGAGCCGTACCGATGGCCCTAAGCCTGGCAAAGGGGCCCCTAACTTGGTTTCTTACTGCACGGGAATATTGTCTTTAAATAAAATTATGAAACAGCCTTATAAATAAATATCATACCTTCAATGATTATTATTACCGCAAATAGAATTATAAGGGGTTTAAGGTATTTTATTTTAAATATTATGTCTTCGTCAATTAGAAAGAATGCCTGCCACCATTTTTCAGATATCTCTAGAGCAGCAATAAAAAATATTATTATGGCTCCAATGAATGATATTATTCCAAACAGTCCATATATATAAAATTCGAATACGTAAGACGTAATGAAGTCATTCATGAATATGGGAAATGCCCCGGTTTGTTGCCTATAATACAAATATGTGACGACAAAATAATATGTAATTAACGCAAATGATTTCGGGATATATCTATCGCAAATTAATTGTTTTTCTTCCTTGCTCAATGACTTGTTTTGCTCCGAATTTTGATGCTTATTTTCTTTATATGCCGGCGGTTTCCACGATCCGGGAGAAGAATAATCAGGCTCGATATCTTTCATGGCGGGTTTGAATTCCGGGGGAATCGTCATAAAATGGCCGCAATGGAGACATTTGATCTTATCCCCAGCCTCAAGATAACGAACTGCTATCACGTTATTGCATTTTTCGCACTTTATGTCGGCAGTTTGGTTCATATAGCTCCATTCTTCTTATTAGATTACCCCAAAACTTCCCGAATTACCTCCCCCAACACATCCGCCGCATCGTGCAAAATGTGCTCAGTGTGGGCCGTGCTGATGAACCCGACCTCATACGCCGACGGCGCAAGGTAGATCTCTGCTTCCAGGGCTTTATTAAATATTTGTGCGTACTTCTCGGTACAACCGGAATCAATATCTTCTGCCCGCGACGGCACTTTCTCCTGCAAGCAAATCCAGAATATCGACCCGATCGAAACTATATTAACCGGCAAATCCGAAGTCTTATTCTTCAACTCACGAACAAAAGATTTCGTCGCTTTCTCGATCTTATTCCAGCCGTCATTGCGCTCCAGAAGCTCCAGCGTCGCCCAGCCGCAGATCATCGCCAGCGGATTGCCAGACAGCGTCCCCGCCTGATACACCGGCCCGTCGGGTGCCAGGCGCCCCATAATTTCGGCTCGACCGCCGAACGCCCCGACCGGCAGCCCGCCACCGACTACTTTGCCATAGGTACACAGGTCCGGTTTAATGTCATAATGTTCGCACGCCCCGCCCGGTGCAACTCGGAACCCGGAGATGACTTCATCGAGGACTAACAGCGAATCGTTTTGTTTCGTAATATCCCGCAGGAAATTCAGATATTCTTCCGACTGCACCAGCAAGCCGTTGTTGGCCGGAATCGGTTCGATAAGGACCGCCGCGATTTCCGGACCGTACTGATTGAACAATTCCTCGACGGCTTTTCTGTCATCGAGAGGTGCCACCAGAGTATGTTTCACGAAATCCTTCGGAACTCCGGCCGATGAGGGAATCCCCAGCGTCGCCAGGCCCGATCCGGACGAAACCAGGAGATAGTCGCTATGGCCGTGATAACAGCCCGAAAATTTGATTATCTTGTCGCGTCCGGTGAACCCGCGAGCGAGCCGAACCGCCGACATAACCGCCTCGGTCCCCGATGAAACAAACCGCAGCTTTTCGATATGCGGACAAAGCTGTATGATCTTTTCGGCGAGATAGATTTCATTCTCGTGCACGGTGCCGAAGCTGGTCCCGAGCGCCGCCGCCGACGTGACCGCTTCGATAATGATCGGGTGCGCATGTCCCAGAATCAGCGGCCCCCAGCTGCAGCAAAAATCGAGATACTCGTTGCCGTCGACGTCGAAAAGATACGCTCCTTCGCCGCGATCCATATATATCGGCGTCCCGCCGACCGCTTTATAAGCCCGCACCGGCGAATTGACGCCTCCTGCCAATAGCTCGCTCGCCTTTTCAAACAGTTCGGCCGAGCGCTTGCGTTCGTTCATTCAATCCATCCGTTTTTCAAAATATCACGCAGGTGATAGGTCAGCACCATGTCCGCCCCGGCCCGGAATATGGACGTAAGATTTTCAATCACCAGCCTCTTTTCTTCGGCTAACTTCAGATTCGCCATAATTTTTGCCGCGCTGTACTCACCGGAGACATTGTACGCGGCCACCGGAACCGGTGAATTGTCTTTGAACGTCCTGATAATATCGAGATACGCCAGCGCCGGTTTCACCATGACAATATCAGCGCCTTCTTCCAGATCAAGTTCGAGTTCATACAAAGCCTCACGGGCGTTGCGAACGTCCATCTGGTACGACGACCGGTCGCCGAACTGCGGGGCGCTTTCGGCGGCGTCGCGAAACGGGCCGTAGTACGCCGACGAATATTTCGCGGTGTAGGCCATGATAATCGTGTCCGGCAGCGAATTGCCTTCCAGCGCCTGACGAATATACCCGATCCGGCCGTCCATCATATCCGACGGCCCGACACAGTCCGCACCACACCGGGCGTGCGCTATCGCAATCTCCGCCAGACGGTCCAGCGTTTTATCGTTGTCGATCTGTCCGTTCGTAATTATGCCGCAATGCCCCGACGACGTGTACTCACACAAACATATATCGGTCGCCACAAAGATATCGTCGCCATACTGATTCTTTAGTTCGGTTGTTACCTGCAGCACCGGATTGGATGGATCATCGGCCATTGAGCCGGTGTCGTCCTTTTTGTCGACCACCCCGAAAAGCATGATTTTGTTGATGCCCAAATCGTAATCGGCTTTGAAAAGTTCAGTGAATTTGTCCGAGGGGTCGCGGTATATTCCGGGCATCGATTCGATCTCGATCCGGTTGGTACCTTTTTCCGTGACGAAATAGGGCATGATCATTTTATGAGGATCGAGCCGGGTTTCCGCATGGAGGTCGCGGATTGTTTTAGTCCGCCGAAGACGGCGGGGACGATTGCTCATGTCCATTTTGTATCATCTCCAGTATTTTGTCGGTTATATCGTACAGATCGGCTTTGCCGGGAATATAATCGGGCTTTCGATAGTACTTACCTACTGCGGCAGCGGTGGGGTTCCCGAGCGTCGTCACCCAGGCTTTCGAGGGAATCTCGTGACCCAGCTCTTTAAAATATTTAACGGACAGAGGACTGGTGAATATGAAGGCTCCAATTTTGGAGCAATCTATGTCCGGAAGCGCCTCGGCCGGGGTCGGGACCGTTTTGTACAGTGCCAGCCTTTCCACTTTCAGACCTTTGGCCGCGAGTCCGTCGTGCAGCGTAATCGGGGCCTCTTCACCCTGTGGCAGCATAACCCGCTCGCCTTTTTTCATAAGCGATGGCAGCTCGTTCAATAGTCCTTCGGCACTTTCTTTGGTCGGCACGAACGCCACTTCCAAATCACGAGCCTTTAGAAGCCGGGCCGTACGTTGCCCAACTGCCGCAATTTTGGACCGTGACGAAAATTCAACTCTGCGGTCGGCGAGTATATCGAGAAATATCTGCACCGCGTTCTTGCTCGTGAAAATTATCCAGTCGTATTTATCCAGACCGGCGGCAATGTGCCCTATTTTCGTTTTGTCATACTTTGGTACTGTCCGGAATACCGGGTAATAAATTGGTTCGATCTGTCCCAATCGGCCCTTGAAAAATTCGGCCGCTTCATCTTTGGCGCGGGTAATAAGTACTTTTAAGGTTGCCCCCTCGCTCTCCGTCGCGGTCATTTCGGTCAGTTCACGGTATGCCATATCCACCAGCACTTCGATATTGTGATGCGAGCCTTCAAACAAAGCCGGCAGCTGCCAGCCGTTTTTATCTTTTATACCCAGAAATGCCTGGAGCGCGTACCCCGTTTTGGTTTGTTCGGAATGCACCGCCAGCGGCAAATGACAACCGCCATGAAACCGCGCCAGGACGCCGCGTTCGAGCCGGGCCTTTTTCTCGGCGTCGTCGTTGTTGAGTCTTTCCAGAAAAGCCTGCAGTTTTTCATTGTCACTTTTGATTTCGATCGCCAGAATGCCCTGTCCGGGGGCGGGCATGAATTCCGATTTGTCCAGCACCACTTTGACAAGATCCTCGATTTCCGGCATCAACCGGTCCAGCCCGGCCCTGGCGATCATGATGGCATCGTACTCACCATCCAGAAGTTTCTGTATCCGCGTATTGATATTGCCTCGAAGCGGCTTGACTTCCAGGTCGGGACGGAAATATTTTATCTGGGCTTCTCTCCTGACCGAGCCGGTCCCGATGCACGCCCCCGGCTTGACCTGCATAAAGCGGTAACGGTCGAACGCTTCCGGCCGTACCAATACGGCCTCCGAGGCATCCTCGGGACTGCAATATGCGGCGACTTTCAGGCCCGGCGTGAGTTCGGTCGGCAGGTCTTTTAACGAATGCACGGCCAGATCGACCCGGCCGTCGAGGAGTGCATCCTCCAATTCTTTGGTAAAAAAGCCCTTGCCCTCCAGTTTATCGAAACCGAGGTCGGTTACTTTGTCGCCCTGGGTCTTAATAATTTCGATTTCAGCCTGCGCTCCGAGGCTGATCATCTGCTTTTTTATTTCTTCAGCCTGTCGCAAAGCCAACTGGCTGCCGCGAGTTCCTATTGTCCAGTTCATATCTATATTATACTTTCCATACAACAGGATGAATATAAAGCCGCTTTGGCATTCTCAAAGTGAAATTTGGCACATAATATATGGCCGGCCAGGACATGACTTTTGAGGTAATTACCTCTAATGCATTGATATATAGCTACATAGACGATTTGGCGATTGTTGGCAGAGGATTAAGACGGTCCTTGACATTGTTAGATTAATCTAATATTTTGCGTCGCTATGAATTTGACATCACGCGAAGAAGATTATCTGGAGACCATTTATCTCCTGTCCCGGGAAAACCGGTCGGTCGGAGTAACCGACGTCGCCCGCGAACTCGGCGTGACCCTTCCGACCGTCAATTCCGCGGTCGGCCGATTAAAGGAATACGGCCTGGTTCAACAGGAACATTACGGCAAAATAATTCTCAACGATAAGGGCCGCCGAATCGGGGCCGAGGTTTACCGGGCGCATCGCGCCATCCATATTTTCCTGACCGACATATTACACCTCCCGACGGATATTGCCGAAAATGAAGCCTGCAAGATGGAACACGCCATCAGCCGCGAAACCATGCACCGCCTCGAAATACTGGTCGAAAAGATTCAATCTTCGAAGCTGGGGAGAATTGATTATGATGCCGTTCAATCCTCTCGTAAATAGTATGGCAGCGAAAAGAGACGGATAGCATGGGCGAAACAATGAACCTCGGGCAGTTGAAACCGGGCCAGCGCGGCCGGGTCATTCGCGTCGGCGGCTACGGTGCGATCAGGCGGCGTCTGTATGACCTCGGCCTGCATGCGGGCGAAATGGTGCAGATGATCAAAGCCGCGCCGCTTAAGGACCCGCTGGAAATTTCCTTCGGCAACGGCCATGTGTCGATACGGCGCAGCGAAGCGTCCCTGGTGTTTGTGGACCCCATGACAGAATAAATCGTGGATGAAGAACGCGAGATAAAGATAGCTTTGGCCGGCAATCCCAACGCCGGCAAGACTTCGATATTCAATTGCCTGACCGGGGCGCACCAAAAGGTCGCCAATTTCCCCGGTGTCACCGTGGAAAAACGTATCGGCCACAAGCTTTACAAAGGGCACAATATTACATTTGTCGACCTCCCCGGGACATACAGCCTGACCGCGTACAGCCTCGACGAAAAAGTCGCCCGTGATTTTATCATCGATGAAAAACCGGACCTCATAATCAACGTCATCGACAGTGGCAATCTCGAACGAAGTCTGTACCTGACAACTCAGTTAATAGAAATGGGTGTGAATCTCGTCATTGACCTGAACATGTGGGACGAGGCAATGGAAAGCGGGATGGAGATAGATACCGATAAGTTATCTACCCTGCTGCGATCCCCGGTGGTCAAAACGGTAGCCAACAGGCATCAGGGCATTGACAGTCTGCTCCAGAAGAGTTTTGATGTTTTTAAAAACAGTAATAGACCGGGCATGCCTCCGATTTCCTATGGTTCTCAGCTCGACGATATCGTCACCGGGCTGGCCGATCATGTAAGAAAATGCCCGGGCTGCCGGGCGTGTCACAACGCGCGCTGGATGGCCATCAAGCTGCTCGAAGGCGACGACGAAGTCACTGCCCGCTATCTGACCGGAAAAGAAGCCTATAAAATGCTTGCGGGACAGGTTAATGAGTCGGTCAAACATATAAAAAGTACGACCGATCAGGACCCCGAGATAGTCATTACCGAAGGACGCTACGGCTACGTGGCGGGGATTATTCGCGAAGTCATGCGGCGTTCCGAAACCGACCGCATGAAAATTTCCAATCATGTCGATCAGCTCTTAACCCATAGGATATTGGGGTACCCCATATTTTTCCTTTTTATGTGGCTGATATTTCAGGCGACATTCCGTTTTGGCGATTACCCGATGCGATGGATCAATGCCGGGGTGGAGGGATTGCAGGCCCTGATGGTTTACATATTGCCCCACGGTATCTTCGCGGATATGGTCGTCGACGGCATGATCGGTGGCGTAGGTGCGGTCATTGTCTTTTTGCCCAATATCGTAATCCTGTTTTTGGGGATATCCCTTCTCGAAGATTCTGGATATATGTCGCGCGCGGCATTTTTGATGGACCGACCGATGCACTTTATGGGCCTTCACGGTAAATCTTTTATCCCCCTGCTGATGGGGTTCGGTTGCGCCGTCCCGGCTATCATGTCCACCCGGACGCTGGAATCACAGCGCGACAGAATATTGACGACACTATTGACGCCGTTCATGTCGTGCAGCGCCCGTCTCCCGGTTTACATTCTTTTTGCGGGAGCATTTTTCGGGGTACATGCGGGCAATGTCATTTTCTCGATATATCTTCTGGGCATTGCCACTGCTATCGTTCTCGGAAAAATTTTCAAGAAGACCATTTTAACCGGCGAAGATATTCCGTTCGTGATGGAACTGCCGCCGTACCGCTGGCCGACGGTACGTTCGGTATCCATACACATGTGGGAGCGTACCCGCATTTATCTCAAGAAAATGGGCGGCGTCATATTGATTGCATCGATCATACTTTGGGCGTTAGGCTATTTCCCGCATAAAAAAGACTTCAATATCGATTACGGCGCCCGAATCGCACAGGCCGAACAGAGCAATCTTCCCGATAAAGACGAAACCATTGCATCGCTCAAAGCGCAACGGGCCTCGGAAATTCTGAGCTATTCCTATATCGGTCGACTGGGTGTTGCGATCAAGCCGCTGGTGGCGCCGATCGGGTTTAACTGGCAGATGGGCGTTTCGCTGATTACTGGATTTGTGGCCAAGGAAGTGGTTGTATCCTCGATGGGAGTTCTATACCAATTGGGCGATGACATCAATGAGAAATCCGGCAACCTGATCGCTGCCCTGCAGGACCCGGAAAAAGGTACCACGCCTCTGGTGGCTTATGCCTTCATGGTATTCGTGCTGCTGTATACGCCGTGCATCGTGAGCATCCTGGCGATGCGGCGGGAAATCGGCGGGAAATGGATGTGGTTTGCAATTATTTTCCAGCTTCTGCTGGCCTGGGCGGCGGCGTTCGTTATCTATCAGGGCGGTCTACTGCTCGGCCTTGGATAATTTATATGAGTTCGGCCGGTTTATATTCTCTTGTACTCGGAGTTTTAATATCAGCGCACCGTCTCCCGGCGGTTTTTTCTCCGCGATTGTTCAGAAAATTATACAACGGGTTTGCCGACAGATTATATTTGGTACAACTGACCGGATTATTGCTGTTTCTTTTTTCCGGCTGGGGGATTTATGCCAGTGTTATCGACTATGAAAAACCGGGTTGGTTCATAATCGGGCTGTCGATTTTTATTCTGGTAAAAGCACTGGGCTATTTATTTCTGCCCCACCGTACGACTCAGGTCGATCGACGGGCCAACGACATGAGCGATAGAAGTCTATCAATTATCAGCCTGGCTATGGTTATAGCCGGGATTGGCATTGCCTGTTATTTTGTCTGAATTGAATCCGGATCAGGTCTTGCGTTCTTTTTTCTTGGCGGCTGGGAAAAGAACGTTGTTTAGAATCAAACGATAACCCGGCGAATTCTTGTGCAGCGACAGATCCGTCGGCGGGTCACCGACCATGTGGCGATAATCTTCGGGGTCGTGCCCGGCCAGGTAGGTGAACGTACCGCGTCCATAGTTGCCGTGTATATATCTGACTTCATCGAATCCCTCGACTTCACCGAGGATAGTGACATATTTTTTTAACAGGGATTTCCGAAAAGCCGTCGTCTGCCCCATGAAACCTTTAACGCGCCCGACATGATCCTGAACCAGCATCGTCGGCACCGGGTCGAGTTTCGCCGAAAACTCGAACAGGTAGAAATTATCCGACGCCGCGTCGGGGAAGCGGGCCAGACGGTCGGGATAGGTGTCGATGTCGCTGTGACGGTACATCGTGGGATCGAGCGATACCGAGAAATTTTCAAAGGCCAGGGTTTTGGAATAATCGAGCCGCTGCTCGGCATCGGGATCGACCGGATCGCCGTCGAATTCGCTCGGACAAATATCGACCCCGTCGGCGGCCAGGGCAATATCCAGCGTTTCGCACGCCGAGCACATGGCGAAAATAAACCCTCCGCGCCGAACATAATTTTTAATAGCCTCCGCTACCGCCAGCTTCATTTCCGAGACTTTATGAAAACCGAGCCTTTTGGCCATCGCTTCATTCGTTTCCACCTCCTGCCGGTACCACAACTGATTGCGAAAAGATGCATAAAATTTGCCGTACTGCCCGGTAAAATCCTCGTGATGAAGATGCAGCCAGTCGTAATTATCGAGCGCTCCGGCTAAAACGTCTTCGTCCCAGATTAGATCGTACTTGATATCGGCGTATGTCAGCGCCAGTGTGACGGCGTCGTCCCACGGCTCGACATTTTTCGGAGAATAGACGGCTATGGCCGGGACCTTTTCGAGCTTGACCCGGTCCATGTTTTCGACGTCGATCGTGCGATAAATGTCAGCCACATCGGAAGACGTTTTGGTCTCGGTCGTCACGCCGCGTAGAAGACACAGGCTGTTAATCTCATCATCGGCATCCAAAAGAAACGAACCGCCGCGATAGTTGAGCAGCCATTCCACCGTCATGCCTTTTTCCAGCGCCTTGAACGCGATGCCATACGCTTTAAGATGATCGTTCTGGGTGTTGTCCATTGGAATGAACAGGGCCTGGGCCGCGACCGAGGTTGAAACCAGGGCGATCAGCAGGATGCAAAACGAGGTAATTTTTTTCATATACTATATATTTTCGGTCTGTCTATTATATTTTAAACAGCCGAGAGCGCCCGCAGTTCGGAAACGAGCCCGATTTGCGGACTTTATTTCTCGGTCTTTTCGGCTTTTGCAAGCATTTTACGGCGATATTCCCGGTATTTATTGAGATACTCGTCGATTTTGACTTCACGCCCGAACGATTTGGGCTGATAATACTGTGTCCCGGCCAAATCCTCCGGAAAATATTCCTGATCGGTTAAGGCATCGTCATAGTCGTGGGCGTACTTATAATCCTTGCCGTAGCCGAGACCCTTCATCAGCGACGTCGGCGCGTTTCGAATCCACAGCGGAACCGGCAGCGAACCTTTGTTTTCGGCGTCGGCCATAGCCTGCTGGAATGCCGTATACGCCGCATTCGATTTTGGGGCGCACGCCAGATAAATCACCGTTTGAGCCAGGGCCAGCTCGCCTTCGGGCGTCCCCAGAAAATGATAGGTATCGCGGGCGTTGAGGGCCACCGTCAGCGCAAATGGATCGGCCAGCCCGATGTCTTCAATCGCCATTCGAATAAGCCGACGAACCACATACAATCTGTCCTCGCCCGAGGTCAGCATGCGGGCCAGCCAGTACAACGAGGCATCAGGGTCGCCGCCCCGAACCGATTTGTGCAGCGCCGAAATGAGGTTGTAATGTTCTTCGCCGGTTTTGTCGTATAAAAGCGTCGCCTTTTGATAAATCTCCTTAACCTGCGCCAGCGTGATATGTCCGTCCTGACCGGCGTCATCGGCGGCGGCTTCGATAATATTCAACGCCCGGCGTCCATCGCCGTCGGCCGATGCGGCGATAAAATCCAGCGCGTCATCTTCAATAGACAAATTCATTTTACCCAGGCCGCGTTCGGGGTCGGTTTGGGCCCGACGGATTATTTCTTTTAAGTCGTCCTCGGAGATTCGCTCCAGCACGAATACTTTGACGCGCGACAAAAGCGCCGAAATAACCTCGAATGACGGGTTTTCGGTTGTCGCACCGATTAGTACAATGTCGCCGCGTTCGACGTATGGCAGAAAGGCGTCCTGTTGGGCTTTATTGAAACGGTGAATTTCGTCGATGAACACGTACGTTTTGCGACCGGTGAGCTTTTTATAATTACCGGCTTTGGATATAACCTCTTTGACCTGTTTGATGCCCGAGGTTACCGCCGAAAACGGGACGAATTCACCGCTCGTGCTGTGAGCGATAATTTCGGCCAGAGTTGTCTTACCGGAACCGGGAGGACCCCAGAATATGACCGACGTGACTCGGTCCTCCACGATAGCCCGCCGAAACGGGGTACCTTCGCCGACCAGCTTGGCCTGCCCGACAAAGTCATCGAAAGATTGCGGGCGCATCCGATCGGCCAGAGGGATAGTCCGGCTCAAATCATCGTTGTCGCCTGACCTGTTTTCTTTTTCGAAAAGCTCCATATACCGTGCCTGTTTAAAATCAACGAAACAATATAATCAATTTTGAGACGAATTCGCTCACTTTTGGGACCAGGCCATAAAAAAGCCCCGCAATTGCGGGGCTTTGGTTTGGAGCCATTAATTTTATTTCTTATTACCGCCGCAATAAAGATCGGGGCCGTCGCGGTAGACTTTTTCGATCAATGCCAGAATGTCAATAAGATTGACCTCTCCGTCACCGGTAAGATCACCGCAGGTGAAATTCAAATCGCAATAGTCTCCGATACCATCCCCATCGGAGTCGGCCTGGTCGGGATTGTGTATCGTCGGACAGTTGTCTTCGTTGGCGCAATATCCGTCGCCGTCGGCATCGTTGAGGGAGTCGAGCGGACAGGCATCACAGACGTCGCCGATACCGTCATGATCGGTGTCCATTTGATCGGGATTATAAATGCCGGGACAATTATCGTCCGCACAGGCGTTACCCAAACCGGGATCGCCATAACCGTCGCCGTCGCTGTCAAAACAATCGTCGCAGACGTCACCGATACCGTCATTATCGTCGTCCGTCTGATCGGCGTTGGCAATATCCGGGCAGTTGTCACAGACGTCACCTATGCCGTCGTTGTCGACGTCTTCCTGACCCGGATTGTATATGGTCGGACAGTTGTCCGGCGGGCAGGAAAATCCCGGTGCATCGGCGTAACCATCACCGTCGGCATCGGGACAGGAATAGACGACATCCCAGCAATAGGGTCCATTAAACGGAACGACTTGATAATTATCCATAAAAACCCAATCGTACATATCATTGGAATGAGCAATAGAATCAATGCAAATCGTGCCTTCCTGCTCCAATGTCAGGGCGACTCTTATATAACGGTGTTCCCCATTGCCGGCTGGCACCCCGCCATTCGGCGGCAAACCCAACCCGGCATATGAAAATGTATCCGGTAAAGATCCATCCCAACTGAATGTGTTGAATACTGAAATAAGGTTAAAAAACGTCCCTGTCCCCGGTGCAAATCCATTCTCCAGAAGAAAAGACTGGTCGTCGCCATATCCGCCGACATTTCGGTGGACAACGTTGGTTATGCTTCCGTCGGGACTGTAAATGGCGAACGGAGTGACCACTGAAGTCCATCTGGTGTCCCCGTTATCCATATAGATGTCGATATACACGTCACCCATCGGCAGGACGCCGGGCGAAACCTCGACCGAGCCCTCGGCACGGACGTATTGGGCGTATGACGGCGCCGCGCACAAAAGCACCATCAACAGGGCCAAAAAAGTATAGCGGTATTTCACAAAGCCTCCCTTTCGGGCATGACAACGCCCGAAGAATATTTAGATTTTAGTATTTTTTAAACCAAGCGGACATTATTTACCCGGCACGACCGAATAAGAAAAGACACAATCAAAGAACGGCAGAGATGGCTTGTCGTGCTCTGTTTAAAGTGATAAGCTTACATATAAAATACCGATAATAGGCAAAATCGTCAAGTTTAAAAATCGGGGACATTCTTTTATACGGTTGTGTGGTATTAAGATAGCCTGATCGCAAAAGAGCTTTAAGTCGGCTTTGTGGTCAATTAATGCTGATATGCCGACTATCGCCTCATTGGGAATATTTCCTTTGGAGAAAGCCCCAGTTTTGCCTATATATTCAGAATTTGAAGAGATTAATCGTTTTTGAAGGAGAATATCATGCACGAGAAAAGCCGTGAACTGCTGAACAAGGCCGTCGCCGACGAACTGGCCGCAGTCCACCAGTATATGTATTTTCATTTTCACTGCGACGATCAGGCCTATGACCTTCTGGCCGACCTGTTTCGCAAAACCGCTATCGAAGAGATGATGCATATCGAACGACTGGCCGAACGCATTTTGTTTATCGGCGGTGACGTCGAGATGGTCGCGTCCAAAGAGGTCGACAAGATCCACGATGTCAAGGCGATGCTCGAGATGGGCAGGCAGATGGAAGAGAGCTCGGTGAAGATGTACAACGACTACGCCAACTTGTGCTCCGCCAACGCCGACAGCGCTTCTAAGAAGCTGTTCGAGGACCTCGTGATGGATGAAGAGCGTCATTACGATCAGTACGACAACGAAATCGACGCCATGGCCAAATTCGGTGATAATTATCTGGCCCTGCAGTCGATCGAACGGAGCAAAAGCCGCTCCGCCGGCCAACCCCCGGCATAACGATTGATTAAGCATAGTTGATCATGATTGTGCGCGGCACTTGTCCACAAGTGCCCGAGCGATGCATAAACACTTTACCCGACAGGTTTACATTTCGTGGGCGGCAGATGTCCACATCTTCCCCGGGTGTCGCGTTTAAAGATTTACCCGACTGGTACAAAAGCCCGCCGGGTTTTTTATTACCTGCCGGCCTATGTTAGATGATCCGCCAATTCTTTTTGTAGGTCAGGAGCCGTGCGCTCCTGACATATTTCCTGCGGCGTCAGGAACCCCTTCCTGACGCTTTCCTTGACCCGTGGGCGGCAAACGCCTCGCCTGCCCTGAACTTAGAAGGGTCTGCCGCCTGGTTTATTTGTACCTATCACTTTGAAGAACCCACCACTAATCCTTCATAGGATTCAGGACCTTCGGGTGGTGGGGCACCCAATCATGAGTCATCATTATTCGCAAGTTTTTTAATGTCATACCCGCGAAGGCGGGTATCCAGGAGCTCAAATTCCCTACCAACCCAACGCCAAATCCGATAGTCCTCCATATATAGAGGCTATGAATATATGCAAAATCAAAAACGGGGAAGAGCGCAAAAACGAATTTCAAATTCGAACCCAATTGGCTGTAAATGCTAACATCGCTTTATATTATGAAAGATTGTGGACTGTATATGTGCGTGAATCTTTGTAGGTCATGCCGACTTGCCGAAGGTCCTGAACGAAGTGAAGGGCGGCATGACAATATTCCTGTATGATATTTATTGCCTACACCAACCGCCGGATAATCTCATCCGCGAGCGGCAGGCCGGTGTCGGTGAGGGCGACCGCATCGTCGCGGCGGTCGATATAGCCGTGGATGGTGAGCATATCGAAAGCGCGCGCATTGACCGCCTGCTCTATATCAATATCGAATCTTCGCCGGAACGTCGCACGCATTATCCCGCGTGAGGTTCGCAACCCGAGCATGATCGCTTCGTGAATCTGATCCTCGCGGCTGCGACTATCAGAAACAATCGGCCGTACGCCGTTATTTATTTGCTTTATGTACTCATCGAGATTGGCGACATTGGCGAAGCGCCTGTTGTCGATAAAGCTGTGCGCCGACGGGCCCAGTCCCAGATAATCGGCGCCGTCCCAGTAGTGCATATTATGACGGCACTCGTACCCCGGCTTGGCGAACGAGGAAACTTCATAGCGCATATAGCCGTGGCGTTTCAATTCTTCGTTGATACCGCGATACATGGCGGCACATAAATCCGAATCTGGGAGCTTTATCCGACCCTGTTCGACCATCGACGCCAGCGGCGTGCCTTTTTCGATAGTCAGCTGATAGTACGAAATATGCGGCGGAGCGAGGTCGATTACCTGCGTAAGGTCATCGCCCAGTCGCGCCGACGTCTGCCTCGGCAGACCGAAAATCATATCGGCCCCGAAGTTGTCGAATCCGAGCGCCCGCAGTAAGTACACCGCTTTGTAGGAATCATCGACATTATGCCGGCGTCTCAGTACCGCCAACTGATCGGTAATAAAACTCTGAAAACCAAGAACCGGCCGGGTCACTCCGAGATCTTTAAGGCGGCTCAGGATGTTTTCATCAATCGATTCCGGGTTGATCTCCAGCGTGAACTCGATACCGGCCTGGATATCGAAATGCCGTCGACAGCGGTCCATAAAACTTTCAAGATGGTCGGGGTTCATCAGCGATGGAGTCCCGCCGCCGATATAAATCGTCTCGACTTTTCTGTGTGAGTCATCGAGATCGCGCACGGCAAGGTCGAGCTCTCTACCAAGAGTATCAAAATAGGATTGCTGAAACGCCGGCGAAAACCTGACTTTATAAAAGTCGCAGTAGCTGCAGATGTTGGTGCAAAAAGGGAAGTGGATATAAAGTGAAACGCTCATATTTTAGAGCGCGGTGAACAGGCGGTCCCATCTTGTTTTCGACGGGAAATTGGTCAGGAAATAAAAGCCCATCTGGAACACCGAATGAATGTACGGGAAGCTCCATTTGGGGGAGGAACCGTCGGGTTCCCACGACCAGTACACAAACAGCGCCTTACCCCGGATGTTATTTTCGGGGACAAAACCCCAGTCACGACTGTCCTGGCTGTAATCGCGGTTGTCGCCGAGGACGAAATATTGATTGGGCGGCACTTCGATCGGCCCGAAATTATCGCGCATCGAAAGCTGGGCGGGCATAATCTTGGGGTCATAATTGACCGCGTTGGGGACTATCTCGGCGAGCATGTTATCAATATAAATAACTTTATCGATAATTTCAACCATTTGTCCCGGACCGGCGATAACGCGCTTGATGTACTCTTTCTTGGGGTCGAGCGGATAGTCGAAAACTATTATATCGCCATTGGCGGGGGTGCCGAATTTGTAGGCCAGCTTGTTGACGAAAATATAATCGCCCTCGTACAGCGACTGTTCCATCGACGAGGAATCAACGCGGTACGCCGAGACGACCAGTAACCGCAGGATTATGGCTGCCGTCAGAGATATGAGAACTACCTCAACATATTCCCGCCAGAGAGGCTTTTGCTTTTTAACTTTAGCCTTCCTGCGGACCGGTCGGTTGGAGCTTTTGGTGTCGGTCTGACCAAGTTGCTCCAGCAAAAAATCTCTATCCATATGCTCAAAATATCGGATGAATCAGCTTATTCCTTTAATGAGTGTAATTTACGGCAAAGAAATAAATTAAGGCAATGGTTTTGAGTTGTCTTGAAAGCCGAATTGATATATGATTAGACAGCGTTGGAAAACCTGTACAAAGGAAGAACTATGAAGGAATTAATTAATACCGATAAGGCTCCGGCCGCGGTCGGGCCGTATTCTCAAGCGATCAAAGTGGACGCCGGCAAGATGATTTTCTGCTCGGGGCAAATCCCGCTCGACCCGATTTCGGGCAAGATTATGGGCGCGTCGGCCGGGGAACAGGCCGAACAGGTGCTTAAAAATCTCAGCGCTGTTTTGCATGCCGCCGGTGCCGAACTCAAGAACGTCGTCAAAGCCAATATCTATCTGACGAGTATGGCCGACTTCCAGGCGGTCAACGACGTTTACGCGCGCTATTTTACGCTGGACCTCCCGGCCCGGGCGTGTGTCGAGGTGGCACGGCTGCCGAAAGACGTCAAGGTTGAGATTGAAGCGATTGCCGTAATCTGACGTGATAACAAAAAATATCCGACTTTTCTATGCTCTGGTGGGCTGTCAGGCGCTGAGCCTCGGTCTGATCTGGCCCGCTTACGTTCTATATTTCCGTCATTATCATGTCACCCTTTTCGAAGTGGCGACCCTGGCGGCGGTATTCGAGGCGTCGATCATAATTTTCGAACTTCCGACCGGAATCCTGGCCGACCGGCTGGGGCGGAAACTGTCAACGTCGGCTGGTTTTGCCGCCTATGTTCTGTCCGGCGCGGCGTTTATATTTTTGCAGAATTTCGCGGGATTTCTTCTGGCCGAAGTCTTGTTCGGGCTGGGTGAGTCGCTGATATCCGGGGCGCTTGAAGCGCTCGCGGTCGATTCGGCCGGGAAGAATTATAATGACAGTTTCGGCAAACGGCTTTTCTCTAACCGGGTCAGAGTAAAAAGCGGGGCGCTTCTGGTCGGGATGCTTGGCGGTGGTGCGCTGGCGGGCTGGAACCTGTCGGTTTTATTCTATCCTATCACGATTATATTTATGGCGGGTATGTTGTTATCGTTTTTGCTGACCGAGCCGGAGAGGAAGATTAAAGAGATAGGAACGGAGAATAATAAAAGCAAAAGATCGGTCAAAGAGATTGTTTTTGCCTCCGGTCTGGGGCCGCTGTTCGCGGTCGGGCTGATGGCCAATTTCGTTTTCGAGGGCCCGGATCAGTTCTGGCAGGTTCAGTTTTCGGAAGTGATGCATATTAATGCTTACTATTTCGGACTTTTGACAGCGGCCGGACTCCTGGTGGTGGCGCTTGTCGCCCGGTGGACGGAAAAATTCTATGACCACCTCGGGGCTTTTCTTCTGGCCTGTTTTGCGGTTGCTGCGGCCGGAGTCTGGGGCGTGGCAACCGGCCGGATTGGCTGGGCCGTGGGGGGGATTATCGGCGTATTTGCAATTAAGGAACTCTTCCAGCCCGCAATATCATATAGAATAAATTCCAGGATTAAAAGTGCCAATCGGGCGACGGTTCTCTCCGGATATAATCTGACCTGCTCGGTTGGCGAAGTGGCGGCGGCCTTTCTGGCGGGGATCATCGCGGCCAGACACGGATTGATCACGGTTTTCCATTTTGCGGCGATCTCGGCTATTTTGGTTCCGATTTTGTATCGCGCTTTCAAACGGATTGAAGCGCGGGCGATGCTGATCAAGCCGGATAAATAATTCATGCAATAAGCGCCTTGTGTACATGAGCTTAATAAAAATAGTCAAAAGAATGATATTTCTTTCCATAAATTGCTTGACATTTGGCCTAAAGCCTGCTTTTTTGTCCGAAAAATTTGTGACTTTTGTCACAAGCGCAACGGGCGGCAGCGAGGTATGAAATAGATGGCCGATTATGCGGCAGTGTTAGTCTTCCTTCTTGTAGGCATCGGAATGGTGCTCTTCACATTCTTCCTTTCGCGACTGGTCAGGCCGGCCCATCCGTACCGGGAAAAGAACCAAAATTATGAATGTGCCGAAAAGCCGGTCGGTGATTCCTGGATTCAGTTCAACAACCGCTTTTATATTTTTGCACTGGTGTTTGTCGTGTTCGACGTGGAAGTGGTCTTTCTGTATCCGTGGGCGGTGGCTTTCGGCCAGCTGGGCCTGTTTGCATTGATTGAAATGGTCATATTTATCTGCATCCTGATGATCGGCCTGGTGTACGCCTGGAAGAAGGGAGTCCTGAAGTGGGTATAATCAAAAAGCTCCCGGTGTTTCTGGAAAAGGTCCCCGGTGGCGGGATTGTGACGACGTCACTGGATTATATTTTCAGTCAGTCGCAGGCCAGTTCGCTGTGGTACCTTCTGTTCGGGACGGCCTGCTGTGCTATCGAACTGATGGCGACCGGGGCCTCGCGATACGATTTCGACCGTCTCGGCATGATTTTCCGTGCCTCACCGCGCCAGTCGGATTTGATTATCGCCGCCGGAACGATCACCAAAAAAATGGCTCCGAGATTACGGCTGCTGTACGATCAGATGGCCGAGCCGCGCTATGTTATAGCGATGGGCGGATGCACCGTCAAGGGCGGACCGTTCTACTACGACAGCTATGCGGTCGAGAAGGGTATCAACCACATAGTCCCGGTCGACGTCTATATCCCCGGCTGCCCGCCGCGTCCGGAATCTTTGATGGAAGGCTGTTTGACTCTTCAGAAAAAAGTGAAACGTCTCAAAATGCAGGACTGGAGTTAAGGGAAGATATCGTTCATGGATCGCGAACAGCTTATAAAATATATTCAGGATAAATTTCAGGGTAAAGTCGAACTTCTGGAATGCGGAAGAGTCGAACCGTTTTTCAAGATAGAACTCGGTTTTCTTAAAGAATTCAGTCTGGCGATCAGAGACGATGCCACGCTCGGTATGGATTACCTGTGCAATATCGCGGCGGTCGATACCGGTGAACATTTTGAAGTCGTTTACTCTGTCGCGTCGGTTAAGAATAAAATTCGTTTTGAATACAAAATATTTTCCGACCGCGAGGATCCCGAAATTAATTCAGTGATCGATATCTGGCCGGGAGCCAATTGGTACGAGCGCGAAGTCTGGGAGCTGTTCGGCATTAATGTCAAAGATCACCCGATGCTGAAGCGCTTTTTATTGCCCGATGACTGGAACCAGGGGAACCCTATGCGCAAGGACTGGGATGCCCCCGATTTTGTAAGGCTGCCAGAAAATTGAGCGAAGTGGATAAATTACAGGCCGAAGAGTTCGTGCTCAATATGGGCCCGCACCATCCATCGACACACGGCGTCTGCCGGTTCGTGTTGAAGATGGAAGGGGAGGTCATCAGGGACGTCGAACCGGTCGTCGGTTATCTTCATCGGGCGCTCGAAAAAATCTGTGAAAACCGCACCTACGCTCAGATAATTCCGGTCACCGACCGTTTCGAATACTGCACGGCGATGTCATGCAACATGGCTTTCGCCCTGGCCGTGGAAAAGCTGGCCGAAATGGAAGTCCCCGAACGCGCGCAGTACCTCCGGATTATCATGCTGGAGCTGAACCGTATCGCGTCGCATCTTATCTGGTTCGGGACAACCGCGCTCGACCTCGGCGCTATCACGCCGTTCCTGTACGGTTTCCGCGAACGTGAAGATATATTGGACCTGTTCGAGATGACCTGCGGTCAAAGGTTGACGTACAATTATATAAGAGTCGGCGGCGTGTCCCGCGACATTCCCGAACCGTTCGTGCCGCGCTGTCGTGAATTCCTCGATAAATTCGATGCCTGTGTCGATGACTACGAACGGCTTTTGACGGAAAACGTGATTTTTGTCGTTCGCAATAAAAACATAGGCGTTCTTTCGCCGGAAAAGGCGATTGCGTGGGGCGTGTCCGGCCCGGCTTTGAGAGCCTCGGGTGTCAAGCACGATCTTCGCCGCGACGACCCCTATTGTATTTATGACCGTTTCGATTTTGAAATTCCAACCTGTCAGAATGGTGATTGTTACGACCGATACGTCATCCGTATCAAAGAGATGCGCGAGTCGGCCAAAATTGTCCGTCAGGCTCTGGATCAACTGCCCGAAGGCGACACGCGCGCCAAAGTCAAGATGTTGTTCAAGCCACCGGCGGGCGAGGTGTACAGCCGGATTGAAAATTCCCGTGGTGAGATGGGTATGTATGTCATATCCGATGCGTCGACCAAGCCGGTTCGGGTCAAGATGAAGGGCGGGTCGTTCAATCAACTGCAGGTGATGCCGGAAATCGTGCGCGGCCACAAGATTGCCGACCTGGTGGCGATTATGGCGTCGATGGATGTAATCATGCCGGAGGTTGACCGCTGATGGAACTGGCCGGGATTTTCAAATATCTGTACGAGCAACTGGTGGCGACCGGTCTACCGCAGGGATGGGTCGATTTTATTTCCATGGCCGTCGCGGCTGTCATAATTTTCGGATTCCTGTCGGTTTGCGCTTTGTTTTTGGTCTGGTGGGAGCGAAAGGTCTCGGCGCACATACAACAAAGATTCGGTCCGATGCGCACCGGCTGGCACGGCTGGCGTCAGACTATCGCCGACGCCATCAAGCTTATCCAAAAAGAGGACATTACGCCGTCGACGGCCGACCGCGCAGTCTTCTTCTGGGCCCCGGTGATCTGCTTCGTGGCCGCTTTCGCGGTGTACGTGGTCATGCCGTTCGGGAAAGGACTGATCGTGTCCGATCTCAACGTCGGTATTCTTTATATAGTCGCAATTACGAGTTTTACGATCATATCGCTTTTGATGGCCGGATGGGGTTCCAACAATAAGTACGCCCTGCTGGGCGGGATGCGCTCGGCGGCACAGATCGTAAGTTACGAAGTCCCGATGGTGGTGACGATCTGCTCGGTGGTTTTGTTCGCCGGATCGCTTTCGATGGTCGACATCGTGCAGTCGCAGGCGCAGATTTATCAATGGTACATATTCCGTCTGCCGTTCGGCCCGATAGCTTTCTTCATATATATAATAACCGGCACAGCCGAAACCAACCGCACGCCGTTCGACCTGCCCGAGGCCGAACAGGAACTGGTGGCCGGATTCAATGTCGAATATTCCGGGATGAAATTTGCCATGTTCTTCCTGGCCGAGTTTGTCAATATGTTCACGGTTTCGGCGATAGCCACGACACTCTTTCTGGGCGGCTGGCAGGGACCGTTTCTGCCGTCGTGGATGTGGTTTTTGGGCAAAACACTGGTGCTGGTATTCGTTCTTATGTGGTTCCGGTGGACGTACCCGCGCCTCCGCGTCGACCAGCTTATGGAATTTTCGTGGAAGTTTTTGCTTCCGTTGGCGTTCGCCAATCTGGTTCTGGCGAGTTTGATGAAATATTCAGGGTGGTTTAACTGGTAATGGGTTTGGTCAAAGACATCAAAAATCTGGTGATCGGTCTGTTTACGACCGGTAAGCATTTGGGTCGGCACGCCATAACGCTGCAGTATCCGACCGAGAAATGGCCTATGCCGGAGCGCTCGCGCGGGATTGTCGTGCTGTTATCCGACAAAGAAACCGGCGACCTGAACTGTACCACCTGTTTGCTGTGCATGAAAGCCTGCCCGACGGCGGCGATTCAGATAAATTACGACAAGGGTGAAAAGGGCAAAAGGACTTTGAACGACTTCGTGATAGATTTCGGATTGTGCTGCTATTGCGGTCTGTGCGAGGAATCCTGCAATTTCACGGCCATCAAGATGGACACGATGTACGAATTCTCGACCGAAAACAAGGACGATCTGGTCTGGCACACCGGCAAGCTTCAGGAGATGGGCCGCAATACACCATATGAACCTCTGCCCAAAAAGAAACCGGTTGAAAAACCGCCGGAAAAGAAAGAAGATGCTCGCGCTGCTAATCCGGAAGATGCACAACCTCGGCAAGCCGCAGCAGCGAATGATGACAACAAGTCGGCAGCACCACAACCCAAGGATGGCCCCAGCGACAGTGCCGATACGGATAAGAAAGAATCCGAGGGGGGGACGGTATGACACAATTCATTGACAAGCTTGCGGAGTTTTATAATTTCGTTTATGCGAATCCCCTGTTCTGCCTGCTGAGTTTTATAATTATTATCTGCGCCATTTATGTAGTGACATTGAAAAACATATTTCACAGCGCCATCTTTTTGATTTTGACGCTATTTTCGGTCGCGGGAATTTATGTATTGCTCGGTGCAGAATTTTTGGCGGCCTCACAGGTGCTCATATACGTCGGGGCAGTGTCGGTTCTTATGATTTTCGCGATAATGCTCACGTCACGGTTGGCCTCGAAAAAAATCGAGCAGTCCAACGAGCAGGTCCCGACGGCGATATTTATCTGCGCCGGATTTTTGCTTATCTCGCTCGGATCGTTTACCAATACCGTCTGGCGCATGAGCAAGGAAGTGCTTCCGGAGAAAAATATTTTGACGATCGGCAAGCTCTTGATGACCGATTATGTCCTGCCGTTCGAGGTCGTCTCCATAGTTCTGCTGGCGGCTTTGATCGGCGCGATTGTTTTGTCCCGAAAGGCGGGCGCATGATGCTGCAATATTTGGCTCTGGCGGCGATATTGTTCGCCATCGGTCTGTTCGGTGTCATGACACGCCGTAATTCCATCGGGATATTGATGTCACTGGAATTAATGTTCAACGCAGTCAATATAAACCTGGTCGCCTTCAATAAGTACATTGGAGCCGACGGCCTGACCGGTCAGATATTCTCGCTGTTCGTGATCGTCATCGCCGCCGCCGAAGCGGTGGTCGGACTGGCGATCGTGCTGCTGTTGTATCGCAACTGGCGGGGTATCGAAGTGGACCGGATAAATATAATGAAGTGGTAATATGCTGGAAAAAGCCTTTCTCATACCGTTTTATCCTCTGCTTGGTTTCCTGGTGATTGTATTTTTCACCCGGTGGAAAGAGAAATTGTCGTCGGCCATATCGATCTCGATGATCCTCCTGGCTTTCCTGCATTCCGCCGCCGTCCTGGTCGCCATGATCGGTCGTCACGGCGAACCGCTTCAGATGGCCTATACGTTTATCGACCATCCGGCTATCAAGCTGGAACTGGGTATGTGGATCGACGGTTTGACCGCGGTCATGCTGATGGTCGTGACGATCGTATCGTCGTGCGTGCAGATATATTCGCTCGGTTACATGAAAGACGACCCGCGCTGGAGCCGGTACTATTCGTACCTGTCGCTATTCACGTTCTCCATGCTCGGGCTGGTTATTGCCAATAACTTCTTTATGATATTCATCTTCTGGGAACTGGTCGGGTTGACGTCGTATTTGCTGATCGGTTTCTGGTTCGAGAAAAAGTCGGCGGCCGACGCCGGTAAAAAAGCTTTTATTACTACCCGTGTAGGCGACCTCGGCTTCATTGTCGGACTCATGATTTTGGTCGCCTATGCAGGTACTTTAAACTATCAGGAAGTCTTCGCGAAAGTCGCGTCGGGTGCGATCCCGGGCAACATCATTGCAATAGCGGGTATTTTAGTGTTCTGCGGGGCGGTCGGTAAATCGGCCCAGTTCCCGCTGCACGTCTGGTTGCCCGACGCCATGGAAGGCCCGACTCCCGTTTCGGCTTTGATCCACGCCGCGACTATGGTCGCCGCCGGGGTGTACCTCGTGGCGCGCGGTATGACGCTGTTCGCAGGATCATCTACGGCCGCGATGGTGATCGCCGTGATCGGCGCGGTGACGTCGTTCATGGCGGCGACGATTGCCCTGACCCAGAACGACATCAAGCGGGTCCTGGCTTATTCGACCTGCAGTCAGCTGGGGTACATGATCATGGCCCTGGGGTTGTACGGCGTCGATCTGGCGCACGACCCGATGACGCATTCGGTGGGGTACTACGCCGGGACGTTCCACCTGATGACCCACGCCTTTTTCAAATCTCTGTTATTTTTAGGCGCCGGTTCGGTGATACACGCGGTGCACACCAACGATATCAACGACATGGGCGGGTTGTCGAAAAAGATGAAAATCACGACGATGACTTTCTTTATCGCGTCGTTGTCGATCTCGGGGATTTTCCCGTTTTCGGGCTTTTGGTCCAAGGATGAAATTGTTGCGTCGACCATCGGACATCCGATATTCATGGCCGTGACGCTTCTGATCGCGTTCATGACCGCTTTCTATATGTTCCGCCTCTGCTTCCTGACTTTCACCGGCGAGCCGCGCGATCAGCACCGTTTCGAGCACGCCCACGAATCTCCATGGAGTATGACCATTCCGCTTATGGTCCTGGCGTTCTTATCTATCTTCGCCGGTTGGGTGGGACTGCCCTGGCTTTCTCACGGATTTTCATCGTTCGTGTATCACGGCGAGCACCACGTGCACCATCCCAATTATATAATGATGATTGTCTCGACCATCGTGGCGGTGTCCGGTATCTGGCTGGCCTACATGATGTATTACAAGAAAGCTATCTCGGCCGATGCTATGGCCGAACGGTTCAAACTGTTGTATAAAATTTCTTTCAATAAATGGTACTTCGACGAAATTTACGCCGCGATCATTATCAATCCGCTCCTCGGTTTTACCAGAGTGATGTGGTGGTTCGACGCCAACATAATCGACGGGGTCGTCAACGGCTCCGGCTGGCTGACCATCAAGTGGTCCGATTTGAAAATGTGGTTTGATAAGTACATCATCGACGGTATCGTCAACGGTCTCGGTTATATATGCCAGGCCGGGTCGTGGGCTTTGAAATTCATCCAGAGTGGTTCGGTTCAGTTTTATACTCTGGTCATGCTCGGCTCGGCGGTGGGATTCGTGATATACAGGGTGACACCGGAGGGGTTTTATTATTACCTGGCGGGCGTCGTGATTCTGGCGCTGGCCCGTCTGTTGTCGAAAATTTCCCAGGCCAACCGGCTCAAAACGGAACCGAATATCGAAGGGTAGGAGGATAATATACGCTTATGTATGAATATGTGCTCAGTTCACTGATCTTTATCCCGCTGACCGGATTTCTCGTGGTCATGTTTCTTCCCAAAGAAAACTTCGGACTGATCCGATGGACATCGGCGTTGTTCTCTTTCGTCCCATTCGTTATTTCCGCCTGGTTGACCTACGATTATTTCGTCGTGCATTCGTCATCGGCGGCGATGGTTTATGTCGAGGGACCGTTCGCGTGGATTCCGGTCTTAAATGCCCAGTATTTTCTTGGGGTCGACGGTATTTCGGTGCCGATGTTGTTTTTGACCGGGCTTCTGGGATTTCTTTCGATTTTGGCTTCCTTTAATATAGTCAAGCGGGTTAAAGAATATTTCGCGTTCTTCCTGCTGTTGATTGCGGGCATGATGGGTGTCTTCTGCGCCCTCGATTTCTTCCTATTTTACGTTTTCTGGGAAGTCATGCTGGTCCCGATGTATTTCCTGATCGGCATCTGGGGTGGTCCGCGAAAGGAATACGCCGCGATCAAGTTCTTCCTGTATACGCTGTTCGGTTCGATATTTATGCTGGTGTCGATCCTGGTTCTGTATTTCACCAGCGAGCCGCACACGCTTAACATGTTGACCCTGATTCAGACTGCCCCCGCTTTCAGTCATTCGCTGCAGATTATGTGCTTCGTGTTCTTCTTTATAGCATTTGCGATCAAGGTTCCGGTCTGGCCGTTCCATACATGGTTGCCCGACGCGCACGTCGAAGCGCCCACGGCCGTATCGGTCATCCTGGCCGGTGTGCTCCTTAAGATGGGGACATACGGTATGCTGAGAATTTCGTGGCCGATGTTTCCCGAGGCGACAAGGTATTTTTCGATACCGATAGCGATATTGGGATTAATTGCCATCATATATGGCGCACTGGTTTCGATGGCCCAGAAGGACCTCAAGAAGCTGGTGGCGTATTCCTCGGTGTCGCACATGGGTTACTGCATGCTGGCGCTGGGGGCGTTCAGTTCGGTGACGGCCATAACCGGGTGCATGTTCCAGATGATCAGCCACGGTTTGATCACGGGCGCGTTGTTCCTTCTGGTCGGCGTGCTTTATGACCGGGCTCACACCCGTGAAATCGCCGCGTTCGGCGGGCTGGGCGTGAAACTGCCGGTATACACGGGACTGATGGTGCTCTTTTCGATGGCCTCGCTCGGTTTGCCGGGGATGTCGGGCTTTGTTTCGGAATTCATGGTGTTTATCGGTTCGTTCAGCCAGCCCGGCTTCATGATTATCACGGCCCTGGCCGTCCTCGGTGTGGTCCTTACGGCGGCGTACATGCTGCGTATGGTGCAGCGTATGTTTCTCGGTGAATTTAATCTCGCCAAATGGGGTGGGCTGAAAGAGATAGGTCTCCGAGAGATTCTCACGGTTGCCCCGCTGGGCCTATTGACCATAGTCATAGGTGTTTACCCTGCACCGCTTTCGAATATGCTGCGGGCGACGCTGGAAAACCTCGTTAACCTGATGGCGCGTTAATTACATGAATATGCCGGCATATAATTTAAAATTAATCACCCCCGAACTGTTTTTGTTTGTCTGGGCGACGCTGGTAATAATTCTCGATCTCGGGACCGGCCGCAAACAAACCAGGTCATTGGCGTGGACGGCCATGTTCGGCCTGCTGGTAACCGGCGTTTTGCTTTGTCTTACATGGGGCGGGATTACTTTCAATAATATGTACACATCCGATTCCCTGTCGGTCCTGTTCAAGGTAATTTTCCTCGGAGCGGCTTTCATGGCGATCGGGTCGTCGTTCAGCATCCTGACCGAAAAAATAAAGAATCACCGGGGCGAATTTCTCGGCCTCATTATGTATTCGACGGTCGGCATGATGTTTCTGGCCTCGTCGAGTGAACTTATATCGCTTTATGTCGGACTGGAACTGACGACCATCCCGCTGTTCGTCCTGGCGGCGTTCTTCAAAGATGATCGTCTGTCGGTTGAGGCCGGCATGAAGTATTTCATCGTCGGGGCATTTTCATCGGCTATTCTGTTATACGGTCTGTCGCTTTTGTATGGCCTGAGCGGGACGACAGATATCGTCCAGATGAAGATAAATCTCTCGCTGTTGTTTTTGTCCTACGGCAAAATCGGCCCCGGATTGATTCTGGCGCTGATGATGGTTATCGCGGGTATCGGTTTCAAACTGGCGCTGGTGCCGTTTCATATGTGGGCTCCCGATGTGTATCAGGGCTCTCCCACACCGGTGACGGGATTTTTGTCGGTCGGTTCCAAGGCGGCCGGTTTGATCGCCTTTGCGAGAATTTTTGTCAACGGCCTGATCGCGTTTTCAGGTTCGGTTATGCGGCCGCTCGACTGGGGAACGATTATCGCCGTTTTGGCTGCCGCGGCCATGGTCTGGGGAAATCTGGCGGCCATTCGGCAGGATAATATCAAACGCATGCTGGCGTTTTCCTCGATCGCCCAGGTCGGTTATATCATGGTCGGTATGGTTTCGGCGAGCGCCATGGGCATTGCCTCGATTGGATATTATATGTTCGTTTACCTGTTTGCCAATATGGGTGCTTTTGCTGCCGCGACGTTTTTCGAAGATCGCTCCGGCTCGGACAAGATCACCAGCTATGCCGGTCTGTCGCAATCATCGCCGGCTTTTGCCGCCTGTTTGTCGATTTTCATGCTGTCGCTGGCGGGGATCCCGCCTATGGGCGGTTTTGCGGCCAAGTATCTGGTGTTCGCGGCGGGTATTCAGGCCGGATATACCTGGCTGGTGATTCTGGGGCTATTGATGGCGGTGGTATCGTTATATTATTATGCCAACGTGGTCAAGGTGATGTATTTCGCGCCCAGCAAATCTCTTTTCGATCTGAAACTGTCTTTCACCGCGCGGCTGATACTGGCGATCGGCGTGATTGGGGTCATTTTATTTGGCATTTATCCGGAGCCTGTTATTAAGTTTGCCCTCGATTCGGCAGCGGCTTTTGCCTTCTGATTTATCATCACAATCAGCGGCCGGTATTCTGAAACGATTTTCGGTGTGTATAAATAATAGATTTGGCCGATTATTCGTACCGGGGATTATTATAGTATGTCCTTGCTGCAAATAGTCAAAGATGTTATCCGTCGCCAGTTCGTTTCGGGCGTCCTGGTAGTCGTCCCTCTGATTCTCACCTATGTCGTCCTGCGATTTTTATTCGAATCGTTCGATGGAATCCTCTCGCCGGTGGTCGAACGCGTTTTCGGTTATCATATTCCCGGATTGGGGATTATCACGACGATCCTGCTTATTCTCCTGACCGGCTTTTTCACCCGGAATTTTCTTGGGGCAAGAATTTATCGTTTCGGCGATAATATTTTGACGCGGACCCCGATAATTCGTATTTTCTATCTCGCGGCCAAGCAGTTGATCGAAGCGATCACGATACCGAATATAAAAAGTTTTAAAGAGGTCGTGATGATTGAATATCCCCGGGTCGGCTCGTTCGCGCTGGGTTTCGCGACCGCCCGGATAAAAATCGATGAAGTCAGCCAAAAAAACCTGGTTGGCGTTTTTGTGCCCTCGACTCCGACCCCGGTTTCCGGTATCGTGATCTTCGTGCCCGAAGACGAGGTTCATCACCTGGACCTGACGATTGAAGAAGGAATCAAGATGATCGTCTCCGGGGGCATCGTGACTCCGGATTCGCTGAAAGCGAGACAAGTTCCGATATCTTTTAAGAAGGAGGACTGACGGGCTTTATGCGACTGGCAAATATGCTCAAAGAGGAATTTATCGTCGATGAACTCACGGCATCGACCAAGGAAGAGGCCATCGACGAACTGCTTGACCTTTTGAGACAGGCCAAACCGGGCATCTCTTTCGATCGTGTCCGGGCCATGATTCTCGAAAGGGAGGAAATAGAGAATACATCGTACGGGCGGGGCTTCGCTTTCCCGCACGCCCGCACCGATGAAGTCGACGACATGGTGGTCCTTCTGGGGATTTCGAAAGCCGGATTAAATGACAAAACCCCAGATAATGTTCCTCTTAAAGTCATAATCCTGCTTTTAACTCCGACCCAAATCTCAAAATTGTATCTTCAGACGTTGTCGGCCTTCGCCGCTTTTGCCCGAATCGAGGGCAACCGGGAGAAAATAATCGCCGCCGAAAACCGGGCGGACATTATAGATATTATCTGGCAAAGCGGGGTGGCGGTCGAGAAACAGTTGACGGTCAAGGATATAATGCGTCGCGGGGTGGCGACGGTTACACCCGATGACTCCCTCAAGCGAGTCGCCAATCTTATGTTCAAAAATCGCCTGTCGGCCCTGGCGGTAGTTGACGACGACGGCAATCTCCTGGGCCAGATAACCGATAAAGACCTGATTCGGGCGGCCCTTCCGGATTACAAGACGCTCATTTCCAACCTTAACTATTCGACAGAAACCGAGCCGTTCGAGGAGCTTCTTAAACAAGAGGACAAAATCAAGGTCAGTCAGCTATATACACAAGATCATGAAATCGCGACGCTCAACACAACTCTGGTCGAAGTGGCGGCGATGATGATTTTTAAGGACCTGCGGCGGGTTTTCGTGGCCGAGGGCTCGCGGCTGGTCGGGATTCTGCTTCGCAAAGACATTGTCAATATGATTATTCGGGGATAGGCCGAATTTTAAGCGCTCCAATAGTTATCCACATTTAATATCAGACCTGATTTAGGCTATTTGGACGATATTCCCGGAAAGATTTCCACATTATATATATAGTATGTGTGGAAAAGATGTTATTTGGCTGTTTCTTGCTTTTCCTGAGGCCAGATAAGTGATGCGATCACAGAAATTACCAGCAGGGCGGAGATTACTGTGAGCGCGATCCAGATTGGAATATGGACGAATTTCGCCACCAGCATTTTGAGCCCGACAAAGGACAGAATAGCTCCGAGTCCGTATTTCAGATAATAAAACATATGCATCAGGGCTGCCAGGGCGAAATAAAGAGCCCTCAGGCCCAAAATGGCGAAGACATTCGAGGAATAGACAATGAACGGGTCAAGGGTTATGGCGAAAATGGCCGGGATGGAATCGAGGGCGAAGACGATATCGGTCGACTCGACCACAACCAGGACGATAAACAAGGGCGTGGCGAATTTGGCCCCTTCCTTCAGTATGAAAAATTTCCCCTCATGATAATTTTGGGTGACCGGGACGATCTTGCGGACGAACCGTAACACCGGGTTTTTCTCCGGCTCGATTTCTTTATCACCGGCGAAGGCCATTTTTATACCGGCGTAGATGAGAAAAGCGCCGAATATGTACAGTATCCAGCTGAATCTCGCGACCAGAAAGGTCCCGGTGGCAATAAACAAACCGCGGAAGATCAAAGCTCCGAGAATGCCCCAGAACAAAACCCGGTATTGATAGCGTTCCGAGACCTTGAAATAAGAAAATATCAGCAGGAATACGAACAAGTTGTCAATAGAAAGCGAGCGCTCGATAAAATAGCCGGTAAAAAACTCCAGCGCGGTCGTGCCGCCTTTCCAGAAGTAGACGAAGACGTTGAACAGCAGCGCCACGATTACCCAGATCACCGACCAGATCAGGCTTTCTTTCATCGTTATTTTGTGATCTTTGCGGTGGAAGATACCGAGGTCGAGCCCGAGAAGAACCAGTACGAGCAGGTTAAAGCTGGTCCACAGGAATATTTTATGGGAGAGAATCTGGGTTATCGTTTCCATCAGACGCCAGAATACGATTGCAGGGCCGTTTTGTCAACAAACATCGTTGGTTATCATTGCCGGGTTGAGGCTATATCCCTGCCGGTCACTCTTACTCCAGGCGCTCGGGCACATGTGGACATGTGCCGCGCACAAAATGTGCCTCGTACAAAAAAATGACCGTCAGGTCTCATCACGATTGCATCGGGAAATGGCCTGACGGAACTGAATAATCGGCAGTATGAGACAGTGGGAACATTACTTCAATAAAAAGCCGGGTTCTTTGTCACACTTAACTTGAAACCCGGCCTGATTTTTCTACGATGACTTGCCGTCAGCTTGGTTTATTATCGCCTTTGGGTTTTTCACGAAAGCCGATTCGCGGGAAAGGATTTATCACGGCGCTGGCGATATTAGTCAAATGCGAGGCGATTCGTTTCAGGTAACGGAAATATAGGGCCAGGGCGACGGCATCGGGCGCGGAGAGGCTTTCGTCTTTTCCCAGCAGGATTTCATTGAGCGCCAGATCGCATTTTCCGGAGACATCGCGGTGTTCCGACATAATCCTTCGGGCCAGCTCGACGTCTTTTTCCAGCAGACTTTTCACCAGTTCCCGGAAACGAATTTTAACCCGGTCTTCGACTTCGACCAGAGTATCTTCGAGATCGCCGCCTTCCAGACGGGCAGGATGGGCCACGGCCAGTTCGGCTATATTCTTGGTATAATCGCCGATTCGTTCCACGTCGATTACGATTGATATCAGCACCAGCCCGATTCCAACGTTTTTATTTTCGGAAATGGTCAGGTGGGTCAGGACGTTGCGGCGCACTTCGCGTTCGAACTTGTTGATCATCTTGTCTTTTTCGTAGATGTTGAACGGCAGTTTGGCGCTGTCAAGATGGCGCAGCGAATTGACGCTGGCCAGAAACATCTCCTCGTCGGTTTCGAGCATGGTCACCGTTGTTTCGTAGGATTGATCGAGGAGGCTTTCCTTGCGGAACATTTTAAGGAGTTCTTCAAGCATATTTTATCACCTCAGCAAATAAATTAGCATTAGTGGAAATACGAAAAACACGACTACGGTAATTCCGATCGGGATAAGTTTGGACTTTTGTATTAATCCGGCGGCCAATTCAGCCAGCCCGATCGGGATTTTTTTCAACGGCAGCCAGATGACAATACCGCAAACGTTGAAAAGCAGGTGAGATAGGGCTACAGCCAGGGCTGCCGGATTGCCGGTAACCATTGCGGCCATAATCGCAGTGACCGTTGTCCCGACATTTGCTCCCAACGTGAACGGATAAACACGATTAAGAGATAATACTCCGGCCCCCACGAGGGGAACAATCAATGACGTCGTTATGGAAGAAGATTGAACGATCGATGTTAGCACAAATCCCAGCAATAGGGCCCTTAGCGTAGTTTTAAAAATATACCTTTGGAAGAATATTTCGACCCGACTTAAGACCAACGACTTTAAGATTTTGACCATGTATCTGAGGGCCAATATCAATAACAAAATGGCAATCGCGGCCGATATCCATCCGCTGTGGCTGTCGATATTTATTATAAACTCGGTAAGCGGCTTGGTGATAAACTTTATGGGTGATCCGAAAGAAAGGCCCCCCATGTTTTCGAAAATACTTTCGAATAAAATTGCCAGTTTGCTCAAAAAATGCGTGGTTAGTTGAAGCGGGAAAAGAACCAGTACGGATAATATATTGAAGATGTCGTGCACGACGGCTCCGGAGTAGGCTCGCTGATATTCATCGCTGTTCGCAATGTGAGTTAATGACACAATCGTATTGGTGACAGTTGTCCCTATGTTGGCCCCCATGATTATGGGAATGGCATTTTCAATGCTTAGTATGCCTCCGCCGACCATACCCACAACGATTGATGTGGTCGTGGATGAAGATTGAATTACCGATGTGGCAAGGATACCAATAAAAAGCCCGACCACCGGATGAGCCGTAGTGGCAAGAAGTGATTTGGCGAAGTCCTTCCCGAAGAGCTTGAAGGAATCGCCTAAAAGCGCTATTGAAAGAATAAAGAGATACAGAAAAACCAGCAGTCCGAAAATCTTCAGAACGACCGTAAAGATTTCTTTATCCGGACGCCTAAGCTGCTGAAATAATCCGCCCCCCGAGGAAGCCTTAATCGCCTCCACCCGGATCCTCTCCTGGTTGTTATCCCGCCAAATTTTCGGCGAATATAAACCTCAGGTGGGATCAAGTCAATTGATATATCCGACTAAATTATCAACCCCGGATTTTTTTTATGGCCCAGCCCAGGCGTTTGCCATATTCCACGCAGGCGGTGAGAGTATCATCGGTCGGCCCCTCGGTCCCGTCAAGTCCCACATGGGCCACCGGGCCCCACTGATTGGCCCCTTTACCGTAGCCGGGCATATCGTTGACGAATCCGGTCATCACCAACCCCAGTTCGAGGAGGGTTCCGTAAAGTGCTATCTGGGTCGTTTCGATCCCGGAGTTTGGGTTTCCACCGGAGACAAAGACGCCGCCGACGCGATTTTTTAAAGCGGCCTTTAACCACAAGCCGCTGGTGCCTTCGATAAAGGTTTTCAGACGACCGCCCACCGATCCCATCCGGACAGGAGAGCCCAGGACGATTCCATCGTATTCGAGCAAATCCTCGGCTTTGACGTCGGCTGGTTTGGCCATAGTGACGTCGATGTCTTCTTCTTCGAGGCCCTGCAAAATTTTGCCGGCCATTTGTTCGATATGACCATATTCCGACATATACACAATAATAGCTTTCATCCTTTTCCCTCTCTTTTAAAAATGAATTGCAGATTTCCAAACAATACGGACGGACACGAAATCATCGCAGAATCAATTTTTCTGAAAAGGTCCGATATCCAAAAGACTGTCAGTGGGGAGCGGCTCATCCTCGGGAATTTCGTGCACAGGGACCATCAGGAGGTCGACGTCTTCGCCTTCCCTGATAAGCTGCAAATAAACGCCGTCGGTGTCAATTTTATCCAGAATTTTGGCCATCAGTTCGCGCGCATTACGGGGGTACTCACCGTTAACCCGTTTGATCTGGTCGCCGACCATGAGACCGTTGGCATAGGCCAGCCCGAGCGTGTCGATATCGACCACTTCGAGGTATCCCCGCGACGTTTTGGACACCGAAAAGCCGAGTCGACCACCCCCGGCAGAGAGCTTCATCTGAGCCTGACTATTCTGATCATGGGGCTTGACACTCCGCACGCGCGGCGCTTTGGTCAGCTCGATCAGGGGCGAGAAAGCCGATTCGCGGGTGATGTAGAAAAGCATCGGAGTTTCGGGACTGAGTTTCCAGTTGTGGCGGAAATGATTGCGGTAAATTTCCCAGCCGGGATTGTGGATCCGGAATTCTTCCGATCCCAGAATCTGATCGAGGCTGTCGGTGGGCATGACCAGTTCGGCGGTGGCGACGGCCAGTGTCAGCGAAAGAATATCGAAGCGGTACTGCGATTGTTCCATCAGCGGGTGCCGTCCGACGCCCGAATTGCGGTACTGCACCTGGTAAAGCTGCATGAGGTTTCTTCCGGACAATATTCTAATCAGGTTGAAAAATCGGTACAGACCGGTCGGAGCGGCTTCGATATACGTCTGATGTTTGATTCCTTCAATCGGCAGAATAAGAGGGTCATACATAAATTCAACCGGCAGATAGCGCAGAAGGTGGACGTCCAGACCGCGCTCGACCCAGTTGACCCCGGACAGGGTTTCGATGACACCGAGAATTTTTGTTCCGAGGCTGTCCCACATGGCGACCAGGGATGAATCATTGTTCGCCGCTTTGCGCAGGTCGCGGTAGACGCCGTATTCGCTTTTGTAATAATCGGGGTAGAAATCTCTTTGAAGATAGAAACTGTTGGTGACGAGATCGACCTCGGGCAGGTTCGCCCGGAAATAGGCCGAGTCCGGCCAGTTGGCCATCGAATCGGCCGGAGCCGTTTCCTGCTCATCGGGCGTATCCTGTGCCATTGCTGTCCCGAATAACAGAGTCAGTGACAGCAAGATTGCCCAAAAATAATAGTGTCGTCGTTTCATCGGGCCATAATCTGCGAATATTCCGCCCGTAACGCAAGACTAAATTACAAGAATATCGTTTGGATTATAGAGGAGTGCCGTTGCCGTTGTAGATCAGCCCGTCCTTGAGCTTAATGATCCGCTGGGTGTGATTACCGATGTTCTGATCGTGCGTGATAATGACAATCGTGTGCCCTTCCTCGTGCAATTGGTCGAACAGCTTGATAATTTCGCCGCCGGATTTGCTGTCAAGATTTCCGGTTGGTTCATCGGCCAGAATCAGGTTAGGTCGGTTAGCCAGAGCACGGGCGATAGCCACCCGCTGCATTTCGCCGCCGGACAGCTCGGTCGGCTTGTTGGCGAGTTTATCGGCCAGGCCGACGGAACTGAGAACTTCAGCTACCCGCTGTCGGCGTGTTTTCGATTTGACTCCGGCGAAAAGGAGCGGAATTTCGACGTTCTCCGCCGCGGTGGCGTACGGCAGCAAATTGAAGGCCTGAAAGACAAATCCAACCTTGCGGTTGCGAATCTCAGCCAGTTGGTTGGGCGTGAGGTTTTTGACCGGCTGCTCTTCGAGAAGATAGTCACCCTCCGAGGGAACATCCAGACAGCCCATGATATTCATAAGGGTCGATTTGCCGGACCCCGACGGGCCCATGATGGAGACGTACTCGTTGTCCTGAATATCTATTGAAACGCCCTTGAGGGCACGGAATTCCACGTTGCCTGTATTGTAGACCTTTTGAATGTTGGACATCTTAAGCATATTGCATCCTCGATAAGTCTATGACTTCCTATTCATATCGCAGCGACTGCACCGGATCGACCGATGAGGCTTTCATCGCCGGGAAAAGCCCTGATAAAAACCCGATCAATCCGAGAATTAACGTAACGATTAAGCCTATTTCGAGTGAGACGGTCGGTTTGCCCATGAAGTTGATAGCTTCCGATTGTATATCGACCCGTTTGAACGCTTCGGTCAGGACATAGGCCAGCGCCATGCCGAGCAATCCTCCAAAAAGCGTTATCCAGAGTGCTTCCAGAACAAACTGCACGAGTATGTATATCCGGCGCGCTCCGAGTGCCATTTTGATTCCTATCTCGCGGGTTCTTTCTTTGACAGACACATACATGATGTTCGCCACGCCGACCCCGGCGATTATAAGAGTCAGGGCGCCGATCATGCCGAGAAACAGTTGAATCCCGAGGGCTATTTTTTCTTCTTCTTTTTCGCTTTCGAGAATATCCCAGGTCCACAGGGCGGATTCATCGCTGGGGTTGAATTTGTGCTTGGCGCCCATGACTTCGAACAGGTGCTTTTCGACGGCTTTGTGCTGGTCCTTATTGACCGGTCGGTAAATGATATTATCAAGGTATGGGTCACTGAAAATTCCGACGAAGGTCGTGGCGGGGATGGCGATGACGTCTTCATCGCGGCCCTGATACGAGCTCTGCTGCATTTTGTGCTTCATAACCCCGATAACCGTGAAGGGTGTCCCGTTTATTGTGATAATTTGACCAACGGGGTTAACCGGCTGGCTTGATTTGCCCGTTATATCGGACGACCCTCCGGCAAACAGACGTTCATAGACCCGGTCCCCAAGGAAAGCGACCCGCCGCCGCTGTTGAATATCAATATCGTTTACGAAGCGGCCGCCCATCTGCGGGATAAAATTGCGCAGGTCCTCGTAAATCGGAAAAAGGCCGTTGATTCTTTCGTTCAGCAGATTGCTGCCGTACCGGACGTCCGCGCCCCAGCGAATATATTCACCCGAAACCGCTTCCATCTCCGGCATTCGTTCCTTTATATAATTTATATCTTCGGGAAGCAGCGATATATGACGTCCTTTACCGAAGCCCTCGAAGGGAATCGACGTCTGTCCGCCCCACACAATGACGATGCCCTCGCCGAGCCCTTTGGTGCCGTTTTTCATCTGGTATTTCAAACCCTCGCCGAAAGCCAGCAGGAGCATGATCGAAAGCGTTCCCCAGAGTATTGCCAGCAGAGTCAGACTCATTCTCTTGCGCTGCTTGCGAAAATCCCGCAGGAAGACATTTATGATTACAGATGGTCTCATATTTTTTTAAAATAGTTTCAAAGCTTTAACCGGTTCCAGTGCCGCCGCTTTGCGGGCCGGGAAAAAGCCCGACAGAAGCGCCACGATTCCCAACACGCCGACACTAATGAATGTTATAAAGGGTCTGATGACCGGAACCCCGAGTTCATCGTTCATGCCGAGGTATGGGAAAACTTTGATGATCCCGAATGCCACCAGAAACCCGAGAGTTCCGCCGAGCAGGGTCAGCAGAAGCGTTTCGAAAATGAACTGCCCCATGATAGTCTGTTTCTTGGCTCCCAGGGCCATCTTAATCCCGATTTCTTTGGTGCGTTCTTCCAGCACGACGTTCATGATATTGGTAACACCGATGCCGCCGGTAATAAGGGTCAGGATTCCGATGAAAATCAAGAATGCCTGAAAAGCGGTGAAGAGAGTCTTCCAAAAGCGCAGGTTTTCGGTGGTGTCCCAGATCGAGAGGGCTTCCATATCGTCGGGGTCGAAATTATATTTTCCGGCCATGTATTGATAAATGGAATTCTTGGTTTGCGGCATTTCAAAAACTGTCTGCGACTGGACAATGATGTTATTGGGATACCGGAAGCTGTACATCGTCAGGAACGTCGAAGAAGGAACAAAGCAGTTACGGCTATCGCGGCCTCCGTAGGATCCGCTTTGAACCTTTTCTTTAAGCACTCCGATCACGACAAACGGCATCCGGTTTACCAGAAGAATCTGTCCGATCGGGTCCTCGTCCGGGAAAAGTTTTTCGGCCAGCTGGTTACCTATAAATACCACTCGTCGTTTTTCGGCAATATCGAAGGCATTAATAAATCGTCCGCCCAGCTGAGGAATAATATTCCGCATTTCACCGAATTCCGGCCAGACGCCGCTTATGTGGCAGAGCATATTATCTTTCCTGGATTTAACCGGGACGTTCCATTTACTGAATTCCGGAGATATTTTGTGGATGCTCGGATAGGAGGCTTTCATCCTGGCCACGTCTTCCTCGGTGAACCTGACGTTGCGGCCGCGCGGCAATCCCTGCCATGGTTTTGACGTGAGCCCCGGCCAGATCACGGAAATATTTTCGCCCATCCCTTTGGCGCGGGTTTCCTGCTTGACCTGAATGCCCTTGCCGAAAGACATCAGGAGTATAATCGCAGCCGTACCCCAGAGAATTCCAAACATGGTCATGAAAGTTCGCAGCTTCTGGGAACGCATATCCCGCAGGAACTGCTTGATCGACATAAACGGCAGCATCTATTGAATCTCCCGGGGAGGTCTTTCCACCAGCAGGTCACCTTCGCTGACCCCGGATTTAGCTTCGATGTTAATGCCATCGGAAAGTCCGGTTTCGATTGGAATCTGGGTAATATTACCCAGTGTATCCTGCACTTCCACGAATGATGTATCATTGGTGATGTTTATTAGCCGTTCGGGCACCAGAAGTATGTCTTTGGCCTGGCTGATGATGAGATCGGCGTTGGCGGAATATCCGGCACGAAGGAGATTTTTGCCGGTTTTGGTAATTTCTATTTCGACGTCGAAAACATTGGAGCCCTGATCGTTGCGCGCCTTGGGCGATATTTTCGAAAGCGTTCCCGTTATGGTATCGTTGGGAAGCGCTCCGACTTTGATGTTGGCTTCGAGTCCGAGGTGCAGACGACCGACGTCGATTTCATCGACCGTCCCCTTGAAAATCAGGTCGTCCATGTACGCCAGCGTCATGAGTTCGGTTCCGGCCTGGTACGATGTCAGCGGTACGACCGGGTCGCCCTCTTCGACCAGCCGCGAGAGCACCATGCCGCTGACTTTGGACCGGACGGTATTATCGACGGTAATATCGGCGATAGTCGTCTCGCCGGATTCTATCAGGGCCAGCTTTTCTTTGGACAGTTTCAATCTGAGTTCGGCTTCATCGGATGCGGCCTGTTTGGATTCGAGGTCCTGCGAGGATATAAGGCCCTTTTCAGCCAGCGTTTTAAGCCGGTCATATTCGCGCTTGGCGTTGTCGTACGATACCTGGTAAATTTCCACCTGACGTTTGGATTCGGCGAATTCCAGCGGGGTCGGGTCGGGTTCGACATCTATCAGAGGGTCGCCGACTTTGACCTGATCGCCGACCTCGACGTGGATCCTTTTGACGACACCCGAAATTTTGGATTTGACGGCAATTTCTCTTTTTGGTTCGATCTGGCCGACGGCCAGCGCTTTATCTATGATCGAACCTTTGGCGACTGGAAATGTTTGGAAACTGGTATCTTTGGAGGCGGAGCCGTCGATAGCGAAAAATAGGACCGCCCCGACCAGAACGACAATAAAAGCGATAAACAGAATTTTTTTAATCATGGATCCCACACATATTTTAAGGTCAGTTGTTTGCGATAACCATAATCAAAACTACGCCATAAGACGGATTTTGTTTCGAGCCGTTCATTAATAAATTAGTTTTGCTTTGGAGCCAAAGCTTGCAGTTTATCGAGGTTTATTTCGCTTTCTATTACAGTGACCTGTCATTCGGGTCAGGTGGCCTCTTTCAAACGATGCTTTGACAACGCGAGGAGAATAATTTATCTTATGCGCCTGCAAGATTGGAGTAAGAATTGAAGTTTTGTGCGAGACATATATTTGCCGCTTTCGTCTTATTGTATGTGGTATTGCTGACGGTGGGATGTGGTTCGAATAAAACCGACGGCAGTGCCAAAACGGCGGCGCTGCCCGATAAGGCCGACAGCCTGACTATCGAACTGGACGGTAAAGATGGAATGTCGGTGCTGGATTTAACCCTCGAAAAACACGAGGTAGAGGCTCACGAGAGTCCAATGGGGACATTTGTGAAATCCATCGATTCGGTGGCGTCGGGAGATGGCTACTGGTGGCTTTTTACCATAAACGACAGTACCATTAACACCGCCTGTGACAAATACGTAACGAAAGACGGCGACGTTATCAAATGGCACTTTAAGAAACCGTGAGTGGCAGCAGTATGATGTCCATAGATCAAATAGTGGAATCCGGGAAGTTGTTTTTTATCGCCGGACCGTGCGCGATAGAATCGAAAGAAGTATGTTTTGAAGTCGCCGAGCGTCTGGTGGTACTGTCCGGCAAGTTCGATGTGCCGATTATATTTAAATCATCGTATGCCAAGGCGAACCGTCTGTCGGGCGAATCGTTTTCGGGGCACGGGATGGATTTCGGGCTGGAAGTTCTGGCCGAGGTCAGGGAAAAATTTCAGATACCAATTTTGACCGACATTCACGAGACCTTGGAAATCGACCGTGTGGCCGAAGTGGTCGACATTTTGCAAATCCCGGCCTTTTTATGCCGCCAGACGGAACTGGTCCGGCAGGCCGCCGCTTCGGGCAAATGGATAAATATCAAGAAAGGGCAGTTTGTATCGCCCGACGATATGGATAAAATAGCCGCCAAAGCCGAGTCGAAAAAAGTCATGCTGACCGAGCGCGGGAGCTCTTTCGGGTATCATAATCTCGTGGTCGATTTCCGGTCGTTCGTTATGATGAAAAAAATAGGCTTTCCGGTGATATATGACGTCACGCACTCGCTTCAGCTTCCTGGCGGCGGGGGCCACAACAGCTCCGGCCAGCCTGAATTCGTGATACCGATGGCCCGCGCGGCGGCGGCAATCGGAATCGACGGAATCTTTGTCGAAACGCACCCGGAACCATCGAAAGCCCTGTGCGACGCCGCCTCGATGATTCGGCTCAACCTGATGGAGCAATTGATCGACGAAGTGATGGCTATCCACCACAGCCGCGAAGAAGTGCAGGGTCGTTAATATGGCAGTCAGGAAGAAACATCTGACCCGCCGCCAGTTGGTGAAACGATTCGATCCGATCAAGCTTCTGGCGCTGGACGTCGACGGCGTCCTGACCGATGATCATATTTTTTTCGGGCCGGACGGCTTTGAAATGAAAAAATTTCATATATCCGATGGATTTTATATGGTGTTGGCACTGAGAACCGGTTTGGAGATTGCGGTCGTGTCGGGGCGGCCGTCGGAAGCCACGATCACTCGCATGAAAGATGTCGGTGTCAGGCATATTTTACAAGGCAAGGTCGACAAACGCGAACAGATTAAGCCTCTTTTGAAAGAATTAAAACTAAGTCTCGAACAAATGGCCTTTGTCGGCAACGAAATTCTCGATATCGGTCTGGCTAAAATAGCCGGGCTGTCGATTGCGGTGCGCGATTCCGCGCCGGAACTACTTGAGACCGTCGATTTTGTGACCAAAGCCAAAGGCGGCATGGGCGCGGTTCGTGAGATTATTGGAGCCTATTTCGAGAGCCGCAATATAAACCCGGTCGACCTGGTGAGGTAAAATAGATTATGATTCTCGAAACCGGAAAAGAAGTCATTCGCAAAGAAGCCAAAGAGCTGGCCGGTCTGGCCGAACGTCTCGATGAGAGCTTTGTCTCGGCAGTGAACAAGATTCTTGAATGCAAGGGTCGGGTGATTGTCACCGGGATGGGCAAATCCGGTATTATAGGCAAGAAGATAGCGGCGATGCTCAGCTCGATCGGGGTGGCCTCGTTTTTCCTCCACGCCGCCGAGGGTGTCCACGGGGATTTGGGACTGGTGCGCGACGATGACATCATGATCGCGATCAGCAAGTCCGGCGCAACCGATGAGCTCTATCAGATTCTTCCGGCGGTCAAACGGCTCGGCGTGGAAATAATTCTTTTGACGGGCCGTCCTGATTCCCCGCTGGCGGCCAAGTGTGACATTATTCTGGACTGCTCGGTCGAATCCGAGGCCTGCCCGAACAACCTGATACCGACGACGTCATCGACGGCGGCCATGGTCATGGGCGACGCTCTGGCAGTGGCGCTGTTAAAACAGCGCAATTTTTCTCCCGAGGATTTCGCGTATCTTCATCCCGGCGGTTCGCTGGGGCGGCGGTTGCTGCTGCACGTATCGGACCGCATGCATGTCAATTCGGAAATCCCGATTGTAAAAGATGACACGAAAGTCCGCGAGGCGATTTTCGAGATGACCGGCAAACGGCTGGGGTGCACGCTGGTAGTCGATAAGGCCGGAAAGCTGACTGGGATTTTTACCGATGGTGACCTGCGGCGGCTGACCCAGACCGAACAGGACATTTTCAAGTTCGCAATGACTGATGTCATGGTCAAGAACCCGAAGTCGATAGACCCCGATGACATTTTGGATAAAGCGCTGTCCATCATGGAAAAACATTCCATAACGGTTCTGCCCGTGATCGACAAGGAACGGCAACCGGTCGGTATTATTCACCTGCACGATATTCTCAAATCAAAGCTGGTTTAGTTTCATGTTCTTTTCCAAGGATAATAAAAGAGCTCTGGTTTATATTGCCGTCAAATTTTTCTCGGCAATATTAAACGCTGTTCCGAGATCGGCGGCGCTGTTTATCGGATCGATCATAGGAAATCTGGTCTATGCGTTTTCTCCGCACGACCGGTTCAAAGCGCAACGCAATATCTTTCTGGCATTCGGGCGGGAGATGGGTCAAAAGCAGGTGAAAACGCTGGCGCGCAGGAGCTTTATCAATATGGGCCGGATGGCTATCGACGTCATACGGATTCGTAAACATTACGTCGAGGAAATTAGAAATCTTATCGATATAGAAAATCTGGAACATTTAGACGGGGCGTACCAGCAGGGCCGGGGCATTATCGTCCCGACCGGGCATATCGGTAATTTCGAACTTCTGGCGGTGCATTTCGCCCAGATGGGTTATAAAGTCGGGGTTATCGGGCGAGAGTTGTATGACCCTCGTCTCGATGAACTGATCCGGGGCAACCGCGAAGAAATGGGGATGAAGGTTTTCGACACCAGGCAGTCCCCAAGGGATATGATTCGCTGGCTCCGCGAGGGCGGCATGCTTGGCGCCCTGATGGATACCGACTCGTTCCGGGTGCGCAGCATGTTTGTCCCGGTGTTCGGGAGATTGTCGCACACGCCGGTCGGGCAGTCGATTATCGCCCTCAAGACCGATACGCCGGTGGTGCCGATAGTCTGTCTGAGAAACGGCAACGGTTACAAGATCAAAGTCTGGCCGGAAATCAAAATTGAAAGAACGGATAATTTCGAGCGGGATGTGTATAATCTCACGAAAGAATGCACCCGGATATGGGAAAATATCGTTATGAATAATAAGGACCAGTGGATTTGGATTCACAACCGTTGGCACAACCGGCCCGAGGAGCCGATAGAATATATAGAGGAAATGGCATCATGAGAACTCTGTTATTGATTTTGACCCTTTTTGTTTTGTTCGCCTGCGGTGAAAACGATGAAATCAAGGCGCCGGGAGTACAGGCCGGAACCGAAGCCGACTCCTCTGTCATTCGGCCCGATCAGGAATTCAAGGACGCTCAGATATTTTTGTACGATAAAGACCGTATGACCACCGATATCAAGGCCGGTTATATAGAAAAGTATGAAAAACAGGATTCGACCCTGGCGTGGCACCTGGAAGTCTTCTTTTATGATTCTACCGGCACGCAGAAATCCCATCTTGTCGCCGACAGCGGGCTGATCCGTGAAGAGGTCAATCTTATGGACGCATACGGGCATGTGAAAATTATCAGCGACGACAGCGCCAAACTTTTTTCGCAGCATCTCAATTATAATTCGGGCGAGAATCTGATTACGACCGACAGCTTTGTTACGATTATCACCCAGGCAGGGGATACGGTTCAGGGTTACGGTTTCGAGGCCGACCCCAAGCTGGGCAACTGGTCTCTGAAACGCCAGGTGTCCGGTTCGATGAAAAATACCAGGCCGTTTCTGGAATAATTTTCCAAATTTAATTTGCGTTCGGGGAACAAAATAATATAATATTTCGTTATTTGGCGAAATATAGAATTATGAAAAACCTGCTTGAAATATACAAGGCGCTGTCCGACCCAAACCGCCTGCGGGCGCTGGCGGCTCTCGACGGTCATGAACTCTGCCTGTGCCAGCTGACCGAACTGCTGCACCTGGCGCCGTCGACTGTCTCGAAGCACATGTCTTTATTGAGCCAGGCCGGATTGGTCAAAAGCCGCAAAAACGGACGCTGGGTGTATTATTCCCTGGTCGATAAATTATCGGGGTCACCGGCCCGGGAGCATCTCGATCTAATCCTGTCAGAGTCACGAAATGACCTGCTTATGATATCCGATCGTAAAAAATTGAAAGAAATCCTCAGGACCGATCCGGAGATTTTATGCAAAACATCGACAAAATAAAGATTCTTTTTTTATGCACCGGCAATTCCTGCCGGTCGCAGATGGCTGAGGGCTGGACCCGTCACCTGAAAGGCGATATTATCGAAGTATACTCGGCCGGGATCGAGACCCACGGATTTAATCAACGGGCGGTGCAGGTTATGGCCGAAGCCGGTGTGGACATTTCGGGACACAAGTCCAAAAATGTCAACGAGCTTTTGCACCATAAATTCGATTATGTGATAACCGTCTGCGACGATGCCGCCGAAAACTGCCCGGTCTTTCCGGGAAAAGCCAAGATAATGCACCACGGTTTCGACGATCCGCCCCGCCTGGCGGAGAACGCCGGCAGCGAGGAGGAAGTCCTGTCGATCTATCGCCGGGTGCGCGACGAGATCAAAGCATTTGTTGCGACATTACCGAATATACTGGAGTAATTTTATATGGCTACCGACGCCTGCATCACCAAGCAGCCCAAAGGACTGGGCTTTTTCGAAAAATACTTAACCGTCTGGGTCATCCTGTGCATTATCGCCGGGATAGTGCTGGGCAAAATTGCACCATCGGCGGCGGTGTATCTCGACAATCAATCGGTTTTCGTCAACGGCGCGCCGGTGGTTTCGATCCCGATCGCGGTCTGCCTGTTTTTTATGATGTTTCCGATCATGGTCAAGATAGATTTCACCGAAGTGCTTCGCGCCGGCAAGAACGCCAAACCGGTTTTGCTGACGCTGTTTGTCAACTGGATGATCAAACCGTTCACGATGTATGCCATCGCGGTTTTTTTCCTCGGGGCGGTCTTCCACGGTTTGATCGGCACCGAAGCGGTCGATCTGGTCAAGATGCCGTTGGGGGTCAATCTGCCGGTCGGGGCGTCGTACGGGTCCGGGACGGTTGTACTATCTGAAGGTATCAAGATGCTCCAGATACCGCTGTGGCGGAGTTATCTGGCCGGCTGCATTCTGCTCGGCATTGCACCGTGCACGGCCATGGTGCTGGTCTGGGGATATCTCGCGCGCGGCAATGACGGCCATACATTGATCATGGTGGCCATAAATTCGCTGGCGATGCTGGTGTTCTACGGTCCTCTCGGGGGATTTTTGCTCGGGGTCGGGCGTCTGCCGGTGCCGTGGGAAGCGCTGCTTTTGTCGATCTCGATCTATGTGGCGCTGCCGCTTCTGGCCGGGTTTGCGACGCGTAAACTGTTCATCGCCGCTAAAGGCAATGATTGGTTCGAACAGAAGTTTCTGCATATTTTAACGCCGGTGACAATAATAGCACTTCTGATCACATTGATCCTTCTGTTCTCTTTCAAAGGCGAAGTCATTCTCGCCAATCCGCTGACAATCCTCTGGATTGCGATACCGTTATTTATACAGACAATGTTTATTTTCGGCCTGACCTACGCGCTGGCAAGAGTACTAAAATTGAAATATCCTGATGCCGCCCCGTCGGCCATGATCGGGGCGTCGAATCATTTCGAGGTGGCAATTGCCACGGCCACGATGCTGTTCGGGTTATCGTCGGGAGCGGCGCTGGCGACGGTGGTCGGTGTGCTTATTGAAGTGCCGGTCATGTTGATGCTGGTGCGGATATGTCTTAAGACGCAGAAATGGTTTGCGTGAGATTTATTGAGTAGGTTATGCCGACTTGCCGAAGGTCCTGAACGAAGTGAAGGGCGGCATGACATCTTGGTCTCTTCCGTAGGTCGGGTTCTGAATCCCGTGTAACGGGATGAAAAACCCGACATCTTCGTATATTTCAGAACGTCTTAATAGATTTGTATTACAAGAATCCCACCACTAAAGGGGCTTGTTGAAAAAGTGCACGGATGGTGCAAGAAGCAGGTCGGGTTTCGAGTGGAGCGAAGCGTAACGAGAAACCCGACAACAAGATGTCGGCTTTCTCTCCTGACTTCGTCAGGATTCGGAAGCCGACCTACTGGTTTTTCAACAAGCCCTTAAAGTGGTGGGGCACCCAAAAAGTAGCGACTGTCTTAATTGTCAAGGAGAAGTTGGGTTCCAGGCTTCTCCTTTTTCAATCATGGTGTTTATAACAACGAGTAGTTTCCTCATCACGGCCACCAGGGCAGTCATCTTAGTTTTTCTCTTATCCAAGAGCCGTTGATAATAGGCTTTTAATACCGGATTGTGATGGCAGGCGACAACGGTGGGCATATACAAACGAGCCCTCACAATACGACGTCCACCGCCGGTCATCCGTTTCCCGCGATAGGAACCGCTATCGCGATTGATCGGGGCAACGCCGATTAGTGCCGCCAACTGGCGTCGATTGAGTTGCCCCAATTCCGGGACGTTCGTGATCAGCATCGTCGCTGTCTTTTCAGCGATCCCGGGTACCGTCACCAACAACTTCATCTTTCTCTGTAATTCGGGTATCTGACGGATCAGTGTCGCCAGTTTTTGTTCGATTTTTTCCAACTCTCGTTCAATAGTCCTGATGACAGCTTTAATACTGTGAGCGATGTCTTTGTCTCGCACGTGTTCCTGACGATTGATCTCTGCCGTGCGCATCTTCACGAGTTGTCCTCGGCGCGCAACCAGTGCTTTCATCTTGAGATGATGGGCGTTTATATGTGTTTGCACTTGAGGATGTATGGCTTCGGCATATCGAGCCAGCAATGCGGCATCAATCCGATCGGTCTTTGCCAATTGTCCGACAGCACGACCAAACTCACGTACCCGGCGCGGATTTACCACAGCGGCCGGCAAAGAGGCGTCAGATAAGGCAATGGCCAGTTCAAGCTCGTATCCTCCAGTACTTTCCAGAACTATCAGTTCCGGCTGTAACGAGACAATATGACCAAGACACTTTTTAATTCCGAGACGAGAATTCGCGAATCGGATATGACGGGTTGTGGTTGTGTCATAGACATCGAGATGGGCTTTCGCGACATCAATTCCAATACGGGTGTTCATGGCAATCCCTTCCTTGCACATACGGGCTCATTATAGTATAATGTCCCCAGCGACTGTTCGGGTTCCGGCCTGAATAATGACGTCGGATCACGCTACAAACGGGTTTGTTTCAGACCCCAGGGCAGAACGATCTCGACGTCACATGGAGATCTCCGCCTCTTACGGAGATCTCTTTTTTGCCAATCTACAACAAATTCCAAACAATTGCCAATATACAAGGGCAGAACCCTTTCGAAGACCATGATCTTTTGAAGGGTAGTGGTTCTGCCATTTTTCTTTTTGTAAACCATTTGGCTTTTGGCAAGATGGCAGGAGCGCGTCGCTTCGCTTGGCTCCTGCCCTACGGGAAATTTATCTAATGCGCGATTACTTGTACAATTCCGAGATATCGGCGAAGATGAGGTAGTCTTTGATACGCTCGCCTTTCATTTTGAATATATTCGCAAACGGCACGGTCAAAGTGCTGTTGTCGTGACGGGTGTAGGTCACTATGCCGTGGCTGACAATGGCATTGTCAGCGCGCCAGACGTCGTTGACACTGTGTTCGAGCGTTTTAATACTGGCGAAAAAGCCGCCGACCACTTCTTTGACATTGTCCCAGCCCTCAATCGGCTGTCCATTGCCGAAACGGAATGTGACGTCCTCGGTCATAAACGTCATGAATTTATCGGTGTCGGAATTGTCAATGGCGTCGATCAGGTCTGGCATAAAGTCCGTTTTAATCATTCTAATTTCCTTTGTAAATTCTAAATTGATTGCAGAATTTACGTCGGACATTTCTTTCTGTTGGCATCAAAACCGGCGAATTTGACGGAATCCGAATTACCTGCCGTTATTGGATACTAATAGTCCTTTTGAAAAGGTCCGGAATGATTGATATTTTAATACTTGCAAAAAACATTATTTGACAAAACCTTGTATCAAATATATCCTTAAGCCGAATGTAAATCAGGAGTACTCATGGATCAGGCATTGCAGGGAAAAATTGGAAGGTTTACTCTTCCCGAGATATTTCAGTTGATCGCCAATACCCAGAAATCGGGCACTCTCGGGATTCAGAAAGACGATGATATTGTCATGGTCTATTTCAAGAAGGGGCAGATTATTTATGCCTATGGACCACGGCAGACTTTTCATATCGGGCAGCTGCTCAAGGATCGCGGACGGATAACTCTCACCCAGCTCGACGAGGCCGTTTCCACCCAGACCAAAGTGAAGTCGTCCAAAAGATTGGGCAAGATTCTTCTGGAAAAGAAGTTTATCGACCGGGCCGACCTCGAAGAAGTTGTCCGTTCACAAATCGAAGAGCTGATATATTCGCTTCTGTCCTGGGAATCGGGGTCGTTCAAGTTTTATGAAAATCAATATCCGACCGATGAGGACATTACTGTCAGTCTGTCGGTGGAGAATGTTATTCTCGAAGGACTGCGCCGTCTCGATGAAATCAACCGCATCCGCGAGGCCATACCGGATTTTTCGCATGTGCTGACTATCACGCCCGCCCCACCGGAACGGAGGAAAGAAATTTCTCTCCAGAGCGAAGAATGGAATCTTCTGTCGCTGGTGAACGGCCGCCGCACTATCAGCGAAGTGGCCGATGCCTCGGACCTCCCGCGCATGGATGCTCTCGCCAAACTGGCCGCCCTCAAACTGGCGGGTCTGGTGGCCACGACCGACAGCCCCGACACCGAGTCCGACCGCCTGACCGCGATGGTCGACCGGGTGGCGGTGCTTCTCGAAGAATATCTGGAACGCAAGAGTCGACGGGTCAACCTGTCCGAACACACCTCGACCCGGACCATCGGAGAAGATCATTGAGCCGCGAAGAAACTCTTAAGAAACTGGAATCGACCCTGGAGAGTTTCATCTCGAGGGCCGTCAGCCATGAGGCCAGCCGTCTGGATACTGCCCGCAGTCTTGATACACTCGGCGAAATCGCCCAGGAATCTCTTCACGGTCGATATATAAACAATCGCCTGGCGCGGTGGATGTCGGAAAGCAAAAGATTCCTCGATACGGGACGATTCGACGGCGATAAGCTGTCCCAGATCGGTTCGCTATTCGCTGACATACAGACCGGGCTGGATATGGCCGACTCGGAGTCGAGGAAACTGTACGGCGAGATCGAAAATTGGAAGACAGCCGGTGCCGTCCCGAAGAGGAAGCTGGTCCTTAAAGCCCCGGCACCCGCGCCGACCTCGAACCTGCTCGACCTGTTTTTGCAGTACATGAAAAATGAGCTTGAATACGTCGAAAACGAGAAAAAACGGCAGGGGCATATATTGACCATTCTCGACGACGCTCTTAAATCGGCCGAAGCCAAAACCGACCCGATGTATCTTCACCTGGCCGGTTCATTGATATATTTCATGAAAAGCAGGGGCTACAAGGTGGGACCGTTTGTTAAGCGGCTCAAAGACATAGAACGCCTCAGACAGGGCCGGGAAAATGTCACCTGATTCTGAAAAAGCCTATTACAAAGCGCTTCTGGCTTTGCAAAACCGGGATTTCGCGACCGCCTCCAGTTATTTCAAGGCGGCACAAAATTTGGTTGCGGAGAACGCCGATTTGCGTATATTATCCGAGGCCACGGAGATTCTTCTGGCCGTAAAGGATGAATTGCGCGAACTGGAACTGGTCAAAGAAAGTTAGAGGTTGATATAAGATGGCCAAGAAACAAAGTTTTGCAGATAAGGCGTCGAAGAAAAAGCACGCGATGACCTGCCCGATTTGTCAGGGCGAAATAGCTTTTATCAAGTACGTCAAAGCGGAAAAATCAGAGGGCGGCTGGCGCTATCGGACCAACAACGTCGGCGTCTGCGAATGCAACCGCAAAGAGCTGTTCGGCTGATTTAACGGCAAAGATTTAATATTAGTCCCGCCGGATGACGGCGGGATTTTTTAATGGTTTTTTGGAATATGCAGCACGTTCTCGAAGAAAAACTTTTTCCATTCGTAATTAAACCGGGGCAGTATACCGGCGGTGAACTGGGTCATATCGTCAAGTCGCCCGAAAATTGTCTCAAATTCGCGCTCGGCTATCCCGACAAGTACGAAATCGGGATGTCGTATCTGGGCACGCAGATTCTCTATCATCTGATAAACAAAGACGACCGCTTTCTGTGCGAGAGGTTTTTTGCGTTCGATACCGACGCCGAAGCGATAATGCGGCGAGAAAAAATTCCGGCCTTCACGCTCGAATCGCACCGGTCGCTCGGAGAGTACAGACATAGTCGGGTTTACGCTCGCCTATGAGATGGTTTATACGAACCTCCTGAATATTCTCGACCTGGCCGGAATTCCTCTGAGAGCGAAAGATCGGAATGATAAGCACCCTCTGATAATCGCCGGAGGGCCGGTGGTCAATAACCCGGAACCGTCGGCAGAATTCATTGACCTTTTTTATATCGGTGACGCCGAAGACAATATCATACGCATTTGTGAGATCGTGCAGGAATCAAAAGAGTTGTCCCGGGAAGAAAAGCTGCTTCGTCTGGCTCGCGACGTGCCCTCGGTGTATGTCCCGGCCTTTTATGACGCCGCGACCAAAAAGCCTCTGCACGATGATCTTCCGACAGTTATAAAAAACAACAAAATATCGAAACTCGAACGGCGGTTGTATCCCGATCAGCCGATTGTACCATACATTGATACCGTCCACAGTCGCCTGACCGTGGAAATCATGCGCGGTTGCCCCTGGAACTGCCGCTTCTGCCAGGCCTGCGCGGTTTATCGGCCGGTGCGGGTGCGCCCGGCTTATGATATAATCAGCCAGGTCAATACCGGACTGCGTAAGACGGGGTATGATGAAGTCTCGCTTTTGTCTCTGTCGTCGGCCGATCATCCCGAAATAGAATCTTTGACGCTCAAACTTTCACGGGAGCTTCAGAGCAAACGGATCGCCCTCGCGTTTCCGTCGATGCGCCCCGGAACCTTCACGCAGGAGCTGGCCACGGCGGCCAAAACCTCCCGCAAGACCGGGCTCACGTTCGCACCAGAGGCCGGCACCGAGCGGCTGCGGGCGTTTATACGGAAAAATATTACGGACCAAGCGCTGTATGATACAATCGAGCTGGCCTTCCGCAACGAATGGAATCTGGTCAAGCTGTATTTCATGGTCGGTTTGCCGACCGAAACCGATGAGGATATCGACGGGATCGTTAGCATGATAAACAAGGTTTGCCGTATCGCCGCCGGTCATAAAGGCAAACGAGCTCTAAACATCACACTGTTGCCGTTTTCACCGAAACCGCACACGCCGCTTCAATGGGATGCCCAGCCGCACCCGGATGAAATTGCCCGCAAGATCGACCGCATCAAAAGATCGGTAAAAAACAGCTTTGTCAATTTCAAGGAGCACGACAACCGTCTGGCGTTTTTGGAAGGCATCATCGGGCGCTCGGATAGGAGCATGGCCGATGTCATCGAAACCGCTTTTAAAGCCGGGGCGCGTTTCGACGGCTGGTCGGAAAATTTCGATTTTGATCTCTGGATGCAAGCTTTTAAGGCCTGCGGTGTCGATCCTCACGGTCTTTTGAAAGAAAGATCGTTTTCGGAAAGGCTGCCCTGGGAGCATATCGAGCTTTCGGTCTCGAACGAGCATTTAAAGAAACAAAGGGGGCTGTCGTCGGAGATTCTTAAGGACCCATCCGCTCCCAAACTCAAGCCGGAACCGGGCAACAGTCCTGCAAACGATGATTCCGCCTTCGGCCGTTCCACCAAAAAAGTCATCAAAGCCTCATCGGTGGCGCCGACCAAAAACTTTGTCAGAATAAAATGGGGCCGCAAAGGTCTGACCCGCTTTTTGTCTCATCTTGACAATCTGCGTACTATCGAGCGGGCGATAAGGCGAGCCTCGGTACCGGTGGCGTATTCGCAGGGGTTTCATCCGCACATGAAATTATCGTTCGGGCCGTCGCTGACCCTGGGGCACAGTTCCGAAGCCGAATATTTCGATATGACCCTCGAAAATCCGTTCCGGGCGGATATTGTCGCCCGGCTGAACGAAGCTCTGCCCGGAGGCTTTTATGTCGCTTCGGCGCGAGCGCTGTTTAACGACAAAGTATCGCTCAATAGCCGTATCAATCGGGCGATCTATGAAGTCGAATTAGCGCGCGGAAAGGATGTGCAAAAGGCGCTGGACGAATTATTAAACCGTGAAGCCGTGCAAATCGAACGCGAGAAAAAGGACGGCATAGTTGTGATCGATATTCGCCCGGCTGTTTATGATCTGGTCTATTCTGACGAAAATATAAACAACCCCGATAAGGGCTTGATAACGATGACTCTCGGAATCGGAACCGGCGGATACGCCCGGCCCAATGAAGTGTTGGTGGCTTCCGGACTGGTGGATGCATTCGGTGTTTTGGCTTTGAAAATACACCGGAAGGCACTTTTCAATGAAGACACAGGCGGTGATCGCCGGGATCCGATGGAATTTTAAATAATGACCGAAACCGAAGAAAAAAAATATGACCCGGTAAGAGCGGCCGCGATGGACATCATCGGCGAAGCCGACAAGCTCCGTCGCAACGCCGATGAGATAATCATTGATTTTCTGCACCGCAATAAATTCGATGCGCGGGATGTAAGGTTTTTGCGGCAGTTGGTCCACGGTTCGATCAAGCTTAAAAGACGTTTGGACCATGACATCCGATTTTACCTGAGCCGACCTTCGGAAAAGCTGCCGATTCGTCTTCAGGCTATATTGAGGCTGGGGTTTTATCAGCTGTTTTTCACGGACCGAATTCCCGAAGCCGCAATCGTCTCCGAATCGGTCAACCTCGCCCGTCATTTTGTCGATCAGGCGCGAGCCCGACTGGTCAACGCCGTCCTCCGGTCGGCTATACGCAACCCCCAGCGCAGGGTTTTTATCGATCCGCACGATAATCCCGTCAAGTACCTGGCCGATTATTATTCGTACCCCGACTGGTTCGTGGAGTACTGCCTGACCGAGTTCAAGTTCGAGGCTACCGAAAAGTTTCTGAGTGAGATGAACAAGCCGCCCTATCTGGCTTTCCGGGCCAATCATGTCAAGGTTAAGCCCGAGGAAATCGCCGAACTCCTGAAAAAACAAAACATAGATTATGAGCCGGGTCGATATTTAAAAGAATTTTTCTGCACTCGCCAGACTCATGAGATGTTCGACAAACTCGTTGCCGAGGGAAAGATTTATATCCAGGATGAATCGGCCGGACTTCCGATTCGGCTGATGAATCCCAAACCGGGAATGCGCGTCCTCGATCTGGCCGCGGCTCCCGGTGGCAAAGCCAGTTACGCGGCGGTTCGTATGCGCAACGAGGGTCTGGTTGCGGCGGTGGATCGCTCCCGCCCGCGTCTGAAAATCCTGGCTCAAAACTGCAAAACGATGGGGATCAAGATTATCAGCCCGATCCATGCCGACAACCTTGAGTTCTCCGCCGAGCCGTTCGACCGGGTGATCCTCGACGCCCCCTGCACCGGTTGGGGCAACGCCGGAAAACACAGCGACCTGCGCTGGATCAAGACCCCCGATGACGTCGAACAGCTTCACAAGATACAAAGCATGATGATCGATAAAGCCGCCAAGTTGGTCCGTCCCGGCGGTATACTGGTCTATTCGACCTGCACGGTACTGAGAAAAGAAAACGACGAGGTAGTCGAGGAATTTCTGCTGCGCCGTAAAGATTTCGTGCTGGAATCGGCCAGGAAATATTTCGGCGACGATATCGTCTCCGAGCGGGGGTTTGTCAAAACCTATCCGGCGGTCGACGGCATGTCCGGGTCATTTGCGGCCCGTCTCAAGAAAACCAGGAATCCGCAAAATAATTAGTGCTCTTTCGATTTCAAGGTTGTAAAATAGTCAGATGACTATGGAGCAATCTCAAAAAAAATCGCGATTCGACAGATTTAAAACCAAACTGCTGACGGATAAACGCCTTCATCGCAAATTATTGTTTTTCACTTTGGTGCCGCTTGCGGTGCTGATCGTGCTGTATCTTCTCATGGACGACATCGTGATGCCGATCATAACCCGCCACGGCTCCGAGTTCGAACTACCCGACATAACCGGCTATGAATACAAGGACGCCGAGTATATTCTGGAGAAGCTCGGTCTCAAAATGGAAGTGACCTCGGAGGAATACCATCCTGACAAACCCGAAGGCACGATACTGTCGCAATATCCTCCGGCCCTGACCAAGGTCAAGTCGGGTCGGACGATCAAAGTTGTCAGGTCGAGTGGGCAGAAGATGGTCCAGATCCCGCAGTTGGCCGGTTTTTCGGTTCGTCAGGCCAAGCTCAATATCGAGGCGGCCGGTCTGGAACTGGGTGATATCGCCTGGACTTTTTCCGACAGCCTGCCCGAGAGGGTGGTCGTGTTTTCATACCCGGCCTCGGGGACGGAAATCCCCCATGGCTCGCGCGTGAATCTTATGGTCAACCGCGGACGGTTATCGGGCATCGTCTTTATGCCGCAACTGGTTGGCAAATCCTACGATGAAGCGGAAGAAACCCTGAAAAAACTGGGATTAAAAATCGGGCTGGTGACGCACGTCCGCAACGAAAATTACCTGCCCGGAACGGTGCTGGAGCAATCGGCCGAACAGGCCACGGAACTTGAAGTGGGCGAGGAAATCGACCTGATCGTCTCCACGACCGAATAAATAATATGATCAAACTGGCTCCGTCCATACTGGCTGCCGATTTTTCCCGGCTCGGTGAAGAAATAAAAGACACCGAACGTGCCGGGGCGGATATGATTCATCTTGACATCATGGACGGGCATTTTGTCCCCAATATATCTTTCGGAGGAGCGATTTCCAAAATGTCGAAATCGGTCTGTTCCCTGCCGCACGACGCCCATCTTATGGTGACCGACCCGGAAAATTATTTCGATGAGTTTGTTGAAATCGGGATCGAACATATAAGTTTCCATTTGGAACTGGACTGTCCTAGCCGCGACCTCGGTCCCGGCCGGTGGGTTTATTCTGTCAGGGATAAGGTGAACAGCAACCGAATCGTTGAGAATATCGACTATCTTAAAAGCGCCGGTGTCAAGGCCGGCCTGGTGGTTAATCCGCCGACCGATTTACGGCATGTGATGCCCTTTTTGGACAAGATCGATCTGTTGCTTTTGATGTCGGTCAACCCCGGTTTTTCCGGGCAGGCCTTAATATCCGACGTCTATGATCGGATCAAAATCTGTAATATCTATCGTCTGAAAAACGATCTCGGGTTCGAAATCATGGTTGACGGCGGGGTCGACCTGAATAATGCCGGAAACCTTGCCGAAGCCGGGGCGGATATCCTGGTCAGCGGTTCCTCGTTCTACCATGCGCCCGACCGGGCAGAGTTTGTTCGCCAAATAAAAGCGTAGAAAATCCCTTGCGATTTCGGCCCGATTTTCTATATTTCTAAGCTCCAACGGGGTGAGGTATGCCCTATAGAGTGGTTTTAAGTTATGTTTGGTGAATTAGTTGACAGATTCGACGGGATTTTCAAGAAGCTTCGCGGCGCCGGGAAGTTGTCGGAGAAGAACATCCGCGATTCCCTGCGCGAAGTACGCCGGGCGCTTCTTGAAGCCGACGTCAATTACAAGGTCGTCAAAGATTTTATCGCGCAGGTGGAATCATTGGCGGTCGGCGAGAAAGTCCTCAAGTCGATTGAGCCGGGTCAGCAGATTGTCAAGATCGTGCACGACGAACTGGTCAATCTCCTGGGACGGACAGCCGAACCACTGGCGGCGATAGATAAAACGCCGACCGTATATATGTTGTGCGGCCTGCAGGGTTCGGGCAAAACAACTTTGGCCGGGAAAATCGCGCTCGACGCCAAACGCAAAAAGAAGAAACCGCTTCTGGTGGCGGCCGATATTTATCGCCCGGCGGCAGTCAAGCAGTTGACTTTACTGGGTGAGTCGATCGACGCCGAAGTGTTCTCGCTTGATGGCAAGAAGCCGCCCGAGATTTGCTCCGAGGCCAAAAAATACGCCGAGAAAAATTTTATCGACCTGGTGATTCTCGATACGGCCGGACGGCTGCATATCGATGAAGAACTCATGGTTGAACTGGAGCGGATAAAAGAAAGAGTCGCGCCCGATGAAATACTGCTTGTCGCCGATTCCATGACCGGACAGGACGCCGTCACGCTGGCCGAGCAGTTCCACAACCGTCTGACTATCACCGGGGTGGCGTTGACCAAACTCGATGGCGACGCCCGGGGCGGGGCAGCCATCTCGATAAGAGCCGTCACCGGCTGCCCGATCAAGCTGGCGTCAATCGGGGAGAAGCTTTCTGATTTGGAGGAGTTTCATCCCGACCGCATGGCCTCGCGCATCCTCGGTATGGGCGATATCGTGACGCTGGTCGAGAAGGCGCAGGGTGCGGTCAATGAGGAACAAGCGGTCAAGCTGGCCGAGAAAATAAAGAAAAATACATTTACGCTGGAAGATTTTCAGGACCAGATGCAGCAACTCAAGAAAATGGGACCGCTCGAATCGATTCTCGGCATGATCCCCGGGGTCGGCAAGGCCCTCAAGGGCGTGCAGATCGACGAGCGCAATCTCCTGCGGGTCGAGGCGATAATCCAGTCAATGACGCCGTACGAACGGCAGAACCCGCAGATGATCGACGGCAGCCGCAAGAAGCGGATCGCTCTGGGTTCCGGTAATTCGGTGCAGGACGTCAACAACCTGCTCAAACAGTTTCTGGCCATGAAGAAAATGATGAAAAATATGGGAAAATTCAAATTAAAGGGTATTCCGAAGGGGTCGTTGCCTTTTCAGATGTAATACCTGTGCAATCAAAGGAGAATTAACTTGGCGACTGTCATCAGACTCAAACGAATGGGAACGAAAAAGAGACCGAGCTATCGCTTCGTATCCGCCGATTCCAGAAGCCCCCGCGATGGACGATTTGTGGAAAACCTGGGTTATTACAATCCGATTGTGAAACCAGCGCTGGTTAAAATCGATGAAGAGAAAATGACCTATTGGCTCGACCAGGGAGCACAGCCGTCGGAGACGGTCCGGTCTCTGTTGACGCAGGTCGGGTTTTACGAAAAATATCTGAAAGCCAAAAAAGGCGAGGATGTTTCCGGTATAACCATCTCCGAAACGATTACGGAGCGCAAGAAACGGCGCAAAAAAACTAAAGCGTCGCAGGTGGAGGAAGTCAAAGTGGAAACTCCACAAGCTGCCCCCGCTCCGGCCGAACAGCCTAAAGCCGAACAGCCCAAGGCTGAAGAACCCAAAGCTGAAGCGCCTAAAGCGGAAGAACCTAAGGCCGAGGAGCTTAAAGCTGAGGAGCCCAAAGCCGATGAGCCCAAACCCGAGGAATCCAAAGGCGAAGAATAAAGCGTAATCAAATTCAAACGCGAATTGTTAACTCAGGACCAGTAACCTCTTCTGATTCAAAAGGAGATAGCAGTGAAAGAATTCATCGAAACTATCGTCAAAGCACTCGTTGACAACCCGGATGAAGTTGATCTGACAGAAGTGCAGGGATCGCGGACTACGGTTTACGAACTTAGAGTCGGGGCCGGGGACCTGGGTAAAGTTATCGGTAAGCACGGACAAACAGCCAAATCGATTCGCACCCTGATAGCGGCTATTTCCGCCAAGAAGGGCAAGCGGGCCGTTTTGGAGATTCTGGAATAGTTGAAAAAAAGGCCGGATTATATCGTGGTCGGACGGTTCGGCCGTCCGCGTGGTTTGTCCGGGGAAATATTTTTGCAGCCTCTGACCGACAATCCGAAGCGTCTGGTTGACTCGGGACGCTTCTGGATGGAGGCAGAAGGAAATTACGTTGAAATATGGTTTTCCGCCGTAAATGAAGTTTCGGGGAAGACGGTAGTACGAATAGAAGGAGTGAACGGACCGGAAGAAGCCGGGAAATACAGCAGCCAGTATATTTATATCCGCTCCGAAGAGCTGGGGCAGCCCGCCGACGGCAGCTTTTATTATTTCGATCTGATCGACTGCCGGGCGGTTGACCGGTCCGGCGCGGAACTGGGAATCGTGGCCGACGTGGAACAATACCCGGCCAACGACGTGCTGGTGATAGAAGACAAAAGCAAGAATTTATTCCGGTTGCCGATGGTAACGCAGTTCATTGTGGACGTTGACCTGGAGAAAAACCAGATAACCATAAATCCTCCGGAGGGGATATTTGACTCCCCGGATGAAAATTGAAATAATAACGCTTTTCCCGGCGTATTTCGACTCGGTTATCGGCCAGTCGATAATTGGCCGGGGGCGCGAAAAACGGCTCTTTGAAATAGAAATAGTAAACCTGCGCGATTTCACGACGGATCGTCACAAAACCACCGACGATAAACCGTTTGGTGGTGGAGGAGGGATGGTCCTGATGGTGGAGCCGCTGGATAAATGTCTTAAGGCACTCGGGCACGGTGCCACCGCCACAGATGGCGAGAGGATAGTCCTCACGTCGGCGGGCGGGAAAGTTTTCAACCAGCCCAAAGCGGTCGAGTTATCGCTTCTGAACCGGTTGACAGTTATCTGCGGCCATTATCTCGGAGTCGATGAAAGACTTATGCGGTTGTATGAAATCGAGGAGATGTCAATAGGTGATTATGTGCTGACCGGCGGAGAGCCAGCCGCGGCGGTGATGCTCGATGCGGTCGTGAGATTGATCCCGGGTGTACTGGGCAATTTCGAATCGGCGCTGGCCGATTCGCACGTCGAGGAAATCCTCGGAACGCCGGTTTACACGCGGCCGGAAGTGTATGACGGGCTAAAAGTCCCGGAGACGCTTCTGGGCGGCAACCACAGGGAGATCGAAATTTTCCGGCGGCGCGAGGCGTTGAAAAAGACCTATTTGAACCGTCCGGAACTGCTCGATAAAGTCGAGCTGAGTGCCGACGAAAGAAATTTTTTGGATAAGATTAAAAATACCGACAATAACAAGAACGCATAGATTAAAGGTACGACCAATGAAACGGATTACGCAAATCGAAAAGAACTTCGTCCGGGATAAAGTGCCGGAGTTTTCATCCGGCGACACGGTGAAGGTCCACGTCAAGATCAAAGAAGGCGACAAAGAACGCGTCCAGGTTTTTCAGGGTACGGTTATCGGCCGTCGTGGGAGCGGCACCGGCGCCACGTTCACGGTCCGCAAGACGTCCTATGGCATCGGCATCGAACGTATTTTCCCGCTGCACTCGCCCAATATCGACAAGATCACGCGGGTACGTCAGGGCAAAGTCCGCCGCGCCAAGTTGTACTATCTTCGTGACCTGACCGGTAAATCGGCCCGTATCGAGGAAAAGCTCGACGACAAATCGAAGAGCAACGACGTCGAGCAGACCGAAGAAGCTTCGGAGGAATAATCTCTTTTCGTGACGCTCGGGCAGATGTGGACAGCCCTCCTGATCTTTTGAAGGATCTGCCACGCACAAAATGGGCTGTCTCCGAGGAATAGGCTTTCTTATTTTCAAACAATCTTCAAAACCCCGCTTCGGCGGGGTTTTTGTTTGGACTGATGCACTAATGTCATGACCGGGTGCCCCACCGCTTCAGGGCTTGTTGAAAAAGGGGTACAAATATATTCCGTCAGGTGATTATCCCGACGAAGTCGGGATCGACACCTGATGGCCTCTTTAGCTTCAATGACTTACAATGCGGTCAGGTCACACGCCCCGATAAATCGGGACGCAGGACCTGACCGAACAGACTTTTTCAACAAGCCCCTTCAGCGGTGGGAATGACAGCACGACGGGGCGCAATGTCATTCCCGCGTACGCGGGAATCCAGGCGTTGGTTTAAAATAAAATGTCAAGCCTCTAAGGAGGCTTGACCTACAAGACTCTTATTCTCACCCCAGAGATTTCTTGATTATTGGCCCCGCCTCTTGTATTTTTCGGATTAAAAAATGGAAGATATATTTTATTGAACTGGACAAATCCATTCGTCGGGCTGATACCGGAATTCAGAAATGACAGCGGCAAAAACCTGTTTCAAAACATCCTGTCGCTATCGTTTCTTCAGATTTCCAATTACATCATTCCGCTGATAATATTGCCGTACCTGATCCGCGTCATTGGTGTCGAAAAGTACGGCCTGATCGTCTTTGCCCAGGCCATAATGCAGTATTTTGTCATTCTGACCGACTACGGCTTTAATCTGTCGGCGACAAGGGAAATCTCGGCCAGCCGGGATGATATTGCAAAGGTGTCTGAAATCTTCTGGTCGGTCTCGATAATTAAATTCGTGCTGACACTTCTGGCCTTCGGAATTTTAATTTTGCTGATCTCTTTGACGACCAAGTTCGGCGACAATACGATTCTTTATTATTACACTTTCGGCATTGTCATCGGCAACCTGCTTTTTCCGGTCTGGCTTTTTCAGGGTTTGGAAAAGATGAAGCATTCGACCGCGCTATATCTCATCGGGAAAATATTTTATCTGATAACTTTATTCGTATTCGTGCGGGAGGCGTCGGATTATCTCAACGCCCCGCTTCTTTATTCGGCGGGCCTGGTGCTCTCAGGTTTGATAGCTCTGGTCATAATTTTCGCCAGGTTCCAGCTGCGGTTGGTTGTCCCACCTATCGCCACAATAAAATATTATTTTAAAGACAGTACACAATTCTTCCTGTCCCAGGTTTCGGTTTCGTTGTATACGACTCTCAATACGGTCGTGCTCGGCTTCTTCACGACCAACGAGATAGTCGGCTTCTACGCCGCGGCCGAGAAAGTCTTTATCGCCATGCGTTCGGCCATGGCGCCGATTGCGCGGGCGGTATATCCGTACATGACCAGCAGGCGAAATCTCAAGCTCTTCAAAAAAATATATTATATTACGTTAATGTTCGCGGTGTTAATCGGAGCCGGAATTTTTCTGACCAGCGGCGTTATAGTACGTATCGTTTTCGGACCGGGGATGGAGACGTCGGCCTCGGTCCTGAGAGTTTTTTCGATACTTCTGCCGTTGGCCGCCACGTCGATTTTGCTCGGGTTTCCATTTCTGGCGGCAGTAGGATACAAAAAAGAGGTGAATTCCCTGCTAATTATCGCGTCCGTGATACATATTGCTTTAATAGCTTCGATTCTCCCCATTATCGATCCGATCAATGTGGCGCTGGTTTCTTTGGTTACCGAAACAGCCGTGGTTTCGATGATAGTCCGGCAAATCAGGAAACATAGCCTGTGGCATTCCATACCGGAAACGGGCCAATAAATGAAGCAGCTTCCCAAAGTCTTCATAATATTCCTTTCGGTTGACTGGAACCAGTTCAATCGCCGTGAGATGGTCAAGGCGCTAGCCGACACCGTCGCACCGCACAAGGTCACCGTCATTGCGGTCAATCGGCCGCTTTGTCCGTTCACGACGTTTATCAAAAAAAGACATCGCATAAGAGAGCTATTCACCCCGGCAAAGATGGAACGACTTAGCGATAATTTGATTCTTTACAGTCCCAGGTATTTCCTGCACGACCACGTCGCCGGAAGATTCGGATTTTTGGAAAATCTCAATATAATGGCACTACGAAAATCTTTCGGGGGACTGTTCCGGCGATTGAGTATCAAAAACTCGCGACCGGTTGTATGGTACTATTACCCTCAGCAGGGATATATCCGGAAAATATTCCGACAGTGTTTTGTCATTTATGAAATGTATGATGCTCTGGTCGATCTCAAAGGTCGTGCCATTCCGCGGCTGAACACTCTTGAAAAAGCCCTGAGTACCCACGTGGATCTCTTTTTGGCGGAGATTGATTTTATATTTAATAGGTATGCCGCCGGGTATAAGAATTCGTGCCTGTTCGGCAATGGACTATCACGAATGACCTTTGAATCTTTGAAACAAATTCCTGCAAGAAAGCGCTCTGAATACGACCGGCCGCAAATCGGCTACGCCGGGATGGTGTCCGACCGGATCGCCTGGGATTTAATCAGAGAGATAGCCCGGCAAAAGCCCGGCTGGGATTTCATATTTCACGGTCTTATCGCCGACAGACGTATACCGGGTAGATTCAAGGATATTGACAATATAAAATTTGCTGGCTTATTTACTCAGGGCGATTTGCCGGCAATATTAGGTAAATTCGACCTCGGAATTTTGCCCTATACTGAAATTGAATTACATACACATATCCATCCCCTGAAATTTTTCGAGTACGCCGCCGCCGGACTTCCGATCGTTTCATCCTTAAATGACGAACTCAAAGATTTCTCCGGCAAATTGATCCAGATGCCGGCATATGATGCATCAAGCTGGATTGTGGCAATTGAGCGGCAGTTATCATCCGACCGCACTGTCCTAAAAAGCATCGGGGTTAAAATTGCCGAGCAGTACGTCTGGGATAACTTGTGCGAGAAATTGATCGAGAAAATTTCCGAGTTGTGCCGGTGAAATTCAATAATCTGACTGTCATGGATTATCTTTTATTGCCATCAGACGGATAATATCAGGGAGTTGGTACTCGATTACTGACGTATGTATATACAGAAAAAACCGGCACACGGGTGCGTTTTTAAATCCAAAATACCATACAATGTCATTCCCGACTTGATCGGGAATCCATCTTAATTTAATGATCGTCAGACGCCCCTCATCTGACGGCTTTATGGTGATTATTAATACGCTTTGGGGAACCTCCGCCCGACAGCATGCCCAAAATGCCACAAGCGTCAGGAAGGGATTCCCGACGCCGCTGTAAATTGGATTATTCATCCTATTGTTTCGGTGCCAACCGTCAATTCGATTTGATAGCCACAACATACTCACTCACCCGCTGGGTGAGCTACAAGATAGGGGTGAGCTACAAGATAAGGGTGAGCTACAAGATAGGGATGAGCAACAAGATAAGGCCTTTTATAAAGTGCCGTCAATTAATCTTCGTCGTCATCGTCCGGCGTCGGGGCGGCATCAGGGTCACCGACCTGCATGCGCAGCGCGATTTGCCCATTCAATATGACATCGACCCGTCTCAGTTGCGGCATGTCCGTGCCATTTTCGACGCCCGCTTCCCTTGCCTGAGATTCACCGTAACCGAACAGGCGATATGACCCGCCATTGGCATCGTCGTTTACTCTTTCAACGGGAATCGCCAGGCGTTCACCGACAATGTCGAGAATGGTTTGACCGATAAACTGACTCCGCCGCATCGATAAAATATGATTGTGGTATCGCGAACCGATCCGGCTGGTAAAACCTTCGATGCGAAGATGAGAATGCGGTGCCTGCAAAAACGCCAGGTTTTTGGCCAGGCAGCAGCCGAGCCTGGTGCGGCCGTCGGTGAGCGATTGGTCGTCATTCGGCGGTATAAAAACGGGTTGGTTGAATTCGAAAGAGTTCTGGGACATATCATTGGCGTGAGCGACCACCGAACTGAGCGGGTTAAGGTCGTCCGTGTGAGTTTGATGGCCGTAGTGCGCTCCGGGATGAAAAATGTACCCCTTGAAATATTTGAAATTGACGCCGGCGGCGATGTCTATGTCGGGCACCCAGCCCGATGGGTCTTCCATTTCGACAATCAAAGGAGGCAGTTCCCCCGAACCAGAGAAGGTAATGGCGTTGCCTTCCCATTTCTGTTCCGCGATTCCGAACGGAAATTTAAGTGCCGCCTCGGACGAAAATATTTCGAACCATCCGGGGAAATTGCCCCATGACCACAGGCGCGTCGTGTGCAGCTTGAATTCGGTGGAATCTCCGGGAACCGGGAGCTCCACGTGGGAGTCGCCGATCTCGATACCGAACAGACCCATGATGCCATCGAATGTAGCGGTCGCCGTATCGTTTGCTCCATCCAATACCCAGTGCTTGTCCCGGCTGACACAGCGGGTCATGCGCAGATGAAAGAGCCGTCCGCCGATTTTTATGGGAAGTGGCAGCTTGTCCGTGGAAAGTTCTCCATACGTCATGCGGCAACGGTATTCATAACGGTGAAGATGCTCGGGCAGTACAGGCGGTCCGAACATTTGCCGGAATTCACGGAACTGCTCGTACTCTCGGCCGCCGGTGTCCATTGTCTCGGCGATATTGTACAGTGCCTCTATAATCGTATGCCGGTCTCCGTCGATCATGACGGTCTCTTTCTCCAGCGCGCTGAGAAGATATGCTTTTATCAGAGGAACCTGTGCTTCGCGAAACGGAATACCGCAATGGCACCGCTCGAGCCGGTTGGTCATGTCCAGACTGCCGCACTGGCATCCGGGCTCCATCAGGGGGATACGTCTGACGGATATAATCTGGCTCATGAAATGGAGCAGGTTGGCGGCCGAGACCATCCTTTCGATGCGGCTGCTGCCGTGCGGAATTTGTTTCACCCGGCGCGCGATCGTGTTGTTGACCAGATCGCGCAAAGCCCGTATCTGGTCGGAGCGCAGCGGCTGTTCCTCGGCCAGACGAATCATCTCCATATCGTTGCTCCGGGCGTCGAGCACCCAGTCGGGCAGACGCGGTTCCCCGGCGCCGCCCATCGAAACTTTGGTCAACTTCATGCTGTCGAACCTGATAGGTACAAGACCGGTTGACGTATACTGTCGGTCCAGGTGAATATATGCTATAAGGGCGTTTCGAATTTCAAGACGACCGGCGATAGTGCGAAATCTTCGTCTCCGGCCGTCGGTGTCGAACCGTACAGCAATATGGCCGCTGCCGTCGGCGTGCCCGTGAAAATCCCCCATAACGGCTGCGCTTGTTTGCATAACCTCAACCCCGAGCACGGTCGCAGCGTAGACCGGATCGACCTGAAACCAGCCGTAAACATAATTCCCCGTCTGGTTTATCTGGGCGGTTAATTGAGGGTAACGGCCGGACTCACGGTCGGTCCAGCAATTTTCAAAACGCCCGGTCAGGTTTGGGACCTGGTCGTCCGGATGGGACGGCGGATCTTCGGTCAGATGGCTGCGGCTGCACGAATTGAATTCGATTCTCTCGCCCGAGCGGCCGCGCAAGCGCACGCCGATGCCGCGCATTTCGTCGGTGATCTCCACGTGCAGGGTCCGATCATCGCTGCTATATTCATAATCGACTTCGTACATTATCCTGAGTCCGAATCATCGTTTTCGTTTTCATCCGGCACGATTTGAAAGTCATACGGTCCGGGAGGGATATCGTCCAACCGGACAAGGCCGGTATCGTCGAGTTTGCCTTCTTTTGTGGATCCGTCGGCGAGAAAGATTTTATACTTTTGTCCCCCCGCCGGATTGCCTTGATCGTCGAACCCGATCAGTTCGATCCAGTCCTTGAACTGCAGCAAACCCGAGGCCTGGTCGGATTTGCCGAATTCCTGGCCCTCGATGGTGATCGTAAAGAAATACTCAGGCGGATTATAACCTTTGCCGTACTGCTGACGCTCCTGCTCGGTTGCGATTTCATCGGTGTCCTCGAAATATTGATACTCCCATTCGACCTTGATTTTACCGTTTTCGACGGTCGAGATCATCTCGGTAATCAGATCGCAAGCGCCATCGCGATCGAATTCATAGATTTTGACGACGGCATCGGTGGCATCGGGGATATTCTTTACTTTCGCCGAAAGGGCGACCAGTTCACCCCGTCGGGCCGTATCGGAACTCCATTTCATTTCGGATATTCTGATTGGCAGGATCGCCGGAATCCGGTCCGATTCCCCAGACAGACCCTGCTTCGATAATTTTACTTCAAAATAAATTTGATCTCCGTCGTCGACGTCATCGGGGACGTCGAATTCGCCGACCGCCCGGTTGGATGTGATCTTTATTTCAAGGCTGCCCAGCTTTTTGCCGTTGGCGTTTTTCACTTTTATTTTGGCCGGAGAGCCGTAACCGACCAGGCTGGTTCCTATTTCAAATGAAATTTTTCCGCCGGCGGGCGCGGTTCCTGAGACCCAGTTGGCGTAAAGCAGGTGCGAGTCGAGCGTTACCTTATGTTCGGCATCGGTCGATTTAGAGACTTGTACCTGACACTTACTAATTCCTTCTTGGTCGGTACGATTTGATACGATCCCGATCCCTTTATATTTTCTAGAAATGCAAACATATACCAAATTGGTACATCTTTATGCCAGATATACGGAATCGATCTAATGGTCATTTGTCCGGAATTGAAATCCACAATTGAGAAAACCGTAATTCGGGCCGGTTTTTCATCTTCTTTATATCAATTGACAGTCGTGATATTCCTTAGTAGATTCCGCCTGTCATGAATATGCCCAATAAACTGACCCTGACCAGGATTATTCTGGCCCCGGTGTTTATGACCTTCTTCCTGGCCGAAAATCCATACAGCCGGGTATTCGGCTGTATCCTCTATTTTATTGCGGCCCTTACTGATCTGGCCGACGGCCATTATGCCCGCAAATACGGGATCGTAACCGGTTTCGGCAAATTCATGGACCCGCTGGCCGACAAAATCCTGGTGGCGTCGGCCTTTATCGCGCTCGTTTCACTTCATTACGCCCGGGCCTGGATGGTTATGCTGATCGTTTCGCGGGAGTTCTTTGTAACCGGCCTGCGAATGCTGGCGGCTTACAAGGGACGAGTCATCTCACCGACCTTTCTGGCCAAGATCAAGACCGTGATGCAGATGGTCACGATCACGATTATCCTGCTGGTTATCACATTCGACGTGCTCTTTCGCCAGTTCCCGAGCCCGCTGGCGGCCGTGCTCGATTTCAATCAGCAGCTGACATTCGATATTTTGATGGGTGCGACGACATTTATCACCCTGTATACCGGGGTGGATTATATGATAAAATATTATGGTTTGATGAAAAGCTCGCTGTAAATGAGATTTAAAGACGCTGTCATAAAATTTCTGGCCACGGGTTTTTATTCGGGATGCAGCCCGATTGTCCCCGGGACGACCGGCACCATCCCGGCCTGGCTGATCGCCTTTTTTCTGATCCGGGGCAATACTATGATCCTCGGCATAACGGCGGCGGTTATGACGCTTCTATCGGTGATAATCGCCTCAATTGCCGAGGGTATTCTGGGACACGATTCCAAAAAAATAGTAGTCGATGAATGGGCCGGGATGTTTATAACGCTTTTGTTCGTGCCCTACAGCCTGACCAATTACATGATCGCTTTCGTGGCGTTTCGGGGATTCGATGCCATCAAGGTTTACCCCGCCGATATAGCCGAAAGACTTCCGAGAGGCTGGGGAGTGACGGCCGACGACGTCGTCGCGGGAATACAGGCCAACATTCTGACTTACATAGTAATTTATATTTTAAGTGTGCTATAAATTCGGAGATTGTATAATTATTTAGTTATGGTAGTTGAACTTATATCAATAGGCGATGAAATCATAACCGGGCATACGGTCGATACCAATTCCGTGTATATTGCCCGACGACTGGCCGATATCGGCTTGTCGGTCCGCTATAAATCGGCGGTTGGCGATGATCTGAAAAGCATGGAAGAGGTCTTTTATCAGGCCCTGAAACGCGCCGACCTTATAATCACAACGGGTGGTCTGGGACCGACCGACGACGATATAACCAAAAAGGTCATTGTCAAAGTTTTCAAGCGCAACCTGGTTTTTCATGAAGACATTCTGGAGGATATAAAAAGCCGCTACGCCAAACGTGGAATCAAGATGCCCTCGATCAATCAAAACCAGGCTCTTTTGCCGCAGGGGGCCAATTATCTGCCGAATAAATTTGGTTCGGCGGTCGGGATTATGATTACCGAGGAAGGCAAAATATTCGTTTCTTTACCCGGTGTGCCCCGCGAGATGATGCAGATTATCGACGATGAACTCATTCCGCTGTTGCAGGCGCGCTCCAAGCAGGAGCAATTGAGCATAATCAAACTACGGACGACCGGGATTTTCGAATCGGCTTTGGCGGAGCTGATTGTGCCGGAAATAAAGCTGCCCGAATCGGTCCGTCTGGCTTATCTACCGTCGTACAGCGGTGTCGATCTCAGGATTATTTCATCCGGTCCGACGCGCGAAGTGGCCGATGAAAACGCCGAAAAGGTCGCGTCAGTTTTACGTAAGACGGCCGGTAAATTCATCTACGGTGAGGGAAATGTCACCCTTGAAGCCGTCATCGGCGATCTGCTGAAAAAGCGCGAACGGACTCTCGCCACGGCGGAATCGTGCACGGCCGGTCTTCTGGCCGGACAGATTACGTCGGTGCCCGGCTCGTCGGCTTATTTTGATCGCGGCGCGATAACGTATTCCAATAAATCAAAAACTGAGCTTCTGGATGTTCCTGCTGAGATGATTGAAGAATTCGGAGCCGTCTCCAATCAAGTCGCCGAAGCGATGGCTAAGGGGTTGATCAACAAGTACGCCGTCGATTACGGGGTCGCTATAACCGGTATTGCCGGGCCCGACGGGGGCACCGAAGAAAAACCGGTCGGGACGGTGTTCATCGCGGTAGCCTCGAAAGAGATGGTTCATTCTCGCTTGTTTAATTTTGGTAAGGACCGGGAGATGAACCGGGGCCGCTCGGTTTACGCCGCGCTGGAGATGCTTCGCCGGACCATTCTGGAGATTTCCTGATGCGTCTGTTTGTCGCTTTGCCTCTGCCTGAGAAGGTCGAAAATTTACTTGGTAATATTATTGGTGAACTGAGGCCCCTATCGCGGGCAGTTAAATGGGTTAATTCTGATATTATCCATCTGACAGTCAAATTCCTGGGTGAGACGAAACCGGAACTGGTCGAACCGATAAAAAACGCGCTCGACCGGGTTGGGCCGGATTATTCGACCGTGGAATGTTCGATTGATAGTCTGGGCGCCTTCCCGAATTTGAAACGTCCCCGTGTTTTCTGGGCCGGACTGGCCGGTCAAAAAGATATTCTCGAAAAGCTGGCCAAGCACGTCGATCTGGAAATGAACGCTCTGGGGTTTGAAAAGGAAGACCGCGCTTTTAGGGCGCATCTTACACTCGGCCGGGTCAAGCAGGATGGCCAAATGTCCGACCTTTGCCGGGCAGTGGAAAATTATAAATTGATCCCGGAGCCTTTATTGTTTAACGAAATTATCCTGTTCAAATCGACCCTGACCCCGCGCGGACCAATTTATGAGGCTCTTCACCGCGTGCCCTTAATGCCATAATTTTTATTTATATGGGTATTGGAAAATCTTAGTCGGTCGGCTTCCTGAATCCCGATATACGGGACGCAGAAAGCCGACATCGTGTTGTTGGGTTTCTCGTTGCGCTTTGCTTCACTCGGAACCCGACCTACAAGGGCTTGTTGAAAAAGTGGTGCCAATATGTTCCGTCAGGTGCTGATCCCGACGAAGTTGGGATTGACACCGGCCTCTTAAGCTTCAGTGACTTACAATGCGGTCAGTTCGCACCCCCCGATAAATCGGGACGCAGGATCTTACCGAACAGGCTTTTTCAACAAGCCCACAACGCTGGGTGCTTAGATTTCCGCTATAATTGGCGATTTTTACTGACGGCGCCTGTCAGGGCCGTATTTTATTGTGTATTCGAAAAAGTGATAGTAAGTTTTGAATAATTTTAATAAAATGAATCACTGCCTGTTTAAATGAACATTTGTAATTGAAATACAAGGAGAGCGATATGAGCATTGACAGTCCCGACCGGAAAAAAGCGCTGGAAAGCGCCCTTCATCAAATAGAGAAATCCTTCGGCAAGGGGGCCATAATGCGTCTCGGCGACGGCGTGGTTTTGCCGATCGAAGTGATCCCGACCGGGTCGATCGGCCTGGATTACGCTCTCGGGGTTGGGGGCATACCGCGCGGACGAGTTGTGGAAATTTACGGGCCGGAAAGCTCGGGCAAGACCACTCTGGCGCTGCATTTTATCGCCGAAGCCCAGAAATGTGGCGGAATCGCGGCCTTTATCGATGCCGAACATGCCCTCGATGCCAAATACGCCAAAGCCCTGGGTGTCAAGGTCGACGACCTTTTGATTTCGCAGCCGGACGCCGGGGAGCAGGCGCTCGACATTGCCGAGACGCTGGTCCGCTCGGGCGCAATCGACATTATCGTAATCGACTCGGTGGCGGCGCTGGTGCCGCGTGCGGAAATAGAAGGCGAGATGGGCGATTCGCATATGGGGCTTCAGGCCCGGTTGATGTCACAGGCGATGCGCAAACTTACGGCGGTCATATCGAAGTCCAAGACGGCTGTGGTCTTTATTAACCAGATCCGAATGAAAATCGGCGTGATGTTCGGAAACCCCGAGACAACCACCGGCGGCAATGCTTTGAAATTCTATTCCACCATCAGGCTCGACATACGCAAAATCGCCACGATCAAGGATAAAGAAGAAGTTGTCGGCAGCCGGACGAGAGTACGGGTCGTGAAGAATAAAGTCGCCCCGCCGTTCCGTGAAGCCGAATTCGATATAACCTACGGCATCGGCATTTCCAAGACCGGAGAAATGCTCGACCTCGGCGAGAAATTCGACGTTGTTCAGAAATCGGGCGCGTGGTATAGCTATGGCAATGATCGGCTGGGGCAGGGTAGAGAGACGGCCAAGCGCTTTCTTGATGAGAACCGGGATATCTACGATGAAATCTCGGTCAACCTGCGCGAGAAGCTGGGATTCGCAGCACTCAAGCCAGCGCCCGAAGAAGTGCCCGCTGAAGAAGCCAAGGCATAGTGTCGTTGGTTTCTAACAGTAGTGAATGAAAGTTCTGTCAGGGCCTGCTATAATTGAAAGCGCAGCCGGTAGGTCGGGTTCCGAAGTCCCCGTCCTTACGGGGCCGAGAAACCCGACATTATGTGCTCATGCCGTCTTTAGATGTCGGGTTTTTCATTCCCGCTGCAACGGGAATTCAGGACCCGACCTACCTGGTATCATTTGGTATGTTGGGGTGCGCCGCCACTTGGAGGCTGTCCCAAAAGTACTCTTTTTAAGTTCCGCGGGGTCTTGTCCTGACGAAGTCGGGATGTGACCCTGCGGTCTTTCAACGGTTTCCGTCGGGTGACAATTTCGACCACGTCGAAATCAACACCCGACGGAACACTTTTGGGACAGCCTCCTTCCGGTGGGCTGGAATCAAGTTCTGTCGCGTCGTGTTCCGACACCGTCGAAACGTATCCTGACAGATTCCTCGGTCGGTATTCAATCTAATAATTATTAAAATTGAGAGGGCTTATCTTATGGGCTTGATATTGCTCTTGAGTCCGTCGGGACCCATTAGCTCGGCGAATATTTTAAGCAGTTTTTGATCGTACTCATCCGGCATCGAAAACATGACTTTCAGTGCGGGGAAAGTCTCGATGGCGTTTTGATAGACACGCTTGGTAGTCATGGCGTCGAAAGTATCGACGATAGCGACGATACGGCTGTACTCATGCATGTCTCGCAGAGCAATTCCGTGCGGATAGCCCCGGCCTGTCCCGCGCTCGTGATGCTGAAGGACCGGGTAGAGCGAGATCGATTCCAGCATATCGGCCTTGGCCAGTATTTCCACGCCCCATTGCGGGTGTTTTTTCATAAGCTCGAATTCGACCGGCGACAGCCCGGTTTTTTTATTCAGGATGCGTTCAGAAATGCGCGACTTGCCGACGTCGTGCAGCAGCGCTCCCACCCCGAGATTATACAGGAATTCTTCGTCTTTGAAACCCGCCTGCTGAGCCAGCGCGATGGCGAATGTGCAGACGTTGACCGAGTGAGTGTAAGTATAGTAATCGAAAGAGCTGAGTCTTAGAAGATTGTGAAAGGCTTCCTGGCCGCGCAGAATATAGCTGACGGTGTTGGCAACCAGACCTTGTGAGCGTTTGATATTTTCGCCGTAGGACGGATTATCCAGAACGTCTTTCATAAGAGTTTTCGAGGTTTCATAAAGAATGCCGGCGCGCTTTATTTCGGGGATGCTGTGATCCTGCAAAATTACGCTCAGGTTTTTTTCTATATATTTCTGGTATTTACCCTTGGCGTCTTCCTGGACATAAAGCCGCGAGACGCTGTTTTCGCGGAGTTTTTCGAGAGTTTGTTCGTTGAACGGCAGATCGGCCGAGCGATAGAGGACCATCTCGCCGTTGATTTTTATGAATAAATCAAAATCGAGAACGCTGTCGATACGCAAAGATTCCAGGTATATGGGCAGAAACCTGAGCGTAGTTTTGTGCTGCGTATTGGTAGTCGCCATTTTATATCAATTTATAGTAATGTCCGTTTCTCCTATTATCGGCGGGTTGGCGGGAATAATTAAAAAAAACCCCCGGTGGGAGGAGTACCGGGGGCATCTGTAGGAGGGAGGAAGAGAGCCTGATCAAAGATCAGGCACCGTAATTTTTTATCTGCATCAGCACCGAATTCAAAGAATTCGTGATATTTGACAAAACGCCCGAATATCGCTTCAAAAGTTCGCTGTATTGCCATCGCATCTTGAAAGCCGTGGGCGGGAAATCGAAGAGGTCCAGCAGGGTTTTGCGATAAATTTCGTCGATGTAGCGGATTATATAATATGGATATTCGGGGATATTTTCATCGCTGACTTCTCCGCGACTCAGGCGTCCGCGGTAGGTTTCGACCTTCTCGAGGACGACCGTCCCGAAACACCACGGTGTCATGATGATTCCGAGGTTGGTTCCATCGATATAGAAGTTACGGGCGGTCTTGTGTACCAATCCGATTATGATTTCTTTGGCTTTGAGGAAAGCCATTGTTTCGGAGTATTCATCCGACGTGGCTTCCATTTTGGAAGCTATATCATCGAGTTCATTCTGGCAGCGATCGTATATCTTTCCAAGAAAATCATAATAATCGTCGAAATAAACTTTAATATTTTCAGAAAGGGTATAAATATAGAAGCCATCGGCGTCGTGATGAACCTTAGGCTCGTTGACCGCCTCAAGGCGTTCTCTGGTAAATCCCTGCTGAAATTTGCCTTCTAACATGTCTGGCTCCTTCACTCATTAACTCTTTCTATGTTTTAACTTTAGCAAAGGGTGTGCCCCGAATTTTATAACCGGACCCCTGGGCAAAAGGGAGTGAGCGACGGTCTGTTATATTGTTGTCACACAGCGATATAAAGCGACGAGAGAGCCTTTCTAATTCTTTCGCAATTGCACCTTTAAAGTCATGCAGAACGGTGCGCCCTGATGTCGTTGATAAAATAAGTGAATTGCATTTCACAGTAATTGCTGTGTCTTGGGGCCAATAATCAGGAGACTGTGTTCTAAAAATCCAGAAATCGGATCCATATGGAAATTACAGTCAGATTTTCGCGGCAATCATTTTTTGCACACGGATTCTTATAACCCCGCATAAGGCTTGAAATTACTAAATAATTTGTAAAGAGGGTCGATAAAAAAATTATCGAATTTAAAACAATGGCCGGATTGAGTTTCGACGAATTCGGTCTAAACCGTGACCGCATGTGTGAAGGGAGGAAAAACTTAATGCCTCGCACAACCAAAACTAAGCGGACTACATCCCCCCGCCGGAAAACTACGAAGGCTGCATCGTACAAAAAGTCTCCGGCCCGTAAGGCTACGACGCGCAAAACGACGACTCGCAAGACGACGGCTCGCAAGCCCGTGCGTAAAGCCACGACACGCAAGACCACGACTCGCAAGACAACGGCTCGCAAGCCCGTGCGCAGAGCTACAACCCGTAAAACGGTTGCTCGCAAGGCCACGACTCGCCGTACGACCGTACGCAAGACCACCGCTCGCAAGACGGTAGTCCGCAAAAAAGCTACGGCTCGCAAGCCCGTTCGCAAGACGAACACGCGCAAAACCACCTGGACGCGCAAAGCTACTCCGCGCAAGCCGGTTCGCAAAAGCACGACCCGCAAATCCAACTGGTCGAAAAAGGCTAATCAGTACAATCAGTATGAGCAGCCGACTCGTCGGGCTACCTCGCGCCGCAAAGTCGCGAACAGCAACCCGACCCGCAAGACGACTCGTCGCGCCACCACGCGCCGTGTGACCCGCCAGACCACTCGTCGGGCCACCACGCGCCGCAACACCTGGCGCAATCGTTAAATCAGGACTATAACAGTCCTTTTGGCCCCGGCTTTTTTTGAAGGCCGGGGCTTTTTTTATCAAAAAACTTTAAATTTTTTATTGACTTCATACGCACAATTTTAGTATTAATGCCTCGATTTAATGTGGAGTGCGTCTGGTAATGTCGCACTTGTAAGAGGGGATATTTTTTTAGTTGACGGGAAAATCAAATATTATTAAGTATTGATTCTTAATTGAGAGCACAGGAAGTGCGTTTCCAACCGGTATATTATATGATGCCGTGAAGAAAGGAGGTGAGGAACGAAGTTAAGATTGATCATGCCGAATCGAGACTTTGAAATCTTAACCAACTTCGAAACAGACTTTTTGAAAATTGGACTTTTTTAACAAAGGGTAAGATAATGAAAAAACTGTTAATTTTGACACTGGCCATGTGCCTCCTGGCGTCGGCCAGCTTCGCGACTTATACTCGCGTGAAGACCATGGGTAACAACAATATGGTTCTTCATGACGAATATAATATCTGGATGTTCCCGTCAACCTTGTATGATTATCCCGAAATGTTCGTCGGCGAATTCACCAATACCGATGCATTTGTTCCTCCGGCGTTAAAGTCTGCCAACATCGACGGCTATGGTTATGGATATGATTATGGCGGATACGTGTCAGGATTCGGTATGGGAAACATTCCGCACCTCGGCTCGTTCGAATTTTATGAAAACGGATTTACCAACCTTGGCGCACACTTCAAATTCAATGAAGAAAATCCATTTATAGTAGGCGTTTACTTCACAAAATCGGAAACTTATACGCCTTTCAATTTTGTCCATCCCGACTATTATTGGTTTGAGTCTCCCGACCTTTCGGACGGGAATAATTTGACATTGCTACAGAATCAAAGAATCGATCTTTTCTACGCAAAGATGATGGGTGAGAATAAGTTGGGTGTTCATCTCGGCTGGGTTTATAGCGGAAATTCCATTGAAGATACTGATTTCAAACCTACGCTTAGCATGAATGTGTTGAACCTCGGTCTTGGCTATACCGCTATGGAAAACAAACTCGATCTGGGTTTGGATTTCAAAATGATGACCTGGACAAGCGAGGATCAATACGGTTATAAATACTCCGAACCGGATGGGGCCATGACTTTCATGCTTGCCGGCCGTTATTTCAATGAGATGAACCAGAAAATAACCTTGGTTCCTCACGGCAAGATTATGTACGAGAAATTCGGTGTCAAATATTACGATGATACCGACGACGATACTGCGACACCTACGGTAGTTACAGACAAAGACACTTTTACAGGCTTTAAGATTGATGGTGGTCTGGGTATGAATTATGCCGCAGCCGCCGGTGTAACGGCCGTCACCGATTTTGGAATAAAATTCCAAAACCAAAAGATGAAATATGAGCCGACAGGTGGCACGTCCACGGAAGACAAGCTGAGCAGCATTACGGCTCCTTATTTCAAGGTCGGACTTGAAGCCACAGTATTTGACTGGTTCGATCTCCGCATGGGCGGTATTGATTACTGGATGTGGGAAACCTTTACTAACACTTCGGATCGCAAGTACAAAGAAAAATACGTCATGACGGAATTCTATCTAGGTGGCGCTTTCCACTGGGGTAATCTGAATCTCGATACGTATGTCAACCCGCAGATTCTGAACGACGGTTTGTATTTCGTGAATGGCAGCTACACATATCCTTTTGCCTACCAGGTTTCGCTGAAGTACAAGATGTTCTAATTAGACTCATCATTGATTAGCTGATACAACAGCCCCCGGCCGACCGGGGGCTTTTTTTATTGCCTTAAAGCCCGATTTCGGATTATCTATTCCGAAAACGACGGGAGGCCGGATGCTTAAAGGAATATCAATTTTAATCTTGATATTTATTTGTCTTTCAATTGTAACGCAAGCGCAGGATAATCCAGACGTCCTCGGAATGATTCTCGATTTGGTTGGCTTCAATCGCGCCGATATCGGTTTCCACGAAAAAGGCTACTGGAACCGCTATCCGCTCGACGTACCTTATAAATTGACGTCATTTGAAGATTTGTATCGCGAGCCATTCAAACTTTACGATTACAGCAAGACTATGGCTAATTCGGTGAAATACTATCTCGATTCGGCTGTGCTGGATACGTCGTCGGTTTCGCTCTATCACCTGACCTATCTGGTCGGGGTCGACCGCAAGCTGGGCGGATTTCGGGATTACAGCGCCAATCTCAGAGAAGTCGCGGATTCGATCCAGCCGTTAGAGAATGCTTTCAAATCCCTATATGATCTCGCCGCCGACAGCACGGAATACCCGTCGTTTGCAGGAGATCCGTGGGACTGGAAACAGGCGAAAAAAGATATTGAGGACCAATCCAAAGACATCCCCGATAACATACAATTGATCCTCGCAAAACTCATAATGAATACGGGCGATGCCATCCACTGGCGCAATCTCGCGTTCCGCAACTGCGATCCCGACGTCATGCAGAGAGTGATCGACATCGACAGCCTGGCATTGAATCAGGCCGATGGCAACGTCTATCATCCGGAGATCGACGACATCGCCGCCTGTGTCGATTATCCCTGTCTGCATAATGCCGCCCTCAAAATGGCCGCGATAGTCGAAGAAACCGCCGATTCGTTGATATATTACAATTTCCGACCGAAAGGCAATTTCTCAGTTTACACACCGTACGGTTACATTATGATTATTTCCGACGACTTTCCCTATAACCGTTCGGATCTGTATATCGGCCTGAACAACCCGCTGCTTGTCATCGACGACATTTCTGACCACCATTTTTTGCAGACGGGAGGAGGAACGTCGATTAGTAATCCGGTTTTTGCTTTGATCGACCTGGGCGGTGACGATGAATATAAAGCCGACGATGACTATTACGGCGCGTCGTTCGGCGGGGCCAAGCTCGGTGTGAGCGTCATGTATGACGCCTCCGGAAACGATACCTATATCGGGAATGAATACACGCAGGGCTCCGGGCTGTTCGGGGTGGGGATTCTGTTCGACAAACAGGGGGATGATAAATACCGGGCCAAGCTGTCGTCTCAGGGCTGCGGGTATTTCGGGATCGGCCTGTGTTTCGACGCCGCCGGAAACGACAGCTTCTATATTTACGGTTCCGGGCAGGGATTCGGCGGCATCGGCGGCGGGGTCGGCGTGCTGGCTGATTACAGCGGCGACGACGTTTATATCGGAGAGAAAGACCCCTCGGTGTTCGACCTGGCCGATTATCACAGCCAATCGAAAATCAATGGCAACGGTGTGCAGGGAGTCGGTTTCGGTCGGCGCGGCGACATCACCGATGGCCACGCCTGGGCCGGGGGTTTGGGAGCCATTATCGATATTTCCGGCAACGATCATTATCTCTCGGGTAACTGGTCGCTCGGGACGGCCTACTGGTTTTCGACCGGGATCGCCTACGATGGTTCCGGCAACGACGTCTATGAATCGTGCTATTTCACGCAAGGGTCAGGCGCGCACTACTGCAACGGAATATTAATCGACGAGGGTGGCGATGACCGTCACGGACTCTACGCCACCGCCGGAGCGGGGCTTGGTTTTGGCTGGGACTGGACCAATGCCTTTCTGATCAATATCGGCGGCAATGATATATACCGGGCCGATATGATCTCGATGGGTCTGTCGCAGATTCGCTCCAATGCTTTTTTGATCGACGTCGGCGGCGACGATAAGTACTACCTGAAAAAGGGCACGGCCGGGCTGGGTGAGGCCTCGTACCGTGAGGGGTTCGCCAAACCGCGACCGCTGACGCCGTATCCGTACTATTGCAAATCGTTCGGCGGCTTTATCGATATTGGCGGCGAGGATTCATATATTTCATTTACCGATAGCACCGAATTACCAAACTCGCGGGTCGCTAACAACACCGTCTGGTTTGCCCCTGCCAAGAGCGACAGCCTGTACGGCGCCAATAATTTCGGGGTCGGCATCGATATTGAAAACGGGGTCATTCCCGAACTGGAATTGTGGAAGTAGGCTTTAATGGCTGAAAAGTCAATGAAGTGCAAATAACCGCCTCGCGGCAGACGAGGGCGTCTGCCGCGCACTAAGCGATTTCAGTGACCGTCAGACGCCCTCGTCTGACGGTTGCCGGAAACGGCACCGCCGCCCGTAATTAATATCGCAGCGGCCAGGTTGAGCGTCCGCCGCTCCAAATAAAAAGACGCCGGGAAAACTCCCGACGTCTCTGAATTTAATCTTCCAAAAACAGTTAAATCCGAACCGTTTACGTTTTTTGTGCCAGCGCCTCTTTTTTCTTCTCGCCCTTTAGAAGAGAGGCTTTAAGCAGCGGTGGTGTCACCAGGGTTGTCACGATTACCATGATAATCACGGCCGAGAACGTCCCGGGTGCGATGACCCTCTCGGTGCCGATCATCAGCTTGGCGCCGATTCCGGCGAAAATCAAACCGACTTCACCCCGGGGGATCATCCCCAGTCCCACCGCCAGCCGGTTGGTTGTTTTATCGAATATGGCCAGGGCACAGGCCTGCTTTCCGACGATGGCCGCAAGCGTCATCACCCCGGCAAAGGCCAGAATGGCCGTATGTGTAAACGTGATAAGTTCCACCATCATACCCATCCTAACAAAAAAGATCGGCACGAGAAATATCCCGATCGGCTTGATCAACTCATCTATAAAATGCTCGCCTTTGTGAGTGAAGTCCTGGTACTGGACGCGATCGAGGATCAGTCCCGCGGCAAAGGCTCCGACAATCGGAGCCAGGCCGATTTCACTGGCGATGTAGGCCAGAAGAAAACAAACCAGCAGAGCGGTTGAGAGCAGAACGCCTTTGACCTTGAGCTTGCTGCCGAATTTGAAAACGCGCGGCATGATCCAGTTGCCGATGACAATTGACCCGATCACGAACCCGACCGCCTTACCGACAATCAGCAGTACGGCCAGTGAACTGATACCTTCGCCGCCGTGTGCCGCGGCGTTGATGATGCCGACTACGACCGCGAGTATCACCAGTCCCATGATGTCATCAATGACGGCTGCCCCGAGTATTATTTTGGCTTCGGCCGTTTTAATTTTCCCTATGTCCTGCAGAACCCGGGCCGTTATCCCGACCGAGGTAGCTGTAAGAGTCGCACCTATGAAAATGTGAACGTATATCGTTTCTTCGGGCAAAAATAGTATTGCCACACCCCAGCCGAGGAAAAACGGTGCGATGACACCGAATGTCGCCACCATGAACGACGCCACCCCGACCTTCATCATCTCGGCCAGTGACGATTCCAGACCGACTTCAAAAAGCAGGATAATCACCCCGATTTCGGCCAGCACCTCCAGGGTCAAACTTTGTTTGAAAGGCTCGAAAACATCTATGCCGACCAGCGTCAAGTTACCGATAACCATCCCGATAATAAGTTCCCCCAGCACAGCCGGTTGTTTGAATCGTTCGAGCAGGTCGCCGCCGAGCTTGGCCGACAGCAAAATCACGATGAGGCCCAGAAGCACGTCGGCTACTTCATTGGATTCAGCCGTGCCTGCGGATGCAAAGGCGTTGGAATAAAACAGAAACCCCGATACGACTACCAGGGCGAGTATTAATCTTCTGGTCGTTAGCAATCTTGGAATATTCAATTCATCACCCGTAAATTTGAAAATATAAATTAATTAGCGAAACTACATTCTTTCGTGCGATAAGGCAAGCGATTTTTAATCGACGGGCGCGGGGAGAGGGGCAATTGATGGTTATGCCACGTGACAAAAACCGCTTGCTTGACGGGCTTTCCCGTTGTATTTTGGCACTCTTATCGTCAATTAATGAGGAACCCGCCTATTGGAGGGATGTATAAATTATTAAATTTATAAGGGAATGAATGTTTATGAAAAGTGGATATGTTAAACCTGGCTTTCTAATCGGTATCGTGCTCGTTCTGATCGGTGTATTCGGCTGCAGTTCCGGCATGGAAGAAATGTCCGTGGCCACCGTCAATGGCGACAAAATTCTGGCCCGGGATATAAACGATATTTTTACACGCAACAATATGACCTTCGGAAGTTTCGACGAGGAACTCCAGGCCCGCAAAGATATCCTCGACAGCCTGATTATCCAACAGTTGTTTATCCAGGAAGCCTATCGCCGCCATATGGATAAAATGGATGAGGTCAATCGCATCGTACTCGACAGCCGCGAGAAATTCCTCCTCGACATTCTTTACCAGCGCGAAATAAACGACAAAATTATCATTACCGACCAGGAACTGCACGACCTTTATGATAAAGAAGAATATAAAATCAGCGCTTCTCATATATTGTTGGGCACCGAAGACTCGGCCAAAATGGTCCTGGACAGTTTGAAAAACGGCGGCAATTTCGAAGACCTGGCTATTTCTTATTCCAAAGACCCGACCACGTCCAAAAATCGCGGCCAGCTGGGTTATTTCGATTACGCCTCCAAGGACCGTCAGTTTGCCGATTATGCCTTCCGCCTCAATCCCGGCGAAATCAGTGAACCGTTCAAGACACGCTACGGCTGGCATATCGTCAAAGTCGATGATCGTGTCCCCAACGAAGAACGACGCGGATTCGAGGAGGAAAAGGCCGGTTTGAGGCGGTCTCTTGAAGTTAATAAAAGGATGGACCTGATCGAGCAATATTCCAATGAACTGAAAGAAAAATACCCGGTCAAGGTCGAAAAAGACGTCTGCGACTATATCATTCATCGCCTGGAGACGATGTATCCTCCGCAGGTTCTGAAAACCCTGCCCAAAAGTGATTTTGACCTGAGCCAGCTCGACCGCGATGAAAAGGAAATGGTCCTGGCCACGTGGGATGGAGGTCAGATGACGCTGGGGCAGTACCTGGTGGAATCCAAGAAACTCGCCCAGGCCATTTTGCCGCCATTCAGCGACTACGATTCTATCGGGGTAATCATTTTCAATCTGAGAATAGACAATATCCTGGGCACTGAAGCGCGGAAACTGGGTCTCGAAGACGATCCGTTGTTCAAGTATAAAGTGAAACGCTTCAAAGAGCTGACCATGGCCGATATTTTCGAAAACGATTCGCTTCCATTCGGCACGCCGCCGGACGACGGCGTGGTGCGTCAGTATTATGAAGACCATGAATCGGATTATGTCACCCCGGCCAAAGTGCATTTGTTCGAGATTTATGTGTCCGATTTTACCGAGGCCAAACGTATCAAGAAATCGCTTATATCGCTAAAGCAGTTCAAGGAAGCCGCGGCCAAATATACGGAACGTCCCGGCAAACGAGCCACCTCGGGTGATCTCGGTTACATATCCGAGAAGCAGTACCCCGATCTTTTCAGGGCCGCCCAAAACTCCAGCGTCGGTGATATAGCGGGGCCGCTGGGCCTCGGCGGCGGCAAGTTCTCCATCATCTATGTAGCCGACAAGCAGGCGGAAGAGGTATCTGATTTTCTGACGGTCAAAGAAAAAATACGGCGGCAACTGACGATGGAACAGCGGACGAAGGTCAGGAACGACTGGATTGCCGCTCAAAAGAAAAAGTCACAGATAAAAATTTACGAAAGCAATCTGAGATCGACCATAGACAAATCGAAGTACGGGCCGGTCAGCTAAAACAGGGATGTAAGCTGTGTTTCAAAAAATAGTGTTTTCTATATTAGGGCTGGTTATCGGACTGGCTCCGGCCGCGTTTTCGGCCGAGCCGCTGGAGCGGATAGTGGCCGTGGTCGGCAACGAGCCGATTCTTCTGTCAGAACTGGCTCTTCAGATGCAGCTTTTGGCGATCAATCAGGGAGTTCGCCCCAAAAACGAGCAGGAACTGGAAGATCTCCAGAAACAGGTTCTGGATCAAATGGTATCCGAGCAATTGTTCCTGATTGAGGCTAAAAGCGATACGACCATAAACATATCAACCGCCGATATCGATCGGGCCCTCGATGAACGCGTCGCCTCGATCGCATCGCAGTATCCGTCGGAAGACGCTTTTCTCGATGAACTGAACGGGGAAGGGATGAATCTCCGGGCTTTCAAGAAACGCCTGCGGCCGGAAATCGAGAATCAACTTTACAAGCAGAGCTGGATTTCGAACAAGTTGAGAGATATTTCCATTTCGCGAAAGGAAGTGGTCGATTTCTATAATAAGTACACCGATTCGATCCCGACTCAACCGGCCATGGTCCGATTATCCCATATTCTGCTTAAATTCGAGCCGTCGAAAGCTACCGAAGATTCTATTAAGCAACTGGCCGAGACGGTCCGCAAAAATGTCTCCGGCGGGGCCGACTTCGCCTCGATGGCTATCAAGTATTCCAATGGTCCGGCGGCCCTGTCAGGAGGCGACCTCGGGTTTTTGTCGCAGGACGACGTTCTCCCCAAATTCGGACGTACCGCTTTCAGTCTTCAGCCGGGCGATATCTCCGGCGTCGTCCAGACCGAGGCGGGTCTTCATATCATAAAATGCATCGAAAAAATTGGTGAGCGAGCCCATTTGCAGCAAATTTTGTTTGCCATCAATCCGACCGCCGCCGATTCCCAAAAGACCTATTATCTGGCTGATTCGCTTTTGAAAGCAATCAACAACGGGGCCGATTTCAAGGAAATTGCCAAAACTTATTCCGCCGACGATGATTCCCGCAAGCAGGGTGGCGAACTGGGCTGGTTCCCGATTAAGGAGCTGCCGCCGGTATTTGCCGAAGCCATCGAGAAATTCAAGGATACCGGTGACGTGGTCGGGCCGGTCAAATCCGAGTATGGACTTCACATCCTCAAACTCCTCGATCGACAGGATGCGCGGACGCTAACACTCAAAGATGATTACGATGCCATCAAGGAGATGGCCCGTCAGGCCAAGACCAGCGAGTATGTCGACAAATGGGTTGCAGAAATTCGTGAAAAAACCTATGTCGATATTCGTCCCCTGAACTGATCGAAATATATGCGACTCGATTTATTTCTCTGCAAAACCGGGATAATAAAGCGCCGGACACTGGCTAAAGAAATAGCCGATTCCGGCATGGTTAAAGTCAATTCCCAGAAAGCCAAACCGGGGCGCGAAATTAGCGAACGGGATGTTATCGAAATCGGCGGCAACCGGGCGATAGCGGTCGAAGTATTGAAAGTCCCGACCGGGAGTGTCCGCAAGGAAGATCGCGAAAAATATTACCGGGTTTTGAGCGGATCAAATAGCGCTTGAGTTTTTGACATAACCTCTTATATTATTTTGCTCAGGCCGGGAGGGTATGCGCCTCGGGCTGGATAATAACATAGATATAAAAAGCTTAATCGGGAGAATATGCGATGAAAATGCAGGATGAGGTCAAGGGAAACGCGGCAATAATTCATCTTGAAGGCAAAGTAATGGGCGGACCGGACGCGACCATGTTCCACGGCAAGCTTCACGAATTGGTCAGCGGCAACAAAAAGCAGGTTGTGGTTGACTTGGCCAAAGTGGAATGGATGAGTTCGGTTGGGCTGGGAATGCTCATTTCGGCCCTGACGACCGTCAAAAATGCCGGCGGCGAGCTCAAGCTGGCTAATGTCACCGAAAGCATCAAATCGCTTCTGACCATAACGCGACTGGTGACGATTTTCGAGACGCACGATAGTGTCGATGCCGCGATAGCATCGTTCAAATAGTCAAATCGACATTTATTAAAATAAAAAAGGCAGGCTTAAACGACCTGCCTTTTTTAAGTTGGTCTCATCAATAGCCGTTATAATTAAAACAAATTGGTGGTTCCTCGCCGTCTTCATATAAATACCCTATTAAATAAAGCAAATCCAGCAGATTAATATTTCCATCGCAATTGGCATCACCCAGAATTGGGTGAGGTGTCGGAGCATATCCTTCATAATAAATATAATCATATAACCATAACCAGTCGGTCAGATTTATGGTTTTGTCATTGTTGACATCGCCTCGGCTTACCGACAACAGAGCCTTGTATGCATTGACTTGACCGTAGCCATAATTGAAATCAGGCGGCTTTATCGTAATTTCGCCCCAAATTGTATCGGCTGAGGATCGAAGTCTCTCATATACTTGTTCGGAAGTTAAATCCGGGCGGCGGGAGAGAACTAACGCTGCTGTCCCGGTAACAATAGGGGCAGCCATTGATGTTTGCCCGGCCTAGCAAAAATAATTAATATTGTTATTATTGGGGGGACAACCTGGCCTATAAATGTCAGGATTTGCGCCCAGACTACCCATGCGATCTATGGTCCATGTGTCGCCTTCCGAACTTGTCGCAACTAAATCCAACGAATCCCCATAACAGCTGCTTAACAATAAATAACCGTCTTCGTTGACGGCTGCAACGGCCAATGCGGACGATAGGTATTTCGGGAATCGTAATTCATGACAAGCGCCCCCATTCCATTTCCGGCGGAAAATACAATTACCGCTCCGAGGCCATTCCGCCCGTATTGATACAAAAAGTCAAATACATTTGTTATGTTGTCGTATACCCCTCCATTGAGGCTATAGCTGTTATTCAGTATATCAACACCGGTCGAATAAGCGTACAACAATGCAGTTTCCAATTTGGATATATCAACATACTCGTAATATCCAACGCCGAGTATCCTTATAGGTACAATAGAACATTCCGGTGCAATCCCCACAGTTGAATACGTCCCACCTTTTGGATTGATAGTATCTGGCATATCATTATTGTGACGAGCAAAAATAGCTCCGGCTACGGCCATACCGTGAATTTCATAATGGTCGTTTGGGCTTGGGTCGGTATCTCCGTCTCGTGCATCGTAACCTTGAAGCATTTTGTTCGTATCCAAATCCTCATGGTCTTCAATCCCAGTATCAAGGATAGCGACCTTTATGCGGGGTTCTTCAGCCGTAATTTCCCAACAATCGTTATAGTAATTGCCATAATCTATCGCCGCCTTAATATTATATTGATAGGCATAATATTCATCTATAATCTGATAACTGTCGGGGATGATTCTTATTAAGAAGTTAGGGTGGCAAAATTGCACAAAACCCGTTCCATACAAATCATTGCATACATCGACAATAAAACTCTCCGTTTCGTCCGTTACTCTCAATACATACTCATTGCCTAAGACCGAATTCGTGTCCACGATATTAAGATGATAATAATCGATCAAGCTGTCAATCAATCCCTGTGCCGTTCCAGGCGCAAACATGCAGATTAATTCGTCAAGCGTGAATATCGGAATCGTGTCGTCGAACAACGCAACCGGATGCAGGAATTCAACCGATTCCTGACTCGCAAGTGACTCAAGAATAGAATCATAAATGTAATTGCCCTGGATACTAAACAACCCGAAACCCTTATGCTCGGCAAAGATCGTATCGAATTCCATTTCAGGATAAAGATTATTAATATAGTTAAAACCCTGTGCCGGTGGGACCCCGTCAAATTTCAACAACAACCTTGAAGTGTCGACCTGCATGTAAATTTCCGCTCCGTTAGAATAATAATACAGACTGTCTGCAGACGCCGCTGCATTTTGGCCGCACGCGATAACTCCCAATGCGATTGCACACGCAATAATAATGAACCTCTGCATCTCGCCCCCCCTGAATTAATTCGCTAAATTAAAGGCATCTATATAAAACCTGTCGTCCTCAGGCGAATATACAATATCTTTAAATTCGTAGTTCGGGATATCCACAAGTGCAAAAACGTAAGTAGGATCGATTCCGCTTGAAACCAGAAGAGCGTAACGGCTGTCGGGGGTGATGCAAAAATGTCCGGGGTCGAACCCGGAAATAGACTGCCCTGAAATACAGTAACCGGCGCTTAATATTTTATTCACACGTTGAGTGGCCAAATCAATAAAGATAATTTGTTGCAATGATGGGTCGCCGAAAACGTTGGAATGGTCCGTGAGTATCAACTGGCTTTCGTCGGGCGTTATCGCGATTTCGCCGGCGCCGGGGCCGACCGGGTAGTATAATCCGACCGAATCGGATGCTGGGTAGTACGAAATCAGGTATTTGTTGTATATAGTGCCATAACTGACGATCATGAATATTGTGGTTCCGTCAGAAGATGGTTGAATGCGGAAAATACCCGGGGGTGCATAAGGTGGGTCAACGAGCACTATTTCAACGTACAGGCTTTCGCCGACCATGTCATATATCCTAATATGGTTTGTACTCGTAAACGTATAAAATCTGCTGTCATCCGGCAGAAAACGCCCCTGATATGTATTTATTAAATCGCTGAATATGACGTTGTATGTCTCGCCGTCAAGAAAAACAAGGCTGTCATCGTCCAGCAAAGCGATATACCTGCCGGTGTTGGAAACCACTATATTGCCCTCAAGGGGCCTGGAAGTAATCCTCAGCATGGTTGACCAATCATAAACAACAAAAGTATCCGGCACACCTTGAGTTTGCTTGGTTATCAGTAATTGATTTCCGTCGGTCGATACAGAGGCGCTTGACTATAAATGATCCAGTTCTACGGAATCGACAATTGTCTTTTCCCTGGTATTATAGACGTAAAATCGGGGTGCTTGGGCGTGAGGGCTGGATAACACAATATTATAATCGGATATGGTTTCATTGTCTCCGGGGCAATTCGGGCACTTTTCATTGCAAGATACCGTGAAAAAGTAAATCAGTGAAATTACGATAATAAATCCGGCGATAAATCCTGACTTATGCATAAGAAACCTCCCATGTTTCAATTCATACTGTAATTCCACCGTAATCCGATGGTTAAATATATGCATTTGGCTTCTATTTGTCTATTGATAGTACTGAGAGCCTTTATTCATTCTGTCTTCCATCTGCGCATACATTCGTTTTGATACAAAATATTGAAAAAAAAAGCAGGCTTAAACGACCTGCCTTTTTTTAATGGGTGCCTATTGTCTATTCCAGAAGACACGGTGGCGGCCCGGGCGGATCACCATAGACATGGTCGATCAAGTACAATATGTCAATCAGGTTAAGTACCCGGTCGCAGTTGGCGTCACCAGAGAGATAGGGCTCGGGGCAGGTTACGTCGCCTGAGCCGTAGATACAGTCGATCAGAAGCAGTATATCGAGCAGATTGTACGTTTTATCCCCGTTGGCATCACCGTTTTCATAATGATAGCTTTCTTCGACCACGTAACCGATTGTGTCGGTCGTCCCCGAGGCCGGGACATTGGCATTTTCGACCTGTATGCATTCCATAGACCCGTCGATTCTGATCCCGATGCTGTAAATCGCTCCCGGCGGAGCGCCTTCCTCGGGCAGGACGATTATAATATAGTCGCCGTTGAGCGGGTAAGTAATATTGACCGAATCATTGGGAGCTTCATCATAGGTTGCATCCCCAACGGTATTGAAAGGTGTTCCGTCTTCACTTTTGCCGATCGAATCCCCGGCCGGGTCGATAACCTTGAGGTTAATTGGGGAATAACCGACAATAATCAACGGCGCCTGATCGAGTGTTATATTGGCCGAAAATTCGGACGTATTGCCGTCGACGTCGATTGCCGTAAATGTAATATCTGAAAACATCGGAAACTCTTTGGCGACTTTATAATTAAAATTACCCACGCTGTCCGTGTTAGCGAACCCGAGATATTCATAGGCCTCACCATAACCGGATATATCGGCCACTCTTATCGTGTCGTCGGCAGGGTGAGACAGGAATGCCTCCACTCTGGCGCCGACTTCGGCCGTGCCGTAGACTACAAATGTACTATCGGATGTATCGTAACGCACCGAATCCACTTCGGGGAAATTAAGCAGGTCGTTGGGGCCGGAGTCGCCGTCGCCGATGTCGTTGAACGTAACGCCGTCGTCGGCGAGGTCTATCCCCAGATCGCCATTCATGTAAATATGATTGCGGGTGATTTCATTAAGACGGCTGTTGATCACGACGGAGATACCATCGTTAGCATTAAATGCGATTATATTGGAATCGACCAGATTGCCGTCGCAGTTGAAGTCGATGACGAGACCATTATCCAGATTACCCTGGTCCGGGAATGCAAAATCACCGCCAATACGGTTGCCGATTACCTGGTTTGAATCGGAATTGGCGTAAATATTTATACCGTTCTGGCCGTTATTATAGATTTTATTGCCTTTGTCCGGACTTCTTCCTCCGATTCGATTGTGGTTCGGCCCGCTGGTGAGAAGAATTCCGTCTGCCCCGTTTTCATGTATTTCATTGCCGATAATTATATTGCTGTCCGCACCGATGGTCATGTATATGCCTTGATCGGTACAATACGACACGTTATTGTACGGCCCTATTATATTGTGTCTGGAGGTCTGCGAAAAATTTATGCCAAGGGTATTTGAATTTATCCCGCTCGGCGTGATCCCGATATCATTATTACAAATTTCATTATTATTGCTGTTGTCAACCCAAATGGCATACTGCTGATCGCCAATTATATTCGGATCATAAAGCGTATCCCCGATGTAATTATTATCCGCAAGATATAGCGAAATCCCGGTGGCGTGGGCCGTGTTTAATAATTGACCGCCTGAAGCACTGATTCCGATAAAATTACCGTATATCCGGTTGTACTGTCCACTACTGATTATAACGGCCTCTGCGCCGTCACCCGGCGCAATAACGTTTTTGTCGGCATGTAACGGTCCCCCGATTGTGTTATAACTGCCGGCTATATAAATTCCTTTACTGCCCGAAACGGCCTCAAGAACCGCTCCGTTGGAGCTGACATTTATAAAGCAGTTAACAACTGTATTGTAGTCCCCGTTGATGAGAATACTCGCGGGAGCCCAGTTATTTATGGTTAATCCCTCTATGACGCAATTGTCGCCGTTAATCGTAATGCCGGACGAAACTGGTACAAGAGAACCATCGATTACAATGCTATGGGCACCGCTTAAAGCAGTCGAACCCATGATCACGGTGCCATCGTCGACCAGGGGGGTCAACTCAGCCGAAAGATTAATCGTCCCCGAGACATCGAAAATTATCGTGTCCGGGCCTGTATTAGTATTAGCAGCCTCTATCGCCCAGCGCAGGCTGTTGGTGCCGGCGTCGTCGAGATTTAGGACTTCGATCGGAACGTCCGGCGCGCAGGTGGAAAATTCCGGTAATATAAACGACCCTATCGACCCCAGGAAAAGACACTCTCCGCCGGGCGGGACGAAAGCCGTATCCAGGTCGATCTCCTGGTCAATCGGCCCGCCTAAAATTTGAGCGTTGAGGGTAAACAACAGACCGCCCGATTGAGGTGACAAGAGGGGCTGGGTCATGACTATGTAGGCGACCCAACCGACCGAGACCTTATTATTGGCAGCGTCGAAATATGACTTCCACATTCCCATCTGCGGCGCTATTGAAGAATTCGTGCTTACGGATGTGATTTCTACATCGCTTGATGGATAGTGAAATCCAAACGAAAACGCCCTGAGTGCCGATATGTTGTCGAGATATACTGGGATGGCAACCGAGTCATCGCCTGAATATGGCGCAAATGGCGCGCAACCTATAGTAATGCCATTCCCCGGCAACGTTGTTTGGCCAGACACCACCGTATCCGCGCAGCTTGGGGCGGGGCCCATGTAATACAGGTAGTCGTTGAGATAATTAACGTCGCGGATGTTGATGCGGCCGTAGCCATCCACATTTCCCGAACTTACCGGATTCGGAGCCGGACCTCCAAAAGCGTGGCTGAAAATGAAAGATATGTCCCCCAAATTGATTATGGTGTCATCGTTAGCGTCACCGCAGACACCCTTTTCGCCGTCCGACACGGATTGGCCTGCGCCAGAATCGGCGATAGTTACGGCAACATCTTCCTTCTGATCGGCCAGCAAAAATGCCGGCAAAAGCAGTACAAGAAGCACTACCCGGATTTTCAGCGATATTCTCATAACCCCTCCCGAATGGTTAATTGCCTTGCATCATATTTTGATTGACGTATATCTTCAATTTTTGGGTGTGCTCAGTTCCCAAACCAATTAAAGTCCGAGATAAATTTGTCGGTCAAAGCTGGAAATATAAAAATTGCAGATAACAAAGGACTCTTAATCTCTCTTGACGCCTATAAGATAAGCGATTGATGGCATTTGTCAACATGAACCGTCTCGCGCTCGGACAACATTTCCGTTGCTTTTTATTTCAAAGAGTCTATTTTCGCCATGTGATTTGTGATGCCGACCAAATTAAAACTTTGATAGAATTTGACAACTATGAAATTTATTCTCGATAATCTAAACCCGGCCCAAAATGAGGCGGTTACCACGACCGACGGCCCTCTTCTGGTTATTGCCGGGGCCGGATCGGGCAAGACCCGCGTTCTGACCTCGCGGGTAGCCTATATTTTGTTCAAGCGGCTGGCCCGGCCGGGCGAAATTCTGGCCGTAACTTTTACCAATAAGGCCGCCCGGGAGATGAAAGAGCGGATCGTCAAAATGCTCGGGTCGACCATACAATCCCTGACGGTGGCGACCTTTCACTCCTTCTGCGCCCGAGTTTTGCGCTATGAAGCCGAAGTCATCGGGTATCCCTCGAATTTCACCATCTTCGACGAAGAAGACGCCAGAGCCCTGATAAAAAACTGTCTGGATACGCTGAATATTTCAGCCAGCCAGTTTACACCGACCTCGCTCAAAGCCAAGATTTCGGCCGCCAAGAATCGTATGGAGGACGCCGAAACATTTGCCTCGCGAGCGTCGGGCTATTTCGAGAAACGTACCGCCGAAGTCTATACCATGTACGAAAAACGTCTGCGCGAGTGCGGCGCGATGGATTTCGACGACCTGATTTATCGCGCCGTGCAGCTATTGTCGAACCACGATGACGTGCGCTCTAAATATCAAAGCCGCTATAAATATATTCTGGTAGATGAGTACCAGGATACCAACCACAGTCAGTATAATCTGCTGAAGCTGATAACCGGAGCGCACAAGAACATCTGCGTGGTAGGCGATGAAGACCAGTCGATTTACGGGTGGCGCGGGGCGGATATCACCAACATTTTGAATTTCGAGAAAGATTTCCCCGGTGCCAAAGTCATCAAGCTCGAACAGAACTATCGTTCGACCGATATAATTCTGGAAGCCGCATCGGTGGTGATCGCCAACAATCTCTCCCGCAAAGGCAAGACGCTCTGGACCGAGACCAAAAGCGAGGACAAGCTGAAGCTTTTCCTGACCGATTCGGCGTCGCACGAAGCCGGGGCCGTGGTCGAGGACATAGAAGACAACCTGACACGGACGCCGCTCAAAGAAGCGGTCATATTGTATCGTACCAACGCCCAGTCGCGGGCCTTCGAAGAAATCCTCCGACGCAAAAATATGCCGTACCAGATAATCGGTGGAATCTCGTTTTATCAGCGCAAGGAAATCAAAGACCTGCTGGCCTATCTGAAATTGATTGCCAATATCCACGATGACGTTTCCTACCAGCGAATCATCAACTACCCCAAGCGCGGGATTGGCGATGCCTCGGTCGACAAAGTGCGGGCCTTCGCTGCGGAGAAAAATATATCGATGTACGAAGCAAGTCTGATAATAGAACAGTGTCCGGACCTCGGGAGCCGTCCGCAGCGTCTGATAGCCCAGTTTATGGAGCTGATCGAGCCCTTTCAGGCTCAGAAGGCGGAAAGCAATATCGCCGATTTAACCCAGGAGCTGGTCGATAAAATCCGCCTGCAGGAGCACCTCCTCGACGAAGACCCGACCCTGGGTTCCAACCGGGTCGAGAATATCGAGGAATTCATTTCCGGGGCGCGCGAGTTCAGCGAATCATACGCCGAACCGACGCTCGATAATTTCCTGGCAGAGATTTCGCTCTATACCGATATCGAGCAGTACAATGAAATCGATGACAAAGTAACTTTGATGACCCTGCATTCGGCCAAAGGGCTGGAATTCGAAGCAGTATACATGGTGGGCCTTGAAGAAGGCCTGTTTCCTCTGGCGCGGGCGATTCAGGAACCGATGGAACTGGAAGAAGAGCGGCGGCTGTTTTATGTCGGCGCGACCCGGGCCAAGCGGTATCTGAACCTGTCTATGGCTGCGCACCGTAATCGCTTTGGCAGCATGGATTGTATCCCGTCCCGTTTTCTCAACGAACTTCCGCCGTCTCTCGTGGAAAAGGCCGACCTGCGAAGTTTCTACAGCCGGGACCGTTACCAGGAAAGTCGTCCCGAACCGGTCAAAAACTATCCCGATGAGCCATACTACGAATACGAAGACAGCGAGGCTCTCCGGGTGGGGCGGATTGTCCAGCACAAGACTTTCGGGCGCGGCAAGGTTCTGAAAGTCGAGGGAGCCGGGGATTCGATGGCGCTGGAAATCATGTTTACCGGGATAGGTGTCAAAAAAGTCCTCGCCAAATATGCCCGACTGACAGTAATTGGCTAAGTTATCATATTGTGCGGCAGCGCATTAAATTCTACAATGTATCGATCTTAATGTTATTCGGTTACCGTCCGATATTAATCCTATACATCATTATTAAGGAGTTAATATGACAGCCCTAAGTCCCCAGGATATAATATCAGCTATACGTGAAATCGGAACGTTGCCTCAGACTCTTACTTCGGTCCTTCAGGTTGTCGATAACCCCGAATCCGGCGCTTCGGAGATTGCTGAGGTTATCAGCAAAGATGCCTCGCTGACTTCGCGCGTCTTGAAAATGGTCAATTCCGTGCAGTACGGCCGCACCCGCCACGTCTCCAAGGTGTCCGAGGCCGTCACGGTTATGGGCGTGAACAGCATTAAGGTCCTGGCTTTGTCAAGTTCGCTGTTCAATATAAAACCCGATGATGAGCTTTTCGACCAGTTGAATATCAAGCGGATGTGGCGGCACTATATTGAAACTGCTTCGACCGCCCGCAATATCGCCGAGGAAATCGGGTATCGCGAACCGGAAGAGGCTTTTGTCGCCGGAATTCTGCACGACGCCGGCACCATCATGATGATTTTGTACTTTAAAGAAGAATATATGGCGGTCGTGAACTTGCTTAAAGAGCAGAAACTGGGCATAATTCCGATCGAAGAAAAGTTATTCGGGTTCAATCATTGTCAGGTAGGTCAGGCTCTGGCCAAAAACTGGAAGCTGCCGGAACGAGTAACGTTCGCAATATTGAACCACCATAATCCCGATCCTCCCGATATTATCCCCGAAGACACGATTTTGAATAACATCGTCGCGCTGGCCGACCGCATCGCCATGGCGCCGATCGATGGTTATCATCCGAGCATCGAGAACGATATCAAATTCATCCGGGCGACGTCGAAAAAATTAAATCTTCCCGCCGAAGCGGCCAACCGCATTCGCAAGACATCGCTGCTGCAGTCGATCATCATGTGTGAATTTTTGGAACTGGATATCGGCGACATGATGGAAGTAGTCACGGAAGCCAACAACCGTCTGGCCGAGATGTATTTTTCTCTGGAGCAGATTATTGTCGAACGCGACGTGCTGTCGCATGAACCAGAAAATTCCTCCGTCAAGTAAGAGCCTTTACTGGTGCGGTCTATGAAGCGGTCCTTCGGGGCCGCTTTTTTTTGCTCAATCGGGCAAAAAGATATACTTTCCGCCGCGAAATTGGTTAAATTATAGGCCGGAACCTATAAAAAAGGGATATTTGTGAAAGTCGAATACAGTGAAGAAAAAATAGAGATAAAGGCGCGGCTGCCGATACTGCCGCTTAGAGATATAGTCATCTTCCCGCACATGATTTATCCCCTGCTGGTCGGGCGCCAGTTTACTATCTCCGCCCTGCAGGAAGCGATGCTTAAAGAAAAGCAGATGTTCCTCTGCTCCCAGAAGACGCCGGAAATCGACGAACCAAACCAAAAAGACTTGTATAATGTCGGAGTGATTGCGCGGATTTTGCAGATTGTCAAGCTGCCCAATGGTACTATAAAGGTTCTTGTCGAGGGGCTCGTGCGGGCCAAAATGCTCAGCTTCCGGAAGGCCAGCGGGTTCTATGCGGCCAGATTGCGGGTGATTCCCCCCGACGGCGCCAAAGATAAAGAGACAATCGCCATTTCGAGATCGGTCATGGAGCAATTTTCGGAATATGTCCGGCTCAATCATCGGATCCCCGAAGAAGTTCTGTATTCCATATCGTCCATCGGGGATTATCAGCGCATGGCTGACACGATTGCCGCACACCTTCTTATTCGCATGAAGACCAAACAAAATATTCTCGAAATCGATATGGTCAAAAAACAGTTTCTGTACCTGTCTGATATTCTAAAAGAAGAGCTGGAGATTCTCCAGCTGGAACAAAAAATCGACGGTAACGTACGCGAATCGATGTCCAAGAGCCAGCGCGAGTTTTACCTCCAGCAGCAGCTTAAGGCCATTAAAGAAGAACTGGGGCAGTTCGATGAAGCCTATGGCGAGATAGAAACCTTGAACACAAAGCTGGAAAAAATGAAAGCCCCGGTCGAAGTGAAAGACCGCTGCCGCGAAGAAATAGAAAAACTATCCCGCATGCACGCCTATTCGGCCGAAGCGGCTGTCGCGAGGGGATATGTCGACTGGTTGCTGGGACTGCCGTGGCGAACTTACACGAAAGACCGCTCGGCTTTCGGTGCCGTGAAATCCATCCTCGACGGCGACCATTATGGGCTGGAAAAACCGAAGAAGCGCATCCTCGAACATCTGGCTGTGATGCGTCTGGCCGGTGAAGTCAAAGGGCCTATATTGTGTCTGGTCGGTCCTCCCGGCGTGGGCAAAACGTCGCTGGGACGATCAATTGCGCGAGCGCTGAACCGTAAGTTCGTCCGGATGTCGCTGGGCGGCATTCACGATGAAGCTGAAATACGCGGCCACAGGAGAACCTATATAGGTTCACTTCCGGGACGAATCATACAGTCGATAAAAAAAGCCGGCTCATCCAATCCCGTTTTTCTCCTCGATGAAGTCGATAAAGTCGGTAAAGATTTTCGCGGCGATCCGGCCTCGGCCCTGCTTGAAGTGCTCGATCCGGAACAGAACAAGACCTTTTCCGATAATTATCTTGAACTGGACTACGATCTTTCGCGGGTGCTGTTTATTACGACGGCCAATTCGACAGTCGGTATACCGCCCGCGTTACTGGACCGTATGGAGATAATCCGTCTGCCCGGCTACCTGGAACATGAGAAGGAACATATTATTCGCGGCTATGTCCTGCCCAAACTGAAAAAAGAACTGGGCATGGTCGAAATCGGTCTGGATTTCAACGACAAAGCCCTGTTGGATATAATTCGAAATTATACTCGTGAGTCGGGAGTCCGTCAGGCGGAACGTCAACTGGCCTCGGTACTTCGCAAGACCGCCCAGGAGATAGTCGAGAAAAAGCGTCGACGTAAATTCAAATTTACGCCGACCAGGATAGCCGAACTTCTGGGTGCACCACCGTACGTCCATACCGACATCAACACCCACCCGGAGCCGGGTTATGCCATAGGGCTGGCGTGGACCGAAGCGGGCGGCGAAGTGCTTCCGATCGAAGTCAGTCTCATGAGCGGAGAATCGAAATTGACGATCACCGGCAAAATCGGTGAAGTCATGCAGGAATCGGCCTCGGCCGGACTGACCTATATCCGCAGCCACGCCGCGAAACTGGGGCTAGATCCCGATTTCTTCAAGAAACACGAAATACACGTGCACGTCCCGGAAGGCGCGGTGCCCAAAGATGGGCCATCGGCCGGGATTACGATACTGGTTGCTATTTTATCGGCACTGAAAAATCAGGCCATCAAGCCCAATCTAGCCATGACGGGTGAAGTGACTCTCAGCGGCGATATCCTGGCGGTCGGCGGTTTGAACGAAAAACTGCTGGCGGCGAAGCGGCTCGGGATAACCGATATTATCATGCCGTTCAAGAACAAGAAGGACATGCCGGAGTTGCCGAAGGAACTTACCGAGGGGATGAATATCGTGCTGATCAAAAAAGCCGAGGAAGCCATAAAAATAGCCTTCGAACAGAAAACTCCGGCCAAAAAAACCAGAGCAAAAAAGTCAGCAAAAAAGTAAAAAAAACATTTTCATTTTAGACCATAAAAGACTATACTAACCCGGCTTTAAAGACAATAAGGACGCAATGCCCAAGAACGTTGTATTTTTCGGTTCCTACAACGACGTCAAAAAAATTCCCGTAGATTCCCGACCTCAAATTGCATTCGCCGGACGCTCTAATGTCGGCAAGTCGTCATTGCTTAACAGGATAACCGGTCAGAAGAAACTCGCGAAAACCTCCAAGACTCCCGGACGAACCCGCAATATCGACTTTTTTCTGGCGGACGATCGATATTTCCTGGTCGATCTGCCAGGTTACGGGTATGTCAAGGCCGGTTTGGCGGCGCGCAAAAAGTGGGGCCAGTTGGTGGAAAACTTTTTGAACCTGGCCTCTTTGTCAGGGATGGTGATGCTTCTGGACTGCCGGAGGGACCCCACCGACGATGACCTGATGATGTTTGAATGGTTGGATTCGCGCGAAATCAATTATATCATCGCGCTGACCAAAGCGGACAAACTGAGCCGAAATCAACTTAAAAGCAAACAGATGCAAATTTCTTCCGCCTTTAATTGCGAAGTGTTTCCGTTTTCCGTTATGTCGGGTCTCGGAAGAAAGGAACTGGTCGGGTGGATAGAGGGCATTGCAAAACCAATGGTTCGTAACAATCCGGGATTTTAATTGAGTTGTTTTGTGGAAAAAGCATGTCTCGTTCCGAGTGACGCGCTGCGTCGCAAGAAACCCGACGAAAAATTGTCGGCTTTCTACGTCCCGTATAGCGGAACTCCGGAAGCCGACCTGCATTGCTTTGAAACCTCGGATCCGTTATGGACCGGATATGGGATTTGTGTATGAAAAAGAACGTTATCGTAGTCGGCTGCCAATGGGGGGATGAAGGCAAGGGCAAGGTCGTGGACCTTCTGGCCGAACGGGCCGATATAATCGCCCGCTTTCAGGGCGGCGCCAACGCCGGACACACGGTCCTGACGGGCGGCAAGCAGTTCATCCTGCATTTAATACCGTCGGGTGTTATTCACGAAGGAAAAATCTGCTATATCGGCAATGGTGTCGTGCTCGATCCTTTCGGTTTTCTGGAAGAAATCGAAGTGTTGAAACAGCAGAATATTAACGTCAAGGGACGGCTTTTTATTTCCTCGGCGGCCAACCTGGTTATGCCGTACCATAAGATGATCGACCAGATCGAAGAAAGAAAACGGGGCGGCGAAGGTATCGGCACGACGCTGCGCGGCATCGGTCCGGCCTATCGGGACAAAATCGGGAGAGTCGGCATTCGTCTGGCCGACCTCTATGCACCGGAGCGCCTCAAAGAAAAGTTGGAGCACAACCGCAAAATTAAATCGGAGTATTTCACCGGCAGCGACGATGAACGCGCCGACGTGGAAAAGATATTCAGCGACCTGATGGGGATCGCACCGCTGTTCGAACCGATGATGTGCAATGTCTCGCTGGAACTGTACCGCCTCGATAAAGAAGGGAAATCGATTTTGTTCGAGGGGGCGCAGGGTGCCCTTCTGGATATCGACCTCGGGACATACCCCTTCACGACCTCATCCAACACGACCACCGGCGGTGCCTTGACCGGGCTGGGGATCGGACCGAAAATGATCGACGAGGTGATTGGCGTTGTCAAGGCATACACTACTCGCGTGGGTTCGGGACCGTTCCCGACCGAGCTGGTTAATCAAACCGGCGAACAGCTTCGGGAGGCCGGGGGAGAGTACGGGGCCACGACCGGGCGCCCGCGCCGCACCGGCTGGCTGGACCTGGTGGCGCTGCGTCATGCCTGCCGCATAAATGGTGTCGATAAGATAGCCGTGACCAAACTCGACGTGCTCGACGGGTTCGAGAAAATAAAGATTTGCACGTCGTACAATATCGATGGACGTTCCTACGAGCAGTTTCCGCTCGATCCGCATCAACTGTGGAATGTCACGCCGGAATATAAAGAATTCGACGGCTGGATGAGCAATACGTCCGGGATCGACAGCTTTGATAAATTGCCCGACAAGGCTAAAAAATACCTCGAATTTATCAAGACCGATCTCGACGTGGGCATTTGTCTGGTTTCTACCGGGGCGAGGCGACGCCAGACCATTGTCGTCTGATAGCAGATAAATAAGGGCCGCCAAGTTATCTTCGCGGCCCATTTTCGTTGATACGTACGATTCCGCGCATTCGGGCCATAATCATAACATGTTGTAAGACAGTGACTTATTAGTTTTTACGTCATTCGGTTCGTAAATTCATACGAATCGTAATCCGACCGGATTTTGCCAGAATAAAAAACCATTCGCATATTATTATGTCCGGCAACGACTTATTGCGCACTGACGGAGAACAATTTCAGAATGGCATTGTGGTTGCTTAAATATGGAGCAGTTGGTGGCAAGCCAATCTTCAGCTTTTTTGGTGGTAGGGCTGTTGAGTTGTCATTAGTTCCTCGGGTTGCCAGCTTCTTTTCTCGAGGCACGGAGGCTTCACCTAAGAGGGGAAGGTGAAGCCTCCATCTTTATTTACGTCATTATTTTGTGGTCTGTGCAAAAGAGATTTGGTATAATTTTGATGGGACGGGGTATATTCAATGAATAGGAGCGCAGTGAGAGATATTAAGAATAAAATTGTCGTTATCACCGGCGCCAGCCGTGGTATCGGCGCGGCCATTGCGAATCATTTCGCCTGCGAGAAATGCCGGTTGCTGCTTACCGGCCGAAATAAGACTCGCCTAAAAGCCGTCGCGGACGGCCTCGGTCTGAAAAAAGAAAACTGCGCGATTATTACCGGCGATCTTACAAAAAAGGTGCAGATGAAAAAAATTATCGACGCCGCCATTAAGAAATTCGGGCGGATAGATATATTCATCAACAATGCCGGGGTTGGAATTGGCAAGCCGATAGTCGAGACCACCGAGCGTGAATTTGACACAATATTCGACACCAACCTGAAAGCCGTCTATTTTTCGTTTTTGTATCTTCTGCCCCTTTTTGAAAAACAGCAGGGCGGACAGATAATAAATATTTCTTCCGGAGCCGGAAGATTCGGCCAGCCCAATATCGCCGCCTATTCGGCCTCAAAAGCGGCCCTTAATGCTCTTAGCGAAGCGGTCGCCGGTGAAGTCCGGCACAGGAATATCAAAATATCGGTATTATCTCCGGCTTCGACGGATACCGCTTTTATGGCGAATATGTCCAAAAAGTCAAAATCGCCATCTATTGCGAAAATGAAGCTGACGGTGGATGAAGTGGCCGAAGCGGTCGTTTTTCTCGCGAAGCAAAACCGTAATGCCTGGACGTCTATGGCCGACATTCGCCCGCTGCTGATCCACAGAAAATAGGACTGACATTGCCATTGCTCCCAAATAAACTTTGGAGCAGCGGATACGTTTAAAATGAAGACTATAGAATGAGAAACTGACGGAGAATACAAATGCCCGGATTATTGTGCTGGAGTTGCGGTCGCCCGACCGGTATCGAAGATAAAGTGATGCGTTCGGATCAGTGCGAATCGTGTCTCGCCGACCTGCGCTGCTGCCGGGGGTGCCGCCATTTCGACCCGATGGCTCGCTCGCAATGCCGCGAAAATATCGATACACCGATTCCCAATAAAGAAAAAGCCAACTTCTGCGATTTTTTCCAGCAGCGACTGGCGGTGCAGTCACATCTCGGTCGAAGAACGAGCGCCGACTCCAAGGAAGAACGGCGCAAGAAATTTAACGATTTATTCGACGATTAATACCGGTGATCGGATGGTGATCACCGGCATCGTGACATTTCTCGATTATTCAGGATGATCGGTGAACCATTCCACGGTCTTTTTCAGACCGGCTTTGAAATCCACCGTCGGATTATATTTTAAATCACTTTTGGCATAATCTATGTCGGCGTAAGAATGTCTGATATCTCCGGGACGCGGAGGATCGTAATCGGCGGTCGCGTCGACACCGATGATTTCGCCCAGGAATTCCAGTAGTTCATTCAGAGTAAAGCGTGCTCCGCAGGCGATATTGTAAGCATGGCCGGGGGCATCGGTGGCCGTAGCCGCGAGCAGGTTGGCCTGCACGGCATTGGCGACGTACGTGAAATCGCGCGACTGCTCACCGTCACCGTACACAATCGGTTTTTTGCCCGTTTTCAACGCTTTGATGAATTTCGGTATAACTGCGGAGTACTCCGAGTTGGGGTCCTGACGAGGACCGAATATATTGAAATACCGCAGCCCGACCGTCTCCAGCCCGTACAAATTATAAAACACCCGGGCGTATTTTTCATTGGTCAGTTTGGAAACGGCGTACGGAGACAGCGGGTCCAAAGTCATGATCTCTTTTTTGGGCAGAGTGGGCGTATCGCCGTACACGGAAGACGATGAAGCAAAGACAAAGCGTTTGACTTTGGCTTCCTTGGCAGCTTCCAGCAGATTTAGGGTACCGTCAACGTTAACCGCGTTTGAAGTCAGAGGGTTTTTGACCGAGCGGGGCACCGACGGCAACGCCGCCTGATGCAGGATATAATCAATGCCCTCGACCGCCTCGCGAACGGTCCAAAAATCACGGATGTCACCGTCGATCAGTTCAACGTCATTCTTTATCGATTCGAGATTGACAGTCCGTCCGGTCGAGAAATTGTCGATGATGCGGACTTTTTCGCCCCTTTTAGTCAGTTCCATGGCAATATTGCTTCCGATAAATCCGGCTCCGCCGGTAATAAGGTAGTTCATATTCGTCTCCGTTTAAGTTATCCGTCATATATTGTATCGGCCGCGCCCGTTAAATTCATGATGAATAATCGGTTCCGATATTTCACAGGATAGATATATATCATTTGGTCCCGGGTCAAGAACTTAAATACGCCCTAATTTACCGAAACCGAAGGCAAATCGGGTGTAAAAAAACGGCAGATTGTTTTTTTATTGAATTGGCCTCTGGGTCTCCATAGATTTGGCCCAAATAGTGACAAGGGAAAGGAGAGAATATGTCCGACTTTGATTTTATAGTTGCCCGCCAAATTCTCGACTCACGGGGGACGCCCACGATAGAAGTGGACGTCGTCTTAAACGATGGTTCGCTGGGACGGGCCGCGGTACCGTCGGGAGCTTCCACCGGCGCTCATGAAGCCGTCGAACTGCGTGACGGGATCAAGAAAGATTATTTCGGCAAGACGGTCCTCAAGGCCGTCAAGAATGTGAACGAGAAGATCGGCCCGGAACTGATCGCCAAAAATATCGATCCGTTCGATCAGGTCACACTCGATGAATTCCTGATCACGCTCGACGGAACTGAGAATAAAGGCAACCTCGGCGCCAACGCCGTTCTCGGCGTTTCGCTGGCCACGGCAAAAGCGGCAGCCCAGTCGATGGGTCGGTATCTGTATGAGTACATCGGTGGCACCAACTGCAAGCTGCTTCCGGTTCCGATGATGAATATCCTCAACGGCGGCAAACACGCCGACAACAACGTCGACCTGCAGGAATTCATGATCATGCCGGTCGGAGCCGATTCGTTTTCCAAAGCGCTTCAGATGGGGGCCGAAGTCTTCGGTCATCTCAAAAAAGTCCTCAAAGAGAAAGGATACAACACTTCGGTGGGCGATGAAGGCGGTTTCGCTCCCGATTTGAAATCTAACGAAGAAGCGCTCGAAGTAATCATGGAGGCCATCGGCCATTCAGGATACAAGGCCGGAGAGGACGTGCTTTTGGCGCTCGATCCGGCGGCATCGGAATTTTACGACGAAAAGAAGAATATCTACGACCTCAAGGGTGAAGGCCGCAAGATGAATTCGACGGAAATAGTGGCGTTTTATGCCGACCTCGTCAAGAAGTACCCCATCATTTCGATCGAAGACGGTCTGGCCGAGGATGACTGGGACGGTTTTAAGCACATGACCGAGCAGCTCGGCAAGAAAATACAGATTGTCGGCGATGATCTGTATGTCACCAATATAAAAAGACTGGCCCGGGGAATAAAAGAAAAATCGACGAACTCGATTTTGATCAAGCTGAATCAGATCGGGACCCTGACGGAGACGCTCGACGCCATCGAAATGGCCAAGAAGGCGGGCTTCACGGCGGTTGTATCGCACCGCAGCGGCGAAACCGAAGACAGCACCATCGCCGACGTGGTCGTCGCCACCGGAGCGGGGCAGATCAAGACCGGTTCGATGTGCCGCACCGACCGAATCTGCAAGTACAATCAACTTCTCCGAATCGAAGAATCGATCGGTCCGGCGGCGCGCTTTATCGGCAAAAAAGTCTTCTATAATCTGAATTAGAGAAATCCGATTATAAGTACATCAAAAAAACCCGCTCTCAATAGAGCGGGTTTTTCATGGGAGGGATATAAAAAAGGCTTAAATTTTTCCCATCCCTGGGGACGATTGCTCGTCTATCTCCGTGTTCTCCTTCTGGCCCTTGTCTTCGGCGCAGCCTTTTTCCTCCGGGCGGAGGCAGGCTTCTTCAGACCGAGAGCACTGATCTTCCCCCGTACCGAGGCCAGCGAGCGTCTCAATTCCCTGGCCAGTTTGGAGGCCGGCTTGGTTTTATAGCCGACTCTCAGGGCACTGATTTCCGTAGCTGCCCAGCCCTTGCCGGCTTTGCCTCTTCTGGTGGCGGCTTTGGTTTTGGGCCCGGCTTTGGCTCTGGTCGTCGCGCGAGCTTTAGCTCTTGGCTTGGCCTTTGTCCTTGGCTTAGCTTTGGCTTTCGCTCTCGGCTTGGCTTTGGCTTTCGCTCTTGGCTTGGCTTTGGGTTTCGCTTTGGCTCTTGCTTTGGGTTTCGCTTTCGGTTTGGCTTTCTTCTTGACTGCCATGCCGACTCCTTTCATTGGAGGTTGTTTGGGTTTGGTTTATTTCGGTTCTTGCTTTTCCTATTTGTACCGAATCTCTGCACTTCGGTTCCATGTTAAGTCACAACTACCCTTGCTGAAAGTCATGCGGCAAACCCCGTATTGCACTCATTATATCGTGTCGACAAAAGAATAGAAATGTTGAAAAAATAGTGCAAGAAAAAAATGATAAAAAAATAAAATATATTAGTGGCACGATTCACGAACCGGAGCGATGCATCGACGGATAATGCCAGATATGTACGATATCAGCGCGACCCGTTGAGTTCTTTCTTGAGATATTGCCCGGTGTACGAATTATCCACGTCGGCAATCTGCTCGGGGGTACCGACGGCGATTATGCGCCCTCCGCGGTCGCCGCCTTCGGGACCGATATCGATGATATTATCGGCCGTCTTGATGACGTCTAGGTTGTGCTCTATCACCAGTACCGTATTGCCCCGATCGACCAGTTCGTTGAGCACGAGCAGCAGCATGCGAATGTCCTCGAAATGCAGTCCGGTCGTCGGTTCATCGAGAATGTACAGTGTCGACCCGGTCGCGGTTTTGGAAAGCTCCGTCGCCAGCTTGACACGCTGTGCTTCGCCGCCCGAAAGCGTGGTGGCCTGCTGTCCGAGGTGGATATATCCCAGACCGACTTTCTTCAAAGTTAGCAGTTTGCGCCGTACGGGCGGGATGCTCTCGAAGAATTCCAGCGCTTCATCGACCGTCATGTCGAGCACGTCGGCGATGGATTTCCCCTTGTATTTGATCTCCAGCGTTTCGCGGTTGAAACGCTGTCCCTTGCAGGCTTCGCACGGCACATACACGTCGGGCAGAAAATGCATTTCGATTTTTATGATGCCATCACCCTCACAGGTCTCGCAGCGACCGCCCTTGACATTGAAAGAAAACCGTCCGGGACGATAACCTCTCATGCGCGACTCCGGCAGGCGGGCGAAAAGGTCCCGTATAAAAGTAAAGACGCCGGTGTACGTGGCGGGGTTGGAACGGGGCGTCCGTCCGATCGGGGATTGATCGATGTCGACCACCTTGTCGATGTGTTCCAGCCCTTCGATAGATTCGTACGGCAGCGGCGTCCGCCGCGAATTATAGAACTTGCGGGCCAGGATGCGATAAAGTGTCTCGTTGATCAGGGTCGATTTGCCCGAACCGGATACGCCGGTGACGACGTTGAACACGCCGAGCGGGATGGAAACTTTTTCTTTTTTAAGATTGTTGCCCGAGGCACCCTTCAGTACGACATATTTTCCGTTGGGCGAACGGCGCTCGGTCGGAGTTTCGATTTTTCTGCGGTTGGATAGATACGCCCCGGTGAGCGATTTCTTACTCCGTTTGATCTGTACCGGGGTCCCGGCGATGACTATTTCGCCGCCCTCTTTGCCGGCGCCGGGTCCCAGATCGACCACATAATCGGCCTGTTCGATCGTCTCGCGATCGTGCTCGACGACTATCACCGTGTTGCCCAGATCACGCAGCTCGCACAACGTTTCGAGGAGCATGCGATTGTCGCGCTGGTGCAGGCCGATCGACGGCTCATCGAGGACGTACATCACGCCCACCAATCGCGAACCGATCTGGGTCGCGAGACGAATACGTTGCGATTCTCCGCCCGACAATGACACCGTTCCTCGGTTAAGGGTCAAATAGCCGACACCGACGTTGTCAAGAAACTCCAGACGGCTGTTGATCTCTTTGAGCACCTGTCGTGCGATCAATTCCTGCTTTTTGGTCAGCTTTAACCCGGTGAAAAACTCCCGCGCGCGCGTAACCGACATCGACGTCACCGAATCGATCGTCTCGCGGTTGATAATCACCGACAGCGCCTCCGGCCGCAGCCTGGCGCCGTTACAGTCGGGGCAGGAGTTGATCGACATGAACTGCTCGATCCACTGTCTCACGCCCGACGACGTCGTCTGGCGATAGCGGCGCTCCAGGTTGGGGATAACGCCTTCAAACGTGCCGTTGTAGTTCATCATGCCCCGGCCGTCGGAACGGACGTATTCGAACTCCATTTCTTCCTTGCCGGAACCGTGAAGGATTATCTTTTGAACATTCGCGGGGAGCTTCTCGAACGGCATCGCGAATTTGAAGTCATAGTGTTTGGCCAGGGCCTTCAGCATGGTGCGATACCAGTTGGCCATGTCGGGTCCCCACGGCTTGATGGCTCCCAGGTTGAGGGACAGCGACGGATCGGGAACGACCAGATCGGGGTTGATATTCATGATGCTGCCCAGGCCGGAACAGGTTTGGCAGGCGCCGTACGGTGAATTGAACGAAAACATTCGCGGCGTAAGTTCGTCATAACTTATATTGCAGTCACCGCAGGCAAACTGCTCGGAAAAGAGCAGGTCCTTGCCTTTGATATTTATTAGTACGCGCCCGCCCGAAGCCTTGATCGCCGTCTCAACCGAATCGGTCAGGCGCTGCAGCGATTTACTTTTGACGACGAGACGGTCGACGACAATATCGATCGTGTGTTTGACGTTCTTCTTGAGATTGATGTCGCCGTCAGTCTCGACTATTTCACCGTCGATGCGCAGACGGACGAACCCTTCTTTGCGGGCGTTTTCGATGACGTCCTTATGCTCGCCCTTGCGGCCCTTAACCAGCGGTGAAAGCACCATCAGCCGCGTGCCTTCCTCGAACGACAGGACCGAGTCGACTATGTCCTGCACCGTCTGGCGGGTAATCGGTTTGCCGCATTTGATGCAGTGCCGCACCCCGATCCGGGCGAAAAGCAGTCGAAGATAATCATAAATCTCCGTCACCGTGCCGACCGTCGAGCGCGGGTTCTTGGATGTCCCCTTTTGTTCGATAGATATGGCGGGGGAGAGGCCGTCGATCAGATCGACGTCGGGCTTATCCATCAGCCCCAGAAACTGGCGGGCGTATGCGGACAGAGATTCCACGAAGCGGCGCTGGCCCTCGGCATAAATGGTATCAAAGGCCAGCGACGACTTCCCCGAGCCGGAAAGCCCGGTGATGACGATCAAATTGTTGCGCGGCAGCGTGAGATCGATATTTTTAAGATTGTGCTGCCGGGCGCCCTTTATAATAATATGTTTGTTTTCCGACATATTTTCCTTAAACATCCTTAAATTTGCGAAGTGCCCAAATCCGGCGTAACCTATAATATAATTAATAGCGGCGAAATCAGGCCAGTATTTTTGGAATATTTAAATGATTTAATATTTGGTCCAAATCACATATTTCAATATTCGGCGCTTGTTATTATATTGGACTTTCATGCAGCGCAAACTGACGATAAAAAAAGGACCGGATATTGGCCTCCATCGGCAGGATTGCCTTAAGGGTATGGCCCGGAAGGTTAAGCCGGGGTCAGTCGATATCGTCGTGACGTCGCCGCCGTATAATATCGGAGTGGCGTACGGCCGTTATGACGACAACCGGCCTCTCGATGATTATCTGGCCTGGCTGGCCGAGTGGGGGAGAGCCGTCGAGAAGGCCCTCAACGATGGGGGATCGCTCTTTTTGAATATCGGTTCCAAACCGACCGAGCCGGAAATCCCCTTCCGCGTGCTCGACAGCCTGCTGGGGAGCTTCAGGCTCCAGAATGTCATTCACTGGGTCAAGTCAATATATATCGAAGCCGAAAGCTACCACAATAATATCGAAATCAACGTCGGACACTATAAACCGATCAACAGCCCGCGCTTTTTGAATGACACCCATGAATATATATTTCACCTGACCAAAACCGGGAACGTCCCGCTCGACCGTCTCGCTCTGGGGGTGCCGTACAAAGACGTCTCCAATGTAACACGCTGGAACGACGGGAAGTCGAACATTCGTTGTCGCGGCAACTGCTGGTTCATTCCGTATGAAACAATCCAAAACCGTAAAAACGACCGTCCGCACCCGGCGTCGTTTCCGCCGCAACTGGCGGAGAATTGCATCCGACTGCACGGTTATCACCCGGAAACGCTGGTGATGGACCCGTTTACGGGCATCGGCAGTACCGCCCTGGCCTGCCATCGGCTGGGTGTGAAATTCATCGGATTCGAGATTGATCCGTATTATATAAAAACGGCCCGGGCGAGACTGGCGCAAACGGTCAAGTCGGGTCAATAAATGCTTGACAATTTGGCAGGACTTTATAACTTTCCGACTCTATGAGCGATACTGGACGCCGCAAATATTTCGAGCAGTTTGTCGATGAATGGGACAAAATGTTCACCGCCGAGGAACTGGAACTCCTCGAGTTTCTGATCGATTCATTTGATTTCAGAAAAGGCTATAAAATTGCCGATCTCGGGTGCGGGACAGGTGTCATGTTCGATATCATCCGCCGCCGTATCGGCCCCGAAGGTATCATTGTCGGAGTGGATTTCTGTTCCCGTATGCTCGAGAAAGCCCGCATGAATTTTCCTTTCGATAATATCTACACCGTCGACGGCGACGTTGAAGACCTGCCTCTTAAAAGCGGTGCCTTCGATATCGCCCTGACATTCGCGGCCTTTGCTCATTTCAGCAATCAGAAACGGGCCATGGAGGAATCGGCGCGCATTCTCAAAACAGGCGGCAAGTTTTACGTGATACATCTCGTGTCGTCGTCGGAGCTCGAAGAGGAACATCATCAAATGGGCGGACCAATCGCCGAGGACCGTCTCCCGGCCCGCGAGGATATGATGCAGCTTTTCATCGACGGGGGCTTTAAAGACGTCAAAATAACTGATCACCCCGGGCTGTATCTGGCCCAGGGTATCAAGGTCTGATTTGTCCCATCGACATATAACCCATACGGCCCTGTATCTGGCCGTCGCTTTGGCCCTGCCCTACGCTTTTCACCTGACCGGTTTGGGTGGCCGGATGTTTCTGCCGATGCATCTGCCGGTCCTGGTCTGCGGAATGGCTCTGGGTCCGCTTCACGGTATTTTGGTCGGGCTGCTGGCCCCGCCTTTGTCGCATCTAATGACGGGCATGCCGCCGACGTACGCCGTCCCGTTGATGTCGCTGGAACTGCCGATGTACGCTCTGGTCGGCGGATTAGCCTATAAGAAACTGAATTTGAATATATATATCGCGCTGGTCGCGGCCATGATTTTCGGCCGTTTGGCTTTCGCGCTGGGTCTGGCGGTTCTGGGGATGTTTATGGCGTTGCCGTACGGACCGGTTCAATTTATCGCCGCCGGCGGAGCCATGCTTACGGGTTGGCCGGGGGTTTTGGTTCAGTTTATCATCATTCCGCCGGTCGTCGCGGCCATCAAGCGATCCTTTCATCCGGCTGCCGGCAACACTGGACCGGCCAGGACATAAAAAAACCGATACGGTAAGGTATCGGTTTAAATCGTATCCATGCCCGCCCCGTCTTAAAGGGCGTTACATTATAAAATCTACTATCTGCCTTCTTTGAAAAGAACGTGCTTTTTCACGACCGGGTCGTATTTTTTCAACTGCATCCGGTCGGGATTGTTGCGCTTGTTCTTTTTCATAGTGTAGGTATAAGGGCTTTCGGTCGATCTCATCTTGATGATCACGACGTTCTTATTCTTACTTTTGCCGCCTGTCTTTTTGGCCATTTCTATAATCTCCTTGTCTTGCTTTCAAATCAAACGGTCCGGGAATATATTCCGGGCCGGTCTCACAAAATACGCGCAATTGCGAATTTGTCCAGCCCCTTTTTATTGTTTTCGGAAGAAAATGCCGGAAATAAAGTCCTTTCGGATGTCGTCCCGGAAGGTTTAATTCACCAGTTTTGTGCCCCGGCCCGGCAGATTCCGAATTTACTCCATGGCGCTGCAGGCGTCTATCGGCCCGACGCCGTCAAAATAGATAAAATCGATCAGGTACAATATATCCAACAGGTTGTTGCGACAATCACCATTGCAGTCTCCGCGCTGCTCGAAAGAATAAGGATCACCGCCGTAAAGAGAATGGATCATGGACAGGATATCGAGCAGGTTGATTTCGCAGTCATCGTTGAAATCACCGGCAATCTGAAGAGTGAGTGAATAGGCGAAACCAATTCCCCAGATACTTCCCGGGGCGGCCGCGCTGTACCAAACCGGAATGTAAAAGCAGCTCTCAGTCGAGTCGAACAAGAACGTCGCCCGATACATATAATAATCCCATTGTCCCCGAGGGCCGTGCTTGACCGTTTCGCCGAGGAATTCCCAGTTAAGCCCGTCATCGCTGACAAACAGCATTTCTCCGAGGGTGTCGTACGTATTCGTATTCAGAGGATTCAAGGCTCCCAGCATATAATACCGGCCATCCCGGGACCATTGGTTGATTTTCATGTGCCAGAGCTGCTCTTTATAAAAGGGCATTTCAACAAAGCACGTATCCGCTTTCACCCAGTGGTCCCCGATAAGGGGAATTTCCATGCGTATCATCTGCGTGCCGGACGTGAAATCTCGATAATCGATGGACCAAAGCCAGTAATTACCGTTGGGGGCTCGGGCTACGGTCGGGGATATGAGATTCCACGGGGTATAATAGTCGGTGGAAACCTGATCGTTGTCGACGACGATAAGGGTATCTGTCTGTTTCCAATCGATGCCATTTCGGGAGAAAAAGCCGTAAAGAATTTCAATGCCCATCGAACCCTTGTACCAACGGAAGATGAGATAAACCCCTCCCGCCGTCGAATCATAAACCAGCTCTGGGTCGGAATTATGCCCCATAAGTTTCTCGGATTTCAAGCTAAAGCGGTAAGCCTGATCCCATATTGTATCGGGGTCGATCAGGCCGGTTTCACCCGGATTAGACTGTCCGAAGGTTGTTACCGGGTCTCTGACCCACACCGTATCCAGGGTCCCATCTTCACCGGTGGGGTCTATCCCGACGGCAAACGGACGACACCAACCACCAAAGCGCCAATTGCTGACCCGGATCGTCGGATCCTCGAATGCGGCGCTGCCGTACGGACTCGGGGTCATGGTCATCCAGTATTTCCATTTCGGGGTATCGGTTGCCGCGATAATGGTGTCGAGAATGCCATCCCGGTCATAGCCGATAACCTCGTGCGACGGTTCCGGTCCGAATCCTTCTTCGCGGTAAAAGATGTCGGGATGCACTACCTGGTTGGAGCCCATGAAAGCCATGGCAAAGTCGATCGTCCCGTTTTTTTCATCGTGGAAACAATGCCCCGGACAGGACTTTGCGTCCTTTGATTGAATTTGCCCATCCAAAAGACCGGAGATCGTTTCGGATGAGCCGACTGGATGTTCTGTTAATGGAATTTCTTCATTGGCAGACAACCCGTGGCTGTAGCGGGCGCTTAAAAACAGGCCGCAGAACAAGGCATAACGCAATAAATTACGCATACCCACCCCACACTTATTGCCCGTCGATGTAGCTTTGTCGCAGGAGATTATTGTTAGCTAATAATAATGTACCTCAAGATCGGTTTTCGTCAATAAGTAAAACAGCACGGCATAAAAATAAATTGGATCGACTGGGTATACTTTTTGATTACAGCGCCACTTTCTGTAAAAGCCTCCAATTCGGAGCACCGGATTCACCATCCTTGCCATTGCCAAAAACGTTGAATTTTAGTATCTTCCGGGCCTGTTAACTGCCTGAAAAATCGGTCTAAGAAAAGGATAAATTATGGCTCTCGAACGCGAAAAAATTGTCCCTATAAATCTCGAAGACGAGATGAAGCATTCTTATCTCGACTACTCAATGTCAGTCATAACCAACCGGGCGCTGCCGGACGTACGCGACGGTTTGAAACCGTCCAACCGCCGCATTCTGGTAGCCATGCACGATCTTCGCCTGGCGCCGGGGCGGCCGTTCAGGAAATGCGCCAAGATCGCCGGTGATACTTCCGGCAACTACCACCCCCACGGCGAACAGGTCGTCTATCCGACTTTGGTACGTATGGCGCAGGATTTCAATATGCGCTATCCCCTGGTCGACGGACAGGGCAATTTCGGATCAATCGACGGCGACGGGGCGGCGGCCATGCGATACACCGAAGCGCGGCTGACACCGATTGCGATGGAAATGCTGGCCGATCTCGAAAAAGAGACGGTCGATATGATGGCCAACTATGATGAAACCCGTCAGGAACCGAAAGTTCTTCCGGGTAAATTCCCCAACCTGATCTGCAACGGGACCTCGGGTATCGCGGTCGGGATGGCCTCGAATATTCCGCCGCACAACCTGGGCGAAATTGTCGACGCCGCCTGTGCCGTGATCGACAACGAAGACATCACCAATAAAGAACTTATGGAATATGTGCCGGGTCCGGATTTCCCGACCGGCGGGATTATCAACGGACGAAACGGTATCCGCGAAGCCTACGAAACCGGAAAAGGGCGCATTATCGTCCGCGCCCGCGCGGCCGTCGAGAAAAATAAAAGCGGCAAAGACAGTATTGTTGTCACCGAAATCCCGTTTCAGGTCAACAAATCCAACCTGCTTGAAAAAATCGCCGACCTGGTCAGGGATAAAAAGATCGAAGGCATCTCCGATCTTCGCGATGAATCCGACCGTGACGGCATGAGAATCGTGATCGAACTCAAGCGCGACGCCCAGGCCGAGATCATTCTCAACCAGCTATACAAAAACACCTTTATGCAGGCAACCTTCGGGGTTATGATGCTGACGCTGGTCGATGGCATCCCGAATTTCCTGACCCTCAAACAGATGCTTTCGGAATACGTGCGGCACCGCCACGAGGTGGTCGTGCGTCGCACCCAGTTCGATCTTAATAAGGCCGAGGAACGGGCGCACATTCTCGAAGGGTACAAAATTGCGCTGGACAATATCGACGCCGTCATCGAGTTGATTAAAAAATCCAAGGACACACCGACCGCTCGCGACGGCCTGATGAATAAATTCAAATTGTCGGAAAAGCAGGCCAACGCCATTCTCGAAATGAGGCTGGCTCGCCTGACCGGTCTGGAACGTCAGAAAATCGAAGAAGAATATCTCGCGACCATAAAACTGATCGAGGAGCTGCGCGGTATTCTGGCCTCCAAAGCCCGCCGGATGAAAATCATCAAGGACGAGCTCAAGGAACTCAGGAAAAAGTACGCCGACGAACGTCGCACCGAAATTCAGGACGAGGCCGAAGAATTCACGGTCGAGGATTTGATCGCCGAAGAGGATATGGTCATCACCATCTCGCACCTCGGGTATGTCAAACGGCTGCCGGTGACATCGTACCGCCGCCAGAATCGGGGCGGACGTGGCGTGATCGGCATCGAAACCAAGGAAACCGATTTCGCCGAGCACCTGTTTATCGCGTCGACCCACGACTATATCCTGTTCTTTTCCAACAAGGGGCAGGTGTACTGGGTTAAGGTGCATTCGATCCCGACCGGCGGACGACTCGCCAAGGGCAAACCGATCGTGAATATGGTTAACCTCAAGGACGGTGAAATTATCACGGCCTTCTGCAAAGTGCGCGATTTTGACGACCAGCATTTTGTCGTCATGGCCACCCGCGAAGGGGTCGTCAAAAAAACCTCGCTCGATAATTTCTCCAACCCGCGCCGTGACGGCATCATCGCCACCAGCCTGCCGGACACCGATGAACTGATCGAGGCCGCTATCACCGATGGGACTTTTGATATTATTCTGGCGACACATAAGGGCCAGGCGATACGGTTCCCTGAGGATAAAGTGCGCGGTATGGGCCGCAATGCCTACGGTGTCAAGGGCATCACGCTCGGCAAGGACGATTTCCTGGTCGGCATGGTCGTGGTCAAGCGCGAAAGCACGCTGTTGACCGTGACCGAAAACGGCTTTGGTAAACGGACCGCCGTTGCCGATTACCGGGTGACCAACCGGGGTGGAAAAGGGATTATCAATATCAAAACCAGCGACCGTAACGGGCATGTGATTGACGTCAAAGAAGTGGTGGAAGATGAAGAGTTGATATTGATAACCAGGAAGGGCATAACCAACCGCCAGCAGGTGAAGCAAATCAAGGTCATCAGCCGCAACACGCAGGGCGTGAAGCTGATCAGCTTGGACAAAGGCGATCAGCTCAAAGACGTCGCCCGAGTGGCGAAGGAAGAATAGTAGATTTCAGGATTTCAATATTATCAATGTCATTCCCGCGAAAGCGGGAATCCAGAAGAATTAAGAACTGGATCCCGGGTCAAGCCCGGGATGACAATGATCCGGATTGTGAGCGGCAGACGCCCCGAGGCTGTCCCAAAAGTGTTCCGTCGGGTGTTGATTTCGACGCAGTCGAAATTGTCACCCGACGGAAACCGTTGAAAGACCGCAGGGTCACATCCCGACTTCGTCGGGACAAGACCCCGCGGAACTTAAAAAGAGTACTTTTGAGACAGCCTCTCCCGGTCTGCCGCTTTATTGCTTTTGCACCATACAGTCGATAATTAACCATGCGCCGAAATGACAAAGAAATCAAAGACCGAAAGGTCATCAACAAAATACTCGATTCGTGTACTATCGGATATCTGGGCACGGTCGGGCTTGACGGTTCACCGATGGTCAAGCCGGTCAATTTCGTGCGGGTCGATAATGCTATTTATTTCCACACCGCCAAGGAAGGGGAGAAGATCGAACATATCCGTCGCGATGACCGCGTTTGTTTCACTGTCGCGCAACGGCTGGCGTATGTAGAAGCCGGACGCAAGGCGTGCAAGGCGGGATATTTGTACCGTTCGGTGATTGTTAAGGGGTTAGCTTATTTAATCGACAATAATGGAGAGAAATTGACGGCCTTGAACGCCCTTATGGCCAAGCACCAACCCGATGATACATTTGATCCGATTGACTCCGCGCAGTTAGAAAAAACCGGCGTCGTGCGCATAAACATCGAAAGCATTACCGGCAAAGAAGACCTCGGTAAAGGACCATTGAGAGAGAAAGTGCTGAAAGCCCTTGAAGACGGGGCGGGTTTGCCGTTGGTGTTGGATGAGAAATAAAACAGCTTGATTGACAATTCTTGAAGGTCGAAACCCCCGCCGAAGGTCCTTCGCGCAGCGAAGGAGGTTTCGACATCTTTATATTATTTGCAATATATCAATATTCGCATGATGCAACTATAGCCAATATTCTATGTATGAGTGACCCAATTTATTAAACATGTTGCCCAATATGAAAATGTCACGGCAAAAGAGTGTCGAAAGCGCAGGGCTTTCGACCTACCAAGGCCTAAAATCAATTACCGGTCGTCGGGATTAACTGTCATATCGTGCAGGTTGAGCGCCTTTTCGAGCGTCTTGTCATCGGCCACTTTCTGCTCGTGAGCCAGTTCACGGACCGTCTTTTTTTTCTGATACGCCTGCTGCGCCAGCTTGGCGGCGTGATGGTACCCGATCAACGGATTCAACGCCGTCGCCAGGGCGGTCGACTTCTCGGCGTACTCGGCACAAATATTTTCATCGGCCTGCAAGCCTTCGACACACCGCTCGCGGAACGAATTCATTCCGCCCGTCAGTATGTCGATTTCCAGGAGCACATTATATCCAATTACCGGCATCATGACATTCAAATCGAGCTGACCGCCGTGCGCCGCGTGCAGGATAGTTGTGTCGCACCCGAAGACATGGCTGCACACCATATTAAGCATTTCAGCCATGACCGGATTGACTTTTCCGGGCATGATCGACGACCCCGGCTGCACCGCCGGGAGCTTCAGCTCCATAAGGCCGGTCAGCGGTCCCGATCCGAGGAGCCTTACGTCATCGGCTATTTTCTTCAGCCCGGTGGCCAGCACCCGCAGCGTCCCGGAAAATTCCACTATGGCATCGAATGACGTCATTGCTTCGAACATATTGTCCGGCGTCTGGAAATTCAGGCCGGTCAGATCGTTGATATTTTTAGTGATGTACTTACGGTATTTCGGAGGCGTGTTCAACCCGGTCCCGACCGCCGAGCCGCCGAGGGCCAGCTCTCTGACCGATTCCAATGCCCGTTCGATGCGCTTTCGATCGTTGCGCATCATGGTGGCGTAGGCCGAAAATTCCTGTCCAAGGCGGATCGGCACGGCATCCTGAAGATGCGTTCGGCCGCATTTGACAATATGATCAAACTCCCCGGCTTTCTGACTCAAGGCCTTTTCCATGTTTTCCAATGCCGGTAGAAGTTTCTTGTGGGCCTGCTCGGCCGCCGCAATATGAATCGCCGCGTGAATCGTGTCGTTGGTGGACTGGCCCATATTAACATGGTCGTTGGGGTGCACGAACTTGTACTCACCGAACGCGCCACCCAGTATTTCGTTGGCCCGGTTGGCGAGGACTTCGTTTACGTTCATGTTCTGCGACGTGCCCGCTCCGGCCTGGAAAACATCGAGCACGAACTGGTCGGCCAGCTTGCCGTCCAGGACTTCATCGGCCGCCTCCACAATGGCGTCAGACAGTTTTTTGTCGAGAATTCCGGCTTTATTATTGGCCAGGGCCGCCGAACGCTTTATTATCGCCTGCGCCCGGATGAAGCCGGGTTGGAACGTAATTCCGCTGACTTTGAAATTCTCGACTGCTCGCATCGTTTGCGCGCCGTAATACGCTCCGGCCGGTACTTTAACTTCCCCCAGTGTATCTATTTCCGTGCGATATTCGTTCATATAAACCTCCGCCAGAATATTTTTATAAATCCCTTAACGACACATTTCTAAATCGGTTCCCCTGGCATACTCATCCAAACGTCCCGGGGATTAGTATGATATTGTGATTGAAGCTTAAAGAGAGAATGGAATCAATATTAAAATTTGGGGCCAAAATGTCAGGTTGATGTTTTGGTCAGGTGCTTTTCCAGCTTGGCCTGAATGTCACGCGGATTAAATGGTTTTATGAGGTAATCGTTGGCACCGGCCCGTATGGCTTCGAGGACCTTTGCTTTTTCTCCCTCGGTGGAAATCATTATGACCGGTAGTTTGTATCCGTCGGCCCGCATCTTTTTAATGGCATGCAGGCCACCCATGACCGGCATGCGCGAGTCCATCAGGACAAGGCCGATATCGGAATCAATAGAAATTTTTTCCAAAGCTTCCTGACCGTTGTTGGCTTCTATGATATCGTTAATGCCCATTCTTTTCAGGGCACCGATCAGGACCTTACGCATTAGCTGTGAATCATCTACTATTAAAATGCGCATGTGCTCCAAGCCTCCAAATGTCGACACAGCGGGGATTTCGGCAGGGACTCCCCGATCTATGGGCTACGTCTCCAATTCTTTCCCTTTTTCCTCATCCGATGTCACCGCGATCTGAAGTGTCCCCGGGTCGATCCGTGCTTTCAGAGGACCCTTAAGAGCATGCTGGACAATATACGAGGAATCGTATAGTCTTAATGCAACGCCAGGATAAACCAGGCCTGAAATTTTTATGTAAGCGCTTTTATCGAGAACCATTTCGCGATGAATCCTCTGGGCTTCTTCGGTTTCGGACTTTTCCAGTTCCAGATAGTCGTTCAGTTCTATCGTAAGTTCCACCAGATGGCGCTTTTGGTCGGCCGTGAGAATCAGTCTTATCTGTTCGAGCTTCCGCTTGGCGCAGTTCAATATTTTGGCGGCGTCGCGGATTTCTTTTATTTTCTGCTTGCACTCTTCAAGTTTTTCATATTCGGCGTAGTCGACCCCGGCGATCAGGACGGTTTTGGTATCGGCTTTGGAACCCGCCTCTTCGGCCTCGATCGCTTTGGCGGCTATAATTTCTCCGCCGATTATTCTCCCCGACCCACAGATTACCTCGCCGCGCGATTTGATATGACACTGGTATATCTCCCGGTTGGCGGTTATGTTGCCGTCGCAGACGACCGAGGCGTTCAGGATGTACTTCGTTACGATATCGCCCTTGACGTGGATTTTCTTCTCGTGGCTGCTGTTGATGCCTTCCACCGCCACCAGGTTCCCGCCGCAGTTAACATCAGCTGCGAGCACGACACCCTTGACTTCGATATTTCCGGTAGCCGAGACCTTGAATTCTGACTCAATGTCGCCGCCGACAAGGACCTGACCGCGATGATCGACATTCCCTGAAGCCGTCCCGACGCCATCGCGAAGATTCAGGACCTCGTCGACATCCACCTTTTTCCCGGTCAGCTTAACCTGGCCCTCAGTTTTGGCTCGAAAACCGCTGTCTCTTTCGCTCCAATAGACGTTATGACCTGCTTGGAGGGTTGACTTTCTGGCAGATGCCACATTAATTTTTCGGCCGGTTACATCGGATCCGGGTTTGCCTTCGACCGGAGGATGAATCACGACCAGCAGCTGGTCTTTTTCGACCGTCGGCTGACTGGCTTTCTGGCGGAAATCGATGCGTCTCGAAACCGGGTCGATGAAATATCCTGGCGTGAAAAAATTCCCCTGCCATTCGATTTTGGCGTCATGCGATTCTTCCGGCGGGACACCTTCGATTAGAGTAATCTCGGCCGATTCGGCCCCCGGCGGGTAATGTTCCGCAATCAACTGAATAATAGATAACGGTTCGGGAATTTTGGCTATGCCCATGGCCTTGAGGCGTTGCACGACCTCTTCACCCAACCCGTCACGTTCGATATCGGCCGAATTGCAAATGAGTGAGACTTTCATCCGATCCTCGCTTAGGGACAGACGGACATTCTGCCACTCGCTGTCGGGATCGTGCTTCAAATCATGGTTTGCTTGTCGTTCGGTGATATCGTCACTCATAGCGGTAAATCTCGCAAATATATATTTTCAAAAGCCACCCGATGCAGGACAAATCCAATATGGCACTTTGGCCATACTTTAATTATCGGCAATGATACGCAAAGACTTATGCCGCTTATATATCAAAAATCATGAATTTTATAAGAACAATTCGGGACAATTCGGGTTGTAAAAATCAATAAAATCTAAAACATTGACGGAGAAGACCTTTTAACATGACTGAAGAAATTAAAACGAAATTGATAATCGGTGTTCCACGGGAGACATTTGGTGGTGAAAACCGTGTCGCCCTGGTGCCCGACACTATCCCGCCTTTGGCAAAAGCGGGGCTGGAGGTTATGGTCGAAAAAGAGGCCGGGACTGCCGCCGGTTTCGACGACCGCGCCTATACCGACAAGGGTGGTAAGATCGCCGACAGCCGCGCCGATCTTTTTGCCAAAGCCGATGTAATTTTGCAGGTTCGCGGTTACGGGGCCAATCCCGAGCTCGGCAAAGACGACCTGTCCAAACTGAAAAAGGACCAGACGGTTATCGGATTTTTCGAGCCGCTCAGCGAACCGAATCTGATTAAGGAAATCGGGGAGAAGGGTGTAAAAACTTTCTCGATGGAATTGATTCCGAGAATTACCCGCGCCCAGTCGATGGACGCGCTTTCTTCGATGGCCAACATCGCCGGATACAAAGCTGTACTTATGGCCGCCGAATATCTGCCGCGCATGTTCCCGATGATGATGACCGCGGCCGGGACGATAGCTCCCGCGCGGGTGTTCATTGTCGGGGCCGGTGTGGCGGGGCTTCAGGCGATAGCCACGGCCAAGCGGCTGGGGGCGGTAGTCCGGGCCTACGACATCCGTCCGGCCGTCAAAGAGCAGGTGGAATCGCTCGGCGGTAAATTCGTCCAGATGGAGCTCGAAACCGGCGACTCCGAGGACAAGGGCGGTTATGCCAAAGAAATGAACGAAGAGTTCTATCGTAAACAGCGCGAGATGATGGCGAAAGTCGTCGCCGAAAGCGACGTCGTCATCACGACCGCCGCCGTGCCGGGCAAGAAAGCCCCGATTTTGATCACCGGCGAGATGGTTAAAAAAATGCCGCTGGGCTCGATCGTCATCGACCTTGCCGCCGAACGCGGCGGCAATTGCGACCTCACCAAGCCGGGACAGATCATCACCGAGGGCGGCATTAAGATCGTCGGACCGCTCAATATGCCATCGGAAGTGGCGTATCACGCCAGCCAGATGTATGCCAAAAACATCTCGACGTTTCTGTTGCACCTGGTCAAAGACGGTCAACTGAACATAGATATGGATGATGAAATAACGCGCGAAACCCTGCTGACCCGCGACGGTTCAATCGTCAATCCCCGGGTGCAGGAACTTCTCGCGGCTTCTTAATAGGTTGGAAAGGAGTCAATAATGGACGGATTCGTAATGATCCTGACTATATTTGTACTGGCGATATTCGTCGGATTCGAAGTTATAACGAAGGTTCCCCCGACCCTTCATACACCGCTTATGTCAGGGTCCAATGCCATTTCGGGAATCACGATAGTCGGTGCTATTTTAAGCGCCGGGACGAAACACACGGAGCTGACAACCTGGCTGGGACTGGCCGCGATGGTTTTCGCGACGATCAACGTCGTCGGTGGCTTTCTGGTCACCCATCGTATGCTGAAAATGTTCAGGAAAAAATAAGGCGAGGGACTTAAACAATGCTGTTATCAATTGTAAATATAGCTTATCTGATCGCGGCCGTCCTGTTCATACTCGGGCTTAAAGGACTGGCCCATCCGCGTACGGCCGTGCGGGGCAATCTTATGGGAGCGCTGGGTATGCTCCTCGCTATCGTCGTGACCCTGTTGGATCGTCACATCATAAGTTTTGAAATGATTATTATCGGGGCGGTTCTCGGTGCCCTTATCGGAGCCGTGCTGGCGGTCAAGATTCAGATGACCGCCATGCCGCAGATGGTAGCCGTATTCAACGGCTTCGGAGGCGGCGCCTCGGTCCTCGTGGCGGGCGCGGCGTTGATAGAAACTCTGATCGCGACCCATACTCCCGACATGCAGCTCACTATCGCGACCGTTGCGTCGGGCCTGATCGGGGCCGTCACGTTCTGGGGAAGTATGGTGGCGTTCGGGAAACTCCAGGGAATCATCAGCGAGAATGCCGTCATCTATCCGGGACAGAAAACAATCAACGCCATTCTGGGGCTGATTGTTATCGGTTTTGGGGTGTGGCTGGTTATCGATCCGACTATTATAACGAATTACTGGATTCTGGTGGCGGTGTCATCGGTGCTGGGTATACTGCTGACCATACCGATCGGCGGCGCCGATATGCCGGTCGTTATCGCATTGTTGAACTCATACTCGGGACTGGCCGCCGCGGCGACCGGATTCGTGCTGAACAACAACGTCCTGATCATCTCCGGCTCGCTGGTCGGCGCTTCGGGGATCATTCTTTCGAACATCATGTGCAAAGCCATGAACCGCTCCCTGACCAACGTCCTGTTCGGCGTCATGGGCCCGAGCGAGAGTGGGCCGTCGGCCGACGACGTTTACGCCGGTCGGGTTAAGGCCACATCACCCGAAGAGGTCGCGATGCTTATGGACGGGGCGCAGAAAGTCGCGATCGTGCCGGGTTACGGTATGGCCGTGGCGCAGGCGCAGCACGCCGTCCGCGACCTGACCAACCTGCTCAACTCCAAAGGTATCGATGTCGTTTTCGGCATTCATCCGGTGGCCGGGCGTATGCCCGGTCATATGAACGTACTGTTAGCCGAGGCCAATATCCCCTATGATAAACTTCTGGAAATGGATACGATTAATTCGGAGATGGATACGGTCGACGTGGCGATCGTGCTGGGTGCCAACGACGTGGTCAATCCCGTCGCGCGCACCGACCCGAAATCGCCCATTGCCGGGATGCCGATAATCGACGTCGACAAAGCGCGGACCGTGGTCGTGATCAAGCGGTCGTTGTCGCCGGGTTTTGCGGGTATTCCCAATCCGCTGTTTGCACTGGATAATTCATTGATGCTCTTCGCCGACGGCAAAAAAGCGATTTTGGATATAATCGCGGCGATAAAAGAGTCGTAATAGAATTAGTTGAGAATTCTTTCGTAGGGCAGGACCCGAGCGTAGCGACGCGGTCCTGCCTTTTAACTGCAATTTATTTGTTATTAAAGCCTCTTATTGACATATCCCGCCAATCTTGCAAGATTTCTAACGATAATTTTAGATATATGTTTTATTATATGATTTCTCCGCATAATTATGACTAATTTGGGGCCTGTTTTATAATAGCAATCGATTAGAAATCGGCCAACTGCATATCTGTCAAGAAAATTGTCCCGGAAATATGTCAATTCATTATATTCAACTGATCCTTTGCCAAATAATGCCGTAGCGACGAAACAGATTCCGCCGCCTTTAGGTTCAGGAATAGGTTCTGGAAGCTGAATGTCATCAAGCGAATTAATTTCCAAGAATTGCCGTACCAGATTTTGATCATCCAAAGACAGTTTTAAAATAAGTTTGGAGTCGATTTTCAGTTCTTGAAGTTGACTTGCTAAGAAGAAAAATCCCAGCGTTACAGTAGTCCCCGCATAAATAACTCCTTTTGAGAAATATTCTGACCATCTGGAGCAGGCTTCAATTTGGCGGTGTTCGGGAGTGATAAAATCGGGCAAAAAGACGTTGAGATTTATTTTTAACGTCAACAAGTAATGCGCTTACATTTTTGCGCGTGTAAATATTTTTGTGTAAGTGGCCATGACGTATATATAGTTGAAGGAGGTATATCATGGCCAAGAAACGTGACGAAGCTGACAAACTGATCGACGAGATGATCGCCGGCAAGACGCCGGAAGAGATAGTGGGTGAGGGCGGTCTTCTGCAGGCGCTCACGAAACGGGTGTATGAGCGCGCCCTCGCAGGTGAGATGACGCATCACTTGGGCTATCCGCCCAATGCTCCCGAAGGCAAAAACAGCGGCAACTCTCGCAACGGCAAAACCAGCAAGACGGTCAAGACCGGGTCGGCAGATGTTACGCTGGAGATTCCGCGGGACCGGAACGGCGAGTTCGAGCCGCAGTTGGTTAAAAAGCACCAGCGGCGCCTGCCCGGTTTCGACGACAAGGTGTTGGCGCTGTACGCTCGGGGTTTGACGACGCGGGATATCCAGGGTCATCTTGAGGAGATGTACCAGTCGGAGGTTTCCCCGGCCTTGATTTCGGCGGTGACGGACGCCGTGCTTCAGGAGGTGACGGTGTGGCAGAGTCGGCCGCTGGAGGCGGTCTACCCGATCGTCTATCTGGACGCCATCCACCTGAAGCTTCGTCAGAGCGGCCAGGTCAAAAACCAGGCGGTCTATTTGGCCTTGGGGATCACGCCGGAGGGTTACAAGGAACTCTTGGGTTTGTGGGTCGGCGATCAGGAGGGTTCGAAGTTCTGGCTGTCGGTGCTGACGGAGCTTAAGAACCGGGGCGTTCGGGACATCCTGATTGCCTGTGTCGATGGTCTGACGGGGTTCCCTGATGCGATTGAGACGGCCTTTCCGCAGACCCAGGTGCAGTTATGTCTCGTGCACATGGTGCGCAACTCGCTGAAGTATGTCGGTTGGAAAGAGCGCAAGGCGGTCGCGGCCGATCTCAAGACGATCTACTCGGCGCCCAACGAAGAAGCCGCCGAGCAGGCCCTGACGGCGTTCGAGGCCACATACCGGGACCGTTTCCCGCAGATCGCCCGCTCATGGCGGTCCTGCTGGATGAACATCATCCCGTTTTTTAGCTACCCCAAAGAGATTCGAAAGGTTATCTATACGACCAACGCCATCGAGTCGATGAATGCTCAGTTGCGCAAGGTGACGCGGAATCGCGGCTCGTTCCCGACGGTGGAATCAGTCAGAAAGGTGATCTACCTGGCGATACAAAGAATCTCGAAAAAATGGAAGCGTCCGATCAAGGACTGGGTGGCGGCCCTTAATCACTTCTGCATCGTCTTCGAGGGAAGGATCGAAAACACATGAACCGGCCGCTTACACAAAATTCCGTACACTCCCACATTTTTTTGATTTTTCCCAGCAGTTGCCAAACCTGTTATAAACCTAGTGATCCTAAAGTCAAATATATCATTAATATATTGATATTCCAAATCATTATCCATATTATTTGTCATATGCTGTGAGTTTCCTTCCTCGATTTGATTTCTAAAATATGTATAATAATCTGTACCATCGAAATATGTATCACATAATAGTTTCAGCAAATCATACCAATCCCAATATAACACACCCGCAGCATTACATAATTTAATTGCTTGAGATGTAAATGATGATGTTGTAATCATCATTGCTCTATTAGCGTTATAATATTCCTTCGATCCCAATACTTGATTGACGTCTTTAACACCTACTCTATTATTTTCTGCATATCTTTTAATCTGAACAACCGTTGGACTTTCATCTTTGTACAATATTAGATCTGCTCCAAAATCTCCGGAATATTTAGTTTGTTCAACATCGAATTCATTATCGCGAAAGACTTGGCATATAAAATCCTCAAAATCTTGAGGCGAAAAATCCTGAAATCTCTTAGGAATTGCCGAATATAAAATCTGAGGTATATTGACCTTTGCGAAATCCATGGTTAAACCACGAAATGCCTTATTCCCATTGGCGTTTGAATTAGCCCAGTGAATAGATTGTTTTCAACTATGATACACTACGCTTTGTCCAAAATCAAGCCCATAATGATACTTGCTTTGACAGCGGCGTTAGGAATACCTGTCCGGCGATATTAAATTTTTGTAGGTCTGATTCTGATGAAGTCAACCTAATATTATTCTCAATCCAAAATTCCCTTGCGCAAGTTTTTCTAATCTTTTACATTGGAATAGTTCTTTAATTTCTAAAAGGAGGGCAATCATGAAAAAGGTTTTTGTATTACTGTTTGTGTTAGTCTGCATTTCCAAGGCTCATTGTGGTGTCGCGCTTCCAATAAACTGGAAACGTTTAACATGCAAAGTTACGACTATCGATTCTATTGGCACAGCATTTGTGTTGCGTTACAAAGACGATGTATTTATTGTTTCAAATCGGCATGTTGTAACTCCCGGGGTATCCGTTTTTCATTTGAACAGCCACAATGTCGATTCGTCAGGTAATCATATCCCTATAAATTTTATACCTGATTCAGCTGCGTGCTTTTTCGATGGCAAATATGACCTTGCCTTTGTGCACATATCAAAGATACCTTTTTTGCCATCTTTATTCGACTTAGTTGTTGTGCCAGAATCATTAATAGGGGATGATTCTATGATTGTCGCCGGCAGGGACATTTTCTTTTTAGGTTACCCCAATGGAAAGGCAGGACAAACCCCGTCAATGCCGTTAGTCCGAAGCGGCATAATAGCTGGGGATTTCGAAGAACGAATTATTTTGGATGGTAATATCTTTGGCGGTAGCAGTGGAAGTCCATTATTTCTTGATTATAATCAAAAATTCCCACAGGGCGCTGATCGTCTTATAGGTATAATTTCAGGCTATTATACGATGCCAATAAAAAATAAACCTTCCATTATGGAAAACATGGGGATTGGGGTCGCAATTAAAATTAGTTATATTATAAATACAATAGAAACTTGGCGAAAAGCGCATCCCAAAAGGCACGTAACAGATAAATAATTTGCAAGAGTTGCATCTGCTATGAAATATGACGTTTTGACTTACAACCCCAAATGAATCGCCACGCCGCACAATAAAATCGTCAGACCGGCCAAGGCGCGGGAATAACGGGTCAGCCGCGAAAAACTTATAACTTTCAGCCCGCTCAACAACATCATAACCGTAACGATCATCGTACTTATCGTCACGAAACTGAAAACCGATGCCACCAGTACCATGCCGGAAATACTACTCTGCGCCGCGGGATACATCAGAATCGGGATCAATGGCTCGCACGGGCCAAAAACGAAAATCAGAAAAATCACCCAGGGCGTGACACTTTTGGCATCGTCATCGGTGTGACTGTGGTCGTGGTCCGCGCCGTCGTGATGATGGTCGTGCTCGTGTTTGTGACCGAGACCGAACAGGTGGGTGTGGCCTTTGCCTTTATAGGCGTGACGGATGCCCCAGATCAGATAAACCAGTCCGAAAGCGGTCAGTGCCCAGGCGGCTATGTCACCGCGAAACGATTCCATCCCCTGTACTTTCGATATGGCGATGCCGAACAGGATGCCGATGATACCGATCACAACCGAGCTGAGCACGTGCCCCAGGCCGCAGAGAAAAGTAATGAAAATAGTCTTGGTGCTGGACCAGCTGCGGCTTTTGGACAGCGCCACGAACGGGATATAATGGTCCGGGCCCAAAATAGTATGAATAAAGCCGAGACCGGCGGCGGTGATAAGCAGAGTTTCAAGCGATGTGTCCAATAATGCAACTCCTTACTTAATCGAAGCGAGCAAATATATCATAATACGAATACGCCGTCAACAGCGTTGAATGCCGTATTTTTGTTTGCTTATGATATAAAAAGTGATTTGATTTCCTGTGGTGACAAGTACCGACAGGCCCTTTAAAGAAAGGATCTACCAATGCCCCGAGCGCCGTTTCAGGTTCTGGTTTTGCCGTTTCGGGAGTCCGACGACGGTTCCATCGAATACGCCCTGTTCCATCGTAAGGATATGGATATCTGGCAGGGGATAGCCGGGGGAGGAGAGGGCGAAGAAACGCCGCTCGATGCTGCCCGGCGCGAAGCGTTCGAGGAAGCCGGAATCAATCCCGGGGCGTCGATTTATTCGCTCAAGACGCTGGCATCGGTGCCGGTCTATCATTTCGCCGAAGCGGTCAACTGGTCGGACGAGCTGTATGTCATCCCCGAAGTCTGCTTCGCGATCGACGTCGGCGAGCACGAACTAAAAATATCCGGTGAACACACGGATTTCAAATGGGTGTCGTTCGAGGAAGCGATGGAGATGCTTCGCTGGGAGAGCAACCAGACCGCGCTGTGGGAACTCAACGAGCGAATATTGAACGATCACTTGGTGGAAATTATATAAACCTGACTGTGGGAGGTCGAGCCGTGAAAAAGTATATGATTCTTCTCGCGCTGGGGGCGGTCTTTATGTTGACCGGGTGCATACCCTGCTCCATAAATCAGTTTTATTCCGAAGACAATCTGACGTTCGATCCGAACATAATTGGATCGTGGGGCGAAAATGACACCGAGACGACTTTTATCGAGCAGGTCGATTCGTTCACGTACCGCATCAGTCTCGAAGACGAAACCGGCCGGGCAGCGTTCGAGGGGCATTTGTTCAAGATTAACGGCGTCCTGTTTCTGGATCTGTTCCCCGATGCCGATGAACTCCAGATGAATGAAACGTACAAAGAGCACTTGATACCGGTGCATTCGGTATACCGGGTTATAAAGACCGAGCCGGACCTTGTGATTGACACCTATGACTATGGCTGGCTGGTGGATACGATGGAAAAGCAACCGCCACCGCTGGATTTTATCGAAACGAACGGACGCATGTTTTTCACGTCGCCGACCGAGAAGCTTCAGGAGTTTATCGCGAACAATCTCGATACGCAGGGGGCGTTTCTCGGCGATCCGATGGTTCTGCACCGGATAAGGCCGTGATGTCGGGATAAAGATTGAGTTGTGTCAGGTCCTGCCCATTCTTATGGGTGTGACCTGACACAATTGAAGACCGTCAGGTCTCATCCCGATTACATCGGGAAATGACCTGACGGAACATTATTAGAAGCTTCAGGAATTTCTTGCGGCCAATCTCGATACACAAGGTGCGTTTCTCGGCGATCCGATCGTTTTGCACCGGATAAAGCGTTGACGCGCGGCGAGTTTTAATCTCTCGTTCCGAATTTCAGCCAGTCGGACATGACGTTCCAATTCGATTCGTTAGGCGGCTTGGCGCAGAGATGGTCGGAGATATTGAGTTGTATTTTCCACGGTTTACTTTTTAAGGATTCCACTATAGCTGACGCCGGAAAAACGCTGTCGTCATAGCGCTTGTACGATAGTTTGTTCAGATCAAAAACGAGAGCTGTCTTTTCACCGGGTTCAAGCCTGACCGTGGTTTGAAGGGCGTTTTCAATACTGCACCATCCGAAAAATCCTCCCTCGACAATCAGGTTAAACACCGGATTGCTGCCTTCAATGACATCGTCGGAGCGATTGGAGATCGTGGCCGCGACCGAATCCGGAAATGCCAGCGAATCGTTGCCGAAGGCAAAAAGCTCTATGTCCCAGGCTTGTCGCCACGCGCCGTAGGGTTGCGAACAAAGAGCGATAGCGGCTGAATCAAATTGTGAGTCCGAATCGTTGGCTAAGGTTGATATTGAACCGATCAATACGACCGCGAATCCAAGTGCGAGAGCGCTTAAATTGAAATTGTTTTGCATGCCTGTTTTACAATTTTGCGAATTTATGGTTCTTGCGTGCATCAGAAAAGTTTATAAAAGTCAAGCCTCAAAGGAGGCTTGCTACAATCTCTGGGGTTGTATGTGCTCAAATTGTCGGGTTTCTCATTTCGCTACGCTTCATTCGGAACCCGACCTACTTAACTTGCAAAGCCAGCGGCAAGTATCGCAAGCATAATGATTGTTAATAGTGTCCAATAGTTTTTCATGACCCTCCCTTTGCGATGATAGACAATGTCAGTCTATTAATGCCTGTAACCTTAAATACTTTATTGGCTTACGGCAAAATGGGTTCGAATTACAAAATTTTAAATTTTCAGTCGCCCCGTTCTGCGTGCCTGATATTTTGTCTTCCCGATTTTGCATGACCCCCATCGCATAAAATAAATTACACATACCGATAGCCTATAATAATATGGACTCGCAAATTTACCAATGGTTTTGTGGGGGGGATGATTTCAAGTTGTGTCAGGTCTTGCCCATTCTTATGGGTGTGACCTGACACATTAAAGAACCGTCAGGTCACACGCCTTCGGCGCAGGACCCGACGGAGCATCAATTTTATTGGTAAAGACGAATTAACAAACCTACGATCTATGGCCGCCGGCGCGGAGTTCTTTGAAGTACTTGCGTGTCAGCGCCGCCACCACGCCCGAAAGACCGATCACCGCCACCAGGTTCGGCACCGCCATGAAAGCATTGAGCACGTCGGCGACCGCCCAGACAATATCGATAATAAGTACAGAACCGAGCGGGATGAACAGTAAAAAGAACCAGCGATAGTAAATGACCCGCTTGCGGTCGAAAATATATTCGAACCCTTTTTCACCGTAGTACGACCAGCTGATTATAGTCGAATAGGCGAACAGGACCAGCCCGACCGAAACCATATTTGCACCCCACGACGGTATAATCGACTCGAACGCCGCCGCCGTCAGGGGAGTGCCGTTGAGCGGAAGGCCGTCGGGTCCGAGCTGCATCCACTGGCCCGAGACGATAATCACCAGCCCGGTCATGCTGCAGATGACAATCGTATCGATAAAGGGACCGATCATCGCTACTAACCCCTCGCGCACCGGTTCGTTGACTTTGGCTGCGGCGTGGGCCATCGGGGCCGATCCGAGGCCGGATTCGTTGGAGAACAGACCGCGCCGGGCACCCTGCTGGAGCGTGATCCACACGGTCGACCCGGCAAATCCTCCGGCAGCGCCGGCAGGAGTGAACGCCCGCTCGAATATCAGTCCGAGAGCCGGAAGAATGTGATCGTACGATAAAGCCAGTACCGATGATAGCGGTCAGAACGTATATGGCCGACATGAGCGGCACCAGCTTACTGGCGACCTGGCCAATACGCTTGATGCCGCCGATAATGACCAGCCCGACCAGCACCGCCATCACCAGACCGATGCCGAGCCGTAAATATATTTCATTGGCCGTGCCTTTGGCTCCGAACAGGGTCGCGAGTCCGTCGGCGACCGAATTGGCCTGCACCATGTTGCCGATTCCGAGAGCCGTGACGGCCGTACATCCGGCAAACACCGCCGCCAGCCATTTCCAGTTCTTGCCCAGACCCAGTTCGATAAAATACATCGGCCCGCCCCGGACGTAACCGTCGGGGTCGATCTTGCGGTACATCACCGCCAGCGTGCACGAAGTATATTTTATGGCCATACCGAATACGGCCGTGACCCACATCCAGAACATCGCACCCGGCCCGCCGACGGCGATGGCGGTCGCCACCCCGGTGATGTTGCCGGTGCCGATTGTGGCCGACAGTGCCGCCGACAGCGCCTGAAAATGGGTAATAGCGCCTTCGAATTCGGGTTTATCGTATTTTCCTGAGACGAGTTCGAAGCTGTGTTTGAAGCCGCGAAACTGGACGAAAACATGGCGAAGCGTGACCAGAATTCCGGTGCCGAACAAAATGGCGACAAGGGGAACGCCCCAGACAAAATCCTGAATCGGCGAAATGATATTCAGAAGTTGCTCCATTTGCATTTAGTTAATATTATGAATCAACTAACGCAACAAAAAAGTGCCGTTATGGAAAGTGACGATTTACGAAGATTTTTTGCGGAGCTTCTGCGCGACCACGGGTATATCCCGACGTCGGCTATGCAGACGATGGGCAAACTTATCAAGTTGACCGTGGAATTTCGCGACCGGTGGGTTCTTGAGCACGGGGAGACTCTGACGGTCGGGGAAACCCGGGCCGCTATTGAAATATACCTGAAAATCCTCAAGACGGACCGCTACCCGGAGAAGATCGAGCCCAAACTCGACGGTTTAATCCGGTTGTGGTTGAAAGAGATCAACGGGAAGGCTTATTGATCGTGATGGGAGGAGTGGCTATGTCAAACGATTTTAATCTGTTGTCAAAGAGGGCGGTATTATATTTTATGGGTATGATTTTCCTGTTTTCATGTTCCGGACAAAGCGAGACCGATTCATCGAAGGAAGAACAATATGCGGCGCGAAGACAAACCATGGTCGATATGCAGCTGGCCCGCCGTGACGTCACCGACCGCGACGTGCTCGACGCGATGCGGACGGTGCCGCGCCACCTGTTTGTGCCGGAGAAATACCGCGAGGAAGCCTACCGGGATCATCCGGTACCGATAGGCGAGGGCCAGACCATCTCGCAGCCGTATATTGTCGGGATCATGACGCAGCTTCTGGATATAAATTCGACTTCGAAAGTTCTTGAAATCGGCACCGGGTCCGGCTATCAGGCGGCGGTTCTGGCCGAGATTTGTGATTCGGTCTTTTCCATGGAAATTATCGAGCCGCTGGCGAAGCGCGCCCAATTCCTGCTCGATTCGGTGGGGTATAAGGTCGACGTGCGCTTCGGCGACGGTTACAAAGGCTGGGATGAACATGCGCCGTACGACGGCATAGTCGTCACGGCGGCGGCTCCGAAAGTGCCGCAGCCGTTGATTGACCAGCTTAAAATTGGCGGACGGTTGGTTATACCCGTGGGCGATTTCAGTCAGGATTTGATGGTCATTACCAAAACCGAGGACGGGATTGCCAAAAAGAGCGTATTCCCGGTGCGGTTTGTGCCTATGACCGGCGAGGTTCAGAAGAAATGAGGAACATATGGCGGCCCGGATCATTTAAGCATATTGACTTATAAAGGCAACAAGCATAGTTTTGTGGTGAGAAAGCAGAATGTGTTTAATGAATTATCGGATAGATGAAAATCTGGTATACAATTCAATGTCGGGTTTCTCTCCCGACTTCGTCGGGATCGGAACCCGACCTACTGGCGCTTCGCTCGCAACCCGACCTACTGGAGCTTCGCTCGGAACTCTACCTAATTCAATAAATTTGGATAATCATGGAGTAATATAAACAAGGAGTTTCAATATGCCTTTGGTTTCACTGATTGATATGTACAAACCGGCCAATGAAAAGCACTATGCCATCGGCCAGTTCAATGTCAATAACATGGAATTCGTCCAGTCGGCGCTGGAAGCCGCCGCAGAACTCAAATCGCCGGTGATCCTGGCCGCGTCGACGTCGGCTTTGAAGTACGGCAGTTTCAATTACCTGGTCGATATCGTCAAGACCGGGGCGGCGATGGTATCGGTGCCGGTCACGTTGCACCTCGACCACGGCGAAAAAATAGAGGACGCCGAGAAGTGCATCAACGCCGGGTTCACGTCGGTTATGATCGACGCCTCCAAGGAGTCGTTCGAGGAAAATATCCGCATCACGCAGGAAGTGATTAAAATGGCGCATCCGAAACATATCGCGGTCGAAGCCGAACTGGGTCGGCTGGGCGGTATCGAGGATGACGTCAATGTCAGCGAGCGCGATGCCTTTCTAACCGATCCCAGGCAGGCCGAGGAATTTGTCGCCAAAACCAAATGCGATGCTCTGGCAGTGGCGGTAGGCACTTCACATGGTGCATACAAATTCAAAGGCGAAGCCAAGCTGGCGATGGATCGCATTGAGATCATCAAGAAAAAGGTCGGGATACCGTTGGTGCTTCACGGAGCCAGCGGGGTCAATCCGGAGACAGTCGCCAAGGCCGAAAAGTATGGAGCCAAACTGCCCGGCGCCAAAGGCGTCCCCGATGAAGCGTATATCGAGGCGATCAAGCTCGGCATAAACAAAATCAATATCGATACCGATTTGCGGCTCACCTGGCTGGCGGCGGTGCGGGAAGTGCTGAACACTAAACCGGAAGTTTTCGACCCGCGCAAAATTCTCGGCCCTGCCCGCGATGCCGTCAGGGAAGTGGTTAAAAACAAAATGAAATTGATCGGGTCGGTCAATCAGGCGTAATTTCGGCTTTGGGTTACAATAGTTTCAGCTAAATAAAAAAAGCCCCGCTTCAACGGGGCTTTCTTATTCGTGCATATCATCCAATAAAAGCTTGAAACTCGTTCTGTCAGGTCCTGCGTCCCGATTCATCGGGACGTGAGACCTGACAGTCTTACAACCAAGTGAAGCTAAAGGGTCCGTCAGGTGCCAATCCGGACTCCGTGGGGATCAGCACCTGCCGGAACATATTTAACGCACTCTTTGATTATTTTCATTTTGGATAAAAAAAGCCCCGCTTCTACGGGGCTTTTCTATTTGGGATATTCGATTACTATAAAAGTTTTATGGCGCTTGTGGCTGACTTGCTTAAATCATCGTTTAAGCCCAGATCGATTGCCTTGGTAAGGTATTTGCGAGCCTGATCCTTCTTTTTGGCATTGATATAATTCATCCCGGCGTAATAGTACAGCTCGGCATTGTCGGGGCTGGCTTGCAGGGCCCGGTCGAATGACGCGGTCGCGCCCCCGTAATCCTTCATGGCGTTCTGAGCCCGTCCGAGAAGCCCCAAATATACGGGGTTCTTCGGTTGGACTTCAACCGCCCTGATGGCATAATTCTGCGCCTGCTGGAGGTTTTCGCCCTTGCTCAAGTTAATCAACGCCAGCTTGTAAAGCGCTTCCGAAACGAACTCATTGTATTTCAGGAGACGCCTATAAATGGCGGTCGACGAATCGGGCATATTTTCGCTTTCGAACAAACCGGCTTTCACCAATTGCGCCTTGACGTTCATCGAATCGAGGGCAAGAGCGTCGGCCGCTGCTTTTTTGGCATCGTCAGCTTTGTTTTCGGTACTATAATACTCGGCCACGTCGGCGTGCGCTTCGGGATTGTCCGGATTATTGGCCAGTTCTTTATCGAATATTTCTTTGACCACGTCCGGTTTGCCATTGGCTTTGGCAGCCTTCGCGGCGAAGCGGTAGCGTTCGGTGGCACCGGGTCCGTCGTCGATAAGTGTTTGTGCGAAAGCAAGAGCGTCATCATAGCGACCGAGGGCCATCAGGTAATTGAATTTTTTGAGGGCGACCGGGCGATATAATGATATCGCCGGGTTTTGACCGGACAGAAATTGCAGCGCCTTCTCGGGGCTTTTCATTCGATCGAAAATGTCCAGCATACCCATAATGGCGCCATACTGGAATTTGTCGGTTTCAAGCACCGTCTCATAATGCCCTTTAGCGCGGTCGAGTGAATCCAGGCGTCGGAAAATATCAGCCGCATCCAGTTGAGCCACGGCATTATCGCTCGCGAATTTCTCGAAGCCGTTCAGCATCGTCGCGGCATTCGCTTCGTCGGCCATAAAGCCGTAGTACAATGTAGCCACTCGCATGGCCCGATAATCTTCCGGCGGATCGTCGAGGATTTCTTTTATCAAAGCCGAGGCACTGACACCGTTGCCGGCATTGAATTCCTGCTCGGCGCGGTCCATATCGAACGCGACCATATCAATATTGCTGTACTTCTGAGAACTCGCCAGAGCCATCGCCTGATCGTAATGAGCCGAGGCTATCTCATCCTGACGAAGCTTGATACGCAAGTGAGCCAGGTCGACCAGCGCGGTGGGTACGCCCGCGAAAAGGCGATAGGAATCGATATAAAACATAAAAGCGCTGAACGGCTTGCCCATTTCTTCATACATCATCTTGGCCGCCCGGAACTTACGATAGGACGGGGATTTGAACCCGGCCAGATCGTCGATCATGCGGCGGGCGTCATCGAAGTAACCGATTTCCGAAAAACCATCGGCCGCTCCGGCCTTAATGTAATAATTCTTGTTGCCTTTTTCCACAGCCTGACGGTAAAAGGCCGCCGAGGAATCGGCCAGGCCGAGTCGGGCATATAACCCGCCGACGCTTAAAAGAAGGCTGTCGCTGGTTTTTGAATCGAGGGCCTTATGACAGAACACGCGCGCCGAATCGGGAAAGCCCTTGTTCAGATAATATTCGGCCTGCATCATCAGGAGGTCGGGATTACCGGAATTATGATCGAGGGCATTATTTATGGCGCTTAAGGCGTCGTCGTTTTTCCCTGAAGCCAGCATGACCAGAGCATAGGTCGACGCGGCCCCGGGATCGAAGGCATCAAGTTTGAAAGCCCGGTCGGCTGTCGCCCAGGCCACCTGAGGGCGGTCCTGTTTCAGGGCCAGCCGCGAAAAAGCGGTCAAGGCCGGAATATAGTCGGCCGTATCCTTGAGAATCGTCTGATAGGTGTGCGCGGCGTCAATATCATAGCCCTCGCATTCCTGATAGGCGGCCAGTCCCATTTTACCCCAGAAAGAATCGGGCGAATCCTTTTCCAGTTTGGTGAAAGTCCCGGAAGCCGCTTTCGGATCACCCGCGCGCAGCTGGGCCAGCCCCTTTTTGTAGGCGCTCGGGCCGGGGCCGGACTGCGAGCAACCAACGACAATCACGCCCAAAAAAGTCACAAGTGCAATAGTATAGCGTTTCATAGGTTATCCTTAAATTCACGAATTTTATGGTTTCATGGCTTTCAATAATAAAATAATCAACCCGGTTTAGCAAATATTATGCTTAAATCGCAATTTTAAATTTGGATTTTTGCATTATTCTTGCATATTATACTTATATGAAGACCAGTCAGCTTAGTTCGGTTGACCTCGTTAAGAAATACCGCAAGCGGGCTGTCGTCAATGGTGTATCCATAGAAGTCAACCCGGGCGAGGTGGTCGGTCTTTTGGGGCCTAATGGGGCCGGCAAAACAACCACGTTTTACATGATTATAGGCTTTATCCGCCCCAATTCCGGAAATGTCTTTATCGGAGAGAAAAAAATTACGGGGCTGCCGATGTATCGTCGGGCCCGCATGGGTATTGGCTATCTGGCCCAGGAGACATCGGTTTTTCGCAAGATGACCGTGGAGCAGAACCTGATGGCGATACTTCAGATGCAGTCGATGCCTCGCAAGGCACGCAAAGAAAAACTGGAGCAGCTTCTTAACGACCTGGATATCAAACACTTACGGAAACAGAAGGCATATTCTCTGTCCGGTGGAGAGAGACGACGGGTCGAAATATCGCGCGCGCTCACGGCCGATCCGAGCTATATCCTGCTGGATGAGCCGTTTGCCGGGATCGATCCGATCGCGGTTGAAGACATCCAGGGTATCATCGCGGGGTTGACCAAACAGGGGCTGGGCGTGCTGATAACCGATCACAACGTCCGCGAGACGCTGTCGATATGTGATCGTGCGTATATTATGTGTGACGGAAAAATTCTCAAAGCCGGGACATCGCAGTTTCTGGCCGAGGACCCGGAAGCGAGGAAAATATACCTCGGAGAAAAGTTTAAACTGAACTAAAGGCAATTTTGTGAACAGTTTCCGGCGTATGCCGGACAAAAAAGGGTCGTGGATAAAAGTGCGGTAAATTCGATGCCTGACCGCTCCGATAAGTACTAACATGGAACGGTGAGACGGCTTAATTCGCACTTATGAGGTAATAAATGAAGTTAGGTTTACAGCTCAGGCTCAAACAGACTCTGGCACCGCAGCTGATTCAGTCGCTGAAAATGCTCCAGATGCCGATATTGCAGCTGGAACAGACGCTTCGCCACGAACTTCAGATAAATCCGCTCCTCGAAGAGGTCGATCCGGCTCTGGAGACAAACGACCAGCTCGAGGGCGACGTCGAAATAGACCTCAAGGAAAACGACAAAGAAATCGACCCGCGTTTCGAAAAAATAGACTGGGAAAGCTATTTCTCGGACGAACTCGATGATACCTACCGGTCGGTCAATACTTATGAAAGTCCGTCGGAGACCTACGAAAAGTCTCCCGTCATGCAGAAGACTCTCTACGATCACCTGTTCGAGCAGTTGATGTATTTGAAACTGTCTGAAGAAGAGCAGTTGATCGGTGAATACATCATCGGGAATATCTCGTCGCGCGGATACCTGGTGGTATCTCCGGAGGAGATGGCCGCCGAACTGAAACTGCCGATCGAAAAAATCAGCGGTGTGATCGACAAGATCAAGCGGTTCGACCCGCCCGGAGTGGCCTCCCGCGACCTGCGCGAATCACTCCTGCTGCAGCTCGAAGAAAAAGGATACAAAGACTCGATCGCCTATCGAATAGTCGATAAGTACATAAACGTCCTCGACCGCAAATCCATTCTTCAGATTTCACGCCTGATGGGCATCCCGTTCGAAAAGGCCCAGCAGGCGATGGATTTGATCAAAACCCTGTCGCCGACGCCGTCGCACGGGCGGTTCGAATCGGGTGCGGCCCCGATCATGCCCGATTTGATCGTGGAAAAAGTCGGCGAGGGGTATGTCATTCTCCACAACGACCGCTCGGCTCCCCGTCTGCGCATCAATCCCAACTATCGCCAGTTGATTCGCAAGAGTGAAGGCGCCAGCAACGACACCAAGAAGTACGTCCGCGAAAAGCTGGAGCAGGCGCGCTGGCTGTTGAATTCGATCAATCAGCGCCGCTCGACCATGATTCGTGTCATGGAGGCGATTGTCGAGGAGCAGCATGAATTTTTCGAGAAAGGGGCCGCCTTTTTGAAACCGCTCATAATGGAAGACATCGCCCGCAAGGTCGAGATGAATGTCGCCACCATCAGCCGCGTCTCCAACGGGAAATATGTCCAGACCCCGCAGGGGGTGTACGAGATCAAGTATTTCTTCAACGCCGGCATCGCCAACGAGGACGGGGGGAGACGTCGAAAAGGCACGTCAAGAACCGGATCGAGGAAATTATCAAGGCCGAGGACCCGCAAAAACCGCTGTCTGACCAGGAAATATACCGCCGCCTGCAGGAAGAAGGCATCAAGCTGGCGCGGCGGACGGTTACCAAATACCGCGAGGAACTGAAAATTCTTCCCGCCCGCTTCCGCAAGCGCGTCGGGAATTAGATTATATTTATGAAGTGTCGGAATTTGATAGGACTTGCCCGGCATACGAATTACATAGGAGGGATATATATTTTCGATGGATCGACCGGTTACCCCGTTTTTGCGGCATTTCCCAAATGCGAAATCTTTAAAATGTATCTCGGGTTTAATCTATTCGAACCTTTACGAACGGTAACAGGTTTAAGGAAATAAGAAGAGCCTTGAAAGGCAGGGGCGTGCGAGCCTTCTGTCGTTTTAAGGCAACCGGACAATATCGGATATCTGAAAGGAGTTGACCGTATGAATATCGAAATTACCGCCCGCCATTTCGACCTGACTCCTGAGCTCAAGGAATACATCGAAAACGAGGTTACCGGCCTCACGCGCTATTTTGAAAACATCATTTCATCCGAAGTCATTCTCGACGTCGAGAAATATCGACAGTCAGCGGAAATAAAGGTCAAAGTTTATAACGCCTCATTGACCGGTAAGAGCGATACCGACGATATGTACGCCTCCATCGAGCAGTCGATCGACAAGGTTAAGACGCAGCTTAAGAAGTACAAGGAACGGTTGAAAGAAAAACGTCCGGAGAAAATCCAGGAGACGGTCGAGGAGATTACCCGTCCCGATACCGACGTCGACGCTCTGGATGTATGATCGTGTTGATCGAAGACTAGATATAAATTTCAAAAGCCCCGGAGATGGGGCTTTTTTTATTGGGTTTACAAAGACTGTCAGGTCACACTCCCGACTGCGTCGGGACCAGGACCTGACAGAACATATACTCGTGCGTTGTGATTGGCGGGTCCTCAGACCCGACTCCTGCCCGGTCGATCTGAGGATCGACCGGGCACAACGCTGGGAACTGTAATTCCCACGTTGTTTCTGTGCGCGGCACTTGTCCACAAGGGCCCGGGCGTTTGGTGTATGTACGGAAAAGGGGCAGACGAGGGCGTCTGCCGCCCACTAATTGGGTTTACAAAGACTGTCAGGTCACACTCCCGACTGCGTCGGGACCAGGACCTGACAGAACATATACTCGTACGTTGTGATCGGCGGGTCCTCAGACCCGCCGCCGACCCGGTCGATCTGAGGATCGACCGGGCACAACGCTGGGTTTGCTCAAATAGTTGCCGTAGGTCACGCCGACTTGCGGCGTGACTCTTCTGTGCGCGGCACTTGTCCACAAGTGCCCGAACGTTTGGTGTATGTACGGAAAAGGGGCAGACGAGGGCGTCTGCCGCCCACTATAAAAGGCGTGGGAAGTGTCATCGTACGTTGTGATTGGCGGGTCCTCAGACCCGCCGCCGACCCGGTCGATCTGAGGATCGGCCGGGCACAACGCTGGAAACTGTAATAGCTTAAGACGTCGAAACCTCCCTCGCTACGCTCGGGACCTTCGGCAGGGGTTTCGACCTACCAAAGATTAAAGTTGTGTCAGGTCATTCCCATTCTTATGGGTGAGACCTGACACAATTAAAAGCGATTGACATATCCCGGCTCCGAATTTTATTAAATACAACAAATCAGGAAAGGACTTCGATTATGACAGATATCGAGATACTGAGACATGCGGTTGCGACGCTGGCGTACCGGGCCGCCAAGACGATGCGCGGCGCACCCGAATCGTTTGCGTCGTATAGTTCTGGGCCGTCGTCGAATACGCCGCTGGTGATTGTCGGACACATGGCTGATCTTATCGAGTGGGGGACGACAATAGCGCAGGGATCGCCAAAGTGGCACTATACGAAACCGGAATCGTGGGACGATGAGTGCAACCGGTTCTTCGCGGCGTTGGGAAAGTTCGACGATGCTCTTGCTTCAGCAAACGCTACTGAAAGTACAATAAAGACGATATTTCAGGGGCCGATTGCCGATGCGCTGACGCATACCGGTCAACTGGCGATGTTGCGGCGTTTGTCGGGCAATCCTATGAAGGGCGAAAGATACTCGAGGGCGGATATTGAGATTGGCCGGGTCGGTTCCGAGCAGACGCCGCCCAATCCGGGGAATGAGTTTGAGTGAGCATATCAATAGGTCAAAGTCTTTGGTAGGTCAGGCTCACTTGCCGAAGGCCCTGAGTCTTACGAAGGGGGGCAGACATTTTTTGTTCGTCAATTGTCTACATGAAAAGAGCCAAGACGCGAGTCGGCCTACGAAGTCTGATTTTTATCCACCTGCCATATAATTAATGCCGTGGCTGGCCGGGCCTCGAACCAGTCTTAGCCATTTGACAATGCAGTTGCCTAATCAACACCGATGACATCGAGTTTCATTAAATCCAGTGCTTTTGTGTCGGCATCGATTATTGACATTGAAAGAACTACTCTGCCCGGTTTGTCATGCGCCGCAAGGCCATTGATCACCGCCGGGCTTTCTCCAGTTATGAATATCCAGCCAGATTTTATAACGTCTTTTTCTGAATTCATAGAATAGTTGATATAAATGCCCATGAATTGGGTGCTTTTTGGCGTCTTCCCACAATCGCCTTTGCCCAACAAATCATAAAATTTTAATTTTGGCGGTATTTTTGGTATCCCGTGATAAACTTGAGGCGGAATAGGAATTGTATCCGGTATTGGTTTAATTTCATATGGAATTTTGCTGTCGTTTATAAAATTTGAAATTATTTTTAACAAGAGTCCGGTATGCAAATCAATAAAGACATTGTATTCTTTCGGATATTCAATTCCCGGATATATATAATTATCTTCCGGACAAATTATAATATTCTTGAATTTTACGAGCCATGCCGAATCAGGTTTGTTGAACATCTCTATAATGGGGAAACTTTCTTTACTAACATCTGCCTTTAATGCGGTAATATGCATTTCGGCGCGGTTAGAATCAGAAATAGTTTGAAAACCAGTATAATTAATGGCAGATATGATTGCAGAATCGCTTGTAATTTCGCTGCCAAAAGAACAACCGGCGATAAGTGTGATTATAAAAAACCAGTTAATGGCATTGTATTTTATATGCTTCATGCTAAATATATTACCATAAGTTCAGGTCGAACCCCCATTTATTAACATTCCAAATTATATATAACTTCTCATGGCCAAAAAACAATCACAAAATCCAAATCAATCTGTTGTTGTTTCTCTATGGAACCCGATTAATAGAGGCTATAATTTTGTCAACTTGTGAAATTTATTTGCTAGAATCGAGGGTGGTTATGGGGACGAAAAATAAAAAATGGTACGACCAAAGCCAATTCCCGGTAACCTGTACGGTTGTATTTAATTAACTGTGCCAAAACCGGTCGAAATTGGGGTGAAAAACAGGGTTGGAAATACAAGGTTGGTAGCGTTTTTGTTAGAGGGATTGAGTGCCATTTAAAGCGGAAAAAATGGCAATTTTTCTTGTAGGTCGAAACCCCCGCGGTTTCGACAATCTTTTTTCCACGGAAGTTGTCTTTTTACAATTTACAATGAAATTGGGGTCCAATGCGATGTTAATTGGTCATAGATGCAGAATGTTAATATTGGAACTTAGTCGATTGTCTAAGATATCGAAACCTCCCTCGCTACGCTCGGGACCTTCGGCGGGGGTTTCGACCTACCAGGACCACGAAAACCAATGTCGGGTTTCTCTCCCGACTGCGTCGGGATCGGAACCCGACCTACTATATAAAATTATTGCTACCATTGACCTCGGGCGGTGATTTCGTATATTGGCATCCGACCGGGATTGCCGGGACATGTGAGCGCTTGTGCGCTGTCGGGAACCCTTTCCCGACAGAAGGTTATGATTACGGGAAGAGCGTCAGGAAGGGGTTCCTGACGCCGCAGTAAGAAAGACTGGATTCCCGCCTACGCGGGAATGACATTTATCGCCTTTGGCGTACGGGGGAATGACATTTGGGATTACCGGGGCGTTGGGATGCCGCCGGTCGTGAATTTGCAAAAAATATACTTACATAAACAACGGAGACGGAAATGATTAAGAAAGTCGGGACGGTCGGATTCGGACAGATGGGCGGTGGAATCGCTCAGGTGGCGGCAATGTCGGGATACACGGTAGTCAGCCGCGAAGTATCAGAGGAATTCATCGACAAGGGATTGAAATTCATCACCAAACTTCTGGACAAGGGCATCGAAAAAGGCAAGATGGATCAGGCGCTCAAAGATAAAACTCTGGGAAATCTTAAAGGCACAACCAATCTTAAGGACCTCGCCGACTGCGACATAGTCATCGAAGCGGTTACCGAAGACATGGCGGCCAAGCGCGAAGTTTTCACCGAGCTGGATAAAATCTGCAAACCGGAGACGATTTTCGCGTCGAATACGTCGTCGCTGCCGATCGGTGACTTGGCTACTTGTACCAAACGACCGGATAAATTTTTGGGGCTGCACTTCTTCAACCCGGTACCGATCATGAAACTGGTCGAAGTTGTGCGCACGCTGGACACGTCGGAGGAGACATACCAGATGGCGTTCGAGTTCGCCAAATCGGTGGGCAAGACGCCGGTCACGGCCAAGGATTCGCCCGGTTTCATTGCCAACGTGCTTTTGGTGCCGTACCTTCTCGACGCCATCCGTCAGTATCAAAACGGGCTGGCCTCGCGCGAGGATATCGACGACGCCATGAAGCTGGGCTGCGGGCATCCGATGGGTCCGCTGACGCTGACCGATTTTATCGGGCTGGATACGATATTGTATATCGCGGATATTATGTTTGAGGAATTCAAAGACGACCATTACGGAGCGCCGCCGCTTTTGAGACGCATGGTCAACGCCGGGTATCTCGGCAAGAAGAGCGGACGCGGCTTTTATGATTACAATAAATAATATTTCCGGATAGGGCGGACCCCGTCCGGTACATTTTGGGAGATATGACGATGGATTTCAAACACATTCAAATCAAGCACGATGAAGGCATCGCGACCATTACGATCAATCGAGAAAAGGCCCTCAACGCGCTTAACCACGAAGTAATCGAGGAGCTTCAGACCTTTTTCCGCAACCACTGGACCGACGACAGCCTGCGCGTGGTCATCATCACTGGTGCGGGAAAGGCGTTTGTGGCCGGGGCGGACATCAAGGAACTGGCCGAATGCGACGTGGTCTCGGCGACCAGAACGTCTTTGCTGGGACATCACCTGATGCGTTCGATAGAAAACTTCCCGTGCCCGGTGATCGCGGCGATCAACGGTTTCGCTCTCGGCGGTGGGTGCGAACTGGCGCTGGCGTGCGATATTCGTCTGGCGTCAGACAAAGCCAAGCTGGGTCAGCCGGAGATAAACCTGGGCATCATTCCCGGTTACGGCGGCACACAGAGGCTGACTCGGCTGGTGGGTCGCGGTAAAGCCAAACAGATGGCGCTCACCGGCGACATGATCACCGCAGAAGAGGCCAAGCGGATCGGCCTGGTCGAAGAAGTCTTTCCGGCGGAAGAGTTGATGGATAAGGCCATCGAGATGGCCAAAAAGATTGCCTCGAAGGCTCCTATCTCTGCCAAAGCGGTTAAGGAATGCATCAATCGTGGGCTGGACATGAACCTGTCGGCCGGATGTGATTTTGAAAAGAACATGTTCGGGCTGCTGTACGGAACCGAAGATACATATGAAGGGCTAAATGCCTTCATAGAAAAGCGATCTCCGGTGTTTAAGAATAAATAGTTGAGGCATTAATCCGACCGTCAGGAAAGGATTCCTGACGGCGCGATGGGTTGTACTGCTCGAATGAAACTAACCCACCCGCTGGGTGGGCTACAAGATGGTTTTGGATGCGATATATCTCAATAGCGAGGATGGGTAAAAGCAGGGCAGAACCCTTTAGAGGTAAAAGTAGGGCAGAACCCTTTCGAAGACCCTGATCTTTTGAAGGGTAGCGGTTCTGCCAGTATACATTTTCAAGATGGCAGAACTGCTTCGCTTCGAGTTCTGCCACAAGAAATTTCTCACCCGTTGGGTGGGCAACAAGATGCTATCGAGACGGGGTTCTTGACGGCGCGTGAATAGTACGGCAACAATCAACAATTCGGGGGAGTTGTGATATATTATTTCATCGCACTTGTTTTTATTTTCGGAAAGCACGACAGGCCGCACGGGCTGTTTTACGATGACGTCCAGTTGTACGACAACGTCGATTTCGACGAGGTGTATGAGGTTGATATCGAGAACGATACCCTGACCGTACCCTACGGGCAAATCGTGCTCGAACTCGGCAAGATGTACCTGGTCGGCTATGTCGACGACCGACCGATATCCGCCTATTATCAGGGCGACGGGGTAATAAAGTACTATCCGAAAAACGATATCGAAGCGCAGCAGATCAAGCGCTTCTATCGCACCGATACCGTCGACGAAAAATTCAACGAAATCTACTTCGCCTTCCCCGAAGATTCCAAATTCCTTGAGCGCTACTACGATGCCGGGGATACGGTGAATATCGAGGGCCGGGTCAAGAATATGTACGGTGGTTTGAAAAAGGTTCCCAGTTCCGATTTTAAGTACGATCTTCCGGTCAACCTGTGCCGCGCATCGATCGAAGAAAAGAACGACTTCCTCTGGATCAACGCCCGCCGCGAACGATACAGCAATACGATTTATTTTTATGACCCGTATTCGTATGAACAAATCCAGCTGTACAAGTACGCCTCGAATTTCAAAACGCCGCAATTGGTGTCATCGGTGACCGATCCGAAAGTCGAGCACACGCCCGTCGATACCCGGCTGATCGACCTGTTCGACTACGATATGAATATAAATATCCCGGCTATCGTAAAATCCGATATCGCCTGCACCATGACTTTCACGGTGATGGCCGAGAATCTTAGAGTTGTCCCCCTCAATTTCCCGGCCAAGTTCGACGTCGATTCCGTCGCCGGAGTCGTAGCCGATTCGCTGGAATTTATCAAGGACGATGGCCGGCGGGGAGTCTACGTTCGACTGGATAATTATTATCATAAGGGCGACATCGCGAGTGTCACGGTCTATTACAGGGCCGGCCTGTTTCGGCAGTACATCCAGTACGGCATAGTCCAGGATTATCTTACCCGTTGGTATCCATACAACGGCTTCCGGCAGTTGTCGACGTACCATTTGTGGTACACGATAGATCCGGGGACGACCTTTCTGTCGGTCGGGAAAATGGCCAAAGATACAATCATCGAAGGCAAACGTCACCTGGAGTTCGCCTCCGAAAAACCGCTGGCCTATGCCGGGTTCAATTACGGTGTTTTCGACTCGACCGAAGTGCCTGACGCCCCGATCCCGATCACGGTGTATTCCTTGAAAAAAGACAATTCTCTTCTGTTCGGCAAAGGCGGAATTAACAACGTCGTGAAGGACGTCGGCGATGCCTACGGCTATTTTGAAAGTTTCCTCGGACCGGGGCCGACCGACCGTCTGGAGGTCGATCCGATGAACATGGATTTCGGGCAGAGCTCGGCCGGGCTGGTGCACCTGGCGGAAAACACATTTGATAGTAATGTCCCCGGCATTCACGACAAGTACCGCGCCCACGAAATAGCGCATCAGTGGTTCGGGCACGTGGTGCAGCCGCTGACCTATCACGACGTCTGGATATCCGAGGGAATTTCAGAGTATCTCGGCGCACTGTACGTAAGAAATGTCAAGAAAGACGATAAAGCTTTCACTTTTATTCTGAAGGAGTGGAAGAAGCAGGTGACCAAGAAGGGCAATGTTCACGGCCTGCGGTCGATCGGATACCGGGCGGGAGCGATCTGGCTGGGCTATCGCCTGATGGCCGATCCATCACCGGGCGATTATGAAACTCTGGTTTACTATAAGGCCGCCTTCATGATGTATCGGCTGCATAGAGCCCTGACCGATGCCAGCGGTGACGATTCCAAATTTTTCGAGCTGTTGTCGAGATTTGTGCGCGAAAACAGAGGCAAACTCGTATCAACTGATGATTTTATTAATTACACCCGGCCATATTTGGGTGACAAAACAGACGACTTCTTCAAACACTGGCTTTATGACTGGAAGATTTCGGAAGACGATTTCGATCTCGATAAATAAATGGACTCCCTGATTGCCATATTTTTCACATCGTTCATTGTCGGATTCTCCGGAGCGATGATGCCCGGTCCCTTGTTGGCGGTGACGGTCGCCGAGACACCCCACAAGGGCTCCCATACGGGTTCGATACTCACCGGGGGACACGCCATTGCCGAAGTCGCGGTCGTGGTTCTGTTGTCGCTGGGACTGGCAGCGGTGATGGAAAGCAAGGCGGTCAAGGGCGGTATCGGCATTGTCGGCGGGGCCATGCTTATTTTTATGGGCATCGGGATGCTCTACAGCCTGATCCGGAATAAACTGAAAGGAGAAGGCCGGACGCCGGTTGGCAAGAAAGGCGGGCGCCTGGTGCTGGACGGCATCATCACGTCGCTCTCGAATCCGTACTGGTTTGTCTGGTGGGCGACAACCGGCGCGGCGTTCCTGATCAAGTCGCTGGAGTTCGGATTTTTCGGCCCGGTCGTTTTTTATTTCGGACACATTTTATCCGACCTGGTCTGGTACACGGTGGTCAGCGTCCTGATCTGGAATGGGCGCAAGTTCTTCGCGGGCACGGGGTATAAAATCCTGATCGGAGCCTGCGGAATATTTTTGCTTTATTTGGGGGGAGTATTTATTCACGACGGAATTTCCGGCACTATTTAGATCTCTTGAGTGATCGTAATATCTTTGACGACAACGTATTGTAAATTGGCCGCATTTTAATGTTGAATGCAGGGGAGGATTGTATTTTTATGGCAGTGCTTCAATTACCGACAATAGACGGTTTGTGAAATTATGGGACACGCCAGTTTCGTTCATCTACATACCCACAGCCAGTACTCGCTGCTGGACGGTGCCTGCAAGCTCGACTCGGTCATCAAGCGGGCCAAAGAGTACAACATGCCGGCGCTGGCTATCACCGACCACGGCAACATGTTCGGGGCGGCCGAATTTTATAAAAAAGCGACCGCTTCCGGTATCAAGCCGATAATCGGTATGGAGGCGTATGTCGCCGCCGGGTCGCGTTTCGACAAACGCCCGTCGAGCACCAGCCCCGACGGGGGGTATCATCTGGTTTTGCTCGCCCGCAATCAGGAAGGGTATAAGAACCTGGTCAAACTGTCGTCGTACGGTTTCCTCGAAGGATTTTATCATCGCCCGCGCGTGGATAAAGAGCTTTTACGGACTCACTCCAAGGGGCTGATAGCCCTTTCGGCCTGTCTAAAAGGCGAAGTCAACTGGCATTTGCTGCGCGGCAATCCCGACAAGGCACTGGACGCGGCCCGCGAACTGAACGAGATTTTCGGCGAGGGTGATTTTTATATCGAGTTGCAAAACCACGGACTGGAGAAAGAGCAGCTTCTTATCCCGATGCTCAACACGATCCATCGCGAGACGGGTATCCCGCTGGTGGTCACCAACGATTGCCATTATATCAATCGTCAGGACTATGAAGCGCACGACGCGCTTCTGTGCATACAAACCGGCAAGATGGTTTCCGACACCGACCGCATGCGCTATAACACGGACCAGATATATTTCAAATCATCCGAGGAGATGTTCAGCGTTTTCGAAGGCTACCCCGAGGCTTTGGAAAATACGGTTAAAATCGCCGAGCGGTGCAATCTCGAAATACAGATGGGTAAGCTCTATCTCCCTCATTTCCCGATCCCGGATAATTACGCCGACGCCGATGATTATCTTCGCAAGCTTTGTGAACAAGGCTTGCAGGAGCGGTACAGCAAGATTACGGCCGACATGCGCAAACGGCTCGATTACGAGCTCGACGTTATCAAAGAGATGGGCTATGCCGGATATTTTTTGATTGTAAAGGACTTCATCGATTACGCGCGGTCCATAAATGTGCCGGTCGGGCCGGGACGAGGTTCGGCGGCCGGATCGCTGGTTTCGTACCTGTACGAGAATCACCAATATCGATCCGCTGAAATATTCCCTTCTGTTCGAGCGATTTTTGAATCCCGAACGTATCTCGATGCCGGATATAGACATCGATTTCGCCGACCGGGGCCGCGACAAAATTATCGACTATGTCGTACAAAAGTACGGCCATGAAAACGTCTGCCAGATTATAACGTTCGGGACGATGGCGGCTCGGGCAGTCGTGCGCGACGTGGGGCGCGTGCTGAGTATGCCATACGCCGAAGTCGACCGTATCGCCAAGATGATTCCATTCGCGGCAAATATGACGCTCGACCAGGCTCTGGTCATAAATAAAGAATTAAAAGAGTTGTACGACGGCGACGTGCGCGTCAAGAAATTGATCGACCTGTCGCAGACGCTCGAAGGTCTGGCGCGCCACGCTTCGACTCACGCCGCCGGGGTCGTGATTGCACCGTCGGCCCTGACCGAATTCGTCCCCCTGTTCAAAGGGACGAAAGACGAAATCGTGACGCAGTTCGATATGAAGCGGATCGAGGACATCGGCCTTTTGAAAATGGATTTCCTGGGGCTGCGGACGCTGACTGTCATAAAAGACTGCCTCGAAATGATCGAGCAAAACCACGGTAAGAAAATGGATATCGATCATGTCAATTTGAGCGATCCCAGGGTCTATAAACTGTTCGCGCGCGGCGATACGGTCGGCGTCTTTCAGTTTGAATCGTCGGGGATGCGCGACTACCTGCGCCGGATGAAATCCGATAAGTTCACCGACCTGATCGTCATGAACGCCCTGTATCGACCGGGCCCGCTCGATTCGGGCATGATCGACACCTACATCGAGCGCAAGCACGGACGCGAGAAGCTATCGTACGATCACCCCAAGCTCGAAAAGATTTTAAAGGATACGTACGGTGTCATCGTCTTCCAGGAGCAGGTGCTGCAGATCGCCAACTCGCTGGCCGGATATTCGATGGGCAAGGCCGACATCCTGCGCAAGGCGATGGGCAAAAAGCAGGCCAAGCTCATGGCCGAGCAGAAGCGCGAGTTTTTGAAAGGGTGCGGCGAACAAAAGATCGACGCGAAAATAGCCAACAACGTGTTCGACCAGATCGAGACGTTCGCCCGCTACGGTTTCAATAAAGCTCATTCGACCTGCTACGCCTTTATAGCCGTCCAGTGTGCCTATTTGAAAACGTACTATCCCCACGAATTTCTCGCGGCCAACATGACGTCGGAAATAGACTCCTCGGACCGCATTTATATTCTTATGGAAGAATGCCGCAAGCTCGGTATTACGGTCCTTCCGCCGGATGTCAACGAATCGCTCAAGGCGTTCAGTGTCAAGGACGGCAAAGTGCGGTTCGGGCTGCTCGGTGTGAAGAACGTCGGTGCGGGTGCGGTCGAGGCCGTAATTGATGCTCGCGAAGAAGATGGGCGTTTTGCCAGCTTCGCCGATTTTGTCTCGCGGGTAAATCTTAAAAATCTCAACCGCCGGACGGTGGAGTCGCTGATCGCGGCCGGGGCGTTCGATTCGATTCCCGGGAATCGTGCCCAAAAGACGGCCGTAGTCGAGTCGATGCTCGAATTTGGTGGAAAGGTGGCGCAGTCGCAAAACAGCAACGATCTTTTTGTCGGGGAGACCGGACAAATCGAACGGGTCGAACCGCCGCTGCCGGAGATCGCCGACTGGTCGATCTCGCGCAAGCTGGCCACCGAAAAAGACATGCTCGGATTTTATGTGTCCGGCCATCCGCTCGACCGCTACCGCGAAGAACTGATCTCGTTCGGTACCGTCGATACGGAAAGACTGACGACGGTCAAGGACGGCCGCGAAGTGCGTATCGGCGGGATCATCTCGGTGATCAGTCTGAAAACCGACAAGCGCGGCAATCAGATGGCGTTCGTGACGCTGGAAGATTTCAAGGGCAAAGCCGAATTGATTATTTTTTCGGATTGTTACGAAAAGGGGAAGGCCTGCATAATCGAAGACAATATTGTTATGCTTTCGGGACGAGTCTCGACGCGCGAGGACGAGGCGCCTAAAATCATAGTTTCCGATCTGTTTCCGCTGGATTCGCTGGCCGACCGCTTCAAATGCCGGTTGGTCATAAAGATAGACGAGGAAACACCCGAAAAGAAACTAACGGCCGTGCAAAAGGTCCTGGCCGGAAACTCAGGTCAGACACCGGTGATGATAGCCGCGAGGCGTAACGGCGATGAATATTATATTCGTTCGCGCAGCCTGGCTGTCGAGCCGAAACACGAGCTATTGATCAAGTTAAAAGAGCTTCTGGGCGACAGCGGAGCCTATCTGGAGCCGCCCAAATAGCCAAAAAAAGGCAACCTTTTTTGTCAGATTATGTTATAATATTAAGTTATGCAGACAACTTGAAACTTAAGGTTTGGTTATGAAGAGAGCATTTTTATCAATCGGCATCATGGCGCTTTTTCTCGCCGCAGCGGTATTCGCCGAGGCCCCCAAAGACAAAGAAAAGAAGTCCGCCGCCTCTCCGGACATCGATACCACCCAGGTGACATGGGTTAAGTACGATGAAGGGCTCAAAATGGCCAAAGAGACCGGCAAGCATATCATGGTGAATTTTACCACGACGTGGTGTGGCTACTGTAAAAAAATGAAGCGCGAGGTTTTCTCAAGCACAGACGTCATAAAATTTCTGAATGAGAATTTCGTCTGCGCGTCGGTCGATGGGGATTCCAAGGACGAACTTAATGTTGACGGTTACAAAATCACCGAGAGGAATCTGGCCCGGTCCGAGTACCGCGTGTCCGGTTACCCGACTTACTGGTTTTTGAAATCCGATGGCGAACGGATCGGCCCCGCTCCGGGTTACAAACCGAAAGAGCAGTTCATGGATATTCTGTATTATGTCAAGAACGACATTTATTCCGATATGACTTTCGATGATTTTATGAAAAAGGGCGGCCGCAAGAATTACGAAAAGGAGTAGTGAGGTAAAGGATCATGAAATTTAAACTCGGTTTGATTTTCTTGTCGTTGGTACTGACGGTGCTGTTTGTCGGATGCTCGTCGTCGAAAACCGATCAGGCAAAAGCCGCGAATAAAGCTTCATCGGGCGAGGTCACCGAAGCCACGTTCTCGGTTAAGGACCTCAACGGCGATATTCGCACTTACGATGAATACAAAGGCAAAGGACCGCTGATTCTGAATTTCTGGGGAAGCTGGTGTCCGCCGTGCCGCAAGGAACTGCCCGATTTGAAAAAAATATATGAAGAGTACAAGGGGCAGGGATTGCAGATGGTCGGGCTGGCGGTGCAGGATACACCGGAACGGGTCCGTCAGTTCGCCCACGACAACAATCTGGACTGGACGATGCTGATGGCCAACAGCGACGCGATCGAGGCGTTTAATGTCGGGACCGGTGTCCCGGTGACGATTTTCATCGACCGCAATGGTAAGGAAGTCACGCGCATGATCGGTGCACGGGATTACAATACGTTCAAGGCGGTCGTGGAAAAGATTATATAGATTAGTGCAATATAGTATTTTTCGAAGCGGGCTTCATGCCCGCTTTTTTGTGGGGAAATATTGAATGATTTAAATAAAATTCCTGTCCTCAATGAATGTCATTCCCGCGAAAGCGGGAATCCAGTTCTTCGTAAGTTGAAGCCCTTTTGGTTGCTACGTCTTCTATGCACTACATATCCCACGGCAAGCCGTGGGCGACCGGCCGTCAGTTCGCCCACGACAACAATCTGGACTGGGTAATGCTCATGGCCGACAACAAGGCCATCGAGTCGTTTCATATCGGCACCGGTGTCCCGGTGACGATTTTCATCGACCGCAATGGCAAAGAAGTGACGCGCATGATCGGTGCGCGCGATTATAATACGTTCAAGGCGGTCGTGGAAAAGATAATTTAGAGTTGCAGGATATAGATTTTAAAAAAGCGGGCGCGATGCCCGCTTTTTTTGTGGGGGATATTGGATGATTAAATGAAACTTTTGGGTCTATAAGAATCCCGACATAGAATGTCGGGCCACCCTGGACCGGGATGACATTGAAATGTCTGGGCGAGTTACTAGCGGCGGGTCTGAGGACCCGCCGATCACAACGTACCGAGCAACATATCTGCAGCCGAGGGCGTCTGCCGGCTTACAGCACATGTAGGTCGGGTTCTGAATTCCCGTTTTCACGGGAATGAAAAACCCGACATCTTTTTGTCGGGTTTCTCGAAGACTCGGAACCCGACCTACTTTTTTACTAATCTTCCTGTGATTTGCGTTTGGAGAAATAGATGATGCCGGGCCAGGGTTCATAGCCGGAATGCTCGAAGGCCGACATCGACGGCGTGTTTTCATCTTCGATCAACGCCGCTATGACGGTGATGCCCAGGCCGTGCAGAAACGTCTCACACTCATCGATCAAACGCCGCGCCAATCTTTGTCCACGATAGTCGGGATGTACTGCCAGGCGGTTGATCCAGCCTTTGCGTCGGTCGGATGTGCCAATTATAGAGCCGATTAATTTATCGCCATCGAACATGCCGAGTATGACGGTCTCGTCGCGGGCAAAATCTCGGGCCATCGAATCCCGCGAATCGCGACCGTGGGGTTTGTGCTCCAGTCCGCAGACCCGCCAGAGTGCGATCAGGTCGTCGTAGTCGTCGATATCGAGATTTCTAATCTTTGGGTCCATATTTCTCTTCCAGGATGGCCTCCAGCCGTGAGATGGTTGTTTCGGTTACTATCGGTTTGTCGTCGGCCCAGTGTTCGCAACCGGTGAAATTCAGAAAGACGCCCCGGGCCGGGACCCCGGCTTCTCTGGCCGAGCGCATGCCCGACGCCAGTGTCAAGAGACAGGCGATCCCAATTACCGAAAGGGATTTTTTATCTTTCTTGATTTTCTCAATCTGTTCGGTCAGGGCTCGTTTGGAAAAATAACATTTGATATCGTATTTTTGAGCCAGTTGATTAATCTTGTTTATTTCGCAGTTAGGGACGCACTGGTCGCAGGTTTTGCCGTACCTGGTTCTGACTTTTTTACACTTGTTCTGCATAAGGGCCATGCAGTCGGGCAAAATTATGACGGTGTGTTTAGCTTGATTGAAGGCCTCGCGGTTGATGCGGTCCATTATTTCATAGTACACCGCTTCGAGGAGGTACTTTTCTTTGGGATTCAGCCGGAAATCTTTGTCATTGCGGTCGCTTTGGTCGGCCCGGGCTTTTTCGAGGAAAACGTCGATATTGGCGAACTCCTTTTCAAAGAGCGCATAGCCGTCGGACAGAAATTTATCGGTGAAATCGGAAAGTTTGTCATAGAAATCGTCCCCCAGCCGGAACGTGATGGTCGGTTTGGTTTTCATCGATTCATTATAATAAATAGTTGGAGATTCAGCCAGAGCGGGCATAAAAAAACCGGCTGACAATTGAAGCTGCCAGCCGGTATAAGAATTTGGCAATTTAACCGTCGATTTTTTTCTTGGCGTCTTTGCCCCAGCCTTTCATCGTTTTTTCAATCTTGATGCGGCTGGTGCCCTGACGAGCGTCGATATTTTCCGGGTTGAATTCCAGAGACGCTCCATACTCGTCGTTGGCCTTGTCGAGTTTGCCCATCTGTTCCCAGCTATAGCCGAGGGCGAAATGTATTTCGGAGCGCACATAGCGGTTATCAGGAGAAAATTTCAGGCCTTTGGAGAGAACATCGAGAGATGGTTGATAGTCGCGGCGTTTTTGCATGGCCAGGCCGAGATAATAGTACGCCTCCCAATTATTCTCGTTGAAGGCGATAGCTTTCTCGGCGTGGTCCTGGGTCTGTTTGTATTTGCCCTTGACATACATCACCTTGGCCTGGCTGAGATGCTGGTTGGAGGCCTCGACATTGACCGGGCCGTGGCCCTGCGAGACGGCCATCGGTTCTTCGTGCACGATGACGACGTTGCGCGATCCACCGCCGGAGCAGGCAAACATGGTGACGGCCGAAAGGCACAGCAGAAGGAGCACTAATTTTTTCATATTAACCTCCAGACAATAATATTCGAGTTATATGGTACATTATCGGCATGTCGCACGGCAGTCTTACCCGACTGTGCAAACTTTGAACAGCATCCATTGACATTCAGAGTCCCGGCCGATATATTCTGATCGTGTTACTGGCGATTGACATAGGCAATACCGACACGGTGGTCGGTGTCTTCGACGGCGACCATCTGAAAAATAGCTTTCGGGTGGCATCGAAGCTGAATTTCACCGTGGATGAAAGCGGTTTTTTCGTCACCGGTCTGCTGGAGCGGATGGGGATTGCGTCCGGGGATATCGATCGGGTCGTGATGGCATCGGTCGTGCCCGGCCTTACCCCAGTTTTCGAGCGCATGTGCCGTAAGTATCTCGCATGCGATCCGCTGGTGGTGTCGTCGAAAGTCAAGCTGCCGATCAAGCTGGGTTACGATGACCCGCGCGAAATGGGTGCGGATCGTATCGCCGATGCCGTCGCGGCTTTCGCGAAATTCGGCGGCCCGGTTATCCTGGTCGATTATGGCACGGCGACGACGTTCAACGTCGTGACGGCCGAGGGGGTATATATCGGCGGGGTGATTGCACCGGGTATCAAGACGGCCGGGGCGGGGCTGGCCGAAAAGGCGGCGCGCCTGTTCGAAGTGCGGATCGAAAAACCGGATCGGATTATAGGTAAAAGCACGGCCGAGTCAATTAAATCGGGGATGTTCTATGGGACAATCGGGCAGGTCGATGCTATACTGGAACTGATCATGCAGGAGATGGGGCAAAAGCCGAAAATTATCGCGACCGGGGGGTTATCGTCGGAGTTCGCGCCGCATTCGCAATATATCGAACAGGTTTTTCCGGAATTGACGCTGGATGGTCTCAGAATTATCGCGGACAGTCAATAAAAATTGCAACTCAAGTCGTTACAGTATAATACCTAATAATTTAATCACATTACCGTAAAAATTTTCTGAAACCTCTTGACAAGCTCGGGTTTATACTTATATTCACGAGCTGTTAGCACTCTAAATAAAAGAGTGCTAACACGAATAGAATGTAAATGAAGGAGTATAAATCCTAACAGGAGGATGGAAAATGCAGGTTAAGCCGTTAGCAGATCGTGTATTGGTTAAGCCGATCGACATGGCGGAAGTCAAGAAAGGCGGAATCATTATTCCCGATACCGCCAAAGAGAAGCCTCAGGAAGGCGAAGTGGTGGAAGTCGGCACCGGCCGCACCACCGAAGACGGCAAGAAGGTCCCGATGGAAGTCAAGAAGGGTGACACCATTCTTTACGGCAAATATTCGGGTTCTGAAGTTCACGTTGATGATGATGATTTTCTGATCATGCGCGAGTCAGATATTCTGGCAGTCGTGTCCAAGTAAATAAGTGAGGTGATTAGATATGCCAAAATTAATTGAATATGATGCCGAGGCCCGCAGCAAGCTTAAAGCAGGTGTCGATAAGCTGGCCAACGCGGTCAAAGTTACACTGGGCCCCAAAGGCCGCAATGTCATTCTCGACAAAAAGTACGGTTCACCGACGGTCACCAAAGACGGTGTGACGGTGGCTAAAGAGATCGAACTGGAAGACCATTTCGAAAATATGGGTGCCCAGATGGTGAAGGAAGTCGCATCGAAGACGTCCGATGACGCCGGCGACGGAACCACCACTGCGACGGTTCTGGCCCAGGCCATTTACGCCGAGGGCATCAAGGCTGTCACATCTGGAATAAATCCGATGGCCCTGAAGCGCGGTATTGAAACGGCCGTTAAATATATCATTGAAGATATTAAAAAGCAGTCCAAGCCGGTTTTGGGCAAAACCGAAATCAGCCAGGTCGGGACTATCTCAGCCAACAACGACAAGTCGATCGGCGAGCATATTGCCGAAGCGATGGAGAAAGTCGGCAAGGACGGCGTTATCACGGTCGAAGAATCCAAGACCGCCGAAACCACTCTGGAAGTGGTCGAGGGCATGCAGTTCGACCGCGGCTATATTTCGCCGTACTTCGTGACCAATCCCGACAGTATGGAAGCCGTGCTCGAAGAGCCGGTCATCCTGATTCACGACAAGAAGGTCTCGGTCATGAAAGACCTTCTGCCGATTCTCGAAAAAGTCGCCCAGATGGGCAAGCCGATGTTTATTATCGCCGAGGACGTCGAGGGCGAAGCCCTGGCGACGTTGGTGGTCAACAAGCTGCGCGGCACGATCAAAGTCGGCGCCGTCAAGGCCCCCGGTTTCGGTGATCGCCGCAAGGCCATGCTGGAAGATATCGCCGTTTTAACCGGCGGCAAAGTTATCTCCGAGGAAATCGGTTTCAAGCTGGAAAACGCCGTTGTCTCCGATCTTGGCACCGCCAAGAAGGTAGTCATCGATAAGGACAACACGACCATAGTCGAAGGCTCCGGCAACACCGAAGAGATCAAAGCTCGTATCGCTCAGATTCGTAAACAAATCGAAGACACCACGTCCGATTACGACCGCGAGAAACTGCAGGAACGTCTGGCCAAGCTGGCCGGCGGTGTGGCCGTTCTCAATGTCGGCGCTGCGACCGAATCGGAAATGAAAGAAAAGAAAGCTCGTGTCGAGGACGCTCTCGCTGCGACCCGTGCGGCTGTCGAAGAAGGTATCGTACCGGGCGGCGGAGTGGCCCTTATCCGTGCCATGAAGTCCCTGGACGGCATCAAAGGTCTTCTTGAGGATGAAATGGTGGGCATCAATATAGTCCGCCGTGCTCTCGAGGAACCTATCCGCCAGATCGCCAACAACGCCGGGGTCGAAGGCTCCATCGTTGTCGATAAGGTCAAGAAGGAAAGCGGTGCGTTCGGTTACAATGCCGCGACCGATGAGTACGAAGACATGATCAAGGCCGGCGTTATTGACCCGACCAAGGTTACGCGTTCGGCTCTGGAAAACGCCGCGTCGATTGCCGGTCTGCTTCTGACGACTCAGGCTGTCATCACCGACAAGCCGGAAGACGAAAAGATGCCGGCGATGCCTCCCGGTGGTATGGGCGGCGGCATGGGCGGAATGTACTAATAAGAAAACCCTCCCCATTTTAATACAGAGACCCCCCGATTTTTCGGGGGGTTTTTGTTTTGGTGTGATAACCCGGTCGGTCACGGAAGATAGTACGTTGTGCGCAACGCTGTGGAATTTTGAATCGGGGTGTCCCGCCGCTTTCCAGATCGGAAGGGTGGCCACCCGCCTGGAAGATAAAGTAGCGACTGTCTTAATTGTCAAGGAGAAGTTGGGTTCCAGGCTTCTCCTTTTTCAATCATGGTGTTTATAACAACGAGTAGTTTCCTCATCACGGCCACCAGGGCAGTCATCTTAGTTTTTCTCTTATCCAAGAGCCGTTGATAATAGGCTTTTAATACCGGATTGTGATGGCAGGCGACAACGGTGGGCATATACAAACGAGCCCTCACAATACGACGTCCACCGCCGGTCATCCGTTTCCCGCGATAGGAACCGCTATCGCGATTGATCGGGGCAACGCCGATTAGTGCCGCCAACTGGCGTCGATTGAGTTGCCCCAATTCCGGGACGTTCGTGATCAGCATCGTCGCTGTCTTTTCAGCGATCCCGGGTACCGTCACCAACAACTTCATCTTTCTCTGTAATTCGGGTATCTGACGGATCAGTGTCGCCAGTTTTTGTTCGATTTTTTCCAACTCTCGTTCAATAGTCCTGATGACAGCTTTAATACTGTGAGCGATGTCTTTGTCTCGCACGTGTTCCTGACGATTGATCTCTGCCGTGCGCATCTTCACGAGTTGTCCTCGGCGCGCAACCAGTGCTTTCATCTTGAGATGATGGGCGTTTATATGTGTTTGCACTTGAGGATGTATGGCTTCGGCATATCGAGCCAGCAATGCGGCATCAATCCGATCGGTCTTTGCCAATTGTCCGACAGCACGACCAAACTCACGTACCCGGCGCGGATTTACCACAGCGGCCGGCAAAGAGGCGTCAGATAAGGCAATGGCCAGTTCAAGCTCGTATCCTCCAGTACTTTCCAGAACTATCAGTTCCGGCTGTAACGAGACAATATGACCAAGACACTTTTTAATTCCGAGACGAGAATTCGCGAATCGGATATGACGGGTTGTGGTTGTGTCATAGACATCGAGATGGGCTTTCGCGACATCAATTCCAATACGGGTGTTCATGGCAATCCCTTCCTTGCACATACGGGCTCATTATAGTATAATGTCCCCAGCGACTGTTCGGGTTCCGGCCTGAATAATGACGTCGGATCACGCTACAAACGGGTTTGTTTCAGACCCCAGGGCAGAACGATCTCGACGTCACATGGAGATCTCCGCCTCTTACGGAGATCTCTTTTTTGCCAATCTACAACAAATTCCAAACAATTGCCAATATACAAGGGCAGAACCCTTTCGAAGACCATGATCTTTTGAAGGGTGGCGGTTCTGCCGTTTTTGTCAAATCAAGATGGCAGAACTGCTCCGCTTCGCTTAGAGTTCTGCCCTACAAGATGTATATAATATTGTCATTCGAGATGGCAGGAGCGCTCCGCTTCGCTCGGCTCCTGTCCTGCGAGAAAACTTCACTCTCGCCGGAAGCTCCTGAAAGTCTTGACATATCTGCACGTTTTGCATAAGATGTCGCCGTGACGATGATAGATGTATTCATAACGCAGCTTGTTGACAGGTTCGGTGAGGACCGTCTGACATATCAGAAAGGCCTTCCAACTTTCCACCCCGAATCGACCGAAGAAGCGGCCGGGGCGATCAAACTGGCCAACGAAGCCGGGCAGAAGATGTATATCACCGGGTTCGGCAATAATATCGATCCGGAAGGTACCAGGTTCGAAAATCTGGTCATAATCAGGACCGACCGTCTGAACCAGCTTTTGCAGATAGTCCCGCAGGATTATTTTGTCGTGGTCGGAGTCGGGTATCCGCTGCGCGAGATCAATTTCAATCTCAAAGAGCATAACCTGTTTTTGCCGCACGCGAACCTTCCGTATGTCGGTTCGGTGGGCGGAGCGCTGGCGGTGGGGCTGTCGTGCGAATATCAAATGCACGATCTTCCAGTCGGCCGCTATTTTCTCAAGGCCGAGATCGCGACGCCGGAAGGCGAGGTGATCCTTCCCGGATCGGCCTGTTTCAAATCGGTCTCGGGGTTCGATATCGTCAAGATTTTCTCACCGTCGTGGGGACAGCTGGGACTGATCACGAAGGTCTGGTTTCGGGTGATGCCGACGTCGGAGGCGTATCTGTACGATCACATCGCGCAGCAGCCGATCGATTACGATAAGTTCGCGCGGTTGTACAGCGATCCCGGGGACAATGTCTCGGCACAGTATTCATTGAAGATCAAGCAGAAGTTCGATCCGAACGGCGTATTGCCGTTGATTAAGATATAAAGACAGGCAGGTCTGATGACCTGCCTGAACTTAGTACTTATTATGCCGTGAGGAAGGGGTTCCTGACGGTGCGGTCTTAATTGCCGCCCGCCCAGTGAAAAGATGGCCGGAGCGCTTCGCTACGCCTGGCTCCAGCCCTGCAAGATACTTTGATTTGCAAAGCCACAATTGTTGGTTATCTCTACCTGTAAAGTGGGACTCGGAATGCCGACCTACGGTTTGGGGAATTGTTATTCCTGTTTCTTTTTTGGTGACAAACCGTAATCTCCGCATATAAATTAACGTATGCCGGAAGTGAACAACAATAACACGACACCTCTGAAAGCCCTTTTTATCACTCATAATTATATCCGTTATCAGGGGGATTTTTCCGGGGTGTTTTTGCACCTGCTGGCCCGACGGCTAAGAGATCACGGGGTCAATGTGTCGGTGCTGGCGCCGCACGACGGCGGTCTGCCGGAGTTCGAGATGATTGACGGTATAAGCATATATCGCTTCCGCTACGGCGACGATACGGCCGAGACGTTTGCCTATCGGGGTGATATGCACCGCCAGTTGATGTACAATCCGCTGAAATTTCTGCTGCTGCTGAAATTCGTCCGCGAGGCTTATAAACAGGCCGTGAAGATAATCAAAGATGAAAATATTGGTATTGTCAACATCCACTGGATTGTCCCCAACGGTCTTATCGGGAAGAAGCTGCTCAGGAAATTCGATGGTAATATCAAGATATTTCTAAGCTCGCACGGCACCGATATCAGGCTTTTGACCAAAATTCCGTTCGTACTGAGTTATTTCAGGTTATTTGTCAGAAATTGCCGGGCGTGGACGGTCGTTTCGACCTTTTTGGCGTCGAAGATTTCGTTAAAAGACCAGGAACTGGGCAATACGATCAAAGTTATAGCGCTGCCCAACGATGAGAGTCTTTTTCGCCCCATGGATAGAATAAAGAAAGACAGCTTTCTAATTGTGGCGGCGTCTCGGCTGACGGTGCAAAAGCGGCTAAAGCACCTGATCGAAGCGATCCGCCTGGCATCCGAGCAGGTACCGGACGTGCGTCTCGAAATATACGGGGCCGGTCCGGAGCAGGAGAAGCTTAACCGCCAGATCGAAGAGGCGGGCCTAATCGGTCGCATCAATATTTTCGAGCCGCTGCCGCAGGATAAACTGGCCGAAGTGTACAACCGGGCTTCGGTTGTAGTCCTGAATTCGTACCAGGAAGGGTTTGGGCTGGCGCTGACCGAAGCGATGCTGTGCCGTACGGCCGTCATCGGGACGAAATCGGGCGGCATTACGGGTATTATCGATCACGAAAAAACCGGCCTTCTGGTGCCGGTGGATGACCCGGCAAGCCTGTCAGCAGCGATTGTGAAGCTGGTAACGGATATTGAACTCCGAGACAGTCTGGCCGAAGCGGGGTATCAAAAGGCGCTCAGGAAATATTCATCGGATTCGTCGGCGCGGGCTTTCGCGGCGATGTTCAGAAAATAATCTGTCTACGACTTGAATTTGGATTCGATCTGCATCAGGACTTTGTGCGTGTCCGATGCGCAGGAGTCAAGAATTTTGCCTGTGACGAAGCGTCGGAATTTGTGATCTCTTTCGGGACTGCCGTTGGAGTCGAATTCTTTTTTTGCTGTTTCCCAGAGTTTTTCGACAGTCTTTCCCGACAGGAGGCGGTTGCCGTCGGTGCTTGTTTCCCCGTTTGAAAGAGATATCAAAGCAGATTTCAGATGATTGTATGGCCAGTCCGAAGTCAGGGCTGTTTTGATCAAACCGAACAGCATTTCCTGGTCGGCGGTTCTCAGATCGTAACCGGCTCGCCGCAGTGCCACCATTACCGCCGTGCAAACGTGCGCGGCCTTCTTATATTTTGATTGATCTATTTGATTGTCGGAGCATAGATTGTCGAACAGCTCGGAAAACGGCGACAGCGATAAGGCCTTGATCTGCTCTTTATGCAGCCCCATCGCCTCCCAGCGAGCCTGCTTTTCCCACAGCGGTTCGGTCAGTTTGCTTCGGATCTTTTCGACGCGCTCATCGGTAATTTTCACCGGTGGGTGATCGGTGTCGGGATACATGCGGTCCGGACCGGGCAGGATACGCTCGAAATCGCTGGTTCCGTCTTTGATGTCCTGGCGGGTTTCGTGGACGACGCCTTCGGCCAGTTCGGAGATTCTTATTTTTATTTCATTGACAGCCGTGACGACGTCATCGGACGAGCCACATATTAGGACGATATCGTCACCGTCGCTCCAACCAAGCTGCCCTTTGATTTTATCCCAGTCGGAGGCGGTGATGTCGTACTGATTGGCGTGCGATAAAAAGAGCAGGTTGGGCATGGTATCGATACAGGCGATTACCCGAACCCGCCCGGATAATTCAAAGGCGAAATTGCGACCCGGCTGAAGTTCTTTGGTGGTTACATCGGCCAGTTTCGGCAGACACAGGCCGATCACTTTGAGGGGGCGATCGCTTTCCAGACGGCGGCCGAGAGTATCGTTGTTGTCTCGAAAAAGATCGGTGAAGACGGCTTCGGTGTATTTGATGTCTTCGGGTTTCGGAAATCTTTCGGTATATATTTTCTGCAGCTCCAGCAGACCTTTCTGACGCAGCCCCTCGCTGGCGGTAAGGGAACGAATATTGTTGACCTTGTGGACACCCTTGATTTCGACTCGTTTGCCGCCGGTGACGGAGACGTTGACATCCTGCCGTACGGTTCCGATGCCGCGTCGCACCAGCCCGGTGATTTTCATCGAATTGCCCAGCCGACGACACACCTCGGCGGCCTCATCGGGGTTTTTCATCTGGGCGTCGGTGATAATTTCCACGAGTGGGATTGACAGGCGGTCGGTCGCGAACGTGATGTTATGTCCGAGATCTGAAATTTCCCGGCAGGCTTCTTCTTCGAGGTTGACCTGAGTTATATAAATTTTGCCATCTTTATAAGGCATCCAGCCGTCGACGCCAATAATCATCGTCCTTTGAAAGCCGGTCGGGATGGAACCGTCGAGGTACTGCTTGCGAATGACATGAAGTTCATCGACGATCCGGCAGTTGAAATGCAGAGCCAGCTGGATGGCAAAATCGACCGCCTCCTGATTGACCAGAAAAGGGGGGGTGTCGTCCATTTCATAGGTGCAGGTCAGGTCGCGATAAAGACGATAGATGACGTTCTTCCTGGTCTTGAATTCCATCAGGGCGGTGCCGTCGTATTCTCCCAGTTCCGACAGCGTTGGCCGCATGTGGCGCAGAAGTTCGGCATCGTGAGGGCCGTGGCTGGACCCCACGGGGCAATGACAGAACAGCTTGCGCTTCGTGTTCAACTGCTGGTGAATTTCCAGACCGCATTTAAAGCCGAGCCTTTCAAGCTGCTCGTTGGTCGTGTGATGCCGTATAGTATCCTTCATAACGCAGACAAATATATGTTTCCGGCCCGAAATTCAAAGCGATTTTTTTATTCGATTTATCGAGAAAGTTGTATATCATCATACAGAATTAGTTTGCATAAAACTAAACATGGCCTATATTTTAAATCTATAGGAGGGAAAAACGGTGCGTTCTATAGAAGAGTTGATCAATCGTCAAATCCATCATTGGGAATTCGCGAAAAAAGAGCGGAATGAATCTCAGGAGAATGGAAAAGAGCATAAGCCCCAGCCGATCGTCACGGTCAGTCGTCAGCGTGGCAGCCGCGGCTCGTACCTTGCCGAACTGATCGCCGAGAAGCTCGGCTACCAGAGGCTGCACCGGGAGGTCATAGACGAAATCTGCCGGTCATCGGGTTATAAGCGAAGAATAATCGAATCGCTCGATGACAAAGTCCGGTCCCGAATCGAGTTGATGATTGAAGGCGCTTTCAAGGGCATGTACATCGACGCCGGAGATTATTTCCGTGAGCTCTACAAAGTCATCATGTCGATATCGGAGCACGGTGGTGTGGTGACGGTCGGGCGCGCGGCCAATTTCATCCTCCAGAGAGACCAGGGCTTTCATGTCAGGGTGGTGGCGTCGAAGCCGTCGCGGGTGGCCAACCTGATGCAGTACGAAAATCTTTCTCTCGAAGAAGCCGAGAAAGCGATACACACGAGCGATGAAGAACGGGAGCATTTTGTCGAGGCCAATTTCAAAAGACATATCGACGATCCCGGAGCCTACGACTTGATAATCAACACGACCTACATCGATCTCGAACGAGCGCTGGAAATGACCCTGGTCGGAGTGAGGGCGAAGTCGAGCTTTCTGACGTCGGGTGAATGATCGAATGCAAAATATTTTTTGTTTTATAAAATTTTTTCTTGCTTTGTTTATTTTAAAATGCGTTTAATTGTCTGTGTCAGCGTCGTTTGGAGAGGGTTTTGTACCGATTAAGCACGGATCGGACCACCGCGAAAATAAGAGTAAATGTAATAAGACCAACCTTCATAGTACATTAGGAGGTACTGATGCCAGCTAAAACAACGGCAAAGAAAAAGGCCGCTCCCAAGAAAAAGGCGACGGCGAAGAAGACGGTCAAGAAGGTAACCAAGAAAACGACGGCGAAGAAGGCCGTGGCCAAAAAGAAACCGGCCGCGAAGAAGGTTGCCAAGAAGACTACGGCGAAGAAGCCGGCAGCCAAGAAAAAAGTAGCCGCCAAGAAGAAACCGGCTGCAAAGAAGACTGCCAAGAAGCCCGCTGCCAGGAAGACGGTAAAGAAGGCCGCTCCCAAGAAGGCCGCTCCCAAGAAGAAGGCGACCAAGCGCAAAGCCAGTCCGGCTTTGATGAGACCGGTGCAGCCCGATGAAATCCTGGGCGCCGTGGTTGGATCCAAGCCGATGCCGCGCGGTCAGATCACCAAGAAATTGTGGGATTACATCAAGAAGAATAAACTTCAGGATGCAACCAACAAGAGGATGATCAACGCCGACCCCACCTTGAAAAAGGTCTTCGACGGCAAGGCTAAGGTCGACATGTTCACGATGACCAAGCTGGTTTCGAAACACATCAAATAGTCGAAATCAGAATCCGATAATTGCAAGGCCGGAAATTCCCGGCCTTTTTTTTATTGCTGCGATTTGCGGGCGATTACCTGTTTGACTTGGCGTCCGTCCTGTTTATATTCCGACCATGACCGGCGAACATGACGCAAAACGCGGCCGCTTTGTGCCGCCTTTAATATTCCTCTGCGTGTCGACAATATTCACCCTCCCGTTTTTGTTGAAGTGGTCGTATATCGGGGTCGGCGACTGGGAGCTGTTCGCCACCATGGCGGCGATCCCGGCCAGGACGGTTTTGCATTTCGGCCAGTTTCCGTTCTGGAATCCGTACATCGGCGGGGGCAATGTCCTGTTCGCACACCCCGAGGTGGCGGTGTTGTCGCCGTTCTTTTTGCTAATTCTCGTATTCGGCCCCATAGCCGGATTGAAAATTCAAATCCTGCTATCCTATTTTCTGGGGCTGTACGGCAGCTACCTGTTCGTCCGCAGGATAGGCTTGTCCGAGACCGCCTCGTATCTGACCGCCCTGATGTTCTGGGGCAGTTCGTATTTTGCCCTGCATTTTACTGTCGGCCATATACCTTTCACGCATTTTTGTTTTTTGCCCTGGTTGCTATTTTTCCTCGTAAAATCCGAAGAAAATTGGAAACATCTTTTTTCGGCGGCGGCAGTTATCGCACTGATAATTCTCGGCAACGGTGCGGCGGTACCGCTGGTATATATGGTCTTCTTTACCGGGCTGTTTATCCTGATCCGGGCGATTCAGAAGAAAGAAATCAAACCGGTTAAGTTGTATGTCGGCGCGGTGATTTTGGGCGTTCTCGTCGCCGCCATAAAATTCCTGCCGATGTATCTATATCTGTCGCACTCGCCGTGGGAGGGCATGAGCCAGGACAGCACGCCTCTCGGGCTGGCCCTGAACGGTTTCTTATCGATCAATCAGGCTGTGTTCAAGACGACGGGCGCGGATCAGGTACCTGGGGCTGGCACGAGTATGGGGCTTATATTTCGCCGGTTATACTGGCGCTGGCACTTTCGGCGGCGATAGCATCGTTTAGAAAGTCGCTGCTTTGGATAATTCTCGCAGTATTCTTTTTCGCATTCGGGCTGGGGCATTTCTCGGATTTTTCGCCCTGGGCACTATTTACCAGGCTGCCGGGGTTCTCGTCGATAAGAGCACCATCGCGGGCGTTTCAATTTGTCGTTCTGTCAGTATCGGTCATGGCCGGAGACGGTCTGGATTATTGGATCAGGAAGCTTTCCGGAAGTGTCCCGTCGATAAAAGTTCTTTTTGCCGTCCTGATTGCACTGGTCGCGGTGGGCAATTTCCTGATTAATCTCCCGGCCCTGCGAACAATAGACTATAAACTCCCCGGTAATTACGAATTTGCCGATGATTTCAAACAGGAAATCGGACGGGCCGATAATATATACAATGCCTTCCTTCAGAACCGGGGCTCCCTCGTGGCGCCGTGGCTGTCGGCCTACGGCCCCAGTCGGGGGCTGGTGCTGCCGACCAACGAGGTACTGATGGAATATATGCCTCAGGGAAATCTTCAGGTCGTGAATAGATCGTACACGCCCAATAAAGTCATTTATGACATTAAACCTTCGGGCAGCGGGTCGATTGTGTTCGGGATAGGTTATGACAGCGGGTGGCGGGCCGAAGACGGCCGGAAGTTATATGAAAACAACGGCCTGGTCGCGACCGATTATACCGTGTCGGACAGACATATAGTTTTGTATTATCGGCCTCAGTATTTTTATGTCGGTATGATTATCAGCGTCTTTTTTATCGCGCTGTCACTGGCGGCGCTTTTCAACGCCCAGGTCGGGCGCGGTTTTGAAACGATATTTAAATAGAGTCCAGATGGCTTCGAGACCGTCGTGCCACCGGATTTTTTTGCCCTCGTCGAATTTTCGAGGGCGATAGCTTATCGGTATTTCGGTTATTTTGATTTTATTGCGGCCCAGCTTGGCGACAACTTCCGGGCAGAACTCGAAGCGCCGACTTTCCAGGTTCATTCTTTTGAATACGTCGGTACGGATCATTTTATAGCAGGTTGATTCATCGGTTATGCCGATGCCATAGAGCAAATTGGCGATAAGGGTCAGCAATTGCCCGCCCCAAAGGTAACGGTTGTATGAAATACCGGAATCGGGATTCAGACGGCGAGAACCGAAAACGGCAACCGCGCCGGTAGATTCTGCTTCGGCAAGCATTTTGGCGAGGTCGGCAGGATCGTATTCAAGATCGCCGTCCTGGATTACGGTATATTGCCCGGTGACATATTGCAGGCCGGTGATAATGGCGTCGCCCTTGCCGATATTTTGTTTTTTTTCGACGATGGTTACTCTGGAGTCGTTTTCGAATTCACGAATTACCCTGCCGGTGTCGTCGGTGGAGCCGTTGTTGACAACGATTAACTGAAAGTCGATTTTAAGATCGAGTATTTTTCGGATTATTTCCGCGACGGTTTTTTCTTCGTTATAGAGCGGCATGATGATGGACAACAGCATAGCCGAATATAACACGCTTGTTATTCCAAGTCAATGATTCTTAAAGTCTTACACTGCGACAATCGTTCTTGACAATTCAACCTCTTTTTAGTATACAAGTTTGTTAATAAAATTGATTTGGCGAGGATATCCCTCCCGGAGGAATGACTTTGCGACATATGTCGAAATATCCCGGCCGGAGGCTTTTTTATGCCCTGCGGCTTTTAATTATGGCGGGCATTTGTGCTTTTGCACTGGCTGGTGTACAGTCCATCAGAGCACAGGCATCGTTCGGGTCGGCGGTCAATCCCGATGAATATATTATCCGTCCCGGCGATCAATTCCGGGTAGACTTCTGGGTCGGCGGGGTTGCAACAATCAAAGTGACGGTTACGCCCGAAGGCGCGATTTTGCTGTCGGACATGGGCAAGCTCGATGTCTCGGGCCTGACTCTTACCGAGGCTCGTGCGAGAATCAGACAACTGATCCGCAAGTATTATCCAGAAAGTGAATTCTCGGTCAGTCTTGACGGATTAAGAGCGGTCAAGATGTTTGTCTCGGGCGGGGTCAGGATTCCGGGCTTTTATGACGGAAGCGTCGCCAACAGAGTTTCCGAGTATATTTTAAAAGCCGGGGGGCTGGTACCGGGAGCGTCTAATAGGAATATCGTTCTTGTCGACGGCGGTCACAACCTGGTTATTGACCTGCTTCGGTTTGAGCGCTGCGGCGATTTTTCGGCCAACCCGTTTGCGTACAGCGGAGAAATTATCCGGGTGCCGATGATTGTCGATTCAACGTCGTTTATTCAAGTTTCCGGTGCGGTAAACAAACCGGACGGATTCGAGTACAGCCCCGGTGATAATCTCGGTACATTGATTGACCTGGCCTATGGCTTAAACGGTTTGCAGGGAGATTCGGCGGTAATATTCCGGCGTTCCTCGAGCGGTCAGCAGGTATTGTCGGTCGGTTTGGATGAAGTCGATTTCCCTCTTGATGCGGGGGATAAAATCATAATTCACACCCGTGCGGTGGATATGCTGAAAGATTATTTTACCGTAACCGGCGAAGTAGCTCTTCCGGGCCGGTATCCGTTCAAGGGGCCCATGAATCTCGGTGACATAATTAATACCGCCGGAGGATTGAATCCGGTGGCAGATATTTTTTCATCGGTAATTTTCAGAAGACCGAAATACGAAAACCCGGAAAACTTCAAGAGCGTTACATCGGCGACAGCCAATAATATAACCGTCAACGGCGGGGTACTTCCGGTTTCGATCGACATTTCCGGATATTATCCCGATCACCTGAATGATATTATCATTCAACCCGGCGATTCGATAGTCATTCCGTCGACAACCGGCATCATCAGTATATTCGGCCAAATCAGACGACCGGGTATTATCGATTATGCATTTCCAATGACGGTCGGCAAGCTGATTGGCTCGGCGGGGGGAACGACGTCGCGCGCCGACCGCAGCAATATTCATGTCATCAGAAAAGTCGGGGCGATAGATATCAACGCTTCGACGGCGACCAATATTTTCGACGGTGATCTGGTTCTGGTGCCGGAGAAAAAAGTTCAGAAAAGCTTTATGGATAAAGTCAAAGATTGGGCCCTGATCCTCGGTGGGTTTGGCGCCGTTTATCTGGCCATAGATCAGGCCACGGATTAATATGGAAAACAAAGAAATCAACCTGTGGAAATTTCTCGAAGTCCTGGCCATTAAGGCAAGATTTATCATCGGCTTCACGGCCGTCGTCACGATTCTGGCGGTCGCTATTGCATTTGTCCTGCCCAAATGGTATTCGGCCCGAACCCTTCTGCTGCCACCCAAAGACGCCGGATCGTACGTCGGCATGGTTAACGATCTGACCGAGGCGCTCACGCTGACATCGGGCCTGGAGCAGCCGGTCTCGGCCACCCCGGCTGACATATATGTACGTATCCTGAAAAGCCGGACCCTGCTGCGGAAAATTATCGACGCCAACGGCCTGCGTAAGCATTACGGATTGAAATCCGACGAAGATATCATGGATAAAATGGAAAAGTATTATAATGTGCGTGTCACCGATGAAGGCTTGATTGAAATCGACTTTGAGGATAAAGATCCACGGCTGGCGGCCCAGGTGGCCAATTCATTTGCATCGGAACTGGACAATCTAAACCAGGATATTGCCGTCTCCCGGGCGCACGGTCTTCGCGAAATGCTCGAAAACCGTCTGGCCGAAGTCGGCTCCAGTCTGGACTCGGCCCGATCGGCGATCGAGGATTTCCAGCAGAACCATCGGGCCGTCGATATCGACAAGCAAACGGAGCTCGCGATCGAATCGGCGGTAAGTCTGAAAGTAGCACTGGCCGACGCCGAGATCAATCTCAATGTGAAACGCAAGACCTTATCCGATTCGCATCCGGAAGTTATCAATCTGCAGCGGAAAATTAATGAAATAAAAAATCAGATAAACACGCTGGAATTCGGCGGGGCCGACAGTTCGTATTTTAATCTTCCGGTGGCTGAAGTGCCCCAGTTAAAACAGGATTATGCCCGGCTTATGGCCGATATCAAAACATATGAAGCCCTATATCAGTTAATATCACAGCAGTACGAGCAGGTTAAAATACAATCCAGAATGAATGCCCCGACGGTGGCCGTGATCGACCCGGCTTATGTTCCGGAAAAGCCGGTCAAGCCGCGCAAGTCGATGATTGTCATGATTGCTTTCGCCCTATCGCTGATCGCGGCTGTCTTTCTGGCTTTGATCATGAATTATATTTCCGAGTTGAAAAAGACGTCGCCGGAGGATTATGACCGGGCGTCCGTTTTCCTGGGGACTTATTTCTTCTGGCTTCCGGGGATAAAAAGAGCGCCCCGTAAGTAAAACGATAAATCCATTTTTATCCTGAGGCGAAGATGAGCCAGTCATTTATACATAAGACCGCGAAAGTCGGTCAAGGCAGCATATATGGCGATGGTTGTCATGTTAGCGCCAACGCCGTCATCGGGTCCAACTGCCGGATTGGGCATAATGTGATAATCCATGAGGATACCGTCATTGGGGATAATGTCCGAATCGACGACGGCGCCATAATCGGCAAGATGCCGATGCGATCGGTAAATTCCGCCATAACCAAAGATGAGCAGCTGCCAGCGGCGCAAATCGGCAACGGTTGTTTGATAGGTTCGCATTGCGTGATTTACAGAGGCTGCAATCTGGATGAAGAAATATTGGTGGCCGACCTGGCGACGGTGCGCGAAAATGTTACGATCGGCGCCAAAACCATCGTCGGGCGCGGAGTGGCGATCGAGAATTTTTGTACTATCGGGAAATTCTGCAAGCTGGAAACCAATGCCTATATCACGGCTCACTCGGTATTGGGAGACCGGGTATTCGTTTCGCCGTGCGTTGCCACGTCGAACGACAATTATGCCGGGCGCTCCGAAGAGCGCAAAAAGCATTACAAAGGCGTGACTGTAGAAAAAGGTGGTCGGATAGGAGTTCACGCTACGATTTTGCCGGGGAAGGTCATACATGAGGACGGCCTGGTCGCGGCCGGGGCGCTTCTGACCAAAGACTGCCCGGCCAAAGAGGTCGTCGCCGGAATCCCGGCCAAGCATAAAGGGCCGGTGCCCGACGATCAACTGCTCGAAAATCAGGGCTGGGAGGAATAAGAGATGAACGTTCCACTGCTCGATATGTCCCGCCAATATGCTTCAATCGGAGAGGAACTGGAAAAGGCAGCGGCAGAAGTCATTCGCCACGGTAAATATATCAACGGCCCTGAAGTTGGCGAGTTCGAAAAACAGATCGCGGCTTTCTGCGGTGAAGGATGTACAGGAGTGGGAGTTGCCTCCGGTACCGATGCCCTGCTTCTGGCTTTGAGGGCCGCCGGTATCGGTGAAGGCGATGAAGTTATTCTGCCCGCATTTTCATTCATATCCAGTGCCAGTGTCATAATGCTGTTGAACGGTCGCCCGGTTTTTGTGGATATTAATCCTGACACGTACAATATCGATCCTGCCAAATTCGAAGCGGCTGTAACGCCCAGGACCAAGGCGGTCGTACCGGTGTATTTGTTCGGACAGTGTGCCGAGATGGATGAAATTTGCGACATTGCCCGTTGTCAGAACATTAAGATTATCGAGGACGCGGCCCAGGCGATAGGAGCCGAATATAAGGATAAGAAAGCCGGGGCAATTGGCGATTTCGGCTGTTTTTCGTTTTATCCTACAAAAAATCTTGGAGGAGCCGGTGACGGTGGCATGATCGTCGTACGTAATCCCGATTACGATGAAACTCTGAGGATGCTTCGCAGTCACGGTTGGAAAGAGAAATATAACGCGCTGATGGTTGGATATAATTCGAGATTGGATACGATTCAGGCGGCCATGCTTCTGGTCAAGCTTAACTACCTCGATAAATGGACCGAAGCTCGTCGGGCTCACGCCGAGTATTATGATAAAATGCTGGCCGATTCTCCGGTCAAAACACCGGTTGCCCGCGAGTATTGTTATCATATTTATAATCAGTACACCATTGCCGTCGACAACCGCGATGAATTAATGGCGGAGTTGAAAAAGAACGGGATAGGCTTTGAGATTTATTACCCGTACCCGTTCCATCTGCTGGAAAGCTATAAATCTCTGAACTACGCACCCGGCGATTTCCCGGTGTCCGAGAAAGCCGCGGCGTCGGTGCTGTCTCTTCCGGTTTATCCTGAGCTGACGAAGGAAGAACAGGACCGGGTTATAGAGGTCGTGTTGTCGGCGTGCAAATGACGTTGTGATATTGATGCGGGTCAGGTGATATATTCTGAAATATGAACGCGAGATTACAAATATCCAACCGAACTTTTGAATTTTCCCCGGTCATATTGCTTGCATTTTTGGTTTTTCTGGCCGCACCGTTTATATTCATGCATCGCTATAGTGCCGCCGTCATGCTGCTGGCCGCACCGCTATTTCTTACGCTGGCGATAAGTCCAAGAGTGTTCATGTATCTGTACGTCCTAACCTTGTCGTTTTTTATCTATCCCGTACCCGGTATCCCTCTTCTGATCACCGACTATGTTATCGTAGGTATGATTTTGGCTTTCGTAATAGACTTCCTCGTAAATATCCGCGAAAACCTGTCGGTACCCCGGATAAGCACTAATTATCTGATATTCATTGGCGCGATGTTTGTCTCGGCCCTGGCCGCCTACGATCCGATGCATTCGATTACCCCGGTGCTGCGGGCGGGGCTGCAACTGGTCCTGCTGATCATGTTTTATAACCGCATGGACAAAGCCGACATTGCACGGTTGGCCAAGCTCTATTTCTGGGTTATGGTCGTTCAAGCGGTATTTATTGCGTTTTCGTTTATTTCGCTTGGAGGTATCCACCGGGTGTTCGGTATCGCCGGCACGTACGCCGATGACCTGGCCATGGTGGCGTTTCCGATCGGACTGGCGTTTGCCGTATGGTCGAAATCTCGAACTCAGTCGCGGCTGTATGGTCTGGGGACAATCGTAATCCTGGCGGGTCTGCTTTCGACTCAATCCCGGTTTCCGATTTTTACGGTAGCCTGGGTCGGCTTTATTGTCCTTGTCGTTTCGTGGCATTATGCCGGGAAGGCCGGGCTTTACGCGACTCGCCGGAGAATTAAGCTGGCGTTTCTGGCGTCGGGAACAATTATCGTCTTGATTCTGGCGGGGCTGACGATTTTCACTGGTATCGTCGGGCGATTCGATTATGTCTTCTCCAGGCATATGGGCAGTTCGGTGCTGATGAGATTTTCGCTCTGGAAAACGGCACTTCTGGTTTTTCTCAAAGACCCGCTTTTAGGTATAGGCCCGGGCAATTTCCGGTTTGTCGATTCGTTGATACCGTCGGTTAAGTTCGTGGTCATACGCTATCTGGTTCGCGGACTTTCAGCTCACAATATGGTGCTGCACTATATGGCCGAGACGGGAATCCTCGGTGTGACCGCTCTGGTCTGGCTGTATGCCAGGTATTTCAAAATCGCCTTGACACATATGCGCAACACGATATCGCAGTTTCCCATGGTCATGCGCATGGCCATGTTCGGCGTGGCCCTGACTATTTTCGGCGAGATATTTTATATGGATGGCTGGATGTGGGGCCTGACCGCTTTCCCGGTGCCGTTGTTTATGGCGCTGACCTGTCGTATGGTTAAAGAGGATCATGCCGGTTAAAATAGTCATGCTGGCCGACTCGCGGTCGGTGCACGTCCGGCGCTGGTCGCGCTCACTGGTCGACCGCGGCATTCAATTAACTCTCATTTCGCTGGGCGGAGACGACGTCGAAAAAGTCGATTTGATCAAAGTCCCGTTTTCCGGAAACCGCCGCCTTGATTTCCTTCGCCGCGCCGAATATGTCAAAAGACTAATCGAGCAAATCGAACCGGACGTCGTTCACGCGCATTATGCGTCAAGCTACGGTTATTGGGGAATGAAGTCCGGTTTTCGACCATTTCTATTGTCGGTCTGGGGGACGGATGTCGTCGAATTCCCGAGTAACATGATCAGCCGAATATTTTTAAAGCGCATCATAAAAAGTGCCGATGTCATCACGGCTACGAGTGAATATTTGAGAGGCGTCGCCTCAAAATTTATGGATGACAATAGGACCCCGGTTTATGTGGTCCCGTTCGGCGTCGAAATCGGACCGATGGCATCCAAAAAGACAGTTTCCGATACCGTCCGGTTGATTTACACCAAGGGGCATCATAAACGTTATGGCCCGGATATTCTCCTGAAGGCCTTCAAGGCGGCATTGGAAAAGTGCTCGTCGCTTTCTCTGACTTTGGCCGGGGAGGGCAAGATGACGCCGCAGCTAAAGAAAATGGCTGCCAACCTCGGAATCGCCGACAAAATGGAATTTACCGGGTTTATTGATAATGGTAAAGTTCCCGCAGAGCTGGCCGCTCACGATATTCTTGTTATGCCGTCGCTTCGCGAGGGCTTCGGGGTGTCGTCGCTCGAAGCGTCGGCTACCGGACTGCCGACCATTGCCACGAATGTCGGAGGGATTCCCGAAATTGTCGTCGATGGTAAAACCGGCCTTCTGGTGCCGCCTGGGGATGTGTCGGCACTGGCCGAAGCGATTGTCCGGTTTGCGCAGGACGCCGGATTACGGCACGATTTTGGGATGAACGCCCGGGCGTTTGTTGAAAAACGGTATAACTGGGACAAAAATGTGGATCAAATGATCGACCTGTATGAATTTCTTGTCAAAAACTCCCGCATTTAATTTTCCGATTTCTATTTGATATCAAGCCGGTCCTTTATTAGATTATAGCGGAGTTGTACTATGCCGGCTAATTTGCCACCTCAATATTACGAACTGGAACGCGATTTCAAAAGCGAGCGCGACCCGCGTGAGAAATTGCGGCTGGCCAAAGAACTTCTGGCCATGATGCCCAAGCACAAGGGGACCGATAAGCTCCAGGCCGAGATGAAGGCCAAAATTTCCAAACTCAGCAATCAAATCGAGGGGACACAGAAATCCCACGGCGCGAAGACGTCGGAATCGTTCGATCATATCCCCCGCGAGGGCGCCGCACAGGTGATTTTAATCGGTCCGCCCAATACGGGGAAATCATCGCTGGTGGACGCCCTGACCAGCGCGCACGTCGTTATCGGCGATTACCCTTTTTCCACGCGCGAGCCGATAGCCGGGATGATGAAATATGAAACGATACAGATCCAGCTTATCGATACTCCGCCCATATCGCACGAATACTGCGAGTCGTTCGTTTTTCCTCTTATCCGCCAGGCCGATCTGGCGGTAATCGTGGTCGATGCCTGCGATTCCGGTATGGTTCGGGCGGTCGAAACGATGTTCGGAATTCTGGACGAAAAGCGAATCCGTATCGCCCCCCGCATCGATACCAATCTCGAAGATCCGCGTATGACATACAAGCGTGGGATATTTGCCGCACACAAATATCTTGATGACGGCGGTCAGGCAGGGCTGGAGGAACTCGATGCCAATTTCTCGGAGTACAAAATATTCCCGACCTCGATTCTTGAAGATGAATCCGTTGAGAAGTTTCGCAAAGGCATCTTTGATTCGCTCGGTATCATTAGAGTTTTCACCAAACCGGTTGGCAAAGAGGCCGATTTCAACGACCCGATCATTTTGCCGGCAGGCGGGACGGTCGAGGACGCGGCTTTGACGCTGCATAAGGATTTTGTCAATAAACTTCATTTCGCCCGACTCTGGGGAACGGGAAAATTCGAGGGGCAAAAGGTCAGGATCGATTATCAGCTATCTGACGGAGATATAATTGAGTTTCATATTTAAAATGCCTCGATTAATGAAATTACGTGAAATTTCTGGAAACCCGGCCATAATTGGCTTGGTTTAAAAAATAAGAGCTTGACTGACAGGCCTGAAGTTTTTATTATAGTAGACTTTAACTTTTGGGCCCATAGCTCAGTCGGTTAGAGCAGCTGACTCATAATCAGCGGGTCCCAGGTTCGAGTCCTGGTGGGCCCAGAGAATGATGTTTGAAACCTTTAGTTTTTGACGGGCAATTAGCTCAGTTGGTTAGAGCGTTCGGTTCACATCCGAGAGGCCACTGGTTCGAGTCCAGTATTGCCCAATAAAATGACGCTGGTATGATTGATACGAGCTTAGAGCCCCGTGAATATCGGGGAATGAAAATCAAAAAAGCCTGCCACCAAATAACAGGCATAGAGAAATTAACGCAGTCTCAGATGGTTGAGACTGCGTTTTTTAATTGAGGAAAGTGATCTATTATGGCTGTGCAAGAAGAACTTGAATTGCTGCTGAAGCTGCAGGTAATTGATTACGACCTCGGCGAGCTGGAAAGGTCCAAGGAATATATCCCGGACATGATGGAAAATCTAAAGCGGGAAATTTCCGAAGTGGTAGATAAATTCAGCAACGCCGAGGAAGAGCTGACACAATCCAAACTCGAACAAAAAACGCTCGAAATCGAGCTGGCCGAACATCAGGAAAATTTGAAAAAGCTCCAGAACCAGATGTTGGCGATAAAAACCAACAAAGAATATGACGCCCTGGTGTCGCAGATCGATTCGGTCAAGGAACATATCGATAATAAAGAAAGCCGTATGCTGGAGTTGATCGAAACGATCGAGCGGCTCGAAAAAGAAATAGGCAGTCTGCAGGAAAAATCATCTGAAATTAAAGGCCAGAACCGGAAGCAGCTGGAAATATTGCAGGAGAAGATGGATTCGGTCGGGACTAAAGTGAAGATGAAAGAAGACGACCGGAACAACCTTAAGGTTCGTATTCCGCGCGGTGTAATGTCCACGTACGACCGTATTCGCAAAAACCGGGGCGGCGCGGCGGTCGTGGCGGTCAATAAACGGGCCTGCGGCGGATGCTACAAGGCACTTTCACCCCATCTCATACAGGAAATCAAACGCGGCCAGAGAATGATTACATGCGACAGTTGCGGCCGTATATTGATCTGGCAGGATGGAGTCAGCGATTAATGAATATGGCACGATTTTATGAAAAAGACGGCTGGACTTTCGATGATGTCCTGTTGATGCCCAATCTGAGCAAAGTGCTCCCGAAAGACGTTGATATCAGTACGCAGCTGACGGCCAATATAAACCTCAATATCCCTATCATATCCGCGGCCATGGATACCGTCACCGAAAGCAAGCTGGCCATAGCGGTCGCCCGCCAGGGCGGGCTCGGTATAATACACAAAAACCTGTCGCCGGAGACTCAGGCCGGTGAGGTCGACAAAGTCAAACGTTCCGAATCTGGCATGATTACCAACCCGCACACGTTGAGCCCGGACAAACCGATCGGCGAAGCACTGGCGGCGATGGAAAAGTATTCCATTTCGGGTATACCGATCACCGAAGCGGGCAAACTGGTCGGGATAATCACCAACCGCGATCTGCGTTTTCATAAACAGCTCGATCTCCTGATCGGCGAAGTCATGACCAGGGAAAATCTGATCACGGCCCCCGAGGGCACCAGTCTCGAGGATGCTCGTGCACTTTTGCATACAAACCGTATCGAAAAGCTCCTGATCGTGGACGACCAAAACAATCTCAAAGGCATGATCACGGTCAAGGATATCATGAAAAAGATTCAGTACCCGTACGCCTGCAAAGATGATAACGGCCGGCTGCGAGTCGGGGCGGCGGTCGGAGTTTCATCCGATCTTGAGAGACGCACCGAAGCGCTCATTGCGGCAGGAGTCGATATTCTGGCCGTGGATTCTTCGCACGGACACTCCAAAGGCGTGCTCGATACGGTTACCATACTTAAGAAAAAATATCCGAACATGCCGGTCGTGGCCGGGAATGTCGCGACCAAAGAAGGGGCCCTGGCGCTGATCGACGTCGGGGCGGATGCGGTAAAAGTCGGGATCGGTCCCGGCTCGATCTGCACGACCCGGGTGGTTACCGGCTGTGGCGTGCCGCAGATTACAGCGATTATGGAAGCGGTCGAAACGGCCGATGCCAAAAAAATTCCGGTGATCGCCGACGGCGGCGTCCGATATTCGGGCGACATCGTCAAAGCGCTCGCGGCCGGAGCCAAAGTGGTGATGGTCGGTTCGCTGTTCGCCGGAACGGCCGAATCGCCGGGCGAAACTATTCTTTACGAGGGGCGTTCTTATAAAGTGTATCGGGGCATGGGTTCGGTGGAGGCCATGAAGGCCGGAAGCACCGACCGTTATTTCCAGGAGCACGAAAAAGAAGCCTCGAAATTCGTTCCGGAAGGTATCGAAGGCTGGGTGCCGTATAAGGGCGAACTGGCCGATACAGTGTACCAGTTGGTGGGTGGTCTGCGCTCGGGTATGGGCATTTGCGGCGCCGCCAATCTTAAGGAACTGCGGGAAAAGGCGCGGTTTATTAAACTGAGCCAGGCGGGAGTCACCGAGTCTCATCCTCATTCGCTGACCTTTTCCAAGGAAGCTCCCAATTACCGCCGGGCGCGATAGAATTGATTGTAGTTGTTAACAATAGAGTGGAACTAGCACAGAAAGAGGAAAACACGGTCGCGCTTTATGAAAACGTAAAGTGAGGAAAGTCCGAGCTTCTAAAGCCGGGGTGCCCGGTAACGCCGGGGCGGAGCGATCCGACGGAAAGTGCCGCAGAAAACAAACAGCCAAGCCGCCCGTTCGCGGGCGGCGGCAATGGTGAAAACGTGGTGTAAGAGACCACGCCGGACCGTGGAAACACGGGCCGGGGTAAACCCCACCCGAAGCAAAACCAAATAGGGGAAGAGGGACCGGCTTTTCCCGCTTGATTCCCGGGTAGGTTGCACGGAATCGGCAGGCAACTGTCCGATCAAGATAAATGACCGTGACTGCCCTCGGGCAGCACAGAACTCGGCTTATTTTCCTCTTTCTGGCTTCCGAAAATAAGGAAGCCGTATAATGAGTTTAATCACCAAGGGTGTCCCGCTGAAATGGGTCGTGGCTGAGCACACCGATCTCGACCGCATCCAGAAAGTCAGCGAGCAGGTGGGACTGGACAAGACGGTCACCACCATCCTTTTCAATCGCCAGATCGATACCCCCGAAGCGATTAGCGAATTTCTTAATCCCAAGCTGGCCGATCTTCAGGACCCGTTTAACATGTTCGGCATGGTGGAGGCGATCGACAGAATTTTGATCGCCCTCCGTGAAAACGAAAAGATCATGGTTTACGGGGACTACGACGTCGACGGCATCACCGCTACATCGCTTTTGTACCTTGTCCTCAACAAGCTCGGAGCTCAGGTAATTTATTACCTGCCCAACCGGCTGGTGGAGGGCTATGGTCTGTCGATCGAGGGGATCAAGGAAGCCGAGTCGAAAGGCATCTCGCTGATTGTCTCGGTCGATACCGGCGTGACGGCGGTCAGCGAAGTCGAGTACGCCCGTTCGCTGGGAATCGACTGCATTCTAACCGACCATCACGAGCCCGGCGAGATTCTCCCGAAGGCGGTGGCGCTCGTCAATCCCAAGCAGAAGGAATGTACTTACGACGGCGGCGAATTGTCCGGGGTCGGAGTGGCGTTCAAAGTGGCCCAGGCTCTGTATCAGCGGCTGGGGCAGGACATCACGGAACTGGAAGAACACCTCGATCTGGTGGCGCTGGGCACGTCGGCGGATATCGTCCCGCTGGTCGGCGAAAACCGGACTTTGACAAAGTACGGGATCAAACAGATCGCCCGGACGACCAAACCCGGCCTCAAGTCGCTGGCATTCGTGTCCGGCCTGATGGGCAAAGACATCGGCACCGGGCAGGTTGTGTTTATTCTGGCACCGAGGATCAATGCCGTGGGACGTCTCGGCGACGCCGAGATGGCAATCAAGCTTCTGACGACCAAGGACGAGCGTATGGCGGCGGATATCGCCCGTAAGCTCGACCGTGAAAATCAGCGCCGAAAAGATATCGACGAAAAAACGCTGAATGAAGCGCTCGACCAGATTAGATTGCACGTCGATATTTCCAACGACCGGGCCATCGTCCTGGCGTCCGAGGGTTGGCATCAGGGCGTAATCGGAATCGTCGCCAGCCGCCTGGTGGAGCGTTTTCACTTGCCGACCGTCATGATCGCAATCGACGGCGACGAAGGCAAAGGCAGCGCCAGGTCAATACCGGGCTTCCACCTGTGCGACGCCCTGAAAGAATGCGAGGATCTTCTCCTGCGTTACGGTGGTCACAAGTACGCCGCCGGACTGACCATACAGCCCGGCAAAATCGAGCCGTTCCGGGCTCGTTTGAAAGAAGTGTCTTCGCGACTTCTGACCGATGAAGATCTCATCGCCAAGCTGTATATCGATTCCGAAATCGAGCTGACCGAAATAAACAACCATCTGCTCGACGTCATCGAGACTTTCGCACCGTTCGGACCGCAGAACATGCGACCCATTTTCCTGACGCGCAACTGTGAGATACTCGGGCAGCCGGTACTGTGTCGGACGCAATCACCTGAAGATGAAAGTTCGCAAAGGCGACGCCGTGTTCGACGTCATCGGTTTCGGGTTCGGCGACTGGGTGCGCAATCTTTCCGGGCGCGGAAATCTCGTTGACCTCGTTTATGTGATCGAGTACAATCACTGGAAAGACGTCACGCGGATTCAACTGCGACTCAAAGACCTGCGACTGGCCGCCGGAGATATAGGCACTTATAGCTAAGGCGATATGACCGTTCTGGACAAATTTCTGCAGGGGGATCAGTCGGCACTGGCCCGTATTATTTCGTTTATAGAGGACCGTGAGGACGGCTATCAGAACCTTCTGTCCCGGCTTTATCCCAAAGCCGGGACGGCCAAAAGAATCGGCTTTACCGGTCCGCCCGGGGCGGGCAAATCATCTTTGGTCAACTGCCTGGCCAAGCTCCTTATTTCGAGAGGCCAGCGCGTGGCGGTGATCGCGGTCGATCCGTCGTCACCGTTCACCGGCGGGGCGCTTCTGGGCGACCGTATCAGATTGACCGATCTTCCGATGGACAATTCCATTTATGTTCGTTCCATGGCGACCCGTGGATCCAGCGGCGGGCTGGCGGCGGCGACCAACAATGCCGCCATCGCTCTCGATGCTTTCGGATGCGATTTTATTTTGATCGAGACGGTCGGAGTGGGGCAGGTGGAACTGGATATTGTCGATACCTGCGACGCGGTGGTCGTGACGCTGGTGCCGGAATCGGGCGATGCCATACAGGCGCTCAAGGCGGGGTTGATGGAAATCGCCGACGTATTCGCGGTCAACAAAGCCGACCGGCCGGGGTCGAAAAATATCGTGGCGGCACTGGAAATGATGCTCGAAATCAAGAGTGAAAAATCCGAGTGGCATTATCCGGTGGTGCCGACCGAGGCGATCAACAATAAAAATATCGACGTGCTTTTCGACAAGGTCGAAGCGTTCTTCGAATATTCGGTTCGCAGCGGGCATTTTGAGAGTCATCGCCGCGAGCAGATTAAAAAGAAAATCATCAGTATTTTGCAGTATCGTTTGAATGAACTTGTCAAAGACCGTCTGACGGATATGGCCGACATCGACAAGATGGTTCTCGATATTTATAACGGCCAGAACGATCCCTATACGGTCAGCGACAAGTTGTTCGAGATTTCGCAGGTAAAGTAGGTTGAATTCTTAGTAGGTCAGGAGCCGTGCCGAAGACTCTGAGAGAAGCGAAGAGCGCCCCTGACACATGAAAAGTTCCGTCAGGTGTTGATCGCGGATTGTGTGGCCACCCCAAACTTTGTTTGGGGTGGTTTGGGACGCAAATTTCCCGAAATTAACCCCTCCAAATAAATTTGGAGGGGCCACACGCATCAGAGGGACTTATTTTAGCCCGTTGGGCGAAAAGATGTCAGGGGCTCCCTTCGCAAGGCTCACTTCGTAAGCTCAGCGCAGGCAGGACCTTCGGGCGGCGGGGCACTTCTTCCGGTTAATCCGCTTCAATTTCCACCGATAAACATTACCCCTCCGTATTTCTAAGTACTTAAATGACCGCCGCTTAATGTGTCTGCGGCCGTGTGGGGGCTTGATTTTTGGCCGTGAATTGACTATTATCAAAAACTAATCATTTTTGGAGAGAAGCATGTTTGAGAAGAAATTTCTGGATGATTTAAAAAATAAAAAGTCCGAGTGGAACCATGAAGCCGAAAAAGCCCGGGGTAAAAAATCGCGTCCGAAATTTATCACGGTTTCCGGTGAAGAAATAAACGAGCTTTATACACCCGAAGACGTCGCCAACATCGATTTCGAGCAGAAAATCGGCTGGCCGGGCGTGTATCCGTACACACGAGGCGTGCATCACACGATGTATCGCACCCGCTACTGGACGATGCGCCAGTTTTCCGGTATGGGGACGCCGCGCCAAACCAACGAGCGCTATCACTACCTGCTGAAAAACGGCCAGACCGGTCTTTCGGTCGCGTTTGACCTGCCGACTTTGATGGGTTACGACAGCGATCATGTCCGCTCGCTGGGCGAGGTCGGCAAATGCGGGGTGGCGGTCGATTCGCTGGCCGACATGGAAATCATATTCGACAAGATCAATCTCGGTGAAGTGTCGACGTCGATGACCATCAACGCCCCGGCCTCGGTGGTGCTGGCGATGTATCTCGGAGTGGCTGAAAAACAGGGCGTGCCGTTCGAGAAACTTCGCGGGACGCTCCAAAACGATATATTAAAAGAATACATCGCGCAGAAAGAGTGGATCTATCCTCCGGAGCCGTCAATCCGGCTTATCACCGATATGATGGCTTTTTGCACCGAGCACGTTCCGCAGTGGAATACGATTTCGATTTCCGGCTATCATATTCGTGAAGCCGGTTCCACGGCGGCCCAGGAGCTGGCTTTCACACTGGCCGATGGATTCTGCTATATCGAGGCGGCGATCAAGGACGGGCAGGACGTCGATGCTTTCGCGCCGCGCCTGTCGTATTTCTTCAACGCCCATCAGGACTTTTTCGAGGAGATCGCCAAATATCGTGCGGCGAGACGCATTTTCGCCCGGCGTATGAAAGAAAAATACAAAGCCAGGAAAGAACGGTCGTGGCTTATGCGGTTTCACACCCAGACCGCCGGATGCAGCCTGACCGCCCAGCAGCCGGAGAACAATATCATCCGTACGGCCTACGAAGGTCTCTCGGCGGTGCTCGGTGGGACACAGTCGCTGCACACCAACTCGATGGATGAAACGCTGGCGCTGCCGTCGGAGAAAGCGGCGCTGATCGCCCTTCGCACACAGCAGATTATCGCCCACGAAACCGGCGTGACCAATACCATCGACCCGCTGGCGGGATCGTACTTTATCGAAGCCCTGACCGACAAGATGGAGGCCGACGCCGAGGCGTATCTCGACGAGATCGACAAGCGCGGCGGCGTGCTCAAGGGCATCGAAGAGGGATATTTCCAGCGCGAGATCGCCAACGCCGCCTACCGGTATCAGCGCGAAATCGAGCGCAAGGAAAGAATTATTGTCGGGATCAACGATTATGTCATGGATAAAGAAGAAATCAACATCCCGATTTTGAAAATCGACGAATCCGTGGAAAAAGACCAGTGCGCGTTTGTCAAGAAAGTCCGTACTGATCGTGATAACGATAAAGTCAAGCGGACACTCGATGATTTGGTGACCTGCGCCAGGACGGGCGGCAATACGCTTAAGGCGATGCTCGATTGCGTGCGGGTGTATGCCACCCTGGGCGAGATTTGCGACGCATTGAAACCGATTTTCGGGGAGTACATCGAACCGCCGATTATATAGCAATTTTATTTTAAACAGTATAGAGCCTATGTCAGAAATAATAAGAGTACTATTGGCTAAGCCGGGTCTGGACGGACACGACCGGGGAATTAAAGTCATCGCGACCGCGTTTCGCGACGCCGGATTCGAGGTGATCTACACCGGGCTCCGTCAGACGCCGGAGATGATTGTCAACGCCGCCATACAGGAAGACGTCGACGCCGTCGGGGTGTCGATCCTGTCGGGCGCGCACATGACCCTGTTTCCCGCGATTAAAAAGCTCCTGGTTGAAAAGAAAGCCGAACACATCATCCTGTTTGGCGGGGGAATCATCCCGGACGAAGACATCAGGGCGCTGGAAGCGCAGGGTATCGACAAGCTGTTCACGCCGGGGGCGACGACCGAAGAGACGGTGGCATTTGTCCGCAGCGCCGTGACCCGCCGCAAGGATAACGAAAAGATAATGTAATATAAGGGTTGTACTAACGGTACGACCCGATAACCCATTTTTCGGGAGGAAAGATGCGTTACAATGTTGACGAACGGCAGCAGGCCGTGAGGGACCGCGTAAAAGAATTTGCCGAAAAGGAAATCGTGCCGGTCTTCCAGGAACTCGACCGCAGGGAAGAAGCGTTTCCCAAAGAGTATTATAAGAAGCTGGCCGCGGCGGGGCTGGTCGGATTCGCCATGCCCAAGGAGTACGGCGGCGGCGGATATTCCAATATCGAATACATTACGCTGGTCGAAGAACTGAACTACTGGGATCCGCCGACCGGTTTGCTGGCGGCCGTCCCGGAACTGGCCGCCTTCCCGATTTTCGCATTCGGCACCGAAGAGCAGAAGAAAAAGTACGTCCCGAAATGCGCCAGCGGTGAAATTATTCCGGCTTTCGCTCTGACCGAGCGCGAGGCCGGTTCCGACGCCGCCAACCAGAAGACGGTGGCGATTATCGACGGCGACGAGTTTGTCATCAACGGTGAGAAGATTTTTATCATGCACGGCGACGCCGCCGACGTCGCGGTTTTGTTCTGTCGTATCGGTGAGTCCGGCGAGGGCCGTCCCAAAGTGTCGGCTATCATCTGCGAAACCGACAAACCGGGCTGGAAGAAATTCACACTCAAGCACAAGATGGGTATGCGGGCCGCTACGACGGGACGCATCGAAATCAAGGACTACCGCTGCCCCGTCTCCCAGCAGCTGGGCGAGACCGGTAAAGGTTTCCGCTATGCCATGGCGACGCTCGACGGCGCGCGTATCGGTGTGGCGGCGCAGGGTGTCGGCATTGCTCAGCGGGCGCTGGATGAAGCGGTCAGGTATTCCAAGGAACGCATCGCTTTCGGCGCGCCGATTGCGAAACTCCAGGCGATACAGTGGATGATCGCGGATATGTCGACCCGTCTCGAAGCCGCTCGCGCGCTGACGTACAAAGCCGCCGTGATGCAGGACAAAGGGGAACATTTCTCACTGCAGGCGGCGCAGGCCAAACTGTTCGCGACCGAAGCGGCCGGGTTCTGTGTTGACCGGGCCATGCAGATTCATTCCGGTTACGGGTATATTGGTGAGTTTTCGATTATCGAGAAACTGTACCGCGACCAGCGCGTCACCGAAATCTACGAAGGTACTTCCGAAGTGCAGCGGCTGGTTATCGCCGGTAACCTCCTTCGATAGTCCATGAAATTCGGCTCGTTTGAAATATCACCCCTCGTCGAACAGACGTTTCAGCTCGACGGGGGGACCATGTTCGGGGTCGTCCCCAAGAAAATATGGTCCAAACTGGTCAGTGTCGATGACAACAACCTGGTTCCGATGCAGACCAATCTTTTCGTGATAAAAACGGACGATAAAAATATATTATGCGATACCGGCTTCGGCGATTGTCTGACCGATCAGGAAAAGAAAATATACGCGGTCGTGAAGGCCACTAATATCGAAAAAGGTTTGAATGATATTGGACCTGGTGCGGACGATATCGATTTTGTTTTTTTGTCGCACCTGCACACCGATCATGCCGCGGGAGCGGTCAAGTCTGAAAACGGTGGAATGGTTCCGCGATTCAGGAACGCCAAATACATAGTACAGAAACAGGAATGGGACGACGCCCTGCACCCCAACGAACGCACCGCGGCGGTGTATATTCCCGAGCGGTTGAGCGTGCTCGAAAGGGCCGGGCAGTTGATGTTGGTCGACGGTGACGTTGAAATCCTGCCGGGCGTACGCGCTATCAAAACCGGCGGCCACACGGCCGGACATCAGGCGTTGGAAGTTACATCGGGCGGTCAGACGGTGGTGTACTATGCCGACATCGTCCCATCGTCGTACCATGTGAAAGTACCGTACGTTGCCTCGGTTGATTTGTTCCCGCTCGATACGATGGCGGTCAAGCGCGAGTTAGTTAATCGTCTGCTTGCAAACGGCGGTGCGATCGCGTTCGACCACGACACGGAAATAAAAATAGGTCGGTTGAACAAAAACGAACATAAAATTACGGTTGAGAAAATCGAATAGCCTCAGGCGGCGGGGAAGGTTATGTCACTTGACGATAGACTAAAAAAGCTCGATGAGATGCGTGAGCAGGCGCGTCTGGGCGGCGGGCAAACCCGTATTGAATCACAGCACGGCAAGGGCAAGCTTACTGCACGAGAGAGATTGGAACTTCTGCTCGACAAGAATTCGTTCGAAGAGTTCGACATGTTTGTCACTCACCGCTCATCCGATTTCGGACTGGCCGACCAAAAGATACTCGGAGACGGGGTCGTGACCGGCTGCGGAACGATCGACGGCCGCAAGGTGTTCGTGTTTTCTCAGGATTTCACCGTGTTTGGCGGATCGTTGTCTCACGCTCACGCCGAGAAAATCTGCAAGATAATGGACATGGCGATGAAAGTCGGGGCGCCTGTGATCGGCCTCAATGACTCCGGCGGGGCACGCATTCAAGAGGGCGTCGTCTCGTTGGGTGGCTATGCCGACATCTTCCTGCGTAATACGCTGGCGTCGGGCGTGGTGCCGCAGTTGTCGGTCATCATGGGTCCGTGCGCCGGTGGAGCGGTCTACAGCCCGGCTATCACGGATTTCACCCTGATGGTGAAAAATACGTCGTACATGTTCGTGACCGGTCCCAACGTGGTTAAAACCGTAACGCATGAAGTGGTGTCGTCCGAAGAGCTCGGCGGAGCGATGACGCACGCCAGCAAATCCGGAGTGGCGCATTTCGCCTGTGAAAACGAAGCCGACGCCGTCACGACGCTGCGAAGTTTGTTAAGCTATCTTCCGCAAAACAACCTCGAAGAACCGCCGTTTGTCGAGACCGATGATCCCTGCGACCGCGAAGACGCGGCGCTGGATACGATCGTCCCGGAAAATCCGAATAAAGCGTACGATATGAAACTGGTCATCGCGCACGTGATGGATGACGGCAAATTCCTTGAAGTGCACGGTGAGTACGCCCAGAATATAATTGTCGGGTTCGCGCGGCTGGGCGGGCGGTCGATCGGCATTATCGCCAATCAACCGGCGGTATTGGCCGGGTGTCTGGATATAAACTCCTCGCTCAAAGGAGCGCGGTTCATACGGTTCTGCGATGCCTTCAACATCCCGATTCTTACGTTCGAGGACGTGCCGGGCTTTCTGCCCGGGACAGATCAGGAGCACGGCGGAATTATCAAGCACGGTGCCAAGCTGTTGTACGCGTACTGTGAGGCGACGGTACCGAAGGTGACGGTCATTACGCGGAAAGCGTACGGTGGTGCGTATGACGTTATGAATTCGAAGCACGTGCGCGGTGACATGAACTATGCCTGGCCGACGGCTGAAATCGCGGTGATGGGTCCCAAAGGCGCCGTCGAAATTATCTTCCGCAAAGAGATCGCCAAAGAAAAAGACCCTGAGGCGGCGGTCGAGAAAAAAACCGAGGAGTATCGTGAGAAATTCGCCAATCCGTTTATCGCGGCGGCACGGGGGTACGTGGATGATATAATTATGCCGCGCCAGACGCGGTCGCGACTGATTCGGGCGTTTCAGATGTTGGAGACAAAGAAAGACCAGAATCCGCTTAAAAAACACGGAAATATCCCGTTGTAATTGTAATGAAGTCGAAGATTAACAAAATACTGATAGCCAATCGGGGGGAGATTGCGATTAGAGTGATTCGGGCGTGCAAAGACGCCGGGATACAATCGGTCGCGATATATTCTGAGTGTGACTGTACTGCCCTGCACGTTCGTCTCGCCGATGAAGCGTACTGTGTCGGCCCGGCTCCGTCCAAAGACAGCTACCTCAATCAGCAAAAAATACTCGAAGTCATCAAAAAGTCCGGAGCGCATGCGGTGCATCCGGGCTATGGTTTTCTTGCGGAGAATGCATCGTTTGCAAAGCTGTGCGAAGATAACGGCATTGTATTCATCGGACCCAGGTCAGAGACAATTGCGCTGTTGGGCGACAAACTGGAAGCGCGTCAGACCGCAATCAAAGCCGGCTTGCCGGTCGGGGCGGGCACGGATTTCGATATCAAAGATATACCGAAAGCCGCCAAACTGGCCAAAGAAATAGGGTTCCCGATTCTGGTCAAGGCCGCGGCTGGCGGCGGCGGCAAAGGTATGCGCGTCATCCGCGAAGGCGACAATATTGTCGAGTCGATCGAGTCGGCCATACGCGAGGCCGGGTCGGCATTCGGCGACGGGCGTGTCTATTTCGAGAAGTATTTCGAGCGGCCGCACCACGTCGAGATACAAATATTGGCGGATCAGCACGGTAACGTGATACATTTGAATGAACGCGAATGCTCAGTACAAAGGCGGCATCAGAAAGTGATCGAGGAATCGCCGTCACCGATCATGACCCCGGAACTGCGGCAGAAAATGGGCGGCGCGGCGGTCGAGATCGCCAAGGCGTCGAATTATGTCGGGGCCGGGACGGTCGAGTTTCTGGTCGACGACCAACTGAATTTCTATTTTCTCGAAGTTAATACGCGGTTGCAGGTGGAGCATACGGTGACGGAGATGGTGACCGGAATCGATATCGTGCGCGAGATGTTCCGTATCGCCGAGGGTCAGTCGCTGTCGTACCGTCAGGAAGACGTGCAGACGCGCGGTCACGCTATTGAGTGTCGCATCTATGCCGAAGACAGCGCCAACAATTTTATGCCGTCGACCGGGACGCTGAAAGAATACCGGGAGCCGACCGGTCCGGGAGTGCGTCTCGATGCCGGGGTAGTGCCGGGATCGGAAATACCGATTTACTATGATCCGATTATCTCCAAGATGATAGTCTGGGGCGAGGATCGCGAGCAGTGCATCGAACGGACGATTCGCGCGTTAAAAGAGTATCGTATATCGGGCGTATGTACTACGATCGATTTCGCGCTGGCGGTGATGAAGAATGAATCCTTCGGCGAAGGCAAGTACGCCACGGATTTCATCGACCGGGAATTTCCGGACCGCAAATTTGGCAGTAATCGCGATGAACTGGAACGCAAGGCCGCAATGGCGGCACTTGTATATGAGATGATGCGCCGTAACGGCAATGCCAATAATATGCATGCAAAAAGAGAGAGTCCGATCAGCAACTGGCTGGCACATTACCGCCGGGAAGGTATCAAAGGGCTTTAACGGGAAAAGAGCATGGCGGAATCAGAAAAATATATAGTTACTGTCGATGAAAAAGAGCACGAGTTGAGTATACAATCTCGAGGCGATGGCTTTCTTGTTATCAATGAGTCTGATGAATTCGATATAAAGGCCGAAAAACTTCCCGATGGCAAATACCTGATGCGGTTTGGGGCCTCATCGGAAGAGACTATAATAAGCCCGAACGGCGGCTCTCTTAAAGTATTTCTGGGCGGTCAACAATTCGATGTCCTGGTTGAATCACACAGCCTGGCCGAGTTGCGAAAGAAGGCGGGCGCGGCCTCAGGCGGAGTCAAAGATAAAATTATCAAAGCACCCATGCCGGGGCTGGTGCTGGGCGTTGAAGTCATGCCGGGCCATGAGATCAGGAAAGGTCAGACGCTGGTAATTATCGAAGCGATGAAAATGGAAAATATAATTAAGGCTGTAACGGCCGGCCAGGTCAGAGCGGTTTATGTGGAAACGGGGCAGGCGGTGGAGAAAAACGACAGACTGGTGGAGTTGGAATAGATGACCGGCCCAAAAAAGACAACCTCGGGAATAGAAGTTCCCGTGGTAGCTGAAACCAAAGCGGTCGACAGTATATTTGTCGGGCATCCGGGGAAGTACCCGTTACACCCGTGGAATTTATCCCGATATGTACCGTGGACGCCTGTGGACCATGCGCCAGTATGCCGGGTTCGGGACGGCCGAGGAAACCAACCGGCGTTTTCGTTATCTTCTGGAAAACGGTCAGACCGGGCTGTCGGTGGCATTTGACCTGGCGACACAAATCGGCTATGACAGCGATCATCCCCTGGCCCGTGGCGAAGTAGGCCGTACCGGCGTCGCGATCGATTCGATCGAGGATATGGAGACGCTGTTCGACAAGATTCCGCTGGGCGAAGTGTCGACGTCGATGACCATCAATTCCACGGCGGTGATACTGCTGGCTATGTACATCGCGGTCGCAAAAAAGCAGGGTGTGCCACCGGAGAAAATATCGGGCACCATACAGAATGATATTCTAAAGGAATTTATCGCCCGCAAGACATATATCTTTCCCCCGGAACCGTCGATGCGCATTATCACCGATATTTTTTCATACGCCGGCGGTCATCTGCCGAAGTTCAACACCATTTCGATTTCCGGCTATCATATTCGTGAGGCCGGCTCCACCGCGGCGCAGGAGATTGCTTTCACCCTGGCCGACGCCAAATCGTACGTGGAAAGTGCCCTTACGGCAGGATTGAGCGTCGATGATTTCGCTCCGCGCTTGTCGTTCTTTTTTGCCGCGCACAGCAATATTCTCGAAGAAGTCGCCAAATTCCGGGCGGCGCGGCGTATCTGGGCGAAAATTATGAAAGAGAAGTACAAAGCCGGATCTGATCGGTCGCTGCTGCTGCGTTTCCACACGCAAACCGGAGGATCGACCCTTACCGCTCAACAGCCGGAAAATAATATTGTCCGTACCGCCATGCAGGCGCTGGCGGCCGTCCTGGGCGGCACTCAATCGCTGCATACGAATTCGTTCGATGAAGCGCTGGCTCTCCCGACCGAGAAATCGGCGGAGATCGCTCTGCGGACCCAGCAGATACTGGCTTATGAATCCGGTGTAACCGATTCGGCCGATCCGCTGGGCGGGTCGTATCTCGTGGAGTATCTCACCGATCAACTGGAAGCCAAAATCCTGTCTTTGATGGATGAAATAGATCAACGGGGCGGAGCCGTGAAATGTGTCGAGTCGGGATATTTCAAAGACGAAATCGCCAAGTCGGCGTATAAGTATCAAAAGGCGATTGAAAGCGAGGAGATGACTATAGTCGGCGTGAATAAATTTAATTCCGACCGTCCCGGCCCGACCGATATTTTAAAAGTAAATCCCGATTTGGAAAGAATACAGGTCGAAAAACTTAAAGCATTGAGAATGCGCCGGGGCAGCGAAAAAATAGCAAAAGTCCTGAAAAAACTCGAAAACACCGCCCGGGGACAGGATAATATTGTTCCGGCGGTAATATCGGCCGTTGAAAATTACGCAACCGTCGGGGAAATCTCCGATTGTCTGAGAAATATCTGGGGTGAATATCATGAAAGTTAAATATCTTTTTGCCGTGGCCGCGATCATCGCTTTAATCGCTTCCTGTTCTCAAAAAGAAGCCTCGAAACCGTCCGATGGCGCTCAATATGCCGTCGGTTCCGACAAGGAACAGGTAAAGCATGACGTTTCTGATTTTTTCGACCGTATGCGTGAAGGCGACAAGACGGTGCTTTATGAGAACGAGTTTCCGTATTATAAGCAGTTGGCATCGCTCAATGACTATTATACGTTCGATCAGATTATGGCTTACCAGTATGACACGATGAAGGCCATGACGGTTGACAGTGTAACGATTATGGCCGATTCGGCCATAGCCTATATAACGGTTACCTACGAACTTCGTGCGGGCGGAGAAACCACGCAAGATTATCCGGTCCGTATGTACCGCTCCGGCGACCACTGGATTAAGCCCTCGATGTCGAACGTACGCCAGGAGGCGGAATACGAAGATTTCAAAAGGGGTGAAAAAGAGGCCGAACAATACAACAATTCCGGGGGCGGCAAATGAAGCTGTCGCATATCGGAATAGCCGTGGAAAATCTGGAACAGGCGGAGCGTATATTTGCCGACCTTCTGGGGGCCGAGCCGGGGCATATATCGGAAGTGCCCGACCAGAAAATCAAGGCGATGTTTTTTCCGCTCGATGACGGGAGTGCGATCGAGTTGTTAATGCCGACCGACAGCGGCAGCCCGATCAAACAATTCCTCGACAAACGCGGCCCGGGCATTCACCATGTGGCCTTTGTCGTAGATGATATCGAAGGAAAATTGGAAGAGCTTAAAGCCAGGGGCTATCGTCTGATCGACGAAACCCCGCGCATAGGCGCGACCGGCAACAAAATTGCCTTCATGCACCCGGCATCCACGTCGGGCGTTCTTATTGAACTCAAAGAAGAATAATTATCGTTTGGTAGGTTGAGCCTCGGGACGAACGGCCCCGCAACGGCGGCATTGCGCGTTGTCGTTGTGGTTTATCATGCGGCATTCGGGACAGCGCCAGAAATGTTCCGAACTGCGCCCGAGGGGATTGCGTGAATTTTGTATTCGTCTGTTTCTCATGAAAAAGAAAGCGGCCAGCATCAGAAGCAAAAGGACATAAAGATAGTTCATGCTGTGGTCCGGTGGGTAAAGGCTGTCTTCGAGTTTGGCCGTAATCATGGCCGAATCGAAAAATTGCGCAATTTCATTTATCGTGAAGGAATCAGGTTTGGCGTTGACTTCATACTGAAGTAAATACAATACCTGTCCCGTTTCCGATACATTGCAAAAAAGCCCTTTGACTTTGAGATAAAGGTAATTGTCGACGTCCTTCTCACCGGTTTGGTACGTTGTGTCGAAAGTTACGATTTTGCCGTCATCGTGATATTCGAGAGATACATCGTTGCCCGGAGGAACGCCCAGATCGGAATACAACCCTTTTTCCGCCGCGACCATCGCTTCATGCGTTTTTATGCGACTTTCATCGCCCAGTACAAAACGGCGAATCAGGAGAATATCGGGATTGGGAGAATTAGAGCGGACTTCGATTTGATCATCGGAAATATGCTCCACCGTCCAGCCCGGAGGCGTCTGAAACTGCATTTCATGAAAAGTCGCAGCGGTCATAACCCCGGCAATGGCCACCGTAATAGAGGTCGAAAAGACAACGAATAAAAGCCAATATCTCATATAATCGGTATCGACAGAAAGCGAAGGAAGCTGTATTGACCGCGCTTGGGGCTATTTGCGGCGGGGCTTTTTGGGTTTCGGTCCGGCAGCCAGCGCCCTCTTGAAGACGTCGGCGAAATCCGATTTGAGCGATGTTACCGCGCCACCGACGGCATAATCGAGAAATTCCTCGCGACTCATCAGCGGTGTGTATTCATAGGCGTGACTCACCTTTTTGCGCACGAGATAGTGCTTTGTCACGAGGCGGTTCATGATGGTCATGACGGTGGTATAGGCGTACGATCGCTCTTTGGACAGAAAATAATGCACGCGCTTGACGGTCAGGCTTTTGTTGACCCAGATGATTTCCATTACTCTGGCTTCCAGACCGCCCATGAATTTCTCCAGCCCCGGCCGGTCCGGGTGAAGGATAAGTTGCGGCTTCATGCTATTCTATGTGGATGCCTTTGTTGCTCTTGCAAAACAGCATCCGTCCGCCGATGGCTATCAGCAGTATCGGCAGAGCATAATCCCAGACGTCGCCGGGAATCACATTGGCCCGCGTCAAGAGCAACAGGGCACCGGCTATGATCAGTATCAATCCGACAAACATGTTACTTCTCCAACTTTATGCTATAAACAGTTTTTAACTGCCTGAAGGTTTTCGAATGAAATGTGGGGGTCGATGGCACAGCCCGGTCCGAAAATGAACCTCTTGCCGTTCATACGTTCTTTTATTTTCGAGATCTCGTTGGCTATTTCGCCCGGTGTGGCGTGCCACAGCCAGCCGGTATAATCCAGACCGGCCACGGCCGTTTTGTCACCGATGTCCCTAAAGCTGTTGTCGAGGTTGACATTGGTCGGATGCGCGTCGTCCCAGTTAACCATCTGTACCGGGTAATCGGCCAGTTCCTTTAAATAATTATTCCCGGCGCAGACGTGGAGCATATTGACGGCATCGTCGCCGGCGGCCTTTATGATTCGCAAATCGAGCGGACGGCACCAGCGGGCGTATTGTTCATAAGAAATCATATCCGATGACGCCCATTCCAGAGTGGCGTAGAAAAGCCCGTCGGCTCCGGCATTACGAATCTCGGCGGCGTATTTCTCGAAAGTCTGCGTTATATTTTCGAGCGCCGCAAGGACATGCTTTTCATCGGCCTGCAAATGTCCTTTGAGTTTGTCGGCGCTTCCCACGAGGTAGCGGGCGATCCCGAGCGGGTTGAAAACCGTCATGAACAGAGGGAGTTCCCTCGGGAAGGCTTTTTTGATCAGAGCGATTGCTTTAAGGTGCTCGGCCAGGACCGGTGCGGTCGGCGGCAGGACATTGATTTTATCCCAGTCGGATATTTCATTAACCGGGAATTCGATCTTGGTTTGTTTTTCGAATTCATCGGTCGACCACTCCAGTTTAAGACCCCAGTCTTCCATGTGATAGCTCGCCCGGGGATTAATTTTCATGAAATCCCAGTCGAATCGGTTCTGAAACTCGATCATGGCCGCGGCCAGGTTTTCGGTCGTGGTTTCGCGATGGTAGAAATGCCGCCAGACGGAAGCTGCGAACCGGTCCGGTTTCTCGCCGGAAAGGATCATATTAAGTCGTTCCCGGTGTGAATATCGGTCGGGCATTTATTCCTTCTCCGTCTCCTGCCAATCTTCGAAAAGCTTGTAATAGTGTTTCGGATATTTCGGAGTGTAGCGCAAAAATGCGGGCATGGGATAGCGAATCCCGCCGTCGTGAGTGCCTTCCAGACCGGTAATGAGGTCTTCTTCGATGCCGACCGGCAACGACATGGCCATTTCATCGTCCTGTGTTTGTCCGAAAACCCGATCGCCGTAACATGGCAGAATTACCTGGGGCTTGTTGGTTTTCATGGTTTCGATACAAATGTCGGCGCAGTCGAGGCGTCCCGAGAATTTGCTGGTAAGATAGCCGCCCTTTTTATAGAGCACGGCTGTCAGGAGGCGCATGACCTGGGCCGAGTTGCCGTAGACGAGGAAAACGTGCGGTTGGAAATCGGCCCGCGCCAGGGGGGCCGTCAAAATGTAGCGATATTCCTTAAACGAAAAGCGCGGCACCTCGGCCTCGGTCCGGGCTCCGGCCGATCTGGTCTCTGTAAACATCCCGGCGCACATCTCGCCGCAGGAAAAAGAGTCCGTCTCTTTTTTAAAACCGAAAGCCGTCAGGGCCAGCGGGCAGTTGATGTCTTCTTCGCCGACCGCGAGCTGCCAGCCGTAGCGGCGCGCCATGGAGAACGTCTGGCAAATGGCCACCTGCACGTCCAGATCGCGCTTCGGACGCCGGGTACGTTCGGACAGTTCCTCACCGTCCTTGACAAATCTTATGGCGAGGGGATATGATCCCGGCCGTACATATTTGGTCAACGCTTCATCCAATTTATTAAACATGGGGACTCCTTTTATTCAATATATCAATACGCCGAATATGCTGTCAACAACAATGGCGTCCAGCCTTTCTGTGTAATATCTGAACATTGCGAATTGCCAGCCTTCAAAACGCGCCGCGACTGCCGAAACAATAACTGTGAGGGCTGGGAACCGTTAATAATAAAGATTCAGGGAGATACATGGCACCCAGAATTTTGGTGGTCGACGATGAGCAGTCGATGCGTGATTTTATGGAAATCATGCTCACGAAAGACGGATATGCCGTAGCAACCGCGTCCTCGGGCCGCGAGGCCGTAAACAAGACCCAATCAGAAAAATATGATCTCATTATCGCGGATTTAATGATGCCGGAAATGTCCGGCATGGAGCTTCTCAGTGAAATAAAAAAGACCAATCCGGGACAGGATTTTATCGTCATGACCGCTTTCGCCTCGGTCGATACGGCGATCAAAGCGATGAAGCACGGGGCGCTTGATTATGTCATCAAGCCGTTCAAGATCGACGAGATCAAGCTGGTTATAGAAAAATCGGTCAGTCGCAAAAAACTCAAGACCGAAAACGAATTTCTGAAAAAGCAGTTGAAGCAGGATTTCTCTTTCGAGGATTTTATCGGGCAGTCGAGTGATATCGTGCAGCTGAAAGAGCTGGCTCAGAAAATTTCCGCCACCGATTCGACCGTTCTCATACGCGGCGAATCGGGCACCGGTAAGGACCTGATCGCCCGCGCCATACACACGTCATCGCCGCGCGCATCGGGACCGTTCGTGACTATCAACTGCGCGGCGCTTCCGGAAAATCTGCTCGAATCGGAATTGTTCGGTTATAAGAAAGGTGCTTTCACCGGGGCCGTCAAGGACAAGGACGGTTTGTTCAAAGTGGCCGATGGTGGGACCATGTTTCTCGATGAGATCGGCAATACTACTCCCGCGATCCAGGTGAAATTATTGAGAGTGCTGGAGGACCAACAAATCACCGCGGTCGGCGCGATCGCCCCGATTCAGGTCGACGTGCGCTTGATCGCGGCGACAAACGCCAATCTCGAAGAAGACGTCAAGTCCGGGCAATTTCGGTCCGACTTGTTTTATCGGCTGAACGTAATCCCGATCAATATCATTCCGCTTCGCGAACGGGTGGAGGACATTCCGCTTCTGGCTAATTATTTCATAAAGAATTACTGCCTGCGCAGCGATCTTCCGGTTAAATATATCGGCCAGGACGCGATGGAAGTGCTTTACCGTTACCACTGGCCGGGCAATGTTCGGGAACTGGAAAATTGTATTGAGCGGGCGGTTTTATTGTCCAAGGGTGATGTCATCGAGACGTCAGATTTTCCGCAGAAAATAGTTGAAAACCGTCGTGAATCGATGGTGGCCGACGACAGCCCCAAGACGCCGACCCTGGAGTCGATTGAAAAAGCCTATATACATTATGTTATGGATCAGGCCCAGGGGCAGAAAACCAAAGCGGCTAAGATTCTTGGGATCGACAACAGTACCCTGTACAGGAAATTAAAGAGGTATCAACTGGATAAATCGGAAAAAAGTTAATCTTCAATTCGTGTCCAAATACTAAACAACTTGAGAATCCCGGTATGAAATTCGACAATAACGAAGAAGATTATCGTTCCGGTATAGCATTTGCCTTAAACCCTGATAAATAATTAGCCAAAGGCAAGAGGTATATTGTGAATAAAGCAAGATTAGAATCGGGTTTCACGCTGATCGAACTGATGATAGTCGTCGTAATCATAGGTATTCTGGCCGCCTTGGCCATACCGAGGATGATGGCGGTCCCGGTCAGGACCAAGCAAGGCGAAGCCAAGCTTATACTTAAGCAGATTTATGTCAACCAGAGGACATTTCGACAGCAGGGCAATACCTATTATATCCCGGCGGCCGACGCCAGCGCCGCAAACCGTCAGGCTTTCAAATCCATCTGGATCGAGATAATGCCTTCGTCCAATTATACTTACCACATTGACGGCGATGCCATGACTTTCACGGCCACCGCCACCGCGGTCAATCTCGATGATGATGCCGCACCGGACGTTTGGACCATCGACAATACCGGGACGCTGTTGTGTCTTTCTGATGATGCGATGTTGTAGGGTAACAACAGGCTAAGCACGGGCGTGCCACATAAGGCACGCCTTTTTTATTGTACTTATGACTATAAGCCCAGGTATGGGAATATTCCAATAATGCACGAATTGCAAAATGCCAGATTCTTGGCAAATGACAATGATCCCTGATATGGGGCCGTAGTCAAACCTGTTGGGATTAAACCACATATGGAAGCTTTCGGGAAATATTATTCGTTGTGCCTTATGTGTTTATGATGAAATTTAAGGCGCGATAATATTGCCGTGCGGCATTGGCACCCGGTTTGCCATAATAGTCAGCGTGAAAATTTGCAAACCAAAACCAAAGTACTAAAATCTGTAGGAGGATTTTAAATGTTCACCAAATTCCACAACCGTCAGAAGGGTTTCACCCTTATCGAATTGATGATCGTGGTCGTTATCATCGGTATTCTGGCCGCGCTCGCTATTCCGCGTTTCATGACTGCTACCACCAAATCCAAGCAGTCGGAAGCCAAGCAGCTGCTCAAGCAGATTTATACTATGGAACGCACCTACCGCCAGCAGAACAACACCTACTGGGGTCAGGGATCAGTCGCCAGCGCCGCGGCTCCCAATGGTTTCGCCACCATAGGTGTTGAAATTATGGCCTCGGCTATTTATACCTACACGATTAACACGGCCGACGCCACCAACCTGCTGGTTACGGCCAACAGCGCCGTCCTCGACGACGACGTAGCTCCGGATACCTGGACCATTAACGAGCAGGGTGTGTTGCTCTGTACTTCGGACGACTCGATTCTCTAAGAATTCCGGTCACTGTTTGCCATATATCAAGACGCCCCGATTCGAATCGGGGCGTCTATTTATGTACTTATTTCTTTGAATAAGGTCTCACCATAAAAATGGGCATGACCTGACACAATGTATAAGACGTTGGGGCAGATGTGGACATCTGCCGCCCACAACGATGTACTCACCCGTTGGGTGAGCTACAAGAATTCTTGCTAGGTCCGGCAACCGGCAGATACAGCTTATATTTGCCGATTACAGCAACCAGTACGTTGTGATCGGCGGGTCCTCAGACCCGCCGCTAACCCGGTCGATCTGTGGATCGACCGGGCACAAAGATTAATCAGCGTGGTTCTAAATTAATCGCATGACTGGTGCATTTAGTCAAGAGAAGAACTGGATTCCCGCCTACGCGGGAATGACACTTGTCCGGCTATAGAGATGATGTTGCATGCTACTGGATTCCCGCCTACGCGGGAATGACACTTGTCCGGCTATAGAGATGATGTTGCATGCTACTGGATTCCCGCCTACGCGGGAATGACACTTGTCCGGCTATAGAGATGATGTTGCATGCCACTGGATTCCCGCCTGCGCGGGAATGACACTTGTCCGGCTATAGAGATGATGTTGCATGCTACTGGATTCCCGCCTGCGCGGGAATGACACTTGTCCGGCTATAGAGATGATGTTGCATGCTACTGGATTCCCGCCTGCGCGGGAATGACACTTGTCCGGCTATAGAGATGATGTTGCATGCTACTGGATTCCCGCCTACGCGGGAATGACATTATCCGACGCTTGGAGGAAATATATAAATTTCTGTGCGCGGCACTTGTCCACAAGTGCCCGAGCGTTTGGTATGGACATAAAAATGGGGCAGATGTAGAGAGGCTGTCCCAAAAGTACTCTTTTTAAGTTCCGCGGGGTCTTGTCCCGACGAAGTCGGGATGTGACCCTGCGGTCTTTCAACGGTTTCCGTCGGGTGACAATTTCGACCACGTCGAAATCAACACCCGACGGAACACTTTTGGGACAGCCTCTAGACATCTGTCGCCCACTTAACCCATAAGAATGGGCAGGACTTGACGCAGCTTGAAAGATGGATCCCGGGTCAAGCTCGAAATGACATCAAAAGCCGTTTTATGTTAAAATTCACATTTCCCCACAAAATAACCTTATGCGATATATTTTAACCGTCTGCTAATAAATGACTTACATTTAGTATTTCGCTGATTTTTCTTTCAGATTAAAGCCGTTTCAGCCGAAAATATACTATACATCCGGAGCGAGAGATATTATCGGTCCGGAAACTGAACTATGGTATAAGGCAAAATACGAGGCGAGGAATATGGTTAAGCATGACGAGCATATAGAATACGACGACAAGGGGACGCTGGCCCAGGTCTCCCGTTGGCTGTTGCCTATCGTAATTTTCCTGGGGGCGATGGGGTTTTATTTAAAGATGATGGCCCCATCGATTTTCTGGGGAGACTCGGCGGCCTTCGCGACGACCAATTATATTCTCGGCATCCCGCCGTCGCCGTCGTTTCCTTTGTACACCCTGCTGGGGAGACTTTTCGCCGCCCTTCCGGGGATGACCGCGGCCTTTGCGGCCAACCTGATGTCGGTCTTTTTTGCGGCACTGTCGGCGATGGTTTTCTTCATGCTGGCGCGTCAGTTGATGGATGTCCCGGCCCTGACCGCCCGTGATTATCAAAAAATAATGGATGGGAAAAAACTATTGTTCCATCGTCACGACCTCAAGCGGGCGGGGAAGATGCTCGACCTGGAGCGCGCCACCCAGCCTCCGGCGCTGGTCGCGCTGGCCTGTTTTGCCCTTACGGCTTTGTTTGCGGTTAGTCTGCCGGTGTGGTTGTCGGCGGTGCGGGCCGAGGTGTACTCATTACACCTGTTTATGACTTTGCTCGCTGTGTACTTGTGCGCCCGTGGCCACGCCGAAAAATCCGAGAACCTGTTTCTGGCCGGGTTCTGGGTGTACGCTCTGAGTTTTGCCAACCATCCTTTTCTGGCGCTCATCATGGCCCCGCCGTTTATATTGATATTCATATTGCACGTCCGTGAGGTCAAGTCCAAACCGGCCTTTGCCACGGCGGCCGTTTTATTTTTGATAATAGCGTTTTCGGTTTATACATATTTGCCGCTTCGCGGCGCTTTGGACCCGTCGGTCAACTGGGGGCGTCCCGACAATATGTCCTCGTTCTGGTCGGCGGTCTCGGGATCGGTAAACCTGGCCGATGTATCGTCGCCGAAAGCGTCCGATTACTGGCTGCGCATTTTAAATCTGGGGAAATTTGTCGGGGCGCAAATCGGCTGGCTGACCCTGGCTCTTGTCCCGCTCGGGTTCTGGGGACTTTATAAGGTATCACGACGGTTCAGTTGGTTTTTTGTGCTGGCGATTTTGTCGAATTTATTTCTTCTGCTTTGGACCGCCGAATTCTCGTCTCGTAACGCCGATATGGTGAGCTTCATGGCGCCGCTTCTGGCGATCCTTCTGTTGGTTGCCGTTTCCGGTTCGCTATATCAATTGAGGCGCTACATAGTGGCCAGAAATGCAGCCATCTACTTTTCGGTTTTTCTCGGTATCATGATATATTTTGCCGGCAACGGCAATATTGTCCGGGCCGATCTTTCGCAGGTGCACGCTCCCGATATCCTGTGCGATGAAATATTGAGCGATATTCCGGACAATTCGCTTTTGATCGTGGCGGATGACGGCCTGATGCTGCCTCTGTGGTACTATACCTTCGCCGATTCTTCCATGAATAACGTCAAAATCATTTCGGCGAAAGCGCTGACCCATCCGGCCTACAGAGAAAAATTGACCCAGGTCTATCCCGATTTGACCTGTCCCGATGGTTTCAACATTACCAGCGGCGTCGATATTGAACGGCTGCCGGGTTTGTTGTGCGATTTGAATCTGAATCGCGGCGACGTCTTCGTCCAGTACGGAGTGGCCGGAATCGCGGCCGATCGTCTGCAGTCGCACGGGGTGATATTTCAATATCTCGACCATAAGTACGACGGCAAGCCGGATAGTGCAATTAGCGCCGGTTATATTGCCCTGGCCAATCGTATGCTGGAGGGTAACCCGAACGAAATCGGGACCATCGACTTTGTCAGCCGCTGGTTGTTTAACATGAGTGTTTATTTCAACCGTTCCGGAACACCGGGACTGGCCTGGGATTTGATGCGCACCGCACTCGAAATCGACCAGGACAATATCGAAATGCGACTGGCCCTGTCGCGCGCTCTGGCCAAAGGTGGACGATACAAAGAATCTCTGAAATATATCGCCGAAGTGCTTGAAATCGATCCGTACCATCCCGAGGCCCGTCAACTCGGACACGACATCGCGGAAAAGATAAATCCGACGACCGCGACAACCCAGGGCGAATAGCATTTTCGCTTTCGCCCGGCATATAATCGTAATTTGACCGTGATGTTTCAATGATGTGTTGTCCGATAACACACCGAGGCTGATATATGCATTACAATCACAAAAGGCTGATGGTCATTTCGAATCGTTATCCGGCCGGACCTGATGATATTGCCTCACCGTTCGTGCGCGATTTTCATGTCGCCCTCAAGAATCTCGATATCGAGGTCGACGTGATAACACCGCACTATGCGTCGTTCGGGGAGGGCCAGGAATACATCAATGACGACGTCCACCGGTTCGAGTTTTCAGACGGGAGGAAATTCGTTTCGCAGATGCCGCGCTGGGCGTTGTCGACCTATATCAGTATCATGCGTTATTTCGTCAACGGCCGGATATCAGCCGAAAACCTGATGTTGCGCCGGGGTTACGACGGAATTCTGGCCCTGTGGGGGTTGCCGTCGGGTTATATCGCCCGTCAATTATCGCGCAAAAGCGGGGTGCCGTACGCGCTCTGGGCGCTGGGGACCGATATCAACATCTGGGCGCACTACCCGATTACCGGCCGCATGATAGCCAGGGTCCTCGATAATGCCGATAAATTGTATGCCGACAGTTTTGAACTGGCCGACAAAACCGCAGCCCTGGCAAAAAGGCCGTGCCTGTTTATTCCGAGCGTGCATCGGCTCGACCTTGACGGAAATAATTATTCCACGAGAGAGAAAAGCTTCGTTTTTGTCGGGCGAATCGAGGAGTCACGAGGCGTCTTTGATTTGCTCAACGCCTTCAGAGAATTCAGCGGCGAATATCCCGGATGGAAACTGCACTGTATCGGGACTGGTCAAAGCGAACAAAGCCTCCGCCTGGCGATGGCCGCCATGGGTATGGAAGACATCGTTGAATTCCACGGCTATCTTGAACGCACCCGTATCGACGAAATCATGCTAAAGGCGGCGGCCATGGTTATCCCGTCCCACGGTGATTCATTGCCGCTGACCTTCGGCGAGGCCATGCAGGCCAATCTGCCGGTAGTATGCTCCCGTGTCGGCGATATGCCGCATTTTGTCGATAAGTACAACGTGGGGTATCACTACCCGGCCGGAAACGTCTCCAGGCTGTGTGACCGTTTGAAAAAAATGGCGGAAAATCATGCTCAACTCCAACCCCATTGCCGGGGATTCGTCGAGGAAATAAATATCGCGACATCCGCCCGCGAAATTTCCGCCTGGTTGGACACGGTCCGGGACCGCCGGATTAAAAAAGAAGCCGCCGATATTGTCAGCGAATGGGGCGAATGGAACCGGGTTATCCTGCCTAAAAAGTAATTGCGCTTTTGGATCACCGACGTTTATTGATATCATGAAAGTTGCCCTGATTATTTTCCTTTTGACGTTACTGGCAGCCGGTCTTGTGGCTCAAACCGTGCCGGACAGCGTATATGAAAATGCCGCCGTGGAACACCTGATGGCGCTTCTAAACCTCCGGCCGACCGATCTGACTTTCCGCGATGATTTTTCCAAAGTCGACAGTTTCCGGCTTGAGACGGTATCGCGGCTGATGCGGGAACCGTACGGCATGATATCTTTTGCCGAGAACTCCGCCGGTATTTTATCGCCGGGCGACCTCTCCGCAACCATGGATTTCGTATTGAAAAATCTTAAAGAATCCGGCAAGGAGACACCGCCCAGTGCCGGCAAAGAAGAAGCCTTTGAAGACACCGGCACCAATCTGTACTATCAATCGCTGGAATTCAATCGGCTTTTGACGACCGTGAAAAAGGCCATCAAGGGTAATATAGTACCGGCCCAGAGAGCGGCTTTTGGTAAATTAAGTTCTGAGCAAAAATCGTTTTTGACGACCCGATTTAAAGATATGATTCTCGAAGATACCTCTGATGCTTCAAAGGCGGTCGACGTGCTCGATTCTCTCCAAAAGCTGGAAGAAGGATATTTGAAAGATTTCACTGAGTTCGGGCAGTCGATCGATCAGACTCAGCTGGTTCGAGCCGGGGCCGCGTCATCGGTGGATATTTACAATGAACTTATCAGATTTTTGCGGGATGTTCGCGAACAGGGGATATCGTACTCGGACATCCTGAAGGATACGGTCGACCTGCCACAGCGGACCGGACTCCCGGAATTTCTGGGCCGTGAGAAAGGCTGGAAAATAGGGGGGACGGGGGACGACGTTTATCGCGGGGATTATGAATTTATTTTCGATTTTGGCGGCAACGATCACTACGAGCTGGAATATAATGCCGCGCACCCGCATCCGTGCATAATCATCGACCTGTCCGGCGATGACGACTATCAGGCGAAATCGGATTTTAATTTCGGCTCAGGGTGCATGTCGGTGGGGATTTTGATCGATCTGGAAGGTGACGACGTTTACAAGGCCAACAATTTTTCGTGTGGCTCCGGCTTTTTCGGTTTCGGTCTGTTGTATGACGGTGCCGGCGGAGACAGGTACCTCGGGGATACTCACTGTCAGGGAGCCGGAGTGTTCGGAGCCGGGGTGCTGATCGACAAGTCCGGGACGGACCTCTATAACGCTGCTTTGTTTTCGCAGGGAGTTGGCTTGACCGAAGGGATAGGCTTGCTTGTCGATTACACCGGCAACGATAATTATGTCATCACTGACAAATACGCGGAAACGTACGGACTGGCCGGGAACAACCAGCACTTTCTGTCGCTGTCACAGGGTTTCGGTTACGGCATGCGGCCGTACATGTCGGGCGGGATCGGTATCATCGCCGACTTCGGCGGCAACGATAATTACAAGGCCGATATTTTCGGTCAGGGGGGCAGCTACTGGTGGGGGCTGGGCATGATCTACGACGACAATGGCAACGATAATTACGTGGCGCACCAGTATGCTCAGGGTGCCGGGATACATCTCTCTCTCGGGATTTTGTTCGACCGGGAAGGCGATGATTTCCGCAAAGGCAAGGGTCTGATGCAGGGGTGCGGTCACGATTACGGTTGCGGGATTATTGTCGATCGCAACGGTAATGATATATATGACGCTTTCGATTTGTCACAGGGTGCCGGGCAAGCCAACGGGTTAGGGATTCTTATCGATGATCGCGGTGAGGACGCTTATTACGTCATGCGCAGGAACAATACCCAGGGTTACGGCAACCCGCGCCGGGATTTTGGGTCAATCGGCCTGTTCCTCGATTTGAGCGGAACCGATCATTATGACGGCAACGGCGGCGACCACATGTACTGGAATACCGGTTCCAAATGGGGCGGGGGGATGGATTGGAATTTTATCAAAGAGGATACGACCAATGCGACCCCGTAGGAATCCAATCAGTACAATCGTCTTTCTGGCTCTGCTGCTTTGCATTTCCGGAAGCGTCCTGGCGCAAACCGATATCAACAGGAAAGTCGATTCTCTGTTTATTATCGCGTCGTCGGGTGAGATTAAATACCGCGATATGGTCGCTCCGGCGATAGATTCATTGGCCGCTATGGGCAAGCAGGCGGTGCCGAGGCTGATCGAGCTGTATGGTACACAGGTGGCGCGGGAACGGCATACTCTGAACACCATTTTCGAAAAGATCGGGCACGATGCCGTGCCGTATTTAATAAAGGCTTTAGACACGAACGACAAAGAGCTGCTCAGCCGCCTGTGTTATACGTTGGGCAATATCAAAGACTCGATGGCGGTCGATGCCATGATGAGCAAGGTGAAAGATGACGACTGGGGGGTTCGTTCCAATGCCGTGGCGGCTTTAGGGCAAATCGGTAGTATGAGAGCGGCCAATGACATTATTGCGGCGTTGGGAGATTCGGTGGGAACGGTGCGAAAATCCGCGGCGGTCGCGGCAGGAAGGATAGGGATCAGAGACGCCGCCCCGCAATTGGTGCATATGCTTGGTGACGAACACTATGGTCCCCGTATGGTCGCCGCCGACGCGCTGCTCAAAATGCCCGACACGGCCGTCTTTGTTATATCGGACTCGATAAATTCCTCCAATGATTTGGTAGGCAATCTGGGCATCACGGTTCTGGGGAAGATTGGCGGCGAGGCCGCCGCATACCGGGTCGGCCTGGAACTTCAGTCGCCGTCGCCGATCCGCCGCGCCTTAGCGGCCGAGGCGCTGTACGATGCCAATTCGTCGCTGGCCTGCGGCTTTCTCGAAAATCTTAAAAGCACCGAGACCGATTCCACCGTAATATTTTTCATGAACCGGGCCCTCGAAAAATATGCTCCGTGATAAATTAAACCGCCTGTCTCAGCACCTGGGAACTCGGTCGGAAAGTGATCAAACCGCGACCGGGGCCGACAGGTATGAAACGCTATCCGATTTTCTCGGTGGCAGAGTTATCCGCCGCGACGAGGGAAATTTTGTCAAAATCGAGACCGATTTCGATGAATCGTACGTTCACGGATCGTTTGCCATGTACGAAATGGATCGAAGCATAGATTATTTGTTTCGCCATTTTTCAGAAGCTGAGCCAGGTGAGAGCATTTCCAAAAAAAATCTGCTCTTCATGGACACCGAGACAACCGGTCTGGGCGGCTCGGGGACGGTGGCCTTTTTGGTCGGACTCGGCTCTCTGACCGCCAACGGATTTCAGGTGCGACAGTATTTTCTGCCGGATTTTCCCGATGAAGCGGCGATGCTCGAAGAAATCCGCTCTGAATTCAATGACGACACGGTCATTGTCAGTTACAACGGTAAGACGTTCGATATGCCGATCCTGCGCGATCGCATGATAATCCAGAGAGTCGAACGTCATCTCGACGTGGCCGGGCACGTCGACCTGCTGCATACAGCCAGAAAACTGTTCCGCCTGCGGCTGGGCAGCTGCACTCTGGGGAACGTGGAGCGACAGGTGTTGTCGTTTTACCGTACAGATGACATCCCCGGTGAATTGGTTCCCGGCATATATTTCAACTGGCTGGCGACGTCGGACCCCGAACTTCTGGACAAGGTCGTCGAACACAATTTGTATGATATCGTTTCCTTGTACTTCCTGATGCACCGCATTTCGGAGATACATATCAACCCGGTCGGGAAAATCGACGACAGCGATGATCTCCTGTCGCTGGTGAAGGTTTTCGAAAAGCGCAAAGAAAACAGTGAAATAGTGTCTCTTCTGAGCCGGTTCGAAGCCTCCCTGGAAACTGAGGGTCGTGGTGATATATTCATGCGGCAGGCGCTGGCGGCCAGGCGTCTGTCGGATTTTGACACATCGGTTCCGATCTGGCAGAAGGTGGCCCAATCCGGCGGCCCGGAGGGCTTTTGGGCCCATATCGAGCTGGCCAAATACTATGAACACCGGGTCCGGGACCCCAGGGCCGCCCTCGACACGGCCCTCGCGGCGCGGTCCCTATGCCCCCCGCAGTTTTCGGTCCGCTCCGATCTCGATAAACGAATAAAAAGGCTTCAAAGTCGCCTCGACCGGCAATATAAGTCTAAATAATACCCCCGCTTACGTCGATATAGTTATTATAAACACAGGCAGATTTATGAACCATGATATACACCAGAAAGTACTGAATGACCACCCGGAAATTGCCTCCCTTCCGCACGTTCTGGTCGAAGTTTTAAAAGTATCGGGCGACCCCGATTCCTCTGCGGCCGAGATTTCCAAAGTCATTTTAAAAGATCCGGCGCTTACGGCCAAAATTTTGCGCGTGGTGAATTCGCCATACTACGGCAGGGTGCGCGAAGTTACCACCGTCAATCAGGCCGTGGTCACTCTTGGTGTACGTTCGGTGACGGCTATCGCGCTGTCGTCGTCGGTATACAAAATGGCCGAGACCGTCGAGGGCATGGTCAGTCGCAAGCGATTCTGGCGGCACAGCCTCGAGGTCGCTATCGCCGCGCGGATGATCGCCGAAGAAATCGGTTTCGAACCGGCCGAGGAAGCGTTTGTGGCCGGGCTGCTTCACGAAATCGGTCTTCTGGTACTGGAAGCGTCATACCCCGAAGAGTACCGCCGGATGTGGAAACAGGCTGAAGCCGGTGAACTTCTGACCGTCCTGGAACAAAAAGTCCTCGGCACCGATCACGCCCGTGCCGGTCAGTTTTTGCTCGATCAGTGGGGTGTTCCGAGAAATATCGGTGAAGCGGTCGGTAAACATCACGCCCTGTTCGATTATGGAGCTCGGCAGTTCGATCAGATCCTCCCGCAAATAGTTCTTCTGGCCAACAATCTGTCCAAGTTTCGGGCTTATACGATGCCTCCGCCCGAGCCGAAAATGCTCGAGCGCAAAGACGCGGTGGCGTCCAACCTGAAGCTGTCGCACGCCGCACTTGCCAAAATCGAAGGCGAGTTGATTTCGATTGTGGTCCGCGAGTCCGATTATCTCGAAATGGAAATCGGCACCCAGGCCGAAATCATGGCCGAAGCCAACCAGATGCTCTACAAGCAATTTCTTATGGTAGAAAATCTGCTTCGCGAAAACCGCCGGATGCAGCAGTCGATCGCGCACGATCAGGCCAAACGGGCGGCGCTGGAATCGCTCAAGGCGGTCTCCACGACGTTTAGCAATCATGTCAACAATGCCACGGCGGCCATTCTCGGCCGGGCGCAGTTGATCGAAATGAGCATAAGGAACGGTCAGCTTGGCGGTAACGTCGACGGTTGTCAGACCTCGCTGAATATCATCATGCAGTCGGTCGAGTCTATTTCTTCTTTGCTCAGCGAATTAAAACAGTTGACGGTCTTCGACGGCTCTTTCGAGCAGGAAGGCAAAACCATCCTCGACATCGAACGCGAAATCCGATCCCGCATAAATAATCTCAATAAAAAAGTCCTGACGCCCGCCTGATTTACGATCATCCGGTCCATAATTCCTCCATTGACAGTTTTCGATTTTCCGGTATATTGAATTGATATTATTCAAGACAGCCCTTTTCCTTTACCGTCTTGAAGATCTGTTTCAGAATATATGAAACTGATTTCTCTGTCTTGATTTACCTCACATTAATATAATATTGTCCGGCAATATTCGAGTCAAAACAGCGGCGGCCGGCACGATCTAAACGCAACGGGGGCAGCTAATTGGGCACAGGGGAATAATTTCGAGGGAATTGGCCGTGCCGCCGGACTATTGTCTCGCCCGGCATAAGGTTTGCAGTTTGAAGCTATGATATAAAGATGTGAGGCAAGAATATATGCGTTTTATAAAATTTCCCGACTCCCGATTAATATTCCCTGTTGTTGTGCTAATTCTGCTTTTTCAGACAGCGACGGCGGCCGATCTGGCCGATAGAATCCATCGCCACGAACAGCGAATTTTCGTCCCGACAACCAACGAAAGAACAACTCCTGATATTAGGACCATCGGAATCACCGCTTCCGGCTCCGACGATATACAAATCTCTGAGTCAATAGCCCCGGCATCATTTACGCAAAATAATTCATCCATAGCTAAACTCTCCGGTGATAGAGTAATCGTGGTCTGGGAAGATAATCGTAAGGGGACAGAAAGCATATTCGGTCAGGTGTTCGGGGCCGACGGCAACCCGTCCGGCGGTAATGTCCTGTTGGCATACAGCACCGGCGGTTATGATTTCGTCGAACCGACAGCGGTGTCCGACGGCGCCGGTGGATTTTATCTTGCCTGGCGTGTCAAGGAAACCGGAGATATATATGCCGCGCGGTTCGGAAGCGACCTGTCCGTATTGACCCCGGCTTTCAATATCACCAATAATTCCGGGTCGAGTTTTGCCGGTCCCTTCAATATCGACGTCGGACTCAACAGCAAACTGATCGTGGCCTGGGAACGCTACGACGGCGGCAATTTCATCGCTCTTCGCGTTTTCAATTCTTCGGGGTCGGCCATCAGCGGGACTATTATTGTCAACGACGACGGCGGAACCACCAGCCACTGGGTGCCGGACGTCGCGGTTTCCGGGACCGGGACGATGATGGTCGTATGGGAGGATTATCGTAACGACCGGGCCGATTTAATGGGGCAGATCATAAACAGCAGCGGCATACCGGATGGAAGCAATTTCGGTTTGGTCGACGCGGCTTTTGACGAATACAATCAATTTTTGCCGTCAGTGGCTTTTTCACTAAGAGACGGCTTCGCGACGGCCTGGCTCGACAATCGCGCGGCAAATCAGGACGTGTACTTACAGAGATTCGTGGTCGGATTGAATCTGGTCGGGGGAAATGTCAAAATATCCGAAACCGGCAATACATATGATAATTGGGACGCCTGCCTCGCGGTCAATTCCGCTTATGATCTTACAGCCATATGGTCGACCGATGAAGCCTCCGACCGCGCCCTGGCTCGCAATTTCACGACCAATTTCGCAGTTTCCGGGGTTCCTTTTGCTCTCAATATCCTGCAGTCAGGATCACGGTGGAGCCCGGCTTTGGGTTTCGGGCAGTTTGACCGGATTTTCTGTTCCTGGACCGATATGCGAGGCGGCCTGTCAGATATATACCTCGGGCACTCCACGTCGTCGGGGACGCTGCTTTATTCGTCCGATAAACTGGTCAATGCCGACGGCCAGGGGGCCAATTCTTTGGAACCGGATATCGCTCTGGCCGGATCGAACATAAGTGCCATCACTTTCACCGATCAGCGGAATGATTACGGCGATGTGTTCGTACAGTTGGTTGATTTCGGCGGGAACCCGATCGGTGCCAATCTGAAAGCCAATTCTGATAACGCCGGTTGCCTTCAGGATGAACCGGCAATAGCCGCGACTTCAAGTAAAATTATAGTCGTATGGAACGATTCACGGCCGGTCAAAGGTATTACCGGCAACCGAATTTTCGGGCGGTTTCTCGGTACCGATGGAACCTGGCTTGGCGATGATTTTCTGATTTCCGACAGCCTCGATGTCTCGGCTAAGCAATCACCTGACGTGGCGATGGCTTCCGACGGCAGCGCGATGGTTGTCTGGGAAAATTACCGCAATGGTACACCTCACATATACGGTCGTCTGTATGATGCATCCGGAGACGCAGTGGGCGAAGAATATGCGATCTCAACGGTCGGAACGGACATTGATAATGTTAAGCCCTCGGTTAGTGTCGACGGCTCAGACAATTTCACGGTCGCCTGGGTTGAGCACGGCAATCCGGCCGGGACCGTCGCCGATTTTGCGCGATTCAATGTGTCCGGCGGCTCCCTCGGACGCTTTGAATATACGGGGGATATTGACGCAATGGACGCGGTTGTCAATTCGGACGGGGATATATATATCCTCTGGACGGAAAATTCTTCGGCCACGGATTTATATCTGACGGTTCTTGACAACACCGGCGCGGTCATAAATCCGTATTTACCGGTGACGGGTTTGACGGATGCTGCACCGCAAAATCTATCGGTTTCGGTCGATAATCAGGACGTCGCTCTTCTGACCTGGACCGACGCCAGAATCAGTCAGCGACGGGCTTACTACCAATTAATTGCGGCCAATTATAACCGGATCGGGGGTAATCTGGTGGTCACCGATTTCTTTGGCGGCGCAGTTTTATCCTCGCGCATGGTCGGCAACGACGCCACTGCCCGACTGGTCTGGTGCGATAACCGCAGCGACGGTTTCAATGTCTATATGCGCCGGGTAGCCTATTCCACGACCGCAGTGGGTGATGATGATATCGCGACTCTCCCCGATCATTTCCAATTAATGCAAAATTATCCCAACCCGTTTAATCCGGCGACGACCATACAATTTTCTCTTCCCTCAAGAACTGCGGTCAAATTGGAAGTCCTCGATATTCTCGGCCGTCATGTCCTGACCCTGGCAGATAGAGTCTATGAGGTCGGGGACCATGTAGTTGACTGGAATGGCCGGGATTCTTCTGGCAGAATCGTCCCCAGCGGTGTATATTTATACCGTATGAAGGCCGACGGTCTCACCATCAGCCGCAAGATGATGCTTCTTAAATAATTGCTCTTTTCATGGGAAGGAGGGAGCCCGTGCGGATAAAAACTTCCGGTGCAGTCATCGGATTGTGTCTTATTATAGCGATTTCATCGGCAGCACAAATACCGTTAAATACAACCCCGTTTTGGGAGTCTTATGAGACCGACCTGAATCATACCGGCATGGTCTGGCGGGATTGCAATAATGATGGGTATATAGATATTTTCGTCTCATCGGGGAACGACATAACCCTGGCTCCAAACCTGGTTTATGTGTCCAAATATGGAGTAATTCCATCTGCTGCGACGTGGTCATCGCTTAACAACGAATACTCCGGTCATTGTTCGGTCGGTGATATCAATGACGACGGTTTCCCCGATTTCGCGGTGGCCAATTATATCAGTTCGGCGGGTTTCGACTATCCCACCGTCTCGACTATGTACTATAACAACGCCGGGGCGCTGAATCGAAACCCCGACTGGCGTAATACTGACAGCATGTATACCTTTTCGTGCGCGCTGGGGGACGCCGACGGTGACCTCGATTTGGCTCTCGCCACGGGTGAGCCGTACAGCGGGATATTGGAAAAGGACAGGATATATTACAACGTCGGGGGTGTCCTTCAAACGACCGCCGGATGGCAGAGCACATACGCAACGGCTGGTATGGACGTGGTATGGGCCGACCTCGACCAGAACGGCTATCTTGATTTGGTAATGGCTTTATTCGATGGAGTTGGTGTGTACTATAATTATGGCGGTACCCTTGAACCGACGTTTTCTTACCACTCCAACGACAACCATGAAGTCAATACCGTCACGGTCGGCGATATCAACGGCGACGGCTGGCTTGATCTGGTCGCGGCCTTTAACAATCAAATATCGACTGACGGACATTTCCGTGTGTATTATAACGACGGTGCAGGCAATATCGATCCCGATTACGGCTGGCAGTCGGCCACCGAAGGTTACGGTTCGGCGGTGGCTTTGTACGACGTGGATAACGACGGCGACCTCGATCTCGCCGCCGGGCGATGGTGGGACAGGCCGCGCCTTTATGAAAATATCGGCGGGACATTCACGTCGACACCGGTCTGGACCGCCAACCTGTCAACCGTGGTCGAAGAACTGGCCTGGGCCGATGCCGATGGCGACGGCGTCGAATACCTGGCCGACACTCTTTTTAATGCCGGCAAGCATACGTACTATGCCAGCCGGTCGCCCCTTCAGACGATAGATTCGGTTTTAGTGGATGGCATGGTGCTCGACATATCGCAGTACTGCACCGATCCGATATTCGGATGGGTGTCGGTGGCGACGGTGCCGAATGACAGTATCGTTATATATTATCAGTATTCATATAAAAACGATCTGGCTTTGTCCAATTGGGATACATCGAATATGATCTACGGCAATATCGCCAAACCACTGGTGGATTTTTACGCCGATACTGCTTTCGGATTTATTCCCCTGCCTGTGCAGTTTACCGACAGCTCGGTGGGAGCGTCTTCGTGGAACTGGCAGTTCGGTGACGGGACGGGCGCAACCGTGGCCGATCCCATGAAAACGTATAACACGGCGGGGGCGTACGATGTTTTTCTGGAGACGACCCTTCCCGACGGTTACCATAACCGGAAACAGAAGAAGATGATCGTAGCGTTAGCCGATACTATCATGATTCCGCAGGTCGAGGCCGTGGACGATACGGTCTCGTTTTCGATATATTTAAGAAACAGCCAGCCGGTGGAAAAACTGGTGCTGCCGCTGGTTTTCGCGGGTGATGCCCATCTCGAATATGTCAGTCACGATTCGATCGGATGTCGTACGGAATATTTCGACAAGGTCGATCTGACGACGCTCAGCCCCATTTACAGCAAGATGACTTTTACTTTGCAGGCCAGCATTTTCGATCAGAACCCGCCTTTGGCGCCGGGGTATGGGCCGATTATAAACGTCAAGTTTCATCGCGCGGGCGGCTCGGGAATCAATGTCATGGATACGACGACACTCAATGGCAAGTCGCTGAACGTCGACGCCGGTTATGTCCAGTATCAGCCCCGAATTATTACCGGGCTGGCTATTACCGGAGGTCTGCAGAGAGGCGACGTCGATCATAATGGCACCCTCAACCTGCTCGACATTCTGACAATTATTGATTTTCTATATAACGACGGCACGCCGGTGGGCAGTTATGAAGGCGACGTCAATGCCGACGGGCTGGTAAATCTGATTGATATTCTGATGCTGATAGATTTGGTTTATGGTTGAAAGGGATAGAAGAGGGCCGAGAAATCCTGGAAGAAATGGGCGATAATGCACGGCCAAAGGCTGCCCGTTTTAATAAATAACACTGCGAAAAAAGCCCCGTAAACCGACATCATTATAAATCCACCCAGCCCCTGATAGCTGTGTCCGGAACCGAAAATTATCGACGCCACGAATATGGGCAGAATCCAGTTGCGGTTTTTCCCAAGAATACGCATGCGGGTAATCAAATAGCCCCGAAAAGCGACTTCTTCGCAGACACCGGCGGTCAGAGAAAGCACCACCCAGAATACTCTTTCAATCCCGGTTCGCGGCAGCAGAAATTCTATTTCGCCGGGAATGGGCAGGCCGACTCTGGTCAAAAAGAGTGATAAAAATGTCAAAAACAGGTTGCTGACCAGAAGAAACGCGATGGCATAGAGGAAATCCATTAGCCTGATGCGCTTGAAGCCGATCCCCCGCAGACCGGTCTCTTCGCGGTAGGCTGTGAAGTGTATCAGCAGAAACAGAAACCACTGGGTGATGATGGTGGGGAGATAGACTAGAAGTATCGGAGAGAGGGAAATGGTTTTGAGCACTTCTTTGGGATTGCCGACCATTACAATCGATGCCACCGGCCAGATTATCATGAGAAAAGCGAGGGTAATGTAGGTCAGGCGGCTGGTTCGGAAATGAGCCGGAAGCGGTTCGGGAGGCGAGGGCGCGACGGGCTCATAGTCATAGGGGTTATAATTGTCCCGGTTGAATTCTTCCAAGGTCAGATTTGTCCGTCATTGGTCCTTTTTTGCTTGCGGAATAAAGAACCTATCAATAAAGCAACGCCAACTATTATTAAAATGCCCGGCCAGCTTCTGCCCCAGTTGGGGAGCACGCCGGTGTTGATCAGAAAAAACAGGGTCCCCAGTCCGATTAATATTACACCGCCTATAATGGTCCCGCTGCGATCTTCAGACGATTTATGCTGCGACATAAGAATCCCTCATTTTTGGCCGTATGGCTTTCCAATAGTGATATTTTTTATTAACTTAATTAATACGACGGGCAAAAGCACATAATTTTTGTCCAATTTTGACATGACCATTGCGCTGCAAAAAAATATTATCTATGGCCCGGTAAATTCGCGGCGGCTGGGAAAATCTCTGGGGGTAAATCTCCTGCCGCCGGATATGAAGCTGTGCCCTTTTAACTGCGTCTATTGCCAGTACGGATACACCTCACCGGCCGGTTTTGCGTTTAATTTCGACCGTGATAAGCTGCCGGGCATTGAAGATATTAAGGCGGCCCTTATAAATGGGATAGAATCTCATCCGAAGGTATCATATATCACTTTTTCCGGAAATGGGGAGCCGACTATCCATCCCGATTTTCCGGATATTGTCGATGCGGTAATAGAAATACGGGACAAAACGATTCCGCACGCACGCACGGCGATCTTATCGAATTCGGCCACAGTTTCCGATGCCAATATTATATCAGCCTTGAATAAACTGGACCGCCGCTTTATGAAACTCGATTGCGGCGATGAGAGGATTTTCCGCCGGTTCAACCGGTGTCACAAGAATGTCACATTTGACGGTATCATTTCCGGCCTGAAAGATATGCGAGATATTGTAATACAGTCACTCTTCGCGGGCGGCAGTCACGGAAATACGACCGATGAAAACATCGAAAGCTGGATAGATAAAATCGGGCTCATAAAACCGGTCGAATGCCATATATATTCATTGGATCGGGGCCCGGCTGACGGCAGCCTTGTTAGGCTAAATCGCAGCGCCCTCAATAAAATCAAAGAAGCCGCCGAAAGTCAAACTCAAATCCCCGTACATGTCTTCTAATATCACATGATGTGATATAAGCCGTGCGGTATATTCGCCAATCTGCGTGACCGGCATATGTTTTGAAATCTGCTCATCATTCCGTTGCTTTCATGCAAAAAAGGAAATTTGCATGGGCACACCGAGGATTATATACCAAAACTGGATTGTCGAAAACGGGGCCGACCCGAATAAGGTCCGCCGTGCAGCCCCACAAGATGACCCGGTTATCCCCAACGCCGAGATTGTCAAGGCGGTCAGGCTGGCATTGAAAAAACTACCACCGCTTCAAAAGGAACTGGTCGAGCGGTTTTATTTCGTGGGCCTTACTATTGAGGAAATCTCTGGTTCTCTGGATTTAAGCGTCCGGGACGTGCAGGCGTTTCTTCGAGACGCCGTGAGATCGCTTAAGAGGTCATTGACTTCCTTTGTGGAGAAAAAGTTCGGGGTCGCGGCGGCCAAAGTGGCCGGTTGTCCCTTATGCGCCTCATCGTTCAGGGATGAAATCGACCGGTTGATTTCCGCGCACAAGCCTCGTCAAACGTGGAGCAGAATAATCAAAACGCTCAGGATCGAGTACGGAATTCATATAATCGCCCCTCAAATTTTGATAAGCCATAAAAAATACCATATAAGAAAGGAGATTTGAAATGCCGTCCCAAAAAAGAAATCCGGCCCGGGGAGAACATTGTATCAATGTGTTTGTTTCCTTTGAATTAAAGGAGCAGCTCAAAAGTCTGGCTCAGCGCTATGACCGAACCCTGGCCGACATGGTGCGCGCCGTGCTTATAATCGGCATTCCGGTTATGGAGGGAATTTCCGAAGCCGAAGAAAAAATGGTCCGCGAATATGTCAGGCTTTTTCGCAAATTTCGGAAGATGAAAGAAATAAAGGATTTATAGCGGTTGCGGATTTTAGCTTGAAATAAACATCGAATTTAGGTATAATCAGCGCCACAGGAAAAAATCATGTACGAAAAGCAACGCACTATCAAAGCCCCGATATCCATGGAAGGAATCGGGTTACATACGGGCAACGCCTCCCGCATGACTTTCAAGCCCGCCCCGGAAAACAGCGGCGTCCGCTTTGTCAGGGCCGATTTGCCGGGGGCGCCTTCGGTTCTGGCCAATATCGATTTCGTGGTCGATATCGCGCGGGGTACCAATCTGGCCGATGGCGACGCGAAAGTCTATACCGTGGAGCATGTTCTGGCGGCGGTCGCGGGTCTTCAAATGGACAACTTGATTGTCGAACTGGATTCCAACGAGCCTCCGGTGGGCGATGGTTCGGCGCTGCCATATGTCGAAAAAATCCTCGAAGCGGGCATAGAAACCCAGAATGCCGACCGGCAATATCTCGAAATCGATACTACCCTGTCGTATTCCGAGCCGGACCGCGCGGTCGATATTGTCGTGACACCGTCGGATACTTTTCGCATAACTTTTCTGATCGACTATAAGAATCCCGCTCTGGGGACACAATACACGACCCTGATCGATCTGGACAGCGAGTTTGTCGATGAATATGCGCCGTCCCGAACCTTCTGCTTTTTATCCGAAGTGGAGATGCTCAAAAATCAGGGGCTGATCAAAGGCGGCGGACTGGACAATGCCGTCGTTATTTATGACAGCGATCTGGGGCAGGTCGAGGTGGACCGTATTCAGAAGGTGCTTAATCTTAAAGAAAAAGCCTTTGTGGGCAAAACCGGCATTATCAATGATATTCAACTGCGGTTTTATAACGAGCCGGTGCGTCACAAAGCGCTCGATCTTATCGGTGATCTGTTTCTGATCGGGGTTCCGATCAAGGGACATATTTTGGCGGCCCGTTCCGGCCACAAGGCCAACGTGGCGCTGGTGCGCAAGATCAAGGCGCTATACGAAAAGAAAAAGATAATTCGGCGTTTTCAAAAATCTAGTACCGCGCCGGTGCTCGATATCAACGGCATTATGAAAATTATGCCGCACCGCTACCCGTTTTTATTGATAGACAAAATTCTCGACCTGGAGCCGGAAAAGAGCGTGATCGCGATGAAGAACGTGACGTTCAACGAGCCGTTTTTCCAGGGGCATTTCCCGGGGCACCCGATTATGCCGGGAGTGCTTATTGTGGAAGCGATGGCCCAGGCGGGCGGAATACTGCTTTTGAACGCCGTCGAAAACCCGGAAACCAAGCTTGTCTATTTTCTTTCGATAGATAATGTCAAATTCCGCCGGCCGGTTATGCCCGGCGATACTCTGCGTTTCGAACTGGAAATGCTCACCTTCCGCCGGGGCGTATGTAAAATGCAGGGAAAAACTTATATAGGCGATACACTCGTAACCGAGGCGGACCTTATGGCCAAGGTTGTCGATCGATGAGTCAGATTCATCCAACCGCGATCATAGACAGCTCGGCTCAACTGGGTGATAATGTTTCGGTTGGTCCGCATGCGATTATCGAAGCCGATACGAAAATCGGGGACGACGTCGTCATCGGGGCCAACTGCCTTGTGGCTCAATACACCGAACTTGCCAATGAAGTAAAACTTTTCCACGGGGCGGTGGTCGGCACGGTTCCGCAGGACTTGAAATTCGAGGGTGAAAAAACTCGGCTGGTGATCGGTGAAAAGACGGTTATCCGCGAATATGTTATGCTCAACCGGGGTACTCACGACAAACTTCAGACCGTCATCGGCTCCAACTGCCTTTTAATGGCTTATTCGCATATCGCTCACGATTGTATCGTGGGGGACAATGTCATTCTGGCCAACGCGGTGAATATCGCGGGGCACGTCGAAATCGGCGATTACGCCATAATCGGTGGCGTCGTGCCAGTGCATCAGTTCGTAAAGATCGGTGCTCATACGATGATCGGCGGCGGGTTCAGGGTGCAGCAGGACGTCTGTCCTTATGCACTTGTAGCGGGATATCCTCTCAGGGTTGCCGGGCTTAATTCGATCGGGCTGAATCGTCGCGGTTTCCCCAAAGAGACCGTCAAAACACTCGAAAAGGCCTTCAAAATATTATTCTTCTCCAGGCTCAATACCTCGCAGGCCGTCGAAAAGATCAGAAGCGAAGTTGAGATTATTCCCGAAGTGCAGGAGGTTCTTGACTTTTTCAAGAACTCTGTACGGGGCGTGATCAAATAGAGTTTGAATCGAAACTGCCCATGGATAAAATAAAAACAGTGGTCGTGGGTGTCGGTCATCTGGGGCGGCATCATGCCCGTTGGTACAACAGCCTGCCCGATTCGGAACTGGTCGGCGTCTATGACATTGATCCAGATAAAGGCCGGAGCGTAGCAGAAGAGTTGAACGTGCCGCAGCTGTCTTCGCTGGATGATGTAATCTCCGAAGCCGAGGCGGTATCGGTAGTGGTGCCGACCGTAAATCATTTTGAAGTGGCTCAAGAACTGCTTCAAAACAAAGTGCACTGTCTGGTCGAAAAGCCGATTGCGTCATCATCGGACCAGGCGGCCGCCATGATCGCACTGGCCAAAGAGAACAACGTCATTATGACGGTCGGGCAGATTGAAAGATTTAATCCGGCGGTGCAGGCGATAATGAAGCACGATATCAACCCGAGGTTTATCGAGGCGCATCGCCTGGCGGCTTTCAATCCGCGCGGTACCGACGTGGCGGTTATCCTCGACCTGATGATTCACGATATAGATCTGACGCTGCACCTGACAAAATCGAAAATAGCGAGAATCGATGCCGCCGCCGTGGCGGTGATTTCCGATACGGCCGATATCGCCAACGCCCGGCTCACTTTCGAAAACGGGTCGGTCGCGAATCTCACCGCGAGCCGGATTTCACTGCGCCCGATGCGCAAGCTGCGGATTTTTCAGAAATCGGGCTATTATTCGCTGGACCTGGCCGAAAAGCGGGCCGATATTTATCGTCTGGCCGACGAAGTTCCTCCCGACTCGGTCGGCATGAAAATTCCCCTCGGTGACAGCGGACGGGAAATCTTCTATGCCAAAGCGGGAGCGTCGGACGGCGACATGCTCCGCGAAGAATTAAAGGCCTTTCTCGACTCGGTGCGCAATAAGGTTCAGCCGCCGGTTGCGGCCGAGGAAGCCGCCGAAGCGCTCCGGGTGGCACTCGAAGTCGAACGTATCGGCTTGAAGGATATCAAAGATTGATATGTCCGCCGAAAACATACCCATATTCGTCAGCGCCGGTGATCCCTCCGGCGACATCGCCGGGTATCATCTACTAAACGCACTCCAAAGACAAAATCCCGGATTTCAATTTTTCGGCCTCGGCGGCAAACGCATGAAAAGAGCCGGGCAGGATCAGATTGTCGATGGCGACGAGCTCGCGGTGATGGGTTTCTGGGAGGTCGCGCGAAAGTTCTGGTTTTTTAAGAGGCTAATGTCCGATTGCGTCGAGCAGATTAAAAGCCGCAGGCCCGCCGCAGCGATACTCATAGATTATCCCGGCTTCAATCTGAGGCTGGCGGCGAGACTGCACGACCTTGATGTCCCGGTCATTTATTATATTTCTCCCCAAATCTGGGCCTGGGCGCCCAAACGCATCGAGAAAATAAAGCGCTGGGTCAATCTGATGCTGGTGATTTTGCCTTTTGAAACGTCGCTGTACGATAAAGCCGGGGTGCCGAACCGGTTTGTCGGCCATTACCTGATGGATGATTTGGACAAGAAATATATCAGAGCACCGTTCAATGACAAATCCGACCTGGTGACGCTGATGCCGGGATCGCGGCCGCAGGAAGTGGAGCGAATGCTCCCGACCATGCTGGAGAGCGCGGCGATTATCAGCAAAGAAATTCAATGTCACTTTGCCATTGCCGGGGTACAAGGCGGGATCGACTATAATAAGTACATTAAAGATTCGCCGATTTCCGTTGCTTTGTCGATGGACAACAACCGTCAGTTGATCAGCGAAAGCCGCATGGTGATTGCATCGTCGGGCACGGCGACGCTTGAAACCGGGATTATCGGGCGGCCGATGGTCGTCATTTATAAGACGGGGCGTATTACCTATATGATCGCCCGGCGGCTGGTGCAGATCGACAAAATAGCTTTGATAAACATCGCGGCTGGCAAAAAAATAGTGCCGGAATTGATACAAGACGAAGCGACACCGCAAAGGATCGCCTCCGAAGTCAACCGCGTGCTGGCCGACTCGGGGCAGTTGAATGCGATTGTGGAGCAGCTCAATGACGTTACCGACCGGCTGGGCGGCCCGGGGACGTCGGAGCGCGCCGCGCGGGCGATACGGGAGTTTATCAATTGCTGACCCTGTATAAAATTGCCACGTTTGTCATATATTACGTGACGCTGCCGTACACTTTTCTGTCATCGCTTTCGGGTTCTATGAAATGGAAGAACCGCCTGGGGCTGGGTTTCCCTGATGTAGTCCACGATAGTCCACTCATCTGGCTGCATGCGGCCTCGATGGGTGAGGTGTCCGTGCTCGGTATTCTGGCCGATCATATTCGGCGGCTGGACGAGACAGTGCAGTTGTACGTTACGGTCATGACCGAAACCGGATACAAACGCGCTCGCGACCTGTTGCCCGACAATATTCTCGTGTCATTTTTCCCCCTCGACTGCAAAACTCCGATTAAAAGATTTTTAAATACGATTGAGCCCGATCTGGCCGTATTTATCGAAACCGAAATTTGGCCCAACTGGATTTTGCGGCTGTACCGCCGAAATGTCCCGATAGTCCTGGCCAACGGACGACTTTCGGAAAAATCGGCGCGGTCGTACGCACGCTTTGGATCGTCGATGAAAAAGCTGATGTCATGCTACAGCAGCATTATGGTGCAATCAGAAGAAAACAAAGCGCGGTTTATGTCTATCGGAGCGGACGATACCAAAATTGTCATAGCCGGGAGTCTTAAATTCGATGCACCTGTTCGCGAGCTGACGGATAGCACCAGGCGAACCATTAGAAAAAGACTGCCGTTCGATCGGGAGGCCAAAATATGGATTTGCGGTTCGAGCCGCAACGGTGAACACGAGTTGTTGCTCAACGTTTATGTCAACCTCAAAAAGAAACATCCTTCACTGCACATGATTTTGGTGCCGCGACATCTGGAAAAAATAGATGACATCGCTCGCATGATAGACGATAGAGGTTTGAAATCGGTCCGTTATACCGCGATGACCGATGCAACGCCGGATGTCGATATATTGCTGGTCGACCAGATAGGGTGCCTCAATGATTTATATCCGGCCTCGGATATCTCCTTTGTCGGCGGGACGCTGGTCGATATCGGCGGCCATAATTTGTTGGAGCCGGTTTGGGCCGGGGTGCCGGTTTTGTTCGGGCCGTGCATATCGAATGTCAAAGACAGCGCTGAGTATATTGAAAAAAGTGATTTCGGTCTCAGGGTCGATGATAGCAATCGCCTGGAATCTGCGCTTGATTCGTTTTTATCCGGCCGTCTGAAATTTGCCCGCAAGACTGAAGTTTCAGGGGGCGCTTCGGGTGCCTCGGGGACGGCTCAAATCATATTATCCTTGTTACGGAAATGAAACTTTTCTGGCAAAAAGTAATCGCCAATAAATCCCACCCGATGTACTGGCCGTTTGTACTAATACTGTGGATAATATCTTTAGTGTACCGTGTTCTTAATGCTCTTAATCGAATCTTGAATTCAAATAAAGTAAAATTAAATATTCCGGTCATATCGGTTGGCAATCTGACAGTCGGAGGTGCGGGCAAGACGCCGATTGTGACAGCGCTGGCTCAATTGTTAACCGGCAAAAGTAACAAGATTGGGATTGTCGCTCGGGGATACGGGCGAGAATCAAATGAAATCATAATCGGTATCGGGGCCGATCTTTGTCGAAAAAGTGCCGCAGAAATCGGTGATGAGCCGCTGATGATGGCGGAATGTTTGCCCGATGTCTATTTTGCGGTCGGTTCACCTAAATGGAAAGCGGCGCAAAAGCTATCAAGATCAGCAAGACTCGATGTTATCATAATTGATGACGGTTTTCAGCACTATCGTCTGGCCCGTAACCTGGATATTGTCGCCGTAGATGCCCGTCATGATCTCAGGAATGAATCGATATTCCCGCTGGGGCGACTTAGGGAAAGTTTGAAAAATCTTAAAAGGGCTGACATCATAATTCTTAATCGAGTTGATCAAGCAAATGAAAATTCCAGGTATATAAAATGGCTGGAAAGCGTTTACACGGACAAATTAACACTTCGAGCCGGATATAAGATATCGGCGCTGATTTCAGCCGATAGTCAAAAGCCTGTTGAATTTATCGAAGGCAAAAGTATCGTGGCGTTTTCGGGGATTGCCGACAATAAATCATTTGAGGATATTATCTTAGAATATAAGCCCTCTCACCTCGAAATTTTAACCTTTGCAGATCATTGCCGCTATCAAAAAACCGAAATCGGCGCCATTAAAAACAAAATGGGAACTTTTGACCCCGATTTAGTCTTGACGACTCACAAGGATTATGTTAAAGTCAGAAACTATAAATTCGGTCGTGTGGTTTATTATGTTAAAGTCGTGCCGGAATTTATGCCCGGGTATGACGAACTGATAAATAGGCTTGAAGGAATTATTGGCGGATAGATGGAAAAGCGTTACGATTTCATAATTATCGGTTCCGGTATCGCCGGGCTGTTTTTCGCACACAAGATATCCGGATTGATGCCCGATGCGAAAGTCGCGATTATAACCAAGAAATCCGAAACGGAGTCGAATACCAACTACGCCCAGGGCGGGATAGCGACGGTCATGTCGAAGATTGACAGCTTTGACATGCATATAAAAGACACTCTGGTGGCCGGGGCCGGCTTGTGCCGCCGCGACGTGGTCGAACAGATTATCCGCTATGGGCCGGAAATCATAAATAAACTCGTGGAAATCGGCGTCCATTTCACCAGGCGGGGTAAGACTTTCGATCTGGGCCGCGAGGGTGGGCACACCACCAACCGGGTCGTGCACGCCGCCGATCTGACTGGGCGCGAAATCGAACATGCGCTATTAAATGCCTGCCGCCGGAGAAAGAATGTCGATATTTACCGCAACACGATTGCGCTTGATTTGATCACGTACCAGTGGAAAGGCCGCGACCGGTGCGGCGGTGTTTATGCCTTTTCCGAGAAGAAGAACGACCTGACCGGCTTTTATGCCCCGGTGACGATGCTCGCCACCGGCGGTATCGGGCAGGTTTATTATCATACGACCAATCCGAAAATCGCCACCGGCGACGGGATCGCGATGGCGTACCGGGCCGGAGCCGGGTGGCCAACCTGGAATTCGTACAGTTTCATCCGACCGCCCTGTACAGCCCCGGCAAGAAACCATTTTTGATTTCCGAGGCCGTGCGCGGCGAAGGCGGCGTCCTGATAAACTCGGTCGGGAAGAAATTCATGCGCGGCTATCATCCTCTGAAGGACCTGGCCCCTCGTGATATCGTCGCGCGGGCGATCGATACCGAGCTCAAGCAAACCGGCGACCGGTTCGTGCTGCTGGATATAAGTCATAAAGGGGCGGCCTTTGTCAAAAAACGTTTCCCCAATATATATAACGAATGCCTGAAGCGGGGGATGGATATCTCGAAAGAACCGATTCCGGTGGTGCCGTCGGCGCATTACGTTTGCGGGGGGGTTATGGCCGATATTCACGGCCACACCGATATTGAGGGGTTGTTCGTCTGCGGAGAGTCGGCTTGTACCGGTATGCACGGCGCCAACCGGTTAGCTTCCAATTCGCTTTTGGAAGCGGTGGTTATGTCGGACTTTGCCGCCGATGATGCCGTCGAGTTTCGTCAGAACGGGAATTTCCCCGATTCGCCGCCGTCCAAAGAGTGGCTGCACTCTACCATCGACGGGATAAAAGACAAAATCATAATTTCTCACGAGCGCACCGAGGTGCGGCGTTTGATGTCCGATTATTTGGGCATAGTCCGCAGCAGCGAGCGGTTGAAAATGGTGCATCAAAGGGTGAAAGTTATCCTCAAAGCGATAAATGCTTATTATCTTGGCAATCCCGTATCGTACGGAGTCGTAGAACTTCGCAATATCGCCCAGGTGGCGGAGTTGGTTATACGGTCCGCCAAACGGCGCAAGGAATCGCGGGGGCTGCACTGGATTATAGATTACCCGGAAATCGACGACAAGCGCTGGAAGCGGGACACAGTGATTAAACCGCCCAATTATGTGTCCAACGGGAGGAACCATGGTCCACGCCGATGAAATGATTTTAATCCTCGATTTCGGATCACAGTACACGCAACTGATCGCGCGGCGTATCCGTGAAGCCAAAGTTTATTGCGAAATTGTCCCATGCACCGCTGACCATAAGGAATTTTCATCGCGCAATATCAAAGGGTACGTTCTCTCCGGAGGTCCGGCTTCGGTTTTGGAGGAAGGTTCGCCACAGCTTGACAGTTCCTTTTTCGAAACCGGAAAGCCCATACTCGGCATTTGTTACGGGATGCAGCTTCTGGCAAAAAATTTCGGCGGGAAACTGGTGCGCAGCGAATTTCGGGAGTACGGCCCGGCGAAAATCGAGCTCAAAGCGACGCCTGCGATTTTCAAAGGCATCGCCGGGGCCAGCCAGGTCTGGATGAGTCACGGTGATTCGATCGTCGAAATGCCGAACGATTTTGTCGTGACGGCTTCAACCGCGACCCTGCCTATCGCCGCAATCGCCAATGACAAAAGGAAAATCTTCGGGGTGCAGTTTCATCCCGAGGTGCATCATACCGATGAAGGCAAAAAAATCCTTCACAATTTCCTGTATGACGTTTGCGGCTGTTCGGGGAGCTGGACGACCGAATCTTTCATCGAAACGACGGTAAAAAACCTGTCCGAAAAACTGGCCGACGAGAAAGTAGTGCTGGCTATATCCGGCGGGGTCGATTCCACTGTCTGTGCCCTGCTCTTGAAGAAAGCCGTCGGGGACCGTCTGTATGCGATATTCGTCAATAACGGTGTTCTTCGCAAGAACGAATTCGAAGATGTCACAACAATGCTTTCGTCGCTGGGATTGAACTTAATCCCGGTCGATGCCTCGGACATGTTTCTGGCCCGGCTGCAGGGCATTACCGATCCGGAAAAGAAAAGGGTTATCATCGGCAATACGTTTATAGATATTTTCGAAGAACAGGCCAGGAAGATTGGGGATATTAAATTTCTGGCTCAGGGGACGCTTTATCCCGATGTCATCGAATCGGTGTCGTTCAAGGGCCCGTCGGCGACGATCAAGACCCATCACAACGTCGGCGGCTTGAAAGAACGCATGGAACTGAAATTGATCGAGCCATTAAGGGAGCTTTTTAAGGATGAGGTTCGCGAACTGGGGCGCCTTTTCGGGCTGGACAATAAGTTCGTGGGCCGACACCCGTTTCCCGGTCCGGGACTGGCGGTGAGAATTGTGGGGGAAATTACTCGAGGTCGTCTGGATATCCTGCGCGAGGCCGACGCCATATTTATTGAAGAACTTCGCGCCGCCGATCAGTACGACAAAATCTGGCAGGCGTTCGCGGTGCTTCTGCCGGTGAAATCGGTTGGAGTAATGGGCGACGAGCGGACTTATGAAAACGTGGTGGCGCTCCGGGCGGTGACATCGACCGACGCCATGACGGCCGACTGGGCCAAGATACCATATGACCTGCTGGCTCGGGTTTCCAACCGAATTATCAATGAAGTAAAAGGGGTCAACCGGGTAACGTATGATATTTCCTCCAAGCCTCCGGCGACCATCGAATGGGAATAACTCGATGAATTCTACCGGCTTGCGACTTTCTTATTCAATTGACAAAGCGGACTCATTCGACTATAATGGAAGTCGATTTTAGGTGATGGTGCTGGTATTTTAAAGAGACGGATTTCAAATTGACCACTTTGGACAAAAATCGACTCGAAGAACTTATACGGCCTGTCCAGGGCGAACTGGACCAGTTTGACCGCAAGCTTCACGCCTTTTTGAAAGGCGACTCGCCTTTAATCAGTTCCATTGCCAAGCACCTGTTGAAATCGCGGGGCAAGCGAATTCGCCCGGCCATCCTGTTTCTGACGTCGCGGGCGGGCAAATATCACAGCGATCACACGGTCGATGTTTCTTTATCCATCGAATTGATTCATACGGCGACACTTCTCCACGACGACGTGGTCGATGATTCCGATATGCGCCGGGGAACCGAGACCGTTAATTTCAAATGGACCAACCTGATTTCGGTTCTGATGGGCGATTACCTGTTTGCCAAGGCGTTCCGGCTGATGTCGTCGGTCGGCTCGACCCAGCTTATGGATGCCATCTCGCAGGCGACAGAGCGAGTTTCGGTGGGGGAATTGCGGCAAATAGAGGAAACGTCGAATTATGACCTGTCCGAAGAGGAATATATTAAGATAATCGCGGACAAGACGGCCGCCCTGTTTGCGGTCGCGTGTGAAGTCGGTCCAATTCTGGCTTCCCAGAGCAACGAGGTTCGCCAGCGTTTCGCCACTTTCGGGGAGAAAATCGGCGTGGCTTTTCAGATCGCCGACGATCTGCTCGATTTCGTGGGTGATGCGCTGGTCACCGGAAAAGAGCCCGGTAACGACATTCTAACCGGCAAGGTCACACTGCCGCTGATATATTCTCTCCGTACCGCCGACAAGGCACGGGCCAACAGCATGATGGAAATATTGAATAACGGCGTCAATAAGACCGGTTTCCTGAAGATTCTGAAATACGTGACTGAAACCGGTGGAATCGAATACGCTTATCAGCGGGCCGCGGAGATCGCCCGGGAAGGCCTCGAGGCGGTGAAAGACCTCGACGATACCGAATATTTCAAATCCCTGAAGGGGATGGTGCAATTTTCCACGACCCGCGCCGCGTAATATCTTTGTATGATTTTAAACTTTATCCGCCTGTCCCGATATAATTAATACAATGTCGAACGTCGCCGAAATTACCATAGATTTTCTTACCGGGCACCCGCTGCTGACCGCCCTGGCTCTGGTTTTGTCGCTGCTTCTGGCCGTGTATCTTTATCGTAGAACCAATCCACCGATTCCGACCGGCATAAGAATCCTCCTCGGTGCCCTCCGGTTTATCGCCATACTGGCGTTGTTTCTCGCTTTGTTCGAGCCGGTTTTGTCTTATACTCGGGAGTATGAGAAAACTCCGAAGCTGTCGTTGCTGCTGGATGATTCATCGAGCATGAGCACGGTTGAAGATGGTTTTTCCCGGCACGCGCGCGCCATTGATTTTCTCGATTCCGACAAATACAAAGAATTCGCTAAAAACTTCGACATAACGACATATTATTTCGGCGGCAACCTGACCGAAAACGCCGGTCAGGTGGATTCGCTCTCAACGGCTTTGGGGACGGTGCTTGCCGATCTTCAGAAAAAAGAAGCGGCCGATCCGGCCCAGGCCTGGCTTTTGGTTTCCGACGGCATCAACAATCAGGGACTCGACGCCGTCACGGCTTCGGACCATCTGGTTTCACCGGTATATGCTCTGGGGGTGGGATCGGATGCGGGTTTGCGCGACGTCGCCATCGCCGGATTGGAATACAACCGGGCGGCTTTTGTCGGCAAGCCGACCGAAATAGTCGTGCACGTGCAGTGGTCGGGGATCAAAAACGAACCGGTCGCAGTGCAAATCAAGAACGGCCGGAAAGTTCTCGCCGCCGATACTCTTAAAGCCGCACCGGGTGACCTGAAACAGGATGTGTCGGTTTCGTTCGTACCGGACCGCATCGGCCGTCAAACCTATAGCGCCGAAATCCCCCGGCTGAGTGACGAAGTAAACGTCGACAATAACGCCCGTTCGTTTTCCATGCTGGTGATGAAGAGTCGTCTAAACGTTCTTCTCGTGGCCGATCATCTCGACTGGGAATATGCCTTTTTAAAAAGATTTTTGAACCGCTCGGAAAATATCGACCTATCCACGGTGGTCTACCAGGGTAATGGGAACACTCTCGAGGGCCAGTTCCCGGGTTCGCAGTCGGAACTCAATCAATACGACCTGGTTATTTTTTACGATATAAAGCCCGGTTTTCTGGCCGGACAGAAAAATATCATTCAGTCTTTTGTCTCCGAAAAGGGCGGCGGGCTGTTTTTCATTCTGGGTGACAACTATCTCGGTGCTCGGCGACCGAACTGGGTCGATGATTTTCTGCCGTTCGTCAAGCGCAGAGGTACGGGGCAGATGATCTATACCAAGTTCAACGGGGTGCCGGTCGAGAGCTACCTGTTTCATCCATCGGTGCGCCTCTCCGATGACCGTCGCGGCGTCCGGGAACGCTGGCGCGACCTGCCCAATTTCGAGCAGTTGGTCCCGACCGATTCGGTGACGCCGCAGTCGGAAGTGCTGGTGACGGCCAATCTCGGACGCAACGCCCCCGATATGCCGGTGCTGGGCTATCGCCTGATGGGTGCCGGGAAGATTCTCGCGACGACCGCCGCACCGTTCTGGCGCTGGGCGTTTTTAAGTGCCGGGTTCGATGAGCCGACGTCCGATTATGATCGTTTCTGGGACGGTTCGGTCAAATGGCTGGCGTTGAAAGAAGATTTCGACCCGATAAAGATCACCGGCGACAAAGACGTTTACACGCGCGGGGAGACGGTCGGTTTTACCGCCTTCGTTAACGATCAGGGCTTTCGGCCCATCGAAAACGCGCGGGGGGCGGTGGAATTGATCAACGAATCCGGCACGGACACGATGACGGTCCAGTGGAAGGATATGGGTGAAGGCCGCTACCGGGCCGAATTCGACGCCGTTTCACCGGGACGCTATTCATATCAGGCGACGGTCGAACGCGATGGTGTTCAGTTGAAAGCGACCGAGGGCCAGCTGGCGGTGGAATCGTACTTTATCGAAGATTATGACCGTCGTCCCGATTTTGCCGCTTTGGAAACCGTAGCGCGCAAGACGGGAGGACTGTATGCTCATATCGATAAACCTGACAGCGTTCTTGCGGGAATCGACGCCGCCAAAATATCGGAAACAGTCAAGTACGAAACATCGCTCTGGGACAAAGCCTGGCTGTTATTTATCTTCATCGGCGCGCTGGCTATCGAGTGGTTCATAAGAAAACGCTATCAGTTGATATAGATCGCCGATTTTCCTTTATATTTTCGATTCTTTTAAACAATCTCACATTTTTAAAATGCTTGTTGATCTGATTTAACAGCGATATTATATAATTTGATTCAAAGAAGAAGCTGAGCAAGAGGATATAAATGAAAATAGCGGTTATTGGTTCGGGGCTGATGGGTCGCGCGGCAGTGTATGATTTAGGCCGTGCCGAAGGTGTCGAAAAGGTCGGGCTGTATGATTTCGATAAGGATCTGGCCGAAGAAATCGCCCATAAGTATGGCAACGACATAACGACGGCAGGATATATCGACGCCGGTGAAACGGATAAGGCGGCGGAGATTCTGTCTGATTATGATGCCTGTATCTCGGCCGTTACTTATAAGTACAATCCCGGCCTGACAAAAGCGGCGATAAAAGCGAAAACGCATTTTTTCGATCTGGGCGGCAACAACGACGTGGTCGCTTCGCAGTTCGAAATGAACGATGAAGCCGCCGAAGCGGGCGTGCTGGTAATTCCCGACTGCGGTCTGGCGCCGGGGATGGTTTCGATCCTGGCAGCGGCCGGCATTAAAGAATTTGACCGGGTTGCCTCGTTGAAAATTCGCGTCGGCGGTCTTCCCCAGAATCCGCGCCCGCCGCTGGATTATCAGTTGGTTTTCTCTCCCGAAGGTTTAATAAACGAATACTGGGAGCCGGTGGTAATTCTCGAAGAAGGAAAAAAGAAAACGGTTAATCCCATGACCGGCTTGGAGTCACTTGAGTTCGATGGCATCGGCGAACTGGAGGCGTTTTATACGTCGGGGGGGACGTCAACTCTTCCCGATACTTATCAGGGCCTGGTCGATTTCCTCGATTATAAAACTATTCGCTATCCCGGTCACTGCAAAGTATTCAAGCCGATGCTGGAAATCGGCCTGGGGTCGCGTAGCCCGGTAAAGGTCGGCGGTAATGAGGTCGAGCCGCGAGCGGTCTTTAAAAAAGTCCTCGAAAAGAACCTGCCGCATAACGAGCCCGATCTGGTCCTGGTTCGTCTGGAATTCGGAGGCGCTCTGGCCGGTGTACCCAAGAAGCTGGTTTATGAAATTATTGACCGCAAAGATCCCAGGACAGAATTGACGGCGATGATGCGTACGACGGCCTTCCCGGTGGCGATCATCGCCTGGATGGCCTGCGCCGGCAAGATAGAAAAAAGGGGAGTGATTCCCCAGGAAGTCGCGGTCGATCCGCAGTTTTTTATCGGCCAGCTAAAAAAACGCGATATAAAACTGTACATACACGATCGGGTTTAAGACTACCGTCAAATGATTTTAATCAGGAATGGTAAGTTCGACGTCACCATAAACCCGCGTCTGACACGCCAGGCGTGATTTGTTGGGGATATATTCGGTCATTTCCAGCAGTTCCAGTTCCTCCGCGCTCATTTCGCTGAGATGGTCGTGGCCGTCTTCTATATGTACCTGGCAGGTTCCGCAAACGCCGTTGGCGCCGCAGTCGTTGTTGATGTCGATGTCGTTGTCGAGCGCGGCTTCGAGTATCGATGTGCCTTCGGCGACCTCTATTTCCATATTAATGTTCTGAATTTTTATTTTCGGCACGGAAGCCTTCTTCTTTGTTATTTTCTCAGAATTAACCCGTCGGCGGCACAATTGTTCCAATAATAGACCTACAATGTATAATTTGACGCTTTGAATCTATATTTTGGGGTGATAATGTCTATTTTGGTCCAAAAAAGACTTGAAAATATTGTGAAATATGTCCATATTAAGTGGTCAATGTAACGTATATAGATGGTGATATCAACTTATATATGTTTGAGGGATTTGGAAAATGCAATTATCGAGAAAAGCCGATTATGCACTTAGAGCGGTGACTCACTTCGCGAGTTTGCCCAAAGGCAAGCTGGCATCAATAGGTACCGTGGCAGAAGCTCAACAGATACCCCGGGAATTTCTGGCCAAGATTTTAAAAGACCTGACCTGGGCGGGCATACTGGTATCGTACCAGGGCGTCACCGGCGGTTACCGTCTGGCCCGGGCCCCCAAGGATATCAGCTTCCTTAACGTTATCGAAGCGATGGAAGGCCCGATATCTTTGAATCTGTGCACGCAGGAAAATCGCTGCGAATGTGAGCGTATGAACACCTGCAAGATGCGAGATTTCTGGGTCAAACAGGAAGACTATTTCAAGAAAGCTCTGGGGCGGGCCAATTTCGCACGGTACAAAGCCGGTGGACGTTAAGTCGACCATCTGAGTGTATATTAAATTGCGGTCGAATTCAGGTCGGGCCTGGCCCGGCCTTTTTTTATTGGTTTTTGCACGAAGGCTCTCTTGCCATATTTAGCGGGCCAATATATATTGATTTTCTGCGGAAACGGTTTGATCCATCCGCTTGTTTAAGATGTGCGATGATTTACCCGTATAAGGAGATGTTGCAATGAACTTTGAAGATAAAACTTACAAAATCAAAGTCGGCCTGGCAGAAATGCTCAAAGGCGGCGTCATCATGGACGTTATCAATCCCGAGCAGGCTCGTATCGCCGAGCAGGCGGGAGCCGTGGCCGTGATGGCTCTCGAAAGAGTACCATCGGATATTCGCGCCGAGGGCGGCGTCGCGCGTATGGCCGATCCCGATATTATTGAGGGCATCAAGAAGGCAGTTTCTATCCCGGTGATGGCCAAGTGCCGTATCGGTCATTTTGCCGAAGCGGAAATTCTGGAAGCGCTCGAAGTTGACTTTGTCGATGAATCCGAAGTCCTGACCCCGGCCGACAACGCCAATCATGTCGACAAGTGGCGTTTTAAGGTACCGTTCGTGTGCGGCTGCCGCAATCTGGGTGAAGCGCTGCGGCGCATTTCCGAGGGCGCGGCCATGATCCGTACCAAGGGTGAAGCCGGGACCGGCGACGTTTCCGAAGCGGTGCGTCACATTCGTGAGGTCAACCGCGACCTGAAGCGCCTGACGGTTCTGCCCCAGGATGAGCTTTACACTGCCGCCAGGGAGCTGCGTGTCCCGTTGACGCTGGTGCAGATGGTGGCCGAGTCCGGTCGCCTGCCGGTGCCCAATTTTGCCGCCGGGGGAGTGGCAACGCCGGCCGATGCCGCGCTTGTGATGAAACTCGGCGCCGAATCGGTTTTTGTCGGCAGTGGCATTTTCAAGTCATCCAATCCCGAAAAACGGGCGAGGGCGATTGTGACCGCCGTGGCGCAGTACAACGACCCCAAAGCTCTGGCCGAGTGCAGCCGCAATCTGGGCGAAGCCATGAAAGGCGTCCAGGCGTCGGCGCTGCCCGATGAAGAACTGCTGCAGGTCAGATAAGATTCTGTCACCAAAGGTATCATCATGGGCCCGTCAATAAACATTGGGGTGCTGGCTCTTCAGGGTGATTTCGAGCGCCATTTATATCATTTGAAAAGGCTGGGAGTGCCTTCGTTTGAAATCCGGAGGCCGGATCAACTCGCTACGACCAATGGCCTGATTATCCCCGGTGGTGAATCGACCACCATGACCGAGTTGATTGACCGTTTCGGCTTTCGCGAAAAATTGAAATCATTTTTTGAAAATCACGCCGTATGGGGCACCTGTGCCGGTTCGATTTTACTGGCCCGCCAGGTCGATGACGCCCGTGTCAAACCATTTGGAATAATAGATATCAAAGCCCTGCGCAACGGCTACGGCCGCCAGGTTTATTCGTTTTATGCCGAGGTGCCGTTGAGCCTGAATGGATCGTCGGAGACAATCGGAGTGTCGTTTATTCGGGCCCCGGTTTTTGAAGATATCGGCCCGGAGGTCAAAGTCCTCGCCAAGTATGACGGTCAACCGGTCTTGCTGAGGCAGGGACGCTGTCTGGTCAGTGCGTTTCACAGCGAATTGCACGATAACCCGGTCTTGACGGCTTATTTTGTCGAGCACATGGTGCGGCCCAGCGGCGTATCATATAAAAAGTAGCGGTTCGTTTTCAATGAAAATAATTATCGCCAGACATTTCGGATTTTGCATGGGTGTCAAGAGAGCCATCGCCATCGCCGAAGAGAACGCTTCGGTCGACGATAAGGTTACGATATTCAGGGAAATAGTGCACAACGACGCCATTGTCGAAAGATTCAAGAAGATGGGCGTGGGGCAGTCCGACACGGTGGAAAATATCGACCGGGGGACCGTCATTATCCCGGCCCACGGGGCGAGCGCGGCCGTTCTCGACGCCGCCCGGGCCAAAGGACTGAATGTCATTAACGCTACCTGCCCGCTGGTCATTCGCATTCACAATATTGTGAAAAAGCTGGCCCAGGACGGTTATCTGATTTTGCACTTTGGTGACGGCCACCATGATGAGACCATAGGCATTGTCGGTCACGCTCCGAATAATATCAAAGTCATCGGTTCGCTGGCGGACATGGATAAAATAGATTATGAGTCCGGACCGATCGCTCTTACGGCCCAAACTACGGCTCGTCAGGCCGATTTTGAGATTCTTGTCGAAGAGGTGCAAAAGAGATTTCCCCACGCCGAGGTTTTCAATACCATTTGCAACGCGACCAGCCAGAGGCAGGAGGCTATTACCGAGTTGGCCGGCAAGACCGATCTTATGCTGGTAGTCGGGTCGAGTTCATCCGCCAATTCCAACCGCCTGGTGCAGATATCCCGATCGCTGGGGGCGGCGTCGTATTTAATAAACTCCGCCGAGGATATAAAAGAAGAGTGGTTTTTCGGGTCCGAGACTGTGCAAACAACGGGCCTGTCGGCCGGAGCCTCGACCCCTGATTTTCTGATAGCAGGCGTGATCGAACGGCTCAAAGAAATTGCCCGGGGCGATGTTGAAGTTATCTCTTCACCGAGGCAGGAGCGCTCCAATCGGCTCACCCTTGATGGCAATTAATCCCAAATGTCACATATATTTTAAGTACTTATTCGCGCCCAATATTTCCATTTTTCGCTTGCGCTTGGGGAAAAAATTATATATTTATTTCCAAATGAAACCGGCAGCCATTGATGCAGACCGATAGATTTCCGCCGGCACCGGTTCGCGACTCGTAAATGTTCAATATAGGATTGTTGAGAAAAATAAAACGAGACGTTCTTTTTAGGGAATCAAAAGAAGCGAATTTGATGTGACAAAAACTGTCACAACAATCCGACCGGTCGGAAGTGAAACCGGGAGGAACGAATTTAGCAAATAAGTAATTTATGTGATCCATCTGCACGGCTTGAAGTCAATGACATTTTTAATACAGACGGCCAATTGAATAATCCGGTACGATTGCTACGGATTTCAGGATCACTAAACAGAGCACGTATCTTAGTGAATCTTTGGAGGCACAATGCTCAAGAGAGTCAATCTTTATGTTTATCCGAACGAGCAGGATTGCGAGGAGATTTCGGATTTTCTGAAGAAACAGGAAGTTGATCTATTCATTCGCGACATCAAGGAACGCCCCCTCGGTGTTGAAGAAATAACCCGGTTGTTTCGACATTTCGACGCGAAGCATTTTCTGAACGAGAATTCGAGTTCGTTCAAAAAGCACAAGCTGGATCAGGAATTGCCCCCGCGTCCGGAATTGTACGATCTTATGGCGCAGGATAGCGACCTGATTAAAAGACCGGTGGTCGTGGCCGGAAGATTGATGGTTATCGGGTGCAATATTTCCAAGATCAAGGAAATGCTGCAACTTCCTGACAGGGCCGATGAGACCGGAATCAATTCCGGCGGAAACAGGACCTTCAACAACGGACGTGACGGAAAAAACGGCCGCAGCTAAAAGCATTGCCTTTTGACGGTCTACCTGAGTATATTGTCGTCAAATACAAGATTGACAATCTCAAGATCGAGGTAGGCAATGGATATCGAAAGAGAAATACTCGAAGTTGATATATTGATCGTTGGCGCCGGTCCGGCCGGACTGTCGTGCGCCTATCATCTGGCCGAATTGATTAAAAAATCCGACGGGCAGGTCGCCATGCCCGAAATAGTGGTCCTCGAAAAAGGCAGCTATCCCGGCGCTCATTCGTTTTCCGGGGCCATTCTCGATCCATCGGTTATCAAAAAAATGATCCCGGATTTTATCGAGAAGGGCATGCCGTTCGAGAAGAAGGCCGGCCGTGACGGATTGTACTTTCTGACCGAAAATTCCCAAATAAAATTCCCGTTTCTGCCCAAACCGTTTCATAACGACGGCCATTATATTGTCTCGCTGAATAAACTGGTTGGCTGGATGGCCGAACAGGTCGAAGCCGCCGATGTAAATATTTTTCCGGAGATGGGCGGATTCGAACTGCTGATCGAAAACGGCGCCGTCACCGGCGTCAGGACGGTTGACCTGGGTCTCAATAAAGAAGGCCAGCCCAAAGACAATTTCGAGCCGGGTTCGATTCTCAAAGCCAAAGTTACGATCCTGGCCGAAGGCGTCCACGGGTCGCTTACCAAACAGGCGCTGTCCAAGCTTGATCTGCAAGACGGCAAAATGCCGCAGCAGTATCTTACGGGTGTCAAAGAGGTTTGGGAGATTCCCGAGTGGCGGCTGGGCGACGGTGAGATAATACATACGTTTGGCTGGCCGGAACCAAATTATGAATACGGCGGCGGCTTTATTTACGATATGGGCGGCAATATGGCCGCGGTCGGCTTTGCGGTCGGGCTCAACAGCCCCAATCCGACCAATGACCCTCATTACCGGTTCCAGCAGTTTAAGACTCATCCGATGGTTAAAAAGATATTCGAGGGTGGCAAGATGCTTCATTACGGAGCCAAGACAATCCCCGAAGGCGGCTATTATGCCATGCCCAAATTGTATCATGATGGTCTTTTGTTGGTCGGTGATTCGGCGGGATTTTTAAACGCCCAGAGGCTTAAAGGCATTCACCTGGCGATGGAATCGGGCATGATGGCCGCCGAGACGGTCTTCGATGCCTTGCAGAGAAACGATTTCAGTGCCGACGTTCTTTCCGGAATGGAAACCAGATTCGAAAAATCGCAGGCCAGAGACGAACTATATGAAGTCAGGAATTTTCATTCCGGGTTCGACGACGGCCTGATCGCGGGGATGATTTCTTCGGGGATTCAGATGATCTCGGACGGATATGGATTGGTCGATAAAAGACAAACGCACGCCGATCACGAAAGCGTGATGAAGTACAATGAATTTCTTTCGGTAAGGAATCAAAATGCCGTCAAACGTGATCTTAAATTCGACAATGAATACCTGTTCGATAAACTGACCGACGTCTATCACAGTGGCACCAAACACGAAGAAGATCAGCCGTCGCATCTGGTGATATCCGACCCCGAAATTTGCAATACGCGCTGCACCGAGGAGTACGGCAACCCGTGTCAATATTTCTGCCCGGCGCAGGTATATGAAATGGTCGACGATGACTCCCGTCCGGGCAAAAAGAAGCTGCAGTTGACGCCGTCCAACTGTGTCCATTGCAAGACGTGCGACATAGCCGATCCATATCAGGTTATCAACTGGGTGGTTCCCGAAGGCGGCGGGGGCCCGAATTATACGAACTGCTGATTTAGGCGCGAATAGATTTTATTTTCCGGCGGGTTTGAGAACCCGCCGGGCACAACGTACGAAGATAGTGTCGCCCAAAAGCTTGATGTTGGCCCCTTCAATTTAATAGTCCAAACAACATATCCCACGGTAAGCCGTGGTCGACCCGCCGCCTATTGAAAAAGTGCACGGATGGTGCAAGAAGTAGGTCGGGTTCCGAGTGGAGCGAAGCGTAACGAGAAACCCGACAACAAGATGTCGGCTTTCTCTCCTGACTTCGTCAGGATTCGGAAGCCGACCTACTGGTTTTTCAACAGGCCCCAAGCCGTGGGCGACCCACCAATGGGCTTGCCCAAATTCGCACACAATTTCCGCCAAATTTGCACTTAATCGTTAATTTTTAATTTTTTCCAAACTCTTTGTAAACATTACAGTATTATTGAGTAGATTGGTCGCATATTAAACCGGGCCAAGACAGACAGAGGGAAATTTATTTCATGCTAATTCGTGTCGTCGCCGTGCAGGCGGAGCTTGGGCAACAGCTTACGCTCGAAGAAAAACTGCATATATTCAAAAAAAGGCCGGATTTTGTCTGTCTCCCGGAATATTTCATGGTCGGCAATTATATGCCGGATTTCGCCCGTTCGGCCCTTCAGATTAAGGAAAATCTCGATTATATACAGCGCCTGTCGATTGAACTGGACACCTGTCTGATCGGCGGGTCGGTCGTGGAATCGGACGGAGATTCTCTCTTTAACAGTTCGTATTTATTCAATCGGGGTCGCAGGATCGGGAAATACCGTAAGCTCAATCCGGTGAGCGGAGAAATCGCCAAAGGCATTTTACCGGGGGATAAGATTTTCGTCAGGGACGTGGAAGGCATCAGGGTCGGACTGATGATTTGCGCCGATGCGTTAAATCCCGGCCTGTTCGAACTGATGGCCGTGGAGCAGGTCGATATAATATTTATTCCGACGACCTCACCGTTAAAGCCGGCCGAATCGAAATCGGAAAAGCAGAAACGCGACCGGGATATATACGTCAACGGCGCGTCTCTGGCCAATGCCTTCATCGTCAAGACCTGTGCCGTAGGCAGTCTGTTTGCCAAGCCTCTTCAGGGCCGGTCGCTGATAGCTGCCCCGTGGGGTATCGAAAACAGAGTCCAGTTTCATGAAGAGCTCGATAAAGCGATTATCTCGACTGTCCTCGACGTGGGCGGGCTGAGGGAATTCCGCCGGAAGAAAATCTTTCAGGATAGCAAAGCACTGGGCACACTATACGGCGATTTAACCAATTAAAAAAGGCGCCGCGGTTCGGCGCCTTTTAAATCTATCTCGCTGCTGATTAGTAATGGTTGCCGCTGCTGTAAAATTCATCGACCCAATTTTCGACGTTCGCACTCTTAAACAAGTTGTTATACCACTGGGTGTAGAAATTCTGCTGTTTCTTTTGAAGCACTTGCTGGTACAATGAGTCCTGAATTTTATTGTATTCTTCCACGTCCGGTGAAATGCGCTCGACCAGTTTCAATATGGCCACGCCATTGCGATATTCAACCGGTTCGGATATCTGATCGGGCTTTTCGAGGGCGAAAGCCGCCGCCAGCACGGCCGGATCTTTGCCGATATTGGGGATCACCGACAAGCGCGTAATTTTGTCCTTTACGGCATAGGGGAAACCGTATTTCCGGCTGGCCGAAGACATGGCGTCACCGCCGACGAGGTCTTTTCTTATCACCGTCGCGGTATCCATAGCCACTTTTTGCACCCATTCGGTCTGGACGCCGCGTTTGACGCTGGCAACTACTTCGGAATAAGGCCGATATCCGGCGTCAAGGTGTTCGGCGACTTTGTATACGTAATACCCGTTATCCGATTCGACGGGATCGGAAATGAAGTCCACTTTGGCCTGCATGATACTCTGGCTCAGTTTTTCATCCTTCATGTTCAGTATGGGCAGATAGTCATCCTCGGTAAAGGCCCGCGTAGTATCGATCTTATAATTCAGACTGTCGGCCGTTTTTTGGAACCCATCGATTTTAGCCGCCGCGGAAAAGTCATCGGCCTCCTGCCTTATCGTGGCGATAGTTTCCGGCGACGGTTCGACTTTCAGGAGTATATGAGCGGCGTGTCTCTCTTCTACCATTTTATTGGTCGACGGGTTTTTCTTGGATCGAATATCCATTAACTTGATAATGTGATAGCCGAACATGGTCTTGACCGGATGACTGATTTCACCAACCTTCATTGCGAAGACGGCGCTGTCGAACGGGGGAACCATGCGTCCTCGTTCGAACCAGCCCAGATCGCCATCGTTTTGGGCAGAATTGTCCTCGGATAAGCTCCGGGCGTATTCTCCAAAATCGGCACCGGCCATAAGAGAATCATAAATATCGTTCATCTGGTACAATATCCGGTTCCAGTCGTTTTGGGACGGTTCGATCTTGAAAGTGACGACGTCGAGCACGCTGCGCTTCTTGACGGCATAATCCTCGAGATGGGAATCATAAAACGCCTTAGCTTCTTCCTCGGTCGGTTCCGGCGCCTTGGTGAGAAGGTCTTTGTCGGGAACGTACAAGTAGCCCAGTTTTAATTCTTCCTTAGAATCCAGAAACGCCTGCATAACTTCGGCCGGCGTCACGCGCACGGCACTGACAATATCCTGCTGGAGCTTGAACCGCTTAATATTAGGGGTGACATACTTTTCCAGCGAAGCCCAGAACGGGGCGGCGTTGGGATCGCCCATGGCCTGGGTATATTTCTGATAATCGAATTTGCCGTTGGTCTGAAATTGGGGCGCCTGCTGGATTTCCTGAGGCGGGTACATTCTCAAATAATTGAACAATTCTTCATCGTTTACAGCTATCTTGCGCTTTGCGATTTGCTGATTGAGCAGATAATCGACGACCAGTTGCTGCCAGGCTTTATTGCGAATTTCACGGACCTTGCTTACCGAAAGGTCCTGGTCGGATTTGTCCTGTTCCTGACGCAGCATGGAGTTATAGTAGTTATCGAAAATCTGCCAGGAAATTTGTTCGCCGTTAATTGCACCGACGTTGTTTTTCACGTTCTTGGATCTGGTTATGTCGGCGCCCCATTGCAGGATAATCATACCGGTAAAGAACACCAGGACAATAACGATAATGGGCACAATAAGCCGTCTTAGTAGTTGAAACATCAGGTCTTCTCCTCAAAAGTCATTGCTCAAATTTAACCCGACAATATAAGCGATTTATGCAAATGCGCAAGTCGGATATTGGCCTGATTCTTCATAAAACTTTTTGACTTTGAACCGGCCGACCGATAACTTGTTTAATCGGTTATGATGATAGTATCGGATTATATGAAAAAGGCATTAATCATTGTAATAATATGCGCCGCAACGGCTCTTGCCGGGGAGACGCAGTGGCCGGTTAAAGGCAATATAGACCTGTCCTCCGGCTTTTGTGAGTTTCGGCCGGCGCACTTCCACGGTGGCATTGATATCAGAACCGGCGGCCGGGAAGGATGGGAAATTTATGCCCCGTCCGACGGTTTCGTATGGCGCATTAAGTATTCATACACGGGTTACGGCAAGGGCCTTTATCTTAAAGGCCATGACGGACGCATTTATGTTTTCGGTCATCTGTCGCGGCTCTCCGACCGTCTGGAGAAAATCGTCAAAGCGGAACAATACGGCCAGCGGCGCTACTCGTTCGATTTGTTCTTCGGTCCCGATTCACTGCCCGTTACCGAGGGTGAGCTGGTAGCTTATTCCGGTCAGTCCGGCAACGGCGCTCCCCATATACATTTTGAAGTCCGTAACAAAGACAATCATCCTCTGAATCCTTTGAGAGAAGGATTCGGGGTGGTCGACGACACCCCTCCCGAAATCACCCAGATTGCCCTTGCTTATACCGATGACAATTCTCTTTTTGATACCGGTGAGAGACGGCGCTATTATGAAACGCACTTCGATCGTTCCGACAATGTGTACTATCTCGATTCGGTTCCTTTCATTCAGGGGCCGATAGCGGTGGACGTGCGCGCGTACGATCGTATCCGGGAGAACGGCCCGATGTTGAGCCTTTACGATATCAAGTTGTACATTGACGATTACCTGTACTTTGATAACGTATTCGATTCGTACGATTACGAACAAACGAGGATGGTCGACTTGATTTTTGATTATGCCGCACAGATGCAGGATCAATCTCACTGGCGGCGGCTTTATAATCCGCCTGGCATGATTTATCCGGGAAGCCGTTCCTCGTACGATAAAGGCGGCATATTTTCGGGCAAGACGACCTATAGTTATGGCCTTCATAACGCCCGGATTGAGGCGTCCGATGCCGCCGGAAATAAATCGGAACTGCACTTTAAATTTATCCTGGCTCCGTCGGGTAAATTATTCGACGTTGGCTGGGGCGGTGATTCACTTTTATATGTCCAGGCGTTTCCCGATATGCGCTATATCGACCTGGATCATATCGCCGCTTTCGGGATCGGAAATTCCGGTGAATGGCGGGTTGTCGATAAGAGCAATATCGATAAAGTCAGCGACCTGGCCTGGCGGGTTCATTTACCCCATGCCCGTCAAAGCATCAAGATGCTGAAAATTACGGCCTTCGGGTCATCGGGCTGGGTCAAAGACGCCGTGTATTTGCCGCTGTCGCCGGATAACCAACCGAATTTCCATATAAGCTATAATCTCGACGGCGAAGGTGTGGTGGTCGACGTCTCCTCGCGACGGCGGTTTTGCCCAATCCCGGTTATAACGGCTATTTTCAGTGACGGGTACAAAGACAGCCTGCCGGTGACAGTTGTCACGCCCAGCAAGTTTGCCGCTTTTGTTCGGCCGGGCGATATTAAAACCGACCTGGTGCGTTTTGATATTTATGCGGAAGACAGGACCATTCCGGTGGCGGAGCAAGACGTGCGAATTAATTCGGCGGGGCATTATCCGGGGAAGAAGCTTGCCAGCGAAGACAGCATCGCAACGGTGGAGATACAAAGTGCTGATTTGTATGCGCCGGTTTTTCTCGAGATCGGCAAAGATCCCAAATGGCACCAGCATCGCAAGCAGATGATGACCCCGGCTTATACGATCGGCCCCACGACGGTGCCTCTGGCCCAGGATATAGAGGTCGCTTTCACGGGCGATTTTGTCCCCGACGACAGGCAGTTGTTGATCTGCCGCTTGAACGACAAAGAAGAATGGAACCCGCTTGAAACGATTTATGATTCCGGGCGCTTGGCGTGTTCGTCGGGTTTGTTGGGGACGTTCGCCGTATTGAGAGATGACGATCCGCCCCATTTAAAGAACATTGTCCCGCGCAATAAATCGGTCACAAGTCATAAAATGCCGAACATACACTGTACGTTAAGCGACGATATTTCGGGAATAGAATCCGACGATCAGGTACTGATCGAACTCGACGGTGAGTGGCTGATCCCCGAATATGACCCGGAAACTGAAATTCTCAAGACGACCCCACGGCGAAGATTGAGTGATGGAACTCATGAACTGAAAATCACCGCCACCGACAAGGCCGGGAATTCCCGAACGGTCTTCTCGGAATTCACCGTACAAAGCGACAGCGGGAAATAGGTCTATGTTTCTTCCTCTTAAAGACGAGCATCCCGGACCCAATAAACCCTACGCCACGTTCATCATAATTATACTGAATTGCATCGTCTATTTTCTGTCGATGAACCGCACCCCGCAGGAATTCAATATTTTCATATACAAGTACGGCCTGATACCCTATGAAATAGTGCACATGACCGAACTTACCCCGCAGTTTTCCTGGCCGATTTTGCTGTCACCGTTTTCGAGTATGTTCACGCACGCCGGTTTCATGCACCTTGCCGGAAATATGCTCTATTTGTGGATTTTCGGAAACAACGTGGAGAATCACCTCGGGCCGGTAAAGTTCATCATATTTTATCTCGTCTCGGGACTGGCGGCGGCGTTCATGTTTGTCATTTTCAGTCCCAATTCTCAGATTCCTCTGGTGGGAGCGTCGGGAGCGATTGCGGGCGTTATGGGGGCCTATATGTTCCTTTATCCGCACGCCCGAATTCTCACCCTGCTGTTCCTGTTTTATTTTATCCGCATCATGCGTATTTCAGCCTGGATAATCCTCGGGTTCTGGTTTGTCTATCAAATATTCATGTCCGCGGCCGGAGGCGGCGGAGGCGTCGCCTGGCTGGCGCACGTCGGCGGGTTTGGTTTCGGATATTTATGGTTCAGGCTGATCGGATCGCGGGGGAGCTCTCCTCCCAAACGCATTTATCTCGACTGATTTCCATTCAATTTATTCTGAAAATTAATGGCGACGGGAGCGGTGGATCGGCGACTGTTCCCCCTCGAAATATATGTCCCAAATCCACCGACCCGGATCGAAGCAGAGCACGAGAGCTCCGAACACGGGGCGTCCCCCGTCGCACCCCGTTGCCCTGAGCCGTCAATGTTTTTTCGGCTGCAGGAGGCCATAGATCTCTCCCAGGCTTTCAGGGTGACTATTTGCCCGAACCCTTCCTGTTTATACCGGGCAGAATGATATCGATGGCGAATAATAAAAATCGAATATCTCAAACCCGATATGTACAGGAAATATTCAGATTAATACGGCCACTTTGACAATAATAAAGATATTATCGGGCCCGCGATACGTCAAGCAATAAATCGAGGCAATTGTCGATTTCTCCGTCTCCAAACTTTTTTGTTGCTTTTTAACGTATGCGGGATTAATGTATCGCAAAAATTGACGACATCTAAAGTACGGTGTAACCCTATTACGTCGTTAGGATTATAAGTGGGCCTTTTTGATTTTATTTCAAGCGACATCGGTATTGACCTGGGAACGGCTAATACTCTGGTGTTTGTACGGGGACAGGGAATAGTCCTTAATGAACCGTCGGTGGTGGCGGTCGAAAAAGCCACCGGCAAAATTCTGGCCGTCGGCTCGGCGGCCAAAGAAATGCTGGGGCGTACACCCGGCGAAATCGCGGCCATCCGACCGCTGAAAGACGGCGTTATCGCCGATTTCGAAATCTCCGAAAAACTCCTGTCGGACTTTATCCGGCGTGTTATTCGGCATAAATACCTGATGAAACCGCGCATCGTAATCTCGGTGCCGTCCGGTATTACCGAGGTCGAAAAAAGAGCGGTGCGAGATTCTGCCGAAAACGCCGGAGCCCGCGAAGTGTTCCTTTTGCAGGAGCCGATGGCGGCGGCGATCGGGGTCGGGCTGGCGGTCGATCAGCCGACCGGTATCATGATTATTGATATCGGTGGCGGGACATCCGAAATCGCGGTTATCGCCCTGAATGGCATTGTTAATAATATCTCGGTGCGCATCGCCGGTGACGAACTCAACGAAGCCGTCATCATGTACCTCAAGAAAAATTATAACCTGCTTATCGGGGAGCTGACGGCCGAGGATATAAAGATCAAAATAGGATCGGCATTTCCTCTGGAAAAAGAGATTTCCATGGAAATCAAGGGCCGCGACCTCGTCGCCGGGGTACCGAAGAATTTAAAACTTTCGTCGGTGCAGGTTAGGGAAGCGTTGGTGGAACCGATCGACAGAATTGTGGAAGCGGTCCGCCAGTCTCTGGAAAAGACACCGCCGGAACTGGCTTCGGATATTCTCGAACGGGGCATCATTCTTACCGGCGGCGGCGCTCTGCTGCGCGGGCTGGACAAGCGGCTGCGGCAGGAAACCAATCTTCCGGTCAATATCGCCGAAGACCCGCTGACATGCGTGGTGCGGGGAACGGGCAAAGTGCTGGAAAACATGCAGCAATACTCAAAAGTCCTCATGAAAAGCCGCCCCGATTAAGCTGTGCAAAAATGGTACAGCGCCGAATATCACGGACAAACTTGAAATAGTTTGTCCTTTTTTTATTAGTCTTTTGGATTTATCGTTTGTCCAAAAGGTAAAGACACAAATTGATACAATTAGAGGAACAAGAACTGGTAAGGCAGGCTAAGGCGGGAGATCGCCGAGCCTTCGACAAACTGGTTGCGGAGAATAAAGATAAGATGTTTGCCCTGATTTACAGAATGACCGAGAACCGCAAGACGGCCCTGGACCTGCTCCAGGATTCTTTTTTGGCGGCCTACAAGTCGCTCAAGAAGTTCCGGGGTGATTCAGGGTTTTCGAGCTGGTTGTATCGGATTGCATCAAATAAAACGTTGAACTATATACGTCGCTCCAAAATCATTCCTTTTTATAATATAGAAGCTAATCCGGGCAACGAACCGGCCTATGAAATGGTCGATTCCGTGGAAAACGAAGCGCTCCAGAAATCCATGGTCGCCGCCCTGAAAAAACTTCCCCCGCAGCAGAAGCTGGTTTTTAACCTGCGCTTCTATGAAGAACTGCCGTTTGCGGAGATAGCCGCGATTCTGGAGAGAAGTGAATCGACCGTCAAGACGCACTATCAAAAGGCGATCGAAAAGCTTCGGGAAGACCTGAAAGAATTCAGAGATTAAGACATGGCTGATAATTCGCAAAATAATAATTCGAAAGCCTTGGGCAAGCTTGAGGCCGATCTCAAAAAGCTCAAGGTTCCGCCTTTATCTCAAAACGAGACGGCGCAGTTTTATGCGCGTCTCGATACGGCCCTGGATATCGCGGATCATCGGTCCGGGCAGTTCGGGAAAAGCCTTTTGCGGTGGGGCGCGGCAGTGTCCGCGATGGTTGTCATAGTCGGAATGTCTTTCGTTACCGGTCTTAAATACGGACAGAACGGGGTTCTTCCCGACAGCACCATTACTTACAACTATCTGGCTACCGGCCAGCAGTCCACCGATAGCGAAGAGCTCGATGATCCGTATGTCGAAATGTTGATTTCCTCGCAGGTACAGTCGAACGGGTATGATATTTCCGACGACCTTCTGGGGAATCTGTCCAAAGACGAATTGCAAATGCTCAATAAGGAAATAGACGTGGGAGATTTGCTATGAGGTTGAAAAATAGTATGATGATAAGCTTGATGGTGCTCTTGTTGGCTGTGCCGGTGTCGTATGCCGGACAAATCGACGAGCCGCCTTCACCTGACAGTGGTCAGGCTCCACCCATGATGAACAAGGGCATGGGACCAGGGCCGCACGGAATGGGCTTCAACCGGGGCTCCGACGAAGACCGGGCACAAACGCTGGAGAACCTCCGTCTCCTGAAGCTGCTTGAATTATTGGACCTTGATGACGATCAAAGTTCACAGTTCATACTTATTTTCAGCAACTTCCGCAAGGACTCACGACAGTTGCACGACGATATCAGCGCAAAAGTGGATGAACTGGCTGAACTGCTTAAGTCGGATCAGCCGTCTGATTCAGAGATTAAAACCCTGGTCAAACAGATCGATGAGATGCGTTTGGGCCATGTGAAAATCGCCGAAAAATTCCATCAAAAGGCTGCCGAGATTCTGACTCCGGCCCAGATGGGCAAAATGGTGGTTTTCGAAAACAGGTTCGAAAAGGAGCTTATCGATACCGTCCGGGGTTTTCGGGGCGGCATGAACAGACGCCCCTTCGGGCAAGGCGAAAATTAAATTGTTGAAAGGAGACTAAAATGAAAAGGGCAATAGTACTTACCGTAGCAGGACTGATGCTGCTGGCTTTGAGCGCGGCGGCGCAGGGCATGGGGCCGATGATGGGTTCGGGACACGATGGATGCCGCTTCAACCAGGACGGCGGCCGGATGATGATGGGGCGCGGTCACGGTGGAGAAGGCGGACAACAGTTGGGACGCATTCTGCAAATGGCCGATGAGCTGAATCTGACTCAGGACCAGAAGGACTCCATCATGAAAATGCAGAAAACCTTCGGCGTTGAGAGAATAGATACTAAAGCCAATCTGGAAAAGGCTCAGCTGGAACTCAGAAACCTGAGAATGTCGCAGGCGTCCGATGCCGACATTCTGGCCGCCATCGATAAGGTCGGCCAATATCGGACCGATATGCAGAAGATGATGTTCCGCCACCGTCAGGCCACGAAAAATGTTCTGACCGATGAGCAGCAGGCCAAGCTCAAGGATATGAGACAGCAGCGGTTCAATGAGGACCACCAGATGATGCCCGGCATGGGTCAGGGCAGACAGGGTGGCCGCGGTCAGGGTCAGGGCATGAATCGTCCCGGCAAAATTTAACCACCTTTGCGCGATATGCGACACCTGAGGGCGGGTCGGATGATCCGCCCTTATCATTTTAACCGAAATAAAAATGTTCCGTCGGGTGTTGATTTCGACAAAGTCGAAATTGTCACCCGACGGATTCCATGCAAAGATCGCAGGGTCACACCCCGACTGCGTCGGGTCAAGACCCTGCGGAACAAACACATTCTAAAAAGCCTCCCAGAAAACAATGCCATAATGGCAGAATTATGACAAAATAGCTTGACTTCTGTTGCTAATTGTCGAAATTACTGCCATGTCAAAAACTCAAGAACAATTTATTATCGATTACATGTCATTTCGGGCCGGTCGCCCTTTGAAAATAAAGGAAATGGCCTCCGAAATGAAAATCCCGGCCCGAGAATACGGCGATTTTCGGGATACGGTAAAGGGACTGCTCGATGAAGGCAAGCTGGTCAGACTTAGACGCGGCCGCATCGGCGTGCCTTCCGAGATGAATCTGGTGGTCGGACAGATTACGATTTCCCGAGCCGGGGTAGGGTTGGTCTATACCGAAGATTCCCGGCCGGTCGAGATTCAGCCCCAGCATCTCGACACCGCACTCGAAGGCGACCGGGTCATGGTGCGCATTGATTCATCGAAAGATAACAAAGCCTGCGGCCGGGTGATCAAAATCATCGAGCGCACCAACCAGAGTTTTGTCGGGACCTTTCAGAAGGGGCGGCATTTCAGTTGGGTGGTACCGGACAAGAAACGTCTGCACCGCAACATTTATATTCCCAACCGGCTTTCGCTGCGTGCCGGTGACGGCGAAAAAGTGGCCGTGAAAATAACCGTCTGGGAACAGCCGCATCTTAATCCTGAGGGCGAGATTATCGAGCGGCTCGGGTTCCCCGGCGATCCGAAGACCGCCATGCTGACGGTTATGCGGACGTACAATCTTCCCGAAGCCTTCCCGCCGGATGTACTGTCCGAGGCCAAAGAAGCCGCACTTCTCGGGGGACCCAAGGAGACGCGACACCGTCGCGATTTCACCGGCTGGACCATCTATACGATCGATCCGGTCGATGCCAAAGATTTTGACGACGCCGTCACGGTTACCAAAACGGCCGAGGGTTATCGACTGGGTGTGTTTATTGCCGACGTTTCGCACTATGTCCGGTCGGATACGGCCCTCGATAAAGAAGCCTTCGACCGGGGCAATTCGGTTTATTTGCCGGGTGACGTAATCCCGATGCTTCCGGAGAGTCTGTCCAATAATGTCTGTTCGCTCAAACCCAATACGAGACGGCTGGTCTATGGGGTCATAATTGACTTCGATGATAGCGGCAAAATGCTGAAATGGGATATAACCGATGGCGTGATAAAATCGAAAGCGCGTCTCACTTACGAGCAAGTCCAGGCCTTTTTCGATACCGGCAAAGTCACGCCGCGCCTAAAAGGCGTCGCCGAAAATCTGACCCTGGCCCGGAAACTGGCGCAGGTCCTGACCAAAAGGCGGATGAATTCGGGATCGCTCGATTTCGATTTGCCCGAAGCGCGAATTGTCATGGATCAGGACGGCAAGGTCGTCGAAATCGGCAAACGAGTTCGATCCGAAGCCAACCGGTTAGTCGAAGAATTCATGTTGGCGGCCAATAAAGCGATTGCGATGGATGTCTCGCGCAAGGGATTCAAGTTCCTGTACCGCGTGCACGACCGCCCCGACATGGAGAAGCTGGAGGCTTTCTCTTACATGGTTGGTCGCCTGGGCTACAAGTTCCCCGTGTCCAAAGAAATTAAACCGATTCAGTTTTCCCGGTTTTTGGAACAGGTCAAAGGACAGCCGGAAGAAGAGATGCTCAACGAACTGATGCTTCGCTCCATGAAAAAAGCGGTTTATCAGTCGAAAAACATCGGCCACTTCGGTTTGGCGTTCAAGCACTATACTCATTTCACGTCGCCGATTCGCCGCTATCCCGATTTGATGGTGCATCGTCTGCTGAAAATTCTCGCCAATGGACGCTATCCGGTCGAATTGGAAAACCGTCTCGATACTATTCTGGGCAACGTCGGGAGGCACTGCTCCGAGACCGAACGTCTCGCCGAAGCGGCCGAAAGGGAAGCGGTGAAAATCAAACAGGTTGAATATATGTCGGCTCATGTCGGTGAAGAGTACACCGGTGTCATATCCGGCGTATTGAGTTTCGGCTTCTTCGTGCGGCTCGATGGCGTCGGCGCCGAAGGCATGATTCGGTTGTCCACCCTCGATGATGACTATTACCAGTTCGAAGAAAAGAATTATCGTCTGGTCGGTCGCCGGACCGGGCGGATCTTCCAGCTGGGCGACGCGATCAAAGTCGGGGTGATGAAAGTGGACATTATTAAGAATGAAATCGACCTGTTTCTGGTTGAAGCGCCAAAAGCGACACCAAAACGAAAAAGCGGCAAGCCGAGAGCGCGGGAAGACAAGAATCTCAAACCCCGGGGCAAGCGCGCTCCCGATCGCAGGAATTCCCGGCGGAGACGCAAATGAAGCAAAATGTTCTGATTGTCATCAAGCCTGACCGCGCCGAAAACAAGCATTTGAAGAACGTTCTCGGTTCATTGGGAGAGACGGTCGGTGAGATTTCGCTGGTCAATACCATTCTTAAAGAGCGACAAATAGACCTGATTCTTTTTGACTCCGCATTTCCCGGTCTGAGCCGGGCGGTGATAAACCGCATACGGGTTCGTTCACTGTTGACTGATATCTGGATATTGTCCGAAGCGGCTGAAAGTCAAACTGATGACGTCACGGACTATTTCGATGGTTCGATCGACCTGCGCAGCGCGGCATCGGCGTTGACCGAAAAAGTCGCCGATATACTCCGCCAGAAAGCGCTGCTTTATAAGTATGGTCTCGTGGGGCGTTCGGACAAAATGAAACTGGTGGCCGAAACCGTCGACAGAATCGCACCGACCGATATTTCGGTATTGATCGTCGGTCCGTCGGGCAGCGGCAAAGAACTGGTGTCGCGGGCAATACACAATCATTCGCGACGGGCCGATCACAATTTCGTGGCGGTCAATTGCGGAGCCATCGCCGAAGGGATCCTGGAATCGGAACTATTCGGCCACGAGAAAGGCGCGTTCACCGGTTCGGTCGGTAAACGCGACGGACTTTTCGTGCGGGCCGACGGCGGGACCATGCTGCTCGATGAAATCGGCGAAACGCACCCGGATATGCAGGTCAAACTTCTGCGGGTGCTTGAAGACGGGATGTTTTATCCGGTTGGGGCCGATCGACCGGCACATTCTGATGTCAGAATTATCGCCGCGACCAATCGCGACCTGACGACGGCTATCGCGGACGGGCAGTTCCGGGAGGATTTGTACTTCCGGCTGAGCGTTATTAAAATCATTTTGCCACCGCTGTACGATCGTCGGGAGGACGTCCTGCCATTGTTGTACCATTTTGCGCAGAAGGAAAATCTTAAGGGATTCAGCGATTCGGCTCTGGACCTGCTTCGCCGCTACGACTGGCCGGGCAACGTCCGGCAACTGCGCAATTTCGTGATGCGCATGGCCGCCCTGCACCGTGACAGGCAGGTCGAAAAAGCCGAAGTTGAACGATTTATCGACGAACAGCATATGGGGCAGACCAATCTGCCGATAGCGACCGGACGTACCCCGGAAGAAGCTGGGCATGAGCTGATATACCGGGCGCTGCTGTCGCTGGGCAATGAAATAAGAATGCTGCGGGACCTGATTACTTCCAACCTGCCTTCCAAGACGGATTTTGAATCTCACGAGCCATACGCCGACGATGCTTCTACACAAACGCAGTCGATGCAGGACATGGAAAGAGAACTGATCGCGGCAACACTGTCGGACACCGACGGCAACCGCCGCGAAACGGCCCGCAAGCTCGGCATTGGCGAGAGAACCCTGTACAGGAAATTGAAAAAATACGGTCTGAATTGATTCGCGCTGTATCAATCATAACGGTCGCCATATTTATTTTGTGTGCGGTCGCGTATGCCGACGATCTTAATCCCGAAGTTTACCCGTCGGAAGACGAACTGTACGAAGCGTATCTTCGGGGCGATCTCGATTTTGAAACCTATCGTAATCTGGTTGACCTGATCGAAACCGGGTTGGACAGCACCAACCTTTATCTGCTCGATGAGCTGCCCGGTGTCAGTCCGGTTCCGGCCCTCGATTCGACCGGTGAGGGTGCGGAACGGGAAGCCGCGTTTCGTCAGCCGAACATCCGGGAGCGATCCGGGCAGTGGCACGGTTATCTGAAAGCACGAGCGTCCCGGGTGCTGGAAGATACCGAGGAGTACAAGTCGTATTATTTCCTGAATTCCGATATCGGCACGAACTGGAACATCAAAGCGAAACTCAATCGTGGCGAAAGCGGAATATATGAGTGGACACAGCGGTCGGCGGAGTATAATTCCCGCCGAGGGCCATTGAAAAAGTTTCATCTGGGCAGTTTCAACGCCCGTTTCGGATCAGGATTGAATCTGGGTTTCAGGGGACGGTTGCTGACCAAAGGCGACGAAGAATCCGACGAGAGTATAATATTTCCTGATTTCAGCGGCTATAACGGCCTCTATCTGGAAGGCTCATCGGGGCGAAATCCGGCCCGCTGGCTTTTGCACCTGGACCAGAACGACACACATAAATTCCGCATGAGCGCGATATCGCTTTCGGCCCGGCACGATAGAATATCGGGCGAACTGATCGGTTTGGGAGCGATTCTTGAAAATCGCCAAACCGGCAAAGAATATAAATACGTTCAGGCCGGTACCTATGTAACATATGACGCTTATGATTACCGGGCATCCGGGGAAATCGCGGTCCAGCAGTACACTCAAGATTTTATAGGTGCGGCTCTCATTGAAGGCTCTTATGACGTCGAGCCGATCGAGCTTCAATTGTCGCTCTGGCATTATGCCGATGATTTTATCAATTTTACCGGCGGAGGCCGGTCTGGCCAGTTGTATCAGACGGTTGTCATCGACAGTCTCGATTTCAGCCTGTCCGATCGGCGAACCGGTCAGGACGGTTTTCGGCTTAAAAGCGAGACGGGTCTGTCGGACAGAATAAAATCTACTGTCGCCGTATCAAGTTACGGTTTTGACGATTATCATAAGAAGACCGAGTTCTATGCTTCCGTAGCCGGACTCGTTCAAAATAATTCCTTTCTGACTCTTGATTATCGATACAAACGGAGTTATGATATCGGCGATATTTCTTCCGGAAATGAAACCCGGCTGGAGTACAAATTGAGACAAAACGGGGTATATCTAAGAACGTATATTGGCTATCAAAACGATGATATCCATGATTACGCCATGATGTTCGTCCGGGCATCGGGCGAAGTGCCGTCGGTGGGCATGTTGGAATTATGGTGCAATCTCGACAAGATAAACCTCGAATCGCATCAACTGGATTATATGTACCTCTATGTGCAGGAAAAAATACCGGTCAGGCAATTCCTGCACATTATCGCCAAGTATTCTTACCGTTACAGTCGGTCGTACACGGACCGACAGCAATCGACATTTTATATCGAGGGGCGGGCGATATGGTAGTCAGGATTTTATTTCTGTCTTTCGCGTTATTATGCCTGTTCTGCCTGAATGGTCGGGCCGATTTGGTGATCAATGAAGTCATGGCCAATGAACCCGGAGATCAAAATACGCTGCAGTGGGTGGAAATTTACAATAACGGGACAAGTTTATACAATCCTGGTTTCTTTCAATTGGGTCTGGGCGGACCGACGCTGGCGAGCCTGGGTTTGTACGGGGATATTCAAGGTTATGCATATCTCGTTGTCGTTAAGCAAGCGACGACAGTGGGAGAAAATATAGGATTTGAAACCATCTGGGGCAATAATAACGGCAGCTGGGTTTATGGTGAACCGGGTGAGGATTATATCATAATTGAATATCCTGATCTGGATTTAAACGATAACGGAGGTTCATTCGCGCTATACAGGGGTACGGATCTGGTATCCACTTTTGCCTGGCCGGACGCGGGGTTGGACGGTGTTTCGTGGGAAAGATATTCGCCCACGTCCCCCCTAGTCGGCAATGCGACCAATGACGAGGGTGGTACGCCGGGCCACAAAAATTCCATAAGCGTACGGCAGTTCGATTTGTCGCTGGATAAAGTCAAAATAAGACCCGCCGCGTACGGTTTGACCAGCATGGAAATACAACTGGCCAACCACGGCCTGCAGCCGTACGATGAAGGCACGATCGCTTTAAGCTACGATCCAAATGGTGATGGGATCGTGCTACCGTCGGATTTGATCGCCTACATTCCTTTCCCCGGTCTGGCCGCCGACGAGACGGTGTTCCTGTTATCAGCCGTCGAACTGGACGGAGTATATGATATCGTCAATCTGCGCTTGCCCGATGACGACTGGCAGGAGAACAACAGCGTTACCGACGTCGCGCCGGGGAGCAGCTTTCCTCCGCTCGTGCTGAATGAAGTAATGGCCGATCCGAAAGCACCTCTGGCAACCGAATGGGTGGAGATTAAAAATCGGTCGAACCTGGCCATTGATCTTGACGGGTGGTCGCTGGGCAATGCCGATATTCTGTACCCCATAACGAGTTCAGAGTTGATCCTTGATCCGGCCCAAATCATGATCTTGTGCAAAGACAGTATCGCCTTTGTCGATTTTTACGGGCAGGGCGGATACCCGATCCGGCAGCCGGACGGCTGGCCGACTTTTCGCAATACCGGTGATCTCGTGCAGATTCAGGATAATTTCGAATTCACGGCTGACACCTTTCATTATGACGACGGATTCGGGGACAATTATACCTGGGGCAGATACAACGCGTCCGTCACGGACGTAATCTGGGGACAAAGCCGGGATGCGGGGGGGACACCCGGGGCGAATAACAGCATCTTTCAGCCGCCGTCATCGACTCAAATCGAGGTTACCGTCGATCCCAACCCGTTTTCTTTTTCGCGAAATGGTATCATGCATATCGATATCTCCGTGCCGGAAGGGGAAGCGATGACGGTCAAAGTGTATGATCGCGACGGGCGTGAAATGCGGACGCTGATCGACAGCGAAGAGCCATACGATGAAGCCCTCGAATGGGACGGCACTACCGACGGTGGTCGGTCGCTGCCGCCGGGCATATATATATTGTATGTCGAAGTCTCCGGCAGCGGAACCTATAAGCAGACTATTGTACTATCGCCATGAGATATATTATTTTTCTCATATTGGTTTTGATGGCGACGGCGGCGTCGGCCCACGACGTCGACGGCGGTCGGCGGATTGGTATGTCGCGGGCGGTGCTTCTGTCGGAACCGTCGGCGGTCGATTTCGTATTTTGTCCGACGGCCAATTTGTCGCCGGGTCGAATTACGATCGAGTCGGGCTATTTGCGCCGCTATGATCTGTCCGAGCTGGATCAATACTATGTGACCGCGGCAGCGGGGTACCATCATTTTATGTTCAGCATCGGGGCGTCGCAGTTCGGCAAGACCGATTATTATTCCGAAAAAATCTTGCGCTCGACGGTATCGTATCGAATCGACTCCCTGGCGATTGGCGTTATTGTCAGCGGTAAGATGGTGGAATTCGGAAATGTGGAAAACTCATTCAGCTCGGTCGGACTTGGGCTGTCCGCCGGATTTAACTGGAATAAATATCATATTGCCGCCGTCGCAGACAATATAAACAAGCCTAAGCTGACTTCCGAATCGGAGCCGGACTATCGCAATGTAAACTTGTATGCCGAAATAGAGGGATCGCGCTTCTATTCGATTGTCGGGAGGTTGAACTGGCAGGACTATGCCAAAGTGCAGGCAACTTTGGGGCAGATATTCCACCTGACCGGAAATCACGCCCTGATGTGGGGCATCAGTTCCAATCCTCTGACATACAGCGGTGGCCTTGAATTGAACTTTAATCGTTATTATATTGGTTACGCCATAGCGAACCATCCGACGCTGGGCCTGAGCCACAGCATTGTAATTGGGGTCAAAAACCTGAAATGAGCGAAGACAATCAAAACCTCCTGCCGCGCGAACGAGTCGAGCAGTACCGAAGAAAAAATCCTGGCACCGTACGCGGCGAAATCGTCGAGCTCGCGCGGACGCAAATTCCCTCAAAAGGAGCACCCGGTCCGGACCGCTTTCCAGCGCGACCGGGACAGGATAATTCATTCGGCCGCGTTCCGCCGTCTTGAATACAAGACGCAGGTTTTTGTCAACCACGAGGGCGATCATTACCGCACGCGTCTAACGCACACGATCGAGGTGGCGCAGATCAGCCGGTCGGTGGCGCGGGCGCTGGGACTCAATGAAGACCTCGCCGAAGCGATTGCGCTGGTTCACGATCTGGGCCACACGCCGTTCGGTCATTCCGGAGAGGACGTGCTCAACGAGCTTATGATCGACTTCGGCGGGTTCAGCCACAACCAGCAGACGCTTAAGGTAGTCGATTATCTCGAACGCCGCTACCCCTATCATCCCGGACTGAATCTCACTTATGAAGTGCGTGAGGGGATAGTCAAGCATGAAACCTCCCACGAACCGATCAGTCCCAACGAATTTCCTCCCGACGAACAGGGGACGCTGGAATCATCGCTGGTGGATATCGCCGACGGCATAGCGTACAGCAGTCACGATATCGACGACGGTCTTTCATCGGAGATTCTTAACTGGGACGATTTGAGCCGGGTCCGGCTGTGGGCCGATTCGCTGGCGGGATCGGAAGAAAGATATCCGGGGCTCGATGCCGAGCTGCGGCGGCACGACGTCGTCCGCAGGGTGGTTAACGCTCTTGCCACCGACCTGGTGGACAATACGTCCGAGAATATTCGGACGTCCAAAGTGAAGAATCTGACCGACGTGCGCACGCATTCGGTTAAACTGGCTGGATTCTCGCCGGAGATGAAAGAGAAAGCGTGGCAGTTAAAGCAATTTTTGAACGAGAAATTGTACCGTCACGAACATATGGTCCACATGGCCAATCAGGCAAGAGAGATCATTACGGCACTGTTCAATTATTATCAGACCGATCCGGACCAACTGCACGCCAAATACCGGCTTCGTCTCGGCACCGAACCGACCGAAATAATAATTGCCGATTTTATCGCCGGTATGACCGATCGCTACGCCTACAAAATCTACGACGCAATCAAGTAGCGTCTATTTCAAAAGTATCATCTTCCGCGTCAGGACGGCTTTGTCCGTTTTCAAGCGATACAAGTAAATCCCCGACGCCACCGTCTCGCCTTGATCGTTCATGCTGTCCCATCCGGCGACATACCGCCCCACTGGTTTATCTTCATCGACCAGCGTGCGTACTTTCTGTCCCAGAATATTGAACACGTCGAGCGTGATGTGGGCTCTTTCCGGAACGACATAGGATATATTGGTCGCCAGATTGAACGGATTGGGATAGTTCTGTCCGAGCACGAATTGATTCGGGACGGACGGCCCGTTATCATCGTCGCCCACGGCGGTCGGCACGTCGTCCATAATGGTGTTTATCAGGCTTTGCGCGTCATCGGTGTCCATCTGCCACAGGTGAAATCCGAACAGGTACGTCGTGAAACCGTCACCGACCGTTTTAACCCCAACCGGTTGATTGTCGAATAACGACCACTGGGGATAAAGCGATCCGTAGTTGTACAGCGTCTGGCCCCTGTCGTTGACTTTGTACGTTACAATGCCCGGAGCTGATTTGTACGGCCAAAAAATGGAAACAAATCCGGGAATATCATATTGTTTCTTAACGGTATCTACATTAACCACGGGAAATGATGGGACTTCCGGAACGGCTTCGATAAAGCCGGATAGTGAGTCTGCGGGCCAGATGGGGTCGGGGTAAGTTATGTCGAGGTAATATGACGGCCATATGTAGTACAAAGTATCGATAGCGAAATACTTTCCGGTAAATGATGAAGTAACCGGTATGGGAAATGGTCTGTCTGCCGCGTATGTGAGGCTGCTAAGGTGATGCTGATCGCCGCAATATATTACGGTACCTCCGGATTCCAGATATCGGGACAGCCATCCATAATCGTCTTCGTATGCCATCAAGGGTTCCGTAAGGCCATTATCTACGATCAGAGCCTTAAACGGCAGGAACTGCCTCCAGTCGAAACATAAGTTCCGGTCGGGATTGCTGCAGTCGGGAGAATATATGTACTCTTCAGGCTTAATGATTTCATAATCGTAGCCCGATAGCAGACTCTCGTACATATTAAGCAGGGAATCGTTATTGACAAACCCGTGTGAATTTGATGCCGCATAAACGAGCGCGACGTCCCGCGTTTTGGCGGGCTTGTTATAGGCATAAGCCGCTTCGCTGAATTCGGACTCCAACCCGTTGGAATCGACGGCCGAAACATAATAGCGGTATTGTTCGTCAATCGGATCAATGTCGATCTCGGTCGCGGCCGCATCGGTCACCGCCCACGGCCGTTCGGCGTAGTAATAGTACAGCTTGTCACCGATCCGGAAGCTGTCGGCCAGATTGTAATAGCCTTCCAATTTGCGCTGGTCATATAGGGCGTGATTAATAATCGTAGCATGGTTCGTCGAGTCTATTCTGTAGACGTTATAATGATCGATGTCGACCCCGTCGGGAGCGGTCCACCTGACGGTAGCCGGTTGACCGGGTGCGGCGAAGATATACTGCGACTCGATTTGCGGCGCCGGATAGCGGTCGCCGGAGCGAACCACCAGTGTTTGTCCCGGATCACCGATCGCTTTTCCTCCATTGTTTATGACGTTTACAAAATAGTACCGATTGGGGTCGAGGTCGGTCAATAAGTGCGTATATGTTCGGTCGACATGAGTTAAGAGATTGTATTCGGTCGGTTCCAGCCAGGGGGGAAGAGCGTCGGGGTACGGAAACATATCGAACGGAACGGGCGAGGCATAAATATCATAGCCGGTGACGTCCGAAAATACCCACGGGTCCCATTCGATTCGGACCGAATCGTCGCCGTGCGATTCCTCGCGCAGGCCGAGCACCGGGAACTGCGGTCGAATCAAAGAATCGGCCAGCAAATCGGCGTTCTGGGCGCTTTGCGTCAAACCGGCAAAATCGAGATTGGTAAGATACGCCGCTGGATTGTCGTAGTTATTTATATAGTTATAAGGGTCAGTATGGAACTGCTGAGCCGTAAGTGTCGAGAATAGAACGCGCGCGCTGGAATCCGGCATTAAGTCAATCGGACCGACCGAGAGTAAAAAGCGTGAATCCAAATCTATATGATAGTCACCCGGGTTGGTCGGCATGGTATTAAGCCACACGGGATCGCTTTCTTCGATATATGGCGCATAAACCAAATCGTAATCCCATTCTTTATGGCTCAATAAATAGTATTTGTTTTCATCGCCGACAGGCGTGCCGGTTCCACCCGTGCCAAAATCACGGAACGGGTCCTGCTCGGTCCCTTTCATGCGAGCTCCAAAGTCGTATGTGGGAGTATAGTTGGAAACCCACCAGTTGAAGTTGGTGTCGACGGCGTTGAACGACGTCCCAATCAGTTTGAGCCCGATGACGCGGGTCGCACTGTAGCCGTCGACATATTCATGACTTACCGGGTCGGGGTCACCGTCGTTGTCGTAGGCGTACCCCAGCGCTTGATCGCGGATAGATCCAACAAAATCATCCTGCGACGCTTGTGCTCCAAGTGCGGGGCTGCCGACGTCGGCATCGATAAAAATGCCGATATAGGCTTTTTCAATCGTATTGCCGCTGGTATTGGTTACAACGAGATCATAAAGAATTGTCTTGTTGAACTCGTCGGAATTTATATTGTGGCTGCGAAGGGCCAGCCGCAAACCCATAGGATTGTTCGGTTGACCAACCGGCACGTATTGGTCGGGTATCGAATCATAGAATAAAGAGTGAAAAGAATTGTCGGCGGGATAAAATTCGCGCGTTACCGACGGTTCAGGGCCATTCGGGCCGCCGTGGGGAAACATCTCGTTCAAATATTCCCAGCCATCTCCGGCGGTTGATACCAATGTATCACCGTTAATGATGCCGCCTACCCAGATAAGGCCGCCGAACAGATATTCGATATCTTGTACGGGTGGCGTAATAAAATTTGGGTAATCAGGCTTGTACCCGATAAGCGGTCCATAGACTTGCCTTGGCCAGAAACCGACCCCAAGCTGTCCGAAACAGTTAAATGAAGCCAGAATCTCATCGGTGCCGTGAATTCCCGCCCACTGCGGCCAGACTTCGGCAGTATCCACCAAAAGCCTGACGGCTGTATTGGGTGAATTGTCGAAACCCGGTTCGGGCTGGGTGGAATTATTTCGTGCCAGAGCCGATCCGCCGACCAATAGCACTAATATAAAGAAAAGCGTTATCGAAATTCGCATAAGTATCCCCCACAGTGAAAATAGACATTAGGTTCTCTTTTAATATAATATTGAAATCTGAAAAAACTAACATTATTTACCCTTTGATATTGGACGATTAAAGCTGTCCAGTTGATTAATGCCATTTAATATAAAGTCTTCTTCCTTCAATCCGATTTTGTGAACCGTAATTCATTGCATTTTGCAATGCCGGGATAACGCCCCTTTTCCACGCATTGCCTCACAATGACTTACGAAGAATAAAAATCCGAGCTCAAAATGGCAAAGAGTTTGCCCTGATAGAGGGCATGAACTGTTATTTTGGTATACATAATAGAGACAATCAGGCCGCCGATGACAAATCGATGCTGGTCTGTTTCTCGATCCCCGAAGCCGGGATCAGCTTCAAAGCTCCGTTCGCGGGGGAAGAGCTTCATACCGAGTACGCTTCGCTTTTGACGCTTTTGGAATTCATCGAACTCAACCGGAAAATGTTCGAGGGCAAGGAACTCAATATCTACAGCGACAACCTCGATCTGATCGGTCAGATCAACGATAAAACCTGCAAATACGAATACAGCCAACTGCTCAGCAAGACGCTGGAATACAAAGAGAAATTCACGTTTTCTATCGGCTGGATCCCCAAAGGTCAAAACCCGGCCGTCCGCAACATTTTTGATTGACGATTCCCCCCCACGGCCCTAATTTGGGGCTGTGTCACCATCGGAACTTTTAAAAGAGCTTGAAAGCGGCAAATTCCGTCCGGTTTACTATCTGTACGGAAGCGAGGACTACCGCATCAAAGAGGCCGAGCGTTCGCTGGTCAGGAAATTTCTGCCCCGGCAGTCCATGAATTTCGGATATAAAAATCTTTCGGCATCCCGGATGGATATAAAAGATATTCTGACCGAGCTGTCGGTCATGCCGATGCTGGGCGACAAGCAGGCGTTTACCATAAGCGATATTCAATCCCTGGCGCCGGATAAGATCGAAAAACTCATCAAAATGCTCGACCCGCCAGACGCCAACCGCATGGTGATCCTGACGTCGCCCGCGGCCAAAACACCCCGTAAGACGACCAAAACGTTCAAGCTACTGACAGATGAGACGGCAGCGGTTGAATTCAAGAAATACACCCCGGTGCAGTCGGAGAAAAAAATCAGGTTTATTCTAAGCGAAAACGACATCGAAATCGACCCCGAGGCCATAAGGCTTTTGATCGAGCTTTCCGGCGGCGATATGGGCGGCCTGATAGGAGAAGTTAATAAAATCATCGATTATATAGGCAAAGGCGGGCGGGTGACGGTAGAAGACATCTCCGAGGTTTGCTCTGACTATCAATCGTTCGAAAACTATCTGCTGGGAGAGAAAGTCGCGAGCTTCGATCTTGAAATCGCTCTCGGGACGCTTCACAATCTTCTGCGCAAAGGCGACCGGGCGTCGACGCTGATATTCCAGCTGGGAGAGTTTTTTCTCGGAGTATATCTGGTCAAAAACGGCAAACCGGCGCGAATCGGCAAATCCGACCAGAGCTGGAAATACCGCAAATTCACCAACCTCTTTTCGAACGATCAACTCGAAGAAATAATTCAACTTACGGCTCAAACTGATCGGGATTTGAGAACCAACATAAAGCCCGAAAGCATGCTTTTGGAAAAGCTCATCGTAAATATATATTCGCTTTGCAAAGAAAAATCGGCCCAGAGCCACCGGGTTTAGGGAAGAAAAGACCGGTTCGTCTGTAAAAATTATGGATAAAAGTCCGGAAGATCGTCGGTTGATAGAACAAGCCGCCAGCGGCGATCGCCGGGCGTTCGGTGAATTGGTGACCCGCTACCAGAGGAGGCTGTTTCGATTCGTGTTTATGCTGCTTAAATCCGCCGATACTGCCAATGACGTCGTCCAGGACGCTTTCGTAAACGCCTGGCAGGCGATGAATACATTCGAGCCGGACCGGCCGTTTTACCCCTGGCTTTCCACTATCGCCCGCAACCTGGCTTTGAATCGGCTTAAAAAAGACGCCCGCCAAAAACCGGCGTCGGAGCTCGACGAGGATTTCGAAAACGTCCCGGCCGAAGCGCTCGATCCTCTGGATAAAATGATCGAAAAGGAAAACGACCGGGTTTTCGCGCGAGCAGTGATGAGTCTTCCCGAGCAGTACCGCGAGGTGTTCGTTCTGAGGATGTTCGAAAAAATGCCCTATGATCAAATCGCGAAACAGCTTAATATATCACCGGGGACGGTGGATTCCCGCCTGCACCGGGCGCGGGCGAAACTTATGGAGATGCTCAAAGAGCATTTATGAATTGATATATGCTTGACGATGAAAAAAAACGGTTGATCGAGCGCTATTTCGACAGCGAACTCGATGAGACCAACACGGCCGAAGCTATGGAGCTTATCGAGCAATACGAAGACGCCCGGCTGTATTATGAAGAGCTGAAAGCGATGGCCGAACAGGCGGATAAGCTCATGCTCGACGGCAGTGATGATTTCTTTAAGGCCCAGAAAGACTCCATTCTGGACCGGATCGGCGAAGTGGACAACAAAAAAATTATATCCGTCAAAGCCGCCGGAAATCGACGGCTGCTCTACGGCACGCTGGCGGTGGCGGCGTCGTTGATTCTGGTCGGCGTTGTCACGGTTTATGAAATCAAAAATGTGCCGGATCTTAATAGTACACAAAGCAGAATTATGGCGCCCACTTATCAGACGATACAGAAGGAAAGAACGGATTCGATTTCAGCCGGTATGCAGGAAGCGGTTGGACAGAATACGAAGGGTGAATCATACGCTGCACCGCAAGAAGCGGTCCCCCCGGCACCGGCCGTATCGGAAAATGAAGCCGTCCAACCCCAAAAACCGGCTGCAATACCGGAAAGAAGATCAAGGGAACAATTAGCCGAATCACAACCCGTTCCGGCAAAGAAACTGGAGCCGATCGGCAGCAATCTTTTGCAGCAGCCGACTCATCACGACGAAATTACGCTTGAACAGGGCATGGCCGCGCTGGATCGCGGGGCAGCTCAGGAAGCGCCTGATCGCGCCGACGCACAGGACCTGGGATATAAAGAAGGCGTGGGGATAAAGCCGGAGGCGCTGACCGAAAGCCCGTCTATCGAGAAAAGCAAACAAACGTTGACCGGGGAAAGCACCGATAAATCATTGACTCTTGATATACAAGACGCCGAAGAGCATGAACTTAAGCCGCCGTCAAGCGACAGAATGGCGGGTATGCCCAGCTTTGAGCCGATGGCTGAAAAAGCCGCCGGTGATATACAGTCCTTTGCTCCCTCGCAGCAGGTCAAGCCGATCTCGATTGATAATGAGTATATTCCGGATTCGCTGGCGTACTGGTCGCACCGTCTCGACAGTCTTGAAAACGTCCTGGCCGGAGTTCGATCTCCGCACTATACTATGGCCGCCGCCAAAGCCAATCGGGGAGAGACGTCGAGCCAACCGTCAAATATAGATTCCCTTCGATTTAACTATGCCGAGGCGATTTATAAAACCGCGCTTCTTGCTCCCGATTCGGTCAGCGTTGCACCGTACCTTGACAAACTCTCGCGCCTTAAAGATTCGGCCAATGATTCGCTGGCGGAGGCCATCTCACGCTATATGTCCCAAATCGAATCGATCAAAAAATAGAATCTTTTTGTCGACGTTTTCGTAATTTCTGATAAACGCCTTTTGAACCTGAACGAGGAGGCCGCATGGATAAGAAATTATACCGCAGCCGTATTGATAACAAAATCGCCGGGGTATGCGGCGGACTGGGAGAATATTTCAATGTCGATCCGACCTTTGTCCGAATCGCCATGATTTTATTGGTATTTGCACACGGCATGGGAATAATCGCCTATATCATCTCATGGATAGTAATGCCGCTTCGCCAGGTTCTGGATACGCCCGAGCCTCAAAAGCCGAGCTATTCTCACACCAATAAGTACCTGCCCGGTATTCTGCTTATCGCCGTGGGGCTGGTGTTCCTGATGAACAACCTGTGGTGGTGGTTTGACTTTTGGTACTTATGGCCGATTCTCCTGATTGCGCTTGGCGCATATTTGTTGTTCGGCTCGGTTCGTCGGCATGAAGACACCAATAAAGAAACGCAGCCGTACGGGGTGGGTCAATGAGCCCGGCCCGGTTTCGATGGGGACTTCTGTTCGTTGTCGCCGGCGTCCTGATTATACTGCACAATGCCTGTCGGCTCTATTGGGATTTCTGGTGGGACCTGGCGCAGTGGTGGCCGCTGCTTTTGATTGCCATCGGTCTGGAAAAGCTGTTTTCCGGGCTTAAATTAAAGCCCCTGGCGTTTCTTCCGCCCATACTCTTGGCCGCGGGAATAATCTATCTGACTGTGAACAATGGTCATTACCTGTCTGATAGCCGGCCATATACATCGACGAACTGGGAAGAAAAGCTTGACCCGGAAGTTGAGTCGCTGGATGTATACATCAGCCACGGTAACAACGACCTGAAAGTCAGGAAGACGTCGAACTATCTGGCCAACGCCGGTTTTGACCGCTCCGCCAGACGGCCGAAAATCGATTTCGAGCGCGACGGTAACATCGGCCGGTTGACGGTTAAAGGCAGCTATCGTTTCGGCGGGCGGTTTATCAATATCAGTAATTACCGCGACAATGATTGGGATTTCGGCTTCAACGATAAGGTTCCGCTCAAGCTCGAATGTGTCGGCGATGACGCCAATATTAGGCTGGATCTGTCGGATATTATGCTGCAAAACCTTTCGGTCGACGACGATGATGGTTCGATCGACATTACGGTCGGTAACAAGATGCCCAATGTCAATCTAAGTATCGATGGCGATGATTCTCGTCTGTATCTGACCGTGCCGGAGCAAGCCGGGCTGGAAATCAGCGGCGGCGATTATTCCGGATATTTCGAAGCGCTGGGTCTTAAGGAGGTCGACAATAAGTTCATATCCGACGGTTTCGATACCTTGGCGGTGAAAGTTCATATCGATCTCGAGACCGGCCTCAAACACCTTTCCATACAGCAAAAGTAATTTTTTCCGGATTTTTATTTGATCCTTTGATAGCGACCGCATATAATCAAAATATGAGGTCGTCTTTTAAATATTCGCTTCTTATCGTCCTCTCGCTGGAGATGATTTTTATCTCGTGCGCGAAAAACTCCGCCGACAAATCGGACTGGAACAAAGGCTCGGTTCTGCGGGTAGGCACCGACGCCACCTATCCGCCTTTTGAGATAATCGACACCGAGTCGGGCCAGCCGGTCGGATTTGATATCGACATCATGAAGGCCATCTGCAAGACCAATGGGTGGAAGCCGGAATTTGTCGTGACACCGTTCGACGGCATAATTTCCGGATTGAAAAGCGATAAGTACGACTGTGTTATTTCGGCCATGTCGATTACACCGGAGCGCGCCGCGATTGTCTCGTTTTCCGACCCGTACTATTTGGCCGGACAGGTGGTGGCGGTGCCGGTCGATGATTCGGTCATTCATTCCATCGACGATCTCAACGGGCTCAACGTGGGGGTGCAGCTGGGCACGACCGGTGAGCGGATGGCCAAGTCGAGAAGCGGTCTGTCGGTCTTTTCGTACGACAACATCGGGGCGGCTTTTATTGATATGGAGAATGGTCATATCGACGCTGTCTTAAACGATTTCCCCACGACTTATGATTATATCAAGATGCGCGGGAAGGCTAAAATTGTCGGGGACGTGCTTTCTGAAGAGCATTATGGCATCGCGGTCAGGAACGAAAACACTACGCTGCTTGAGCGCATTAACGCCGCGATAGAGCAGATGAAATCCGACGGGCAGTACGAAAAAATCCGCACGAAATGGTTTGGCACATCTCCCGCTCCCAGCGATTCTTTATAATTTTTAGTCTTGGTAGGCCGGGGTGGCCCGACATTCTTTGTCGGGGTTCTTTAACACAATTCCGCCTTTTAACAAGATATCTTTTTTGCAGAATTCGTATATTATCAAAACCCGACATAGAAGGGCTGTAGAAAAACCAGTAGGTCGGCTTCCGAATCCTGACGAAGTCAGGAGAGAAAGCCGACATCTTGTTGTCGGGTTTCTCGTTACGCTTCGCTCTACTCGGAACCCGACCTACTTCTTGCACCATCTGTGCACTTTTTCAACAAGCCCTCTTATGTCGGGCTACCGATCGCTAAAATACCATCAAGGTTCCCATAGTTCGATTTTGTTGCCTTCAGGATCAAGAATATGAATAAACTTCCCATAATCGTATGATGCAATGCTGTCAAGAACGGTGACACCGTTTTCTTTTAGTTTATCCACGAGCGCTTCGATGTTCTGAACCCGATAATTGATCATGAAGTCTTTTTTTGATGGATTGAAATATTCGCTGCCCTTTTTAAACGGACTCCAAACCAGTTGATTGATTTCGTCGGGTTTGTTCACATTTCTGGATTCAAATGTCGAACCGTAATCGTCGATTTTAAGTCCCAGGTTTTTTCCGTACCATTCTTTTGTTTCTTGAGGGTTGTCGGAAAAGAAGAAAATGCCGCCAATCCCTGTTACCTTTGGCGTTGAGTCGACGGTTGAACTTGTGCTGTCTGTTTGATTTTTGTTATCTTCCATATTGCTCGTCCTCAGGGTTTTCGAATTGCAGCTCGCAAGAATCATGGCAAGCAGAATTATCGTCAATCTTGCTATCAATCCGCTCATGTTTGTATGCATTTTGATGGTTATTGTTTTTCCTGCTCCCGTTGATGGTTACGGTTTGCAGGGCTTCAGTTACTTCTATTATATACGGGACTTCTTGTGCTTTTGTCAAACCGATTTGGGTCCGCTCGCTTTGCGGGTTGAGAAACCCGACATAGAATGTCGGGCCACCCCGCGAGCCTGCTTAGGCTATTATTTTGCGTATTTTTTTAACCGTTTTAAGTATTCATCCGATGTAATCCAATGCCCCCAATAATATCTCATATCGCAATAGGCTATTTTGCCAATTCGATAAGAATCGGATGTGTACATGTCATTTTCGGTTCCATATAGAATAATTGAGTTTGCTGTGCTGCTGTCGACTACATCCCTCAATTCATCAGATTCAAGCAATCTGGTAGCAATTACTGAATCGTCTGGCCTGGAGTTCCAGTCATTAACATGATGGTCCGGGAGTGTACGGAATTTTGTGTAAGCGGCCGGTTCATGTGTTTTCGATCCTTCCCTCGAAGACGATGCAGAAGTGATTAAGGGCCGCCACCCAGTCCTTGATCGGACGCTTCCATTTTTTCGAGATTCTTTGTATCGCCAGGTAGATCACCTTTCTGACTGATTCCACCGTCGGGAACGAGCCGCGATTCCGCGTCACCTTGCGCAACTGAGCATTCATCGACTCGATGGCGTTGGTCGTATAGATAACCTTTCGAATCTCTTTGGGGTAGCTAAAAAACGGGATGATGTTCATCCAGCAGGACCGCCATGAGCGGGCGATCTGCGGGAAACGGTCCCGGTATGTGGCCTCGAACGCCGTCAGGGCCTGCTCGGCGGCTTCTTCGTTGGGCGCCGAGTAGATCGTCTTGAGATCGGCCGCGACCGCCTTGCGCTCTTTCCAACCGACATACTTCAGCGAGTTGCGCACCATGTGCACGAGACATAACTGCACCTGGGTCTGCGGAAAGGCCGTCTCAATCGCATCAGGGAACCCCGTCAGACCATCGACACAGGCAATCAGGATGTCCCGAACGCCCCGGTTCTTAAGCTCCGTCAGCACCGACAGCCAGAACTTCGAACCCTCCTGATCGCCGACCCACAAACCCAAGAGTTCCTTGTAACCCTCCGGCGTGATCCCCAAGGCCAAATAGACCGCCTGGTTTTTGACCTGGCCGCTCTGACGAAGCTTCAGGTGGATGGCGTCCAGATAGACGATCGGGTAGACCGCCTCCAGCGGCCGACTCTGCCACACCGTCACCTCCTGAAGCACGGCGTCCGTCACCGCCGAAATCAAGGCCGGGGAAACCTCCGACTGGTACATCTCCTCAAGATGACCCTGGATATCCCGCGTCGTCAAACCCCGAGCGTACAGCGCCAACACCTTGTCGTCGAAACCGGGCAGGCGCCGCTGGTGCTTTTTAACCAACTGCGGCTCGAACTCGCCGTTCCGGTCCCGCGGAATCTCCAGCGTAACATCTGCCGACCCGGTCTTGACCGTCTTGCTGGTTTTGCCGTTGCGAGAGTTGCCGCTGTTTTTGCCTTCGGGAGCATTGGGCGGATAGCCCAAGTGATGCGTCATCTCACCTGCGAGGGCGCGCTCATACACCCGTTTCGTGAGCGCCTGCAGAAGACCGCCCTCACCCACTATCTCTTCCGGCGTCTTGCCGGCGATCATCTCGTCGATCAGTTTGTCAGCTTCGTCACGTTTCTTGGCCATGATATACCTCCTTCAACTATATATACGTCATGGCCACTTACACAAAAATATTTACACGCGCGATGGTCCTTCAACATATCAGCTATTTCATATTGATCCACTATTGAATAAGGGTCCATAATTCCCAATATATCGTCATGACTTCTCATTCTGTTGCCATAAACCAGTTCTTCAGTATTTTTTTGCGCCTTGAAGTCGTCAATGTAGTCGTAATTGGAATTCAGACGAATAGATGTCAGGTACCAGAATTTAATATTAGTAGCGTGTTTATCACCTTTGATTAGGTCAATTGGAGCAAAAGAATACTCAATGATATAAAATTCTTCTTCAGATCCCAGATACGAAAACCTGCCCAGGTGCATAAGTGTATCAACTGACATCAAATCGCCTATAAAAACGTATTCGCTTTCATCCAATAATATATCAGGCGGAAGTGCGTCTGAATCAAAACACCTGAGAAAGCCACAACCATAAAGACCGGCAAATGATGCGACCACAATCACAACAATAATTACCTTACCTTTTATCAACGATGCAGCACCTTTGATCATATAGAACCTCCCAGGTAATTTTTATAAATTACGATTAAAAAATATGATTTTTCATATATAGACTAATCCTTATCCCCATAGCAACCTCAAAATACTTATCATCCCAATGTCTCGGGTCGCCCACGGCTTGCCGTGGGACTCTCCGATTAAAGTACCCACGATCAAAATTCATATTGATCCATCTGCAATGGAACATCGCGTATTCCCTGATACCAATTATAACTTGACCATTCCCATTCTTCCGGATTGCTCACCAGAACCCTTCTTACCGGATTGGCAAGGCAATATTCTATCTTTTCCCTGACTACGGCAGTGTTACGACAGTTATGATCATAACCTCGCTTCTCCCAAAATACCCGAATGGCATCTTCCGAAGGAATTTTCGACAATTGGAACCATTCCCGAGCCGTCAGGGACTTGATTTCTCCGACTACTCTTCCCACCGGCGTACCATCAAACGGGTGGATGACAAGGTGCACGTGGTCTGGCATAAACACATAGCCAAGCAATCGAAAACCATATTTCTGACGCGTTTGATCAATATATCGAGCCAGAAGCTCTTTGGCAATCTTATTAGATAGAGCGTGTTCGTTACGATAACAATTAAACGTGAGGAACCGAGCAGTTCCGGTATTGTCGAAGTGCCTTAATCGCGGCATTAATAGTCCAATCAATCAATCCCACGGCAAGCCGTGGGCGACCCGGGCCAATCCAAGCGATTCGTTGTAAATAAAATTAAAAGTAGGTCGGGTTCCGATGCCGACGAAGTCGGGAGAGAAACCCGACATAGAATGTCGGGCCGCCCCGCCGGAGACTAATTCAGGTAAGGGAGCGAGTGGTTAGGCAGTGATTAGACTCCACAGTTTTTGCATAGCGAATTGTTCTGTAGTTGAAAGAACTGGCCAAGGCTATCAACGAACTTCTGAATTGAGCTAAAGCCCCTAATGATTTGATCCCTTTTCAGCATGCCAATCCAAAATCCGTTTTCTGTTGCCTCACCGATACCCGAGATGAGATTGGCTTGGGCAGAACATGTTGGCTTATGTGCCATTACTTTTTTGATTCGGGGATTGAAATTAATGTAAACCTTAACAAAACTATCATTTGGTGATTGTGCTGACATCACTGCTTTAATGTCAAAAAGGTCTAAATTGTTTTTTGTCAGAAAGTCTATAACCTGTATGACAGCGAGATAGAAATTATACTGCTGGTTATTATTCAAAGACATTGTGTTTCCTCCTGTAGTATCGCTGGGACCGCGGTGGCCCGACATTCTATGTCGGGATTCTTAAAATTTCATTTTATCGATTACCACATATTCCCGCGAACCCCCGTTCTTTTCAATTACGATATTTCAATATAGGTTCATTCCCGCCTCTACAGCAACCTCAAAATACATATCATACAGACGTGACCGATGGTCTGACCTTAACCTTTTGGCGTTTCAACTATTGGGAGGAAAAAGGTCTTGCTTTTTTGACTGTTTTATTTATCATAAAACGCTTATGTCAGGCCAATACAAATTATCGAAATTAGAGGGCAAAGTTGTCGCCATCGACGGCCCGGCCGGGTCGGGGAAATCGACCACGGCCAAGCTTTTGGCCGAAAAACTCGGCTTTACCTATCTCGATACCGGCGCCATGTATCGCGCGGTGACGCTGTTCGCACTTCAAAACGGGGTCGACGTCAACGACGCGCGGGCACTCGAGGCCATCGCGCGCAAAGTCGAAATTGAGCTTAAGGGCCATCAGGTTTTTTTAAACGGCGAGGACGTCAGCGAAGCAATCCGGACTCCCGAAGTAACCAAAGCTGTCTCACCTGTTTCGGCTCATGCGGGGGTGCGCAAGGCGATGGTGTTCCGCCAGCGCCAGATGGGCGAACAAGGCAAAATCGTCGCCGAGGGGCGGGATACCACGTCGGTTGTTTTTCCCGATGCTGATTTTAAAATATATCTCGTTGCGTCTCTCGATGCCCGGGCACAGCGGCGCATGCTCGAATATGCCAAAAAGGGAAATTCCACGACGCTCGATGAACAAAAAGAGCTTCTGGCGACCCGCGATAATATTGACAGCAACCGCGATAACTCGCCTCTGACCAGGACGCCCGATTCTATTCTGCTGGATACATCCTCGCTGACCATCGAAGAACAGGTCGACCGCATTCTCAAAATCGTACTCGCCAGCGTTAAAGGTTTATGAACATAATCTATACATTTTTCTGGTTCGTGTTAAACTTTATGACCCGGGTGTTGTTTCGTATCAAGATCGTCAACAGCAACCTGCTGCCGCGCGAGGGCGCGTATATCCTGGCATCGAATCATATTTCTCTGGCCGACCCGCCGATACTGGGCAGCACCTTGAATCGACCCATATTTTTCATGGCCAAAAAAGAGTTGTTTCAAATTTTCCTGTTTGGGAGGTTGTTGCGAAAAATAAATGCATTTCCGGTAGACCGAGGTGGTGTCGACCGGTCGGCCATCAAGAAAGCGCTGCAAGTGTTGAAGGCGAATCATGCGCTGGTGATTTTCCCCGAGGGAACCCGGGGGCGTTACGGGAAGTTATTGAGACCACAGCCGGGGATAGGCCTGATCGCCCATCACGGCAACGTGCCGATCGTCCCGGCCTTTATGACCGGCAGCAATCACCTGAGCGACTGCTTCTGGGGGCGGGAAATTTTATCGGTTATTTATGGTCAGCCTATTGACTCCGAGGAAGTTAAGGCCTATGATACGGGCAAAGACGGTTATCGTCGGCTGGCCGACGAAATAATGAGCCGCATACAAAAGATAAAGGATGAGTACGAGCTTGCCTCTAAAGTGAGACATCAGGGGGCAGGCTGATTTATATTTGCCTATTGTCGATAGTGATTACATATCCTGAATATCCCGCCCGTGCAGCCTTCTGCACCGGGGTAAATATACAGTTAAGGAGGAATTTATTCCATGGCAGAAGCCAAAAAAACGTCCGCAAAAAAAACTACCCAGACGGGAGGTGATACCAAAGCAAAGGTAACCAAACGTAAAGCCGCGAGGTCTGCCAAGACGACGTCCAAAAAGGTCAAGAAAGTCAGGGCCACTGGTACCGAAGAGGTCAAACAGGTCGAACAAAAGCAGCAAGAACCGGAAATGCAGGTTACCACGCGCCAGCAAAGGTTAAAAGAAAAGGCGCAAAAACGCACAACCGAAATCCCTCAGGAAGATATCGAAACCATCGCTTCGATGCGTCTGACCGATATCGAGAGCAAAGAGTACTCCGAGTCGGAATACGAAAAACTGCTCGCGATGTACGAAGGTACCATCAAAGACATCAAAGAGGGTGAAATCGTCAACGGAACCGTCCTCGGGGTGACCAAGGACGACGTTATCGTCGACGTCGGTTTCAAATCGGAAGGTATTATTCCGATATCCGAATTCCCCGAACCGATCAACATTTCGGTCGGTGAGAAGATCGACGTATACCTCGAAGAATTCGAAGACCAAAACGGTCAGTTGATCCTGTCCAAGCAGAAAGCCGACTTCATGCGCGTCTGGGAAAACATCCGCGAAGCGCACGATTCGGGTAATCTGATCGCCGGAAAACTGGTCCGTCGCATCAAGGGCGGCGTCGTTGTCGACATCATGGGTGTCGATGCCTTCCTGCCTGGCTCGCAGATATCTCTGCGCCAGGTACCGGACTTTGACGCCCTGATCGGCCAGATGATGGACCTCAAGATTATCAAACTCAACAAGAGCCGCCGCAATATTGTCGTTTCCCGCCGGGTCGTTCTCGAAGAAGAGCGCGAAGCCAAACGCTCGGCTCTGCTCGAAGAGATCGAAGTCGGACAGGTTCGCGAGGGTATTGTCAAGAATATCACCGATTTCGGTGTCTTTATCGATCTGAATGGTGTCGACGGTTTGCTGCACATCACCGATATGTCGTGGGGACGAATCAAACACCCGTCGGAAATGGTTTCTCTGAGTGACCGTATTTCGGTCAAGATCCTCGACTTCGACGACAAGACCTCGCGCATTTCGCTCGGTCTGAAACAGCTGACCCCGTACCCGTGGGAAAATATCGAAGAGAAATATCCCATCGGCAAGAAAGTCACGGGCAAGGTTGTTTCGATCACCGACTACGGTTCCTTCGTGGAACTCGAAAAGGGCGTCGAGGGCTTGATTCACATATCCGAGATGTCCTGGACGCAGCACATCAAGCACCCGTCCAAGATCATGAGTGTCGGCGACAAGATCGACGCCGTGGTTCTTTCGGTAGACCGCGAAAACGAGAAAATCTCGCTCGGTATCAAGCAGATGGAGCCCGATCCCTGGGAAACCATCGAGCAAAAATACCCCACCGGGAAAATCGTCTCCGGCAAGGTTCGCAATCTGACCGCTTTCGGGGCCTTCATCGAACTCGAAGAAGGTATCGACGGCCTGATTCATATTTCCGATATGTCCTGGACCAAACGCATCCAGCACCCGTCGGAGCTTATGAAAAAAGGTGACAAGATCGAAGTCAAGATACTGCGTATCGATCACGACAACCGTCGGATTTCGCTGGGCTTCAAGCAGCTCAAAGACGATCCATGGCCGGAACTGAGCCGCAAATTTTCGGTCGGAACCGAGTGCCTTGGTACTATCACGAGAGTGATGGATCGCGGAGTGACGGTGGAACTGGACGGTGACGTGGAAGGATTCGTTCCTACCAATCAGCTGGGTCACGCCGATCTGGAAAACGCCGAAGGCGTCTTCAAAGACGGCGAAGAGCTTCCGCTCCAGGTGATCGAGTTCGACCGCCAGGCCCACAAGATCATGCTGTCGGTCGCGGCTTATTACAAGAAGCGCGAACAGATGGAGATGGATCAATTCCTGGCGAAGCATCCGACCCGCACCATGAGCATGGGCGACGTAATGGGCCAGCTGGCCAGCGATGCCCTTAAGACTAACGGCGGCGAAGAAGCGCCTTCCGAAGCATCCGAAACGCCGGCGACGGAGGAATCCGAAACGGCATCCGCGGATGAAACTTCTGCCAATGAAAATCCTGCCGAGGACGAGGAGAAAACGGACGAAGAATCCTGATCTCTTGATTTTCGCACAGGATATTATAGATACAGAGGCCGGGTATTCACCCGGCCTTTGATTTTGTGGGGCGGTTCGTATATATTACAATTATGACCAAAGTAGCTTTTGAAACGATCGGGTGCAGGCTCAACCAGTACGAAACCGAAAAGATGGCTTCACGGCTTCTGGCCTGCGGTTTCGAACGGGTGTCGATCAAAGACGATGCCGATCTGTACATTATAAATACCTGCACCGTCACCGGTCGCGCCGACGCCACCTGCCGAAATATTATTTCTCGCATCGCCCGCCGCGACAAACCCTCGGCGCTGGTCGTGGCCGGATGTTATGTCGACTCCGACCCGGAAAAAACGTCATCGTTAAACGGTGTCGATCTGATTATCCCCAACAGCCGAAAAGAAAGCGTCGTGGCGATAATCAAAGAAAAATTCCCAAACTTCTTTGACAATGGTCTGCCCCACGAAGACGTCAAGGTGCTGGTCGATTTCCACGAACACAATCGGGCCTGGATAAAGATAGGCGACGGGTGCAATCAGAACTGCGCCTATTGTATCATTCCGACGGTACGGGGACGAATTCAAAACCGACCGCTGGGCGAGATTATCACCGAGATCAGGCGGCTTTCGGAAAACGACTATCATGAGGTCGTCCTGACCGGCGTGCATATCGGTAAGTACTCCGATCCCGGTGCCGGAAGCATCGCCGACTTGATTCGCCGCATACTCGATGATACACCGTTGAGCCGCGTGCGGTTATCGTCGATAGAACCGCAGGAAGTTGACGATGACCTACTGGCTGTGATGCAGGACGGCGGCCCTCGCGTCTGCCGCCATCTGCACGTGCCGCTTCAGTCCGGCTCGGACAGAATTTTGAAAATCATGCACCGGCCGTATAATTCGAGAGATTATCTTCACATCATTGAAAGCGCTAAAACTAAGATCCCCGGTCTTGTCATCGGAGCCGATATAATTGTCGGCTTTCCCGGCGAAACCGATGAAGATTTCGGCGGATCGGTTGGCGTGGCGGAAAGCGACCTGGTCGATTATGTCCATACCTTTTCATATTCGGACCGTCCCGGCACCGAGGCGTCGCAGATGGCGAACAAGATCAATCCCGATACCATTAAGCAGAGAAATAAAGTCCTCAGGGATATTTCCAACGCCGGCTATGCCCGCGCTTTGAGCCGCGAGATCGGGCAGCTGTCTTATGTTATCTCGGAACATAAAGCCGATGACGGTCGCCAGTACTATGGTATAACCGACAATTACTTACGAGCCGCCGTCCCGCTCGAATACAGGGGCACCAGGAAAATTATCGGGATGCATATCACCGACGTCAGCGAAAATTATCTCATCGGCCAAATAGTTGAAATTTAGACAATCAAGAAAAATCGACCTGTTCGGCCGGAAAAATTTTCTAATTTGAACCGTTTTTTCTCTCCCCTCAGATAAACCGCAAAGCTCATAAGTTTCAATATGTCAATGACATATCTGCGCCGCCCTGATATTGGCACGGGGCTTGCGAAAATCTCCGCCGGAGAAATACCATATTTGCGTGAAAAAAAATGGAAGATGAAGAAAAACAAGTTCCGGAAGTAAACGAGGCGCAGGCTGAGGGTGATAACCCTTCCGGCGAACAGGCATCCGAACAGCAACCGGTCAGCGGCATTAAGGCACTGCTGGGCAAATACAAAAAGTATTTGGTCCCGGCGGTGATCGGACTGACGGCTCTTATTGTCTCTCTTGTGATTCCCCAATTTTTCAATAGCGACAAGGAGCCACAGGCAGAAGCTGCCGCCGAACACGGTGCCGATACGTTGCAGACCGTTGAAGAAAACCGGGATTCCCTGCTCGCGGAAGCCGCCAGGCCTTTGGAGCTTTCCGAACTTGATGATCAGGAACTGGAGGAACTTCTTTCGATGAACCAACTTTACGAAAGCCTCGATACCGACGCCATCCTTAAAGAAATGGATGCGATGGACAATCAGGCGCCTGAAAAGCTGGTCGACGGCGAACAGATATCTGCGGCCGATTCGGTGGATACTCTCAACTGGATCGACAAAGAGATGCAAAAGCTCACCGCCGAGAAAGATTCTCTGAAAAACTTGAAGGAGGAATTGCAAACTCTAAACCAGAAAGTGGAAAAGGCGTCGGATCGACTTGATAAAGCCGAATCGGCGCGGCTGACAAAGCTGGCCCGCCTGTACGACGGTATGAAAGCCGATGAAGTGGCTCGATTGTTCGATAATCTTCCTGACAGCGTTATCATTATGATCCTGCCCAAAATGAAACCGGCTAATGCCGCCAAAATTCTGGGACTCATGAAGCCCAAGCGCGCGGCCGGCATTTCAACCAAATTGATCACGGTAATGGAACCATAATGAATACTCAAACAGACATGCTGAATCTCTTCTTGCCCGTGATTCAGGGTACGCCAAAGGGGGGCGCAGCGGCCGACGGTGGAAAATCGCAGCTTGCAGGCGATGATTTTCTGCAGTTCCTGCTCGGATCGGTGCCGACCGACCCGAATGCTGCGCTTCTTTTGGGTGCCGATGTATCGGGCGAGGGTGATTTAGCCAATCAGGTTTCTGCCGGATCGGAAGAATTATCGGATCTTGACATTCTTAATCCTGACAATCAAAAGGGCCTCGTATTCGGGGCGTGGAATTTGAATCCTGATAATAAAGAAGTTACGAATCAGGATACAATTTGGGACAAATTTATCGTCTCCAAAGGCTGGCAGGTCGGGCAGGCCGAAAACGCTGCTTTACCGGCAACGGATGGTGCACCGGCCGATGAAAATTCCAATGCTGGACGAATAGTCGACCCCATGAAAGTTTTCACGGGCAATTCGCCAATGGTGCCGTCCGGAACGCAGTCAAACGGCGGCGGGCAGATAGTCATCACGGGAACGATTCAATCCGGCAACGGTGCGACCGTATCCGATGAACGACTGAACCATCTGGCGGAAAATCTGGCGGTGAGTACGGCTGACATTACTCAAGCGCAACCGGAGCAGAACGACAAGGCAGCCATACTGGACGCCTCGCAAAAGCCGGTCTGGCCGGAGATGTCGCCCATGAAGACGTTGCAGATTCACGATTCAGAAAAAACAGAATCCGAAAAACCTCTGATAATTGCCGGAGATTCCGAATCGGCAGAAAACGAGGCCGACGGCAAAAATGTCGTCAAGGCCATCAATGATGATGTGTCTTCGGGCGAATTGAAAAAGGACGCCAAAGGCACAACGGAAGCGACCCAGGTAAAGTCGTCAGTCAACAGCGTAGACTCATCACGTCCGGCAGCCCACACTGCCACACAGGCGAGTAAGGTTTTGCCGACGGGAGAGCGGTATGAAGCACCGGCTGTGCGCTTTATCCTTCCTGAAAACTTCAAAGACAACGTCGTGCGTCCGGGCCATACGATTACTCTTCATATGGAGCCGGATCACCTCGGTTCGGTCCGCCTGACTTTGACGTCGCATCAGGATTCCCTTATCGGGCGGGTCGTGGTCGACAGCCCGGCCGCCAAAATGGCCGTGGTATCCAACCTGCACGTGCTGCAAAATCAGTTGTCCAATGAAGGACTGAACCTGCAGCAATTCCAGGTGTCGGTCGGAGGCGAGCAGGCCCAGCAGTTCACCCACGGCAACATGCCTCACGGCAACGGGTCGGCGGGTGCAAATTTGTCAACGTCCGAGCAAGTCAGCGCCTCATCGGCTGCCGTGCAGTCCGCCATATACGGGGGACAGGGCGGCTATGTAAACGCCGGTGGAGTCAACTGGCTGGCTTAGGAGGATAATATGTCTGACGTAAACGGTGTAACCAACGGCGCGAGCAGTAACATTTTCACCAATGCCGCCACCAACACGCTCGGCAAGGATGACTTCCTTCAGTTGCTGGTCACGAAGATGACCAACCAGGACCCCCTGGAGCCGATGAAGGACGAGCAGTTCATTGCCGAACTGGCGCAGTTCTCGCAGTTGGAACAAACCTACAACATGAACCAGCTTTTGCAGAATTCCTCGAACATGGATTATCTGCAAATGCAAACGATCAACAACACCATGGCGACCAATCTTATCGGGAAAGACGTGCAGGCGTCCTACGACAGCGTCTATCTCGGCGACACCGATTCACCTGAGATCAACTACTCGACCGATAAGTACGCCACGGAAGTCAAGGTGACAATAACCAAAAGCGATGGTACCGTCGTGCGCACCCTGACCGGTGAAGAAGTCGCCCCCGGCGACAATACCATCACCTGGGACGGCAAGGATGAGAATGGTAATCGCGTCGCTTCGGACGTTTATTCGGTCTCGATCGAAGCCAGGGATGCCAACGGCGACGACTTCACTCCGTCGACATACGTCCGGGGACTGGTCGAAGGAGTCGTGTACCGCGACGGTTCGGCTTTGCTGAAAGTCAACGGTATGGAAATCTCCCTGGCCAACGTCGAACAGATTCTCGACAACGCCGCAGCCGCTAACTCCGAAGAGGACGGCGGTTAGGAGGCGACGTAATGAAAACGTCGGAAAGGAAATAAGATGAGAATAGGGGAATTCAATTCACAGGTCAATTTGCTTGATATCGCCTCGCGATCGCAAGTCGGTCCGAACGCGGCTGAAGAGAAGAAATCGTCGTTCAAAAATGCTTTCTCGAAAGAACTGGCCCGTTCGGCCGACGTGAGCTTTTCCAAACACGCCCAGGCGCGATTGTTTTCGCGCGGGATTACGATGTCCGACCAGAAACTGAATCAACTGTCTCAGGCTATGGACAAAGCGGCGTCGAAAGGATCGCGGGAAACGCTGATTCTCGATGACGATGCGGCTTATGTGGCGTCGGTCGAAAACCGCACGATCATAACGGCCTTCGGGCGCGAGAATTTGAGAGAAGGAGTCATCACCTCGATAGACTCAGCCATCATTTTGTAAAGAAAAAAAGAATGAAAGTAACTGTAAACATCGACCGTAAGACTGGACCCCGTAACGAGACGGGGAGGTCTTGCCGTACATTTATGGAGGTAAGCCTGCCATGATGGGTTCGCTTTATGCAGGGGTTTCTGGATTAAGAAACCATCAGATGAAAATGAATGTCATCGGTAACAACATCGCCAACGTCAACACGATCGGCTTCAAGTCGGGCCGCGTCACTTTTCGGGAAGCTCTCGTGCAGACCGTAAAAGGCGCCGGGCGTCCGACCGCGATTTCCGGCGGCACCAACCCGATTCAGATCGGTCTTGGTATGAACGCCGCGACCATTGACAACATTTTTGAACAGGGCGGTCTGGAACTGACCGGCCAGATCACCGATATGGCCATTCAGGGATCCGGGTTCTTCGTCCTGTCGGACGGCTCCGGACGTTTCTATACTCGAGCCGGATCGTTCAACTTCGATGCCAATTCCTACCTCGTTGATCCGTCTTCGGGATATTTCGTGCAGGGTCGCATGGCCGATCCGAACGGCAATATTCTGTCATCGTCAACGACCGGTAACATCCGCCTGCCATTCGGTCAACAGGACCCGCCGAAAGAAACCGAAAAAATAAAATTCGGCAACAACCTTGACTCTACCGCTACCGATGCTCGTGCGACACTGGTTTCGGCCGGAACAACCGGTATCGACGCCGTGCTGGGCACGGCCTTTAACGGGGCCGGTGGTGTCCATACTTTGACTATAACCGGCAACCAGGCAACCCGGTCCACTAACGCCGGGGCCAATATTACCGGTGCGCCGCTAACCGGCAGCATGACCATGACCGATCTCGGCGTTACCGACCCGACCGGTTTTACTTTAAGCGTCGATAACAACACGCCGGAAGAAATAATCGGATTGACTTTAAACTCAACCGTCAACGATTTGATTGCATCCCTAAATTCCATAAGCGGTTGTGAAGCGACTCTTACGCCCGGCGGCGAAATTCAGATTACCCGTACCAAAGCCGGAACGGGCGGTACCTACAATATTGAAACTTCTCAGGCCATCAACACCGGTGGCAATATAAATATCGTTGCGGCCTTATTCGGAACGGCCGATGGCGGTACTTTTGACGTCAACAACGGCACCGATCATAGCTTTACATGCGTGGACAGTTTCACGTCGACCGCCGGTTTGACATACCCCAATGAAGTTCTGGACGTTGTCGTCGACGATGAAACCGGACTCGCGACCGGTATCAGCGGTCTGGGCGGAAGTGACGACGTATCGATCAAGAGTTTTGGCGGTATTTCCGCCGGAACGTGCGCGATCAATACCGAAGATACCATCCACGCCACGTCGATCACGGTCTACGATTCGCAGGGCGGCAAACATACCCTGACGCTGGATTTCATTCGTACGGCCGACCCCAATGAATGGCGTTGGGAAGCCGGGACCATGGGCAGCGAAGTCATTCGTGGAGGCGGCTCCGGCCGGGTGACGTTCAACCCCGATGGTTCGCTGCTGTCGTTCGGATTCGACGGCGCGGCGTCGCGCATGACCATCGACCCCAATAACGGCGCGGGTACAATGAGCATTGCGGTGGACGCCGGCACGGCCGGTTCGTACGAAGGCCTCACCAGTTTTGAAGCCCCGCACACCGCGTCGATTTTGCAGCAGGACGGCTACGGTCTGGGTATTCTGGATCGAATCACAATCGATACCTCCGGGAATATCAACGGTATCTTTACCAACGGCATCAGCCGAGTGCTGGCTCAAATTGTTTTGGCCGACTTCAACAACCGGGCCGGTCTGCTCAAGGGCGGTCAGTCATTGTACCTCGAATCGGCCAACTCCGGTCCGGCCATCGAAGGTATCGCCGGACAAACCATATCCGGGACAATTTCCTCCGGCGCACTGGAATCATCGTCGGTCGATATCGCCCAGGAATTTACCAGTATGATTACCGCCCAGCGCGGTTTCCAGGCCAATGCCCGAATCATCACGACTTCGGACACGATGCTGGACGAACTGGTTAACTTAAAGAGATAAGGTAAGGTCACATGATTAAAGTGACGAAACTTAATAACGATGAGATTGTAGTGAATGCCGACCTGATCGAATTCGTCGAGGCTAATCCGGATACGATTATCAGCCTCATCAGCGGCAAGAAGATCATGGTCAAGGAATCACCCCAGGAGATAATTAAGAGGACGGCGGCCTACCGCCGACTCTCCTGGGGAATCGATCTCAAACAGGTCAAAGAAGCTAACGAGAATTATTAGCAAGGAGCGGATATATGCCTCCGGAAAATGAAAAAAACAACAGGGAAGGAACCGCCGTCGAGGCGGAAGCGGTACCCAAAAAGAAAAAGAGCCTGCCCCCGATCGTGCTCTATGTTGTCATCGCCGTGGTGATGGTCGGGGTCGGGGTAACGGTCGGAACGAAGTTCATGGGCGGCGCCAAAGCGGATGATACCGTGGCGGTGTCCGAAGAACAAGCCGGGACAGATAAAAAAGAACACAAAGAGGATGCCCCAACTGAATTGTTCATGGTCAACGACCTGGTCGTAAACCCGGCCGGCACCGAGGGCACTCGTTTTCTTTCGGCTTCGATCGGTCTGGAGACGTACTCCAAAGAAACCCTCGATCTGATGGAAAAGAGAGAACCGCTCGTGCGCGATGCTCTCATTACGATTCTGGGTTCCAAGACGATTGACCAGTTGTCCGATCCGAAACAGAAAGAAATAATTCGTTTCCAGATCAAGAAACGTACCGAGCAGCTGCTGCACGTGGACGATCTGTCGGCGGTGTATTTTACTCAGTTCATTTTGCAATAGGTAAACGAGGATAAGATTTTGGCCAAAATACTGACACAGGAAGAAATCGATGCCCTGCTGAATACGGTCAGCTCCAATGAACCGGAAAGGGCCGAGGACCCGGGGCGATCGGAGCATATCCGATCGGTCGTCACCTACGATTTCAAGCACCCCAACCGGGTGTCCAAAGATCAGGTGCGGACTCTGGAAAACATGCACGATAACTTCGCCGGACATATCGGTTCGACCCTGTCGGCCATGTTACGAACGATGGTCGACGTGGACCTGATCTCGGTCGATCAGATCAACTACAGTGAGTACATCATGTCGCTGGTGTCGCCGTCGTGTACCTACACGTTTTCGTCCAAGCCGCTCGAAGGCTTGTGTGTCATGGATTTCAGCCCGACCCTCGCCTTTGCCTTTATCGACCGCATGTTCGGCGGCGGAGAGAAAATTCTCGAGGTCGAGCGCGAGCTCACCGGGATAGAAAAATCGGCCATGTCCCGTATTACTCGGCGCATATACAACGACCTGGGCGAATCGTGGAAAAACATGGTCCCGATCGAGATCGAACACAAGTCGTTCGAGACCAACCCGCAGTTCGTGCAAGTGGTCCCGGCCGGTGAGACGGTTATTGTCGTATCGCTTCAGCTCAAACTGTTCAGCACGACCGGTCTGCTGACTATATGTTATCCCTATGTTTCACTGGAATCGATCCTGGGCAAACTTTCGGCCCAGAACTGGATCGACGCCACCAAACGCAAAAACCTCGAAAGCAATAAAGAAGTCAATCGCGAAAACATCCGCGAGGTCGCCATGGATCTGCAGTTGATTCTGGCTCATTCCAAACTGAAAATGAAAGATTTTATCAATTTGAAAATCGGAGATGTAATCACTACCGAACAAAAAATAAACGCGGAAGTCGAGATGAAGGTCGGCAACAGGCTTAAATTTTTCTGCCGTCCGGGTTTGTACGGTAAACGCCGGGCCGCCCAGATCATGTCGCTCAACCCGGTATTAGGTAAGGAGTAAAAATTCATGGATGAAGAGAAAAACATAAACGAACAGCCGGAAGAAAGTCCTCCCGCCAACGAGCAGGCCGCCGAGGGGCAGGAAGTCGACGTCGCCGAAGCCGTCGAAGACGCTCCCGCCTCCGACGATTTGCTCAGCGAAGAAAACGCTCCCGATTCCGATGATAACGCCGACGTCGCGCAAGGTGCCGAAAATGGGTCCGGTGATCCCGAGATGCTTTCGCAGGACGCCATCGATGACGCCCTTCAGGGGTACTCGCAAGACGATAAAGCCGATTTGGACGGAACCGGCATGTCACAGGGCGATGATCCGGTGGTCAGACATGCCGATTTTCAGCAGTTGTCCAATGCGACGGAGGGAATGTCCAGCCGCAATATCGACCTGCTCATGGACGTCGATTTGCCGGTGTCTATCGAACTGGGCAAGACTCGCATGAACGTGTCGGATATTCTGTCGCTTGGACCGGGGTCGGTGGTCGAACTGGACAAGCTGGTCGGTGAACCGGTTGATCTTCTGGTCAACAGCAAATGCGTGGCCCGCGGTGAAGTGGTCGTCGTCGATGAAAACTTCGGCCTGCGTATCACACAATTGGTATCGCCGGAAGAAAGGATCAAAAACCTGCAATGAACCAGACCGCCAAAAAAGCATTAATCAGCGCTCTGGTCCTGATTGTTCTGTCAGTCGGGCTGGTCTTGACGGGCATGGGCAGCGATAAATCCCAGAAGAACCTTCCTCTGGCGCAGTCACCGGGTTTAACCGAGACATCAAATGCTCCGGCCGATCTGTCTCCGTTTACGGACGGAGGATCGATGACCGGACCGCTGTTGAAACTGGTCTTTGCCCTGGGTGTCGTCATCGCCGCGATTTACGGGTTTTTGTTCCTGCTCCGAAAAATGATGGGGCAGAAACACTCCGGAAACCGATCCAACCAGTTGATCGAAGTAATCGAGACGACCTACATTGCGCAAAAAAGATCGGTCTCGGTTATACGCTTTCACAATAAAGCCATTCTGGTAGGGATTTGCGACGGTTCGATTCAGCGCCTGGGCGAACTGAGCCCCGAAGAAACGGCCGCGGTACTGACGGAAAAGGCCGAAGTCAACGGTGCCGGTAAGTTCGCAGGGGTGTTGACCGAAGCCCGAACCCGGCTGAAAAGCTGGAATATGGCGCGCATATTGACGAAAAGCGCAGCGAGGGACGCGGAGTCCCCACAGACGATTTAACAACTGAATATTTGCGGACAGGACGTCCGCGCAAATAGGATTTTAGGATTTCATAGGATATGAAAAAGACAGCTACAATACTGGTATATCTCGCCCTGATTCTCGCCGTGGCATCGGTGATAGGTCAAGCTCAAACTATACCCAGGCTTTCTGTCGAAGTCGGCAAGTCCGATGACGCCAAAGACCTCTCGGTCACTCTTCAAATCGTACTATTGATGACGGTTCTGACGCTGGCGCCGTCGATAATCCTGATGGTGACGTCGTTCATTCGCCTCGTTGTAGTCCTGGGCTTTTTGAGGCAGGCAATGGGGACGCAGCAGCTACCACCCAACCAGTTGTTGTTATCGCTGGCCTTGATATTGACCTTTTTCATAATAAGTCCGGCCGTAACCCAGGGGTACAACGACGGACTGAAGCCGTACCTTGACGGTGCGATAACCAAGGAAGAAGCCATCGAAAAAGGCACGGCGCCGTTCAAGAAATTTATGCTGGCCCAGACCCGGGAAAAAGATCTGGCTCTGTTTGTCAGCCTGTCCGAAACCGAACGTCCCGAAACACGGGAAGATGTGTCGTTCACGGTCCTTATCCCGGCTTTCGTGCTGTCCGAGCTTCGCACCGGCTTCCAGATCGCGTTTTTGATTTTTGTCCCGTTTCTGGTGATTGACATGATCGTGGCCTCGGTGTTGATGTCGATGGGCATGATGATGTTGCCGCCAATTATGGTGTCGCTGCCGTTCAAGATACTTTTGTTCGTCATGGTCGACGGCTGGTATTTGCTGGTCAAATCTTTGGTGGAGTCATTTTATAAATAGGGAATAGTTTATGTCCGCAGAAATGGTCGTAATGCTCGGTCGTGAGGCGATTGTCGCCATGCTGACGGCGTCGGCTCCGATGTTGATTGCCGGTCTGGTGGTCGGTTTGCTGATTTCGATTTTTCAGGCGATCACCCAGATCAACGAAATGACCCTGACTTTTATCCCCAAAATTGTCGCGGTGGCGCTGGCCTTGTTAATCTTCCTGCCGTGGATAATAAACCTCCTCGTTTCTTTCACCATCCGTTTCTACGGAATGATCCCAAGTCTATAAATTCCATGCTGTTGAAAAACTTTCCAGACGACTGGTCAAAAATTTCTCAATGGAACCGCCGGCCAAAATCCCGTGTCTTTTTATGCGTTCTTAAGTAGCTGACTCTCAATAACATAACGAATTCTAAGAAGCCTTCGGGCTTTGGCACAGGGCTTGATTAAAGTCTTGACGACAAACCCGTACTATAGGTAAAGAAGATTGTTTGAATTCGTTACATACGGCGCAGAAAAACTTCAAATTTTCCTGATGGTCACCATCAGAGCGGCCGGGATGTTCGTCATGGCTCCGGTGCTTGGCGACAAGGCCATCCCCCCGATGATTAAAGCCGGATTCGCCATTTTGTTGGCGATCGTTTTGATTCCGGTCGCATCGCGGGTGGCCCTGCCTCCGGTTGATTCGATCTGGCAGCTGGTCTTGTTTGCCATCAAGGAATTTCTGGTCGGAGCGATCATCGGTCTGTTTTTCACCCTGTTGTTTGTCGGGGTGCGCATGGCCGGGGATATTGTCGGGTACCAGATCGGCCTGATGATGGCCAACATCATGGACCCCAACACCAATTCACAGCATTCACTGGTCAGCGAATTTTATTATCTGCTGGCCGTTTTGATATTCCTGGCGATCGACGGTCATCAGGCGGTCATTTCCGCCCTGGCCGACAGTTTCAAATTGATTCCGATCGGGACGTTCGCCGCCGACGGCACGCTCGGCGAGCAGTTGATTCGTTTTACGGCGCACACGTTCATTATCGGCTTGAAAGTCGGCGCGCCGGTAATCGTGACCCTGTTCATGACCAGCGTCGCGCTGGGGGTCGTCGCGAGAACGGTCCCGCAGATGAACATCTTCCTGGTCGGCATACCCCTGAAGATCATCGTCGGGTTTGCCGTCATGGCGGTCGCACTGCCGATCACCAAGTACGTCATTGTCAATTCATTGAACTATCTGAACGAAAGCGTTCTCGGCCTGATGCAAGGGGTCGGGGCGCATTAATGGAAGACTATGGCTGAAGATCAATTTCAGGAAAGAACCGAAAAAGCAACGCCGCGAAAGCGGCGCAAAGCACGCGAAGAGGGACGGGTCGCCCGCTCCAATGAGCTCAATTCGGCCGTCATTCTTTGTCTGGGTGCTTTGGCTTTGTACCTGATCGGTCCCAGCATGATCAGCGGGCTGAAGTCATTCATGATTCAGTCGTTTACCGATGCCCCAAAAATAAGCGTGACCAATGATTCGCTGGCGGCGCTTCTCTCGAACCGGACGCTCTCGTTCTTTATGATATTGACCCCGTTTCTGGCGGTCCTGGCGGTCATAGCCTACGGCGTCAACGTCCTTCAGGTCGGGGTCATGTTCACGACCAAGCCGATGGAGCCTAAAGTCGATCGATTTAACCTCGCCAACGGTATCAAACGGATCATTTCGGTACGCTCGCTGGTGCAGCTCGTGCGTGACGTTGTCAAGCTGCTGTTGATCGGGCTGGTCGGGTATTGGGCGATTACCGGAAACCTGGATACGATTTACCATCTGTCGGATACGTCGACCGAAGTTATCGCGACGGCAATCGGGCGTATCGCCCTGACGACGACGCTCCAGATCGGTGGTGTGATATTGCTGCTGGCGCTGTTCGACTATGCTTATCAGAAGTACGATTTCGAGAAAAATATCCGCATGTCCAAACAGGACATCCGCGAGGAAATGAAAGATACCGAGGGCAACCCGCAGATCAAGGCTCGGGTGCGTCAGCTGCAGCGCGAGATGTCACGCAAGCGCATGATGCGCGAAATTCCCGACGCCGATGTGGTTGTCACCAACCCGACTCATATAGCGGTGGCGCTCAAGTACAAACCGGAACTGATGGATGCCCCGCTGGTGGTTGCCAAAGGACAGCGGCTGATAGCGGAAAAGATCAAAGAAATCGCCAGGATGGCCGGCGTCCCGGTCGTGGAAAACAAGCCTCTGGCGAGGGCGCTTTTCAAAATGTGTGACATCGGCTCGCGAGTCCCGTCCGATCTGTATCGGGCCGTGGCCGAAGTGCTGGCGTACGTTTACAGACTCAAGGGTCATGAGGTTCAATGATGGCAGACAATTCCGCCACATCTATTTTGGGTACGCTTAACAAGCGCAGCGATATCGTCCTGGCGCTGGGTGTTATCGGTATCATCGGCGTTCTGGTCATACCGGTCCCGCCGGGCTTTCTGGATTTCGCGCTGGCCTTCAATATCACCTTCTCGCTGGTGATACTGCTTTCAACTTTGTACATACGCAGCCCGCTCGATCTTTCGGTCTTCCCGGGCATGCTCTTGATAGTTACATTGATGCGTCTGGCGCTGAACGTAGCGTCGACCCGTCTGATATTGAGCACCGGTTACGCCGGTGAAGTAATCAACTCTTTCGGTAATTTTGTCGTCCGCGGCAATTACGTGGTCGGCTTTATTATCTTCGTCATCCTGGTCATCATACAATTTGTCGTCATCACGAAAGGCGCGGGAAGAATTTCCGAAGTGGCCGCCCGGTTTACTTTGGACGCCATGCCGGGCAAGCAGATGGCTATCGACGCCGACCTCAACGCCGGTCTGATCAACGACGAAGAAGCCAAGAAACGCCGTCAGGACATAGCCCATGAGGCGGATTTCTACGGTGCAATGGATGGTGCTTCCAAGTTCGTGCGCGGCGATGCCATCGCCGGTATTCTCATCACGATGATCAATATCATCGGCGGTATCGTCATCGGCATAATGATGCAGGGGAAAACGGTCAGCGAGTCGCTGCACACGTACACCCTGTTGTCGGTCGGTGACGGTCTGGTCACCCAGATACCTGCCCTTATCGTGTCCACTGCAGCCGGTATTATCGTAACCCGCGCGGCCTCGGATGACAACATGGGCAGCGATTTAACCCGCCAGCTTCTCAAGCAGCCGCGCGCCATTATGATCGCGGCCGGGATGCTGGTCGCGTTCGGGGTCGTGCCCGGTATGCCGACCGTCCCGTTCATGCTCCTCGGGCTGGCGGTTGGCACGGTTGGATATTTGACCAACGAGAGCATGAAGAAACAGAAACAGGACGAAAAGAAAGAAAAGATCGCTAAAGATAATGCACCACTCGAGGAGCGCACCGAAGACCTTCTTAAGATAGATCAACTTGAACTCGAAATAGGCTATGGACTGATTCCCCTGGTTGATGAAAAACAGGGCGGTGATTTGCTCACACGGATATCGTCGATTCGCAAGCAAATGGCCGGGGATATGGGCATAATCGTCCCGCCGATACGAATCCGCGACAACATCCGGCTCAACCCCAATCAGTACCGCGTAAAAGTTAAAGGGATCGAAGTGGCCCGCTTTGAACTCATGCCGGACCATGTGCTGGCCATTAATCCCGGAAATATAGATGAAAGCATCGACGGTTTCGACGCGGTCGAACCGGCTTTCCAGCTTAAGGCTCGCTGGATAATCGCCGACCTCAAGGACATCGCCGAGGGTCAGGGATACACCGTGGTCGAACCGAGCGCGGTCGTGGCGACCCACTTGACCGAACTGATCAGGTCCCATTCGGCCGAGCTCTTGAGCCGTCAGGATGTATCGCATCTTATCGATACGCTTAAGGAAGACTATCCGTCGCTGGTGGTCGATATCGTCCCCAACGTCGTTCCGCTTTCGGTCGTGCAGAAAGTATTGCAGGCGCTTCTGTCCGAACGCATACCGATTCGCAACCTGCCGACCATAATGGAGGCGATTTCGGATTATTACCAGGCTACCAAAGAACCGGAAATCCTGGCGGAGTACGTCCGCATGTCGCTCAAGCGGCAGATCACCAATATGTACCGCGATCAGAACAATCGCATTACCGTCTTTACCATAGACCCGACCATCGAACAGACCCTGACCGATTCGGTGCAAAACACCAAGCAGGGTCTGATGTTCATAACCGATCCCGCTTTTTCGGAAAAACTCGTGAAACGAGTCGGCAAAGCGATCGACAAACTGTCCATCGCGGGACTGACGCCGGTTTGCCTGTGCTCGCCCAACATAAGGCTGGCCATGAAACGCCTGACCGAAGCGGCGCACCCGCAGCTGGTCGTGCTGTCTTACAACGAAGTAACCAATGACGTGGAAATTCTGTCCAACGACGTCGTGAGGTTGGAAGATGATAATTAAGTCGTACGTAGAAAATACCGCCGCGGCGGCCTTGAAAAAAATCCGCGAAGAGATGGGCGAACAGGCCCTGATCCTGCACACGCGGCACATTCGCAATGGCCGTGCCAGCCGCAAAATTGAAGTCACGGCGTGCATCGATGAGGCGCTCGTGCCGTCGCTGAAATCACTGATCAATCCCGAAGCGGCGACCACCGATGATATTGTGCCGCGCGGAGTTGAATCAGAGCGGGTTTCCGAAGGACCGATTCCTGAAATTGATAATATTATCGCTCCATCATCATCCGTGATCGAAACCGTTCCGTCGAGGCTGCGCAATGTGCACGACAGGCTAATGGACTTTGATGTTCCTTCGGAACAGGCCGAAATACTTCTCGCCGAAGTACGAAACATCGAAGATGTCGATCAGATTACGAATAGTGCGATTCATAATGCATTAAAGACTTCGATTGCAAAACTTATTAACGATAAAGTCTCGATTCCGGCCGGGTCAAAAGTCATGTTCATCGGGACCAGCGGAGCCGGAAAGACTTCAACCCTGGCCAAAATGGCGGCCGAACTGACGGCTTTTCGACGGACCAAAGTCCGCCTGACCAGCTTCGACACGCAGAAAATATCGGCTCATGAAGAAGTCGGCGGTTATGCCGATCTGCTCGACGCCCCGTACGAAGTCAATCCGCAAAAAGAACTTAAAGCCGCGAAAAACGAAGTCGTCCTGATCGATACGCCGTCGCTGTCGTACAGTGCAAATGGAATCGCCTCTGTGCAAAGTTTGATCAATCTGGCCCGACCTAATCTCGTTTTCATGGTTTTGTCCGTATGTAATCGGGCAAAGGATTTAATCGAATTCAAAGAGGGGATTCAAACCGTACAACCGGACCTGCTGATCGCCACGCATCTGGATGAAACCCGAAGATGGGGCGGCATGCTGGCTGCGGCCGTGGCGACCGGTATCCCTCTGGCATTTGTAACCAATTCACCCGGGGGTGTGGGGGAACTGCACGTCCCGGAACCGGAAAAGGTTATCGCGAAAATGATGAACGGCGGTGAAACCCGGCATGAATAAAAACGCCTCCAAAATCAATCGCATGAATATCTCGCCAAAGATACAGCCGGTAGTAATTTCCGTACTATCGGGTAAAGGCGGGGTCGGCAAATCGACGACGGCTTACTATCTGGCGCAAGTCCTGTCCGAGCACGGACGCGTCATGCTCGCCGATGCCGATCTGTTGTTCGGCGACCTGCATATCATCGCCAATGTTATTCCCCAATGCACTATTAATAGATATCTGCTCGATGAAAATGCCTTCCGCGAACCGGCCGTCGTAAACGACAACCTGCACTTGCTGGCGTCGCCGTCGACGTCGGGTGGTGAGCTCGATGTCAACGTCGCGGGCATTGCCGAGGATTTGGCGCGTCTGCCGGAAATGTGCGCGGAGTACCGATTACTTGATTTTGGATACCCCCTCGGGTGTTATCGACATAATCGCTGCCGCCGCCGCCGTCTCGGACATTCGTCTGATTTCGGTCATGCCGGATCTGACGGCCATATCCGATGGCTATGGACTTTTAAAATACCTGAAAATTCTTGGAATAAACGGGCCGCATTATCTTCTGCCCAATCGTTGTCGGAACGAAGAGGAAGCCTTATTCATATATTCCGAATTCGCCGAGATATGCAGGAGATTCCTTAAAATCAGGCCCGAGTGTCTCGGTTATGTTTATGAAAATCATTACCTTGCGGCAAGGCTGCGGCCTTTTGAGAAAGACGCCGATTTACGGCGTTTTTCGACGATCTCAGAAGAATTCAAAGACCTGGCCCGGGCCATTCTTGCCATAAAGCCAAAACCACGCAATACAAATTCATTTAACCGTTCGCAGACCGTTAACACAAGCCGGTTTGCGACCGATATAAAAGGATAGCACTCTTATGGTTAGCACGCTTAAAAGACGATCCGGGAGTGATAAGCCAGCCGCCACAAAGCTGGAGCGAATTTCGGTTTACAAAGAAAATACCACGCGTAAGACAACCAGGACCAAAAAACCGCTCGACGTATCGCTGGATTGGCTGCGTTATCAAAGAAGTCAATGCCCGGAGGTTCGGGCCCGGCTTCTTAAAAAGTACCTTCCGCTGGTGCGAAACGTAGCCGGACGCATGGCTATTGGTTTCCCGAGGTCGGTGGAACTCTCCGACCTGATTAACACCGGGGTTATCGGTCTGGTCGAGGCCTTCGCCAATTTCGACCCGGACCGGGGCGTGAAATTTGAAACGTACGCCGTCCCGAGAATCAGAGGAGCCATCCTGGATGAACTGCGCGCTTTGGATTGGGTGCCGCGTTCGGCGCGCGCCCGTTCCCGTGAAATAGAACGAGCCGTCAATTCTCTTGAAAACGACCATGGTCGTCAACCGTCCAACGTCGAGCTGGCCGAAAAACTTGGATTTACGATGGCTGAACTTATGTCGGCCATCGGAGATATCTGTAACTCGTCGCTGCTATCGCTGGACGAAACGGTATATCGCGAGGAGGATAACCACCAGGTGCCCAGAATAGAAACCGTCAGCGATGCGAATCATCCGTCGGCATTGGGCGACGTCGAGAAGCTGGAAATGCGGGCGTTCTTGACCACCGCCATCGACCGACTGACCGAACAGGAGAAGCTGGTCATCGCCTTGTACTATTTCGAAGAGCTGACTCTTAAGGAGATCGGTGAGGTGATGTCAATATCCGAATCCCGGGTATCGCAGATACACACCAAGGCGGTGCTGAAACTTCGCGGCATGGTCAGGGAGAAATTCGCGCTGACCGCGTAAGGGAAAAAGTTATGGTAGACCCGGCCTACATTGCGGACACCATCTCAAAGACGGAACTGGTGCGCAAGCTGAAACAGGAAAGGAAAGCGGCTCCCGAAATGGAGCAGCGCCTGATTCAGGATGAAGTCCACCGGAAAACCACCGACGACGCCGCGCGGGCCAAGGAAGCGGGCAAAAGCGACCTGCTCGTCATAAGCGAAGAAGGCCGGGAAAAGCACAGGAAGAAGATGCCGAAAAGGGAAAAGCCCGAAACCGAAGAGGAAAGCCCCGACCAGGATACACCGGAGCAGCATCTCGATATAGAAGTGTAAACAATTGCTTGAATAGAGAATAAGGAGGATTCATGGAAATAGGAATTTCACAGGATGCGTTGATCGATATCGGATTGAACGCGGCCGGATTTTTCATCGGCGGCATGATTATCATGCTGATCGGCAGTTTCTGGAAATCACGCCGGGCGACGGTCGGGATTTCTTCGGGAGCGACGGCCGTGATAACCGAGCCGGTTCCGTCGACACCCAAAGAGAAAGTGCATCGTGCGGAAAGATCCGATTTCAATGGCGAATTCGTCAATTTCAACAATATGAACTGGCAAAGTGAAAAAACACAGCCGACGACCAGGACCGAATCAGCAGGTCCGGCCCGCGATCGTCAGCAAGTCATAAAGATGGCCCGGCAAATGCTGGCCGAAAAAAGAGATGAAAGCGAATTAAGAGCAGACCTGCCTGTAACCGACGGGGAACTCGCATACGCCAAATACCTCGAAAAACTTACCAATGCGGGGAGGAAATAGTAATGACGCAGGAATCACCATTTTTCCTGACCAGGGTGGAATGCCCCATCTGCAAAACAATAAACGAGTACGAGACCATTAAAGTGGGTGCCTATACCGAGCGCGATCGTGATACCGACTTTCGTCCGACCGATCGCACATGGCGTAATCCCCGCTATCAGGCTTATGACCCGCTGCTTTACTTTACTGCGACCTGTTCCAACTGCCTTTATACCCGGGAATTTACCCAGAAGTACAAAGACTGGAAGAATGATTCGTACTTCAAGACGTATCGCCTTAAAGTCGTCAAGCAAAAGCACCTGGAACTACTGGCCGGGTCCGATTCGGCCGTAAAGATGATCGGCCAGATGCTTGATCCCGTTCGTTACCCGAGCGAGACGGCCGTCCTGAAACTGATCCTGGCCGTGATCGATGAAAATTTCAATGACAAACAAAACGATCTGGACCTCGGGCGCTTTTATCTTCGCATCGGCTGGCTCTTCCGGGGATTGAACGAAGGCGTCGATCCCAACGAGGCGAGCCTGAAAGGTCATTTGCTCGATATAAGTAAAAGGCTTAGCGGGCTGCGCGGGACTCTCGAAGGATTCAATACTCAGATTGAACAGGTGAAAAACGCCCTGCAGCTGCAGGTCAACGACGATCGCTTCTCGACCGAAGTCAAGTCTCAGTTGATGCCGCTCAAGGATAAGTACGACACCGAACTGGATGATATCCTCGAAACAACAAAGCGGCTCGAACAACGTCTCACCGGCCTAAACGACGTTTCCGGCGAATGCCTTCCGACCGTCGCGAAAGATTCGTCGGGGCCGGGCTATTTCAGCTATGCCGAATTTTCCGATTTCCTGGGCGAACTTTCCCGCAAGACGGAAGGAATTCCGGTCAATGAAAAACAGGCGCTGACGCTCGCCGTCGATTATTACAAGAAAGCCTTCAAGAACGGCAAAGAAATTGGCAAAGGCAATCAGCAGATTCAGGCGTCATACCTGATTGCGGAACTGTCGCGGCGCATCGGGGCTTTCGAGCAGGCCAAGGAATATTTCAATACGACTATTCGGGCGGGGCAGGAATTCGTCTATCGCCACCGCAACGATCAGAGCCGTACCGCCATGGCACGGAAAATTCTTGAACTGGCCATCGAACAAGGACGGGATAATTTATCCCACGCGCAAAACGGATAGGTTTTAATGCTGACTAAACAAAGTGCTCCCCATATCGAACTCTGGGAAAAGGTCGAACTGGTATCCGAAGAGGACCCCACGGGTGTTTTCTACCGGTCCCGGGTCGAGGACTTTACGCCCGACGGTATCGTCATCGCTCGCCCGGTTTTTTCCGGAGGCGACGGGCAGCTTTTGACCACGAAATCCCACGTTTACGTTCGCTTTCTGCGCACCGACGCCATGTATCAATTTTCCGCCCGGATGAAAACTATCGAAGAAGCTTCGGGCAGGAAAGTCCTGCTGTACGACGTCGGCGAACGGAAGCGGGTGCAAAGGCGGGAATTCGTGCGGGTCCGTTTCGATCTGGATCTGGAATATGCCCTTTTGTCAGATAATAATTGGGATATCGAAACCCTCGAATGGAAATCATCGAATACGATTGATATTTCCGCGGGCGGTCTTCTGATGAGTGTCGACGATACTGTGCGGGAAGATGACCGGTTTTTGCTCGATATCGACCGGGCTCGTCATACGGGTCTGCCGCGAATGATAACCGCGATTTGCTGCCGCGTTATTCACATGAATAATAACTTTCTGGCCGGTGTGATGCTTATCCGGAAGAGAGATTTAGTGAAATTTTTCTCTCCCGAACAGATTGAACGCCTCCCGGAACCGGCCCGGCAATTCGATGCCTTGGCTCAGAACAAACTGAGCAAATTCGTCTTTGACGAACAAATTCACAAACGTCAGATGGGCAAATTATGACACAGGACGAAAAAGTAAAATTACGCAAGGATGGCGTAAATTTCTCGGACCTGGTTGGCCGGGAAATCCGCTTGAGAACCGAGCAGTTTCAAAATAAAGTTCTGAAAACCAGAGTTCTGGCCATTAGTGACAACAGCTTCGTAATCGACAGGTCCGGTTCGTCGGGTTTGGTGGATCAGCTTATTCCCAATCAGAAAGTTGAAGTGGAATTCACATACAAAGGCCAATTGGCTGGCTTTGACGCCAAAATAGTCAGCCCGCATGAGGGGCGCATTGTCATTCCGATAGCCGGGGAAATAGTCCCCAAAAACGACCGTCAGTTTGCCCGCTACCGCCTGGAAAACGAAGTGCAACTGGCCTTGTTCGACGAGCACAATATATCGGCGGCACGATTGAACAAACTCAAATGGCTCAAGACAAGCACAACCAATCTTTCCGGCGGCGGCATGCTGGTCATAATACCCGGAATAATATCGAACGATTGTTATATGATTCTTCACCTGCCGTTAAACGGCATTGATCTTCCCAAACTGATAGTCGGCCGCACCCGATATTTCCTTCCCGGACAGGCGGGGAAAAATCAGGTGGGGGTGGAATTTATCACCAAAGAAGATCGGCAGACAAAACTGCCCAGGACCATTATCCGCAACCTGCCGGAAAAACTGTTTGAATATGACGCCGGATGGCGCCGGAAACTCTCCCGGCATCTGGCGGTACTTCTGGAAAACAAGAAACAAGGAGAAATAGGATGACAAAGAACCGTACCAAATTCATTTCGGAAGTTACGACCGACGAAAGCGTTGTCAAAGTCAAAGCGCCGTTCAAGCTTTACAAAGACAAATCGCGGCAATATATCCGGCTCGAAATTTCTGAGGCCGTCAACTATTCGATACTGAAGGATTCCGAAAACCAGCCGGTTCCCGAATCTGAACGTCCCGAATACGACGGGTTGATTCTCAATTTGTCGCCCGGCGGAGCGCTTATCGAAAGCGACCATCCGACCGAGGACGGTGCCCTGCTGCTTTTGAAACTGTCGCTGCAGGAAATCGAGACGCTCGAAAACGTCGTCGGACTGGTAAAACGCTGCGAACCGCTGGAAGGCAAGTGGATGATCGGCGTGGAATTCGTCAGTCAGCGATATTTGCACGACTCCCTGTCCGCGGCGCAAATTGAACTTATTCCCGGCGGGTCGCTCTCGTTTGAAGAAAAAATCCAGACCGTGCTGGGCCGGTATGTTTTTCAAAAGCGGATCCCGGTGAATGTGAATCAAAATGAAAACGAATAATATAATTATAATCGTTATCGGGCTGATTGTTGGTTTGGCCATATCGGTTCAGGCCGAAAACAAGATAGTCGTCAATGTCAATCTGCCCGAATGCCCGTACTACGATTCACATTTGGATACCAAACTGTACGATTACCTTTCCATGATCGATCGTGCCGAAATAACTTACCCCGACAGCGCCCAGAAAGTACGCCTTTCCGACCAGAAGGCGCTCCTCTTCGATGACGTCGTGAAGATCGGCGAGGAGTGTCAGGGAAGGTACCTGATCGATATCGATATCGACCGGATCGACGTTGAAAAACGGAAAATCACCGTCATTCCTCTGGTGATCTTTCGCTATCGCGTTTACGGGGTAATGACAGGCAGATTAAAGATAATCGACGTTGCGCGCAAAAAAGTAATTGAAACGCGCGATATCGATTATGAAATCAAAGCCTCCGACCAATGGCAGGTGTACGATGACGATCCCGATTATCCGGCGCTGCTTATTCCGGCCGATCGACGGATCGAACTGCTCGATCGTGTCGATGACAAAGCCGCCGAAAATCTGTTTGAGGAAATCAAGAAGATGACGCGGGGAGTGTACAGCCGAGGATAATATGGACGAGACCGGCAAGATAAATACCAGATTCTGGTCCAGGCTGAATATCTTAAACGAAATCGCCGCGGCCTTTCATTCGCCGGGTCCGGTCAATGAAATCGTGAGCGAAGTCCTGGCCAGGATCAATGGCATGGTGCCGTTCAAGGCGGCCGGGTTGTATTTATATGATACCAAAAGCCTGAATCTGAAGCCGGTCGTCAGGCAGGGACAATTGAACGAAGGTCAGGACCTTTTGCTCGGTTTCGATCAACGGGCGGCCAATGAATGGTTCGGAGCACGGACGCACGAACTTGTGGTCGACGGTGACAGCGGCGAACAGCTGCTGGCTATCCCGCTGAAAGTACAAACCAGGCCGGTTGGATTGATCGCCTTCGTTTCCGACTCATCGCAGCCGTTTCGTGATAAAGATCGACGTTTCCTCTTAATCGCCGGGGATTTGATCGCCGTATCGATGGAGCGCCAAATATACAACAAGAGACTTCGTGCCAAAAACCAGGCTCTCCGCAAGGCACAGGAAGAACTGCAAGTCGTCAGACAAAACATTATAAATTTCGAGCGGCTTTCGGCCGTCCGAGAACTGGCAGTCTCCATAAATCACGAAATCAACAATCCTCTGTCGGTTATAGTCGGAAACATACAGTGCCTTTTGCTTAAGACCAGGAATTTGGAAAAAAGCGTTTATGACCGCCTCAAACTCATCGAACGTGAAGCCATGCACATCGCCGAAATCAATCAAAGACTTTTGAAAATCGAAGACCTGGTTTCGGAAACGTACATGAGCGGTCATGACAAAATAAAAATGATAGACCTTGAAAAATCAACTGCGGGGACGGGACGATGAACCCTACGACTTTAAATGCCCGGGAAATAGAAGTTGTCTCGATAAAAAACCAGTTTGACAACGTTCCCATCGGATGCATGGTTGTCTCGCTCGAGGGAACGATCAAATACGTCAATTACGAAGCCGCCCGGCTGCTTGGCTACGATGAACCCTCGAATATGCTTACGGCCAGCATAAGAGAGATCGAAGCCATCCTCAATTGCGGGTTTTACGAAGCTCGCAATGCCGTCATGGCGGGGGAAACGTATCATAAGGCCGAACATAAATGCACCAATTGTCGCGGCCAGTATAAAGTCCTGAATATATTCTGCAATCCGTTTCGGGGTTCCGATGGTGAAGTTGTCGGCATTCTGAGCATGATACAGGATGTCAGTGAATCGAGTTTCAAAAAACAGGATCTTGAAGAAGCGATTTATGAACTGTCTATAATGTCGCAAGTGTCCGAAGCTCTGTCATCATCGGCCGAGCTCGATGAAATATTCAAAGTGATGCTGACGGCCGTGACGTCGAGTCAGGGCCTCGGCTTCAACCGCGCGTTTTTATTCCTGGTCGATCACAAGAATGAAAACCTCGTGGGACAGTTGGCCGTAGGACCGACCAGCCCTGAAGAAGCCGGCTATATTTGGACTCAACTGGAAAGCAGACGTCTGACCCTGAAAGAAATTCTCGACGCAGGGCACTATAATACCGGAAACGGAGATTCCGGTTTGACCGCCCTTATCGAGGGCTGGCAAATATCACTGAACGATCAAAACATTTTCGGCGCGGCCGTATTGAGCGGACAAGCCATGCTGACTTTGCGCAGCGACGTTCTGGGGGCACAATCGCAATCGATTTTGGGACGGCTGAATGTCGAAAATATCGCTTTGGCGCCGATCATATCGAAAGGCCGACGGCTCGGGCTGATTGCCGCCGACAACCAGATTACCGGACGAGATATTTCACCCTCGCTGGTCGAACTGCTGCAGGCGTTTGCCTGCCAGACGGCCGTGGCCATCGAACGGTCCCGGCTGTATGACAGCCAGGTCGAACGGGCCGAAGAACTGACGCGGATCAATCGCCAGTTGGCCGAATCACAGGAACAAATCATTCGCGTGGAGAAAATGTCGGTGATTGGCGAACTGACGTCTTCGATTGCCCATGAACTGCGTAATCCGCTGACTGTCATTGGTGGCTTTGCCAACCTGCTTCTAAACACCGCGGCGACCGATGCCAATAATGAATATTTGAATATCATACTCTCAGAGACCAAACGCGCCGAATCTGTCCTGCATCAGGTTTTGGATTTTTCAAAGGCCAGCCGAACCGAGAACCGGGCCATAGGTTTTCATCAATTGATTCAAAACTGCTGCAATATGGTTACGTCGCGCATCAAGCGAGGCCAGCCGCAGCCGATATTCGACGCGGAGGATTCCGGACTGGTGGTCTGGGGCAATTCCGATCAGCTTCAACACGCCATAGTACAATTTCTGAATATGATTATCGAAAGTTCGACGGAAAACAACACGATCAGCCTCGATATTATTCCGAATGAAAGCACCGTCATGCTGACCATTTCGGTCGCTTTCGAAAAGAACGATCGACGACGCCTGACTAAAATGCTCGAACAGGGATTCAATAATCCTTCGGGGACCCAGCGTCTGTCAATTTTGGTTGCGGGCGAAACTATCCGCTATCACGGCGGCAATTTCGGCCTGGAAAGCTCGGAAGGCGGCCTGCCCCGGGTGTTCGTGGAACTGCCGATTTATAAAGGATCGGAAAATGAGTAAAATTCTGATTATTGACGATGAAGCCCACATCCTGAAACTGTATCAGGAAGTACTTGGACGGGAGGGCTATCAGGTTAAAATTGCCGGTAATGTCGAAACCGCCCGGACATATTTGAGTGAGGATCAATTCAACCTCGTAATCCTCGATATAGAGCTGGATCAGGAAAACGGCCTCAATTTCTTGAAAGAGCTTAAAAGCACCCGACCGACCCTTCCGGTGATTCTTAATTCGGCCTATTCCATATATAAGTCGGATTTTCACAGCTGGGCCGCCGATGCCTATGTTGTCAAGACGTCGGATTTGGAACCCCTTAAACTCAAAGTAAAAGAGCTATTAGATGTCAATTCAAAATATCCCCAAAAGCCGGCCACAAAATAGCGGAGACCTGGCCGCCCAGGTCAGAAGTCTGGCCGACCAGGTGAAAATCCTGGCCCTGAACATGGCCATTCAGCTCGCCCGGTCCAAAGAGCGGGTGCAGGACCTGACCATCCTCGAGAGCGATTTCACCAAGCTGATCCACGGTTCCATCGAAGTCATTCAGGAAATAACCATGCTGCTGGAATATCTTCAGTGCCGCAAGGGAGCCGATACCGTCAAAGATGACAGCCTGAATCAGATTGAGCATTCCTTGAACGAGATTCTGAACCAGTCGCGGGATATACAGGAAGCGATTGAGGCTATTAAGCATAAGAGAAATAACGTCGATAAAAATAATAGATGACCATAAACGGCTTTATATGGCCACCGGAGAATGTTTTATTATGAATATCGAGAAAATCGAACAATTGGCGAAAAAAAGGGGCCGGGCTTTCAAAGTTTTGATTGTCGATGATGAACCGCGGGTGCGTGATATTTTTAAAGAGTTTTGTGAACTGAGCAACTTTGTGGAAGTGGACACCGCCGACAACGGAACCGATGCCATTGAGAAAGTCAAGAATGCCGATTATGACCTGGTTACGATGGACCTGATTATGCCGGAGATGGCCGGAGTCGAGGCGGTTTCGAAGATTAAAGAGCACAAGCCTCATCTTCCCGTGATCGTCATCACCGGCAATGCCACCGACCGTCTGGTCAATCAGGCCGGGGTACAGGGAGCATCCTCCTTGATGTACAAACCGGTCATGCTCGAAAATTTCATGGATGAACTGACCGCCACCTTTGAAAAAAGCGCCGGTAAGTAGATGGCCATGGACCGCGAAGTAACCATACTGGTCGTGGACGATGAGGAAGCAATTTGCACGCTGATGCAAAAGCTTCTGCAGCGTAAGGGCTATCGAGTCCTGACGGCGCTCGACGGCGGCGAGGCTCTTGGGATACTCGGCTCAAATAATATAACTGTGGTCATCTCCGATATTGTCATGCCGGGCATGGGCGGCAAAGACCTACTGACTGCAATCAAGCAAAAATATCCCCGAATAGCCGTAATTATGATGACCGGTTACGGCGACGCCTTTACTATTAAGCAGGTTATGGCGCTCGGCGCCGACGAGTATATCACCAAGCCTTTCAAGGGCGATGAAGTTTCGATGATTGTCGAGCGGGTTCTGTGGCGCATCAATAATCCAACTGCAAACCCGGCCCCGCTGGTCGAATAGGCTTTTGGGCCAGACTTTTCTTTTCTCCTCCAATCAAATTACATCTTTAAATTTTGTCTGCTGGGGCCTTCAAATTTGACTTGAAAATTCGCATATTTGGACTATATTGCTGGCTCTGACATTCGAAGATTCGTAAGGAGAGGTGGCCGAGCGGCTGAAGGCAGCTGCCTGCTAAGCAGTTGTACGTGAAAGCGTACCCTGGGTTCGAATCCCAGCCTCTCCGCTTTATACTAATTAATATTGCATGCGTTTGCGGCACACTAACTTAACAAGTCTATAATTGACGTAGGTTGAGCTTTTCTAATAAATTCTAACGTAATTCGAGGCTCGTCAACCCCCGCTTTTCTTGCAGGCCTGCTTGCACTTGCACTTAGCTAATATTTCAAGTTATCTGTATGGGAACAGGTCGTTACGGTGGTTACGGATAATGGGTCTTATCCGAAATAACTGCAGGCCCATTTGAAATCCCTAACCGCTTTTAACGGATTTTTTGTCTATTAGTGTAATAATAAAAGGCCTTAAACCTTATTAAGTATTATCTTGACGAAATGGATCAAGAAGCCTATATTTTATAAAGTTCCGGAACTGAAGCGTTCCTGTTTTTTGAGTAAGATCCATCAAATTTAAGACCTGCATCATCGATGTCTGCTGCAATGGTATAGTGACAATGACATGATATAAACATACATTAGGTAATGTACTGTAGGGGTGTCAGGGTGACAAGAATTGTCACATTCGTAACAGGGCTGTTTTTAATTTTCGAATCGACCCTATTTGCACTGCCGCCGGGTCAAATGAATTCGGACCAAAGCCGCCCGGCCCTGAGCGGCATCATGTTTCTTTCGGATTCCGTTTTTTCCAGACCAATAGATAAGCTGAATTCGCCAATACGCACACAGGATATCTATTCCTATATTGATGTCAACAACTCACTGGCATTTGTCACGAATCTGGGAGCCATCGGGACAAATATAAACAACCTCTGGAGCAGCAGCGGGGGCATGTTTTACCCGTATTCCGGTGATACCGTGGATATCGTACTAAACCCGGATAAAGTGCTTTTGTACTGTGCCGGCCTGTTTTTGGGGGGCAAAGTTGGCGGAAACACAAGAGTCGCAGTCGCCACTTATGAACAGGAATATGTCCCTGGGCCTATGTCAGGCGGGACCTCTATGCCGGATCAGTCGTCATTTCGAGTTTATAAAATTGACACTTCTTCCGGACCGGGAGATTATTTTTACGATAACTGGCCGATTGCTCAGGGTGCTCCAACGGATCAGTATGGCGATCCATTGTTATTGGGACAACAAACACTCTGGACGGTCTATAATGATGCTGGAACCCACATCGCTGCAATAGGCGGGACGGCACCATTGGGCATAGAAGTCCGCCAAACCGTTTGGGGTTCCGCTGACACCAATGAAGATTATGTTTTTTATGTTCAGTATGAGCTTTACAATAAAGGTGCCAATTATATCGATAGCTTTTACATCTGCTTTTACGCCGATCCGGATATCGGCGGGCCCACCGACGATCTGGTCGGTTGTGATACGGCCCTAGATATGTTCTTCGCCTTTAATGGCGACAATAATGATGCCGCCTATGGAACAACACCTCCGGCCTGGGGCGGCCAGGTTGCGTATGGACCAGTTGTGCCGTCAGTTGGTGATACCGCTTATTTCGCTGGCAATGAGATGCCCAATTACAAAAATATGCGAATGACGTCATTCAGCAGCTATATCAATGGCCAGGATCCCAATGACGCGGAAGATACATACTTATACATGATTGGTTGGGACGGTATTGGTCACCAACCTTACGTGGATCCTTTTAGCGGTGATTCAACTACCTTTAAGTACGCCGGTGATCCTCTGACAGCGACCGGTTGGCTTGATCCTGTTTCGGATGATAAAAGACTGATGGCGGGCTTTGGCCCATTGACATTTAATCCAGGTGATAGTCAGCAGGTCTTATTAAAAATCGCCGGATTCGGCGCAATGCCCGGTAATAATCATCTTCTAAGTCTCCACGGATTGAAAAGCCGTCTTGCCGCAGCCGGCAATTCCCAGTTGCGGCCATTATATATTCGTGCATACTCGCCTGTAAATCTCTGGGTCATCGACCCGGAAGAATATTACATCGGTAAAGATGCTTCCGGGGCAATATCGCAGACAATATTTCCGGCCGACTATAATGAATTACCACCGGATTACATCGATGAAGTAATCATATATTACCCGATACCGGGCGAATATGAAATTATTGTTATTCCTGAAGACGACGCTCCGCCCGGTGCACTTTATTCGGTAGGAATCAGGATCGATGGCAGCGAGCAAGCCATTATTGTCGAGAACGCCGATGTTCCGGCTTCAGGCACGACTGATGAATACTTTTATGTTGTGGAAGATGGTTATCAATATATTAACGGTGATGCCAATCGGGACAACAATGTAAATCTAATCGATATATTATACTTGATTTCATATTTGTATGATGAGCCGCCCGGACCGGCACCCTATCCGCCCGGTGCTGCCGATGCCAATTGTGACGAATATCTCAATTTGATCGATATATTGTATCTGATCGCGTATCTATATGATAATTCGCCTGGTTCTGAACCATGCCATTCGGAGGACTATGAATAATTATCCAGACCTAATTTTGCGGCATAATCCAGCCTTTGTCGCTATTATTTACGATATTGATTGTCACGCGTTTCTTTAAAACTTGTGTGAATAATTAATCGGCAAGAGAATAATAGCAAGTAGTCTCGCTCTATTCTATTAATTATTTGTACTGACTTCATACATACAAGGAGATCTATGTCAATGGTTGATTGCGCTGACAATTGATAATTGAAATGGGCATTGCCATCTTATTGCCTGAAAAAATAATAAATGCGCTAATATTAATTTGATCTTTGTCGAAAATCACGCAGCCGACAGGAGGAGTATATGAAAGGCATTCTGACTATTACGGCGATTTTATTAATTTTCTGTCAATCTGTATTTGCCCAGGCAAATCAACCACCGGTGCTTTTCCCTATAGGCAATAAGGTGGTATCGGAAGGATATAATTTAAGCTTTACGGTTTCTGCGACGGATTCGGAATCTATTCCAAGTCTTACAGCATCACCATTACCATCAGGAGCGACATTTGGCGACAATGGAAATGGCTCTGGGGATTTTAGCTGGACACCAACATTGCTGCAAGCGGGCTTATATGAGATGATATTTAGGGCAATCGATGACTCCAGCGCAGTCGATTCGGAATTGATCAGCATAACCGTTTTAAATATTGCTGACCCGCCGCAAATAGTCTCTGTCTCACCGGCACGGAATGAACTCAATGTTGATGATAGTTCCACTATATCTGTGACTTTCGATAAGGATATGGATGAGTCAACCATCAATAATTCTACATTTGTGGTCAGATCAGAATTTATGGGTACCTTAAACGGCACATACAGTTACGATGATGTCAGCCACACCGCCACATTTGCATCATATATTGATTTCGGGATTGGTGATATTATTTCTGTATCTTTAACAACCGGAATAGAGTCATCCGACGAAATTCCTCTTATCAACGGTTATAACTGGTGCTTTACTGCCGAGGTCGATAGCGGACACGGTGTGTTTAGTGGGGATAATTCCTATCAAGCCGGTCCTGCAGGCTCTTATCCCATTTCTATTTGTACAGCCGATTTAAACGGTGACGACATTCTGGACCTGGCCGTATCCAACAGCGGTTGTGACAGTATAACAGTATTTCTTGGTGCTGGAGATGGCACATTCTCTTTGGCCACAAGATTATTTGCCGATAATGCCACCGCTATAGTTGCCTGTGATATTGACCTTGATGCCGACATTGACCTGATAGCCGCCAATTCGTCCGATGACAGCCTTTCCATATTAACAAATGTTGGGGGCGGGGTCTTTCAATGGAGCAATTTACTCTCGACCTATGTCGGAGATAATCCCTCATCAATTACGGCGGCCGATTTTAATGGTGACGGATGGCCCGACCTTGCGGTAACGGGTGCCTCCAGCAATGATATTTCCCTTCTCATTAATGACCACACAGGTTCCTTTTCTAATGAAGGCATTTATAATACCGGGAATAGTCCGCTCTGTGTGGAATCCGGAGATTTTGACGATGACGGGGACATTGACCTGGTAAATTGTAACAATGATGATGGAAGCGTCAGTTTCTTTTTGAATAGAGGCAATGGCATTTTTGATTTCGATACAACTTACATAATCGGGGGATCTCCATTCAGCATTGCTGTGGCGGATTTCGTCGGAAATGGTTTCCTTGATTTGGCTATCACAGATTATGACGGTGCAAGGGTAGTAGTGCTTATCAATGACGAATCCGGCGCATATGTTATTGATTCATCTTACGATGTCGGAACACAACCGCATGATATAATTGCCGGTGATTTTCAGCATACCGGCAATCTAAGCCTGGCTAACGTTAATTTTAATTCGAATGATGTCTCTGTTTTGTTGAACGCGGGAGACACGACCTTTATTCAGCCACCGGCATTTTCTACTGGAATTCGTCCAAATGATCTATGTGCCGGTGATTTCGATTCCGACGGTGATTTGGATATGGCCATAACTTCTGTTATGCATAATCGCATTTATACATATAAGAATGATATAGGTACCCCTACAACTTATGTTGTCACACGCCTTGATGACGATGAAAACGAAGGGTCGCTACGGTGGGCGATCAATCAATCAAATAATGCCACGCCCTTTCAATCAGATTCTATTATTTTTAGTCCGTCTTTGAACGGCACAATTTATCTTAACGATACTCTGCCTGCTTTTGTTGATCCCATGGGGGCGGTTATAATTGGTGACACTCTGAATCCCGAAAGTATTATAATTAATGGTACACAATTACCAAACCGAGATACCTATAGAGATGATCGTAGTGCTTCCTATGGATTCTATATAAAGAATATAAATGAATTTTTCCTGATGGGGTTGGTATTTTCTAATTTTGAGGATGGTATAATTATCCTTAATTCATCCAATATTGATCTCATACTTATTGGGGTGCATGATTGTAGTGAGAATGGCGTTGCCATAAGTTCGTCATCCTCAATTAATATGATAGGATGCACAATGTGGGGGCTTTACAATGATTGTAATAATATTTACGTTTATGCCTGTAATAATATAGTAATTGATAATAATTCTATTGGCCCAAATTTGGAAAATACTTTTAATGGAGTTGGTATAGTTGGTATATATGTTACTTCTTCTGAAAATGTGGAAATAAGCAATAATGTGTTTGGCTACCTGGAGAATGCAATTATTGATGATGCTGGGTGGAAGAATTATATACATGATAATTATATAGGTATGAATACGGATTATGAGCATATCCCTATCACTGGGGACGGCATAAGGACTACGTGGTCTCTTGATGCTAGAGTTGAATATAATACAATTTGTGCAAGTAACACGGGTATCCTTATAGAAAATGCCGGGGAACTTTATTTTAGAAATGTGTTTTATGGCAATTCTATTGGGAATAATAATGGGGTTGGTGAATATGGCATAATAATAATGGGCCAAATAACGGAGAACACTAGGATTGAAGGAAATTCCATATCGGGTCTAAATAAAGACGCTATTTTGGTAACTAATGCCCATGCTTCACCAGGTTATAGTATAAATATATTTTCTAATAATATTGGCTCAAGATTAGGTAATGGGAGTGGCGAATACGGTATTAATGTGATTGGTAGCACAAATGTGTATATTAAGGGAAATAATATTGTAAGTAACGGTTTTGGCGGGATCGAAGTTAATCAATCCACACTATATATCGAAAACAATGACATTGGATTCTATGCTATAATTATCCCGAACGGCAATCATGGGTCGGGCATAATAGTGGAAAACTGCACGGAATCACCTGTAGGCATCCGTGGGAATAGGATAGCCTATAATGAAGGAAATGGGATTGAAATTATTAATTCATCAAACGTCAGTGTTAATTGGGAAAATGAAATATTTTCAAACTGGGGTAGCGGCATTATCCTTAGTGGCGCTTATAGTTGCAATATTAATAACAATTTAATAGGTAATAACAGTCAGTATAGCTCATGCGGAGACTACCCTAATGGCAGTGACGGTATTACAATCATTGGAAATTCCACATTTAATTCAATCGGACCGGGAAACACAATTGTCTGCAATAATAGAGATGGTATCAGAATTATTGATGAGAACAGTATTAATAACAAAATAAGGGAAAATTCAATTTACAGCAATGGCGGACTGGGTATTGATCTTGGGGGCGATGGCGTCACTGCAAATGATGATCCCGATGATCCGCGAGTTGATCCGGACACAGGTCCCAATGACCTGATTAATTTCCCTGTGATTGAATCCATATCAAGCGGATCTACATCTGCGGTAAAAAATGTCCACGGAGTGGCCGGTGCCAATTGCGGGATTGATTTATATATAGTTGGAGATTATGGAAACCCGACCGGGCACGGTGATGCTTACGAATATTTCGGATCGTCTACTGCCGACGGCAATGGCAATTTTACTATCGCCGACGTCCCGTTGGGTGCTGAAGTGACTGCGACTGCTACAAACAATAACGGCAATGGCAGCACGTCGGAATTTTCGGAAAACTACTTTGTCATGCATGAGTGCTGGGTTACTACAAATATTGATAATTTAACAACACCCGGTACACTGCGAGCGGCCATAATTGAAGCTAATGAAAATGAGGGCCCGGATATTATTAAGTTCCTTGCTGATTTCCCCGGACCTATTGTACTTGAAACGGAACTGCCTGCATTATCTGACATTACTGGAGGTACCATTATCGATGGCGGGAACGGTGAATGCGGGATTCCGAAAATTACAATCGACGGAATAAATTTAAGTTCCGGGAATGGTCTCACACTTGAATCCGATGACAATGAAATATTGGGTATGGCAATTATAAATTTCCCTGAAAACGGAATCAAAATTGCTTTTACTTCCGACAACAATAAAATTAATGGCAACTATATTGGAACTGGTATTGACGGAACAATTGGAGGGAATTATTACAGCGGAATAGCTATTTCAGGGTCTAATAATAAAATCGGCACCATCTGTGGTAATGTAATCTCAAATAACAATTTGTGTGGCATATGGAATTCAATGAATCATGGTCAAATCATATCGAATAATAAAATCGGAACGAATGCAACAGGGACTTCCATTAATATGAATAGCGGAAACGGCATAGAACTCCAGGGTTGTAGTGAAATTCAGATAGATAACAATACTATTTCAGGGAATGGAGCGGCTAATCTCTGGGCCAGTGATGTTGCCGAGTTATACATTAATGACAACAAAATCGGGACAAGTAGTGACGGGAATTCCGTTTTAATTCCCGGTTTGATTCATGGGTCGGGCGGTCTTTACTTAAAAAATATAAATATCGGGAGTGTCTTTGATAATTTAATTTCCGGCAACTGGGATTATCAAATAAAAGTTATTAACTGCAGCATATTAGGTCTTTCCGGCAACAATATTGGTACAGTCCACCCCGTTGTAGAAACAATTAATTACGGTTATGGTATTCTTATTGATAATTGTTCCAATCTGCAGATTGGCGGTAATGAAAGTGGTCAGGGCAATATTATTGCCAGAAATAAATGGGGAATCGAGGCCTCGGGTACCAATCTAATTATTAATGGGAATACAATTAGGAATAATGGTTCTGGGGGATTGTATCTGGGTGAAGGCAGCCAAAATTGCCAGATTATTAATAATACAATAACCGGAAATAAGTATAATGTAAGGTTATATCATTCCTCTACGGACCATAACCTAATAAGCAAAAATATTATATATCAATGCCAGGATGGACCGGATATAGATTTGTATCCATGGGGTATTTCACCAATAATTACCGGATGGGATGATGTTCTTAGTCCGAACAATAAGCGGAGATACCCAGATCTTCATTATGACGGAACCAACAATACGCTTATCGCGCAATTTCCTGCAATCGATTTTCCGATAAATGGCAAATTGGAAATATTTGCGGTCAGCGATTATGATCCCGAATCAGGTGACACTCTATGTGGTGATTTTAATCAAGTAGATTCTGTACAAAATGTCACACGTAATCATGGCGGGGCGATTGAATATCTTGGTGAGGTCAATTGTGGGAATATTCCTGGTGACATTGTCATCAATCTGGCCGACCTTGAAGCAATCGACAATGATCAGGTAGAATTGGAAGTTGGAGATAAAATCACCGCGTTGGCAATTGACGCCAATAATAATACATCGGAGTATTCCAATAATGTGGTTATTTTAAATAGCAGTTTTGAGGTTTCCTGTCCCATCCTATTGGAAGTCGAGGATCCAATTGGTTATATTATTAACTCAGAAACTAATGAAATTATGGGATCAAGTTATGATCATGTAACTGATATAAATGGTGATGGCGATCCCGATCATAGGATATTCCTTAATGGTGCTGTAGCAGGCGAATACAAGATTCGAATTTCACCATCTTCGGAAGCCGGGCCAGGCGATACTTATACACTTAAGACCATTGTGGGTAATGATACGACTTTGATAATTGAAGAGGCCCCTGTTCCCGGCCCTGGTAATGTTGATGAATATACTTATGGAATCGGCTTACCAAATCCATGCGATTGCGTTCCCGGCGATGTTCAGGCGGATGGAAGCTTTAATTTGTTGGATATTTTATATCTGATAAGCTACTTGTATAATACGCCGGCCGGACCGGCCCCAGTTCCATATAATACATGCTCGGGTGACCCCGGATGCGACTGCGTGGTTAACCTTCTCGACATTCTTTATTTGATTGGCAATATTTACGGCACTCCCCCGGGTCCCGCCCCATGTACATGTGAAGATTGGATGACAACCTGCGGGTCGCCCTTACGCGACAAATAATTTTGATGACTTGAGATAATCAGCAATTGGGATTGCAGAAGGAATGGACAATTACCGGGTTGTACCGCGGAATTGCGCCATTGTGATATTGACGTCTCCTGATTCATAAGCTATTGCTTATGCCGCAGCTAATTGTGATGACGCGATATCAATGAGACTGGAAAACCGAACGGTGGAGGATGGTACGACAACCTATACACACATAGAACGGGAGGACTAAAATGAAGCAACGGCTAATGTGGACTGGTATCGTTGTGGTGATGCTGTTGGCAATCGGCGTGCAGGCAGCTGAAACCACGAAGGCCACTTCAAATGCCGCACAGCCGATCGGCAGAAGAATCGGCGAATTTGTCGCACCGGATGGGCGGATCGATCTTAATGCCGTGAAATCGAGTGGCTACCAGGGATCGCTTGATCTGAAGGGAGTAGATATTCGCCTTGATCCGACAACCGGGGAACCGATAGTACGGGTCTCGGTTCCCAGGTCTTTCTCCGAGGATCCTGATGATATATATTGGGATAATAATATGTCATCCTCCCTGGGAGTGAATGCTGTCGTTTATGCCCTCACCATATATGACAATAAGTTGATTGCGGGCGGCTGGTTTGATTTAGCGGGCGGCCTTGGCGCCATGAGTATAGCTTCTTGGGACGGTTTATCATGGTTACCATTGGGTTACGGGACGTACGGGCCAGTTCATGCGCTCACCGTATACGATAATAAACTTATAGCTGGGGGGTTTTTCACGATCGCTGGGGGAGAAAGCGCGTATTATATCGCCGCTTGGGATGGTTCTTCTTGGTCGCCTCTGGGATTGGGTGCAAACAGCACAGTATGGGCTCTGACCGTATATGACAATAAATTGATAGCTGGTGGAAGTTTTTCAACCGCCGGGGGTTTGAACGCAAGTAGCATCGCCGCTTGGGACGGTTCTTCCTGGTCGCCTTTGGGATTAGGTACAGACAGCACTGTTTGGGCTTTGACCGTTTATAATAATAAACTAATAGCTGGGGGAAGCTTCACGACCGCTGGTGGCATGAGTGCCAATCGTGTTGCCTCTTGGGATGGTTCTTTCTGGGCGACATTAGGGTCCGGAGCGGATGAACGAATATACGCCCTTACCGTCTATGACAATAAGCTGGTCGCCGGGGGAAGGTTCATGACCACCGGCGGCATCAGCACCAGGCGTATTGCATCATGGAACGGTTCATCCTGGTCACCCTTGGCATCCGGAATGGATTCGACAGTTCTTTCTCTTGCTATTTATGCCGGCAGGCTTATAGCAGGTGGAAGGTTTGCGGTAGCTGGCGACATCTCCGCCAATCGTATTGCCTCATGGGATGGTTCCACCTGGTCGCCCTTGGGATCAGGAGTAGAGGAAGGAGAATATACTTCTAATGACGTTTACGCGCTATCCGACTTTAATAGCGAATTGGTAGCAGGAGGCGATTTTTTGACGGTAGGCGGAGTCACTGCCTTCAATGTAGCGTCCTGGGATGGATCTTTTTGGCACCCCTGCGGTTGGTGCATAGACAATCGAGTTTATGCATTTACCATTTATGACAATAACCTTGTTGCCGCTGGGGATTTTATGACTGCTGGTCGAAATGGCGCCAAACGTATCGCTTCATGGGATGGTTCCACGTGGTCAAATTTGGGATCTGGATTGGATTCAACAGTATGGGCTCTAACCGTTTATGACAATAAACTTATCGCTGGAGGGGATTTCAATAATGCTGGTGATATTAGCGCCAATCATATAGCTTCGTGGGATGGTTCCACTTGGTCTCCACTGGACTTGGGGACAGATAATGCAGTCTGGGGCCTGACTGTGTATGACAACAAGCTCGTCGCTGGAGGAAATTTCATTTATGCCGGGGGCATGAGCGCCAATTATATTGCCGCTTGGGATGGTTCTTCATGGTCGTCGCTATCCTCCGGCGTTGATGGTTTAGTAAATGCCGTCACCGTATATGATGGAAAATTGATCGTTGGAGGAGACTTTGAAATAGCCGGAGGTATAAGCGCTAGTAACATAGCCTCTTGGGACGGTTACTCGTGGGCTCCCTTGGGTTCAGGAATTGAGGGAACTTCAACTTCTTGGGTTTTTCCCCTTACTGTGTATGAAAGCAAGCTGATTGCTGGTGGGTCTTTTTCAACGGCAGGTGGCATAAATGCAAATAACATCGCATCCTGGGACGGTTCATCATGGTCGCCCTTGGGATTGGGGGCGATTTCTCCCCCTCTTAGCTTAATTGTTTATGATAATAGGCTGATTGCAGGCGGGCAGAATGCAGCTGGCAATTACATCTCCTCTTGGGATGGTTATTTATGGTCACCTCTAGGGTCGGGAGTTAATGCAACTGTTTGGGCCCTGGCCGTTAACAACGACAACCTAATTGTGGGAGGAGGCTTTCATTATGCTGGCAATAAGCCTGCATATTATTTAGCTCGATGGACCAAACATGAATCGGCAAACCCCGGCAATTGCTGCGAAAACTGGGGAATGCCCGGTGATGCCAACAGCGACTATGCTGTTAATCTGATAGATATCTTGTACTTGATCGCCTTTAAATACAATGATCCCCCCGGACCAGATAATCCTGATGGATGCAATGCCTTGCTCGATGCTAATGGTGATGCCTATATCAACCTGATTGATATTTTATACCTTATAGATTTTCTCTATAGCTCTCCGCTCGGGCCAAGCCCGATATGTCCATAGAAGAAAAAGAGATATTAAAAAGATTGGTTATAATGGCGGCCATTTTTATGTATAAAGCAAGTTATTAAATATATTAGTACTTTCGGAGCCAAGAGTAGAGCAAAATTACATTGTTTTAAAAAAATCTATAATCAATGATTAACCGACTGACCTGCCCCCGGTTATTGTTCCACTTTTTAAGTTAGTCCAATTGCCTTTCTTGTCAAGTTGATTAATGGCTTCGGGTGCCGGAAGAGGGTAACCCGGCGAACTATGGGGCCGTTTGGTATTGTAATGCCACCGCCATTCTTCAATCAGCACCCTGGTTTCATGCAAAGTATAAAAAATTTCTCGGTTTAACAGCTCGTCCCGCATTTTGCCAATAAAAGATCCGGCATAGCCATTCTCCCATTGATGTGCCCCCCAAATATCGCTCTTATTCAAAAAGAGGTTGTGATTGATAGTAAATAATCATAAAAATAATCAATGTGGCTAAGTCATAGTACGCCTTTTTCATGTTGTTTTTATTCGCCCAAGGGACATGGTGGCGGACCGGGCGGCACACCATAGATATAGTCGATCAAATATAATATATCTATAAGGTTTAGTAGACGATCACAATTGGCATCGCCAGACAAGTAAGGATCAGGACAACTCACCTCGCCGGTGCCATAAAGACAATCTATAATCAATAATATATCCAGCAAGTTATAGATTTTGTCACCAGTGGCGTCGCCGTTTTCATAATGGTAACCCTCTTCGACAAGATAGTCCAGCGTATCCGCCTCACCTGCGACCGGGGCATTGGCATTTTCGATAAGTATACACTGAGTTGAACCATCTATTCTGATTCCAATGCCATAGGTGGAGCCAGGAGGGGCCCCATCCTCGGTCACGACGATTATGATATAAGTCCCTTCAAGAGGATAAAAAATAGTGACAGAATCATTAGGTGACTCATCATAGGTGGCATCACCGATACTATTGAAAAATACTCCAGATGCATCCTTGCCCACAGAATCTCCGACTGGATCGATAATTTTAAGGTTGACCGGCGAATAAGCGACAATTATAAGGGGTGCCGTAAATAAAGTATAATTATAGGACATTTTTGATGTCCCTTGATCACTGGTCATGGTGGCCGTAATGGAAGTAAATATGGGTGCATTTTTGGGGCAAGAAAATACCTGCTTCGCTTTAGTACTTACATCCATAGAGCCAAGGTATTCGTACGCTTCTCCGTGGCCAGAAGGATCTTCCGGACGAGAGGGGTCATTAGCTGTATGGGCGGCGAAAAACTCCACGACACCGGATTCGGAAAAATCGAAATAGACAGAATACCCAGAGTCAAGGGGGTTATAAACTGCTGAATCAATTACAGGATAATTCAGTAGATGATTTGGACCTTCGTCAGAATCAGAAGGATCGTTGTCAGTTACGCCCCCACCACCTAAATCGATAGCCAGTCCGTCATTGTCGTAGATCAGATTCTTCGAGATTCTATTGCCCTCAGAAGCCATTCCTGTTATAGTTATGGCATTTCCGGTGGAGTTTTTTATGACTAATCCTTCAATTTCACAGTAAGATGCATTAATGAGAAAGGCCGCCGTTTCTCCAGCCATTCCCGATCCATCAATGATCATGCTGTGGATGCCGCCCGGAGCCGTTGATCCGATAATTTTCGTAGTGTCATTAGACAATGTGGGTAATGCATCAGCCAAGAAAATTGTACCGGATACGGAAAAAACAATACTATCCGCATTTGTTGACGTATTTGCTGAATCAATGGCCCACCTAAGGCTCCCGACACCAGCATCATCCAAATTCGTAACGGCTATTTCATTGGTTTGAACCTCACCGATTGTCCAACAATATGGGCCATTGAAAGTGACTGGATAAAACTGGGCAGAAAATAACCAGTCCCAGGTAGGGTTGGGAGGATACGGAGTTGAATCAATACATAGTGTACCATTATCTACAGCCGAAAAACTAAACCGAAGATAACCCTGATTGGGATTCCCGGGTGGGAGCCCGAACACACCACTGAAACTTACACCGACTGTATCAGGAAGACTCCCATTCCATCCATCCTCTAATTCCATAATGAGAAAATTAAAATAGCTTTCAAAATTGTTTATATATTCAAGGCTTTGAGTGGAAAGCAAACCGCCGACATTGCGATGTGAGATTGTCGATATGCTTGCGTCCGGACTATATAGGTAAAATGTAAAGCTGCCACCCAAAAGATCTTCCCCTGGGGTTGTATTATCTATCCAAATTTCGATGGTAAAATCACTTGCCTCAGGAATAATTCCAGATGATGCCTCTGGTGAAAAGGCGCTGCAGATTAGGTCTGCATGGACTTCGCCACATAAGATTAAAAGCAGCGCTATTATGATTTTGCCCAAATGATATGATTTCATAAAATTCCTCCCAATAATAATAATTAAAGCACTTTATAACAGGAACATCTAGGCTTTTAAGTCCATTAATGCAATATTCACGTACCTTTAATCCAATCAGGCCTCAGAATAAACATCGATTGATTCTAAAGATGCAAGAACGTAAGAATTTATTAAAACCTTGTATAAAGACCGTACGGCCTGGCAGATGTGAATCTACTTAATAATTAATATAACCGGAGGGATAAAGTTGTCAAGCGGCTTTATCACTATAAAAAGCGGGCATATTTTTTCTATAATCTTCTGATGAAATCTTCGTAGATGATAATAATTCCAAAAACCATAAGGCCGTTTTACCCCCCGACCTTCGGGTTATGAGTCGCTTAAGCTATCCAGACACAAGAAAGCACCAGACACTAACCCGTAGTATTAGCAACAACTTACGGGAAATCCAGTGTCTGGTGTTTTCCCTTTGATCTCTTTATCCATGTCGATGAGATAGTGTCTGGCAGTATGATGTATGCGCACCTCAAGGAAATGAAGGAGCTCAACATCCGGCGGCACATTCCAATAATTGCCGTCGGAATAGTTGATTCACGTGGTACAAGATCGGAATACAGGAGAGCGGAGATAGAATCTATGAAAGCCTCGGGGTTGATTGAGGACTTCATTTGGGAAGGATGTGACTGCTTGATTACTGAAAACAATAAGTTCATGTTGGGCTGGCATTATGTTGACTATGCTTTCGTACAAATGCAGTTCCCGTTTTGGACGAGCATCTCCAGACCCCACCGGAGCAGCTTGCCTTTCAAAGAGCAGTGTGCTCTGATGATAGCACGTCACTTTAGCAGAAGGTGCGCGTTTCGCATATCGAGAAGGATGTTATGGAAGAGCATAATCTGACCCCGGAAATCCTCAAGTCTCGTGAATTCTATGATACATTGCGGCGCGAGGTGGTCCCCTGTATAACTCTCGTTGCAGTGTGCGATTACGGTAAGGTGTATTTCTGGGACGATTTCGGCCGGGTGGCCCGACATTCTATATCGGGTCTTTATATTGATGAGCAATACAGTGAGGATATCGAAACCGCGGCTCATGCAGTCTTTTGGACATTAAATTAGATCATATTGTACCCAAATTTTCTAACGGATTTCTAACGGATCTACTTAATTCTACTTAACGGAAGTTGACGGAACTTAACGCAACTTGACGCTACTTAACTATTGCAATTTCATATAATTACATCTATTTTACAGCATATCAACAAGTTGCGGAGAATGGCTGTCGGCGAATCCCAGCCTCTCCGTTTTATTGTAGTGATCGGGCTGATGGTTGATGTTGACGTTGAAGATGCGTCGATGAATATGGCATTGTTTTAAGTAACCCATCCTGAAGGATGGGCCACCCGGCGGTGTTTGTATATTTATTAATGATGTTTATGAGAAAGAATTCATATTTCAAAATATTGGCATTCGGATTTGTAGGTGCTTTAATTAGCGGCGTAACGTATATTATTTCACTTCAAGTATTTTTTGGTCTTGATCTATTGCTGTCACCAGCTGCAATAATAGTATTATTTACAACGTCACTAATGGGTAGCTTGTTGTTTTCTGCCCCAGCTTATTGGAGTTTAAGACATAAAAATTTAAAAAAAGTATTGCCTTTAATGTATTTATCTGCAGTGATCATTCCTTCTGGTCTAAGCTTTATTGGCAGTGCTCGTGTCGCGTTACCATTAATATTTGTATATTGGGTAATAGCGCTAGTCGTTGCAAGACTATATGGTACCAATTTGAAAAATAACAAAACGGAATGATTTCTTTTTGCAAAATCAGTAAATAGCCTTATGACTGGGTGCCCCGACATTCTATGTCGGGTTTTTGAATCGATGAGTAACGCAGGGAGGATATCGAAACCGAGGCCTATGCAGTCTTTTGGACATTAAATTGGATCATATTGTACCCAAATTTTCTAACGGATTTCTAACGAAACTACTTGATTCTACTTAACGGAACTCGACGGAACTTAACGCAACTTGACGCTACTTAACTATTGATATTCCAATTAATTCCGCCTATTTTATAGTATATCAATGAGTTGCGGAAAATGGTTGTCGGCGAATCCCAGCCTCTCCGCTTTATTGTAGTGATCGGGCTGATGGTTGATGTTGACGTTGAAGATGCGTCGATGAATATGGCATTGTTTTAAGTAACCCATCCTGAAGGATGGGCCACCCGGCCAATCCTAATGATAATAATCAGGAATAATATTCAAAATAGAGGCAAATTATGAATGATAAACTTTATGATCAATTTCGTTATTTTGAGGCAAAAGAGGATTTGGACGGGCAAAAGAGTGTATTAAAAAGATTATTAAATAGAGAACCTGATCATCATTTATGGCTTACAATACTATCATCAGTATATTATGAACTAAGGGATTATAAAACAGCGTTGAAATATAGTATACAAGCTTTGAAAATTGAACCGCATTGCCCTTTGGTTTTATGGGATTATGCTGGCGCTTTAGACATGTTGGGCAGAGAAAAAGAGGCCATAAAAATTTGGAAAAGGCTATTGGCCCGCGGGGAGGAAAACATTGCATACGGTGTTTGTGGGGAAGGTTTACGATGGTCAAGATCATTGTTGAACGATTGTAGATATAGGATTGCAGTAGCTTACCTTAGGTTAGGCAAAGAAAAGCTGGCCTCAAGATATTTTTCTGCACATTTAGAAAATAGAAAGCGAGGATTATACAGCCTTTACTCCAAAAAGGAGCTGCTAAAGCGTATGGCCATGATTCATTCTAATGCGTAACAGACCCTTTTGGGCGTGAGAGATGGATTAAGGCGCTGATATATATGTTGAACATGGTAATGGGGGAATTCATCTATATCCCGATTCTTCCATTATGATTTTGACGGAAGAGAGCGCTTGTTTGAGATGGATTATGACAGCATTATACAACGTACCACACCCTGGAAGGGTGTGTTACCGGTTGGAGACAGAGTATTATCCTCATATTTAGGCCCTCTTGACGCGCAGCTCTGTGGGAATTATATTTATGCCAACGGAGAAAGAGTGGCATTTGTGAAAGATACCTGCACAACTATAAGGTATTATTTGAATGACCATTTGGGTTCAGTCATGGCTACAGTATCTCCCGCGGGCAGCATGTGCGATAGATATCAATATCTGCCCTGGGGTAAAATGCATTTAAGTCAGGTCTCGGCAAGCACGGTTGCAAGATATATGTATACCAGCCAGGAATATGAAACCGAATTAGGCTATGATATGTACTATTTTGGTGCAAGATATTATGATCCTGAGTTAAAAATATTTATGCAGGTTGATCCCCTGCATCAGAAGTCCCCGTCGTTAGGCCCTTATTTATATTGTGCCAATAATCCAATGAAATATGTAGATACTGATGGCAAAGAAACACAAATATATTCTACTCCTATAGGCACTAATGGTTTTAATTTGCCTTACAAGCATATATTTATAAGAGTTTACAATAAGGCTTTAGATTTAAATACTACTCGAGGCTATTATCCGCAGAACAGATTAGCGGGTACCTTAAACATATTAGGGCTCAACTTTAAAAGCGGCAATAAAGTCGTATTAAAGGTTGACGATCCTTCCGAACTTGGTGAAGTTAACAAATTGGAAAAGGGCGAAGAATCTAATGTAACTTATGAAGCTACATTAAACCCACCCGATGGCATGACCGTAAATCAACATGATCAATTAATCATAGATGCCGCAGATAGTTATGACTTAAGTAATATAGATTATGGGGCTAGTGCGGGTCCTAATAGTAACACCATAGTGGATGATGTGACCTTCCCCCCATTTGATGGACACTCAGTTAAGACACGGTGATTGCTTCCGTGTCGGTTGTGGTCTGGCGGCGGATTCGTACTCGGCCGGGCTCACTGAACCCAGCGACGAATGCCGACGCTGACCGTTGTAAAACACCTCAATATACTCAAAGATCTTCGCCTTCGCTTCATCTCTGGTCACGAAGTTCTCGTGATGCACCAGCTCCTGCTTCAACGTGCCCCAGAACGACTCCATCGGTGCGTTGTCCCAGCAATCACCTCTCCGACTCATGCTGGTGATGGCCTGATGCTGACGAAGGAGCTTTTGATAGTCTCCGGCCGCATACTGCTTGCCCTGGTCGCTGTGGTGGATCAGCCCCGGACCCGGGCGATACCGCACCAGGGCCTGCCCAAGCGCGCTCAAGGTCAACTCAGCGTTGATCCGAGGACTCATGGCACAGCCGACCACCCGACGGGTGTACAGATCCAGCACGCCGGCCAGATACAGCCAGCCCTCGGTCGTCGGGATATACGTGATATCAGCTAGCCACACCCGGTTCGGACTGGCAGCGGTAAAGTCGCGGCTCAACAGATTCGGCGCCACCGGCAACTTGTGCTTCGAATCCGTCGTTGCCTTGAACTTTTTTACCGCCTTTGGCCGTATCCCATGCAGACGCATGAGCCTGGCCACTCGCTTCTCGTTACAGACATGTCCCTGATCGTGCAACTCATCGGTCACACGAGGCGAACCGTAGGTCCGACGACTCCTCAGGTACGCCTGCCGGATCAGCGGCAGCAACTGCCGATTCTGCATCGACCGCGCACTCTCCGGTCGGACCAGCCAGGCATAGTAGCCGCTCCGTGAGACACTCAGCACCCGGCTCATCAACGTAAGTCGAAACTGTGACGCATGGTCCCGCATAAAGGCATATCTCACTTCGACCGGCGACTGAAGACGGCCAGCGCTTTTTTTAAAATGTCCCGCTCCTCCGTCACATCGGCCAATTGCCGCTGCAACCGACGCAGTTCTTCCTGCTCCGGACTCAGGTGACCCTTACCCGGAAACGCCGCCTCGCCCTCCTGGGCAAACTGGCTGCGCCACCGATGCAGCATGTTCTCGCTGATTCCCAGATCACGGGCCACCCCGGCCACTGTCCGGCCCGCCTCACGGCTCAGCCGGTACTGCTTCCAACTTGAACTCCCGGTCGTACTTCCGTCGATTCGATCCTGATGACATCTGAACACCTCCGGATAGTAACATAACCCTATCCTTTCGATCTGTCCACTAATCCGGGGGAAGGTCATAATATGATTTGGATAAATCGCCCACTCTATTATATCTTAATCTTGTCCTATCCCATACTAATGTATCATTGGGGATGGAAAGTGGGAACACTTTATTCAATGAATAAATATTATAATAATCGAGTATGCCGCAAAGACTCTCAGAATTAATATAAATACTATCCATTTGTGATTCTTCGGTAACAGCGGTCATTACGCCGTTTATTCGTATGCTATCGACCTTCAAATCGTATATAAATCTATATGCGGGATATATATTTTTGCAATTATTGCAGGCACTCGTATCAAAAACAACTTCGGAAACTCCAGGACGAAAATACATGGAATCGTGTTCTGCGCTAAAAAATGCCCTGCCCAAAACACGGCCATACTCATCAGCGATTGAGACATTATTGTTCAATATTAAAACGAACAAAATAAATCCCAATAGCGACACAAATGTACGCGAGACATATAATTTCGTATAGTCCATTGCGACCTCCACCATTAAATACAGATTGTTACTGCTTCCATACTAATGGAAATACGTGTAGATGACACTTATACGATTCTTATTACCACACAATCCCTCCCCCCCTTAAAAAGGTTAATAGTCGACCTATTTCATAAGAATCATCTTTTTTGATAATTGATGGAATTCGACCTTTAAATTATAGAGATATACACCAGATGACATAGGTGTGCCGCTGTCGTCTGTACCGTTCCATTCATAATTATAGACTCCAGCTGGCAATATGCTATTAACCACCGTATTCACTTTTTGGCCTAATATATTGAATATTTCAAGGCACACATTTTGTCTGCAATCAAGGACAAAAGAAATATTGGTCACGACGTTAAATGGATTGGGAAAGTTTTGATACAATGTCACGGATTCCGGTAAGATTGATTCGTCTTCTTCCTCCAATCCGGTCGGAAGCTGATTATTCAATCGTATAAGGCCATAGAAGTCTGCGATTAATAATAAATTCCCGGAAATTGCAAGATCCCAAGCATATCCTGGCGTATTATATGTGGCCGCACGATACGGGTCGCTTGTATCGGATATATTGATTGCCGAAATACCATCCGTACTATTAGTAAGGTATACAAAATCACCTGATACTTCGATATCTTGAGATTCTCCCGATCCTGAATATAAGCCCGCAAAAGTGGGGTTGGCTGGATCCGAAATATTGACTATCTCAAATTCCCCGCCTCCACCCGTCAAGTATACAAAATCTCCTTGAATTACTAGGTCGTTATATAACGCCGGACCGCCCATGTACGAATATGATGTGACAAATTGTGGATCAGATGGGGTGGATATGTCAAGCACAATCATGCCAGCAAAACGAGCCGCGATTAGGACAAAATCGTTACTTACTGCCGTCCTTAATAACGCGTCCGGGCCCTGGTAGCATGCAATCAAATTGGGTTCATCAGGCTTATATATATCGAATATATATAAGTCGTAGGACGACACGAAGGCGAGATTACCTTGAATCGTAATCCCAGTTGTTAACCAGGGGAGATCAATTTTACTCTCAATAAAAATATTATTATTATTTTCAATATTTGCTACGATCAATCCATCATAACAATCCGTCGCAAACAAATGACCCCCCGAAATAGCCATATCGCCCAATCCACGATAGGGCAACTGGAGATCAGATATATAAAAAATACTATCAGGCGAAGATATATTTACAACGGCAATTCCTCCCGGGGTCGGCAACCATTCAAAGCCGCCATAAGCAACGTAGGCAATACTGTCACGGATAGCCACGGAGGTGACGACGCTTGGCAGCGATATAATAGAGATTAACTGAGGATAGGTTTTAATTGATATATCTACCAATAATAAATCACCTGGTTTTGATCCCAATGGAGGCGTAGCATTATTGTTTCCATAGGCACCATTAGAATCACACATATAAACTGGACTTTCCTCCTGAATCCAATCGACATCATCGAATAAAAGAACAAGATCGTTGCCAATATCAAAAATGCCGCTCCTGCCTTGCGTATAGCAACAGCCAACCAATACAGGGTTATTTGGCTGTTCAATGTCGTATATTAGTAATCCGGACTCCCGGCATTTATGTACACATATTTATTGTCTGATTTTATATGGGTACATGCACCCATAATGCGGATAGAATCTTCTATAAACATCGAAGTGGGATCGGACTTATTTATGACCAATAACCACGAATTAAGATACGGAGTCATGCAAGACCCATCGGCAATATAAATATAATCGCCTTCGACAGTGATGTCGTTAGCACATTCGGGCGTTTCAATATGCCCGATTTCCTTCGGCGAGTCAGGATCGGCAATATCAACTAACCACAAATCGTAATGATTGGTGACATACGCTGTATCATTTAATACTCTTAAATTCGTTATTCCATAATTAAAATCAAAAAGACCTTTCAGAATTGGATGAAAAGGATCGGAGACATCAATAATTTGCATTTGGCTCAATTCGATTAGTAGCCAATTTGTAATACATAATTTATCGCCATCGATTGAAATTTCTCGTGGCGGATATGGCAGATCAATTTCGCCGACCAATCTGGGTCCGAGATAATCACCTATATTATATATAAGGATTGAACTATCGCAGACTGCATATAGTAGAGTATCCAGAACTTCGATTTTCCCGAATGGGAGGTTATCCGTCTTTATCTTATTAATCACTTGAGGATTGTCGGGGTTGGAAATATCGTAAATTATGATGCCGAATGGCATGGAGCAAAAAGCCAAACTGCCGCGAATTTCTATATCCTTCACCTCATTCCATAATGCACTTCCGGAATATTCAAAAGGAACGTCATTGCTATTTATTGGCCCGGATAAATACAAGGAATTGTCTCCGGTTGCGGTAGGCGAAACTGGCAACGAGAAAATAAGAAAGCAAGACAGAATGTATGCTACCTTACAGGACATTACCCCCTATCCTTTTTTTAGATGCCTAAAATATATAAAATTTGGCGTGTTTGTCAATAAATATATCGGGGGAAATTTTATAACATTTTGAAATCTGCTAATTCGGATATCTCGAATTAAATTGAATCATCAATTGCTGTGTTGTTAAGTGTTATTCGCGCTTTATTTTCTGTCCGTTTCCATTTCCATTTCCTATTATTCCATATAATTACACCATCTTTATACCTAGCAACAACTTAAACCAGAATCCGTCCTTATAAATGGAATTTGTTAAATCCCTGCTCCAATATATTCCGAGTATTTGCAATATTCATTTTCAAAAACCAACCCCGCGCGAAGCGCGGGGAAATATCAATCCTCCACGCGAAGCGTGGCTATTCTTTCTATTCATCCAGAATCCTTATTTATTAAACCATCCAACTCCGGTAAAATAAGGCCAAACTTCTCTCCGGAAATTCCCTCCAAAATTCTTGCCATTTGCTCCTGCTGTTGTAATAACGACAAAAGCAAAGCCAGAACGCCTTTCCACGATTTGAGTAATTCAAATTCATTTTTCAATTCCTCTAATTTACTCTGCAATTCATAATTCGTTTCTCTTTCGAAACTTAGGTCCTCTTTCAACTTCAGGTTTTCTCGGTTATAGGCTGCAACCTCATCAGATTTGACTGAAATTGCCGTTTCTTCTTCGAGAATACCCTCTCGATCCAAATACCGATTAACTTCCTTACTGGCCATAGTCCAGCCATAGCGATAACACAGCTTATAAGGCGATTTCAATCGGTTGGCGCCGGGGTGGCCCGACATTCTATGTCGGGATTTCGGTCTTTATCTATTCATACCTCAAGGCTTCGGCTGGGCTCATGCGGGAGGCGCGGATTGCCTGCACCAGCACAGTAAGTATGGCTATTGTAATCACTAAGGCCAGGGTCGCCCCGAAAACCTGCCATCCCACCCCGGTGCGATACGCGAAATTCCGCAACCAGCGGGTGGCAACATAGTACGCGACCGGTGAAGCCACGATGATCGCCAGCAGGACCCACGTCGTAAACTGGCGAATGAGCAGTACCGCCAACTGCCACGGGCTGGCCCCAAGGACTTTGCGTACACCCAGCTCCTTGATGCGCTGCTCCGCCGAAAACGACGCCAGGCCAAACAAACCCAAAGACGCAACCAGAATCGCGGCCCCGGTCAGATAGGTCAGTATTTTGGACAGGCGTTTTTCGCTGGAATACAACCTCTCCAGCGTTTCATCGAAGAAGCGGTAATTTATGGGATAATCGGGCGATATCTGATGCCAGACGCTCTCGATGTGATCAAGACTCCCCTTGATGTTATTCGGCCCCAGGCGAGCGATCACGGTTGCGCACCAGCTGCGCTCGATTCTCATGACAAGCGGACCGATTGGCTGGCGAAGGGAGCGGAAATTGAAATCTTTTACGACACCGATAATTCGGCCGGTCGCGGGGCGGCTCCACACGTGCAGCGGCTGGCCAACCGGATTGTCGAACCCGAATTCTTTCGCGGCGGATTCATTGATCAGATATGACTCGGTCTCGTCGGTCGGACGTTCGCGGGAAAAATTTCGACCTTCGATGACCTTTATATCGAAAGTCGGAACGAAGTCCTCATCGACAACCAGTGAATTTATATTGGACGTGTCGGGCTTGTCCGTGCCTTCGCCGATCATATACGTCTGCGACGTGTACAGATATCCCGGCAGGGCCGCCGCCCGGGTGACGCTTTGAATATCGGGATCGGTCAAAAGCTGCTGGCGAAAAGTGTCATAAGAGTCCATGACTTTTTTATCCATGTGGAAGTACACGATACTGTCGCGACGAAAACCGGGGTCAGCCGTACTCATGTAATGAAATTGTCGCAGCACGACCAGGGTGCCGATCATAAGTACGGTCGTGATGGCGTACTGGGCGAAGATAAGTACACGGCGCGTAATAATACCCTGTCGACCGGCCTGGAAACGTCCTTTGAGCACGTCGATCGGTTTGAAGTAAGACAAATAAGCCGCCGGATATATACCGCCCAGAAATCCCGCCAGGGCGCTCAGGCCCAGCGCGATCAGGAGCGTGGTCGGCTGAAGCAGGTCAAGATGCCGGTTGACGTACTGATCGAAAAGGGGCAGCATGAGTTCCGCGAAAGCGACGGCCAGTGGCAGGGCCAGCAGGCTCATCAGAATCGATTCACCGATAAATTGCAGTATCAGGCGGCTGCGCACGGTCCCGAGGACTTTGCGCAGGCCCACCTCGCGGGCCCGGCGCAAACTGCGGGCGGTGGAGAGGTTCATGAAATTGGCACAGGCGATAAATAAGATTATCAGCGCTATCGTGCCGAGCATGACGAGGTACCGTTTATCGATTGTTACCGCGGGATCATCGGTCACATTGGCGGACAGATGGATGTCCCGGATTGGCTGCAACAATACGTGGACGACGTTTCTTTCTTCCTTGCCGATATGCTTTTCGACCCAATCCGGGAGACGAGTTTCGAGCGATTTGACATCGGTCCCGGGCGCGAGGAGAACGTACGTTTGATAGTTCCAGTTGACGAAATCGGACAGCCCGTCTTTATCCAGATAAAGTCCGACCAGACCCTCGAATGGCGCAACATAGCTGAACGTCAGGTGCGAATTCCCGGGCACGTCCTCGGCCACGCCGGTTACAGTGAAATTGTGGTAGTCGCTGGGGATGACTTTGCCGACGGGGTCTTCATCACCGAATATTTTTTTGGCCGCAGATTCGGTCAGCACAAGTGAATTCGGGTCCTCCAGGGCGGTGGCCGGGTCGCCTTTCAACAGGTGGAAGCTGAAGGCGTTGAAAAAACCGGAGTCGGTCCATAAGAACTCGTCCGGGATCAATTGCTGGCCCTTGTAACGCAATATGGGGCTCGCATAATTCGCCAGCCGAATGACCGATTGTATTTCAGGAAACTCCGCCGACAAAGTGCCGTAGATTCCGGCCGGTGTGTTGGTGCCTATCTTTCCGCCGGCTTGCCGGCTGTCGATGAGTATGCGATACAGCCGGTCGCCATTTTGATGGAAATTGTCGAAGCTGTACTCATAGCCGATGAACGCAACGATCACGAGACAACACGCCAAACCGTGCGCCAGTCCGCCGATATTGAGGAGTGAATATATCTTGTTCCGCAGAAGATTACGGAAGGCTACTTTAAGGTAATTTCTGAACATATTTGTTCCCTTCACTCATGTCTGAGAATCGTAACGGGATTGGTGATGACCGCCCTCGCCACTCCGACCAGTTGCTGCTGCCCGCCGAATAGCTGTGCAGGAAAGAGATCCTTTTTGCCGACTATCTGAAAACGGTCGAGCGTGTCGCCAACCAGGGCCTTACGCTCGCTTCGGGCAACACCTTTATAGAGCAACGGGGTTTCGAGATTTTCGTAGACGGTCAGATCATCGAGCAGATGATAGCTCTGAAAAACAAAGCCAATCGACCGTTTGTGAATTGCGATGCAATCCTTTTCTTTGAGTCGCGTCACATCCCGCTCCAGAAAATGGTACGCTCCTTCGTCGGCTCGATCGAGCATGCCCAGAATGTGCAGCAGGGTTGATTTGCCCGCACCAGAGGGCCCCATAATCGATACGAATTCGCCCTTCCGAATGTCGAGGCTGATGCCGTTGAGTACAAACGCCCGACCTGCTCCGGAATCATAGTATCTGTATATTCTCTCAAGTCGCATGATTGAACCATCGGCTGTTGGACGACTTGTGTTTTCAGGATGTGATTTGGTTGCGAACATTTGTTTCCCTTCAATAATATCTTATTCGTATCGAAGCGAATCCGTCGGTTTGGCGGATGCGGCGATTGCGGCCTGAACCGCGATGCCCGCGAAAGCCACCAGCCGGCAGCCGATTCCCGGCGCCAGGCTGCCGATGATTATTCCGGCGTAGGCTTTATCGCGAATTAATTTTCGAAATGAAGCGATAAGACAGCTTTTTAACATGCTTTTTATCCATCCTATAGCTTTGTGCCGTATCAGACACACACGTTCTCAAATGCACCAATTATGCTAATCCCATGGTCTTTCTTGTTCACACTTTGTTTGCACGGAGTATGTTCTCGGTGACCACTTTGCCGTCGAGCAGATGTATTGTCCTCGTGCCGTAGTCGGCGTACTCGGGTGAGTGCGTCACCATGACTATGGTCGTACCGGTGGAGTGGAGGTCGGTCAAAAGTTTCATGACTTCATCGCCATGCGTCGTGTCAAGATTCCCGGTCGGTTCGTCGGCCAGAATTAGTTTTGGATTCGCGATTATGGCCCGTGAAACCGCCACCCTCTGTTGCTGACCCCCGGAAAGCTGCTGCGGGAAATGGTTGCGCCGCGCCATGAGGTTCATTCGTCCGAGAGTCTCTTCAACGCGTGTTTTGCGTTCACCGGACGAAACCCCAAGATAGAGCAAAGGCAGTTCGACATTTTCAAACACCGTCAACTCGTCGATCAGATTGAAGCTTTGGAACACGAAACCGATATTTCGCTTTCTGAGATTGGCGCGATTCCGCTCGCCGAATCCGGAAACTTCCGACCCCAGAAAATGGTAGTTGCCGGACGTTGGATTGTCCAGCAGGCCGAGGATGTTCAACAGCGTCGACTTGCCGCAACCGGACGGGCCCATAATCGAAACGAACTCACCCGAACGAATCTCAATGCTGACATTATTCAGAGCCGACGTCTCCACTTCTTCGGTCGTATATAATTTGCAAAGTGATGACGTGTCGATCATCGCTTTGCCGTTGTCCGTCGTGCCGGTGGCATCCATATCAGGATTCCCCTTCCTTTCGGTTATTTGAGTACTAATTTTTCAAAGTCACTATAGTTATCGTACGACGACGTTATAACGCGCTCGCCGGGTTCGAGCCCGTCGAGCACTTCGTAGGTCGACGGATTCTGTCGGCCGAGTTTGATGTTTCTTCGTACGGCGAAGTCACCGGATGGGTCGACCACATAGATCCAGTTTCCGCCCGTGGCTTGATAAAAACCGCCGCGCGGAATGGTGATTGTCGTCGATGGTTCCCCCAGGGCCAGCCGCACCAGAACCGATTGCCCGCGTCGAAGGCCGGGAGGTGTATCGCCGTCGAAGACGAGGTCGATATCGAAGCGATTGTCTTTTACTTCGGGGTAGACCTTCCTGACCATCAGATCGTATGACTCGCCGCCGATTTCACAGGTTCCGGCCAGACCCGTGGTGACCCGCGAGATATAATACTCATCGACGGCGGCGCGCAGTTTGTAGCTGCCGAGGACGTCGATCTGTCCGAGCCGCACTCCTTCCGGTTTTAGTTCGCCGATTTCGGCGTTAAGATTGCTGAGCTGGCCGGTGATGGGGGCGCGGAGCACGAGGTTATTGAATTTTTCTTTGACAATAGCCAGGTTTTGCTGCATCCGGGCGACCGACTGTTCCAATTGCTCGATTTGAAGCTGCCGCATTGTCGAATCCTGTTTCTGGCTTTCGGCGACGAGATCTTTGCGGGTGTTCCAGTAATCGAAATCGTCCCGGGCCTGCTGGAATTCCTCGTCGGAGATCATATCTTTCGCGCGCAGTTTTTTGGCCCGTTCATAGCTCCTCGTCTGGACGCCAATTTGGTAATTGACTTCCGCCGCCTGCTGGCTGAGAGCAAGACGATTCTGTTCCATAGCGAGGCGTGTGGCCCGAAGGTTGTTCATCTGATCGTAGAGGTCCGCCTCGCGAAACATCATTTCCATCTGCACGTTGGTGTTGGTCATGCGCAGCAGCGAATCGCCTTTGTTTACCAGGGCGCCTTCTTCAACATAGATCGCCTCGACCCGGCCGCCGTCGAGAGCGTCCATGTAAACCGTTTTGATCGGCTGAATGGTCCCCGTGACGGGGATGAATTCCTGAAAAAGGGATTGTTCGACGTCCGAGATTACGATTTTCTCGCGATCGACGTTGAGCGTCGAGCGAATATCGGTGAATCCGATCAGGCTGATGATTATAATTATGACTACGGTTGCGGCCCCCCAGAAAATGAGACGCTTGCGCGGCCACCTCTTCCGTTCGATTTTGCGGTCCATTCCGGCCCGGTTTATTTCCGCGTTGTCGCCGGGCTCTTTTTCGACAGGGTATTTCATTTGCTTTTATATATATCAAATGGTGTGCCGGTATTGTGCGCCAACGGGTTAGAGGCAGAGAGTGCCCATACCGGACACAGAAATATACGCTGGCGGACATCAAGTGTGCGAAAATGAACACTTCCGAGGCGAATGAGCTTGCGTATCTGCCTCGATAGTAATAAATTATGAAATCCAGAATTGAATCTGGAAAATCAGAATGCAGGACGAATTATGATCGATAAATCAAAATCAGCCTTCGATAAAATAGGCCGTGTCCTCGTGGTCGATGACGATGCTGACGTGCTTCAAGCGGCCCGACTTCTTTTCAAGCAGCATTTCGCCTCAGTCCATACGGAAACGATCCCCGAGCGGATTCCACCGCTTCTTCAGAACGAACGGTACGATGTTATTTTGCTCGATATGAATTTCGCGCGGGACGTTTCCAGCGGCGAAGAAGGGTTTTACTGGCTCGATCAGATCCTGTCGATAGACCCGACGGCCGTGATAGTACTCATTACTGCGTTTGGAGACGTCGATCTCGCAGTGCGGGCCATTAAAGCCGGTGCGACGGATTTCGTGCTCAAGCCGTGGCAGAACGAGAAATTGCTGGCGACACTTTCCTCGGCGATGAAACTCCACCATTCGAACGAGCAGGCGCGCGTCCTGACGGAAAGACAGCAGCACCTCGTCAGGACGCTTGACCAGCCATTCTCCGAATTCATCGGGGTCAGCGCGGCAATGCGACAGGTGTTTGATACGATACAGCGGGTCGGGCCGACCGATGCCAATGTATTGATCCTCGGCGAAAACGGAACCGGCAAAGAGCTCGTGGCGCGGGCGCTGCACCGGCAGTCGAAACGGGCCGACCAAATTTTTGTCGGAGTCGACATGGGTGCGGTGAGTGATACGCTGTTCGAAAGCGAATTTTTCGGGCATGTCAAGGGAGCATTTACGGATGCGCGCGAGGACCGCGCCGGGCGGTTCGAACTGGCTTCGGGCGGGACCCTGTTTCTGGATGAAATCGGCAACCTGCCGCCGCGCATGCAGGCGAAACTTCTGACGGTGCTGCAGGAGCGAACGGTTGCCCGCCTCGGCTCGAACAAGACGACTCCCGTCGACATTCGGCTGGTAAGTGCTACCAATATGCCGATCGAGGAGATGGTACAGCAGAACGAATTCAGGCAGGATCTGCTGTATCGTATTAATACGATTCAGATTGCCCTGCCGTCGCTTCGGGAACGTCCCGATGACATCGCTCCCCTGGCCGAACATTTTTTGGGATTGTACTGCACGCGATATCATAAAACCCGGAAGCGGCTGTCGGCGGGAGCACTGAAAAGACTGGAGCATTATTCCTGGCCGGGCAACGTCCGCGAATTGCAGCACGCCATTGAACGCGCCGTGATAATGGCGGATAAAACCCTGCTCGGTCCCGGCGATTTTCCGTTGTACGATCAACGTGGGAAGGATATGAGGCTCGTGTTTCGTGAGCTGCATCTCGAAGAAGTGGAGAGGACGGTGATCCATAAAGTCCTGACCAAGCACGAAGGTAACCTGAGTCATGCCGCCAGGGAATTGGGGCTGTCGCGGGCGGCCCTTTATAGAAGAATTCAAAAATATGGCCTTTAAGCATTTTCGTATTCAGGTCATCGTACGTGTCGTGTGCCTGGCGCTCACCATGGCGGCACTGGGTTATGTCCTGGCCAAAACTTCGCTGGTCGCCACTCCGGTACTGCTCGGGGCTCTTGTTGTTTATCAAGTCTATGACCTGATTAATTTCGTCGATCGCACCAACCGCCAGTTGACCCGTTTTCTCGAAGCGATCCGACACCGCGATTTCTCACAATCGTTCGTGACCCTCGGGCTGGGACGGTCGTTCGAGGGACTTTCGACCGCTTTCTCGGAAGTTGCCGATGATTTCCGTCGGGCCCGAAGCGAAACGGAGGCGCAGTATCATTATCTTCAGACCCTGGTCGGGCATATCGGGGTCGGCGTCATTGCCTTTAAAGACGACGGCGACGTGGAGTTGATTAACCATGCCGCCAGGAAGGTCCTGAATGTCAATTTTCTTAAAAACGTCGACCGCCTGAATGAACTGGCCCCGAATTTTTCCGAAACCGTACTAAATCTCGCGGCGGGCCAGCGGGTACTGGTTAAGGTCGCGGCCGATTATGATATTCAACAACTGGCGGTGCACGCTACCAAAATCAGGCGCGGCACCGAAATTCTCACGCTTATCTCGATACAAAATATCGGGTCGGAGCTGGCCGAGCAGGAAATGATCGCCTGGCAAAACCTGATTCGCGTCCTGACGCACGAGATCATGAATTCGGTTACACCTATCGCGTCGCTGGCCGGATCGGTCAATGAGATGGTGCACGATGAACTGGAATCTATTCAGTTTCAAACAAGCGGTACCGTCAATTCGGAAGTGATGGCGGACCTTACCGGTGCGTTAACCACGATCGAGAAGCGAAGCCAGGGTCTGTTACATTTTGTTGAGGCCTATCGCAACCTGACTAAAATTCCCCGGCCGGAGTTTCGTTTTATCTCCGCGGCGGAACTGATCGTCCGCGTCCAGCGCCTGCTCGATAAACAGCTTTCCGACGAAAGCATCCGGATGACGACTGAAATAGACCCACCCGATCTCGAACTTGCGGCCGATCCGAATTTGATCGAACAGGTTCTGATAAATCTCGTGATAAATTCCATCCAGGCCTTAAAGGGTAGGGATGACGGGACCATTGCGGTCCACGCGCATATCGGTCGCGGCGGCAAGACGCTGATTGAAGTGATCGACAACGGCGCGGGCATAGTTGAGAGCGCCATGGATAACCTGTTCATTCCATTCTTTACGACCAAGAAGGGCGGGACGGGTATCGGTCTGGCACTGGCCCGCCAGATAATGCGTCTGCACGGAGGTAATATTGTGGTTCGTTCGACACCCCACGAGCGAACCTGTTTCACTCTCAGCTTTTAATTCCAATGTTTGGCAGGTATTTTGGGGTTGCCAAGGGGGACGGCAAAGTGGTATTTTGATCTATCAAAATAGAAAAGAACGGGGGTCGCGGGATTGTGTGGTGAACACTGAAATCGAGCGGCCGGATAGATGTCAAATTCGCGGAAATTTCGACATGTTTATATTCCGCTATTTATAGCCGCTAACTATGAAAATGGAGAAAGCATGGCATTTTCAGAGATCGAAAAAGACGGGTACGAGAAGCTGGTGGCCAAATATATCGAGCAGCGACGCCCGGCGAAAGAAATACGTGACAAAATAGACTTGGCATATCGCATTGGGGGACAAGATATAATTATATTGGAAATTCGCCCTTACATATTTGATCGAACCCGGAAAATTGAAACTGAGATTGCAAAGGCTACGTTTGTTCGCAAAAAAAATATATGGAAAGTCTACTGGATGCCGAGTGATTTAAAATGGCATAGTTATCAGCCCGAACCTACCGTCAAAACGCTCGCGAAATTTCTTGAGTTGGTCAATGAAGATAAAATGTGCTGCTTTTGGGGTTGATCATGACTGATTCGAAACGACGTAAAAAATCAGAAATTACCGATCAGAAATCGCGCCCGGTGTCGTTGGAGAAAATAATCGAGGGTATGGAGTTCCAGTCCGATTCGGTCCACGCATATTTTAATAAAGAGACCGGAGATATTGCGCTTGTTTCAGACGAATCTTTTAGGGCTCTTGATTCCGGAGAAGAAGAGGACCCTGTGACCGGCGAACCTCTTGACGTTGTAAGGGAAATAGCCGATGGAAAATCATACCTGGCTTTACCGTCTCAATTCGAGATCAACGAGTATGAAATTATGGAAAGCTTTGCCTTGTCTCAAAACGACCAGGCGGTGTCCCGGGCATTGCTTTTAATGTTACAGGGGAGTGGGGCCTTCCGCCGTTTTAAAACCTATGTTCACGAATTAGATTTGGCTGCAAACTGGTATGAATTTCGACGACGGGCTTATAAGCAAATAGCCATCGACTGGTGTGATGACAATCACCTGGCATATGACCTCTAATCAGGAAACCCACCCTGAAGGGCTTGTCGATAAAGTCACTATTATGTCCCGTCATGTCCCGATAAATCGGGGCGCACGACCTGCCGGGACGATGGATTCTCAACAAGCCCCTTGCTGTGGACGATCCGTCCCAGCTGCGGTATGCTGCACGGACCGCCGGGTGATGCCAGAAGTGATGGCAACGTCAAACTCATAGATATATTATGGATCATCCAATATGTCTATGAAGGAGATTACGGTAACCCGCCCAATCCCAATGGATGCAACGGCCTGTTGGATGCCATGAGTGACGGCCAGTCCACGGTTCTTCCTCAGGTTAATCTGATTGATATATTGCATTTGATCGATCATATTTACGAACCCAACGACCCGACCAATCCCCCGTCTTGCTGCCCTCCGGATTGTCAGATACCGTAATTGGAATTGTTGCTCTGATACGAATTGGAAGCCGGAAACGGCTTTCCGCATTTTTATGTACGGCGAAAAATTCCGATTCAGACGGGATTATTCTGTCTACAATAAGAATATTCTACGGAATTGTATAATAATCTATTACGTGGACCCAATTAGTATAATAAGGCTTAATTGTGGCATTGTTGTATAATGCTGCTGGGCAAGACTATACGTATATTTAGGCGTTATTGGCATATCGTTTGTAAAACAAATAGTGGAAACTTTTAACAAGGAGGTCGAAATGAAAAGGGCAAGCATGACCTTGATCCTGGCGGTCCTTCTTACCTTCGGGCTGGTTACGTACGCAGCCGCCCATATGATGGGAGATGAAGATGGCCATATGAGGGGAGACGACAATTCGGCCTTTGATTACGGCTATATGGGTCCGGATATGATGGACGGATACGGTTACGGATATGGATATGGGATGACGGGGTTCATGTCGCAAATGGATACCGCGCTGAACGGCATGTCATACAACAGCACGAAAATGAACCAGGAATTCAATTCGTTCGAGTCCCAATATCGGAAAATGATGAAGATGCAGGATATCAACCAAATCAAGACGGAAATGACCAGGCTGTATAACCAGATGCAGGCGATGCATCACGGATTAAAGCAGCAGCAGACAATGAGCGAGAACGCACTCTCAATAATGAACAACCGTTACCAGGACGGATTCATGGGGCCGAATATGTAGGGATATAACTTGTCGCCGAAGGCCACTATGACAGTTAAGACCGATACCGGCCGAGACGATCTTTCGAGACCGTGCCCGGCCGGAAACGGCGGCGGGTCGATTTTAAAGGAGGTGACGGAAAATGCATTACGGATTGGGTGGATACGGAGGTTTCGGAAGTTTCGGAGGCTTGGGTATGATTCTCTTCTGGATTGCGCTGGTGATTGTGGTTATAGTCGTGCTGAGAATGTTTAGCGGTAAGTCGGAAAACAGGCCGTCGAATCCCGGAACTCCGATGGATGTCCTCAAGCGGCGCTACGCTTCGGGTGAAATAGACCGGGACGAATTTGAACAAAAGAAACACGATCTTGTTGGAAAGTAAAAATGAAGCATAAAACGGGAGAACATAAAAATGACATACAAAGACCCGATATGCGGAATGACCGTCGAAGATACCTCGCCGCATCGGCTTGAGGTGGACGGTCGGCAGATTTATTTCTGCAGCGACGATTGTAAAAAGAAGTACCTGGAATCGCGGAAAACTGCGGGTCAGGAATTGAAAGACCCGGTTTGTGGCATGGACGTTACGTCAGACAGCCCACACCATTTTGAATACGAAAACACTACTTATTATTTCTGCTGCGCCGGGTGTCGCAATAAATTCGCCGATAACCCCGGGAAGTATGCCAACGCCGAAAGCCACCACCACGCCGGACATCATTAGCATTGTTTTTGTGGTTTTCGCGTAGAAATGGAAATACTTTTGGAGACACCGGGGACAGTCGACCGGCTGTGTGCACGAGAAGGAGTATGGTAAGATGACTTATACGGATCCGGTTTGCGGAATGACGGTAGAGGATACGTCGCCACATCGACAGGAAGTCAATGGGGAGACATTTTATTTTTGCTGTGCAGGCTGCAAAAATAAATTCATGGAATCTCATAGGGAACAGCCTCAGGAATTAATAGACCCCGTTTGCGGCATGACAGTCAAGCCGAACAGCCCTCATCATTTCGAGTATAAAAACACGACCTATTACTTCTGTTGCGCCGGATGCCGTGACAAATTCGCGGCCGATCCAGAGAAATACCTTGAAAAAGACGACAATCATGACGGCGATGGTGTCGGTAGTGCCGGGCACGGGGATCATCACGGCCATATGCATCATGACGAGCACGGCGGTCATCACGAACATTCGCACGGAGGCGGTGGCACGGCCACGGCTGTGGCGGAAAAATCATCGGCCGCCATGTATACCTGCCCCATGCACCCTGAGGAAAAAAAGCAGGGCCCCGGTGATTGCACCAGGTGCGGCATGGCGCTGGAACCGGTGACAGCGGCGGCCCCGTCGCAGAAGACCGAATACACCTGCCCGATGCACCCTGAAGTAGTGCAGGACCGTCCCGGTATCTGTCCCAAGTGCGGCATGGCGCTGGAAGCTCGCACGGTAACGGTCGAGGAAGAAGAAAATCCCGAACTGCGCGATATGTCGCAGCGGTTCTTTATCAGTCTCGTGCTATCCATCCCGCTTTTGTTCATAGCTATGGGCGACCTGATTCCGGGTATACACGGCTGGCTGCAATTGTACGCCAGCGCGCATGTCATCACTATAATAGAATTGGTGCTCGCCACACCGGTCGTGCTTTGGTGTGGCTGGCCGTTTTTCGTGAGAGGTTACCGATCTATCATCAACCGCAGTCCGAACATGTTCACCTTGATCGGGCTGGGTATCGGGGTGGCGTATACGTACAGCCTGATCGCGGCGCTGTTTCCGGGTATTTTCCCGGCCGCATTCAGGAGTGAATCCGGTACTGTCAGCGTCTATTTCGAAGCCGCTGCGGTGATCACGACCCTCGTGCTGTTGGGTCAGGTCCTGGAACTTCGTGCCCGCAGCCGGACCGGAGCGGCCATAAAGGCGCTCCTGGGTCTGGCTCCCAAAACGGCCCGGCGTGTGAATGACGATGGCTCGGAAGAAGATATCCCGCTCGATCAGGTACAAATTGACGATAACCTGCGGGTGCGTCCCGGTGAAAAAGTGCCGGTCGACGGGTCGGTGGTCGAAGGCAGTAGTTCGGTCGATGAATCGATGATTACCGGTGAACCGATCCCGATAGAAAAATCTCCGGGCGACCGGGTGATCGGCGCGACCGTCAACGGGACCGGTTCGATAATTATCAAGGCCGAAAAAATCGGGTCGGATACGCTGCTGGCGCAGATAGTACAAATGGTGGCCGACGCCCAGCGAAGCCGGGCCCCGATACAAAAAATGGCCGACGTGGTTGCGGCGTACTTCGTACCGACCGTGGTGGCGGTCGCGGTCATCACGTTTATTATCTGGGCGACGGTGGGGCCCGATCCGAAATTGACCCACGCCCTGATTAACGCCGTCGCGGTACTGATAATCGCCTGCCCGTGCGCTCTCGGACTGGCGACGCCGATGTCGATCATGGTCGCGAGCGGCCGGGGAGCGGCAGTCGGTGTGCTTTTCAAGAACGCCGAAGCGATCGAAGTTTTGCGCAAGGTCGACACGCTGGTACTGGACAAGACCGGGACGCTCACTCTGGGTAAACCCAAACTGGTCTCGGTGTTTGCGGCGGATTCTCATAACGAAGAGAGTCTTCTGGAGGCCGTCGCCGGTCTGGAAAAAGGCAGTGAACATCCTCTCGCGGCTGCGATAGTGGATGGAGCGGCCGACCGGGGTGTCTCGCCCAAACGCGCCGAAAATTTCGAATCGATTACCGGTAAGGGCGTGATAGGCACAATCGACGGCAGGCAGGTGGCCCTCGGCAACCGGTCGCTTCTCGAACAATTGAAAATCGATTTAAGCTCACTGGCCGGCAAGGCCGAAGAAATGCGGCGGGAAGGACAGACCGCGATGTTCGTTGCCATCGGCGGAAAAGTGGCGGGATTGGTTGGTGTCGCCGACCCGATCAAAGAGACAACCCCGGATGCGATCAAACAGCTGCACGCCGAGGGCATCAGCGTCGTCATGCTCACCGGCGACAGCAAGGTCACGGCCCAGGCGGTCGCGGACAAACTTGGAATCGATGAAGTTATCGCCGAAGTATTACCAAACCAAAAGGCCGAAGCGGTGAAGCATCTGCAGGACCGGGGGAAATTTGTTGCGATGGCGGGTGACGGTATTAACGACGCCCCGGCCCTGGCACAGGCACAGGTGGGTATCGCAATGGGAACCGGAACCGACGTGGCGATGGAAAGCGCGGGCGTGACACTGGTTAAGGGTGACTTAAGAGGGATTATCCGGGCGCTCAAGCTCAGCCGGTTGACCATTCGCAATATCAAACAAAATCTGTTTCTGGCGTTCGTTTATAATTCGATCGGCGTGCCGGTCGCGGCGGGCATATTGTATCCGTTTTTCGGTATTCTGCTGAGTCCGATTATCGCAGCGGCGGCGATGAGTTTCAGCTCGGTATCGGTCGTGAGCAATGCTCTCAGGCTCCGTCGGGCGAACGTTTAACGTCCCGGCATTTTCGCGCATGAGATAAAAAAAATTCTGATTGAAATTCCCGGTGCTTGTCGTAGATTGACCCGTGATGGGTATATTGGAAAAATCCGAGAAACTGCCGATAGATAGGCGATATTTTAATGTCTCCATCATCTGGATTTTCTATTTCAGGATTGTACTCAGGGCCCTGTACTATCTGAAAATACCGCATGAAACTGTCACGGGGCTTTCCATTACGTTCGGGCTGGTTTCCGCCGGGCTATTTTATTACGGACATTATATCCTCGCGGCAATTTTTCTGCATTTCAAAGATATATTCGATGCCTGCGACGGTGCCCTGGCGCGTCTTACCGGGCGCGGTCATTTGGTCGGCAGGTATCTTGACTCGCTGGGCGATTTTCTGGTTCTGTCCGCGGTTGTCTGGACGATCGCAATAAGAACGATGCAGACCGGCGCCATAAATTTTGCGATTTGGGCCGCGGCGGCCCAGCTTTCGATCTTTATCCAGTGTTCGTTTTTCAATTTCTATCAACTGGCCTATCTGGAACAGTACGGGTCGGACCGTCTGATTTCGAAAAAAGACGAAGTGCACAGAGACGATCTTAACGCTCAATATAGAAGTTCGGTAAGCAGGTTCGCCCTAAAACTCCTCCGGTTGCTATATATCGTTATTTATGGCTGGCAGGATAAATTCGTAGCGTTGGTCGACCGCTTTGCACTAAAATTAAGCGGCAAGCGTGGTAAGGTGCAGTGGTACGGTTCCAAAACCGCCATGACGCTTATTTCGCCGCTTTGTTTCGGGACACATATATTTATCATAATCGCATGTACATTATTGGGTCATCCGGAAATACCATTGAAGATCATAATAATCTTTATGAATTTGTATCTATTTTTATTTATGATCGGTAAAATTCTTTTTTCCCGATTCTATTCCTCGGATAACAGATAAATGTGAATAAAAAAGACCATATTACACCTCTAATTTTCATATTTCGATGAACCTTAATTGCATAAATTTCGTGTAATATTTATATTGGGCTAATGATGTGCCCGCTGCTGAAGATTAATGTATCAAATATAATGTGGAGAGGGTATTTCCATGAAAGAGATTTCCCGAAGAAAATTCATCCAAGTCGGAGCAGGAGGACTGGCGTTGGTATCTATTCCTTACTTTTTTAACGCTATTGCGCTGTTCGCCATGACCGGTCCCAACCCGCAGGACGCGTCGCTGTCCGATTTTATGGAACATTTTGAAGTCGACGAGAAAATTATCAAAGACGTCATTTCCGCCGCTTTGGAAAAAGGCGGTGATTATTGCGACGTCTATTTCGAGCACTCCATAAGCGGCAGCATCGGGCTGGAAGACGACATCGTCAATCGGGCCTATACCGGCGTCGCGCTGGGTGTCGGCATCCGGGTGCTGGAAGGCGATCAGACCGGGTATTCGTTCACGGAGGATCTGACTCCGGGGGCGATGATTCTCGCGGCGAAGACGGCTTCGAATATCGCCCACGATAAGCGCGAAGTCGGTTCCGTCGAATACAAGAGCAGCGAAAAGCCCAACTATTATGAAATAGAAACGCCATCGGAGGACGTCGGCATCGACAAAAAGGTGCAGCTCCTCAAGACCATCAACGAAAAAGTCAAGGCGCTCGACAGCCGGATAATCAAATCTCAGGTTTACATGAGCAATAGTGCGTCCTACCTGCTGATGGCGACGTCGGATGGACGGATCGCGCACGATTATCAGCCGATGTTTTATATCAATGCCGGATGCACCGCCGAATTCGACGGCCGCAAAGAGAAAAACGGGTTCGATCTTTCGGGACGTTACGGCATGGAATTTATCGATGATAAAAACGTCGACCGTGTCGCCTCTGAAGCTGTGAAAAGGACCATCGCTCTGTTCGAAGCGGGCAAACCTCCGGCGGGTGAGATGGAATTGATCCTGGCGGCGGGGAGTTCCGGCATTCTGCTGCACGAAGCCATCGGACACGGCATGGAGGCCGACTTCAACCGCAAAAACGAATCGATCTTTTCCGATAAAATCGGCAAGGCGGTCGCCGAGAAATTCGTGACAATCGTCGACAACGGCACCAACCCCAATATGCGCGGTTCGATCAACGTCGATGATGAAGCCAACGGCACCCAGGAAACGGTCATGGTGCGCGACGGCATTCTCGAAAGCTACCTGCACGATCGGATCAGTTCCAACTTTTACGGCGTCAAACCGACCGGGAGCGGGCGGAGAGAATCGTTCCGCTATGCGCCGATTCCGCGTATGAGAAATACCTATATGCTCAATGGTCCGCATTCTAAAGACGAAATCGTCAAGAGCGTCAGGAAAGGTATCATCGCCGAGACCTTCACCAACGGTGAAGTGCGCATCGGCCCGGGAGATTTCACGTTTTATGTCAAGTCGGGCTATCTGGTCGAAGACGGCAAAGTGACGATGCCGATCAAGGATTTCAATATCATCGGCAACGGTCCCGATGTGCTCAGCAAAGTCACGATGGTGGCGGACGACCTGCAAATGGCGGAAGGTGGCTGGACCTGCGGCAAATCCGGACAGAGCGTTCCGGTTTCGATGGGTCTGCCGACAGTGAAGGTGTCATCCATCACGGTCGGTGGTGTTAATTCATAATGCCGATATCGGAAATGGGAGATAAATAGATGAATAAGAACGAAAGTCTGGAACTGGCGCACTGGGCGATCAAGGTCGCACAAAAAAACGGGGCCGACCAGGCCTCGGTGGACATCAGCAAGTCGCGCAATATAAGCGTCTCGTATCATGACCGAAAACCGGAAAACCTGAACGAATCGACTCAAAACGGTTTGAGCCTGCGCGTGTTCGCCAACAATCGCTTTTCCAGTCACAATACGAGCAATCTCAAGAAAGACGCGTTGGAGAAATTTATCGGCGAAGCCGTGTCCCTGACCAAATACCTCGGCGAAGATAAATTCCGGACGCTGCCCGACCCGAAGTACTACGAGGGTAAGAAAGTCGTCGATCTGAAAATTGACGACGCCGATTACGATAATATAACGTCGAAGCAGCGAGTCGAGCTGGCGGAAAAACTCGAAGACATCACCCTGGCCAAAAGCGACAAAATCATATCGTGCACGTCGGAGTATGGCGACACGAAATCATTCAGCGTCAAACTTAACAGCAACGGCTTCGAGGGGTCTCACGAAGAAACCGATTATTACTGTTACGTGACGACGACCTTCATGGACGGCAACGGTGGCCGCCCGAGCGATTTCGATTATACTGAGGTCAAATACTTCAGGAATCTGGCGCCGCTTGAACAACTGGCGAAAAACACGATCGAACGTACCGAACGCAAACTCGGTCAGACCAAACTCGCGTCGGGTAAATACGATATGATCGTGGAAAACCGTACGGCCACCCGCCTTTTGGGGTCGTTGTTCAATGCTATGCAGGGACGAGCCCTGCAGCAGAAGAGTTCTTTCCTGCTCGATAAGCTGGGGCAGAAGATCGCTTCGGACAAACTGACATTTGTCGATGATCCTTTTATCGAGGGCGGTATGGGGTCGTCCCTTTTCGACGGCGAAGGTATGGCTACCCGAAAGCGCATCATGATCGACAAAGGCGTCCTGCAGTCATATTATATCGATACCTATTACGCCAACAAAATGGGTGTCGAGCCGACCGGCGGTTCGAGGACGAACGTCGTCATCGAGCCGGGAAATAAATCGCTCGACGACCTGATCGCCCAGTGTAAGAAAGGCATCTTCGTGACCAGTTTTGTGGGCGGCAATTCCAACAGTACGACCGGAGATTTCTCCACCGGGATTATTGGGATGTACGTCGAGAACGGGAAGATCGTCAAACCGGTTAACGAAATGAACATCACCGGCAATCACAATGACATTTGGAATCAGATGGTCGACGTGGGCAATGACATGTATACCATATCGTCGTGGCGTCGTCCCAGCCTGTATTTTACGGATATCGAATTCAGCGGTATCTGATTCGTATACTTGATCTTACAAAGCCGCCGGTTTTATATCCGGCGGCTTTTTTTTTGCCCGGCCCGGCCTCGTGCGAGCCATAGTGTTTATTTAATCGCTTTGGGAATATCTGCAGCTTCATTGTCGGGTTTCTCGTCCCGATAAATTGGGACCTGGAACCCGACCTGCTTTTGACTCGTGCGTTGTGATCGGCGGGTCCTCAGAGGCTGTCCCAAAAGTGTTCCGTCGGGTGTTGATTTCGACGTGGTCGAAATTGTCACCCGACGGAAACCGTTGAAAGACCGCAGGGTCACATCCCGACTTCGTCGGGACAAGACCACGCGGAACTTAAAAAGAGGTACTTTTGGGACAGCCTCCTCAGACCCACCGCCTGACCTGCCAGCCCGAAAATCGGCCAGGCATAACCCGGCTTCTCCTGATCGATTTCAATTTTCCGGCTTTATTCAACCGTATTTAATTCTTGACTCAGCCTGTCCATTATCGCGAACATATTCGAGATTTTATTTGTTATGAGAACAAACGCGTTATAAAAATTTAGAGGGAAATGCATGAATGCCAAAAGACTGGCCATCCCGGCCGTTATAATTCTGTTAATCGCCGCCATTATGTACAGCCAGGCCCCAAAAACGGAAAGCGCGGCGAAAGAACCCGCAAATACGAGCGATATGGAATCGGTTCAGGCCAAACTCGATGCCATGAAGGCCGCCTTCGAAAAGCAGGCCCCGCCCGATATGGTGGCAGCCCTTTCCGAGGGGGTACGAGACGTGGCCGCTTCGGGGGTTCTCCAAACGGCTCTTAAGGTTGGAGACAAAGCGCCCGATTTCGAGCTGCCCGATGCCGTCGGCAAGACGGTGAAACTGTCAAACCTTCTGGCCGACGGGCCGGTGATTCTCACCTGGTACCGGGGCGTCTGGTGACCGTACTGTAACATTCAGTTGAATGTTTACAACAATGAACTCGACCAATTCAAAGAGGCCGGGGCAGCGCATCTCGTGGCGATAAGCCCTCAGAATCCCGACAGCTCGTTGTCGATGAAAGAAAGACACGACCTTAAATTCGAGGTATTATCCGACGTCGGCAGTAAAGTCGCGCAGCAGTACGGGGTCTCGTACGTCCTGCCCGATATCCTTGTCAGGAAATTCAGCGGACATCTGAACCTTCAGGCGTACAACGACGATGCTTCCAACCGTTTGCCGATCGCGGTGACTTATATAATCGGCAAGGACGGGATTATAAAATACGCCTTCCTCGATTCGGATTACAGGAAACGCGCCGAACCGGCGGGCCTTATCGCGGAACTAAAAGATATCCAGGACAGCTATTAATGAAAATGTCGTGAAGAACTAATATCGGGTTAACATGAAGCGTTTATAATGTCAGTGCTGATACGGCATTTACTTATCAGTATCTTGTTAGCCCAAGAGAAACAAAAGGGGTGAAGAGCCCCTTTTTTATTGGGGCCAGTCACCCTCGATGACGCGGGTGACATCGGTACGGCTGAAGAAATAAGGCAGCGTGTCGCCCGGGCCGCGTTTTTCTGTGACCACCAGAAACACGGTGGCATCGAAAATGGCGATGACCGTCTCTTTGGGAGAATCTATTTCAAGCCCCTGGGCCTGTTTCCCCACTTCTATATATAAAGGCGGCTGCCAATGATAGGCCGAATTGACGTGGATGGCTTTGATATATTTATCACGGATTTTTGTGCGCATTCTCACGGCGAGATCGTCCTTGAGTTTATTCCATTCGTCACGGTTGAGCATAACCGTGAATATAGTACAAAAAAAACCCGCGGCAATAAAATTACCACGGGTTTTAGGGGGAGATTGGAATTTTTACTTTTTAATACGCCGTTTGATTCCCAGCCCGAGGAGCCCAAGGCCCATCAGAAGCATCGATCCCGGTTCCGGGACGACCGTCTGTGTATCGGGACGGAGAATGTAATAACCATCGGCGTTACTGGCGGTGTTCCAGCCATGGCCCCCGGCGCGTCCGTCTTTGGAATAAAAGTCGCCTTCAATTGGATTACGCCAGGAATAGAAGCTGTATTGGCCGGATGACCAGTCCATTTTCATGGCCGATTCGATACCGTCTTTGTTTCCGAATTCGACACCGTAGCCCGAATAATCCCAGAAGTCGTTGTGTGTGACATTGGGAGAGACTTCAATAGTCAAGTGACTGGGTTCCCCAATGAGTGAATTTCCGTCAAGATCGGTCAGCCAGGTACCTGGTAGAACCAGGAATGGTCAGCCTGCTCATCAACCTGCCAGGCAATCTTAAAGCCGTTATAGCCCCAGTTTCCGGTGGCATCGACGCCTTGATTGGACGTCAACATCCCGTTGAACGAAGACAATTGCGCGCTGGCCGACGAGGCGATGACAAGAACCGCCAGGGTGATAATGGTCAGCAGTGATTTTTTCATGGTGCCAGTATCCCATATGTTGATTTTATACTTTTCAAATATAGTTAACACATGGGAAAGAGCATAAATTATGCCCGGTCTTGGCGATTGGACAAATGTGGAGCGTTTATATCTATTATTAAAATAAGGCCGAAACGCTGAGCTAAACGACCCACCCGAGTGCTGTTTCGGTATTGCCGTGTAATGGGATGCACTGCAATGAGTTGATGGAGGGGATAATTCACTGATTAAACGCTTTTCCTGCTTTCAATCTCAGGGAAATCGTTGATTTATGGAAATTGACAGCAATTTTTATTTCGAGAAAACCTATTATCGCCCAAAATCACGAAGTTATGAACGAAATTGCGCAGACGATTTCACATAAAAATGAAACAACTTGCACGTATGTTGTTGTTATATATTATGATAGAGATATGGGAAAAGGAGTAAAAATATCGTATTGCGATAGATTCGCGCTTGCCTTTTGCCGATTTTATATTATAATGAGGCGCTTTTTTAAAACAATACGAGAATTGAGGTTATGTTAAAAGTAAGCGACACTGCCAAAACCGAACTGGACAAGATCCTGGCCTCCGATATGGCCAAAGACCGGCAGCTTATTCTGTTCTTTCAGGGGGCTGGCTGAAGCGGCCCGGTTATCGGTATGACTCTGGCGGAGTCAACCGACGGCCTGGTCAGGCTGGAATCGAACGGACTGAGTGCCTATATCGAGCCGGGGCTGAACGAACATATCGAACGGATGGGCGACATCAATATCGATTTTGTCAATAATGCCATGGGTTCCGGATATACGATTACCGTCGGCGAACCAGGTGACTGCTCGTCCGACTGCGGCTCCAAAGGCTGCAGTTGTTAGCCGGTAATTGACATTTCTAATTTTAGATTTAATAAGCCAAATCTCTTTATGAGGTTTGGCTTTTTTATTCCGCTTCTGCATGCTCATGTGCTTTCATTTTTGCTTGATTTATCGTAACATTTTATTAGTTTGACCGATAGAAGCGAAAAGACGAAAGGATGATTTGCATGCTGTTAGTTTCCGATATCGCCCGGGATGAACTTCTGAAAGTTCTCGAATCAGACATGGCTAACGATAAAGACCTTATTCTGTTTTATCAGGGGTCGGGCTGCCGGGGCCCGGTGCTGGGGATGACTCTCGGTGAACATACCGAAGATATGACCAAAATCGATTCCAACCGGATCGAAGCCTATATCGAAAATTCGCTGCTCGACAGCCTCGTCAAGATCGGCGATATTCATATCGATTTCATCACCAATGACCTCGGTGCGGGGTATTCGATTGTGGTCGGCGAGGACCGTTGCTCGACCGGCGGATGCAGCTGTTCCGGCGGCGGTCATTAGTCTGATCGTTTCGAATTTTAAAAGCCCCTCGATGAGGGGCTTTTTTTATGGCGTCGGGTCACACTCATAAAAATGAGCAAGACCCGACGCAACAGGTACAGGATTCCCACCGCTAATCCTTCATAAGATTCAGGACCTTCGGCCGGTGGGGCACCCAGACCATCAACGTACATTGTGATCGGTGGGTCCTCAGACCCACCGTCAACCCGGTCGATCTGAGGATCGACCGGGCACAACGCGATTAATGAGTGCGCCGGTTACAATGTCATTCCCGACCTGATCGGAAATCCAGTCTTTCTTTAGAAGATACAAGGGCAGGACCGCCTGCACTGAGTATTCGAGGTGAGCTTTGCGAAGTGGTCCTGCCATCTTGCTTGGTTTGGCGGCGGGTCTGAGGACCCACCGATCACAACGTACGAAATGCTCCAGATGCCTAATTACCAAAGAAATCTGAATTGCAGGCTTTAATTTGTTCGATATGAGATGGCAGCGTCAACCCGGTCTCTTGGGCGAAGTTGGAATCTGTCAAGTGCGCGGCAGATGTCCACAGGCCTCCTGAGCTTCGAAGGATCTGCCCGCCTTCGTACGCTTTTAGAATTTCTGCTTTCAAACATTCCGCCGACAGAGCTTCCATCTTCAACGCCGAGCCTTCATCCATCAGTTCACCCGCGCCGACATGAGGGGAGAGTACCACCGGAGTTCCGCACTGCACCGATTCGACCGCCGCCAGTCCGAACGGCTCGTACTGCGACGGCATAAGAGTCACATCGGCGGCGGCATACAGTTTCGGCATGTCGGTCACGTAGCCGAGATATTTAACCCTATGTTCCGGCAGCGATTCATCGGGGCGACTGCCCGCGATCGCCAGTTGAAAATCTTTTTGTGGCAGGGCGGCGAAGGCACCGAGGACCAAATCCAATCCTTTGCGTTTATGTCCGGTCGAGACGAACAATAGTACAAATCGGTCTTTATCAAGATTGAATTCTTCTTTGAGTTTTAATTGATCGTGTTTCAGTTCCGGACGAAATTTGTCGCCGTCGACCGGAGGATAGATCACTCTCATTTTGTCATCGGAGACGCCATACAGCTGCGCGAGTTCTTTTTTCATCATCTCCGAATGCGGAATGATGACCGGGGTGGAATCGTAGCAGTTTCTTTCATGGCTGATTTCGAGTTGATCCATAAGGCTCGGCCTTTTCATGATGTACTGCAGGTAACCTTTATGAGTCCCGCCGCAGACGATCATCTTCTGTCCGGTCGAACGGGTGACCGATAAACTCAGGTCGTACTTGAGCTTTTTCATCACGCCCGGAAGCCGCCCTGAGAAAAAGATTTTGCGAAGCGGCTTGGGGATTATTTTGACGTCGTTCTTGACCACTTTGCAACGATCTAAATAGGGCGTTTTCTCGTCGACTTTGGAAGTCACGAGAGTCACTTCATCACCGGCGTCGGAAAATCCCTTGACCAGGTCGATCAAATATCTTTCCATGCCGCCCCGGCTGATGTACTGGTGATGTATGAGTGCAATTTTCATAAATCTATTTTGTTACCATATTGCTGTTCATTTTTTGAACAGGCCAGCACCGACCATAATAGCGCCTATGCATCAATTAATCATGGCATTTTTTTTGCGCTATATACCTTCGGAAATATAGACAATATACCTGTAACTGCAATAATATTCGGCACTTGGGCCGTTTAAAAAGGCAGGCCAATATGAAAAAAGCGCTACTTCTTTTCACACTTGGAATCTTTCTCTGCAATATAACGCCGGCTCTGGCGGAATCGCCGTATTATGCCGGTAAGATCGTCGTGGAAAATAAAACGGTCGAGCCCGGCCAGTCGTTCGTGATTAAAATCCGTCTGCAAAACAACAGCTTCAACCTGACCGGAATCAAAATCCCGCTGCGTATAAGCAGCTCGAGTCTTACCTGCAGTTACGTCGGTTTCGGCGGATCAGTCAAAAATGCCGAGATGACAAGCTATTATGGGATCGATGGCCGCAATATAGAGATCGCGTATATTCCCGCTGTAATCGATCCGATGGCCGTGGTCAGCGTCGATTCCGGAATTATCGCCACATTATATATGACCGCCGCGGCCGGTGCGCCCGATGAAAACGTCACAATCTCGCCAATCTCGGAAATAACACCCGTGTCTTTCGCGGGACAGACTCTTTATAAAGCGACCCGCCCGGAATTTATGGACGCCACCGGCTTGTATGTCCTGACGCCTCAGTTCGAGGGCGGCAATATTGCAATTCAGCTGGCTTCGGGTGTCGACGACGGCCCGAACATGATCCCGACCGAGTTTGCGCTCCACCAGAATTATCCCAACCCGTTTAATCCATCGACCCACATCTCGTTCGACCTGCCGTCGCGCAGTTTTGTCAGTCTCGATGTTTACGACCTGCTGGGTCGAAGGGTGGCGACGCTGGCCGACGGTGTTCTGGAGTCGGGTCGCCACGAGCTGGAATGGGACGCCTCGAATTATCCCAGCGGGCTGTATCTGTATCGCCTCAAAACCGATGCCGGAGTTCTGACCAAAAAGATGGTTCTCATGAAATAAAGGTCTTGTTGGATTGTGCCGATTAATGGAGAGAAAGCCGCCAAGACGGCGTTTTTTCCAATATGAATGAAATGGCACAAGCACTTAAGACTTCAAAAAAGCCGGAAATACCCGACTACGAAATAACTTCAAAGATCGGGGAAGGCGGCATTGCCGAAATTTTCAAGGCGCGCCAGATTTCCCTGAACCGCGATGTCGCGATCAAAGTCCTTTTCGCCGATCTTACCAACGACGAGGACATCGTCCGGCGTTTCGACCAGGAATCGTTTACCATCGCCCGTCTCAATCATCCCAATATCGTGCACGTCATCGACCGGGGCAAGGACGGCGACCGCTATTATTTCATAATGGAATTCGTGGACGGCATTTCGTTCAAGGACATGATTCTGTCCGATAAGTACACTTTTCAGAATAAAATGAAAATCATAATCGGGGTTTTGAAAGGCCTCGATTACGCTCATAAAAACGGCGTTATCCACCGCGACATCAAACCGGCCAACATTTTGATCGACCGCGAGGGCAATCCGCTCGTGGCCGATTTCGGCATCGCGCAGATAGTCAACAAGACCGATCAGGAATCCACGTCGACCGATATAATCATGGGCACGCTGGCGTACATGTCGCCCGAGCAAAAATTATCTTCGGCCAATGTCAATCTGACGACCGACATTTATTCGGTCGGGGTTATGATATACGAAATCCTGACCGGGCAGAAACCGCACGGAAGGTTCAAGCTGCCGTCGGAGATTGACCCGAAGTACAACCGGGCTTTCGATGACATCATCAACCGCTGTCTGGCGCAAAGTCCGAGCGACCGTTTCCAAAGCGCGGTGGAACTTAAGGACGCGCTGCTGAACGCGTTGTCCATGCCGGGAGTCGGAGAACAGCCCGCGCCGAACAACCGGGCGTCGGATTCGTTTGTCGGCAAATGCCAGTACCTCGACACTCTCAAAGAAACGAAATACAGCTCGACCATGCTGGTGGAGAACAAAGAGACGCATCAGCTGTATGTCATCAAGAAGAAAGAGCGCTCGACCGACGGGCTTCGTGAAGCGCGTATGCTGGCGAGTTTGAAGCATAAAAACATAATCGATATTCTTGGCGCCGGAGGGGACGCCAAGCGCACGGTTATTATGATGGAATACGCCCCCGGAGGATCGCTGGCCGACCGCATGGTTCGTAAGTACGAATACGAACAGGCGATGCATATCGTATCGGAACTAGCCGAGGGGCTCGATTTTGCGCACAAGCACGGTATCATCCACGGCGATATCCGGCCATCGAACGTGCTTTTTTGCAAGGATGATCAGATAAAGCTGTCCGATTTCGGTCTGCCGCCGCATTATAATCTGAAAGAGAAAAACTGGTACGCTCCTCCGGAGAAGAAAACCTCCCGTCAGGGTGACATTTATTCTCTGGGTGTAATCTTGTATCAGCTTCTAACCGCGAGCAACCCGGCCTATGACCGGGGCGGCAAGCTCTATACAACACCGCTTAACAGAACCGTCCCTGAAGAGTTTAAAAAAATAATATCAAAAATGTTAGCGATAAGAGTATCGCGTCGGTATGGTGAAATTGAAGAATTTCTCAAGGACTGGGAGAACCTCCAGAAATATTTGAATCGCCCCACCCGACCCGTTGTGCCAATCGTGCAGGAAGAAAAGCGGAGCGGTATCGATAAAAAACAGATTTTGATTTTCTCTGCAATTTCATTCGCCATCGTAGTCATCACCGCGCTGTTGATATATTTCCTGAAATAAATATAGTACTGCCCAATTGCGGCCAACCACCCGTTGGGTGGGCTAAAAGAATTTTAATAAACACTTCGTACCTATAATGTCATTCCCGCGTAGGCGGGAATCCAGGGTCTTCATGAAATCGTATTGCGTTTATATAATGGCCAGCAAGAAAGTCAGGATACTGTGGGCGTTAGACGCCCCCGTCTGACGCCTGGCTGATTTATTGCACCATCCGACAACCGGCAGACGAGGGCGTCTGCCGGTCACTTAATTGCAAAACACAATCTCATCTGGGATGATTTGTATGAACAATTAATATAAGAACTGGATACCCGCCTACGCCGAAGGTGCTGAGGAACGAAGTGCGGGTATGACATTGGAGGGGACATATGACATTGAAGAGGCATTGGTGGCCATTTTGGCGACATGCCCCCCTGCCCGCGCCTCCGAGAACCCTTCCCGACGACATTCCCCATTCGCATTCAGCATTGACAAAACCAAATCTATTATTAACTTTACTTTGTAGGAGTTTAGCAAATTATTTGGGGGACTTATCATGTTTGATAAATCTATATTCCTTGCAACTTTATTATTCTTATTAATCATCCCTTTGACTTCCTCCGCCGATTGGATAACCAAAGGTACTTACTCCGAGAAAGCTGGTATTGACTCGCTTGAAAGATTGCTGGTTATTAATGATACTCAAGACAATACCTATTTCGGCTATGGCATTATCCCACTCGGAGATATAAATGACGATGGTAAAGACGATATAATTCTTGCCCGTACCCATTTTACCCCCCTCATTAAGGACAGCAGCTTTCTTTATTATGGAGGAAATCCGCCTGACGGTAATCCTGATGCTGCTTTTGACAATTTTACCCCGTTCACATTTAATATCGGTGACATAAATGGCGATGGTTATGATGATCTGGCGAGAGAGGACTATCCAGCAAAGATATACTTGTTTTATGGCGGCCCTCTTCTTGACAATATTCCTGATTTTACATTTACCGGGGTTGAGGCACCATATATTCCTAAAGCAGCAGATATAGATGACGATGGCGTTCTTGATCTTGTTTTGACCGAACACCCGGCGGGGGGAAATGTCTATATTTATAAGATGGGGGCCACTATTAGCGACATTCCTGAATATACTATCCCTGCGTTGGATCCATATTACGGGTGCCAGGTGGCAATACTGGATTTCAATGGGGACGGCTATGCGGATATTGCCGCTGCCTATATGAATACCGTGGATGATATTTACAAGGTCTTGCTATATTGGGGAGGGCCTGATTTTGATACGACACCGGATTTTGAGATTCCCGGTAACGCAGATCTTTTTGGCAATCTTACAAGACCAGCCGGCGATTTTAACGGAGATGGATACGATGACTTAATCATAATGGGTTTGGCCAACGCGAGGTTTGGCGTCTTTTTTGGAGGCCCGGATTATGATGATCAACTTGACATTCCTTTAAATTATAGGGGGTCTACCAGCTACTTTGTCCCGAGTACCGTTGACATTGCCGGTGATGTCAACAACGATGGCTATAATGATATTATTGTTGGATATATGCTTGATGGCCTTACCGGTTGGTTTTATCTTCACCTGGGCGGGCCCGATGTCGACTCAATAGCCGATGTAGTACTTTCTGACTTCGATTTTCTTCCCGAAAGCGTTAATGGTTACGGCAAGTGCCTGGCCGGTATCGGCGATTTTAATGGCGATGGCCTTGACGACTTCGCTGTAAGATCACAGACAGACGTCCAGGTTCATTGGCAAAGTATGGTTCATATCTTTTCCGGCTGGGATAATTCAACGGTGGACGTTCCCTATGACTATGAACCAACCGTGCCGAATGCGTTTAAATTAAATCAGAATTATCCCAATCCATTTAATCCAACGACGACAATTTCTTTCGAGATTCCAAATAAAACTCACGCTGTACTGAGCATACACAACATCCTCGGACAACAAGTGGCACGGCTGATAGACAAAGACCTCGCGGCCGGATCATACAACGTCAAATGGAACGGCACCGACGGTTCCAATAAACCTCTTGCCTCCGGCGTTTACTTGTACCGTCTGACCACCGACAAAGCCGTGTATTCTAAGAAGATGATATTAATGAAATAGCCTTCGATCAGGATCACGCATTGTTCCCGAAGCACTATAGGCCAAATGAAACTCTAATGAGCAGATTGCCATAATAATGTCATTCCCGCGTACGCGGGAATCCAGTCTTTATTGCAGTTCCGTCAGGTCCTGCGCCGGAGGCGTGTGACCTGACGGTTCTTAATTGTGTCAGGTCACACCCATAGGAATGGGCAGGACCTGACACAACTTTGTTTCCGAGTTAGATTGTATTGTACGAATAACTAATGTAATAACTGGACACCGTGGGCGTTAGACGCCTTCGTCTGACGCCTCGTTGATTTATGGCACAATCCAACAACCGGCAGGTCCAAGTAGGTCAGGAGCCGTGCGCTCCTGACGTCTTTGATTTGATGATCTTTAAGATGTCTACAATATTTCAAAGACTGGATACCCGCCTACGCCGAAGGTGCTGAGGAACGAAGAGCGGGTATGACATTGAAGGGGACTTTGGAAACCATCTCAGAGCAGTAGGCCACACCGACTCGCGGCGTGACATATTTCTTGAACGAAATTAAAAAGATTCTTCTTCGGAAGGATACCGTCCGGTGCGGACGTCGCCGATGTACGCCCTGGCGGCCTTTTCGATTTCTGCCGAAAGGTCGGTGTAACGCCGTACAAATTTCGGCTTGAAGATATCGTACAGTCCCAGAATATCATTGATGACCAACACCTGCCCATCACAGTGTGGTCCGGCCCCGATACCGATAGTCGGGATGCCGACCGATTTCGTGATTTCGGCCGAGGTGTCGCTCTGGATCAGTTCCAGGACTATCGAGTACGCTCCCGCTTCTTCCAGAGCCTGGGCCGATTCCAGTAAGTACTGTATTGATTTATCGGCGCGTCCCTGTACTTTCGGCCCGCCGAAGCGATGAATCGACTGCGGTGTCATGCCGATGTGACCCATCACGGGAATCCCGCAATCGGTGATGCGTTTGATGGTCGGCGCCATCTCGACGCCGCCTTCGAGCTTGACCGTATCGCACCCCGTCTCACGCATGAACCGCCCGGCGTTATTAACCGCCGTTTCGAACGAGGGCTGATAGGACATGTACGGCATGTCGGCGATAACCAGTGCCGACGGATTGGACAGCGCGACGGCTTTGACATGGGCCAGCATTATATCCATATTGACCGCAAGGGTCGTATCGTTACCATAGAGCGCCATACTAACCGAATCTCCGACCAGAAGGGCATCGACTCCGGCGCGGTCAAGAAATTTCGCGGTGAAATAGTCATAGGCGGTCAGCACCGCTATTTTTTCGCCCTTGCGCTTTTTTTCGGCGAATGTCTGAATCGTGACTTTTTTTCTTTTTTCGTTTTTATCCAAGGGAATAATCTCCGATCAGGCGGCGTGACCGGCCGGAACGTAATATTTTTTCCCGGCCACGGGCTTTTCGATGATTTGCACGAGGTTTTCGAAATCATCGGAATTTTCGACAAAGTCGATGTCATCGGTCTTAACCACCAGAAGAGGCGTATCGCTGAAATGGAAGAAATGATAGTTGAACGATTCGTTCAGCTGTTCGATATAGTCGCTGCTGATAGGCCGCTCGAAAGACAGATTGCGTTTGCGGATGCGCTCCATAAGGATCGGTGTCGAAGCCTGGAGATAAACGGTCAGATCAGGTTTGGGAATATCGGCGGTCAGGAGCGGCACCAGTTTATTGTAGAGAATCTGCTCGCGGTTCGAGAGCGTTATCGAGGCGAAAACCTGGTTGCGGTCGAAAGAATAGTCGGCGACTATTTTCTGGGCGAACAGATCGCGTGCCACCAGCGCCTGTTGCTGCTGATAGCGGGTCATCAGGAAAAAGATTTGAGTAGAAAAAGCGTACTTTTTCTGATTTTTGTAGAAGTCCACGAGGAAGGGATTGTCCATAGCCTCATCGAGGACCAGTTCCGCGCCGATTTTTTCGGCCAGCATCCGGGCGAAGGTTGATTTGCCGACGCCGATGACGCCTTCAATGGCGATATAATTAGGTTCGAGCATCCTTAGTCGAAAATTCTTTATATAATGTAAGATCTCTGCTTTTAATTTCCCGGTAATATACGGAAATTTTCTCGTGTGTCACGGGATGAATTAAATTTTTGTCGATTTCCAGAAGCGGCGCGATGACAAATTCCCGCTGAAGCATTTTGCGATGAGGGATCGACAGGTCTTTCATTTCGATGACCTGATTTCCGAACAATATAATGTCGATATCAATCGTTCGCGGTTTCAGCTCGCCTTTGCCGGTCCGTCCCAGTTGATTTTCAATTCTCTGGAGGTTGTTCAAGAGCTCCATCGGGCGGTATTTGTAGCGCCCTTCCAGCGCCAGATTCATGAAATCCGGGGCTTTGTCGTCCATTTCAACCGGCTGGCTTATATATAAAGAGGAACAGGTGACGGTTTCGAATCCTTCCAGGGCCGAAATGGCTTCCACGGCCCTGACGAGGTTTTGTTCACGGTCTCCCAGATTAGAACCTAAAGACAGATATACAGTTTCGCTCATGCGACCTCCTTTTATTCTTTATTATCGGACAATATCCGGGTCGCATCAGGCTGATGTCGGGAAACTTCCACCTCGATATTATCTATGGTTCCTGCGATAGGAGGCGTCATTTTGCGGACGCGCACGGTTACGCGAAAAACGGCGAATTTGCCGAGAAGGTCTTCGGCGATCGCTTTGGCCAGCGATTCCAGAAGAGAGAAGGCTTTGCCCTCGACGATTTCGCGGACAGACGAATACACGGCGACGTAATCAATGGTGTCGGTCAGATTGTCGGTTTGTCCGGACGGGGCAAGGTCGGCTTCGAGCTCGCAATCGACCTCGAATCGTCGGCCGGTCTCTTTCTCGGCGGCGCTGACGCCGTGATAACCATAGAAAACCATTTTGTTTAATCTGATCACATCCATCATTTATCTCTTTGGTTTGGTCAATATTGTCGTGCCCGATTCCAGCCTTTGCCGCGCCATTTGATAATCCTCGACCGAGGCCGTCAACGACAGCCGGAAATGGCCGTCGCCGGTTTCTCCGAAGGCGTTGCCCGGCAACACGAGAATGCCCTTGCGGCGGATAAGAGTCTGGGCCAAAGTTCCGGATAAACGCCGTCCCGGAATTTTGATCCACAGGAACGGGCTGGATTTGCCGCCGACAATTTCCCAGCCGTATTTTTCCACCAGTCCGGACGCCTCGTGACGGGCTCCGGCAATCGCTTTTCGCGTGTCTGTAAGCTCTTTCGACGGATATTTTTTTATGGCATCGACGGCCTGTTCTATCCAGGCCAGCGGAATTATTGTCCCCAGTGTTTTAGCGAAATGCTCCAGGCCCCGGATTATCTCCCGTTGCCCGACCGCGAAACATAACGGCATATAGGCCAGGCCGAACGTGAATGGTAACGAAAACAGCTCCAGCGCGACTTTCGGACCGCCCGGAACTGACAGGAGCGATACATATTTTTCCTCGGCCAGCGAGCTATAGGCGGCGTCGTTGATGATGAAGATGTTCATTTTCGAGGCCGCGCGCACCATATTCGAGAGGTCGGTTTGATCGAGCATCATGCCGGTCGGGTTGTGGGGATTGTTCAGGAACAATATTTTGGCCGTCTTGCCGAGATTCGACGAAATTATTTTCATCGACGGCTTATATTCCGTGTTTTTTGAAATCGGGTAGGTTACCGGAACCCCTCCGGCGGCGATAACCATCTTTTTATAAAATGAAATTCCCGGCTCGGGGCAGAGGACCGTGTCACCGTGGTCGACGAAGGCCAGACAGATGTCGAATACGGTACGTCGGATTCCCTGACCGACATAAATTTCCTTTCCGGGAATAACTTTAATGCCGAGTTCGCTTTTCAGCCATTCAGCCAGGATAATTTTGAAATCGGCGATGTCGTCGCGGCGGGCCAGTTGCGCTCCGGATTTTTCGGAACCGGCTATTCGCATGCCCGGCATCCAGCGGAATTTGGCGAGATCAATAATAGGCAATTTTTTAGGGTTGCGCACCAGCGTCTTCTTGGGCAGGTATTCTTCAATGTCGAACGGAAAGTGATACAACTTGTCGGATTTTTCCAGAATGACCTTTTTAATCATCGGTGGACCTGTCGGAGCTTAACGATTTCCCTATCATTTCCAGCCGGCGGATTTCATCCGGGACCAGCGGGTCTATTTCCCCAAAAGCCGAGGCAATATAGGCAATTCGAGCCAAATTTTCAACCATTTCCATGCGGATGAACGCCTCTTCCATGTTTCGCCCCAAAGTCAGGACGCCGTGATTTTTCATAATAAAGGCGTTATGACCTTCAATGTGTTTTTCCAGATGCTCGGCCAGCTGGTCGGAACCGGGTGGGGCATATTCCACCGTAGTGATGCGGCCGACAATGACGACGGCTTCGGGCAAGAATGCCTGAGGAAACGGGGTGCCGGTCACGCCGATGGCAGTAGCGTGCGGCGGGTGGGCGTGGCAGCAGGCCGATATTTCCGGCCGGTTGCGATAAGCCGCAATATGTATCCTGTATTCCGAGGAAGGTTCTTTCTGCCCGAGCTTCGGTGCGCCTCGCTCATCCAATTCGATTATATCGTGCGTTTCCAGCCGCCCCAGGCAGGCCCCGGCGGCGGTAATACAGACGCGGCCGGATTCGTCGCGAACCGAGAGGTTTCCCTGGCTGGCAATCACCAGCGACCGGTCATAAAGCCTTCGGCCGAATTCGATTAAGGTCGTCACGAATATGTCTTTGGGCATAACTTTAAATGATAATTGAAGCTATTTGAAATGTCAACGGTGCCGTCGGAAACAAATTGGGGCTTTATAAGATTTAATATATCAGAAACTTATGGGTGTAACTCTGCATGAATTGAAACTTTTGAAAATTTGTCAAGTAAAAAATTATTGACGAGATGAAAGAAATTACGTATTATAAGAAGTTATCCAATTTGGAGGAGGCATGTTGAACGGGAATTCTCACCGCCCGCAAAAGGGCGCAAGGGGCAGTTATTCTTATTTTCGCTGGATATTCCTGGCTATAGGTTTGATTATTCTGGGAGTAGTGATTGCTTCCAATCTGAGTCTGGAACCGAAAGCCGTTGCCGACGTCACCGAAAGCAACCCGTATCCGGTAGTAAAAACCGATGAGGGGGTCTATCATTCACCATTCGTAGGCGTGGTAAAACGCGTGCAGGACGCCGTGGTTAATGTCTCCGCGACCATCAAGAGTGATAATCGTCAATACGATGATTTATTCTGGCGCTTTTTCCAGGTTCCTCAGGAACCATCGACATCGTACGGTTCAGGGTTTTTCTTCCGTGACGACGGTTATATTTTGACCAACAACCATGTCATTCGCAACTCGGATAAAGTAGTGGTTCGGACGTCAACCGGTTACGTTTACGACGCCAAAATTGTCGGGGCCGATCCCCAGACCGATTTAGCCGTTCTTAAGGTCGACCCTCAGGAAAAGATCACTATTATACCGTTCGGCAATTCCGACAGCATCATGGTGGGTGACTGGAGTATCGCCATCGGTAATCCGTTCCCGCAGGTGGGTTTGGACCGCACCGTCACGGTTGGCGTTATTTCGGCCAAAGGCCGCACCAATCTTCGTTTCGGCGAAGGCACGCCGCAATATCAGGATTTCATCCAGACCGACGCCTCGATCAACCCCGGCAATTCCGGCGGACCGCTGATTAATCTCAACGGAGAGGCGATCGGAGTCAACTCAGCTATATCGAGCCCCTCGGGTGGATCGGTCGGCATCGGTTTCGCGATACCGATTAATATCGCGAGAGCGATCGTTCCCGACCTGATCGAATCCGGCAAAGTTAGTCGTGGGTGGCTGGGCGTTTGGTTGTCCGACGTGACGCCCGAATTCGCCCGCGACCACGGTATGGATAAAGTTGGCGGCGTCTTGATCGATTCGGTCTTTTCCGGTTCTCCGGCCGACCAGGCCGGGATTAAAGGCGGCGATATACTGTCGAAATTCAACGATCATGATATTGCCGAAATGGCCCAGTTCTCCGTATTAATTGCAACTGCACCTAAGAACAAGCCCTCGAAGATCGAAGTAATCAGAGACGGCAAACCAATGACGGTCACCGCTGTAATTACGGACAGAGATACATACCAGCGTGCGCATTCCGACCAATTCAGCAACACCGGTCAGGTTTTGGCCTGGCAGGGAATGGAGCTTTTGACTTTTACGCAGGATATAGCACAACGTATTGGCTCGGATTATTTCCCCGGCGTATATATAAATAGGGTAGCAAGAAACTCTGCGGCGGATCGATCGGGAATATTGCCCGGTTCGGTCATAACGCAGGTTAATGATAGTGCAGTAAAGAACCTGGTTGATTTGCAACAGGCAGCGGAACAAAGCAGGGATGTAAAAAAGGCCATTCCCCTTCTGCTCGTGGATCCCAGGGGTTCAATAGAGTACAAGGCTTTGAAGCCCTGAACTCTTGACATAGGATATCAACCTAAACTGGAGGATGAACATTCTTCGTGGCTAAACAATCGCTAAAATACCGCGATGAAGACAGATCTTTGGATCTGTACCTCCGCGAAATCGGAGAAACTCCTCTAATCACGGCAGATGAGGAAGTGCGGCTGGCTAAAAAAATAAAGCAGGGCTCAAAACTGGCCCTGGAAGCATTAACCAAAGCCAATCTGCGCTTCGTGGTGTCTGTCGCCAAACAGTATCAAAACCAGGGTTTGTCCCTGGCCGATTTGATCAACGAAGGTAACATCGGCCTGATAAAGGCGGCCAAGCGTTTCGATGAAACGCGCGGATTCAAGTTTATCAGTTATGCCGTATGGTGGATTCGTCAGGCGATATTGCAGGCCCTGGCCGAACAAAGCCGAATTGTCAGACTGCCGCTCAACCGCGTCGGCACGCTGCACAAGATCGGCAAGATTTCCAGTTCGCTGGAGCAGGGTCTGGGTCGCGAGCCGTCGCCCGATGAAATCGCCCGGGAGCTTGACCTGTCCGAGGGTGAGGTTTCCGATACCCTCAAGATATCCAACTCGCATTTGTCTCTCGACGCGCCGTTTTCAGTGTCTGAGGACAATTCGCTGATCGATATTCTCGAAGACGAATATCAACCGGCCCCCGACGAGGAACTGCTGGAGCATTCGCTCAAGCTGGAGATCGAAAAGGCCCTGGATACCCTGACGCCGCGCGAAGCCGAAGTTATCAGCCTGTATTTCGGGCTGAACTACGAAAAGGCGCTGACGCTTGAAGAAATCGGAGCCCGTTTTTCGCTCACCCGCGAAAGGGTCCGGCAAATCAAGGAAAAAGCGATCCGTCGCCTGAGACACGCTTCCCGCAGTCGATCACTTCGGGCTTATCTGAATTAGTCGAAAAACAACTTAATAGAAAAAGCCGCCCAAATCGTCGGGCGGCTTTTTTGTTTTAATTTATCAGGGCAGCATACCCGACCCGCGTTTTCGATACAGGCAATAGACCAAAGAAATCAGCGTAATAAAAATGCCGATGAATGTGATCCTTCGCCCGGTATAGTAATTCGCCGGGATGTCGTGGAAGACGACTTCGCGGGTTCCTTCCGGCACGACGATCGCCCGAAATGTACCGTCCGCCCGATATATTTTTGTCTTCGCTCCATCCACGAAGGCGTGCCAGTCGGGGTAATAGTTGTCCGTTAAAATTAACATCCGATCCTGCTTATTTTGCACGTTGATCGCTATCGAGTCCGGAGAGTAATATGAAATCACCGGATCGGGATCGTTATCAGGAGAAGCCAACGTATCCAGAGGAGGATTTTCTTCCAGATAGACCTTTTGCCGCAAATCATCGGTCCCGCGCAAAACGCTGTCACGAACTTTTTTGATGTCCGGTATGACTTCGTAACTGGAAACGAAAAAGGTCCGAGGGTAGGCGTTATTATTGATAAAAACCATGCATCTTCCATGGGGCGTGTCGAAAACCCCGGCGGTATCGAACGGTATCGGTCCCAGAGTATCGGGTGGAAGCACGCCCCCCGCGGGATATATGATATATTTTCCCCCGACCAGATTAGCGAAGCGGGGATTCATGATCGCTCTGGCTATACCCTCTCGATTTAATAGATTATAGAACCATTTTAACTCATTGCCGTGGAAGCCATACGGGGTGAATATCCCATATTGGTATAATTGAAAGACACGTTCATTGAGGGCAAAACCGAATGTCCGGTCAAGGCCGGCGTTTTTTTGAAGGTATTCGGTCATTGAGGTTGGCCCGAATTCTTTCTTCTGATCGATTATATTGACAAAGCGATCATTAAAATAAATCCCATCCGCCATGATCAATAGCGGAATAACAAACAACAATGATCGCGATGCTCCGGGCTTCATCGAGTAGCGCAGTACCATTCCGAGCGCCCCGATGAAAGCGAATGCAATTATAAATCCCTTTTTTATTTCAGGCAGGTAATGAATGGCTTTATTCAGTTTTTGCGCTGATGCCGGATTATCAGCGAGCAAGTCGGGGTAAAATATACGGGCGTACAGGCGGAGCGTTTCCTGTCCCGCCAGTATGTACAGAATTCCCAGTGCGGCGAGCGCAACCAGGATTATAATCATCGAATTTTTAATCAATCTCTGTTTCCGGGGCGGGAATAGGCCGGAACCGGTGGCGAGATCATCTGTGAACATGCCGGCCATGAGAGATACCGCGAAAAGACATATCATCATACTCATGGATGGCCCCCGGAGCATGGACGCAAACGGCATTAACCATAAATAGGCGCGGAATAAAAAAGTTGTATTGCCCAGTGCGTAAATTGTCGTGATGATGACGATTATTCCCCAGAATTTACTTCCGCTTTTTGACGAGAAGAAAAACGCGAAGGCGGCGAGAATCAATGGAATTATGCCCAGATATTCGGAATTATCCTTATACGAGTTTCTTCCCCAATAGACCAGCCTCGAATCGAATTTGGACGTCGTTCCCGTGAATTCGGGCACAACCAGAGAAAATAATTCTTCCTGGTGCAGGGAATAATGGCCGGCCCATTTGATGCCATGGAGACTGTCCGATCGGGGAGAATATTCGGTCGTGTAAATCGTCGCCGGATATATTTGTACGGCAGAAATACCGATGCCCACTATAACGGCTGCCATAAACAGGGCCGCAGGCCTTATGGGTTGGCCAAAACCACCGGTCGATTTAAACAGTTTTACAAATTTGAAGCATACGAAAAAGAAGGCTGTTATCAAGGCATAATATGACAATTGCGGATGCGGGGCCAAAATGGTGCAGCCGATAACAATGGCAAGCATCGTAAAGTTGAATATCGGGTTTTTTCGAAATCCCCGATTGATGAAATAAAACATCAGCGGAAACAGCGTCGTTACATAAATTTTGCCGTCGTGCCCCGGCGCGATCCACGAAATAAGGTAAGCGGAAAACATATATGATATGCCTGAGACGGCCGAAGCGATTTTACCCAACCCAAATTCTCGAGCCGTAACATACATGAAAATACCCGAGAAATATATGTGCAGGATAAATGTAACGCCGAGCATGCGGTATGGATCACCGATAAATTTCAATACCGAAAATGGGTAAAATATATTGCCACTGATAGCGTCAATGAACGGCAATCCACAATATATGTATGGATTCCAGACAGGGACTTTGGAATATTCACGGATACTGTTTAGCAAAAATGACTGGAAAAAGCCGCCGAATTGCATAGTATCCCCGCCATAGAGCATCCAATCGGTGAAAATGAACTTTCGGAATAAAATTATGATGCCGATTAGAATAAAGCCGGCATACAAGATAAAAAAGTAGCGGGATTGTTCGATATTTTTCGGATTCAAAGCCCCCGCGAATTTTCCAAATTTCTCTGCAGCGGCCGATAGTATTTTTTTGCACGGGTTTATCAGGGGCTTTACGAATCCGCCAATGTGAAATAGTACAAGACCCGTCAATATGGGCCACGCCATTTGGGCCGGGAAAAAAAGACGCGATCCCTGCCATCTCGTAAAGCCGATCATGAGCGCATAATAAACAAAAACGAAACCGAGGACAATTAGTGGCTGGAAACGCCGAGTGGCGGCGAGGACCACCAGTCCAATCAAAGAGAAAATAAACACCGCATATTGCAGATTGTTATCGTTAATCCTGTGTTCCCAGCGAATCGTGGTCGGGTTGCTCTGTTGCAGTATCAGGCGGTGCATATAATCTATGGCCGTCAGGTTAGTCCAGACCAGATCAAAATACGTTTTTATCATTTCATAGGGATACCGTTTGAACGTCTGCCGGGCTTTTTCAAGATTCATCCGGAAATAATCTTCCTGCGTGAATTCGGTCAAACCATGTTCTTTCTTGTAGCTTTTGATCCAGTCGCCGACTATTTCCGCCTGTTTTCGATTTTCAAGCCTTTCCAGGGTGAACGAGGCGACATTGGCGGCGCCGCCGGAACTTGTGAAGGCGAGCGTCGGGATGTCATGAACGACGTAATTTCTGACGACCCATACGGAAACCAGGGCATAGGCAATCAGGGCGGTAGTCAGAGCCTTTGCGATCAACGATTTGAATTTGGTCCGGCGCGATTTGTCCGCCAGGATATTGTACAAAATCGCTATTATTGCGGCTGCGAGCGGCCAAAATTGTCCGATAGATCTCATCAAGGCGCTGACGCCGAAAATTATCCCGGCGGTGATGTAGAATTTCCATCGGCCACTTTGAAGTCCCCTGACAAACAAAATGAGCCCCCAAAGTGAAAGAAATAAATACACAGTATCGGACAAAATCGGGATACTCAGCATGATTGACGTCGGTGAAATGGCGACAATAAAAGCGGCGATAAGCCCCGTCGTTTTGGATTTAAAAAGCAGTTCAGCCAGACGGTAAATCAATACGACACTCAGGGACGATAATAAGACGTTGAATAATATAATCCCCAGAAGACTCTTTCCGAAAACGATGAGATTCAAAGCGAGATAGTATGCATAGCCGGGTCCGAAAGTGAAAAAGCCCTTTTCATACTGATCGGTCCCGTTGAGGACGTCCCTCGCCATATTCATGTACATGATCGAATCGGGCGAACATTCGTGTATTTTAACGACGCCGATCTGTTCGATGCTTAGAATCAAAATGATTAGTCTTAAGATCAGCGCCAAGCTGAATATGAATAGAATTGCCCGGTGGTTTCTAAGGGCCTTACTTATGTTGATTCCAAGAGACGGCAGCTTTGAACAAAGGCGTTGAATATAGTTCTTTTTTAATACCATTAAATTAACGTCCCTCGATCGTCAATTCGGGAAAACCTTCAAGATCTCCATCAGGTCTGAAATTATAAAATTTACGATTCGATCACAATATTTATTAAATGCATTCGTCCGGGAAAATTAATATAATCATGACATGAAGCAAGTATTACCGTCGGGAATCAACTTCCGACTACTCGGATATATTTTCATGGCGGCACTGATTCTCAGATTGCTGTTTTTGATATATTTGGGGCACGGAGAAGTCGGGGGAATTGCCGCGTCGCTATCGCCGGATTCGGCCAACTATATTCATGCCGCCGATCAAATAAGGAACGATTTTGATCTGGATACAAAGGGTGTCATCATATTCGGGCCGGGCTATCCCGCGTTTCTGGCTCTGGCCGGTGATATTTTTGGCTCGGGTGCGGTTGCGCTGACAATTGCTCAGACATTTTTCGGGGCCGGGGTGTCGGTTTTATTGGTGATCTTTATTTTCCTGCTATGGCGGCGGCCAGATGTCGCTATTGTCGGCGGTGTCTTGAATGCAATATCTCCCTCCGCGATCAGATTGTCCGGTTCAATATTATCGGAGACGATATTTATTTTCGCTCTGTTACTCGGTTTGATATTAATTTTAAAGGGTCTGGAAAAAGATAATTTGACCTTATTTATGGCTTCGGGATTTGTTTTGTCGTACGCGGCCTTTTGCAGAGGGGTCATGCAATATTTCCCATTGTTGCTGGTTTTGTATCTGGTCTTTGAAAGACCAAATGTGGGGAAAATGACTCGATCTGTTTCAAAATCTGTCGGTCTGCGACCGTTTGTAGCCATAGCCATTCTTTTATTCGGGATCGTAGGGTGGACAATACACAATCAGCAAACTTATGGTTTCGGATACCTTTCATTTGCCGGGCCGACCACGCTGTATAGAACGACCGCTCAGATAAACGCCAGGGCTCAAGGGATAAGCTATCGGGAAGGCCTGGACCAAATGAACCAAAAGCTTATGGCCCGTCCGGATTACAAGTCCGAGTATTATCGCGCATATTATGAATTCGTAAAAAACGAATTTCCGAAAGCCGTCCTAAATCACCCCCTGACAACGGCCAAACTTGTTGCTGCTGGTTTGATACGACCGATACCATTCATTAAGGCGATTCCGATCCTTGCGATAGGTGTTTGGGGGATGCTGTTAATTTGGCGTCGGAAGGAATACGCCGGCCTTTTCCTGTTGCTGGCTTTGGCAGCATACTTTTTTGCCGCATCCCGCTTCATCCTGTCCCAGGGTTACCGGGCAGACTATCCGGCTGAAGTCTTCTGGACCGCCTTTGTCGCCCGGGGGGTTATCGACATATTCGCGCGCATCAGGGAACGTTTCATGGCTCTGAAATATTGGCCCGTTGTCTGATTATCCGCAAACCGATATTCTCCTTATAAAAAACTATTGCCGAGGGGCGATTTATTTATATATTAAAGCCGCTTTATAAATGCCGAAGTGGTGGAATTGGTAGACACGCTGTGTTCAGGGCGCAGTGCTCGAATGGGCATGGGGGTTCAAATCCCCCCTTCGGCATTAATTGCAGTCGCAAAAGCCGAAACTCCCAGCCTAAATTTGGTCAGTATGTCGGGCGAATTATTTTTAAAGTTGATCAATCTGTTCGAGACGGATAGAATATTATCCAGTAATCCCGACATAGAATGTCGGGCTACCAGCCCAAATGGATTACTTGCTTGAGATGGATTATGACAGCGTTATACAACGTAGCACACCCTAAAAGGGTGTGTTACCAGTTTTATATAACATTGGTATAAAGGCTATAATTATATTGAGGCGGAATGTATATTGTATAAAGGCTAAACAACGATATGAAACAAGCTTCCGGTATAAAGTGTGACAAATGCAATAAAATGATATTAATCCGCTATCTTGAAGCCGGGGATAGGATTAAATGTCCCCATTGCGGTTATCATATGACGATTCCCCCGGAATTCAAACCAGTCAAAAAGGAAATTGAGCCCAATTATTCTTCTCCTGGGTCGTGGAAACCGCCGGCATATAAGGAAAAGAAACCAGGAAATTCGCGGCGGAACGGACCCTTGAGCAGAGAAGAACAGCAGGCTATCTATGATAAATAGGGAGTGTACGGAATTTTGTGTAAGCGGCCGGTTCATGTGTTTTCGATCCTTCCCTCGAAGACGATGCAGAAGTGATTAAGGGCCGCCACCCAGTCCTTGATCGGACGCTTCCATTTTTTCGAGATTCTTTGTATCGCCAGGTAGATCACCTTTCTGACTGATTCCACCGTCGGGAACGAGCCGCGATTCCGCGTCACCTTGCGCAACTGAGCATTCATCGACTCGATGGCGTTGGTCGTATAGATAACCTTTCGAATCTCTTTGGGGTAGCTAAAAAACGGGATGATGTTCATCCAGCAGGACCGCCATGAGCGGGCGATCTGCGGGAAACGGTCCCGGTATGTGGCCTCGAACGCCGTCAGGGCCTGCTCGGCGGCTTCTTCGTTGGGCGCCGAGTAGATCGTCTTGAGATCGGCCGCGACCGCCTTGCGCTCTTTCCAACCGACATACTTCAGCGAGTTGCGCACCATGTGCACGAGACATAACTGCACCTGGGTCTGCGGAAAGGCCGTCTCAATCGCATCAGGGAACCCCGTCAGACCATCGACACAGGCAATCAGGATGTCCCGAACGCCCCGGTTCTTAAGCTCCGTCAGCACCGACAGCCAGAACTTCGAACCCTCCTGATCGCCGACCCACAAACCCAAGAGTTCCTTGTAACCCTCCGGCGTGATCCCCAAGGCCAAATAGACCGCCTGGTTTTTGACCTGGCCGCTCTGACGAAGCTTCAGGTGGATGGCGTCCAGATAGACGATCGGGTAGACCGCCTCCAGCGGCCGACTCTGCCACACCGTCACCTCCTGAAGCACGGCGTCCGTCACCGCCGAAATCAAGGCCGGGGAAACCTCCGACTGGTACATCTCCTCAAGATGACCCTGGATATCCCGCGTCGTCAAACCCCGAGCGTACAGCGCCAACACCTTGTCGTCGAAACCGGGCAGGCGCCGCTGGTGCTTTTTAACCAACTGCGGCTCGAACTCGCCGTTCCGGTCCCGCGGAATCTCCAGCGTAACATCTGCCGACCCGGTCTTGACCGTCTTGCTGGTTTTGCCGTTGCGAGAGTTGCCGCTGTTTTTGCCTTCGGGAGCATTGGGCGGATAGCCCAAGTGATGCGTCATCTCACCTGCGAGGGCGCGCTCATACACCCGTTTCGTGAGCGCCTGCAGAAGACCGCCCTCACCCACTATCTCTTCCGGCGTCTTGCCGGCGATCATCTCGTCGATCAGTTTGTCAGCTTCGTCACGTTTCTTGGCCATGATATACCTCCTTCAACTATATATACGTCATGGCCACTTACACAAAAATATTTACACGCGCGATAAATATTGGCCCATAGTGATTTCCCTTTTAACATATTTCCTAATAATCGCGTATTTGGCTTTCAGGAATCAATTCGAAGGAATGCCTCCATTTATGCATGCTTTTATATCCTCATATATTTTTCAGCTTTATTTATTGCAATTACTTGGCTTTGGAGCATTCTTTTTGGCAATCATAGTCGGGATTATTGCGTCCCTTGAAATATCCGAGAAATGGTGGTGGGCCTTTTTGCCAAATTATAAATACATTTTATTTAGAGCAAGATACCTAAAGCCCTTTTTAATATTATTAATGGTAATTATAATCACTGAAGGTATGATATTTATTTATAAGGTTGTTTCTTAATTTTGTTAAAATAATGTATTGGTGCAATTGAAAACTCTATCAGGGCTACACGGCACCCTACTTATAATTGCCGGAAAAGGAAATGTCAACTATTGATCAAAAGGAATACAAGATAAAACTAATTGGCCTCGCAGGGTTCTATGCCTTCGGGTATATTAGTATTTTCGTTTTCGTAAAGTACTTAATTAATGTAAATCTTATATATGCATATGTAACCCCTTGGCTGTTTTTGACCATTCCCATTTGTGGATTTATCATAATCATGGTATGGAAACTGTTTGACATCTCCAATGTTTATCGCAAAGCCGCCATGATATTATTCGTATTATCCGTTATGACATTCAGCATTATATTTTACACACAGATCAATAATGTGTATCCAACTTTTAGAAAATTGCGAAATGTCATTAACAATGAATAGGTAATATTTTCAGTCTATATTATTCACAAATATTCTAACGGATTTCTAACGGTTTCACTTGATTCTACTTAACGGAAGTTAACGGAACTCAACGCAACTTGACGCTGCTTAACTATTGAATTTTCAGCCAATTAAGGTTATTTTGAAGCTGCTTAATAGGTTGCGAAGGTTGGGGCCTCGCGAATCCCCCCTTCGGCATTTTTTCATGAAGTAATATACCAGGATAATTTAAAAAATGGTTTCACGAAGCAGCTTTTGCTCTATTCGCTGATGCCGTATTCCTGCATTTTGGAATAGAGAAGTCTTCGATTGATTTTCAACAGCTTGGCCGCCTGGGTGCGGTTCCAGTCGGATTTTTTTAGAGCGTACAGGATCAAATCGCGCTCGATGGTTGCCACGATTTCTCTTAAGGCGTGGCCGTTTTTCAACTGGTCCTCCAACGCGAGATGCATTCGCTCGCTTTTGGTCGGCATGGGGAAATCATCGAATGTCATGATATTTTCGCGGGACATAACGATTGCACTTTGAATTGAATTCTCCAGTTCACGCACATTTCCCGGCCAGGAATAGAGCTGCAGTTTTTCCATTTCGTGGTACGGGACCAAAAGTCTTCGATCCGGGCAATATTTCTGGACAAAGTGACGCACCAAAAGCGGGATATCCTCGGTTCTATCGGCCAGAGGCGGAATATTGATACGTACGACGTTCAATCGGTAAAACAGATCCTCCCGAAACCGGCCTTCATGGACTTCCTGCTCGATCTCGCTGTTGGTGGCGGCGATCACGCGCACGTCGATACGAATCGGGTCTTCTCCTCCGACCCGGTAAAAGGTCTGGTGCTGCAAAACTCTTAAGAGCCGAACCTGTACGGAAAGCGGCATGGTGTCTATTTCATCGAGGAAAATAGTCCCACCGTCGGCCAGTTCAAACCGGCCCTGTCTCTGTGAGATGGCACCCGTGAAGGAACCTTTCTCGTGTCCGAAAATCTCGCTTTCGAGAACGCTCTCGGAGAAAGCCCCGCAGTTGACCTTAATATACGGTTTATCGCTGCGGGACGAATGTCTCTGGACGGCGTCGGCGATAAGTTCCTTGCCGGTTCCGCTTTCGCCGTGAATCAATACAGTCGTGTTGGTCGGGGCGACGCGGCCGACCAGCTTGAATATTTCGCGCATCTGGGGGCTGTTGCCGATGATCTGGACGTTGTCCTGCGACGGAAACGATGAAACCCGGTGCCTCAGAGCTTTGACTTCACCGAGCAATTCAGAAAATTTGAGGGCCCGCTCGACAATAAGCATAAATTCATCGAGTTCGAAAGGCTTTTCGATATAATCGTACGCCCCGGATTTAATCGCCAGTATGGCTCGTTCGCTGGTCCCATAAGCGGTGAAGACTATAATCGGTATGTCCGGCTGCTCGTGCTTTATGGCCGTCATTGCCTGAATACCGTCGGTTTTGGGAAGGTTTATATCCATAAGGATCAGATCGGGCTGCATTCTCTGGGCTTCGGCGATGGCCGCCTCTCCGTCACCGGCTTCTATCAGGCGATAGCCCCGGGGGGAAAGCAGGTCGATAATATTTTTGCGCATGAAGGCTTCATCGTCCACAATCAATATGCACTTGCTTTTGGTCATGTGCTTGCGCTCTTTTCGGTATCAAGGCACGGCAGTTCAACCACGCATATCGTCCCCTGCGGCGAGTTCGGCCGAAAGGCTATGGTCCCGCCGTGAGCGGTAATAATTTCATACGATATTGAGAGGCCCAGCCCGAAACCTCGTTCTTTGGTCGTGAAAAACGGGTCGAATATTCTGGACCGAATGCTGTCGGGAATGCCGGCCCCGGTGTCTTTAAATTCGATACGAATCAACTGACGGGTTTTGTCATACTGCGTAGAAATATCGATCGAACCTTCACTATCCATCGATTGAATGGAATTTAGAATAATATTGATAAAGACCTGTTCGAGGGCATTGGGGTCGGCGGGAAGCGGCGGCATGGTTTCATCGAAAGAAGTCACGATTTTGATGTCGCTGTGTCCGTTCCGGTTTTCGACAAGCTGTATGGTATGACGAACCAGCCCGTTGAGATCGGTGGGCCGGAGTTTTTCCGACTTCGGTTTGCTGAAATACAACAGCCGCTTCATGAGGTCGGACAGACGGTCGATTTCGCTGATAACCAGCTTCATGGATTTTTCCGAGACAAGATAGTGGGGCCCCTCACCCTCGATCGGCTTTTTACCGTTGCGGCCGTCCTGCTGCCATATCTGGACTCTCGTCTTGATAACGGCCAAAGGCGTTTTGACTTCGTGAGCGACGCCGGCCAGCAAAATACCCAACGAGGCCATCTTTTCTTTGCGGTTTAGTTCGCGCTCCAGTTGTTCACGGTGGCCCTGACCCATCCGCAGCGCCTTCAGCATTGAATTGATGGATCTTCCGATATGTCCCAGCGAGCCTCCGAAAACCGTAACGTCGTGCTGAGCGCCTGTTTTTACGATTTCGAGATCGCTGTGGATTCTCATGATTTTGCGCCGCTGGGCGACCGAAAGAAAGACGGCGATAATAAAACCCATCAGTGAAATGACGGCCCCGACGTTGGCGACCTGGCGTATTTTAAGTGTCGGCAGTTCACGCTCTATGTGAATTCTGGCCCAGGTGGCACCGATAACGGTACCATCGTACATTATTGGTTCAGTTGCCAGAGGGAATACGGCCGGATCGAATTGATGGAGCTCTGTTTCGGAACGGGCGGTTTCAATGGTCTTCAACGCTTGTGCTCTTATAATGTTATATGAACGCGGGGGAGGGCCGTAGACAGGTTTCGGTGGCGGTGAAGTCGGGAAAGCGTATCCATAGAAATCATCGAGTCTCTTGAAGAAGAAGCCGCCTTCCATGCCGTCGACGTTGGCAAACGCGGTTTCTGATATTTCCTTCAGACTGGAATCCATTTTTTCTATTTCATCGACGGTAAGATTTCTTCTCACAAAAAACGAATCGACGGCCAGACTGTCGATAGTCGATTCGGCCGATTCATAAAGCTGGCGGCAGATGACTTTTGTAAGGGTTTTGTTTGTCTGGACGACTTCCTGCTTCCATTTGTCCACGGAGGCATAGACCAGAAAAGAAATGACAGCAACTATGATTGCAAAAATAGTCGCAAACAGTATTGCCCGGGCATGAATTTTCAAAAATTCGAGCTTCAGGGCTTTGCTGTCGGGATTATCGTCTTTATTTCGAGACGAGTTATTGCCCATTTCGAAAATGTTGTTCTTGTTTTCTTCGCTCATTTTATACCACGGGCTTTATTATATCAAAATCCGTACCCGTCTTATATTATCGACCTCACGTCGGGGATTCAAGGTAATATAGCTTTCAACCGGGCTGAATGCGCCCAATAAAATGGGCTTTTTTATCCCAATTCGTCCAGAAAATACCCTGAATTAACATAAAAAGCAACGATTTAGAGGGCATAATCGGGTTGGCATGACATTTGTATTTATTATATTTGCTGGACTTTTTATAAAAGTCGGCCGGTAGCAAAAACGCCTTAAAAGGCCTTAATAAATAGGATTTTGCAGGACAGCTTTGGTAATCTTAAACCAAAAGAGAAGGTGGGAAGACATTGGATAGTAGCTCAGGCGGCCGACGGTTATACCCGGTTGTTGCCGCTCTTTTTCTGGCGGTAGTTTTTCTGTTCGCCTGTGACGAGCTCTTCGTCAATGACGGCGACCCCGACCGGGGAATACAGCTTGGGGGCGGATATTATTATTTCATAGACAACACCAGTTATTCTCTGCTCATGCTGGATCCGAGCCTTCGGGTAGTCAAATCATGGGATACTCGGGATTTATTCGGGGAGACGGCCGTGCAGGGGATTACATCTGACGGCCTTTATTTATGGCTGTCGGCGGCCGGAACGCAGGATTATATCATCCAAGTCGATATATCGGGTGATGTCTTAAGCGCTTCGCGAACGCTCGATGCCCCACCGGAAAGGCACGGGACCATCCGCGATCTGGCCTGGGACGGCACGAGTCTCTGGGCTGTCAACAGCGGATCGGCGACTTATTCGATACCGCCGACACTTTATAAGCTCGATCCCAATAACGGAACCGTCCTCGAAGAACATATCATGCCGACGCCGGAACCGAGGGGGATGACTTATGTCGGTGCCAACGGCGACGTTTACGGGCGGGGCCTGCCGGTTGGCTTTTATTACGGTGACGTGGATCGAGATACTCTTTACAGATTTCTAACGGACAAAATGTTATTTGAGACGGCCTTCGCTTCGCCGGTTCCGCCTCGGGGCGACGGCTATGTTTTTCCCGTCGGTCTTACATTCGACGGAACTGATTTATGGGTGGTCAACAGCAGCAGTTTAGCCGGTGACCACCTTTTTCGTTTGAACAGGGACGGCATGACCACGGAATTTTTTGAAATCCCATATGAAACCCCGGGACCGCTTGTCTGGTCGCCGAACGATTTGAGTCTGCCTCATCCGCCGGTCGTGACGGCGGCGTCGCCTAATTCGGCCACACGAGGCAGTGATCTGACCGTGACCATATATGGCGAGTATTTCCGTCCGGGGGTCGGGCTGACGGCATCATTCGGGACGGGAATTGTCGTCTCCGAAGTCACGTTCGTTAACGGCAATTCGGTTACGGCTCATATCGAAGTAGCCAGCGACGCCGCTTTTGGAGAACGTGACGTGACGGTCACCAATCCCGACGGACAGTCGGGTGTCGGGGTCGGCATATTTACCGTGCCGGAGTTCGATCCCAATGACGGATATTTCTACTACACCGATGCCGGCAACAGGGTCATGCGAAAAATCAAGATCTCCGATTTCAGTATCGCTCAAACCTGGGATATTTCTGCCATCGACGGTGCGTCACCGCAGGGGCTGACCTTTGACGGCACTTACCTGTGGATGAGCGCCGCAGGCAGCGTCGACGCCATCATGCAGCTGGAAATCGACGGTTCCTCTTTGTCGGGTACTAAATCAGTTCCAGGCTCCTCCGGGCGGCACCGGGACGATTCGTGAAATCGATTTCCTGGGAGACGACCTGTACGCCTTAAACGACGTGTCCGACCGAATTTATATTATTGATACGCTGACGGGTTCGGTTACCGATTCCATACCGACACCGGGCACCGAAGGACGAGGCATAGTCTTCGCCAACGGTGACCTGTACTGCAATGATCGTCTTATCGACTCAGTTTTCGTGTACGACGCCGGGACCGAGACGTGGACGGCGGTCTTTGCGACTCCGACGCCTCCGGGAGGCACGGATCTCAACCGTTACGCGACGGGGATGACCTGGGACGGCATTAACTTCTGGATTGTCAACAGCACCGGTGATTACGACTACATTTTCCAGGTAACCGTCGATGGTACCGTGCTGCAAACGTACGAACTCCCCGACCGGGGAACGGTAACGCAGCCGACCGGTATCGTATTTACACAAAATTGAGGTAGCGGACATGAAAAAGATAAAATACATACATTTCCTGACGATCTGGAGCGTAGTCTTGTTCGCGGGCCTCGTCCCCCGGGCGTCGGCCCAGTTCAATGTCGAAGGTGACTTCCGAGTGCGTGCGTACAGCGACGGCTTCAGAGATGCCCTCGACCAACGGGGGACGGAGAATTATCTCCGTTACCTGGGTCGTATCCGCGCCAAGGCTGCCGTCAGCCAGCAGACGTCGTTTTATGTCGAATTCATTACGCAAATAGCGAACAATCCGGTGTCGCCGGTTCGTAATATCGGCGGCACGGGCAAAATGCAGTACCGGCATCAGCCAGATATTCGGCGAGTACCGCACGGATAACATCCCCGTGTTCGACCTGATGCGCGCTCGTATCGGTCGCCAGCAGTTTCCAATCGGCAAGGGGCTTTCACAGGGAGATTCATATTATAACTTTGACCGCTTCGACGCCATTCGGTTCGATTTCGCGCTGAGGTCGTACACTCTTTCCACATTCAGCGCCATCACCGAGCAAAACCTTAGTGCGACCGGTCTGTATCCCGATCCGGGCAGCGACCAGCTCCATATAGTAAGACTGACCCGTCCGATTATGAAACAGGAATTCATGGGATATTATATATATAACCGTCTTCGGGGCCAGTTTAACGACAGCTATATCATTGGCGGCGGCTTTAACGGCGACGCCAAAAAGGGCCGTCTGACTTATTTTCTCGAAGTCGCCCACCAGACTTTCCACACCCTCGACGGCCTTCCGGAAAAAGGCGGCATCGGCTATATGGGTGGTATTTCATATCGCTGGACCTGGGGTCCGTTTCGGAGCATCAAGGTCGAGACGCGTTACGCCGCATACCAGGGCGACGATGCCAGTACGGAAAAAGTCGAGCAGTTCAGCCCGTTGTATCCGAGCTTTTTCTGGGGCAGCCGGGTGGGATACGTCGATGGCGCCATCGGCGGCGATTATCCCAATACCGGCCACAACCTGGAAGGCAGCCGAATTTGGTACACCAGAATTTACTTTATACACAAGAACCTTCCGAAATTGCGCGTCCAGCTGCATTACATCAAAATGGAAGAGTACGTCAACAACGACAATTATAATTCGTTCGACGACGAGCTGTCGCTGAATATGTACTATCAACTTTCGACTCAGACGCAGCTGCAGTTCCGCGCCTGCCGCAATTTCCCGAACGATGATGATTACGACCTTGACGGAGGAGGGACCATATCCTGGGGTGAAGACCGGGTCGAAATGACCCGCTTCATGATGGAATTCCAGGTAAAGTTTTAACCAGCGGAGGCATAAATGAAAAGCACAGACGCCCGGGACGAAAGGAATAGAGTCTGACATCATGGTTTCGGAACCGATTATTTTGATCGCTATGCTGGCGGTGTTCGCTCTGGGCGTGTTCGTGCTGAAGGTCCCGGCCGGGGTGTCCCTGATGTTCGCGGCCATAGTCGGGGCCTTTCTCGGCGGTGAGGGCCTGCCGATCCGTCACCTCGTGGAAGGAGGCTTTGGCTTTTTGGAGGCGATATTGATTATCGCCACGGCCATGATATTTATGAAAGTGGTTGAAGCGACAGGGGCCCTGGGGACGATCAGCTATACGATGATAAATACGCTGCATCGTTTCCCGACGGTACTGATGATTGTCATCGTCGTCTTCGTCATGTTCCCGGGCATGCTGACCGGGCTGTCGTCGGCCTGTATCCTTACAACAGGCGCGCTGGTGGCGCCGGGGCTTATGGCGATGGGGATGCCGCCGCTCGCGGTCGGGGCGTTTATTGCCATGGCGGCCGTATTCGGCGAGATCGCGCCGCCGATATGTATTCCGGTGATGCTGATCGGGGGTGGGGTCGATATGCCCTATATCGGTTTCGCCAGGCCGCTGTTTCTGGCGTCATTTCCGCTGGCCATCGCCACGGCCATTTACTTCCGCGTCCGCTATCTCGGCTCGTTCAACATTGACGAAGTCCTCCCCAAGCTGAGCAAACCAGTTTTCAATGAATATGGTATCAGGTTATTCATTCCGCTGGCCTTCGTGATCGGCTACATGATCCTCGAAGAATCGATCCCCGAATTCATTCCGCATCTTGGTGTTCCGTTGATTTTCGTGCTCGGTGCGATTCTCGGATTCGGGTCGGGCAATCGTTTCAATTTCTTCAAAGTTTCGCGGGACGCGATCCGCCAGGCTATGCCGGTGATGGCTATACTGGTCGGAGTCGGCATGTTCATGCAGATACTCACGTTGACCGGGGTTCGGGGCTATTTGGCGACCAGCGCCTTATTTTTGCCGGAAGGGGTGAAGTATCTGGCGGCATTGATAATGCCGTTTTTCGGGTCGGCCTATGCGTCGGCATCGATTATCGGCGTGCCCCTGGTGTATGTCTTTATCGGTAAGAACTCACTGGTGATAACGGCCGCCCTGGCATTAATGGCGTCCATGGGTGATTTGATGCCGCCGCCGTCTCTGCTGTGCGCTTACGCCGCGCAGATTGTCGGCGTCAAGAATCATTTTGCGGTTTTGAAAAGCAATGTCATCCCGATTATCGCCACAATAGTTACCGGCCTTTTGATTATAGCTTTTGCCGAGCAAATTGCAGGGGTGATTTTTTAGAGGAAACCGGAGAGTAGTACAAATGCTGTTTTGGATATACATAGCAATTACCCTGTTCATCGCCGTGATAGTCGTGGTGGAACTGTTCTCCGAGAAGGACTGGAAAAAGCAGGTGGCCCTGGCGATGCTTCTGTTACCGTTTGTCCTGAGGGTGCTGTTGATTAAATAGCTTATGAAACTTAAAAAACATCATATAACCGCCATTTTGGTGCTGATCTGGGTCGGAGTTTTCGGCGCGGTGGCATCGGCCAGGTTTTTGGCGATGCATCACGATGAAACAGTCGTGCCGAGTTCGGCATTGACCAGGGTTGGCCATTTGAGTGATTATTTCGCACCGATCAAGGGAACCGACGGAGATTTCGCGATTTACTTCTACGACAGCGGCAAACCAGGCGGGACGGCTTTGATTCTGGGTGGAACCCACCCCAACGAACCGGCCTCAAACGTCGCCGCGACGCTGATTGCGGAAAATGTCGCAGTGAAAACCGGCCGCGTGCTGGTTGTAACACGAGCCTGTAACAGCGGCGCGACGTGCACCGATCCGTTCGAAGCGTATCCCGAATTTTTTACACTCAAGACCCGAGAAGGCAAGGAATGTAAGTTCCGGATGGGGTCGCGGGTAGCCAATCCGCTCGATCAATGGCCCGACCCGCTGGTCTACACGCACTTCCCGTCCGGGCAGCGCCTGTCGGGATTCGAGGCGAGAAATCTGAATCGCTCATATCCCGGACGTCCCGACGGAACGTTTTCCGAAAAGGTCGCCTACGCTATAATGCAGATGATCGAGCAGGAAGATATCGATATATCGTTCGACCTTCACGAGGCGGCCCCGGAAATCCCGATTATCAATGCCATCGTATATCATGAGAAGGGCGAAGATATAGCTCTTAACGCCGTGCTGGATTTGGAATCGATGGGTTTGCAATATTCACCGGAACTGTCACCGGACAATTTCCGGGGGCTGAGCCACCGCGAATGGGGCGACCGGACCCGGACCATTCCGTTTTTGATGGAAGTCAGCAACCCGATACAGGGCCGGCTGCGGGGGAAGACGAATGAGGAGTTAATCATAAAGGGGGTAAGCATAAGATACAAACAAGCCCTTGAATCGGGCGCGTTGAGGATTGAGTACGACCCCGACGGGGAACCGCTCAAGAAGCGGGTTGCCAGACACGTGCAGGGTATAATCAGCCTGATTAACGCTTATAACGCCGACCACAAGAAGAAAATTATAGAATTGGATGACCTGCCGCAATATCAGGATATAGTGGATAACGGGGCAGGCTATTACCTGCATTAATGGAAAATAAGGAGTTTGACATGATGACAACCAAACGCATTTTCGCGACGGCACTGGCCATTGTTTTATTGTGTGCACCAATTCTGCTTAAGGCGGGGGAGAAGTTCGAACAGCCGATTTTGATCTCATCGGCCGGTCAGAGCGCCGACATGAAACTGGTCGGCATGCTGGCCAAAAGAGACAAATTGGACGCCACGGCGGTCAATATGGCCACGGTCGATGATCTCGAAGGAATCAAGACGCTGATTTTCGTGCCGGGATTCAGTTCCAAAGGTCTCGGGGCGGCCGGAGTCAGCCAGAAGGATGAAATGGACCGAGTGGTCAAGCTGGTCGATGCGGCCAAAGAAAAGAAAATCCCGATAGTTACGATTCATATCGGCGGTACGGCTCGTCGCAAAGGGCAGTCGGACAGCTTCAACAAGCTGGTCGCGGAAAATTCGCAGTCGATTATCGTCGTCAAACAGGGCGACGAGGACGGTTTCTTCAGCGATATAGCCAAAGAGAAAAAGATCCCGATCGACACGGTCGATAAAATCGCGGAAGTGGCCGAACCGATGGCCAAACTTTTTAAGTAGGCCCGCAGTCGCATTCGTTATGAATGAGCATGCGGAAAAGAGTGAATAAAATGAAAGTATCCGAGATGACATTATGATGAGTACAAAATTCGGTCATGACCTTCGGGTCGCACTATTGTTTGCCATGGTTTTACTCCTGCTGTCGATGCCGATGGTTTTCGCGCAGGAAACCGTCGCCAGCGGCGAAAAGATCGTGACCAGTCGGTACGGGCATGGCGTCAACCGCTCAACCCCTGGCCTCGGAAGCGGCCGTGGAAATATTGGGCAAGGGCGGCAATGCCGTCGATGCCGCCGTGGCGGCGGCGTTTGCCATCGGGGTCGTGGAACCGGACGGATCCGGTGTCGGCGGCGGCGGCGCCATGGTGATTTACCTGAATAAATCCCAGGAAGCGCACTATATAAATTACTACCAGATGGCTCCCGAGAATGTCATTTCCGTTAATTATAATCCCGAGACGGACCGGCATACGGGTAAAGCCGTGTTGATTCCCGGCACCGTAGCCGGGCTGACCGAGGCATTGTCGGAGTTCGGAACGCTTCCGCTCGCGACGGTGATGGAACCGGCGATCAGGTACGCCGAGGATGGATTTGAGATCGACCGGACTCTGGCGCAGCTGCTTCTGGATAATTCCTTCTGGATTCAGGAAAACGATTCGGCGGCGTCGATCTTTCTGGATGAGGGTTTTCCTTTGATGGAAGGCGACATTCTGCGCCAGCCGGAGCTTGCCAATACGCTCAAGGCCATTGCCGCGAACGGCCGCGACGGATTCTACAAGGGTCCGGTGGCGGAAGCCATCGTATCCGAAATTCAGCGCACCGGCGGGGCCTTGTCTTTGTCCGATTTGGCCGGTTACAAGGCCGATGTTTCGGCCCCGTTGTATGGTACATATAGGGGATATGAAGTTTATTCGGCCGGTGTTCCGCAATCCGGTGAAGCGATTATTGAAGCGCTGAACATGCTGGAACAGGTTGACCTCAGGAAGATGGGGCACTTTTCGACGCACGCCAGGACGTTGCACCTGATGGCCGAAACCTTCCGAAAGGTTTATGCCGACCGCTGGCGGTACATGGGTGATCCGAAATTCGCCGCTATACCGATTAATGGTCTGATATCGAAAGCATACGCCCGCGACCGGTTCGGCGACGTCAATCCGTTTATGGCCGAACCGCGAGAATACAGGGCAACCACCGAGGGTTTTCCGTTCAAGTACGATAACCTCAAGCCGACCGCGAAGAGCAATGTCACATTCGATAATGAGAACAAACCCGTCTGGGACGACGAAAACGAAGACGGCAAGACGTCGTACGACGACTGGGGCGAGGATATGTTCGACAGCTGGGGCGGAGTAAAAAAGAAAGACAAGGACAAGAATAAAGATAAGGTGACGACCAAAAAGAATAAGGCGGCCAAAGACACGCTTCAGATCGAACCGCCTCCCGACGAAGACGAATTCGACGGGCATACCACGCACCTGTCGGTCATAGATAAAGACGGTAACATGGTGGCGTTGACCCAGACGCTGGGGACGTTTTTCGGTTCCGGCCAGATGGCGGCCGGGGTACTGCTCAACTGCGGCATGTCCAATTTCTCGGCCACGGCGGCCGTGAACATGGTTGAACCTTTGAAAAGACCGCGCAGTTCGATATCACCGACGCTCATTCTCAAAGACGGCAAACCGTTCATGATTCTCGGTTCGCCGGGAGCCGCCCGGATTATCTGCACGGTGGTCGAGTTGATCGTCGATGCCATCGATTTTAATATGAACGTGTACGACGCCAACTGGGCGCCGCGCTTTTATTGCCAGAAATATGAAGATTATTTATACCTCGAAGGTGGTATCTCCAAAGAAGTGCAAACCGACCTGGAGAGAATGGGACATACCATTCGCGTCTATTCCGATCGCGACCTGTTCTTCGGGGGTGCACAGCTAATATATGTTGATCCGGTTACCGGGCTGTACTATGGCTCGGCCGACAAGCGCAGGGGGGGCAAGGCGATCGGGGAATAGCCGGTGAAACGAACCCGGGTTTTTTAATGATAATTGTTTTTGTAATTTTGTTCCTGTTGATTTCACTTCTGGTGTTCGAAAAAATCGACACGACCAGGAAAGTGCATCAAATTCGTCTGCGGATTCACGTCAACGGGACGCGCGGCAAATCCAGCGTGACGCGCTATATTGCCGCCGGTCTCCGCCACAACGGTCGCCGGACTTTTGCCAAGATAACCGGGACTGTCCCGACCATAATTTTTCCGGACGGCTCCGACCGGACCATACAACGACCTTCGACGCCCCGCGTTCAGGAACAGTTCACGATCATCCGTTATGCCGCGCAGCACCGGGCTCAGTGCCTGGCGCTGGAGTGCATGTCGCTCAATCCGGAGCTGCAGCGCCTCGAGGGACGAATTTATCGGCCGCATATTCTCGTGATGACCTCGATTACCGACGACCATCGCGAACATCTCGGCTTGAACCCGGTACAGCAGGCCGAGGCGATTTGTGATGCCATGCCCGAGCACGCCATCGTCATCGCCGAGGACAACGGCAATATCGACGTAATCAGGCGGTACGCTCTGAAGAAAAACTGCGACGTGGTCATCGCGACCCTTCCCGATGAATATACCATGCCACAAATCCCCGACGGGGCGTATGCCGCCAATATCGCGCTGGCTCTTACGGCTTGCCGGGAGGCGGGTGTCGATGACTCGGTGTCTTTGCCGGCCATCCTGGGAGAAGCACGGAGGATTGCGGACGAAGCGGTTGTCCTCGAAGACGTCGGGCCCAATGTTGCTTTTGTCAACGGTTTCGCGGTGAACGACGTGCCTTCGGCGATCGGCTTTCTTGAAAAGTGGCGCGACCAATTGCAGTCGATTACCAATTTCGTCGTGATATTAAACACGCGCAACGATCGCCCAATTCGGTCGCGCATGTTTGCCGAATGGCTGGCGGGCGTGTCCGATCCTCTTAAAGTAATTTTGACCGGAAATCATGTCTGGTATACCCGTCGGGCTCTGACTCATTTCGGGATGAACCCGGAGGCCGTACAGGTTTGGAAGAGCAAACATGTCAGTGACGCCCGGTCGTATTTGAAAACATTGAACCTGAAAGATTCACTCGTGGTCGGTTTGGGCAATATACAGGGGGATGGATTTAAGGTGATTTCATCGATGGGGTCGGAGGTCTGAGATGCTGTACCAGGTACTTTTTCATAGGCCTGGCGGTCGGCTTCATATTTTACGAACTGACCGGCGTCTCTCCGGGCGGCGTCATCGCCCCGGCCTATTTCGCCCTGTTCGTCCATCAGCCCGGCAAGATCGTCATGACCATAGTCCTGGCGCTCATAGTCTGGGGCATCCTGGAGTTGTTGACATCGCGTCTGATACTTTACGGACGGCGTCGTCTGCTTCTGGCCTTGCTTCTCGGTTTCGGGTTGAAAGTGGTCATCGAAAAATGGGTGCAGCCCATGCCTTTGTTCACATTCGATTTGAAATCGATAGGCTATATAATTCCGGGCCTGATCGCCAATGAAATTGCCCGGCAAAAGCTGGTCCTGACCCTGTCGGGGCTCGGTATCGTAACCGTGGTTACCTACCTGATAATACTGCTGATTAAGTAACGTGCTATGAACATAAAAAAACTGACATACGGACTCGCGGTCGTATGTATCCTGGCGATAGCGGCCGCCGTGCTGATCGAATCCTACATGGTGAAAAGCATCGAGCATCCCTGTACGACCGATATGGTGCACGCCTCGCGACTGACCGCCGAATGGTACAATCGAATCGGCGAGATGAAGCGTCAGCGGGGAATCGAGACACCCGATCACACCATCCGCTACTGGGGGATGATCGGCGCGGATTATACCCCCATGACGACGACGCTGGGAACGCTGGAAGCGAAAGAGACGTCGTGCAATCCCGATTTTTCGGCCCTGATCGTACGGTTTATGTCGGAGACCGGTGTAGATTCCAACTCGGTGGTCGGCGTGGTCATGTCCGGATCGTTTCCGGCGCTGGCGATCGCGACCCTGGCGGCGCTTCAGACGGTTGGAGCCGATGCCATAGTTTTCAGCTCGCTCGGTTCCTCGTGTTACGGGGCCAACCAGGACGGAGGGACCTGGCTCGACATGGAGCACTGGTTGATCGATCACGGTGGTCTGAAATATTCCTCGCGACTGGTGACTCCGGGCGCTGAAAACGACAACGGTGGCGGTATGACCGAAGAAGGTCTGGCTATTATCGAAAAGGCTGCCGCCCGCAACGGCGTTCAGCTTTTCCGGCCCAAAGACCTCGACGACGCGATACAAACGAAAACAAAGATATTGACCGATGCCGGCATCGACCTGATAATAAACATTGGCGGGAATCAGGCGTCGCTGGGCACATACCCGCAGGCGTCCTTGATCCCGACCGGCTACCATTTCGATCTTCCTCCCGGCGACAGCCCCGAGCGCGGCATACTGGCCCGGATCGCCGAACAAAATATACCGTACATTCATCTGCTCAATATTCGCGATCTGGCCAGCCGCTACGATATCCCGATCAGCCCGGCCAAAAATACGGGCCCCTCGATATTCGTCTACAGCGAGCGGGAAACGTCGCCCCTGGCGATCCTGCTTACTCTCGGTCTGACGGGAGCCGCTCTCGTCGCGTCGCGAATGTATGCCTCCGAAAACAAACCGCGCCGGTCACCGTACATCACCGCCGCGGCAAACAACAAAAACCCACCGTTTCAATCAATACTTACCGAAAACAATTCAAATCTGGCACCTTCACACAAGGAGGAACAATGTTAAGCCTTTTGCAAATGAAAAAACTGGACGGCTTTATGGCCAAAAACACGATGACAGTTGTACTGCTCGCGGTTTTGGTTGCGTTATTGCCGCCTTTAACCGGTTACAGCCAGGTCACCGCCACCGGCGATTTGACCGCCCGGATCGACAGTATAATCGCTTTAATACCGGATGTATCTCCGGCGGACTTGTACGTCGGTCCGAATACATCGCAGCAGACGCTGTGGCGGTCGATTATCCAGGATATGTTGAATGCCGACTATTCTTCGGCCAACAGCTCGGCGTCAACGATTGACTATGAAGTGGTCGAATTTACTGATGACACCTATAACCCGGCAAAGACGTTTTATGTCCTGGAACGAAAGCCAATGGCGACAAGTTATTACTGGGGAACTTTCATTTTTAACCCGGATCCACGTCGGCCCAAGTTGGTAATTCAATGCCCTCACCCGGTAGACAATATTAATACCGGTTATGAAGGGCTGCGAGTATTTGAAACTGCCGAAGCCTGGATTTATTTCGTGGCCGGGACGAGCAAATGCAACTCGACGTCATATACGGCGTGCGATGGAACTTCTACCTCGTGTTCGGTGACCGAAGAACCATACCGCGACTGCGACCAGGCTCATATTGTCGACGGGACATTTCAAATGACGACCGAGGAAATCCTGTCCATCTCGCCCGATATTATCGTAATCCAGCCTCACGGTTACAGCCGGGATCCGGATGATCCGAGCATTATTATGAGCAATGGGTCGTATTTTACGCCGGCCGAAGATCCGCTCCCGACTTTGCGTGACAATCTGCTTTTAATCGATAACAGTCTGACCTTTAAGCTCCCGCATCTGGAATCGTGGACGTTTTTTGTCGGACGCGAGAACGCCCAGGGCAGACTGATGAATCAGTCGACTGATCCGTGCGGAGAATTTGCAACATCAAGTACCGGTCAGTTTCTTCATCTTGAACAGCGATACGCGGGCTTGCGCGATACGGAAGCTAACTGGATGAAACTGGCCAATGCCGTGGCACTTACTTTCCCGGCCCTGGGCCAGATCACGTCGGCTCAGTCCGGCCCATGGACTTCACCTTCAACCTGGGTCGGTGGAGAAGTGCCGACGTCCGAAGACGACGTTCTGATCGCTGCCGAACATACGATTTCGGTCGATGATCTTTCGGCCGTGTGTCATTCGGTAATGTTCGGCGATACTTCGTCGCATATAGACATGAACCAGAACAGCCGCCTTGATATCTACGGCGATTTCACTTTATTCAGTGAAGAACACAACGTATTTTCAGCCGGGTGGTCGTCGACCAATGCCACCGTACGGTTTGTCGGCTACGATGCAATTCAGGATTTGAGCGGCTGGAGTACGACCGGCGGCTCGACTGCTTTCCGCGACGTCGTTATCGACAAGCCGAACGGCAAAGTAGTCACCGGCGGAACCGGCATGCGTCTCGGCCTCCAGAACAGCCTTGAAATTGTCAACGGTGCTCTGGAGCTTTCTCCCGATGATGACATTGAAGCGCGCTGGGCATCGAGCGGGAATTTCACGGAAAATCAGGAACTTATAATTACCGTACAAGCCGGTGCCCAGTTTACACTGATAGACGGTGACGGGACACACTTCATCCGAAGTGGCGTCGATCTGCCTATCGGCAAGATGACCCTTTACGGGTCCGCCACGTTCACCGACGCCAGTTCTTATGATATCAACATCGACGATATCGACGTGATGGAGGGCGGCACCCTGAACCTTGATGCCGGTCTGGGAAGTACGACGTACGGCCCCGAATTCAATCCGGGCATTGTTACGGTCGCATCGGGCGGAGAAATATCGAACACGACGACCAGCGAAATCTGGTTCGATACGTCGGTGGTAGTTCTCGATCAGGGAGCCACATATAAGACAACCAGTGTAACGACGGTATTCCCGTCGACGTTCACGAACAACGGTAAAGTCCGTTATCAGCGCGATTTCGCGACTTTGACCGATGACCAGGTCGTCGGCGATATGGATTATTATGACGTCGAGTTCAGCTTCCTGAGCAACAATACGAAAAAGATCTGGACTCTGGACGGCGATCGCGCGGTTACGGACAGCCTGACGATCAACAACGACGTCGATTTTAGGCTTCAGGCCGACGCAGCACACACTCTGAACGTCGGAAGCTATCTTCGTCTTTCCAGCGGTTCGTTCGATAATTCGGACGCCGACGCGACTCTGGAATTAGCCGACAACGCCTTGATTTCGCGCGCCACGGGGACTTTGTCTTCGGCGCCGGATTTTCTCGGCGTGGTCAACCTTCGCTACACCAGTACGTCGACATCGGTTTTGGTCGGTCCGGAATTTCCGACCGATCCGAGTGTCCTGAACGACATAACCGTGATATGCGGAACGCAGACGGTGACATTGAGCAACGATGCGACTGCCAACGGCACGGTGACTCTTTCCAACGGCACATTCGACATCGATGGTACCGAAGGCGATTATACTCTTTATCTGGCCGATGGCGCCACAATCAGGCGGGCCACGGGTGAATTCTCGACGGCACCGACGTTCGGTGCCAACGTTGATTTGAATTACATTAGTACAGTAGGCAGCGTCACGACCGGGAACGAAATGCCCACCAGCACCAGCACCTTGAGAAATCTGACGATCAGCGGCACCAAAGGTGTGACTCTTGGTTCTGATATTACGGTCAACGGCACGCTGGACGTACAGGCCAGTATGCTCAGCACGGATGCTCATACCATTACGCTGGCTGCAGGCGCGAATCTTATAGAAGATTCCCCGTATTCGGTTAACGGCAATATAACTGCGACGCGCGCGGTATCGATGGGAGTCAATAACGACTTCGGCAATATCGGCGTGGAAATCAACGCGGCCGGTGACGATCCCGGTTCAACCACGGTTCTGCGCGTAACCGGCACCGCACCGACACTTCCCGGCGTGCAGGGGATCAACCGGTTCATCGACATATCACCGACCGTCAACGACGGCCTGAACGCCACGCTGGTATTTCATTATGATGAAAGCGAACTCAACGGCGTCCCCGAGGCCAACCTGACGCTGTACCATTCCGATAACGGCGGCAGCAGCTGGACGCCTCGCGGCGGCGTGGTCAATGAGGTGGCCAATACCGTCACGCTGACCGGCGTGAATGAATTCTCGCTGTGGACCCTCGGTGGAACGGCCCAGGGAATCATCCTCACGGCGCAATCCGGTTCGTGGACCAGCGGCAGTACGTGGCAGGGTGGTACGGTCCCGACTTCGACCGACGACGTCATGATCCTGTCCGGTCACAACGTATCCGTTGACGATAACATGGCGGAATGCCATTCGATTACATTCGGCGGCGAGGATGCGCATATCGACATGAACGCCAACAGCCGTCTCGACGTTTACGGCGATTTTACGCTGTTCAGTGAAAACCATAACGTCTTCTCGGCCGGCTGGTCGGCGGAAAACGCTTATATCCGTTTCACCGGCGGCGAATTGCAGACTCTTTCGGGATGGAGCACGACCGCAGGTTCCACCTCGTTCCGCGACATGATCGTCGAAAAAGACAGCGCCACGGTTATCCAGACCGAGGGCAAAGGCGATCCGGGCATGAGGCTGTCCTTGCAGAACAGCCTCGAAATCATCAGCGGTATTCTTCAGTTCAACGAAGGTGACGACATCGAAGCCCGCTGGGTAACATCGGGTGACCGCACCGAAAATCAGGACCTGACCATTTACGTCCACCCCGGGGCGGAGATTAATTTCCTTGATGGGGTCGGAACACACTTCATCCGCAGCGGCATTGGAATTCCGATCGGGAAGATGACCGTTGCCGGCTGGGTCGAACTGTATGACGCCAGTTCCTATGATTATAATATTAACAATATTGAAATACTCGACGGCGGGACGTTCAAAATCGGCACCGGATTGGGTAGCACGACGTACGGACCCGAATTCAATCCCGGCGTGATTTCAATCGATTCCGGCGGCAGTCTTTATTCGGTTACCACGACCGACGTCTGGTTCGATACTTCGGTTGTCGATTTAAAGCCGGGCGGAACCTATAAGATCAATAGCAGCAGCACTTTTTTCCCGCCGACGCTTTATAACAACGGCAAGGTTCGTTATCAGTGGAATCCGAGTTCGTCCTCTTCTGACCAGACGGTCGTGGATACCAATTATTACCAGGTCGAGTTCAGCTTCAATGGAAACGCCACGAAGAAAATCTGGACGCTCAACGATGACCGGACGGTAGCCGATAGTTTTACTGTGAACAACGATTGTGAGGTAGTCCTTCAGGCCGACGCTCCTCTCTCGGTTACGGTTGACGGCATTCTCCGCATGACCAGCGGCAATATCGATAACAGCGACGCCGATGCGACACTGGTTATCCCCGATGACGGCTGGATTTCGCGGGCTTATGGAACGATCGCCGCTGCTCCGATTTTTGAAGGAACGGCCAACGTGCGCTATACGAGCAACACCATAGCGGTGGAGACCGGTCCCGAACTTCCGACCGATCCCGGAACTTTAAAAGACCTGATCATCTATTCCACGGATCAATCCGTTACGCTGAGCGAAGATGCCACGGTAAACGGTGATATGACGCTTTCGACCGGTATATTCGACAATAACGGTACGGCCGACGACAAAGTGCTGACCATGGCCGACGGTTCAGGAATCCGGCGCGCCACCGCTGAACTTACGGCGGCTCCGTCATTTGCGGGAGTGGTTGACGTTGAATATATCAGCGAAGTCGGTGAAGTGACGACCGGTCCCGAATTGCCCGTCAATCCGTCCGTACTGCGCGATTTGATCATCTCCGGCAACCAGGGAGTGAATCTCGGGGCCGACGTTACCGTCAACGGAACGCTCGGCATATTCGACAGCATTCTGACGACCGGTTCGTGGACCGTTACCCTGGCTCCGGCGGCCGAAATAGAGGAAGACTCCGGTTTTGTCGCCCAGGGCAATATAACGACGACCCGTACTCTGGCACAGGGTGTTAATGAAACCTTCGGAGCCCTCGGGCTGGAAATCAACGCCGCCGGTGCCGCTCCCGGCGCGACAAGCGTCCTGCGGGTTACCGGGACGGCTCAGGCCCTCTCGGGCGGTTCAAGCATCCTGAGGTACTTCGACGTTGCCCCCACGGTTAATTCCGGCCTGGATGCCACACTCGTGTTTCATTACGATGAAGGCGAGTTGAACGGTTTGTCCGAATCGGGCCTGCAGTTGTTCTCGTCAACCGACGGCGGTTCGAGTTGGACGGCCCAGGGTGGGACGGTCGATGACGTTGCAAATACGGTTACGCTGACCGGCGTCAACGGCTTCTCGCTCTGGACGCTGGGTTCCGAAGCGGGATACGTGTGCGGTGACGCCAGCGGCGACGGAAACGTCAACCTGCTGGATATATTGTTCCTGATAGCATACAAGTACAATACTCCGGCGGGGCCGGCGCCGAGTCCGATGGAAGCCGGTGACGCCAACGGTGACGGAAGCATCAACCTGCTGGATATTCTTTATTTGATTGCATACAAGTACAATACTCCTGTCGGTCCGGCGCCGATTTGTCCGTGACCTGCGGAAGTATAGTACTTATTAAATAAATAATCGAAATTGGATCGGGTCGGACGGCCAAAGCCGTCCGGCCCGCTTCCGGGAGTTGTGGATCATGAATTCAGAGGACAAAATGCCGGGACATCGCATGGATTTGACATCGCGCCGGTTCCTTCGGGACAAAATTCTCGGCTTTTGTCACCCGATGTGGACCATTGCGGTTTTTGTGTCAATGCTATTTGTATTTTCAAGCTCGTACGGTCAGGTCAATCTGACAGGTAACCTGACCGACTATATCGACAATATTGTCGACCAGATACCGGGGACGACTCCTGCTAATTTGTACCAGGTTCCGAACTCTTCGGAGACGTCGATCTGGCGGCAGATCATTCAGGATATTATGACCGGTGATTATGCCAACGCAAACAACCAGGCGGCATCCCTGGAGTACAGAGTCGTTCATTACACGGATAATTCCGTCAACCCCAATCACGAATACTACGTTCTGGAACGCGTTTCGGGAGCAACCTCTCATTACTGGGGAACCTTTGTTTTCAATACAAATCCGTTGCGGTATCGTCTCGTGATCCAGAGTCCGCACCCTGAGAACGACCGCAATACCGGTTATCAGGGTTTTCGGGTGTTCAAGGAAGCCGGGGCGCGGGCCTTTTTCGTTTCCGGTATCCACCGCTGCAACAATACGACCGACAGCCCGTGTGACGGAACAACCACGACCTGCACCGGGTCAGCGGCACCGTACCGGGTTTCGGATCCGCCGCACAATGTTACCGGGACATTCCAGATAACGACCGAAGAGATGCTGGCCTATATTCCCGACCTGTTCATAATTCAGCCCCACGGATTTTCCAAGGGCACGGGCGACCCGGATGTCATCGCCAGTAACGGGTCGCGTTACACCCCGGCCGGGACGGACTATCTGGTCGAATTGTGTAATAATTATTATGCACAGGACAACAGCCTGACTTTCAAAATCGCACACATCGACCTCGACTGGGATGAATTGATCGCGCGAACCAACGTGCAGGGGAGATTGCTGAATCAAGTTGTGGACCCGTGCGGGACGTACGCAACGATGGCATCGGGGCGGTTCTTTCATCTGGAGCAGGCCTATGATAAACTCCGCGACAGTGAAGCGAATTGGTACAAGCTGGTTAACGCCGTGATTTTGACCTTCCCCGAAGACAACGGGATGATATCCAGGCAATCAGGTTCGTGGACCGATCCGGAGACCTGGCTGTCGGGAACAGTGCCGGGCCCGAATGACAACGTATCGATTCTCGAAGGGCATGTTATAACGGTCGATAACGATCAGGCCGAATGCCATTCGATAGTGTTCGGCGGGCCCAACGCACATATCGATATGAACGCCAACAGCCGCCTTACGGTATACGGCGATTTCATGCTGTACAGCCAAACCCATAACGTCTTCTCAGCCGGGTGGTCGGCCGAAAACGCCGTAGTCAGATTCGCCGGAGATGAAGACCAGCTCCTGAGCGGCTGGAGCACGTCGGGCGGGTCGACGTCGTTCCGCGACGTTATTATAGAAAAAGGTCCGGATGCAATCGTAAGAACCGATGGAAGCGGCATGCGCCTCGGAATCCAGAACAGCCTCGATATCATAAGCGGTATTCTCAGCATAGAGCCGGATGATGATATCGAAGCGCGTTGGGCGTCGAGCGGGAATTTAACCAGCAACCAGGATTTAAACGTTACCGTCGAAGCCAACGGACGACTGCGTCTGATCGACGGTGACGGAACGCATTTTATCCGCAGTGGCGCCGGATCGCTGCCAATCGGCAGGATGACCATATACGGGAACGTGGAATTGTACGACGCCAGCTCTTATGACATAAGCATCGACGGGATAGACATCAAAGACGGCGGGACGCTCGAAGTCGGAACCGGGCTGGGCAGTACAACCTACGGTCCTGAGTTTAATCCGGGGCTGATAAATATCGAGTCCGGTGGGTCGCTTTACAATGTCACGACTTCGGACGTTTGGTTTGACACCACGGTCGTCGACCTGCAGCCGGGCGGGACGTACAAGACGTCGAGCAGTTCAACCATATTCCCTCCGACGCTGTATAACAATGCCAAGGTGCGCTATCAACGCGATCCTGTGACCGTGGCTACCGATCAGGTCGTGGTCGATACGGGATATATCGATATCGAGTTCAGTTTCAACGGCAACGCCACCAAAAAAATCTGGAGCCTGACCAATGACCGGGCGATTGTCGACAGCCTGATAGTCAATAACGACGCGGAATTTATTCTCGAGGCGTCCTCGCCTCACACGCTGACGGTCGGAGGAACTATCCGCCTGACCAGCGGTGTGCTGGACAATGATAACGGCAGTGCCGTCCTGGCTCTGGCCGACGGAGGAGTAATATCCCGCGCTTATGGAGAAATTTCGACGGCCCCGCAATTTCTCGGTTCGGCCAGCGTCCGCTATAGCAGCAATACGACCCCGGTGTTGACCGGTCCCGAACTCCCGACTGATGAAAACGTGCTGTACGATCTTATCATCGACAGCGACGTCGGTGTCACTCTCGGTTCCAATGTGACGGTCAATCATGCCCTTCAGATAAATGATGGTCCTTTTATGACGTCGGGTTTTACGGCCACACTCGGGGCCAATGCGACTATCGACGAGAGTTCCGGTTATATTGCTCGTGGAAGGGTTCAGACGACCATTATTTTGACTCAAAGCACGAACGAAGATTTCGGCGGCCTCGGTGTCGAAATTAATGCGGTCGGAGCCGCGCCGGGTCAAACCTCGGTTGTCCGCACTACCGGTGCCGCGCAATCGCTTCCGGGCGGAGCCTCGGTATCGAGGTGTTTCGACATAGTCCCACAGAACAACTCGGGCCTTAATGCAACGATTGTTTTCCACTATGACGAATCGGAATTGAACGACAATGAAGAAACGCATCTTCAGTTGTACTCATCGGACGACGGTGGCGCAAACTGGACACCGCGCGGTGGGACCATTGATACGGACGCCAACACAGTGACGCTGTCCGGGGTGGACAGTTTCTCTGTGTGGACGCTCGGCTCGGAGGTGTCGTACATCTGCGGCGACGCCAACAACGACGGACATGTCAACTTGCTGGATATACTATTCCTGATATCGAACATTTATGAAGAAGGCCCCGATCCGCTTCATTTCGAAGCGGCCGACGTCGACAGCTCCGGCAATTTGAATCTGCTCGATATACTCAAGCTGATAGACAATTTGTACGGTGCGGGGAACCCGCTGAACTGCCAGTAACGGGAGGGAAGAGGATGATGAATAAAACGGAACGGCTTACACTAAATATAAAGGTCAGGTGAATTCACCATAGGAGGTAATGTATGAAGGGTGTTGCTCTAATGTTAGCGATGATCCTGCTCCTCGGCTTCGGAACTGTGTTCGGTCAGATTCAGACGGCACAGTCGGGACCCTGGCAGGATCCCGACACTTGGCAGGGTGGCGTCATTCCGACGTCTGCCGATGACGTTTTCATCAATGCGGGACAAACCGTCTCGGTCGATGACGACCTGTCAGAGTGTCATTCCATTTCTTTCGGGGGCGATGATGCACTTATTGATATGAACGCCAATGGCATGTTGAGCGTGTACGGGGATTTTACGCTGTTCAGCACGAGCCACAACGTCTTTTCGGCGGGCTGGTCGGCATCCAGTGCTTTTGTCAAGTTCACCGGCGACGAACCGGTGCAGACACTGAGCGGCTGGAATACCGGCGGCGGCTCGACGTCGTTCCGCGACGCCATCATCGACAAGCCGGTCGGAACCGAAGTGACGACGGGCGGCAACGGCATGAAAATCTGTTTCCAGAACAGCCTTGAAATCGTCAGCGGGACGTTTACGCTTTCCGACGACGACGATCTGGAAGCGCGCTGGGCGTCGAGCGGCAATTTCACCAACAATCAGACCCTCACCGTCACGGTACAGGCCGACGGCGAGTTTATTCTGGTCGACGGCGGCGGCTCGCATTTTATCCGCAGCAATACCGGTTCCACGCCGATCGGGCCGATGGTTTTGTACGGGAAGGCCGAATTCACGGACGCCAGTTCGAGTGATATCAGTGTCGGCGGCTTCACCGTCAAAGACGGCGGCCTTCTCGAAATCGGGACCGGTCTGGGAAGTACAACCTATGGTCCGGAATTCAACTGCGGGCCGGTTGTCATCGAATCCGGCGGAGAGGTCTTGAATGTAACGACGTCCGACGTCTGGTTCGAAGGATCATCGCTGGAAATACAACCCGGCGGGACTTTCCGCACGAACAGCAGTACAACTACGTTTCCGGCGGCTTTCACGAATAACGGAAAGGTTCGTTACGAGAGGAATCCGTCGAGCGCTTCGACCGATCAGGAAGTGGTCGACATGGACTATATCGACGTGGAGTTCAGCTTCAACGGAAACGACACCAGGAAACTATGGACGCTGACAGCCGACCGCTTCGTGACCGACAGCTTCACGACCAACAACAGCGCCGAACTTGTTCTGGGCGCCGAGGCACCGCAGACGGTTACGGTCGGCGGGACGATGCGCATGACGAGCGGTATGATCGACATCACCGACCCCGATGTGACACTCGCCCTGGGCGACGGCGTTCTCGTTTCGCGGGCAACGGGCGAGATCACTGGCGCTCCTCAATTTCTGGGCACCGTGGATCTTCGCTATACCAGCTCGGTGACCTCCGTCACGACCGGGCCGGAAATGCCGACCGGTCCCTCGGCGATAAACGATATTACGATCAAATCTCCGGACCAGGTCGTCACCCTCGGTGCCGACGCCACCGCCAACGGTATTGTACTATTGGAAGAAGGAACCCTGTCCACCGGCAGCTTCACACTTGCTTTGAGCGAAAGCGCAACGCTGGACGAAACCGCCGGATTTACGGTGCAGGGCCATGTCTCGGCCATGAACGACCTCGCGAAAAGCGTTTACAGCGATTTCAGCGGCATCGGGTTGGAGATTACGGCCGACGGTACCGCCCCCGGAGAAACCTCGGTTGTGCGTGTCACCGGTTCGCCGTTGACTCTGACAGGCGGCCAGCCGGGTATTGCGCGCTACTTTGATGTATCACCGGCGGTCAATTCCGGACTCGACGCGACTTTGATAATTCACTACACCGACGAAGAACTGAACGGTCTCGATGAAGGTACGCTCACGGCGTATTCATCGGACAACGGCGGGGCTTCATGGGCGCAGCACGAGGGAACGCTCGACGATGCAGCCAATACGTTTACCGTAACGGGTGTGGACGGATTATCGCTGTGGACGCTGGGCAATCCGGTTACGTCGGCGGAAAAAACCATGGAGATTTCCCCGGAACCGTTGATGTCGGTTCATGCCTATGCGTACGGCGGCCCGGCCATGGTTTGGTTTAATTTCGGACCCGGTTCGGAATCCGATATCGCCGACGTCGACCTGGCCAGCCTGACCGTCAATGGTGTTGCTCCGGTTAGTACACCGGTAATCGTCCCGGCCCGCGAAGGTTTTGTCGGTGACGTCATTGAAATTCAGGTTCCTCTGCACCTGTTGGCGAGAAGCTACGGTATGCTCTGGAACCTGAGCGTTCAGGATTACACGGTAGCGGGGGCATTGAACGACGCCTCGCCGTTTACCGCGGTCGGACAGGTCGATTTTATCGGCCACACTCTCGGCAGCGTTGACGGAAACGAGGCTATTAACCTGATCGACATCTTGTACCTGATTGACCGGATTTACAATCAGGGTCCGGAACTGATCGGCGGCGACATAGTCGGCGACTGCGACTGCAGCAGCGATTTGAATCTTCTCGACGTCCTGACGCTGATTAAAAACATATATACCGGAGGACCTGCCCCGGATTGCAGGAACTAACTGCTGATTATTGAAAACCATTTGGGGCGGTTTCGGCCGCCCCAATCTAAATCATAGGACGAATTAACGGGAATGTACAAATCACGCCTTTATCCGGCATTGATGCCGGTATTACTTCTGGGTTTCGTGTTTTTGGCCTGCGGACACTCTGCCAACGATTCCGCCGCCGATAAGCTCGCGAATTTCTATAAAAAAGATAAAGTTGTCGTCCTGGTCACCGACTCCGGCCTGGGCGGGCTTTCTGTTATGGCCGACATCGCGGGCAAATTCGAAAAAGAACACCCGTTCAAAGAGGTGCAGTTGATTTTTGCCAACGCTTTGGCCGACACGAATTATCTATACAACCAGATGTCATCGACCGATGAAAAAGTCGGCGTGTTCAACGACGCTCTAACCGGTATGACTCAAAACTACCATCCCGATATAATCATGATTGCCTGCAACACGCTGTCCGTGATTTATCCGTTGACCGAATTCTCTCGAAGCACGGAAATCCCCGTGATCGATATCGTCGACTTCGGCGTCAAGATGATGTTGGACTACCTGCACGATCACCCCGACGATGCCGTGGTTATCATGGGCACCCCGACCACTATCGCGCAGGACTCGCACTGTCAGAGGCTAATAGACGCCGGTATTGCTCCGGAAAGAATCGTGACGCAGCCCTGCGATATGCTTGAAAGCGAAATACAGAACGATCCCGAAAGCGACATCACCGAGACAATGATCGATATGTACGCATCCGAAGCGGTGGATAAACTCCCGGCCGAATCCGGACTGGGGCTCGGAGTCGGTTTGTGCTGTACGCACTATGGCTATTCCGGAAAATCGTTCGAGAGCTCGTTTGCGACGCTGTCGGGAAAAAATGTGAAGGTTTTAAACCCGAATACCGCGATGAGCCGGTTTTTATTCCGGCCGGAGTACGATAACCGATATGAATCGACCGGAATTTCTGCCCGGGTGGTTTCGAGAGTGCCTATTTCCAAAGAAGCGGTAGCGTCGATCGGGAAGATGCTCTCGAAAGATTCGGAACCGGTCGCAGAGGCATTGCGTAGTTATGAATTGAATCGAAATTTATTTACGTATTCCAAATATTCGGCGGACAAATCCGGAGTAAGCGGTGAGACTGGCGACCGTTAGACTGGATAATCGGGAAATGGCAGCCGTGGCGCTAACCGATGGACTGGCCACTCTGGAAGATATCAATAGTCGCTTTGGGCTCAGTTATCCGCTGAACCTGTTTGACCTGATCAATTCGGGTCATCTCGAAAAGCTGCGGGAATGGTACGACAACGGTGGCGCGGACAAATTATACCACCCGGATACCGGGAAAATTCAATACGACAAGGCAGAATTCGCGCCGTTGTATCGTCATCCCCGCAAAATCTGGGGCATCGGGCTGAATTACAAATCTCACGCGGCTGATCTTTCTGAATCCGCCCCGACCGCCGAACCGGCCAGTTTCATGAAGCCCGATACGACTATAATCGGGCACGGTGATAAAATAGAAATACCCGTCATGTCGCAGAAAACCACGGGCGAGGCGGAACTCGGGATTATTTTAGGACGGATATGCCGCAATGTTCCTGAGGACAACTGGCAATCGGTGGTCGCGGGGTACACGACAATCATAGATATGACCGCCGAGGATATCCTCCGGCGCAATCCGCGCAATCTGACACAGTCGAAAAGCTTTGATACTTTTTTCAGTTTTGGCCCGTTGTTTTATACGGTCGATGAATTCCCTGACATTACTTCATTGACAGTATCGACCGTACACAACGGGTCGATTCACGCGACCAACGAAGTCGCCAACATGACCTTTCTTCCCGATTTCTTGGTGTCGTATCATACCCGCATAATGACGATGCTCCCCGGAGACATAATTTCGACCGGAACACCGGGTGCGGCACCGCTTCGCGACGGGGATACCATCGCCTGCCATATTACCGGTTGTCATCCTCTTAAAAATCCGGTCGTCGATTTAAAATTAAAAAATGGAGATTAAACCATGGAATTCGGTCTTAAAGACAAGCCGGTGGTGGTGATGGCGTCGGGCGGCGGCATCGGGCGCGGAATCGCCCTGCAGTTTGCGCGGGAAGGGGCCAGGGTCATGATGTTCGACCGAGATGAGACGGCTCTGTCGCAATCGCAGGAAATAATTTTCAAAGAGACGGGATTAAAGCCGCTTGTCTTCGCCGGTGACATTACGGAAATCGAGGACATCGAGGATTTAGGCCGGACCATGGAAAAAGAGTTCGGGACCGTTTTCGCTCTGGTTAACAATACCGGCGGACCGCCGGCCGGCGGTTTTGACGCGTTCAAAGACGAGCATTGGGTCAACGCTTTCGAGTTGACGCTGCTGGGGTACATTCGCGTGATTCGGGAGATGCTTCCTCTGATGCGGCAAAACGGCAGCGGGCGAATCGTCTGTAATGCGTCGTCGTCGATAAAGCAGGCCATAGACAACCTGATCCTGTCCAATGTTTTTCGCATGGGTGTGCTGGGTTTATGCAAGTCGCTGGCGCGCGAACTGGGGCCGGAGAATATTCTGGTTAACGTCATCGGACCGGGCAAGATCGACACCGAGCGCGTCGCCTATATCGACGCCCGTAAAGCCGAGAAGATGAATGTCACGCCGCAAGAATTACGAACCCAGATGGAGAAGAGCATTCCGCTTGGACGCTACGGTACAACCGAAGAGATCGCGCGGACGGTGGTCTTTCTCTGTTCCGAGGCCAATACGTTTATTTCGGGGCAGAGCATTCTGGTCGACGGCGGCATGGTCGCGGCGTATTAAGAACTGACTGATTCGATATTGTTTCTCTCGTTATGATTCTTGACCCTTCATTAAATCGAATATATTTAGATTTTGTCATGCGTTAAATGCGGGGCGGTAATAATTACATGTCGCTTATGAGTCATATTGACAAGAGCAGGGGTGTATGACCGGTTTTGATTTGCATGGCATTTTGGGGTTGCCTTAGGGGCGTTGATGGGGCTATATTGAATTATCGAATTCGAAAATAGCGGGGGTTCGCGGGATTGTGTGGTAATCAGGGGAATTGAGGGGATTTGAAATTGGATAAAATAATCTGTCAAGAACCCCGACATAGAATGTCGGGCCACCGGGCCGGTTTTTCTATGATAAGTGAAATTAATTCAGCCAATATAGCATACCCATATTCGAATCCAGTATGGCATGACTATGGATGGAAAAAATGGTTTTATTTATTACCCAGGAGATATTGAAGTATGGACCATATTACTATAAACAGATGCACATTATATGTATTATTAGCATTATTATGTGCATTTATTAGTTGTATGTCTAAGTACAGAGAACGTGCTATGCCAAACATGTATAATATTGATAATATTGCGACAATGATACTATTTGTTGATACTACTTTGATTGGTGAAAGTGTACATGACATGCAATATGAAATTAACCGGTAACACACCCTTTTAGGGTGTTTGAGATGGTCTAAGGCAATACGGTATGTGTCGAACATGGCATTGGGGGAAATCAAAAGTATTCCGACTCTTACATTTTGTTTTGGCTAAAGAGATTACTTGCTTGAGATGGATTATGGTAGCAAAATCCAATTGACCACACCCTAAAAGGGTGTGTTACCGGTTTGAATTTATTATACAAAATGGAGTGGTTACACATTCAACATTTATTCCGAACGGTACCTTTACAGGGTGCCCTAATTCACGATTTTGATCATTTTAGTCTGGAGAGATATTATGGAAATATTCAAACACAATATAAGGTTCAATAGCTGGGGCGAGATTTATGCCGGTCTTAAAAGGGGTTATATGGGTGTCGACGAAATATCCGAATTTTGTCAGGACGGTAAAATAATAGTATGTAATGAGGAACGTATTATAAAATTGAGCGTGGAAAATTACGAATCGTTACATAATGTATTTGAATTTATTCGGGCCTTTATTATTGAGGACAATCATAAGGCCATTCCCATTGTTAGTTATGAGGAAGATAAATATCCTTTTAAATATATACCAACTGAATATTGGGAAATATGGAAATTGGAGTTATTGCTAAAAATAATGAACCGTGATATCACAATCGAAGAACAGCTAAGAAAAGCTCATTATGATGTATATGTTGAATTCGAATATGCATTGGAAGATGCCGAATTCTCTTTTTTAGGCAATCGCACTGGAAAAGGACCAAATAGTCTATATAGAAGTTTATTAAGTTACGTAGATAATAAGATAAAATATCTTCAATTGCTGAATAAAAAAACCGAGGAGCAATATGGTTGTGAGAATGCATAACGCAAGATAGAATACTGGTTTTCTCACAATTTTATGGGCGAGATTGAAGAAATTGATGGGTTGTGCAATCAAAATGTCGGGCCGTTCTTTGCCAATCTTTGTGTAAGAAAAGGCTTTTTGGTCGTAAGTTTATAACCCTATGGAGCACACTCATTGGCAAATTGGCTGCCATGAATAAGAAAGAAATTGAGTTGGCCGGGGTCGCCCACGGCTTGCCGTGGGAATGATTGTTTACTATATTAAATTATGCCGCGCTTGAAACATTATGATAATACGGGAACAGCCCGATTCATCACGTTTAATTGCTATCGTGATGAACCTGCACTGTCTGATGAGGTCGCCAGAAAACTACTGGCTCGATATATCGAACAAGCGCGACATAAATATGGGTTTCGAATGCTTGGCTATGTGATTATGCCCAATCATGTGCATCTTGTCATTCACCCGCTGGACGGAACACCGATGGGGCAGGTGGTCGGAGAAATCAAGTCATTGACGGCTCGGGAATGGTTCCAACTGGCGGAAATACGTTCGAAAGACGTCGTTCGCGTATTTTGGCAGAAGCGGTGCTATGATCATAACTGCCGGAGCACCGCCGCAGTCCGAGAAAAGATAGCGTATTGTCATGCCAACCCAGTGCGATGGGGTTTGGTAAGCGATCCGGGGGAATGGGTGTGGTCAAGTTATAATTGGTATCAGGGTAAACAGGATGTGCCATTACGGATGGACCAATATGAATTATGACCGTGAGTATTTATATCGGGGATTCCCACGGCAAGCCGTGGGCGACCGGCCATTTCTTGTGGGCGCTTGGTTTGCCACAAATAATTATGTCGGTCAAGCATGCTTTGATAGCAATGTAGATTTCAATTTTTGGAAGTGTATGGGGCATGCTTTGGTTGGCGGATTGAGTGGATATTTCTCGACTTTTGGAGAACCCGGAAATCTCGGTAGTAACATTATTTCTCATGCGGCTAATGCGGCAACCTCATCAGCTCTCCATAACGCCATAGATGAACGAGACGGGCGTGCTTTTTGGGGCAGAGTATCGCTTTCGGCCGGTGCCGGTGCGCTTGAGGGCTTTTTGACGTCTGAACATTTTGATATCTTATGCACCACAGGGGATTACAATCGTATGATAATGAGATCAGGGACCTCCTAGTTGCCGGTAAATATAAGGAAGCCTGTACTTATGCTTCAGGTGTCTATAAGTTGGCCGGGGTCGCCCACGGCTTGCCGTGGGAATGATTGTTTACTATATTAAATTATGCCGCGCTTGAAACATTATGATAATACGGGAACAGCCCGATTCATCACGTTTAATTGCTATCGTGATGAACCTGCACTGTCTGATGAGGTCGCCAGAAAACTACTGGCTCGATATATCGAATCCGGTAACACACCCTTTTAGGGTGTGAGAGATGGTCTGCGGCAATGGCGTATGTGTCGAAAATGGCATTGGGGGAAATCAAAAGTATTCCGACTCTTACATTTTGTTTTGGCTAAGGAGATTACTTGCTTGAGATGAACAATGATCGCATTATGCCGTACAACAAGCCCTGAAAGGGTGTATTACCGTCTGCTGTGGTACCCTGTCAGAGCCAGAGCAATAAAAATATAATCCTCCTCAATCCAATTTGCTTTTTCCTCCATAATTTCTTACCATCCCTTTCGTTATGAACCACGGAATTGTTTGGGATTTTAATCCGACCATGTTCTCGATCGGGTCGTTCGACGTGCGCTGGTACGGCCTGATATTTGTCATTGTCTTTCTGGTCGGCTACTGGCTGTGGCGCTGGCAACTGCTACGCGGCGGCCAGACGCTTGAAACCGCCCAGAATTTCTTCATCTGGGGCATCATCGCTGTCATAGTCGGGGCCAGGCTGGGTCATTGCCTGTTTTACGATCCGGGATATTACCTGACCCACCCGCTACACATCCTCTATACCCGTGAGGGAGGGCTGGCGTCACACGGGGCCATGATCGGGTTGATTATCGCGCTGTTTTGGTTTGCCAAAAAATACAAGATGGGCTTTCTCGATACGCTGGACCGGTTTTCTTTCTCGGCAGCGTTCGGGGCGGCGGCGGTCAGGGTCGGTAATTTCCTCAATTCCGAGATTGTCGGGCGGCCCACCGATGTCCCGTGGGGGGTACGATTTATCCGCTATGATGGCGGAGTAGTGCCTCGCCACCCGACACAGATATATGAATTCCTTATGGGGATGATAATCCTGCTTATTCTGTATCTGGCCGACAAGCGGGCCGGAAAAGAGAAACGCCCGCGCGGTCTTCTGGCCGGGCTGTTTCTGACGCTTTATTCGCTGGGGCGGTTCATAGTCGAGTTTTTCAAAGAGTATCAAACCCTGAGCCCGAATTCGGTTCTTACTATGGGTCAGTATTTATCGATTATCCCGTTTTTCATCGGTCTCTGGATTTTGTATCTGGCTTATAAAAAGCCTCGTGCTAATTAATAAGCAATTTCTGTCGATCTGTTTTTTAATAATGTTCGCGGCCATAAGTGATTGTGCTGTAAATAGTAGCGCCTGTTTTGCTGAAAAGTCGCTATTTTATCAAAGTAAAATATAGATTTTTATATTTTACCTTTATAGCTTTAACGAAAATAAGAATAGCTGGCAAGTGCAACTGTATTTTCGCAATCCGGACTTATCTACAAATCCTCAAACGGTAGCATCGTGCAATGAACTCCGATGACTTCATAAATGAGATGAACGCCTATTATGATTCTCGCGCCGAATGGCACGATGACTATATGAGCTATGAGTCCAACGCCAAAATGGAAGAACAACTGGAGCCGATAATCTCTTTAATCGAAAAATATATCGTAAATAAAGACGTGCTCGAAATCGCGTGCGGGACCGGCAACTGGACGCAGGTGCTGGCGCGTCGTGCAAAATCGGTGCTTGCGACCGATATCAATCAATCGGTCATCGATATTGCGCTCGGCAAAGAATATAAATCCACAAAACCGGAATTCGTAATTGCCGATGCGTACACATTGGACAATATAGGTACAACTCATGATGTAACCTTCGCGGCCGATTTCTTTTCGCACATTCCAATTCCTAAAGTCGGGTTGTTCATAAGGTCTGCGGCGAATAGGCTGAGAAGTGGCGGCACAATTATTGTGCTGGATATGCTGCCACATGAAGGGTTGGAGATAGATAAACATCAATATGACGACGACGGCAATTTTTATTGTCTGAGGACTTTGCCCAACGGAGAGCGGTTTCGCGTTATCAAAAATTTTCCCGACCAAGTGCAGCTTTCTGACTATTTTGCATGTTTAGGCGGAAATTTAAAATATTACCAGAACGATGCTCTCAAACGGTGGCTGGTGATTTTTACACTGAGCTGAATAGAATCCTGTATTTGCGACCGAAACGGTCTTGTTTGGCGTCAATTACTTTTCATTTCTCACTTGCTAATTTTCCAAATGCCATTATCTTTGCGGCTTTGATTTGTTGCCCGATGGCCGTATATTATCAAAATCCCCATTTCGGATAAAACCATGTCCGATTGGGAATTGCTCACGGATGACCCCGGGACGATGAAATTTTAATCTTCCCGATTCACTCCCTCAGGGAGGTTAGTATGCCGAAATTATCCGGTGCCCGGCAGGCCAAAATCGCCGCCCGGACTATAAAAAATATGATTGTCGGACGGCCGATAACCGTCTCCTTCGAGATTACCTATAACTGCAACGCCAACTGCAAGCACTGCGACCTCGGTCATTATGTCAAAGAGCCGCGTATGGAACCGGCGGCGTTCGCCAAATGGCTCGAGGACTTAAAACCGGTCGTGGCCCAGATCTCCGGCGGTGAACCGCTTCTGCGCAAGGACCTGGTCGATATCGTCAAGGCTATGCGCGCCAAAGACCAGATTGCGGTCTTCGTCGTCACGACCAATGTTCAGCTTCTCAACGAAGAAAAATACCTTAAGCTGCGCGAAGCCGGAATTGACCAATGGTCGTTTTCGCTGGATTATCCCGATGAACGTCACAATGAATTCCGGAGTCTCAAAAATAATTTCGAGCATATCAGGGATTTATGTCAGACAGTACGAAAGTACGATAACAACGATATTCTCCTGGCGTGTGTCGTCCAAAGCGATAATTTCCGCGACCTGCCAAATATAGCACAACTCGCCAAAGATTGGGGGGTCGGCTGCAATTTCAGCACGTACAATTCCCTGCGCACCGATAACACCGACTATTTGATTTCAAAACCCGAAGACCAGAAAGACCTCGAAAAAATAGTCGATCAACTGGTGCAGATGCAGCGTGAGGGATACCCGATTATGACTTCCGAGTGGACCCTGCGGCAGATGATCGAATTTTTCAAGACGTCGCGTCAGCCTGACTGCAAAGCCGGGAGCCGGTTTATGATTGTCAATCCGTGGGCCAAACTGACGCCGTGCGGGATGTTTCGCGAGCAGTTCGATTCGCAGAAGGAACTTAACGAAAAATTCGCGCAGCAGAATACCTGCGAGTTGTGTTTTACGGCGATACGAGCCAATTCCGAAAAGTCGCCGTTTAGGATGCTCTCCGACGCCCTGCGGGTGGTCCGCCAGAAATAGCTGTTTTTTGTCATCTGCAGACGGGCTGCAAAATCTTATTTGCAAGCTTTCAGCTTAATTTACTCTATCAAAAAACTGATATTGACGGTACAGACGATTTCTTTTTGGACCGAAGTGACGTCGCTGATGCCGTAATCGGACACTTCCTGTGAGTGCAACGGTCGAATCTGGAAAACTCCCACCCGCGCCGAAGTCGGAGCACCGACTTTTTTGCCGTTGGTCTCGGCCAGCTGTTTGGCTCGTAACACGGCGTTTTCGGTGGCGGCTCTGATCATCTCGATTTTCAGCGTGTCCAGACCGGTAAACAGGTAGCGAGGGTTATACGAATTTATCTCGACGCCCTTTTCCAGCAGGGATGAGGCTTCACGGGCCAGTTGCGTAACTTTGGACACGACGCCTAATTCCATTTTGATCCGCTGGGTTAGAGTCACCCCGGTTTCATTGCGGTCGCGGTCATAATTTTTGCGGACGTTGACACCAAAAAGCTCGTAATCACCTTCTTTGAATCCTCGGCTGCTCATGAAGGCGGTCACCTTTTCGACGTCTGATTTTATTTTGGCGTAGCCGGCCTCGACCGTAGGAGAGGTCGCCGAGATTTCGGCTTCCCAGATGGCGAGATTCGATTCAATTGGTTTTGACGCCGCACCGGTCACGGATATGGTATTGCCATAGGCTTTGACTTTTAATAGGGTAACCCGCCCGATAAAAGCGCAGATTATAAGAGCCGCGCCGATAATGACGCCGAATATTATCAGGTTATTCCTGTTGCTCATTGAAGTTTGAGAATTATTGTCCATACTTATACTCCGAACGTTAAAAATTCAATCGCTTATCAATTTACTGGCCGGCGATTTTTATACAACAATAATCAGATCGGGAACGCGAAAACATTTTTAATTCGCATAGACACGATGCGTTATGAGAGCTTAAAGCAATTAAAATCTGCACTAACGGACAATTAACTTGACACAAACGGTATTGACGATTAAACTAATTGCGAAAAGTTTCACTTACAGCCGGTTGGACAAGAGGGAACGGAAACTTTTGAAGGATAAATTCAGACGAAGATGGCCGAAGTGTAATTGACAATTCGGTCATTTTTTTTGCACTTTTAAAGAATAGACATGTGTTTTTCGAATGTCACGGCTCCCAGAACCGAATCGACAAAGAAATAGCTTTCCGGGTGAAACGGTGCATAAAACAGTTCGATGACTTCCGGGGCAAAGTGCCCGGTTTCCGTGACAAGGCTTTTCTTTCGCATCGTTTCTTCCCGGTCGATAGCGACTTCGGCAAAGGTTAATGCCTCTTCGAGACCGATTGTCACCGGGTGGAAATTATCGTCCTGTATTTCGATCGGTTCCGGATTTAGCCTGGGGAATGCCGCCGACATGCGTTTGGACAGCCTGAACACCGCCTCGAAATTCGGGGCGCGAAAGCCCGGAATAACCAGCCGGTCAGAATTATATATCCCGCCAAAAAGTCTTTGAAGGCGGCTGCTGTCGGCCGTCCTGATTTTAATAGCCCAGAATGGGAAGAACTTATCGTTGCGATTGGATTTGGGAGGAATCACGCCTTTAATGCTTTTATTAATCAAGGGGCTGTTGTCGAGGAAAGTCAACTCGTGGCAGTTGTGGCAGACGTATACATATGACTGCAGACCCGGCAGGTCGACACCACAATTCCCGCAGCGGTGCAAGTCCACGGTCAATTTCCCGAATTTCAACAGCGGCCCCTCACCAAAGTCCGGTTCCGAAAACGGCTCAACGTTCTCCTGTCGGCTTTCGATACGACCCGTGACACCATCGGCGATATACGTCTGATATGAACCCGAATGCGAACATTGAACCCGGCAGTACGGAAAATAGATGACCGAACCACGCGGGTAAAAAAGCCGCGTTTGGTTCTTTCCGAAATCGGCCGTATTCATGTTATCCCAGGAGTTCAGACCTTTGACAATTGCTTCCCGGACCTTCTCCCAGGGATTCATGACGGGGGCGCAGTCGAAGCCGTCCTCGATATTTTCATTGGAATACGGCACCAGTCGCAGGTAGTCGGCCCGCACTCCCAGCGACACCGGGACGTCATCGAGTCCAACCCCCGCCCGGTACGTGTTGCTGAAGGGCGTCAGCGATATGTGGGTCATTTTGTCCTGGCGTGTGTTCGATTCCATGTTTGCGTGATAACCGCCAAAACCGGAAGGGTCATAACCGGTCGGTTCACCGATTGTTCTTTCCACGATTTCATTGCGGAGCTTGAGGAGAATGCCGTCGATTTTCCAGAACGGGTAATAAAACCAGGTATACCGGATATTGGAGCTGGTCAGCGGGAAATCGTGCTCCTTGAGATAGCGGTCGACTCCGAAACGAATTTCCCGCTCGTTTTTTCGGCTTTTGACCAGATACGCCGGTGGGACTTCGGGCATTTTGACCCGCAGAGCCGAGCCGCAATGATTACAGGTCAGGACGAAGAAATCCTGTTCCAGTTCCAGCGAACCTCCGCAGCCGGGGCAGGTCACACCGATAAAAAAGCCGGATTTGGCCGCCTTATTAGCGGCATGTTCACTGATTCGCATAAATCCGGCCGATTAGCTTTCGCCTTCCTGGTCGATTTTCTGACCGCATTCGCCACAGAATTTCGATCCGGGAATAATTTCCGCCGAGCAGTGTGGACAATAAGCCTTGGAGTCGAGCTTGTGGCCGCAGTGCAGGCAGTAATTGGCCTCGGTCGGAAGTTCCGCGTTACACGAGGGGCATTTGTTCATGACGACCATGTTGTACCCGCAGCGATAGCAATATCGCGACTGCTCCGGCGTGTCGGCGTGACATTTGGGGCAGGTTACCGTCGCGACCGGTTCGCGGCGAAGATCGGTCTGTTCCGGTTTGAAGACGTTGTTCATGACACCGGGGAGCATCAGGCCGACTCCGGCCGCCATGCCCATACCGGCACCGGTTCCGGCCGGTCCGCCCGGCGTGCCCAGACCCTTGGCGATTTCGAATTTGAGGAATTTATCCAGGTCGCCCACCGCTTCCAGCCCGGAGCGTTGGTCGATCATTTTGGAAACTTCCTCGGGCGGCGTTATCGAAGAGATATAGAAGTCGATCAGTTCCAGACCATATTTTTCGAATTCGCCATGCACGGTGTTCTTGAATTCACTGGCCAGTTCGGTATATATCGAGGGCAGATCCAGAATCGTGTCCAGTTTTTCACCGAGCATATCATTCAAACGAGCAATGATAACGTCGCGCAGGTAGCTTTGTATGTCGGTGGTGTTGTAGCGGGACTGACGGCCAACGATAGAATTTAGAAAGAGAATGGGGTTGTCGATGCGCATCGTGAAAGCGCCGTGCCCGCGCAGGCGGATCAGGCCGAGTTTGCTGTCTTTGAAAGTCACCGGATGAGTCGTGCCCCATTTCAGATCGGTGAAAGTTTTCAGGTTGCAGAAATAGACTTCGGCCCTGAAAGGCGAATTAAAGCCGAAGGGGAAAGCCAACAGGCGGGTCAGGATGGGAACGTTCATGGAAGTCAGGGTATGGCGGCCGGTGGTGAAAGTATCTGCGGCGTGGCCGTCTTTGAAAAATATGGCGGTCTGGCTGTCGCGTACGATCAGTTGGGCACCGAGTTTAAAATCGGCGGATCCTTCCTGAGGGATACGATGAATCATTTCTTCCCCGGACGGATCAATCCATTCGATTACCTCAATAAGCAGGGACATGTAACTTTCCTCATACTTTCGATTTGATCTGTTTATAATATTAATCGACAAATGTGCCGAATGGCTTAGCCGGGACCCTGCCGCCGGTTCGCGGAGGTTTTTTTTGGGCCTTTTCTAAGCCCTTGCCAAATAATTGCTTGACCATATACGGCAGGGCCTTTATATTAATATAAGTAGTAGGGACAACGGGATATTAGGGCGCTAACCTCTCTACTTTTTCATACCGCTTTTACCTTTTCGGCCCTGAAGGGAATTTTGGATGCTGTCAAATTTGACCGCCTTGTTGGCGGGAAATTTGAAAAATTTGCCTGGGGATGCCCGGATAAAGATATCTCCTGCAGCCATTGGCCTAAAATGCCATCTGTTTGTGAGTATTTTTCATAAATTTGTAGATATCGCATTAATAAAATGGTGCGATTTCCCGATTTTAGGAAACAGAGGAAGTATAACTCGCGTAAATCAAAGGAGGGATGGATATAAGATCGCACTTGCCTAAGTGACTGCCATACCGCCGGAGATTTTCGGCCTGATGAGTCCTTACCTCTATATTTAAAAAGAATAAAGAAGCTAAACTACATAACAACATGGAGTAAACCATGAGGAACTTTAAAAAAGCAACGTTGATGGTGATTTTAGGCATCTTCGTTCTGAGCCTGTCTGCCGGAGCAACCACTTTTAAGTCCGAGCAGATTAAGGGACAGAAGATCGATGCGCCAAAAATCACGATTACCGTCAAATCTGAAACGCTTCCGGCCATGCCATCTCAGCAACCGCCTTCACGCGCCTTCGTCAAAGGGCCCCAGGGAGGTGGGGAAACCTTTGCCACCGCCACCGCCATACCCTCACTTCCTTATACAGACAACGGTTCCACTACCGGTATGAATGATGATTATGATCCGACTCTTTCGGGCTATTGTCCGATCGCGACCGCTGCTCCCGATGTCGTTTATTCTTATACCCCGGCGGCCGGCGAGCTGGTTACGATCACCACTTGTGGTTCATCTTATTGGACAAGGCTGTTGATTTATGAGAATGATGAATCAACCTTGCTGGCCTGCAATCAATATTATGACGCATGCGCCGACCCGATGCACGCCGGCGTTGCCGATATTTCCATGACCCCGCCAAATACATATTATATTGTCGTTGATGGTTTTTCCGGAACGCCGGGACCGTATGGCGATTATGATATTGAAGTCACTGCCCGCGAACCTGTCGATACCCTTCGTGTAGAGCCGTCTCTGGCCGATGCCGGTATGGGTAACTTATTCCTGGGTTATAGTTATCGCGAATACGACTCTTCGCTATTCTGGACGTCGTCAATGGACGATGGCATGAATTTCGACAGCCCGGTCTATTGGGCCCTTACCCCCGGTTTTCCGATGTATCCTTCGGTCAAATATTGGGGCCTGGATACAACGTTCTATGGCACCTTCATGCAGCCGGGCCGGGATAATGGATCGGCCATTTGGCTGCTGGACGTCCCGAATTCCGTGGACAACGCTACCTGGACACTTTCCTCCTGGAATTTCGCCGGAGCTCCATTCGATTTCAAGCATATGAGAAGCGTTGAAATGGCCACGAATAATGGCCGTTTGCCCTGGGAATGGGGTTTCATGTCCATTACCGGAGATTTAACCTATAACACTACTTCCGAATACCCTGATATCGATTTTATCTTTTACCCAACCAGCGAAGACGGCTACGCCTCGATGAGTGCCTATGGTCAAATCGGCTGCAGCACTTCGGCCGCTGTCATAGATCCCGTTACTTTAAGAGCGTATGCTTCCTACGATTATTATGATACCGACAACAGCCAATGGATATTATTGGTTCGTCAGGAATCCTCGGATGACTGGGACGATGCCCTCGGATGGAGCGGCATGTGGGGCTTCGGCGCCAATGCCGGCGAAAATGTCATGTATCCGACGTCGGACGCCTATAATGGTCACCTGCTGGTGGCTATGGAACACTGGGCAACTGCATCACCCAACAACCATAATGTCGTTTGTTTTACTTCCAATAGCGAAACCATGGCCGATGATATGAATCTTTCGACTGTTGCGAATACTACCGATGACGAAAGATTCCCGAGGGTGCGGCATGTTGCTGATCAGACTTTTGTCGTTGTCTATTATTCGGGTGACTCACTTTATTACTCCGTTACCGAAGATGCCGGCTCGACCTGGGGTACTCCGGTTCTGGCCAGTGTCCCGGATGATAAATGTGTGGTTGTATACCGTGGTTTTGACCTGGGCGAATCTGATGGCAGCAATGTCAAGCTAATATACACCTATGAGGTACCGGCTGCTAAATCATATGCCGGACCGACATATTTAAGAATTGTCGAATTGAATATTATAGAGATTCAGGATGCGGACGGCGACGGTTTTGCCGATGACGTCGACAACTGCCCGGCCGTGTATAATCCCGATCAAACCAACAGCGATGGCGACACTTACGGTGACGTTTGCGACAACTGCCCGTTCGTGACCAATGAAGATCAGCTCGATACCGATGCTGACGGGGTCGGCGACGCCTGTGATAATTGTATTGATATGTCCAACCCGACTCAGGATGACGCCGATGCCGATGGCGTCGGTGACGTTTGCGATAACTGTGAAAACGTCTACAATCCGGGTCAGGAAGACGCCAACAGCAACGGCGTCGGTGATGCCTGCGACTGGGTTTGCGGTGATGCCTCCGGTGACGGAGCGGTTAACCTGCTCGATATCCTCTTCCTGATATGGTACAAGTATGATACTCCTCCGGGAGACGCCCCGGCCATTATGGAAGCGGCTGATGTTAACAACGACCATGCCGTTAACCTGCTGGATATTTTGGTTCTGATTTCCTATAAATACGATTCTCCTCCGGGAGATGATCCGATTTGCCCTTCTACATTTTAATCGAAATCTGACAATTTCAGGGCTTCGCAAACTCCGGAGCCCTTTTTCTTTTAGAGTCCGCGAAAGATTCTGTACAAAAGCGTATATCTTATTGTTATTTCAAAAGTTATATTGACAAAAATAAAAATTACGTTATTATGATTTTAAGAGGTATGCTGTTATTACAATGATTCTGCCCCGGGTGGATAAATGACCACATTTTTCTCGTATTTTTTTGTTTTTCTGTGTCTAATAATACCATTTACGCAAGCTACGGATGTCTTTACTCCTCAGGCGGAGTTGAAGGCAATTCAGGAGAAAATTGACCGGGAGGGTCTTAACTGGACCGCCGGGCTGAACCCGATTGTCGAAGAATTTACTCCCGAGGAAAGACAAAAAATACTCGGGCTGAAACTGCCCGAAAACTGGCAGGAAATCTGGGAGGCGCATCTCGACCCGAATTTCGCGGCCAGGGCCGACCGTGACCTGCCCGCATATTTCAATTGGCAGGACAGCGCCGTACTGACCGGAGTGAGAAATCAGGGGGGCTGCGGCTCCTGTTGGGATTTTGCCGCGACCGCTTCTCTCGAATCCATTTACAGCATTTATCGCGGGAAGAAGCTCGATCTTTCCGAACAGTACGTCCTCTCGTGCGTGACGCAGGGAGTCGGCTGCGACGGCGGCTATATGGATCAGGCCTACAATAGCTTCCTTTATCATGGGGCGATAGCCGAATCCTGCATGCCGTATCAGGCCAACGATATGATCCTCTGCTCCAACGGCCAGGACTGCCCGGCGCTCGTTACGATCACCGGCTGGATGGCCATCCCCAACAATCGGACAATGCTAAAGACGGCCGTCCTGATTGCACCGGTGGCACTGACATTTTTCGCTTTCCCGGATTTGTATTATTATCACGACGGCTGCTATGTCAACAGCACGACTCCCGAAGTCAACCATGCCGTCCTGCTGGTCGGCTGGGATGACAACGCCTGTGGCGGCGAGGGAGCCTGGCGCTGCAAAAACAGCTGGGGCCAATGGTGGGGCGACGGCGGATATTTCTGGATTAAATATGACTGCCGTAATTTTGGCGGTTCGGCGGCACTGCTACAGATCGATACACTGCTCGATATCGCCGCGAGTCGCAACCTGCCGCCCGCGAGTTTTTGCAATACTTATAATTTCCAGTTCGAAGGCGTCGGCGGCGCGGAACCATACGTCTGGACTTTGATCGACGATAATTTTCCTCCGGGAATCAGCTTGAACGGCGAGGGACTTCTGTCGGGTGATTTCGCATCCGACGGAAATTACTCCTTCACCTTGCGCGTCGGAGACCAATCGTACCCTCCAAAGTATTACTTCGATGATTTTTCATTAAATGTCCGTTCGGTTTTGAACGGTGACGTCGATTGCACGGGCGATTTGAATCTTCTGGACATTCTATTTTTAATAAACTTCGTTTATAACGAAGGACCCGATCCGGTCAATATGAAAAGCGGTGACTGCGATTGCTCTCAAACGTGCAACCTGTTGGACATACTGTACCTGATCGGTTACATTTACGACGACGGTCCGGCGCCGTGTCAGTACTAAGGACCTCGTCATGCATAGTGAAGTACCATTCGTTTCGACAATAATAGGATTGATGTATAGAAAGAGGATGCGATGCTGAAAAAACTGCTCATGGTGTTTTTGGGGGTGATGCTGATCGCGGTTTCGGTTTCAGCCGAAACTGTCGACCTCGGAAACACGGCCGATCCGGTTCGGGTGAAAGTGCTCGAATCGAATATCGACCGGACGGTGATACGGGTCGATCTCGGATCGTTCGACAGGAATCTCGTCGATATCGACGGCCAACCTTTTTTCCTGATAACCAACGGCGATGAAGGCGTCCTGCGCGAAAAAGGCAATCCGGCCGTTCCGCGCATCTGTCGCAGCATTATTATACCCGACGACGCCGCGATGAAAGTGAATATCGTCGACGCCGAATATGTCGATTTCGACAATACCCCGGTCGCCCCGTCCAAGGGCTCCATCCTTCGTACGATCGATCCGCGACTGGTCAAATACGAATTTTCCGACGTCTATTCCCAAAACGAATTTTTTCCCGGAAATCTGGCCAACCTGCGCGATCCGTTTATCCAGCGGGATTATCGCGGCACGGTTGTCGAAGTCTATCCGTTTCAGTACAACCCGGTTTCGCAGATCCTTCGCGTTTATAAAACCGTCACCATTGAAGTGATCAATGACGGGCCGGGGCAGATCAACGTCCTGACGCCCGATAAGAAGAAATCCGTCCGTGTGGCCGATTTTGAAACGTCGTATAAAAGGCGTTTCCTGAATTATGATTTTCAATCCAAGTTGTATCCCGACGTGGACGAAATCGGCGACATGCTGATTATAACCTACGCTTCGTTCCACTCGACCATTAATTCCCTGGCTGACTGGAAACGTCAGAAAGGCATCAAAACGACAGTGGTGGATGTTTCGTCGATCGGCAATAATTCAACTTCGATTGGCAATTTTATACATAATTTTTATGACAGCACCAACCTCGCCTGGGTGCTTCTGATCGGTGACGCCGCGCAGGTGGCGACCGGCAATTTCGACGGCGGCGGGGCCGACCCGATGTACGCCCTGGTGGCGGGATCGGACAGTTATCCCGACTTGTTTATCGGCCGCTTCTCCGCCGAGAATACGGCCCAGGTGCAGACGCAGGTGGACCGCACTATCGTCTATGAGCGCGATTACACGGCGGGCGGATGGTACACCCACGGCACCGGTATCGCGTCGGACCAGGGGCCGGGACATTTCAACGAATACGACTACCAACACATGAACAATATTCGCACCGATCTGCTGGGGTACAATTATACGCAGGTCGATCAGATTTACGATCCGAGCGCGTCGGCATCGGCGGTCGCCAGCGCCTTGAACTCCGGGCGCAGCACCGTGAATTATATCGGTCACGGATCGACCACGGCCTGGTCCACGACCGGCTTTTCCAATACCAATGTCAACTCCCTGACCAACAACGGCATGCTGCCGTTCATACATTCGGTGGCGTGCGTCAACGGTAATTTTACGAGTTCCACCTGTTTCGGCGAGGCCTGGCTGAGGGCGACCAATGGCGGCGCTCCCAGCGGTGCGGTCGGGGCGTACATGTCCTCGATAAACCAGTACTGGGATGAACCGATGGACGGCCAGGATGAGTACATCGACCTGTTGTGCGCCGAAGCCAAGACCTCATTCGGCGGGCTGTGCTTCAACGGCTCATCGCGTATGATCGAGATCAATGGCACCAGCGGCGCCGATATGTACAACACCTGGCATATTTTCGGCGATCCCTCGCTTCAGATCAGAACTCTCGACCCGCAGCAAATAACGGTGAATCACCCCGGCACGGTCTTTTTTGTCGCCACCGAGTACACGGTCGACGTGGGCGTCGAAGGCGCGCTCTGTGCGCTCTATGCTGACGGCGTGGTTTACGGGTCGGCTTATTCAGATGCCGGCGGCATCGCCGTCATCCCGATTGAGCAGGAACTGCCGATTGCGAGCGACATTCTGTTAACGGTTACGGGATATAATATCGAGACGGTGGTTGATACGGTTACGACGACGTCCGACCTGGCCATCATTCACCGCGACCCTCTGCCGGACACGAAAGATACGCTCGACGATTTCAGAGTCGATTGCGAAATATATACGTCGTCTCCGCTCAATGCGAACGACTTGCTGCTGAAGTATGAAACCAATTCTACCTGGAATTCGGTTGTCCTCAGTGAAGGATTGATGCAGGGCGAATATTACGGCATGATTCCGTCGCAGCCGGCTGGGACGGACGTCAGCTATTACCTGTACGCATCCAATACCGGCGGTTTTGTCGATTCGACCGATATCTTCTCGTTCAAAGTTATAGACTATGGTTTGCTGTTCGGACCCGCATTTTCGACATTGTCGGCGCCGGTCGACGATACGGTCTGGTATGATCTGTCCGTCACCAACGACGGCGTTCTGGCGGATATTTATGATCTGATCGTTTCCGGCAATAACTGGGAGACGTCGATCTTTGACGAAACCGGAATGTTCGAAGTGTCATCGTCGACCGAACTCAACGGAGACGACGTTTTCGATTTTAAAGTACGCGTGGTTATCCCGCAAAGCTGGGAAGATGATTACGATTCGACGACGGTGACGGCGATGTCGGAAGGTAACCATTCATACTTCGCGACGGCGGCAATCAAAACCGTTTCGGCCGGGCAACCACTGCCGATTCCGTTTTCCGATGATTTCCCGTCCAGCGCATTCGACGTGCACAAGTGGGAGTCGACCGATGGCGTCGAAACCAGCCAGTTGGGACTGAATATACCCACGCCGCCGTACTGTCTGAATTTCGATGGTTCTCCAAGCGGCGGTGATGAACTTGTCTCCGAAAAAATAAATCTTCGCAATGAATCCGGCTGCATCGTTCGCTTTAAGTACGAACGGACCGGATCCGGTGATTCTCCTGAAGCCGGAGACGATCTGGTTACCGAGTATCTCGATGCCACGGGCACATGGCACGAAATCAGCCGTCTCGGTGGCGACGGTCCCGACATGACGGAATTCGAAGAGGTTGAAATTAATCTGCCGCCCGAGGCGTATCATGCCGAATTCCGTCTCATGATGTCTAACTCGGCTTCGTCCGGGTCCATGGATGACTGGTTCGTGGATGATATTTATGTCGGTTACCCGCCCGACTATGAACTTGTGGTCTCGCCGTACAGCCAGTCACAGTACGGTGCTTCAGGCAATCAAATCGCCTATCAGCTTTCGATAATGAACCGGGGCCGACTGGATGATGCCTATGACCTCAGCGTCAGCGGCAATGATTGGGAGGTCGTCTTTTATGACGAGAGCGGCACGAACGAGATTTCTTCAACCGGCCTGATCCCGACGGGGGAATCCGTCCCGGTGATAGTGAAAGTCGATATTCCCTCAGCGTCGCTTATGCACGATAACGACAATGCCATTCTGGCGGTGACATCGCAGAACGATCCGCTGGTCAGCTATGAAGTCAGCGTCGAGACGGTGTCGGCCGGTCCGGCGGGAGCTTTCCCGTGGTCCGATCTGTTCGACGATCCCGCGCTGGGAGCGCCGCACTGGATGGCCAACTGCGGAGCGGTTGTATCGACCAACTCCGTCAACCCGCCCAGTGGTCCGTACGCTTTGAATCTCGACGGCGGCTGCGATACTCTGGTTTCACAAATAATCGATCTTTCGTCGGCCTATGGCGCAACCATTGCCTATTATTATCAGTGCGGTGGTGGAGGGGGGACTCCCGGCGTAGGCGACAATTTGATCATACAATACAAGAATTCCTTCGGCGTTTGGGTGAATCTGAATACCCACGAAGGCGGACAGGGCGACATGAACACATTCGAACGGATTTCGCTCGCTCTGCCGATGGATGCCGCGCATGCCAATTTCCAGATGCGCCTGATTTCCAACGGGTCGGGTGAGGGGCTGGACGACTGGTTCGTGGACAATATTCGTTTCGATTTTTCCCCCGATATGTCGGTCACTCCTACGGGGATGACTCTTCAACTTTTGGTTGACGAAACCGTTGATGATGATATGATTATCACCAATGCCGGTCCCGGAACCCTGGAATACTGGATCAAGAACATGCCGGTTTTCAATCGCGGTTTTAATTATGATGCGCTCGAAGCGCTGGGAGACGTCGAACCGGCTCGTCGTGAGTACAGCGAAGAATTCCTGGCCTACGATGATATCAAGGGTACCGATGATCCGCGAGTGGGTTACCCGGTCACGCGCAATGCCGGTGGTCCCGACCTGTTCGGCTATTATTGGATCGATTCCGATGAACCGACCGGACCTACGTTTGACTGGGTCGATATATCCTCGACCGGCACCAATATTACGGCCGGATTGAAAGACGACAGCTATATTGGGCCCCTCGATTTAGGTTTCGATTTTCCGTACTATGGATTGACCTATAGTCAAATCTATGTGGCCTCCAACGGAATGATCGGCTTCGATTCAACCGGGTTGAAATCGCGCTACAAAAAACCGATCCCGACCGATTCCCTGCCGAACAATATGATCTGCTGGCTCTGGGATGATCTCAATCCGACCGACCCGGATGTCCCCGAAGCTCGTGTCTATATGGATACGACCGGCGGGCAGTGCGTCATTATGTTCCATAATTATCCGGAGTACGGCGCATCGGCCGGTGACATCATAACCGCCGAGGTTATTCTAATGACCGATGGATCTATTAAGATCCAGTATCTTGACTTCGCCAGCGGCTTCGATATCGGTTCCGCGACAATCGGAATCGAGAACACCGACGGTACCGACGGGCTGGAAGTGGCGTATCTGACCGAGTATGTTCACGCCAATCTCGCTGTGCAGTTTTATTGTCCATCGCAATGGCTGACGATGGATATCACCGACGGCATAATCCCGCCCGGTGAAGCAGATACTGTTTTATGTCATGTTTCTTCCGAAGGACTCGATACGGGAGTTTATGTGACTAATGTCTGCATCACAAGCAACGATCCGTCGCCGGATAAAGCGAACATGATTATCCCGGCGCAACTTACCGTAAGTGAAATCCCGCCGTGGATTTGCGGCGACGCCGATGATTCCGGAGAAATTAATTTACTCGATATCCTGGCAATGATCGACCACGTTTACAATGACGGACCGGAGCCATCCAATATGGAAGCTTCCGACGTCGATAATTCGGGAACCCTGAACCTTATTGATATACTTACCGTTATCGACTTCGTTTATAATGATGGACCGGAACCTTCTTGCCAGTGACAGAGTTTATACTTTGAGTTCAAGACAGCCTTTCGGGGCTGTCTTTTTTTTGTGCAACCTTAAAAAGTAAAGGTTGACAGCAAAAAGGTTGACAGATTATACTTATTCCAGCGTAATAACTTAACATCTTCACTTGTTTTTCGAGGATTAAAATGGGAAATCCTGCGGCCCGTATGGGTGATATGGCCAAAACCTGCAATGACCCGACCGATATGCCGGTCGGGACGGTTCTAGGTACCGGTATGATGGTTTTGATCAACAATATGCCTGCGGCGAGAAAGAACGATCAGATAGTCGGTGTCGATATCCATATAGTTATGGTTCCATCGCCGGGCGGACCTGTCCCCACACCGCTGCCGCATCCGTTTATGGGCATAATCGACAATAATGTGTCGTCATCGGTAAAGATCATGGGTCAACCGGCGGCCTACAAGGGCAGTACCGCCACGAATACACCCTCGCACATTCCCATGCCTCCGGGAACGGCTTTCCAAAAACCTCCCTCGAACAAGGGTGAAATTATGATGGGCAGTCCCAACGTGATGATCGGCAACGGCGGCGGCGGCAGCGGCGGAGGCAGTGGCGGCGGCAGTACAGCCAGGGCCACGGTCAAAAAGATCGAAGAAACCGAAAGCCACAAGCTGGATATAAAGTTCGTCGATAAAGGCGGCAAGCCGATCGGCGGGGCCAAGTATGAGATAAAGGACCCCGATGGAAAGAAAAGCGAAGGCATCTTAACCGGCCAGATTAAGAAAGGCGGCGTCAAGGAAGGCACTCATGAAGTAAAACTCAAGGCCATAACCGAAGTGGCTTGGTCGACCAAAAAAGCCAGGGTCGGCGATGAGGTCAAAATGAAAGCCAAATTCGCCGGGGTCGAATCGGGTGTCAAAGCGGAGTTTCATATTTTCAGGAAAGACATCGGGTCGGCCGACGACGCCTATGACATGATCGAAGCCGATATATCCGGTGATAAAGCGGAAGCTCAATGGGTATTCGAATATCGGGAGGATGATGGTGATCCCGGTGTCGGGACGGAAAAGTCCACCAGGTATTCCAACCCGAGGTTTTATTTTGTAGTGAAAGCCGACGGTATGCAGGCTCGGTCTGATTTCCTTAAATTGACTGATGATCTGGAGATCGAACTGACTGACGAAAACGGTGACCCGATAAAGGACGAAGAGTTTCAGGTCCGCCTGGCCGATGGCCAGGTTAAAAAGGGGAAAACCGATAAAGACGGCAAGGCCACTATTAAAGACATCCCGGTACAAAAAAGTCAGGTCGATTTTCCGAATCAGTCAGAAGCCAAGAAATTACCCGAATAATCTATGGCACAAAAAGCAAAAGCTACAACTTCAAGTGTAATATTCTGTTTTCAAACCTGTCCCGGGGTTGACTCCATGAATATTATCAAGGCCGGTCCGGCAAAAATAAAGGGTCAGGTGAAACCGGTCAAGCCGAGCGGCAAAGGTTATTACGGCATCAAAATGACGCCGGGCGATACGGTCGATTTCAATTTGTTCGATACCGATTATAAAATCCGCTGCGAATCCAATGTTGTGCTCGAAGTCAATAGGCCCGATGAGTTCCCGATAACCTCGTGGCAGAAGCTCGGGCCGGAAAATAAACTTCCCGGCACACAGAGACGACTGCAAATACTCGGCTATTATCCCTCCCGGGTGGACAATAAAAACGGCAAAATCACAGAGCACGCCGCCCTGGGTTTTCAGGCGGATAACAAGCTGCGCACCGACGGTGAAGTCGGCCCAAAGACACGCGACAAACTCAAAAAAGTCATTAAGAAGAAAAACAAATCAAAAAAGACCCTTATAGTGCGTCGAACATTGGTGCGTTTTCTTCGGTCGCCCGACAAGGACGACCCGGAAGTGTGGTCAGGCAATCCCGATGGCTCCGGACCCGACCTCGACGACCGCGGTTTCATTAAAGTCAAATCATTCGGTTTCAAACTGCCCGGGCCGGTCCTGACAATCAAACGCAATTCTGCCTGCCGAATTAAAGTCCTTCGCGAGTTTATATCCAACGATGCTCTTCTGGAAGCGGTTAGCAGCGATGAAGACGTCGTCAAGGTGAAAAACACGGTCCTGCCCAAGCAGAAGCATATTAATCTGGAGCTCCAGGCTCAGGCCATGACTGACGGTAAAGCCAAAACGGCGGCTATTTCGATTATGTATAAAAAAGACAAAGACTCGGTCGAAATCGGAAAGCTTCAGGTTATTGTTATGCCCAATATAACGCGTCTGGTGCGACCGGTTTGGATCACGATCAATGGAACGGCGCCCGGTGCGGTCGGCGACAAAGCCGGGTTCCGTCAGGCGTTCAGGGTAGTTAACACCGTATGGAAGCCCTATGGGGTCTATTTCCATTTTCTCGGATGGCGGGAAAAGGCAGTCACCGGCTTTGCCACGGCGGGCAAGGTGTCCAGCGTCGGCGGCGGTTTGAAAACAGAATTTAATAAAATGTCCAATGCCAAAGATACATCCAATCGCAATACGGAGCAAAATAAGATTAATTTATATATCGTAAATGATATGAGCGGTGCGTACGGTATTACTTACGATGCCATAGACTTCAGCTGGCCCAATGGAATCGCCCTGAAAAAGAACGACAACTGGACTAAAACGGGTATCGACCTCGCCCATGAGCTGGGGCATTTCATTGGATTGGCCGATTGTGTTACGGCCAATAAATGTGTCCACGCCGAAGATGATCCGGATGACAATCACAAAAAGAAAGACATCTGGTCGCTGCGGCGTTTGATGTACGGCGGCTGGCCGGCATCCGACCGGACGGAAGGCTTTGCTCACAACGTCGGTTACGGCCACGGGCAGTATGGCTGCGTGGTCAGCGTGCGCAATTTGCCTCAGGACAAACCGGACAATGAATTACAAAACGGCCGCAAGCATATGCTGTCGAATAAATTTTATAAAAAATAGCGGGCCATGGGGAATATATTATATGCACTCCTGCTGTTGCTTTTTGTCTCCGGATGCGCCGCTCCGGAAAAAGAAAAGGACGTAAATATGGAAGCATCCGCAAAACTGGATGACCTGAAAAATATGGTTCTCGAAGATAACTGGGATGCCGCCGACCTGGCCGAGGAACTTGGCGCCGAAGCGGTCCCTACTCTCAAGGCCCTGATGCAAAATAAAAATCCCGAAACCCGCAGTCTGGCGCTCAGCTGCCTCGATCTGACCGGTGATGAAGCGGCTCTCCCCATAATCGTGGAATCTCTGAAAGACCCCGACGACAACGTCCGCTCGACGGCGATGCAGACGCTTGAAGCCAGGTACGATACCACCGTGCAAAAGCAGATGATCGAAAACCTGGATAATTCCGATCCGGCCATACGCGGCGGGGTGGCACTTCTGCTGGGTAATCTGGGCGGAGAAAAAACATCGAAGCCATTGTATGACAGGCTGGAAAAGGAAACCGATGTCGAGGCCAACCGGGATATCAAGCTGAGTCTTGCCAAGCTCGGCGACGACAAGTACAAGGAAGAATTCGCGGCCAACCTTGACGTTCCCGATTCGAAGATAAGATATAAAGCCATTGAAGATTTAAGATATATCGACGATAAAAACCTGGCGAAATATCTTCTGCCCGCGCTTTCGGATACCGGAGAAGTTTTTAACCTGGGCGATAAAGACCGACCGGTATACGGCCGGGTATGTGATGCCGCAATAATGCTGCTGGGAGAATGGTTCGAAAAGCCAGTTTCATATGAAATCGTCGATTACAGAAGATATACCGACGAGGAAATCGAAGAAGCTGCAAAATTCCTAAACGGGCTGGGAGGACCGAAGGATGAAGAGTAATCGTTTTTTATTCGACCTGCCTCGGGGCTGGGAGGACCAGACGGTTTACATTTTCGAGGGCCCGAAGGAAGGTAATAACGAGCATCGGCTGGTGATGTATCTCGATCGCCAGCTTCAGGATGCCGATCTGATAAGTTTCGCCCGTTCCAAAATATCGCCGATAGTGGATAACCTGTCGGGCGTGGAAACGTTGAAGGACGAAGAAGTGACGCTTGAGGGCTGCAATCCATGCTACGAATTCGTCTACAAATGGATAATGGCGGAAAACCTGGCCTATTTTCATAAGTACATCTTCGTAATAAAGGACGGCATCGGTTTCACATTTTCCTGTCGTTTTACCAAGGCGACATATAAACTCCTCGGGCACCAGATGAACGACGTCGTGGAAGCGCTGGTGCCGGGGACTTACGAAGTGGTCGAAGAAGATTAGTGGCGGACCTTAAGTACGACAAAGGAACCGACGAGGAACACGAAGTTAAACTGGAATCCTCGCTGGTCTCCGCCGGGTGGGACAATACCGGAGCCTTCGCGGGCGGCACGGCCGGGTATTATATTAAGACGGCCTTTGTCGGCGAAGGCGCGCCGATAAAAGTCACCGGCAAAAGCACTAAAGGCAAAAAGCTGGGGAAAATCAAAAGCGAGGTGCGGGGCAATTCCTTTGTCGGGAAATTCGAGATTCCCGATGATATCGAACTCGGCGATGAAATCTGCTTTGAATTCAAACTTTCAAAAAACGGCATAGACGGCGAGTCAGAAACTATCCCGGTTTTTCCTGCGCCGATTCTTAAAAAAATGAAATGGTCGCAGGAAGAAGCTCGTCGGGGCGAAGTCCTGACCCTTACGGCTGAATTCGACAAAATCGACGATAACACCGATGCCATGTTGACGATTTACGAGTACGATGAAGACAAAGCCCACGATAAAATCACCGAGATGGATGTTAAAATCGAGGGAAAGAAGATCGAAATCGAATGGGAATACGAATACCATGAGGACACCGACGAAATACCAAATGACGAAGAGAAAAAAAAGTATGGAGGCAGTTACAATCCACCGGAATATTTTTTCACGGTAAAAATAGGCGATTTCGAACTTGGCAAAAAACAGGAATCGGGGCTTTTAAAATTCAAGGATTGGGTGGAACTTGTGCTCAATGACAATCTCGGGCGCCCGGTGCCGGACGAGGATTATGTCCTGACACTGCCCGATGGCACGGAGAAAAAGGGTAAGCTGGACAAGAACGGCTTGGCGGTCGAGCAGGGTATCCCGCCTGGCAAAATAAAGGTCGAGTTTCCAAATAGACAAGGGCTGCCGACCGCTGAAGAAGATGATAATTCAGAATCCGGGAACGTAGATGAAGGCGAAGACGAGGATATACCTGATTCTAATTCCGGAACCGATACATAATAAACGCAGCGCCATTTAATCTGTGAGGACAGGTATGAGTGAAAAATCGGGAAAGAAGTCTACCGACAATGCCAAAAAAGACAAATCCAGGAAGATTATCTCTGTGAAATCGGGCCAAAGAGCAATAATCAAAGTGGTATTAAAAGAATTTGTTCCATCAATTTAGGAACTGCAGAGGATTGTATGATAAGGGCGCAAAATAAATTCCGACATACGAATGCTTTAAGTATTTGGTTTCTCATAATTTCTGTCTTCGGATTTCTTATTGGTCCTGATATTATAGCCGGCGGTCCGGCCGATATAGATTCTTGCGATTCGGGGGTGACTTGGGTGAGGTCCCCTTGTGGAGCCGACGGTTATTATGTCGTTTATGACCACGTTTTTCCATGGCGGCAGTCTATCAAAGAATATTATGACACATCGGCAACACGGCCGTTGGAATTTGGACAATATTGCGCCTACGGGGCCGGTATCGATATATATCGACCGTATGAAGGCGCATGGAAACCGGAAGCGGTTTACTTCGGAGTTTCACTATTTACGGCGGATTCGGCTGCCGCGGCCCAACTCGCCGACAGCCTGCCCGGCGGCGAGCTGGACACCGATATTGATGAATACGAAGATTCGCTTTGGAAGTACGAACCCAATCAGCATTTTTATAAAAACGAAATAGATTCTCTCGTTGTTCACATACGCGATTGGGGGATTAAGCTGGATCATTATGAAGTGTTCGACGACAATGCCTTGATTTTTTTTGGGAGCTGCCTGTCCAACAATGAGGCTGATATGATTAAACGGCGCCTGGATTCGCTCGATATTCCAACAAGAGTGGTAAAATATGAGTACATTGAACCGGATATCTAATCGCCATGAAATACGGTGAACGTGTATTAAAGTTAGAAGACCCGGCAATGACCGGTGAGGACGTGCTGGACCTTCAACGCAAAATAGTCGCCTTCGGATCAAAGGACAAGGCTGTCCCGTGCGACGGCACTTTCGATGAGGTTACTGAGCATGCCGTAAAGAAATTTCAGGTAAGTTTCGGTTTAAAGGAAACTGGCGTGGCTGACGTCTGGGTTTTTTCCGCGTTGGATCAATGGGCGCGCGATATGAAACCCATTATGCAAAAGATTCTTGAGAAGTATAAATGCGACCACAGTAATGTGACTGGCACATATAAAACACATTGCGACCAATTGTGGACCGACCGCGTTGAGGACGAAATCGACCTGGTCGGAGGCGTCGAAAAGGCCGGGAATGCACCCACCTGTGATGGTTTTGGAAGCAGCCTTTCGAGAGTGGCCCTAACTCATAGCAAGACGTGGAATTTCAAGCAATATGCCAATTATACTGAAAATCCGGGGATTGACAAGACTCTGTTTTGGCTGCTTATGGGTACCATGCATATTTATGGTATAAACGATCTTCATATCACCAACGGTTACCGCTGTAATTATAAGTATTGGCGGATCAACAAAGTAAATGGCAATGCCTCTCTGGCTAATCATACCGGACATGCGTGCGATTTTCGTATCCCGGGCAACAATGTCTTTCGTCCCAACGGCAAAAAACTCACTGTCGTAACTAATTATGAAACGAAGAAAAAGCATTGCGGTGAAGTGCGCGATGATCTGGCCGAGCGGGGCGTGAAGGAGACTTTCAATTCTACGGTTAAAAATCGACCGCGGACCGAGCCGCGCGACGCCGCTCCGACCTGGATACATCTTGATACGACTGTTTATAAAAGCCATTTCTACGTAAAATCCGTGGATGATGCCCTGGCTCCGTTCGCGGAGACAATAAAACTCCCTATAGAAATAGGGGGATCACTTGTGGCCACTCCGGCATCATTGCAATTGGGCCATCATCATGTCGAAAAGGAATATGCCGGTGGCTATTTCCCGATCGGGGCCAATACCCTCTGGCACGGAGGAGTCCATTTGAGAACCGGCGTAGGTTCGCTGGTCTATTCCTTTATGGCAGGTATTATTGTTGCTGCACGCCTTTGCGACGATCTGCTGCGGACAAATGTTGCTTATGGCAGCCAGGATTTTATTCTCGTGAAGCACCAGTTGGGTGAAAAATTTTTCTATTCACTCTATATGCACCTTGGATATAAGGATCACGACCCGGAAGTTAAATTTATAAAAAAAATCGACTGGTTAAACCGAAATGTAACCGGATATCGTGTAAAAGCAAACAAAAGCCTGAAGTACAGATCTGTCCCGACTGCCAGGGACAATGATCATCTGGGGATTCTGAATGGCGGTCAGGAAGTTGGCTTGCTGGAGTTCACCGATTCTCCGCCGTGGGCCAGGGTCAAATTGCCGAATGGCAAGAGCGCATATATCTATGCATCGTATGCGCTGGTCGATGAAATCAAGGAACAATCAAAGAATATCCTAAAAAAGCTGGCATCGAACAAAATCATTAAACTCAATATCCCTGTCAAGGCGGGCGAGTTGCTTTGGGCTTCAGGTTATTATGGTTCGCCCGGCCATCAAACCGGATTGATGCATTGGGAGATTTTTTCCGAAGAATATTTATTCGAAAAGGCTGAAAAGGAAGAAATCTCTAACGGCGGCGGTTCTGCCGGAGCGCTTACTCGCCAAATTCTGATAAAGAAAGTGAATGGACCGACCAGCGGCAATGTCGGCAGGATTTTGCAGTATAAAGTAACAGAATTTAATGTGTCCGATCCATCCGATAGCGAGAAAAAGCACGTAAACTGGAAAGTGGAACTCAACGGAAAAACGCTGGCGGATTTTGGTAAGCATGGCGACACGTTAAAATACAAGATTCCCCCGGACGCAGCAGGTGAATCTATCTTGGTTATGCCATACATGAACAGCCCGACTCCGAAAATAAGTGTCCGGACGGTGATAACGCCCCGCATACCTGTCGAGTGGGAGCAGGTGGAGGACAATGATTCCGATTTCAACGTAGATTCGAAGAGTATTCTTGATCTTTTCGGAAAAGAGCTGCTCGGGACTGATCAAGTGCTGGATACGTCCGAATTGAAACAATATTACGCCGAAAACAAAGATGGCAATGTTGAAAAACTGCGAAGTTATGCCTGTAAATTCGTCAGTGAATGGGGCGTTCCCGATATTTCCGCCGCCATCGATAAAATCACCGGCTTGGGTTATTTCAATACGATAGGGTTAAAACATCGATTGGAACCTTATGTCTGGTGGAAGCAGGCCACTGATGCTGAAGTTGATCTGCCCGATTCAGCCGACGTCTGGCATTACAACCCGCTTAGATTCTCAGAAAATTTCATCACCGGGAAGGAATCTGGCCGAATTACCAATCCATACGATCTTAGCCCTCATCAGGAAGAAGTAGAAACTTTCATCTCGAAAAATGGCATCATTCCCCGAGAAGAATGGGGTAAGCTGACGCCCCGCTACAGCAAAATAAAACCGGATTGGGGTTACAATTGTATTGTAATACACCATGCCGGCGACAGGCTGAAATCAATCGATGACCCGACTCCACTCGATATTGAAGAATTACATATGAAAACCCGGGGGTTTGATGACGTCGGTTATCATTTCATGGTGGACCTGAAGGGAGAGACGGCTTACGAAGGCCGCAAATTGTTTTTACAGGGCGCTTACACGGTCACTAATGAGATCAGCACTCACAAGATAGGAATTCTGGCGCTCGGTGATTTCCAGCATCAATTCTGGGACCCGGTTGACAATATCCCTGCCGATGAGCAAATCAAGGCCATAGTCGATCTGGTGCTGGATCTTAAGGGGATGTTTACCGGATTGCAATACTTGGGCGGTCATCGTGACTGGGATAATGCCACCGTCTGCCCGGGAGATGAATTGTATAAACATTTAGACCATATCAGAAATGAGACGGGTTTAAAAAAACCGAATGTCAATAAGGATTAGCATAAATATCGCTCTGATATTGCTGGCGGCGGCGTTTTTTTGGGTGAAATTATACTGCCTTGAAGTTGTTTATCCGGAAGTGCCCATGAGCGTATTGGTTATGAAGAATTCGCCGTCGTTTACGAGCTACGTCCAATCTGACGATATTGACGCCTATGGAGATTTGCTCATCCGGGCTGGCGATGGCAGCTATCCGGGTGATTTTTTATACCATGCGATTGCCGGATTCCTCTGGCTTGTAATGCCGCTGATGATAATTATTATCAATGTATTGTGGTATTTGGACCGGCGCCATCAAAAGGTGCAAATTCAGATAGGAAAAAACGCTTGACTCTGATGCGCAGCAATTTTATTTTTCATGGATTAAGCAATTGCCGTCCGCGATTTTGATTCAACTGAGTAGGTCTGCAAACAAGCAACGCTAACAGGGAGTAAAATAGAATATTATGGACATTGCCAATTATTCATCCGATTCCCGGGCGGTTATCAAGGTTGCCCGCGAAGTGGCGACGACCTTTCGACATCCTGAAATCGACGTCGAACACATGCTTATTGCCGTGATCAGGCAGGAAGGAACCGAGGTCGAATCGATTCTGAATCAGGTCGATAAAAGCCCGGCCTTCATCGAGCATATCGTCGAAACCTACCTGAAAGATCAATCTTCGCGCTCCAAAGCGAGGGATAACCTGACCATTTCTCCGGGTGTGGAAGAAGTCCTGACGCAGGCGATCGAAGAAAAGACCCGTCTTTACGATCCGCTGGTCGAGCCGGAACATATATTTATTGCCATTTTCGATCCCAAATCAAAACTGGCGCCATACGTTCGTGATAAGATCGACCTGACCAAAGAGGGCATTTACAAGGCTATCGCCGAATCCAAATCGGTCGAAGAAATCACGGCCGCGGCGGAGAAGAAAAAGGCCGCCGGTGATACTGATACGGATGAGAAACCATCGCGCGAAGTGGCCGGATCACTTAGATATTGTATCGACTTGACTAATCAGGCCGCGGCCGGGCAGTTCGATCCCTGTATCGGGCGCGATCGTGAAATACAGCAAACCATCCAGATTTTGCTTCGTCGCCGCAAAAACTCGCCGGTCCTGGTCGGCGGGGCGGGGGTCGGCAAGACGGCTATCGTCGAGGGCTTTTCAATGGCCGTCATAAATAAAAAAGTGCCCAAATCGCTGCAGGACGTGCGTGTTCTTGAAGTCGATATGGGGGCCATGGTGGCCGGGGCCAAATACAAGGGTGAATTCGAGGAACGGTTTAAAGCCTTGATCGGTGAAGTCGTCAAAAGCGGCGGCAAGGTTATTTTGTTCATAGATGAAATTCATACGATTACCGGCGCCGGGTCCACCGGCGGCGGAATGGATGCCGCCAATTTGATAAAGCCCGCTCTGGCGCGGGGGCAGTTGAGGCTTATCGGGGCCACGACGGAAGAAGAATATATAAAATATCTCGAAAAAGACAAAGCGCTGGACCGTCGTTTCGAGAAAGTCAAGATCGAGGAGCCCAGTTATGAATCGTGTGTACGGATTGTCAAAGGCGTAGCTCCCAAGTACGAAGAGCATCACAAGATAAAATTCACCGAAGACGCTATTGCCGGATCGGTCAAATTTGCGATTCGATATTTAAGCGAGCGCAACTTGCCGGACGTCGCTCTCGACGTGGTCGATGAGGCGGCGTCTCAGTTCGCGACCAAAAAAGAATACACCGAAGCGAACTTTCAGGTGGTCGAAGAGCATATAAAAGAAATGGAGAAACTTCTGGCCGATTGCGAGGGCAAAGACCCCGAAAAGGATAAAGAAATTTTCGGAAAGCTTTATGACCGGTATGATGCTTTTTCGCTCGGAATGGATATGTTGGATGAATACTGGGGCTACCGCGTAGAAACCTCGACCAAAGGGGGCAGGGAATGATGGACCGACCCAATTTCGATGATATAAAGAACGATTTCGCGGAATATAAAAGCAAGTTCGACGCGATTAAAGACGTCGTTGCGAATGTCCAGCCGATAATCGACGATGCCGATATCGCCTCGGTCATTGCCCGTCGCACCGGTATTCCGGTTTCGAAGATGATGACCGCCGAAAAAGACCGGCTCATACACATGGAAGAATTTCTGTCCAAAAAAATTGTCGGTCAGGAAAAAGCCATAAAGGCGATCGCCAACGCCGTGCGCAAATCGCGGGCGGGTCTTAAGCTGGCCAACCGGCCGATGGGTTCGTTCCTGTTTCTGGGACCGACCGGTACCGGAAAAACCTATCTGCCGAAACTTCTGGCGGAATTTCTGTTCGACGACAAGAATGCTATGGTGCGTCTGGATATGTCCGAATTCATGGAGCCGCATTCGGTGGCGAAGATGATCGGTGCGCCTCCGGGGTATGTCGGTTACGAAGCGGGCGGGCTTTTAACGGAAGCCGTCCGACGCAAACCGTTTTCGATAATTTTATTCGATGAGGTCGAAAAAGCCCACCCCGACGTTTTCAACGTCCTGTTGCAATTGCTCGACGACGGCCGCCTGACCGACGGACAGGGACGCACGGTCGATTTTTCCAATACCATGGTGGTACTGACTTCCAATTATGCCGCCGACAAAATTCTTGATGCCGACCGGGAAGGACGCGACGTCAATATGGAAGAGGTTCGGTCGTTTATATTTACTAAATTCCGACCGGAATTTCTTAACCGTCTCAACGATATTATCGTATATCATTCATTCACCCAGGAACAGGTCGAAGTGATTGCCGGTCTTGAGTTCAAGGGTGTTATTGCCATGCTAAAAGACCAGAATATCGGGGCGGAATTAAGTGATGCCGCCCGGAAAAAAATCGGCGCCGACGGTTATACTATTGAGCTGGGAGCACGCCCAATACAGCGGACCATCGAACGCGATATTGTAAATAAGTTGTCGGTTGATATCATTACCGGACAGGTTAAGTCCGGTGATAAAGTATCGATCGACGTTGAAAACGATGCCTATACATTTAACGTTATCGGGAAAAAGTAAACAAACAATATAAACTCCAGGGAGGATTACATGGCGAAATTTATCCTCGGTGCGACAGAAAAGGTAAAACGGGACGATTCGATCCCGGTCGAGCTTTTGCCTTCGAACAAGCTGTTGTACGCCGCCAAACTGAATAACGAAGAAGATGCCGACGTCACGCCGGTCCGTTGCAGCAATCTCAAGGATGTATTCGAGAAATTCCGGCCGTCGTTCGACGTCGAGCTTGATTCGACGGAAGGTGAACCGGTTAACGCTGAGTTCGAAATCAAGGCCATGAAGGATTTCACGTCCAAGGAACTGATCGAGAAAAACGACTACCTTTCATCGGTGTATTACGGTAAAGAAATTCTGTCCGATCTCGACAAACAGTTAAAGAAAAACAACGCCCTTATCAAGACGCTTAACGACAAAGAAAAGAAAGAAGCGTTGTTGAAAGTGGCCAATTATTACATTGACCTTCTGACCGAATAAAAGTGAGGTTTTGATAAATGGGTGAAGAAGAAAAACAATTGCAGCCGGAACAGGCTCCTGCCGCAGAAGCGCAGGCCGCAGAGCCCAAGGTTGCCGAGAAGATATCGGATGAAGAATTTGCGTCCCTTATGGGCGATACTTTCGGTGATTTTAAAAAACTGGCGTCGCTTCTGCCGTCATTCAAGACCAGTGACGGAGATCTCGTGCGCGGTGTCGAATGGCTCGACCCCAAAAAGGACTTTCAGCGCAAGGAATTTTTGACCAAGGGCGAATACGCCAAGCAGCGTCAATTGCTGGGTCAGAGACTTAAAATGTGGGTGGAAAGCTTGTCCAGGAGCAACAATCTGGATGAAGTTCGCAAGGCGATCAATGCCGACGCCACCAAGCTCGAAACCAATCTCGAAAAGAACATGAAGAAAGTCCACCGGTCCAGCCGGGAAATAGAAACGACTTATCGGGCTATTGACAAGTTTTTTGCCAATGCTCAACAGGAACCGGATGAAAAGGTTAACGCCTATTTCGCCAACGTCGGTATTGACCGTCTGACCGACCCGGACGACAAAGAAAAATTCGAGGAGTTATGCAAATCGGTGGCTGATCTTTATCGCGAATGGAGTGTCAAGGAATGTTTCTCCATGGCGGTCATCCCCGGCTATATGGGAAGTGTCGAAAATATCGATAATTTCGCCCGTCAGCTCGGGTTTGCGAACAAGCTGCATATCATGACCGATCTGCCTAATTTCGAATCCTATGAAGAAGTCATGGAAATGCTGGAAGACCCCAACTACGCCAACCTGATGGGTTCGGATGCATACAAGCAGTACGTTTCGGTGTTCGCCAATTACGTGCAGGCGCGTACAGGCCAATCAGTTCGAAGACGAAGATATGTGGGTCCCGCCGTCATCGGTCGTGGCCGGTTTGATGTACAAGGGTGACACGACCGTCGGAATGCAGCAGCCCTCGGCCGGTTTCAAGTACGGCAAAGTGGGCGATGCCAAGTACATCCGGTTCAAAGCCAATCAGCCCGACGCCAGCAAGATCAATGAAAAAGGCGTCAACCCGATGGTCAGCTTCGAAGGTTCGGCCGTATCGATGGGCGCCGCGACTCTTTATAACAAAGAGACGTTTAACGTCTATTCGATTCGCCGGACGTACGATTACGTCTACAAGACGTTGCGCAATTACCTGAACAAGCAGACGTTTTCGGTCATCGATCAGAAATTCATCGACACCATGCGTAAAGACATCGATAAATTCATGAAGGCCATTTCCGGCGGCGACAATATCCTGCAGGATTACAAAGTCGAGATTTTTGCCGACGATGAAATGCGCAAACGCCAGGAAGTCGACATCAGGGTGGCACTGAATCCGAAGTACCCGGCCCGGACTTTCAATATCGAGTTCACGGCCTGGAATGAAGAAAACCAGACAAGCGTCAAAGATAAGTAAACGAATAACTAATAACCGTATAACCAATTCATTAAGGGAGAAACGCAATGGCACGGAGACCAGTTTTGGAAATCGACGGCGTTGTGTACAAGAACGTCTACCACGTCTCTTACCAGCTCTATACCGCCAAGGATGAAACGGGCCGTCCATCGGATCGTGCTCACGCCGGAACCGTCAAGATTATCCGTGAATCCGACGAAAACACGGACATCTATCGCTGGGCTACCGATTCCAGTAAACCCAACTGGAAAGCCGGTAAGGTGCAGTTCAAGACCCCGGATGATTCCGCGATGAAAGAATTGGCCTGGGAAGATGGCTTTATAACGGCCTATAAAGAAACAATTCCCCATGTCAAGAACAACCCGGACGATCAGGTTTTCGAGGAATTCGAAATTTCCTGTCATAAACTTACGGTCGGCGGCGTTGAACTGGATAATCGCTGGGAAGAATAACCCTGCGTTGAAATTCGGGACGGGGTCTTCGCCTCGTCCCGTTAATTTGCCATAATAAGAACGGATTATAGCCATGAGTATCGCGGGAACCTCGGCGGATTGCACCATCCTGGTTGATGGTAAGCAACTCACTTACGATGTATCCAATATCGAACTGGATCAGTACATTGACAAGCATCACGAATTGAAAATAAAAATTCGCGACGTCGGGGTCGTATCCGCGGCAGAGGACATTGAAGACCCGACGCCGTATATGGATTTCCTGGGCAAATCCATTTCGGTCAAGATCAAGCCGACCGGCCGTGACCTCGATGAAAAGCTGGAAATGGAATTTGTCGGCATAGTGACCGGAGTGAACGTAATAAACGGCGTCAACGGTATTAATATTTACGAATTACAGGCGGCCAGCCCGACCATCGGCATGGACGGCGCCAAAGTCAATTCGTTCCACTTCGATCAAAGCGCCAGCGACATCATAAGTTCCATTGTCGGATCGTACCCCATGACCATGGGCAACGTGGACAGCACTCCCGGAACGTACAAGTACAGTGTGCAGTATCACGAGACGGATTATGAATACGTGATGCGTCTGGCCACGTCGAAAGGCCTGTTCGCCTTCTACGACGGCAAGGAATTCCGTGCCGTCAAGGCTTCGAGTGCCGACGTTGTGGACCTCGCCTGGCGCAATACATTAAGATCATTCAATTTCAATTTGGGGACGGCTCCCTATAATTTTACGGCAGCCGTCTTTAATTACGAGCAGTCCAAGACGTTTTCATCGGACAGCAAATCACTGCGATCAGATGCGGCCCTGTCGGATACGTCGAACAAGGCGCCGGAAGCGTCGAAAAAAGTTTATGCCAAATCCTCGGCCAAGATAGTAACGGCGGTGGCCGCGACCGGGGACCTGGACAATATTTTAAAACAGGAAAAGCAAAACGCCATAGGCAGGATGATTCGGTGTACCGGCGAATCGATCGTTCCCAGGATCGCCGTCGGGCATTGCGTAAACGTTTCGGGTATGGGTAAAATAGACGGCAATTACTGGGTAACCAAGGTAAGTCATCGGTTCGACGAAGCCGGGCAATACTATAATAATTTCGATTGTGTCCCTCTCGATACCGCCGCCCCGACGTACCCGATCAAAAGAAAATCCGGCACCATGCTCCAGACGGCCATTGTCGTCGATAATAACGACCCGGAAGGACTGGGGCGGGTCAAGGTGAAGTACCCCTGGCTGGATTCCGATGAATCGGACTGGGTTCGCGTGGGTACACCCCATGCCGGCGGCGGCCGGGGCTGGATAAGTACACCGGAAATCGACGATGAAGTGCTGGTGGGGTTCGAGCACGGCAACCCGGACGAGCCGGTCGTGATAAATTCGCTGTACAATAAAAACAGCGCGCCGCATCCGGATTATAAGGATGACAAAAATAATATTAAGCTGTTCGCTACCCGGGGCGGTAATGGAATTATTATCAACGACACCGATGGATCGCAGTCGATCACCATTGCCCAGGGCGACAACTCCATCGTGCTGACACTGGACGGACCGAAAATATCGATACAGAGCGCGGGAGGCGACATTTCCTTCAAATCCAACAATTTCAAAATCGAAGCTGACAGCGACATAGAACTGAAAGCCGGAAGCAATCTGAAACTGGAAGGCAGCGCCAACGCGGAATACAAGGCCGGTGCGGAAAATAAAATTTCCGGAGCCAAGGTGACTGTCAGCGGCAACCCTATCGCTCTCAATTAATCGGCTATGGAGTATTTAGCGCTGCCATTGGTGTTACGCGACGGATACTTCCGCCTGGCATCTATACACGATTCGATTTCCTTTGCAATCGCTTTGATACTGAGTACCCATCCGGGGCAGATGCCGTTCGATCCCGAATTCGGCTGTGCCATCTGGAACAAGGAGTACTCCGACATATATTCCTCCGATAAAGCCGAAATACGCGCCAGCCTGCGCAACGCCATCGGTAAGTACGAAAAACGATTGTACGATGTATCCGTCAATTTCTCCATCGCCGATCGCAAAGCGGTCAAGAACTTGGGAATAATCGTCAAAGTTTCCGGTCTTTACATGGACGGAAAAGAAGAACAAAAGTTTGAAGCCAGTTATAACCTGGGATAAATCAACTATGGAAAAATCACGAACCCGCGAGCAGATTTTCGAGCAGATGCACCGCGAAATGCGCATCTGGAATCCTGAAGTTTCCGAATCGCCGGAGCGGCTCGATCCGATTTTGAAGATTATGCTCACCCTGTATGCGCATCAGCTGGAGCGTATCGATAAACGAATCGATGTCACCTGGGAGAATACGGTCGCGTCGCTCATCCGAGCCATGTGCCCGGAGAGCCGCCGCTGGCCCATCCCGGCTTATACCGTCATGCGCTGCAAGCCGCTCGATCCGGTTGTTGAAGTTGATCCTCATAGCCGGTTTTTCTATAAAGAAAAACGCGAAGACGGACAAACATTCTTCTTTTCGGCCCTGCGCAAAGAGAAGCTGGTTGGGGCGGAAACCAAACACATGTTTCTGCTGGTCGATCATGAGCTGGTCGATCTGTCACCGAAAGAACCGGTTGAAGGAGAAGGTTCATACATTGAACCTGTGAAGATTCCCGTCGGCACCCAGGCCCGGTTGTACGTCGCCGTCGATTTCACCGGCAACCCGTCGGAATTCAGAGATTCGGTAGTGTTCTTAAACGGAATTCCCGATGCCGTGCGGCAGCTGCGCTGGGGCCATTGGTACCCCGGCACGAATTTCGGTGAATTTTATACCGACGTTTCTTTTTGCCCCGGTCTGGATTGCAATATCGACGATATTTTCTACAAGGACGGAAGACCGATCAACTGGGGCGGGATGCGTTCCACCGGCGACGTCTTTACTAATTTGAACGATAACCTGGTAGTGCTGCCGGAATCGTTCGCCTCCACCTGGGAGCTCGGCCCCCCCGATCAAAAACTGGTCGACAAGCTGGCCCAGAAGTCGATTGCCCTTGAAGAAGGCGACCGTTTTTACTGGATTCGCATCGATCTGCCCGCCGGGGGAGACCGGACCTCGCTGAGTGGGCTGACCGGTTTGTACTTCGACGCCTTTCTCGCGGTCAATAAGTACGAAATGAAATTGTTCAAGCATACCGGCGGCAACAGACTATTGGAAATCGAAATCCCCGAAGACGTCGATAACATTGTCGATATCGTCGAAGTCACCGACGCCCGGGGTAATGAATATATTCCGTCATATGAAATCAGAACCAATCCGGATCAGCGGGTATATTCGATTGAAGAACAAAATGGACACCTGGTGCTCTGGTTTGATTTCTCGACCCGCCTGGAGCCGGTCCCGGATAACATAACGGTGGTTTATTCCACGACCGCCGGAACCGATGCCACCGGCATCGATCCCGGTTTGATTTGTGAGCTGTACGAAAGTCACCCCGGCATCGTCTCGGCCGAAAATATTATGACTTCGGCCGGAGCCGTACCGGCCAAATCGGCCGAACAAATTACGCTCGAAGTTTCCAACCGTCTGCGCGGGCGCGACCGGGCGATCAGCTTTCAGGACGTGGCCAACTGGGCGATGACCTATGATAGCCGGATCAAGAAAGCCGTCTGCCGCAGCGGCGTCAAGAAGGGTGCCTATGGGGTGCATCGGTGTATCAAAGTGGCGGTTACGGTCAACAAGGATGATTTCTACAGTGATGACGAACGGGGTTTATTAAAAAAGAGGCTGGAGGCGTTTCTGAAATCGCATTCGTCGGTCAATGCGCAGTACGACGTGGAGATGGTCGTCTGATGCCCGGTACCAAAGAAAAAATAATGCCGGATTTCTGTTCCCGGCGGCTTCCGTTCCATTATGTGACGGCCGTCAACCTGTTGATGAAAATGGGTGTCGACCCCTTCACGATACAGATCCGGGCCGAAGGTGAGTACGAAAACTACCGGGGGCAGGTGCACGGTCAGTCACCCGATCCGGGAGCGACGATCAGGCCCGATACGAAGATAACGCTGAACGCAGGATTCTCCAGCGCCGTCGATTTGTTTCCGTACCAGTTTTTCTATGGCTTCAAGGGTATTACCGATCGCGGCGGCGACGGCTGGGAAAATCAAGCCCGGGAATTTATGGCGCCTTTTGACGGGGCGGTCGTGAAGTACGAGGCGCTGGCTCATTATCTGACGCTCAAGTACAAATTCGGAGTCGCCGACCGTGCCCAGATTCTTGGTTTTCTCGGTCTGTTCGGTTTTGCACCGCCCGACGCCAAAACCATTCCTCTGGACGAATTGATGGTCTGGGTCGGCCTGATGCCGGCGTTCAATTTCTGGTCCGGTAATGCCGAACTGGTTGGACGCATAATCGGCCTGATTTTCAAATGCGATGTTAGAATATTGGAGAATACGCCCAATACTTACGACGTGCCCGAAAATTTGCATTATAAGCTCGGCTCTGCCGGGGCGGCCCTCGGGCGCGATACTATTATAGGCAGCTCCTTTACGGAGTTCGATTCTGGCTGTGAAATTCATATAAGAGATATCCCCCGCGAGCAATTGATGGAATTTTTGCCGGGGCGCCCGCTTCGTAAGAAGCTCGACTGGCTGTTGTCGTTTTGTCTACCGGGCAGCCTGATTCCGGTAATTCGTGTCTCGGGACGACGCGAAGAACTGAAATTGGGGGCCAAACAGGAAAAAACATTCCTGGGGTATGCGTCGTATTTATAGGCACTTATGTTAAATATAGACGGTAATAAATGTTATAGACTTGACAAGGCAATTTGAGGGAATTAAATTCGATACCAAACACTGAGGCAACATAATGAGTGACTTGCGGTTATATTCGGTGAACTGGCTCGACGGGATGCTGATCTCGCAAAAGCATCTTAAAGACCAGGAAGCCTATTTTGAAGAGCTCGTGCAATGGCACGCGCAGAGCATCTCCGACTGCTATGGTCTGGTGAAAAAGACCCATTCCGGTAAACCATCACTATCGTTGAATCTGTCGGTCAGCGGAAAACGACTCCGGGTTGAAGTGGTCCGCTGTCAGGCCATCACGCCCGACGGTACCTATATAGAAATAAATGAATCCAACCAGGGGATGGCTGTCGCCGAAAGCACGTTTGCCGAGCCGTTCGTTCCTATTTATCTCGGTATCGATAATTCCTCCAAAAAGCAGGTGGGCGACCCCGATCCCGGCGAAGACCTCCCGCGCAATCCATATCTTTTGAATAACTATGTAATTGGCATCGGCGAACAGCCGAATTTGCCGGAGGGCCAGTTCATCCAGATCGCCGGAGTAGTCATTGAAGAAGGCAACGTCCGCTATGCCGAAAATTATTTCCCGCCGTGCGTGAGTATCGCCGCCGATGATCGTCTCGCACAGAAAGCAGCCGACTTCAAAAACAATCTCGAACATCTGCTGTCGCTGTCATCGCGGGCCTATAAAGCCGTGACCGCGGGCGGCGCACTGTCAGGAGAGAAAACGGCACTGCAGGAGGCGTTCCGGGATACGGTATATCAGTTTGCGATCCGTCTGTCGTCGTCAATGGACGACCTCGTCATCGGGCGCAACGCCCTGCACCCCCTTAATTTTATCATCGAATACAAAAAGATATTTCGTGTCATCACGACCATATTGAATTTGAAGCCGGGGCTTAAGGATTTTCTCAACGAAAAATTCTTCACTCGTCAAACCGAATCGAACGTCGATCGTTTCATCCAGAGCGTGGAAAGTTTTCTCGTTTCCGAATACGATCATAAAAATATTGGCACCCACCTGGTCGCGATCGACGCCATACTGGGCACCCTGCGCGGATTGATGGGCTTTTTCGCCGAAAGCAAGACCGAAGACCTCGGCGAATACGCTACCCCGGAAGACAGCCTGACCTATCAGGGCCGGACCTACAAGATATTCACGCACAGCAGTAATCGTGTTGAGATGGTCGGTGAATTGTGCTATCTTATTATTGAAATGTCGGAGCCGCGTCCGGTGGCCGATACAGTCGGTACTGATTGCCAAGGATCGTTTTCAGGAAAATCAATGGCGCAATATGCAGGTTCGGCTGGGCATCAATGACTCCCGCGGTCTGGGCGAAACCGACCCGATCGAAGCCGACACGAAGACATTTAATAATAAAGTGGCACTGAGGCCGCAGGACATGCTGAGATCGTCCTCGGTCCGTAAGATAACTTTAATATTCCGGGGAGCCGGAGGCTCGAGCGCCTTCGAAAGCCTCGGCAAAATGGACTTAATGATCTATTCCGTCTAACGGGTGAAAGCAGCAGCACGATATGGAAACATATATCAAAGACCTATTTCGTTACATAGAGACTTACGAACAAAAATACGCTGAATTCGACAGCGAGGCTTTTTTCCAGACGTATAACGGAATTTATGCCGTCTTTCATGCACTGCGGGAACAACGCGACCAGGCCGTTCAGGTCGATAATTATTTTCTGAAGAAAATTAAGTCGGTGCCGATCAATTCTTCCGATCTGCGCCAGATTACGCTCCAGATACTGATTACATTCTTCGAGTCAGAGGCGGATACCGACGGTCAGACCGACCAGTCGTATCATTATATACGGAGCCTGCGTTCGACGGGTCAGGACGTGCCGTTTTTCACCGATCAACTGGTCCCGATGATGTTCCGCGAAGGCGCTTTGAACCAGAACCTCGAACTGAACGGGTTTTTCCTCAATGAAATAGCCCGGTATCTGAATAAATTCGGACGCAATATTAATGCGAATATTTCACCCGAAGACTTCGACGGCCTTTCCGACCCACATAAATTTCTGGAATTGATACGTCGCCGCATAATAATGGGAAATGATCTGCTCAAGGATCACGGTTCGCTGGAATTTCACTTGCAGCGTATCAATGCGTTCGAGAAAATCAGCCGATCCGGCAAGCTGGCCGAATATTATCTTACCCATTGGGGCTATTTGCAGAGGTCATCATTCTGGTCCAGGGTTTTGGGTTTCTTCAAGGAAGCGCGTGGAAAGTTTGTTGGCGTGTTCTCCAACTGGCGCTATTTCCGGTTGGTCATGACCCAGCGCAAACCGGCTTATTTCCTGTATGCGCTGCTGATTTTGTTCTTCATATGGCTGGCCGTTTATGTGCCAATTGCATGGAATAATTACAACGACCAGAGGTATGAGCAATTTCAAAAACGGGCCGAAAACATCCGCAATACGGGCGGCAATTAAATGACGAAAGGCAGGCTTTAGAATAAGTGGGTTTCGCCAAGATTTTCAAAATATTTAAAAAGGGCGCCAAGGTAGCCTCCAAGCGCAAGGGTAAAGGCGGCGCCGCCGGACCGGCCAAATGGCCGAGCGGAACCAGAATCGGTATTTACGGTCATCACAATTCCGGTAAGTCGGTTTATTTTACGGTCCTCAACGAAGATAGCAAAGTCTCCAGGGACCTTCAGATATCCGTAACCGATAACGCCACCTCGGCGGAATTCCTGGCCAATCGCCGCAACATCTGGGGATTGGGGACGTCCAATACCGAGGGTACGGTTGTCGATCAGCGCGGGGAACAGCTATTCCCCGAGCCGACCGAAGAAGACCGTATACTGCAGTTCAATGCCATTATCGACCGAAATAAAACACTTTCGATCGTAACCTATGATTATCCCGGTAAGGCGGTATCGATTTCCGAAACCAGCCCCGTTCACGATAAGGTGGCTGACTTCATGGTCGGATGCGACGGCCTCCTGTTTTTCTTCGATCCCAAAACGCTGGCTTCGGAATTGCAGTGCCAGTCGCACGTCGCGTCATTTGTCAATATGCTGGAAATGATCGCCCCGCTGGAGGGTCGTCTGCCGATACCGGTCGGTTTAGTTATAACCAAGTCCGATATCCTCGATGGTTTTGCTGGCGAGGAAAAGGTTGTTCTGGTCAGCAATGAAAACGAGAGTTATTTTTCCGAAGATTTTGAGATATTTCTTGAAAAGGTTTTGACAAGCAATAACATTGCCGCCGATTCGGTATGGGCCGGCTCGGTTCGCAAGATTCTGGTTAAGCTCCGTGAATTCTTAAGAGTGGTGGTTGGCCGGACGCTTAATTTCCAGATATTTTTCACCAGCAATACCGGTGATTCACCGGAAAAAATCGGCTCCGACGTGGGCCGGTCGATATATCTGCCGCCCAAGCGAATTCGCCCGGTTGGCGTAAGAGCCCCGTTCTATTGGCTGTTGAGTGCAGTACTGCTGAATCGCCGTATAACGAGATTGCGTTCAATCTCGAAATACGTGGCCCTGATCAGTATTATTTGGGCTTTATTTTATTCGATTCCGTTTATGATGCATTTCTGGTATATCCTGCCGAAGGCGACCGGTGTCGAGGACGCCGTACTGTCGCAGCATCAGGGCAGCATATATACCTTGGACAAGACCAAACTCAATGAGATAGACAAGGCCTATCGAAATTATCGCAATTCCAAACTGGTCAGACTGCTGTTCCGTGATTATCCGCTCGTGGCCAACAGCATAATCACAAAGTACCAAACCGCCAATGAAAGCAACGCCTTGAAAGAACTCGAATCCACCATTACCCGCTTCGCGAATATGGTATCGGTCAGGTCCGGCTGGCCCAACGCCAAAGTCGGCGATACGGTCCTGATAGATAACGATGAAAAACGACAATTCATGGAATTCGGAACCGTCTTCGATGCTTTCGTACAATCAGCCGACAAAACCAGTGACCTGTTCCTGCGCAGCGAACGAATCCAGTGGTACTACAATAAATTCCGCGACGTGCTGTTCGATCCTGACAATCCTGATTTGTGGGCGTTAATTAAAGACCGGATAAAACAGGATACGGAAAGCCGCACCATAAAATTAAGCGAAGCCGAGCGCCAGCTCCAGGCCGCCTTGTCCAAACAGGAAGTGGTCAAGAAAAATGTCGAAGTTTCGCGCGAGGCTGCCAATGAGCTGGATCAACTGGCCGGACAAATAAATGATAATACTGATCCGGAATATCGCTTAAAGGACGCGGTCACCAAACTGCGACGTCTAAAGGATAAACTGCTCGGCAATCCCGACAAGAAGGCCGACGTCCAGCGGATCGACAATTATCTCGATCAGGTTAACTGGTTCGCCAAAACCCGCTCGTATAAGGTCAACATTGTCAGCGTCCCGCCCGATCATCACCTGCATATTACTGTGAAAAAGCCCGGACAGGAGCCGCAGTGGAAGGTCGGAAGTCAGTTATATCAAGGCGAGAGCTTTACTATCGACTGGAAAATGGGGGATGATATCCTGATCGCGCTTGATGCCAAACATCTGGCCAGCGGCGATGAAACCTGGGGAAAACATCCCAAAGAACTAATTAAACTTGACAAAACCAGCGCTATTTTCGATCTAAAGGGGACAGTTACATTCAATTCGGGGTTGAAAGCGACTTTCGATCTGGATGTGGATTTGGCCAAGCACTTACCGGTGCTGCAATAGGATAAATATTTAAAGGAGTAAAGTATGAAAACCGCCACAAAGTTATCGATTTTAGACATTTTCGCTATATTCGTGTCCCTGATAGCGACAACATCGGTTTTTGCAGCCGTCCAGCTGCCCGCCGGTGCGAAGGTCAAGGTGGAATTCGTTCAGGACGTTTCATCGAAATATGTCAAACCGGGCGATCTGGTTCCGATCAAGCTGGTCGACAATATCGATGTCGGCGGCATAACTCTGGTGAAGACCGGAGCGGCCGGGTCCGCAAGGGTCGTTTCTGTTAAAAAGGCCGGAAAACCCGGCAAGCCCGGTTCGGTGGAACTGCAACTTGTCGAGCTTTCTCCCGAAGGATCATATAAGTCACTGGACGGCTCCAGGATTCAGCTTGAAGCTGCCGATGGCCCGATAATTGCCAATGGAAAAAGCAAGAAGACCATGTCATGGCTGCTCATATTCGGGCTTTTTATAAAGGGAACTGAAGGTGTTATCCCGGCCGGGCATATGGTAGATGCGACTGTCAAAAACGACGTCATGATTTCTGTCGAATAAGACGTTTCTTACAAAATTTCAGGCCGATCTTATCCGGATCGGCCTTTTTTATTGGAATTAATTGTTTTTGTTGATCCGGACCGGACCTGTCACAATATTGGACACTGCAAAAGGATGAAAATTTAGGGGAATATTGCCTATTAGATTTTTAGATAAGGATTTTTCTTGAAATATTTTACTTTCTCCAACAGCCGCTGGAGTATAATTGTCATTGCCGCTTGCACGGTGTTTATATGCTGTACGGCATACGGACAATCGCAGCGTATGATGCATAGCCCGCAGAAAGCGGCCAAGCCGGTTTTTCGCAATCTGCCGGAACGGGTGGTTCTGACCGAAGGTGAGTCTTTCTTCCGGGAAATATCGGCACGGTACCGATTTCCTGATTCCCTGAGCCTTTCACTGGTGGACGGTTACGATATCGAAGATGCCTTAATCGACCTGGGCAAAGGGAAGGCATTTTTCTCTCTGACGGCCGATTATAATCTTGTCGACAGCACCATCTTCTATATTTTTTCCGTAAAGTACGGTCGCCACAGTGTTCTCGACACCATGGTCGTCTCCGTCATAAATCGTCCGCTTGAAATCGTTTCAGTGATGCCCGACGTCTCATCGGAAATTCTCGTCGATGAAAAACCGATGCGCATAGAATTCAATGAACCGCTCGACCGTATGTCCGTCGATAAAAGCGTATTAATAAATGATACCCGGGGCGAAGAATTCAGCTACTATTACGATTCCGAAGCAAATGCCCTGATTATAGATGCCGCTGATCGCCTGTTGCCCACTCAGGACACTATAACGATAACTTTATCGTCGGAATTACTGGACTTAGCGGGGCATCCGCTGATAAAATCTCAAAAACTGACTTTCATGACGGGGCCCGTCGTTTATCCCGGCGATGCCAATAATGACGGGATCGTGGATGAAAACGACGTTGTCTCGCTGGTGCGTTATTGGAACTGTAGCGGTCAGCAGCGGACATTTCCGCAGCCTTTGGTCTGGGCGGCTCAGCCGGCCCGAAGCTGGGACGACCCCAAAGCCGGGTATGCCGATGTCAACGGTGATGGTCAGGTCAACGGTGATGATGTCTGCGGCATCGTGGCTAATTGGGGCAGGATGTCCGGTAATGTAAACTTCAATTCGCTTTATTCTTTGGAATCGCCGGATAAAATACTGGCGCAAACGGACCAGACGGTCCTGAGGGATATTTATACTTCGGTCATAAACTGCCCCGACGGCGGCGGTGAATATATCGTCGGTATTCTGAAATCGCTGCTGTTCGATAATCGGGATAACTTCCCCGATGAATACATGCTTTATCAGAACTATCCCAACCCCTTTAACCCGGAAACCATAATCGAATATTTCCTGCCCGAAGCATCGCAGTTAAATATTGCGGTCTACAATATAATCGGACAGAAGGTGTACGATCTGTATGATGGCTTTGCGCCGGAAGGTTTCGGGAGTGTTACCTGGCATGGCATAGACAATATTGGAAAGCCGGTGGCCAGCGGGATATATTTTTATCGTCTCGAAGCCGAGAATGCGGCCATTACCAAGAGAATGATCCTGATTCGATAGCGCATTTTGCTGCAAAAAAAACGCCCGGCCGAAACCGGGCGTTTTTTATTCATTTGGCATTACTATTTACAGCCCCAGAAGACCGTCACGCCGCGTCCTTCCAATACATCGACTTCGGCGCTCGGATCAAAATCGGGACAACCGAGATCGAGCGTATCGTTGGTTGCAAATTCGAGGTTGTCAACCAATGGCTGAAGTGAAGTTATCGCAGTATTACTGAGATTGACAAAGGACAGGTTGGGCATATATTGCAGCGTTCCGATATCCGAAAGACTGGTGTTGCCGGATAAATCCAGGTATTGCAATGTCATTATATCCCGTAGCGGGACAATATCGGTTATGTCATTATAACCGAGGTTCAGGTACTCCAGCTTCGGACATCCGACCACGCCGCTGATATCGCTCAGGCAGACGTCGCCGTTGCAATTCGCAATTGAAAATATCTTTAAGTTCGGGAGCTGATTTAATCCCGTAAGATCCGTTATGCTGTGATAATCCCAGGTCATATTCTCAATACCGAAGACATCAGACAGATGAATATTTCCGGCCTGGGCGCCGCTATATTCAACAACGGCTGATTCCAAATCGGGATCAGGGAAACTCAGCAAGGGATCATCCCCGAAATCGGGAATAATATGCGCCCGCGCGTTGTCCCAATAAATGCTGTCAATGGGTATGCTGTTGCCATCGGTTCCGACCACGCCGCCTTCATTATCCAAAATAATAAGGTCAGTGAAAAAATCGGTCGATGGTCCGTTTGAATATGCTCCTGTGAAATAAATTACAGCCAGCTCGGCGTAACCCTGGGCGTCCGTAATTGAGGCGTTGGAATTTCCCGACGCGACATAAATGTTATAATAAGCGTCGTCCACGTTGCTGACATCAAACACCAAATCAGGAACCCGGCTGGCCAATCCACTGCCAATATTGGCGCTGTCGCCGTCGAGATCAGCCGAGACGAAATCGAGGTACAGGCTGGCGCTTTTTACATTGGGCAGGTTATAAGCCTCGACCGCGACCGGAAACGACGCCAGTGGGTTCTGTGTCTGAGCGCGCGGAGCCAGACGAATCATCGGAATAACCGGTTTCAACACGATAGACAGATTGATCGGTGTTCCGGGATAAACGTCGGTCCGCTGCTCGCCTTTGTAAACCAGAAGCGGCGTTGGGCCGCCGATTTTATTATCGAAAGCCTCGATAGTAAACAGGCGATTGCGTCCAACGGGGATTTCCAAAGTACTGTCTGTTCTATCGTCTGATTGTGGATAATATAGGTATCCATCAATGTTTAGAAACAACTGCACGGTAATTGGTTTAAAATCAGCGCCACTGATAGTTAAAATGAATTGATCGATGGCCTGGAAACCGGTGCTCATGCCGACCTGGATGCGTAAATTGGAATCCACGGTGGCATCATCGTTTACGATCTTCTTCGAGCAGGAAAACAGCAGCAACGCCATTACTGCGGCCGTCAAAAGAAGACCATATGTTTTATGTGTTTTCATATTATCTCCTTTCTTAAAGCTTGGCCGAAATTCCGGCGGTTATTTGTGTGCCCGACAAATCCAGGCGGCTGTTGTCGGCGTTGCCCGTGTAAAACTTAACCCCGAGTCCGACGTCGGTGTTTTCACTCAACTGACGACCGAAGCGGGCTCCGAATCCGAATATCTTCGAATCTCCGAAACCATTCTCATCGGAGGTGATCTTTTTAAAATCGAGACCCGGAGAAATTGACCAGTCTTGCACGGGATACCAGGTTACGACCGTTCCGATTGAGAATTCATTGCCGTAGAATTTAAGGCGCTCGATTACGCTTCCGGTTGTGTCGTAGGTGGCGTTGCGTCCCCGCCAGGTGTAATGAATGGACGCGGTGGCGTCATATTTATCTTGTTTGAGCAACCCGCCGATCGCGAAATTGACTTCATCACCCTGGCTGAACACTTTGTCACCGTTGACATTGTCAGCGCTGTAAGTCGAGTAGATGAGGTTAGTGCTGAACGTGAAATGGTCTTTGTTGTATTCGGTCCCGCCGTTAATCGAGAACATATCGCCGGGATTGTAATCCTTGAAGCCTTTGTACGGCTCATAAGAACCGTTGACCTGATACATAATCCCGCCGCCGCATTCCAACTCGCCGAGCGCCCCGACCCCGCCGAGCATGAGGCTGACGCCCAGCCCCTGGCCAAGGCGGCGCACCGGGAAGCTTAAGAAGTTCTGCGACAGGTATTCCACGACAATCCACTCATCGTCCAGGCTGAGTTTCTTCTTGCCAACAGGCAGGTTAAGCCCGACACTGGCCAGAAATCTGTCTTCTGAGAAAGAACGGTTAAGCATGACCCGGACATCGGTCAATCCGGACATGGAAAAATCCTGTCCGCTCTGGGTCAGGCTGTTGAACGATGACGCGGCGTAAAATTGGGCCTCGAGATTTTCCTGCAGCGGAACGAATCCCGTGACCGGTATTGTCGATTGTGAAATAGTGGCCTTGTCGCCGCCGTTCTTGATGGTCCAGTTGGTGTAAAGGAACTGCAGGCCGCCCGTGGTCGGCGTGCCGTAAATGATCTGGGCCGAAGCGCCGGAGCAGGCGAACATGATTATCGCCGCCATGATTATAAGGGTCTTTTTATCTTTCATCGAATGTCCCCCTTATAATGATGAGTCCATCGGCATCCACCTGCGGAGGAGCAATAGGTGCAGGCGTGACTCCGCTGCCGGGGATGACTCCGGAGCTGCCCAGCACCGAATTGATTCGGGAATCCAGGCCATTGCCGGAGCCGGTTGTGAGAGTCCTCTGGTCGACGGCCCGAGCAAACGCTGCCTCCGTATAATTACCGCCGCCGCCGATCGCAACCGCCTGAGACATGGCTGCGGCCTGCTGATTGGCCTGATTGAATCCGCCGTCTTCATGGGTCGCACGGCGAAATTCAACTTCGGCGGCCTTATACATGCCTTTATTTTCGTAGTCCAAACCGCGACAGTACGCGATGAAAGCCAGATAAGATTCGGTGGGAACCTGCATTATCGAATCTCTTTCCTCGGCCGTAAGCGTAATACCGAGATCATCGATAATCTTAAAAACGAAGTCCTTTTCCATTCGGAAAAATTTCTGGACACTGCCCTCGGTTGATCCGGTCAACTCGGCCGATTTATCCCCGGTATTGACGATAGCCCCGTCGAGCCGGAGATTTTCCGCCGATCCAAGAACCGAACCGGTGACAATCTTACTGCTGCCGAGTATTTTGCCCAGGCGCGGCGCGGTAGACTTGTCGACAAAATCGGTTTTCGACAGCGCCAGTTCATTCAGCACGGCTTTAATTTGCAGACGTTCCAGGACCTTGAGCGAATGAACCTTGGCCAGGTCGATTGAAGTCAATTCCGCCAGGCCTATTCCCATGGGGGCGTAGTTGGGAGGCAGAGACGAGGCATCGAAATCGACCACCCCGATTGTGTTTGCAGGTATTTCCGCGACGTTGATTTCGTTTTCGTGGGCCGCCACTTCGGCAGCTTCTTTCCTGAATTTCTTTTCCATCAGACGATTGAGATGAACTTTCAGCATGTCGCGGGTATCTTTGTTGGGATCGAGGCCGATTGCGGACGAATACGATTTGACCGCTTTGTCATAATCTTCCCGCTTCTCATTGACCAGGCCGAGATAGACATAAGTCCTCGCATCCGGGCTCATGTTATTGGCTTGTTTGAGCGCGTCTTCGGCCTTGTCCAGATCGCCTTTGCGGAAAAACGCCACGCCCAGTTCGCGCCAGGCTTCGGCGTTATCCGGATTGGCCCGAATTTCGTCGTAAAAAATCCCTATGGCTCTGTCGTAATCGCCCCGCTCGGAGAATTCCTGCCCCTGCATAAACAGGCTTTGCGAACATCCGACCAGCAAAAAGACAGAGAGCAAAAGAAATTTCCGGATCATATCACCCTCATTATTATAATTAACATCCGTGTGGATCAGCCTGCCAGAGGCTTGTAAATCTCCATTTTATGCTTGGCTTCCGCGAACGTGCTGTCGAGGTCGAAAGCCTTCTTGAACGAATCATAAGCATTCTTATAATCGTACTTGTCAGCATAATCCAGACCGCGCGAGTACAGCGTGGTGGCGTCCTCGGATTCGGTCCCTCCGGCCTTAAGCAGATCCTTCGTCTTTTCGTCGAATTTAACATCCAGCTTATTGGCAAGTTCCTCGACCAGTTCTTTTTCCACCTTGAAATAATCCGGCTTGCCTTCTTTATCCACGGATGTAATAATCTCTGAGGTTTCCACGTTCACCGCTCGTACGACCATGCGCATATTGCGGGGATCGAGTTGGGTGATACTCCCGAAAACCATGATATTGGCGCCGAGCAGTTTCCCGGCTTTGACCGCCGTGGCCTGATCGACCTTGCCCGATTTCTGCAGTTCCAGCTCGCTTAAAATGGAATTGATTTTGTCACGTTCGATAACTTTAATCGACGAAAACTTGGAAAAATCGCTGGCGAACATGTCGGCCAGGCCTTTGCTGATATATCCCAGCTGTTCCTGATAGTCACCGACCGAATAGTTGTCGAACTGCATGATGGCAATCGTTTTGACTTTTTCACCTTCGGGGCAGGTCAGCATCGATTTAGCCTGAAGAATTCTAAACCAGCGATCGCGAAGCTCCTGCGGCCAGAAATCGTTCGGCAGTTGTATGATGCAGGGGTCGATCTTGACGATGTCTTCGAGGTAGCCAACCGATTTGTTGACATAATCCTGTCCGAGGGCATAGTTGCACATACTTAAAATAGAATAGATCGCCGCACTGTCCTTGGCCTGAAGGTCGGGACGCTGCAGCAGTTTGTTGGACAGGTCGATCCCTTTTTCGAAGTCCGCCTGCGTGTAATAATCAAAGGCGGCGGCAAGTTGATCGGCCACAGGTTTCATCTGGTCCTGGGCGAAAGAGGGCGATGCCGCAGTTCCCAGTAAGACGGAGACTGCAACCGCAACCAAACGGATAAAATAGCTCTTTCGGTTTGTCATGGTATCACTCCCGGTTCATTTATGAAGTTAGTTGACTTATATATTCTTATACGTTCTGGTCATACATTAAACGAATCAATCGGAAAAATCAAACGTAATTTTAACCTCCTGTCCGGAGACCACCTTAACCGAGTCCGATTTCGTAACCGTCTGTCCGCCTTTATCTAACGAGACTTTGATTATATGCCAGCCGATCGAGGTCTGAAATCTTCCCGGGGCGGTGCGGCTCTGCAGTCGGCCATCTACATATGCCTGAACATTGGTGTAGGCCGGGGTGGCGATTCGGAACCAGGCCGAATCGGGCGAATTGGGTTTGGGCAGTTCCGGGGTCGTATGTGTGTTTTCCACCGGCTTGGGCGTGAATGCGAAACTCATTTCGGCCGTATCCGGCGGATAGATCAGTGCATTCTCGCTTAATCGTCCCTGACTGCTGACTGAACTTACCGCCCTGACAACATAGCGCCCGGAATCGAGGGGGATAATTTCATGTGTCGTTTTTCGGGCGACGAGAGAGTCATTGACATATAAATCCGCCTCCATTGTGCTCGATACATTCAGGTATCCAACTGTAATTATTGGTGCAGAATTGATCATGAATGAGTACATCTGCGAAAAGCCGCTCGATACGCCCTCGGGACTGACCGCCTCCACTCGCCAGTAATAATGCCCGTCGGGCAAACCGGCCGTGTCGGTGTACGACGTACCCCGCAGGCGCGGTTTGAATACTTTGGTCGCGAAATTCGGATCGGTCGAAAATTCCAGATTATAAAAACCGCCTTCACCGGCCGAACCTTCCCAGTTGAATGACGGTATATCACCGGCCAGCGGCATATTGTCCGTCGGTTCCAGCAGTTTCGGGGGAAGAGGCCCGGCGGTCGGCTGGGGTTTGTTGAAAAATAACATATAGCCGGTTATGGCGGCGGCGATGATAATTACAGCCGCGATTATGGCAACCAGAGGATTTTTCTTTTTTGGCTGCGATGCCGTTTGAACCGCCGGAGCGGCTACGTGCGTTTTGTCGGCGTCGACACAACCCATATCTTCGATAGTCTGCTGCATCTGCTTGGCCGTGGAAAATCTTTTGCCCGGCTCTTTGTCGATAGCCTTGAGAATCAGTTGATCGACGTTTTTGGGCAGTTCGGGGACAATCGAGCTCGGCTTGGGGGGGTCGCTAAACAGTTTGGCGTCGCGGATCGCGAATTCGTTGTCGCCTTTGAAGGGCAGTTCACCGGTCAGCATATAAAATATAGTCGTACCCACCGCATATACATCGGCCAGGGCATAGTCGGTGTCTTCATTCGGATTGAACTGCTCCGGCGCCATATACGCCGGTGTCCCGCAGGCGGCTCCGGCCCGAGTCAGGTTGGGATCGGTTTTGGCCTTGGCAATGCCGAAGTCTATGATTTTGACATTGCCGTTGTGGTCGATCATTATATTGCTGGGCTTTATGTCGCGGTGAAATATTCCCTTTTCGTGCGCGAAAGATAAAATATCAAGCACCTTGCAGGCGATATTCAGAGCATCCTCGACCTGCAGCCGCCCGTCGTTTTTTATTTTTTCATCCAGAGTAAAGCCGTCGATATATTCCATCGCGATGACGATATTGTCGCCGTGGTTGAAGAAGTGTTTGATGCGACAGATATTCGGATGACCGTCCAGAAGAGCCAGTTTATCGGCCTCCTGACGGAAACGGTCGACCAGGCTGGGATCTTCGAGGATTTTCAGGACGACCTTAAGATTGGGGACGTCTTCGTGGACTCCCAAAAATACGCGGGCCATACCCCCGGCCCCGATTTTTTTCAAAATCTTATAATTGCCAATTTTCTCTTCCATAATCCAAAAAATATACTTTTCCCGATATAATGATGCAACAATAAAAGATGCTCGTAATCAACGCTTCCAGAAGGATGGACGCAGCGCCAGCAGCATGGTGAAAAGCTCCAGCCGGCCGAGCAGCATCAGGACGATAAGCACCCATTTGCCGGGTATCGGAATCCAGGCATAGGTTTGAGTGGAGCCGACACCCCCGAGTCCGGGGCCGATATTGCCCAGTGTCGCCGCCGCCGACGAGGCCGCCGTGATAAGGTCGGGGATGAACAGAGTCATGAGGGCGGTTCCCACGACAAAGGTCACCATGAAAAGCATGAAGAATGCCCCGATGCTTATGACCTGTTTTTCTTCCATGCTCATCCCGCCGACTTTCACCGGCACGATGGCATGGGGTGAGATTATCGTTTTTAATTCGCGCCACCCGGTCTTGAGGATGACCATGATGCGGACCATCTTCATGCCGCCGCCCGTCGATCCGGCGCAGCCGCCCCAGAACATCAAAAGCAGAAGAGCGAAACGAAGCAGGTCGGGCCAGATATCGAAATCGGCGGTTCCGAATCCGGTCGTGGTAACGATCGATACAACTTGAAAGGCCGACCTCCTGAATGAACCGTAAAGCGTCGAAATCTTGGCGTTTTCTTCCTGGACGTGCTGATCGAGCTCCTGGTAAGAAACGGGAGAGTAGTGAAAGTGCTCGACCGCCTGATGAGTCGGTTTGGTTCCGGCCATGTACAATATGCCCGTCGAGATTACTACCGTAAGAAGGATGGTGCCGACATAAAAATGCAGTTCGCTGTTGTTCTTGATGTCGATGAAATTATTGCGGAGCAGCCGATAGTGCACCATGAAATTGACGCCGGCCAGGAGCATGAATATGGTGATAACCCAGTCGATAAACTGGTTGTCGTAAAATCCGACCGACAGATTTTTCGTGGAAAAGCCCCCGGTCGCCATGGTCCCGAACGTATGACACAACGAGTCGAACCAGTTCATTCCGCCTGTCATGAGAAGAGTTGTTTCTATGCCTGATAAGAGAGCGTACACACCCCAGAGTATCGCTGCCGTCTGCGCCAGACGGGGTTGGATGCGCTCGGGCGACGGACCGGGCACTTCGCCGCGAAACATGTGGTACCCCGAAACGCCCATAGCCGGAAATATGGCGATGGCCAGCGTGATAATCCCCATGCCGCCCAGCCAGTGGGTCAAACTTCTCCAGAAAAGAATCCCGTGCGGGAGGATTTCGACATCGTTAAATATGGTCGCGCCGGTTGTCGTGAACCCGCTGCAAATTTCAAAGTAAGCGTCGGTAAATGATTTCAGGATGCCTATGAGACTATGATCTCCTCCACTAAGAACGAAAAAGACAAACAGCGGGATACTACCCAAAAATCCCAGCGACACCCAGCCCATTGAGACAATGGCAAAGCCCTCTTTAATGCCCTCAAGTTGAGGTTTGGATCTAAACAACCTCGTTAAAAGATATCCGAGCAGAACTGACACCAAAACGGCCAGGATAAAACCGAGCGTCTCGGGCTTTTCGAGAATATCGGCGAAAGTATCAGGAAGATCGTAGGCCACCGCAATCGCCAGCGGGATCAGCATGATAGCGCCCAGGACCATCATCAGGCGACCGGTGACATAAAATACGATCTTCTTGTCCATAGATAAGTACTTTAGCGGGCCTTGAACAGTTTGCGGACGCGGGCGGCGTTTTTGGAATGCGTTATCACGATCATTTTGTCGCCCGATTCAATCACGGTATTACCGTCGGGGATTATCATCTCGTCGCCTCGAAGAAGCGTCCCGACAATCGAGCCCTTCTGCATTTTGCTCCTGATATGCTGCAACGGTTTGCCGGTGACCGGGCTGTCGGCATCGGCGGTCAGACGGATGGCCTCGATGTCCAGATTTCGGATGCGGACAATTCGTCCAATATGGCCCCGGTGTATCGCTTCCAGAATATTGTTGGCTATCGCCAGACGGGGATGAATAACATGATCGATCCCGATTGATTTATATAGCCGGTCGTGACGGACGTCGTTTATGACTGCGATCACCTCGCGCGCGCCTTCGGCCTTAGCCAATAGCGAAGCCATTACGTTGCTGTCGGTTTCCTTGTCGGCGGCGATGAAGAAATCGGCGTTGCGGATATAGACCTCCTGCAATATGGCGGCATCGGTCGGGTCACCGTGAACGATATCGATATTGTTCAACATATCTGCTGCCTGACGGCCGTGGTCATAGTCCGGGTCGATCAATGTCACTTTGTCGACGAGGTTCCTGACTTCATCGGCCAGTTGCACGGCGGTCAAACTGGCCCCGGCGATAATGACATTCCTTGCCTCTTTCTGGGACCGCCCGAATAAATTAAGAAACACTTCAAGCGAAGTTCTCGGGAAAATACCGAAGACGTCGTCCTCGCCTTCGATCGTATATTCTCCGTCGGGTATGATAGCCTGCCCGCGTCGAATCGCGGCTATAAACAAAAGCGGGTGCTGTGAGGTTTCGCGTCGAATTTCCCGAAGTGATTTTCCGACCAGCGGCATATTTTGCCGCGCCCGGTAGCCGCGCATGAGGATATTGCCATCGTGAAAATTGATGGCATCGGTCGCACCGGGCGTTTCGATGAATTGCGTGATAGCATCGACCAGAACCGCTTCCGGGTCAGTTACCAGCGTAACGCCCATCTTTTTCAGGTCGATCGAGCCCACGCCCTCGCGGAATTCGCTCGAACGGATACGGGCAATGCGCCGCTCCACGCCGTACTGCTCGGCGACCGAGCATATAACGATGTTATGTTCATCGAAAGGAGTGACGGCCACGACCATGTCGGCGATTTTGATCCCGGCCGTTTCGAGAACGGCAGGGGAGGTGCCGTTGCCGCAAAGGATTTGGATGTCGGTCCGGTCGCGGATTTGTTCGTACGTGGCCGATTCTTTTTCGATCAGGGTTATGTCATGGTTTTCGTGGCGCAGGTGCTCGGCCAGACTGTAGCCGACCACGCCGCCGCCGACAATAATTATCCTCATTGGCTCAGGTCATCCCCGGTTAAATCCCAGATTTTCACCATTTATATCGGAGAACCCCGCCAAAGTCAACAATAATCGGCAGAATGGAATGGCCGCGCGTTTGTGAAATCTAAAGACGTTGACGACACCATTGTTTTTCATTAATTTTGGATTGTCATGAGAATATTTTCTATAATTCCGACGATCGTATTGATCTCAATCGCATTCTTTGTCGCCTGCGATCATAACGATCATTCCGAAGAGACAATCCCCGAAGCGATTTGCACGAAAGACCCTCCGGAAAGATCCGATTCGCATACTCCGGAAAGCATGGTTGGCGATTGGAGCAACCCGGTCCGGATCGGCGAACCGATTAATACGTATTGCCCGGCCGACGCCATCGAAATTTCCGCCGATGGCCAGTATTTGTATTATATGTTCTCGTCGGACCTTCTCGAAAATATGACCCCGGCACAGATTCTGGCCAAATCGAACAATACCTATCGCGCCAAACGTATCAGCGGTCCGGGTGAGTTCGACAAGCCGGTCTATTACGATTTGGGCAAAGGAACCGATGGCTCTCTCGACGGTGAGTTGAGTTTCACGTCCGACGGTTCAAAAGTCTACTTTCATTCCAACCGGGCGGCCAATACCGGGTATCAGGCCAATCCTACGGTAATAGATATTTTGGACATCTATATTGCCGATATCGTGAACGGTGAACCACAGGCCGGTATCAATCTGGGGCCGCCGGTCAATTCCATCTATGCCGACGGTGAACATGCGCTATATCCAGATGACCATACCTTGTATTTTGCGTCGCGACGCTACGATGACGCCAACAACCCCGATATATGGAAATCGACATTTGACGGGACCTCCTGGACCGATCCGGTCAAGCTCGGTTCCAATATCAATACGACTTTCGCCGAGCTGCAGCCGGCGTTTACCCCCGACGGCGACACCATGTATTTTACGTCGGATCGAAATCCGCTGATCGGCGCGGCTATTTACCGCAGCGCACGAAACGGCGATGACTGGGGCGTGCCGCAACTTGTCATTACAGGCGTGGTCGGCGAGGCGTCGCTTACCGCCGACGGCCAGCTGATGTATTTCGTGCACGTCCTGAGCGACGCCAACGGCACTTTCGATTCCGATGTCTGGTATGTCGAAAGAACAAGATGACGTATGAAGAAATTACTCGTTCCAGTCCTGATATTCTTGTGCTTTGCCGGGCTGTACTATTCGATAGCACTATTGTCCCGCGATCGTGCCCTTTTCAAGCCGGTCTGGGACATCCAGCATTATGTCAACATTTCCGAAACCGGTTACGAGGTGCATCCCTGCACGCCCCGCGATTACCCGCCCGGCAAGATGTGCGGCAACGTCGGCTGGTATCCCGGCTGGCCGCTGGTTATGAAAGTCCTTCGCCCGATTTTGGGGGGATCGTCGCAGGCGACATATATTATTTTGTCAGCACTTTTGACGCTGGCCGGCTTTATACTTCTGTACCGCTTTGTCGATAACTTGTCGGGCAAAATGGCCGCGTTTTTCTCGGTCGCGGCACTGGCCGGTTCACCGGCCGGATTTTATTTGTTGACCGGGTTTCCGTACGCCCTGTTTCTTTTCCTGTTCGCGATATATTTGCATGCCTTCTATTCCAAATCTATTCGCTTACGCAACGTAATTCTGATAGCTTTGGCGATGGGGATGAGCCTTACCTATCCGACCGGCCTGCTGTTTGCCGCAATTCCATTTGTACATGAACTCGCACGGCAATGGAAATCCGGCAGCTTCAAATTTGATCTCAAGCGGGACGGAAAGACAATTTTCGTTTACGTGGTGCCGTTTTTTCTTGGGCTTTTAATCCTGTGGACCTATTTCTATTTCAAATTCGATAATTTTTTCGTGCAGCTTGAATTTCAAGCCCGGTATCATCGGACGTGGTCGTTTCCGCTGACCATTATCTATCGCAGCCTGGCCGGTTATCCCATCACGTCGCCAGAAAATCTCGTTTTGATCTGGTATGGTCTGGCGCTGCTTTTATTTATTCCGTATAAAATCAAACCTGAGCTTTGGATTTTGGGGGTTATATTATTCCTGTTTTCACCGGCTACGGGCACAACGATGTCGATCTACCGCCATTATCTGGCGGCTTTTCCTATGTATATTATAATCGGGACATCGCCCCGCCCCAAATGGTTGAAAGGCGTTTTTATAGCCGTCGGGCTGGCGTTTTCGCTGGTTTGGCTTCTGCCTACTTTTCTTGATTTTAAACTAATATAAACCTCCTCCGTTTATCAGTAAGGATGTATAAACTAATATTTGAACACGGGTTGCCATTAAGTCATCGATATTGTATTTTGGCATCCTGTAATACATATAAAAAGGATTTTGACGATATGAAAAAAGCGATCTTGTTCTTTCTGTTGCCAATATTTATTTTTTTAAGCCTTACCGCTCAGGCCGAGAAGAAAACACTGCATTTCGCGTATTTCGAGGCCGGGGACTATTATCTGAACAAGGCCTTTTCCCGCGAATTCAAAGACCAACTGAATCTAATTAAGCCGGACAGCATTGAAATCGTTTTCGAACCCTACGGCTATACCACTGCCGAATGGGACCGCCAGCGCTGCAAAGTTATGGCCCGTGACCTGACCCGCATGAAAAAAATCGACATGGTTCTCGCGGTCGGGCCCTGGGTGGTCGAGGATCTTATCGCCGCCGGGTTCGACAAGCCCATAATCGCCCTTAATCAATATGCCGTCTGGGAGCGGGGACTGGTCGACCGTTCCGGGCGACCGGTCGCCGACAATCTGACCATCAACGTGCAGCCCCTCCAGATCGACAATGACCTGAAACTTCTGGGGAAGCTGTTTTCCCCCAAAAAGATTGGACTGTTTTATTTTCCGTCGGGGGATGAGTACGAAAAAGTCAAAAGCCGGGCGGAGCAGGTCGCCGCGCAATTCGGGGCGAAAATTGTCGCGCCTTTCGATACGGCCGCCAACGGCAATTTCAGTCATTTCGGGGCGTATTCGAGAGTAGTCCATGAGATCGATGCTTTGTATCTGCCTCCGATGTACAGCATGCAGCTCGACCAGATGAACCAGTTCGTGGAAAACTGCCGTTACGACCGCGTTCCGACCCTTACTTCCGAGGGGCTTTTGATTGTCGAAAAGGGGATCACCGCTTCCCGTCAGCAGCGTTCTTATGTGCAACTGGCGCGTTTCGCGGCATACAAGACGCTTCGAATTATCGACGGAGCCATCCCCGCCGATTTGCCGACAATCTATCAGCCACCGGAGCAGCTCTGCCTTAATGAGGAGACCTTGAACCGGCTGAATCTAGATTTGCCTCGTAAGTTCACGAAAAATGCCTATATCGTCGCCGCTCCGCCGTCGGATACGCTGACCGTTTATTCACTCTCGCAGGCAATCGATCAGGTCCTGCAGAATAATTTCGGCCATCAGGCGCTGTTAAGGCAATTCGACCAGGCCGCCGCGTCTGCAAAGCAGGCTTACAGTCAGTACATGCCGGATTTGGAGATAAATGCCGGTCTGGCTGCTGCCGATGAAAAACATCCGGCCGCGCTTTACAACCCGATTTTGAACCGGAAATCTTACGCCGGGGTGAATTTCGACCAGCCGCTGTTTTCGTACTCGGCCTTGAAGTCGATAGCCGCCGCGAAGAAGAATGTCGAACTGGCCGGCCTTAATGCCGAAAAGGAAAAGCTGAATCTTAAGCAAGCGGTAGTGTCGGCCTATCTGGCCGTTTTGGCCAGTGAAGATAAGTACAAGCAGCTCGACGAAATGACGAATATCGTTCGGAGATATCGCGATAACGCCGGTCTCGATAATTTTGTGTCGAAGAAAGACACCACCGACGTCGAGTTTTTCGATGCCTATTTTATCGACCTTAAATTGCAGTCCCGCCGGGCCCGGGCCGATCGCGACGTCGCAAGGATATTGTTGAGTCATCTGTTGAACCGACCGGATCAGACAAATATGATTCTGGACCGGAAAGAATTCGACACCGACGTGATGGTGCAGATTGCCTATAAGTACGACAGCTATATCGCTGATACTCGAATGCGCCGGGCTTTAGGCAATTATTTTGTCGATGCCGCCGTCAATAATTCTATCGGTATCAAGCAATACGCTCTTCGGATAGATTCCAACAAGGACCTTCTCGCCGCCAACAAAGGCTGGTATTGGCCGGATATTTCGCTCCGGGCCGGGTTATCGGTCGGAGAGCAGTTCTATTATGACCCCGAAGACCCCCATACGATTGCATCGGTGGGGGGACTGCTGAGCTGGCCGTTGCAGCTTTGGGGAAGGAATCGCGGTGAAGGCCGCATCCTGCACTATGGGCTGGAATCGCTTCAGTATGCCAAAGACAGCCTGCGCCTGGCCAAAGCTACCGATGTCACCACAAAATTGCAGGCCTTTCTTGCTTATCTGGATATTCTGCCGTCGGTGTATGATTATCGCCGGACATTAAAGACCGGCCTCGATGATTATTATATGCACTATTCGGAGGGGAAAATATCGGCCTTCGATATGACCCAGGTTCTCGATAAGTACATTCCTTCCGAAGTCGGGACGGTGGAGAGCATGTATGACTTTTATCAGGCTTATAACGATCTTCTGGGCGCCGCCGGAACCGGGTATCTTATCCACGGTTCCGACAGTGAAAAGGAGTTCTATCTCGGCCTCGAAAAATCTCTCGGACTGAGATAAATTCTATTGCCAGTGCGTCTTGACGTTTATGAACAGCGTCTTGCTGTCGCGCCAGACGAAAAAGACAACCTCTTTCGGTTTTTCCTCGGCGATTTTTTCCAGTTGCGCCCTGGCTTCTTCGACGTTGCCGACTTTCTGTGAGCCGATCGATTGAATGATGTCGTTCGGCTGCATCCCGCCGACTTCGGCCCAACTGCCCGACTCGACTTCCTTGACGACTACGCCTTTAAACGTCTGCCGGTCGAGATTATAAATATTGTAATCGGCGAAAACCATGTCCCGGATTTTGATATTGAAATTGTCGTCGCCGTATTCCGGTGCCTCGGAGGGCGTCAGGGGCGAACTGGCCAGCGTCGTTTTGACATCCAGCGTGTCGACCTTGCCGTCCTCGCGTCTCAGGATGGTGAAGTCGACCTTAGTTCCGGCGCCGGACTCGGAAATTTTGCGCTGGAAAAGAGCCAGATTTTCCTCGCGGTCCACCATAATGTCTTCGCCGATAAGCTTGACAATGATATCGCCGGTCGTAAGGCCCGCTGAATCGGCCGGTGAGTCTTTGACGACCTCGTTTATAATTATCCCACCCGATAGCTTGAGTCCCCAAAATTCAGCAATGTCCGGCGTAAGAGCCTGCAGGTATATTCCGAGCCAGCCCCGATCGACTTTACCTTTGGTCGGAGGATCGGCAATGAGCTTGTTAAGTTTGTCGGTGCCGATCAGTCCCAAAAGCGGCATGAAGTCTTCGACTCTCGAAAAGGATTCCATCATCTGGGCCGGGCTCAGTCCGGCGTTGGCCGGATTCTGAAGACGCCCCAATATCCCGATGGCTTCGCCGGTGGAGTCGTACAAGACCGACCCGATTTCCAGGTCGTTATAGCCGACCATGAGGACGAACTTTTCCGGCTCGGATACTATGGCCGAAACCATACCGATATCACCGGCCAGCGACGGCTTGACGTAGTCGGGCAACAGCGCGAATACGGCCGTCCAGTCGCCCATGTTCAGCGCTTTGCGGGATTTGAACGTCAGATAGTCGAATTTGCTTTTCGTATCCGATTGGATGCGGCAGAAACCGAGGTGGGTGAAGCGATCGATACCGATGAATTCTCCGGTATAGATTTTGCCGTCCATCTTCTTGATCTCGATATTTTTTGGCTCGGCGTCCACGTTGAGTCCGGCCACCTGCGAAAACGGATCGTCGCTGTCGATGGTCGAACCGTCGAAAACGATCAGGCCGTCTTCGGTCACGATCGTACCTATTCCTCGGAATTTGATGTCGGTCGACTCCACGCCAAAAGAAACTTCGATAGTGATATTCAGTGCAACCGTATAGTCATCGGCTTTCTTCATTATTTTCCCGAAATCGAAACTCTGGGCCGCCAATAGCGGGGCCAGGGCCAGGGCGAGTATTATGGTGAAAACAACCTTTCTCACGTCGATCTCCTTCTAACGCTCATCGGTTTGATCCGTCTCTTTGTTTATTTTCAAAAGGACATATTTGACATTGCCGAATCTCTTGACGGTCAGCAGGACTTTGTCGGCCGGGACGGCGATCAATTCGTTGTACTTGTCATAGAAATCCTTGAACACGGGAGTCGGGATTTCATTTATATCCCGAATCACGTCGCCGCGCCGGAGACCGCCTTCGGCGCCCGGTCCGACTCTCTTTACGCCGGTAACCAGCACCCCGAGGGTATCGTCAAGCTGGTTTTCGACCGCCATCTGCTTGGTGATGGCTTTGACCGTGAAGCCCCAGTCGTCGCAGGCCAAATCCTTGCCCATCAAATCGCCCAGCCCACGGGTGGTAACTTCGATATAAACAATTTTTTCGGCCCGCTGTACTTCGAGATCGAGCTTCGTTCCGACCGGGAAATCGGCTATCATTTTATAAAAATGCGGCAGTTGCTCTTCAAAGCGAGCCGACACATCCGTGCCGTTGATTTTCAGTATGACGTCACCGGCTTGAAGTCCGGCCGTCTCGGCCGGGGAATGTGTGTCAACCGATGACACCAGGACGCCCCGGTCGCGATCGGTCCCGAACCAGCCTTCCATGTCCTGCATAGCCTGGGCCTGAATCCCGATCCAGCTCCGAGTGACTTTGCCGTGGTCGAGAATTTGCTCAATGGTCTGTTTGACGATATTTATCGGAATCGCGAAGCCGATATTATTGGCGAATATTGTCGCCCGGGAGTTTATCCCGACCACCTGTCCTTCGAGATCGACCAGCGGTCCGCCCGAATTGCCGGGGTTGATGGCGGCGTCGGTTTGAATCCACGTGTTGTACCGTCCCGTCTTTTCGCCCGACGGCAACCGCGCTTCATCGCTGAAATAACGGTCGGTGGTTGAAATGACACCGCACGATACCGAGCGTGACAGGGCCAGGGGAGAACCCATCGCGAGGACGTACTGCCCCACCTGCAGGGAATCGGAATTGCCGAGCGCCGCGACCGCCAGTTTACCGCCGTAATCCGACAGGTCCAGCTTGATAATCGCGATATCCGTCAGGGGATCACCGCCGATCAGGTCGGCTTTGACCTGTTCCCGGTCGTACAACGTGCATATGATTCGTTCGGCCTTACCGGCCACGTGATAATTGGTTACGACATATCCCGAATCGTGAAATATTACACCCGAACCGACCACCGATTGCTTGATTTCGCGGCCCGTGCGGTAATCGGTTATTACCGGCTGTATGTGCACCAAAGCCGGCAGAACACGATCGCGGGCGAAATAAATATCGGACTGTAAATTCGACGTGCCGGTGGCACTTACAGAACCCCATATTGTTATCAGACCGATCAGAAGTATCAGAGCTTTTTTCATCAAATTGTCTCCACTGCATTATTCTTGGTATCGCAGAATAAAAAGGTTTAAGCCCTCAAACAAGTATTTACTTAAACCAAAATCGCTTCTGTTTGTTCGTGTCGGATGGATTGATATACGAATTAAGAGATAAATCGGGAATTTCAACCGTCACTTTTTAGCGGCGGGGGCGTCGGGGGAGGAGGAGCCGGACGCATGGACGCCCAGTCCTGATTGATCCTTTGAAGCAGTATCTTGCGGCAGTCACGATTTCCGAAGCGGGTCATGAAGACGGCTCCGATTCCGGCCGTAATTCCGATGGACCAGACAATGATCGAAATGACATTGAAGAAAGTGGCAAATCCGTCAAAAAATGGCGAGCCCATCATTTGAAGAAAACCAGCCAGAAGCCAGGGCATTGAATAAATAATCAGACCGATCAACGCCGCCAAAAGCTGAGTGCCTTTGCTGTCGACTTTGATTCGTCCGAATGTCCCGCCGATCAGCTGACTGAATCCGATGACACCCATCAAAAACGCACCCGCCAGGGCCAGCGGAATGACTATGACCCCGACCGGTATCCCGATTATGGTCAGACACAACAAAGCTATCACCGGCCCGATCAAAATCCAGACCAGGAGTCCGGTGAAGAATGATTTGACAAAGCACGTCCGCAGGCACGTTTTGATGCGGTCGATCGGTCTCGGCGCCACCGTAACCAGGATCAGAGTGCAGAACAATAGTGAACAGAGAATTATCGTATTAACTATCAGTTGCGTATTCGATGATTTGCTGAACAATGAAATTCCCGGGAGCTCCGGAATATCGGTCTCACTGCGGTCACCGTAAATTCGTCCGCCGCGCATCTTGATTATCTGAGGGGCCCGGGCGTCACCGAGAATTTTGCCCTCGTCCGATATCGTAATCTTGGAATACGACGTGACGTTTCCGGTGACGGTGCCCTCCACCGTAACCGGCCCCATCGCGGTAATCGATCCTTTGACCTTTTCATCGGACCGGACGTGGACCGAACCTACGATCAAACCGTTGTACGTCGTTACCGTCACTTCCGAATCGGGAATTTCTCCGCCCTGCGGGCCTAGCGTTACTTTGGTATCAGACTGTCCTCGATTGCTTCCGAATACAGTTACTGTCGAAGTCTTTCCTTTTTCTTTGGTTACGAATGTATCGCGGCTGAAATCATAATCCCATTCGTTCCCGGCTGAATCCAGCCCGTAAACGCCGTCGGGAGAAAGGTGCATCTCCGTCATAAACGGTTTGTCACCGGGCACGTCGGGGGTCTGCGGTGGATTCAGGATTACGGTCTGTCCCGAATCGGTGATGACAATCCTGGTTTCGGTGGCCGCCCCCGCCAAACTCGCCAGTACGGCCGCCGCTGCAAAACCAATAATCGAATATTTCGATAATAACCGTATCATAAGCTAATAAAGCCCGATCTTAATGTCGCCGGAAACGGTAGTCAGCGTGATTTTGGGACCCGAAGTGCCGAAGTCACCGACCAGCTTGTTTTTCGCAAACGAGCGAATAGTCAGCGGTAGCTCGGTGTTGATCCCGCCGCTTTCCGTCTCCAGTTTGACCGATCCCGAGGCCAGTTCGGGAACGCTGAAAACGATGTTGCCCTTGCCGGTCGAGACAAAATAGCCCCGGTCGGATTCCAACGATGATGAAACATCGACGTCCCCGTTGTGAGTCGTGATATCTATCCCGCCCGTTTCCTGCGCCACTTTTATGGTTCCGGATGTACCCTGAACCTTGATATCTCCCGTCAGCTGCGAAATGTCGACCGAGCCCGACGTGCTGGTGATATCGACCGGTCCGTCGACCTGGCTGCCATTGATTTTCCCCGACGTCGATTTTATCTCGATACGGCCGGTAACCGACTGGAAGTCAATGTCCGATCCCGATGAGATTACGTTTACGTCGCCCATTATTCCCGACAGGTCAATTTTTGCCGAAATCGTTTCCATGAAAATCGGACCTTTGATATTGGTGAAAGTCATCTGTCCGTCTGAATTCAGAGCGTTGATTTCGTTCTCGACGTCACTTATTTTGACATCACCTTGGGGATTGTCGACGTTTACCTCGCAATTGTACGGAACACTTATCTTGAACTCGACCGAGCCCCAGATGTCTTTGCCCCGGCCCAGAAGCCGGTCCCAGAAAGATTGATTGTCTTTTGAGTTTTTGTGATAGATGGTTTCGATGGACAAATGGTCGCCGCTTTTGGTAACCTTTATTTCGATATATTCGGCCATCTTTTCGGCTTCGTACTGATCGGCGGCCTTGATATTTTTCACGGCGGTCACTTCAATATCGGGAATCGGTGCGCCTTTTATTTCCACCGAGCCGATTTTATTGCTCAATATAAGCTGGGGATGTTCACCGATATTTATTTTTTTCTCATAGTCGAACTGGAACGTATCGGCAATTGACGATACGCTCAACAGCATTACGAATAGATATGAGAACAAAACGCACTTCATGAAACAAATCCCGCCGGTGTTAAAGCGGCCGTAATTTTTTCTTCAAAAGTTCCCGGGCGCGAAAAATCCTGGCCTTGACGGTGCCGATCGGTATATCCAGAGCTTCGGCAATCTCGTCGTACGATTTATCGTCCTTATGCCTATAAACGATAACCAACCTGTATTTTTCGGGAAGAGAATCTATTGCCTCGTTTATGGACATACGCTTTTCACGTTCTTCTATTTCCTTTTCGGGGCTGTACGAATAATCGGGAATGTCGATGCCGCCCATTTCGTTGTCTGAGGAACTGACCGGGGCGTCCAACGAAAGAGTCTTGAGCCGCTTTTTCCGCAAAAAGTCAATGGCGGCATTGGCTGCGATCCGATATAGCCAGGTCGAGAACTTGTATTCGCTGCGATAGGTTGCCAGGGATGCAAAAGCCTTCATAAACGTCTCCTGGACCAGGTCCTCAACAGCCTCGCGGTCCCGGACGATTTTCAATATGATATGGTAGATCGCAGAGCGATGGCGCTCCATCAACTCCTTGTAAGCGCCCTGATTCCCGCCCAGCGCGCTTTCGATCAATAATTTATCCTTGTCCTGCAACCTTCCTCTAATGTTTAGTTTACGATTCCATCGGCAGGCGGTTTCAGTCGTTAGCTCGGATTATATCAAATAACCCCTTAATTTACAATAAAAAACGCCTCACGGCTGCCGTGCCGAATTGCTCGATTTGGAGGCCGTTGGCCCCGTAAAACCCGCATTACCGGGCTTTATATATAGTTACGGATGAATCCTGATATGCTTCCGGCAGTTTCGTCCTGAAGCCGGGGAAATATTCCTTTTCCAGAGGCCCGTAATAGACAAAATCCACTTCCAGCGGGATCTGGCCGCCCGACCACGCGTTTCTCGTGGCGTTATAGCGGCTTTGCCAATCCAACCCGAGATGAGCCAAATGCCCGATAAAGCCCATATAAACGGGCCGGTATTCCATGACAAAGGCCAGATTGTCGGCGTCCGCCGTGAGGACGAGAAACGCATCGGTTTTCGACGTATTCCGGACAACCCAGTCTATGGCCGCGTCCTGACTGGTGTCGTAGCGTGGGTAATAATTTTTATGTCCCGAATAGTATTTTTCAAAACCTGAGTAAAGAAAGCCAGCAATCAGGATTATAAAGACGCAACGGCTCAACACTCTTATATATGGAATGTGCTCCTTCATGCGACCCTCGGCGACCGTCACGGCGCCGGCAAAGTACAGAATGAAGACCGGGAAAAAGGGGTTATAGTGTATCAGGCTGCCGAACACAACAGATACCCCGATTAGGATTCTCATGCGCTTATGAACGTAAATAGACGAAAGAACTATAATCGGCAGAGCGTGGAGGATTGTTTCGACCGGTCTGAAGGCAAAGGATTCCGTAAATATGAAATAGAACGGCTTTATGACCACCTCCGATGAAACCAATATTGCCGCCAGAAAGGTCGCAATGCCGGAGCTTGCAAGCATTATGATGTCATCACGCTTCTTTTCGACCAATACTGTTATCAAATAATAGGGTGCAATCATAAGCATTAGGTAGCCGTTGACAAAAGCGGCGACAAATATAGACAACGCCTTGATCCTGATATCCTTTGCGAACAGGGCCAGCGCAAAGAGAATAAAGAATGGCGCGTGTGTAAATCCGCGCGCTATCAAATCCACCCCGAGGGCATTAATGCCAGAAGCGAAAATTGAGGCGGAAAAAATAAGAATTAATGCCAAACCATATGTTTTCCGGAAATACTTCCTGAAGATAAGGCCCATTAATATCAGGTAGATCACGTTCAATACCCTGATAGCATTGTACGGGTTCACTATTTTGGCAAGAACAGCCGCCGGATAATATTGCAAAAACGATTGAGTCAGCTTGACTCCGGCGAAGACCGGATTCTCGGGCGGGAAGTGGTTCGTTATGGTGTTGATGATCGACGCATAATACAGAAAATCGACATCAGCCGGTTTGTCGAAAACGAACCGGCTTAATTTTGCATCATAGGTTCCGATAAAAAACTGGCCGAGAATATAAACGCCGATCAAAGCGGCGAAAATAATTGATGTTTTTCTTTCCGGGTCCATCCTTTGATAGTTAGTCTCAGACCCGAATAGAAATTAACAATCTTTATCGACTAATATACTGCTCCGTCAATTCTTCGCTTCCCGCAAGGTCAAATACCTTGAACTCCTGAACCGGAATAGTCGTATCCCTGACAATATTAATTTTAAAGCTGTGTTGTTTCATCATAAGATTGATACGATTCTGCCCGGAGTTGAGAAGTTCCTCGGCCAATAGCGGGTTAACCGCCAGGCTGTAGCGTTTATGAACCCCGTCGATTCTGGCTCTTTTAAACCAGCGCTCGATTTTCATGGCTACCGTCGCCCTTGAAAGTATGCGCCCCGAACCGTTACAGTGCGGGCACGGTTCCGACATGGCGTGCAAAAGCGATGGCCGGATTCTTTCGCGGGTCATCTCGATCAAGCCGAAATCAGTGACCGGATTGATAGCTCTCTTGGCCCGGTCGTGGCGAAAAGCGTTGCGGAATTCATCGAACAGGCGGCGTCTGTTTTCACGGCTGTACATATCGATAAAATCGCAGACAATCAGGCCGCCGATATCGCGAAGTCTTATTTGACGGGCAATTTCCTTGGCCGCTTCCATGTTAGTCCGGAGTATGGTCGATTCCTGATCGCCTTTGCCGACAAACCGCCCGGTGTTGACGTCAATAGTAACCATGGCCTCGGTCTGGTCGACAATAAGATACGATCCTTTCTTGATCCAGACCCGGCGGTCGAGCATTTTTTCTATTTCCTGTTCGGTTCGATACAGGTCAAACAGCTGCGTGTCGCCTTTGTACAGCTCGACCCGGCTTTTTAAATGCGGCATAACCTGACGCACGTAGGCCATGATAGCCCGATATTCCTCGCGGTTATCGACCAGCAGGCGGTCGACGTCGTCGGTGAAAATATCGCGGATAATCGAGGTCGTGATTTCAACTTCCTTATGGATCAGCGCCGGGGCCTTCATGGTTTCGGCGCGTTTCATCATGCGCGACCAGAGCTTCATCAGCCTTTTAACGTCGTTTTGAAAATCTTTCTCGCTCCGGCCCTCGGCCTCGGTACGGGCGATAAACCCGAATCCATCAGGGCACAATGGCGAGACAATTTTTTTCAGCCGCCGTTTTTCGTTCCAGTTGGATATGCGGCGCGACACCCGGACGTGGTCGTCGTCGGGGACCAGCACCAGATACCGTCCGGGGAGAGACACTTCGGTCGTGACGCGCGGCCCCTTGGTCGAAATCGGTTCCTTGATAACCTGAATAAGCACGTCCTGACCTTCTTTGAGGACATTTTCGATGCCCTCGCGGCGACGTTTGCGGACTATTTCCGCCGGAGGTTCGTCGTCGACATATTCCGGGTCATAATGTTCATGCTGGGTGACATCGCCAATGTCCGAGGCGTGCAAAAAGGCCGCCTTTTCCAAACCGATGTCGATAAAGGCTGCCTGCATGCCGGGCAGTACGGTTTTAATTTTACCTTTGTAAATATTCCCGACCAGTCGCTGGCTCTGGGGCTGTTCGATATACAGCTCCACCAGCCGGTCGTCTTCGAGGATCGCAACGCGGGTTTCGTATTCGGTGGCGTTGATCAGAATTTCCTTTTTCATTTCAGTAATTTTCTCCGTTCAAGCGTGGGTGAAGGTGTCTTTTGAAGATGGTTGATAGCCGTGCAGAAAGGCCTCTCCGGTCATTTTCGATTTGCCCTCGATCAGCAACTCGCTGACTTCCAAAGCACCGTGCATCGCTGAAATAATCAGGCGACGCCTGTCCGGGATAATCCGGCCCGGTTCAAAACCGGCTTCGGGGGCATGCTCGATAAATTTGGCCCGAAAGATCTTGACCTTTTTGCCCCGGAAGAACGTGAAAGCTCCCGGCGAGGTGGAAAGGCCGCGAATCAGGTTCACGATGCCTTTGGCGTCGGCATTCCAGTCAATCAGGCCGTCGTCGGCTAATATTTTCGGGGCCGGGGTCGCCAGAGAATCATCCTGTTCGATCAGGCTGTAACCGCCAGTTTCGATCAGGTCGAGAGTTTTTTCGATTACCAGGCCGGCCTGCAAAGACATGCGGGTATAAAGCTCGTCGAAAATCTCGTCAGGCTCAATCGCGATTTTTTCCTGATAGACAATCGATCCGGTATCGATATGTCTTTTGAGGAAAAAAGTCGTCAAGCCGGTTTCGGTTTCTCCGTTGATCAGGGCCCATTGGATCGGGGCGGCGCCGCGATATTTTGGCAGCAGCGAGCCGTGGAGATTGATGGCACCTTTCGGCGGCATTTCGAAAATTCTCGCTGGAAGAATCCGAAAAGCCACCACGACAAAGATGTCGGCGGCGAATTCGGCCAATCCGGCGGCGAGTGTATCGTCTTTCAGAGATTCCGGGGTCAGAACCGGAAGATTGAAAGATATCGCGGCCTCTTTGACCGGTGTCGGCACGACCTTGCGGCCGCGCCCGGCCCGTTTATCGGGGCCGGTGACTACCGCCAGGACTTCGTGACGCGAATTTTGATGCAAATACTCCAGCGGCCGCCGGGCAAAATCCGGCGTCCCCATGAAAACCATCTTCATAAAAGACATGTTGTCCGGGCGTGGAAGACGGGTCGTTACGATGCAGCCGCGAGACGGCGCAATTTGCCGCTCAGCATGGCGCGTGAAACCGACGATAGATAGTCGATAAAAAGTTTTCCATCGAGATGATCATATTCGTGCAATATGGCTCGTGCCAATATGCCGTCGGCCTCCAGTTGGAATTCATTTCCGGTCAGATCAAGCGCCTTCACCTTTACGAATTCAGGGCGATTCAGCTTTTGAAATATGCCGGGAAATGATAAACATCCTTCTTCCATGGTAACTTCACCGGAAGCCTCAATAATCTCCGGATTTATAAAGACTCTGACGTCTTCGGTCAGGTCCACCGGGGATAGATCCAAAATAAAAATTCTTTTCGATTCGCCCACCTGGGGCGCCGCCAAACCTAATCCTTTGGCATCCTTAAGGGTGGCAATCATTTCCGCCACCAAATCTTTTACTTCCTGATCGATCTCGTTTACCGGTTCGGCTTTCTTGCGCAAAACCTCGTTGCCGTATGTAACGATTTGTCTCACAGCCTGGCCATAGCTCCTAATATATATTTATTTGTCAACTCGAGCCGCTATGGAGGTCTTCAAAAATTCGACTTTGACCTCATCGTTCAACTTCAAAACGATCGTGCCTCTGTCTTCATTGATGGCGAAAATAGTGGCATACATGCCGCTGTTTGTCACAACTTTATCGCCCTTCTTCAGCTCCGTTAGCAGCCTCTCGTGTTCTTTCTGTCTTTTCCGCTGCGGTCTGATCAGCAGCAAATACATGATCAGAAACAGCGGAATCATCATGCCCCAGGTGGCCAGAAATCCCCCGCTTCCTCCCGAAGCTCCGGCTCCACCCGCCATCCATAATAACAACAATGGATTGTCCACAGTTTCTCCTATTTTTATCGTCATGACTGCTCAAAAACTGAACAGGCATTATGGGTTTACAACCCAAAAATATACGAAAATCGCGTCGATTAGCCAAGCGATTAAATTGATGGTGTAAGTTATTTTGTTTTAGTCTGTTACAAGGGTCGGTAAAGAGGCAGGGGAATGATATAATTGTTCTTGACACAGCAGCCATTAAAAAAACCGCCGCGATGTGCGGCGGTTTAAAAATAATAAACTTTCGATTTTAATACTGCGGCGGGTTGTCATCGCCGGTTTCAAAACCGCTTTCGGTGACTTCCGGGCCGGTATTGTCATCGGTTTTTTCTTTGGACATTTTATTTTTCAGGTCCCTGAGCTTGCCAAACAGGTCCGGCACGGCTTCGACCAAAGCATCGAGTTTGCCCGGTTTGGCCGAAAGCAGCGAGATTTTTTTCTCATCCATAATAATAAAGGCCGAGGGCTCGATTCTGGCCGCGCCGCCGCCGCCGCCGCCGAAACCGGCGCCTTTGTCGTTTCTCTCACCCTGGCCGCCGCCAGCACCGAAACCAACCGAAATTTTGACCACCGGAACCACCGTCTTGCCTCCGACCGTAATCGGATCGCCTATCACGGATTGTGATCGTGCGATTTCCTTCAGTTCGCCGACTATATCCTTTAAAATTTCCGATACTCTGTTATCAGCCATAGCTGACTCCTTTCGTTCTCAATATGAAAAATCTTCTTATTTTCGTTCCGACTATATCGGTAAGTAACCGAAGAATCAACCTTACTATATAGTACATTTTGATAGTTATCAGCCCTTTTCCATTGAAGGTGAGACAGTTCGATGAAAATTCCGGCGAAAATGTAATGTGTGACATAAAGCGCGGCGAGATGCCTTTGGCGGTCCAGTATATGGCGGCGGCATTGCCGGTATGATACGGGTCCTCAAATCCGCCCGCGATATTCAGGTTAAGATATCGGATGTGGATTTTTCTTAATAATTGAAGAGCCCATCGGGCATAGACGAATTTTAATTTCGGTATTTTGAATCTGCGTTTCCTGGCTTTGGGCTTTTCAATTGAAACTTTTTTAGCCTTTGCGGCTTTGGCCTTTTTGCCGGTTTTAATTTTTTTAATCCGAAATCCGGCCAGTCTGATTTCAAGATGCCGCTTTGGCAGATCGAATGAGACCGTCCCGAATAAAAAGGCCAGTGCCGCGAATTCGGCATCGTCACTGAATTCGAATTTCAGCCGCAGCGGCGAGGTCAGCACTATCGCGACAAGCGCAACCAATATGACAAAAATAGTTATAAGCATGGCTCTCTTATCAATATCGGACGATTTTTATATGATCGTAGTTGCTATTTTGTTTCCGCCGACGGACATAATTTTGCCAGCGGGCAGTGGCCACAGTCCGGCCTGCGGGCTTTGCACCGCGCCCGGCCGTGGTCGATCATCAGATGTGTAAATTTGATCCAGTCTTTATGCGGAATAATCTCCATCAGGTCCCGCTCGATTTTGACCGGGTCGGCCTCAGAAGTAAATCCCAGCTTGTTGGATATGCGTTTGACATGCGTATCGACCACGATGCCCTCGGCAAGGCCGAACGCCTCGCCCAGCACCGCCGATCCGGTTTTGCGGCCGACTCCCGGAAGCGCCACCATCTCGTCGAGCGTGCGCGGCATCTCGCCGCCGTATTGTTCGACAATGATCTTCGATGAGTTTTTTATCCCCTTAGCTTTATTGTGGAAAAAACCGGTTGAACGGATGTCATTTTCGAGATCTTTGATGTCGGCGACGGCAAAAGCCTTGACAGTCTTATATTTCCTGAACAGGTCCGGTGTGACCATATTGACGCGCTCATCGGTGCACTGGGCCGAGAGTATGGTCGCCACCAATAGCTGATGAGGCGTCTTATAAACGAGCGAGCATTTTGAATCGGGGTACGTTTTCCTGAGCAGAGCAATTATCTTTTTGGCCCGCGACTTAAGCTGCTCTGATGTTTCTTTGGTTTTCTTCGTAGATGGTGTCATAGGATCAATATTTCAAAAAAGCGAGCCGGTCGATATCGTTTAGGTCCCTCATAATAGTATACGATTTGTACCGGCCGTCGGCTTGGACCGTTTCCGCCACTTTTTCCGACTGATCATAACCGATCTCGAACATGACCGCGCCGCCTTCGGCCAGATAGTCGGGCGCGGATTTTATGATGCGATTAATTATATCCATCCCTTCGCTTCCTGAGACCAGCGAGATTTTGGGGTCGGCCAGGACTTCGGGGGGAAGACCCTCGTATTCGCCGTCGGATATGTACGGTGGGTTGGACAAAATCAAATCGAATTTAATGTTCGAATCCAGAGCGGCGAACAGATCGGAACAAATAAATTCTATTCGCTTCTCGACTTTGTGAGTCTTGGCATTCTTTTGGGCGACCTTGATGGCACCCTCGGATATATCCACCGACGTTATCCGGGCTTTTTCATATTCCGCGGCAACCGTAACCGATATCACGCCCGAACCGACCCCCAAATCCAGCACCTGTGCCATTTCCAGATTTTTGTATTTCAGGAAATTAATGGCTGTCAGGCACAGCAGTTCTGTCTCCGGGGTCGGAACCATGACATCGGGACTGACAAAAAATTTCCGCCCGTAAAACCACGATTCTTCTAATATATATTGCAGGGGATAGCGGGTCATGCGCCGGTCGATTATTTTGTTGAATTGCTTAATAATTTCATCGTTGATCAGACGATCGCCGTGTAAATAGAGGTCGATTCTTTCGATATCAAGCAGGGACAACAGGACAAGTTCCACCTCGGCGGCGGGTGAATCGATTCCGGCCTGTCGCAGCCGGTCTTCGGCATTTTTGATAAGTTGATGGAATTGCTGCCGGTCCATATCAATCCGGCAGCGGCCCGAACAGCCCCCATTCCATTAAGGCCTGCCTGTCGGGCGGGGTGGCGCAGCCGCAACGTCGGTCGCCCTGATGCCGTAACTCAGGTTTGTGATTTCGTCCATGTGCAGGGCTATGCTCGGGCGGTTCGGCCAGAGGGATTTGCCGTAAAAGAACGATTCCTCCGATAAGGATCGAACCGCTTTTTATAAAATCTCGTCTCAGCATTTGGAATCATCCTCGGCTTCGGTAACCAGGTTGAAATTGTCGATTTTCATGGCGGGCACTTTCATAAGGATCGAATATTGCGGATAGACCACCCGGTCTTTGGACAGAGCCGTGATATTCGAAAAGGCGTCGAGTATCGATTGGTTGGTGCGCATGTTCCGAATCGGTGACGTTATTTCGCCATGCTCGATCTGGAAAGTCCCATCGCGGGTGGTTCCGGTGACCATGGTTTGCATCGGATTTAAAAAGTTCAGGTACCAGAAGTGCGTTATATAGACACCCTTTTCGGTATTCTTGATCATCTCGGGAATCGACGAATCACCTGCGGCGACGACCATATTTTTTGGGTACGGACCATAGCTATTGTCGGGAGCGAGAGCGCTGCCGGTCGATTGGGTGTTCAACAGATTGGCGTAGTACGAATTATAAACCACACCTTTGGCGATGCCGTTCTCTATCAATTGGACTTTCTTTCTCGGTGTGCCTTCATAATCAATCAGGGGAGAGGCAAAATCGGGATCGAAGGGGTCTTCCGCCACCGTGAAATTTTCGCCGGCGATTTTATCGCCGATTTTTCCGGCCATAAACGAACGGTGCTGGTACAGCGTCGCGCACCCGAACCCCATAAAGGACAGAAGAATCAAGAGCTGCCCGACCGCGGCCGGTTCCAGTATGACCGTGTACTTACCATCTTCGAGCGCAATGGGATCCTTCGATGATGCCGCCTTTTGCAGCGCCGCGAAAGCCAGGTTTTCGGTGTCTATCTTCGAAGCGTCGTGGTTGTAGGCCATACTCCAGCCGGAATTGTTCTCTTTGCCCGCCAGTGTCATGCTTATCTGCGCCTGATTGCCGGTGAAATATCGTGATACGCCCAGCGAATTGGCTACGGCCAGAGTCTTTTGCTCGATGCGGAACGCCCCCGACGAATCGCAATAGCCCTGTTGGGCGACTTCGAAAATTCTGGCAATGGCTTCCGCTCGCTGCGTGGGACCGAATGAAGCCGTGTCTTCAGATACAAGGTTCTCGGTGACCTTCTCATCCGAAGGTTTCTCCAGAGAAATGAAATCTTCGTCGGGCACCATATACGCCAGCATCGCTTCGCAATCGGCGACGGCCTTCTTGATACCGGTTGGCGACAGATCGCCGGTCGAAATTACACCGAGCTTTTTATCTTTGACGCATCGGATGTAAAGTGCGGTTTCGTCCTGATCGATATGATCGGTTATACGATGCTCCGCAAAACGGGTGAGCGCCAGGCGGTTTTGCTCTATGACCGCTTCGGCCATGTCCGACGTGGAATACGACAAAGCCGCTTTGAGCATTTCCCGGGCTTTTTCTTTGTCGATTATCATGACCCGGTTCCGATCTCTACTTTGTCGAAGCGGCACGGCGAGGCACCCTGGGCCGTACGGGCGTTTTGCCCCGGCTGGCCTTTGCCGCAGTTGGGTGTGCCCCAGATGCGGTACGAATTTTTGTCGGCGATGCCCGAGCAGCTGTTCCAGAATTCGGTCGTGCAGCCCGAATAGGTCGGGTTTTTTATCGGGGTGGTCAGCTTGCCGCCCTCAATTAGCCAGCCGATTTCACAGCCGAACTGGAAATAACGCCGTTCATCGTCGATCGACCATGAATTGACCGTATCCATGTAAATTCCATCGTCGATTTCCGACAATAACTGCTCAAAACTCTTATCGCCGGGGACCATGTCTATACCGGGGATGCGCACTATCGGTACATTGATCCAGCTGTTGGCGCGCATGCAGGCCGTCGATTCACGACCGATCCGCGCCGCCGTCTCGCGTGATGATAAATAATTGACCAGCACACCGTCTTTGATAAGCGGCGTCCGTCGGGTCGGGACGCCTTCGTCGTCGTAGCCGTACGACCCCAGTCCGTGGGGCGTGGTTGAGTCACACATAACCGTGACGATATCGGAGGCATATTTCAACGTGCCCAGCTGGTCGGGCGTAGCGAACGACGTCCCGGAAAAATCGCGCTCGGCCCCGAACACCCGGTCCAGTTCGAGCGGATGACCGATTGATTCGTGCATTTGCAACGAAACCTGGTCGCCGGACAGAAGAATGGTCGTCGTTTTTTGCGGGCAGTCTTCCGCCGACAAAAGCATTTTCAGCTCTTCGGCCAAGCGCGGGATATTATCTTTGAATTTAAGTTCATCCAGAAGCTCATAGCCTTTGCACTCATACTGTCCCGCCGACGTCGGGAAGGAGCGTTCATAACGCTCGCGATGAGACTTGGACAGGCCCAGGGAGAGCCCGCCCCCGGTCTGGACCAGAAGCTGCGAGATATCAGCCCCATCGCCGGAAGCGAAATATTTTTCGCGCCGACGGAACGAGGCAAAGACATTACGATTAATCATGCCGTCGACCCCGGCCTCGGTCATGGCCCGGTCGACGTCCTGTAAAAAAGAAATTTTCTCATCCAGCGGTACCTTGAATGGGTCGATTTTATATATCGAAATGTATTCATCGCTGATCGGTTTGACCGGCGCCAGCTCGATGCTCGCCTTGTTAACCATCGCCGAGGCCTCGGCAATATCGACCGCCAGCCGGGTCTTTTCGTGAATGGCTCTTTCGCTCAAATCGTCGGTCGACGCAAACCCCCAGGCGCCGTTTTTGATGACCCTGATGCCGATCCCGATCGAGAGGCTGTTCTCAATCGGCTCGACCGTGCCGTTGGCAACGGTAATGTTCTGATCCTCAATGGCCTCGATACGGACGTCGGCGTACGTAACCCCGAATTTGCGGGCGTCGTCGAGCGCGATTTGCGCCAGTTTTTTCTTATTCAACTCGTTCAGCATAAGAACTTTAATATAGTCGTCGTGTTATAAAACTGTCAACCAAATTGAAATGAAAGATTGCCAGATTTTTAAAATTTTGTTATACTGGCCGGAAATTAATATTAAAGACTTCTGAGGTCTATATTATGATGAAATCAATCGTCCTGTGGATAATTGCCGTTGTTTTGACGCTGGCTTCGATTACTTTTCAGCGCCTGACCGGTCCGACCCATCCGACCTACGGCTCGGTGACAATCGGCGGCCAAAAAATAAAATACAGTTTGCCGCGCTCGGCAACCTCGACTATGGATGAGGAAATAAAGGTAAAGGCCACCGATCTGAACATCACCGGCCAAATCAGATTCCGGAGATATAAAAGCTACGATGAATGGACCACGGCTTATATGAAGCGGGAAGGTGATAATCTTAGCTATTTCATCCCCAAACAACCGATGGCCGGTAAGGTCATGTATCAGGTGACGTTGACCGATCAGGCCGGTAACTCCAAACCGTTAACGGATGAACCGGTCATTATGCGTTTCAAGGACCCGGTGCCGGATTTTATTCTCTTTCCTCACATATTTTTCATGCTGGCCTGGATGTTCATGGCGACCCGGACCGGCCTGCAGGCTTTTGTTAGAGGAAAATCCCTGTTTAAATATACTCTGGTCACCACTATTTTCGTAATCTGCGGCGGGCTGATTCTCGGTCCCTTAGTGCAGAAGTTCGCCTTCCACGCTTTCTGGACCGGCTGGCCCATAGGCCACGATCTGACCGACAACAAAACGATCATAGCCTTTATTTTCTGGGTAATCGCTTTGTGGCGGGTCAAAAAAGGCAGGGGGCGCGGTTGGGTTATTGCCGCGGCTGTATTGACTCTGGTCGTATATTTAATACCACACAGCACCCTCGGATCGGAAATCGACTATACCAAGCTGCCGCAAGCGGGCAATTAATCCTCTTTAAGTCGGTATGGTTTAAAAAACCTTAGTCCGGCTTTTTCGATAGAGTCGAGATATTCCTCGTTGGCCAGCGCCATTTCGTCGGCCACATAGTGCAGCCCGAAATAGCGAAGGGCGAAATTAATAAACCCCTGCTTTTTAATCTTTCTGATGCACTCATCGGCGGCTTTGCTTCCCTGAACACGTCGGACAACGTTGTGTATTTGTTCCAGACGCTCATCGGTGATTTCAGGTTTTACCGGATATTTCACACTGAATGCTTCCAACAGCTTTTGATCGTCGGGCATTTTGTATTTATCATTATGCACGATTATATCGAGTCCAAGTTTTTTTCTCGGTTCCGGGCGGTGTTTGGGATAGCCCAGAGAAAGCAGGACGACCGGAAGGACTCCCTCGGGGAGATCAAACATCTTGCGCGTTTCATCTATAAAATCGAAAATAGTGCCGATATAAACCGATCCCAGTCCAAGAGCATCGACGGCGGTACAAATGTTCTGGGCGGCGATGACGACGTCCTGAAATCCTATCCAGAAGTGAATAAACGAATCCGGGGCCGTGTATGGGGCGCTTTCGAGTTCGGCCCAGCGGCCCAGCCGGTGCCAGTCGAGACAGAACAATAAGTTAACCGGCGCTTCGCCGATAAATTCCTGTCCGCACATTTTACCCAGCTTTTTGCGGACGGCGTCGTCACGGATTTTGATTATCGAGTATGGCTGAAGATTTCCGCCGGTCGGGGCGTGTATGCCGGCTGTGAGGATGGCATTAAGGACGTCATCGGGGACGTCCCTGGCTTCGAAACTCCGGCAACTGGCGCGCTCGTAGAGCAGTCTTATAGTCTCGTTTTCGTGGTGATCGCCTTTGGGCTCCGCCGGGCCGTGGTGGCAGGGCAGGTCTTTCTCTTCGTCGCTCATATAAGTCCTCCTATATTTAGAACGGCCAGTCGATATACGGTGCCGGGGTTTTTATGAGATTATCGAGTCTGGTTATCAATCCGGCCGGTGCCGAAAAAGTGTCGGTCGCTGTAAGGGCCGTCGCGCTTCGCAGACCCAGCCACAGCCGCGAAAAAGCATTAACCGTGGTCCTGATCTTCGGCAGCCCTTTTGTTAGACCTTTCTTAGCCGATGACTTCGATCCCAGGACAACCGTATAGTCGCCGGAAATCCCGCGCCATTTGAAACCGCTGTCGAGATATTTTTTTATCGGATCGTGCAGTTCTAAATTGAACTTGACATCGTTGCCGTCGAAATGCGTCTTTTTCAGGCACCCGGCCAGATCACAAATCCTGATTTGCCACCAGGCGATAGCCGAATTGCGGTTTTCTTCCTCGCCTTTGTACGTCATATTACGGTGGCGGATAGGCCGGGTCAGAAGGTCCTGAAACTGGATGTCGGGCGGCTCGATCATTCTCATCGTTACGATTTGCTCCCCGAAACTTTTCACGAGAGCCATCAGTTCGCGGAATTGCTCGAAATTCTGGTAGGCGATGCACATGATAAAGAACGGTCCGCGCTCTTTGCCGCGACCGGAGATCCAGATAAAATGGGTCAGGTTGCCTTTGGCGTCGGTATAGCCCAGGCCGAAAGCGTTTTTATCCTTGATCATCTCCCAGCGGGTGCTTTCGGGAATGTGCATGTTTAAAGAACCGTGCCGCCGCCGACGGTTAAGCCGTGCTTTGTGCATTCGTTTCCAGTCTTTATGGCCCAGTCTTATCGGGATGCGCGGCTTGACGGTGACGTTCAGCGATGAAGGGGCAAAGAACTGGATGTGATCGTACACGCCAGTACCGAAACCGAGCTTGTCATAATACCCCTGCTCGAACATCCCCAGCCCGGCCACCAAAGCTCCATCGCGAACGTCTTCGGAAATTTTGGCGGCAGTCAGGCCCGCCGCCAGCTTCTGTTTGCGGGCCAAAAGCGACGTGGTCACCCCGGCGATAGCTGAAAATTTCAGTTCTTCGTCGAAATGACGGATGTCCCCGAAATAACTGGCCACCAGACACTCGGGCCAACCATCGACGTCGGCCACAATCGTCCGGGCCTTTTCTATGAGAACGTCCATCGGGTCCGGGTAGCCCTGTTGTATCCAGCCACAATCGTACCATATCTGATGCACGGCTTCTTTGTCTTTCCTGGGGTTGTACTTTCTATACTGCATGTTTATATTCCTCACGATTGATGGATGCCGACAGTCCTTTTATAAGACCAAAACGGCGTTACAGCAATCCTTTTTTTCTCATTTCTTTCATCTGTTTATGGTACTGTGTTATTCTTTTCTGCCATTCGCGCTCTGATTTACGGCGCTCCTTTTCGTTTTTACGCAGGTTAAGGTGTTTTATTTCCCGCTGAAGTTTCAAATAGTTCCTGAAGCGATCTTCATCCAGACTTCCGTCTTCAATAGCCGCGGTTATGGCGCAGCCCGGTTCACCGTTGTGACTGCAGTCGGCAAAACGGCACTGCTTTTCAATCGCGGCAATATCTTCGAACGTCCGCGAGATGTCATCGCTTTCGCCCCAGGCCTGGATTTCCCGAAGGCCCGGTGTGTCGATAACCATGCCGCCATTGGGCAATATGATAAGTTCGCGATGAGTCGTGGTGTGCCAACCACGACTGTCATCATCGCGGACGGCGCTGGTTTTAAGGCGTTCTTCACCCAGCAGACGATTGATGATAGTTGACTTGCCGACCCCCGATGAACCGAGAAAGGCAACCGTCCGACCGGGCAGGGCGTATTGCTTGAATACGTCCAGGCTTTCATCTTCGGCGGCGCTGACCGCATGAACCGGCATCCCGCAGGCGATTCGTTCGACGTCGGTCGTCACTTGCCCGATGTCATCACGGAGATCGGCCTTATTGAGCAGTATCACCGGCGATGCCCCGCTGTCGTAAGCAACCGAGACATAGCGCTCGATCCTGCGGAGGTTGTAATTTTGATCGAGCCCGGTGACCAGGAAAACCGTATCGACATTGGCCGCCAACCCCTGCCGTTCGATTTTGCCGTGACCGTACTGCGGTCCCCCAGCCAAAACCGCTTTTCTCGAAAAGAAGCTCCGTCGCGGCAGGAGGTGCTGAATGATACCCTTGTTTTCACTTTCGATATATACGACCGCCACCCAATCGCCGACCGTCGGCGTATCGGCCATGCTGTTTGCGTGGAAAAGAAACTTGCCCGACAGTTCCGCAGGGTATTCGCCGTCGGTGCCTATTAAATGATAGAGGTTGCGATGCTGGAGGGCCACCCGCGCCGGGCGAAAATTAACATGGCCATCGAGCGTATTAAATTGATCGTCGAAATATTTATTCCAACCCAAATGGTTAATATTCATCACTTTCTCCAAGGAGATAAAAATTCCGCAATTTACCGCGGCTTGTGATTTTTGGTAGATATAGCCGCGAACGTTTTCCACGCCCGCGCCAAAAGAATAAATAAACCCCGCCTGATGCGGCGTTCAATTTCTAAAGGATACGATTTTGCCGGAAGTCGCAATGACTGCCGGGGGCGTGGCACTTTTAGATTATTTCAACCGTGCCATCAGTCATTAATTACCCTCCGTTTGGGGCTAAACAATTAGTATCTCAGCTATATTTTATTGGCGATTTACGAATTGTCAAGATATTTTGTTGCAGGAAGCGGTATAAAAAGTATTGAAATATGAATACCCGGATCAAAATTATAACAATATTCATCTCACTGGCGACAATGGCATTAATATCAGGATGCCACAAAAGCAGTCCGACCGATTCGGTCAACCCCGAAGTAACCAATGAACCGGGGAATTTTGAGTTCCTCCTGCCGGACGTCCTCGACGCCAGCGCCACGTTGAGTTACGACTGGATCAATACTAATGCCCTGGCGGCGATCGGTCATAAGTCAAATCCTATAAATGGCACCGCTATCGTAAGAATCAAAGACGCAGGAGGAACCGAAGTTTATGTCAGCGATCTGCTTGAAAGCGGGACCGAACAAAGCGCCATCGGTGTTCCGGGGACCTGGACAATTACTGTGACACTGGACAAATTCGATGGTACAGCCCAGTTTACAGTCAATGATATTTAGAGAAAATCACGGCTATCTTAAAATCCAGAGAATGGCGATAATAAGCAACACCAGGGCCGCCGCTGAGACAACATAACGATTCCACCAGTCCACCGGTTTTTTATCGGCAGCCGGTTCGCCTTTTTCGATTGATACCCCTTGCAGGACGGAAATGGCTTCGGCTGCGCTGTCATAGCGTTGCCCGGGCTCTTTGCTCAACAGACGGTGAGTCACGTCATCCAGTCGGTACGGCAACTCCGGATTGACCTTCGAAATTGCGGTCGGCGTGTGCATCTTGACCAGCTCGGCCGATTCCTCGCGATTGTCGCCCTTGAACGGCGACTCTCCCGCCAACAGCTCGTACAAAAGCACTCCGACACTGAACAGGTCGGATTTTTTATCCGGCGCAGACCTGTCGAGTACTTCGGGGGCGGTGTATTCGGGGAAACGTTGGATCGCCATTTTGCCGTTTTCCGGTTTGGGAAGGTATTCGATAAATTCATCGAAGCCGATGACTTTCGCCCGGCCATCCATGCCTATGATAATCTGAGACGGTACAACCGGTCCGTGAATGATGTCGTTTTGATGAGCAGGTTCGATGGCCTGCAAAACCTGTATTATCAATTCGGTCGCCTTATCCGGAGAAGCCTCGAAAACTGCAAGCAGGTTTTTCAGCGACTGCCCTTCGCAAAATTCCATTACGATAACCGGACAGCCCTCGAATTCAAAGACGTCGAAGATATTGACCGCGCCGGGATGATCCAGGTTCACCATATCTCGTCCCCGCGAAATGAGTGTTGCTTTTTGATCTTCCGTCAGGACGTCGGCATGGTAAATTTTAAGGGCAACTTTTCTGCGATTTTTGGTGTCATCGGCGAAATAGATATCTGATTTGCCGCCGGGATGAATCCTTTCGAGGACGACATATTCATTAACCTGTCCGCCTTTTTTGAATAGTGGAGACATAGATTTGACCTAATTCCCGGCGCTTTCGGTTTTTAGAGCCAGCCGGGCTTCCTGATCGTGACGTTTAAGGGCCCCGACTATTTCGTCGAGTTGGCCATCGAGGATTTCATCGAGATTGTGAACCGTCAGTTTTATGCGGTGATCGGTCACGCGAGACTGGGGAAAATTGTACGTGCGTATTTTAGCCGATCGGTCACCGGAGCCGACCATCGCCTTTCTTTCGCTGGCGATTTCATTGTCGTGTTCCTCCTGCGCTTTGTCCAGCAGACGGGCACGCAGGACTTTCAGCGCCTTGGCCTTATTTTTGTGCTGTGATTTTTCATCCTGGCAGGTGACCACGGTGCCGGTCGGAATGTGCGTGATACGTACCGCCGAGTCGGTTGTATTGACCGACTGTCCGCCGGGGCCGGTCGAACGGTAGACGTCGATTTTGAGGTCTTCTTCTTTGATGACGATGTCGATATCCTCGGCTTCGAGAAGGACCGCCACGGTTGCCGCTGACGTGTGAATACGGCCGGACGATTCGGTCAGGGGAACGCGCTGAACCCGGTGCACGCCGGATTCGAATTTCAGAGAACCATATACATTTTCGCCGTTGACGAGGAAAATTATTTCTTTCAACCCGCCGATTCCGGTCGGATTCGACGATAATATTTCCAATTTCCAACCCTCGCGTTCGGAGTACCGGGAGTACATGCGAAACAGATCCGCGGCAAATATCGCCGCTTCTTCGCCGCCGGTTCCGGCCCTGATTTCCATAATGGCATTTCTGGCGTCGTTGGGGTCCCGGGGGCTCAAAAGCAGGTTGAATTCCTGTTCGGCCTCTTCGACCTGCGCCTCGGCGGCAGCCAGTTCTTCGCGAGCCATATCGATTAGTTCCGGGTCATCCGACGAATTCAGTATTTCCTCGGCTTCGGAGATAGAGTCCACCAGCTTTTTATACTTATGCCCGGCCTCGAGAATTTCCACGACCGCACGGCGTTCGCGGGAAATATCTTTCATCTTCGACAAATTGCTATGCATCGATGGATCGGACAGCGCTCGATCGAGTTCGCCGAGTTTCTTCTCGTATTTTTGTATTACTTCCAGCATGGCCCTACACTTTCAATTGATAAAGGACAGGATATTATAGATAAGACTGCGCTAAAGGCAAGTCTTTTTGACGGTCAGGAGGGATTCGGTATATCCGAGCGCCGATTCCAGGGCGACTATGGCGACTTCCATCTGATCCGGCGACGGCTCGCTGGTAGTGATGCGCTGAAGCCACAAGCCCGGCTGAATCAGAAAGCGCGTGATCGGGTTGTGGCGCGTCTTGCCCGAGAGTTTGAGCAGTTCGTACGACCCACCCGCGACCAGAGGCAGTAGTGAAAAGTGCGTCGCGAAACGCTGCAACAGAGTGGGGGGAGCACCTGCAATCGCGGCGAAAATCGAATCGGATGCAGCGTAAATAAAAATGGCCGACAACACCACGATCAGAATGAAACTTGTCCCGCAGCGGGGGTGAAATCTGGTGTACCGGCCGACGTTATCGGTCGTCAGTTCATTGCCGTTTTCATAGGCAAAAATCGATTTATGTTCGGCACCGTGATATTGAAAAACTCTTTTGAATTCTCCGAACAGCGAAATAAACCACATATAGCCAAGAAAAATAACGACGCGAATGCCGCCGGCAACAAGATTAAAAGCGAGGGCGTCTTTCTTGGCCCCGATAAACTCGGCGATGGCCAGCGGAAGAAAAAAGAACAGAGCAATACCGACTGCCAGAGCGAAAACTACGGTCAGAATCAGCATAAACCCCGAAGACTTTTTCTCCTTCGGGATGTATTCTTTGCCACTTTCGAGAGCTTCCTTGCGTTCGATTTCTTTGATGGAAATATCGGCCGAGAAATTGAGCGTTTTGATGCCGATAATCATCATTTCGAAGAAAGTAATGATGCCTCTCAAAATCGGCAGTCCCAGGACTTTATGCCGTCGGCTGAAAGAGACGTAGTCTTCGGTTTTGACGAGAATTTCACCGGAAGGGATTCTTACCGCGGTCGAAATACGATCCCTGGACCGCATCATGACACCCTCAATAACCGCCTGTCCGCCGACCGACATATCGGGCATATCTTATTCCTTTCCTGACTGCTAATAACAAGGACGATTCATATTAACGCTTATAATATACGAATCGTCCTGTAATTTTGGGGAATAATTTGATAAGCTACGATGCTTTTTTCTTGTCGTCTTTTTTGTCGAGACCGTACTTCCGACGGAAACGATCCACGCGACCGGCCGTGTCAATAAGCTTCTGGCGACCGGTAAAAAACGGATGGCAGCTGGAGCAAATTTCCACACGGATGTCCTTCACGGTCGAGCGAGTCTCGATTTTATTCCCGCAAGCGCACGAGATCGTTGTCTCGTAATATTCGGGATGAATTTTCTTTTTCACTTTTTCCTCAAACCTTTCAAAGCCTTAAACTAAGGAAGTCAAATATAGTATATATCATTAAAAAGGCAAGCAGAATGTATAAGTTCCCGGCCGTTTATAATTTCCGGTGCTTTTATGACTGCGACGCGAAGATAAATATGCGGCTATCCGAGCGATCTGTCAGAGGCTCACGATCGTAAGACCCAAAGCTTTCAACAAGTTCCAGTCCCGCATGCCGGGCGAATTCGAGTACCTCCCCGGCCGAATACTCTTTTTCGCTGACACTGAATAAGTGGCCCTCACGGGTGACCGTGTCGACGGCAAAATCGCGGACCAGCTTGACGTTTTCTTTCTCGAAATAGTACTGCTCGCGGTGGACGACTGAGGGATTCTCATGGTAGAGTGCTTTTTTTTCGCTGTACCACTGGACATAGCTGGCTTTATCCTCGTTCGAGAACTTCCAGCCGTGGACGATAAATAGCCCACTGTCAACCAGCGCCCTGGCTGACTTATCGAAAATGGCCTGAGCTTGTTCGGGATTGCAATGGCCGATCTGCCCGCAGATTAAGAAAGCGAGGTCGAACGTTTTTTGGTATTCGAGCTGAAGAATGTCTTTTTTGATAAATTCAATATCCAGCCCGGCCTTTTGGGCCCGAATCCGGGCCAGTTCAAGAGGATACTGGCCGATTTCGATTCCGGTCACGCGGTAACCCATACGGGCCAGAGCCAGGGCATGACGGCCCCCGCCGCAGGCGAGGTCGAGCACGCGCGCGCTGGGCTTGAGATACCCGGCGATAAATTCAACTTCCTTCTCGGTCGGGATTCCCCAATAATTGACAACTTCGAAAAAGCGCCTGGAAAACCGGTCATCGCTCCAGGGAAGCGACATTTCGAACGGCGTCGGTTTTTCGAGAAGAATGTCTAACCCATCGGATTCGTTTTTATCCTTCACCTTCATCACTTTTAGTTCTATCGGAGGCGGCTGAAAATTAGTACATACAATCGGGCCAAAACTATAGCCCGATGTCCGTTTTTTGATCAAAAGTTGCACAAGCCGGCAAGGTTTACAGGCTTAGTCGTAATATGTTGGTATATATTGTGTTGTGTTATTCGACGGAATAGGGTTGGGACAACAACTGACCCAGCTTTATGGCCTTTTCGAGGGTTTTTGAGTCATTCTTTGCTGCGCCCGGCGAAAACCCGGAACCGGAGTAGGCGATATGTCCCACATTTTCTATATGGACCCATTTGAAGAAGCCCGCAATGACGGTCCGGGCGCACTCGAATTTTTGGCGTTCGCTGCCGACCAGCACGATCGCCCCCCGGCGTTTTGGAATTGGCAGGCGTTTGAATTCGTGGGTTTCGAAATCGACCGGTCTGAGGCAGTTGCAGCGGTCGATAAACAGCTTGGCCTGGGCCGAAACCGTGTCGAAATAAACCGGCGTCCCGAACAGGACGATATCACAATTTACAAGTTGGTCATAGACGGGATAAATAGCATCGTGATAGACACACCAATCCGGCTCGGGACTGAACCCGCACGACTGGCACGGCGTAATGACAAAATCATTGAGCCGCACAACCGTGTTTTCCACCGATTCGGAAACTGCTGCTGCGATACTCCCGGCGATTTTGCCCAGCAGAAAGGCGGTGGAGCCGTCGGTTATGGGGCTGGCATTAAGTGTCAGAATTTTCATTGTCGATCGCTTCCAATTGCTCCAATTTTTCGTAGAGGTCGATCAGGACGTCCTCGACCCGGAGTTTTTCTTTGGACGCCGCTTCCAGTTTTTCCCAGTCCGTTTTGGGAATGTTATGGTCCAGATCGGCGGCGAGGTTCTCGAGAATTTTTTCATGATCGGCTATTTTAGAGCGGACCGATTGCAGTTCCTTTTTTATCCGGCCCTTTTGCTGGGATAATTTTTTAAACTCTTCGTAAGCTCGTTTTTTATCCGGGTCGGAGGCCTTCTTTTTCGGGGCTTCCTCGGCCTGTGCGGTTTTTTCTTTATAATACGAATATCCCCCGGCGTACACTTTGAGACGACCTTTTTCGATTGCCGCGATTTTGTCGGCCACCCGGTCCAGAAAATAGCGGTCGTGGCTGACCAGAAGACAGGTACCGTCGTATTCCATCAAAGCTTCTTCCAGCGCCTGGCGCGAGTCGATATCGAGGTGATTGGTCGGTTCGTCGAAAATCAGAAAATTGGCGGGACGGTACAATATTTTGGCCAGCGCCAGCTTGGTCTTTTCGCCGCCGGAGAGGAACTGCACTTTCTTGAAAACGTCCTCGCCGCTGAACCCGAACCGGGCCAGATAGGTCCTAAGACGCGCCGGTTCGGCCAGGTTGTCCAGCTCCCAGATTTCATCGAGGACGATGTTATCTTCATTCAGGTCCGAAAGCTCCTGATCGAAATAAGCCGGTTCCACTTTGTTGCCGACTTCCACCCGGCCGTCGAGCGGTTCTATGTCACCGAGGACGGTTCTTATTATGGTCGTCTTGCCGCACCCGTTGGGACCGATCAGGCCGATTGTCTCACCGCGGTACAGGTTCATGTCGACGTCTTCGATTAAAGGGCGATGACCGTAACCGAATGCGGCTTTCTCGCACGAAAGAACCAGATTGTACGATCGTCCGCTGGTGTCGATCGATATATTGTGCGATCCCCGGTCGGCATCGGGAAGTTCTATGCGCTTTATGCGGGCGAGATATTTCTGGCGTGACTGGGCCTGCCTGGTTTTTTGTCCGGCCATGTTACGCCGGATGAAATCTTCGATGCGTTTGATCTCATCCTGCTGGTGCCGAAAGCGGTGCTCCAACAGCCGCCGCCGTTCCTGACGCTCTATCAAGTACTTATCAAAGCCGTTGAAGTACTGGTCTATCCTACGTGAATTAATTTCCCAGACTTTGGAAACAGTGTTGGCCAGAAACGCCCGGTCGTGCGATACGACAATATACGCCTTTTGCTGGCCGTTCAGATATTCTTCGAGCCAGATCGTCGATTGCAAATCGAGATGGTTGGTGGGCTCGTCGAGCAGAAGCAGGTTGCTCTGTCCGGCCAGAACGCGGGCGAGCGAAGCGCGGTTTTTCTCACCGCCGGAGAAAACCGACAGTTTGTTGTGAAAACGGTTTTCAGGAAAACCGAGCCCGATCAAAATTAGTTTAACCTCGGCCTCGAAATCGTAGCCGCCGTCCGTTTCAAAACGGTGTTGCAGCTGTCCCAATCGGTCCAGTGTTTTTTCGTTTTCCGGATCGCGCTCCAGTTCCTGGCCCAGGCGGTCGATCTCCTCGCGCGCCGTTTGAAGATCAGGTCTTGCCCCAATGACGAATTCCATCAGGGTTTGCTGAAGCTCTTCATCGAGTTCCTGTCTCAAATATGAAACCGAACAGCCTTTGGATTTTAATACCTGACCGGATTCGGGAATGGCGCGACCGGTGATGATTTCAAACAGGGTAGTCTTGCCGATACCATTGGGTCCAACCAGCCCGATACGGTCGTCGGCGTTCAATGAAAATGACAAATCCTGAAACAGATAACGATTTTCGATCTTCAGGGTAATATTTTCACCGGATATGAGCGTCATGATTCGGCAATTTCGATCTTTTTGTCCCGCGATAACAGCATTTCCACGCCCAGCAGTATTACTACCGCCCAGAGCACTACTTTCCACAGTTCCCGTCCGTAACGCGATTCGGTGATAATCGGTCCGGCCGGTTTATCGTACGGCAGCACCTTGACATCTTTCAAACCCAGAAGATTGCCCAGACGATCCGGATCGACCGACGCCAGGTCGCTTTCGTCGGGGGAGACGTTGACCGCGAACATATCGAGCACACGGCCGCCGGCTTCGAGCTGATATATCCCCGGCACGTCGACCGGTCGGCAGTCGAACATCACCTGTCCCGATTGTTCCACCCCGCCCAGAACATAGCTGCGATCGTCGGGTGTGACCAGCGTCGCCTGATTGTCGGACAGCCGGAACCCGGACAGGTTGCGCGGCACCGACGATCCAACCGTGAAATTTCGACCTTCTTGTGACGGGTCTCCCGCGAGGTACTCCATGGTCCTGATAACCATTGGGACGAAAAATGAATGGCTGGCCAGATCGGTGTAGTCCGGAGACAGCGGCGCGGTCAGAGCGATATATCGACCCAGACCCGAGGGCTCCTCGACCAGCGCCGGTTTACCGTTGGAAAACCAGGCCAGCTTGCGGTTGTTGTCACCGGAGACTATATCCGGCAGTGCGAAATATTTTAGTGTCGGTTCGGCCGATGAGGAGTCCTTGCCGAACGGCTGAAATATAGGGTGCGTGTAATCGAATCGTTCCATTGTATAATAACCCGCGCGGCTGAACGATTGCGGTATGGGCGCCGCGAAGTTGAGTTCAACTTTCTGCCCGAGACTTTGATTGAACAGGTTAATATCGGTGTTGGCTCCCGGTATGTAGAAGACCCCACCACCGCCGTCGACAAACCGGTTGACCCTCTGAAACAGGGGAGTGTCGAGCGAATCGATTCCGGCCAGCACTACGGCATCATAGTCCGACAGCGTGACCGCGGAAACTTCGTCAAGACCGATTGATTTCACCATCCAATACCGGGCCAGCGATTCATCGGGAACCAGAGCCAGTCGTATCAGGTCGCCGGTGCCGTCGCCGTCGATAATAAGAACGTTGAACGTTTTGGGGATATATATGCTGAAATAATACCTGTTGTCCGGTGCATAGCCGTCGTCGGAGAGCTCGATCCGCCCGGTATGATAACCGGTGGTTTGCAGCGTGTGCGCAAACGGTATCGTGACCGTCGCACCCCCACCGATTCTAAACTCGGACTGGAAGACACGGACCCCGTCGACAAACAGCGAGGCGAGAAGATCGTCTTTATCGAAATTGTCGTAATTTTTTATTTCAGCTTTGATATTAAAAGACGCACCGACCTCGATCAACTGCCCGCCCATGTCTATTCCGAGCAGCCCGCAGTTACCGTCGGTTTCGACCGGCAGCCCGGCAACATAGAACGTAAAGTCCTTCGGCACCGAATCGACCGTTTTTTCGATATTTATTTTCTGGCGGTCCGTGACGAGATATATTTCCTTGTTCAGGCTCCTGGCGCGGCTTAGAAACGCGACCGCTTCATTGACTGCTTCGGTCATATTGTCTTTGTCATAACCGGCAGTTGTCTTTTGCAGGACATTTTCGGCCACGTCGCGGCTGAACAGCCGCTGTCCGGCCGGGTATTCCGGAGTCCGGTCGAACGGTATCAATATGACATTATCCACCTCACCGAAACTTTGCAGAATGTCTTCTGTCTTCTTGACGGCCAGATCGAAAAGTTGCCCGTCTTTGAACTGGCGGTTCATCGATGCCGACCGGTCCAGGAGAATCGCCGCCGAAACCCCCGCGTGGGAGCCGATATAACCGCCCTTGGTTGCCGGACGGGCAAAGGCCAGGACGGCAACGAAAATGATCAGCATGCGAAGCAGAAGCAGAAGCAATTGGCGGATTTTGAGCCGTCGCACCTGGCGCTTTTGCATCTGTTTGAGATGCCGCAGCGACGAAAACTCGACTATCTTGACCCGCCGTCGGGAAAACAGGTGAATCAACAGCGGAATAATTGCCGCCGCCGCCGCGAATAGTACAGCCGAGTTGAGAAAGTTAAACATGGTCTGAAATCGTGTTCGTTATTCCGTGTACGGTTGTTTGGTATACAAAGTGCAAAGTTCGTGGTTGTGGACCGAAATCGGCTCGTTCAAAGCCTGTTGATAAAACCCGAGCGCCCGTTGACGGTCGTCCTGAAGGTCGGCGATTTTCCCGAGGGTCATCAGTATGTCGCCAAGATAGAATGTGCGAGTTTCCAGAAAGAGAGCCGTCTCAAGATGGGCTTTGGCTTCATTAAGGTCGCCCAGTCCGAACAGGGCCATTCCGGCCCAGAAACGGGGAGTCGGGTCATCATTGCTTTTTTCCATCAACTGCTGCGCCCAGTATAGAGCATCGTTAAAATCCGATTCGGCTGCCGCCGAATCGTACCAGGCCCCCGGTGCTTTTTTTATCTGACCCAGAAACAGGAGGAAGCTGATTTTACCCGGCGTCGACTTTTCCCGCCCGTAATAATCTTCGGCCAGCTTAATGGCGCCGGCGGTATCACCCCGTATTGCCTTTATTTCGGCCTTCTGAAGCTGGCTGGTCACATATTCCGAGTCGATCGCCATAACCCGGTCATACATTACATCGGCACTGTCGTACTCTCCGTTAATAAGATCTATATTACCGATTATCTGGAAATATGACGCGCGCGCCGAATCCAGCTTAATAAGTCTCTCGTAAGCGTCCCTGGCCCGGTAATACTGTCCGGTCTGGAAACACAACCCGGCCAGTTTACGCCAGGTGTCGACCGAATCGGCCCGGTGTTCGTCGTACTGGATCATCTGGTCCAGATATTCGAACTGCTTATCGACCTGCAACAGCACCCCGGCTCGCCCGGCATAAAAATCGAACTGGGCCCGCATAAAATGTAGCGTATCTATATAATTCACCCAGCCGTTTTGAAGAGAATCGAGCGGCAGTTTGAATATGTCCTGAAGGTTTTTCAAAATCGACAGGTCATCCGAATGCTGATACCAATTCTTAACCCTGGTCGGGCCGTACTGATCAGCGAGGTACTTTACGAACGACCCGGCCGTCACCTCGGCGACGTGGGCATCGGCGGCATAGTACCCCGATGACGTCAGCATGTCCTTGATTTGGGGGACGGTCCCATCGGCCATGATCTTTTTCATTTCATACGTGTTGAAATCCATATAGCCACCCAGGCCTTCCAGAATGAACGGCGGGGCATATCCCCACAGCCGCAACAGAGCGAACATATCAGCCAGGATAGACTCGCTCGAAATGTAGGTATGGCTGTAAATAGCATAAATCGTATTCCGCGACGGGTCCAGCATGTACCCGAAACGCTTGTCCCAGTGCACGTTTTTCATCGGGCAAGGGTATAGAAACAGGTTGATGCGGCTTGTCAAAGACAGGTTAAACAGCTTCTCATACTGGGTGAATTCGGATTCAAGGTACGTTTTAAGCGAGTTCCACCTGAAATCCGCCAGTGTATTGGGAATGAAATAATATTCAAAATTGGCGCTGGGGTCGGATTTGAAAGGAAAGTCTTGTCCCAGGCCATAGGAGCATCCCGCCGTATCGAGCGCTATCTTATTCCTCGGGCTGACCAGCAACTGGTAGACGGAGCCTTCTTTGCCGGGGATGTTTTCGATCCGGGCGGGAAGATTGTACTCTATATGAAACCGCTCGGCGGTGCTGTACGGTTTCGAGCCGATCGTGACGAGGTGAAGATCGAATTCGGCGAAATTGGAATCCACAGCCGTAACATTTATATTCAGGCTCATGTTCGTGATGAATATATTCTGCGACGTCCCGACTATAATGTCGGCCGTATCCCGGATTACTTCGAAGTACTTATCCATATAGGCCGGTTTCTGGCGGACAATCAACTCCAATTCGAGCCCGTCGGCGGTCTGGGCCGAGCTTGAACAGAAACTCATAATCAGCAAAACAGACGCGGATATCAGCGTCAATAGCAATTTTCTCATGGTCATGTTATTTCTTATACATATCAAACGTCATTGAGAACAATACGATTATCTTTATAAATCGGCAGGATAGAAAGCGAATCCGGCTGCGAGGCCAGCCGAACGTCCTCAGCGAACCCGATCTCGGCCAAAAGGCGCCCGTGTTCGCCCCCGGATATAGCCCGGTTCAAATCGTCCCGGTTGTTTTCATACAACATCAATGCCAGTCCGGCGGCGTCGTTCAAACTGACTCCGCGACCTTTCTCGTGGATCAGCTTATGGATCAACATGCCGCCGCAAAGGGCGTCTTCAATTGAAAAATCACCGTCGTTCCCGGCGCACAGGATGGAGGTGTCGATATCGGTGTGCGCTACGAAATCGGTGACGGCCGAAATATTCACGAAGGCTCCGGTAAGGCTGTACGACGACGACACCGACGCCTTATAACTGCGGGTGCCGTTAGTTGTCGTCATAATGATCGTCTTGCCCTTGATAATATCTTCGTTAAATTCGAGGGGCGAATTGCCCAGATCGAAATTCTCGATTTTGAGGCCGCCCCGCTCTCCGGCCAGGAGGGCATCATCGTGGCCTATTTTCTGCCGCATTTCGGCCGCTTCGTCCGATTCTTCCACCGGTATCACCGCCCGCGCTCCTTCCTTGAGCGCCTTGCAGATCGAGGTCGATGCCCGGAGGACGTCGATATTGACCACGACCCGGTTTTCGAATCTCCGCTCTTTGTGCTTCCCCGGTATGATATATAAATCGATATTCATTACCTGTGCGATCCCTCTTTGTAAAAAGGCGGTTTGACAACGACGGCTCCGAACAGCTTGTCGCGTATTTTCAGTTCGACCCGGTTGCCGACATTGGTCAGCTCTCGTTTGAGATAACCCATCGCGATCGGTTTGCTCAACGACGGCGAAACCGTGCCGGACGTCACCTGTCCGACCACTTCACCCTCATGGATTAACTCGTAGCCGTGACGGGGGAAAGCCCGGCCGTCGATTTCAAGACAGATCAGGCGCCGCGACGGTTTCTCTTCTTTTTGTTTGACAAGCACGTCCCGCCCGATAAAATCGCCTTTGTCGAGCTTGACTATCCACGCCAGTGAGGCCTCGATGGGAGTCGTGGTTTGATCTATATCGTTGCCGTACAGGGTCATTTTCATTTCCAACCTTAGCGAATCACGGGCCCCCAGACCGATAAACTTCATGTCGCGCTTATTCCCGGCGGTAACGGTTTTGGCCCACAAATCGGCGCACTGCTCGTTGGGGATGTACATCTCGAACCCGTCCTCACCGGTATAACCGGTTCGTGATACCAGCACGTCGTGCCCGCCGATTTCAATTGTCGCGACATTATAGTACGGCAGCGCTTCGAAATCGTACGGTGACATCTCCGATATCACCGTCTGCGCATTCGGGCCTTGTATCGCGAGAAGGCCGTAATCGTCCGACCTATTGACCATCTCGACGCTATCGGGCTTGTGCGATACCAACCAGTCCCAGTCTTTCTGCAAGTTGGCGGCGTTGACTACCAGCATGTACTTGTCGGGCAGGCGATAGACCAGAAGGTCGTCGACAATCCCGCCGTTTTCATAGCACATGCACGAGTACTGAATCTGTCCGGGATTGAGTGCGGAAACGTCGTTGGTAGTCATCTTCTGAAGGAAATCCAGCGCGCCGGGTCCCGAGACGAAAAATTCACCCATGTGTGACAGGTCGAAAAGCCCGACGTTCTTGCGCACGGCCAGATGTTCTTCGGTTATACCGGTGTACTGGATAGGCATCATGTACCCGGCGAAGGGGACCATTTTGGCCCCCAACCCCAGATGATATTCATAAAACGGGGTAAGCTTTACCTCCGATGCGGTTTCCATCGTTTATTTGCCCCCCGACTTGGTGAAGTTCAGCAGGCCGCCCGCCAGAATGATCTTGCGGTGCCGTTCGGCCAGATGATCGATTTTCATGGTGTACGTCTGGTTTTTGGTTTTGTTAACCAGAGTCAGGGTGGGACTGTCGGCCACCTCTTTCTTGGCGTTGGGCATTTCGAGAACGTCGGTCTGGTCGATCTTGTCGTAATCTGCGGGGTCGGCAAAGACGGCCGGGACGATTCCGAAATTGATCAGATTGGCCAGATGTATTCTCGCGAAGCCTTTAACCGCGACCATCTTGATCCCGAGATACATCGGAGCCAGAGCGGCGTGCTCGCGCGAGGAGCCCTGACCATAGTTGTCGCCGCCGACAATAAAGCCGCCGCCTTTATCTTTGGCGCGCTTCGCGAAATCAGGATCGACCTGATAGTACACGAACTCGGCGATTTTGGGGATGTTCGATCGCAGGGGAAGAACCTTAGCACCGGCGGGCATGATATGGTCGGTCGTGATATTGTCGCCGACTTTGAGCAGAACCTCGCCCTCGATTTTCTCTGCCAGAGGTTTGTTGATCGGCAGCGGCGCAATATTCGGTCCGCGCTTGACTTCGACCTTGGCCGGGGTTTTCGACGGGGCAATGATACCGGAATCGTCGATTTTGATCGACTTGGGCATCGTGATCCGGGGGTATTTGCCCAGCTTGCGCGGGTCGGTGATGCTGCCGGTCAAAGCCGCGGCAACACAGGTCTCGACGCTGGCCAGATAGACGTTGGCATCTTTGGTGCCCGAACGACCGGGGAAGTTGCGGTTGAACGAACGGACCGAAACACCACCCGAATTGGGAGCCTGGCCCATGCCGATGCACGGACCGCAGGCGCTTTCGATAACCCGCGCGCCTGAGGCGATTATATCGGTCAGAGCGCCGTTGCCGGCGATGGCTTCGAAGACCTGCTTCGATCCGGGGGTGACCGTCATTGAGACGCTCGGCGAGACTTTCTTGCCCTTCATCAGACGGGCCGTCGCCATGAGATCATTGTACGATGAATTGGTACAGCTGCCGACACAAACCTGGTCGACTTTCATATTTTTTAACTTTTTGACCGCGATAACATTGTCGGGCGAGTGAGGCTGAGCGACCAGCGGTTCGAGCTTGTCGAGGTTTATTTTGACGACGCGCACGTATTCGGCGTCGGGGTCGGCTTCCAGCTTGCGCCAGACGTTGGCGCGCTTCTGAAGCTTCAAAAAGTCGCGGGTTTTTTCATCCGACGGAAACACCGACGTCGTCGCGCCTAATTCGGCGCCCATATTGGTGATCGTCGCGCGCTGCGGGACCGTCAGCGTCTTGACACCGGGACCGCCATATTCAATGACGTTTCCTACGCCGCCTTTGACGGACAGGATGCGCAGGACTTCGAGAATGATATCTTTAGCGGTTACGAACGGTTTCAGCGAGCCGGTCAAATGCACGTTTATCACGTTCGGCATTTTCATATAGAACGGGCCGCCGCCCATCGCGCAGGCGACGTCGAGCCCGCCCGCACCGATCGCGATCATCCCGAGACCGCCGCCGGTCGGGGTGTGCGAGTCGGAGCCGAGAAGCGTTTTGCCCGGGGCGCCGAAGCGCTCGAGATGCACCTGATGGCAAATGCCGTTGCCGGGGCGCGAGAAGTATATACCGTATTTTGAGGCCACCGACTGCAGGTACTGGTGATCGTCGGCGTTTTCAAACGATGCCTGCAGCATGTTGTGGTCGACGTAGGAGACCGAAAGCTCGGTCTTGACCTTCTTGAGACCCAACGCCTCGAACTGAAGGTACGCCATCGTCCCGGTGGCGTCCTGCGTCAGGGTCTGGTCGATTTTAATGGCTATATCTCCGCCGGGTTTCATGTTCCCGGTGACAAGATGCTCGGAAATGATTTTTTCGGCTAAATTCAGTCCCATGATAAACTCCTATATGTCAAAAATCCCGTATCTTACAGAATCTATCAAAAAACCCCAAAACCTCCCAATTGTCAATGGATTATTTATACGCACGGAAGAGGGACAAATCCGAAGTCCAAGTCGCATTTTGATGAGATTTTAAAAAAAACGGGGCAATTGGCTTATATTTTCGTCTAATAAAGAACCGATCAAATACAGGGAGATTTCAATATGGGATTCGTGGACTTGAAAAATATGCCGGAACTGACCATCGCCGAGGGCATCACAGGACGAGCCGTGACGGCCGACACGCTGACCGTCATGCACGTCGTCCTCAAAGCCGGGGCGATCATCCCCGAGCATTCGCACTATCACGAACAGGTGGTCAACGTCATCGAGGGCGAGATGGAACTCGTGGTCGACGGCCAGCCGCACCGTCTGGTTCCCGGCAACGCGATGGTTCTGGCACCCAACGTGGTACATTCCGGCAAAGTGATTTCGGAGTGTAAGGTGGTCGACGTCTTTCATCCGGTACGCAAAGATTTCGCCGGCTCGGACTTTGGCGGCTATCCGCAAGAATAGCAGCTCAGATAGTAAGGCAGGAGTGACTTACTAAAAATGCATTTAAAAGACGTCATGCCCCCCCTTCACTTCGTTCACTTCACATGCTCAGCGCAGGCAGGACCTTCGGCAAGTGGCATGACCTACAAATGCTCTATCAATGTCATCCCGGGCTAGACTTATGTCATCCCCGAACCTCCTCGCAATGTCATCCCGGGCATGACTTATATCATCCCCGAACCCCCTCACAATGTCATCCCGGGCTTGACCCGGGATACAGTGTTTCTCTTCAATGTCATTCCCGACCTGATCGGGAATCCATCTTTCTTCCGTTTCGGGACGACCCACCGTACAAAGCTCCCATCGTGTGGCCCCTCCAAATTTATTTGGAGGGGTCTTACGTAAAAAACCTCCACTCCAAACAAGTTTGGAGTGGCCACCCAATCATACGTTGTGATCGGCGGGTCCTCAGACCCGCCGCCAACCCGGTCGATATGAGGATCAACCCTTCAGAGTTCAGGCCAGGCCGGGCACAATGCTCGGGCGCAATGGCATGTGGCCTCGACAATTTCACTACCAACCTTGTATTTTGCCCCTGATTTTCACGCCGTTTTCGACCCGTTTTGGCACAGATAATCCAATGCGACGGTATGCCTTATAAAAAATTGGCTTTGGTCGTACCATTTTTTTATTTCTGTCCCCGCTCCACGACAAAATATGGGTGCCGGGGTGCCCCGCCGTCCGAAGGTCCCGAATTTTTATGCGGGATTGCGGTGGGTTCTTATAAGTGGGCGGCAGATGTCCACAGGCCTCCTGATCTTTTGAAGGATGTGCCGCGCACAACACCGAATATGGATGACACTTTTTAAACATACCTATAGGCCTCTATAATACCCCGACGTACGAATTCAACATTGAGTTGGAGGGGATTTAAATATTCCCAAATGATAAAAACTGATTTATATTTTATTATGATTTCAATATAATTTGTTCTTGTTTTTCTTGGATATTGGGGTGTGGAATTATAAATATTATTATGGTGAATAAATCAAAGATTATAGAAAAGCTCGATTGGGGCAAAATCGTTTCTGCAAAATCTGATAATAGGACGCCACCCTACTCTTGGTACTCGTTCAAACATCGCTTTGGTAGTGAGTTCGTATCTAGAGTATATTCGATGTTTCGATTAAGAGCTGGGGATACTGTTTTTGACCCGTATTGTGGTGGAGGCACCACTTTAATTAAGGCAAAAATGAATGGCATTAATGCAATTGGTCTTGATATTTCCCCCTTTTCTGTCTTTTTGACAAACGTATTAACACGAGCGTTCAAACCCGATAGACTTAAATTACAGCTAGATTTGCTTGCCCACGAAATTGATAATAATGTATATATCCCAGATGTAGGTATACTAAAGAAATCCTTTTCAAATAAAACCCTTAAGTATATTTATTCACTAAAAACAGAAATTAATACGCTCAAATCTCGAGACCGCGATTTTTTCATATTTTCTTTGCTTTGCATATTGGATGAAGTAAGCAAGGCGAAAAAATCAGGCGGATTTTTAAGAATCACTGACCAAAGAATGACAACGTGGTCAAATGTGAAAAAAGAATTTGTACTGCGATGCCGTAAATTCACAGATGAAATGAGAAATTATAAATATACCACTGCCAATTCAAAAGCATATATAGGAGATTCCCGGAATTATCCGAAACACATAAAAGGCCAATCTTTTGATGCCATATTAACGTCACCACCATATCCAAACAGACATGATTATACCCGCATCTACGAGTTGGAGCTTTTGGTTGGTTTCTTAAAAGATAATGATTCCTTAAAAAAGCTGCGTTATTCCACATTAAGGTCACACGTTGAAGCAAGACAATTATTTACAGCAAAGGGATATTCACCTCCTGTATTGCTAAAACAAAAATTAAAACTCCTTGGCAATTTGCAATTGAATAATCCTAAGATCGTTGATACACTTATAGGATATTTCGAAGACATGTTCCTTTCGCTTAGAGAGATGCATAGAGTATTGAAACCTGGCAGATATATTGGATTGGTTGTCAGCAACGTCCGGTTTTCGGGGGTTATGATACCCGTGGATGAACTGCTGGCTGAAGTTGGTGAAAGTGTTGGTTTGAAATTGAAACAGATTTATATTTTGAGATATAGAGGCAATAGTCCTCAACAAATGTCACAATTCAAACGAGAACCCTGTAGAGAAAGTCTTGTAGTCTGGACAAAATGAGCAAAAAGGCGCGGAAAAAAATCGTTTATTTGTTTGGCGCTGGTGCAACACAAGGTGAAGTAAGTCTTAGAAATAATGCAGTTCGAATCACCATGGATGATATTAGAGAAGGGATTCGGAAAAAGGCATCCGGTGATAACAAAATTAACAAAGTCTGCCCTCGCCTTATAAACGAATTATCTATCCAACAACTAGATATAGAGCATTTGATCACCCTATATGAAGCAAGCAGTAGCAATAATCATACTAAAATTGCCAAATATCTTAAGGAATCATTTAAAACCGAAATCCAAGAGAAATTGGCGCTTTTAGGCAAGGATTTTGAACCAATTTTGTATCCAGCTCTTTTAGATATGCATAATATAGATGGGTTAAATGAAGATATCAATGGCATAATCACGATAAATTACGAAGACCTTCTTGATAGAAGTGTAAACAAAATACTTAACGGTATTAGCTATTTTATAAAGATTAGTGGCAATAAGAAATATTTAAAAATCGACGAAAAGGCAGAATATCCGATTCTGAAATTACACGGATCATTCAATTGGCAAAAATCTTACCCAATTGCATTAGTAAATAAAGGAAAATCGAAAAATGGCGAAAATGTTATTTGGGCACCGCCAGGAGTTTTTAAAAAGACCGAAAAATATCCTTTCAGTATTCTTTGGGGCAGGGCAATGGAAATTTTGGATTGCGATGTTTTGCGCATTATAGGATGCTCATTAAACCGGAATGACTGGCAATTGATCTCGCTGATCTATTCTACTCAAATGTTAAATAAAAACGAAACGAGTTATGACATTGAACTCATTGATAAACCTAGTGCGTGTGATTCAATAGCCGATAAATATACATATTTAAAATTTCGCAAAATCTATGAAATTTCAGAAGTAAAAAGTTATATAAATGGTGAAATTGGCGGCAAAAATGGGGATATATCAATCAGCACAATAATAGAAGCATTAAACACTCCTGATAGAAATATATTTGATACTTGGCTTAAATCAAAGGGCGAATATTTAATTGCAAATTCAATAAAACTTGATACGCCGAGGGGATTCTTCAATAATTATATTAGGGAAAGAGGATAAATATGAATACTAAACATTTGATTTGGAAAATAAGTGATTTAAGAGAAAATGTAACAAAAATAGAATTTCCAGAATTTCAACGAGAACCTACTGTATGGAGACTTGATAAAAAAGAAAGGTTAATTGATTCGATACTCCGTGAGTTTGATATTTCTTCAATTTACTTCCACAAAAGAAAAGATGGGGCCTTTGATTGCATTGATGGAAGACAAAGGATAAATGCCATTTATTCATATATAGGCATAAATGGTTCGGATCCGGATCACAACAATTTTAACCTCAGGATGCAAAACGAAATCTATGACGATCTTGAGATTTTTAAAGAAGTAGATGGAAAAAGATATGAAAGATTGCCTGAGGATTGGAAAGCCAAGTTCGATAATTATAAATTGAACATTGTTCTGGTTTCCGATTTAAGGGAAGATGAAGAAATGAACCTTCTTTTCTTGCGGCTCCAAATAGCATCTGTTTTAAATGCTGGTGAAAAATTACACGCTATGACGGGTGAAATGAGAGATTTCATTTTTGATGATCTTGTCAAATCAGAATTTTTTAATAAAATAGCTATACCTGAACGCAGGTTTGCTAGACAACAAGTTGCAGCACAAATAGTTTTAAATGTTTTTGGCAGAAAATTGGAGGGTACATTTAAGAGGTCGCGTTTTACGGATTTGCAGGAATTCCTTAAACAATATAGCGAATTTTCTATAGACGATAAAATGATTATAAAAGAAATAAAAGAGAATGTTGATATTATAAACAAGAATTTCAATCGAAATTTGAAGTTTATTAAAAATAGAGCTTTAACAGTATCTGTTTACCTTTTTGCAAGCGATCTTATTAAAGTAAATAAAGAAAGCGAGATAAGCATATTTGCAGATTTTTTCAAGAAGTTTTTAAGAACATTAAAGTGGCAAATTCCCTTAGGCCCCAAAATTGATCCTGCCTATTATGATATTTTAAGTTTCCAGACAAATATATCACAGGCGGCGGGTGAAAGAGGAGCGATAGAAAAAAGACATAGCTCCTTACACGACTATTATAATTATTACAAGGAAAATAATGGGAAGATTAAAGGCGATGTTGAATATAAAAAAAATACAAGGCTGGAACCGGAAACGCAAAGAGCAAAAATTCGCATTTAATCTTTGATACTCATTTTCCCCACCAACCCATAGGTAAATCACGACGCACCCCTTTATAAAAGGAGTGTCATTATGTCTGCATCAGAAAAACAAATCATAGCCTGCCGTAAGAATGCCCAAAGCCAATACAAACGATGGCTATTGGGAGAGGCGAAATGAGTTTTCAAATTCGAACCCATTTTGTTGTAACTGCAATGAACATAAGCTGTTGTGATGAATGATGGATAAGCGAGGTCATGTATAATATTTAACTGCTCCTCAATACTCCTCATCCAGTATCGACATGACGTGCAAAGAGAAGTACTTATCGCCGACTTTCATTGATTTGCGATGGGTGCCCTCGAAGATGAACCCCTCGGTTTCGTACAGCTTGCGCGCCCGGTCGTTGTACTCGATCACCTCCAGCCACAGACGATGCACCCCGGCGTTTTCGAACGCGAATTTCTTGATCAACTGTACGGCGTCGCGGCCAAAGCCCATACCCTTGTCTTTGATGGCGATGCGTTTGAACTCCAGATTGCGGTCGGCGTCTTTGAGACCGATTAAAATGACAATCCCGACGACGGTTTTAGTGTCGACCGTCTCCACCATCACCTGCGCGATATTGTCGTCGTCGATGGCGGCCATATGTTTCTCGCGGTTCCAGAGCCGGATATAGGGCGAGTTTTCGATATCGTTTTCCATCTCCATGATAAGCTCGATATCGTCCTCGGTCGACGGCCTGAAACCGATTCGGTTGTTTTGTACGATGTATCCTTCGGTCATAATTTGCCCCAAATGTCGATTTCTTTCAATTTAATAAATCAGGCCGACAATTTCCACTTGCTTTTTTGTGGGAATTGCTATATTGCCGGTCGGCTTTTGATTATGGACACGATTTCTGTAAAAGCGCCGGCCAAGATTAATCTGTTTTTGAAAGTTCTTGGTAAGCGGCCCGACGGTTATCACGACCTTCTATCCTGGTTTCAGGCGGTCGACCTATTCGATCGGCTGACTATCTCCAAATCCCCGGAGCCGGGATTTAACATCGACGTCTCGGGTGAATTCGACGCCCCGACCGATGAACTAAACACCGTTTATGGGGCCTGTCGGATTTTGTTCGAACGATTCAACTTGCCGGGAGGAGTGGACATTTCGCTGGAAAAGCACATCCCGACCGAGGCCGGGCTGGGGGGAGGGTCCTCGGACGCCGCTTCGGCGATTTATGCCGTAAACCGTCTTTTCGATCTGAATATGACAGATTCTGACATGGCGGAAGCGGGGCTTGAAATCGGCTCGGACGTGCCGTTTTTCTTCTCGACGGGGCAGGCGGAGGTGACCGGCAGGGGTGAAAAAGTCAATAATATTGAGCTGCCGCGGGATTATTTCGTGGTTTTGATAAAGCCGTCGTTTGGGGTGTCGACGGCCGAGGCTTACCGGTTGTTGAAAATGGACTTGACAAGCCCAAACAGCGGTATTAAGTTATTACGTTATAAAAATTTCAGGGCTATGGTTAAGGCCGTTTCCGAGCATGAGAATGATTTTGAGGAGTTGCAGTTCGGACGTTTCCCGGAGTTAGCACAAATCAAAGAAAAACTGGTGGCGGCTGGCGCTTTATTAGCACGCTTAAGCGGTTCTGGTCCTGCAATGTTTGGCTTGTTTGATAGATTGCCTGAGAGGGGTATTGTGCAGCGAATTGCCGGGGGAAATTGGCTGGCCTGTGATTTAAGGCCGATCTCCCTGCCCGCTTGGGAATGAGGGTTCGCTAATTTTAGCGTTAGGAGAAATCGTGGAGATCACAGAAATCAGAATCATCCTGCGAGATGAAGAAAGGTTGAAAGGTTTCGCCAATGTGACCTTCAATAACGCCTTCGTCATTCGTGGCATGAAAATAATATCCGGCAACAAGGGATATTTCGTTTCCATGCCCAGCAGGAAAAGACCGGACGGAACGCATCAGGATGTCGCCCACCCGATCAATAACGAGACGAGGCAGATGATCGAGGAAAAAGTCCTGGAAGCTTATGAGGCTGAACTGAAGACAAAGACAGCCGAAGCCAGTTAAAAAAATTTACTGGGGTGTCGTCAAGCGGTAAGACACAAGCCTTTGGAGCTTGCATTCGGAGGTTCGAATCCTCCCACCCCAGCCAAATTTTAGCCAGGCCATTTGAGATTTAATGCAGGAGAGCAAATTTACCACCATTAGATAAATACCATGTCAGAATTAAAGCTTATCACCGGCAGATCTAACCGTCCCCTCGCCGAACAAATCGCCCGCTATATCGGAGTTGATTTAACCGCTTGTGAATTGCGGAATTTTTCCGATGGCGAATTGTTTGTCCAGATAAACGAGAATATTCGGGGAGCGGACGTCTTTATAATCCAGTCAACCAACCCTCCGGCGGAGAATATGCTGGAGCTGTTGATATTGATCGAGGCGGCGAGGCGCGCATCGGCGTCGCGTATAACCGCCGTGATACCGTACTATGGCTACGCCCGGCAGGACAGAAAAGACAAGCCGCGGGTGGCGATCACCGCCAAGCTTATCGCGAATCTTATCACCACCGCAGGCGCGGACCGTATCATAACGATGGACCTGCACGCTTCACAAATCCAGGGCTTTTTCGATATCCCGCACGATCACCTGTATTCCACCCGGGTGTTCAAAGATTACCTTGAAAATATGAACATGGCCAACACGGTTATCGTGTCGCCGGACGTGGGGTCGATCAAAATGGCCCGGGCTTTCGCCAAGGCTTTCCATTGCAGTCTGGCGATTATCGACAAACGCCGCCCGGAACCGAACAAATCGGAAGTTGTAAACGTTATCGGCGATGTGAAAGGGAAAAATGTCATAATCCGCGATGATATGGTCGACACGGCCGGAACGTTGTGCCAGGCGGCTGAAGCCGTCTCGGAGCTTGGTGCCCTGGACGTTTTTGCCATCTGTACCCATGCCGTTTTGTCCGGGAGCGCCATCAACCGGATCGTCAAATCGCCCATAAAGAAGATGATTATATCGGATTCGATAAATGGAAATAAAAAAGACCTGCCGGAGTTGTTTCAGGTCCTGAGCTGCGCCAAGCTGTTCGGCGAAGCTATCATGAGAATCTCCGGCGAAAAATCGGTATCGTCGCTTTTCGACGATCTGCCGGTTTAGACCGCAAATTTTGTTAAGGAGGTTTATAGATCACGATGGAAGACATCAGACTCAGTGCCGAAAAACGTCAAACCACCGGAAAAGGCGAGGCCCGCAAAACCAGAGTCGAGGGATTTTTGCCGGGCGTCCTGTACGGACCGGAGACGGAAGCGATTGCGATTTTCCTGAAAACCCGGGAACTGGAGGGGCTGCTGCGGAAGCACGGCAGCACGAATATGCTCATCAACCTCGACCTGGCCGAAGACAAAAGCGGCGAGCGTAAGGTTCTCATTCGCGAACTCCAGCGAGATCCGATCGTCGGATCGCTCAAGCACGTGGACCTGTATCAGGTATCCATGAGCAAGAAGATCAGCATGTCGATCAGGATTCACCTGACGGGAACGCCGGAAGGCGTCAAGCTGGGCGGTATTCTCCAGCACATTATCCGTGACCTGGATATAAACTGTCTGCCCGGAGATATTCCGGGGGCGGTGGAAGTCGACGTATCCGCGATGAATATCGGTGACTCGATCCATGTGGGCCACATCGAGCTCGAAAACGTGGAAGTGCTCACCAGTCCCAACCGGACGATCGTGACGGTTGTCCCGCCGACGGTTATCAAAGAGACGACCACTGCGGCCGCCGAGGGTGAAGCCGCCGAGGGCGAAGGTGAAGCCGCCGAGGGCGAAGAAGGCAAGAAGGAAGAAGCTGCAGAAGAGAATGAATAATCTTTTTGTGCATATTCCGAAATATAAGCCGCCTTCGGGCGGCTTTTTTAATGCGTGATTAATTGACTTTTGGAACATCCGATTATATAAATATAGTTATAAAGTAATAGATTGGTACAAATTATGGTCAGAAAACCCAAAATGCTGCAGATCGACGCGCGGACGTACAGCCGCTATTTCAAAGCGTTCGGGGAGCCGACCCGGCTCAAGATACTGGCGCTCCTGGCCGACGGCGAAATGACGGTCAACGAAATTACCGAGGCGGTCGGATTGTCGCAGCCGACGGTCAGCCGCCACCTGGCGCAACTACGCGACGCCGATATAGTCATAGACCGGCGCGACGGCCAAAGAATCTACTACAGCCTCAATAAAGACGTCATCTCCGAGTGCTGCAACGGTTTCTGCGACTGTCTTCGGGTGATCCAGATTACGCCCGACAAGAAATCCCGGAAAAAGTAAAATTTTTTGGAAACTTATATTGCCATATACGTATATTCATATATATATGTAGTCAGAAAGGAGGTGAAAGCCGTGGAAAAAGAAATCGGTTCGATCAAAGTTACCGAAACCGACGACGGGTATCGGATCGACGTCGCCGGGAAGGACCTGAAAGGTCTGATGCCCTGCTGTATCCCGCTGGCCGGGTGCTGCGATGCGAAAGAGGGATCGTGCTGTGTGAAAATTGTCAAAGGCGAAAAAGACTCGGAGTGCTGCTGAACATTCATCTGGTTTCGGGCTCTCCGGTGAGAACCATTTAACAAGGTGGCGGTTATGAACAGGTATTCGATTCCCAGAATAGCGCACTGCAGCAACGGCTGTAGTATTCGGTCCCGGGCACGACCTTAAACTGCCCACCGGTTTATCAGTTTGTTTGTTTGTAGAGTATCATTGTCTACAATTCCCCTCAATTAATTATAGCTGCATGTGTTAGGCGTAAATGGGTTCGTTCTTGAAAATTCAATTTTCATTTCCTTCCCAATTAGTGTGGCATTTTAGATTCAATATTGGCTTCATAGTAAAGGGGGACGCTCTGAATCAACATCGGTTTGGGGGTGGAATTGTGAATGATTGGTTTCTTTTGCCGTCGGGAAGGGGTTCCCGACGATGCAAATAAAGACTGGATTCCCGCCTGCGCGGGAATGACATTAATCGGTAGCTCTGATGATTAAAGAGATTTTGTATAAATAATCATTTCATCAATATCATCTTCTTAGAATACATGGCTTCGTCGGTGGCCAGGCGGTATAAATAAACGCCGGAAGCGAGCGGTTTATTGGAATTGTCGGTGCCGTTCCACTTTACGTTGTATGTCCCGGCCGGGAGGTCTTTATCAATCAGTTGAGCCACTTCCTGTCCGAGGATATTGTGTATGGTCAATGCGGCGTGGGTTTTATATGGGATCTCGAAGGAAATGGTCGTTGTTGGATTAAATGGGTTAGGATAGTTTTGATATAGCTTAAACGAATTCGGTATGGTCGGTTCATAGTCATAGGGAACGTCGACTGTTGAATTATCCCAGCCGGAAAAAATATGAACTCGGCTGTTCCAGAGTATAAATGGTTCGGTTTGAGTTCTCGAAGCAAAATCATCTATTCCATCGCCGTTAAAATCGCCTATACCGGAGACAGTCCAGCCAAGGCATGATTCCGGTTCCGGCATTTCATCCTCATCCAACATTATGTCGGCAACGGAATCTGCGTCCGGACCTCCCAGGTAACCGTAAATTTCGGAGTCGAACCAATCCGAATAAACGCCGATGATTAGATCAAGATAACCATCGCTGTTTATATCTCCTGCAATATCGACGCTGGTCTGCACAAAATAACCCCCATATCTGGATTTATTGGTGACAATGTCCAGTTCGCCATCATAATCCGGACCCCCGAGAAAAATACCATACGGTTGAGGGCTGTTACCACCGATATACAAATCTTCATAACCGTCCCCGTTAAAATCGCCGACTGGCATAAGAAATTCGCCAAACGCAGAACCGCTTCCGGGTATTTCAAAATTCTGGTTTGAATCGAAGTCAGGGCCACCCCAATAGAACTGGATACCATATGAATCATGATTATAATATGATGACACAGCCAAGTCTTTATATCCATCACCATTATAATCTATCAGTACTGCCCTATGCCCAAATCCAGTAGTTTGATTTGATATTATATAATCAGGAATATCATCCATATCTGAACCCAATTTATAAATATAAACATCTCCACCGTTTACGTCTTGAGTTAAAACCAAGTCCAAGACGCCATCATCATCAATATCACCGGGCTTTCCAACATATGCCCAGACACCAGTAAATGTGAAATCGGGGATGTCATCCATATCCGGCCCGCCATAATAAATATATATTTCTTGGACCAAACCGTCGGAGCGGGCGAGATCATCGTATCCATCACCATTAATATCACCAATGTTGTAAGTCAGCTTTGTGAAATTTCCAAAAATCCTATCAGGGATTTCATCGGGCGGATTGCCCCCATAATAAAGGAAACAACTGTCGTCCGCCCAGGAATAGCCACGACGTCCTCTGCAAATTAGGATATCGCTGTAATTGTCACCATTGATATCTCCTAGTGGGATAATACCGTCTCCCAAAAAAGTGCTATCGCGATAATCGTGAATAACCAACAACCTTTCAAGCGAGTCAATGCCGGCTTTCTCGGAATAAACGCCTTGAGTTACCCAGTCAGCGGAGGAAATCAAGGGGATGATTAAGATAAATAATGATATTAAGATTGTTTGAAACATGGATGCCTTAGGCATGATAGGTCCCCCAAATTACTTGCTAAACTCCTATAATATAATATTAATAATGGATTTGGTTTTGTCAATGCTGAATGCGAGTGTGGAATGTCGTCGGGAAAGGGTTCCCGACGACGCGGGCAGGGGGGCACATCGCCAAAATAGCCCCAGTACTTCTTCAATGTCATATGTCCCCTCCAATGTCATACCCGCGTAGGCGGGTATCCAGTTTTCGTAGGTCATGCCCACTTGGAGCATGACATCTTTAATATAATCAAATAAAGATGTCAGGAGCGCCCTTCGCAACGCTCGCTGCGCAGATTCAGCGCAGGCAGGACCTTCGGCACGGCTCCTGACCTACTTAAGAAGGATTAGCTGCGATTATGTGACCGGCAGACGCCCTCGTCTGCCGTTTGTTGGATCGTGCCATAAATCAACGAGGCGTCAGACGAGGGCGTCTAACGCCCACGGTGTCCAGTCTTTCTTGCTGGTCATTATGTAGACATAATGCGATTTCATGAAGACCCTGGATTCCCGCCCTTCATTCTTCAGCGCCTTCAGTGTACGCGGGTATCCGAGGGAATTAAGAACTGGATCCCGGGTCAAGCCCGGGATGACAATATTGGTGTGCGGAAAAACATTTTTGGTGCAGAGTGACATTATGGCCCGGTTTGGGAAATTACATCATATCGTGGGGGTCGATGTCGATGGTGACGCGGACGGTCGAAGAAAGGCCGAAGTTGCGGGCGGTGCGCTCCCAGTCGGAAATAATGTGCACCAACGAACTAACCTTAGCGGTTTTGATTAATATATGCCGGCGGTACATACCCCGAAGCGTATAAAAATGGCACATGGCCGGGCCGAGGACAATCGCTTTGTGTTTATCCGAGATCAGGCGTTTTTCCAGCTCTTTTTTAAATTGTAAGGCCTGAGTCTTGACAGTCGCTTCGGTCTTGCCTGAGAATCGTACATTGACCAGATGACTGAATGGCGGATAGTGCAATGACTGACGGGTCTGGATCTCTCTCTCGTAAAACGAATCGTAATCCTGCCGCGCGGCATCGTCGATAAGCTCCAGTTCGGGCTGGAAGGTCTGTATGATCACCTCGCCGGGTACCTGGCCGCGTCCGGAGCGTCCGGAAACCTGAATCAGCTTGGCGAACAGCTTTTCGGGAGCGCGGAAGTCGGGCATGTCCATGCCAAGGTCGGCCATAAGCACCCCGACAAGGCTGACGTCGGGAAAGTCGATGCCTTTGGTCACCATCTGCGTGCCGAGCAGGATGTCATATTTTTTCTGTGCGAAATCGTTGAGCGTGATATGCGCCTGTTCGCGTTTGCGGGCATTGTCGGAATCGAGCCGTACCGCGCGCGGTGAGTCGAAAATCTCGGATAGTGCATTTTCGATTTTTTGCGTCCCCGCACCGAGATATAAAAAGTCGGTCCCGCCGCACTTCTGACAGACGTCGTAGTGGGCGTAGGAATAATCGCAGAGGTGGCAAAGCAGCCGCTGGCCGTGCTTGTGGTAGGCCATTGGCACCTGGCAGTGCGGGCATTCCGGAGTGTGACCGCAGGTGGTGCATTTGATTCGGGGCGAGAAACCGCGACGGTTGAGGTACAAGATCACCTGATTATTTTTCTTCAGCGCATCTTTTATGTGGCTCTTGAGAATCGACGAGAAATACGCCTGTTCGGGATTGAAATATTCGTTTTTGAGATCGACCAACCGCACGAAAGGCGTGGTTGCTTTTTCCGGTCTTCTGGTCAGGCGGATCATTTGATAGCGTTCTTTTTGGGCGTTGTGGTACGATTCAAACGACGGTGTCGCCGAACCGAGGACGACCGGGATGTCGAGCATTTTGGCGCGCATGACGGCGGCATCGCGGGCGTGAAAGCGCGGCGCGGGGTCATCCTGCTTGTAAGACTCATCGTGTTCCTCGTCGACGATAATCAAGCCCGGATTATTAAGCGGTGCAAATATAGCCGAACGGGCGCCGACGACGATATCGAACCGTCCGTCTCTAACTCTCTGCCAGATGCCCAGCCGCTGGCTCGGATTTATGGCCGAGTGCATGATAGCGACCCGGTCAGGGAAGTACGCCCGGAGCGAGGCCAGAAGCGTCCCGGCCAGAGCTATCTCCGGCACCAGAAATAGTACCGTCCTGCCCTGCCTGATAATCTCGCGCGCGACGTGGCAGTACACCAGAGTCTTGCCCGATCCCGTGATGCCGTAGAGAAGGGCCGGATGGAAGTGTTCAGAGTGGTCCAGAAGCGATTTAATCGCGTCGGCCTGTTCGCCGGTTGGCACCAGCTTGTCGATATCGGGACGCGGCTTTATGTACGGCAGCAATTCCGGAAGACCAAAAACCGGACGGATGATATTTTTGTCTTTCAGTTTCCTAAAGGCGTATTCGGACAGACCCGAGGCGAGGCATTCTTTTTTTGAAATGTACTTACCGATCTCAGCCAGGGGTTTTAAAATGTCCGGGACGTTCGCGCTGTCGCCGGATTCGACGTTAATTGTATACCCCAAAAGAGTTCCGATATTTTCATCCGATGTTTGCGCCCAGGTTTCGGTCAGGACACCTTTATCAATCAGGGTGTCTATTAGCGCACCGTGTTTTTTTCTCAGTGCAGTCAGGGATCTGTCGGTGAGTGTGTCGCTTTCTTGCAGCATCTTTACCAATATTTCCGGAAGTTGCGACGCATTCATTTGATCCAATAAAGCCGCATTCACGAGGAAGTTCGGTTTTTTTATCTTACGTAATTCCGGTGGCAGGGCCGACATAAGCACGTCGGCGATGTTGGCGCAATAGTACGTCGCCATCCAGTGCAGGAATTTGTACATGTCTTCGGGGAAAAGCGAATAGTGATCTATCACGGATAAAATGGGCTTAATGGCTGCCTGCGGTTTCTGATGAGTTTTTTCTATGAAAAATCCAAGAATCTTGCGGCGGCCGAAGGGCACCGCAATTCTTTGTCCCGGTTCCAGCCGCGCGGCATTTTCCGGAGTACAGGCATAGGTGAATAAAAGCCCGGTGGTGCCGGGGACGGCGATATTTATCATAGATTGCGGCATAGATAAAAAAAGGCAGGCCCACGACGGACCTGCCTTGCGAATTTAGCCTTCCATTTTAGGACTTCTTCAGTTCTGCGACTTTTTTCCTGGCTTCGGCGGCTTTGTCGGGCTTGCCGTTGGTCGAATAAAGGTCGGCCAGCAGTTCCCACACGGCCAGATCCCTGGGATCAAGCTCCACCGCTTTTTCATAGGCGGGGATAGCCTGCTTGAATTTCTCCTGACGAATCAGGCAGTCGCCCAAACTCACCCAATGGCTTTTGACATCGGGTTCCAGTTTCGTCAAAACCTCGTAGGCTTTTTCGGCGTTTTCGTTGTTGCCCCGAACGACGCTGACGACCGCGTACTGCTCGACGGCCCTGGCATTGTCCGGTTCTTTTTCGAACACGACTTTAAGATAAGCCGCCGATGAATCCAGCGCCGCATCGCGTTCGGCCATAAAGCTTTTGGCCGCGGTTTCATTGCCGTCCTGCTGAGCGGTTTTGACCGAATCAGACAATCCCGAAGATTTCTGCAGGAAATAGCGGCCGTTGTCCAGATAAGAAGCCGTCTGTTCCGGATCGACTGATATAACTTTGGTATTATAAAAGTAGGCCGAATCGGGCATGCCCGCGTTGGTGAAGCAGATGGCCAGATTAGACATGATACCGGCCCGTACGTCGGTCGCCGATTCCGGCAGCTTGGCCAGGTACTTTTTGAACCAGGTGATGCTGTTTACCCAGTCTTGTCGCTTAATATAGGCATAGGCGATGTTCTGAAGAAGGCCGATCGAATCGGGGGCCAGTTCAGAGGCTTTTTTATAATACACCATCGAGGAATCATAGTTTTGTTCCCGGTCGTACACCAATCCCAAACCTTCATAAGAACGAGCGTTGGTCGGGTGAACCAGTGACGCAATCGTGAAAAAGACCCGGGCGCTGTCGGCAATGCTCTTAAGTTGTTCTTCCATCGACGCCTTTTCGTCGTCGGAGGCCTGGTCCATGTTTTTTTTGAATTCGTCGTAGTGCTGTACGGTTATGACGCCCTGATTGAAATTTTCTCTCCAGTAAAACTCACCGATCGAATCGACGATTTTGATGAAGTCATCGCATTTCTTTTTCAGTTTGCTTTTTACGTCTTTGCTATCGCAGCTGGTCATCATGGAATCATAACTGGCCGCCATTTTGGCGATATTGTCGAGGCGTTCGGCGGGATCGTAGGTGTCATTGGCAAACTGGGCGTAAATGTTACCCTTATAGAAATAAGCTTCAGGATACGGACCGTGGAAAGTAAGGATCGTATCCAAAAATCCCAGAGCTTCATCGAGACGCGGCGGTGACGCCAGCATAGCGATTTTAACCGCTTTGATATAAGCATCGGCCGGTTTTACACCCCGGGGCAGTTTGTCCGCCAGAGTCGGTATTGCCAGCGAAAACAAAATCAACGCAATTATGGTCGCTTTTAAAGATTTCATATTTTCCTCCCGATCACGGTTTTCATTCTTTTAAGCATAACAGGCCTCGAATTTAATATCTTTTCGACGGGGTGTCAAGTTGCAATCCTTATCTTAATGAGTGGTACGCACCTTAAAGGTTACGACCGTCTTTCCATTGGCCGCCACCGGCACGACAAACTTGATCGTGCTGGCATCGGTTTTTTCGTATTCATGCGACGATTGCAGAATCTCCCAGTCGCCGTACAAATTTTTCTCGATGTTGACCGTAATATCCTGATCCTTATGGTTGCGCAGGGTCATCTCGATGGTCTGCTCGTCGATCTGGTTCGAAATTTTGCTAAAGTCCTTGACTTTCATCTCGCCCTTGACATCGAAAGCACTGCCGATGGTCAGTTTGACTTCCTCGTCCCTGGGGGTGTGGTCGATGCGGTCCTCGCCGAGGAGGATCATGCTTTTGTCGGTATCGGCCTTGAAAATGCGGACGCGTCCGGCGGGCAGCGGCATGCCCAGGCCGGTTTCTTTGCTGTTCTTAAATTTCAGTTTGACACTGACACTTTTGTCATCCTGGTCGGGGTTATAATCATACACTTTGTCCACCGCGGTTGTGGCCGGGTCAAAAAGCGATATCTGTTTGATTTCATTGTTGGCCAGTGTCGCCGGGCGGGGCAGAGTATAGAGATGATATTCGAAGAAGGCCTTTTCTTCGAAGCCGGGGGCCGGGGCCTTGGCCGAGAATTTGAGAGATTCCATCATGCCTCGGTCGCGCTGTACCGGGGCGCGATTGATATTTCCGGCCACCAGCTTGAGGGTGGCGTCCGTATAGGTGGCGCCGCTGTTGTTGGTTATCGAGGCCCAGCCGTTGAGCCCCATTGTTTTTTCGTCGTTGGACAATATCCCGACGTACTCGGCCGTCCAGTTCATACCGCCGGTTTGATAGCTGACGTGCGCGTCGGCCTTGCCGGTGAAACTCGAATTGTATTTCCAGAACAAGGTCGGTCGGGTAATCAGGCCTTCGGGCAGTTCCGGGAAATTGACATTGACAATCTGGTTGAGACTTATGATCTGGATTTTATCCGTTTTGTCTCTCAGGACCAGTGATCCCGAAGAGAAAGACAGCAGCGTGCCGCTGAAAAGCTGCCCGTCTTTATTGTAAAGGTCGATGTCTTTGTCTATGTATTTGGAATAGATTTTGTCTGGGGAAACGAGATCGTAAGCGTAATTCTGCTCGAGTATCGCGACGGATTTGGATTTGTCGACCAGCTCGAAGCCGACCGAGGTGGCGTCGATGGCGGTGGGCACGTCGACAAATGAAATGATTCCCGTGCCTTTCTGGAATTCCAGCGACCGCGTCTCGCGGATGACGCCGAGGTTGCTGTTGTATACGGTTACGTGAACGTCGGCGATGGCGGCCGAGGCCAGCAGGGTCAGAAACAATATTATAAACCACATGTTCTTTGCGGGGCGCATAGTCTACTCCTTATTTTGAGAACTTTCAAAATACATTCTGTTTTTTATACAAAGACGATTGTGAATTCTTCCCGTTCAGGCAACAAAAAAAATTTGCATAAGTCAACGAAGCTGTTATCTTCAAGCCGGTTATGTATTTGCTTGAAATGGGGATAAAAAGGGAACCTGTTGGAGCCTGACCGATATGACGAACCGGAGTTTGGTTTGAAAGGGAGATTTGATTCTTTTGCAAAATGAAACCAATTATGACCTGAGGCATCTGGTGTGGGCGCCCAATTTATTGTCGCTGTCACGGCTGGTTCTGGCGCCGATAGTCGGGTATTTTCTCTGGCGAGGAGACGGGTCATCGACATTAATATGTCTGGCTCTATTGACCCTGGCCGGGATAACGGATTTTCTCGACGGCTGGCTGGCGCGCCAGCTCAACAAGGTCAGCCCGCTGGGGATAACGCTCGATCCGCTGGCGGATAAATGTCTGGCCGTCATTTTGATAATCGAATTGATTTTTTTCAGGGCTTTCCCGTGGTGGCTGGCGGCCTTGATAATCGGTCGGGATTTGTTGATTGTCATACTGGGATTGATAATAATGCGCGACCGGCGGGTCTCGCTGCCGTCGAATATCACCGGCAAGTATTATTTTGCGTCGATTATGGTGCTGATTGCTTCATATATAATGAATTTTGATTTTGGCCAAATGCTGATGACAGCTATCGTGCTGGCTTTGTTTGCGCTGTCGGCGGTGTTTTATGCCGGCCGTTTTGCGGCGCTGAAAAGGCATCGCAGACAGGCGGCGTTCAAAGACCGGGCAGTATTTAAAGCAATCAGGGCGGTGGTGACGATTGCCATAAGCGTCATATATCTTTCAAAATTATATGTCGATATTATCGGGCCGGGGTTAAATTAATATCATGATTCAGCTGGAAGCGATTGATCTGTCCAAGTCGTTCGGGGCGCGACGGATTTTCGAAAAGATTTCTTTCTCGACCGGCTCCGGCCAAAGCCTGGCGATCACCGGCCCGAACGGTTCCGGAAAGAGCACTATGATCCACATTCTGACCGGGTTGGGGAGGGCCACGTCGGGGACGGTGCAGTACTCCGGCGATGCGGGCAAGCTGGCGTTCGAAAAGTATCACGATCGCATGAGCGTCGTGACGCCGTACCACGAGCTTTATGACGCTCTGACCGCTTTTGAAAATGTCGGTTTTTATACCCGGATGTCGGGGCGGGAAGTGTCGCGGCCGGATATGGATGAGGCCTTGAAATCTGTCGGACTGGCCGGGCGGGGCGACGACGCGGTGGGGTCGTATTCTTCGGGAATGAAACAGCGTCTTAAGTACGCTCTGGCCAGACTGCGCCGGCCGGAAATTCTGCTGCTCGACGAACCGACGGCATACCTCGATGAATCAGGCAGGAAGTTGATATTAGAATTTCTTAAATCGGTGAAAAATTCAGCTCTGATAGTCATCGCCACCAATGAACGGGAGGAGGCGGATTTTGCCGACCGTGTCTGTCAGTTGGGCGGATAAAATTCTGACCGTGTTCAAGAAGGAAATGTTGTCCGAGTTTCGGACCCGGTATGCCTTCAACGCCATTATAATGTTTTCTCTGGTTACTTTGACGGTGGTTTCGTTTTCGCTCGGGATTAACCGGCCGGGACCGGAAGTGATGGCGGCGCTGTTCTGGATTATTCTTTTTTTCGCGGCGGCCTCGGGCCTGGCTCAGGTTTTTGTAAAAGAAGAAGAAGCTCATACGGCCGGATATCTGCGGCTTTACGCCCCGGCGACGGCGGTTTTGATCGGGAAGATAATATTCAACCTGTTTTTATTGATATGCATGGCGGTTTTGCTGGTCCCTCTTTATATAATATTGCTCGATACCGTCCCGCAGAATTTTACGTTGTTTATAATCGGGCTGCTTCTGGGGATAATCGGGCTGGCCGGTTCGACGACTATAATTGCGGCTATCGTATCACGGGCATCGATTAAAGGCGCATTGTTCGCAGTACTTTCTTTCCCGGTGTTATTGCCGCTTCTGGTGGCGGCCATCGAGATAACGCTGGTTTCGTTTACCGGCGGGAATTTCGCGGCGGCTGGGTCGGCTTTGCAACTTTTATTGGCTTATGATGTTGTAATGTTGACGCTGTCAATAATGTTGTTTGATTTTGTCTGGCAACTTTAATATATTGGCGGCGTGATTATGGAGAAATAGAATCTATTATGTTGAAATTGTTGATATTCCCCGCCATGGCGCTGGTGATAATCCTGGCGTTCGTTCTTCCGTCGCCGATGAACCCCCAGATATCGCTGGGGCCGGTCGACGCCTATCGTATTTTCTATTTCCACGTCCCGGCGGCCTGGGTGGCGGCGCTTTCGTTCGTGGTCGGCATGTTTCAATCTATAATGTATCTGCGGACGAAAGACATGGACTACGACCGCAAGGCTCTCGCGGCCAATAAGCTTGGAATCGTGTTTGCGGCGATCGCCCTCGTAACCGGTTCTATTTTCGCCAAAATGACCTGGGGTGAGTTCTGGAACTGGTCGGAGATCCGTGAGGTGTCGCTGTTTATTCTTTTGCTTATATATGGCGGCTATTTCGCCCTGCGCTCGGCATTGAACGACGACGACGTGCGGGCATCGTTTTCGGCCGTAATGACGATTATATTTACAGTCGCGGCTCTGTTTTTGATTTTTGTCCTGCCGCGCATTTATCCGGCCTTTTCGCAACACCCGAGCGATACCATTGTCGACAATCAGGGCAAGATGTCTTTATCGCCTATGGTTGCAATTGTATTCGGTTTATCCATGGTGACTTACACGGCTCTTTACTTCTGGCTGTATGATTTGACGATCCGGGTGGACCGTTATATTTACAAACTTATATCGGAGAAATAATATGGATGTCAACTATATAGTTATGGTCGTCGTATTAATTGTTTGGACGGGAGTATTTTTGTACGTCTGGTCCGTTGACAGGAAACTCAAAACACTGGAAAAACGGGATGAAGGCTAAATATATAATCGGATCGGTTGTCATCGTTCTTTTCGGCATCTGGGGCACCTCGGCCTTCCTCGAGACGACCGTAAAATACGTCTCTTTCGCCCAAGCCGAAAAATCCGGAAAAATCGTCCAGGTCAGCGGTAAGGTCGATTTCGATCAGGTTCATTACGATGCCGATCAAAAACAGCTGGAATTTGTCATGATCGAGCCGGACAGTCTTCACACCGGAATCGAGAACCGCATGAAAGTCGTGTATCACGGAATCATTCCGGGCAATTTCGATCAGGCCAAATCGGTCATGGTCCGGGGGAGGGTGACCGACGGTGAATTCGTGGCCGAAAAACTTTATGTCAAATGCCCTTCAAAATATCAAGCCCAGATGGATCAATCGGGATAAAGGAATATCATGAGTATAACAACAATCGGCGATCTGGCTCTGTTTTTGACTATGATTATGGCGCTGCTCGCGAGCGCGTCGTTTTTTGTCACCGCGTCGGGCAAAAGGAATCTGGCCTGGCTCGGCAAGCGCGCGTACGCGCTGCAGTTTGTGTTCGCCATCGCGGCCGCGGTCTATTTGTACTATCTGATATTTTCGCATAATTTTTCGGTGGCGTACGTATATCAATATTCGTCATCGGACATGAACTTTTTCTATACGTTCGCATCGTTCTGGGCCGGGCAGGAAGGCACCTACCTGCTCTGGATGCTGCTGACGGGATTCTTCGGGTTCTTCATTCTTAAGTGGGGCCGTCAGTACACCGTCCCGGCGATGGGCTTCTATTCGATAATCATACTTTTTTTCTCGGTCGTACTGCTTAACCTGTCGCCGTTCGTAATGCGTGCGTCATCGGCCGCCGAAGGAGCCGGGTTGAACCCATTGCTGATGGACCCGTGGATGGTGATCCATCCGCCGGTCATGTTCAGCGGCTTTGCCCTTGGCGGAGCACCGTTCGCGCTGGCGATGGGGGCGATGTGGCGCAGGGATTTCGCGGGGTGGACCAAAGTCGCCCTGCCGTTTGTTTTGGGCATGGCACTGTTTCTGTTGGCCGGAAATGCCATGGGCGGCTACTGGGCCTACAAGACTCTCGGATGGGGCGGTTACTGGGCCTGGGATCCGGTCGAGAACACGTCGTTCGTGCCGTGGATAATGTCGCTGGCTTTGATTCACGGATTCCTCGTGGAGCGCCGTTCGGGAGCGCTGAGACGGTCCAATCTACTTATGGCCTGTTTTGTTTTTCTCCTGACCCTGTATGGAACTTTCCTGACTCGATCCGGTGTCCTGGCCGATTTTTCCGTCCATTCGTTTGTCGATATGGGCATAAATTCCTTCCTGATATTCTTCATGCTCCTGTTTGTCGTGCTGATATTGTTGGTGTTCTGGAAATCCCACTCGGAAGACAGAATCGGCAAACCGCTCAACTATAATATAATGTCGCGAGAATTTATTTTATTTGTCGGGATGATGCTGCTGTTCGTAGTCGGGATCATTGTCGAGTTCTGGGCGTCACTGCCTTTGGTTACGCGCTACCTGACCGATAACCCGTCGGCCGCCGAAGTGGCCACTTATAATGCTTTCGCTTTCCCTCTGGCGATTTTGATCGCGCTCTTCCTGACGCTTACACCGCTTGTGAACGGGTCGGAAAAACACCTGAAAAGCTCCATGAAATGGGCGATGATGTCTTTTGGGGCGGCTCTGGCATTGGCGGTCATAGCTTTCTTTACTGCGGGCATTAATCCGGCCATCGCGCTGGTAATTACGATATATCTGGGGACCTGTTTTACGTATCTGCAGTTCGTGTCGATACGCAGCCGCCTGCTGTTGTCGATGGGGATTGGCGCCGGGGCGGTAATTATCGCGTTGCTGCTCGGAGCGCACGATCTGGCCAACCTGTTCTTTATCGGAGCGGCGGCCAGCGCGGCCAGTGCCCAGATCGATACGGCGCTCAGGATAGTCAAGGTAAAACCGCTGGCGGCCGGCGGGTATGTCTGTCATCTCGGATTCGGCCTGATGCTTCTTGGGATTATCTCATCGTCGGCCTACGCGCAAAGCGAAAAAATCAGCCTGCCGCGCGGCCAGGTTAAGGAAGTGTTCGGGTATAATGTAATTTATCGCGGTATGGACGGGACCATAATGAACGACAACAACCAGTTGCTGATATCCATGAATAATGCCAGGACATCTCTCGAAGCGCGTCCCGATTATTTCTTCGTTCCCCGTATGAACGCCTATATGAAACGGCCCTATATAGATAAAAGCTTTTTGCTCGACCTGTATGTGTCGCCGATAGAACTTATCGACCACGGCCAGGCCGGTGGTTTAAAACTGATTAAAGGTGACTCTGCGACGGTCGGCGACTATCAGATAAAATTCGTCGACTTCGATATGGGAGATCATGGCTCGCCTGGCAAAATTTCTGTCGGGGCGACGCTTGAAGTAACGCACGACGGACGGACCGAGACGGTTGAGCCGAAGTTGAATATGGGTGACGAAACCGGCGGGAAGCTGGAATCGACTCCTATTAAGCTATTTAAAGGCAGCGATTTGATGGTTAGTATCGACCGGGTTTCTCCGACCGAACGTTCGGTGGTGCTGGATATACCGGGGTTGGCCGAAGTAGCTGCACCCGATGAACTGGTGCTCGATGTGACCAAAAAGCCGGGGATAAGTTTGCTCTGGCTCGGAACGATTTTGGCCCTTGGGGGCGTCGCGATGATAGCGGTTTACCGCCGCCGACCATAAGGTTCGGAACGGTTGGGCCTTTTTTTATAAATATGCCCGTGATGCCCAAAATAAATTTACAAGACTTTTGGGACAATAAGATTATGCCGGTCAATGACATATTTAAAAACAGAACGAACTGGACAAAAGAAGTCCATAATATTTTAAAAAAAAGTCTTGTTTTTTCAAAAAAATTCGATATTCTTTGCAACGAAGCCAATTCTATTGGCGTATAACATATGCCTTACACATAGTCCCTCCCAGAAGGATGTCGCCTTAACCGGCGGCATCTTTTATTTTGAGGGAGGCTTTTTCTATTGACTTGGGGGCAGGCACTTACGATATTGTTTTATCTCGAAAGAGTACCAACTTACAACAATATTTGGCTTTCGTAATGACTTACAGAGGTTGACAATGCCATTTAATATGAATTTTACCATTGATGTCGATCCGGAACGTCGTTTGGTTCTGGAAAAAATCTATGGTATCTGGAAACAAGAAACGGCTGAGGATTATTATAAGGAATTCTCCGACGCGGTGGCTCCTTTGACCGACGGCAAGTGGGCCAAACTCATAAACTTATGCAACTGGAAATCGTCGTATCCGGAAATCCTCGAAGTTATCGGCAAACATTTGAAATGGTGCCGTGAGCACGGTATGGTCTGGTCGATCAATATAATCGACAACCCGACCACCATCAAACAGCTCAAAAAGATGTTTGCGATCGGGGGCACCGAGGAAATCAGCAAGATTTTCAAAACCCAGGAAGAGGGCGAGAAATTCCTTAGAAGCCAGGGTTTTTAGTCGCGGGTCCGTCTGCAGTCTTTTTCAATATCCGTGATTAATCGTTCATCGTGGAATATGCCGGGCCGCATTGCATGCAGCCTATGTTATTTTATTGCACGGCGTTAGCTGTTCAGTGACATCATCCGAAAGATGGCATGAAATTTACAGTATATGATACTGATAAAATGGATGCCACCATAAGAGACATATTCGGTTTCGGGAATTTTATGTTCCTGTCGGGGCTTGTCGCCGCCGGGCTGTTTTTTGCCATGGCCGCCCTGAGGGAAATGCAGACCGGGACAGTCGAAGCGCTGTTGTTTCTGGCGCTGTCCATCTTTTTTTTCATAGTCCATTTCGTTTTGATAGGTGTCAATTACAATATCCCGACTTTGGGTGTTTTCCAGAATAATTATACCGTGCAAAGCTGGTTTCTCGAAGTACTCGGACCGGCCGTGGTGCTGCTATTGATGTTGATTGGGGCTTTAAATATAGTACAGCAGCGTTTCAGCGAAGCCGTGATTAAGCTGGTTTTCGGTTTGGGGATTTGGGCACTTTTGAATGAAATGGGCCGGGCCTGCCCGGAGCCCGCTAAAATAGTTCTATTGGTCCTGACCGCCGCAACCTGGATCGGTTTGGAACTTCGCGCTACGCCGGAAATGTAACCGGCCCTGACTTGATTTAATTCCAATAAAAATCTATATATTTACCCCCATGCCGGGGATGATTCGACAGTTTTCCAAAAATGTTTTTTCCAGCTGGGTGGCGCTGGGTATACGGCTGGTCATTGTTTTTCTGGTTAATCCTTTTATCATTCATTCGCTCGGTGACAGCCGCTACGGCGCGTGGGCCCTCATCTTTTCCATAATCAATTACCTCACGATTTTCGACATGGGTATGAGGCAGGCGGTGATTCGGTTTGTCTCGAAATATCTCGGGCTGAAAGACTATGATAATATCAACGCCGTCATAAATACATCATTCGCGCTTTATTCGATCGTGGCCGTGTTCACCATAGGGATATCGCTTATTCTTGCATTTTTTATACTGGGCCATTTTTCGATTCCCGCGGATTTCCTGGCCGATACAAGACGCGCGCTTATCGTTATCGGGGTCAACGTCGCCTTCAACTTTTTCATGATGAGCTGGACCGAATCACTCAACGCGGTGCATCGATATGATATCGCCAATGCGCTGGCAATAGGTGAAGATATTTTAAGGACCGTGACCATTGTGATTTTACTTTCGCGAGGCTACGGCATTGTCGAGATGGCTTATTCATTCCTGGGGTACAGCGTCATAAGGCAGGTGATTTCGGCAATCTGGCTGAAAAAACTGCACCCGCAAATCAAATTCGGCTTCGGTTTTTTCAGCCGGGCGACTTTTCACGAAATATACAGCTACGGCTATATCGGATTCTTGATTTCCATCGCCTGGCTGTTTATAGCCAATACCGACAACGTCGTCGTCGGTTACTTTTTCAGCGCGGCATCGGTTACCAAGTATGCCGTGGCGGGGTCGATAATAGTCTACCTGCGCAACGTCGTGCTGGCGGTATCGTTTCCGCTGCGGCCGTTGATCAGCCATTATGAAGCGCTGGGCCGAAAAGACAATATCACGTTTATTTATACCCGTGGTACGAAATATCTGACCTATATCAGCTTTGTCATAGCGGGCATGATTATAATCTATGCCGATTCCTTTATCCGTCTGTGGCTGGGCCCGGGCTATGAACAGACCGCCAGAATCCTGCGCATTCTGGTTCTCCCGGCGGCGATATATCTTCCACAGACCATTGCCAATTCGGTGCTATACGGCCTCAGCGCGCACAAGAACATTCTATATGCCATCACGGCCGAGGGTATCGCCAATCTTGGATTAAGTTTGATCTTATTAAAAAAATTCGGACTCGACGGCGTCGCGTATGGAACGATTATCCCGCAGTTTTTCGTGTATTTGATAGCCATGCCGGTCATAATTCGCTCGGTATTGGGTATACGTCTGGGCGAGTTCTATAAATCGTTTTTCACGGTGGCGATTGTTGGCGGGGTTGTCTCGGTTGGGGCATCATACGGTCTTCGAGCGATGATTCAACCATCCGGATGGCCCGCTTTGGCTCTGGACGTTGGCGTCGTCGTTATCGTTTGTCTGGCGATATTCAGGATGATAATACCCGCCGAAGACTGGGTACTGATTAAAAGCGGCGGGTTTAAGCGCTCCTGACGGTTCTGGAACATAGGTCGATCATTAAAGTTTAATCAGAGACACCGGTTGACTTAGAAATTAAGGGGCACTATTTTCAGGTATGCGAGCAATTTATTTATGTATTTTGTCGATCATCGCCATCTCGGCCGCCGGGGCCGAAGGGTCCTATGAATTTCTCGGACTTCAATTCCCCCAATTAAAAACAGATCGGGCCGACTGGGTCAATCCATCGGATACCGTCTTTGGGGCTTCGTTTCCCGTCGACCGCGATGTCCGCTTGTTCGTTTCGGCAAAGGGCGGGGTCGATTCCATGTACTATGATAAAACCATAATGCCGGATTTTGTCCGTGGGGTGAAAAATTCCCTGAAGGCGCTGCAATTCGAGCCGGGCAAAATCAAAGGCAAGAAAGCGGCCGTGATTCTGCCGATCCGGGTGACGTTCGGGGCTTTGGGTGTTCACCGGCGGGCCGATTTGACGCTGCCGTATGAGGCGTCCACGGGAGCCCGGGACCGGAGGCTTATAAATTTGGCGCTGGTCGAAAACGGGTTTACTCTTCCGGGGGTTGAGTATTTCCCTTCATATTATCTAAGTGTTCCCAAAGATTCGGGTCGAACCGAATACGATTATAGTGTCTACAAGGTAAGTGTCGATGACGACGGGAAGGTGACCGATTTTGTAGAGCGGGCGACGAGTAATGCAAAGCTCTCCGATTTATTTACGATATCGGCGCGTTATGCCCGGTATCGGGCGGCGGGTTACAAGGGAGCGCATTTCCCGTCGGATTTTTATCTGATCGCGCGGTTCTTCGACAAGCAGAATTACCCCACCATTGCCTGGCCGGCGGATAGTACATCATCGCGGGAAGTGTCTATCGATAGATACCGCCTGGAAAACGTCCAGTATCTCGATTCCCTTTTAAGTCCGGCCTATCCGGAGAACTTGTCGGGCGTTTTCGGTTCTCCCGGGATGAATATCGGGGCGGACTCAATCCCGGCCGAGATAGGTATCACGGCCGATGGCACCATTGAATGGGTCATATACGGTAAACATCTGACATTAGCGGCAAAGCGGGATTTGGACAAAATATTGAAACAAGTCCGGATAATACCGGCGATGGACTCGACCGGTCGGGCGGTTCCGTTCCAGGGGCGGCTGTTGATATCCCGCGCCGGTAGTAATAAACTACGAATAACGGCAGATTGGCTGGAGGCCGGGAAAGATTAATCTCATCTTGTAACGCACTGTCGCTCAATGGAGTAAGGTCGGCGCTTCCGGATTGGCAGTTTTCGTGGCGCAAAAATTGCGAATAATGTCCCAATAATTAATCGCACTTTAATAAGTATTATTAAGTTATGTCCTTGCAACAGCTAAGCGGAGTAGCCAAAACCGATCATCGCGGCACAAAAGTTGATTTAATAAGCTTTGTAATCCCGAAAGATGGGAAGTTGCCGCATGCCTGATTGTATAAATATAAAAGGAAGGTGACCATGCCTGATTTGCGTGCCTCAAAAATAGTAAACCTGGCGTCGGCCGTAATTGTGCTAATCGGAGGGATGTATATCCTCTTTTTCATGCCGATCGCCATTTCACCGGCGGCCAAATTGATTGTGGCGTTTTTGTTGGTGGTTTATTTTTTGTGGCGTGTCAGGTATTTCAACCGTCGGTATAACAAGAAACCGGAAGGATTGACAGGTGCGGATCAAGACGATACGAAATAGCTTGACAAATCGGGCAATTAAACTATTTTTCGAGATTAATTTTTTGAAAAAGCGAGGTTTCAAATTGAGTCTTCCGGATCAAAAAGCGTATCTCCGAACGGGACTTCTGGTAATATTTGCGGCGATTCTTCTGCCCGTACTGGCCGGAGCGGCCGAAGTCAAACAGGAAATCACCGATGCCCTGAATGCCGGGGATACCACCACTGCGGTTGATCTTCTCAATAAGGAGATCGGTCTGGATCCCAGTTTCGATGCCAATTACTATATCCTGGCTGAAATATATTACAAGGACAAGCAATACGCCAAAGCCGAAGAGCAGCTGACTATCGCTCTCAAGAAGAACAAGAAATTTTACGAAGGAATGTATCTGCTCGGCAAAATCGATTTGAAATTGAATAAAATCGATGAGGCCGAAAAGCTTTTCAAGGAAGGTCTCAAGAAAGACAAGAAAATGCAGGGAGAATTCCATAACGGGCTGGGCCTGGCGCATATGGCCAGGGGAGATTACAACGACGCCGATACGGAATTCCGCAAAGCCATAAATGTCGATCCCGAAAACGGTGAATACCATCTCAATCTCGGCGATGCCAATTTCAAAAATAAAATTTATCCCCTCGCAATATCATCGTACGAACAGGCGCTGAAACTCGACACGGCTTCGCTGGGTGTATACTTCCGCTGGGCCGAGGCCTGCCTGGAAATGAAAGATTATAGCTGTGCACTGGAAAAACTCCAGGTCGTCCTCGAAAAGGATTCGACGCACGCCGATGCCTGGATGGAAGCCGGAAGTATTTATTACAAGGCGGCGCGTTCCAGCCGCACGAGTGAAGAAGCCAAGCAGCGCTATCTCGAAACGATCGGATCGTACAAGAAATATTTCGAGCTTACCAATACTCCCCCGGACAGTACTACCGGCCGGGCGTTCTATGAGGCGGGTATGTCATACCTGGCGCTGGGCGGGTATGAAGAAGCCAACAAAGATTTCCGCGCCGTTCTGAACATACCGGTCGAACCGCATGACATATACTTCTATTTTGCCCGGTCTTTCCAAGGCATGCAGATGTATGACTCGGCTCTCGTTTATTATAAGAAGCATAACGACGTGGTTCGTGAAGGCGGCCCGGAATACAGCTCATCGATCGATGAATCCGAAATTTATCGCCGTATGGGCGAATGCTATGAAAATTTGAAAGATAATTATAACACGATCGCGTATTTCAAGAAATCGCTCGATTATGATTCCACGCAATCGCGGTTGCTGTATGGAGTCGCCGTATCCTATACTCTGACCGGTGACTATCGCAACGCCCTTATTTATTACATGAAAAGAATCGCCCAGGGCGTGGACGAACGCCAGTGGTATATTTATTACAATGCTGCGACGTCGGCTTTGTACCTGCTCGATAAAGGCGGCCTGGCGATGGAAGAGGATGAAGACCTCGGCCTCGGTGACGAGACGAGTGCGCCACCGGCGAAAGACCCGCTCGAGGGTGTCGACCTGGCCAAGCTATCAGTGGAATATCTGGAAAAAATAAACGTCGATTACTGGGATTCGATCTGGGCCAACGAGAAGAACCGTGCCACGGCCACAAAGGCCCGGGGCATGCTCGCTTCGACATATCTCTATCAGTTGAACGACTGCGCCAATGGTGTCACCTGGTACCAGAAAGTCCTTGAAGTCGATCCAGAAAACTGCGAAGCTCACAAAGGTCTCGGTTATGCCTATTTCGGCGGGATTTGCCCCACCAACTACACCAAGGCAATCAACTCATTGCTGAAGGCTCTGGACTGTTTTAAAAAGTCGGGCAAAGCCGAAGCCGACAACGTCGACCTGATGTTGTGGATCGCTCAGGCTTACCATTTCCGCGCTCTTGCGAAACGGGAAGCCAGGGACAAAGAGGGTGCGACGGCCGATTTCGCTTCGGCCGACGAGTGGTACCAAAAGGTTCTGAAATATGAGCCGAACAATCAGACGGCAAAAGAGGGTTACCAGCAGGTTAAGTTCGAACATTAGTGGACTTTAATATATATTAGGAGAGTACATGGCCGGAAAGGAAGATAAAGACAAAGGGGTTCAAAAGACTTTCGATCCCGACGAAAGGTTCAAATACCTCGGCTTCGAGATTCATCCCGGCAAAATCGGCAACATCTTTAAATCGGACTCCGAAAAGGAAACCTGGGTCGAAGAGGTCAGGCAAAGACGCCAGAAAAGCACCCATGTTCGCGAGCACAATACGCTCGAAGAGGCCCGCGTCACGTCATTCGAGAAAATCGTCCTGACGGTAACGTCGGTGCTGCTGATCGCCTCGCTGTTTTTCCCCTGGTTTTCGGGGTATCGTGAGATCGAAGTGGAATCGACGCCCACGGCAACGCAGCAGCCGATGGTCGGCATGACCGATTCGTCGATGGTGCAGGGCATGGCCGACTCGACCATGGCCGGAGGGATGGCCGATTCTGCGGCGATGGCGGCCGGGGCCGCCCCGATGGATTCGACGTCCGGCGCTATGGCCACGACCGAGCCGCAGGCGCAACAGGATCAGACCGATGCCGCCGGTTTCAGTTCCATCATGGCAACCACCAAGCGCAAGGAAATCAAGAGAGAGAATCATGCGATTTCCGGACTTAGTGCGATTGCTTCGCTGGGAAGTTACGGCGGAGATATCTTTTCATCGGGATTCATTTTGATTCTTACGGCAATTCTGATGCTGCTCTACATGCTGTTTTGCGTCGGGTATGCCGTCTATGCCCTGTATACCCTGTTTGCCTCGAAAGGCACGGAAGACGTCAAGGCTCTTCAACTGAAGAGGGTCCTTCGTCTGGCATGGGTCCCGATTTCGGTTTATGTTTTGTGCATAATCCTGTCGGTGATCGGGGCGAATTATTCGTTCTCGACAACGAACGAAATGATCAAGCAAATCGGAAGCAGCTACGGCACCGGGACCTACCTGGGTCTGTTGTCGTACGGTTTTTACATGACCCTGGCCTGTTTCGCGTTAAACGGCGCCAAGGGCGTGGAAATTTAGGTTGGGAATAAAAAAATAATTTAATTATCCGGAGGTTTTTTAAAAGTGAAACAGTCATTATTCGTAACGATCATCTCCATCCTCGCCTTCGCGATCGGTTATGTCGTTTGGGGCGTGATTTTGAAGGCTCAGCCGGCCGGTACAATCGCGCACAGCGTTCATCAGGGCGGCCCCCTGGTTGTGGTTCTGATGGCCGTTCTGCTCATGCTCCTTGCGTTCGTGGTTGAAAGATTTATATCGCTATACAAAGTCGCCAAGGGCAAAAGCTCGGTGCAGGTATTTTTCAAGAACGTCATCCAGCTTCTGAATGCCGGTGATTACGACGGCGCCCTGGCCGCCTGTGACAAACAGCGCGGTACCACGGCCAACGTCCTTCGTGCCGGAATCGAACGCTATCGCCAGGTCAAAGACGACAAAGCCATCGACACCGAAAAGAGAATCGCCCTGACCCAGGCCGCGATTGACGAAGCCAACGCTCTGGAAGGCCCGCTTCTGGAACGTAACCTGATCGCCATGTCGACGATCGCCTCGATCGCCACGATGATCGGTCTTCTGGGAACGACGCTGGGTATGATTCGTGCCTTTGCCGCGACCGGTAACGTCGAAGGCGGCGTCATTGACGCGCAGCAGCTGGCGGTCGGTATTTCCGAGGCTCTGGTTAATACGGCCGGTGGTCTGACTTCCGGTATTCTCGGAATCTTTTTCTACAACTTTTTTGTTAATAAAGTAGATGCTTTTAACTATACCACGGACGAGGCAACGTTCGAGATTATACAGCTTCTGAAAGAAAAAGAAGGCAAGTAAGTTATGTCTATGAAGAAAAAACGGCGTGTAGGTGTGGTCATCGATATGACGCCGATGGTGGATATCGTAATCCTCCTGCTGATTTTCTATATGACGACAACGAGCTTCAAGCCCCCGGAGGCCAAAGCCGTTACCTTGCCGCAATCGCATTCGATGATCGAGTTGCCGGATAAAGATATTATCAATATCACGGTGACGAAAAACGATTCAATCTTCGTCGATTTCCTGCAGAAAGAAGACGTCGTTATCGACGGACGGCAGATGAAAACGACGGTGCGCAAATATGCCGAGTGCGATACGTATAACGTTGGGTCCATTATTAACCGGGCCAGGGCCGTCAATTACCGGGCCCTGATCGTAATCAAAGCCGACCGCGACGCCAGTTACGGCGTTATGTCCGACGTGATGGAAACCATGAGTAGTGCGGATATCAACAGGTTTTTGATTATTACGGATAACGAAGCCGAGAAAGAAGCCCTCGATAAACAGAAAGAAGACAAAGGGGCTTAAGTTGTTGACCTTGAAAGGAGTGATATAGATGGCCGGTGCTGTAGTAGGCCCATCAGATAAACCTAAAAAGGGCAAAGGCGGTCGAAGAAAGAAACGACGGATTCATATACGAATCGATATGACTCCGATGGTCGATATCGTAATGCTTCTGCTTATTTTCTATATGGTGACGACGGTGTTTTCCATGCCGCAGGCGATGGAAATCAACCTCCCTCCCAAAGATACGGGACCGGTGGATATTAAGGAATCCAACCTGCTGACTATCAGGATTGACGATAAAGACAGATTTTTCTGGAACGTCGGCAATCCGGCGGAAAATCTGCCGCGGATGGTTCCCAATACCAATCCGACGTCCGACACGACTTTCCGGGTCGATTCGGATTCTCTTCGATCGGTTTTGAAAAACCTCAACTTTGACAACCCCAAGCTTAACACGCTTATTTTGATTAACCGCAAGGCGCGCTACGAGGCGATGGTCGATATTCTCGATGAAATAGACGTGCTGGAGCGATCGTGGAACGCGGCGAAAGCCAAACAGCTCGGGAAAAAGGTTGATGATTTGACTAAAGACGAGAAATTCTCCTATCGGTATGCTATGGGTGCCTGGGAAGATAAAGACGATCGTATCGTCGCTGCCGCCCTGGCAACCGCGTCAGGAGGTGGAGAATAATGGCAATTTCAACCGGCATGCCCAATGCATTGTATGGCGGTTACGGCGCTTATGAACTTAAGGCCAGATATCAGCGTAATATGACGATAGCCATAAGTGGAATAATCGCCTTTGTCGCACTTGTAATACTGGGCATTTTCATTTACAGGAAATTGACGGCCGTCGAAACCATCTACGTGCAGCCGACCGTCATCAAGACGATTGCGGATCTTGGGCCGCCCCCGACGGTTGCCAAAAAGCCGCCGAGGTTGGATATTTCCGCGCCGCAGAAGGCCAAGCCGAAGGTCGGTATTCCCAAGCCGGTGGCCGATGATGAAATCCTCGACGACGAGGACGTCATGCTCGCCAGTCGCGACGAGTTGGCCGACATCGTAACCCCGGACGTTTCATCCGTGGGTCAGGGCGGCGAAGATATTGTCGTCGATATCCCCGAAGAGGAATACATGCCGGCCCCGGGCGATTTCGTCCCGGTCGAAATACAGGCCGAGATGATCGAAGAAGCCGTCCCGGAATATCCGCGACAGGCCAAGCTGGCCGGAATGGAAGCGGTGGTCTGGGTTCAGGCCCTGGTCGACAAAAACGGTGACGTGCGCGAAGCCCGCATTTTGAAATCTTCGGGATCGAAAGCAGGTTTCGACGAATCCGCGTTAGCGGCCGCCAGGAAGTGCAAATTCAAACCGGCCATTCAGAACGGACGACCGGTGCCGGTTTGGGTGTCGTTCTCAATCGAGTTCGATTTAACCAACTCGAATTGAGGCAAAAATTCATCCGTGCAGGCATCTCCGCAAAAACGGAGGTGCCTCGGCCGGGTAAACGTTTGAACCTCACATTTTTATCGCCATATCCGTTTAGAGTTTCGTATTGTATAGTACAGCTCTGCTCTTTTACTACCACACCGAGAGCGAAATTGGCTCCCCTCATAGCCGCTTGCAGATAATTTGAATGACACGAGTCCGTGCTTAACGTACGGGCGAAGATTATAACACGGCAATCGCAGATTGCACCAAGCGGATAATATGAAAGGAGAGATCAATGTCGGGACAAAGCCTAAAGCTTACCCCTGACACCGCCACATGCGGCAGGGCCATAACCCACCCTTTGTTCGCCCTGCTGGTATTGCTCCTGGTTTCCGTCGGAACCTTCACATTTTTAAGTACCGTGACCCCGCCGGATTTCAATTTCGGCAACGGGTCCAGGTTTGATTTGAAACAACCGCTGCAAAACCGCAATATTGTTTTCGCGGCCGACAGCGAGCGTTTCATGCTGCCGGGGCAGTCCTGTTTCGAGCCGCTCCCCACGCCTCCCACGTTGCAATCCGGCAAAAACCGGGCGGGCACGACCGCTGGCAAGTCGCCGGAGACCGTTTTTTCTGACAACGACAAACTCGATATCAAACCGGCCCTCATCTGGATGAGACACCCGGACTTTCCTGCACAGGCTAAAGATGCCTCGATTGGACAAGGGAAAGTCGTCCTGCGCGTGCTGGTTGGAGAAACGGGCAGCGCCCGGGAAGTGAAAATAGCGGAAGAAAATCCGCCGGGAGTCGGTTTCGGGCAGTGCTGTCTGGCTCCGGCTCAAAAGGCGGTTTATTCTCCGGGCGTTAAGGACAATAAGCCGGTCAATTGCTGGGTGACCGTACCGGTGGAGTTTAAATTGTAGCTGTATTAACGAAAGAAGAACCTGCCACAAAAAATCTGAAAGAATAGCCCCTCAATTTGCGCCCGTGCCGGGCGTACGATCCGGCTGACCCGGACCGACGGCTTATAAACTGTGGATTCGCCGTCGCGGCGATTCGCAAAAGGAGGTGGCTGTAATGTCGTATATCGCAATCAGGCGCTACGGCGCCATAGAACTCAAGATGGCCTATCAGCACAATATGGCGCTGGCCATGTTGCTGGTTATATCGTTTACCGCCTTTATCACAGGGCTAATATATCTGCTCGCCGGAGAACCGCCGGTTCAGATCATAATTAAGAAACCCCTTGTAGATGAATATCATATTATTCCCACTCCTCCACCAGTCATAAATATCGAACCACCCACGGCCAGGGGAAGGACCCGGAGCGCTCCTCCGGGGAATATTTCATCGAATTTGATCCCGATCGACGACGATGAGGCTCTTGATCCAAATGAAGGGCGGCTGTACACCCGTGACGAGTTATACACGGCCGCCGATGGGTACGGTTCCGGCGAGGGAGACATCGACGATGGCATTATGATCGGTTCGGGCGGCGGCGGCGGTGAATATATTGAACCTCAGGAAAAATTCGTTGCCTGCGAAATTCCGCCGGAAATTATTATTACCGCCAAGCCGGAATACCCGAGGCAGGCGCGTTTGGTTGGCATTTCCGCGACGGTTTGGGTGAGAATTCTGGTCGATGAAGAGGGTAATGCCGCCGATGCGGTCGTATATAAATCATCGGGATCAAACGCCGGTTTCGATGAGGCGGCGCTGGCGGCGGCCCTGAAATGTAAGTTCAAGCCGGGGATCCAAAATGGAGAGGCCGTCAAGGTCTGGGTGTCGCTAAAATTTGAATTCGATATAAATGATTAAAGCCTGGGCGTGACCGGGTTCTCTTAACCCCTTACCGCAATCTGGCCCGGGGGCTCACTACGCCGGGCCTTTTCATTTCTATATCTTGTGGGGTCGATTTCGGTCGATTACTATATCTCGTAAGTAGTTAAAAATTATGGGGTTAAAATAAAAAACCGCTTGACAACTGCCCAAATGTGCAGTATTTTGTTTTTGAGTCGATAATAAATCATAAAGAAGGAGAACGAACATGGAACCCATAAAAACCACTATCGATTTTTCGGAAACCCCGGTGGCGGTGTGTCTGGCTCGAAGCGGTCAGGTGTACTACCCGGATCAAACGTCGCCCGAATCGTGTCCGGACTGCGGGGCCAATCTTGTCCGCCTCGGTTATTGTATGTCCTGTCCGCTATGCGGTTTCGGCAGCTGCGGTTGAAGTAAGCCGCGACAATTACGCGCTAAAAGGGAGGCCGCATGAAACTGGGCAATTTGAAAAAATACGGTATTCCGGATATGATAATCGACGCCTGGACAAACCGTCAGGGCGAGCAGCTTTTGCCGCTTCAGGAGCAGGCCATAAAAAACGGCCTGCTGAACTGCGGCGACGGCGAGCTTAAGAATGTACTTATTTCCGCCCCGACGTCATCGGGTAAATCGTTTTGCGGGGAAATGGCCGCGATCAACACGCTGCTGCATCGCCGCAAGACGATCATGCTCTTTCCGTTGAAATCGATTATCGAAGAAAAGTATGACTATTTTTACGGGTGCTATAACGAACTCGGGATAAAGACTATAATCGTCACCGGCGACCATCCCGAAAACGACCGGGCTTTCCGTCGCGGTGATTTCGATCTGGCGCTGGCGGTGTACGAAAAATTCAATCATCTCCTGACCGCCAACCCCGATATCCTGTGCCATATCTGTCTGATCGTAATCGACGAATTACAGATGATCGGCGACGGCGAGCGCGGGATCGACCTGGAGTTGGCATTGACGAAGATCATCGGTTCCGGCTACAAACCGAGACTGATCGCACTGTCGGCGGTGCTTCAGAACGAAACCGATCTGGCCCGCTGGTTGGATTGCGAACTGATCCGCGAGACCGTTCGCCCGGTCGATTTGCACGTCGGCGTGGCCTGCAACGGCGAGTTTCGTTACCGAAGTTTCAACAGTGCCAGAGAGGATTGCGAGGATATCGCCATACCCCCGGAATCGGGCGAGGACGGAGCCATCGAATTTCTTAAATCGGACGACAGCCGCCGGCTGGTGTTTCTACCAACGCGCCGGGATACTCTTCGGGCCGCTTTTAGGCTGGCCTCGGCCGTAAAATGGCCCCCGGCCAAAGAGACGCTCAAACGACTTCGGGGAGAAGAAAAAAGCCATCTCATAAGATCGCTGCGCCAGGTTCTTTCACGGGGAGTGGCGTTTCACAACGCCGATTTGACTATCGGCCAGCGCCGCCTGATCGAAGAGGGGTATCGTCGCGGCGAGATTAAAGTCATCTTTTCGACGACCACGCTGGCGATGGGGGTTAATCTCCCGGCCGAGACGGTTTTTCTGGGAACGATGAAATATTCTTCGGGACTGCTGGGCAGCGAACCACAGTTGATGCCGATCTCGGTGTCGGAATTTCTGAATATAAGCGGTCGCGCGGGGCGGTTCGGCTACGGGCCGGAAGGCCGTCCCGGACGGGCCATCGTGATGGCGTCGTCGGATTTCGAACGTGAAGTGCTCTGGTCGACCTATATCGACGCCGAACACAGAGAAAATATTCGCTCCAGCCTGCGCGGTCATCATCTCAAAACGATTCTGCTCGACCTGCTGACGACGTTCCGCCTGGCCGGACTTCCCGATTTAAAGAAAATGCTCGGGTGCACTTTCCGGGTGGCGACCGGAGATATCATCGCCGATGACGATCTTCGTTTTACGCTCGACGAACTGATTTCCGCCGGGCTTATAAAATCCTCGCTGGAGCCGACGCCTGTCGGTCGGGCGGCGGCGGAGTACGGTTTGAGCGCCGAGAGTGTTGAGCATTATCAGGACATGCTGGCGCGGCGGGTTCCGGATACTTTGACCGGCTGGCTGTCGCTGGTGGTGTCGGGGCCGCAGTTCGACCCCGGCCGGGTGGAACTTAAGCAGGAGGATTATCGGCAGCGATTGTACGAACGCGCCGTGTTCGAGCAATTCAACGATTATCTGTCCGAACTGAACGCCTATATCGATCTGGAAATCGGCCGCCAGCCGCTCGATTTTGCCACGGTCGCCCGGCTGAAGGCGACGTTTGTGCTGAACGACTGGGCCGATTGTGAGCCGGTCGAAAAACTGGAGCAGAGGTACAATTTGCATCACGGGCAGATTGTGACCCTGGCCGAAAACGCCGCCTGGCTTTTGCGGGCGGTCGGCAATCTCGCCGAAGCGGCCGACTGCGGCAGCCGTCTGCCGGACCAGTTGGAACAGCATGCCTTTTGTGTCCAGCACGGCATCGATTATCGTCTGCAACCGATTTTTGAAAAAGCCGGGCCGATGTTGAGCCGCGATGATTATTCCCGTCTGGAATGTCACGGTTTTTTGACCCTGTCCGATCTGGCGCGGTGTGGTCCGTCCGATCTCAAGGGTATCATCGTACCCGAAGAAAATATCGAAAAATTACTCGATCTGGTCAAATCAGAAGCAAAGGAGGATAAAATGGCTAATCAATTTGGTGCGTCGTCGATTGCGGTAAACAACTACCGGTCGGCGGTTCCGCCCGGCGGCAATCTGCGGCCGTCGGTGGTGGAGCTCGACGGTTCTTATGAACGCGAGCGGTATCTGGTGAAAATCGACGGATTCCCGGTGCGTCTGACCGGTAAATCGTTCAAGTACCTGGCCAAGCTGGCCGGATCGCGTCTGATGGACGGTGACGGCTGGATTTACAAGGACGACATCGAGTTCGGTTTCAACCAGGCTCGTTATCTGTATCGCCTGAAGCAGGAAATCAACAAAGAAGGTGGTTTTCCGTGGCAGATTTTTGAAAATAATCGTCTGGGCTATTATCGTCTGGACCTCGACCCGTCGCAGATAAGGCTCAACCTCGCGAATTTTAAATCGCACCCCGACTATGAGTTACGAGCCATCGCCGAAAGACTGACGATGCGCCGGGCCTGTTGATGGTGGCGGAACAGCACGGCCGGAAGCGGGTTTTATATAATAGAATTGTTTTTGTGGACGGATTTATATAACTTTGTCGGAATCCGCCGATACGATATAAAAAGGTTGCCATGATTAAAAAACTGTCTGCACGAATCCCGCTTCTGGCCGCCGATAAAGAGCCGGTTTGGGCCATATTACCGACTAAAACCCTGATATTATTTCCGGGCGAAACGGTCTCGCTTCAGGTTGGCCGACCGTCCAATATTAACCTCATCGACGACTATTTCCATCAGGGAGATCTGATCGGAATCGCTTATGCCCCCGGTGGTTACATGGGCGACAAAGATTTCAGCCTGTGCCAGGTGGGGACGGCGGCGAAGATAATTTCGGTCAAACCCGGACCCGGCAACTCCAAAATAATTTCGCTCGAAGGCACCGCCCGTATCGCCCTGCAGCACCTGGAGCAAACCGAGCCATATATCAAGGCCGGTATTGCCTTTATACAGGAGTCGGTGACCCAGACACCGCGGACCGACCAGCTCTGCAAAGAAATAATCGACATAATAGAACAGATCACGGCTCTCGACCCGTTGTATTCGACCGAGCTGTCTTATATAATGAAATTCAATCTCGATGATCCCGGCAGCTTTGCCGACAAAGTCACGACCGCCTTCCATTTTCCGATCAGCTCCAAACAACAGATTCTCGAAGCGTACCGTGCCACCGACCGCCTGCGAAAAGTTTTGAAATTCCTCAAAGGCGAACAGGATCGGATTACGATTTCCAACGAGATCAAGCAAAATGTCGAGGAGCGTAATGTCGAGCAGCAGCGGCGGTTTTATCTGCAGCAACAGCTTTATGAAATCAAACGGCAGCTGGGTGATGAATTCGTCGAGGACAAAGTTTCGCAGCAGTTAAAGAAAGATATTAAGCGTTTTACGAGTCTGCCTGCCGACGTGCGTGACAAAGCTTATGCCGAAGCCGACCGGCTGGGGCAGCTCTCGAGCGCGTCGGCCGAGTTCGCGGCCACCAAGATGTATATCGACTGGCTGCTCGGGATCCCATGGGGAATTTATCAACCGGATACTTATGATCTATTGCAGGTCGAAAAAAGTATCGACAAGATGTACTTCGGTTCGGCCCAGACAAAGCGAAGAATTTCGGAGCGTTTGGCGGTGCGGCTTTTGTCGGGCGGAAAAAACCAGGGGCCGGTCCTGTGTCTGGCCGGTGCGCCCGGCACGGGCAAAGCGTCGCTGGCACGGGCTATCGCCACGGCCCTGGGCAAAAAATTCGCCCGCATTTCGGTCGGCGGACTGGTCGATCTGGCCGATATTAAAGGTCAGCCCCGGACCTATCTCGGTGCGACACCCGGGATTATTGTCCGCACGTTAAAAGAACTGGGGGTCAGCGACCCGGTCATATTGATCGAGGATATCGAATATTTCGCCGGTGACGCCAACACCGCCCTGCCGCTGGCTTTGCTGGAAGCCATCGACCCTCGTTATAATTCCAACTTTCTGGACTATTACATCGGCCTGCCCATAGACTTGAGCAAGGCCATTTTTATATGCTCGATAAAGTCACCCGAAGATATGCCGGATACGTTCGCACATCGCTTTGAGATCGTGGAGCTTCCCGGATATATCGAACGGGAAAAGATATTTATCGCCCGCAAATATATTATTCCGCAGCTTCAGAAAAAACACGGCCTCAAGAAAAGCGATGTCACCTTCACGCAGAAGGGCCTGGAGACGATAATTCGTTTCTATACCCTTGAGGCGGGGCTGCTTAATCTGACCCGTCAGATCGAAAGGATTTTCCGCTTTCTGGCCCGAGAAAAAGCGTCGAAAGTGAGAAAGTCGTGGCATGTGACCGAAAGAACGGTCGAAGATTTTCTGGGCACCCCTGTCTATATTCCTGAAAAGCCCGACAATCAATCCGAAATCGGTGTCGCAGTCGGTCTGGCCTGGACCGGGGTCGGCGGTGACCTGATGATTATCGAGGGCTTGCGCATGCCCGGTAACGGCGAAGTGATCTCGACCGGGTCGCTTGGAGAAGTCATGCGTGAATCGATACAGGCCGCGCACAGTTATGTCCGCTCCAAGGCCGACATACTCGGAATCGATCCGGGCGATTTCAGCAATTTCGATATTCACATACACTTTCCCTCGGGCGCCATTCCCAAAGATGGCCCGTCGGCGGGGGTAACCGTCTCGCTCGTGATGGCGTCGCTGATGGCCGAACGACCGATTCGCAACGACGTGGCGATGACCGGTGAAGTGACTCTCCGGGGCAAAGTGCTGCCGGTCGGAGGGGTGAAGGAAAAGGTAAGTGCGGCGTACCGGGCCGGACTTAGGACGGTCTTTTTGCCGACCGAAAACGCCAAAGACCTGAAAGATCTTCCGCCGGACATTTTAAAAAAGACAAGATTCATATTTATCGATAAAGTCGATCAGTTGTTCGAGCAGGCCCTGCTCGATTTTATTCCGTCCAGTTATACTCTGGAAAAAATGTTTGCCGCGGAAATCGAGAAAGTCAAGAGCCGCAAGAAAAGCCCGTCGACCCGCAAAATTGCGGCAAAAGGCCGCAAAAGACAAAAATAAAATCAGTCTTTTCAGTGTCAAAAATATAGTATTTCGCAGCCGACCACGGACGTCCTGCGAAATCATAACAAAGCGCTCATCCAAAATTAACTTGACAGTTTTTCGCAGCAGGGGTTATATTGAAAACGTGAGGAATGACGGGAAGTCCCTGATGTTCATACATCTTTCTTTTACTGACCCGTTTTATGCAGGGTAAATCCCCTGGTTTATGGAAGACCTGTGGATGGCCCCCTGTTTTACTTATCATAGTTGACCGAAGCGGCACCGGTCGCTGGAAAATAACGGCCCGTTATCCGAGGGGGATTGCGCGTGGCCGAAGACAATTGGAATTCATGCCGTTAAATGAATAACAATCGATAAATAATAATTAATATAACAGGATAGGGGTATTACATGGGACGTAAACTTATTCTGACACTCCCGGCCGTGTTAGTTCTTTTTTGGGCCGGAATGGCCAGTGCGGCCAATATTTTGATTCATGCCGAAGCCGAACCGGAAATCGCCCCCGGTTTCATTCAGGTCGGTGAAGATTTCACAATCGATATTTACATGCAGAACACCAGCGGCACCAACTGCCTCGGATTCAGCGCCACCTGGGAGCTGGCCGGTTCAAATGGCCTGACCAATATCATCCATCGCGACATCGGCGGGCAGACGTCGCTCGGCAGCGATGGATCAGTATTGATGCTGAACGGTTTCGGTGTTTTCGAATATTGGACGGTTCTTAACCTGATGCGACTTGACAGCTGGGACGGCAGCCTGCCGGATACGGTCAACCATACGACAGCAGGTTTGCCTCCGGCGTCATGGCCGGCCAGTGACGATCAGGACCTTATCCGATATCAAATCGGACTTCACTCCGATCAGACAGGTATGCTTTGTATCGACTCCATCAGCCACAGTAACGATACTTATAACTGGCTGTGGTTGGCGCCGTCGGTGCCGGAATTCAACGGCCCCTATTGCTGGACTATTTCCGACGGTGTTCCTCCGGTCATAGGTTTAAGCGTCGATTCGATGGCTTTTTCCGGGGTGACGGGAAACCCTCCGCCTGCGCCGCAAAATCTGGTTGTCAGCAATACCGGAGCAGGGACCCTCAACTGGACCGGCACCTGGTCGTCATCGTGGCTCAATATCAGCCCGGCTTTCGGTGCCGCCACGGGCATTCCCACGAACGTTCAGGTTTCCATCAATACGTCCGGCCTCGCGGCGGGCGTGTATCGTGATACCATCGTCATCTCCTCGGCGACGGCCACCAACAGCCCTCAGATAGTCCCGGTGAAACTGACTATGACGGAGCCGCCCCCGACCATCAGTTTGTCCTCGTCGCAATTTTATTTCAGCGCCGTGGCCGATTCATCCAACCCCGATGATCAGACGCTGCACGTTGCCAATACCGGTGCCGGCACCCTGAACTGGACCGCCACCAATTCGGAAAGCTGGCTGGACATTTTCCCGACGTCGGGTACCGATGACGGTGACATAACGCTGTCGGTTGATATTACCGGATTGCCTTACGGTTTGTATTACGATACCGTCGTTGTCTCCGACCCGGCGGCGACAAATAATCCGCGCCGCGCGGCGGTGCGCCTGGAAGTGGCCTCCGGCCTGCCCGTGCTGGCCGTGGATTCGCCCTCCATCTATATCATAGTTGAAATTCCCGGGGGATCTCCGCCCAACCGGCAGTTTACCGTTATGAATGCCGGTGGAGGAAGCATGACTTACCAACTGAACGAAAGCTCCCCGCGTATTTTAAACATGACGCCTTTGTCAGGCACGGTTCCACAGACGGTGGACGTCGAGTTTAAAATTTTAAACGGAAACCCGCCTCAGGACTTTTTCGATACCGTCTGGGTTTCATCACCGGAGGCCATTAATTCGCCGATACCGGTGGAATTTCATTTTCATATCGTCGCCGACGCCGCGGAGATATTCGTAAGTCCGGATTCACTTTACAATGAATATTATGAATGTTCACAGGGTCTCGGCATTTTCGAACTCCCGCAGTTCTTTACCGTTTATAATTCCGGCGGTGACACTTTTGAATGGAATATAACGCATAAACCTATCTGGTTGATGCTTACGGCAAATTCAGGCACTCACGGAACGCAGGTATATTATACCTATCTTTACGACGGGTACGATGCCGGGTTTTATGAGGACAGCATTGTCATATATTGTGAGAATGCCCTGGTCAATACTTACGTCCTGCCCGTTCAAATGAGGATTCTGCCCACGGATGTTACACCGTCGGTATATGTTTCCTCAAAGAACTACGTTTTTACGGTGCAGGAAAATAAAACCGGCCGACCGAAGATTATGAATGTCAATAATTACAATCCCGGTTGTATGTCGTGGGAATTCAATGAGGATCTGTCCTGGATTACATTCAATATTGATTCGACCAACGATCGGAGATATCCGTGGTTGGTGGAACTTGTACCCAACGGTTATGGCATGACTCTCGGGACGTATACCGGGGCGGGCCAGATTACGTCGCCCGATGCCGACAATGTCCCCATCGATATTAATTTCACTTTGAAAGTATGGAAATTGCACGGCGATTGTAATTGGGACGGATTGATTAACCTGAACGATCTTTTGTGGATGATTTACTGGATTTACTATACCTGGGATAACCCCATGCCGGAAAATATAGTCGCCGACTGCAACTGCGACAACCACTTCGATCTCCTTGACATTCAAGAGCTTATAAATTATTTGTATTTCGGGGGAAGTCCCTTGTGCGGAAATCCCTATTAATTTGATCTTTTGGAAAAAAGCCGCCTTTTCAGGGCGGCTTTTTTATTGGGAAAAGGACCGATTCGGTCGACAAAATCAATAAACAAATGTGGCTGTTATTTTAACGTATGTAATAATGAATGAATTCCGCCGGTTGCTTTAATATCTTGACCAGAAGTACAAAGGACGTATATTGAAATATTACCAACCTGCCTGGTACTTTTTATTTACCGCTATAATAGCAAAAGGAAGATAACCATGCATTTCAGGATCGCCAAGCTCGCCGTACTGCCTCTTTTTTTGCTTATCGCGTCGGTTTCTCTGGCGCGCGACTCCAAGATCGACGCCATCGTCGGACCGGAACGACAGCTCACCCCGTCGGAGTTTCACAGTATCCTCGGGCAAATAAAAGCCTATCAGCTCGACAGAAGCCGCGTGGCCCAGTCAATCGCGGCCGCATCGGGGCAGTCCGATTTTGATCCATACTCCATCGATGCTCAATTCTATGAGGTAACGATGAGAGTCGATATTCCCGGCCAGTTGATTTACGGCGATGTAAAGGGCGTTTACCGATCACAGGTTAACGGTTTGACGAACATAGAAATCGATCTCGATACAACGCTTACGGTCGACTCTGTTTATAATTCTTCGGGCAATATGAGTTTTACTCACGCCGATATGCGGCTGAACGTGACGCTTGATCGAGCTTATGATTCGGGCGAAGACGCCTCGATCAATGTCGTATATCATGGACATCCGACCGAAGGCGGCTTTCAGGCGTTCAGCTTCGATACCCGCAACGACGGCACCGGGACGGTGCCGGTTGTAGCATCGCTTTCGGAACCGTATTTTGCCCGGACCTGGTGGCCGTGCAAGGACCGCCCCGATGACAAGGCCGATTCGATGGATATTCATATCACCAACGATATAGCGTATTATTGCTCCTCTAACGGGACGTTGATCGATACGGTCAACAATGGCGACGGCACCAAAACTTTTAATTATCAGGTTCGTTATCCGATTGCCACCTACCTGTTCGCGATTTCAATCAGCAATTATGCCGTGTGGTCGAATTATTACAAATATTCACCGACCGATTCCATGCCTATTATCAACCACGTCTATATGGATGATCTGACCCTGTCGCATGCCAATTACGCCATAACGCCGAACGCCATTTCGATATATTCGGATCTTTTTGGTCAGTACCCTTTCCTGAATGAAAAGTACGGCCATACCAATTTCCAATGGGGCGGCGGCATGGAACACCAGACCAACACGTCCATGACCGGGACCTGGTTCGGATTTTATGAACCGACCATCGTCCATGAACTGGGCCATCAGTGGTGGGGCGACATGATCACGTGCGAGTCGTGGCATGACATATGGCTGAACGAAGGATTCGCCTCTTACTGCGAAGCTCTTTACTATGAAGCAAAGGACGGCGAGGCGGCTTATCATGATTACATGGCCGGGATGAACTATAGCGGATCGAGAACGATATACGTTTATGATACGACCAACACCAATTCTATTTTTGACGTTGTCGTATATGACAAAGGCGCCTGGCTGCTGCACATGCTCAGGCACGTGGTCGGCGACGCCACATTTTTCGACATCCTGCATACCTATTACAACAGCTCGGCGCAGTACGGATCGGCCAGCACCGACTATTTCATCAATATCTGCGAAAGCGTCTCCGGCAAAGATTTAACGCCGTTTTTCGACGACTGGCTGTACGGGCGCTATCGTCCCAACTATTTGTACGAAAGATTCAGCGAGTTCGACGCCGACTCATCCAAGTGGGTAACCTACCTGAAATTACGCCAGGCTCAGTCGGTCGACCCGCTCGTGTTCAATATGCCGATTGATTTCGTGTTCACTTATGCGGTTGGCGCCGACACGATTGTCATCGACAACGACACCCGGGACACGATTTATACCGTCTATACCGACGACCAACCCGTCACGATTGCGCTCGATCCGGACAATTGGATTCTCAAATTCGCGGCGGAAAACTCGTGGAAAATTCATTTTCTCCCGGGTGTCGTCGACACCGGGCAGGTTTATGAAGCGTATGATTACCAATTCGTGGCCAAAGGCGGCAGTGGGCAGTTCAAATTCCTGATTACGACAGGTGTGCTTCCGACCGGCCTGTCCCTGGATTCACTAACCGGTGAGATAACCGGTTTTCCGGAACAGAGCGGAGATTTCACGTTCAGTGTCAAGGTCCAGGATTACTTCAATGCGGCCTCGAATGAAACCAGGGAATTTACGGTAAGTGTCAACCCGCCGCCGTTTGCGCCGGGCGATTTTAATCAGGACGGAGATATAAATCTACTCGACGTCCTTAAAATGATTTCATTCATCTACGAATCAGGCGCAGCTCCGCCCGATCCGAATCTGGGCGACGTCGACCATTCCTGCAACATCGACCTTATCGATATTTTGTACGTAATAGATTTTGTTTATAATGGCGGGCCGGCACCCCTGATGGGCTGCGTCGTGCCCTGGTAAAATCTCTCGGACTGCTTCAAAAAAGCCCCGGTTTAAGCCGGGGCTTTTTTTATAGGGTAATCATAAGCGCCGCGCCGTATAAACTATTTGACCTGAGCGGGCAATTAACTGATATTTGGCCGATGCCGGGAAGAAATCGCCGCGATTACCCGCCGGGCAAACATTGATGAGCTAAAATATATGAATTCGGGAACTTATAAAATAATCACCTTTGGATGCCAGATGAATCTGGCCGACTCGGGTATCTTGGCATCGTTGCTAAACGCCCGGGGATACCGGCCGGTTGAAACCGAGGCCGAAGCCGATTTATTGATCCTCAATACCTGTTCGGTGCGCGAACGCGCCGAAGAGCGAGTTTTTGGCCGTCTGTCCGAACTGAGCGCCTTCAAGCGGCAAAACGGTGTCAGGCTGGCGGTGGTCGGGTGCATGGCCCAACGGCTGGGACCAAAAATCCTCGAGCGGGCTCCCTATGTCGATTTTGTTCTGGGGACCGACCGGTTGTACGATCTGCCGAATTTTGTCGCACAGAAAAACGGCGCACCAAAGGTGAACGTCGATTTCGGTTACGAAGACGTCGGCGACGTCATGCCCCGCCGCGATACAACGTACAGCGCCTTCGTAACCATCTCACGCGGCTGCGACAACTATTGCAGCTATTGTATAGTACCCGTACGTTCGCGGACACGAGCGCTCGTACCCTCTGACTCAGATCATCAGCCAGGTCAGGCAACTGGTCGACGATGGCGTGCTGGAAGTTACGCTGCTCGGCCAGAATGTCAATTCATACGCCGCCGACACCAATGATTTTTCCGACCTCCTGGAGGCCGTGGCCAAAGAGACCGATGTCCGGCGCCTTCGCTTTATGACCTCGCATCCCAGGGATTTATCGGATAAACTGATAGACACTATGGCCGGTGAGGCGAAGGTCATGAAGCATCTTCACCTGCCGCTGCAGGCGGGGTCGAATGATATCCTAAACAAAATGGGGCGGGTGTATACTATAGAGCACTATCAAAAGCTTGTAGACAAATTAAGAAAAGCCGTGCCGGATATTTCTCTGACAACCGATTTGATTGTCGGCTTCCCCGGTGAGACCGAAGCCGATTATCAAAAGACTCTTGATGCCGTGAATACGATTAAATTCGATTCGGCCTTTATGTTTCGGTATTCGGTCCGCGAGGGTACGGCTGCGGCCAGGCTGATTGATGACGTCCCCGAGCCGGAGAAGATTCGACGGTTGACCGAGCTTATCAAAATCCAGAAAGACGTCTCGCTCGAAAGAAACCGATCCGAAGTCGGGCTGGTGCGTTCGGTCCTGGTCGACGGTTTTTCGCGCCGCAGCCGGGAATTTTTGAAAGGCAAAACCGAGGGAAATAAAACGTTGCTTTTTAAGGCTCCGCCTGTGTACATTGGTCGAATAGAAAAAGTCAGAATTACTGCCGCCGATAGCTGGACTCTTCACGGGGAGTTGGTTGGGTAACAAATGCTGAATCTAACACTGGCTGTCATTTATATTTTGATTGCCGTCGGTCTTGCCGTCTTTTTATTGCTACGCCTGAATATATACGGTACTCGCGAGGCCGGGGGCCGGGGATTGATTTACGGCGGCCTGATCCTGATCGTTGCGGCAGCGATAGTGCATCTTTTACAGGCGTTGCCGTCCTATCCGACATGGTTTCTCGACGGAGTCTATCCGGCGGTGCAGGTCGTCAAGGCGGTATTGTCAATTTCGGGGCTGATTCTTACGGTAATCGGATTGATATTCTTTTATAATTATTGGGGCGAGCGGGACGTTGAAGTCGTCAATCATCTCGAAAAACTGAAACTGCTCGATACTCTTCAGCAGGAAAGCCATTTTCCATACCCGATGATCGAACTGCTCGACCGTATTTTGAAAGGCCTGTTAAACGGCCTCGGAGAACAGGCCGGAGCCATTTTCCTGTACAATCAAAAGAAGCGGACGTTCGTGCTGGCGACGTCGGCCGGTCTGAAAAAAGAAGAAATATCTTTGCTCGAGTACCTATCCCTACGGCCATAACATTGTCAGTCAGGCGATCGAGGACGAAAAGCCGATGATTACGTCGGACTTCCGTTCGCTTGGGGGGAAAGCCCAGTTGGCGGCGTCGAACTTCCGGTCGATTCTGGTCGTGCCGTTGAAATCGGGAAGATCCGCGCAGGGAGCGATGCTGTTCTTCTCGACCGAAGAAAAACGCTATGGCCGTGAGTACATCTCGACCGTATTGCCGATTGCCGAATGGCTGGTCGAGAAAATCGAAGTTTCCCGGCTAACCCAGGAGCTCAAAAAAGCCCAGAACGAAATCGAAGCCAAAGGACGTGTCTGGGAGGAATCCGGCCGCCGCCTGAGCGCTTTGTTGTCCACCCACGACGAAAAACTTACGGTCGATACGTTTGCCCGGCGCTGTCTGGGTATGGCCGGATCGGATGAGGTCTGGCTTCTGGGTATGGCCGACGGCAAACTGGAAATTTACGGCGGCACCGGCAACAAACCCGATTTCTCGGAGAACTTCAAATCCGCGATTATCAACGCCATCGGCAACGGCCGGGCCGTGATACTCAATCAGGAAGGCACCGACGATAGCGGCCAGGGTTTCATCGCACGAGCGTCGATATTCATGCCGATCAATAAATCCCGCAATGCCATTCTTATGCGCAACAACAGCGGGCCGATCCGGTTGACCGAAGACGAACTGCATCTTCTGGAGACAGTGGCGGCGCTGGCGGCCGTTGTGCTGGGTCGAGAGACGGCGGTTGGGCTGGGCGATTCGCGCAGTCGCGGCTTCGAGATTATATCCCAGGTCCTGCGCATGACGTTTTCGGTCACGGCTCCTCAAAAGCCACTTATAGAACTGACAAAACATATTGAGAGCCTTCTGCCCATTGAAAGCCTTTTACTATTATATGAACGGCGCGCCGACCGTCTTGGTATTGCCCGGACCAATATCGAAAGCGAGGCAGCGGGGGAAATATCGCTGGCGCTTGGCGAAGGTTCAACCGGCCGCGCGGCGGCGCTGCGACGAATTGAATCATCGTTCGGCTCCGAAAAGGTCGGGCGCGAACTGCTGGAATTCGACGACGAAAACCGGGGGAGACTGCTGTCTCTGGCCGGTGAGCGAGGGACGCCGGTATTTATGGCTGACTATCCCATAATGATCGGCGATACGGCGGGGTACATACTGTCGATCCTATCATTCAGCGGATCATCGGCCTCGCATACCGAACTGCACCGCCTGCTGTCGGTCATTATCGGACTGGCCAACCTGAAATTGGAAATTTCATCGGCCGGTCATACATTGCAGAAAACTCTGCCCGAGAAAGCTTCTGGTGCACTCAGTGCCTCGGTCATTAACGAGATCAATAACGATCTCCTGGCAATTTCTGGTCATTGTCAACTGGCGCTTCGGGAGCCGAATATCGACGGCGCTCTCCTGCAGTCGCTGACAAAAATCGAGAAGACCTCTCAGGCGATGGCCGATCGGCTCAAAAGCGCCATAACAAAGACCGCGCTCGATAAAACGGTCACTTTGAAACCTCTCGATATCAACGGAGAAATAAAGAAGATTCTCGATAAGTCCATTATATCGGGCGATCTGTATATGATCGATACCCGGCCGTACGAAATGAACTTCCTGCCGGGAGACATTCCGGCTCTGGCCGCCGATACGCATGTGTTTTCGAACTTCATGCGGGCGGCGCTGAAAGCGTTCGCGCGGGGTGTCGGCGGTGAAGAAGTCATCACCGTAAGTACATACAAAAGCATGGGGCATATTTATATCGACGTTTCCAAACACCGCAAGAATTTCCCGCCGGTAGAAGCGGTATCAGGTTTTGGAAGATATCGGACTCTGGACGCCGCCGAATCGACGCTGCCCGATCAGGCGTTGAGCGAATTTTTGTCTTTTCAGAACGGGGCTTTGGCGCGGGATCGGTTTTCCGAAACACCGTCATACTTTTCTTTCCGCCTGCCGTTCGAACCGACGGCCGGGAGAATGGCCGGAAGAACGCCTCGGCACGAAAAGCTGACCGTCCTTGCCGTAGACGATCAGGCCATAATTCTCGATTTGCTCGCGGCCATGTGCCAGTCGCTGGGGCATGAAATTGTGGTTTCAAACGACAGCGAGGACGGCCTGCACTTGCTTAAGAAACATCGTCCCGACCTCGTTATTATAGATATGGCGATGCCGGGGATGTCCGGGCTGGAGTTGTCCGCGCGGCTTAAAGCCGTTTCGCCCGATACGCCGGTCATTATGATAACCGGCTGGGGGGTCCAGATCGAACCGGACCGTCTCGGCCGCGCCGGGGTCGACCACCTTCTCCACAAGCCGTTTCGGCTCGAACAGTTGTCCGAAATCATAGATAATTTACCAATTTCACGGGTATAAGCCGGAATCGGTTCAATTTACGGGATAATCCGCCGATAACTGGACTATCATGGTGAAAACGGCGCTGAAATCATCCCCTGACGTGCGCTCCGAAATCGCCGAAAACAGCGATCTCCTGGCGCTTCCCGAATCGGTCATTCAGGTTCTTGAATCCGTCAGTAAAGACGATGTTAGTTTCGACAGCCTGGCCGACATTATCGGTCACGATCCGGCTTTGACCGGGCGTCTGCTTAAAATCGCCAATTCGCCGTTTTACGGGTTGAACCACAGGGTCCATTCCATAAATCAGGCGGTGATGGTCCTCGGTATCACGACCGTCAAATGCCTGGCGCTCTCGGCGGCAATTTTCAGCCCCGATAAAATCCCCGACAAATGCGACCTTGATATAAATTCACTTTATGGCAATTTTATTTCCATAGCCACGACCGGCCGCAAAGTGGCCGAAGCCTGCGAAATAGAGGCCCCCGAGGATGCTTTCACCTGTGGCCTTCTTCTGGATATCGGGCTCCTCTATTTCATAAACCACTATCCCGAAAAATACAATGCCGTCCTTCAGGATGCCAGAAAAACGGGCCGTCTGATCGAACAGGAAATGCGGCATTTCGGTATCTCCCACGCGGAGGTCGGCGGCCTGATTGCCTCCAAATGGTGCCTGCCGGAACATATCGCCGATGCCATCACACACCACCACGATGACTCTCCGGCCAAACCTAAAAAGCTGGGTGACATAGTGCGGCTGGCGGTTGTTCTGAACCGGGATATCCTTCTCGAAGACGACGCCGCTCTTGAAGATAAAATAAATCTGCTCGGGGTGACTTCCGAACGACTGGGCCTGTCCTCGTTGCAGCTGACCGATATTGCGGCGGCGACGGTTAAGGACTCCATGGCTTTCGCGCAGGCGATCGACGTCGAAATCGACGATTATGAAACCATCCTGACCCGCGCCAACAAAGAAATTTTCAATACCTATTTGTCTCTGCAAACGCTGTTTCAGGAACGGCAGGACCTAAACGCCAGGATTCTCAAGGAAGAACGGACGAAGGGTATACTCGAAGCCAAACGCATCGCCACCTCGACCCTGTCGCATTATATAAACAATGCCGCTATGGAAATATCGGGCCATTCACAACTGATCCGGCTGGCTCTTGGCAAAAAGAGCGGAGACGAACTGAAAGGCATGATGCCGAGGGAACTCGATATTGTCGACGGAGCCGTCAAGAAAATCGTGGCCGTCCTCGAGGAAATCTCCGAGCTTAATATGCTCGATGAAATGGAATTTTTCGAGAAATCAAAAATTCTCAATATCGACAACAAGATCAAAGAACGCATCGCCGAACTCAATCAGTGCTGATCGCCGCTGGGCTTTATCAAAATTCCTACTCCCAATTTATATTGAATTGAGCCGTCCGTCTTCTTATTTTGTTTAACCACAAAAGAATAAAACGTCTTCTTGAATATTGGAGTGAATATGAAGTGTACTACAATCATCGGAGCGATTGAAAACTGCCGGGCGGACTGCCTTGTGCTTTTTTGCAATGAGGTCGCCTTCGATAAAAATCCGTCTTTAAAGCGCTGGAACAACATCTTCGGCGGCGAGATAAAGGAATTGTTCGATTCCGGCGAGTTCAGTGGACGTCTCAATGAATCGACGGTCGTTCATTGCGCGCAAAACGAAAATATTCGAAGATTGATTCTGGTCGGACTCGGCAAACCGGTCGGTATATTTCATGACAGCTATCGTCAGGCGGCGGGCACAGTTTCCAAGCTCGCGGCTGCCAGGAAATCGAGGAACCTGGCCGTCTGCCTGGAGAGTGCGGCGCAGGCCGAGTTCGTGCAAGCAATAGTCGAAGGTATCATGCTGGGCGGATTTGTTATAAATGATTATAAGACCGGCGACGTCGATTACTCGTTCCCTGAAGAAATCGTATTTTTCTGCAATACGAAGGCCGTAGCCAACAAGGCCGCCCGGCTGGCCGAATGGGGGAGAATTATATCCGAACAGGCTATTTTCACCCGCCGTCTGGCCGCGACGCCGTCCAACGATCTGACTCCCCGCAAATTCGTCGCGATCGTCCAGAAAGAGGCCAAAAAATACGGCCTTTCCTCTCGGGCGCTCGATGAAAAACAAATCGTAGGAGAGAGAATGCTCGCCTTCAACTCCGTCGCGCGGGGCTCGGCCGAGCCGCCTCGATTGTTGATTCTGGAATATAACGGTGCCGCAAAAAATAACCGCCCGATAGTACTGCTCGGCAAGGGCATCACATTCGATGCGGGCGGCATATCGCTCAAACCGGCCTTAGACATGCACCACATGAAATCGGATATGTCCGGCGGCGCCGCTGTCGCGGGGGCCGTCATTGCCGCCGCCCGGCTTGGTCTCAAGCAGAATATCGTCGGATTGGTCCCCCTGGCCGAGAACCTACCGTCGGGCACCGCCACGCGTCCGGGGGATATCGTCAAATCCCGCAAGGGGAAGACTATCGAGATTATTAATACCGATGCCGAGGGGCGTCTGATTTTGGCCGACGGCCTCGATTACGCCAATGAATTCAAGCCGCAGGCGGTCATTGATATTTGTACCCTGACCGGTGGTGCAATGTATGTCCTCGGGTACGGTGGAGCGCTTCTTATGGGCAACAATGATAAACTCAAAGCTTCAGTCAAGAATGCTTCCGACGCCACTGCCGAAAGGACCTGGGAGCTGCCCTTGTGGGAGGAGTACGGCAACTGGATGAAATCTGACATTGCCGATCTTAAGAATTCCGGCGGCAAGCACGGGACGTCGATTACGGCGGCGGCGTTCCTTCAGGAATTTACCGGCGACTGGCCCTGGGCGCATATTGATATCGCTTCGGTCGATTATATGCCGCCGCTTGAACCCGGCAAGTTTTCGAGGTCCTATATTCCGAGCAAGACCTATACGGGATTCGGCATGAGATTACTGGTGGAAATGTTATCGAACTGGAAGAAGGTCGGGCGATAGTCATAAAAAAAGCCCCGAATCTTCGGGGCTTTTTTATTGCTTATTTAGACCAGGCCGGGGCGCTGTTCAATCCCGGTCCCACAATCTGTTTCAATCCGTTTCCGGTTATATCGATAATCCAAATTGAACCGTCGCCGGTGGCGAAAGTAATCCATTTGGAGTCCGGCGACCATGACAAAGGATAGGTCTGCAGGACTTGTCCCATAGACGGCTTATAGACGACATATTTTGCCGACAGGTCCCGATTAGTAATATACATCGCCTGCTTGTTCATATCCTTGGTAACATAGGCGATCCACTTGCCGTCCGGTGACCAGGCCGGACCGGTTGCTCCCGAGAGGACTTTGCATTTGCTTAGCAGGATTTCTTTGGTCAGGCCTTTAAGGCTCAACGGACAGATGGCCATACCGACCTGATTGACACCCTTGTACACCACGCTGGCATAAAGGCTGTCCGGACTGAGGGTCGGCATTATCTCCATATATTCCGGGTCCTGCCAGTCGTTCTTCAGGATTTTGAATGACCCGCCTTCACCGTCCATAACGCAGGTTTGATAGTTGGGCATCTGCGCGTTGACCTTGTTGGCGTTGACGTCTTTGGTGAAAATAATCCGGCCGTCGCGCTGCCATTCAGGATAGGTGCCACCAAGTTCGTCGGTAATGCGCCGCCACCAGTTGGTGTTGACATCGGCGGAATCGACATACCCGAGGAAAATATCGTAAACCTTGTGCATGCCGCCGAGATAGTCGGGGCCTTTCAGATCGACCGAACCTTTGCGGACAAAGGCGATTTCTTTGCCGTCGGGCGACCACGATATCTTGCCGTCGACATTACCGGCCGTAACGACTTTTTTCTGATTGCTGCCGTCCCAGTTCATCATCCAGAGATCGTCGCTTTTAATAAACGCGATCTTGCCTGACGGGACGCCTATTTTTCCGGCCTTGTCGGCCGGCAGCTTCATTTCCTGGCCAAAGGCGGCCACTGCCGGAATTGCCAGTAAGAGGGCCAGAAGCATTGAATTTTGCAGTAATTTTCTCAAGGTCATATCCTGTCGGTTATAAATTTTAAATCTTCAATTTCTTGCCAAAATATGGCCTATACTGCGTCTGTCAATGCTTAAATTACCATGAAAAATAGCGCTTTAATTCGACTGTCCCGCGGAAGCCCGAAAAATCGAGTCCCAGGTTTTGTCCATCGCTGGTATAGGCCAATTCAAGGTCACCACTCTGACTATTGTACGAGGTAATATCCTTGAAGTTCAGATAAAAGTATCTGATGTCACCGGCCATTACCAGGCCCAGAACCGGGGCGGGATATTCCAGCCCGCCGGCAAACCAGAACCCGGGAGCGTTGGATTTAAGCGGTTCCGAGTCGGACTCGCCCGATTGCCAGACATTCCAGCGTGTCATATACAAACCGGCACCGGCACCGAATTTGACGGCTATGCTATTGAGAGTGCCACTTTTATCGGGGCCATTGAGGACATAATAGTCCAGCCCGACATTGAAGCCATAAACGTCCACTTTGGAGCTGGCAATGAAATTGTCGTTGTATTCAAGGACGCCGACAGTAAGATTCGTATTCATGTCGGCCGGGGTTTTCATCGGAGTCCAGTAATCGAAGCCGATTTTGAAAGCCATGGCGTTCGAAACCATCATCCCCACTTGCAGTCCGATTTCATCCGAACGGAAAATTCCACCGTGCGGATTGAACGCGCCGTCGAGAGAGGCCAAGTCGGAACTCGATGAAAAAGTGAACGGGTTGTAACCGATATCATCGGAAAGCTTCCCGTATGAAAAATGGCCGGAAATAAAGCCAATTTTGTCCTGATGCTTCTTTTCGACCTTCTGGAGATACTTGGCGACGATCTCGTCCTCGGTTTGGGCGAGACAGGTAGCCGTCAGGCCGAAGGCGATTATCAGGGATACCAGAATGGCGGTTTTCTTGAACATACGTCCTCCTTGATTGCGCATCGATATTTTTCTTCTAATTATCGGCGTTTGGAGGCCAATTCTTAATCAAAGAGACGATTTATCTGATTCTGTAAGATTAAATAATTTATGGACTTACATAAAAAAGGCGGGTCTAAGTGACCCGCCCGATAAGAAATTGTGTAATCTCAGCCGTCTAAGCCTTAAACGCGCTGTAATCCATCGCGGCCATTTGCTTGTAAATGCTGTAGCGACGGGTTGCTTCGGCCTGTGACTGCTCCAGCAGCATCTCCGCCCGCTCCGGCATACTGGCTTTGAGAGTGCGGAAACGTACCTCTTTATAGGCATAATCGGCGTAGCTGATGCTCGGCTCTTTGCAGTCTATTTGAAGCGGGTTTTTGCCCTGCTTGATCAGGTCGGGATTATAGCGATATAGCAGCCAGTGTCCGGAATTGACCGCCCGCTTTTGTTCGTCGAGGCCGTCTGACATATTGATGCCGTGCGCGATACAGTGCGAATAGGCGATTATGATCGAAGGGCCGTCGTATTTTTCGGCTTCGACAAAGGCCCGGACCGTCTGATTGTGGCTGGCGCCCATCGCCACCTGGGCGATGTAGATGTTGCCATAGGACATTAGCAGCATGCCCAGGTCTTTCTTGGGCATCGGCTTGCCGGCCGCAGCAAATTTGGCTACGGCACCTTTCGGCGAGGATTTCGACATCTGGCCGCCGGTATTGGAATAGACTTCCGTATCCAGCACGAGGACGTTGACATTCTTGCCCGACGCCAGGACGTGGTCGAGACCGCCGAAGCCGATGTCATAGGCCCAACCGTCACCACCGACCGCCCAGACTGATTTTTTTACGAGGTAGTCGGCAATTTCCATGAGACGGACGGTCTCCTGGTCTTTGTTTCCGGCCAGCTTTTTCTTGAGATCGGCCACCAGCTTGCGCTGTTGCTCGATTCCAGCCTGAACATGCTGATCGGTATTGCGGAAGTCATCGTACATTTCCGGCACCAGTTTCTGCACCAGTTCATAGGCGTATTCGCTGAGCTTGTCAACCGTCAGCCTCATGCCCATAGCGAATTCGGAGTTATCTTCGAACAGCGAATTCGACCAGGCCGGACCGAGACCGTCGGCGCGCTTGCAGTACGGAGTCGTGGGGAGGTTGCCGCCGTAAATGGACGAACAACCCGTGGCATTGCCCATGAGAGCCCTGTCACCGAACAACTGGGTCAGGAGCTTGACGTACGGTGTCTCGCCGCATCCGGCACAGGCTCCCGAGAATTCAAACAAAGGCTTGACCAGCTGGCTGCCCTTGGTGGTTTCGACATTGAACAACGACGGGTCGGTTTCCGGAAGGTCCAGGAAGAATGCGAAATTCTCGGCTTCCTGTTTCCTCAAAGGAATCTGAGGCCGCATGTAAACGGCTTTTACGCCGGTTTTGTGACCCTGCTCGTCTTTGCCTTCGACCGGGCACGACCGCACGCACAACTCACAACCGGTGCAATCTTCCGGAGCCGTTTGAAGCGTGAATTTCATTCCGGCAAATGCTTTGGTATTGGCGTCGACCGCCTTGAACGTCGGCGGGGCATCCTTAAGATATTTCTCGTCGTAGACTTTCATCCTGATCGCGGCGTGGGGGCAGACAATCGAGCAGATGCCGCATTGGATGCACAGCTCTTCATCCCAGACCGGAATATCAACGGCGATATTGCGCTTTTCGTACTGGGTTGTCCCGGTCGGGAATGTCCCATCGTCGGGCATGGCCGAAACCGGAATATCATCACCCTTGCCTTGAATAATGGCGGCCGTGACGGTCTTGACGAAATCGGGAGCGTTGTCAGGAACGACCGGTGGCATGGTAATTTTGCTGGTTGCTTTATCGGGGTAGTTCACCTCGAAAATATTTTCGACCGACACATCGACCGCCTGATGGTTCATCTTGACGACTTTCTCGCCCTTCTTGCCGTACGTCTTAACGATGGCGTTTTTGATGGCCGTTATGGCTTCGTCGCGGGGGAGAATGTCACTGATGACGAAGAAGGCGGTTTGCATGATCATATTGATGCGGGCGCCCAGTCCCAGATCTTTGGCGAGGGAGATGCCGTCGATAACGTAGAATTTCAATTTCTTGTCGATAATCTGACGCTGCACTTCGACCGGCATTTTATCCCAGACTTCCTCGGGACCATAGGGACTGTTCAGGAGGAAAGTCCCGCCTTCGATTATATTCGAGAGCATGTCATATTTTTCCAAAAACGAGAAATTATGACAGGCGATAAATTTGGCTTTACGGATCAGATACGGGCGGCGGATCTCGCGCTTGCCGAAACGCAAATGCGAAACCGTGATCGCCCCGGCCTTTTTTGAATCGTAGACGAAATAGCCCTGAGCGTAATTATCCGTGTTCTCACCGATAATCTTGATCGAGTTTTTATTGGCCCCGACGGTACCATCGGCCCCGAGCCCGTAAAACAGACCACGGAAAGTATCCGGGCCTTCAATGTCGAAGTCGTAATCGACGTCGAGGCTGGTGTTGGTGACGTCGTCGACAATACCGACCGTGAAGTGATTTTTCGGATTGTCATTCTTTAGATTGTCCAGCACGGCCCTGGCCATGGCCGGATTGAATTCCTTGGAACTCAAACCGTAGCGGCCGCCGACAATGACGGGATTCTCATTGAAGCGAGCGGTGCCGTCGGCGAGGCCTTCCCGGACGGCCGTCTGCACGTCGGTGTACAGCGGTTCACCGACCGAGCCCGGTTCCTTGGTGCGATCCAGCACGGCGATCCTTTTGACCGTCGCCGGTATCGCTTCGAGAAATGCCTTGACCGAAAACGGACGGTACAACCGGACTTTAAGCAAGCCGACTTTTTCGCCCTTTTCGACGAGGTACTCGACCGTCTCGTGCATGGTTTCCGCACCCGAACCCATCATGATGACGATGCGTTCGGCTTCCGGGTGACCGATATAATCGAACAGGTGGTACTGACGTCCGACGACACCCGCGAATTTGTCCATGACTTTCTGCACGACGTCGGGAGCATTCAGATAGTACTTATTGACCGTCTCGCGAGCCTGGAAGAATACGTCGGGGTTCTGCGATGATCCTTTGAGCGTGGGGTGGTCGGGGCTCAGCGAGCGGCGGCGATGGTCGAATATCAGGTTGTCGTCGAACATCTGCCGCATATCGTCGAAGGTAATTTCTTCTACTTTCTGTTCTTCGTGCGACGTCCTGAATCCGTCGAAAAAGTGCACGAACGGGACGCGGCTTTCAAGAGCGGCGGCCGACGTGATCAGGGCCAGGTCCATTACTTCCTGAATCGAGCCGGAGGCCATCAGGCCGAACCCGGTGGACCGGGTGGCCATGACGTCGGAATGGTCTCCGAAAATCGACAGCGCGTGCGTGGCGACCGAACGGGCGGAGACGTGAAATACGGTCGACGTCATTTCGCCCGCGATTTTGAACATGTTGGGGATCATCAGGAGCAGTCCCTGAGAAGCCGTGAAGGTGGTTGTCAAACCACCGGCGGTAGTGGCACCATGGATGGCGCCCGAGGCGCCTCCTTCGGACTGCATTTCGACTACGGTTGGAATCGTTCCCCAGATATTTTTTTGTCCGGCGGCGGATTTTTCGTCCGATATTTCACCCATCCCCGATGACGGTGTGATCGGGTAAATGGCTATTACTTCACTTACCGCGTGAGCTACGTAGGCGGCGGCGGAGTTTCCGTCGATCGTGACCAGTCGGCGCTGCCCGGTGTTTTTGCCGTTTATTTTTTTCTCAGCGGTTTTTGTTTCGCTTGCCATGATATATCTCCGGTAAAATTACTTTATCAATAAGTTGTACTGATTTTCCATCAAGTTGTTCGAGGCAGCGTGATAAACTTCTGCCCCTGATATTTGCCTTTACGATCTTTGTATGACACTTTACATATTTCATCGGCTCCCAGAAAGATAATCTGAGCGATCCCCTCGTTGGCGTAAATCCTGGCCGGCAGCGGAGTCGTGTTGGAAATTTCGAGGGTAGCGTGCCCTTCCCATTCCGGCTCGAACGGAGTCACGTTGACGATAATGCCGCACCGGGCGTAGGTCGATTTGCCGAGGCAGATGGTTATTACTTCACGCGGTATTTTGAAATATTCCACGGAGCGCGCCAGAGCGAAAGAATTCGGGGGGACCAGAATGGATTTGGCTTTTACGTCAACGAAGGATTCGGTCGAAAAATTCTTGGGGTCGATTACCTCGGAGTTGACGTTGGTGAAGATTTTAAATTCGTTGGCGACCCGGATATCGTAACCGTAGGACGATAAACCGTAGCTGACGCCTTTTTTGACCAGTTTGGACGAAAAAGGTTTGATCATGGCGTGTTTGGTGGACATTTCCTGTATCCAGCGATCGGATTTAACCGGCATTATTCTCCTCCATGTGCATAACCGTTTAATATCATGCACTTATTACGGCTAAGTTGCGGCCCAAAGCAAAAATTCTTAGGTCGACTTTTTGACGCTCTGCTCTCCCTGCCGACGCATCATATCGTCGATTGAATATTCATCGAAGACTGCCATCAGTTTGGATTCGGCTTGTTTCAATACGTCGCGAACCGGGCAGAACTCGGATTTGGGACAATCGTTCGGATGTTTCAAGCATTTGGCAAGGCTGTACGGTCCCTGAATGGCCTCAATAATCTGACGGGCGGAAACTTCTTCGGGATTGCTAATCATGCTAAAACCGCCGCGAATGCCTCGATGTGACCTGACGATCCCGGCCCGGGTCAGGTTCTGGAATATTTTGGCCAGAAATTTTTCCGGCACGTCTTCAGCCTTCGCGATTTCGGACAAAGGAACGACTTTATCTTCGCCAGCCCGGGCAAGGTAGATAACTCCTCGCAAGCCATATGATTCGGCCTTCGTAAACTGCATCTTTCCGTCCTCCCCTGTTGCCGGTTCATTTTATTGTCCGGCCGTTGTCAAAAGGCGGTACTTCACCGTTGATGAAAATAGAGCGAAAAGCGGATAATGTCAATATTCTTTATGTTATTTTTTTCACAAATTACCTGCCTTTTTCTGTTGCCTTTCTTGATGATTTGCCCGTAAATGCTAAGTAGATTATTACAATGATTGACAAGTACAGCGTTTTATTTTGCTTTTGAAATGAAATTAAAATCGACCAAATCGACCCTCACGGCTTATTCTTCAGATGGCTCCATTTATGCCGTCGAACCGCGCCAGATTCGTCAGATTGAATCTGTCGATGAAATAATCACAGCCATCGTCGAAGCGAGACAAGATGGGATTTCCGTTACGGCCCGGGGAGGGGGAACCGGTCTTGCGGGAGGAGCCGTCGGCAGCGGTATAATCCTCGATTTCGGGAAATTTGATGAAATAGAGAAAATCGATACGGCGACCAACACCGTGACGACTCGGGTTGGGGTACTCTATGAAGAATTGAACCTGGCTTTGCGGCCTCATGGGCTGTTTTTCCCGCCGGATCCGTCGTCCGGCGATTCCTGCCAGTTAGGCGGGATGCTGGCGAATAATTCATCGGGGCCGAGATCGGTCAAATATGGTCTGACATCGGACTTCGTGGAAGAAATGGAAGTGGTTCTGTCCGATGGCCGGAAAGCCCGGTTGAAGAAATTCAAAATTGATTCCGATGAGTTGAACGGATTCTTTGCCGATTTCCCTCAATTCCAGAAAGTTTATAATCTGTTCCGCGAAAATTCAGGCCTGATTAAAAATAGATGGCCGAATCTCAAGAAAAACTCGGCCGGATACAATCTCAAACAGGTGATCGATGATTTCGAGCGAGGAATTTTTAACATACCGGCACTGCTTGTCGGTTCTGAAGGCACACTTGGTGTGTTCGCTAAAGCCAGGCTGAGACTTTTGCCGCTGCCCGAAAAGGTCTTGACGATACGCCTGTATTTTAAGTCGCTGGTCGATGCCGGGAGAGCGGTGATGCCAATTAAATCGCTCAGTCCGGCCTGTCTGGAAATAGTCGATGGCTCGACTCTCGATTTGATTGGCCGCGAAAAGCACGGACTTCCCAAAGAAGCGGCCGCGCTGTTACTGGTAGAGTTTGACGAGGATATCTCCGCCCAAAAGGATGCCTTCGAAATGATCGCCGGGTCACTGAACCTGATTTTTCCTCCGGAGTATGCCCACGACCCGGAAAAGACCGCGGCACTATGGAAAGCGCGCAAGGCTATCGTGCCGACGCTGTACCGTCACCACCCGAAACGCCGCCCGCTGGCTATCATCGAAGACGTCTCTCTGCCGCCCGACCAGGTGCCGCCGTTTATCGAGTACGTGACCGAATTGTTCAACAATCACGGCCTGACATTCGGGATTTTCGGTCACATCGGCGACGGCAACCTGCATTTGCGGCCGCTCCTGGACCTGAATGACGCCGCCGATATGGAGCTGGCTAAAAGGCTGTATGATCAAGTCTATGAAAAAGTAATCAATCTGGGTGGGTCGACCACCGCCGAACACGCCGACGGTCGTCTAAGAACCCCGATGGTGCGGCAATTGTACGGTGCAAAAATCCATGACGTATTCGTGCAGATCAAGAATATTCTCGATCCCGACCGCGTTCTTTCGCCGCATAATATAACCGGTGAAGCAGCTTTCACCGATGAAATCGACTTCGAGAAAATCAAGTCGGTACTGCGCCGCCTGCGGCAAGTGCAACGGTTATTGTCCGGCCTACGATATCTTCCGGCGCGAGGACCTGTCACCCCGGGGCTGGCTGCGCATGATCAATCAATCCGGAGCCGACCGGGCCGAACTGATGCACTATCTGTCGTACTGCCTGAACTGCAAGAACTGCGCGACCGTCTGTCCGGCCGGAGTCGATATCGCCGCCGAGATAATAGAATTCAAAAGCCGACAACCGGGGGAAATATCGAAGGTTATAATAGCCGGGGTGGATTATCAACCGCTGTTTAATCTGGCGCTGACGATCGGCCGGTTCATGCAGCCTGTGACCAGCAGCGAGTTCGGAAAGAAAATGGCCGCTATCCCGGCCGGTCCGATGTTCGGCTGGGATAAAACAATTGCGCTGCCGCAGATTGCCCCGAGGCCACTCCGTAAAAGATTCGCCGACCGGGTTGGAACATCGGGTGAAGTGGCCTTCTTCCACGGCTGCGCCGACAACTGGTTCGAGTCGAACGTCGGTGAGGCGCTGTTCAAAGTCTTCGACCGGCTCGGCATAGACCTCAAAATTCCCGAGCAGAAGTGCTGCGGTCTGCCGATGGAAGTGTACGGCCATCGTGATAATCTGATTTCAAAGGCGAAATACAATATCGACCGGTTGGAAAATTTCTCGGCGGTCATCAGCGGCTGTGCTTCGTGCCTGCATAAACTGCAGGAATATGCCGAACTTTTAAAAGATGATCCCGAGTATGGACCCAAAGCCGCGAATCTCGCCGGGCGGTGTTTCGATATAAGCCAGTATCTGAATGTGAGGAATATTGATCTATCGCAATTCGAGAAAGACAACAAACTCCGGGTCACGTATCACAATCCCTGTCATCTAAGGGCGGCCGGGCTGCACAAAGAGCCGGAAAAGCTACTGGGCAAATTAAAAAACGTCGAAATAATCGCGCCGCTGCACGCCGACCGCTGCTGCGGACAGGCGGGATCGTACGGTTACACACATTTTCGCGAGGGCAAGCGCATATTCGAAAAGAAAAAATATGCCTACGAGGACATCGAAGCCGATTACCTGATGACCTCCTGCCCGGCGTGTCAGATGAAAATCAGGTCGGAACTTAACGGCCGTTTCAAGGTTGTTCATCCCATAGAGATACTGGCGGATTTGCTGAACTAAAAAGATTTTGCGAGGGGAATAATATGGCCGAGGACTTCAAGGAAATAAAAGAAAAAGGACTGCTGGTCGTGTATACCGGTAATGGTAAAGGCAAGACGACGGCGGCGCTGGGCATGACGGTCCGCGCGGTCGGCTATGACTGGAAAGTCTGTATCGTGCAATTCATTAAAGGAAGCTGGAAGTATGGCGAGCTTGACGGCATTAAAAAGCTGGCGCCGAACGTGGAACTGAACGTCATGGGGCAGGGGTTTGTCGGGATTGTCGACGACGATAAACCGTTCGAGGATCACCGCACCGCCGCCAAGAAGGCGTTCGAAGCGGCCCGGGAGAAGATGCTTTCCGGGAAATATCAACTCATTATTCTCGATGAATTGAACGTGGCCGTTTCACTGGGACTGATATCCGATGACGAACTGCACGAACTGATCGAACAAAAGCCGGAGATGCTGCACCTGGTCATTACCGGTCGCGGCGCGACCCAGTGGTTGATCGACAAGGCCGATCTGGTCACGGAAATGACAGAGATCAAGCACCCGTACCAAAAAGGTATCCTGGCCCAGAAGGGTGTCGACTTTTAGGTTTGACCACTATAAAAATCCTTGATAAGATCCCGCGGAACCAATATTATTCAATCTTGTTGTTAATATAGCTTATAAGAGACCATTTGACCCATTATGAGGGAGCGACAATGGCGGAGAAAAATTACGATATAGTGGTAATCGGGGGCGGACCGGGCGGACTCACGGCCGGTATGTATGGCGCTCGGGCGAAAATGAAAACGGTCCTGCTGGAAAAATATCTCCCCGGCGGACAGATCGCCAATACCGAAGAAGTTGAAGATTATCCGGGTTTCGAACTGATATCCGGCGCCGAACTGGCTACGAAAATGGCCGACCACGCCAAAAAATTCGGTCTGGAAATTGTCTCCGATGAAGTTAAAGAAGTATACAACGAAGGTGAAGATCGCATTGTCTTGGCCGCTTCCGGTGATATCTATCGGGCCAAAGCGGTCATCGTGTCGACCGGCGGTTCGCCGACCCTTCTCAATGTCCCCGGTGAAAAAGAATTTACGGGTAAAGGGGTTTCATACTGCGCCATCTGCGACGCGAACTTCTTCAAGGGTGAAATTATCGCGGTTGCCGGCGGGGGAGACGCCGCCGTCGAAGAGGGAATGTTCCTGACCAAATTCGGCAGCAAAGTCATACTGATACATCGCCGCGATGAACTCCGAGCCCAGAAAGTTATTCAGGATCGAGCTTTTAAGAACAACAAAATGGAATTCCTCTGGGATACGGTGGTCGAGGCGATTGAAGGTGACAACAAGGTGCGGAAACTCTCCCTCAAGAATGTCAAGACCGGAGAAAAATCGACGCTTGACGTCGGGGCGATATTTATCTTCATCGGTTTCCACCCCAATTCCAACATTTTCCGCGAGGAAATCAAGAAGGACTCCAGCGGTTATATCATCACCGACGACAAAATGGAAACGTCGATCAAAGGCATATATGCCTGCGGCGACGTCCGGCATCAGCTGGTGCGCCAGATTACCAACGCCGTGGGTGACGGCACAACCGCCGCCATGGCCGCCGAGAAATATATCGAATCGATGCACGAGTAGGCCAATAAACCGTAGCCACTGGAAAAAGCCCCGATCCGGGGCTTTTTTTATCATGGTCTTTGCGATAATGTTGCATGTATTTGCAATATTGGATTTATCAGATTGTCCGACTATATCGGGGCAAACTTTGCGCAATCAATGAATTAATTGTTGTCAAACTGGATAGGGAGGTGGGCATTGACTATATTGTATTATACTGACTTATGGGCATATTACTTGCATTGGAGAATACGGGTCTAAGAACATTAAGACCTTAGAGTTGTTAGAGATATAGGGAGTGGTGTGTGCTGTTTACAGCCACCTGACGTTAGAGTCGGGCATCCCCCCTCCACCACTCCCTATTATTTTATCCGCCCAATCTAATTTTATCCCCGGCATTGCCGATAACTTCACAAAGTACTTATTGACAGCCAAACGAGAACCCCTGCCCTGCCTTAAAGTTATGGACGGGTTACCCTGAGAACGGACCAAAATGTCGAAAATGAAATCACAAAATCTGCTGGCGCGAGTTTCCACGCTGATGATTGTCCACGTTGTCTTCATTTTTGCCGCTCTGGCGCTGGTTCTGTTGTTCGGCAATGACAGCTGCCTTTTGACTCAGCATTTCAAAACGATGGACGACCGCCTTAACTCCACTTCCGGCGAAATATTAAGCGCCGTCGATCATGCCGATATTACCAGCCCCGATGATCCCCGGGTCGAAGCCCTGCTCGCCATATACCTGAAGAAATATGACAGCTTTGCGAATATCGAACTTATCCCGCTGCACAAGAACGCCGGCTCGTTCCCACAGATGCCGGATGTGAAGACACCGAATCCGAATGATATGTCCTCAGAAAGGGCAGTTTCAAAAGCGGGAGGATCGAATAAAATTTTCGCCAGCCTGTCGGACGACAGGAATTTCATTACGTACTTTGTGTCACCGCAGTCTCCGGATGCACGATTCGCTTTGAGTGTTACGGTCGGCAACGTGCTGTTGTCCAATACCAGCACCGATATAGCCTACGTGCTTGTCCTGCTCTTTCTGGTGTCCACGCTGATTTCGCTTTTAATGGTGAATTTGATTCATAAAAATGTCCGCCGACCGCTCAAAGAACTGACTACCGGATTTCGCAAAACCGCCCGGGGTGAGGAATACGAAATCGAAACTCATTATGCCGAAAAAGACATGGCTTATCTTTGCGGCGCGTTCAATGATATGGTCGCAAGCCTGAGCGACAACCGTCAAAAGCTGGAAAACACCAACCGTCAACTGCGCCAGTCAAATCGCGCTCTGCGGGAGTCGGAATCCATCATGACGTCGCTTATCGATTATTCCCCCGACGCCATTATCGTGACCGATATGAACGACCGGGTGACGATTTACAATCTGACGGCCGCGCAGGATTTCGGTTACGATCAAAACGACATGCTCGGCATGAGTATTGAAAACCTGATCAAACTTCCTGCGGATTGTCCCGATGCCGATAGTCCGACCGACGACAGGCAATGTCAGGAAGTGATCTGCCGCCAGCACAAGGGGCGTAATTTCCCGGCGCTGATGGTTCAAACTCAACTTATACTGGGTGGCCACAAACCCGCCTCGAAACTCTATTTCCTCAAAAATATCTCCGAATCGAAGAACTATCAGGAGATGGTTATCAAGCTCGACCGAATCGCGTCGAAAGGCAAAATGGCCCGCGACATAGCGCACGAAATAAATAATTATCTCGCCATATTGCAGGGGAACCTGGAACTGCTGCCGATGCTTCTGGCCAAAAGCGATCAGGAAAAAGTAACGAAAAAGATCGATCTGATGCGCGACACGGTCGACAATATCACGAAATTCACCAAAGGTCTGAGCCGGTTCTCCGATGAAAACAGCGATTTCAGCAAAGAAGACCTGAACCAGCTGGTCGAGAATCTGATTGCCTTCGTCAAGCCGCAAAACCGGTTCGATAATATAGAGTTTGAAACCATTCTGGCCGACAATATCCCTCTGGCCGAGGTGGACGTCGGGCAGATCCAGCTGCTTCTGGTCAATTTGCTGTATAATGCCTCCGAGGCCATGAAAGACGGCGGCGACTTCCAGAAGGTCGTGATTGCCACGGTATACGATGAAGCTACGGGGAATTTTTCAATCAGCGTCACAGACAACGGCAAAGGTGTCGACCCTGAAAACCGCGAAAGACTTTTCGTTAACCGGTTCAGCACCAAGCAGGGTGGTAACGGCCTCGGTCTGATCACCGCGAAAAACGTGGCTGACAATCATCACGGGCAACTGACTTATGCTCCGGCCGAGCAGGGGTCAGTTTTTTCAGTTTCAATTCCTTGCCGCCGGGCCGACTCCGAGGAACCCGAAGCGACAAGCCAACCCGCCGCTGCGGCCGGGTAACCTGCCGTTATTATTATTGACCGGTCCCTCAAAAAATCCTAATATCTCTTCATGGCCGCAAATTCCGACAAGCAAAATCCGCCCGGAATAAGTCTGAAAATCGCCTTACCGGTGATAATCACTACCGGCATATTGCTGTTCGTTTTCACGTACCTCGGCATTCAGAAGAGTCGTCAGGACAGCCTGGAACTGTTGAAACGACAGGGCTCGGCGCTGACCGAAGCGCTGGCTCTTTCGGCGGACAATGCCATCAAGGCCAATTCGTTTTTCGATCTTTTGGTCCGGGAGAAATTCAGCGACATGACGTCGTTTCTGGCGTCCCGGCCCGATTTCGATTATTCCGGTGAGGAACTCGACGATTTTTCATCCAGTTACGGGGTCGATGCCATTTTCGTGTTCGATACGTCCCTGGACGTCACGACGTACGGAACTCGCGGGGTATTCATCAATCCCGACAAAGTCCTCGACGACTCTTTCGGCGATTTGGAAAAATTCAAAGCCGATTCGGTCGAGTTTAACAATCTGGAAACGATTTACGGTGACCTTCCCGGCCAGGTTACGATGTACTATTTCGAGAAAATCAATAATAGTAAGTACATCATTATGATCGTGGCCGACGCCTTGTTTTACACGGAATCGAAAAAATCGATCGGCATCGGTTATCTCGTGCAAAATATCGGCCGCGAAATAGGCATAGAGTACATTTTTTACCAGACCCCGGACGGGATCGTATTTTCTTCACGTAAGCTCGAACCGGTTCTCAAGATCGAAAAAGATCCGTTCTTGCAGGAGGCATTAAAATCCGATACCGCTTTGACCCGCCAGATTACCGTCGGCGACAGGGAAGTGCTGGAACTGGCGCGGGCGTTTCACAGCGATGAGTACGGCGACGGGGTTTTTCGCCTGGGCCTGTCGCTCGAAAAAGTACAATACGATTATCGCCGGGTTCGATCGTCAGATGATCGCCCTGAGCGCGGTTATTTTCGCCGTCATCGTATTGTTCATATTATACTGGCAGGGCAAGCAGAAGCGTCTGCTGCTGAATCGATCGATGCAGCGAATTCAATCTTTGACGGAGATGGTTTTCGAGAGCGTCACCTCGGCTTTGGTCGTAATTAAAAAGGATTTAAGCGTTGAAATGGCCAACCGGGCGTTCTATGAGTTATTTGGCGTCACTGCGGAAGAATTTCTCGGTGAACAGTGGCCCGAACAGCCGTTTGCGGATGTCATCCCGTTTGAAAGCTGCCTTTCGGGGAAATTAACCGCCGATGAATTCGAGACGGAATATCAAAGCCCGCTCGGTCCGCGCAACCTGCTGATCAACGTCGCCCCGCTTTATAATTACCGCAGAGAAATCTCCGGCGCGGTGGCGGTTATTTATGATTACACGGAAATTAAAGAGCTCGAAGAAACCGGTCGCCGCAAGCAAAGGCTTTCCGAAATGGGCGACCTCGCCGCGGGCGTGGCCCACGAAATTCGCAATCCGCTCAACGCCATATCCATCGCCGCCCAGAGACTGCTGGCCGAATTCGTACCGACCGAAAACAACGCCGAATTCGAGACGTTTACCAGACAGATCAAGTCCGAAGCCGACCGCCTGAATGCCATCGTGACGCGATTCCTGTCACTGGCCAAAGGCGATAAAAGGCCGGGGGATAATTTCGAGATGGGATCGGTAATCGAAGATACCATCGGATTTCTGCGCCCGGAACTGGAAAAAAAGAAAATCGAAATCAGGACCGATATGAAATCGGGGATAAGACTGGATGGGTCCACGGACCATTTTAAGCAGGCCATCATAAATCTCGTCAAAAACGCCGCCGAAGCCTGCCCGATGGAGGGGGGATTGATCGAAATTTATCTGAAATCATTCGAAAGTACGGTGCAGCTGATTATTCGCGACAACGGTTCGGGCATTTCCGAAGAAGCCCGGCACAAGATTTTCAATCCGTACTATTCGACCAAAAAAGACGGCACCGGGCTGGGACTGTCGATAGTACATCAGGTGATCGAAGAATTCAAAGGGGAGATTCGGGTCGTGGCACCCACGGACGGCGGCACCGAATTCGTCATACAATTGCCCAAATAAAAAACGGCCCGCTCAAACGGGCCGTCTTTATATATATCAGCGTCAGGATTACTTGACGTTCTGCTTCACCCATTCGGTCGAAACCGATTTCGGACGGGTGATCGGCGTCCCCATCGCACGATTGAGAATCAACTGAGACAGCATACCCATCGCACGCGAAACACTGAAGAGAACCGTGTAGTACGGGAATTCCTTCATGCCGAAATGATACAGCAATGAGCCGGAACCGGCGTCGACGTTTGGCCACGGGTTCTTGGCTTTGCCGTGTTTCTCCAGGACTTTCGGAACCACGTCGTAAACGCGGGCGACCGTCTGGAAAACCTCGCTGTCGGGAAGGTATTCCTTGCCGAAAGCCAGAAAGGCGCTGAAGCGCGGATCGGTGACACGCAGGACGGCATGACCGTAACCCGGAATGACCTTGCCGGAATTAAGCGTATCCCAGGCGTGTTTTTCGATTTGTTCTTCGGTGGGCGCACCTTTGAATTGCTTGATGACGTCCAGCACCCAGCCGAGGCATTCCTGATTGGCGAGACCGTGCAGAGGACCGGCCAGACCGTTCAAACCGGCCGAGACCGAATAGTACGCATCGGACAGGGCCGAACCGACGGTGTGGCAGGTGTTGGCACTGACATTGCCGCCTTCATGGTCGCAGTGCAGGGTCAGGTAGAGACGAATCAGTTTCGTGAAGACGCCGGTCTTGTCGGCGATACCCAGCATGCGGGCGTAGTTGGCGCCCCAGTCGAGGTCTTTCTTGTACGGAATCAGTTTGCCCTTTTTGAAACGAATGCGATATACACCGGCGGCAATACCGGGCAGGCGGGCCAGAAGAGTCAGAGCATCTTCGAGGGTCGGCTTCCAGTAATCGGTTTTCGGCATGCCCTTGTCGTACGCTTTCTTGAATTCCGATTCTTTCTGCATGACGAGGATACCGGTGTTGAGCATAGCCATCGGGTGCGAGTCTTTCGGCATGGCATTAAGTACATCCCAGACGTAATTGGGGACGCGGGAACGCTCGGCCAGTACCTTCTGAAGAGCCGTCGTGTCGGCTTTGGAGGGAAGCTCACCGGTGCAGAGCAGATAGAAAATCTCTTCGGGCAATTTTTCACGAAGGTCCATGATCGGGATACCGCGGATAATCAAACCCTTTTCGGGGTACACAACCGATGTATCGCAGATCATCGCCTTGACCCCGCGCATACCTCCGTACGCCTGAGCCACGGTAACGTCGGAAATCTTCTTGTCTCCAACTGCGACCGCCAGCTTTTTCAGGTCATCACGAAGGCCGGGAATCATTTTGTTGAGTTTGTTTTGTAACGTGGCCATTTATATTCTCCTACAGATTAATGTGTGTATGATTTTACGCTAATCTGAACTTTCCGGTCCTTTTATTTAGGTTTTAAATCGATGCATATATAAACGATGATCGTGATTTTGTCAAGAAAGGCGGGGGCATATTTAGTGATTTTCTTCACAAATTGCGAGATTTTTTTGATTTTGGGGAGCGCTATTGAAGAGCTTGACTTTTATTATATTAGCCGGAAAATTTTGCCGGGATTGAACAGATCAACAGGATCAAATGTGTCCTTTATTCTTCTCATGTGGTCGATGGTCGGGGGCGAGAATTCCAAATCGAGGAAATCCCTTTTTGTCAGCCCGATACCGTGCTCGCCGGTCAATGTTCCGCCCAATTCCAAAGTCTTCCTGAACAGCCTCGCGATGGCGTTCTGCAGGACTTCCGGCTCGATCGACTGGCCTTCCGAGACAAGAAAATTGACATGCAGGTTGCCGTCACCGGCGTGGCCATAGGAGTTCACCCGGATTGCAAGTTCTTTGTTTAGCTGCGCCACAAAGTCGACCAGTTCGGGAAGCCGCGAGGGCGGCACGCAGACGTCCTCGGCGATCTTTTCTTTGGTCGAGGCCTTAACCGCTTTGGACATATTTCTCCGGATTTTCCAAAGTGCTTCGATTTTGATCGTGTCAGTTTCTCGTTCCAGGAGAGTTGCCTTATGGCTCCGGCAAATGTCGAAAATTCGTTCGGCTTTTTTCTCCGAATTTTGGCCGTCGGTTTCAAAGAGCAGCATCGCCTCGGCTCGGCCAATTTCGATAGCCGGTTCATAGGCGACGGAGCAGGCGATGGCGTCGCCGTCGAGAAATTCCATAACCGCCGGGACAATCCCGCGCGCGGTGACTTCTGACACTGTTTTGGCGGCGTCCTCGGTCGAGCCGAAGGCAGACAATATAGCCGTGCCCGGTTCGGGCAGGTCTATCAGTCGCACGGCGATCTCGGTGATTGCGGCCAGCAGGCCTTCTGAACCGAGCAGAACACCGGTCAGATTGAACAGGTCGCCGTCGGAATAGACGCCCGTTTGTAGAAGCTCCCCGCCGCTTGTGACCGCCTTGAGGCCAATAATATAGTCTTTGGTGACGCCGTATTTGATGCAGTGCAGGCCGCCGGCGTTTTCGGCGACGTTCCCGCCGAGGGTCGACTCATCGTAGCTGGCCGGGTCGGGAGGATAATAAAGCCCCGAGGCTTCGGCCATCTTCATAAGGTCGATCGTAATGACTCCCGGACCGCAAAAGGCCATTTTGCGATCGGGAAACATGTCAATATTATCCAACTTTTCCAGAGCCAGCACCAGCCCGCCACCCGTCGGTACCGAACCGCCCGTATATCCGGTCCCGGCGCCTCGGAAAAATATCGGGATGTTGTCTTCGCGGCAGATATTGACCGCATCGATCACGTCAGATTCAGATTCAGCGAATAGAATCGCGCCCGGTTCGGCGGTCAACTCTGAGGCGTCTTTGTGATATTCTGGAAAATCCGCCACATTGAATTTAAGGCGGTCCTGAAATTTTTTTTCGAGTCGCGTGAAGCGCTCTTTTTCAATAGTCATAGTACAAAGACTACGAAATATATATCACGATTTCGAGTCGGATGGTTTCTTCGTCCCGGATTTTTCCGATTTCGCCGGGCTGCTTTTGGCCGAATCCGCCTCCGCGGCCTTTTTGTATGATTGAGAGCGGTAGTCGGTCGTATAAAAGCCCGAACCTTTGAACAACACACCGGCGCCACCGGTTATCAGCCGACGAACCTTCTTTTCGCCGCATTTGGGACAGGCGTCGATCGGATCGTCCGTCATCTGTTGAAATTCCTCGAATTCATGGCCGCAGACATCGCATATATACTGGTAAGTCGGCATTTCGAGCCATCCTCATATTTTAATGCCGCCCGTCATACAGGCGGCATTTTAATTACCTGAACAAAATCGAACGGTAAAGGTTCGGCAGCTAAACCTTAAAATCCTGCTTCACCGGACCGGCCTGAGTGATTTCCTCGGGGGTTCCTTCCGAGAATTTCTTGAAATTCTCGATGAACAGCGCGGCCAGCTGCAGGTATTTATTCTTGTAAGCGGCGCGGTCGCCCCAGGTGTCGGCCGGGTTGAGTACCTTTTCCGGAACGCCGTCGCAGAACCTGGGCACCTCGAAACCGAACACAGGATCTCTGCGGAATTCGACTTCCAGCAGCTTGCCGTCGAGCGCCGCGTTCAGAAGTGTCCGCGTATGATGGATACTCATCCGTTTCCCGACCCCGTACTGTCCGCCCGACCATCCGGTATTGACCAGCCAGCAGTTGACACCGTGCTTCATGATTTTGTTGCGCAGAAGCTCGGCATAATAGTATGGATGATGCACCATGAACGGCGCACCGAAACAGGCGCTGAACGTTATCTCCGGTTCCTTACCAAGATCGATTTCGGTGCCGCTGACTTTCGACGTATATCCAGAAATGAAATGATACATGGCCTGTTCCGGGGTCAGCCTGGCGATCGGAGGCATGACGCCCGAGGCGTCGCAGGTCAGCATGATGATGTTTTTGGGATGCCCGGCTGTTTTGGGCTTGTAAAGGTTGTCTATGAAACGCAGGGGATAGGCCGCCCGAGTATTTTCGGTCAGGGATTCATCGTCGAGGTCCAGTTTACGTGTTATGGGATCATAAATCACGTTTTCCAGAATCGTGCCGTACTTACGGGTGCAGGCGTAAATCTGCGGTTCTGCAGAGGGGGAGAGGGCGATCACTTTGGCATAACAGCCGCCTTCGAAGTTGAAAATTCCTTCGTCGCTCCAGCCGTGTTCGTCGTCGCCGATCAACTGCCGCGCCGGATCGGCCGAAAGGGTCGTCTTACCGGTTCCGGACAGACCGAAGAAGAGGGCGGTGTCGCCTTCTTTGCCGACGTTGGCCGAACAGTGCATCGAGAGAACGCCGTCGCGGGGCAGCAAGTAATTCAAAACCGTGAAGATAGACTTCTTTATTTCGCCGCCGTATTCGGACTGACCGATAATGCAAAGCTTGCGGGCGAAATTGAGCAGGATAAACGTCGTCGAGCGGGTTCCGTCGATTTCAGGAGTCGCCCGGAAACCGGGCACGGCGATAACCGTGAATTCCGGCACGAACTTGCGCAGTTCATCGTGAGTTTCGGCCGTGATGAACATGTTGCGCGCGAAATGCGAGTGCCAGGCCAGCTCGGTGATAATTCTCACCGGCAGGCGATAGTTGGGGTCGGCTCCGGCATAGCAGTCCTGCACGAACAGGTCGCGCTGCTGCAGGTATCCCTGGACGCGGTGGAAGACTTCGTCGAATTTGTCCTGATTGAAAGGACGGTTGTACTGTCCCCACCAGATATGTTCTTCGGTTTCCGGCTCGCGGACGATGAATTTGTCATTGGCGGCGCGGGCGGTCCATTCTCCGGTTTCGACCACGAACGGGCCGTCGTACGACAGATGTCCCTCACCACGGAAAATCGCCTCTTCGTACAGCGCCTCGGTGGTAAGGTTCCAATAAACGTTGTGCAGGTTCCGCAAACCCAAATGGCTCAGGCTGAATTCGCTTTTGACGACCTGCGCCTGCTTCTGGGCCGGAGTCTTGATATCTATGACGTAAGTTGTCGACTTCATTTCCAGTCCCTCCGCAATTTACGGTCGCCGATGTAGATTTCGTTGGGTGATTCGGGATCGAGGGCCCACTTGATACGAGCCACGCCTTCCGTGATTTCCTTGATCGAGCCGCAGTAACTCAAACGCAGATGTCCTTCCATGCCGAATTCACCACCCGGCACCGTTACCACGAGCGCTTTTTCCAGCAGGAATTTCGACAAGGCCACCGAGTTCTTGTTGTATGCCCGAAAATCAGGGAGGCAGTAGAACGTGCCGTCGGGTTTGATCGTCTTTACGCCGGTGAAGGCGTTCAGTTCGTTGAGCATGACGTCGCGGTTGTTCTGCAGGGTCATCCGCATCGATTCGACACTGCTCTGGACGCCCATCAGGGCCCCCGCTGCTGCGGCCTGCACTATGACCGACGTGCACGATGAGTTCTGGGCCTGGATGTTGATCATCGCCGCCGTTATCTTTTTGTTGGCGATGACCCAGCCGACCCGGAAGCCGGTCATGGCGTAGACTTTTGAAACGCCGTTGATCACGACAATGTGTGAGGACTCGGAGTCGTCTTTGGCGAATTGGTACACCGACGGTGCTTTCTTGCCATCGAAAACCAGTTTGTGATAAATGTCGTCCATTATCAGGTAAATGCCCTTTTTCTCGCAGAACTCGACCAGTTGGGCGATAAAGTCGGCCGAATAGACAGCACCCGAGGGGTTGTTGGGGCTGTTGACGATAATGGCTTTGGTGTACGACCCGACCTTCTCGGTGATATCTTCAAGACGCGGCTGGAACCGGCCGTCTTCGGGTGTGACAATAACCGGGATGCCGTAGACCATCTTCACAATTTCAGGATAGCTGACCCAGTACGGGGCGAGAATAATGACTTCGTCCTGCGGGTTGATGATCGCCATCATGAGGTTGTATAGCGAATGTTTGGCACCGTTCGAGACGATAACGTTTTCCGGCCCGACGATTTTGTTGTAGTTTTCTTCGGTATAACGGATGATGGCTTTTATCAAAGTCGGGATGCCTTCGGTCGGAGTATAGCGTATGTCGGCCGTAGTCAGCTTGGCCGACGCTCCGAGCACGGCTTCGATGGGAACCTTGTCTTTGGGTTCCCCGGCGCCGAGGTGGATGACCTTTTCGCCCTTCTCCCTCAAAAGTCGGGCTTTTTCGTTCATTACCAGAGTCGGTGACTCTTTTATTTCACGGGCAAGTTGACTTATGCTCATGTTTTATCCTCTCATTAACAGTGCAATTGCGGAAACGTCGACGATATCCTCGGCCGAACATCCGCGCGACAAATCGTTGGCCGGTTTGGCCAGACCCTGCACTATCGGGCCGGTCGCGAACGCCTTGGCCAACCGCTCGGTTAATTTATAGGCGATATTCCCGGCGTCAAGATCGGGGAAAATGAAGACATTGGCCTGACCGGCCACCTCGGAGTCACCGACCTTGCGTTTGGCGATCGACGGGATGATTGCGGCGTCGACCTGAAGTTCACCGTCGATTTTCAGGTGCGGAAAATCTCTTCTCACGATTTCCAGCGCCTGCGTGACTTTGGTCACGTCGCTGTGTTTGGCCGAACCTTTGGTCGAAAATGACAGCATCGCGACTCTGGGTTCTTCGCCGGTCAAATTTTTATGTGTCTGGGCCGTTGCCGCCGCGATCGAGGCGAGCTGCTCGGCGGTCGGGTTCGGCACGACGGCGCCGTCGGCGTACATGACCGTTTTGTAATCGCCGGTTTCGAGATAATCGGGGATGGTCATCATGAACGCCCCGGAGACGGTGTTGATGCCCGGAGCCATGCCGATCACCTGTATGGCGGCGCGGAGCACGTCGCCGGTAGTATTGACCGCCCCGGCGACGGAGGCATCGGCCAGGTCGTTCTGAACCATCATGGCCCCGTAGAATAGCGTCTGCTTCATGGCGGCCACGGCTTCTTCTTCGGTGATATTTTTCTTCTCGCGCATTTTGACAAACTGCGCGACAAAATTGCCGAAATTGTCGGACGTGGCCGGGTCGATGACGTTGACTCTGCCCAGGTCCAGGCTGTTTTTTCCGGCCAGTTTGGCGATCTGGTCTTTGTCGCCCAAAATAGTCACTTCGGCCATGTTGATATTCACTATTTCCTTTGCGGCCAGGATGGTTCGCTCTTCGGTGCCTTCGGGCAAAACCACATGACGATTCTTCGATTTCGCCTTGTCCCGAATTTCTTCGATTATCCGGGGTTTGTTACTTACTGCCGTTGACACGATTCTATCTCCTTAATATATGTTCAAAAGGGTTGCTAATTATCGCTCAGTTCGGGGTCGCTCAAAAAGGCCTCGATAAATTTATCGATGGCGCCGTCCATGACGGCCTGCACGTTCGAGGTTTCCGTATCGGTCCGATGATCCTTGACGAGGTTGTACGGATGAAATATATAGCTTCGGATCTGCGAGCCCCATTCAATTTTCTTTTTGGTCTTTTCCATTTCTTCGCGCTTCAGTCGCTGTTCTTCGAGCTGCAGTTGATACAGCCGCGACCGCAGCATTTTCATGGCCGTCGCCCGGTTCTTTATCTGGCTTCGCTCGTTCTGGCACTGCACCACGATTCCGGTGGGATTGTGCGTGATGCGCACCGCCGATGACGTCTTGTTGACGTGCTGTCCACCCGCACCGGAAGAACGGTAGGTGTCGATCCGAATATCGTCATCGTCGATTTCGATTTCGATGTTGTCGTCGACTTCGGGGTAGACATAGATTGATACGAACGACGTGTGCCTGCGGCTGTTGGCGTCGAAAGGCGAGATGCGCACCAGGCGATGCACCCCGGATTCGGCCTTGAGATACCCGTAGGCGTACTCACCGACCACTTCCATCGTGACGGCTTTAATTCCGGCTTCTTCGCCCGGTTGATAGTCGAGCAGCTGCGTTTCATAACCGTGAATTTCGCACCAGCGGTTGTACATACGGAAGAGCATGTTGGCCCAATCCTGCAATTCGGTCCCGCCCGCACCGGGGTGTATGGTCAAAATGGCGTTGCGCTCGTCATCGCGCCCCGAAAGGAGCGTGGTCAACTCCAGTTTATCGACGTCGCTCGAAATTGTATTCAATGAGTTTATAATCTCGGATGCGTCATTGGTGTTTTCTTCCACCATCTCCGCCAGTTCATCGAGATCGTTCAGTTCTTTTTCCTGCTTTTCTATCGTTTCGATCCAGCGGCGATGACCGGAAATTTCTTTGAGTATCGACTGAGCCTTTTGGTTGTCATCCCAGAAGTCGGGAGCGGCGGTGTATTTTTCTAACTTGTTAATTTTTTCACGACGTCCGTCCAAGTCAAAGAAACCTCCTGAGTTTGGAAACCCTTGTCTTTAGGACGGATATGGTCTCTTTGGCGTCGCTTAACATCTTACACTCCTTCAAAAAGATATATATAATATATCATTTTACGCAAATGTCAATCGAATTACGAGAAGCTATTATTATTTCGGCGCACAAATTAGCGGAATATTCGTTAGGCTCTTTATGGCAATTAGTTTGACAAACTCCCGGCAGTCTCTATCTTGGGCCAAAAGGAAATAAAAATATGTCGAACCTGAATATGGAAACTCTGGTGGTCGGGCCGCTTGAGGTCAACTGCTATCTGGTCTGGGACAATGCCGACAAAATCGGAGTCGTCATCGACCCCGGCGACGAGGACGAGCGCATAATTGAAGTCATTGACAGTCATGGTGTTGACCTTAAGGCGATACTCCTGACTCACGGCCACGGCGACCATATCGCAGCGGTCGAACCGATCAAAGAAAAATATGGCGTCCCGATTTATTTGGGTGACGGCGATCAGGAGCTGCTAATAAAGCCGTCGGCCAATATGTCAGCTTTCTACGGTCAGCCGATAACCTGCCCTCCGGCAGACAATATCCTGCGCGATAATGACGTCTTTGTCATCGGCTCGCTGGAGTTCAACGTTATCGCCACACCCGGACATTCGCCGGGCGGCATTTGCTATCTGGTCCGCGATCACCTGTTTTGCGGCGATACGCTGTTTTACGGCTCGATTGGCCGGACCGACCTTCCGGGCAGCTCGTTTAAGCAGTTGATCGATTCGATAGATAAAAATCTTCTGAGACTCCCCGAAAATATGGTTTGCTATCCCGGACACGGGCCGTTTACCACTATCGGTGCCGAAAAGCACAATAATCCGTTCTTGAGCGGGAACCGGTTCGTATAAGAGAAAATCCCTACGGAGGCTATATGAGTTACAGCGGCTATGCCATATCCGACTATCACGTCCACCCAAACTTTTCCATCGACGCCGAGGGGACAATCGACGAACACTGCCGGGCGGCCCTCAAAGCCGGTTTGAAAGAAATTTGTTTTACGACCCATTTCGATAACGACCCGGATTACAACTCCCGTGACCGCTCGATTGTGATTGACGGCCAACCCGAACCGCTCTCGGATAAAGCCATCGAGAAATATATCGACGCCGTGAAAGCCGCCAACAAAGAATATTTCCCGCTTGGGCTGGCGATAAAAGTCGGAATTGAAGTCGGGTATTTTCCGGGATGCGAAAAAGGAACGGCACAGCTTTTCGACCGTCACGATTTCGATTATAAACTGGTCGGCATCCACGACGTCGACCACGTCTGTTTCTGCAGCAGGAAAGAAGCTGAAAGCTGCTTTGCCAGATATGATGTCGATCGGTTCGCCGACCTCTATTTCGAGCAGGCCAAAGCCGCTGCCGAATGCGGGCTGTTCGATGCCATCGCTCATCTCGACGTTTATCGCCGATATGGCCTGACACATTACGGCGAGCCGTTGTTGAAAATCCACGAAGGACGGATCGAGCCGGTCTTCGAAGTCATGGCCCAAACCGGGACCGGCTTTGAAATCAACACCGCCGCGTACCGACACGGCTTGAATGAATTCTATCCCACCATGCCGATAATCAACCTGGCGCGTTTTATGGGTGTCTCGGTTCGCGCCATCGGCTCCGATGCCCACAAACCGGAGCAGGTCGGCCAGAATCTCGATATGGCCGCCGCCGTGGCGTATGAGATATTTCCCTATACTGACGAATGACCCCGATGACAGAATCCATGAAAAAGTTACCGATGGAATTCTATACCCGGCCGACTCTGGAAGTCGCGCGGGATTTAATCGGGAAAGTTCTTGTTTATAATTCAGATGGTGCAAGAGTCAGCGCACGTCTGGTTGAAGTAGAAGCTTATATTGGCCGCGATGATCCCGCCTGTCATGCGGCGGTAGGCAGGACCGAAAGGAACGCCGTCATGTTCGGACCCGGAGGGTTCGGGTATATCTACTTCATTTATGGCATGTATTATTGCCTGAACGTCGTTACTGAAAACGAGGGTTTCCCGGCGGCGGTATTGATAAGAGCCGCCGAGCCCCAAGATGGGGAAGACATCCTTCGCATGCGCTACCGGGCCGACCATAAAAATTTGTTAACAAACGGACCGGGAAAACTTTGCAAGGCCTTCGGGTTGACCCGCGAACAAAACGGTCTTGATTTGACCGGGCCGACTCTCTATCTTGAGGACTGTGATTATCGTCCCGGTAAAATTATGCGAACCGAAAGAATCGGCATAAAGGTCGGGCGGGATAAATTGTGGCGCTTTTATGAAGACGGTTCGCGGTTTGTTTCAGCCACCGGAAAAAAATCAAGCTTGTTGCGATAAACGGAGTTGCAAGAATGGCACAGAAAAAAAGAATCAAATCGGTCACCATTCCGGTATCCACGTTCCAAAACGTGATGAAGCAGTTCGACCAGGCTGCCGGCCGTCTGAATATCGAAAAAGGTCTCCTCGAATTCCTGAAATATCCGACGCGCAGTACGATTGTCAAACTGCCGGTTCGTATGGACGACGGCCGTTTCGAAATGTTCACCGGCTACCGGGTCCAGCATTCTATTGTCAGAGGACCGGCCAAGGGCGGGATACGCTATCACCCCGACGTCTGTCTTGATGAAGTGCAGGCGCTGGCATCGTGGATGACCTGGAAATGCGCCGTGGTCAATGTCCCCTTCGGAGGCGGCAAGGGCGGCATCACCTGTGATCCGACGACAATGACCAAAGGCGAGCTGGAACGCCTGACCCGTCGTTACACGGCCAGTATTTTCGATATCGTCGGTCCGGAAAGCGATATTCCTGCGCCCGATGTCAACACCAACGAAGAAACGATGGCATGGTTTATGGACACGTACTCCATGCACGCCCGCCATACGGTGACCTCGGTCGTGACGGGCAAACCGATTTCGCTGGGCGGCTCGCTGGGACGGCGGGAAGCGACCGGGGCCGGGGTAGTTATCACTACCCGTGAGGCGATGAAGCACCTCGGGATAGATCCGTCGCAAGCGACGGCCTCGGTCCAGGGTTTCGGCAACGTCGGATCGATCTCGGCAATGTTCTTGCAGCGTCAGGGCGTGAGCATCACGCACGTGTGCGACGTCTACGGTGGTTTGTATAAAAAAGACGGTATCGATATAGCCGGGTTGATGAAATATGTAAAGCAGAACGGTCGCATTGTCGGATTTCCGGGAGCCGAGCCGATCGACAAAAACGAAATATTGTACGCCGACGTCGATATCCTTGTCCCGGCGGCACTGGAAAATCAGATCACCGAAGAAAACGCCGGAGATATTCAGGCGAAAATTATCGCCGAAGGCGCCAATGGGCCGGTCACGCCGGATGCCGATCCGATTCTGCAGAAAAACAACATACTGGTCATACCCGATATTTTGTGCAACGCCGGCGGCGTGACCGTATCGTATTTCGAATGGGTACAGGACCGACTTGGGTTCTTCTGGACCGAAGAAGAAGTCAACACGCGGCTGGAACGGTTTATGGTCAGCGCCTTTAACGATGTACTGAAAGTGGCCGTGGACAACGACGTGCATATGCGCATGGCGGCGTTTATGGTCGGCATCCAGAGAGTCGCCGACGTGGTTATGCTGCGCGGCATGTACGCATAGGAAGATTTTCTTTATGGATATGGTGAAACAAGCGCTGTTGTCTTTGCCGGTACTGCTCTTGAGTCTGACGATTCATGAGTTCTCGCACGGGTATGTCGCCTACTGCTTCGGCAATTCGACGGCCAAGGACGCCGGTCGACTGACCCTTAATCCGCTGAAGCATCTGGACCTGTTCGGAGTGCTCGTATTTTTCCTGTCGCAGTTTCGGTTCGGCTGGGCCAAACCGGTCCCGGTGAATCCCCTTAATTTAAGAAATCCACGCGTCGCGGATTTTTGGGTGTCCGCCGCCGGACCGCTGTCCAATATCGGGCAGGCTTTTATTTTCGGATTGCTTTTCCGCATGGTCAGCGGCGGCATGCAGAATGTACCACCGGCGGTTCTTTACTTTTGTTTTTATGGTGTAACTATCAACCTGACCCTGGCGTTTTTCAACCTGATTCCGCTGTATCCTCTGGACGGCTCGCACATGCTTAAAAATATTCTGCCTCCGGAAATGGCGATGAAAATGTCCGAAGTTGACCGCTTTGCACCGTTTCTGCTGATGATTCTCATCTTCATGGGAGGCATCTGGTTCGTGATAGGGCCATTTGTCCAGCCGATTGTTCACCTGTTTACGGGGGTGCACATATAAGTAAATGAAGAAGCTCGGCGCCCCCATAATTGTTCTGATGATACTGGCCGTAAGTCATATCGTGACAGGATGTTCTCCGGCGCATCGTAAAATAAAAGTTTCGGCCCCGGAGCAGTCTGCATTCGTACTCAACCCCGGCGCGGGCGACGCCTATCTGTTCGATGTCAAAATAAACGACCACGGACGGAAACGTTCGACCCGACTCGATATTTACGTGAAACCAGATACGCTGGCCATGTTCGCGCGGGTGTATCTCGGTAAGGGGGCGCTCAAGGCGCTGATAACCAAAGGCCGGTCTCTCGTCTATTTCCCGACCGAAAATGAATATTTCAGCGGGCAGTTAGGCGATCTTGTCGACAATAAATGCATCCGCAATATGGAATTCGAACGAATCTTGATAAACCTGTTTTTCAACCGTCCGGTTCAGTTCGATTTTGATTCGACCAATTTTTATGTGGTTGTCGAACATGAGTCGCGGGAATCGTGTCGTTACAAGCTGGTCTCGAGGATGTGTGAAAAATCGCTGGAAGTAGAATATGAACTGCGCGATAATCGCTATATCCCGGTTTTTCTTGGCTTTGACGCCGATGGCGGCTCGATAAAAATCGACGCCAAAAGGCGCAAACAGAGCCTTAATATAGATATTCCACAAGAAAAATTTTCCCTGTCTATTCCGGGCGATGCCGCCGCCATCGAACCTTAGGCTTTATTGCCGGTTGACATCGGACTCTCATTAGGTTTATTTTATGGGTTTATATTAATTTGAAGAGTTTGGAATTATATGCATTTACTTTGGCGCACATTAGCCTCTCTTAAGCCGTACTGGAAACGGCTGGTCGTGGCATCATCATCGGCCGCCATGCACGCCATTCTGGGCGGGCTGTTCGTGTGGATGGCCGGTCCGCTTTTAATGACGCTGTTTGCCGTCAGCGATATCGGTATCCCCGGCATGACCGGCGGGACTTCGGCGGAAAACGCCACAACTCAATCTCAGTCGGAGCATCCGGTTGATAAAAATCCGGCCGATTTTGATTTTCTGGTCGAGACCAAGAATAATCTCAAAGAGGCGGTGCACAAGTTTGTGACCGGCCCGACCCGCCGCGACACGCTTTTCAATCTGTGTATGCTAATATTTATGATCGGAGTGATTTCAAACATATTCGGTTACGTTCAGGGCTTTTTCATGGCCTACGTGCAGGAGTCGGTCATACGGGATTTTCGAAACAGGCTATTTGACAAGTACCAGGAGCTGTCCTTGAGTTTTTTCCATCACCGGCGCACCGGTCATTTGATTTCGCGGGTCACCAACGACGTCGTCGTCCTCAATTCAGCGGTCGATCTGGGCTTTAACAGCCTCGTGGCCGATTCATTGACCGTAATCCTTCTGGCCGGATTTTTGGTGCTGTTGTCGTGGAAGCTGACGCTTCTGGCTGCGGTCGTGCTGCCGCTGGTGTTCAGTTTCATCTGGTTTATGGGTAAAAAGCTCAGAAAATATTCGGCCCGGACGCAGGAGAAAATGGCCGACGTCAACGCCGTGCTGGAAGAAACCGTAACCAATATCCGGATTGTCAAAGGTTACGCGATGGAGAATTTCGAGAAAGCCAAGTTTTTCAAATCGACCGGCGAGTATTTCAAATCACTGGTGCGCATGGCCCGCGTCCGCAACCTGGCCAGCCCGGTTAACGATACCTTGATTATCGCGACCGGGATGCTGATTCTCCTGTATGCCGGGACCAGGATTCTCGAGGGCGGCGGCGAAATGGACGCCGGGGACTTCATGACCTTCATCATCGCCACGTTTGCTTTGATAAAGCCGACCAAGTCGCTTTTGTCGATTCATATCAGAATACAGGAAGGCATGGCTGCATCGGAGAGGATTTTCAATATTCTCGACGCTCCGGTTACGGTGATCGAACCGCCGAATGCCCGAATAAAAAAAGACTTCAACAAGTCAATCGTCTACGACAACGTGAGTTTTGCATACACACCGGGCGAACCGGTCCTAAAAAACGTCTCGTTCGAGGTCAAGCGGGGAGAGGTCGTTGCACTGGTTGGGCCGTCGGGTGCGGGCAAATCGACTTTATTTGATCTGTTGCCTCGATTTTATGACCCCGTCGCGGGCCGGATAATGATCGATGGAGAAGATTTGACGGAACTGAATCTCGCTTCACTGCGCGGCATGCTGGGTATCGTGACACAGGAGACGTACCTTTTCAATGATACGATTCGTAATAATATCGCCTACGGCATGAACGGTCTGCCTCAAACCGAATTGGAGAAAGCCTCGACGGCGGCGCGGGCGCACGATTTTATTTCCGAGTTCGAGGACGGCTATGAAACGCTGGTGGGCAATCGCGGGGTCAGGCTGTCGGGCGGGCAGAGGCAGAGAATTGCCATCGCGCGGGCGCTTTTGAAAAATCCGCAGATTTTGATTTTCGACGAAGCCACTTCGGCGCTCGATACCGAATCCGAGCGGTTAGTGCAGGAAGCCATCGATGGGCTAATGGCCAACCGGACGGTGCTGGTCATCGCGCACCGCCTGTCGACCATAAAGAATGCCGATCATATTCTGGTCATGGATCGAGGCCAAATTCTGGAGACCGGAACGCATCAGGAACTGATGACAAGCGAGGGGCTGTACCACAGGCTTTACATGATGCAGTTCAAGGATCAGGAGAAGCTTTGAGCAAACTACTTAAAAGACTCAAGCCGCTGGAAATAGGCGGTAAGAAGTTTCTGCTGAAAGTCTTTTCGGTGATTCTTAATTGCCGAATTCGCGGACAATACGACCCTGCCGTGCGGCAATGGAACAAGGTCCTCCTGATCAGACATGAAAAAATCGGCGACGTTATCATAGCTCTGACACTGGTCGATGAAATCAAGAAGCACTTTCCGGACTGCAAAGTGTCTTTTGTGGCCTCGCTGCAAAACGTCGGCGTTGTCCGTCAGGACCCGCGTTTCGATAAGATATTCGTTTTCAAGAAATCGTTAAGGGAAGACCTGAGGACGGTGCTGGCGGCTCGTCGCGAAAAGTTCGATTGTGTCATAGACCTGATCACGCACGATTCCGTGACATCAATGCTCCTGACCCGCTTTTGCGGTCCAGGGGCGGTGAAAGTCGGCATCGGCAAAAGCGATCATCAGGATTACTACAGCCTGCACCTGCCCCATCCTCTGCGAAACACCGGCCGCCATATATTGGATTTCCATCTTGACCTGGTCAAGGTTCTTGGTGCGGAGCCGTCACACCCGGGAAAGTATGTCCCTCTGCATATAAATGATGCCGCCAATAATGAGGCTGCGGAGTTTTATGATTCGCTGAATTTAACTGACGGACTGAAAATTGGTTTGAACATATCCTCCGGCGAACAGACCCGCAACTGGGGCGCCAATAATTTCGCCGTCCTCGCCGAAAGACTGCTTGAACGAACAGGAAATTCAGAGCTGATTATAATTACGGCACCACACGAGTACGATCTGGGTCTCAAGATAAAAAACGCTCATAGTCGCCGGGTCCATATAATTCCACGCGGTTTGGATTTGATTGCCGTCGCTGCCATTGTCAGGGGTCTGGATATACTCGTATCCCCGGATACATCATTGGTGCACGTCGCCGGGGCCTTTAACGTGCCGGTAGTGGCTTTGTACCGACGATTCATGGATGAGTACAAGTTTTGGCGGCCTCCGCATCAAAAGACGGGAACGGTACTGTCGGAAAATGAAATGGACGTGTTTGACATCACCGTCGAGCGGGTATTGGATGAGATCCTTCGGGTAATGGATGAATTCAATCTGGTGGGGCAGGCGCCGAGCCCGGTGACAGACAGAGCGTTGGAAGAATGAATCTTATAAAGGCGAAAGTTTGCGTTTGAATGAAGTCGCTGTTGAAAAAATTGAAACCGGTTGAAGTCAAATTAAAATACGCCCTGGTCGGCGTGTTGTCGTATGTCCTGAAGCGATCGGTAAAAAAAGTCGGCAAGCCGGATTTTACGCGGCCACTTAAGGTTCTCTTTATCCGGCATGAAAGAATCGGCGATAATTTTATTGCCTTTCCGGTGGTTGATATACTGAAAAAAAGATACCCGAATTGGAATATTTCATGGCTGACGTCACCCCGGAGTTTTGATCTTGTCTCTGAAGACCCCCGCTTCTCGGAAGTGTACCTGTATTCGAAAAATATGATCCGAGACAGGAAACTGATACGCCGTGTAAGAAAACAAAAATACGATATAGCCGTTGACCTGATAAATAGCGATTCGGTTTCGGCCGTGATGTTGACACACCTGCTGGCGCCTAAAGCTTACAAAATAGGGATGGGTAAGGCCAGGAACGCCGAGTATTATCATGTCAACTCGGCGCACCCGTTCCATTATTCGAACCGTCATATTCTGGAAACCACTCTTGACCTTGTACGTTATATGGGGGTGGAGCCCGCGGAGGCCGACCGCTTTTGTCCCCCGTATATAAGTGATACCAAAAAACGCAATGTCACTGAGTTCCTGAATGGCGTGAAATCAGGCGATGACGGCTGGCCTCTGGTTGGGGTCAATATCTGTTCCGGAGAACCGACTCGCGAATGGGGTGCGGATAAATTCGGTCGGGTGATCGCCACCTTACTCGATAAGTACCCTGCCCCACGGTTCATTGTGATAGCCGACCCGAGTTCCTATGATATGGGCATTAAATTGGCGGCATCTTTCGGCGACCGGGTTTATATCCCTCCGAAACCGATGGATATATGCACGGTCGCGGAACTGATTTCACGATTGAACCTGCTGATAACCGGTGATACCTCGCTTTTGCATTTTGCCCGATCTTATCGTATACCGGTCGTCGGTTTGTATCTTTATCACAAACTCGACGTCTGGTTTCCGTACGCTCAACGGTCGGGAATGATATGTTCTGATTCGGAAAAACATCTGTTCAACATTACGGTCGATGAAGTTCTTGATAAGGTTTATGAAATCGGCGAAAAATACAAAGTACCGGGATTGGGAACATGCCCGACTCACACCTGAAACGTCTCGAATTCAAAATAAAGGCCGCTTACCTTAAGTTGTTCGGTTTGTTTTTCGGCAGGGCAAACCGCGAGGGTGCTGCGTTAGATCCGGACAATATAAAGAAGGTGCTGTTTATACGTCCCGATCGCCTCGGTGATACGATTTGTTCCCTGCCTCTGATCGATGCGGTTAAAAAATATATCCCCGGCGTCAAAATCGGAATTATCGGTTCCGACCGAAACCGAGTCCTGCTCGACAACGACACGCGCTTCGATGAAATATATATATATCACCGCAATATTTGGAAAGATATACGTATGGCCCTGAAAGTCCGCCGACAGAAGTACGATTGCCTGATCGATCTTATGGCCGACGACAGTGCCACGTCGCTTTCGCTGGTGCAGGTTTGCTCGGGCGGCGGGATAAAAATCGGGGTCGGGAAGAGAAAGCAGGCCGAGTACTATGACTATAATGTCGATTATGACAAAGGCGGACCGGACCATATAATAGATATCTATCTGAGCGTCTTAAAGGCATTCGGAATTGACCCGTCTGGAAGTAATAGATGTGCCCCGCCATACATACCGGACTCAGCAAACGAAAAAGCCGACAACTTTCTGTCTTCGCTGCCGGAGGCAGAGCTTACCATTGGCTTTAACCTCTCCGTACGTCTGAGCAATCGTATCTGGGGCCATGAGAAATCGTGTAGACTTATCGAGATGATATTGCGCGATTTTCCCAACGTGCGCATTATCATCATGACCGCTCCGGCCGATCGTGCCAGAGGCGTTGCTATACAGGCCCGGTTCGATGAAAGGGTATATCAAGTCCCGGAAGAATTGAGTTTCCTCGACGCCTGCGCCGTTATCTCACGGCTCGATATGCTGATTACGGCCGACACTTCGGTTGTGCACGCCGCGCGTTCATTCCAAGTCCCGGTGCTGGGCATGTACCCTGAATTCGCCGGGATATACAAACAGTGGTACCCGTACGGTCAAAAAGACGGCCTGGTGCTATCCAAGGGCGGCGATGATATATTCGGTATTGAGCCCGAGCAGGCCTTTGAGACCTTTGTCTCGCTGATGAATACTATCAAGGTGAAAGCCTGATATGAAAATATCCGCCGTCATAATCACGATGAACGAAGAGCACAACATCGCGCGCTGTCTGAAAGCGTTGTCGTGGGTCGATGAAATTATAGTAGTCGATACCGCTTCGACCGATAGTACAACCGTGATTGCGGAGCGGATGGGTGCAAAAGTCCATTCGATACAATGGCAAGGCTACGGCCCGACCAAGCAGTATGCGATAGACCAGGCCGCCGGCGACTGGATACTGTCGGTCGACGCCGATGAGATCGTAACCCCCGACCTGGCCGAAGAAATCCGCATCGCCACGGACGACCCGAACGCCGCCGATGGCTACGAGCTGGCGCGCCTGACCAATTTTATCGGTCGCTGGGTCTATCATTCGCAGTGGTATCCGGATTATGTCCTGCGTCTGTTTCGACGGGGCAGGGGTCGGTTCACCGAGGCTCTGGTGCACGAGAAGTTAATCGTCGACGGACCGACGGCGCGTTTGAAATCGCCCCTGCTGCACTTTTCGTATCCCAACCTGGCGTCGTACTTTCACAAAACCGCCAAGTACAATGATCTGGGCGGAAAAGATTCGGTGCGTCGCGGAAAGTCGGCCGGTTCGGTGTCACTTATTTTCAGACCGATCGCGACTTTCTACCGGCATTTTGTGTTCCACCTCGGTTTTCTCGACGGATGGTCCGGATTTTTTATAGGAATTCTTTCGGCTCATCGTAATTATTGCAAGTATTCGCACCTTAGAAAACTCGATGTGACCGATAAAGGGCGACCGTAAGCACGGCCGCATATAGATTATTCCGTTAGTATTGGTTGCTTCAGAAAAATAAAGTTATATACTTGGCCTATGGCAATGCTTAACCTGGCAGAATTTATTATTCGCGTTGAGGCTTTCAACGCCAATATAAATATCACGCTGATCCGTCGAGCCTATGAGTTTTCCGAAAAAGCTCACGCCGGACAAATTCGCGAATCGGGCGAACCGTTTTCGGTACACTGTCTCAACGTCGCTTTAATTTTGGCCGAACTTCATCTGGATTCGACCACTATCGCCGCCGGGTTACTCCACGACGTGGTCGAAGACACCGATATCGGGCTGGACAAAGTCAAAGAAGCTTTCGACGAAGAACTGGCCGGACTGGTGGATGGTGTCACCAAACTGGGGACGGTGGAGTTTAAGTCGGTTCAAGAGCAGCAGATTGAGTATTTTCGCAAAATGCTTTTGTCTATGGCCCGTGACATCCGGGTTATTTTGATAAAGCTGGCCGACCGTCTGCATAACATGCGGACTCTGGAATATCTGCCACCGGCCAAACGGATGCGCATCGCGACCGAAACGCGCGAGGTCTACGCTCCGCTGGCGCACCGTTTCGGAATCGCGCGCGTCAAGACCGAGCTTGAGGATCTGTCTCTGAAATTTCTCAAGCCCGACGTCTATTCCGATCTGGCCAAGAAGATCGAAATGTCGCGCGAAGAACGCATGGACTATATCAACCGCGTGGAAGAGCCGATCAAAAAAGTTCTTCAGGAAGCCGGCATAAAAGCCATCGTGCAGGGCCGCCCGAAGCATATCGACTCGGTCTACCGTAAGATTCGGTTCCGCAAAGTCCCGTTCGATCAGATAGCAGACCTTCTGGCCATACGGATCATCGTGGGCACCAAGGCCGAATGTTATCACGCGCTCGGACTGGTGCACGAGCTCTGGCCGCCGGTGGCGCAGAAGTTTGCCGATTACATCGCCAACCCCAAGCCGAATAATTATCAGTCGCTGCACACGGCCATTTTCGGGCCCGATAATAAGATTGTCGAAATACAGATTCGAACCCGTGAGATGCACCATATCGCCGAAAACGGTATCGCCGCCCACTGGCTCTACAAGGAGGGTCGTCAGCAGCTGGATAAAACCGACCGCCAGATGCTCTGGCTCCGCGATATTCTGGAATGGCAAAAAGATATGACCAATCCGTCGGAGTTTCTGGAATACCTGAAAATTGACCTCTTCGCCGACGATATTTATGTCTATACCCCGGCCGGTGAATTAAAGCATCTCCCGGCGGGAGCCACGCCGCTCGATTTCGCGTTCGCCGTGCACACCGAAGTCGGTTTCCATTGCAGCGGCGCGAAAATCAACGGGCGTATCAGCCCGCTTAGTACTATTCTACAATCCGGCGACAAAGTCGAAATTATGACCAGCCCGCACCGTCACCCCACGCAGGACTGGCTAAAGATTGCCGGGACGTCCAACGCCCGTTCCAGAATCCGTCGCTGGTTGAAACAGTCCGGTTACGAGCAGGCCCTGGCGCTCGGCAAAGAACTGCTCGAACGGGAGCTCAAGAAAAATCATTTGAGCGTCCCGGCCGACGATGAATTTCTCGAAGTTGCCCAGAAAATGTCGTTCAATTCGGTCGACCAATTGTTTTATTCTCTTGGCAACGGCGATATTTCCGTGCGGCAGGTGATGACCCGCATAACACCCGAAAAGGAAAAGGCGGGGTCCGACGGTTCGGTGGTCGAAAAAGTCCTCGAAAAATTCCGAACCGAGCGCGGCATAAAGGTGCAGGGACTCGACAACATGATGTTTCAGTTCGCGGGGTGCTGCCAGCCTATACCCGGAGAAGAAATTGTCGGATACATAACACGCGGGCGCGGGGTTACCATCCACCGGGCCGATTGCAGTATGCTTCAGGAATTGTCGGCCGAGCCGGACCGGTTTATTCCCGTATCGTGGGACGTCGACCGGAACCAGACGTTTGTGGTGCGGCTGGAACTGAACGTCGAGCCGCGGAAAAATATCCTGGCCGAAATCACGGAATCGATTGCCGACAGCAAAACCAACGTGCGCGGGGCCGATATTAATCTGTCGGACACCACGTCGGTCGGGACGATCGTGGTCGAGGTCAGCAGCCTCAGCCAGCTCGAACGAGTCCTGAAACGAATCAAAAAAGTTAAAGGAGTTATTTCCGTCCGTCGTTTTACGGGGGGAGAGCCAGTGCAGGATCAGTAGAGTATGCTTTCTCGTCGTTTCATAATTCTGTTAATCGCCACGCTTCTTTTTGCGGGACAGGTCGTCCTCTATTGGGATTATTCCATCGATGACGCTTATATCACGTACAGATATTCCGAGCACCTGGCCGACGGCCACGGTCTGGTTTTCAATATTGGTGACAAGCCGATTGAGGCCTATTCCAATGCCTTATGGATGTTCCTGCTTAGTCTTCTTTATCTGGTCGGATTTCCGACCGTACTGACCGCGAAAATTCTCGGCATTGTTTTCTTTGTCGCCGCCGGGTGGCTGTGGTTCTGGCATTTTCGCAATGACATCTCGAAATATGCCTGGCTGGCCGGGCCGCTGTTTTTACTCTGTCCTCTGACCGCTTTTTGGGCGGTCAGCGGCCTTGAGTTGGGATTGCACTGCTTTGCCATCGTTCTGGCCGTTATTTTTATTTTGCGCCGGTCCCGCTGGAGCTGTCTGCCTCTGGCGCTGATTGTCTGGGGACGCCCCGAAGGCTTTATGACGGCTTTTGCCATTGTCGGCGCTGCTATAACCTCGGACATGCTTCAAAAGAAACTGCGATTTAAGGAATATGTTTGGCCAATCGCCTCGATCGCTTTCGCGATAGCGGCAATAACGATATTGCGCCTGATCGTTTTCGGGCTGCCGCTTCCGAATACTTTCTATGTCAAGACGGGCAAAATCTCTTTTCATGTCATGGCCATTTACGGCATGGTCGTGCGGTTTATCCCGGTGTTCACTTTGATGCTTTGGGCCATGTGGGCCGCCGTGAAAAACAGGCTGGCCGACAAAGCGGTTGTTATAGCGTTGGCGGCATTTATTACGCAATTCATAGTATCGAGTCTGGTCGACCCGGTCATGAATTTCCTGTTCCGGTACCTGGCTCCGTTTATCCTTCTCGCTATTTTTCCGGCTCTGGTTGTTTCGAGTGAGTTTAAGAAGAAATCGTACCAGGTCCTGGGCCTGGCCGTTATAATTCTGTCGTTGATAAGCCCCGTCAAAAAGATATTCAGGCACATCGACATTGAAAGTGAAATTATCAGCGCGCAGGAAAAACTTATTGACTGGGCCAACCGGCTGCCCGGGACATACAGCATCTCCCTGACCGATATCGGGCGGATTCCGTATTACACGAAACAGCACTATATCGATATATGGGGTCTGGCCAGCGCGAATATCCGTAAGAGGGGCTTCAACCCGCTCGACGAATTTCTGAAATTCCCCGATTATTTCGTGTTTGTCGGTTATATGCAAAACAGAGACCTGGTTAAATTACGCTTTGGGCGCGAAAATCTCATTGCCAATATTCAGGATATGCCGAAAATTTATCCATTGATCGGCTGGGCCTCACCCGATAGTCTGCCGATCGACAGCTTTGGCTATCATTATTTAATTTTGAAAAAAGACCAGGCGGTTCTCGATTCGATTGTCGCAAATAGTGCTAAAATTAAAAAGTAAAAGGGCGTATAACGGTATATGGAAAACGAACAAAACAAATGTCCCGGATGCGGCGGAGCGCTGAATCCCGGCGATAAGTATTGTCGCGGTTGCGGCTATTCGATAGAAAAGACCGACGTCCGGACCCTGCCTTTTCAGGCCCTGTCGTTGATGTTTATCGCGGTGACGGCCCTGTTTGGATTTATAGTTTATTCAGTGGTGACGGCCAAGCCGGAACCGCAGTTTGTCCACCCGCAGGTCGAGGGGATGGATCCGTCGGCCATGGCCGGGCTTCAGGAATTTATCAAGACCCTCCCGACCGACTATGCCGGTCTGGTGGCCCAGGGTAATACCAATATGGATCATGGTCAGTATGCCGAAGCCGTCGTCTGCTACGATCGCGCGCTCGCCTTGCAGGATTCCAGCGCCGACGTCTATACCGATCTCGGTGCTTGTTACCACGCGCTCGGTGAAATCGATTCGGCTCTGGTTCAGTTCGAGCAGGCCCTGAGAATTAACCCCAATCACGCGGTGGCCCATTTCAATATCGGCGTCGTTTATCACGCCCTCGGCGATACGGCCAGGACCCGGCAGTACTGGGACCGTTATCTGGAACTGGAGCCTGATTCTCCTATCGCCGATACATTGAGAGCGATCCTCAAAGCTTTTTAGACCCGATTATTTTTATTGTTTACTTGCCTGATTCGGGCGTATGGGATAATTTTGTCATTGGAGACAAAATAAATTCCCAAATTTGAGGAGGCGTTCTGAATCAGACCCGGGCTCACAGAGAACCTGTCGAAAGTGTTCTCGATTTCTTATATCCTCCCTATTGTCTGGTTTGTGGCGACGCGGCCGACGGCTGGAATAAACTGCTGTGCCGGACCTGCATAAACAAAGCCGCCCGGTTCGACCAGCCGCTGTGCTTTGTTTGTCGCCAGGGTCTCGATAATTACGCCCGCTGTTCATTTTGTGAGACCGAAAATCCCCTGCCGTTGTTTGTCCTCGGGGAATATGAACGGCCTCTCATGGATATAATTCACCGCTTCAAATACGATGGCTTCGAACGCCTGAGGGCTTTTTTCGGCGATAAACTTTGTGACCTGTATGAAAAGTCGTTAGACGACCTCAAAATCGATCTGCTGGTTCCGGTCCCGTTGGGCAGTATCCGGAAAAAGTTAAGAGGGTTCAATCAGGCCGAGGTTTTGTCCGATACTATTAGCAGGCGCCTGGGTATCGGATCGGCCGTGGATGGGGTAAAAAAAGCCCGAAAAACCAAAGATCAAACGCGCCTGGATCCGGCCCAGCGCCTTTTGAATATGCAAGGCGCTTTTATGGCGGGAACCGGGGTTTTAAACGGCAAGAGGATTGCCCTGATCGACGACGTCGTCACCACTGGGGCGACCATAAATGAACTCAGCCGTGTAATAGAAAGTGTCGGCGGGCAGGTGGTTTGTGCCATCGCCGCCGCATCCTCTCATGACTGATATGACAGTGACCACACAAAACGGATTCGACCGGGCTGTCGACGACTACCGGCAGTACCTGGAGCTGGAAAAAGGGCTGTCCGAAAATACGTTGAACGCCTATGTCCGGGATATTGTCGAGTTCAGGAAGCTTTTTTCGATGAAAGACAACCTGTCTGTCAGCCATCGGGTCATTACCGATTACCTGTCCAAGCTGAACAATCGCAACCGCCGCCCGGCTTCTATCGCCCGCAAAATTTCAGCCCTGCGTAATTTCTACCGTTATCTGTCGGAGAACGGCCTTGTCGAAAGCAATCCTTTCGAGTTTGCCCGTGTTCCCAAAATATCGAGGTATCATCCCGATTATCTTTCCGTCAGCGAAATAGAAAAAATCCTGAACCAGCCCGATACAAGTAAGCCGTCGGGTATTCGTGACCAGGCCATGCTGGAACTCTTGTACGGCACCGGGATGCGCATTTCGGAGCTTCTGAATCTCCCGCTGACCTCTGTCTATGACGAAATCGGTTTTATTAAAGTGACTGGGAAGGGCAACAAAGAGAGGCTGGTGCCGTTCGGGCAATACGCCCGGCGCGCGGTCGAAAAATATCTTACCGAAGTCCGCGAACCGCTCAAAAAAGTCAGCCGGAGCGACATATTGTTTCTGTCGCGTTTCGGGCGGCCATTTTCACGGGTCGGGATCTGGAAAATTATCAAAAAGTACGCCCTCAAAGCCGGAATGGTCAAAAAAGTCACGCCCCACACTTTTCGCCACAGTTTCGCCACCCACCTGATCGAGGGTGGCGCCGACCTCCGCACCGTGCAGGAACTGCTCGGCCATTCCAGTATTACGACCACGCAGATTTACACTCAGGTTGACCGTGAATATCTGTTGTCGGTGCATCGTGATTTCCACCCCCGCGAACGGAACGCGAAAGGCTGATCCGATTATGTTCCACTGTGCCATCAGACAGGAAGGAATCGATATCGTCTACAACGTGACGCGCTCGTTCGAAGACGAAAACATCTCCATACACTATTTCCGGACGATTGCTGAACTGCTGAGATTATCCCAGCGTTTTCACCTTGACATGATATTTATCGCGGGGAAAGGCAATTTCTCCACCGAGCTGGAACTATCGCGAAGGATCAAAAGCCATATCTTCCTTGCCGTCATTCCGGCCATACTGTACCACCCTCAACCAGATGAAAGCACCATGATTTCAGGCTTCGAGAACGGCTGCGATGAATTCCTGACGGGGCCGTGGAAAGACCGGCTGTTTGAAGTTAAGCTCAAAGCCGTTGCCGAAAGAAGCGTCCGTGATATATCGTTCAACCCCTCGACCCGCCTGCCCGGCCCCGGCCTCATCGAAAAAGAGATCGACCGCCTGTTGAAGCTCGAAGCCGATTTCGCCATCTGCTATTCCGACATCGACGAGTTCAAGGCCTATAACGACTATTACGGCTATTATTACGGCGACCGGGTCATAAAGTTGACGGCTCGGATCATTCGCGACGCCGTGTTCGACATCTGCCCCGAGGGTTTTGTCGGACATATCGGCGGCGACGATTTTATTTCGATTATCCCGACCGGACAGATCAGTCCCGTCTGCGAAAACGTCATCAAGGTTTTCGATTCACTGGTACAGTATCGTTACGCCGATGAAGACCGTCGCCGGGGGACGATTACCACCCGCAATCGTAAAGGTGTAATCGAGACATTTAATTTGCTCACCATCTCGACCGCCGTGCTGGTCAATCGCAAAGATACCTTCAAACACGTTGGGGAGATGGCCCACATGCTGGCCGACCTGAAGAAATATTCGAAATCTCTCAAGGGTTCGAATTTCGTCGTCGAACGACGCAAGAAGTACTGATCGTTATTGACCCGGGCTGTTTAATAAATTTCGTGCCGGAGCCAGCGACGGGTCCAGTTGAAGGGCCTTTTGTGCGTAACGACGAACCGAATCGGCCGGATAGCCAAATCTCTGAAACGTCGCCGCCAGGTTGAAATAGACCCGTGCGAAATTGCTGTCGGCTGCAATGGCGCTACGGTACATTTTTATCGCGGGATCAGCCTGACCCGTGGCGTAGTAGATATTGCCCCAGTTGGTGTAATCCACCGCCGAAAGTTCTCCCATGGATGCCGCTTTTTCGAACATAGCCTCAGCCCTGGGGTATTCCTGCTGACGGGCATAGAGCGCTCCGAGCTTGGAGAGGGCTTCGTTTTTGGTCGAGTCGACTACCCACGCCTGCCGGTAAGCCACTTCGGCCCGGAGATAATCCTGCCGTTCCAGGTACACGTCGCCGAGATTCAAATGCGTCTGGTACAAATCCGGATTTTTACCGAGCGCCCGCTGGTAAAACTTCTCGGCGTTTTCCAGATCGCCCTTGCTTTCGTGCACCAGACCGATATTGTTGTAGGCGTCCGCAAAGTCGGGGTCGTATTGTAACGCCTTGTGAAAATTGGACAGCGCTTCGTTCAACTTTCCGAGTCGGTACTGCACGAAACCGAGATTGTTGAGCGTAATCGGCGAGGCCGGATCGCTATCGAGAGCGTTGATGTACTCCTGTTCGGCCATTTTCAGGTCGCCCCGGTGATCGTACGTCAGCGCCAGGTTGAAATGAATCTGGGTGGTATTTTCAAACCCGACTTCGAAGTACGTCCGGTTGCACAGGATCAGGGCGACGATCAATAGGCCGCCGTAAATGAGCAGCCTTCTGCGATCATTCCTTTTGAAAAATTCAATAAGTGCCAATATTCCGGCCGACGCGAACAAAATAAGAAAAGGTACGACCGGCAGACGGTGCCGCGCCGTCACCAGAAACAGCACGACTGTCGGCATGTATCCGATTATGAAGATATATAAAAGTGCCAGTTTCCGGCGGTTGTTCCATGCCTGCACCATGCCGACCAGAGCCAGCGGGATAAGAAGCCCGAACGGAAAGTAGATGATAAAATGCCAGAGCAGGAGTCCGTACATCCACGAATACGCGCGACTGAAATAGATGTCGGTCTGGTCCGAATTTTCGAACCCGATCAAAAAATAGACGGTTTTCCTGAGCGTGATTCGGATAAACTTGCCCGGATTGGACCGAATGAAATCGACCGCCTTTTTGGTCCAGAACGATGATTCCTCGGAATCGGTCAGGGGTCGTCCGGCCTCGCGCTCGGCGGTCTGTCGGGTTGCCGACGTGAATTCGGTCCAGGGAAGAGATTCATCGAGCCTGACCTCCGGCATCAGCATGGTTAGTCCATCGGTGTCCGGGTTGTTTCCGATATATAAATTCACCCCGCCCTGCGAAGAAATTAAAATCGTCTCACCGGTGACGACATAATTGCGCACCGTCACCGATAGTACAGGAATCAATACCCCGGCAAGATAGATCAGTGCCTTAAAGGCCGCCGCTTTGGAGCGCGGCCGGGAAGCCGCGAAGTATATCCACACCATAAAGGCGGGCACCAGCAGCAGGACGTTGGGACGGGCGATAGCGGCCAGTCCCAGCACGAACCCGGCGACCAGCCAGTGCCGGAGTTTTTCGCTTTCTTTGTACAGGATCATCAGGTATACGGCGACCAGGTTTAAAAAGATAAACAGGACCGGAATCAAAAACATCGCTTCATAGAAAATCATTGTACCGTAGGCCGCCAGCGCAAACCCCGCCCGAACGGCGACTTTACGAGAGAACAGCTTCTGGCCGATTTTGAAAATCATCACCGCCGACCCGGCCCCGAGCAGCATCTGCAACAGCCTCGTCCAGAACAGGTGGCTGCCGGTTATTTTCAGCAGTAAGGCCAGGAAGTACGGATACAGCGGTCCGCGAAAATAGACGGTGCTCCCCCAGAAATTCCCGCCGAGGATTTCTTTGGCCCAGTTAAGATGCCAGAGTTCATCGACCATCGGAAAATAAAAGGCCGGATTGGAGCGGGACTGAATCAGATAGACCAGCCGTATAAAGAAGGCCGCCAGGAAAATCACCAGCGGCCATTTATGACGCTTAATAAAATCTTTCATGCACTATCAGCCGTCGCTTTTGCCGGTCCCCCTGGCAAAGAAGTACATCATTACGGCCAGCCCGAATATGGTTAACAATGATAAATACGGGCCAAAAGCTCCGGTCAGCGACTCGTTCATGCCTTCATGGGCCTCGAAAAAGGCCCGGTACGACCCGTCGCCGAATTTATCCGAGCCATATATGGCGAAAGCCGTAAACACTCCCACCAAAGCATCGCCCGCGACAATTCCCGAGGCGAACAATAACCCTATCTGCTCCCGGGCCTTTTTAACGATTCCGGTCCCCTTCGATTTATTCACCAGCAGGGCGACCAGGCCGCCCAGCATAATCGGTGTCGAAAGCGACAGGGGAAGGTACAGCCCGATTGCGAACGGCAGGGATTGTATTCCCAAAAGTTCCACCGCGACCGCGATCATCCCGCCGACAATTATCGGTGTCCACGGGATGTTGGCGTTCATGACGCCCTGCACGACCGTGGCCATAACGTTTGCCTGCGGCGCCAGTACGGGGTTGGGATGCTGCGCCGATTGCACGAAACCGAACGTTTCACCGAGAATATAGAGCGTAAAACCCATCGCTATGGCAGGGAAAAACAGCCCGACAAATTCCATGATCTGCATTTTCTTGGGCGTCCCGCCCAGCAGATAGCCGGTCTTGAGGTCCTGGGCAATGTCGCCGGACAAACACACCGCGATACAAACGACGGCACCGACCGACATGGCCGTCACCATGCCTTTGGTGCCGCTGACACCGAATGCCAAAAGGATCAGGCAGGTTACCAAAAGCGTCGCGATGGTCATTCCTGATACGGGCGACGACGACGAACCGACAATTCCGACAATCCGCGCTGCGACCACGACAAAGAAAAACCCGAACAGCACCGCCAATAAAGCACCGAGAATATGAAGATCGGTGCCGGGCAAAGCCCAGATGGCGACCGTAATTAGAAGGGTTCCGATAAGTACCGCCGACATTGGCAAATCCCTGTCGGTTCGCGGTACTTTGTCATCGGAGACCTTGCCTTTGAAAATTTCTCTGGCCCCGGCCGCAAAAGAGTGCACTATGACCGGGATCGACTTGGCCAGCGATACGAAGCCACCGACCGCGACCGCCCCAACTCCGAGATATTTTATGAAGAAATTACGTAATTGTCCCGGGTCCATGTCACTCAAGGGGATTGTCCCGGGGGCGATGACGACACCGTGAATCTGCTGGCCGATAAACGACAGCAGGGGAGCAATGCCCAGATACCCCAAAACCGCGCCGGCCAGCATAAGGGCCGCAATACGGGGACCGATTATATATCCGACGCCGACCAGAACGGGGGTGGCGTCCATGCCGATCGTTCCGCCCTTAATTACTTTCTTGAAATCGTACGTCGGCGATTCTGACCATAAACGCGACGCATAATAGAGTATTTTGTAAAACGCCCCGATAAATATGCCCAGGAAAACCATTTTGGCCTTCCGGCCGCCCTCGTCACCGGCGATAATAATCTCGGCGCAGGCGGTGCCTTCGGGGAATTTCAGTTTACCGTGTTCTTTTTCAACGAGATACTTGCGCAGGGGAATCATCAACAGTATCCCCAGCCCGCCGCCGAGTATGGACAACCAGAATATCTGCCATTTGGTAACGGTATGTTCGTATCCCTGGGCCGCCAGTTGGGCATTGGCCGCCCAAATAAAAAACGCCGGGAAAGTGAAAATTATTCCGGCTGCCAGAGATTCTCCGGCCGACCCGATCGTCTGGACAATGTTGTTTTCCAGGACGGTTACTTTCTTGAACATAGCCCGCAAAACCGCCATCGAAATCACCGCCGCCGGCAGCGAGGCCGAGACGGTCATACCGTATTTGACGCCGATATAGGCATTCGCGACACCGAATACGACCGAGAGAATTGATCCGAGCACGACGGCTTTGATCGTAACTTCTGCGATTGTTTCGGAAGCCGGAATATACGGCTTAAAAGGTGGTGTGTCGTTTTCGTTGGTGTTCGCCACTATTCTCTCCCGACAAGATTTTGTGAAGATTGCATTAAGCTAAACTATTTTCTTGACTTGATACTGTCAAGACAAATATAATTTCGTATCAAGTGATATGAAGGAAATAAATTCCACGGGGTTGGAGAATTAATCGCTAAGGAATTAGATTAAACTGGAACTATTATATTATGACGGTTTATAAATACCAAATGGAGGTAAACACTTTCGTGAGGCCCATTACTTTAAACTGTCAACAATGCCGAAACCTGACCAGGGTCGTGAGGGTCGTTTAATGACGACAAGTCGAGAACAAATGGGCGGCGCAATTGTTAAATAATAGGAAATAGGACTTGACAGATAATTTGATGGCACGTATTATTAATATAGATGAAAATCCTCACCATTCCCACTGCCATATTGCGTTTAGAAGAGTATAAAAATCGTATTGCGGAATAGGAAACATCTGCCGAGTTACATGGAACGTGAGTCCTGAGGCAGAAAAAGGATTAACCAATAACCCTTAACGGGGGTGAGTGCTAATGAGAAAATTGAGCATCATCGCAGTCGGACTGATGTTTCTCCTGTCATCGGCGTTTGCGGCGGAGATTAGCAAACTGGCGATAGGCGAAACGGACGTCCAGAATGATAATGTGGTCATTCCAATCATGCTAGACAACACAACTGCGATGGCCGGCATGGAATTGCCATTGGAGTACTCGGCGGGGGCCGTTCTTGACGAGGTGACATTTGAAGGCACCCGTTCGGAAGGCTTCGATCTCAAGGTGGCGAAAATTGACGCTGAAAACCATCAGGTAGTAATTGCTTTGATACCTATGGTTTACGGCGTAAATCACCAGCTTGAAGCCGGGTCGGGCGTTATCGCCAACATGCATTTCACCGTGACGGATCCGGAATTGACGGAATTGGAAGTCAAACCGGTCGATGATATGCCCAACCACTCCTTGATGTTTGTCCAATCAACCGGTTCGGAATTGATTGCTTCGAAGCCGGAATTCCAGGGCGTCAAGGTCGAACTGTCAAGTTCGGAACCGACTGTCCCGCTGACTTTCGCGCTTCATCAGAACTTCCCGAATCCGTTTAACCCGAGCACGACGCTCAGTTACGATTTGGATGCGGCAAGCCATGTGAGTCTGGATGTTTTCAACGTCCTCGGTCAGAATGTTGCGACCCTGGTCGATGAATTTCAGCAGGCCGGCCCTCATGCAGTTGAATGGAACGGAAATGACGATAGCGGTGCACCAGTAGCCACCGGTGTCTATTTCTATCGCATTAACGCCGGAGACAACAAAGTCGAAACCAAGAAGATGATGTTGCTGAAGTAATTGTAAAAGTTTATACCCTATAGGCAAGTGAGGACCCCTCCATTACGAAATGGAGGGGTTTCTTTTTGCGGCAGTTTCTGCGAATACTTAACTTGTTGATATTTTATGATTTATTAGTCTATTGAAGTGTGAGTCATCCACAATCGCCGCAGTCTCTGCGTTTTTCTCGACTGTTTCTAAATTTTATTTTTCACCTATATTCTCTAAGCGCATTGATAACAATGTCTTATGCTGAGCGCCATAATTGCGGCATGGCGTTTGTATATAATATACTTCGGTCAGCTAAAGGCAATGCTAACAGGAAGGACCTGTGCCTGCCAAATACGTCGTGAAGAGCAACTTGTGGTAGAGTTACTCGGTTACATTGACTGAGGTAAGATGGGTTCCCGAACGGATCTCGGGAACCCGTTTTTTATTTTAGCTGAAACTGCGAATAGTACTCTGAATCGGCCGGACGAACTTTGAACTTGCGACCGTCACCTTCATTGATAACGCTCACTTCCACTTCGGCGTTGTCTTTATCATCGCAGTACCGTGCGGTCAAAGCAGCCGCTTCCATAATTTTATCTTCGCCGTTGGTGCTTATATAGATTCCTGTCGGCGAACCGATTCCCAGGGCTTCGAGCAATAAATCACCCGGTTTGGCATACTGTCTTATCTTGTCGTTTTCATCCTCGTGGCGGCCGATGATAACTTTCGTGCCGTCATCGAGACGAAAATGCCGTCCGACCCGAAGCAGGTTCAGATCATTGAAATCGATTCGGTCGGTGTGCTGCATCAGATCACGCAGGCGATTGGAATATGATACATCGGTCAACAGGCAGCCCGCCGCCGGTGATGGGTAATCTTCGAGACCGAACTCCTCGGCCATGGCGATTTGCGGCTTACGCGAACGGCCGTTGATGTCTCCCAGCAGCTCACGGTTAACCAGTCCTTTTTGTTCCGCGATAGTCGGATCGAGCAGCTTGGCGCACAGCGGGCGGAGCAGATACCCCTCCAGTCCGGCATCGCGCTCCACGGCTCGCATCATGTTACGATGCTGCGATTTGGGTCGCTGTCCGAGGACTTCGCCGGTTAATACAAAATCAGCTCCGACTATTCGCATGTACTCTTTGGCTTCTTTGAGCATCAGGATGCGGCAGTCGACGCACGGATTCATGTTTTTGCCGTATCCGTACTTCGGCTGCTGGACGATCTTTATAAATTGCTCGCCGAGGTGCACCAGCCGGACGTTGAACTTGAATTTCTCCGCGACCGGATAGGGATCGGCACTGCAGCTGGACCGGTCCTTTATGTCGCAGCCAAAATGGGTCAGAAAAGTTAGAGCGGTGACTTCGATTTCCTGCTGGAGCATCATGAGGATGGCCAGGGCCGAATCGAGCCCGCCCGAAAAAAGTGCTATGGCGTGGGGTCGTTTCATTTCATTCATAATTTAATTATTCTTTAATAATGTTTACGGTTTAATCTATTAACGTAATAAAGATAATGATATTTGCCTGTTTTTATAGCAAAAGATTGAATTTACGGCCTAATTTGTGGCTTGACTTTGCCAGCGCCCGGCTCTACAATAAAGACCAGTCGTACTGACCCGGAGGATAAAGACCTTTTATGATAGAGAGATTCAAACGATTCGCCCTGGAAGCGCAGGAGTTGTTTTTCTTCTCGCTGAAGGCCATGCGCTCCACGGTGGGGCGGCCCATTTATCCGGCCGAAACGCTGGAACAGATGTATATTGTGGGGATTGGCTCGCTTTTCCTTATAATATTGACCGGCATTTCCGCCGGACAGGCGATGGCTCTTCAGTTTTCCAATGAGCTGGCCGAATTCGGCAGTAAAGCCTATCTGGGCCGGGTGCTGACCATTGCTATTATCCGCGAATTGGGACCGGTGCTGACCGGTCTTATGGTGGCTGCCCGCGTTGCGGCCGGAATTACCGCTGAAATCGGTTCCATGAAATCTTCCAACCAGATCGACGCCCTGGTCGCTTTCGGGATCGACCCGATGCGCAAACTGGTCGCCCCGCGAATTATTGCGCTGGTCATCATGGTCCCGGCGCTGACAGTCGTGTGTGACTTTATCGCTTTGGTGGGCGGCTGGATCGTGGCGGTCTTTATCTCCAACCTTACTTCGACCACCTATATCGCTGCCGTAAAAGAGAGATTGATTTTCGGCAACATCTTTATCGGGCTGGTCAAGCCGGTTCTGTTTTCCTTTATCATAGCTTTTATAGCCTGTTACAAGGGTTTTGCCTCGGCCGGAGGGACCAAAGGCGTCGGGCGGGCCACGACCGAATCGGTTATGCTGGCCTCGATCACGGTCCTTATAAGCAACTTCTTTATCACCAAAATCGTCTGGTCGTTAATCAAGGGGTACTTATGATCCGGTTCGAAAACGTCTGCTTCGGTTACGGGGAAAAAGAAGTTCTGCACGATGTAACTTTCGAAATCCCCAACGGCGATTCCCGGATCATCATGGGTCATTCCGGGTCGGGCAAATCGACCATTTTACGACTTATACTCGGCCTGAGCTGCCCGCAGTCCGGACGGATCGTTATCGACGATGAAGATATATGCGGCCTTCAAGAATCGAGGCTGCGCGAGATTCGCAAACGGATCGGGATGGTTTTCCAGGACGGGGCTCTGTTCGATTCGATGACCGTCGGCGAAAACGTCGGTTTTTATCTTCTGGAGCATACCGATATGTCGCTTGATGAGGTGGAGGCAAAAGTGCGCGAGATGCTCGGATTTGTCGGCCTGTCCGAAGACATTATCGACAAGCTGCCCGACGAGCTTTCCGGCGGGATGCAAAGGCGGGTCGCGATCAGCCGGGCTTTGCTTTCGACCAATCCCAAAATTATGCTTTACGACGAACCGACCACCGGCCTCGATCCGGAAATGACGCGGAATGTCATAACCCTGATAAATCATCTGTCGGAAGTCAAACAGGTCTCTTCGATAGTCGTCACGCATCAGATCGCCGACGCCCTCGAAGTAGCCGATAAGTTTATCATCATCGACAAAGGCGTCGTCGTATTCGACGGAAACATCATCGAGCTGCGCGAATCCAGGGATACGGGTGTGGTTAATTTCCTGCAACCGTTTCGGGATTCTATTGCCAATGTCCATAACATTGATTTTATATAAGTTGAGGATAGCATGAAAAGATCGAACAGGATCAAATGGGGTGAAATAAGAGTCGGCCTCCTGATCACCCTCGTTATAGTCATTCTGATTTGGGCGTCTTTTACCGGCGGCGGCACCTCGATATTTGAACCCAAAGTCGTCTATACGGCCTATTTCAAGAACGCCAACGGGCTGGTTCCGGGAGCTCCGGTCTGGCTGTCCGGGGTGGAAGTGGGCAATGTTAAATCCCTGACCTTCGTCAATCTCGATGAAGAACGCCAGCTGGAAATGAAGCTGACCGTCCTGGCCAAACACCGCCATATGGTAACCGAAGACGCCTCTATCACACTCGGGACCATCGGGCTTCTCGGTGATAAGTACGTTGAAATCACGCCCGGCGATTTGAGCAAACCGCAAATTCCCGAGGGCGGTGTCATCATGACCAAAAAGGCCGAAAACCTGTCGGCCGTCTTCGCCGAAGGCAGCGAAGCTTTGTCGTCAACACAGCAGCTCTTGAAAAACTTGTCCGATGTTACCAGCAAAATCAGGCGCGGCGAGGGATCGGTCGGCCGAATGTTCGCCGAGGATACGCTCTATAACGAACTGACTACTTTACTTGGTGCCGTGACCGTACTGGTTGGCGACTTACAGAAAAATCAGGAAAGACTGACGGCTTCCATCGAAAACGTTTCGAGCGATATCGGTAACATCTCCGATAAAGTAAATTCCAACAGCGGGACAATCGGCAAGCTGCTATCCGACCCGGGCGTTTACGATAACATTCATTCGTCGACCGGTCGTCTGGATTCCATACTGGCGAAAGTGGAGCGTGGCGACGGTACCGCCGGGGCGATGGTCAATGACGCCGAGCTGTATGAAGAAGTCAAAAATCTGGTAGTCCGCATCGATAATCTTGTCGCCGACATCGAGAAGAACCCGCGTAAATATTTCAAGTTTTCGGTGTTCTGATTTTTTGCGGCCGTGCTCTTTTATCAGGAGGAGCGGGTCACACGCACGGTATTGTTGACAGTCTTCGCAGGTCTTGTAGTCCACCCAACGGATGGGGAAATAATTCGAGCAAAATAGCCACACAATATTTCCGATAATCCGGGCTGAAGTGGTTTTTAAACGCAATTTACGAAAATACGTCTTATATTATATTACTGGGGGAAATATGATGAAGAAGCAAACGTTGTTTGTCGTGTTTATTTTTGTCTTTTTATTCGCCGGACCGGGCCTTTTTGCCCAGGAATTTCCAAACCCGGTTTCCCATGATTTCCCGACCAATCAGGGCAATTTCTTTTTCTCGGGCGGTGTCGAGTACTCTCGTTATTATGACCATTCCGCCGACTCCCCACGGGCCGCTTTTAAAACCTCGCTCGGTATTATGATGTTTACCGATATCGGTATCGCGATGAGATTGTCATACAATAAAAGCTTGTCCGAGGAGCGTCATTTTACCGATTTCGAGATAGGGCCTCAATTGCTATGGTTCATCGGCGGAACCATGCACCGGGACAAAATCAAGGGCTCGATTTATCATTATTTGGGGCTGACCGCTTTCGGGCGCTTTCGTCAAGACTATTACAATTTAACCGTCCCCGAGCCGCAGTATGTAAAGTCCGCTATTTCTTACGTGCCATACAATAATGACGGCTTCGGTTATGGTCTTACTTTCGGTTTTGGCGCGGGAATATCAAACTCATCGGTGCTGTTTTTTGAGGCCAATGCCAGTTTAGGCACGGACCGGACCGATCAAAATCCGGAATTCAATACCGATCTGGGAATAGTGCTGTATCATTTTTTCCTGTGATTATCACTTTAAAATTCACCAGTTTGCCCCGGCATTTGCCCTCAAATTTTCGACAATTGACGGGCTGATTCAGCCCATTGTTTTCGGCCCGGAGGCGTATTTTCGCAAACTTCTCATAAACCGCTTGACTTATGTATTTAACCCTATATTATGCCCGCTTGAACACCACAAATGAGTAGCTTTACTCAAAAGGAGCGGTAAATGATTACCAAGCAGCAGGCTCTTGATTATCATTTCAAGGGCAAACCGGGCAAAATCGAGGTCACCTCGACCAAGCCCTGCGTGACTCAGCGTGACCTTTCCATGGCATACACTCCGGGCGTCGCCGAGCCGTGCAAAGAAATCCATAAAACACCATCCGATGTATATAAGTACACCGCCAAGGGCAACCTCGTGGCGGTTGTCTCGAACGGTACGGCTGTGCTGGGGCTGGGCAATATTGGCGCCGCCGCAGGAAAGCCGGTTATGGAAGGCAAGGGCGTCCTGTTCAAGAGATTCGCCGACGTCGACGTCTTCGATATCGAATTGAAAACAGAAAATCCCGATGAAATTATCAAGTGCTGTCAGCTTCTCGAGCCGACTTTCGGCGGTATCAACCTCGAGGACATCAAAGCGCCCGAGTGTTTTTATATTGAAGAAACTCTCAAAGCATCAATGAATATCCCGGTCTTTCACGATGACCAGCACGGCACGGCGATTATTTCCGGTGCCGCACTTTTAAACGCACTTGAGGTCGTCAAGAAGGATATCGGCAAAATCCGGGTCGTTTTCTCCGGCGCCGGTGCCGCCGGTATTGCCTGCGCCAAACTCTATATTATGCTCGGCGTCAATCCGGATAACATTCTTATGGTCGATTCCAAGGGCGTCATGTACGAAGGTCGCGGTGACAATTATAATAAGTACAAAGCCGAATTCGTCCGCAAGACCGACTGCAAGACACTGGCCGATGCCATGAAAGACGCCGATGCCTTTGTCGGAGTTTCGGTCGCCAATACGGTCACCAAGGACATGGTCAAATCGATGGGGGCCGATCCGATCATCTTCGCCATGGCCAATCCCGATCCGGAAATTACTTACCCCGACGCCGTGTCGGTGCGCAAGGACGTCATTGTGGCGACCGGCCGTTCGGATTATCCCAACCAGGTTAATAACGTGCTGGGATTCCCGTTCATCTTCCGTGGTGCTCTGGATACGCACGCCAGTGCGATCAACGATGAAATGAAAATCGCGGCGGTCAAGGCGCTGGCCGAGCTGGCCAAGCAGGACGTGCCCGAGGAAGTCGCCAAGGCCTACGGCGTCGATCATTTCAAATTCGGGCGGGATTATATTATTCCCAAGCCGTTCGATCAGAGAGGTACTGATGTGGGAAGCGTCGGCCGTAGCCAGGGCCGCGATGGACACCGGCGTGGCCCGTCAGAAAATCGACCTTGAAGAATACAAGGAAATGCTGGAGAGGCGGGTCAGCAAAGGCCGTATCTTCATGAATAAAATTTTCAGCAAGGCCAAACAGGATCCCAAAAAGGTCGTCTTCCCGGAAGGCGAATCATCGCGTATTTTGCGCGCGGCACACAGCGTGCAACGCGACGGCATCGCCACGCCAATAGTCCTGGGCGACCCCGATAAAATCAGAAAAGTGGCGGAAGAGTATGAAATCGACGTGGATGATCTGGAAATCATCAATCCCAGCAAGTCGGACAAGCTGGATAAATACGCCGATGCGTATTATCAAAAACGCTGCCGCCGAGGCATCAATATGGTCAGCGCCCGGGGCAAAATGCACAGCCCGGTTTATTTCGGCATGATGATGCTGGAAATGGGCGATTGCGACGCTCTTGTCAGCGGTGTCCTGAGTGATTATACGACCACGATTCATCCGGCTCTGGAAATTATCCCGCTCAACCCGGGAATATCGCGCGTCTCGGGGCTTTATGCCATGATTTCCAAGAATGAATTATACATGCTGGCCGATACGACCGTCAATATTGATCCCACGGCCGACGAATTGGCCGAGATAGCCTTCTGTGCCGCCAACGTGACTCGTGCTTTCGACATCGTCCCTCGGGTGGCCATGCTGTCGTTTTCCAACTTTGGATCCGCACGATACCCGGAATCGACCAAGGTCACGAAAGCCACCGAGATTATCAAGAAACGTGACCCCGAATTGATAGTCGAAGGGGAAATGCAGGCCGACACGGCTCTCATGCCGGATTTGATCAAACAATATTTCCCGTTCTCACGGCTCCAGGATAAAGCCAATGTCTTTATCTTCCCCGACCTGAATTCCGGCAATATCGCTTACAAGCTGCTCGAACGTATGGGTGGTCTGACGGCGATCGGGCCGATACTTCTCGGTTTTTCCAAGGCCGTCCACGTGCTGCAGCGTTCGGCCGATGTCAACCAGATTGTCGATATGGTTTCGGTAGCCGTGGTTGACGCTCAACTCGACGAAAAAAATAAACGCTGATTCCACTTAAGAAAAAAGCCCCGACTTGTCGGGGCTTTTTTTTAATGAGCAGGAGGTGTATATTTGTTGCTGCTAAATTTCGTTAACGTAAATATTCCCGGCCGACGTTCTTAAGTACAATTCCGGTCCGCCGCCGTTGATTTTTCCGCGCAATGCCGATCTGCTGTATCTTCCGTTCATTTCGACCTTAAAATCAGACTCGACCCGGCCGGCGTTCGTACGGGCATCGAGATCGACCGCGACGTCGTTGGCAAGATAGACCGTGACGCTTCCGCCCGACGTGCTCAGACGGCAATCGGCACCGGGCTGGTTGGATATCTGGGCTCTGACGCTGCCGCCCGACGTCGTGGCGTCGATCGATCCCTTGACTTCATCGACGCTGATGCTGCCGCCGGACGTCTTGGCCAGGACTTCACCGGCGACGTGCCCTATATCGATGCTCCCGCCGGACGTTCTGACGTCGGCCATTCCTTCGCAGCTTTTGAGAGTTATACTGCCTCCGGAAGTGCGGGCATCCACGGGGCCTTTGATATGGTTGAATTTCATGCTGCCGCCCGAAGTACTGGCTCTGACCGTTCCTTCGAGATTGTCGACATAAATCGATCCGCCGCCGGTTTCGAGGTCGACGTTGAATTTTTCCGGGATGCGGGCGAGGAATTCCACACGCAGCTTGTTGTTGTTCGAATTAAACCACTGAGAATCCCGAGAATAATCGCCCTGGATTTTGATTTCATTACTGTCCTGCTCGAAATCGAGCGTGAAGTCATCGAATATTTCATCCGCCCGGGATTCACGTGAAGTGCGCGCGGTCAGCAGCACCCGAATTTCGACTTTATCTCCGTCGGTCGTCTGAATTTCGATGGATCCCCGGTCGGAGTCGATTAACAGGGTACCGCCCGGTTTTACGTCGAAATCGCGATTGACTTCCTTTTCGATATCGGCCCACGACGCCGCCGTACAGAAGAAGAAAGTGAGGATTAAAGTTAAAATTATTTTTGATGGACTTTTTGTGGCCATGTCATGGTCTCCCCGCATAAGTTCCTATTTTTAATATTAATCTACGGACGCAATTGGATAAGGATTCAAAAAACTGATTAATTTTTAAAGTGAGAATTTTGGCAGAGCCACCCCGAACGAACGGGGCGGCTCGCCAGAATGATTCGATTATTGACCCGAACAGTTAGTAAGCCATTCGTTGCAGGTGCAGGGAGCAACGCCGGCATTATAGATATTATTTATAAGCTTGAGAATATCCGTCAGGTCGACGGCGCAGTCGCAGTTGGCGTCGGCAGCGTCAATAAAACCGCCGTAGGGATTTTCTTCGTGGCCATAAACTACGCCGACTATGCCGAGGATATCGACAAGATTGCGGTCGAATCCACCGTCGAAATCACCCATGAGAACGTTGCATGGTATTGTCCCGAAATCGACCCGCTGTCCGTGGCTTCCGGCGGCATCGACGCCAATCAATACGGGCTGCGGACCGGAGTATGTGATGGTCATCAAATCTGTGAAGTCACCGGCCGGGAACGTCGCACCGGAAAAACTATAGGCATTGAAAATCAATGTGTCTCCATGCGTGAAATTACCCATATCCATATCCGGTATCGAGGGCACAAGATTGGCAGAGACATCGGTTACCCCCGGTGCAAAGTACGATAATTCGAAAGCTCTCACGTTTTCGGCGAAAGCGGTTTTAACCACAATTGAACCCGCATTTTCCTGCAGGATTATTCCCCCTGCGACAGGAGGTCCCGAAGGATCGCCCGGCTCGATTTCGTCGTGCAGGACCGCCAATAAATATCCGAAGTCCTGAAGAGTCAGAGGGACACCGTCCTGGTTTAAATCTGTTGTCGATATCTGCCTCGAGGGGCTTATGGTAAAAGCGATCTCACCGTAAACGAAATAGTTTGCAAATACGACGGCATCGGCAATTTCATAAGGTATGCCGTTCATATTGATATCGCCGATCATGCCCGGGTCCGGCAACACGATTTTAAGCGCCTGATTGTCAAATCCAAAGGCCGAATAATATTCCACGCCGGCCGGAGAACCATCGTACGATATCTTCAGAATTTTCGCGAAATGATTTGGGAAGTGCGTCGAGGCGTCACCATCGATCTTAATTATCAAATCTCCAAGAGCGGCGGATTGATAGGTGGTCACCTGCATCCCTGAAAAGCCGGGCAAGAGAGTAATGTCATAAGAAACCAAATCCGGCATGTGAATTAACAGGCTGACGGTTTTCATGGAATCGTCAAAGTATGAGTAGACATCAATGGTGGAATCGGTAAGGCCGGTATAAACGTCGCCAAGAATGCTGTCGGCCGGATTGGCCTCGAGGCCCTGGAATATGATCCTGAGCATCATGACATAATCGGCCACAGACAGCACGAGTTCATCCCCGTTGATATCGGTCGCAGCGATCTGGGCCTGCGGATCGATAGTAAAGACACTGACACCGTTTGTGAAATAACCCTCGAATAATTGGGCGTCGGCCAGTTCAAAGGGGATACCGTTTAAATTGAGGTCTCCGCGCTCGGCCTGAGCGGACAGCGGCACGACTGTGAGAAGGATGGCCGCGAAAATTAAATAGTGACAGAGCTTGGATCCGGCGGATCGGGACATAGCGCCTCCTGGTTTTTGATAGGTTAGTTTTAAGTCCCTTAGCGAAACTGCGTCAGATAATCCCTTATTGAGTTTTAAGTTGTAACTGCGGAGATGATTAAATATAAGAATAACAGGCGGACTTGTCAATGATTGAATTGGGGAAGATGTAAGTTTGGGCGCTCACCCAATCCCATACATGTACTGCAGAAGTTTCAGCGTTCCGTTCTTGCCGTTGGGTGGCCCCTCCAAACTTGTCTGGAGGGGGGACTATATTAGAGTATCTTTAAATATATCTATTACCAAAGGTCCAGAACCTGGATTTTCCAATTCAGAAAAGCTGGACCAGTACCAATCCTTAACATCCGAAACCAGTTTTTTTCTGATTGGATTATTATGTATGTAGTAAATACTGTTCTTAATTGCCCCAGATGAAATAATGTTTCTATCGTAGCCGCCACCATCCTGCCAAATCCTGTAGGGGCTATTTTTATCGTTTGTCTGATATAGTCTAAGCCGCGTCAAATCATTTTTTCTAGAGAATATAAGCTCGCGCCTTGAGACGGATTGTTTTATTGAGAGAAGGATTTTTGCAATTGAATGTATTTCAGTCCGAGGCCAAATTAATAAGTGAACATGATTGGGCATAAATACGTACGCCAACAAACTGAAATTGTGAATATATTTTGCACGTTTGATGGCTTCGACAAGATAGCGGCATGTCCTGTCGCACTCCAGCAATGGTTGGTTTTTGTAACAAGCAAATGTTAATTCGTGGACGTGACCGGGGATTTCAAACCTGCGGCGTTTCAATTTAAATCAAGTGATTCAGTATTTTTGAAATATCCACCCCAAACAAGTTTGGGGTGGCCACCCAGCCAAATTGTCAGCTGATTTTTGTAAAGGCCCTGCAAAAAAGACATTTAGCGTCTCTTTCTTTCTGGCGGAAAATATCTCATCCTCAATTAGTTTTGCCAACAAGCGGATTTGTTTCTTTTTATAATTATTCTCTCGCTCCCTCACCCAATCCCATACATATACTGCAGAAGTTTCAGCGTCCCGTTTTTGCCGTGTTCGCCGACTTCCATTTCGGGGCCGACGCACGACGGGCAGCCGCCGGGGCAGGGACAGCTGTCGAGCTGTTTAAGGCAGGCGTAGATCAGATCGTGGAAGATATTGAAAATCTTCTGCGAATACCCGACGCCGTCCGGGATGTTCTCATAGATATATATCGTCGGCAGTTCGGTAAACGGAGCGCGGACCTGTGAAATCGAGCGCAGATCGCGCGGGTCGCACATCACCCACAGCGGGGCGATCTTGCCGAGTATATTGGCCAGGCCGCGAAGGGCCCCGCCGAATGTTTCGCCCTCGAGTTTGAGTTTGAAACGAATGTCTCCGGGGAAGGCGTACCAGAAGGCGTTGGTGTGCAATTCCAGTTCCGGCAAGAGCAATTTGCCCGAACCGACGTTTTCGTGCGTGTGAAATTTTATTTTCTTGAAAAGGACCGTCACCGAGGTTACGGTTACCTCGCCCCACGATATTCGGCTGTCGCCCTCGGTTTTTTCGTCGGACGTTCCAAGCACCTTGAGATCAGTTTTGGTTTCAGCATCGGTATAATAGTCAACTTCGACCTCTTTGACATAAGCTTTCTTGCCCTCCCAGTCGAGTTCCGTCACCTGGTATTGATCGGCATCGTGCAAATAAATCGCCTCGGGGTGCAAAAATATAGGCGCGCTGTAATAATCGACTTCACCGATGACGTGGTTTTTGTCGGACTGATTGAGTATGACAAAATTCTCAGGCGACGCCGACCGCAGCGAAACCTGCTGGGCCGGGTAAATCTCCGACGACCAATGAAATTTTTCTCCGGCGTGACGGACAATATTCTGGTTTTCGAGATAGTCGAGAATTTCGCCGGTGCCGTCGGAGCGAAAACACTCACCATCGTGAAGCGGCAGCTCGAAACTGGCGCACTTGATATGGTTGGTGCTGATTATCAAATTGTCCGGGTCGATGATGCCCATCTCGGGGGTCTTTTCCAGTACGTACGACGGGTGCTTGGCCAGAAATTGATTGATCGCCGAGCTGTTGGCGATAAAAATAGTCACCGAGACGCCGGAGCGCCGTCCGGCCCGTCCTGCCTGCTGCCATATCGAAGATATCGAACCGGGGTATCCGACGATGATCGACACATCGAGCGACCCGATGTCGATGCCCAGTTCCAGTGCATTGGTCGAGACGACACCGGTGATGTCGCCGCGCCTGAGACCCCGCTCGATTTCCCGCCGTTGATTAGGCAGGTACCCGCCGCGATACCCGGCCACTCGTATATTTTTGCCGAACGGCTCGGCGAAGGCTTCGCGCAGATATGACAAGAGTATTTCCACCTGCAGGCGATAGTGCGCGAAGACGATGGTCTGGATGCGCTCGGCGATAAACATCTGCGCCAGAGTACAGGCCTCGTTGAGGGCCGATTTACGGATTCCCAACTGCGGGTTGATGACGGGCGGATTATATAAAATGAAATGTTTTTCACCGGTGGGGGCGCCGTTGTTGCTAATCAGATTGACTTTGCGTCCTATAATTTTCTCGGCCAGCTCATCGGGATTGGCGATAGTCGCCGAGCACATAATAAATATCGGGTCGGAGCCATAGAAAGCGCAGATGCGTTTCAACCTTCGCACCAGATTAGCCAGATGCGAACCGAATATACCCCGGTAATGGTGTATTTCGTCGATTACGATATACTTAAGATTCTCGAACAGCTTGATCCACTTGGTATGATGCGGCAAAATCCCGGCGTGGAGCATGTCGGGATTGGTGACGACGATATGCCCGGCCGAACGGATCAGCCGCCGGGCCGTCTGGGGCGTGTCGCCGTCGAATGTATACGTCTTTATGTCGATATCGAGGTCGTCGATGGTCCCGGTAAGCTCCGCCAATTGATCCTGAGAAAGCGCCTTGGTAGGGAAGAGGTACAGGGCGCGGGTGGATTTGTTCTTGATGATGCTGTCCAGTACGGGGAGGTTGTAGCAAAGAGTCTTGCCGGAGGCGGTCGGAGTGACAATGACCGTATCTTTGCCGTCGTGCACCGAATCAACGGCGGATCTTTGGTGAGAGTACAACTGCCGCATTCCGACTTTGGTGAAATGATCCACAAGACGGCGGTCGATGTAGTCGGGATAGTCGGCGTACTGCCCCGGCCTGGCCTCGATATGCGACCAGTGCGATATATTGCGGCCCATGGCCGGATCGTTTTTGAATGATTCGAGTATCTGTTCGAGGTTCATAGTGTCTTCGTTTATTTCGAGCCCAATTGACGGCGACAAATGTCGCACAATTTGTTGCCGCGATGGTCTATATCCATCATGTTCATACTGTAATAGTTGATACAAACCGGGTTTCGGCATCCGGCCACTTCGCTCAAAAAAGCGACCTGCTGCACGGCCAGTTTGAACAGACGGTCGTACACTTTGGTTTCATCCTCCGGCAGACCGTAGAATTCCTGACGGACTTTGTTAAGGGATACGACCGCCGTGCCGGACACCGTGTCGAAATGCGCGAGGACGTAGGCTTCATCGGGAAGGTAAATATCTTCCTCGCAGACGGCGACAATCTGTTCTTTGCTGTTGGCTTTGATGCGTTCCAGCTTTTGCAATATGATCGAGGCATAGTGCTGGCTGCGGATGACGTTGTACGCTTCATCGGGGACTTTCATGCCTTTTAAAATATCCACGGATCTGTTGAAAACCTGCCCGATATTGGTCGCGAGCCGGTTGACCAGCATGAAATCCACCTCGCCCAGCGGCACCACCACTATTTTCGGTTTAATAAAGACCATTATTCTGCCGTAAAGAACCGCCCGTCGGACCCGGTCGGTGAAATTCTGACTTCCATTTTAGTCGAACATTTGGGACACCAGCCGACAAAAGCATCGCCTTTCGCGTTAATATAAATTCTGGAATACACCCGGCAGCATTTGAACAGGACGCCGATATACGGCCGCTTGCTATTGTCGTCTTGCCCTGATTGTTTCATACCTTTTGTGTCTTAAAAAACTCTCTCATTATAACCGCCGACGATGATGATCCCAGCCGGTCGGCCCCGGCGGCGATCATCGCTTCGGCATCGGCCAGGCTTTTGATTCCACCCGAAGCCTTGACTTTAATCTTATTGCCGGCAGTTTTTTTCAACCGTTCAACAACTTCAACCGTCGCTCCCCCGAAAAATCCCGTGGCGGTCTTGACAAACTGAGCGCCACCATCGATGACAACTTTGGTCGCCTCGATTTGCTGTTCGGGTGTCAGCTTGGGTGTTTCTATAATTACTTTAAGTATTGTGTTGTCGGGAAGATTCTTTTTGACATCGGATATTTCACTTTCGGCTTTGCCGAACTCTCCCGATACAAGCAGACCGACGTTGGCGACCATATCTATTTCATCAGCGCCGTCCTCGACGCCTTGTACGGCTTCGGCGACTTTAATTTTGGTCGTACCGGCCGACAGGGGGAACCCGGCAACGCCGATTATTTTTACATCGGTCCCGGTAAGTTCCTTTTTGGCAAGCGGAACCCAGTAGGGATTTATGGCGATACCGTAGAAATTGAATTCCATCGCTTCGCGGCAGCATTTCAATATGGCCCGTTCGTCCGCTTCGGAATGCAATTGAGCATGGTCGAAATAACTGAATAAATAGTCCGTCATTTTCTATTCCTGTCAATCTAAGTTCAACAAAGTATTATAAGGCTATGATAGACATTGGACAATCTCTTTTAAAAAGCTACGGGGCGTAATCCCGGCCTGCTTTTGTTTGAAATGGCCTCCGAGATCGAAGATTTCATCTATTGTCGCCGCAATGTCCGCGAATGTTTTTCGTGTCCCCAGCGATATTCCTATTTTTATTTTCTTATTGTAAACCAATAGCGGGACATATTCACGGGTGTGATCGGTTGAATCGGTCAGGGTTGGATCGCAACCGTGGTCGGCGGTGATGATCAGTAGATCGTCATCATTTAATACATCGAGATAGGAGCTCAGCCATTTATCGAATTCTTCGAGCCCGCGCGCGAAAGATTGCACGTCGTTGCGATGCCCCCAGAGCATATCGAAATCGACCAGGTTGGCGAAATGAAGACCCTTCGGGGTGGTTTCCAGTTCAGAGGTCAGCTTCTCCATGACGTCGGCGTTACTTTTGGTTTTGATTGACCGGGAGATGCCACGCCCGGCAAAGAGATCATATATTTTCCCGATGCTTATGGTCGGGATATCTTTCTTCTGCAGCCGGTCGAGAAATGTGTCTCCCGGAGGTTTAAGCGAGAAATCGCGACGGTTCGCGGTCCTCGTGAAATTACCCGGTTTGCCGATGAATGGCCGGGCGATGACCCGTCCGACGCCGTGCTCACTATGCAACATTTCACGAGCCATGCGGCAGATTTCATATAAGCGCTCGACCGGAACTATATTCTCATGCGCCGCCAGTTGAAAAACCGAATCGGCCGATGTGTATAAAATCAGTGCCCCGGTTTCAAGGTGTTTCTGGCCCAGTTCTTTGATTATCTCAGTGCCGCTGGCCGGAACGTTGCCGATTGTTTTTATGCCTGCTTTCTTTTCAAAGGAGTCAACCAGATTGCGAGGGAAGCCTTTGGGATAAGTCGGAAACGGTTTCTTAAGAATAACCCCGCCGATCTCCCAATGTCCCGATGTCGAATCTTTGCCGGGAGATATTTCTGCCATTTTGCCGAAGCAGGCGTGTGGTTTATAGGTCGGAGTTAAGCCGTCTATCGGGACGATATTCCCCAGACCAAGACTCGCGCAGACCGGCATTTGAAGCCCGCCAATCGCTCTGGCCAGGTTGGGCAGGGTGGCGGCTCCCGTATCGCCGTATTGGTCGGCATCGGGCAGTTCGCCCACGCCGCAGGCGTCGAGGATAATTATTATAACTCTTGAAAACACAGGTGAAATCTATGAATAAAGGGGACAATCGGCCAATAAAAAAGCTCGTCCTTTGATTAAATCGAGGATATTACGGTTTCGCGAGTTTCGTCATATTGCTGACCGAGGAACCTTTCGATTCGGTCCGGAAATGCGAAATCTTGCCGGGCTCGTACCAGGTACCTTCGGTATTTTCATCGAAATCCGACTGCTCGTGAATGATAGCGCTTTCTTTATATGCCAGATATGTTCGGCTATTGAATTTCACATGAGTAAGCTGTATCAGTGTGGCCGATGAGTCTTTAGTGACATACTGAAGTGGCAGGATCATTACCGCGTCGCGGTCGATGACGACGCAATCATAGCCCATTTTTTTCTCAAATCCGGAGATTCGATAGTGGTTGGAGGCGTCTTTTAGCTCGCCATTTTTTAAAATGACTTTGAACGTATGATCCCACTCATAGCCGATTCCGACCGGTTCATCGGGCAGGATCAACGACATTTGTTCCAGATAACGTTTGTAATAATCTATCAAAGACAGGCGGGAGCTGTCGGCAATCGAGTAAAATTCGTTAAAGCCATTGGCGTGCTGTACGGTGTTGATGGTCATCGACCACCTGACCGTATCGGTTACCTTAGGATCGAGAGAATCGGGCTGAAGCCGCGACATTTCGGTTGTCCACTGCAAAAGCCCCTTGCCGCCCGGGAGGGTATCGACCGTCTTTTCCGTAAATTGGACATATTCCGTGCACCGGTACGATTCGGTCAGGGAATCATCGACATATTTCTTGAAATCGGAATTTCGGACGCTTTCACTGATCAACAACTGACCCGGTCGGAATTTCAATGCAATCATCACCGGCCCGCTTTCGTTGGAACAGCCTGCTAAAAGCAGTGCGGCGACGAAAACAATCCTGATATATGGATGCAATTTACTCATCGGCAGTTTCCCCGTAAATTTCTGCCTTGTCCAAACTCTTTGCTGCAAAATGGCGGTTAAGTCCCGGGTAATATATAATCTTTCAATTTATATGATCTACTTGTTTTTTTCTTTACGACCACCGGGGATTCTCCCTCGGCCGTTATTTCGGTCAGGTTGGCGACCGCTTCGGCGTGCTGCTCGAATTCGATTATTACCCCTATATCGTAGGCGTGATAAATAATGCCAGTCGTTTTGCTGGTGCCCATGCCTCTCAAGGTGGCGCTGTCCTCTTCGATAAATCTGTCAATCGGGTAGGTCAATTCCGTCGTGAAATCAATAATGGCGCAATCGTGGGCGCCGCGTTTTGCCAGACTTCGAATTTTATAAGACGTCGTGACGTCGTTGATCCCGCCGTCTTTGAGTTCCACTTTGGACGTCTGCGTCCAGGTGTACCCGACCGGAACGGCGCGCAGCGGATATTTGGGCGCGAGGTCCTTGAATTTGTTCCTGTATGATTCCATCGCGGAGGAATCCGGTTTCTCGCCGTTTTCCACGCTCATAATCCGACCATCCGATGTCTGAAGCGAATACATATAACTGACCGTGTCACGGGTGCTGTATTGGCCCGTTTTCGGGTCGCGCGTTCTGATTGTTTCGGTATTGGTGTGCTTGATAAAAACCGTGCTGTCGATTTTGTCCAGGATTTCTTCTTGAGTGGTTCCCGACCAGGACACGTCGTCGGTGCGCCAGAGGCTGTCGTTTTTATATTCGTCCGTATGATCGGCCCCGTCGAAATCCCAGACGATAACCTGTCCGTCGGGGTACTTGAGCGCCAGCGTTACGGTTTGTTCCTTACGCTGACAGGTCATAAACAGACCGAGCGCAAATATAGTGGCGATAAAGAGCGTTTTATTCATGGCATTCGTCCCTGTACCAAAGACGCCGGTTAAAATCCGAAAGTCCCCGGAGGTGAGGTTGTTATGTAGCTTATGGCTACGATCTCCTGGTTTTCAATAAGGCGTGCATAACTGGTTTGCTCCGCACCGTTATTTTCGGCTGTGGACGCCGCCGCGAATTGAGTTCCGGGTGAAGGTCCGGTTTTATCGCTCAACGACAACGACACCAGAAATATCAGAAAGGACGCCGCCAGCGGCACCAGTATTGGCCAGATGCCGCGGCCCCGGCCGTCTTCGGCCGGAGATTCCTCGGGCGGAACCGCTTCGCGGTCTCCGACCTGTGTGAGGATTGATTTTTCGAGGCTGGTCCAGTATGTCCCTTCGATTCTGGGACCGGGAACCCGGCTTATCAGGCCGTAAGCCTCTTTCTGATCCTCGAAAAATCGACGGCAGTCCGGACATTGCCCGATGATTTCGTCGAAATGACTTTTGTCATCGGGCCCAAGCCGACCGGTGAGGTAGTCGTCGATTTTGAGTTCAATAAAATGGTGGCAGGGCATATCAGTTCCTCGTCAGGGCTTATTTTTCGTAAGCCATTTTTTGACCTTTATCCGGGCGATGTGCAGGTTGGACCGCACCGTCGCCTGCGGACATTCCATAATATCGGCAATTTCACCTTTGGAGAACCCTTCGATATCGTGCAAGATTATTGCCATTCTCTGGCGAGGCGGCAACTGATCCACGGCTTTTCTGATGTGCTGCATCAGTTCCGTGTTTTCGAGGCTTTCATCCGGGCCCGGGCTTTTGTCGGTAAGCTGGGCTTTGAGCGCCTGTGAGGTGGTGCTGTCGTCGTCGATGGCAACAAATCGGTTTTTCTTTTTCCTGATCAGATCGATGGCATAGTTGGTGGCAATTTTCATCAAAAGACAGGAAAAGAAACTTGCAGATTTTATGGATTTACGGTTTCGGTAAATCCTTATAAAGGCCTCCTGGGTTACGTCGTCGGCGTCAAGATGGTTGCCCATCATGCGGTACGCGACGCCATAGACTTTCTTTTCAAACCTCCTGACCAGTTCGGCAAAAGCCGCATGGTCACCATCCACAAATTTATGAACAAGATCCTCAGTATCGCTATTCATGGACCTTGCTTTCTAACTGCTTCTATGACGTTTAAGGCTGGAGCCATGTTTAATGCAAATTAATCCGTTGACTTATATATACTTAAAAAGTATGATTGGCATCATAAAGTCAAACCTTTTTTATTCGGTTCGGACGAATCATGTATTGGCTTTGTTGGCGAGAGCTCTGTTGGTTGCACGTTGTGTTGAAATGAGAGATCACGGATATTTAGGATCTAACTCAAGAACAGTTGACAAAACGCTCATAATTGCTTATTTGTCAGTCTGGTTTTTCCTAAAATGAAGAGGCAAGCCTTATGAATTCAATGACCGGTTTCGGACGGGCGGATCATAAAACGAAAAATCTGGCCGTAGCGGTGGAAATATCCTCGGTTAACAACCGTTTTCTGGAATATGCTTTTCGCCTGCCCCGACAGCTGAGTTTTCTTGAACCCAAATTAAAAGATTTAATCGGGAGTACGGTCGATCGCGGTCGGTTGACGGTTCTGGTCAGCTATGAGGATTACGGCCTCGGGATTGACAAGGCGGTTTTGAATTCGGCACTGGCTAAGGACATTCATAAACACCTGCTGGAATTGAAGAAAAAATTCAAGTTGTCCGGCGATATCGAAATCGGGCATTTCCTGCAGTTTCAGGACCTGTTCAAAGTGGAACGAAGCGAGAATCTTGAAGAGAAAGTCTGGCCGGTGGTCAAAAAGGCCGCCCAGGGCGCTTTGAAAAATCTGATCGCCATGCGTCTGACCGAGGGGACCAATCTCAAGAAAGACATAACCGCCCGGATAAAGATACTTCAGAAAGTAATTGCCAAAATCCAGAAGCTCGCTGGAAACAATTCCGAGATGTTCAGGTCGAAGATGACGGCACGTATCGAGGACCTGCTGAATAAAAAGGATTATGATCGGGCTCGCTTCGAAGAAGAAATAGCATATCTGGCCGAACGCGCCGACATCAGCGAAGAATGCGTCCGTTTCGATTCTCACCTTAGTCAATTTATGGATGAGATCAGCCACGACGGTATGATCGGCCGACGACTCAATTTCATATTGCAGGAGTTGAACCGCGAGGCTAATACGATCGGCTCCAAATCCGCCAATCCGGATATTACCCATATGGTCGTGGAACTCAAGGAAGAGATAGAGCGTATACGCGAACAGGTGCAGAATATTGAATAATGGAACGGAGCATATTTTAATTCGATGAAATCCGGACGGGGCAAAATTATAATCATTTCGTCGCCATCGGGCGGCGGAAAAAGTTCGATCTGCCGGGCTTTGCTTAAAAAGCATAAAAAAGACGGCTGGACGTTTTCGGTGTCGTTCACGACCCGCCCGCCGCGCTCCGGCGAAAAAAATGGACGCGAATATTTTTTTGTTTTACCGCATGAATTTGCCGCTTTGCAGAAAAAAGGCTTCTTTGCCGAATCCTGCCGCGTACATACATACCGTTATGGAACTCCCTGTCGACCCCTCGACCAGACTCTGAAAAAAGGAGGGGTGATTTTGCTGGACGTGGACGTCAAGGGAGCGTTCAAGATTAAACGCCTCTATCCCGAAGCGGCGCTTCTGTTTATCCTGCCTCCCAGCCGGTCTGAATTGATTCGCCGGTTAAAGAAAAGGGGGACCGAAGACGATAAGCAATTAAAAATCAGACTCGACAGGGCTGTTAAAGAAATGGGACTTTTTTCGAAATTCGAATATGTCATTATCAACAAGCGTCTTGATACGGCCGTAAATGAAGTAGATATGATCGTCAACTCGCTGCATTGCCGCCTCAAGAACTTGAACATGGAACTAATCGGGCGTATAATCGGTTAGAAGAAACGCAAAAAAACATAGGAGGAGCTATGGTCCGAACTTCATTTGAGGAGCTTGACAAGGTGACCAGAAACCGTTACGAAGCCGTTTTGATCGCTTCACAAAGAGCCCGCCAGATAAATTCGATGAGACTGGCGCAACTGGAAAGAATGGCCGAAGAAGACATCTCGATCGACGGCCGCAAAGTGACATCCATGGCCCTGGCCGACCTGGCTGCGGGGAAAATAAAAACACGCAGGAACGACCGGCCGGAATAGGGATTTGATGACCAAAAATCTTTTAATAGTTGAATCACCAGCGAAATCAAAGACCCTGAAGAGGTTTTTGGGGAAAAGTTTCGAGGTTCTCTCGACCATCGGGCATGTTCGCGACCTGCCCAAATCAAAGCTCGGTGTTGACCCGGAAGATGGCTTTAAAATCGACTACGTGACGATACGGGGCAAACAAAAAATCCTTAAAAAGCTGCGCGACGCCGCCAAAAAATCAGACATGGTATATCTGGCCCCCGATCCCGACCGCGAGGGCGAAGCCATCGCCTGGCACGTGGCCCAGCAAATCAGCGAGCCCGACAAAGTGGTTCGGGTGACTTTCAATGAAATTACGAAAAAGGCCGTCCTGGCGGCCATAGAAAATACCCGTGACATCGATATTAATCTGGTTAACGCCCAACAGGCTCGCCGGGCACTGGACCGGCTGGTGGGATACAAAGTTTCGCCGGTGCTGTGGAAGACGGTGGCCCGAAACTTGAGCGCCGGACGGGTGCAGTCGGTGGCACTGAGAATTATCTGTGAACGGGAAGCCGAGATCGAGGCGTTTGTCGAAGAAGAGTACTGGAATATCGAGGCTCTTCTGGCCGATAAAAACAAAACCGAACTGCTCTCAAAACTGGTCAAAATCGACAGTGACAAACCCGAGATAAAAAATCAGGAACAGGCCGACGGCATCGTCGAGGAACTGAAAAAGCTCGACTTCACCGTTGATGAAGTTAAGAAATCAGAAAAGAAACGTAATCCTCTGCCACCGTTCATAACCAGTACATTGCAGCAGGACGCCGCCCGCGCTTTGGGTTACTCACCCAAGAAGACGATGATGATCGCCCAGCAGTTGTATGAGGGCGTGGAATTGGGTGATGAAGGCGCGACCGGTTTGATTACGTATATGAGAACCGACTCGACCCGTATTGCCAGCTCGGCCATAGATCAGGCGCGGGAATTCATAAATAATACATATGGGTCGGAATATCTTCCCGGTAAACCGAATTTCTACCGGGCCAGGAAAGGCGCGCAGGACGCTCACGAGGCGATCCGACCGACCTATCTTGACAATCCGCCCGCTAAAATCAAAGGGTCTCTGACCCGCGACCAGCTGCGGCTTTATACTTTGATCTGGAACCGATTTCTCGCCTGCCAGATGACTCCGGCCGTGTACGATACAACGTCGGTCGACATTAATGCCGGCAAATACCTCTTCCGATCGACCGCCCAGGCTTTGAAATTCGACGGTTTTCTCAAAGTGTACGATGAAGCCAAAGAAAACGGCAACGGTGCCAACGGCGAAAACGGGTTTGTCGATTCTATTCCCGAACTGGGAAAAGGCGATAAGCTGCGCCTGGTCGAGCTCAAACCCAGCCAGCATTTTACAAAACCGCCGGCCAGGTTTACGCAGGCATCGCTGGTTAAAACGCTGGAAGCCGAAGGGATTGGTCGTCCGTCGACCTATGCCTCGATTATCTCGACCCTGCTGGACCGCAAATATGTTGAACTGGAGCAGAAAAAGCTCTCTGCGACGGAACTCGGTAAAACCGTCAATAAGATTCTCGTGGATAATTTCCCCGACCTGTTCAATGTGAAATTTACGGCGCATATGGAGACCGATCTGGACCAGATCGAAATGGGCAAAGAGGACTGGGTGTCGGTCATGCAGGGATTTTACGGGCCGTTTGAAAAGACACTGAACGACGTCACCAAGCGCCAGAAAGAAATAAAGGACTCCTTGACCGAAGAAACCGGTGAAGTTTGCGAAAAATGCGGCTCACCGATGGTTATAAAGTGGGGACGCAACGGCCGTTTCCTGGCCTGTTCGGCATACCCGGAATGCAAGACGACCAAACCGCTCAACGGCCAGGCCGAACCGGAAATAACCGACGTCGTGTGTGAAAACTGCGGAGCCCGGATGGTCGTCAAAGAAGGTCGTTTCGGAAGATTTTTGGCCTGCTCCAATTATCCGGAATGCAAGACCACCAAAGCCATCCCGACCGGCATCAAATGTCCGCGCGAAGGCTGCGACGGTGACGTGGTCGAGAAGAAAACACGACGCGGTAAAACGTTCTGGGGCTGCTCCAAATACCCCAAATGTGATTTTGCCAGCTGGTACAAACCGGTCAATCAGGAATGTCCGGAATGCAAGAGCCCGTATCTGGTGGAAAAAGATACGAAAGCCGCCGGGGCGCATCTTTATTGTCCCGAATGCAAACACAAAATTTTCAAAGAAAAGCCCGAAGAAGTCGCGTCTTAAGTGGTAATTTTCTGTTAGCCTGAATTCTTCTCTATAAAAGAATCCTTACCGTACCGTTGAATCTGAATTCGTGAGGATTACGGCCGACAGTTTCGCTTTTAATTGACCTGTGCGGTTGTTTATCATATCTTCCCGACGTGATAAAAAAATATTTCAATAATTATATTGGCTATCTCACTCAGCAAACGACGCTGGCGTCAGGATCTGTCGAAACCTACCGCAACGGCCTTAAACCGTGGGTGGAATTTCTGGAGAAAGAATACCGCGAAAATGAGCCGTCGCCGGCGGTTAATGCCATATTGTTGCGTAAATATCTCGCGGCTCGACGCAGTGACGGCCTCTCGGTACGGACACTGGCCGGGTTTATATATGCTCTGGCGGGGTTTCAGAAATATCTGGCGCGACAGAAAGACGGCTCGGCCTATTTGTGCCGCCTGAACAGACTCAAATATAAAGAAAAGATTCCGGGCTTTTTATCTCAAAAGGAAGCCGATGAGCTGTTCGATAATCTCGATAAGGACTCATATTTGAATCGCCGCGATTATCTGATGGTGACCTTGTTTTATCTGACCGGCATTCGCCGTGCCGAAATGGCGGCAATCAAAATATCCGATCTTGACCTGAATAAAGGGACCCTTACGGTTATCGGGAAGGGCAATAAAGAAAGAATAGTCCCGTGCGGACAATCACTGCTGGCCGATTTTACCAGCTATCTGGAAGTCCGTGAAGTATTTGTGGGGTCCCGGCCGGATCATCTGGGGCTCCTGTTTTTAAATTACAGGGGTGAGCCAGTGTCGACGCGGTCGGTCAATCGGATCGTGATGAAATACTGCGCCCGGCTGGGAAAGAATGTTACGCCCCACATGCTGCGCCACAGTTTCGCAACGCACATGCTGGAAAACGGGGCGGATATTCTGGCGATAAAAGAAATGCTCGGTCACAGTTCGCTGGCGACGACCCAAAAATACACTCATATTACGACCGAGCAGTTGAAAAAAGTTTATGACAAAGCCCATCCGAGGGCGTAGGAGAGATATATGATATTTCATGCCACGACGATACTTGGGTTGCGATATAAAGGCCAGGCCGCGCTGGGGGGTGACGGTCAGGTTACGCTCGATGATACCGTCATGAAATCGAAAGCGATCAAAATAAGGCGGATGTACAACGACCAGATTCTGACCGGATTCGCCGGAGCGGCGGCCGATGCTTTCGCGCTGTTCGAGCGGTTCGAAAGCAAGATTGAGGAGTTCAACGGGAATCTCCCCAAGGCCGCGGTGGAACTGGCCAAGGAATGGCGGACCGATAAATACTTACAGCGTCTCGAAGCACTGCTGGCCGTGACGGACAAGAAAAATTCGCTGATCATTGCCGGTTCGGGTGAAGTGATCGAACCCGACGACGGCATTCTCGCGATCGGCTCGGGAGGCACCTATGCCCTCGCCGCGGCCCGCGCCTACCTGTCGACATCGCCGAAACTGACGGCCGCAGAAATCGTGCAAAAATCGCTCAAGATAGCGTCGGACATTTGTGTCTATACCAATGATAACATTACAGTGGAAACGTTAAAATGATAAACAGATTAGCCAAAACTCCCAAAGAAATAGTCGAGCATCTTGATAAATACATCATCGGTCAGGAAAAGGCCAAAAAGTCGGTGGCGATTGCGCTGCGCAACCGCTGGCGAAGACAGGCCGTAACCGGTGATATGCAAAGTGAAATTCAGCCCAATAATATTCTTATGATCGGCCCGACCGGGGTCGGCAAAACCGAAATCGCCCGCCGCCTGGCAGCCATGGCATCGGCGCCTTTTTTGAAAGTGGAAGCATCAAAATTTACCGAGGTCGGGTATGTCGGACGCGACGTGGAATCGATGGTTCGCGACCTGGTCGACCTGGCAGTCGGTATGGTGCGTCAGGAGAAAGCCGAAGCGGTTGAAGGCAAGGCGCAGGAAAATGTCGAGGAACGTCTGCTCGATCTGCTTTTGCCTCCGCCCCGGGCAAAAAAGCCGACACACGCACCGGACGACGTGGTTCAACTGGAATCCGGCGAAATAGACATAAGCAATACCCGTGAAAAACTTCGCAAGCAGCTTCGCGATGGCAAGCTCGAAAAGAGAATGGTGGAAATCGATGCCGCCCAGGATCGTTTCCCAGTGGTGGAGATTTTTTCACCGATGGGTATGGAAGAACTCGGCATTAATTTTCAGGAGATGTTTTCCGGGATTGTCCCCAAGAAAACCAAGCGCCGGAAAACGTCGGTAGCCGAAGCGAGAAAATTTATTTTCGCCGACGAGCTGGACAGGCTCGTCAATATGGATGACGTTATTGCCGATGCTCTCGAACGCGCCCAGCAATCGGGGATTATATTCATAGATGAAATCGATAAAATCTGCGGTGAAAAATCGAAGAGCGGTCCGGATGTCTCCCGTGAAGGCGTCCAGCGCGATATACTACCGATAGTCGAGGGCTCGACGGTTATGACCAAGTATGGACTGGTCAAAACCGACCATATGCTGTTCATCGCGGCGGGGGCGTTTCATTCCTCGAAACCGTCGGATATGGTCCCCGAGCTTCAGGGTCGTTTCCCGATTCGGGTGGAACTGGGTTCGCTCGATGCTTCCGATTTTGTCAAAATCCTGACCGAACCACAGAATGCCCTCATAAAGCAATATATTGCACTGTTGAAAGCCGAAGACATCGATTTGGCCTTCGACAAAAAAGCAATCGTACGAATCGCGGAAATCGCCGAGAAGGTCAATAACAATATGGAAAACATCGGGGCCAGGCGGCTTCATACGGTTATGACGACGCTTTTGGAAGACGTCATGTTCGACGCGCCCGCAGGGCAAAAAAATATCCGGGTCACGGTTTCGATGGTGAACAAGAAACTGGGCGAAATTGTCGAAGACGAAGATTTGAGCAGATATATATTATGATAAAAATCGGGAGAAACTGTCAATGGTTCAGGGCAAGTTTGCCACCGCCGTAAATTGCATGGACGGCAGGACACAGTTGCCTGTCATGGAATATCTAAAAGAAACGTACGGGGTCGATCACGTGGATGCCGTCACCGAACCGGGTCCGATAAAGGTGCTGGCCGAAGGCGACGACCTTACCGCCCTCGAGTCTATTAAAAGAAGAATCGATATTTCCATAAATAAACACGGTTCTTCGGTTATCGCCCTGGTCGGGCATCACGATTGTGCGGGAAATCCGGTTGATCGGTCAATACAGGAATCCCAATTAAGAAAAAGCGTGGAGAAAATAAGGTCGTGGAAGTACGACGCTGAAATTATCTGCCTGTACGTCAATGAAGACTGGTCGGTCGAAGTCCTCGTATAGCCAGCCGATTCAGACTTGAAAAATCCGCACGTCACCGAAAACCGTCCGGGCGTGAATATATAGTTTTTCCTGTGCGGAATCGAAATTCTCGGTCTTTTGTATCAGGCTGTTGGAAATTCCGGACGCAATCCTCCCGAAAATGATTATCTCTCCGAAAATATCCGAGCCGGTGGCGAATACGGCCATGTCCTTGGGCAAAGTTATGGTTACATCGCCGAAAACGGTCGTGGCCGAAATTCGATTGTTGCCCTTGGACAGTCTGCCGCCGGATAAATAGAGAAGAATATCTCCGAATACGGTTGAAAAATTGCGGCCATTAAGTTCAATGTCACGGGCGTCAAAATGCATGTCGCCGAAAACTTTCTCCAGAGTTTGAAAGCCGGCGCCAAACGGCTCGGCCACTGAGGGCTGTGTCGAGCTATCGGGCGCTTTGCGTCGGTTGGCCTGACGGACGATCAAATAAATCCCCAAAGCGACCAGTCCGATAGAAAGCAGGTTGTGGAACACGAACCGGAACGGCCAGTTCAAAAGGTCGGCCCGGACGCCGATGCCGATGATCCCGACAACGATTAATATTATCGCCCAAACGATTCTCGAATTGCTCATGTTTCCCCCGGTCTTGCCATAATACGTTAGGATACGAAAAATGTCGTCCGGTGTTTCTTCCGTTAATAAAGCCCCAACGGTTTCTTTAATCAAGAGAAATATGTCGTACGTAATCCATTATCGAATAGGGGTTGACAAGTGCGCCGGGCCGGTGTTACTTTCAGAAATTTTGTCAAATTATCGATATGAATAAAGAAAAGGAGCAGTTATGCCTCGTTCAATGTGCGAAATAACCGACCTGACCCCCAAAGAGGTTTTCGAAGTTTTCGAATTGTGCCGCAAAATGAAAACCGGAGAAATCTCTCCCAAACCGCTGGCCGGAAAATCGGCGGCGTGCATATTCACCAAACCTTCACTTAGAACTCGTGTGTCTTTTGAAGTCGGCATCAATGAACTGGGAGGAAATGCGCTCTATATTACCGACAATGAAATAAAAATCGGAGTGCGCGAATCGGTTCATGACGTCGCCAAGGTCCTCTCCAGATTTGTCGGATTGATCATGATTCGCACATTCGCGCATGCCGATGTAACCGGTCTGGCCAAATACGCTGACGTGCCGGTGGTAAATGGCCTGACCGACCTGGTACATCCCTGCCAGATCATGGGTGATTATTTCACGATCATGGAGCACAAGAAAAAGGAAAAATTTTCCATCGCCTATCTCGGTGACGGCAACAATGTCTGCAACAGCTGGTTAAACCTGGCTTCACTGATACCGATCGATCTTAGAATCGGGACCGATAAATCCACGCCGCCCGACCGGAATATCCTGGAGAAGGCGAAAGCCAACAGCGAAAGCTCGGTGACCATAACCGACGATCCTAAAGAAGCCGTTGGCAATGCCGATGTTATCTATACGGACGTTTGGGCCTCGATGGGCCAAAAAGACAAACAAGATGAGAAAACAAAATTATTAGGTAAGTTTCAAGTAAACTCGGCGTTGCTGACCGGAGCCGCTCCGGATTGTCTGGTTATGCACTGCCTGCCTGCGGAACGGGGACGTGAAATCACGGATGAAGTTATAGACGGTCCCCATTCAGTGGTTTTCGACGAAGCCGAAAACAGGCTGCATATCCAGAAGGCGATTATGGCGTTCCTGCTCGAACGATCGTAATCGGTACAAAAACGGGCCTCACCGGTTCACGGGCGCCACGAAAGGAGACGCACGATGCGCGCTAAGTTCTTTATCGTCGGTGCAGGCCTCATAGCACTCGCCGGAATCCTGATGCTGGGAACCGGCTGCTCGGACTCCACGACCAACTGGACGGCGGGATCGGAAACGGATTTCGATTATATGCTGGTTCAACCGCAAATCGATAACGTCATCGATTCCGCGGTGGCTTCTTTCTCGTCGGCTTTCGACAGCTATAATCAAATGCCGAACGGTGACGATGACGACGACGTGATCATTGCCAATTATGCTCCCGGCGGGGGAGACGTCAATTATACGTACGATTATTATGCCGGCACCGGTTGGCATGAAATCTGGGTCGCCAATGAAGCCGATAATTTTTCCATGTACGTGCGTGATTCCGTGCAGTTTCGCCAGGACGGTCAATTCGTCGAAGATGCTACGGGCGCCGATTACATGAATTACATCCATAACTGGGTCTTCGAAACCGACAACAGTCTGACCGACGAAACCTACGCCGACTGGACCGGTCGCAACCGCCTGCTGTTCACCAATCTCGATCAGCAAACCTGCAATCTCGACGGTTCCAATCATTCCGTCATTAACTGGCACTATTTCGCGACCGACACGACCATTGATGCCCAATTCGAATCCAGTACAACTTATCGTGACATCGCCTTTAGCCAGGTCCCGAGTTATGGCTGGGCTTCAGGTTGCCCGGTTTCCGGCACGATGCATTTTACCATGACGCAGAATTATACTCTGACCGTTGACGATACCCCGGCCGAATTCAGCTATGAATGGGACGTCAGGATAACTTTCGAAAGCGGTTCGGCCGATGTCCGCGTCACCCATAATAATTTCAGCTGGCAATACACCCGTGATCTTTGCACGGTAGTAGATTAAATAATAACATCTTTCCAAAAACCCCCGGCCTTAGTCGGGGGTTTTTTTATTGTTTTCAACCCGGGTGGATATTGCTAAATTTAAGTCATGGAAGAAATTGCAAAATACTCGGGCTGCTTTGTATGTGGTGCCGACAATGAATGTGGTCTTAAGGCTCGGTTTTACTTCGACGGCGACAAAGCGGCCACTGAATATGCCGCAGAAAGGCGCTTTGAGGGTTATCACGATATTTTTCACGGCGGCATTACGGCGGCCCTGATGGATGAGGTTATGATCAAAGCCCTGCTGGCCCAAGAGATTTTTGTCATGACCGTCGAGTTGAGCGTTAAGTATATAAAGGCCATATATATAGGTCAGAAGATCACGTTTGAAGGCCGGCTGGAAAAAGGCCGGGGAAAACTTTATATAACCTCCGGAAAAGCAATTAATGACCGGGGCGAAGTTGTCGCCGAAGCGACCGGAAAATATCTGAAAGTCGGGCGCGAAATGAATACCAAACTAAAGGAATCCCTGGATCGTTAGATAATTGAAGACAGGGTTTGACAAGTTTGGCAAGCGACGTATATTTTATTTATACATATATTTTCCGCTGTCTTAATGTGTGTCCGACATATAAAGGAGTATAGGATGATAGCCCGCATGATTTTAATGGCTTTGCTGATTTTGTCCTCGGCCGGAAGTGTTCTGGCCGATGGCCTTTACCTGATTAAAATAAACAATGAAGATCAGCTGGCAACGGTCAAAAGCAGGTTGGCTTATGCCCATGGGACGATGGACGGATATTTTATTGTGCAGGCTGACGAAAATACTTCTCAATTCCTGCAGGACTCCGGAATCGAGATTGAAAAAGCGATTGACAACCGTGGAATTTCGGGCGTCCAGCTTGTCGAGCCCGAAGCTCCCGTGTTATTTTTGAAATCACAGAATCTAACGTTTGATTTCGAGCGCGACGGATTATACCTGGCATCACTGAATGATGAAGGAATCGAAACGGCCCGCCGGGCGGGCTATATGGTTCTTCCTCTGGAGGACCTTCAGACGCCTTTCTTTTATAACCCTCCGGCTTATTATGCACTGGCCAATCTCGAATACCCCTCGGATACTCTCGCCGATCTTGTCAGTCAGGATTCTTTGTTGAGCTATGATACGCGGCTCGAGGCGTTTCAAACGCGGTACATATATTCCGATTCTATTGAGTATGCCAAAGACTGGATTGTTTCCAAGTTTCAGGAGTTCGGGTACACCGACGTAACGCTCGATGAATTTTATTATAACGGGTTGCAGTTGTTCAACGTCGTGTGTACCAAACCCGGTACGAGTGAGGCCGATAAAGTCGTGGTTATCGGTGGACATTATGACTCCATAAATTTCGACAGCGATCCTCTGGTTTTCGCCCCCGGTGCCGACGACAACGGCAGCGGCGTTTGCGCGACCCTTGAGCTGGCGCGGGTTCTTAAAGATGTTCCGACCAAAAAGACGTATAAATTCGTGGCTTTTTGCGCCGAAGAAGTCGGTTTGATCGGGTCCATGGCTTATGCCCAGGAATTATATAACGCCGGGACGGACATCGAGGTCATGCTGAATTTCGACATGGTTGCCTACACCGGCGGCGTCAATTACGACATCAAGTATTTCCACGGACCCTTTAACGGTTATGCCAAAACTATGGTCGACGCCGCCACACGCGTTTCGACGATAAACCCGTTGCTTTCCGGATCGACCGGAAGCTCAGATCATGAATCGTTCAGCAATCTGGGGTACAACGTTGTTTATACCCAGGAAGGATTATTCAATACCGATGGTTGGCATACCAACATGGATATTTCTTCGCGACTGGATTTCCCTTATTTCGAGCAGGTTATTCGTGCGGCGGCGGCAGGGGTGGGGGCTATCGACAATGCCGCCAAGTTCACTCAAATTGATGCCATCTATGACGTCGGCAACGGCAGCGAGCTTTCAGTCGACTGGTCCGGGGATTGTGACCCCACTTATACTTATCAGGTATTGTATGGCACGACAGCCGGGGTGTATACTGACACGGCCGACGTCCCGGCCGGCAATTGCACACACACTATAACCGGTTTAACCGAAGGCCAGACCTACCATATGGCCGTGGCGGGAATAAACAGCGAGGGATATGGGCCTCTGTTTCTGGTGGAAAAGACGGGTCAACCGCTTATTATTCCTCGGCAGCCGCAACACGTCAGGGTCGACCCGGATTATATGCAGCTTTCCCTTAACTGGAAGCCCAATATCGAGCTCGACCTTAATTTTTACAGAATAATGCGAAAAGACCCGTTGAACGACTGGGCGGTTCTGGATGAAACGACCGACACATCGTACCTCGATATGGCGGTCGACGGGCACAAGCTTTATCAGTATGAAGTACTGGCAGTGGATAATGACATGAACGTCTCGACGGCGTCGAGTATCGTTTCGGCGGTTCCGGCTTCTTTCGATTCGGGAATATTATTCGTCGAAGAAACGTCATCGAGCGGCAGTCTGAATCCGACCGAAGCCCAGCAGACGGCTTATTATGATTCCATATTCGCCGGTGTTTCATATATAGAGCAGGAAATCAACTCCGCATCCGAGGCGCTGAACCGTTCGACGGCCGGGCAGTACCAGACCATTATCTGGTTTGACGACGATATCAACGTGCAGTTGTTCTCGGGTTCGATCGACTCGGTTGAATGGTATATCGGCTACCCGACCAATTTCGTCCTGGCAGGATGGCGGACCCTTATCAACCTGTCCGGAGGCGGAACCCAGGGGCCGGGTGACATTTTGTATGACGCCTTCGATATAACCGGGGTTACCGAACAGACGTCACTCGATTTCACCGGCGCGACCGGACAAAACGGCTGGCCCAATGTTGAGGTAAAGCCGGGCGGAATATTTAACGGGACTTTGCCGACGATATCAAAATTAACGCTTCCTCCCGCCAGTTCGGCCGAAGTGATTTATAATTTCAATTCGGCCAGCAGTGACCCCTCATTTAACGGTCAACCGGTGGGTGTGGCCTATGAAACGCCAAACGGAAAAAGAGTGGCCTTGTCGTTTCCTGTTTACGATTTAACCAGCGCCAGCGCGACGGCACTTATTGGAAAAATTATGGACTATTTCGGGCAGGAAACTGTAAAATACGGTGATGCCAATAACGATAATGCCGTCAACCTGTTGGATATTTTGTTTATAATAAGTTACAAATATGCCACCGGACCGGCCCCGATACATCCCAATCTGGCCGATCCCAACGGAGACTGTTCGATTAATCTCCTTGATATATTGTACCTGATCTCCTCCATTTACGAAGACGGTCCGGCTCCGGTAATGGGGTGTGTCGAATAATGAGGAAATGCGTGCGGGCCGCCGGTTTTATCGTACTGTGTCTGCTTGTGATGCCGGGTCTGGCTGCGGCCCTTGATCTGCGGGAATTTAAAAACGACATCCAATTTTCCGCAAAAGCGCACGCCTTCGGCCTTAAGTCGGGCAATCTGATTGTCACCGAGGGCGATTCGTTTCTGGGTTATAATAATCGTCTGAAGACCGAATTCTCGAAGACGCTAAAGGCCGGGCAGAAATTGGCCGTTTCTGACAACGGCCTGTATTATGGAATAATTACGATACTTCAACCGGTGGATTCGACCGGGGCACCGCTGCAGCACATCGACATTTACGATAAAAATAATAAAAATATCTGGTCATACGACGGCCTGGCTATGGGCAAATGCCACATTGCACCGTCGGGTGATTATCTGGTCTTCGCCTCCGGTACGGAAGGCGGTTTCGACTGGAGAGTTATGGTTTGCAACGCCAACCAGACCGGGGCGATGCTCGACCTGGTCGCCTGCAAAGAAATCAGATTCGCATCCGACGGCAGCCGATTTATAATAGACGGCGGCCCCAAGGGCGTGTTTTTGTATGACAAAGCCGGGAATATGCTTAAGGCGCTCGACTATCAAAACGGTTTCGCGATATCGCCGACCGGTAAGTACTTCGCGGTGCTTAAGAACGCGGTTTTGACGACGTACATGGATACGACCCTGTTGTCGATCGACAGCACGGTGGATAGAGAAATAGTCGCGTTTAATATAAACGAAAAACTCAAGCGGTTGTACTATGTGGCCCCGTATACGCTGGCTTCGATCAATATTGAAAGAGGGGCCAAGGTTTGGGATTATAAGATGGAGAGTGTCGAGTACAGGTTTACATCGATAGACTTGTCGAATGATGACCGATTTATCGCCTGCGGGGTGATCCTCAATCTGGGGTCGCAGGTGCCGAAAGACGAACGGCATCCAAAGGGCTATATCTATATGTTCGATATCGGTCGCAATTTCTTCCGAAAAGTGGAATTCCCCAATTCCAACTGGACCCCGGGACAGCCTGAAGTCGGCTTCTGGCCCGACGGCCGCTCGATTCTGGTGCGCACTTTTGACCGTATTCTTACTTTCGAAATGATATAATATTTGAAATTGATTGCATATCGCAATTTGGGTTCATCGTAATATTCCGTAAAAATTGACTCTTTTCGTTCGTAACCGTAGGCTCTGTCACAAACTGGATTATTCCCGGAATTCAGGCACCGATATTGCACTTTGGCCGGGAAAGCCATTTGGGAGTATATTATGGAACCGATTCTTAAAATAGTGCCTCGAACGCAAATCGTGACGATAATGGAATCTCATGCCGACAGGACGGAATATCTAACGACCGCCTTTGCCGAAGCGGGATACATATTTAATCCGCTCCTGGTTGTTGAAGTCGTTGATGGAGTGTATCTTATGACCGATGACGGCTCCTATCTGGAAGCGTTGGAACGCCTTAGGGTCGATTTTGTTCCGGTGCAGGTGGTGCCTGTCCCGGATCCGCCGATCATGACCGGCCATATTTTCTTAAGCCAATGGAATAACGACCAATTTAATGAATTCCAGAGAATATTCCCGCGAGACACTCATATCGCGGTCGGTGATTCTGCCAATCTCGAGAATAGAATTTACGCACGGATTAAGTCCTGGGATGGTAATGAGTTAGGGGCAGGTATAGACTTGGGGAAATCTCACCACGCTTCTGCCATACTAACTGATTTTGTAAATTTTCTGCGACAGAGAGCGAATATTGTCAAACCGACGGACCGAAAATCGGCCGTAACCGGAGGGAAGCCGGACTCCGGGACGGTGCAAATGGAAATAGGCAATATCGGCTTTGATGAGGTGCTCAGGTTAAGTCAAAACGGCTTTCTTCTTCCTGCCGGGTTCTATCGACCAGAATGTCTCTGCCGCGTGCTGGGCATAAATTACCCTATTAAAGTGCTTAGAGAAAACGCATCGGTTACGGATAAGCAGACTTTTTTGCACGATCTGATAGCCTTGAGAATGGAATCCGGGCGGGCTGAGTCGTTCAATGGTAGAGTTTTGCTTCTTAATTATTAAGTTGCCTTAAAAAATTGTTGAACGCCGCATTAGAGGCGATTAGATTGCCGGTATTATGCTGGAAATCGATGGTAACCTTTGCCTGCAGTGCGGCGGGTGCGTGACCTTGTGTCCCGAAGAGGCTCTTTTCTTGAGCTTCGAGCGGCTGCTGTGTCAGCACGATTTATGTACCATGTGTCGCATTTGCATCCTGTTTTGCCCGGTTGAGGCATTGAGGGCAAAAGCCGTTGCATGAGTACGACGCCGTAGTGGTGGGGGCAGGCCCGGCCGGGTCGATGGCTGCTTTCGAAATCGCCAAAGCCGGGTTTAGAACGCTTCTGCTGGAAAAACACGAAAGGCCGGGGCTTCCTCTTTGCTGTGCCGAAGGCGTCGCGGCCGGTGCGATGGAAGAACTGATTGGTGAGGTTGAACCATCCTGGGTGGCGTCGAAAATCAACCGCTTCATGATGGTTGCTCCTGACGGCAACAGCGTGACGGCTGAAAGTGAACGAAAAGGATATATCCTGGAACGCCCACGGTTTGATCTGGACCTGGCCCATCGCGCCCAAAAGGCCGGGGCGAAACTTGTTTGCAATGCGATCGGAAAAAATCTTAAGCAGCACAAGAAACGCTTTGAAACTATCGAAATCGAATACCCGGGGGGAGAGACCGAGACAGTCAGGGCCGGAATTTTTGTCGCCGCCGATGGAATCGAGTCGCAACTGGCCCGGCAGGCCGGGGTACCAAACCGGTTGGGATTAAAAGAAACACTGGCGGCGCTGCAATATCGACTGCACGGCATAGACATCGATCCTCACCTGATTGAATTTCACTTCGGCCACGAAATAGCGCCACTGGGGTACATCTGGATCTTTCCGAAATCGGCCGCCAGCGCCAATGTCGGAATTTGTATGGGATCGAACAAACGCAAAGACAATAGCGCCGAAGCCCTGCTGGACCGGTTTATCACAGACCGATTCGGAAACCCGGAAATAGTCAGCCGTCACTGCGGACTGATTCCGACCTTTCGCGGGAGCAGGATGTTGCGCAAATACAATCTCCTGATAGTCGGCGATGCCGCCCGCGTGATTGAATCGTTGTCGGGCGCAGGAATCGCCCTTGGTATGGCCTCCGGTATATTCGCCGGGCGGGCCGTCGTCAGGTTTCTTTCCGGGGCTGTTACCGATATGGCGGGTCTTGACAAATTGTACCCCGGTGAGTTCCTGAAAACGAAAAAAGAAGAAATGGTCCGGTATGCACGAATGCGTCGCGCCTTCGAACATATGTCGGATCGCGACTTTGACTGCATTATTGGGGCGTTAAGAGAGCAGGTTGATAAAAACAATAATAGCGGAATAAATGTCGGTAAATTGCTCTGGATGATTCTCACGACTCATCCGAGGCTGATAAGGCTGGCCAGATATATGGTCTGACCGCCTTATTCGCTTTTGCTCAATGAATCGACAAATCCCGCCAGTCTTGATTTTAAGCGAGCGGCTTTGTTCTTATGAATGATCTTCTTACTTGCGGCTTTGTCAATATTTCTGACCGTCGCGGTATATTTCGCGGCTGCCTCTTCGGGCTTTTGAGTGGCCTTGAGGTCCTTGATGGAACTCTTAAGAGTCGTCCGGATGGCCCGGTTTCTCAATTGCTCTTCGCCCGACGTCCGCATTCTTTTCTTGCACGATTTATGGTGCGGCAAGGATGGCTCCTTTCTTTCTCAAAAAAATTAGTTTCTCAATATACGAACAGCGCCCGGTTTGTCAATGGATAAAAATTACAATACCAGCATGGTATCGTCAGCCGGAAAGGTCGCTTCGGCCACCGCTTTTTCACGGGTCCTGGGGCTTATTCGGGAGCAGGTGGTGGCGGTGCTGTTCGGAGCCGGGATGCTGACCGACTGTTTTGTCGCGGCCTTTCGCATACCCAACCTGCTTCGAGACCTCTTCGCCGAGGGGGCGCTGTCGTCGGCCTTTGTGCCGGTCTTCAAGGAACAGCTGGTCAAACGGGACAAAATGGACGCATTCCGTCTGGCCAATGTCACTATCTCGGTATTACTCCTGGTGGTCGGGCTGGCGGTCTCGCTGGGTATAATTTTTTCGCCGCAGCTGGTCTATATATCCGCCAAAGGCTTTACGTCCAATCCCGAAAAATTCGATCTGACCGTTAATTTGACTCGCCTGATGTTCGTCTACCTGCTCCTGGTTTCTGTCTCGGCGGTCTTGATGGGGATCCTCAATTCGACCGGACGATTTGGGATTCCGGCACTGTCCCCGGCCCTGTTCAACCTGGGTATGATACTGACGCCCGTTCTGCTCTATGAATATTTCAATGCGCCGATTTATACCCTGGCGCTCGGTGTAATAATCGGCGGGATGGGGCAGCTGGTGTTCCAGTTGCCGTCGATGCATCGGATCGGCTTCCGGTTTCGCCTGATATTCGATTTTTATGACGACGGTCTGAAAAGAATTATCAAGCTGATTGCACCTATGATGCTCGGCCTGTCGGCGTCGCGGATCAATATATTGATTAACACCCTGCTGGCGTCGTTTCTCATCGAAGGCTCGATCTCGTATCTTAATTTTGCATACCGGCTGATGCACTTCCCTCTGGGCGTTTTCGCCGTGGCGCTGGGGACGGTGGCCCTGCCCAGGGCTTCCGAGGACGTCGCGCGGGGAGACCACCCGGCTCTGACCAGAACCTTTGCCGAAGCGTTCGGATTGAATATGTTTCTGGTGATTCCCTCGGCGGCCTTTCTGGCCGTTTTCGGAAAGGACGTTGTCAAATTGATTTTTCAGTATGGGGCCTTCGATGCCACCGATACGCTCAACACCGCCCGGGCCTTGTTCTATTATTCATTCGGGCTGATCGGTTTCGCCGGCGTGCGAGTGGTCGCGCCGGTTTATTATGCGCTGGGGGATTCCAAAAGACCGATGTTGTATTCGATACTGGCGGTGGCGGTTAATATCGGCCTGAATTTCGCGCTGATACCATTCTTGAATTTCGCCGGTCTGGCGGCAGCTACCGGAGCCGCCGGGCTGGCCAATATGGGGCTTCTGCTGGCGAATCTCAAAAGAAAAATTCCCGGACTGTCTTTCAAACCGGTTCTTTATCAGAGCATAAAGACGATTGCAGCCTCGGGGATTGCGGTCACAGCTACTAAAGTACTGGTGACCGTTGTCGATTTCCGACAGGTGTTCGGATTGAAGGGTTTTCCGGGAAATTTGGCCGTGGTGTTGGTGGAAATCGCAGGATTGGCTCTGGGGTATCTTGTGTTTTCAATTTTCTTTAAATTGGAAGAGCTGCCAAAAGTTATTTCGATATTTAGGGCTCGTGTCAAATAAATCGAGAAGTTCGTGTGATTAAAAAATATCCGGCGATTGCCGGCCTGATTCCGGTTATAGCGGCGATTGTACTGGCAGACAAAATATTTCTGTCCGCGTGGGTTTGGCTGGTTCTGGCGGTGTCGTGCATTTTCGCCGCTCTCTGGTGCTGGGCAAGGAATAAGCACCGGGCTTTGACCGGGTCCGTGCTGGCGGCGCTCCTGCTTCTGTCCGGTTTTTCGTACACGTACGCAGTCAAAACATTCCCGCCCGGGCATATTATTCATTACGCCGACGGCAACACTCAATACACGATTTATGCCACGGTCGACGACTGGCCGACGATAAAAAACCACTACACGGACATCTTTGCGTCGGTGGATTCTTTGGATAACGGGCAGGTTAGAACGAAAGTGATGGGACGGATTCTAATCCATGTTGGCAGCGGAGCTAATTTCGTGCAATACGGGGATCGACTGATATTAACGGGGCGCTTATATCCGTTAAAGGGTGGTCGGAATCCCAATGGTTTCGATTATCGCCGCTACCTGAATTTGAAGTCGGTGTTTGCGGTGGCGTATTTGCCGCACCAGTACAATATCAGGATCGATCCGGCCGGACGCGGAAATCCATATCACGGTATAAATTATCTGAGAAAACAGATTCTTTCGGCGTTTTCGCATAATCTCAGCGATTCATCGGCCGCCCTTGCCTCGGGATTTCTGATAGGCGAAACTCGTGACATTGATACCGGTATTTACGAACTATTTCGGGATACCGGCACGCTGCACCTTCTGGCCGTCTCCGGCTCCAATGTCGGGCTGGTTGTGCTGGTCTTTCTGTTTTTGCTGAGGGCATCGCCGATGAAAAGGGTGTCGCGTACGATAGCGCTGCTGGTGATCGTCGTTATCTTTTCGTTTCTGTCTTACAATCAGCCGTCGGTAGTGAGGGCGGCGGTGATGGCGGGTTTGGTCCTTGTCGGGAGGAGTTTCCAGCGGCGCATCGATTACAATAATATAATCGCATCGGCGGCGTTGATAATTCTGCTGTTCGCACCGGTGCAGTTGTTCGACATCGGCTTTCAACTGTCCTTCGCGACCGCCTGGGGCTTGGTATTTATCATGCCGAAAGTGTCACAATTGTTTAAATCGTACCATCGAAGCCGAATCTATCGGTTTCTCGTGTTTCCTCTACTTGTCTGCATGGTGGCGCAGGTTGTATCGCTGCCGCTGTCGGCTTATTATTTTAACCGGCTGCCAGTCATTTCTTTTCTGTCCAACCTGGTGATAGTACCGCTGGTAAGCATTGCCGTCATTGGTGAAGTAGCTCTTTTATTCGCTGCGTTGGTACTTCCGATTTTGGGTGTTATGGTCGGATCGCTTTTAAATCCGCTGTTGCTGCTTATAATTAAACTATTGGAGTTTTTTAATTCCGTCAACTGGTCGATTCATCAGGGCTTTTCGCTTTCCGGCTTCTGGCTGTTGATTTATTTTGTTCTGCTTGTTATTGCCGTGATGGCTCTGGAATACCGGAGCATGCGAAGATATCTTGTCTTCGCCGCGGTGATTTCAATGATCGGACTAGTTTCATCCGGACTTTTTGTAACTCACGATCGGGAGGAAATTACGATTCTATCACTTTCATCGGGATACATCGCGATAAGCCACCGCGCACCGGCGATGGTGATTCTGGCCGACCTGAGTCCCAAAGACTATTCTTACACCGAAAAAATCGTGCAGCCTCTCCTGGAAAATTGGGACATCCGCGATTTCAATGTCGTCGTAATATCCGGCAATTATCAGACTGTCAAAGAAGCTCTGTTATTGGCCCGGATTTCCGACGGCGGTCAGTTGTATATTCCGACCAAATACGCTTATCTGACTCATGACATCGCCGAGGAAATGTCGCTTACTGGGAAAACAGCCGCCGTCAAGCTACTTGAAAAAGATGGTCAAAGGGCCGTGGAAGATTCACTATACATACGACTCAGTGCCGGTATGGCGGCCATTACCACTCCAAAATCTGAAATAATTTTCGCCGCCGACGAATTCTCATTCGCGGAATATTCGAATGGCGGCAATAATTTCCCGGAAATCAGCTTTCTGGTCGTCCCTGAAATGTCAAACAGGCAATTGAAATTCCTGGAAAAGAGGACCCCAATGGGGGGGATTAAAATTATTTCCAACCGACTGAATCCCTCGGTTCGGTCTTATTTGGCCGAAAGCGAAAAAAATGCCGAGATTTCGCAAAATATCATTATGCCGTCGCAAGTCGGTGCTATTACTTTAGTTATGCGAAACGGAACACTTGTTCGGAAATGATTGATTTCTCCGGCTTTTCATCGGTTAAGATTACCCTATAATATCCCGATAAGATAAAAGAAACAATGTAATTACGGCGGTTTGCCGAAATCCTAACCGTTTAGAATGGTTATTGTCGTATGAGCCTTACGGGAAACCTTAAAACAGTATCGTTTCCGGATATATTGCAGTTGCTGTCGACGGGAAAAAAGACGGGAATACTCTATGTTTCGACTTCCACCCGGCAAAAGGAAATTGCCTTTCGGAACGGAAATATAATTTACGCTTCTTCCATAAACTCGTCCGAAGACCTTCTGGGTAACCTGCTTCTGAAGCTGGGGAAGATATCCAAGGCCGATCTGGATCGGGCCATTGTCATGCACAAGCAGACCGGACGACAGCTGGGGACGACCCTGGTCGACATGAATTTGTTCGAAAAAGAAGAAGTGATGGAATGCCTTAAAATCCAGATAGAGGAAATCGTCTATAACCTGTTTTCGTGGGAAGAGGGTGAATTCAAATTCGTCGAAGGCGCCGAACCGAAGAGAATGCAGTTCCCTCTGGAACTGAGTACCATGAACGTCATCATGGAAGGTACGAGACGTATCGATGAATGGCTGGAAATCCAGAAAGTACTGCCGCCCGATAATATTCTCCTGCGGGTAACACCGGTAAATAAAGGTCGCCGCGACGAAGTCACTCTCTCCATGGACGAGTTCAGGATTTTACCGTTGATTAATGGTCAAAGAACGCTTCCCGATTTGATCGAGGTTTCTCCGATCGGTGAATTCGTGTCGTATCGTGCAATTTATAAACTTATCGTAACCGGCCTGGTCGAATCGGCCGGTCGGGCCACGCCCAATGATATTACCGTTGAAAACGAGGAAGAAGTAATTCTGTCGGTCCTGTTTACGCTGTACAATAACTGCGTGTATCGCATTCGGAGAATCGTCGCGGAAATAGTCGGCGATTCCAACCCGATGTTCAACGAGTACATGTCCAGCTTCCGCAACGGTATCATGCTGTTTTTCCCGGGCTTTGACCCGTCCAGCGACACCGGCCCCACGTTTGATAAATTCTATACTGAAATTATCAAAATTCCGACGCCGGTCAGGATGCATACGGTCATGAATGCGCTGGAAAATATGCTGACCAATCAACTGGAATACGTCTTTTATTTTCTCGGCGAGGGGATCTATCGCCAGACGGTCGGGAAAATCCGGAAGGAAATCTCGGAACCGCTGGCCCTCAGGCGTGAACTGGTAAAAAGATATCACATCGATGATAACCTGATGAGTTCGGTCAAAAAGGCCGACCGGGTTATAAAATTGGTGAAAGGTGCTTCGTGATGAAAAAGACATTAAGCATAATTTCGGCAAGTCTGGGCGGTGTTCTGGCTGCGACCGTTCCGGCCCGGGCCTCATTTCAGACTGAAAATATGTATGAGCCGATATCCATCGTGACTTTGATCGTCCTGCTTTGTTCCGTACTGTGTTTGATTTGGGCTTTTAAAGTCCTGTCGCTCGTACGGGGCGGACTGCTTTCCAGGAGCTGGCAGATGTTCGTGCTGGGGTTCGGGTTTCTGCTTCTGGCGCAAGTCGTCACACTCGGTCAGCAAATGGCCATTTTTAGTTTGCCGGGTTTCGTGGCGACTGCGTTTTATTTATTGATGTCCGTGACGTGGCTGCTTGGACTTTACCAGACGCGCCGGATATTGGGTTGATAATTAATTGACATAAGTTTTAGTGGTAATTATAATTACAGATTATTAAATTATAGCCGATAGTAAGTTGCCTATATTATATGACTTGGCTGATACATTAAGGAAGGGATAATGCCGGATTTAGTCGAATTAGACGATCGCATTGCCAAGTGTAATAAGATTCTGGACGAAAGCCCTAACTCCCAGATTTTTGCGGCACTTGCAGAAGCTTACCGCAAGAAGGGTGAGCTCGACAAGGCCTTCAGGGTTTGCCAGAACGGCCTGAAAATACACCCGAATTACGGTTCGGCTCATATGGTTATGGCCAAAATCAACCTCGATAAAGGTCTGTACGACTGGGCGCAGATGGAGGTTGAAAAGTCTGTCAGTCTGGACGGCAACAGTCACGCCACCGATTTGCTGCTTGCCGAAATCCACATATATAAAGGCGAATTCGCAAACGCCACCCGCATTCTCGATAAGCTCCGTCGGGTCGACCCCAAAAACAAGCATGTCATCAAGCTGATGGAAATCGCCCGCAAGCTGCCTCTGGAATCGCGCAAGAATATTGAGCCGGATATCGAAGAGCCTGAACCCGATATGGCTGACAACGAGGCTTCGCCCAGGGCCAGAGAACCCATACGCGAAATATCACCCAAAATAATGATCGATATTCTGGCCAATATCCCGGGGGTTGACGGCGTGATGCTGGTTAATCATGAAGGTATGGTGGCCGAATCAAACTGGAATTGTCCCGAAGAGCCGGAATTGTTTGGCGCCCTGGCCCGAGAAATCGAACGAATTATCAATGAACAGATTGGCGAAGCGAATTTCGGTAAGTACGAAGACGCGCTTATCGAAGCCGAGAATCTGGTCCTGAAATTTTTGCCGTTCGGCAAGAACTTGTTATTGATAAAAGCCAATGCGCAGGTTAATCTGGGGACCCTGCGCTTGAAATTGACTTCTTTATTGGACACCTGCAACGTGAATTTATAATCACGGGATAAAATTATGGCAGTTACAAAGAGAGAATTCGGACAGTTTTTTATATTTTCAAGTCTTCTTTTAATCGGGGCGCTGTTGATGTTCCCGTCGAAACTGGGCATGAGCCTCGGCTCCGGCATCATCGTCTACGCCATTATTGAAATCGCCTATTATGCCGTCATGTTCGCCCTGATGAAAGCCGCCGACTCCTGGCTCGATCTTTTCCGCAATGCGGGACTGACTTTTATTTTCAGGATTGGCCTGGGGACGCTGTTTGCCGTCTTTGTGGCGATCATGTATTCGATGAACCTGTCGGTTGCCCTGACTCTCGGAATTTCGCGGTATTTACCGGCTGTACTTCTGCACATAATATTCGCCCCATTTGCGATGCGGCCTCTGATTTCGGATTCCAAATTGCCGGTAAGACGAGCCAAACCCCGGCCGATCTCATCCAAAGCCCCGGCCGGACGCGAAAGGCCGGACTTTTCCAAGTCGGTCCTGTATGAGACAAAACGCGAACAACCGGTGTCGAAGGCGAGTTCGAATACCGCCGACCGTCAGGATTTGCACGTCGGTTACGATACCAATGGATTCGAACGCGCGGTAAAATACCTGGGCGAGCATCACGCCGTCCTGCTGGCGGTTGTGGTCGACCAGGAAGGTTTGTCGATGGCGGCCTATAAGAGGGGTGAGGTCGATCCGGAAGATTATGCGCCTCTGAGTCTCCTTATAAAAGAAACAAATGTGAAACTTTTAAATAAATGGGAAGGTGATGTTTCGCCTGACCGTATCGATATTGTCTTTGGCGACAGAAAGTTGTCGCTGTCACGGGCCATGGATTTTTATCTATTGGTGATGTCGAATCAGGAAGTTGACGATCTTCTGAGCATTCGCGTCACTCAGGCCGTAGATATAATCAGAAGATATGTGTCCGAACGTTATGGCGAATTAATGCCGTCACGACCGGAGGAGCAATATGTACCAAGTGCTTGAAGAACTGAACAAGACCAGCGGAATCACGGGTTCCATGCTGGTTGGCAATGATGGTATTGTCATCGCCGCCGATCTTAACACGTCGTTGGAAGACGACACTATCGGCGCTTTGGCCGCATCGATCACCAGCAACATCCAGAAGTCGCTGGACCGGATGCAGCAGACGGCGCTGAAACAAATCACGATTGAGGCCAACACCGGGAAGTTGTTCTTCGCGGACGCTAATATAGGAATTTTGGTGGTAACGGCCGAGAAGGATGTAAACATAGGACTTATCCGCCTGGAGATGAAAAACGCCATAAACAACATTGGCAAATCAAAATGACAATTAGCCTTTAGCGGAAAAGGATGCTATGGTCTCGATAAATTACGCCACCAGGGAAGTTGCCTGTAAGATCGTTTACTATGGCCCCGGACTTTCGGGCAAGACGACCAATTTGCTCTACGTCCACAAGAAGGTGCCTCAAACAAGCCGGGGTAAGATGATCTCGCTGGCCACCGAAGCAGATCGAACGCTATATTTTGACTTTTTGCCGATTAACATCGGAACCATTAACGGATTTGCGGCCAAATTCCAGCTTTATACCGTCCCCGGTCAGGTGTACCATAACGCCACCCGAAAACTGGTGCTGAGGGGGGTTGACGGGCTGGTGTTTGTCGCCGATAGTCAGCCGGACAAGATGGATGAAAACATCGAGTCGCTGACCAATTTAAGTGAAAACCTGGCCGAATACGGATATAACATCGACGAGCTCCCGGTCGTGATACAGTACAATAAGCGCGATATTCCCGGAGCCATGACGGTCGAAGAATTGAACAGCCGTCTGAATCCAAATGGCTGGCGTACGTTTGAAGCGTCGGCTGTCAGCGGCGAAGGGGTTTTCGATACACTCAAGTTGATTATCAAGCTGGTTTTGGAGAAGGCCAAAGGTGGCAGCAAGGTTGCCAAACCGGCTCCGGCCAGTGTTGCCGCCGAGACGCGTCAACCGGCCGCGACGGCCCAGGGCCAAAGCGGTCCCGCCGGTCCACCGGCGGCCGATAATGCCCCGACGCCGCGTCAGGAAGTGGGTGCCGCCCGGGCCGAGACTCCTCCGGTGAGACAAAACGCTTATAATCCCGATAACGCCCCTGAACCGGAGCATCCGCGCATGGCCGATAATTCGATGTTCGAACACAACGTCATCAAGGACGAAAGTGCGCTGGATCAACAAGTTGGGTCACCCGATGCCGATACCGGAAAAATTCCGACCGAACCGGCCCATCCCGACGTTGAGGAGACTCATGTGCCGGAAAGCGTCAACCGGCCGTTCCCCGGCTCGACCGGAAAAGTCGGTCGCGCCGAGCGCCGCATAACCGTTTCCGATTTTCAGTCGGATTCCGCCGAACAGGATCAACATGTCGGCGCTATTCCCGAAAACGGCCGCGGATCGTCGGACAGTTCGATGACGACACCGATGATGGCCCCGTCGGAACGAGTAATTAAGAAAAAACGGGGATTCTTTAAAAAACTATTTGGAATCAAATAAGAAGGAGGTGGCGTCCGTGAGTGATGACAACCTTATCATATATGAGGAAGAAATCGAAAAAATCGACTCTATCCTGGCCCGTATGCTAAAAGGGGCCGAAGCCAAATGTGCTTTGCTGGTGGACAAGGACGGTCACCTTATTACCCGTCAGGGTTTCACCCATTCCCTGGATACGACCGCTCTGGCGGCGCTTCTGGCCGGTTCTTTTGCCTCGACCAAAGAAATCGCGCGTCTGGTAGGCGAATGCGAGTTTTCCGTACTCTTTCATCAGGGCAAAAAGGACCATATTCATATGTCTCTGGTTGGAGACCGTTCGATTATGGCCGTCATATTTGACGATCGCACGACTATCGGTATGGTGCGCCTGTATGCCAAAGAAGCAGCAACCGAATTATCCAATACGTTTTCGGCCATAAAGGCCCGCAACCAGTCCAACAGCCCCGGACTGACCGATGAATTCGCGGCTTCGGCCGGTGATAAACTGGATGACATATTTCAAGATTAACGACCGGCCCCGCACAGTTAAACATGGCTTGAGGGGACGTCTGGGTTATTGCTTTTACAGGATGTAGTCGATGTCTTCTGAATTAGGATCGATGTTGGTCAAGGCCGGCCTGATTACCCAGGAACAGCTGGGTAAAGCGCTGACCATGGCCGAAGAAAAAAAGGCCAAACTCGAAGAAGCTCTTGTCGCCACCGGAGCCATTGAATCCGAAGATCAGATCTCCCGGTTCGTCGGCAAGCAGCTCAATATGGGCACTTTGCGCCTGTCCGATATCGAACTGAATCCGGAGATCATCAAACTTATCCCACTCGATATTGCCCGGAAATTCAACGTCATCGCGGTTTCGAAACTGGGCAAAAGCCTGATAGTTGCCATAAGCGATCCTAATAATGTCTATGTCCTTGATGCCGTTAAATTCATAACGGGTTGTTCCATCCAACCGGTGATTTCACCTGAGAACGCCATAAAGAAGGCGATAGATAAGTACTATAAAGATGAATCCGCACTACATGAACTGATTAAAGGTCTTGAAGATGATTCCGACCTTGAGGTTTTATCCACCCAGGATGATGGATTCAGTGACGCCGATTTGCAGTCGGCCATTCAGGACAAACCACTGGTTAAACTGGTCGATTCGATTATTGCCGATGCCATCCGCATGGGGGCTTCGGATATACATTTCGAATCGTACGAGAAACGCATTCGAGTCAGGTTCCGGCACGACGGTGATCTTCAGGAAATGTCCCCGCTGCCTTATAAGTACAGAGCGGCCATTATATCGCGCCTGAAAGTCATGGCCGATCTGGATATTTCAGAGCGACGGCTGCCTCAGGACGGTCGCATCAAAATCAAGATCGACGACCGTACCGTCGATCTCCGTGTTTCGGTATTACCTACCATTTTCGGCGAAAAAGTCGTCATGCGTATTTTAGATCCGCGCGCATTGATGGTCGATATGACCAGGCTGGGTTTTACCCCGGAATCGCTGACAAAGTTCGATAAAGCCATTCACCTGCCGTACGGTATCATCCTCGTTACCGGGCCGACCGGTTCCGGTAAAACGACGACGCTGTATTCGGCCTTAAAGCAGATCAACACAGTCGATATTAACATTATGACCGCCGAGGACCCGGTCGAGTTCAACTTCGACGGGATCAATCAGGTGCTGGTAAAATCCGAAATCGGCCTTACGTTCGCGGCGGCTTTGAGGTCGTTCTTGCGTCAGGACCCCGACGTAATCATGGTTGGTGAGATTCGTGACGGTGAAACGGCCGAAATCGCTATCCGGGCCGCTTTAACCGGCCATCTGGTCTTCTCGACGCTTCACACCAACGATGCGCCGTCGTCGATTAACAGATTGATAGACATGGGGATACCAAATTATCTGGTGTCTTCGGCGACCCGCCTGATTATGGCGCAGCGAATGACCCGGAAAATTTGCCAATCGTGCAAAGAAGAAATCCGGTTGACCGAAGAGCAAATTACGGCTTTGGAGGTTCCGGAATGGTTTGTAAAAGACGATATCCGGGCTTTTAAGGGCAAAGGCTGCAACGAATGTAATAATACCGGACTATCCGGCCGTTCAGGCATTTACGAGGTTATGCCCATTTCTCCGGCCATTGAGGGTCTTATTCTCCGCAGTGCCAGCGACGTGGAAATAGGGGAAAAAGCCATCGAGGAGGGTATGTTGACTCTTCGTATGGCGGCGGTAGATAAAATGATCAAAGGGACAATTTCTTACGAGGAAGTCCTGGCTATTACCAATTAATCTTTGGGTTCTGTCGAGTCTTCAAAATTCCTTATATTTCAACGACTTAAAACAGGCTCCGGCCAAATATTCTTTCAAGATTCCCCCGAATTTACCGATATAAAGAAAAAACGTTCTAATGACATAAATGCCCTTCTAACAGGAGTGTTTTATGGTAAGTCTGCGCCAACTGCTTGAAGAAATGGTCAAAATGGACGCCTCGGATTTGCATCTGACAGTAGGTTCGCCTCCCGCGGTCAGGGTTGACGGCAAATTGGTCAGGCTCCAACACGATGTCCTCACGCCGGATGATACCAAGAAATTGGCCTATTCCATCATGAATGAAAAGCAGCGGCTCAAATTCGAAACCAGTTCGGAGCTGGATTTGTCTTTCGGTATTGAAAATCTCAGTCGTTTTCGCTGCAACGTATACATGCAGAGGGGCAATGTGTCGGTGGCTTTGCGGCAGATTCCATATAAAGTAAAATCTTTCGAAGAACTCGGTTTGCCCAAGGTCGTTGCGGAATTCGCCGGGCTGCCGCGCGGCCTGGTACTTGTCACCGGACCGACCGGTTCTGGTAAATCGACCACCCTGGCGGCGATAATCGATAAAGTCAACAAAGAACGACAGTGTCATATCATTACGGTCGAAGATCCCATTGAGTACCTGCACCGTCATAAATCGTCGATTGTCAATCAAAGAGAAGTATACTCCGATACGCAATCGTTCGCGTCGGCTTTGAAGTATGCCCTTCGTGAAGACCCCGACGTTGTACTGGTGGGTGAGATGCGCGACCTGGAAACGATCGAAGCGGCCATAAATATTTCCGAGACGGGCCACCTCGCTTTTGCGACGCTGCATACCAACTCCACGGCGGAATCGATCAACCGAATCGTCGACGTGTTCCCGACCAACCAGCAGGAGCAAATACGCGTTTCTCTGTCGTTCACGCTTCAGGCGGTAATATCGCAGTGCCTTATTCCGAGAATAGGCGGCGGGCGCGTTATGGGTCTGGAGATTATGGTTTGCACTCCGGCCATACGGGCCTTGGTACGTGATGATAAAGTACATCAAATATACAGCATGATACAATCGGGACAAAAGTACGGCATGAAAACCATGAACCAGTCGCTGGCCGAACTTTATACCAGCGGCAAAGTGACCATAGGCGATGCCATGAGTTTCAGCGGCAACATTCAGGAGCTGAACGAGATGTTGTCACGAGGCAAAACCCCGGCCATGGTTTAGGTGACAAGCCGGAAAGGAAAGAATTATGCCAGTCTTTGAGTATAAGGGCAAAACATTAGCCGGTGCGCCGGTAGCCGGTGATCTTCAGGCCAAAAATCGGGAAGAGCTGGAACGACTGCTCCGGCAAAACCGTATCATGGTCTCATCGATTCGCAAGAAACCGGCGGAAATAAAAATCAAGTTCGGAACCGGTATTAAGAAGATCGATATTTCGCGATTTACACGCCAGTTCGCAACTATGATCGGAGCCGGTCTGCCGATGGTGCAGTGTCTGGACATTCTGGCCAACCAGTCGGAAAACAAGGAACTCTGCAAAATCATTTCCGACGTTAAGGAAGGTGTCGAGGCCGGATCGACCCTGTCCGATTCGCTGGCTCGTCACAACAAGGTTTTTGACCAGCTTTACACGAACATGGTCGAAGCCGGTGAAATGGGCGGCGCTCTCGACAGTATCCTGGTACGTCTTGCCGTCTACCGTGAAAAGGCCGACGCCCTCGTACGTAAGGTCAAAGGCGCCATGATTTACCCGGCCGTCATCTCGGTCGTGGCCATTGGCGTCACGTTCGCCATGTTGACGTTTATCGTGCCGGTCTTTGCCAAGATGTTCGGAAGCCTCGGAGCCGAACTGCCGGGCCCGACACAGGTTATTTTGGATATCAGTAATTTCCTGCAGGCTAATATCCTGCTTCTGCTCGGCGGATTGATAGCTGGTATCATTGTCTTCGTTTACTGGATCAGGACGGAGTCCGGAAGGGCTCAATTCGACGCCGGTCTTCTGAAGGCACCGATTATCGGCAACCTGGTGAGGAAGTCTTCGGTCGCAAGGTTCACCAGAACCCTGGGAACGTTGCTGGCTTCGGGTGTTTCGATCCTGGACGCCCTTGAAATTACCGCCAAAACGGCCGGCAATGTTATTATCGCTCGCGCAATTAAGAGAGCTGTTTTGTCTATCGCCGAGGGCGATACAATTACCGGTCCACTTAAGGAATCGGGCGTGTTCCCGCCGATGGTGACGCAGATGATTTCGGTTGGTGAAAAAACCGGAGGTCTGGACGAAATGCTGCAGAAAATCGCCGACTTCTACGATGAAGAAGTCGATGATGCCGTCAGCGCTTTGACGTCGATTATCGAGCCGGTGATTATTGTATTTATGGGTATTATTATCGGTGCCATTATGGTGGCCATGTATCTGCCCATGTTCGATATCATCGGTAAGCTATAAAAAATCGCGATTGAAATAAAGGCGCCGCCGGACGGCGCCTTTTAAATGTACCATGTTCAGCAAATCAAATCAGATAAAAACCGGCTGGATGCTCTCGCTGCGGCTTCTCACGTATGTTTTGATAGCCGGTATCGTCTTGTTCCGTGCCCTTTATTCCGGTTTTTTGTCCTTCCCATTTTTCGCTTACTCGCTGACTACACTGTTTTTGCCTATTATGATTATCCTGAAAAGATGGTACAATCCATCTTTTCTTTTCAAAGGCATCTCGGCCCTGCAGACATTTTTCGAGATTGTCGCCATACTGGGGATTATTTACGCCACCGGCAATATCAATTCGACTTATTCCGGCCTGCTGGTATTAACCGTCATTTCCGCGTCGCTGGTGTATTCCCTGGCCGGAACACTTTTGACGGCATCGGTCGTCTCGCTGGGCTACGCCGTCGTCGTCTGGTTCGGTTTTGGCGGACTGGAACGAGGCCTGGCCGGACACGCGCTGGAGACGATATTTTCTTCCCAGGACGCGGCGTTTTATAATATTTTTCTGCACATTTTGACTTTCTACCTGGTTGCTTTCGTCTCCGGCTTTCTCATGGAGAAACTCAAAAGCAGCGATCAGGAATTGGAAGATACCTCTCAGGCGCTCCGCAAAGCCCGCCTGGAAACCGATGACATCCTGCGCCATCTGAATTCCGGATTGATGACCATAGATTCGGAGGGCCGGATCATATTTTATAATCGGGCCGCCGAAGAGATACTGGGTTATCGTGAAAGCGAAGTTAAGGGCCGTATCTTCCGTGACCTGTTCAGCAGCCAGATGCCTTTTTTGGCGGAAAATCTGGCCGAGGTGCTTCAATCGGGAAGGCAGTCGCGTCGCTGCGAGATCAATATCGAAAGAAATGACGGAACCCGGATTCCTCTCGGAATATCCACGTCGCTGCTTCTGGACGAAGACGATGCCGTCCGGGGCGTAATCGCCATATTTACCGATTTGACAGAAACCAAAAGGCTCGAAGAAAAAATCCGCATCGCCGACCGTATGGCGGCGGTGGGTGAGCTGTCGGCTGCGATTGCTCATGAAATAAGGAATCCCCTGGCGGCCATATCCGGATCGGTTGAAGTCCTGAAGGCGGAACTGCAGCTCCAAAATGAGAATGGCCGTCTGCTGGAGCTGATCGTCAAGGAATCGAATCGACTAAACGAAATCCTGGCCGATTTTCTGACTTACGCCCGCAATCAACGGTCGTCGTTCAACAAAGTCGAGCTTTGTCACCTGATCGCAGATATGTTCGAAGTGACCCGCCATCACCCGGCCTATCATAAAGATATCACATTGAAGCTCCAGACCGAGGATTCAATCGCATATATTTACAGCGACGAAGACCAGTTGAAACAAATTGTCATAAATTTGATGGTAAATGCCTGCCAGGCGATTGGTGACAGGCCCGGAGAAATCACGGTTGCAATCGACAGCCCGGAGATCGACCTCATCAGCCTGACCATAACCGATACCGGCCCGGGAATTCCCGAGGAAATCATGCAGAAAATTTTCGATCCATTTTATTCGACAAAAAAGGACGGGACGGGTCTGGGGCTCGCCATCGTACAGCGATTGTCCAAACTGCTTGAGATAGATTTGTGGGCGAAATCGGCCGCCGGTGGACCGACAGCTTTCTGTCTGACATTCAATAAAGTGCCAGAAATGCGTCATCTGGCCAAGCCATTAGAAGGCATCGGCGCATAGCGGGATCTTTTTCTACACTTCATTTTATAAATTTAGGCTTGATTTTCGGGACTTTCGGTATAAAATGTAAGTTTCTCCTATGGATGGAAAGGACCGACAATGAATAGGACCCTGAAGAGCTATGTCAATAAGACCTTTTTTCTACTTATCTGTCTTGCCTCATTAAACCAGTGCGCTCCGCCGGGCGGAGGCAGCGAGGCAAAAGATTCCAACGCGTTTCCGATCGCCTTTATCGGTCATAAAGCCAAAGTCAACTATACCGATTTGCTGGATCGTCTGAATCATAGCGACCTTCTTATGCATGGGGGCATACTCGATTCCACCACTTATTTCGATACTCTCCAGAGCATGGTAATAGATTCGGTCGTGTCGGTTTTGTCAAAGACCGTGGACTTTCGAAAGGACTTGTCTGCCTACCGTTATTTTATGCAGCGTTATATTCAGTTCTGGAGCCAATACGTTTACCAAAAAGAGGTCCTTGGTGTTTTTCGGGTCGACTCGTCGGATATAGACAGTTTTTATCATGCCCATGCCGACAATTATACCTATCAGGAACAGGTTCGGGCTCGCCAGATAACGATTTCCGCAAATGGTCTTCGCTTTGGCTATGATTCCGTCAAGTATAGAAATTATTCGGAGGATCAACTCGATTCGACGGCTTTGCAGATAATAACCGAAATAAAAAACAGAGCCGACACCGGTGAAGACTTCGGAACTCTGGCATACGACTATTCCATGCACAAGCAGTCGGGAAAACGCAATGGCGAGCTGGGGTACTTTGTCAAGGGATTGTACAGCAAGCAGATCGACAGCGTGGCTTTTTCTCTCCCGGTGGGCGAGATTTCCGACCCGTTCAAGGACCGTGACGGCTGGCACATATTCGAGGTTCTGGATCACATAGACTCGGGGCTGGCGCCTCTGAAGGGGCACGTTTACGAGCAAGCCAAAAACGACTATCTTTATGAAATAACGCAAAGAAGAAGCAAAGAGTTTATCGATTCTCTGGTGCAAGAAGCTACGTACGTATTCAACGACTCTGCCCTGAACCAGGCCAATTTATATGCCATCCCCGACACGACGTGGTCGGTAATTATTAACGGGCGCGATACGGTCGACTTTTTAAGGGTAGGGGATTTGATGGGGCAGTACCATCCTGCCGGCGACCAGGATGAACTCAGTCTGAGCAGCAAAAAGGAAATCCTGAAGAGCTATTGCAGCAGTTATCTTCTGGCCCAGTATGCGGAGGACAAAAAACTGGATCAGGAGCCCAAAGCGAAAAAGGAACTCGAGGATATTCGGCGGGCGGCGGCCCTCAAATTAATCTTCAAGTCGTACCAGGATCCCGATTATATGCCCGACGACAGCGCCATAGAAGATTATTATCAGCGAAATATCGATAAATTCACGTTCCCGAAACCCGTCTACGTTCAGCACATCATCGTGCAGGATTCGGTCTTCGGTGAATATCTCCGTGACCTGGCCTTGTCCGGGATGGACTTCATGGATCTGGCCGAAGAAAATTATCCGGGCGAACCCGAAATACGCCGGGCGGCGGCCGACCTGGGATATATCGGCCCCGGCGAAATGCCGCCGGAGTTTTACGACATGGCTCTAAAAACACCCAAAGGCGAAGTGTCTCACCCGGTCAAGACAGAGCTCGGGTATCATATTATCAAAGTCGTCGATAGAAAAGATGATCGGGACGTCGTCGGTGCCCGCCACGACATCGTGCTGGCTTTGAGAGAAGAACGCAAGCAGACATTGGAAAACAAATGGCGCCACGACATGCTTAATAAATTCGACGTCAAGTATGACATCTCCAGAATTCCGACTATCCAGCTTCTGCCCAAAGACGTTCGGGATCCCGATGCGGCGGAGAAATAGTGCCGGAGCCCATCAATAAAAATATTTCCGTACGGGGAGAAGTGTATCGCAAGCTGACCCATCTTTTCGCCCTTGTCATTCCCGGTTGCTATTATGCCTTCAGCTGGTCCCGCACGACCATGCTTCTGGTTATGGTGCCGGTGACCATCATTATCGTACTTATGGACATTTCCCGCCTGAAAGGGTGGAAATTTTACGGGCTGTTCCGGTGGATGGTTTCCAGGATGGTTCGTGACAACGAAAAGAAGGGGAATTTCACTGGGGCTTTTTATATTTTGATTACGTCGTGCATCGCCATCGCGGTTTTCTCGAAGCCTATCGCGATCGCGGGTCTGGCCTTTATTATGATCGGTGATCCGGCGGCGGTTTTGGTCGGACGCAAATATGGTCGTCACCGTTTCGGGGGTCATAAATCCATAGAAGGGTCGCTGGCCTTCCTGATAGTCGCCATTCCGGTCGGGCTTCTGGCTCCCGGGCTGCCGACTATGGTCGGTATTGTCGGTGCCGTCGTCGCGGCCGTGACGGAAGGCCTGTCCGGGCCTATCGACGACAATACGAGCGTCCCTTTAATCTCAGGGACGGTCATGCATATAATGATGCAGACGGGCCTGTTCTAATAATCCCAGGGGAATTTAAAGACTATACCCAGTTGAAAAGAAAAGCCGCTGCCGTCGAAGCTGCTGTCCCAATTTACCTTATCGCCATAAATTCCGGTAAAATGATTGTATCCAATCCAGCGGTATGTCGCACCGCCGGTAATAGCCAGTTTATCGTTTAAATGCATCGTCGCTCCCCCGCCGACGTTCAGACCGTAACCTCGATATTTGGCGTTGGACACAATGTCGCCGGTGGCGCTGGTGGCGGCGTCGTCAACCTCCAGCCACGGAATACAAAGGCCGATCATAAGATACGGCTGTGTCGTTGAGCGCGGAACAAAATGATACTTCAGGTCAATATTAGCCATATTCAAGACGGCGTCGCGCGGCACATCATTGACGGTGGCGTCGTGTGTTGTTCGCAGGTAGTTTACTTCGAGCGCCGCCTGGCTGAATTTAATCCCACCACCGAATCCGAAGCCTGCACCGGCGTCGATGTCAGGGATGTATATCCGGCGTTGCAGCAGGGAATATTGAAGATAGGTCTCATCTTTAAAATCCCCATTAACGGAATTGAACGGCACATAAAAGGCCAGATAAAAGCCCCGGTCGGAAATTCTGGTCCGGCGCTGAAGAGCCGAGGCGGTCGAGGCGGCCGATATTATCATGACGGCGGCCAGAAGGAGTACGGGAATGGTTTTCGGCAGACGGAAAGTCATTGCTCTGCTCCTTATTAAATGTAATATTTTGTCAAGTTACTCTGTATTATTATACCCGCAAAGGTCCCAGCGAGCAATTCCAATATTATAAATATGGCTAATACCTCGTAAATCTTTATATTAAATGACATGAAAATAATAGATTTAAGATCGGATACGGTTACCAAACCGTCGGAGGCGATGCGCCGCGCCATCGCCTCAGCCGAGGTCGGGGACGACGTTTTCGGCGATGATCCAACCGTCAATAGGCTGGAAAAATACGTGGCGGAGCTGTTCGGGGTGGAGGCGGCGCTCTATGCTCCATCGGGAACCATGACCAACCAGCTGGCGCTCAAAACCCTGTCCCAGCCGGGCTGGGAACTGCTGTGTGACCGGGACTGCCATGTAATTAACTATGAAGTCGCGGGTCCGGCGATTTTATCGCATTTGCTCGTCCATATGATAGATACCGAACGAGGCGTCATTACCGCCGAAGAAGTTGAAAAGAGAATCAGGCCGCTGAATATTCATTCACCTCTGACGAAAATTATCGAAGTTGAGAACACGCACAACCGCCACGGCGGGACAATCTTCCCGCTGGAGGAAATGAAGAAGATTCGTCGGGTGGCCGATAAGCACGGTCTTTTCATGCACCTCGATGGGGCTCGGTTGTGGAACGCCCACGTCGCGACCGGTATCGCCCTGGCCGACTGGGTAAAGCCGTTCGATTCGGTGTCGGTATGTTTCTCCAAAGGCCTCGGGGCGCCGGTCGGCTCTGCGGTTTTGGGCAGCAAGGAGTTTATTGAACGGGCCCGTCGGACCCGCAAGCTGTTCGGCGGCGGGATGCGTCAGGCGGGGCTCCTCGCGGCGGCGGCGCTGTATGCGCTCGAACACAATATTCTGCGACTGGCCGATGATCATGCCAATGCCAAAGCGCTGGCCGAAGGATTAAGCAAAATAGATGGATTCGAAATTGATATGTCCCGGGTCGAAACTAATATTATTCTGGTCGATATCGACAAAACCGGCAAGACTTCAATGGAATGGCAGGCGATTCTCAAAGAGCATGGCATTCTTTGCGCACCGTTCGGCCCGACCAGAATCAGGCTGGTAACACACTTGGATGTTTCTAATGCAGATTGTCTTGAAGCGGTGAAACGAATAGAGAGCATCAGCTGGTAGCGAGATTAATATGAATGGTACGCCTAAAATTTCGTGGGATGATTTCGAGAAAGTCGATATACGAGTCGGGACAATAGTGGAAGCCGGAATATTGGAAAGTGCCAAAAGGCCGGCTTATAAACTTCGAGTTGATTTCGGAGATTTGGGTATAAAGCAGTCGAGCGCCCAGATTACAGTTTTATATTCCCCGCAAGAGCTTGTGGGTAAACAGGTTGTGGCGGTCGTCAATTTTCCGCCCAAGCGGATAGGCGGATTCATATCAGAAGTTTTGGTAACCGGTTTTAAATCTGATAGCGGGGCGGTGGTCCTGGCGGTCCCGGATCAAATAGTCCCCAATGGCCACAAATTATTCTAACAGGGTTTGCCGATGAAGTTGACCATTCTCGGTTCTGCATCGGGGTACCCGACGTTTAGAAGGACAAGTTCCGGATATGTATTGGATATTGACGGTCGACTAATCCTGCTCGATTGCGGCAGCGGTGTGACACGGGCTTTCCTGCAAGCCGGACTTGCTCCTGAAAGAGTAAGCACGATAATTATAACCCATACTGATCCCGATCATATTTCTGATCTGCCGCAATACGTACAAATGCTGAAACTGAGCCGCAAGACGGGGAAGCTCGATGTTTATGTCCCCGGAGAAGCCATCTCTCCGATAAACAATTATCTTAACGCCTGCTATCTGTTTCGTGAAAAACTCCCATTTGTTTTGGCACTGAACCCAATCGAAGATTCGTGGCGGATTGAAGAAATTGACATGACGGTCAGGAGTATTCCGAACCGACATCTGTCCGGAAATACCGGAATCATTAAGCAATTCGGATATCCCAATAAAATGCAGAGCTATTCGTACTTGATAGAATATGAGAACAAGAGATTCTTTTACTCAGGCGATATAAAGTCTTTTGACGAAATCGGCGCTCATCTGCACGACCTCGATCTTCTCCTGATCGAAACGAGCCATATTGATTTGGAAAACTGCTGTGAGGCTTTATCTGACAAAAATATAAAGAAAATAATCCTGACTCATATAGCCGATGACAAGGAATCAGAGTTGAATAATTTGGCGACCCAAAATAAATACGCGTTGAATTTAACCATCGCACGTGACGGGAGTTCTATCGAAATTTAATGGCGTTTTGATATTTGCGACGCCAGGCGTCGCCTACTTTACGGTCTTCGGTTAACATATGATTCACCAACCAGCCTTTTAGGAAATTCATGAATTTGGTCGAATCAATTTCCTCATCGCTTTTGGACCTCAAACGGTATTCGATAGCGCGATTTTCAATGTCAAGATGATGGCAACGGTGATCTTCAAAACCCTCAAAGCCGATTTCCCGCATTACCTTTTCTTCATCGCGAAAATGATATTTTGCGTATTCGACAAGTTCTTCCAGAATTCCGCCAAGCTGTTCTTTTTCCTTCTTCAAAGACAAAGCCGTGTGATAGCGGTTGATAATATCGACCAGTGTTTTATGCTGGATGTCGACGGTCGTGATATTTATACAGAATTCTTCACGCCACTTTATTAACGACATATTAGCCCCTGATATATTGTTTCCGAAGTGCTATTCTGGTTATCGACATTATTTCGGTATAATAAAGGCTCGGCGGCAAAATAGGCCAATATTTGTCATATGGACCGCTATTTTTGGACCTAATCCATTCATTTTAGTAAAGTTATATTTTTAATTATGGAAATAATCCATAGTTAATGCTTGACAAATAAGGTCAATGATCCGTAAAATTTGGGATTATTTTTTAATTATATTTTGCTGAAAACTGGACCTTTTTTAAGGAGTCCCGATATGGTCGAAAAAGCTCATAACCAGAGTATTATAAGCTGGTTTTTGCAAAGGATTTCCGGGCTGTTCCTCGCATTTTTCCTGATAACGCACCTGAACGTCCAACACCTTTTCCATAATATCGCCACGGAAGGCATCATAGATTTTTCATCGGTGCAGGCGAATTTGACGTCGTCCATATGGTGGCAGGCTTATTATTTTCTGTTCGTGCCGATGATTGCCTTTCACGCGATGAACGGACTCTGGGCCATAATTGCCGACTACCGTCCGTCGGGCAGCACAGCCCTAATTCTGAAGGCGGTTTTCTGGGTTCTGGGATTTGCTCTCACCACGGTCGGTGCTTTGACTCTTATCAATCTTTTCGGAGGGGGGCAATAATGGCACAAGAGAAAAGACTCGGAGGAACCGTCGCCGATATCGGTCTGAACAAAAACATCGGCAATTTTTCATACTGGATTCACCGCATCAGCGGCGTGGGGCTGGCCGTTTACCTGTTGATGCACACGTACGTTTTATCGTCGGCCATCACCAGCCCGAAAGCGTTCAACCAGCGCATGGGCCAGGTGCAGAGCCCGTTTTTTGCGGTTCTTGAAATCTTGCTCATCGCCGGGGTTCTGGTGCACATGCTCAATGGCTTGAGAATTACTTTCTCCGATTTCTTCGGCTGGTCGCGTTCGCACAAGCCTCTGTTCTGGGCGGCGGTCGTGCTGTTCGCGCTGATGATGATTTTTGTCATCTACCTGCAGCTTCCCAAGTTCAACCCTCAAAATTACACGATGGGAGGCTGAGCATGAAATTTTATGATATCGTCATAGTCGGTGGCGGTCTGGCGGGTCTTCGGGCGGCCATCGCGGCGCACGATGCCGGGGCCAATGTGGGGTTAATATCGAAAATCCACCCGGTGCGGTCTCACAGCGGTGCGGCCCAGGGCGGAATCAACGCGGCGTTGGGGAATCACCCCGACGGCCACGACGATACCCCGGAACGGCACGCTTACGATACCGTCAAAGGTTCCGATTACCTGGCCGATCAAGATACGGTCGAAGCCATGGCCAATATGGCTCCGGGCATTATAATCGAAATGGAGCACTGGGGCTGCCCGTTCGACCGTTTTGAAAACGGAAAAATCGCACAGCGCCCGTTCGGAGGCGCCGGATTCCCGCGTACATGTTACGGGGCCGATCGAACCGGGCTGTATTTGCTGCATACGTGTTATGAGCAAGTCATCAAGCGCGGCATTGACGTCATGTATGAGTTGTTCGTGACGAAACTGGTTGTCGGCGAAAATCGGTGCACGGGTGTGGTCGGCATGAACCTTCATACCGGTGAGTTCGAAGCGGTCGGCGGCAAGGCGGTGATTTTCGCCACCGGCGGTTCGGGACGCATATATTCTCACAATACGACCAACGCGCACGCCTCGACCGGCCTTGGGGTGGCGATACCGTACTGGGCCGGAGTTCCGCTCAAAGACATGGAGTTCATCCAATTTCACCCGACCGGTCTGGACGGGTCCTCGATTCTTATGACCGAGGGGTGTCGCGGCGAAGGCGGATACCTTTCGAACAATACCGGTGAGCGGTTCATGAAAAACTACGTTTCCGAGAAGATCATGGAACTGGCTCCGAGAGATATTGTCGCGCGATCGATTCAAACTGAAATCAATGAAGGCCGGGGCTTCGAGGATCGTTATGTGCATCTCGACCTGCGGCATCTCGGAGCGCAGAAGATTATGGAGCGTCTGCCGGGAATTCGTGAAATCTGCCTAAAATTCAAGAACATCGATCCGATCAACGAACCGATTCCGATTCAACCGGCCATGCACTATACGATGGGCGGCATCGACTGCAACGGCGATGGGGCCACGTCGCTCGACGGATTCTACGCCGCCGGTGAATGTTCCTGTGTTTCGGTGCATGGAGCCAACCGCCTTGGCGGCAATTCTCTTTTGGAGACGATCGTCTTCGGGGCGAGGGTCGGAAAGGTCATGGTCGATGATGTCAAAAGTGTTTCCGGCGGAGCCGAAGAGACCTCGCTGAACAAAGCACTCAAAGAGGAGCAGGATAGGTTCCAGATGCTTCGTTCAGCCGATGGCAAAGAGAACCCGTACGATATAAAAAACGAACTCTCGCGCGTCATGTTCGACAAGGTCGGGATTTTCCGCAACGAGACGGATATGGCGAAAGCGGTTTCCGAGATTAAAATGCTCAAAGAGCGTTACAAGAAAATCAGGGCAATACCCGATACGGGCAAGTTCAATTACGATTTTCTGTGGGTGACGGAAATCGCGGGCAATCTGGATACGGCTCTGACGGTTGCCACGGGCGGGCACAACCGCACCGAGTCGCGCGGAGCGCACTATCGTATCGATTTCCCCAAGCGCCTCGACGATCAATGGCTGAAACATTCCATATTCAAATATACCACCGATGGCCCGGCCATTTCCTATAAGGATGTGACCATGACGAAATTCCAGCCTGAAGAAAGGAAATACTGATGCCAATCTTCAAGGTTCTCAAATACAATCCCAAAGACGGCAGCGAACCGTATTTCAAGGAATTCGAAGTCCCGACCCACAAGGGCATGACCGTCCTCGAAGGGCTGTACTATATACTCGAACAGAAAGACCCGACCCTGGCTTTCCGGTCTTCGTGCCGTCAGGGCGTCTGCGGTTCATGCGCGATGCACGTCAACGGCATGTATCGCCTGGCCTGCGAAACGCAGATCGCGGCGATGGGTGACACGGTGACGGTGCGACCGCTGGCTCATATGAAAGTCATCCGCGACCTTGTGGTCGACATGGCACCGTTTTTCCGCCAGTACGAGGCGATCAAGCCGTACCTTATACCCGCCGAGGAACCGGGCGAAAAAGAATATTTGCAAACGCCGAAAGAGCGGGCCCGCCTGACTCATCACGTCGACTGCATTTTGTGCTCAGCCTGTTACGGCTCTTGCCCGGTGGTGGCGACCGACGAAAGATATCTCGGCCCGCACGCGCTGTTGAAGGCGCTGCGGTTTGTCGAGGACAGCCGCGACGGCGCCACCAACGAACGGCTGGCGTATGTGGCGTCCGATACCGGCGTTTTCCGGTGTCATACGATTTTCAACTGCCAGCAGGTTTGCCCGAAAGACCTCGACCCGACCGGGGCGATCGGCAAGCTCAAGATGAAAGCCTTCTGGGCCAAGCTCAAAGGCAAGCTGCCGAAGACGGGATAGGTCCAGTATTTTTAAAAAGGGAGCCGAGCAGGCTCCCTTTATCAGTTTGGCGTCCAATCCGATAATTATTGACAAAACCGGTGCATCCCGTAGATTGAGCCCGTTGTAGAAATCAGTCGCTTTAATATATGAGGATTCAACAGGCATGAGACTTTATGAATTCGAAGGTAAACGGCTTTTCAAGAAGTTTAAGATACCGATCCCCGAAGGTCGTCTGGCCGCGACACCCGACGAGGCCGCCGCATTCGCTAACGAGCTTGCTGGTCCGGTGGTGCTTAAGTCGCAGGTTCTTACCGGCGGCCGGGGCAAGGCCGGGGGCATAAAGGTTGTCGATAGACCGGGCGATGTTAAAAAGACCGCCGAGCAGCTTTTTGGTCTGACCATCAAGAGCTTCCCGGTCGAGAAGATTTTGGTCGAGCCGAAACTGAACATTCAGAGAGAGTTGTATGTCGGCGTGACGATAGACCGGGTCAATTACAAGTTGGTTGTCATCGCTTCCGGTGAGGGCGGGGTGGATATTGAAGAAACGGCTGAAAAACATCCGGACAAGATCGTCCGCCATTCGCTTGATATAGATCAGGAGCTGTACGCTTTCGATGCTATACAAATCGCCAAGAAGATCGGGATCGCGTCGGAGATGGCCAAAAACGCCGCACCGATAATTATCGGGCTGTTCAGGCTGTTTAAAGCGTACGATGCCAAGCTGGCCGAAATAAATCCACTGGTGATCACCGACAATGGTGCACTAATCGCCGCCGACAGTCGTATCTCGCTCGACGACGACGCCGCGTTCCGGCATCCCGACCTGGCCGAATTGGGGATCGAGAAACGTCACGAAGAGGGTGAGATGACCGAGCGCGAACAGCAGGCGACCGAGTGGGGGATACCGTATCTTGACCTCGACGGTGACATCGGCATGTTTCCCGGCGGAGCGGGATTCGGGATTATGGGCAACGATTTCATTCACTACTATGGCGGTCGTCCGGCCAATTTCATGGATTCCGGCGGCGGGCCGACTCCGGAGCGTCTGGCCAGGATGCTGGTGCTGCTCGACGAGAACCCCAACGTCAAGGCGATTTTTGGGGCGCGGTTCGGAGGAATTTCGAGATGCGACGATTTCGCCAAAGGCGTCATCATGTTTCTCAATATTCACGGTCTTTCCAAGCCGATGGTTTGCCGCATGACCGGCAATATGTGGCAAGAAGGCGTGCGGTTGTTCGACGAAGCCAAGAAAGAAAGTCCCGGGCTTTTTACGAATTTTGAATTTCACGGCATCGAAACCCCGATCGAAGAAATATCTCAACGGGCGGTGGAACTGGCGAAAGGGGGCAAGTGATGGCTATCCTGGTCGACAAAAATTCCAAAATCATGGTACAGGGCATAACCGGAGGGGCCGGGCAATTCCACGCCAAACGTATGATCGAGTACGGCACCAATATCGTAGGTGGCACCTCGCCGGGTAAAGGCGGACAGGAAGTCGAGGGCCGTCCGGTGTTCGATACGGTGGCCGAATGTGCAGAGCAGACCAAGGCCGATACCTCGGTTATATTTCTCCCGGCGCGATTTGTCAAAGAAGCAGCGATAGAAGCGATCCGCGCGGGGCTCAAGTTCGTGGTGGTGATACCGGAGCACATCCCGATTCACGATATGCTTCTTGTACGAAAAGAAGCAATGGCGCGCGGTTGTACGGTGCTGGGCGGCAACACGGCCGGGATCATCACGCCCGGTGAGGCCAATCTCGGGATCATGCCGGACATCGCGTTCACGCCGGGGCGAGTCGGGACGGTCAGCCGCTCGGGCTCGATAACGTACTATATCGCCGACACCCTGACGCGATCGGGGTACGGTGAGACGACCTGTGTCGGGCTGGGGGGCGATCCGATTCTGGGCTCGACGTTCGATGAAATCCTGGCGCTGTTCGAGGCCGACCCCAAGACCAAAGCGGTCGTGATGACCGGTGAGATCGGCGGGGTGTACGAAGAGCGGGCGTGCGAGCAGATCAGCAGTATGAAGACACCGGTGATCGCTATGATCGGCGGAATCTTTGCACCTCCCGGTAAACGTATGGGCCACGCCGGGGCGATTGTTGAGGGCAGGATGGGGACGGCCAAAGAAAAGCTCGATGCTCTGGCGGCGGCAGGGGCACATCCAGCGAAGACGTTCAAAGATATTCCGGAGATATTGAAGAAGCTGGGTGTCTGAGTACATAACAGCAGATTAATTGTATGTTTTAGTGCCCCACTGCTTCAGCGGTGGGGTTCTTTTTTACTAGTATTGATCGTGGATAGCGCCGCTCTATTAAGCCGTGTAAGTTGGGTTATTACAATCGGTTACGGTTAAATGGGTTCGAATTTCAATTTTTTTATTTTTTTTCTGTCTCTTGTTGCTTGCATAATAATAGCCTCTATTAAAGGAGTATCAGCGGAATCAACATTGGGTTGGTGGGGAAAGTGGTTGACTGATCATAAAATGTTAAATTATATTTATGGAGTCATATTTATAATCCGCGAGTTAGGAGGTTTGTAATGTATTGGTATGAGGAAATACTGCATTGGCTATTTATATTTATCTGGCCCATAATTGTGATTTTGGCAATATTTATACTTAAAGATCCAATAAATAATCTGCTAAAGACATTTGCGGGAATTATCCCTAAATCTGACATCGAAATAGGCAAGTATTTAAAACTAAGTCCACGCAAAGGCATAAATGATGCAAAAGAACTGAAAATTGAATATGATGCAATTGAGGGAGCGAAGGAAAAAAAGAGTGACCAACGGGCCGCAGAACTAAAATGGTTTGGTGAATTATTAAATGAAGCGCAAACTTTCATGGATACTCAAAATAATGAGGAAGCGATAAAAACACTAAAATACGCTAACAGAATTGTTCCAAACCATATTCTTGTATTACACAATCTCGGTGTTGTGTTAATTAGAAACGGTAAGATTAGAAAAGAATGTTATATCGAAGCTGAGAACGTATGCAAAAATGCGTTGTACTCTTCAGATGAATTCCCCTTTGGAACATTATACAATCTTGCGCGTGCACAATCAATAGGCGGGAATTTCGTAGGTCTGCGTCAGACCTTGTTGCAGATGTCAAAAGTGGGTTTGCCGGCAAATTTGGCAAATGCTTTATTAAATGATCCGCCTGATCCGGATATTGCATCATCTGATGAAGTAATAGCCATGCCGGAGTTTGCTGCTCTTATTGAAAAATTAAAGTCTGATAGGGCAATCAAATCGACTTAGTTTATACGATCATAAGAAAGAATATCCCACCACTAAAGAGGTGGGGCACCCGATTGTAAAATATTGACATTATTGGTGAAGCCGAAATAAATCCACCTTAAAGGGTGGGCTACCAAGAATTCTCAGCGAGGCAATCTCTTATTGCGGCTTTTATAACGTCCAGTTTGCACGGAATGCGGTTGAAATGATCCGCGCCTGAGGCTATGGCTCTTGAGGGGAATTCCTGATCATCGGGCCATCCGGCGAATGTTATGATCGGTTTACAATATGTGTGCTTTAAATCAAAGACCAAGTGAAGTATCCGTTCAATCCTGTTAAAAGCCGGGAAATTATTGCCTTGAATAAATAGATTATTTAGAGTCAAAAAGAATAAATCAATATCGTTAATTCTTGCCAGATTCAACAATTCATCCGCGTGATACGCTGACAGGACGCGTACTTCCCGATTGCTTCCAATGACTTCATTGGTCATTTCAGTCAACAGGTCTATGAAGATATTTTCCGATTCGCCGATTAGAATCGTTAATTTTTCCATATTAATAATATCGGAAGATTAGAAGTTGATTTCAGGCAATTAATAATAATTGAGCAGAACCGGTTTCTGCTGCCAACCAGCAGACCCTTCAAAGTTCAGGGCAGGCGGGGCGTCTGCCAGTCACGAAAAGATGGATCCCGGGTCAAGCCCGGGATGACATTTAGTTAATGGTATGGCATTTTTGAGTATGGGTGGTATTTTTAAATGGTATGGCATTTTATAAATGATATAACATTTGATAAAATGGCCGGTGTATGAAGTGATGCTCAATTGGGAAGACTAATTTTTGGCGGCTTTGAAGCCGACCATGCGGTTGGTTTGTTCGTCCAGAAGCCGGAATTTCAATGATTTCAGACTGGCGAATAATTTGATCGGTTTGGTTTTCTGAAGAAAAGCGAGGTTGTTGTGGCATTTGGGCAGATTATAATTGGGAATGCCCGGATGCAAATGGTGCACATGATGGTAGCCGATATTTCCGGTGAACCAGCGCAGGACGGCGGGCAGTTTGTAGAATGATGCGCCGTGGAGCGAGGCCTCGACAAAGCTCCAATCATCATCCTCGGCCCAATAGACATCCTCGAACTGATGCTGCACATAGAACAGCCAGACCCCGGCGACAAGGCCGAAGTAAACAATCAGGATTTGTATTATCAGGTAGCTTTTCCAGCCAATCAGGAAGCTCATGCCGATTGCTACCACAATAATAGCCGCGTCGGTCAACAGGACGCTATGCTGTTCTTTTCTATCGACTTTCTTTTTGGGCACGCGGTTGGAGACCGAGAATATTAATATCGGACCGAGTAAGAACATGATGGCGGGATGGCGGTACAGACGATATTTCAATCTTGTCTTAAACGAGGCAGCTTTGAATTCACCCAGCGTCATGGTCCAGACGTCGCCCTGCCCGCGTTGCTGCAGGTTGCCCGACGTTTTGTGGTGCCGATAGTGCGCCGCATGCCAGCCGTAAAAGGGCGTGAATGTAATAATCCCGGTAATGATACCCCAGATATGATCGGCGCGGGCCGAATTAAAAAATGAATAATGTCCGCAATCGTGAAAAATAATAAAAATCCTGACCAAAAATCCGCTGGCCAGCAATATTGGTGGCAGAGCCAGCCAGAACGAATATTGTAAGGCGTAATATGATAGGACCCACAAGGCGACATAGGGTATCAGTGAATTGGTCAACTGCCAGATGCTGCGCCATTTGGTCGGGTGACTGTACACCGACATTCTTCGCTGCAGGTTTTTCAGGTCCATTGAACTGCCTGTCTTGGTGCGATCAGGATCGGCCATTTTGCCTCAAGGTTTAAGTTTGTAGTGTCAATAATAATACGGCTGTTATTCCGAGATGAAAAGAATAATAGTGGCGGTATTATAAGAAAACCGGCAGGCGGGGGCGTCTGTCGGTCACAAAATTTGGGTGGCCACTCCAAACTTGTTTGGAGTGGATATTATTATTTTCCATTTAAGACCCCTCCAAATAAATTTGAAGGGGCCACCAATCAGGACCTTCGGGCAGCGGGGCAGCCCTGGGAGATGGGGCGTCTGCCGATCACGAAATCATGACGTTTGTCTGGCGGGGGGGCCGATCCCGACCTTTTAAATTGACAAAAAGGGTTTTTGGGTCTATTATAAAGGTAGCTAAAGGACAGGGGGTAGTTTGTGAAAAAGGCTTTTGTTGTTTTCATCGTCGCGATATTCCTGACATGGTGTTTCATTGGTTGCTCCGAAAAAGAGAAAACCGTAAATGCTCCGGAAGTCGGTTTCGCCATTGACGGCCACGTGCGTCAGTCGGTCACGCTTGAAAAAGTGCCCGGCGTGGTAGTATCGCTGGCGGGACAGGTGTGCACGACCAACACTTCCGGATATTATTATTTCAAGGATGTACAGTCAGGATCATATCATCTGACGGCGGATAAGTACGGCAGTACTTTATTCGAAACCGATATCGACCTGGTCGGGCTGCTTCAGTATGATTTTAAAATCAATTACGATATAAGTCTTTATGGTTGGGTGGCTCATCCGGTTGACGGGCCTATAGAAGGTGCGACGGTGCAGGCGGGGGATTCGACCGCGGTTACTTCAAGAACCGGCTATTACGAATTTGTAGGTCTCGTTCCGGGGACATATCCGTTGACGTGCGAAAAAGAGGGGTATCTTGATTCAGATACAAACGTTACGATTGATGCGGATTTTACGCTCGCGCGCATAAAATTAACACGTTTCTTTGCGCAAGTGCATGGAATCGTATCACATCCCGTCGACGGTCCGATTGAAGGTGCCATGGTTCAACTGGATACTCTTTTAGATACGACGACTGCAGGAGGATTTTATGGATTTAACAGTGTGGCAATTGGGAGTCACCGTTTGCAGTGTGAGGCCGAGGGATATACTCCGATTGATGAAATTGTTAATGTCGCTGATACTACGGCATCAACCGATATTGAAATGGCAAGATTGTTTTCGAAAGTGTTTGGAATAGTATCAAGTTCGGCGGATGGTCCAATTGCCAATGCCATTGTACGAATAGACGCCCTGGCGGATACAACGTCGGCCGATGGGCATTATTCCATAGACGGGATATCTCGCGGCCGACGCACAATAACCTGCCAGGCCGCTGGCAACAGTAATGTTGAAATGGACGTCGATATAGAACGCGACTATTTTGAAATGAATATAGAAGTCGACAAGTTGTATTCAATATTCGGCGTGGTTTACCATGAGGCAGATGGGCCGTTGGAGGGAGTTACAGTTTCGGTTGAAGATTTTGTCGCGACGACAGACGACCATGGCTATTATTCCTTAAATATTCCTCAAGGTACGCACGAAATTAGGTGTGTAAAGCCAGGCTATAATGAATATGTCAACACAATCGACGTTGAATATTCGCAGGCTTTGCCGAGTATCAGGATGCTGAAAACAGTTACTGATTTCGAGCAGGACATTACCGACGATTTTAGTACATTAATTGAAGAAAAGCGATTATGCCCGTCGGTTTGCTACGAACCTGATGCAGATAATCAATATATCAATATTCAATTCTTGTATATGTACATCGGCGGAGAATGCGTGACGTCAGAGTGGCATTCGTCCATATACATGAAATTCGAATCAGAGTTTTTAAGTTATGACCCTGAAATAGGCTCCGTGGATTTGTATTTGTATGTCAATGCAATCGATAATGCGCAGTACTTCGGAGATATAATGGTATACTTGATTACGTCTGCCTGGGACGAGGAAGATGTGAGCTGTGATAGCATGCCAACCACGCAAAGTAATCTTTGGCAATCTTTTCAAATCCCCGAATTGACAGTTGATGAACCGATGGTAATAGATATCAAAGATTTGTTAAGCAGGAGCACTTCGGAAGTATATGGCGTCAGGATTTCATTCAGCTCTTTAATCGGAGGATGGGCTTACGGCATCGAATTTTATTCATCCGAGTGTCCCGATGTATCCAAGCGGCCGAAGATAATCGGGACTTTTACCTATTGACGTGAACAGGGCAAACCCGGTATATTATTCCGAGGAATATTCCGACACCGATGACGAACCGATTGAAATAGAAAGCAAAATCGGGTCCACATCGCGCCTTTATTCTTCAAAGACGACGCCCGACCATAAATAAATCACACATACCCGGGGAGGATATTGTGAAAAAAAGTGGTTGGTGCGAATTCAAGAAATGTGACATCGAGTACCAGCAAATAATTCTCTGGCCCGGCGACAAGGGCAATGATACTCGTGTCCCGATTAAAAGGCTGGACAATTGCAGCGGACTAAACGAACGATGCGCGCATTTCAGCTGCATGCTCGATCCCAATGTCGGCCTGGGTGCCCAGAGTCCGTTTGTGAAAATGTAACCTCCATGGTAGAAATTTGCCGACGACTCATGTTAAAAATTTAATACTGCCGTAAGCTGAAGTTGCATAATAAATTGTCGTCAATGTAAGTCGGTGCCGGCGACTAAAATTATAATCGGGGAACCCGGCTTTAGCGAAAAATGTTATTAGATATACCTGTAGACATTTTTTCAATAACATCATGTTAATGGGCCAAAGAAACCTTTGGCCTATTTTTTTCGACGGCCTTGACATTTACCGCAAAAAAATATAGTCTTTTCGAAATTGCAGTGGAGGATTTAACCGTATGAATTTCAACGGCAAAGAATATCGGCCTTTTGAAAAGGCGTTTGACGATAAAGAATTTTCCGGCCGTATGGTGGGAAGACCCATAACCACGAAAATCCCGAGAAGAAATAATAAAGTCGTAGCGCTGGATGAGGTTATGGATGTCATTTTCGACGGTGACACGATATCGTATCCGCACTACTACCGCACCGGCGATAAAGGGCTGGAGATGGTGGTCGCGAAGCTCCGCGAGCACGGGAAGAAAGACATAAGGATATACGGCAACGCCTTTTTCGACCACGTCGATCCGTGGCTGTTTGAGGCCATCGACGACGGAACCATCACCGGGATATATGGAAATCCGTACCGCAAGCTGGGCGCGAAAATTCTTATGGGCGATCTTCTGCCGTGGGTGAGTGTCGGGTTCTCGCACGGTAACCGGGTGAGAAAGCTGCAAACCGGTGAACTGACGGTTAAAGTTGCGTTCGGGCCGGTGCCGATTGCCGACGTCTATGGCAACGCCAACGGCCTGGGCGGCAAGGAAGAACATTTCTGCGGGCCGGTGGGACTGTTCACGGTGGACAGCGAGTGTGCCGAATATGTTTGTCTTCTGGCCGGGACCGTCAGCGAGACGGTTGTCCTGCCGGCGCCGATTTCGATGGAGCGGGTCGATTTCGTGGTGAAAGTCGATGATCCGGGGTTGTCGTCGGGGATCGGCTCGGGGACGCTGGACATGAACAAAGCGCGCTCCAACCCGTTCAATGCGCAAGTGGCCGAGAATATAAGCAATGTCATTAAAGCGTCGGGGGTTGTAAAAGATAATTTTGCGTTCCAGGTCGGTTCGGGGGCGGGGCTCCTGGTGCTTGAAAATATTCGCGCCATGCTCAAAGAGATGAAAATCCGGGCCGATTTTTCGATCGGCGGGGTGACGTCGCTGCACGTCGATATGCTCGAAGAAGGGACGCTGTATCAGCTTATGCACGGTCAGCTGTTCGAGCCGAGCGCGCGGATGAAAGAGTCGATGATCAACAACCCGCACCATCATGAAATCACGACACCATACTATGCTTCGGTCGCCAATAAAGAATCGGCGGTCAATATGCTCGATCTGGCGGTGCTTTCGGCACTCGAAGTTGATCTTGGTTTTAACTTGAATACCGTCTGTGCCAACGGGCGGATAATTGGTGGAATCGGCGGAGGGCAGGACGTCGCGGCCGGAGCCGACCTAACCATCATCTTCATGCCGCTGGCGACCGGTAAGGGCGACAAGGGTTTTCCGAAGGTGGTTGAGAAAGTCTATACCCGCACGACGCCGGGCGAAGTGGTCGATGTAATCGTCACCGAGGAGTTCGCGGCGGTCAATCCCGATAGTACAAGTTCATACAAGGATGCGATTTCGAATAACGCCAAAGATTTCGGTGTGAAGTTGTTGACGATAGAAGAACTGCACCGGCGGTCGATTGACAAGGCGCACGAGTTTGGCAGGATCCCAGCGAATGCCGAGACGACGGATGAGGTAGTTCATGTCATCGAGTGGCGTGATGGGACGTTGTTGGATGTGATAAAGAAGCCGGTCACATAGTGCGTAGGGAAGAGGGGCAGATGTGGACATCTGCCGCCCGCGTTATAATGAAAAGTAGGTCGGGTTCCGAGTCTTCGAGAAATCCGACAGGAATGCGGTTAATAAAAGCCGTGGAAAACGAAATTATATATGAGGATAAATGCGTTGCCTATTTTGATATATTAGGATTTAAGTCATTAATTAATAATAGCCAGGATATATCAAAAAGGATGATAGCACTGATTCGAAATTGCGCAGAGTCGGCATTTGGATCGACGCAAGAAATTTATAGATTATTTAAAGAACATATTTCGATAAAGGCATTTTCGGATAATTTTTGTATATCAACGGATTATAATCTGCAGAATGTACTGCTGCTAATCCAAAGCCTAGCTTATGTCCAACGATATTTCGCATTAGAAGGAGTTTTTATTAGAGGAGGATTGTCATTCGGCAAACACTATGAAAATGAGTGGATGATTTTTAGCAAAGGGTTGATAAAATCCTATCAAATAGAAAAATATGAGGACTATCCAAGAATTGTCGTTGATAATGCATTAATCGAATATATTGAAAATAATAGCCAATACATAATTCAAATGTCTGATAATAAGTACTTTATAGATTATTTGTATGATGATCTAGGCGGGAGCGTTTTGTCCGATGAAATATATCTGCCGAATCATAAAAAATCGATCATAAATGCTGTGAAAAATATATCCGATAGCAAAATACTATTAAAATATGTCTGGCTTGCCAAAAATCATAATAATCGAGTGGACTTTTATAGTAAGGGCGGTATTAATTTGAACGAGTGTAAAATTAATATAGAAGAATTGTTTGTAAATATGTGTTAAGCAGCAAAGATGTCAGGAGCACAGGGCTCCTGACCTACAAGAAAAAAGAGAAATAGAAGAGTAATACAATGCCGGAAATAGTTGCGAAAGTTTACAGGGGCAAGAGGGAAGAGTCGGTGCATTATGGGTCAATCGCCGTGGTCGACAAAGACGGCCAGTTGACGCACTGTGTCGGTGATCCGGAGTTCTTTTCGTTCGTGCGTTCGTCGATCAAGCCGTTCCAGATAATTCCGTTTATCGAATCCGGGGCGGCCGATAAGTTCGGTTTCACGCCCAAGCAGTTGTCAATAGTGTGCGGGTCGCACGTCGGCTCGAATCATCACCGCGAAGTCGTGCTAAAAAATCTCGAAGCCGCGGGTAATACACCGGAGAATCTTAAGTGTGGGACGCACGTGCCCATCTATATGACAATGGAGGGCTCGTTTCCGATGCACCACGAAAACGAAGACCCGGTTCGTCACAATTGTTCGGGCAAGCATTCGGGGTTTCTGGCGCTGACGCGCTTTCTGGGTGAGGACATCGCGGAGTATCTCAATCCCAAATCCAGAACGCAGGAGATGGTGCTCGATGCGGTCGCGGAGATGTTCGGCTATCCCAAGGAAAAGATTATGATCTCAATCGATGGTTGTTCCGCGCCTAATTTCGGACTGCCGGTGATATATACCGCCCGGGCGTTTGTCAAACTGGCTAATGCGATTGGAAGCAGCGAAAAACGTATTCAGACGCTTAAGCGAATCAAATCCGCCATGACCGAATACCCGGAGATGTTTTCCGGCGAGGGGCGGTTCGACCTGGCGCTGATGCGATCGTTTCCCGGCAATATTGTCTGCAAAGGTGGAGCCGAAGCGATACAGGGGATAGGTTTGTCGGACCCGCCGATCGGTATCGTGGTGAAGATACACGATGGCAATGCGCGGGCGATATACCCGGTAGTTCTGGAAGTGTTGAAGCAGCTCGGTATCAAAGGCGTCGATGAGTCGGAGCATTTTAAATCGTTTCTTATACCGGAAATTCGCAATAATATGAATCTTCTGACGGGTTATATAAAAGCCGAATTCAGCTTGAAAAAGGTATAAGTAATCATTACTTTGGAAAGCAGAAAAATTATAACCAAACCGGAGGCACCGTGACCAATAAGCGACACCCCGCCGAACCGTTCAGAATAAAATCAGTCGAGCCGATAAATCTCCTCCAGCGTGAGGAGCGTGAAGCGATTCTCAAAAGCGCCCACTACAATATTTTCAAAATCAAAGCCAAAGAAGTTTTTATTGACCTTCTAACCGATTCCGGCACGGGAGCGATGTCGATCGAGCAGTGGGCGGCGATCATGCGCGGTGATGAATCCTACGCCGGGGCGCGCTCGTTTTATCGCCTCGAAGAAACGGTCAAAGATTTGACCGGCAAGAAACATGTCATACCGGTGCATCAGGGCCGGGTGGCGGAGAACGCCTATTTCAGTTCAGTGCTCGAAAAGGGCGACTATATAGTCAATAATACTCATTTCGATACCACCCGCGCCAACGTCCAGCACAAAGGCGGCCTGCCGATAGACCTGCCGTGTCCGGAATCGTTGCACGACGATGAAGTGCCGTTCAAGGGTAATATGGATACCGAGCGATTGAAGAGTTTTATCGAAGAAAAAGGCGCCGAGAAAATTAAAGCCGTCTTCATGACGGTGACCAATAACTCGATGGGCGGTCAGCCGGTTTCGATGAGCAATATTCGGGAAACATCGCAGATATGCCATAAGTACAATATACCGTTCATGTTCGACTGCGCGCGCTTCGCGGAGAACGCATGGTTTATCAAGACTCAGGAGCCGGGCTATCAGGACAAGCCGGCTAAGGTGATTGCGCAGGAAATGTTTTCATATGTCGACGGCGCCCTCATGTCGGCCAAGAAAGACGGTCTGGCCAATATGGGCGGGTTTATAGTGCTTAACGATGATGAAGTGGCTCGTCGGATTTCGGAACTGCTGATTGTCATCGAGGGCTTTACCACGTACGGTGGAATGTCCGGACGCGACATCGAAGCTATGGCGGCGGGATTGAAAGAGGTCCTGAACGAAGACTACCTGGCGTACCGGGTCGGACAGATAGAATATTTCGGTAAAATTATAGAAGAGGCCGGGGCGCCGATTATCCGACCGACCGGCGGACACGCGATTTTTATTGACGCCGGGAAGGTTCTGCCGCATGTGCCTTCCGACCAGTTTCCGGGTCAGGCGCTGACGGTTGAACTTTACCGCGAGGGAGGCGTGCGCGGGGTGGAGATTGGTTCGCTAATGTTCGGCGGGTATGACCCCAATACCGGGGAGAAGCTGACGGCCAAGAAAGAGCTGGTGCGGCTGGCGGTCCCGCGCCGGGTGTATACGGCGAGTCATCTCGAATATGTAGCGGAATCGATAAAGAAGATTGTCGCCAGGAAAGATAAAATCGCGGGGTATAAGATTGCTCGTCAGGCGGCGTATCTAAGGCATTTCACGGTGGAGTTGGAGGAAATGGCGGCCTCGGAGATAAAAGCCGCCCGATGAACATAAAGTGTGAATAAATTTGCGGACTAACGGCCGGCAATTTTAAACGTATAACATTGCGGAAAAGGAATTAACTCTTTGCCGCAAGAAAACATAGGGCTGGAATCAGATAATACCCTCCAATTTTGGCGAAATAATTGCAACATAATTTGCTCGGCCGATTAATTAGTTTGACAAATTTAACGGAACTTTCTATATTTTAGCGACTTAAGGACTATAACAGGAGGACCAGGTATCGAATAATCAGTTAAAGGTGAATTACTTTAGGATGCAATTTTAGAGTATAAGGAATTTATACGGCCCTTTAACTGTAAATTCGGCTTGGTTTCTTCGGCCGGGTTTATGCGGGCCGGGTGAAAATGCCCGGTTTTATTATGCCCAAGTTTATAGTCACAGTCGCCGTCCTGATTGTTTTCGGTATCCCCTTCAATCTTATGGCCTCGTCGTTATACGATGACGTCAATATTGAATCCTCCGACAATACCGGTCTGGCGTTTGACGTTAATTTTAACGATCTCGGCAAATATATAACGTACATCGACCAGGATTCGACGGTCGTTTTGGCCAGGAAAATCATTGTCGGTTACCCGGCGGGAACGGTACCAATGATTTCCGGGGTGATCGGTCTCGATGCCATGGCGCTTCCCGAAGATGACAATCTGAAAAATATTTCGGCGTCGTCCGATCTGGCTCGTATCGAGGGGTTAGAAAAGATTCGCGGTAAGAATACGGTGACGGTGGTCGTTTATCCGTATGATGGGGCGTCGTACTATTCGAAAGTCAAAATTGATATTAAATTCGTTTCGTCGGGTGCTCAAAGCGACGAAGCGGCCATAGCCGCGCCGGACCCCATATTCGACAAGGTGCTCGGTTACCTGGTATTGAATTATGACCGGGCCCGGTTCTGGGGTGAGAGAAATATTTATTCGTCGGTACGCAGTATTGAGCAATCACCGTTCGACTCGGCCGAGACATGGTACAAGATTCAAACGTCGAATCAGGGCATTATAAAAGTGACGGCGTCGCAATTGCGTTCGGCCGGGATGCCCTCGAATCCAAACAGCGATTCTCTGCATCTGTTCTATGGCGGCGGGATGCCGCTGGCTGTGAATAACAGCTTGCCGCGCCCGAAGATGAGGGAAATCCCGATCATGGTTTTCGACGGCGGGGACGGAGTGTTCGCGGGAACCGATTCTTTAATATTTTACGCCGAGGCGGCGCAGCGCTGGCGATATCCCTCGGATTCGACGCCGTATTTTCTGCAGAATGCCTATACCGATTACAATTGCTATTGGCTGGCGGCTTCGGGTGCCTTCGCCTCGGGCGGTTTGAGGATTGCAACGGTCGACGGGACGCCGAATAATCCCTCGGCGACGGTGATAGACCGGACCGCACGGTACGTGCATGAAGAAAAAGACAATATATTGTTCATGGCGGCGGATAATCATGAATATGATTGGTACAACTGGTTTTGGTCGTCGGGCGTCAATTTCGCGATAAGCTCTTATACGCCTGGAGAAGTTTCTGGAGCCGATGCCGAGATTACGGTCAGGGCGGTCGCGAGAAGTGTCTCGTCGCTGAAAGTCAGCAATGTTTCGGCGGTACCGGTGCAATCGGGTTATAATCGCTTTGTCTTCAGCACGAACGGTATAACGTCGGATTTTCCGCTTCTGTCGATTATGATGGACAGCGCCTTCTCACCGGCGAAATCGGTGCCTTTTCTTGATTATTTCGATATTAAATATACCGGCTATCTCAAGCCGGTAAGTGATGAACTTGATTTTATGGTTAACGAGACCGATGGAACCGGTGAGTTCTGGGTAAACGATAATTTTTCTCAATCGCCGTACATTTTCGATCTATCTGATCCTTCGCAGCCGACGCTTGTCACCGGGGCACAGTCATCATCGGGGACTTTGTCTTTCCAATACCCGGTCTCAACGTCGGGGACGAGATTTTATCTGGCGGCACCGTCGAAAAATTACGCTCCCGTCTCGATTGAGAAGGTAACACCGGCCAATTTGAGAGAGAATATGGCCCAGACCGATTTGATAATAATAAGTCCGAGGAAGTTTTTGGATGCACTGGACGGGTATGTATCGTACAGGTCGGATAAGTCCGGTATCTCGGTCCGGTCCTTCGCGCTCGAAGATATCATGGATGAGTTTTCGTACGGGCAGTATGACCCGACCGCGATCCGCGATTTCCTGAAATTCGCATACGAAAATTATCCCGACCCGAAACCGTCCGCGGCGCTGCTGGTAGGTGACGGCACCTATGACTTCAAGAATCATAAGAACACGGCGGTCAAAAATTATGCGCCGCCATATGTGATGTCTTATTATGATTCCACTTCGTCCGATGAGAACTACGTCTATTTCGGTAATTACGGTATTCTCGACAGCGATACCACGTACAATCCGGACAATCCCAACGCCGATCGGGGTTACGATATGATTATTGCGCGCTGGCCGGTACGCAGCACGTCGGAAATTCAGAGTATCGTGGATAAAATAGAAACTTATGAATCAGCCGCCAATTTCGGGAAATGGCGGACGGTGGTTACGCTGGTGGCCGACGACGAACACGGCGCCACGTCGACCGAGTCCATCCACGTACGGCAGACGGAAAACCTGGCCAATTTCCACCTGCCGCCGCAATTTTACCGCAACAAAATTTATCTCTGGGATTATCCGGTGGATTATAAAGGCGACAAACCGCAGGTGAACGAAAAGATAATCGAGAGTTTCAACCAGGGTTCGTTGGTGGTTAATTACGTGGGACACGGCAATCCCGATACCTGGGCTCACGAACACGTTTTCAATCGTGGTTCGGACCTGACTCAACTTCGCAATTCCGACCGCCTGGCGCTGGTATTTACGGCTTCGTGCTCGATCGGATTTTTCGACGATCCCCTGCGGGAGGGTATGGCCGAGGACCTGATCCGGCTTCCGGGCGGCGGGGCCATCGCCACGGTGGCGGCCACGCGGCTGGTGTATTCGTCGCAGAATGCCGAATTCAACCGTTATGTTTTCGACGTGCTTTTCGGAAACGATGAGCTGTCGATATGCCAGGCGGTTTATATCGGAAAACTGCTGCGGCAGTATAACGGCGGTTATGTGCCGTTCAAACGTGACAATGACCGGGCCTATGTGTTTTTCGGCGATCCTTTTCTCAGGCTGGGAATACCGAAGTACGAGGTGGCTTTGAGCGATTATCCCGATACACTGGTGGCTCTTCAGAAATATGATATTTCGGGATCGGTTGTCGTGAAAGGCAGTGGGGAACCGGTCGAATTTGACGGCGACGTGGATATAACCGTTTATGATTCGGAATTAAAGAAACAATATACTGTATATAACGACCAGGGCGTGTTCAACGATTCGGTTACCTACGCCATTACGGGACCGAGAATATACAGCGGCCAAACCGAAGTCACGGGCGGCGATTTTGCGTTTTCGTTCATAACACCTTTGGATATAGGCTATGGCGGCAATGGGGCGAAAATTTCGACTTATGCCGCTTCTGATCAGGCCGATGCGCTGGGTTTGGCCGATTCACTGGCGGTGGACAAGCAAATATCGGCGTCCACGGATAACTCCGGGCCGGCCATAGACTTCACTTTCTCCGACCGGGAGAATTTCATCTCCGGCGATAACGTCGGTGCGGGCGAGCCGCTGGTTCTTACGATTTCAGACACATCGGGCATAAATTTGACCTCCGGGGCCGGTCATGGGATTACTCTGATAATCGATAATCAACTGGAGGATGTGGTCAATTTAACCGATTTATTTACATATATGTCAGACAGTTACACGATAGGGCGGGCGGTCTATGATATTAGCGATCTGGGTCCCGGCGAGCACACTTTCAGTGTCAAAGCCTGGGACAACGCGAATAATTCATCGAAAGTCGATTTTGATGCCGACCTGGTCGAAGCGGGGCAGATGATAATGACGGATTTATTAAACTACCCGAATCCGATGCACGAATCGACCATTTTCTCGTTCAATCTGTCATCGCCCGCGCAATCGGTTAGACTGGAGATATTTACGTTATCAGGTAAGAAAATTTTAAGTTATAGCAAAAATTCCGTCCCGGCCGGTTTCCGGGAGTTTTATACCTGGGACGGCCGAGACCGGGACCTCGACCGTGTGGCTACCGGAACTTATATTTATAAAGCCACTGCCGTTGCCGAAGCGAACGGCGACAAGGTCGAGTCTTTCGGTAAAGTAGTCGTAATTAATTAATCCTTGTGGAGGTTTTATCGTGCGGAAAAAATTGTTGATCCTGATGCTCACCGCCGTGACGGTTATCGCGGCCATCCCTGCCGCGAATGCGGATGTATCGAGCGCGGCCGTGCTGTTTTTGCGTATCGCTGCCGGTGCGCGCGCTGCCGGTATGGGCGAGGCCTTTGTGGCCGTGGCCGACGACGCCACTGCGACGCATTGGAATCCGGCCGGGCTGGGGACGTATCCGCTGTCGTACAAATGGCTGACGGTTGACGTGCCCGAGCAGTATCGGCCCGTCAAAAAAATGGCCAGCTTCAGAAATAACAGTTCGGGCCAGAGCTACGAAAAGTACGACATTTGGGTGATGAGCGACGCCGGTTTGCTGCGATATCAGCACGGTGACTGGAAAAAAGGAGAGGTCGTCGAAACTCAGCCGAGAGAATCGGCCGCCGCCAAGCTGGGCCAATATACCGGGCTGGTCGGCGAGACCGCGGAAAAGGAACTTCCGGCTTTGATGGAAAAGCTGGGCAAGGCCAATAATCCCTACAACATAGAAAAAATCGATACTCTCGCCGCCAATATCCGGGCCGCCCTGCCGGACAGCTCCGAAGTTTCAAAGGATATTGATTCGGCATTGACGGCCATAAGAGATGCATATAACGAAGTCTTGATCGACTGGGATGCTTTGAAGCAGACCTCGGATTATTTCGCCGACGCCATGAAGGACTCGGTCATAAGCGAGTCCGAAGAGGACAAACTCTTTTTCGCCGTCAAGCGAGTTCACCGTAAGTACATGCCCGAAAATATCACGATCCCGTTCGATATAAATTTCAAGGGGGCGCTGGTTGATATCGCCGCCAATAATCAGTTCCTGTGGGTTGCGACGGACTCGGAAATTTACCGCTATGACGGTGATTCCTGGCAAAGATTCGGTGAGGTGGAGGGTCTTCCCAAGGTGAACATTACGGGGATAAAGGCCTTCGACTTCGGCGTTTTCGTCCTCTCCACCGACGGATTGGTCAGATATGCCAACGGCGGGTTCACTTATTTCGGACCCAACGAAGGTCTTCCGCCCGGAATCGTCGGCGGCGTGGCCGCGGGCAATAAAGACGACGTTTGGGCTATCGTCGATAAAGACCTGTATCACTTCGACGGTACTTCATGGAAAAATTATTTCGAATATAACGACGTTCTTCGCGGCGATTATGAGTCGATTTACAACGGTATCAAGCTGTTCGGCACCGCACGGGAACACAATCTGTACCTGGACAAGGTAAAAGCCCTGAACGAAGAAGCGATGATGCCCGACTCGATGAGTACGATGCCTCCCGCGGTACAAACCGATTCGCTCGGGCACGTTCTCGCCGAAGAACCGATGAAAGAGCCCGGTGATTCGACAATGATGGCTGCCGGCGCCGATTCCACCAGGGCCGCGGCCGGAGCAGATTCCACGGCGGCTATCGGCCATCTGGTCAGGATACCGTATACATCGGGAATTTCTTACCAAATCACCGATATGGAAGTCGATCAGGCCGGACGGCTCTGGATCGGGACCGAGTTCGGGCTGCTTCGCTATGATTCCAGACAGTGGCACCGCTATGGATATACGACCGAGAAGATTCAGGAAAATACGACAGTGTATGATTACTGTCTCGGAAAGGTCCGTGGCGATTCGACTCGCGCCGAACGCCTGGCTCATATAATTCGATCGGTCAACGATCTCGATACCGATACGCTCGTTGCCGGGCAGGAAATCCTTCGTTACGCCAATCCGGCGGGAGCGAAAATTCACGATATCAATGCCGCCGGAAAGAAAATCTATTTTGCGACCGAAAGCGGGACCATTTATTATGAATACCGCTGGGCGCGGTACAATGAAGGCGATCTTTCCCGCCGCAATACACTGGCAGTCGAAGAGCACGATGGCAACCTGTGGTTCGCGACGTCGCGCCGGGTAATGGTGCGGGCCGCCGCCAAGGGCGAGGTCACGATGATGCACGTCAACTGGCTGCCGGAACTGGCCAGTGATATTTATTACGAATTTTTCTCTTTTGTCCAGAATATTCCCGAATGGGGGACACTGGGAGGGAACATTACGTTCCTGTCGTACGGTAATATCAGCCGAACCGACCCGACCGGTAATCCGCTCGGAGATTTTTCGGCGTTTGACGTGGCCTTGACATTATCCTATGGGACCCCACTGACACCGAATTTGAGCGGCGGCGTTTCGGCCAAAATTATATATTCGCATCTGTCCGATCAGGGCGCCGGGGCCGAGCAGGGCAGCGGCACCTCGACGGGGCTGGCTCTCGACATCGGTCTGCTTTACAGGATGAGCGATCGCTGGAACCTCGGTATCGCCGTGACCAACCTCGGGCCGGATATCGCCTATATCGACGTGGCCCAGGCCGATCCTCTGCCGCGAAACCTGGCGATTGGGCTGGCTACTTATCTGGTTAAATCGGATTTCAATAAAATTCTGATCACCGGTGAAATGAATAAGTCGCTGGTCGGCCTGAATGATCCGTTTTCGACCGAACTTAAAGAGATTATTTATAATTTCGGCGCCGAGTACAGCTACGGTTCGTTCATTGCCTTGCGGGCCGGTTATATATATGACCGCGAGGGAGAGGTTAAAACGCCGACTCTCGGATTCGGACTGGCTTATAAATTATTTAATTTTGACTTTGCTTATATTCCTTCAAACGACAATGTTCCGTTAGCTAATACCATGAGGCTGTCGTTGTCGGTCGGGATTTAGCGGGACATTATCGGGATGATGAAAAATAGGATTTGCATCTTGATTTTTTGCACCGGGCTGTTGCTGACAGGATCGTCGGCAACCGCCTCGGGCAGTTATAAACTTCTGAAATCAATGGGCAAAGCATCGGCCGAAGTTGTCGATCACGCGCCGAGTCCGTATTCTTCCGGCCCGATGGCTCGCATCGGTGGGCCCTCGAAGCGTAATCTTCTCGGCTTGAAAAGAGACAATCCCTGGCGGCTGCCGTCGAAAAGCCTCGGCTGGTCCGGCCCGCAAACACTTCACGTGCTGGTTCTTCGCTTCGATTTTGAAGAAGACAACGACCCCTTGACCACCGGCATCGGCAAGTTCGATACGAGAGATACCATTCAGTTTTTCGAGGAAGAGGGGCACCTTATCGACCCGGGTCCGCACTATAAAGAATATTTCGAAAAAGAAATGACGGCGCTGAACAATTACTATCAGGCCGTCTCGGACAGCCTGTTGACCATCGAGTACGACGTCTTCCCCAGTCAATACGATTCGGTGTACCATCTGCCTCATACGATGGATTATTACGGAGCACAGTCGCCCAATAACGGCCTCGGGCAGTATGTCATAGACTGCATCGAACTCGTTGATGCCAATGACGATGAAGTCACGTTCGGGGAATATGATTCATACTTTTTGATGCACGCCGGTTCCGACCGTCAGAACGACGTGGCGGGCAACACGCCGCACGATCTTTATACGGCCAATGTATTTCTGGGCTCGGATTACTATGTCGACGTCGACGGCGGGTCATACCAGGTGACGGACGGCGTCGTCTTTCCCGAAGCGGCCAGTCAGGACGGCCGCGTGGTCGCCATGAACGCGGTTCTGGCTCATGAGTACGGACATCAGCTCGGGCTTATTGACTTATATAATACCGGGACCAATCCGCCACTGACAAGAGTCGGCGATTTTGCTCTGATGGATAACATGGGACGGGGAACGGTCATTCAACTGCCGTTTGCGATCGGTGATCAGTACACGGTACGGCTCGTATCCGACGTTTTTCCGGTGGGTCACGATGCATGGTCGCGGGCGTATCTCGGATTTCAGGAGCCGGTCGTATATCGTGGAAACACGCCGATAGAATTGGCCGCGGAAATGATGTACACCGACAATGTCAAAATCGCGAAAATACCGATTAACGAGCAGGAATATTTTCTGCTGGAAAACCGCCAGGAGGATATTGACGGGGAACCGACCAATCCGATCGCCGATAAAACGACCGGTGTCATACAGGGGCCGGGCAAAGCCAAATTCGATACGCTTCAGCTCGATCCACTGATTGTCGATACCAGCCTCGTCCTGACCGGAGAGTACGACGTGCTCGTGCCGGGCTCAGGGATGCTTATCTGGCACGTCAACGAAGCGGTCGCGGCGCGCGATACGACTATCGGCGGGGTAACGATGGACTTCTTCGACGCCAATATTCTTCAGATTCTTCGGAATGAGCCGTTTATAGAGGTGGTCGAAGCCGACGGAATACAGCAGTTTGGCCGGGGTTATTATACGATCGGTTACGTCGGAAAACAGGCAGATATGTATTACGCCGGAAATAACACGTCGTTCACGCCGACCAGTGTGCCGCCGTCGGAGACTTTTGCGGGAGCCAATTCGGATGTCTTCATAGAAAACGTATCGGCTTCCGGACTGACCATGAGTTGCGATTTCAGCCACGATTTGATGTCGACGGGGTTCCCACGCCGGGGCGGATATCCGAAGCTGGGTTTTTCGCCTATCGCGACGGACCTCGACAACGATGGTAACGATGAAATTGTTTTTGTGTCGGGTAACTATATTAACGCCGTTAATATCGACGGCACTGATTTTTGGACGGCCGGGACACCGGAGTTCGATTCGGTTTATTCATCGGTGGGTTCGTATGCCGCACAGTTGCCACTGTTTCAAAAAGAAAATTATTTGATTACGGCCGGGCCGGTTGCGGGAGATTTCGGTCTGAGCGGTGATAAATTTATCGCGGTTGGTTCGTACAATCCTCTGGGTAATACGGCTTATGCCAAAGTCTATTACAGCGGGGAGGATGACAGCCTTGCCGACGGTAGTCCGCGCCTTTTATTCAGCGATTCCAAATCGGGAGTGATGGTCTGGTGCGCTTTCAAAGATTCGATATTGAGTTTTTTGACTTATAGTGCAGTCGGTTCTGATACATTACAGCAGATTATTACATACTCAGAATCCGGGGAACGTTCGATAAATTATCCTCCAATAAAAGAACCGCAGCCATACGGGGTAAGTACCGTTGGTGAGAATTATGCGGGTACTGGCCGGGGATAGTTCATCGGTCAGATTGTACTATGTGAAGAAGAACGCGGACACGAGTTCGTACGATCTCGACGGGCTGTTCCATTACGGTCCCGTTACGGTTGATCTCGACCGCGACGGACAGCCGGAAATAGTCGTGGCGACGCCGCAGGGGCATGTTAAAGTAGTAACGATCGATACGACAAATAATAATCCGACGTTTTCCTACAAAGAAGTATTTCTCGATGATTCGATAACGGTCAATCCGGTTATCGCGGATATGAGCAACAACGGTTATCCCGACATAATTTTGTCCGGGTCCAACCGGGTTTACGCTCTCGATAGAAATTTGACCTTGTTGACCGATTTCCCGGCCACAATCGACCGCAGCTATTCGGATGAGACGGTAGTTTCGGCGCCGGTCGTGGCTGATATAGATAACGACGGGCGTCAGGACGTAATGGTCGTGACGACCAACGGGAATTTGTATGCGCTGGGGCCGCAGCGTCTTCACAACTTTCCAATCAACGCCGGCAATGTCAGAGCCGATTCGATATTGACGTTCAACGGAAACTGGGGCCGGAGGTTTGTCCCGGTGGCGGCCAATGACGTCGGCTCACCCGTGGTCTTCTCCAAAACCGATCGGGGCGGTCTGGGTTTTCTGGGCGCGGACGGCTGGTTTTATTCGTACGACGTATGGTACAACGAGAACCGGGCCGACTGGGCGATGTACGGCGGCGGGGCCGATGGTTCGCTGGAGTTCAGCAATGGCCGGATTATCGCGCCGTTGGCGGCGACGACCGATTTCCCGGCCGACAGTTTGTACTGTTATCCCAATCCGACCCTCGACGGTCAGACGCAGCTTCGATATTTTGTCGGGGGAAACGCCAGCGTGGCGGTCAGGCTGTTCGATTTGACCGGGGTTCTGGTCTATGAAGATGAATTCAATGGTGAAGGCGGGACCAGCAATGAAAGACAATTAAATCTTTCATTTCTGCCCACCGGAATATATCGTTGTAAGGTGAAAGTGAATATCAGTGGCTCGGAAAGCTCCAATTACACTGATATAGCAATCGTTAAGTAGAAAGGGCGAAGTTAATGAAGAAGGTGCTATTTATCGCGGGATTTTTCGTTGTACTGGCGGCCGGATTGTCGGTGGCCGTGGAATTGCCGCAAGGTGTATTGGAGCGGGAAATACAAACGATTAAAAATACCAGCCTGTCGCAGCAGGGAATGATGACGGCGACGGATGATGAAGGACTGGACGAATTCTCGACCGAAACCAAGGATGATCTTTATAAGTACGAGTTCAAATCGCCCAAAAAGGCTTTCTTGATGTCGCTGGTGGTTCCGGGCTGGGGTCAGTACTATGCGCGGTCGAATTTCGTCAAGCCGGTGCTCATGGTGGCGGTCGAAGTCGGTTCGTGGGTCGGTTACATTAAATTCCACAACGACGGCAATAAACTTACGGATGAATTTCAGGCTTTCGCCAATCAGCATTGGATCGAAGGTGACCGTAATGCCGTCGACTCAGTTAATGGTCATAATTACTGGGATTGGTACCGCCATTTTGCACAAGCCGGCGACACTATAGGAGGCAATGAACATCTGCCGGATACCAAGACACAGCAATATTACGAAATGATCGGCAAATATGATCAATTCGCGGGAGGTTGGGATGATTATTGGGATCCATTGGTCAACCCGGATCCGTATGCGGATTACAGTAATCTTACCGTCATGACTCCGAGGCGGGCCCTGTACGAAACGATGCGTGACAAGGCCAACACCAAGCTCGATCATGCCAACCGATTCATTATCGTGGCGATGGCAAACCACTTGCTGTCGGCCTTCGATGCCGCGCTCGCTGCCAACCGATTCAACAAAAACAGTACCGGTGACAGTTGGCTGTCGCTTAATGCCGAAGTGAAAAAGTTTTCCGAAGTTGAAGAAGTCCCGATCATGAGGTTAACGTATCATTTTTAATGGGAATAATGGAATGAAATTTGGCGCTTTGAAATATTGCTCGTTAATGGTACTGGTTATCTTGCTTAGTGCCGGAGTCGCGTCGGCGAAAATCGACCTGCCGGAATCGAAGATCAACCTGCAGCTGGCACAAGTATCTCAAATAACAATGAACAGGAATGCCGTGATTTCGTTGGCGCCAACGTCGCAGGATCAGTCATATTTCCCCGGCAGGCACTATTCCAAGTCCAAGGCTATCGCGCTTTCGCTGCTTTTTCCCGGAGCCGGACATTTTTATATAGGTGAAAAGAGCCGGGGCGAGGTTTTTATGGGCGCGGAAGCGGCGGCCTGGCTGGGGGCGGCGGCCTTTTATATTTATGGCAAATGGAAAGAGGACGATTATCATAATTATGCCACGGTTCACGCCGGGATCGACCCGTCGGGAAAGAGCGATGACTTTTACCGGACGTTGACCTTCTATGACAGTCGCGAGGAGTTCGACGGCCGGGGTTTGGTGGATTTTCCCGACCGGATGTACTATCCGGACACGCCCGAATACGACTGGCAGTGGGACAGCGAGACCAACCGTGACGCATACCGAAACATACGTAATTCATCGAAGGCGTCCATCCGCAATGCCACGTTCATGATCGGGGCGGCGGTGGCCAACCGGATCCTGGCGTCGATAGATACGTTTCGCCTGTTACGGAAGGTGAACCGAAAGAAAAAAGACCGTGAAGAAGATATGAACGATGATTACCTGGGATTCCTCCGGGGCGTCGATTTCAAGTTTTCCGGTAATCCGTTCGGGAGCAATCCCAGGGTCCATATAACCGTAGTTAAGAATTTTTGATGAATTCAAAGCCCGGCCTTTTCCTGACTTTATTCATAATCATTGCACTTGCGGGTTGTACCCCACCGAAAGATAAAGCCGATTCCATAAAGCACGACACTAAACCTTCGGGATTGGTGTTAATCGGCACGATCGAAGGGAACGTATTGGGGAAAAAGCTGGGTGCTCCAAAAGGCATTGTCGGCGATGGTACCGGCTCCATATATCTGATAGATTCTCAAAACAGCCGTCTTTTGAAATTCCTGAACGATTTAAGCCCGCACCGGGAGACCGGCGGGTTCGGTTTCGGGTCCGGTCAGTTGAACGGTCCGACCTATCTGGCCATCGATAACGATCTGAACCTGTACGTATCCGAAGCGGGCGGCAATGACGTTTCGATTTTCGATTCCCATCTCAATTTCGTCGACCGGCTCGATCTCGTGGAGGCGTCGGGCGATCAGGGATTCGGCAGCCCGGCCGGTGTGGCGGTCAATGAGTACGGCGAGATCATTGTCGCCGATCCGGTCAAGGGACGCCTGGCGGTATTCAATAACGTCGGTAATTTCGACCATTTCATCGGCGGGGTGGAGAATTCGACCGGCTATCTTCTACAACCGCAGGGAGTCTGTCTGGATAAGGACAAAGATATTCTGGTCAGCGATGCCGTGAATCGACATGTCGAAATGTTCGATGCTACCGGCTTTTATGACGGCAAAATTGGTGATCGCATACTTAAAAAGCCGCAGGGACTGGAAGCGGACGGCAACGGTTTCGTCTGGGTGGCCGATGCCGCTCTCGACGGGGTGTATTGTTTCGATTATAAGGGCAACCAGATTTTTGCCGCCGACCGGGATTCGTCGCCTGAGGGATTCGACTTTCTGCATCCATTCGACATAGCGGTGCTCCCCAATGACAAACTGGCTGTCAGCGACTCGGGGAACAACCGCGTCCTCGTTTTCAAAATAATTCGTTCACAGTGATGGCCGGGGTCATCGATGACCGCATCGCGCAACATTTCACTTTTTGTATTCACAATAGTACTCTTCGTTTGCTCCGTGCAGGCGGCGACCGGCGTCTATACCGGGACCGATCTCAAGACGACATTAAAGCTGTACGACGGCATGATAATTCCCGGCAGCGACAGTATCCGGCTTACGGGTTCATTGCTTGTTCGCGACGTGGATTATAGTCTGGATTATACTAATTCAGTGCTCAGGCTGAACCATGCATTTCAACCCAAAGATACTTTGTACATACGGTTTACGCCGCTCCCTTCATGGATCAGAAGGCGGTACGGCGCGGAGGTTTCGCCCCATGTGCCATCGCCGAATCTGGTTGCTCCGGGCAATGCGGGCATCGGAATAGAGACGACCAAACCCGTTGAAAGAACGGCGGTTGATATTTCCGGGGCCAAGAAATTTTCGCTTTTGTCTCAGACTGGGGGCGGGTCACAGTTCAGCCAGACTCTCGACCTTCGCCTGAAAGGGGAACTGCGGCCCGGCTCGAGGTCAGCGGATCGCTGAGCGATCGCGGTTACGATCCATCGTATGGCACGCTCAACAGCCGGTTGAGCGAGCTGGACAAATTGTATTTGACGGTGAAATCGGACAAGTTTCGAGCCGACGTCGGGAATCTGGAGATTACGGAAAAGGCAGAATACGGGCGGCCCCTCATGAAGCAGGTTTCGGGGATGACGGCCCAGCTGAATACATATCATGCCTCGCTCAAAGCGGCGGTGGCACGGCCCCGGGGCACGTTCAAGTCCGTCAAGTTCAACGGTGCCGACCGTAACCAGGGGCCGTACCGTATCTATTTCGGAAGCGCAATAAATCCTATCGTGCCCGGTTCAGAGCGCATCTGGCTCGACGGGCAGCTTCTGGAGCGGGGCAGCGATAAAGACTATATCATGGACTACCCGGGTTCGTCGGTGACGTTTACCGCCCGGCGACCGATAGATTCACGTTCGCGTATTGAAATTGACTTTGAACCGGTTACTGAAAATTATGACCGGTTGTACTATAATTTCGGCGGTGGAGCGGCGCTTGATGATTCACTGGCGACGCTATCGGTCAATTTCCTTCACGAAGGCGATGACAAGAACCGCCTCGAATCGGGCGATTTAAGTGTCGAGGATATCGCCCGGCTGCAGACCATCGGGGATTCGGTCGCGCAAAATTATAAAAGCGGAGTCGTGCCCGATCCGACCGGCGATTATGTGGAGCTGACGGATGCATTCGGCAATGTGTACTACGAATACGCCGGTGAAGGAAATGGCGACTATCGGGTGAATTTCTCAGCAATCGAAGCGGGAGCGGGTGATTACGTTTACGATGGCGGTAGTGTGTACCGTTATGTCGGGCCGGGCCGGGGGGATTATTTGCCGATCGTGACTATCCCGGTGCCGTCGTCGGAAGATTATCTCGAATCATCTTTAGCTTTCCGGCCGGCGAAAGGAATGATTACCTCGTTGACGGTTCGTCAGTCCAATTTGGACCAGAACCTGTTTTCGACCCTGGATGACGGAAATAATATCGGAAGACACTATGCTGGCGAAGTAAGTTATGGGGTCGCGCCGCAAATTGATTCGCGGTCAGACGGCTTTAAGATCGGGGCGGAACTTATCGAGAAGAATTTCAAGGCGTACCAGAGACTGAATCGGGCCGATCTTGACCGAAAATACCTGATTCCGGCGGGACTACAATCCAGCGGGGATGATTACCGGGCATCGGCCAGCGGGGTGTTAGGGACATTGAACGATTTCAATGTTTTCACCGACGCCGGATATTTGGAATACAAGAATCAGTTTAAATCGAAGTACGGAACGGTGGCGGTGTCGAAATTGGATAAAGATGGTGCCTCTTCATATATATTGTACACTCGGCTGGATGCGAGACTGGATTCATCGGGTATGAACCGCGACGGGTGGGGGGATATTGTCGATACAAGGGTCAACGTCCGGCCGGTGGGGAAAACGAATCTTGAGACCGCATTCAAATATGACCGCCGGGAAGACGAATATGTTGGAGAGTTGAGGGGATCGACCGAATATAGTTACGAAGCACGGCTGTCCTGGCTGGCGCATTCGCTGGCGGTTTCGGTCTATGATGAAGACTCACTGAACGGTCAATGGCTGAACCGTCGGCATCGCCTTCGCGGTGAACTTGGCTCGTCGTTGACCTCCGGTCCGGTCCGCTCGGATATATTTATCACGGCTCAGAGATTTACCGAGAGTGGGCACGAAGAAGACCAGCTTCTGGCGCGGGTCGGGACGACGTACAATCCGATACGACATAATATAACGGTGAGTACGTCGTACACCATATCCGATGAAAACCGCTATGAACGCGGGATTACCTATTTGGAGGTGGAACCGGGGCAGGGTCAGTATATTCTGGAAAATGGGCAGTACATTCCCGATTCCGAGGGAAATTTCATAAAAATCGAGGAAGTCCGCTCCGACCGGGCGGCAGTGAAATCGGGCGAGAAGGCATTCCAGTTCGTATATAACCCGTCGGGTTTATATGTCAGGCTGAATTCGAACAGTAAAGAGGACTTGCTGGCGGACCAGTCGCGCGACTGGGCCTGGCTTTTGCCGTTTTATTCCAATGGAAGCAAGCGATTTCAAAATCGCAGCCTCGATTATTCCGGTGAACTCAAGGCGTTTCAAAAGCCGGGTTATTACCTATTGAATTTAGCGGTCTCATATAATTATGAAGACAGACTTCTTTCGGGGCAATCGTACAAACGCTACGATGACAGGTTTGCGGCGCAGCTAAAGCAGGGTTATGGCCCGTGGCTGGTCGAGCAGGATTTCAGCTATTTCGAGTATTTCAGTGACAGCTATTTTGCGGTCGCCGACGATATCGACGGTTTTTTAACCGGCGCGAGCGCTATTTATAGGGTCGGGTTCGGACAGGTTTCGGCCGGTGTGTCGTTTCGCAAGGCCGACGACCGCAGCGGCGCTCAGTCGCGGCAGGTAATCGCTGAACTCAGCCCGATTTTGCACCTTTTCCCGGGTGGTGAGACGACAATAAAACTATCCGGGTATCGTCAGGATTTGACTAGCACGGGGTCGGTATCGTACAGATTGACGGATAACAAAAACGGCAAGTACGGAGCGATATGGTCGGTGCGGTCGGATTATAAGATGGCCAAAGATTTCAGATTTACGCTGACCTTGTCGGGACGGCACAGCGACGACAACAAGCCGCGCATAGTCGGGCGGGGAGAATTCATTGCGTATTTTTAGGCAAATACTCGTCGGGGTCGTGCTCCTGGCGGGTATATCGATTCAATGCGCCGAAGTCTCGTTTGAGGATGGCACTTCTCAGTGTCAGGAGGCCGTTAGGCATTTTGTCGGCCAGTTCAAGGGTGAAGGGCCTGAGGATTCGCTCCAAACGTATTTGATTGATAATGGTTTTCTGAAGGCCGTAGTAACGAAAAAAGCCGGGGATTCGGCATCCTATAGTATCAAATTCGGTCCGCATTTCAAAATCAATGATATAATCGTGATCACAAGTGATACGACGGACACGTTGCACGTTAATAAGTACATCGACAAAAGCACATTCACCGGTGTTCTCGATTCAATTATTCAGATTAATAAAGATCGCGGGTACAATTTTACGGAGATATTGATAGATAGTACGATCTTGAAAGACAGCCTGCTCGATGTAGGTTTGAAAATAAATCGCGGTCCGGCAACGGTCGTGACGGATATCGAGTTTCCGGGCCTGCGCAAGACCGATGCAAAACATCTGGAAAAGTACTTATATATTCAACGCGGCGATACGCTTAAGCCCGATCGGCTCGAACGAACGGTGAACAGCCTGCGGCAGCTGGACTATCTGGAGCCGTCCGGAGCGCCGGAAATTGTCCCGGAACCGGGGTTTCTGGGCAGCCGCCTGGTGCTGCCGGTCCGGGAGAAAAAGCAGTTTTATTTCAACGGGGTGGCCGGGTATATCCCTGATGACGGCGGGACCTTTGTCGGCTATCTGGATTTTGTCGCCCGCAATTTTATGGGCCACGGTCGTCGGGGTGAGATTGTTGTCGACCGGCGCGACCGCAATAATTCGGCGTTCAAAGTGTCGTTCCGCCAGCCGGTCTTTATTTCGGGGCCGGGATTTGTCAACGGCGCGCTGGAAACGCGCGATTACCGGGATTATTTTTATGAGTTCAGTCTGAACGGGAGTTATTATCAATCGTTGTCGCAATCGCTTGATTTAAATGTCGCGCTGGGCTGGAAGAATGTCGAACCGGCCGACCAATCGGCACGGTCGTTCCGGGCGTACAGCGCCTCGCTCGGTATAAAGTGGGGGCAAATCAGAGCGGAGCGGGAGCCGTCGTTCCAGACGGAATTCGCCTGGACGATATCTTACTCGCGGCGGGCCTATCGGGCGCCGGGTGAGGACAGCCTTGCGGTAGGCAGGGTCTACAACGATACGCGGGCCGAAGTTCGGTCGGCAGTGCAGGCGAAATTGATCTCAGACTTTTCGGGATATTTATCACTGGTTTTCAAAGATATCGAAAGCTCGGAAGATTTTCTACCGCTGTCGGAGTTATATCTTATCGGCGGGCCAGGAACACTTCGGGGATATCGAACCGACCAGTTCGCGGCCGAACGAGCGGTTGGGCTGGTTCATGAGTGGCGGCTGTTCTTTTCGGAAAGCGACTATTTCTATCCTTTTGCCGATGGAGTCTATTTTGAGCGGGTCGAAGCCTGGTTGTCGGGCGAACCGATTAGGAGGTCCTTTGACCGGTGGGGTTTCGGATTCGGAGTGTCTTTGTCATCCAGCGCCGGGCGGCTGGGGCTGTCGTTCGCGTGGGGAGAAGACACGGCCCTGGATCAGCCTCGGCTAAACGTGCAGCTTTCCAGCCAATTTTAAATTGTTGACATACGGACGGTTATATCGCTATCGTGAACCGTGGCGAAAATCTGGTATTTGATCCGATTATTGAGGGTGCATAACTGCCTGATGGCGGCGGCCGGGGTTTGGCTCGGCGGCTTTCTGTCGTATGGTTCCTTCGATAAGTTAAACCTGGCGCTGGCGTCGTTGTGCGCCGCCTTCGTGTGTGCCGCCGGGAATGCCCTCAATGATTTTCTGGATATCGAGGTCGACCGTAAGAACCACCCCGGGCGGGTGCTGCCGTCGGGCGTCCTGCCAATATATGTGGCTGTGCTGGCTTTCTGGGTTCTCAATGGGTTGGGGGTTTTAATTGCGCTGACCATAAATATCAAATTCGCGGCAATAGTCTTGTTTTCTTCACTGGTGCTGGTCGTTTATAATTTCAGGCTGAAGAAGACCTCGTTGTGGGGTAATCTGGCGGTGTCGTTTCTCGGGGCCCTGACTTTTGTCGCCGGTGGGCTGGCGGTCAAGTTGCCGCAGCCGTATATGGTGACAGAAACTTTCGCCCCGGCCATATTCGCCTTTTTGTTTCACCTCGGTCGTGAGATGTTAAAGGACCTGGCCGATTTCGATGGAGACCTAAGAGCCCAATACAGGACGCTTCCGACCGTATTCCCGGCATCTACAATAGAATACATGATTTTGACCATATATGCCGTTGTTTTGTTTTTAACCGTAATGGCCATCATATTGGGCCTTTACAGCGTGGCTTTCAACTGGATCGTTTTGATAGGAGTCGATTTGCCGATGCTGGTCCTGATGGTCTGGCTGAAAATCTCGAAAAGTCCCGGTAAATATGCCATAATGGGTCAGTTTTTAAAAGCTCTTATGGTAGTGGGGCTTATCGCTTTTCTGGCCGGCAGAACCTGAAAATAATTTGCAACCTTGACAGAAACGTGCTGTATAAAACATTCGGCATTGATGCTGAGCGAACAGCAAGAAAGAGAATACGTTAAGAGATTAGCTTTAATTTCGACCCGGTTTATTGTTACATGAAAGTTGCATTCAAGACAGCCCGATACATTCTGATTGCGGTTATTATTGCATTTCCGGCCTTTTTGTGGGGTTCTGATTTATCGCTTTCGGCCGAACTCGACAAGACCGATATAAAATTCGACGAGACGATAAATCTCACGATCGAAGTCAAGTGGACCGGTAATCTTCAGGACTACGGATTCAAAATATTCTCGCTGCCCAAAACCGACCGTCTTAAGGTGCTGGGAACGACGTCGAAGATAGCCAGTAATATCGAAAACGGAGCCGAGGTCACGACCCGGACATATAAGTACACCTTCAAGCCGATTGAAGCCGGTCAGGGCGTGATATATCCGATTACGCTGGACTATGTCGCTATGCCCGATTCGACACCGGGACAGTTGGAAACGCAGGAATTCAGTGTCATGATCGCCAAACCGGTGGCTGTCAAGAAAAGTGGCGGCAGCCATGTCGTTTGGTTCGTCATTGTCGGGTTATTCATAATCTTTTCCGTCGCTGGCGTGATTATAATATTGCACTATCGCCGCAAGGCAGCCAAAGAGCCGGTGCTGTCGCCGGATGATGAACTTCTGGCCGAGCTCGAAAGAATCAAGAAAGAGGTCGCCGGGGATCGCCAGGCTTTCTTCACGAGGCTTTATAAAGCTATACTTCATTATATAGAAAAGATGTATGATCTCGATCTGCAGGGTCTTACGCTGGAAGCGGTTGGAGATAAGCTGGGAGGTTCCAATATCCCCGAAGCCAGGAAAGAACAGTTGATGGGATGGCTGAAGCTGGCGGAAAAAGAGAAATTCGCACCGGGAACGGGATCGCCGGGGGAGGCGTTAAGACTGGCAACTGAAATAGAAAATATCGTCAAAAATAAAGCGTTCCGGGAATCCTGAGCTAAGCACCGGACGGAGGTAACATGGATAAAGACATACAACAAATCCAGGAAATAGTCGAAAAGGAATCGGAATTTGTCCAGAAGCTGACATCGCAGATTAGTACGGTCATTGTCGGACAGAAGTACATGATCGAACGGCTTCTGATCGGAATTTTGGCCGACGGGCATATTCTTCTCGAAGGTGTTCCGGGGCTGGCCAAAACGCTGACGGTCAAGACGCTGTCGGATACGATCGATACCAAGTTTCAGCGGCTGCAGTTCACACCCGATCTTCTCCCGGCCGACTTGATCGGGACCATGATCTACAATCCGCAAAAGTCGGAATTTACGGTCAAGAAGGGGCCGATATTCGCCAATATAATTTTGGCCGACGAAATCAACCGGGCTCCCGCTAAGGTACAGTCGGCGCTGCTGGAAGCAATGCAGGAGCGGCAGGTGACCATCAGCGACAGTACGTTCAAACTCGATGAGCCGTTTCTCGTGCTGGCGACACAGAACCCGATCGAGCAGGAAGGCACGTATCCGCTTCCCGAAGCACAGGTGGACCGTTTCATGCTGAAGCTGAGGGTGACATACCCGACGCCCGAGGAAGAGCGGTTGATCATGGACCGGATGACGACCGGTCAAAAATATACCGTGGAAAAGGTCGTAACGCCCGAGGATATCGTCCGGGTGAGAAAGATTGTCACTGATATTTACGTCGACGACAAAGTTAAAGAATACATTTTAAATATAGTCTTCGCCACGCGCGAACCTGAAAAGTACGGCCTAAGTAACTTGAAGGATATGATTTCATTTGGCGCGTCACCGCGTGCCACGATTTATTTAAACCTGGCCGCCAAGGCTCATGCTTTTCTCCGAGGACGAGGATATATAACGCCCGAGGATATCAAGGCGGTCGGCCCCGACGTGCTGCGGCACCGTATTATCGTAACCTATGAAGCGGAAGCGGAAGAAAAGAGTGCCGACGATCTGGTGAAACAGATATTCGACACCATTGAAGTACCGTAATTTACAAGATTGTTATGGACCAGAAAGAAATTTTCAAAAATATACGGCGTATCGAAATTCGCACCAAGCGGTTGGTCAACGACTTGTTTTCGGGTGAGTACCATTCCACTTTCAAGGGTCAGGGTATGGAATTCGAAGAGGTCAGGCAGTACCAGCCGGGCGATGATATCCGCCTGATCGACTGGAATGTGACGGCCCGTACGGGTTATCCGCATGTCAAGAAATTCCGTGAGGAGCGCGAGCTATCGGTCATGTTTCTGGTGGATATGTCGTCATCGGGACATTTCGGGACCCGCGAACGGTATAAAGAGGAAACGGCGGCGGAACTGTGTGCTCTGCTTTCTTTCTCGGCCATCAAGAACAACGATAAAGTCGGCATGATAATTTTTACCGATAAGATCGAGAAGTATCTTCCACCCAAGAAAGGCCGGGCCCACGTGCTTCGTCTGGTGCGCGAGATTTTGTATTTTAAGCCGACCGGGACGGGGACCGATATTTCCGGGGCGCTGGAATATTTCAGCCGGGTCATCAAGAAAAAATCCGTGGTCTTTTTGATTTCGGATTTTATGTCAGAAGAGTATTTAAAGCCACTGCAGATCGCCAACAACAAGCACGATATTATCGCCATGAAAATTTCCGACCCGCGCGAGATCACGTTCGAGAACGTCGGACTAATCGAGCTCGAGGACGCCGAGACCGGCGAGACGGTCATAATCGATACGTCGTCGGCCGAATTCCGCAGAGATTTCACGACCAAAGCGCAGGCGGACAACCTGGGCCTGAAACGGTCGCTGCGGCTGATCGACGTCGATTTTATTCAGATAATCACGAATCAGACATATATCGTACCTTTGATTAACTTTTTCAAGATGCGGGAAAAGAGGCGATAGGTATGGCAGGCGGCAAGAATACAGTCGGATTGATCAATCTCGTAATTTCATTGATTTTGCTGGGAGCGGTGGTCTTTTATATTACGGGCGGTTCGCAATCCGGGTCGTCCGCTAACGAGGCAACGGCCCGCAAGCTCGCCGGTGAACTGGCCGACAACAATCTGCCCAAGGCCGCTATCCAGGAATACCAGGAAATATTAACCGACAAGAATCTCGACGACAAAACGAAAGGCAACCTGTACTATCTAATCGGCAAGATGTACTATGAGGGTTTGTCGGATTATGAAAACGGCGCGGCGTATTTTATCCGGGCCCGCACGATTTATCCGGAAGGGTCGTATTTCACGGAATCGGGCAAAAGCCTGATCGCCTGTCTGGAAAAGATGGGGCGAATTATGGATGCCAAGCGCGAACTGGATAAAGCCGTCAATATCGATTCGGTGGCGGCCGCCCACGAAGGGGAGAAGATAGTCGCCAAGATCGGGGATATGCCGGTTTATGAGAGCCGGATCGACAAGGAAATCCAGAAACTCCCGGCCGATATGCAAAAAGATTATACGTCGCGCAAGAAAAAACTCGAGGCGCTCAATCAGTACATTCAGATGGAATTGATTTATAAAGACGCCGTGCGGAAGGGTTTGGAGAACGATCCGGAGGTCCAGCAGGCGGCCAACGACGTGATCCGCCAGGCGGTGATAAGCAAGTACATCAAGCAAAATATTATACCGCCGGATCAGATCGACACGGTTGACGTGTTCAACTATTATCTGGCCCATAAAAATGATAAGTACGGTGGGAAAGACTATGCCGACGTGAAGGCCGACGTTCTTCGGGACTACGGTCGCGAAAAATTCCAAGAGGCACTTTCGGAGTATGTCAACAATCTGGCCGCGATCGAAAAGGTGCAAATATTCGAGGAGAACGTGCAGTGACGGGTCCCCGCAGGCATACCCTGAGTGTCGTCGCGATATTGGCGGTGCATCTGTCACTGCTGGGTATCTGTGCCGCTTTCAGGAATTCAATCTTCGACGAAGGCGTCTATATGAACGCCGCCAGATTGATGCACGACGGAAGCTCGGTATATAAAGACTTCTTCTTCCCGCAATTGATGCTTCTGCCGATGATTACGTCGATTCTGGCCGAAGGCGGCTGGCTCTCGTTTTGGATGCTGAGGGGGCTGGCGGTCGCGGCGGGCCTGGTATCGGCTACAATGGTTTATGTGATTGCTTACAGGTTGACCAAAAATCAGGTAAGTTCTTTGGTCGCGTTGAGCGTTTATGCTCTTTCGGGATTGATGATATCGTGGCATGCCATATATACAGCACAGGTTTTCGCGCATATGCTGTCTTTAATTAGTCTGCTTTTATGGCTGAAGTATTTTGAAAGCAAAAGGACGGGCTACTTGGTTTTGACGGCCGTAACGCTGTCTGTCCTGTTCAACTTGCGGGCGACTTTTATTGTGTTGGTGCCATTGTACCTGATATCGTTTGTATTGTTTGAACCCCGGTCGGCGTGGAAAAATATCGGGTTGTTTGTGGGGGCAATGGTTCCGGTCAGCCTCGTTACAATTGTCAAGTTCTTAAATGCACCGGGCAATTTTATTTTTGATACACTCAGGTTTCAGCTGCTACGGGAGGGTAACAATCAGATCGGCCATATCCTATTGAATAAAATGACGATAATATTGCGGGTACTGGTGGATCCGCACATTTTGTTGATCGTACTGGCGGCCGTGTTTGCGGTCGCGACGCTGGTCAGACAAAATCGCATAAAAGGTGTCCGGAGTTTGTTTGTGAGCGCGGAGGGAATGGTCCTGATGAACCTGCTTTTGATCGCAGGGGTCTATCTGGTGCCCAATCCCATGATGCGGCAGTACACCGAGCAATATCTCGCTTTCGCCATAATTCTCGGTGCGACGGCGGTGCCGACAATCTGGAACTGGATCGCGCAGTCAGGCGATGTAATGCGAAAGTACATTGCACCGACGGCCCTGACACTGGTGATTGCCGGATCGCTGGTGCCGTACTGGGCGGTGTATATATTCGACTCGCGTCAGCAGGACAGGATGTACTTGCTCGACGAAATTCGCGGAGTGGTTGACGCCATGCAGGAGTGCCGCAATCTGCCCGGTCCGGTAGTGACCGAATGGCCGGGATATGCCTTTTTGGCGAAAAGCCCGCAATTGGCCCGAAGCGAGATACTCGGATGGCAGTGGAATCTGCCTTTGACCGCGGAGGAATTTCAGAAATACCGGTTGTGCGATAATAATTACTTGCGGCAGAGCGTGATCGACAGGACGCCGTCGCAAATTATAAATGTAACCAAAACCCCGGAAGCGTACGCGGATATCATAAATGACGGCTATGTCGCAACGCACCAAGCTGCCGGAGTAACGTTATTTTGCAGAAAATGAAAATATTTAGATTAACGCTGGTAGTACTCTTTATAGCCGGTGCGGTTTTTGCTCAGGATAAAGCGGCACCGGATGCGGTTAAGTCGGCCGCCGGGATATCGGTGGAGACGTCGGTCGACCGCTCGGAAATTTATATCGGCGACTTGATTACCTATAAACTGATAATAGTGCACGATTCGGACATTGTCCTGACACCGCCGCCGATCGGGGCCAATCTCGGTGCGTTCGATGTCAAAGATTATAAAAGCGATGACGTGACTCACCTCGATAACGGGCAGCTCCAAAACGAAAGTCGGTTTGTACTGACAACGTTCACGACCGGAGATTATATCATTCCGCCGATACCAATCGAGTTCATGCGGCCGGACAGTACGGTCGAATACCTGCTGTCGGAACCTATCGCCATCAAAGTAAAATCGCTGATAGCCGCGGGGGCCGATACGGCCGACATCCGCGAGGTCAAATCACCGCTGGCGTTCAAGTCGGGCTGGCCGTGGTGGGGTTATGCCATTGCCGGAGGCTTGCTGGTGCTTCTGGTCGCGGGATTCGTTTACTGGAAATTCTTCCGGAAGAAAAAAGAACCCGGGGAATTTGTCGATCGCCGCGATCCATGGGAAATAGCCTACGAAAAGCTGGCTCATCTCAAGGAGAAAAATTACCCGGCCGAAGGGTCGTTCAAGATGTACTATGTCGTGTTGACCGAAATCGTCCGCGATTACCTGGGCCGGATATATAAAATACCGGTGCTGGATATGACGACGATGGAATTCCTCGATATAATCTCTGAAGAAGATATAGATGAAGATATAATGGACACACTCAAAAAATTCCTCAATCATGCCGACCTTGTTAAATTCGCCAAATTGATACCGTCGGATGAACAGATGCAGCAGGATTTTGATATCGCCCACGAGCTGGTCGATAGAATCCGGATTTTGTATCTGTCTCGTATGGCACCGGTCGCCGTCCCCAATGCAGTTTCCGACACTGAGACTGAGGAGCAGGTCAATGTTTAGATTCGCCGGTTATAACGTCAGCCTGTTCGATCACGACATTTCGGTTTCGGGGTACATTATCCTGGGGGCCGGTTTGGTGATTATTCTCGGGATGCTGTTTTACGCTTTTAGATTCCGTAAAGCCAAAGCGGCGACAATCAAGTACAGCGATCTTAAAATAGTCCGGCGTTCGGCCAAAAGCGGACGGTCGCGTTTTAGATTCGTTTTGCCGCTCTTTCGCGCTCTCGCCCTGGCGGCGTTATTTATCGCCCTGGCCCGGCCCCAGGCGGGGACGGAAAATCGTGAGGTTTCTTCGGAGGGCATTGATATCATGCTGGCTCTGGATATTTCCGGCTCGATGAAAGCCGAGGATTTCAAACCGCAGAATCGTTTGTACGTGGCGAAAGAGGAGATCAAGAAATTTGTCGAAAAGCGGGTCAGTGACCGGATCGGGTTGGTGGTGTTTTCCAAGTCGTCGTTTACTCAGTGCCCCCTGACTCTCGACTATGGCGTTTTGTTGAATTTCCTCGACCAGGTCAAGTTCGGCATGATTGAGGATGGCACGGCAATCGGCATGGCCATCGCCAATTGTGTCAACCGTCTGCGTTCGTCGCCGGCCAAGTCGAAAGTGATAATTCTTCTGACCGACGGTATCAACAACGCCGGGGAGATCGACCCGCTGACCGCGGCCAGTGTCGCCAAAACCATGGGCGTGAAAATATATACGATCGGGGTCGGCAAACCGGGTAACGCCATGTATCCCGTCGATGATCCGATTTTCGGAAAGAGATATGTCTATATGCCGAATGAAATCGACGAAGAAACGTTGCGCAAAATCGCCGAAAAGACCGGCGGCAAGTATTTCCGGGCCCGTTCCGAACAAGAGCTGGAAAATATTTATTCGGAAATCGACAAGCTGGAGAAGACCAGGATCAAGGTCAACGAATATGTGCAGTATAAAGAGCTGTTTTTGATTTTCACATATTTCGGACTGGGCCTATTAGTACTGGAAATGGTGCTGAGCCAGACGATTTTCAGGAAAATACCGTAAGGAGTTTTTATAGATGCGCTTTGCTTTGCCCCAAAATTTATTTCTTTTGGGATTGGTCCTGATCCTGGCGCTGTTTTATATATGGTCCATAAACCGCAAGAAGAAAATCCTGTCGAGATTCGGGGACGTCTGGCTGCTGCTCAAAAACTCGCCGTATATAAGTTTCGCGCGGCAGGGCGGGAAGGCCTCGCTTCTGATAGTCGGCGTGCTGTTTTTGGTGTTAACGCTGTCACAGCTTCAATGCGGGACGCATATGGAAATGATGAAGCGGGAAGGTGTCGATATAATTATCGCGATCGACGTGTCATCATCGATGCTGGCCGAAGATATGAAGCCTGACCGTATATCGAAAGCCCGTCAGGAAGTGCGCGGGATCATCGACCGGCTGAAAGGCGACCGGATCGGGCTGGTGGCTTTTGCAGGCGAGGCTTTTGTCCAGTGTCCGCTGACTCTGGACTATTCGGCGGCCGAGATGTTTCTGGACGTGATCGACGTGGGCCTTATCCCGAAACAGGGGACGGCAATCGGTGATGCTATCCGTAAGGCGACCAAAGCCTTCGTGGGCAAGGAAAGAAAACACAAGGTGTTGATACTGCTGACCGACGGCGAGGACCAAAACACCGATCCGATCGGGGCGGCCGATGAGGCGCGCAAGGAGGGGGTCCGGATTTATACGATCGGTATCGGATCTCCGGCCGGTGAACCGATTCCGATAACCGACCGCAATGGCAACAAGGTCGGTTACAAAAAAGACAAAAACGGCGAAGTCATTGTCACCAAACTCGATGAGATGACTCTTCAAAAAATAGCTTTAAATACGGGCGGCAAATATTATAATGCTTCACCGGGAGAAATGGAACTCGATAAGGTTTATGACGATATATCAAAAATGGAAAAGAAGGAACTGGAGGGCAAGCTGCTTATGCAGGACGAAGACCGGTTCCAGTATCCGCTGGCGCTGGCCATACTGCTGATAATCGGCGAGTTCTTTCTTTCGGAAAAACGCAAGGTAAAGAGTATAAAGAATAAATGAAAACAATTCTGACCATAACCGGTATTCTTCTGTTTGCGGCGACAATCGGCCGGGCCGATGATTTTTCCAGATATGTCGGCCGGGGCAACGCCTCATACCAGGAAGGTGAATTTTCCAGGGCATTGGATTGGTATCATCAGGCCGAAGTGGAACGTCCGGAAACGCCGGAGCTTGATTATAATATCGGGACGACACTGTATAAAGAGGGCAAGTACGAAGAGGCGCTTCAGAAACTTCAAAACTCTCTTAAAACCGACGACGTCGCCCACGAAGCCGAGGCCCAGTATAATATCGGCAATACCCAGTACAGGTCCGGGGATTATCAGAAGGCGATACAGGCTTACCAGCAGTCTCTGGAATTGAATCCCGACGACCTTGATGCCAAGTATAACCTTGAACTGGCTCGTGTCAAGCTCAAGGAACAGATGAAAAAGCAGGACAAGAACCAGCAGCAACAAAAGCAGCAACAGCAACAGAAGCAGCAACAACAAGATCAACAGGACCAGAAAAACCAGGATCAGCAGCAACAGGAACAGCAGCAACAACAGCAGCAGGATCAGGACAAGAAGGATCAACAGCAGCAGCCGCAGCCGAAAGAAGTCGATCAGAATGAAATGTCCAAAGAGGATGCGGAGCGGATCCTGAACGCACTTAAGGACGACGAGAAAGACGTGCAGAAGAAAATAAATCGAAACCTCCCCGGCGGGAATTATCACGGAAATGACTGGTAAATGCTGAACCGGCTCCGGATTTTGACATTTGTCCTGCTTCTGGCGGCGGCAGGACCGGCTATCGCAGATGATGAAGTGTCGGTCACGATGACGGTCAGCCCCGATACGATCGGGCTGAACGATCAGGCGGTGTTGCTGATAACCATAATCGGCAACAGGCAAAATTTCCCGACCCCCAGCCTTCCCAATTTGTCGATGTTCGACTACTATTCGCAGGGCACGTCGACCAATATTTCCATAAACAATGGAACGATTCAATCGTCACTGCGCTATCAGTACCCTTCTTAGCCCAAAGCGCAAGGGGACGTTTGTCATCAAACCGGCCGTAGTCGTCGTTGACCAGAAACGGTATGCATCGAACGAGGTCACTCTGACCGTCCTCGATAAGGGAGTGGCGACGTCGCAATCGGTCCAGGATCAGGCCAAAACCGAGCAGGGGGAGAACAGAGACGTTTTCATGGTGGCGAGCGTGGATAAGAAGAAAGCCTACGTCAACGAACAGGTTACCCTTTCGATAAAGTTCTACAGCGCGGTACGATTGTATTCGCAACCGTCGTACACGGCCCCTCAGACGACCAATTTCTGGGCCGACGTGCTGGAACCGCAGAAGACGTACTATGAGACGATTAACGGACGCCGGTACAGGGCGGTGGAGATAAATACGGCGTTGTTTCCGACGCGTTCGGGGCAGTTGTCGATAGGTCCGGCCAAGGTCGACGTGACCGTGGCGGGTCGAAGTGACAGCCAGCGCAACAATCCGTTTTCACTGGAGAGCTTTTTCGACCGAGGGACGCCGGTGACGGTTAGCTCCCAATCGGTTAAGATAGAAGTGCTGCCGCTTCCGACCGACGACAAACCCGACGATTACACCGGGACGGTCGGCAATTTCACGATTCGTTCGACGGCGGATAAAACGGCCACCGAAGTCAATCAGCCGGTAACGATAACGTATAAAATCAGTGGCACCGGGAACATAAAGACGATCGCCGAGCCGGATATAAAGGAGCTCAAGGATTTTCGCATTTACCGGGCGTCGAGCAGCGAGAAGATTTCCAAAATCGATAACGTCGTCGGGGGAACCAAAATATTCGAAGAAGTATATATCCCCAAACGGGCGGGCAAACTGACGATTCCGGCGGTGTCATTGAACTTCTTCGATCCCAAAGCCAAAAAATATCGGACAATATCGACCGACCCGGTGCAGGTCGGTGTCAAACCGGCAGACGACATGGAATACAGCGAGACACCGTATCAGCCGGTGGCGGGCAGGACGATCAATTCCGAATCAAAAGATATTCGATATATAAAGAATAACCCCGGCAAACTCGAAAAGAAACAGGGATTGATTCTTTTCTCGCCATTGTACCTGGTTTTAAACTGTATCCCGATTGTGATCCTGGCCGGAGTCGTGGTTGTCAGAAAACGTCGTGAGAAGCTGGCGTCGGATATCGGCTATGCCCGATCACGCCGGGCGCGCAAGATGGCCAAAAAAAGACTCAGCCGGGCTCATAAGCTCAAAGATTCCAATCAGCAGGCCGAGTTTTATGCCGAGCTGAGACAGGCTATCATCAGCTATGTGGCCGACAAAACCAACCGGTCGCCCTACGGGTTCACATCGGATATGCTGATGGAATTATTGCAGGACAAAGGCGCGGATGACGCGATCGTCGACAATGTCAAAGAGCTTTTTAGAAGAGCCGATTTCGCGCAGTATTCGTCGGGCGAGTTCAACTCTCCCGATAAAAACGCCGAATCGCTTATGATGGCGGAAAATTTACTGGTCAAAATTGAAGGGACGCACCTTGGGTAGAAAGATATTAATACTCCTGATATTTTTTGCGGTGTTGGTGCCGGTATTTTCAGCGGCGGCCGATATCAAGGCCGATTCGACCTTCACCAAAGCCAGTAAAGATTATGCCGATAAATTATATCCCGAAGCGCTGGCCGGGTATTTGAGTCTTGAACAGAACGGTATTGTGTCATCGGCCCTGTATTATAATATCGGCAACTGCTATTACGAGTTGGGTGAACTCGGCTACGCCATTTTGTATTATCTTCGGGCACAGCGACTGAACCCCGATGATGAGGATATCAATAACAATTTAGCCTTCGCCCGGCAGTTTATGGCGGTCTCGCTTGAAGGGGTTAAGATCAATCCCGTCACCGATTTCATGGATTCACTGGTCAAGCGATTTACGTTAAATAGCCTGGCCTGGATTTCATCGGGATTGTTTGTCTTTTTCATGCTGTTTCTGGCGGTAGTGTTGTATTTCCGATTTTCCGGACTGACTATACGGCTGCTGGGATATGCTCTGGCGACGGTTCTGATCTGCTCGGCAATCCTGACAACCTATAAGTACCGGACGGATTATATGACGCCGAAAGGTGTAATTGTGGCCTCGGAAGCCAGGATATACAGCGGGCCGGATGAAAACCAGGAGTTGGAATTCACGGGCTCATACGGTCTGGTCTTCCAGGTGGAACGCGAAGAAAACAACTATTATCTCGTGATGTTTGAAAATAAACGTAAAGGATGGATTAACAAGGACTTGGTGGCCTTGATCTGATAATTGACGACATAGTTTATATTGACACTTCCTCGATAAATATCTATTATTTTGCATCGAAATTTAACCCCACGTTTGTGGGGTTATGTTTTTGGAGAGGTATGATTTCGATACTTAAGAAAAAGCAGTTCTGGGGTTCCGTCATAGCGCTTGTCCTGCTGGCTTATTGTGTCAAGGACATACGGCTCGATGATATCCGTAATCTGCTGAAGCGTGCCGACTTATATTATCTGGTGCTGGCCGTGATACTCCAGTTTTTATTCATAACCTGTAAAGCCACGCGTTGGCGGACAATTCTCGAGACGACCAAAAAAATAAAGTGGAAACGAGCTATACCGCTTTTCGCGGCGGGGCAGGCGATAAATATCGTGATGCCGGCTCTGACCGGACAGGTGGGGAGATTGCTGCTTTTTTCGAGGAAAGAGGATCTGTCCAAAACCTATGTTTTTTCAACGATAATGCTCGAAGTGCTTTTTGACGCCATCGGATTATTGACGTTTATAATGATTCTTTCGGCGGCGTCGATAGCGTTCCCGGCCCGTTACCGGACCATTGCGGTAATCGTCGCGATTGCGACGGTGGTCGTCTTTATACTTCTGTATTTAATACTGTTAAACGAAGACCTTATTGGCAGATTCAGCCGACGTATTTTCAGAAAGCGTTGGCCCGGTTTTTATATTACACTCAAGAAATTCGTAAGATCGTTCACGCGCGGCCTGAAGATGCTGCGCTCGACCCATTATTTTTTCCGTACGCTGGGATTTTCGATACTGGGCTGGTTGTCGCAAATGATGGTTATTTATTCGCTTTTTTACGCCTTCGGGTTTAAGTTGCCTCTGATTTCGGCGACACTGTTGATGGTTATAAATACTATCGCCCTGATGATTCCGATCACCCCGGGCAACGCCGGGACTTTTGAGCTGGCTGTGGTGGCGCCGCTTTTGGCTTTTAACATTGTCAAGTCGGACGCCGTATTATATGCCCTGGCGCTGCATATAATCGACCTGATGCCGATTTTTATAATGGGCTATCTCTTCTTTTATACTGAGAAGATGACGCTTAAACAGATCAAGGAAGAAGGCAGCAAGAAAGAAGTATTGGACGAATTTTATGAACTGCGGAAGGCCCAGCTCGATGACAATAATGGAGACCCCGACTCGTGATTAAGTCGTTTTACTGGAGGCCGGACAAACCGGTCGAACAGATTGATGGAATCGCGGATTTCGATGCCCTTTTTGCCGAGCTCGATATTCTGCTCTGGATCGACATGACCAATCCGGACGACAAGGAATCGTTTATTCTCACCCATGATTTCCACTTTCACCCGCTGGCTATCGAGGACGTTATCGAGGAAGACGACGTCATCACGGAAATGCCGATTTCCAAAGTGGACGACTATAAAAACTATCTCTATGCCGAATTCCAGATTGTCGATTATGTCAATAAAAGCGACGGGATACAACTCGAAGAGGTTAGTATATTTCTCACGCGCAATACGGTCGTGACGGTTCACGAAAAGCCGCACCGGATTTTCAACCGGTTGTATAACCGGGCCCTGAAAGACGAACGCCTGATGTCGCGCGGTTCGGAATTTTTGTTTCACACCCTGCTCGATTCGATGGTCGATAATTATACTCTGGTCCTGGATTATTTCGAGAAGGCGGTCGATGAGATAGAAGAGAAAGTGCTCAGCGAACCTGATGAAGAAACGGTCAAGAATATATTTACTCTCAGGCGCGATATTTATGAACTGAAACGGGTGGCGTTGCCGCAAAGGGAGTTGATCAGCCACATCAGCAGGGGACAATACAGCATCATCTCCGAACGGGCGGCCCTGTATTTCCGGGATATACACGATCATATGACCCGAATTATCGAATTGGCCGAATCGCACCGGGATACGTTGATTTCAGCGCTGGAAGTATATTTTTCGAGCGTGTCGACCAAAACCAACGAGATTATCAAATTTCTGACGATATTTACGGTTATTTTGATGCCGCCGACGTTTCTGGTCGGGCTATGGGGGATGAATTTCAGGTATATGCCGGAACTGGACTGGGAGTACGGATATGTCTTTTTCTGGGTGTTAATGGTGGTTATCACCATTTTAATGATTCTCTTTTTCAAGAAAAAGAAGTGGATATAGGCGTTTGTGGTCAAAATAGTCTCAATTTTTTAATAATTCGCTAAAATAAAGAAACAATATTATTGACAGCCGCGTAAATGTGGTTATTTTAGATACTTATTGGTATTTATATAGATACTGAATAGTAGGTATATGAAAGGCGCGTGATAATGAAACAAAGTCCGAAACTGCCCGCCGAAATAAGGCGGGCGCAGCTGATCCGGGCGGCGGAGAAACTTTTCCGTAAAAAAGGATATCCTGGGACGACGGTGGATCATATCGCCAAAGCGACCAAGTTGACCAAGGGGGCGGTTTATTTTCATTTTGGCAGCAAAGAGGAGCTCTTTTTCGAGGTGATCCGTCAATATTGGACCCAAAATATCGCGCCCTTTTATGATTTCAATAAAACCACCGGCGACGCCGATGCATTTTTCGAAGACATCATCGGTTTCGGATTCGATTTGATTAGGACTGAACAACATCTCCCCGTCACTTTCTGGGAGCAGGCCCTAAAGATTCCACGCATAAGAAAATACTGGATGGAAGAACATCAAAAGATAATCACGGCTCTCGCCAATGAAGCTTCGAAACGGACACATCTCAAGCCCGCCAATTGCGAGTCCTTAATTCGCAATCTCGGGGCCGTTCTCGACGGTATGATAATTCAACGTCGGATATGCAAAGAGTGTTTGGACCTCGAAATTCAGCAGAAGTCATTAATAGAATTAGTCAAAGCATATTTAAAAGGGTAGGAGACTGTCAATTCAATGTTATACCGATATTTAGTCATTGCTGTCGTTTTGTTTGGGCTGGCCGCTTCGGCTTTTCCGGAAACCGTCCTGACCGTTGAAAAATGCCGGGAACTGGCTCTTGAGTACAACCGCCAGCTATTGCAGGCGAAAAAAGAGGTCGACCGCGCCCAGGGCGAGATCATCTCAGCCCGTTCGGGAGCGCTGCCGGTTTTGAGCCTTGACGGCCGCTATACGAGAAACGTCGATAAGGGCGACATATTTTTGCCCGGTGAGTTTTTCGATGAACCGGGATTCGTCAAAGTCCCGGCGGCACAGAATAATGATTTCAATTTGTCGCTGTCGCTGACACAGCCGTTGTACGTCGGGGGCAAAGTCGGGACGGCGCTCAAGATTGCCAGAATCTACAGTAATTTGTCCAAAGAGAAGGTCAAAGAGGTCGAAGCATCGATCGTGTTTGGGGCTGAATCGGTTTTTTTCGAGGCCGTTCTGACACAGTCACAGTTGGAAGTCATACAAAAATCATACGAGCAGTTGAGCCACAATCTGGCCGTCGCCGAAAAGAATTACGACCAGGGCATGATTTCGGAGTATGAGCTTCTGCGCGCCAGGGTGGAAAAACTAAACGTTGAGCCGCAGCTTCTGGCGGCACAGTCGAACGTGAAAATTTCGGCCAAGCGACTCAAGACCTATTTGGGGCTCGACCTGAACGAGGATACTAGACTGGTCGCGGACCTGGCGGACACCGCAGCCGTGGCTTTACCTTCGCTGGATTCGCTCACGACGCTGGCGATGAAGAACCGTTCCGAACTGACGCAGGCGGAACTCGAAAAGCGCGGCTACGATAAAGCCGTACGAATCGCCCAGGGGGACTGGCTGTATCCGAATCTTTATGCGAATGCATCGTACAGTCTAATCGCTTCCAGCGATGATTTTCGTATCGGCAATCAGAATCTCTCCAGGAGCCTGACCGTCTCGCTGATTTTGAATGTCCCGTTGTTCGACGGGGGAAGGACGATCGGCGAAGTGCGTAAGGCGCGGGTCGATTTTTACCAGGCGATGCTTCGCGAACAGCAGTTGAAGGATGATGTCAGACTTGAAGTGGAAGAAGCATATGATCAATTCATGCAGTCGCGAAAAGCATTGACGGCTCAGTCGGAAACTATTGCCCAGGCCGAGGAAGGAATGCGGATCGCCAACCTGCGGTATGAATCCGGGGTCGGGACCCAACTCGAGGTTTTATCGGCGCAGACGGCCCTGACACAGGCGAGGAGTCAATTGGCTCAGACCATATTCCAGTATCGCCTGGCCCGGGCGGCGCTTAAGAAAGCTACCGGGTTGGAAATAAATTAAATACGCGAGGAGATAGATGAAGTACTTTACTAATTCCGTCAAATACTTAACGGTGCTTTGCGGCGCCATCCTGTTCTATGCCTGTTCCGGTTCTCAAACCGAAGGAGTGGTCAACGAGAAAGTAATTTCGGTCAAAGGCGAATATCTGACGACTTCCTCGCAGGCGCTGACTCGTGAATTTACCGGTACCATTGAAGGCGAACAGCAAACCGTGATCCGGTCCAAAATCAACGAGGCGGTCGAGAAAATAAATGCCGTCGTGGGGCAGGAAGTAAACGCCGAGAACGTGATAATCTCGCTCGACAAGAGCGGGCCGAGTTCGAATTTCGTGCAAGCCCGGTCGGTTTTTCAGAACGCCGAGAAAAATTACAACAAGATGAAATATTTGTACGATCAGGGTGCGATTGCCGAAACGCAGTTCGACGGAGCCAGGACCGATTATGAGGTCTCGAAAGCCAATTACGAAGCGGCCCGTCGGCTGGTCGAACTGACGACCCCGATATCCGGCATGGTGACGTCGGTCGACGTTTCCCCGGCGATTTCGTGACGGTCGGTCAGCAGGTGGCAACGGTGGCGACGGTCGGCAAGCTTCGAATGAAACTGGGTGTTACCGGTGATGAAATCGATTATTTCGACGTCGGTGATAAGGTCAAAATTGTCACGGAGGATTCCTCGGGAGCCGAAGCGACGGGGAAAGTGATAAAGGTGGCTCGTTCGGCCGACCCGGCCACAAGGTCGTTTCTGGTCGAGCTGGAAATCGATAATTCTGCGCGGCTGCTGATGCCGGGCGAGTTCGCCAGGGCGCAGATCGTGGTCGAAACTTTCGACGACATCATGGCCGTGCCGCGCGATGCCATTCTCGATAGAAACAATAAGGACTATGTTTTTACGGTAAACGGTGACCGTTCCAAACTCAATGAGGTTAAGCTCGGCGCGGATTTCATAGGTTCGGCCCAGGTGCTCGAAGGCCTGAAAGTCGGCGACACTATTGTTACGGTCGGTCAGGAATATCTCGAGGACAGCACGTTGATCAAGCTGGTCAAGTTTGTCAACGCCAATGGCGAGGAGGTCGAGCTGTGAAATTAGCCGATGTTGCCATACGCCGACCCGTCTTTACCATCATGATGATCGCGGCTTTAGTGGTGCTGGGGTTGACGTCGTATTTCGAAATGAATACCGACCTGTTTCCCGAAGTCGACTTTCCGTTTGTCGTCGTGCAGGTTTTCTATCCCGGAGCCAGTGCCGAGACTGTGGAATCCGAGGTTGCCAAGGAGATTGAAGACGCCATCGGGCCGGTTGAAGGAGTCAAGCATATTACGTCGATATCGCAGGAGGGGTATGCGCTGGTCTTCGCGGAATTCATGCTCGAAATCGATGGTAAGGATGCTGCGCAGGACGTCCGCGAAAAAGTAGCCCAGATACGCGATAACCTGCCGGATGACATCAAAGAACCGATCATCGCGACTTTTGATCCATCGAGCGAACCGATTTTATCTTTGACGGTGTCTGGCGACCGGCCGCTGCGGGATATCACCGACATCGTTAAGGAAGATATTCAAAAACGCCTGGAATCGGTTCCCGGTGTCGGAAACGTGGAACTGGTCGGGGGGTTCGAGCGCGAGATAAATGTCTTTCTGGACATCGACAAACTGGAATCGTACGAAATACCGGTCACCAAAGTGCAGCAGAAAATTCAGGCCGCCAACCTCGAGATTCCGGGGGGACGGGTAAATGAGAAGAACCGAGAGTACCTTGTGCGCACGATGGGGAAACTGACCTCGGTCAAGCAGTTCAATGATATCGTGATCGACAATCCTCATGGTCATCCGGTGTATCTCAAGGATATCGCCAGGGTCATCGACGGTATTCAGGAACAGCGGTCTCTGGCACGGGTCAATGGTCATGAGGCGATTACGCTCAATATCACGCGGCAGTCGGGCGGCAATACCGTGGAAGTCGCGCGCGGGATCAAGCAAGAAGTCGAAAATATCAAGAAAAGCCTTCCACCGGATATGGATATAAATATCGTCGTGGATAATTCGAGGTTTATCGAAGACGCCATTCACGACGTGCTGGTAAATATCTACTATGGAAGCTTTTTGGCGATTTTGGTGATCTTTCTGTTCCTGGCCGATATTCGATCGACGATCATTTCCGGTATCGCCATCCCGACGTCAATTATCGCCACTTTTACTTTCATGCACGTCCTGGGATTTACCATTAATATGATGTCGATGCTGGCGCTGGCGCTGGCGGTGGGGTTGTTGATCGACGATGCCATTGTCGTAATAGAAAATATTTTTCGGCGATTGCAGGAGGGCGAACCGCCGATGCAGGCGGCCTTCAAGGGGACCAAAGAAATCGGCCTGGCCGTCATGGCGACGACTTTCACGATTATGGTCGTGTTCCTGCCGGTCGCCTTCATGAAAGGCATTGTCGGCCGGTTTTTCTTCCAGTTCGGTATGACCGTAGCTTTTTCGGTGCTGGTATCGCTCTTTGTAGCATTTACGCTGACGCCGATGTTATCGTCGCGCTGGCTGAAGCCCGAGGGGTATGTCGGCAAGCCGCCTAAATTCTTTCTGGCGCGATGGATGTACCGACTATATCACTTAGTTTTAAAGATTACTATACCGTGGAATATATTCTTCAACGGAATCAATAAGAGGTACAGAGGCATTCTGGAATGGTCGCTGGGGCATCGTTTTATAGTCATGCTCATTGCGGCGGTCGTATTCTTGGGCTCGCTTTACCTGGCGCAGTTTACGGGGACGGAATTCATGCCGGAGTCGGATGAAGGCCGCGTGGTTATAATGATCGAAACACCTCCGGGAACCGATCTGGATATGACGTCCCAGCGCCTGGCCGACGTGGAACAGTTGATTCGCGATAATTTTGACGGGATCGACCTGATATTTACGACTATCGGCAGCGGCCAGAAGCCGGTCAATGAAGGCACGATTCTGGTCAAGCTGGTCGATCAAGACCTGCGGGAGCTTTCGGCCCAGATGATGATCGATAGTGTCCGCCAGGTTCTGGCCGGTTATCCCGGAATCAAATACGGCGTTTCCAAGGAAGCGCAGCAGCAGGGGGGCGGCGGCCGGGCGGCCGAACTGGCTATCCGTGGAAATGATCTGGATGTCCTGAAAGATCTGGCTTACAAAGTTGAAGGCTTGTTCCGAACCGTCCCCGGGGCCGTCGATCTCGAAAATAACCTTCAAGAGGGTAAGCCTGAACTGAGGGTTAATATCGACCGCAAGATGGCCAACGATCTGGGTCTGAATGTCTACGGCATTGGGCTGACGATCAGAAATCTGGTCGAAGGCGACGTGGTCACGCGCTACAAAGAAGGCGATCGCGAATACGACGTGCGAGTGCGACTGAACGAACGGGATCGTGACAATACGGCCCAGGTGGGGCGGCTGCTCATTGAAAGCAATAAGGAACTCCCCGATATCAGGACATTTCTGGTGCCCCTGTCGAAAGTGGCGTTTTTGGAAAAGGCGACGTCGATCGGCGAGTACGACCGGCTGGATCGTATGCGGCAGGTGACGGTCGGCGCCAACGCCACGATGGCGACTTTTTCCGGGACAATTATCCAGGAAGTCGAGAAAAAACTCCCGGAATTGAATATCCCTCCGGGCTACAGCATTACACGAACGGGCACGGCGGACATTATGCAGGAATCGTTCGGCTATATGTTTCAGGCGCTGCTTCTGGCGGTGATATTTATTTATCTGCTTTTGGCATCGCAATTCGAGTCGTTCTTCGATCCTCTGTCGATCATGTTTTCGCTGCCTTTGTCTTTGATCGGAGCGATACTGGCGCTTCTGATTACCGGCGATTCGATTTCGATTATGTCGTTGATCGGTATTATTATGTTGATGGGGCTGGTGACCAAGAACGCCATATTGTTGATTGACTTTGTGAAACAGAACCGGTATCGTGGTGTTGCAAGAAAAGAGGCTATTTTGATAGCCGGCCCGATTCGACTCCGGCCGATATTTATGACGTCGATTTCCCTGATTCTGGGTGTTTTGCCGATTGCGCTGGGGATTGGCCAGGGAGCCGAATTCAGGGCACCGATGGCTCGTGCGGTCATGGGCGGAATGATCAGTTCGACGGCGTTAACGTTGGTGGTCGTTCCCGTCGTATATACGATAATTGATGATGTTGTGGCCTTTTTCAAAGGCGGCGAAACGGTAAAAGTTAGAGAGGGAAGTCTGGACGATGCCGAAGCAGCTGGTCAAGCCGGTTAAAGAGTTTCATTACAGCGATCTCTATATAGATTTCGTGGCCGAGGATACGTCACTGGATAAATATCTCGGCACGAAGACCCCCGCGCAGGCGGCGGCCATGATGCACATGCCCGGTGCCGATCGCGAGGCGCTGTGCGATATACTGGTTCGACAAAACGAGGAGTTCCGATCCAAACCGAAAGCGTTTGAATCAATCGAAAAGCTGCGCCGGGAGGATGCTCTGTGCATTTTCACCGGTCAGCAGGTGGGGCTGTACGGCGGGCCGCTCTACAGCCTGTTCAAAGCGATCGGGATTATCAAGAAAGCGGTGCAGCTCGAAAGCGAGCTGAAGCGGCCGGTGGTTCCGGTTTTCTGGATGGCCTCCGACGATCACGACTATGAAGAAATTAATCACTATCATTACATAGAGTCCGACGGCTCGACCGGGAAGCTGGTTTACGGGGCGGAAATTCCCCAAAATATCCCGGCGTCGGAGATTTATTTTACCGACCGGGATATGTATAACGAACTGGTCGAAAGCACGAAGGAACATTTCGGCCAGTCCGAATTCGCCGAGGACTTTTTCAAGCGACTGTTTGAGTCCTATGCGCACGATTCCGGTTTTGTCGATGCTTTCGCACGGTTTTATGCCGACATTCTTCCGGATTTGGGTCTAATTTTTTTCTCACCGGCCGACGCCGATGTTAAAAATTTATCGCGCAAATTCTTCCGTAACATTGTCGAGCAGTATTTCAATATGAAGTCGATTCTGGAACAGACAGCGACTACGATTGAAATGGATCGTTATCATATTCAGGCCGAGAAGAAACTTACGGCCGTCCATTTGTTTTACCACAATCCGGGTCGTGAGGCGATTCACTTTGCCGATGAATCGTTCATAGTGGATAACCGGCCGATAGGCCTGCCGGGTATTCTGGATATGATCGAGCGTAATCCCGAGCGGTTTTCTCCGGACGTGCTCACCCGGCCGCTTTGGCAGTCGTACCTGTTCCCGACCGTGGCGCACGCGGGCGGGCCTGCGGAGATAGCCTATTTTTGCCAGATCGGACAGTTGTTCCGGCTTTTCAAAATGGCCCAGCCGTACTATTTCGCGAGGCCCAGTGCGACGCTGGTGGAAAAACACCATGAAGAGTTGATGATCAAGTACGGTTTGGAATTGAACGATCTGACCGGCGACATCGAGCAGGTGATAAACAGGATCGTCGCGGAAACTTACCCGCACGACCTTGAAAAAAGTTTCGGAGATTTTAAAGACGGCTTAATGGATATATATGACAAGTTGAAAGAACATCTGGTTGCGTTCGACAGCACCCTCGAACCTATGACGGAGCAGACGTACAGGTAAAATGGATTTTGCATTGAGCCATCTCGAAAAGAAGGCGTTCAGTGCTCACAAAAGAGGACAGAAACTGACCCGCGAGCAGATATATAGACTGGATGCTTTTCTGATGCCGTACAAGAATCTTCAGGAGCGGTCTCTGGGTATATGTTATTTCATGGCCAAGTATGGGCCGGGGATAATGGATTTTATTCTGGATAAGCTTGAGATCGGGACCAAAGAACATCAAATGATATACCTCTCTGAACTGGCCGAATAATATGAATATCGGCATAACCTGTTATCCCGTGGCCGGAGGCTCGGGGATTGTGGCGACCGAGTTGGGTCGCAAGCTGGCCACGCGCGGGCATCAGGTGCATTTTATCAGCTATGCCCTGCCGTTCCGGTTCGACGAATTCCAGCAGAATCTTTTCTTCCACGGGGTCGAAACGACGGCGTACCCGCTGTTCAAACACCCGCCGTACACCCTGGCCCTGGCCACCCGTATGGCCGAAGTGTGCTGTCAGTACCAGCTCGATATTCTGCACGTGCACTATGCCATCCCGCACGCCACGTGTGCATTTCTGGCCAAGCAAATGGTGACGTGCCGTCTTCCGAAAATAATAACGACACTTCACGGAACGGATATTACGCTGGTCGGATCCGACCCGTCGTACTATGATATCACCAAGTTTTCGATAAATGCCTCGGACGGCATCACGGCCGTGTCGCAATATCTGGCCGACGAGACCGTCAGGGAGTTCAAGATCGAAAAAGAAATCCGGGTGGTGCATAATTTCTTCGACGGCGACCGGTTCAATCCGGGCAATCATTCCGCCTGCAAGCGGCATACTTTCGCCACCGATAATGAGTTTATTATTTCGCACGTCTCCAATTTCCGCCCGGTCAAGAGAGCTCTCGACGTGATCGATATTTTCGACAGAATTCAGCAAAAGCTTCCGGCCAAGCTTCTTCTGGTCGGCGAAGGACCGGACGCGGTTCTCGTGCGGCGGCAGGTGAACAAAAGAAATTTGACCGACAAAGTCATCTTTCTCGGTAACCAAAGCAGGGTGGAAGCGATATTGCCGGTGTCCGATCTGTTTTTGCTGCCGTCAGAGGAAGAATCTTTCGGGCTGGCGGCCCTGGAAGCGTTAGCCAGCGGGGTTCCGGTGATAGGCACATCCGATACCGGATTAGTGGAAGTTATCGAAGATAACGTCGACGGATTTTTATGCCAGGTCGGCGACACGACCGAAATGGCAGAAAAGGGAATAGCTCTTTTGACCGATCCGCCAAGGCTGGCAAAATTCAAAAGCGACGCGGCTCGGCTGGCCAATGAACGTTTCAACTCAGACAAGATTATTACAGAATATGAGAATTATTATCAGGAGGTCCTGAATGCCTGATATCAAGCTCGACGTGCTGGCTATCGTGGCGCACCGTGACGACGTCGAAATTACGTGCGGCGGGACCATGATTAAAATGGCCGATGCGGGGTATAAAACGGGCATTCTGGATTTGACGGCCGGTGAGATGGGGACCAGGGGAACGGCCGAAGAGCGCCGTCGTGACGCCGCCGAGGCGTCGAAAATTATGAGGCTGTCGTACCGGGAAAACCTCAACCTGCCCGACGCCGGAGTGGAAGTCGCCCGGGAGAATAAACTCAAGATTGCGCAGGTCATCAGGAATACACGGCCCGAGTTGATGATACTGCCGTATTGGGTGCAAAGGCATCCCGATCATCTGGCGGCGTCTTTGCTCGGCTACGACGCTTGTTTTCTGGCCGGGTTGAAAAAACTTAAACTCGACGGTGAACCACACCGTCCGAGAAAGATAATTTATACCTCATCATTTCGCGACGTGCATCATACGTTTTATGTCGACATCACCGAGCAGATGTCGCGCAAGCTCGATGTGGTCGCGGCGTACAAGTCTCAGTTCGACGGCTCCGAGCAATCGAAGCAGATATTTAAGCCCGGGGTTGATATTTTCGAATTCATGACCGTCACCGCGCAGCATTACGGACATCAGGTCGGGGTCAGGTATGCCGAAGCGTTTACTATCAAAGAAAACATCCTGGTTGACGATCCGGTCAAGATGCCGGTCAAGTCGATATAGAGATATCATTTTGTCCGGTGATTTTCCCGGACTTGCCTAATTGGACGTCCTTTAATATATTCCTGCCGGAAGTGGATAGGGTCTGGTGGCCCTTGCGGTCTTCAAAACCGTGGGGAGGCAGTAATGCTGTCTCCGGTGGGTTCGATTCCCACCCCTTCCGCTTTTTATTTGGGAATAAAAAAATCCCGTGAAAAATTCCCACGGGATTTTAAATAATGTTATTATAGGTTATTAATGGTCACCATCGCCGCCGTATCCGCCATAACCACCGTCGCCCCCATGTCCATCATAGCCGCCGTCTTTGTTGTCATCTTCGTTTCCATTGTCACCGTCGTGATTAGCATCGTCGCCGTTGTCCATACCGGGGCAGTCGTTGTCACAGCTTCCGGGGCCGATCACGCCATTGTTGTAATCATCGAGTGTGCTCTTCCACGATAAAACCATTTGCTGATCGTCCGTGGACAGAGTGTCCCAGTCGTTCTGGTCGTGGTTGGCGAGAAATGTATCGACATTGGATAGGGAAGTGTCAATGACAGAGCCGTCAGCGCCTGCGGCCAGATTCAGTTTGGCGGCGAGCAGTTGGGCATAGAGCTTCGTTATTCCGTTGCTGTTTCCGCCGCACTTTTTCATGGTCATAACGAGGATGCCGACCGCGGTGGTTGAATAGGTCACGTACAGGCTTTTGTCTCCATTAATGTCCCCGAGCCAGAGTGGCAGGTATTGGGAAACTTCGTTGGCTTGCGGCCCGAAGCCGGCATGAGTTTTCCAGTAACCAAGGCCGTGAGTACAGACGGTATCGGTCGCAGAGTGACCAATGTCGAATCTTATTAAAGACTGTTGTTCCAAGTCCGTCAATTGCGGCCAGCCGGTATAAAGCGACGCGCCGGAACCGTAATTCTGGTCGGGGGAGTTGGCGTCAATGTATGTGTCGGCTATCGGATACAGCGTGTCCGATGCCGGTTGATCATTGAGCATATAGTCGATTACCATATATGGGATGCTGTCGCTTTCGCGGCTGTCAAAAATGGTCGATGGTGCGAATAACTGCGACTGGTCCATAAGAAATCCAAAATTAGTACTGCCGTCCATCCATGCGGAAGCCAGGCTGCCAAGGTCAACTTCGTACCACCCCGGCTGAGCGGGTGTGAACGAGCCGTAATTCATGCCGTTGAACGACTGACCGAAATTATTCCACGTCGCGGACATTTCCTGCCAGTCGGCGGTAATGCGGTAAATATTCACCGGCTGAGATTCGGCCTGAGTGACGAAAATATGGAATGTTGCGGTCGACATTGTCGCTCCATCGGGCAGAGTGAATTCCGCTATTTGTGCGGTGCTGTTGTCCGGTGCGACAGGGCCGGATTGCCCGGAGCAGCCATATATCATAAGCATGACTGCCAGAATCATTGTTAGAGAACCAAAGTTCTTGATCATAAATCCTCCATGAATTCTCTTTTCATTAATTTATTCCGGTCAGCATCAAAATAGTTTAGCTGATAATAATTTCGTGCCAGCCTACGAAAATTGAAATTAATGTCCCCCGGAAGGTACTACTATTGGTTTATAATTGATAACGACCCCGGAAAGTTCGGGATTTTTTGAGAAAAGACTGATTTTGTCCACATTTTAACTCGGCACAAAACATAACCTTATGACCTTTATAGACATAACGGCAATTTATTATTGCTTTTTGGAGTTGTTCAGGATATATTCCGACAAATTATGTAACTTATTGTATTTGATAATCATATGAAAAAGATTAGAAATGCCTCGGAAGCCATTAATCCCCGAGTTATCAAACCGGGAAGTGTTATATACACATCGGGCAACGCCGCTACGCCCCGCGAATTGCTGAAGCAATTGGCGGTTGATCTTGAAATAAAACATGTCGCCCTTTACAGCATTCTTCTTCTCGGTGAAGGGCTGGAAGAGCTGTTCAGCCCGCGCCGATGTGATGAGTTGACCCACAGGGTCATATTTAACAGCCATCTTACCCGCGAAGCGGTTAACCAGGGTCGTGCCAAATATCATCCGATGCACCTGTCCGAAATACCGAGGTACGCCCGAAGGCCGGGCGGACCTAATATTGTACTATGCTCGGTAGCCGGGCCGGATAATGGCGGCAATTACAGTCTGGGGACAACGGTCGAAGCTGTACGCGCGGCGATAGAGTCGGCCCGCGAAAGAGGTGGAGTGGTCATTGCCGAACGCAACGCCAAAATGCCGTTCGTGCTGGGGGTGAGCGTCCCCGGATCGTACATAGATTATTTGCTGGAAACCGATTATTCTTTGCCGGCCAGCCCGGTGCACAATCCCGATGAGCGCGCCCGGAGAATCGCAGAGATTATTGCGTCGAGATTTATAAGAGACGGTTCCGGACATGAGCCCGGTTCGACATTGCAGTATGGTATCGGCGAAGTCCCTGAAGCGGTGACCGAAGCTATTTTAAAAAGGGGTTACAAAGACCTTGGGATTCACACCGAGCTTTTCGCCGACGGCATGAGGCGTTTGATTGAGGCCGGTGCGGTAACCAACCGGTGGAAACCGGATATCAACTTCTCGATTTCATCCATATTCCTGATGGCAATGCAGGAAGGCTACGACTGGCTCGACTATAACAGCTCGGTGCAAAGCCGTTCGTCGCGGTACACCAACAGTGTCTTCAGTATCGCCGAGCAGCCGTGTATGGTGACGATCAACAGCGCCATCGGGGTCGATCTCCACGGTAATATCTGGGCCGATTCGCTCGATGCCCGCAAAGTATACAGCGGGGTCGGAGGACAGGCGGATTTCATCCGAGGGGCGCAATACTCCGAAGGCGGCGTGGCCATCATTGCCCTTAAGTCGACCACGAAAGACGGCAAATCGAAAATCGTGGATCGTTGTCCCGCCGGAATTACCACGACCGCCATTCCGGCCGATCAGGTTATTATCGTTACGGAAAACGGGGCCTTCGACCCGAGACGTTTGAGTCTGGGTGAGCGGGCGGTCGGTATCGCCCATCTGGCCCGAAAGGATTATCGCGACGATCTTATGAATACGATCACGCACGATCCCGCTTTTCATAAGCCGAGCTGGATTGTACATAAGGGCGTGCCCGGGTTTATTCCGTACGATAAGGCGATCGAGTCTCCGGAATTATATGGATAAAACGGGACATCTTTGTCCTTGTATTTCTCCCTGCATTTTAGTATCTTAATAATACTACTCCGCAATTTACTCTTTTTTAATAGAAAGGAATCAACTATGCTCGTCAGAACACTTTTAATGGAAAAAAAACGCGATCTGATCACGATCGGGCCCGGCAAGCCGGTAGACTTGGCGATGGAGACTCTTATCGCCAATAATATTGGCTGTCTCCCGGTTATTGATGAATCCGGCAAACTCTCGGGCATTATAAGTGATAAAGACATTTTCAGAAAAATCCACGAGTCCAAAGGTGAATACCATAATTTACACGTGGAAGACGTAATGACAACGGCCGTGATCGTGGGGCTGCCGGATGATGATGTCGCTTATATCGCGGGTGTGATGACCAAAAACTGGATTCGCCACGTGCCAATAATGGAAGGTGAAAATCTGATCGGATTGGTTTCTCTGAGAGATATTATAAGAGTCCAGGCGGAAAAGAGGGAAGTCGAAAACCGCTATATGAAGCTTTATCTGGAAGGTCTTCACACGCGGGATAAGTCGGCGGACCTTTAGAGATTAAAAGGACTAAATAACCGCATAAACTTTCGTATTAAAATTAAAGCCCCTTGTTGGTACAAGAGGCTCTCAAGAGGTATGTGCACAGCCTTTATTCTGCCCTAGGCTGTAATAATTAAACCCCATAATGGGCTGGTTCGTTCCATTTTATCCTAATTTTGCACTATTTTTTTAATTTCCCCATAAATCTTGACATAAATACATCCTGCCCCTATTTTGTGCCCAACCCAAAAGCAAGGCAACAACTTATGAATATCAAATTTCTTGACTTACAGGCGCAATACCAGAGCATTAAAGAAGAAATGGACCGGGCGATCCACGAGGTATTAAACACATCGGTCTATATTCTCGGTCCGGCGGTAGATAATTTCGAAAAGAAATTCGCCGAGTATTGTTCCTGCAAATATGCAATGGGCGTCAATTCGGGCACATCGGCGCTGCTTTTGGCCCTGAAGGCGCTCAGAATCGGTCCCGGTGATGAAGTTATCACCACCGCCAATACTTTTATCGCAACGCTGGCGGCTATCGTGGAATCCGGGGCAACCCCGGTTTTGGTCGACGCCGACCCGGAAACTCGTCTGCTTGATATCGATCAGTTTGAGTCGGCGATTACACCCAAAACCAAAGCCATTATTCCCGTTCATCTGTACGGCCTGATGCCGGATATGGGGCGGATTATGGATATCGCGAATGAACACGATATTTTCATAATCGAAGATGCCGCGCAGGCCCAGGGCGCGAAATTCAAAGACCGGATGGCCGGGTCGTTCGGCATTTTGGCCTGTTTTTCGTTTTATCCGGCCAAAAATCTTGGGGCTTACGGCGAAGCCGGGGCGGTCGTGACCTCCGACCAGGCGCTGGCCGAGCGAATTCGCAAGCTGCGGGATCAGGGTTCGGACCGTAAGTATTTTCATGACTACCTCGGTTACAACGAACGCATGGACGGCCTGCAGGGAGCGGTGCTGGGCGTAAAATTGAAATATCTGGACAAGTGGAATCAGGCCCGCAACGTCATAGCGGACAAATACTTGAGCCTTATGGCGGGATTGCCGGTCAAGCTGCCGCCTCAGTTCGAAGAACGTTATCAGATTTATCACCAATTCGCTGTTGAATGTGACCAGCGCAATGAGCTCCAGCAGCATCTGTCCCGCCAGGGAGTCCCGACCATGATTCACTACCCGATTCCCATGCATCATCAAAAGGGGTATAAACGGGCCGGGTTGCCGGAATTGCATTTGCCCGTGACGGAAAAATTATCGGAGACGATTTTATCGCTGCCGCTTTACCCGGAACTTAAGGACGAAGAAATCGAATATATAGCCCGACAGGTAAAGGGATTTTTCGGGAAATAAAATCCCGAATCGTCATGAATATATCGAGGCGATTGGAATGGCTGCTGTTTGCGGTGCTGGCCGCGACTGCTCTGTTTTTGCGGAGCTATTTTTTATCGGCTGACCCGCCGGTGGACCTGTCCTACAGTACCGGCGTTCTGACCGATCCCGCTCAATATACGTCATTCGCCCGTAATTTCGTACTCTGGGGATCGTTTAATCCACTGCACGACTACCGGTTGGTTCTGTTTATGAAGTCATTGACAACGGCCGTATCATTCCCGGTCTTCTCCGTGTTGGGATCCGGCTATGTGCAATCCAACGTGGTTGCGCTTATATTTTCGTTTCCGGCGATTACATTTATTTATTTCGCCGTCAGAAAAATATCCGGGAATCTGGCCGCGTTGTTCTTTTTGGCTTTGTTGACTTTCGATTTCAACCAGATATTTTTCGGGCGATATCCATTTCTTGAAAACAGCCTGATATTCGGCGCCTCGCTTTCGTTTCTAATTCTGGTTTATTCGGAAAAGCCCATTTTTTCGTTTTTGGCCGGCATGATACTGGGTGCTGGAATATTCTTTGGTAAGATGATCGGGATTATTTTCATATTTCCCGCCGTCTGTTTCGGGCTGTACGAATACTTTTTCAAGTACCGTCCCGATTGGAAGAAATTTCTCTTGAGGCACGGCCTTTTCTGGGCCGGATTTTTGGCCGTGCTGGCCTTTTGGTATTTTTACAGTTATCGTCCGATGGCCAATTCGGTCGAAGGTTATCTCGAAGAACAAGCGCTGGGGCTGTATGGTGCGCCTGATGGTCTCCGGTCTCTTTGGTTTTTTATGTATAAGTACGCCACGTTCGGGGCCACCAGCAAGCTGTTCCAGAGAATGCCGGTGGCGGCACTTCTGGCGTGGGTGATTATTGCCCTGTTTTTAAGTAATGCCGTCACCAAATCCGGCCGGAAAAAAGAACTTTCCAAATGGGCGCCCGGGCTGGTTTTTCTAATTGCATGGATCATAGCAGCCTACGGGTCATTGATGATCTGGAATTATCGGCCTTTGAGATATCAGACATTGGTTATATATCCGGCTTATGCTCTGGCGGCGGTGGCCTTGTCGCATCTCTGGAACAGCCGGGGGCGGATTTTCAAAGATTACATTTCCCCAATATATGCCCCGATTTTGTATTTTTTGCTTCTTCCCCCGGTATTTCAATTAATTGCATTTTCCTTCAGGGACTCGGTCAATACGAGCACCTATTATGAATTCAATGCGGCTATGTTCATCGTTTCGGCCCTGATTGCAGCGGCGCTGTTTGCCATGCGTTTATTTTTCAAAAGAGGGCTCGTTCTTCCCGGGCGGGGCATTCTTGCCGGTATCGCAATAGTCATTCTCGGGATCGGGACCATCCCCAACCTGCTGCATTATGTCCGATGGACCGGCGAGGCATCGTTTACGACGGAGGCCGCCGCGCGGGACCTGACGACGATCGTATCCCCGGAAGCGGTCTTGTCGGGGCCGTACGCCGCCCGCCTGACTCAGGACAACAGGCTGCTGAATCTGATTCACATGTTCGGCGTCGCCAGCGTCGATACCGCCTTTTTCGCGAGGTATCCGGTGACCCATTTGCTGGTCGATAAACCCAATTATGAAGCCGCCGTCGAGCAGTACCCGGAAATCATGAAGAAGGCCTCTTTGGTAGGCGAATACAGGATATCGTCGCGGCTGGTATATTTATACCGCATAGCCGGGTTGACCGGGAACATACAGGCCGATAATTACATTTTTTCAGATTATGAAAAGGCCCGCTATTATTTATCCAGGGGCATAATGGATTCTTCGGATTTTTATATGCGAAGGTATCTTGACGGCAATCCGGGCAACCTTTCGGGCAACCTGACCTACGGCGCGGTCCAGTTCGAAAAGGGAAATTTGAATGAAGCGGGCAAATATTACAACCGGGCATTAAATTTTTCACCGACGGATTTTCACTTGCGGTATAAGTTGGGCGAATTTTATATTAAGATGTATGAAATTACAGACGATTCCGGATATTTTGACAAGGCCCGGAGGCAGTTCGATCTGGCCGAAAAATATAATAATACGTCGGTAATGCTGAAAAATATGATTTCCAAACTCCTCAGCACAAAGGATACCCTGCGCGTTGAATAAAATAATCTCGGTGATCGTACCGGCCTTCAACGAGGAAGGCAACATAGACGAATTTTGCCGACTTTTCGGCGAAATGGTCCAGAAGGAAAGCAATCAATACGAGCTGATTTATGTCGATGACGGTTCCACCGACGGCACGTTCAATAAAATTAAAGCGGCGTCCGAAACACAAACGTTCATAAAATACGCCCGTCATACCTTCAACCGGGGCCTGACGCGCGCCCTTGAAAGCGGCTTTTCGATCGCTACGGGCGAGATATACGTCTTTTATCCGGCCGATCTTCAATACCTGCCGGAGGACATACCGGCGCTGGTGCAGCCGATTCTGGACGGGGCCGACGTGTCCACCGGCTGGAAGCAGGGGAAGTACAACAAGCGTTTCGTGTCGACCATATATAATTATCTTTCACGCCGAATATTCGGCTTGAAAGTGCACGATTTGAATTCGGTCAAGGCGTTCAAGGCCGAAGTCATAAAAGACATTTTTATGCGGCGCGACTGGCACCGCTATCTGGTCGTTCTGGCGGCGGACAAGGGGCATTCGATTGCCGAGGTCAAAATGCCTCTGTATGAGCGTAAATGGGGCCAGTCGAAGTTTTCGGTCTGGCGCATTCCGGTCGGTGTGCTGGATATGCTGGCGGTCAAGGCTCAAATATCGTTTCTGCGTAAGCCGCTTTTGTTTTTCGGCCTGTTTGGTACAGTCTTTCTTTTTCTCGGAGGGGTGATCGGAGTATACGCTTTGTACTTACGATTCGTACTGGATGAAGGCTTGCGGATGCTTTTGTATCTGGTTCTGCTCATGATCGGTATCGGGATGGGCTTGTTTATCCTGGGCTTTCTGGCCGAATCGATCGCGGCCCTCAAGGAAGAAACCAATTCCATTAGACAGAAGCTTGATTTGTTAATCGACCGCCCCAAGAAACAGGATTAGTATAGAAAGTCATTTTCGACCACAAGTTACTGGAGAAAATATTGGTCAAAAAGAAAAATAAACAGGCGGCCCCGACGGCCAGAAAATCCACGGCCGGCAAAAGCAGTTTCGATCCGGAAAGTTTTAAATATTATTTCCCCGTCCTCCTGGCGGTGATGATCGTCGGTATCGTCCTGTTATTCAAAGACTTTCTGTTCTCGGATAACATGCTGTACGGCTCCGATACTATCAATGCCGGTCTGTTTTTCCGCCATTTTTATGTCGATTACGTGCGCAGTTTCGGCAGCGTCCCGCTTTGGGATCCGTACATTTTCGGCGGCTTGCCGTTTATCGATGCGTTTCACGGCGACATATTTTATCCGTTATCGACGCTGAAATTCTTCGGTAATATGTACCGCATGCTCGGGATCAATCTGGTGATACATATTTTTCTGGCCGGAATATTTATGTACTTCACGGCCCGCCAGTTTCGCCTGGGGCGGTTGACGTCATCGGTATCGGCTCTGGCCTATATGTTTTCGGGCTACCTGGTTTCGCTGGTGGCTCCGGGACACGACGGCAAAATATTCGTGACGGCTCTGTTTCCTCTGACCATGCTCTTTCTCGACCGGGCCTTCGAGAAAAAACCATTTTTGAATTTCACCATTCTCGGACTGGTGATCGGCGTTATTATTCTGACCCCGCACGCGCAGTTGTCTTACTATGCGCTTTGGGCGATAGCTCTGTATGGTGCGTTCAGGCTGGTTTTACTATATAAAGAAACCGGAAAAATCGGCGGCCTCGTGAAACCCTCGGCGTTTCTGGGCTGGGCGGTGCTGGTCGGGGTGTTGATTTCAGCCGTGCAGTTTCTACCGGGTTATATTTATACTACGGAATATTCTCCGCGAGCCGATACCAAGCGTGGCTGGGACTGGGCAACGTCATGGTCGATGCACCAGGAAGAGGCTATGTCGCTGGTAGTGCCGGAATTTCCCGGAAACGACAGCACCCGGGGCCAATTGTACTGGGGCAAAAATTCATTCAAGGATAACAGTGAGTATGCCGGGGTAATCCCGCTGTTTCTCGCAATTATCGGGGTATTTTTTTATCGGTCACGTAAAGCGATATTTTTCGGAATACTGGCCCTGTTCGCCCTGATTTACGCTCTCGGTGCGACCACTCCGATTTTCAGGATATTTTATTATTTGATACCGAATGTGAAATCGCTTCGGGCACCGGCTACAATTATGTTCCTGTTTCTGTTCAGCGTGTCTCTTCTGGCCGGGATGGGCCTGCAGTATATAATCGATAAATCAAAGCAATTTTCGGACACGACGCGGAAGAGGCTGCATATATATCTTTTTGGTGCGACCGGACTTCTGCTTCTCGGAGCGCTGTTATTCGGTGTGGCCGGGGAGAGCATACTGACACTTTATACGTCGATATTCTACAGCAACGTACAAACGCTCGTGCCGGGCGGCGGACGTTGGAAAACGGCCCTGATGAACCTGCCTCACATTCAGAGCGGCTTTTGGATTGCCTTTCTGCTGGTAGGATTCGTTGCCGCTGCCATATACTTGTTTGCCAATAAAAAGTCCGGGCGGATGATATTGTTTATCATTCCACTGCTGATCATGGTCGACGGCATTCGTTTCAATTCCAGATTCGTGAGCGATTATGATTACAGGCAGGATACGTCGCCCAACCCGCTGACCGACTATTTAAAAACGCTGCCCGGTCATTACCGGGTTTTGGATTTGGGAGTATTCCGGGACGATTATCTGCCGTTCTTCGATATTTCAGTGGTAAAAGGTTATCACGGCAATCAACTTCGATGGTACGATGATCTTCTGGGCGGTCCGGGACTGACAGAATATAAAAATCCCAATTTTCTCGATCTGGCCGGGGCCGGGTATGTCCTGGGTCCGACCGACCGCGCGCAATACGCGAGGCTTTTCCCCGACTTGCCGCTGGTCTCGATCAAGAATTTCGGAAACGTCTCGGTATATAAAAACGAAGACGTTATTCCACGGGCCTTTTTGGTTCGTAACTATGAAGTGGAGCGCGACCGCAAGAATATATACCCGATGGTGCATAACGGTGCGGTGGATTTAAGAAACACAGTTGTACTCGAAAAGCAGCCCGATATTCAATTGTCGGCACCGGATTCTCTTTATGTTGACACGACCGGACAAGCTGCGATAACGCAGTACGCCGATGATTCTGTCATAGTACAGACCAACGCCGACTATAACAGCCTTCTGGTTCTGACCGATAACTGGTATTTCGCGTGGAAGGCCTTCGTCGATGGGGTGGAGAAACCCGTTTACAGAGCCGACGGGGCGTTTCGGGCCGTCCCTGTCGAAAAAGGGCAGCATACGGTTCTGTTCAAATACGATGACTCCAGGAATGCGTTGGGTGAGCTTATCACGCTGTTGACTCTTTCGGTGGTCGCCATTATATTGGTCACTTACCTAATAATTTACTTTAAAACGAGGCAAAAGGCAGCGGTTACATGAGCGACAACAAGAGAGCCCTGGTAATATTCCCCACGTATAACGAACGTGATAACATCGGCCGAATAATACCGAAAGTCCTCGAGAAGGACCCTTCGGTGCACGCCCTGGTGGTCGATGACAATTCCCCCGACGGCACCGGAAAGATGGCCGACGATATGGCCGCGCAGAACGACCGGATTCACATTCTGCACCGTGACCGGAAAGATGGGCTCGGTCGGGCATATATTGCCGGTTTCAAATGGGCGCTGGAGCAGAAGTTCGACTATATATTCGAAATGGACGCCGATTTTTCGCACAACCCGGATTATATCCCCGATTTCCTGAAGGCAATACGCGAAAACGACCTTGTGATCGGGTCGAGGTACATTTCCGGCGTGAACGTCGTCAACTGGCCAATGCGCCGGTTGATTCTATCTTATTTCGCTAATTATTACGCGCGAATAATTACCGGCCTCCCGGTACGCGACGGCACGGGCGGCTTTAAATGTTTTCGCAGGGAAGTTTTGGAAACAATAAAGCTTGATGAAATAAAATCAAACGGGTATATTTTCCAGATTGAGGTTTCGATGCGCGCATGGAAGCGGGGATTTAAAATTAAGGAGATCCCGATCGTTTTCGTGGACAGGGAAAAAGGTGTGTCGAAGATGTCCAAGAAAATACTGCGAGAGGCGATATGGAAGGTATGGTACCTGAGGCTGATGTCAATAATAGGAAAAATGCGATAGATATGAAAAAGACCGAAAAACCGGCCGTCTCGGCCATAGTTGTGACATACAATTCGGGACGCTGTATTCTGTCCTGCCTGGAAGCGCTGATCGAGGAGATCGGCGAATTCGGCGGCGATATACTTGTTTTCGATAATAACTCCTCCGATACGACGGTCGAGAAAGTGATAGCATCCTTTCCGCAGGTTAAAATATATCGCTCACCCAAAAACCTCGGTTTTGCGGCGGCCAACAATCAGGGGCTCCGGCTGGTCAACGGGCAGTACATACTGTTTATAAATCCCGATGCGGTTCTGGATAAAGGCGCCGTGGCGCACTTGGTTCGAACCATGGCCGATTACGAAGACGCCGGGGCGGTGGTCGGAAGGATGCGCAATCCCGACGGGACTTTTCAATCGACCTGCCGGGAAGTGCCGGACAGCAAAAATATTTTCTTCTCGCGTGGGTCGGTTCTGAGCAAAATGATTTTGTCGCCACGAGAGCCCAATCCTCACAACATGGACGATTTCGAGAAAATAACGGAAGTCCCGGCCGCGGCGGCGACGTGCATGTTGATCGAGCGCAGGCTATTTGAGAAAATCGGTGGTTTCGATGACCGGTTTTTCCTGTTTGCGGAAGACGTGGACCTGTCGGTGAGGATTCGTCAAAGCGGACGCAAAGTATATTTTGTGCCCCAGGCCGGGGCGATACATTTATGGGGGGAGGGAGCCCGGGTCTCACCGGTCAAACGCAGCTGGCATCATCATATGGCCATCTGGAAATACTTCATGAAACACTACCCGAGCGGTTTTTCGAAATTCGTTCTGCCGGCGGCGCTGTTTGTCAATTTCGCCATCCGCACCATAACCGGTCTCGACTCGAAGTAAACCGAAGCCATTTGCCGAAAGCATCAAGCCATCATTTTATGAAACTGTAATGCCTTGTCGTGTATATAATTAAATAAGCGATGAGAGGCCTTTTTTAGGTTGTTATTTTGAAAAATATGCGTATTTTAGCAGTTTGTCGGTCCCGGTTGGGCCATTAATAGTTTGCATGTGAATTAATTATGGACGATAGACAAATTCTGGAATTTGAAAAACCGATCGCGGAACTCGAAAAGAAGATTTCCGACATGAAAGATTTCGCGGCCGGGGCCAATATAACTCTCGATTCTGAAATCACGTCGCTTCAGGATAAAGTCGAAAAGCTGCGCCATGAGATATTTTCCAGCCTGTCGCGATGGCAGAAAGTGCAACTGGCCCGGCATCCCCGGCGGCCGTACACTCTCGATTATATCCAGCACATGATGACCGATTTCGTGGAAATTCACGGTGATCGGTATTTCGCCGACGATAAAGCGGTCGTTGGCGGTTTCGCCAAAATCGACGGTCGTCCGGTGATGGTGATCGGTCAGCAAAAGGGGCGCGATACCAGGACCAAGCTATTGCGCAATTTCGGTATGATGAACCCCGAAGGGTATCGCAAGGCGCTGCGGCTTTTCAAACTCGCCGAAAAATTCAGCCGGCCGATCGTAATTATGATCGATACACCCGGCGCTTATCCCGGCATCGGCGCGGAAGAACGGGGACAAGCCGAAGCCATAGCCCGCAACTTGCGCGAGATGGCGGTTTTAAAAGTCCCGATCGTGATTATTATCATCGGCGATGGTGCTTCCGGCGGGGCCCTTGGGATCGGTATCGGCGACCGGGTGTTCATGATGCAGTACTCCTGGTACTCGGTGATTTCTCCCGAAGGCTGTGCCGCCATTTTGTGGCGCGATGCCTCTCATGCGCCGCAGGCGGCCGAAGCCCTGAAACCGACGTCGGATGATTTGATGGCATTAGGCGTAATCGACGGTATCATCCCCGAACCACCCGGCGGGGCGCACAACGACCACAAGGCCGCAGCGGCAGCGGCGAAAAGTAAAATATTGGAAACACTTGCGGAATTGGAGAGTCTTTCAACAGAACAGTTGTTGGCTCAAAGGCTCGAGAAATTCCGAAAGATAGGCGTTTATGGAGAGTAGGAGGCATTATGGCACTCTCTAAGGAACTTTTGGAAGTTTTGGTTTGCCCCAAGAGCAAAGCGAAACTGAAATATGACGAAGAACACAACTGCCTGATATGTGAAGAAAGTCGGCTGAAATATCGCATTGAGGATGACATACCGATTTTGCTGATTGACGAGGCTGAAAGTTTTTAAGAATTGAGGTAACCGATGAAGCTCTCTAAATTCTGTTCTGAAGACTTAATTTCGTTTGAACTCAAATCGAAGGAAAAAGACTCGGTTTTGGCCGAACTCGTCCAGTTGGCGGCCAAATCCAGCCTGGTTAAAGACGGCGATGCTCTGCTGAAGGATATCAGGGAGCGCGAAGAACTCGTGACGACGGGAGTGGGCTATGGAGTGGCGTTTCCTCATGCTAAAACGACGGCCACCAAGGGTATCGTGATTGCTTTCGGGCGAAGCGAAGTTGGTATTGATTTCGACGCCATGGACCACAAGCCGGTCAATTTGTTTTTTATGATTGCGGCTCCCGAGGATGCCATCGGCGCACATTTGAACGTTATGGCGCGTCTGTCGTACATTATGAAATCTGAAGAAAACCGTCAGCAGATGATGACGGTGACGTAGCCCGGCGAACTTCTTCAGATGCTTGACACGGTCGAATAGCGAATAAAGGACAAGGAGGTCTGATAAATGACGGGAATCCTGACGGTTTTTGGGAAAAATCGTCGCCTCCTTGGATTTGTACTGGCCGGGTTGATTTTTCTCGGTATCGTATTTTCCCCCAATTTTCTGAGACCGCTGGCGGGTGATGCCGCGTCACTTATAATTCTGTATCCCTTTTCCGAATTTAAAAACTATATAGTGGACTTGCAGGGAGTAGCATCGGAGAACCGGCGTTTGAAAAACGCGTTGACCGAAGTCAGCACGCAGCTTTCGGCCATGGCCGAAGCCCGTCGGGAAAATCAGCGCCTGCGCGAGTTTTTGGGCTTCGATCCGCCCGAAAATTCGCGGGTCGTCCCGGTGAAAATAATCTCCCTGGAAAATCAGATTTATCCGGTGTCGGCCTTGATTAACAAGGGCAGCAACGATTCGATACGGATCGATCAGCCGGTGATTAATCGCTTTGGCCTGGTTGGCAAAATTATGGATGTCATGCCCGGATTTTCGACCGTGCAGTTATTGACCGATCCCTCGAACGCCGTATCGGGGCGGGTCGCCGAAAGTCGGCAGTTGGGAATCGTGCGCTTTTCGCCGGTGCGCGGTATGTATTTCGACAATCTCCCGGCCGACGCGGAGATATCCAAAGGTGACCTGATAATAACGTCCGGGCTGGGCGGTGTCTACCCGGCCGGACTTTCGGTGGCTACGGTGGATTCGGTCTTTGCCACCCGGGGAGAAATATTGAAAAACGTCTATCTCAGACCGGCGGTAAACCTGAACGAGATCGACGAGCTGTACGTATTATTTAAAGGGCCGCAATGAGCGTTATACCGTACATATTGTATTTGTACCTGCTGGGTTTTCATGTCACGATTTTATCGGACCTGACTTCCATATTCGGGGTCACGATCGATCTGGCGGCCCTGATGGTTTGTCTGATTGCGATTTATAAAAGTGAACTGACCGCCTTGTGGTTTGCGATTGCGGCGGCTGTCATAGTCGGGACCTGGGCCGGGGCGCCTAATCTCGCAAATATCCCCTGGGAAATGCTCTTTTTGGGGGGGCTGGCTCTGGCAGTGAGGCATTTAAGTGTCCGATTGAATCTCGATTCGACGGCGTCAAAATTATTGCTCCTGGCCGGCGGTCTTTTATTTCATCGGCTGGCCCTTACCCTGGTAATTTCACAGGCCGACTTTTTTACCCTATTGTACAGGTACATAATTCCCAGCGTCTTGTATACATGGTGCCTGGGATGGTTGTATTTTTTGTACCACGACGGCCGAATAACCTGGGCCAAATTTAAGGCTCTCTTTTAATTATGTCACCCTCGGTCACTCATAAAGAAGACAGAATTATTTTCGCGGGGATTTTTGTCCTGGCGTTGATGGTTCTGCTGGTCGGGGGTTTGGTATATCATCAGATATTAAAGCACGATCAATTTTATCTGGAATCGGAGAGTAACCGCATCCGGGTCCAGCCGATTATTCCCAAGCGCGGTTTGATCTATGACCGCAATATGCAGGTGATCGCCGACAACCGCCTGTCTTTTACGGTCTCAATAGTGCCGTTCGAAACGGTTAATGGCGTTACGGTACCGCGCCTGGCCGATCTTTTGGATTTGGATACGGCCGAGGTCGAAAAAAGGGCCCGCAGTAATTTTGTCAGTAATTACATTCCCGCTCCCGTCAAGCGTGGTCTGGATATTGGAGTGGTCTCCATTCTCGAAGAACAGCGTCGCGATTATCCGGGTGTGACGTATCGGGTTGAATCGGTGCGGCAGTACGAACGCGACGTTTCGGCGGAAGCATTTATAGGGCACCTCGGTGAAATATCTGCCGAAGAAATAGACAAGGACCCAGATGGAAGCCCGCGCGCCGGGAGCATGATCGGTAAGAAAGGAATTGAAAAAGCCTACGACCAGAATCTCCGGGGCATGGAAGGAACCAATTATATGGAGGTTACGGCCCGTGGGCAGTTGGTCGGGCATTATGAAGGAAAGCCGAGTCTTCCGGCGGTAGCCGGCGACGACATCGTCCTGACAATCGATATGGACTTACAGCGGCGGATAGTGCAGATTTTCGACAGCCTGCAGTACAGCGGAGCGGTCGTTGCGATAAATCCCAGGACTGGCGAAGTGCTGGCCATGGCAACCTTTCCCGGTTTTGACCCTAATATATTTTCAGGAGTGATTTCGCCGGAGACGTGGCAGGCAATCATTTCTGATACGCTCCATCCTCTGCTGAACCGCCCACTGGCCGGGTTGTACCCGCCGGGTTCGACCACGAAACTCCTGACCGCCGGGGCGGCACTCGAATCGGGAATCATAACCGATATGACCACTTTTAAACCGTGCCTGGGCGGAATGAAATTCGGTGACCGGGTATTCCGCTGCTGGGACCCGGCCGGTCACGGCAAGTTGAGCATTTACGGAGCTATCGAGCAATCGTGTGACGTCTATTTTTATCAGGTGGGGCAGATTCTCGGTGTCGACAATTTGGGTTCCTACGCCAGAAAATGCGGTTTCGGCAAAGAGACAGGGATAGACATCCCCGGCGAATTGAAAGGGATCGTGCCGAGTTCTGCGTACTATGATAAAGTATATGGGCGCCGGGGCTGGACCCAGTACCTGGTTTTGAACCTGGCTATCGGTCAGGGTGAGTTTACCATAACCCCGCTGCAACTGGCTCAGTTTTATTGCGGGCTGGCCGACAATGGAGCCGTTTATCGTCCGCATCTGGTCAAGGAGCTTATTCACCACGATGGTTCAATCGAAGTCGTGCAACCGGAAGTCTCTTTTCACCTGCCCTTTTCCCCAAAGACGCTCGAAATATTAGAAACCGGGCTGGAACTGGTCGTGCAAGGAGAACACGGGACTGGCAAGCGGCTTAAAAACAAGAATTATCGAATCGCCGGAAAGACCGGGACGGCACAAAATCCGCATGGAGAGGATCATTCATGGTTTGCCGGTTTTGCCCCGGCCGGTGATCCCCGGATTGTGGCCGTGGCTATCGTGGAAAACGCCGGGCACGGCTCCGAAGTGGCTGCTCCCGTCGTCGGCGAAATATTCAAAGCCTATCTGAACAGACCCGATTCGGTAATGGCCGGACGAGATGCGGAAAAGCAGTAATGAGTTTAAACTATCGACAGCTCGACTGGAAATTAATCCTGGCCGCACTGATTCTTACGCTCGTTGGCATAGTGCTAATCTATTCGGCCCAGTACCGATTCAATGAGCGGTCATTCCCTTAGTTTTTATAAAAAACAGGCGTTCTGGATGGTGGCGGCGTTGATCGTCTTTGCCGTCCTCATACATCTACCGCTAAAAATGTTCGACTTTACGGCCTACCTTTTTTATGCCGTCGCCCTGCTGCTTCTTATCATGGTATTCTTCGTGGGGCATTCCCGTTCAGGGGCGGCCCGGTGGTTCGCACTGGGTTCGTTTCACCTGACCCCGTCGGAGATCGCCAAGCTGGCGCTGCTGGTGGCCCTGTCCCGTTTTCTGGCGTTTACCAAGCTGCGGCCCGAATCTATCCGGAGATTGTTCGTGTCGGCGGCATTGACGGTTATACCCGTGATTCTGATATTAAAACAGCCCGATCTGGGGACGTCGCTGGTATTTGTGGGGCTTCTCTTCAGCCTCTGGTTTTGGTCGGGATTGCCAGTACTATATCTGCTGTTCATTATATCGCCGATAGTCTCGCTTCTGGCCGCGTTTCACTGGATTACATGGGTAGTTTATTTGGTGATATTGATTGTCGTGCTTCTCAAAACGAGGCCGTCGGTTTTATTCAGCGCCGGAGTTGTAATAACAAACCTGGCTTTCGGGATGATTACGCCTTTTTTCTGGAATCGACTGGCCGATTACCAAAAGCTGCGAATTTTGACATTTCTCGACCCGGGCCGCGACCCGCGCGGGGCCGGGTATCAGATCATACAATCTAAGATAGCCATCGGCTCGGGCGGTATCCTGGGCAAAGGTTTTTTGGGTGGTTCGCAAAGTCAGCTCAGGTTCTTGCCGGAGCGGCATACGGATTTTGTTTTTTCCGTGCTCGGAGAAGAGTTCGGCATGGTGGGCACGTTGATTGTCGTGTTCCTTTTCGGATACATTTTTTACCGGGGCATTATGATCGCCTCAAAATGCCGGTCCAAATTCGCATCGTATCTGTGCTGGGGAGCGATGACGATATTGTTCTTCCAGTTCTTTGTTAACATCGGGATGACTATCGGACTGTCGCCGGTGACCGGGCTGCCCCTGCCGTTTTTGAGCTACGGCGGAACATCACTGCTGCTATCCTGGACCCTGATCGGGTTCATGGTTATGGCCGATTATTACTGGACGGAATATTAGGAGTTTGACATGAAAATATTAATGTACGGTGCAGTTATCGCATGTCTTATGGCTTCACTCGCGACAGCCGAAAACGACCCCGGGATATCGGACGTGCTGTCTCCGGATCAGATATATGCGACGGAAAATATACGGTCGTTCAGTCAAAGCGGGACGGTCAGGCTGGCCGGTTTGTCAGGAACTTTTGAATCGTGCTTTAAAGCCCCGGACAAGATGTATCAGTCAATGGATATGGGAATCATGCAAATGGCCCAGGGGTGCGACGGTCACGATGCCTGGATTCGCGACGCCAACGGCCAGCAGGTCGAACTGACGGGTATGGAATACAAAAGCGTCATGAATTCGATTTATGTCATGAACGGGACTTTTTTAAAAGACAAAACCGAAAAGCCGATATACGTGGGCCGGGATCTGATCGACGGTGAACCGTATATCGAATTCAAAGCGTACCCGCAGGGAGGTGACTCGGTATTTATGTATGTCGGGGAGCTGACGGGTCGGTTGGATATGGTGAAGTCATATCTGGACGAAATCTCTCTTATAACTCATTTCGGGGACTTCAGGAAAATCGACGGTTTTGAAGTCTCCATGAAAAGCTGGACAGAGTCGTCGAACCCTATGCTTAACGACACCATGATTATCTCCGAAGCGAAAGTAAATATAGACCTTCCCGATTCACTCTTTGCCATGAATCCTGAAGTTTCGGAGGATTTTGACTACCCTCCCAATTTGGATTCAGTCGTAATTCCGATAGTTTACGAAAAGGGGTATATCGGTTTTCACGCGATGGTCAACGATTCGGTCAAGGCGCTGTTTATTCTCGATTCCGGGGCGGGGATGAATGCTCTGGACAAGCGGTTTGCCGATAAGTTGGGACTTGTGACGTCGGGGGAACTTCTGGCCAAAGGCGCTGCCGGTTATGGGCAGGCGAGCATCACGTCGCTGGATTCACTGGAGATCGGCGGGGTCAAGTTTCACAATCAAAAAGTCGCGGTTATCGATTTTTACTCTCAGAACCTGAGGTTCGGCGATGACTTCGGAGGACTGATAGGATTTGATTTTATATCAAGGTTCGCCCTGAAGATCGATTTTTCCGCCAAAACGCTGACGGTGTATAATCCGGACTCTGAGATTAACGAAGACCCGGCAGCCAGCATTCCTTTCAGGATGATGCTGAAAATTCCGATAATAGAGGCGAGTATTGGCGGCTGCCAGGGTGATTTCCTGTTCGATCTCGGAAACCCACTGGGAATCATCCTGCGCAAAGCATTTTTGGATAGCTGTAAACTCGACAGCAGCGTGATTGAATCCAAAGGGAATATGCAGCTGGGCGGTGTCGGTGGAACGACTTTCGCCGACATGGCGGTCGGGCATGATTTCAGGATCGGCGAGGTTGAAGTCAAAACGGTTCCGCTCGTGATAGCCGAAGGCGAGCAGGGACTTATTCGCTCGACTGACGTGGATGGCAATATCGGCACCAACTTTCTGGAGAAATTCACGGTTCTCCTGGATTACAGGGGCGGCCGCGTTTACCTTCTGCCCGGCAAAGGAGAGTGATTTTAATAAATGGTTTTTTGTTGAAGCCAAACGTTAATTTATGATTATAACGATTACATGAAACTTATAAATGAACAGAGTAAAATATGCTAAAGAGCCGAATATTGTCTTTGAGTGCTTTTTTGATTTTTCTGACTTTTGCCGGTGCCGCCATGGCGGACGAGGCCGACCCGTACGGATTTTTGTCCAAGAAATTTATCGGGGCCCGTCTCGGTGTCTGGGTAAACTCAGGGGATAGTCTCGCCCCGGGCAATAACAACGTTTCCAATACTACCTTTTATGGTGAATTCTTTTTTAGCCGCCATATCTGGCCCGCCATCGCGGGCGAATTCATAGTCGGCCTTTACGGCCGGGGCAATGTTGAATTAACGAACGGGGGTAACACCTATCGTGGCCAGCTAAGTATCTATCCGATACTTGTCACGGCGAAATTTTATCCTCTGGCGGGGCTTCCAATGATACAGCTAAAACCGTACCTGCAGGCCGGGGGCGGGTTGATTGTCGGTAACCGCCCAACGTTCACGTATGTCGATGCTTATTATGGATACGACGTCCAGCAGCAGACGAAGGCTGATATTACCTATGTGTTGGGAGCCGGGTTCGATTTCCCGGTCGCCGACCAGATTGCGTTAACGGCCAACTTCAGATATACTCCGGCCAACTTCGGGGGTGATTTTGACGGTGCAAAAGATTTTTCCGGTTACCAGTTCACTATCGGAGCCGGATACATTTTCAAATAGTACATAATCTTAATTAGATCAGGAGGAAGAATGGCTCTTAAGATCGGAATTAACGGATTCGGGCGCATTGGACGGTTGGTGTTAAAGGCTGCCCGCGATAAGGACGTCGAAATCGTCGGCATTAACGATATAACCGATGCCGCGACGCTGGCGCATCTTCTGAAGTACGATTCCATACACGGGAAATATCCCGGCGAGGTAAGCAGCACGAGCAACGCTTTGGTGGTCGATGGCAAGGAAATCCCGATCAGCGCCGAACGCGACCCCGCCAATCTTCCCTGGGGTAAACTGGGTGCACAGGTGATTATTGAATCGACCGGTATCTTCAGGGATAAGGCCGGGGCCGGAAAACATATCACGGCCGGCGCCAGGAAAGTCCTGATCTCGGCTCCCGCCAAAGAGCCCGATGGGACCTTCGTGATCGGCGTCAATGCCGATGAGTACGATAAATCCAAACATGATATTATCTCTATCGGCAGCTGCACGACCAATTGTCTGGCTCCGATAACCAAAGTGCTCAACGACACGTTTGGCCTCGAAAAAGGCTATATGACGACTATACATTCGTACACCAACGACCAGCGCATTCTCGACCTGCCGCATAAGGATCTTCGCCGGGCCCGTGCCGCGGCCATGTCGATGATTCCGACCACGACCGGGGCGGCGCGCGCCATCGCGCTGGTAATACCGGACGTCAAGGGCAAGCTCGATGGCTGCGCCATTCGTGTGCCCACGCCCGACGGTTCGATGGTCGATCTGGTTGTCATGCTGAAAAAAGAGGGCAGTGTCGAAGACATCAACGCCGCCATGAAGAAGGCCGCCGAGGGCCCGATGAAAGGCATCCTCGAATATTGCGTAGATCCGATTGTCTCGACCGACGTGATCGGCAACTCCCACAGCTCCGTATTCGATTCTCTTCAGACCATGAGTTATGGCAAGTTCGCCAAGGTGTTCTCATGGTACGATAATGAATGGGGCTTCTCGTGCCGTATGGTCGACATGGTTCAGCGCATGGTGTAATAGATTAGTACCCGTTGACAAACGAGGTTTGAAATGAATAAGCTTTCTATTTCCGACATGAATTACAGTGGGAAGAGGGTCCTGATCCGCGTCGATTTCAATGTGCCGCTCGACGATCATCAGAAAATCACCGATGACCGGCGTATTGTGGCTTCCCTGCCGACTATCAGGAAAGTAATAAATGACGGTGGCAAGGCCATTCTCTGCTCTCACCTGGGCCGCCCCAAGGGCAAAGTGGCGCCGGAGATGTCTTTAAAGCCGGTCGCGAAGCATCTTTCCAAACTGCTCAACCAGGAAGTCAAGTTCGCTCCGGACTGTATCGGGCCGGATACATCGGAGATGATTTATTCCATGAAACCGGGGGACGTATTATTGCTGGAGAATCTCCGGTTCCATAAGGAAGAAACCGACAATGATATCGGTTTTGCCACGCAGCTGGCGGCTCATGCCGAGATGTACATCAACGATGCTTTCGGCTCGGCCCACCGGGCGCACGCGTCGACGGAGGGCGTCACGAGGTTTATCGATTCCTGTGCCGCCGGACACCTTATGGAAAAAGAATTGAAATATCTCGGCGGCGCCCTGAGCGATCCGAAACGGCCGTTCGTGGCTATTCTGGGTGGCGCCAAGATTTCCGGCAAGATCGACGTGATTGAAAACCTGATGGATATGGTCGAAGCCATTCTTATAGGGGGCGGAATGATCTTCACGTTCTTCAAAGCGATGGGCAAGAATATCGGTCAGTCTTTGCTGGAAGAAGACAAAGTCGAGCTGGCCGGAGAAATCCTGAACAAGGCCAAAAAGAAAAAAGTGAAATTGATCCTTCCGACCGACTGTGTGATTGCTCCTGAAATCGATGAAGCGGCCGAAAGCAAAGTGGTTTCGGTCGATGCCATCCCCGATAACATGAAAGGACTGGACATCGGTCCGGACACTCTTAAGCTGTTCAAAGATGAACTATCTTCAGCTAAGACGGTAGTCTGGAACGGCCCGATGGGTGTCTTTGAAGTGAGTAAATTCGCCAGAGGTACAATCGAAATCGCCAAAATCCTGGCAGAAATCACAGCCAAAGGTGCAATTACTATTGTCGGTGGCGGCGATTCTGCGTCGGCCGTGAAAAAAGCCGGGCTCGATGGCAAACTGAGCCATATTTCAACCGGTGGGGGAGCTTCGCTGGAATTTCTCGAAGGCAAAACTTTGCCGGGAGTGGCGGCGCTTTCCGAAGCCAGGGTGGTGGCACAAAGATGAGAAAGACTATTATCGCCGGCAACTGGAAGATGAACAAAACCAATGCCGAGGCTATCGCGCTGGCTTTGAGCCTGGTCGAGAAGGTCGGCCGGACATCGAAAGCCGATGTTGTCCTGTGTCCGCCGTTTACGGCGCTGGCCGACGTGGCCGATGCCATCAAGGGTTCGCATATTGAGCTGGGGGCACAGAATATGTATGCCGCCGAGTCCGGGGCGTTTACAGGCGAGATATCGCCAGACATGCTCTTGACAATCGGATGCACATACGTTATTTTGGGCCACTCGGAAAGGCGACAATACTTTTCCGAGACCGATCAGACGGTCAACGCCAAGGTTAAACTGGCGCTGGCAAAAGGCTTAAAGCCGATTATCTGTGTCGGGGAACTTCTGGAGGACCGTGAAGCCGGACGAACCGAAGGTATTGTGGGTCATCAGGTCGACGGTGCTCTGGACGGGCTCGATGCGGATCAAATCGGCAAGGTCGTAATTGCCTATGAACCGGTCTGGGCGATAGGGACGGGTAAGACCGCGACTCCCGAAATGGCCCAGGATGTTCATGCCTTTATACGGTCGCGGCTGCGAAACAAGGCCGGTGAGGTCGCCGATGACATGACAATACAGTACGGCGGCTCGATGAACGGCGGCAATGCGGCCGGGCTGTTAAGTCAGCCGGACATTGACGGCGGCCTGATAGGCGGGGCCAGTCTGAAAGCGGATGAATTTGCGAAAATAGTCGATAGTGTATAGTAAAGGAGTTTGAATTGTTTACTGCAATGATTGTCTTCCACACCCTGGTCTGCATTCTTTTGGTGATTGTGGTATTGATGCAATCGGCCAAGGGGGAAGGCCTGGCCGGAGCTTTCGGCGGCGGTGGTTCGGGACTTTCCGGAGCCGTGTTCGGCGGCCGGGGAGCGGCCTCGTTCTTGTCCAAAGCAACGACGGTTTTGGCCATAGTATTTATGCTTAATTGCGGGGTGCTGGCGTATATGTCGGCCAATCGGACCGGCGGCAGCACTGCCCCGGAAACGACCGATTCGGCCGTAACGCGTGAAGCTCAAAAAGAAATGGAACGTCAGGCAGCCCAGCAGCAGGTAACCCCGCCGCAGGAAGGCGAGACGGCGACGCCGGGGCAGTTGCCTCCGGCCGGTGATCAGCCATCGGAGAAGCCGACCACCACCAATCAGCAGCCGGCAACCGAAGGCACCGGTAAGTAGACGACAAGTTCGATTGCGGAAGTGGTGGAATCGGTAGACACGCTATCTTGAGGGGGTAGTGCTTTACGGCGTGGGGGTTCAAATCCCCCCTTCCGCATAAATATAGAAGGCTCTTTGGGAATTTCCCAAGAGCCTTTTGTTTTGTACTATGTCAGGTCTCACCCGATAAGAATCGGGAATGACCTGACATAACACGCCCCGGCCTGCTTGTTGTTTGTCTGCCTTGGCGATTTCGATATAACTATAGCAGGTTTAAATTGTCACGCTACGATAGGCAGTTCTGTCAGGTCTTGCCCCGACGCAGTCGGGGTGTGACCTGACAGTTGACTTATTGCATCCAGTCTTTATATATATCGATAGGCAGTTCTGTCAGGTCCTGCCCCGACGAAGTCGGGGTGTGACCTGACAGTTGACTTATTCCATCCAGTCTTTATATATATCGATAGGCAGTTCTGTCAGGTCCTGCCCCGACGAAGTCGGGGTGTGACCTGACAGTTGACTTATTGCATCCAGTCTTTATATATATCGATAGGCAGTTCTGTCAGGTCCTGCCCCGACGAAGTCGGGGTGTGACCTGACAGTTGACTTATTCCATCCAGTCTTTATATATATCGATAGGCAGTTCTGTCAGGTCCTGCCCCGACGAAGTCGGGGTGTGACCTGACAGGTTAATCAGTCTGACCACCCCGTGAAAATCTCCGATTGGTTATTTTTATCGATATAAGCGCCGGCGCTTGACCATCGCCAATCAGTGGTTTCTTTAACCAGTTTAGATTTTACGGGATTGTTATGAATATATCCCAGCTTTGTCTTAAATACCATTTCTGAATTAATCGCCACCCTGTCAAACCGTGCCTGCCAAATTGATTTTTCAGGAATTCCAAATTCCGGCGCAACCTTCTGAGCGATATATTTTTTAAAATCTCTTATGAAATTGGATAGTTCTCGTCCGTCAATAAAGAGTAATAAGTGTATGTGAGACGGCATTAATACATATCCTGCGATGCGAGCATTGTATTTTTTCGCATAATAGACAAGTTCTTTAAATAAAACTTCGTAGAAGCCGGGAATGTCTCCATATTTCCTGTGGTCTTTATATGACGTTGTTACGAAGAAACAGTTTGAAAGGATTTGGTTTTTATATCTAAGTCCCATGTTGATTAGCGGCCAAAATGTCAGGTCTCACCCGATAAGAATCGGGAATGACCTGACATAACATATCTGTGCCCCGGTTTATTTTTAATCTGGCGAATTGGCATTTAATTGGGTAACCACTGCGTCGGTCCGAATTGATCAATAAATCGCTGGAGATTTTCGAAATTCTTCTTCGTGAAATGACGGGTAATGAAATAATCTCGTCCGGTGATTTTGATTTCAACTTCATCCGCGTGGGCAATAGTCCAAAGATCGCCAATCGATATATGATACCAAACCCTCTCAGTAATCTTTGCCCCGAGAGCGTCGGCACTTATGTCGTGATTATCGGTTGCATTTATTCTAACAAAATCCATTCTTTTTCCGTCTACTAATGCAACCAGAGATCTGCCGTCCCTGCTAAATAGCCAATCATTGGACTGATATATCACCATTATTGAAAAGCTCGTATCTCTCAATGAAGATATGTATCTTTGAGGATTGAAATAGGCATGGGTATTATCAAAAATACTCGTTCCTCCCAGTTCGTTACCCCTCATGCGATCAATTTTGTAATTGTCGAATTTGTCCTCGATGGTTTCAACCTTATAATCAATCAGTGTGCCGCTACCGCAACCAATCAATATCAATGGTAATAATATTACTAAATATTTCATGCTAACAAACCGCTATACTATATAATTTTTAGGGTCAGTCGTGACATTATCAAACTTTATGAACGTGTGAAATATTAATTTCTTTAAGCCAAAATCTATTATTAAAATAAATATATAACATTCGATTTATTTCTGACGGGGTGGCCCTAACTTCAGACCCGACATAACTCTCTCTCTGAATATTATAACACCCCGCAATTTTGCCCAATAATAGACTGATTCTTATTATAGTATAATATTGAGAAATGAATTGTCAATCATAAATGCGCACTTAAGGCGACGTTTACAAACATCGTTGGATATCACAAAATGGACCTAATCAAGTTCTGTCAGGTCTTGCGCCGAAGGCGTGTGACCTGACAGAATAATGGATGCGCTGTACTATTGCACCATCGCGGCGGAGCAGAAATTCCGCAGATTGGGCAACTCTTCGGCCAGCCCAAGCTTCGATATGTACTGTTTGTCGATCGCCGAATTATTTTCATCGCGAATTTTATGGCTCTGGTCATATTCGATGGCAAAAGCCAGATGCACCGCGGTCAGGACGTTGAGTATCGGACTGGGGGCATTACTCGGTGAATAGTGCAAAGCGACGGCTTCGAGGATGGTGTCGGGCAGTCCCCACAAAGACAACAGGTGAGCGCCGATTTCGGCATCGGTTACACCGAGTATCCCGCGCTGCGCCTCGCATATGGTGATATGTTTTTCTTCGGCGATGCGGATCGACTGCTGAAGCTCATCCTGGAAATGCAAAAGCATGACCAGTTTACCGACGTCATGCAACATGCCCGCCATAAGGGCGTCATCGGTCAGGCGGGAGTGCAGCCCGAAAGCATTGGCAATGTGCCGCGAACTGGTGCCGATCATCACCGAACGCAAATATATGGAATCGATTGAATATCCCGGAAGACCCGGATCGTGAAACTGGCTGAATACTCCGGCGGCGAGGACGAGGCTGCGGATGGTATCGAGTCCGAGGAAATTGACGGCGTGGAGAATGCTTTCAATATGGGTCGGCAGTCCGAAATAGGCCGAGTTGGTCATCTGCAGAATCTTGGCCGTGATGGAGACGTCTTTTTTTATCAGGTCCGCGACCCGGCGGGGATTGGTGTTATCGTTGCGGAGTTCCTCGACGAGTCTATTGTAAATTTCGGGGGGACTGGGCAGCATGTCGATGGTCGCGATGCGGATGTGCAGTTCTTCACTGGTGAGAAGTTCACGCAACCCAAGGGAGTTTTCAATAAGTTTACAAAGGGAGTCGGCCTGGCAGGGTTTAGCTATATAACGGTGCCCCACGTTGATGGCCTTAAAAACAAGGTCCCGGTCGCTGTTGGCGGTAAGTATTATCCGTAAAGCCCTGGGGCTTTTCTTCTGTATGTCTCTCAAGAGTTCGGGACCGGTGATGTCGTCGAGAACCATCTCGCTGACGACAGCATCGAAATCCGTCGTGTCAAAAAGCTGAAGCGCTTCTTGTCCGTTTCTGGCCAGTTTTATATCCCAGGTGTCTTTGAAATTGGCGGCCAGTTCGCCCTGGTCAGGGGCGTTGCCCGGATCGGAATCGATCAATAGTATGCGGCGCATCGTTGTTGTATCCTCCAAATGAATGCGAATTCTCGAAAAAATCCGGGTCGGGATTGCCCTCAAATGTCGCAGACTTTAAAGACATCTTTAAGAACTACGGACAGGCACAACCAGAGTCTTGCAGAGCGCCTTTAATCCCAACCTCACAGTTATGATTATCGGACAATTTTTGACACAGTTTACGGCTCTCAATAAATATGGTACGGCCTTGAACAGGGTGTGGGAAACGCCCCATACCGGCGTCTATATGCTAAATTTTTGTTGATTGCAGCGGCTTTGTGTCATATAAAACGTCTATGAAACCGCGTAAATATTGGATTTTCGGGCTCCTGGTCGTGTCCGCCCTGATAGCCCTGCCGTCATTGTCCGGGGCTCAAGATAAGTCGGGCACCGACAATCGTATGTGTCTCACATTCGATAACCTGCCGTCGGAAAATTACTATTCCCGCGAAGACAGAGCCGAAATTACCGATTCTATCCTGGCCGCACTGGATCGTCATAAGGTCAAAGCGGTCGGTTTCGTGATCGGCGACTATGTGGCTGGGGACTGGGATCAACTCGTCAAGTGGCTCGATCACGGGCATATTCTCGGGTTCGAGACGTTTTCCGGACAGAATGTCTACGACGCCCCTCCCGAAGCTTTTATCGGTGATATCGCCAAAGGTCGTGAGGCGATCGAGGACCTTCTCGAAACCTATAAAATAAAGCCACGATATTTCCGGTATCCTCTGCTTCATTATGGCGATGAGTACGATGTTAAAAACCAGATCAAAGCGTATCTCGACGAAAATGATATTACCGTCGCCCCGGTGACCATTCTGGTCGAAGATTTCGTGCACAATATGTCGCTGGAAAATCTGCTCAAACGCCGCGACACTGCCGGAGTCGAGCAGCTCCGGGCGGAGTACGTGGATCACATCTTATCCCGGGTGGCGTCGGCCGAGGACCTGGCCAAAGAAGTGGTGGGGCGACCGGTGCGGCACATCATACAGCTGCGGGCGAACCGCATCAACGCGCTGTTTCTCGATGACGTCCTGACCACGCTCGAAGCAAAGGGCTATAGGTTTATTACACTGGGCTATGCCTTGAAAGACAAGATTTATCAGAAGCAGGACAATTATTACGGGCATAGAGTCGTTTCTTTCCTCGACCGTATTCGCGAGTCCAAAGTGGAAGAAAAGAAATAGCTGATTTCCTCATACATCTGCCCGTCACAATATTTTTGACAATTCAATCCCGTTTTGCTATATCTTGTAAAATCTATACGAATAATAGCCAGCCGAATATCCGTGCTGCGGATACCGGCGAAATAGATTTGGAGAGAATATGGATATTTTTGAATTTGCGATGAAGATGGAAGCCGACGGCAAGGCGTACTACGAAAAACAGGCGGCATCCTCGCCGGTTCAGGAGTTGAAAGATATCCTTCTGCAGTTGGCCGAGGAAGAGGGCCGTCACTATGAGACGTTTCGTCGGATGAAAGAAGACCCATCGGATATTTCCGGGTCGAGCCTGCTGGCCGGTACGGAGACATTGAAAAACGTACAGAACATTTTCGAACAGCTTTCGGCGGCGTCCGACCGGGGACCGTTCGATGATGAAGTCATCGAGGCATGGAAGGCGGCCCGGCAGATTGAAGTAAAATCCGAGCAGTTTTACCGTGAAAAGGTGGGGCTGGAAAGCGATGAAGCTCGCAAGAAAGTTTTTCTGCGCATCGCGCAGGAAGAAAATGTCCACATGCAGATGATCGACGGTATCATCACCTATTTAAAACACCCGCAGACCTTTGTCGACAGTGCGCAGTTCAAGAATTTCCGGAGCCTCGAAGGTTTCGGGATGGATGAATAATCAGACTATTGTTATTGCATAACCAGCGCGAATTCATGCGCTGTGCGTGCAATCCGGTGGGTGATTTCTTCGGGCGTCGGGACCAGTTCGGCGCTTGTCAGGCTGCCGCTTTTATGATCGATTTTTTCAAATATCTGACTGTACAGCTGGAAAATCACTTCAAGACTGAACTGGTATTCGGGACTTAAATGTGGGTATATTTTGCGCGACATCTTTTCGACCCGGCCGTGGAAATATCCCGCGATCGATTCATACACCCCTACCAGATTCCTGAAAGTATGAGCGACCGGTCCGCCGGAGGCGATTTGTTTCAGATCGGACATTTTCAGCGCGTAGCGTTTCAATAACGAATCGGGGAAATAACATAAGCCGTCTTTGATGTCTTTTTGAAAATCACGAATGATATGCACGAAATACGCGAACAGCGCCAGTGGCCGGGCGGCGGCGCGAATATCGAATGCGGGCGGGATGTACTTATTGCCGGATTTGGTCACGCCGCACAGGTGCATGAAAACCGAGGCCGGGGAGATGGCGGCGCCTTCGCAGTAGCGCAAAAATCCAAGCAGACTCGGGAAACCGTCGTGGTGCAGGTCGTACAGCATGGACTTGGCCAGTCTTTCCCACGGCCAGGCGGGTATCGCGAAGCGGTGCATCGTTTCAAGCAAATGCTTCTGGATATCGTCGATGGGCCGGTTTGACAAAAGAGCCGTAGTCCACGCATCGATCCTCCGGTCGATAGCGGCCGTGATTTCCGGGGACTCGCGATCGGAGGAAGATTTATGATTGTCGACCAGATCGTCGAGCCAGCGCATCGACTTGTAGCAGGTTCTGAAGGCCCGGTAGCGGTCATCGTCCCAGAAGCGGGCGGCAATATCCAGTATCGGATTAGCCAGAATGCTGGTAATATCCAAACGAGAAAGAAAGCGGGCTTTGTGTTCAGACGCCGGGGTCATAATTTCCTCCGATTGATTTACGAGAAAAATACACAATCCCAACGATCAAAACAAGACTAAAATAGTCCAGAATATGAAAATTTCTGAATATTGGATTGTCCCGGTCCGAATATTAAGCCACTTTTTTCTGGAGTTTTTCGGCGATGACTTCTTCTTCGATATTTTTCGGCAGCGGCCGATAATCGAGGAATTCCATCGAGAAGCTGGCTCGTCCGCTTGACAGAGTGCGAATGGTCGAAGCGTAGCCGAACATCTCTTTGAGCGGCACGGTTCCGTTGAGCTTCTGCGAGCCCTTGCGGAAACGGCGGAGCTTTTCGATCTTGCCGCGACGGCGGTTGATGTCGGCAATAATATCGCCCATGTATTCATCGGGCGTATTGATCTCAATTTTCATGATCGGTTCCAGAAGCTGCGGACCGGTCCGGTGGATTATCTCGCGAAGCGCATGTGTCGTGCAAATGCGGAAAGTCATCTCGCTGGAGTCGACCTCATGGTAGGAGCCGTCGATAAGCACGAATTTCATGTCGATCATCGGGAATCCGGCAATCAAACCTTTTTCGGCGGACTCGCGGAAGCCTTTTTCGACGCCGGGAATATATTCGCGGGGAATTCGGCCACCGGTGACAAGATTCGTAAATTCCAGCCCCTGGCCAGGATTGGGTTCCAGACGGAATTCTATATGAGCAAACTGGCCTTTGCCGCCGGTCTGCTTTTTATAGCGATATTTGTGGCTGAATTCGGATGTTATCGTCTCGCGGAAGGCAACCGCGGGCTGGCCGACTTTGACTGCGACCTTGTGTTCGGTTTTCAGGCGGTCGATGATAACGTCGAGATGCAGCTCACCCATACCGGAGATAATCGTCTCACCGGTTTCATCGTCGAATTTGGCATTGAACGAGGGGTCCTCAAGAGCGACTCGACTCAAGGCCATGCCCAGCCGGTCGCGGTCTTTTCTGTCTTCGGCTTCGATACGCAAATCAAGCACGGTTTCCGGGTAGTGGATGCTTTCGAGCAGTATCGGGTCGCCCTCGTCGCAGAGCGTATTCCCGGTCGAGGTGGTTTTAAGGCCGATCAAGGCGGCGATGTCGCCGGCTTTGATTTCACTCATTTCCTGACGAGCCCCGGCGCGGATACGCATGATCCGGCCGACCCGCTCCCGCTTACCGGTCGTGGAATTGAGAATATAGCTGCCAGCCTTAAGTTCGCCCGAGTACGCCCGGATAAACGTCTGCTGGCCGACAAACGGATCATTGATAATTTTAAAAGCCAGTGCCGAAAACGGGGGATTGGACGACGGACGTCTGGTTAACGTGGTCTCGTGGTCGTTGACATCGACACCGCGAACCGAACCGCGATCGACCGGCGACGGCAGATAATCGACGACGGCGTCGAGCAAAAGCTGTATGCCTTTGTTCTTGAAAGCCGAGCCGCAGAAGACCGGGGTTATGCAAAGTCCCAGGGTGGCGGTGCGAGCGGCTCGCATTATATCTTCGGTCGTGATTTCTTTTTCGTCGAGGTACTTGCTCATCAACTTGTCGTCGTAGTCGGCGAGTGTGGTGACAAGCGTATCGTGCAGTTCGGTGGCGCGGGGGAGGAGGTCTTCAGGGATGTCTTTTCCGACCCGCTGAAGACTTTCGTAGTACGTGGCTTTCATCGTAACCAGATCAATAATGCCCTCGAAATTTTCTTCGTCACCGATCGGCATCTGGAACGCCAGGGCGTTGGCTCCAAGAGTTTCGTTCATCTGGTCGGTTGTCTGGAACATGTCGGCCCCGGCGCGGTCCATTTTGTTGATGAAGACGATGCGGGGGACTTTGTAGCGGTCGGCCTGATGCCAGACTGTCTCGCTCTGGGGTTCGACGCCGCCGACGGCGCAAAAAACCATCACGATACCGTCGAGTACCCGCAGCGAGCGTTCCACTTCGAGGGTGAAGTCGATATGGCCGGGGGTGTCGATGATGTTTATCTGGTGGTCGTTCCAGGCGGTGGTTATGGCCGCCGAGGAAATGGTGATGCCGCGTTCCTGTTCCTGTTTCATGAAATCCATCACGGCTTCGCCGTCGTGCACTTCGCCCAACCGGTGTATCATCCCTGTGAAAAAGAGGATGCGCTCGGTCGTGGTTGTCTTGCCGGCGTCGATATGGGCCACAATGCCGATATTCCGAATATTATGTATGGTTGCCTGATCCATTGTTCTCAAAACCCCTTAGTTTTCTTGTAAAGCTTAAAAAAAAGCGTTAGTAAGGAGGACCGGGGAAACTAATCAATTTTCTTTAAACGTCAAGTAAAATCTTTTGTTCCGGGGCGTTTCGGTCAATTTTTGTGTAATTATCGACCAAATTTGTAGATAATTGATTAAGAAAGGGCTAAGATTGGGTTAAGGACGCATCGCGTCTTTACTTTCAAATCGCGCCTTTCTTCGTTCCGTCGGGCGAGGTAGGTCGGGTTCCGAATCCCGATTTATCGGGATGAGAAACCCGACATCTTGCTGATGCAAGAACTCACTCACCCGTTGGGTGAGCTACAAGAATTCTTGCTCGGTCCTAAAACCGGCAGACGAGGGCGTCTGCCGGTCACGGGGCCCGTACGTTGTGATCGGCGGGTCCTCAGGCCCGCCGACCACCCGGTCGATCTAAGGATCGACCCTTCAAAGTTCAGGGCAGGCCGGGCACAACGCTGTGGAAATTCAAGTATGGATAAAAAATATCCCACCGCTAAAGCAGTGGGGCGCTCAATCTATATTAAGAAATCGAAGGGCAGAACCCTTTCGAAGACCCTGATCTTTTGAAGGGTAGTGGTTCTGCCGTCCTTTATGCTTTTGCGAATTGGCAGGACCGCGTCGCTTCGCTCACTTCGAATACTCAGTGCAGGCGGGTCCTGCCCTACTGAAGATGTCACGCCGCCCTTCACTTCGTTCAGGGTCTTCGACAAGTCGGCGTGACCTACTTAAGAAGTTTTCTCACCAATGGTCTTGAATATGATATTCTCTGTACTATCTCGAAACCGGCGTTTTCGAAAATTTTCAGCGGGCCGGTCCAGGTGAAAGCCGGGGGGAGGCGGTTGCCGTCTTTGGTCAAAGGCACCGGATAGCCCTCTATGATTTTCACTTTACACTTTTTCATGAATTTCACAGCAGCGTTCAGCATCTCACGAGACAATCCCTGTCCGCGATAGGCCTTATCTATAAAAAAGCAGTTGATCGACCAGACGTCTTTGGTATCTTCACGTTTGTACGCTTTGGTTTTGTCGAGCCGAGGAAATTCCGAACGGGGACCGTAGGAGCACCAGCCGACACATTTATCTTTGTCGTACGCGAGCAGGCCGGTCATCTCGCCGGACAGAATCAGGTTCTTCGTTGCGGTTTTGGCGGGCGAGCCTTTGATCATCTCCCAGGCGCGTCCGTGCGTCGGCACCCGCCAGCTCTGGCACCAGCATCCGCCGCAGGCGCCGTTGTCGCCGAACAGCTTCTCGAAATCTCTCCAGAGTTCCGGCACGATTTCTTTGAAAGTGAATTTTGGCATAATATGATTTTTATCTATACCAATTGTAGCAATCAAATGCTATTTTGCCGCATTTTAGGCATTGTGCCTCAAAATCTCTCAAATCGGAGCTTCTTAATATGTCAGGTCCCGGAAAATTAACTTTCATTTCAGCCCATCTCACTTGCCCACAGTTTCCTTTACATAAGATTTTTACAACTCTATTTCGATCTGCCTTTTGTGCGTATTGAGGCAAATCTCCATCATAATATGCAGGGCTTTCCACTCTCCTTCTGAACAAGGATGAGTCGGAATATTTGTATCCAGAAGAAGTTGAATACGATTTTATAATTTCTTCCTTCCCGTTGAAGTGTTCGCCTGGATTAAAACAATTGATATTTTTACCGAGGCTTTTCATTCTCACGACTTCATTAATGATTGTCGTGTCATCGTCCATTGGACCAAATATATTAAAGATTTTTGCATCATGGTCAGCGACGATTATAAAGAAATTTCTAAGCCTTTTCATCACTATCTCCTTTTATTCTGGGATGCGTCATTGACCATCGATCCACAATGCTTACATTTTACAGCGATCCTGAGGATCTTTTCTCCGCAGAAGGGGCAAGAAATTTCGTCACGATCTTCTTCCTTGTCTTGATCAAGTTGCAAAGAGGCTTTTCTGTAATCATTATCCAAGACCTTTTGTGCTTTATATTCGTTAATCAAATAAGCAATTATTGAAATTACACCTAAAACAAGTGCTATGTATAGCGCCGTATTTTCTCCAATTCCTAAGAAATGATGAAGGGCATAACCGATCAAAATGACTGAAATTATTAGACCACAGCCGCAGCCCTTAGCCTCTAGTGGCTTGTCAGGTTTAGCCATATGTTTCTATATAAATTAAAATTTCACTATTTTAATTTAATGGCGATTATTTTTGTCTCCCTATTATCCTTCCATCCCGTCCAGAAGTCTGATCCCTTGTCGCTGGAACTTCCCACAATAACAATTGCATCGGCTCCCCATTGACACGCCTGAATGCGTGCTTCTGTTATTTGCTTCTCTTCAGAAGTTTGCACTAGTTCGGAATTTGATTGCTGGGATACGTTCATATAACCTAATTCGGTGTATGTGCCGTCAGCAGGTAGACTTCCCAAAACACGAACGTCTTCATAATCATATTTACACTGCTCTTTTGGGATATTTTGTGCCTCGGCGCCAGGATACGAAGAAATATTTACGGGAGCACTACAACCAAAAAGCAATAGCCCTAAGCTGGCAATAGCTAATTGCAACCTCATTTAACCCTCCTTTTGTGCAGGTTACTTGGATTCAGACGTCGATAAATGTAATAAAATACGCTCGCCCAATTTGTCAATAATAATATGGGGGATTTATGCCTAGGCTTGATAAATCTGAATCACATTTGGCAATCTGAATATGGGATTAAAAAGGGGTTGCTTAGTGATTTATTTCACATATTGGCTTGACTTTAAAGCCGTAGATTCGTAATATCTTAGAAGAATGCTGTCATCGGTTATCACTAAAGGAGTTGCAGGAATGGCCGACTCAGCCCAGTGGCGCTACCCGACCTTCTCCAAAAGCATAATTGTCATTGTGGGCGGTTTCGGCTCGGGCAAAACCGAGGTTTCGGTCAATCTGGCTAAGTTTATGAAAGCCAACGGACACGACCTCGTTTCGCTGGTCGACCTCGATCTGGTCAATCCCTATTTCCGCACTCGTGAAGCGCGGGTTGAGCTAAAAGCGCTCGGAATTGATTTGATCGCCCCCGAAGGCGGGAAATTCTATGCCGATTTGCCCATCCTGCTGCCGCAGGTTCGGTCCTTGGTGGAAGCCCCCGAGGGTCTTCTTATTCTCGACGTCGGCGGTGACGAGCAGGGGACGAAGGCGCTCGGATCCATTTCCGATATATTCAACGACGGCGAGTACGACATGCTGATGGTCCTCAACAGCCGTCGGCCGCAGACCTCGAACGTGGAAACCTCTCTGGGTACGATGGAGCGGGTCGAGAGCACGTCGAAGCTGCACTTCACGGGGCTGATTTCCAATACCCACATGATCGATGAAACCGACGGCGAAATAGTGATGGAGGGGTATAATCTTTCGGTGGAGATATCGGAGCGTACTAAACTACCGTTGGCGTTCGTGTCGGCCAAGCGGAATGTCCTGAACGATCTGAAACCTGACGACATTGATTGTCCCGTTTTACCGTTGACGCGCTCGCTGTTGAAGCCCTGGGAGCGAAAAGAAAACGCGGTCTGATTGGACCGCTTGAGATAGAGAAAGGGTGAGTTTATGCCCGGAGTCAGAATAGATAAGAATTACTGCAAGGGGTGCGAGCTGTGCGTGTATGCCTGCCCCATGCAGATTCTTAAGATGTCCAAAGATATCAACCTCAAAGGGTATTTTTACGCCAAACTGGTCGAGCCGACCAAGTGCATCGGCTGCAGGATTTGTGCCATTACCTGTCCGGACGTGGCGATCGAGGTTGTCAACCACGGCACGCAGTTCACTTTATTCCAATACTGACGGGGAGTTGAAGCATGGCAAAGAAACTTATGAAAGGCAATGAGGCGATCGGCGAGGCCGCGATTGCGGCTGGCGCCCCGCACTATTTCGCCTACCCGATCACTCCCCAGAGCGAAGTGGCTGAATACCTCTGCTGGCGTCTTCCCGAAGTCGGCGGCGTGTTCGTGCAGGCGGAATCGGAAGTGGCGGTCGGCAATATGTTGTTCGGTGCGGCGGCGACGGGTATGCGCGTGTTCACGACGTCGTCGAGCCCCGGAATCAGCCTGATGCAGGAAGCGATATCGTACATCGCCGGAGCGCAGCTCCCGGTGGTGCTGGTCAATATCATGCGCGGCGGTCCCGGACTGGGCGGGATTCTTCCGGCACAGTCGGATTATAATCAGGCCGTCAAAGGCGGCGGACACGGCGACTATAAAACGATCGTGCTGGCCCCGGCCTCGGTGCAGGAAGCGGTCGACCTGATGATCCTCGCGTTCGACCTGGCCGATAAGTACCGCAACCCGGTTATGCTGATCGGCGACGGGATGATCGGGCAGATGATGGAATCGGTCGAGTTTCCTGAAAAATATCGCGACCCGGTGACACCCGAGGGCAAAGACTGGGCGCTGACCGGAGCCAAAGGTCGCAAGGCCCGCATCGCCAAATCGCTCTTTCTCGATCCTGAGAAACTGGAGCTTAACTCGATCGAACTGGACCGTAAGTACAAACAGTGCGAAGCCGAAGAAATCCGGTTCGAAAATTATAAAATATCCGATAAAAATCAGGTTCTTATTACGGCCTACGGCTCGATGGCCCGCATCTGCCAGACTGTTATCGACGAGCTCGAAGAAGAGGGCATTTCGGTCGGGCTGTTCCGCCCGATTACACTATACCCCTTTCCCGAAAAGGCCATTTATGACGAGGCCGTTAAGAAAAACATCAAATCATTGCTGGTCGTGGAAATGTCGATGGGGCAGATGATCGAAGACGTCGAGCGGTGCCTCAAGGGCCAGAAGCAAATAGATTTTTACGGCCGTACGGGCGGGATTGTCCCCAGTCCCAACGAGGTCAAAGATAAAATACGCGAGATACTTGGCATGAAAAAAGCAGATTCGAAATAGATGAGGCTGTCATGATGGAACAGGCAAATGTAATATTCCGGCGGCCCCAATCGCTCAGCGAAAATATAACGCATTATTGTCCGGGGTGTACCCACGGCATCATCCATCGGCTGGTAGCCGAAGCGCTCGATGAACTGGGGGTCCGGGAAAAAGCGGTCGGGGTGGCCCCGGTGGGCTGCTCGGTTTTGATATATAATTATTTCAACGTCGATTTTCTGGAAGCACCGCACGGCCGCGCTCCGGCGCTGGCGACCGGTTTCAAGCGGATGCGCCCCGATATGATAGTGTTCACCTACCAGGGCGACGGCGACCTGGCGTCGATTGGTATGGGCGAGATAGTCCACGCCGCCAACCGGGGCGAGAAGTTCACGACGATATTCGTCAACAACGCCATTTACGGCATGACCGGCGGTCAGATGGCTCCGACGACGATGCCGGGCCAGAAGACGACGACGTCGCCCAATGGCCGCGATACCAATGTAGCGGGATTCCCGATCAGGATGTCGGAACTTCTGTCGGCGCTGGTGACACCGGCGTACATAGTCCGGACCGCCGTACACACGCCGATGCACGTAATAAATGCAAAGAAGCACATCAAGAAAGCCTTCCGGCTTCAGAAAGAAAATAAATGTTTTTCTTTGATCGAGGTGCTTTCGACTTGTCCGACCAACTGGGGGATGCCTCCCTGTGATGCGACCGGTTGGGTGTCGAGCAATATGCAGCCGTACTACCCGCTGGGGGTCTTCAAAGACCCGGAAAAGGGGGAGGGCTGATTTATGGCACAACAAATTGAAGTCGTCATGGCCGGATTCGGCGGCCAGGGCGTTATGACAGTCGGTCAACTTCTGGCGTACACGGCCATGGACGAAGGCAAGCAGGTGGTCTGGATACCGTCGTACGGTCCCGAAATGCGCGGTGGCACGGCTAACTGTACGGTGGTAGTATCCGAGAACAGGATCGGCTCGCCGATCATAAATAATCCCCAGTCGGCCTGTGTGTTCAACCGTCCCTCGCTGGACAAATTCGGGCCATTGATTCGTAAAGGCGGTTTGCTTTTGATAAACAGTTCGTTGATCGACCTAACCTCGGGACGCGATGATATCGAAGAGCTTTTGGTGCCGGTCAACGACATCGCGATCAAGCTGGGCAATCCCAGGGTCGCCAATATGGTCATGCTGGGGGCGTACAATGGCGTGACCGAAGTTGTAACGTTTGATACGCTATTGAAAATGTTCGATAAGAAAATGGGTCACAAGAAAGACCTCGTGGAAATAAATCATCAGGCCATTGCCGAAGGGCGCAAGATCGGTGAGGAATTCCGCGCCAAGGTGGGGGCGAAATGAATGTCGATATGAACAAAGTATCGGAGATTCTCGACCGCAACCCGAAAGAACCCGGCGCGATTATTGCGGTTCTTCAGGATTTTCAGCGAGAATTCAGATACCTGCCGGTCCCAGCGATGGTTAAGGCTTCGGAAGAGCTGCATGTGCCGCTAAGCAAAGTTTACAGTATCGCGACGTTTTACAACTCCTTCAGCCTGACCCCGCGCGGTGAGAAAATTATCAGGATTTGCAAAGGCACGGCCTGCCATATAAAGGGTGCGGACAAGATTCTGGAACAAATCGAAGTCGGTCTGAAACTCAAGCCGGGGGAGACGTCGGCGGATCTGAAGTACACAGTTGAGGTGGTCAACTGTGTCGGTGCGTGCGCCATGGCTCCGGTGATGATCGTCAATGATAAATATCACGGCAAGGTCCGCTGCGATCAGGCTATGAGCAAGGTGAAGCGGAGTTGATATGCGAATAGATACGCCAAAAAGGCTCGAGCAGTGGCGCACTGACTGCCGCAAACAGGTGGAAGCTCAGAAGAAGAAAATTCTGGTCTGTCTGGGACCGGGGTGCCTGGCGAACGGTTCGGACAAGATTATTGAAGAGTTCCAGAAAGTTTTAAGCGATAAGAAAATCAAAGACGTGGACCTTAAGGCGGTCAAGAAGACCGGGTGTCACGGTTTTTGTGCGCAGGGTCCTTTGGTCGTGATCGAGCCCGAGGGAATATTCTACGCCAAAGTCAAGAAGAACAACGTCGCTGAGATAATAGAGAAAACCCTCGAAAAGGGCGAAATAATCGATAAGCTGTTATACTCCGATCCGACTGACGGTCATAAGTACACCGATTATAAAGAAATTCCGTTTTATAAACATCAGGTACGAATATCGCTCCGCAATTGCGGGCAGATCGACCCGGACAACATTGAAGATTATATCGCGCGCGGCGGATATGCCGGTCTGGCGAAAGTGCTGACCGGGATGAAACCGGCCGAAGTGATCGAGACCGTCAAAAAGTCCGGCCTGCGCGGTCGCGGGGGCGGTGGTTTTCCGACCGGCCGCAAATGGGAGTCGTGCGCCAGGATCGAAGCGCCAGTGCGGTATGTTATCTGCAACGGTGACGAAGGCGACCCCGGGGCGTTCATGGACCGGTGCATTATGGAAGGCGATCCGCATTCGGTCTTGGAAGGCATGATAATCTGCGCTTACGCTATCGGTTCGCACGAAGGTTATATATACGTCCGCGAAGAGTACCCTCTGGCGGTGATAAATCTACAAAAGGCGATTGAAAAAGCCCGCGAAAGGGGACTATTGGGCGAGAATATTCTCGGCAGCGGCCATAGTTTCGATATAAAGATAAGCCGTGGCGGCGGGGCCTTTGTCTGCGGAGAATCGTCGGCGCTGATGAGATCGGTCGCCGGTGAAGTCGGCGAGCCGCGCGCCAAGTACATCCGTTCGGTGCAGAAAGGACTGCACGATCAACCGACGGTTCTGAACAATGTCGAGTCGTTTGCGACGGTCCCGGTGATTATCGACAAAGGAGCCGATTGGTTTTCATCGATTGGAACACCCAAGAGCACCGGTACCAAAGCTTTTTCGCTGGCCGGGAAGGTTTGTAACACCGGGCTGGTGGAAATACCCATGGGTATGACGCTGCGTGAGATAATTAACGACATCGGTGGCGGCATCCCGGATGGCCGCGAATTCAAGGCGGTGCAGACGGGCGGGCCCTCGGGCGGGTGCCTTCCGGCCGACAAGCTTGATTTACCGGTTGATTTCGATACGCTGACCGAAGCCGGGTCGATGATGGGTTCGGGGGGCATGATAATCATGGATGACCACACCTGCCCGGTCGAAGTGGCGCGCTATTTTCTGGAATTTCTGGTGCATGAATCGTGCGGCAAATGTGTCCCGTGCCGGGAAGGTCTGCTGCAGCTTTATCGTTTCTGTACAAAAATCACGCGCGGCGAAGGCGTAGAGAGCGATCTGGACTTAATGGAAAAGCTCTCGAAAACGATCGTGACGGCTTCGTTGTGTGGACTGGGACAGTCCGGGCCGAATCCGTTTTTGTCGACGGTGCAGTATTTTCGAGATGAGTACCTGGCGCATATTCAAGATAAAAAGTGCCCGGGCGGCGTATGTCGGGAGCTGATACAATACTTCATCAACGATAAGTGCACCGGTTGCATGGCCTGCCTTACGGTTTGCCCGACCGAGGCGATCAGCGGAGAGAAAAAGAAATTGCATGTAATAGATCAGGATAAATGCGACGCCTGCGGCTCGTGTTATGACGTCTGCAATTTTGACGCCATTGATATAAAATAACAGGTGAGATATGGCACAAATTACGATAAATGGGAAAGTAGTCAAAGCCCGCGAAGACGAGATGCTTCTGGACGTAATAAAAAAGCAGGGGATAGATATCTCGGCCTTGTGCGCCCATGATGCGATCGAACCGACCGGCAACTGCCGTTTGTGCATGGTGGAAATCACCCGCACGGAATGGGACGGCTGGAAAAAGCACGTGACGTCGTGCCTTTATCCGGTCGAGGACGGGCTGATTGTCAATACCCATACCGCGGAACTTCAGGAAATCCGCAAGACGATTCTGGACCTTCAACTGGCGCGCTGCCCCAATTCCGAGGTCATCCAGAGAATGGCCGCGGAATACGGCGTGCACGAAACCAGCTACGTGGCCAACGTCGAATCCGACAACTGCATCATGTGCTACGCCTGCACGCGCATCTGCGAAGTGCTGGGCAAGAGCGCGATTTCGGCGGTGATGCGCGGCAACAAGAAAGTCATTGCACCGCCGTTCGGCGAGGAACCGGCCGACTGCATCGGCTGCCTGGCCTGCGCACAGATATGCCCGACCGATGTCATCCCATACGAGGATAAAGACGGTATCCGCACTATCTGGAAAAAGAAATTCGAACTGATCGCCTGCAAGAACTGCGGCAAGACAATTTTGACCCGGGATTTCGCCGATTATCTGATCGAGCAGCGAAATATACCCAAAGAGTATTTTGAAACCTGCGACGACTGCAAACGGATGGAGCTGGCGAAAAAGATGGGCAGCTTGATCACGAAAGCGGAGGAGGTGGCCGTATGAACTACCGCTTTGAAATAATCCCGTCGCTGTGTATCGGCTGCCGTACCTGCGAGCTGGCCTGCGCTTTCTCTCATACGAAAGACAAGAAGCCGGGCCGGAGCCGGATATATCCACTGGCTTACGCGCCGGATAAATATGTCCCGGTGGCCTGTCTTCAGTGCGATGACGCCGCCTGTGTCAAGTCATGCATATTCGACGCCCTCAAACGCAACGAAGAAACCGGGGCGGTCGATCTCGACGAAGAACGGTGTGTTAAGTGTATGGCCTGCGTGGCGGCCTGTCCGTTCGGGTGCGCGCTGGTCGATACGGTTCACGACGAAATAGTCAAGTGCGATATATGCAAGGGCAGCCCGGCCTGTGTCCAGTTCTGCCCGACCAAAGCACTGGTATACAATAAAGTCTGATAGAATCGATTATTGATAGAAAGGCCCCGTCCGAACGGCGTTATTGAAAAACCATCGTTTCGGCAGGTCTTGCGGCCCGATTTTTAGGGACGTGTGACCTGCCGGTTTTTTATCTGCATTTAAATAAACAAGATGCCGTCGGGTCACATCCCGACTTTGTCGGAACAAGACCCAACGGAATATATATGGTGCCTTTACGACGCCCCCGTATGTGGCTTTTTATTTTTCCTCAGTTTGACATCGGGTTGTCCAAAAAGTATATTCTTCAGTAATAAAACTCAAACTGAGAATATTAATAAAGGCGGGTCTTTATGAATAAAATAATCGGCGGTCTGGCGATGGTCGCAATGGTATTGACGATATGTGTTGGGATATTCGGGTGCGGCGGCAAGAAAGCGGAACCTTTGCCGCAGTATGAAGGCTGGGAGCAGTATACCTATAAGCACTTTATTTTTCACTATGACCCCGCCGAATACTGGGGACGCAATATAGACCGTTTTGCGGATTTCAACGAACGCTATCTGAAAGAAGATTGTGAATTTCTGGCTATAGACGTCCCGACCGATACCATAAACTACTATATCCACTCGGATTCGGCCTACGCCGCCAAACAGATCGGACATGAGATACCGTACGTTGTCTCCAACCAGATTCACTGGGGACGGCCGGTGCCGTTCGGAGTCCCGATAATAATGTATTTGATCCCCAAAATGAACCTCCGTCCGACCGATTTCCGGGTACTGCGCGACGGTTTGATCCGTCTGCGCGATTATTCCGGCAATGATTATCACGACCTGACCGGGATGCTGCACAAGATCGGGCAGTACATACCGCTCGATACCATGTTCAACAACGAGGCGTATTTACGCACCAGCATTATTTATCGCAGGCAGGAGGCGGCATCGCTGGTGGCGTATATGACGTACACGTACGGTATCAATCGTTTCAAGATGCTCTGGCAATCGGCAGCCGATTATAAAAAGTCTGTCGAAGAAATATTCCGGACCGACTTCGACCAGTTCGAGAAAGACTGGGAGACTTTTGTCATGGATCGGTATACCGGATTCAAAATGCAGAAAGATACAGTGGTCGGCGATTCGGTCGTCCACCAGGTTATAGACGTCAAATAAGAAGGGGAGGCGGAATGTCGGACAATGAGTGGCAATCGGCCATTACCAATATAGCGCCCGGCCAAATCCGGGTAAGAGGTTACAATATAACCGATATCATGGATAAGCTGTCTTTCGCCGAGGCGGTGTTTTTGATTCTCAAAGGCGAACTGCCGAACAAAGCTGAGGCCGAGATGATGCGGGCGATACTGGTTTCCTCGGTGGACCACGGCTGCTCGCCGCCGTCGGTTTTGGGGACGCGCAATGTCATTTCGGGGGGCAATTCGCTCAACGCGGCTATCGCGGGCGGCGTGCTGGTTATCGGCGACAGCCACGGCGGAGCGATAGAAAATTCGGCCAGGATTCTTCAGGAATGGGCCAAAAAGGAAGGCTCGCCCGAAGTGCTGGCGACGCAGTTGGTCGAATTTCTGAAAGAAAAGAAAATCCGTATGCCGGGATTCGGACACCGTCTGCACAATGTCGATCCGCGCACGCTCAAGCTGTTCGAGATAGCGCAGAAGTGTGGATTTTCCGGGCGGCATATCAAGCTCTGTCGGGCGGTCGAGAAGGCGCTTGCAGCCGGGCTCGGCAAGCAGTTGCCGATCAATGTCGACGGGGCAATCGCGGCGGTCATTTCCGACATGGGTTTCGATTATCGTCTGGGCAAAGGGTTTTTCATCATTTCGCGGGTGCCGGGATTGATAGCTCACGCCTATGAAGAAATGACCCGCGAAAAGCCGATGCGCCAGCTGGGCAACCGGAATTTTTCGTACGACGGACCGGAGGACAAGGAGATATAGAGCGTGTTGTGCCCGGTCGGTTTGAGAATCCGCCGGGGGAGAAACCACTCCAAACAAGTTTGGAGTGGCCACGCGATTGATATAGTAAAGTAGCTGGGCAACCGGAATTTTGCGTATGACTGCCCAGGTGACAGGGAGATATAGATATTATTAGAATGGGGCAGATGTGGACATCTGCCGCCCACGATCATTGTGTTGTGCCCGGCGGGTTCTCAAATCCGCCGGGGGAGAAACCACTCCAAACAAGTTTGGAGTGGCCACGCGATTGATATAGCAAAGTAGGTCGGGTCCGAGCGTAGCGAGAAACCCGACAAATTGGCAGACGAGGGCGTCTGCCGATCACAAATATTTTTCATACGACGGACCGGAGGACAGGGAGATATAGATATTATTAGAATGGGGCAGATGTGGACATCTGCCGCCCACGAATGGAGCAGAAGTGGACATCTGCCGCCCACGATCATTGTGTTGTGCCCGGCGGGTTCTCAAACCCGCCGGGGGAGAAACCACTCCAAACAAGTTTGGAGTGGCCACGCGATTGATATAGCAAAGTAGGTCGGGTCCGAGCGTAGCGAGAAACCCGACAAATCGGCAGACGAGGGCGTCTGCCGATCATAAAACCCGACAAAAAGTTTTTTTCCGTCGGGAAGGGGTTCCAGACGGCGCAGAATAAGAATCCCACTACTGAAGGGGCTTGTTGAAAAAGTGAACGAATGGTACAAGAAGTAGGTCGGGTTCCGAGTGGAGCGAAGCGTAACGAGAAACCCGACAACAAGATGTCGGCTTTCTCTCCTGACTTCGTCAGGATTCGGAAGCCGACCTACTGGTTTTTCAACAAGCCCTGAAGCGGTGAGGCACCCAGATGAAAAATGCAATAGGATAAACACGTTTCGTGGGGTTTAAAACGTTGCGTCAGGTCCTGACCATTCTTATGGTTGTGACCTGACGCCAACCAAACCATACAAGAAATTAAAATCATGAAACTTGTACTTGCCACCAATAACAAAGACAAAATCAGAGAAATCGAAAAAGTTCTGGCCGGGCTGCCGGTTGAGATATTGACTTCGGCGGATTTCGAGAATTTCCCGGAAATAGAAGAAACCGGAACGACGCTCGAAGAAAACACCATCCTCAAAGCGCGCGGTATCGCCAAATTTACCGGTCTGGCGGCCATGGCCGACGACAGCGGCCTGGAAGTCGACGCATTGGGCGGGGCGCCGGGAGTGTACTCATCGCGCTACGCAGGGCCCGGGTGTTCGTACGCCGATAACAATATCAAATTGCTCAAAGAAATGACGGGCGTGCCGGATGAAAAACGCGGGGCGCGTTTTCGGACGGTGATCGCGATTGCCTGGGATACGAAAAAAATCGAGACGGTCGACGGCTCGGTTGAAGGCGTTATAATGTCCGAAAACAGAGGCGAGAACGGTTTCGGTTACGACCCGGTATTCTTTTATCCTCCGGCCGGAAAGACCTTTGCGCAGATGTCACTCGATGAAAAAAACAAGGTTTCTCATCGCGGCCAAGCCGTAGTGGCGGCGCGGGAGTTGATCGTGCGGCATATCCAAAATTAATATAGATTTTGGCAGGACTCTCTCGGATCCTGTTTTGGCTTCTTCGATTTTTAATTTCAAAGAATAAACTCGGGTTGAACATTTGGTCAAATTTCTCGTCTAATAGCGTGAAGCTTGACAACTTACACCATTTGACTGAAGGAAATCGAATAGTAAGGCGCAAAACCGCCTGCCGGTGCGCCAAAACACCATAATCCGCGAAAACATACGGAAGGAATGGAGATATGTCCTCTCGTTTACGGAGGCCGTTTTACGGCCTGTTGACGACGGTAATGGTGTGGGGTTTTTTTTGTATCACGGGTTTTGCCTCCGATAGTTTTCAACCGGTATTCAATCCGGCTCTGAATATTTCAGGAACAACCGGTCAGATTCATGTCGACGGTGACTTATGTGAGGAGGGTTGGCAAACGGCGGCCTCATCGGACAATTTCGTCGAACGGGCTCCGGGTGACAATACCGAGCCGCCGGTCAAGACCAAAGTCATGGTTACCTATGATGAAAACAATCTTTATGTCGGGTTTGTCTGCTACGACGATCCCTCGCAGATTCGTGCTACAATGTGCCAGCGCGACCTGTTCACCAGCGACGACGCCGTAATTGTCCTGCTTGATACGTACGGCGATGCCTCCTGGGCGTACCTGCTCTATGTTAATCCGTACGGTATCCAGAAAGACATGATGTGGACCAATATAACCGGGTCGGACGTCGGTTTTGATCTTATCTGGAATTCGGCCGCGAAGATCACGCCTGAGGGATATCAGGTGGAGATGGCCGTGCCTTTTGCGGGCTTACGTTTTCCCAACCGGGACACGCAGACATGGCGTATGGATTTCTGGCGCAATCAACCGCGCGAAGCTATCCATCAGTATTCGTGGTCGGCCAACAATCGCAATGAGCAGTGCTGGCCGTGCCAGTGGGGAACGGTCAACGGTATTTCCAACGTCTATCCGGGGCGGGGCATAGAGATTCTCCCGGCTTTGGTCGCCTATCAGAGCGGCTCGGTGACGGATACTTATGACCCCAATCTTCCGTTCAAAAACCTCGATGCCGACGGCGAACTGGCACTGGGGGGCAAATATGCCATCAACTCCGATGTCACACTGGAAACTACCATAAATCCCGATTTCAGCCAGATCGAGGCCGATGCCGCGCAGATCGACGTCAATTCTCCGGTGGCCCTGTACTATCCGGAACGGCGGCCGTTTTTTCAGGAAGGCCGGGACATTTTTATCACACTGTTCAATTCCTTTTATTCGCGCACGGTAAATGATCCACAACTGGCCGTAAAATTGACCGGACGAACCGGTGCCTATCGATTCGGGATGTTGTCGGCGGTGGACGATCATTCATTCTATCTCGTGCCTCTCGAAGAATCCAGCTATGGGCCGTTCGATATCGGCAAGAGCTATGTCAACGTCTTTCGGGGGATGCGCTCGCTTGGATCAAGTTCACAGATTGGGATGATTTTGAACGATCGCCGCTTCGAAGCGGGCGGATCGAATACCATTTTTGGTATAGACCAGCGGATTCGGCTGTCGCCGAATTATTTTATCGACGGGCAGTATCTCGTGACTTATACGAAGGAATCCGGCAGCAGCAGTCTCTACGGATCAAAGACAACGTTCGATGGTGGTAAGCACACCCTTGGATTCGACGGTGAGTCGTATACCGGCTTTGGCATGATCAGTCGGCTCAATCGCAGCTCCCGCCACTGGGACTTTCGGCTCGATTACAATCAGGTTGGGTGGACGTATCGTACCGAACTGGGGTATGATCCCTGGGTGGACTATCGCAACCTGTCCTTTTACACTCAGTATACTTTTTATTACGATGAAGGCCTCATCGACCGGACGTGGCCGCATTTATACGTCGAAACGCGCTGGAATTTTGAGGGGGATCGTAAATGGTCGCACGTGAATGCCGGATGGACAACCGCCCTCAGGTTTGCTCAGACGGTCGGCTCGGTGGGCTATATCACTGGCGACGAGCTCTGGAGCGGTTTCAGGTTCAACGACCTCTGGCATCTGCATCTTGATATTAACGGCCAGTTCAGCAACCAGATCGGGTTTTATCTGCAAACCGAATGGGGCAACGGACCGGCCTTGAACGTACTTGAAAAGGGTCGGGAATTGTCGATAGAAACCAACCTGAGTTTAAAGCCGATCGACAGAGTCATAATAGAACCGTACTTCAGCTATCTGAAAAGCAATGATTTAAAAACCGACCGGCTCTTTTTCGAAAACTATGTACTGCGTGCCCGAACCCGACTGCAGATAACCAGGACACTATCGATAAGACTGGTGGTACAGAACACATACCGCAAGCGAGCCTTACAGGTTTCGCCCAATCCCGACGACGATTACGCCTATTATGAGCAAAAGAACTGGAGCGTCGATCCGCTGCTGACTTTTCGTATCAGTCCGTTCTCGGTGTTTTACGCGGGGGTGACGTATGATTTCGAAAAGCTGCCTGCGGATTTATACCCCTTTTACAGCGCCGAGCCGGACCCGAATCTGGTTCAGGACTGGGGGATGACATCGCGGAAATTCTTTATAAAAATCCAGTACTTGTTCCAGACCTGATATACATTTTCCGTGTGGATTGAAGGCGGTCGGCGACGGCCGCCTTTTTAAAAATTAGTGAGGGCTGGATTGTGCTCTTGACAGACGGATAGAAAAAAGTCTGCCAAATACCCAGCCCTCAGGACCTACATCTCTCGATATTAAATAATGTCTATTTGGCGTTCAAGTCAAGCCGGAAATGAAAAGGCTGAGCGGTTATTCTCATCAGGCGTTGGAATATCAATATAACCTTAATCTTGACTTGGGCTTAAGAAGCGGTATATTTGCGTGTCATCGGGGTGTGGCGCAGTCCGGTTAGCGCACTTGCTTTGGGAGCAAGACGTCGGAGGTTCGAATCCTCTCACCCCGATTTTTATTTTCCCCAATTTCGGACTATTTCCTGTTCAGCTTTTGCACAAAGTGTCGATAGAATCCTATAATAGAAACTTTAACCGGAGATTGCCGTGCTTGTTACCGGACACGCCGAAAAAGACGCCCAATATTACGATGATATTTTCAGTCGGGATTACAATGAACAAACCCGGGATTTTCTCTATAACAGAGTTTTTGAAAAGCTTCTGACACTGAATAACCCGAGAGTGCTCGAAGTCGGGTGCGGGACCGGCTACCTGGCCCGGATGATAATCGAGCAAAATATACCATACAGGGGTTTCGATTTCAGTTCCGAAGCCGTCAAGAAGGCTCTCAAATTCAGCCCGAAAGGAAATTTCAAAGTAGGCGATGCCTATCTTCACGAAAGCTATCTTCCGACCGATTACAATGCCGTCATTTGCATGGAAGTGCTGGAACACGTCGACGACTTCGCCCTCCTCAAGAACCTCCCGGCGGGCGTACATTTCGTTGCAACGGTTCCTGATTTCGATGATGTCGCCCACGTGCGGCTTTATACCGATCCGGAGCGGGATATTCGTCAGAGATACGCTCGGTATATGGACGTGCAGGAAATACTCGATTTTCCCTGTTTCAATCCGGCCCGGGAAAAGAACGTGCATATTTACATGTTCTGCGCGGTCGTCAAAGAGAACGAATTCAACAAAGAGATCACATCGACCAAAAGCCTGACACTGAAAAAACCGGAAGAGCAGGATATCAATGATGAAAAAATCAAACTGAATATCGGTTGTGCCAACGAAATCAGGCCGGGATGGGTAAACGTTGATACGAGGCCGGGTGATGGTGTGCAAGTTGTTACGGATTTCGATGGTTGCGACCATACGCCGCTGCCGTACGAAGACGATTCGGTCGATGAAATAAATTGTTCGTGGACGCTGGCCCGTGTGACAAATATTCTTCCCTTGATGCAGGAGCTGTACCGCATCGCAAAGAATGACACGAGGGCGACGTTCACGGTGCCCTATGGGTCATCGGACGATGCCTGGGAAGACCCGACTTTGGTGCGGCGGTTTTTTTTGAAGTCATTCAATTATTTTTCGCAAAATCTTCTCGTGCCCGGTGGCAACACCTACGGGGGAGATTGGTCGCCGGAGACGATAGACCTGTTTGTGGCGGCCGATAAGTACAAAGGCAAAGATCCTGAAGATACTATCAAAGATATAGAGCAATGCCGAAATGTGGTGACGCTTATGAAGGTGGTGTTGAGAGCCGTCAAGCCGGCTCGTCCGCCAGGTGAAGGACCGCCCGATAAGCCGCAATATCGCATTTTGCCGGCATAATCAACCCCTCCAGATTCGCATCGGATTTATAACCGGAATCCGCGAATTAAATGCAGGGCTGTCGCACGATTCGCGACAGCCCTTCGTTATATAATATATATTTTGAATCCAGATATAAAGTGAAGTCAAATAAGCGCGGCTAACATCAGGCCGGATACTTTCCGGCAATATATTCCTTGAGATAGCGATTTTCCACGGCCAGTGAATCGACGTTGGCGGCCACGACGTCCCCGATTGAAATTATACCCACCAGCTTTTTATTGTCCATGATCGGCAGGTGGCGGAAACGGTTTTGGGTCATAAGGGCGCTGACGTTTTCGACGTCGTCGTTGAGGAACCCAATGACGATGTTTTTGGTCATGACTTCACTGACCTTGACGTTAAAGCCCGATTCGCCTTTGGAAAAGGTAAGGCGGAATATATCCCGCTCGGAAATGATGCCTTTCAGCTCATCGCCGTCGATAACCGGCAGCGCCCCGATTTTATGGGCTATAATCGACTCCATCGCCTGTTTGATGGTGCGATCGGACGAGATGGATACGATTTTGCCGGCCTTTTTTTTGAGAAGATCGTGTACCTTCATTTATTCCCCCGCTGTTTCGATTTTTCAATCCATATATTGGACTTACGGGGTCCAATATTCTTCGGGTGCTCGATTATGTATAATTAACATCGAAAACGGTTAAAAGTTGCATTCATTTTTAAGCAGGGAATACACGTAATCGTCGTGGAGTTTGCCGTCGTGAAAATGATGCTCTCTCAATATGGCGTCGCGCTTGAATCCCAGCGATTCCAGAAGCGCCACCGAGGCGGCGTTGAAGGCTCCGGTCTGGGCGTATACTTTGTTGAGATTCAATTGGCGAAACAGGTATTTTATAAGCAGGCGAAGTCCCTCACGGGCTATGCCGCGGCGCTGTAAATTGGGATCCACACTATATCCCAGTTCGGCTGACCGGCTGAGCGTGTTGAGGTTAAAAAAGGCAAGCTTGCCGACCAGCCGTTCGCTGTTTCGGTCGATTATAACGAAATCGCCTCTATCCGGTGATTTTTCTCTTGTTTTCTGGCGGGCTGCCATTTCTTCGGGTGTGACAATCGGGACCGGGCGGCATGTCTGCGACGACGGTCCGCTTTTCAGAAACCAGGCGTACGTTATAGCATAATCATCAGGCACGGCAGGACGGAGATATACTTTGACTCCTGTCAAATCTGGCGCCGTTGGCGGGATTTTGGAATTTTCATCCACGTCGGGTCGATTCATTTTTATCCTGCTTTTTGGAATTTTCGAAAAGCAATAAGAAGATAACTCAAAATTCCGAAATTTCAACAAAGTTGTTTGAACAAAATGAATAAAATATATATTACATGCCAAATTGAAGACAGGTATATCGTATAAGGAATATATGAGTAATTACGTATGGTTCATTCGCTTCCACTTACCGGCGCTATTGTATGCCGCCTTGATAATTACGGTATCATCCATGCCGAATCTTCACACTTCCACTCCCGATTTCCCCTGGCTGGATAAGGTCGCCCACTTCACGGAATATGCGCTTTTTTCGATCCTGGTTTTCAGGTCCTTTGCGAATATGTCGTCAAGGATGCATATCAACTATACCTTTCTTCTAAGCCTGCTGTTTATTATCTTTTTTGCGATACTCGATGAGTTTTACCAGCGGTACATACCGGGCCGCAGTTCCGACGTCGCCGACATTCTGTTCGACCTGCTTGGCTCGGCGCTCATATTATTCCTTCTCTGGCGAACTGCGAAAAATCGAATCGTCAATTCATGACAATCTTTGCCGCTAATATGCAACTAATTGCGTATCCTGTTGTCGCTATTTAACTTGACAATTCCGCCCTTATGATTATACTATTGTGGCTGACCTATAATAAGTTAGGTTGACATGGGAGGGGTGGAAAAGAGTCTTCGGTACTTGCTTTGCTGCCATAAAATATGAGTAATAGCGAGGTTATAGTTTCAATTGGTGCAAGGGGTAAGCTTTGTATTTTACTCATAGGCGACTAATTAAATCATAACATTGATTCGTTATCTAAATGACTTATCCTTTTGCCGCCAGATAAGGGATAGATGGAATATCGTCATTATTTACAATACTTTAAGGAGCGTATTATGCGAGGTACGATTCTGACATTTGCGTTGGCGCTGATTTTGATTTTTGCAACCGGTGCCAATGCCGCCAACATTTTTATCGACGCCGAAGTAACGTCGCAGGGAGCCGATCCCAACGTCGTTGAAATGGGCGACAACTTCACCCTTGATATTTATATGCAAAATTCAAGCGGCACTAATTGTCTCGGATACAGCGCCACCTGGACAATTTACAGCCCGACCGGAAACAATGTGACCTATACCAATCTTGGCGGCGCAACGTATGGTTTGCCGAGCATGATAATGGCCTACAACGGCTGGCTGCCGACGTTCACACCGGGGGCATTTTACTGGACCACACTAAACTCTTATAATATGTTCAATATGGATGGGGCTTTACCGGATACATTCAATCATACGACGGCCGGTATTCCGCCGACTGCCTCCTGGCCGGCGTCTGACGATACTCGTAAGCTTCGTTTTCAACTCGGTATGAACAGCGCCAACGCCGGTACTATTTGTATCGACTCCATAAATTATGCCCCGAATGATACGTACGATTGGCTGTGGCTTACTCCTTCCGTTCCGGAATGGGGTGGCAGTCCTTTTTGTTTCAACGTCATCGATCCCAATGCACCGCAGAATCATGCTCCGGTGCTGGGGGCAATCGGTGACAAAACCGTGGCCGAGGGTTCATCCCTGGTTATCGATCTAACCGCCACGGATGAGGATGCCGCCGATACTCTCGGATTTTCTTTCTCGCCGAGCCTAGCCAACGCTGCATTGGTTAATAACACGAGCGGTGACAAGACCGCGACATTCACGTTTAATCCTGACTATACTCAGGCAGGTACATATCCTGTCACGTTTACGGTTACGGACGGTACCGATACCGACACCGAGACCATAAATATCATCGTTACGCCTTCGAATCGTCCTCCCGTATTAGATGCGATCGGTGATAAATCCGTCGATGAAAACAGCTCCCTCGTAATCAATCTTTCCGCGACCGATCCCGACGGCAATTCGATGAGTTTCGGCGTGGATCCCCTCATTACGAATGCGACTTTGGTCGATCATGGCAACGGGACAGCGACGTACACATTCAATCCCGATTTTTCTCAGTCCGGTGACTACCCGGTTACTTTTTCGGTCACTGATGGCACCGATACGGACGAAGAGACAATCACGATTACGGTCAATAATGTCAATCAGACGCCGATTCTGGCCAATATCGGGGATAAAGTCGTGGCCGAAGGCGCTTCATTGCAGATCGACTTGTCCGCCACTGACGGCGACAATGACGCCCTGTCGTTTGATGTAACGCCTGACATCGCCCACGCTTCGCTTTTGGATAACGGTGACGGAACCGCTACTTATACATTTGATCCCGACTATACTCAGGCCGGCGATCACGTGGTTGAGTTTTCGGTTACCGACGGCATTGATACCGATGCCGAGACGATTACCATTACGGTCACCAATACCAATCGTGCTCCGGAACTGGCCGCAATTGGCAATATGACCGTACCCGAAGGCGTGACTCTCCAGTTCGACATCTTCGCAACCGATGCGGATGGTGACCCGCTTACTTTTTCAGTAGATCCGGCGGTACCTAATGCGGAACTCATGAATAATATGGACGGTACTGCAACCTATACATTCAACCCCGATTATTCCCAGGCCGGTGATATACCGGTGACGTTTTCGGTTACCGACGGCACCGATAGCGACAACGAATTGATTACGATTACGGTTACCGATGTCAACCAGCCGCCGGTATTGTCTCCGATTGGACCTCTGGGAGTCGAAGTGGGCAATACGCTGTCTTTCGTTATAAGTGCCCATGATGACGATGGCACGACCCCGACGCTTCACGCGGACTTCCTGCCGGCCAATGCCAGCCTGGACGACAATCTTGATGGTACCGCATTTTTCACTTTTATACCGGATGCCTCGCAAGTCGGTGAACACGAAGTCCTGTTTTACGCTTCGGACGGTGTTCTGGCCGATTCCGAGTACGTCATTATTAATGTGACAATGGGAAATGTCGCGCCGGTTCTTGCCCCCATAGGAGATCAGACGATTGCTGAAGGCGAGAATTTGACAATCGAATTAAGCGCCTCCGACGGCAATGGTGATGACCTGACCTTTTCGGTCGACCCCGTTCTCCTTAACTCGAACCTGGTCGATCATGGCGATGGAACCGCGACTTATACTTTTGATCCGAATTATTCGCAGTCCGGTGTTTATCCCGTGAAATTCACAGTGTCCGACGGTGTCCTCAGCGACGATGAAACCATAGATATAACCGTGACGGACGTCAATCGTGCCCCGGTGGCAGTCGATCCGGGCGCGAAGTCGGTGGACGAAGGCAGCTCTCTGAATTTCACGTTCGAGGCCACCGATCCCGATGGTGACCCGCTGACTCTGAGCGTCGAGGGGAATCCGGCCAATTCGAGCTTCCTGGATAACGGCGATGGCACCGGTGATTTCGCGTTCAATCCGGACTTTACCCAGGCAAACGTTTATATGGTCGGGTTTATAGCGACCGACGGTTCGCTGGCCGATACGGTGAGCGTGGAAATCACCGTCAACGACGTACCCCAGCCTCCGGTTCTGGCGGCTATCGGCGACAAAACTGTCTACGAAGGTGAAACATTGACGTTTATTGTTTCGGCTACCGACTCTGACGGTGATATACTGTCGTTCTCGGTCGATCCGGAACTGACCAACTCAACGTTCACTAACAATCACGATAATACCTATACATATATATTTTCACCCGATATGGACCAGCAGGGTGACTATGACGTAACCTTTACCGTATCGGATGGCACATTCACCGATGACGAGACAATTACTATCTCGGTAATAGACGTCGTGCCGGTAACAATCGTAACCGATCCGACTGAATTCAATGTGACTCTTACTGAAGGTCAGTCGGCCAATTTCGATCTGGACGTAGCCGAAGGTATCGATCGCAACGTCGATTTCACGATTTCCGACGACGCCTCCTGGCTGAATATTGTTCCCTCGGCGGCCGAATATTACACGACGCCGATGAGCTTCAGTCTAAATATCAATACGACCAACGTCGATCCCGGTGATTACACCGGGCACATCACTATTTCGGAATACATGATTCCGGGCAAGCAATTCAGCGACGTAATCGTGCCCGTGAATCTGACGGTCAACGCGCTGAGCACGATGCCCGATTCGATCTGGATGTCATCGGTGCCGGGTATTCCCGGAAACGAAGCGGTCGTGCCGGTGTATTTCAAGACCGAATCAATGCTTTCGGCCATAAACCTGCCGATTACCTGGAATTCCAACAACGTCGTTTTGGATGCGGTGACCTTCGACGGTACGGTTATGAATGATTATGACACTAAGTCGGTCACGATAAATAATACTACTCGCCGGGCCATGATTACGATCGCGCCGATATTCAACGGTCCGATTATGCCCGACCGGGGCATGATGGCCAAGCTGCATTTCACGGTCCTCGAAACCGCGATCCCGGGATTTGTCGATATCGATTCGACGACGATTGTTCCCGGCGGTGGGCTGGCCTTTGTCGACGAATATTACAATATGATTACTCCGTCTTTTACAATGGGAACGATCATTATCGGATCCGGCGATGCCTTTGTTTGCGGCCGAGTCATTGATATTTACGGCCATGAAATCGAAGGCGCCACGGTTGAACTCTGGAACAGTTTCCCGTCGGGTGCGCTGATTTCATCCCATATGACCGATGTCAACGGCCAGTTTGCGTGCGAAAGTGAATCTATTTTCCCGTTCGACGCATATGCCTATAAAGAAGGCTATTATCCCGGAACGCTGGAAGAGATCCAGGTCAGCGACATCGGCTTCGATATTGTCCTGACGCCGGTCGATATGCCGGTAGGATCGCCGTACTGGGTTACTTTCTATTGCGATAATAACACTTACTATAATGTCCCGCTGCCGGTTGGATCAGTAGTCGATGCCTATGATCCCCAGGGCGTCCATTGCGGGTCGGTTTTTGTCACCGAGCCGGGCAAATTCACCCTGGCCGTATTCGGCGACGAAATAAACACAATTGAAGACGAAGGCGCCGAACCGGGCGATGAAATTGACCTGTTCATCAACGGCCTCCCGGCCAAGAGCATGGGCGATAACGTCTGGACGGCCAACGGCGACCGCGCCGAGGTTTGCTTGGACCTGCAATCCACCGAGGATCGGTCCATCACGCTTCGTTCCGGCTGGAACCTGATTTCGTGGAATGTCGATACGCCGATTGACGATATCGACCAGGTCCTGGCGCCGATTTATGATTGCATTGATGTCGTTCTCGGCTTCGACCAGGGCGGCTTCACTTTCGATCCGGCCCTGCTCGACTTCTCGACCCTCTGGGATGTCGATCATATGCACGGCTACTGGGTCAGGATAAAAGACGATTGCGGTCCGACCGTCGATCTGCCGATTACGGGCGTGCCGGTCTCCGCGACGACTCCGATTATGCTGAATAAGGGCTGGAACCTGGTATCGTACCTCCCTCAGGTTGAGGATACCGTTACCAGTGCCCTCGGTTCGGTCAATGACAATTTGATTCTGGCCCTCGGTTACGACGGTGTCCCGCTGACCTACGATCCGAGCCTGGCTGATTATTACTGGACGCTCCAGCACATGGGTCCGGGGTATGGCTACTGGCTGAAGACGATGGCTGCGGATGTCCTGATTTATCCGGGAACCGGTCCGACCGTATTTGCCCGTCAGCCGTATGCGGTCACCAAGGCGGCTACGATTGACGGCATGTCGACCAGCCGCGTGTGGATGAATCTGTATGCTCATCAGTTGGTCCTTGACAATGATATAGTCGTCAACGGCGCCGAAGTGCTGGCCAGGACAACCGACGACCGTGTTGTCGGTCGCGCTATGGTTCACGACAACGGCAAGTTTGGCTTTATGGCCGTCTACGGCGATGATCCGTACACATCGGAAAAAGAAGGTCTTGCCCCGGGTGAGAAATTCTATCTGGTGGTCGACGGCGTTCGTGCCTCCGAGACGTTCACCTGGTCGGAACCGGGTGCCAAGGAAGAAATTCAGGCGCTGAGTTCGGCCAACGGTGAGCCGGTCATTCCAGCGGCATATTCACTGTCACAGAACTACCCCAACCCGTTCAACCCGTCGACCCAGATCAGTTTCTCGGTCCCGGCGCCCACGCACGTGACGGTTGAGGTTTATAATATCCTTGGCAAGAAAGTCGCGACGGTCTTTGACGACATGGCCGCGGCCGGTGAAAACACCGTAACCTGGAATGGCAGCGATCAAAACGGCAATAACGTGGCCTCGGGTGTCTACTTCTACCGGATGCAGGCCGACAATTTCGTCGAATCACGCAAGATGGTTTTGATGAAGTAAATTGGAAACCGAATTCTTAAGCCGGTCGCCCGTAATACGGCGACCGGTTAAGGAAGGTGATATTGTGATATCGAAAATATCCAAAATATTGATTATGACGGCGTTGGCGGCGATTACGGCTTCACTGGCGATAGCGGGGGGAAATTCGTTCCCCGTATGGTCCGATTTTTACGGCGATGCTTCATTATACAACGGCCTGCCATTGCCGGTCGGTTCGATTGTTGAAGCCTATGACTCGCAGGGCACTTTGTGCGGGACCTTCGTGGTTAAGGTCGAAGGAAAGTACGGCCTGCTGGGTGCGTTTGGTGATGACGCCGATACCCCGGAAGATGAGGGTGCCGTTGCCGGAGAGACCATTTCGTTCAAAATCAATGGCCGGGATGCGACGACGTTTGGTCCCGATGATCCGACCTGGCAGGGGATGGGCTCCATCAAGAATGTCAATCTTTCGGCCAATGCGCTTGTCGGAATAGAAGAAGTCGAATTTCCCACGGATCAATATTCCGGTCCCGGAGAAACTGTGCACTATTCGGTTGTCTTCCGCAATACCGGCGAGGGAACCGATTTCTATACGATCGAAGGCACGTCGTCCAACGGCTGGATAGTGAATCCACAAGCCGATCTGGTGTACGTCGGGTCGATGGAAGTCGGCAGTATTGGTATCGACGTCGTCGTGCCGCCGCTGGCTCCGAATAACATAACCGACGTGCTCGATTTCACGGTACGCTCCGGTGTCGATCCGTCCGTAACCCTGTCGGGAAGTGTCAATACTTTTGTAATTACGTCGGCGGTTCCGGGTGACGACGATCCCCTGATTCCGCAAACGTTTTCGCTGCACCAGAATTATCCGAATCCCTTTAATCCGATGACGACGATTTCGTTCGAGCTCCCGAAACGATCCGAAACGACCCTTGAAGTTTTCAATCTGCTCGGGCAATCGGTAGACAAATTCGACCTGGGCGTTTTGAACGCCGGACCGAATTCGTTCACCTATAATGCTGGAAATATGCCGAGTGGGGTGTATTTTTACAGCGTTAAAGCCGGTGATAACAAGGCGACTATGAAGATGGTATTGTTAAAATAACCCCGATACGCTCTTATTGTTGGGCCCCTCGCGAGTGCGGGGGGCTTTTTTCTTTAAAGTTTTTATTTGCAATATATTAAGAAGTTTTTTTATAATTTTTAAATATCGGATTTTTGCTTTGAGGTTGACTTGAGTTTACAGATTACCGCCGCCGGAAATACCAACGTCGGTTTGGTCAGAAGTCAAAACGAGGATTTTCTTTTTCTCGACGCTGATAATGATCTGTATGTCGTTTGCGACGGCATGGGCGGCCACCAGGCCGGTGAAGTGGCTTCCAGTGAAGCGTGTAACATAATTCATTATTGCTTTACCGACTTGCCGTCGACGCTGGCCGAGGACAGCGTGCTGGCTCTTCCGGCCGATCTTCCTGCGCGGGGAAGTCTTCTGGTGCAGTCAATTCGCCTGGCCAACCGGAGTGTCTACCGCCATTCCCGTTCTCACAGCGATCTTTCCGGTATGGGGACGACCGTGGTCGGGATGGCCTTTCAGGATTACCGGGTTTGTATAGCACATGTCGGAGACAGCCGCGCCTACAGGCTTACCGAAACTTCGCTGATTCCTCTGACGACCGATCATTCCTGGGTCTCCGAACTGCAGAAAAACGGCCAGGTGAGCGAAAAAGAGGCATCACAAATAGTCAACCGTAATGTTATCACCCGCGCGCTGGGAATTAGTGAAAGAGTCGACATTGATTTTCGCGCCAGCAAAATCAGCAAGGGCGATGTATACATATTATGCACCGACGGTTTGTGCGGTTTCGTGGACGATGAAGACATATTTTCGGTGGCATCGGCGTGCGGCAAGGATGTCAATAAAATCACCAGTCAACTGGTTCAACTGGCCAATGAACGGGGGGGACAGGATAACGTCACGGTTCTGGCGGCCCGGGTCGATGCGGTCGACATAATTGAAAATCCCGAGGAAATCACGCCCGTGACCATATCCGGCGAAAGCGAAGAAGCCCTGTTTCGCGAGAATGAATTATTGGATTCCTTCAAGAAGCCAGCGGAACCCGGCGAATATATTCCTCCGTCGATGCCGGCGAGGCGGCATGGCATATCGCTCTGGATAGTCTTTTTGATATTTATCGCTCTGGCCGTTCTGTTCGTTTATCTGATAAATAATAAATAATTTCGTACGCAAATTATATTTCGGTTTTATTTTGATTGACAATTTAGTGAATTTGTCCATATTAATAGGCCGTTGCAACGAATGCGCCCATAGCTCAATTGGATAGAGCGTCTGGCTACGGACCAGAAGGTTGGGGGTTCGATTCCTCCTGGGCGTGTTTTTTTTTGCCCATATTCCCGATTTAAAAAATCCTTGTCATGGAATTAAAAGATAGGTTATCATTTGGAAAAGGCAATCTTATGGGGATTTTTATTATGGGCAAAATTCCGGCTTCGGGACAAAGTCAGGCTTCTGCATTTTTATTCGGTATTTTATTCGTGCTGGTCGTTGCTATAGCCAGCCAATTTCTTTTCTCGTGGATAGGGTTTAATCCTACCGATGATGGATTCATTTTGGCTTATTCGGTTCGTCTGATCGATGGCCAGGTTCCGCACCGGGATTTCATATCATTGAGACCGGTTGGTTCGGCGATTCTGCATGTGCCCGAAGTCTTGATCGGCGGCGAACATACAAGGCTTCTGGCCAGATTTGTCGTCTGCCTCGAACTGGCCGTTGCCGCCTGGTGCTGGGTCTTGATTTCGATGCAATTCTTTAAGAGAAAATGGCCGATCTGGGTGTTGCCCGCGCTGGGTTTGATAATCTTCTGTATCTCAAGCTTTTATTCACTATTGAAAGGTCCCTGGCATACAATGGATGGCTATTTTCTGGTATCGGTCGGATTATATCTTTGCCTGCGGCGGCCTGCAGCAGCGAAGTTTTTCGGCTACTTGCTGCTGGGATTGGCCTATACGTGCAAACAAAGTTTCCTGCTTGCCGGACCTTTGTCACTGGTTGTTCTGGGTGATTGGAAGAAGATTCGTTACTGGATTGTGTTCGCATTCCCGGGAATTGTGTATCTGTTTTGGATGGCTTTGGCCGGGGCCCTCGATGACATGATAATACAGTTTACGGGCCAGACCGGTATCCTGCGAATCGGTGTCCTGAGTTATCTGGGCAATTTGTATGTTTGGAGCGGAATATTGATTGGATCAATCCTGTCAGTGTTGTTTTTATCCGATGCTAAAATGCCCGAAGTTCTCTCCGGCCGGAATCGGCGCGCGTTTGTATCCATAGGTATTATCGTCGCTGTCTTTTTATTTTCGGTTTATCTTAAGGGCAAATTCTCGATACATGATATATCATTTTGTCTTTTCGGATGTCTTTTGGCGGTCATGGTGTTTCAAATAATATACGGCGGGGCCAGGTTGACATTGTGGCGACTGTCGGCGCTGGGGCTTATTCTCGCCTGGAGTGTGTCTATTTCGTTGGGTGGCAATTTCCCGGGGCGCGGTACCGGTCCTCTGTTTTTAGTATTGTTGCTTGTCTTTATCGACGCCTTCTTTGTGAGCGAAAAGCCGGTCACAAAATACAAGTGGATGCCGTCGGCGATAATATTCGTAACGGCGTTGATGATTGCGGGGGTTTTTTATTATGCCCGGAGACATCTGGCGTATCGCGACATGCCGGCTTCGGCCTTGAAGTCCGACCTGGGGGACGTTTTGTGCGGCGGGAGGGGCATTAAAACCAACCAAAGAACATATGCCTTCCTGGCCGATCTCAATAAAGCCGTCGAACTAACCGACGACGAACAATATTGCATCATTCCCGATCTGGCGGGTTACTGGGTCTGTTCGCCGCAGCCCAACCCGTTACCGATTGACTGGGTTCAGGGGACAGAACTGTGTAAGCCGGATCTTACCAGACGAGTCACCGATTATATTCTATCTCATAAGGGGAAAGAATGCGTCATTGTCCAAAAGGTGAGAGCCGACAGGCTCAAATTTGGCTTTGAGGAATTACCGATAAACGATCACTATGAAGTCGTTAGGTTCGTCAAACAGCATTTGTCGTTGAAAGACACCACGGCATATTTTGAAATATATAATTAACGGCTGTCCGTAATTGTTGAAAAGATATTAACTCATTCGTCCGGCCAGAGTCTCCAAAGACTGTGTGCTGCCGATCAATATCAATATGTCTCCCGGGCGGATTATCAGGCCGGGATCGGGATTAATTGAAAGCGATTGGTTGGGTTTTTTTACGCCAATAACCGTCACGCCAAATTCGGCTTTGATGCGGCTGTCGACCAGCGACTTGCCGGCGTAATCGCATTTTTCAGGAACCATCAGTTCTTCTATGCCAAGCCCGGCTTCTCCCAGAGACGTCATTTGCATGAAATCGACCACATTCGGACGAAGCGACGCCATTGCCATCCTCATGCCGCCCAGCACATGGGGGCTGACGACGACATTGGCTCCGGCCCGCTTGAGTTTCTTTTCGCCGTGGGAGTGGTCGGCACGGGCAATTATCAGCAAGTTGGGATTCATATGGCGGGCCGTGAGGGTGAGGTAGACGTTGTCGGCTTCACTGGGCAGGGTGGAAACCAGCACTTTGGCTCTGTCCATTCCCGCTTCGTCCAATACGATATCTTCGGTGGCTTCGCCGGAAACGTATGAATATCCGGTCGATTCAAGATAGTTGATGGCGGCATTATCGTTTTCTATAACGACAAAGGGCACCCTGCGGCGGGCGTATTCATCGGCTACCTGCCGACCGACCCGGCCGAAACCGGCGATGATGTGATGATCATCCAGACGTTTTATTTTTTTATCCATCTTTCTTCTCCCCAGAATGCGGCGTAATTCGCCCTCAAGTATCATTTGCCCGACGGCTGTGGCGCCATAGGTTACCCCGGCCACACCGAAAATTATCAGGCCCACTATAAAAATCCGACCGGCCGGGTGCAACGGATGAACTTCGCCGAATCCCACGGTCGAAAGGGTTATAATTGTCATATATAGTGCGTCCAGCGGATCCATATTTTCGATCATTATGAGGCCCAAAGTCCCGATCAAAATAAGAGTTGCCAGAAGGAGCATGGCCAACTGGAATTTCTTCACCGGTGATAATAAAGGTTTTTGAGGCATGGGCCAAAGATATATCGGTGAAATATCTTGCGCAACTTTTATCTCTATCGAACTATGAGGTGCTATTGCATTTTTCCCTGTAGGGGTTTATCATAACAAACAAATGAAAAAGTCCGATGCCTTATATGTATTTGAACCGGACAGCGATCCGTTTTACAATATGGCCTGCGACACCGCTCTGTTTGGGTATTTAGCGGAGCCATTGCACGATATCTCGGCAGCGCTGCGGCTTTATTCATGGAATCGTCCGGCTATAACGATAGGGTATAATCAGGACATTTCACGAGCCCTCGATATTGCCAAAGTCGAAAGCGACCTGCCCGTCATTCGTCGCATTACCGGCGGGCGGGCCATTTATCATGACAAATCGGAAATTACATTTTCGCTAACCGGCCGCGAGGATAAGTTTCCGTCGGGGATTGGCAACCTGTCGGCAATGAACACGAAGATATCTTCGGTACTTGTGGAGATACTAAATTCCTTCGGTATTGCGTCCGAATGGCGACGTCATTCGGATGATAAATTTAAAAGATCAGAACGGGCCCGGATCGGGGCTTGTTTTGCATCGGTGTCACGTTATGAGATTGTCAGTCATGGGGTTAAAATAGTCGGCGGGGCCCAGCGCAGCAGCGCCGGGTGCTTTATACATCAGGGATCGATCAAACTAAACGGCATCGCTTCACATCCGGCGCTGGATTCGATAAGTTCCGGCGTACCAAAGCCGGTTGAAGATGGTCGGAATGTTCGAATTTCCGATATAAAAGAGACCTTTGTCAGATATTTCTCAAGGCGTTTTGAATGTGAATTCAGTGAATGTGATTTTTCGTCAAAACTCACGAATGAAATTAAGGCCGAGGAAAAAAAACTGCGGGAAAATCCACTTTTAAATAAATAATTTTTTAAACAGTTTTATCATATGTTTAGTCTTAAACATGAAGGTGGAATGTCCGTATTAAATATAGCTGACCGTTTAAAAAAGCTCTTGACTTCAGGCACGTTACAGGACTATACTGTAAATTTGTTGGGAAGAAATTTGGAATAATGGAGGAGTCAGGCGTCGGTCATTTGCAATCGCCGGACGCGGTTGTTTTCCCCTCACAAACCGTCGCACTCTTAAGGAAAGCTTAATTGTCAATGAAGCGGGATTTTCAGCAATGAGAAAGGCGACCGGTTTATTATTAAGCAAAAAATCGTTATTGTATAGAGGTAAGGAGGATAGGGAGATGTCCAGGCTGCCCAAGGCTTTTTTATTCGTGGCGGCTTTCATAACCGCCGTGATGCTTTTGTCACCACTGGCATTTGCAGGTTCCACGGGAAAAATCAAGGGTGTCGTGACAGATAAAGCATCGGGCGAACCGATTCCGGGGGCTTCGGTGCAGATTGTCGGAACGACCCAGGGTGCCGTGACCGATACGGAAGGCAAATTCATGATTGTATTGGTCCCGCCGGGAACGTACACTTTGAAGATCACTTCAGTGTCGTACAGTCCCCTCGAAATCGACGGAGTAGAGGTCAACGTCGATCTTACGACCGAACAAAATGCCAAATTGCAGACGGCCGTTACCGATCTGGATAAGGTTATTAAGGTGACCGCCGACAGGGACATCATTGATATTCATCAAACATCCGGTACTGTCACGATGTCCAAGGATCAGATCAAAAGTATGCCGGTGCAAAACGTCGATCAGCTTTTGCAATCGACGGCAGGTGTGGTGACGACGTCGGAAGGTGAAATAATTATCCGGGGCGGTCGTGCTAACGAGGTTGCGTATATCGTGGACGGCGTCACAATCGGCGATCCGCTGGGTGGCTACGGCCCGGCCAACCTGGGGCTTTCGCTGACGTCCGGTTCGATTCAGGAAATAAGCATTATCAAGGACGGTTTCGACCCTGAATACGGTAACGCTCTTTCGGGTATTATTCGTATTACGACCCAGACTGGTTCCACTGAAAACACCAATGCGACTCTTCAGTATATTACCGATGATTTCGGCAACAAGTCGTTGAATAAGTACTCCGAAAACTACGATAACATGTACTTCACGATCAGCGGTCCGGACCCCATATTGAAAAGCCGCCTGTTTCCGGCTCTTGGATTGAATTTTCTCGAAGATAAAGAAGTCACGTACTTCTTTTACGCTGAAATGACCAAAACCAACACTTCCACCAATTATAAAGACTATGAGAGCCCGTTGTATCCCAAGACTTACGGGTCGTTCAATTTGTTCGGCATAGACATCCCCGAGCGCCAGTACAACGACTATACGATCAACGCCAATGTCATGATGAAGCCGATGAACACGATGAAAATGATTTTCAGTTATAAGAACTCGGTGAATCGTCAGACTCTGTTCGATTGGCAATATCGTTATACGCCCAACACGGCGCCGATCGGTGAAACCAAGTGGCAGTCTTATTCTCTGGAAATCACGCACCAGATAAACAAAGACATGCACTACTACGTAAAAGGTTCGTACTATAATCGTGACGTGCAGTACCAGCCCGGTGATCCGAACAACCCCGGCAAAGGGCTGAACCCCGACCAGTTCCTGCAGTACAACCTTTACGAGTCGTACCAGGATCGTTATGCTTATGAAGACCCGCTTTCGGGGGTTATGGTAACCGATGCCTCCATTAAAAACGGTCGATATGATCCTCCGGAGCCGATCCTTGATTTATACCCGGATACGGCCAGCGGTACCTGGTACGGCCGTGACATCACGGGATCGTTCTGGACGTTCGGTAACGTCATTAATCCTGGATTGGGAATTTACGATTTCCGGTTCAACAATATCGCCTTCGGCGACAGTCTCGAAGGCGAGCCGTATGCCGACCTTAACGGCGACGGTAAGTGGAATCCGGGCGATTACTTGTACGACTCCAATGGGAACGGCACGTTCGACTACTCTCGACGGGACGTGATCGACGAGCACGTCGCGGAGCCGTACCTCGACGGCGACATCAACCTCGGGGAAAGATTTATTGACGTTAACAACGATGGTATTTACGAGCCGGATATTGATGGATTTGTCATGTGCGATTGTTCCCAGAACATGGACGTGGATCAAAACGGCAGATATACGCGCCCCGATGAGCAGTGGTCGCCCGGCATCGAATATATAGACCGTAACGGCAACGGCATTTTTGACTATCGCAACTACCAGTACGATCCCGGGGAACCTTTCACCGACATAAACGGAAATGGCGTTTATGATTACGGTGGTTCCAGCGGCAACAGTTTCCTGAGCCCGAATACCTATGACGGCACGACCGTATGGCACCATCGCCGTATTCAGCAATACACGATGGAAGGTCGTGTTTATCGCCAGATGGGTAACCATGAGATTAAAGCCGGCATGGAAGTGACCAAAGAATACCTCGACAAGCAGGATATTCGCGGTCTGGAAATTCCGTACACCGGTCGCGATGACGGCGGTGTTTATCCCGGCATCGGGGAACTGCGAGATTTTTATAAATATGAACCTCTGACGGGAACCTTTTACGCTCGCGACAATCTGGAATACGGTTCGATGATTGCCTCGCTCGGGTTCCGTTACGATTACTTTATCCAGACAGCCGGTTTGGAGCAGGTGGCCAAGGAAGATGACCTTGGTTCCGGGATTATTTACGGCGACCGTACACGATTTTCACCTCGTATAGGATTTTCATACCCGATTTCGGATAAAGCCAAGATCCACTTCAACTACGGTCACTTCTACCAGTTGCCGTCGTATTCATTCATGTATGACCGTAACACGGCCTCGGCCTCGGCCAATGACGTGGTCGGTAACTACAATCTCGATTATGTGAAGACTATTCAGTACTCATTCGGCGTCAAGTATGCCATGTCGGAAGATTATTCGATCGACCTTTCCGGCTATTTTAAAGATGAGTTCGATAAGATCAATTCGGCCAACGTAAAAATCGGCGGCGGCGCACTTGTCGTGCAGCAGTATGAAAACCGCGATTATGGCAGAAGCCGCGGCTTCGAGGTGACGATTGACAAGCGTGGCGGCCGATTGATTAACGGCGAAATAAATTACACATACGCCTTTGCGTTCGGCAAACAATCGCAGACCCGTACTACCTACTGGCAGGATTTCCAGCTTAGCCGCGAGTCATTGGCTGAAAAACCGCTCGACAACGACATTCGTCACTCACTGAAGTGCGGTATTCAGCTGGTTGTCCCGGAAACGATGAAACCGCGTTTGTTCGGTTTCAGAATTCCCAACGGATGGACATTTTCGGTCCAGGGCCTGTTTGAAACGGGTAAACCGTTCACGCCGACCGCCGGCTATCCTAACCTGACGACTCAGGCAGGTGTGGATATCGACGAGAATTCACTGCGACGGCCGTCGACCTTGAATTTCGACGTACGTTTCGAAAAATACTTCCAGCTGTTTGCGCTTAACTGGAGGGCTATCGTCTGGGTCGACAATCTGTTGAATACCCAAAACGTAGTAGGCGTCTACGGTAACACCGGACGGGCCGATACCAGCCAGAACGATGGCAACGGCAACGTCACCGGCGGCACGGAATTCGACCGTAATCCCGACCTTTGGCGTTATGGCCGTCAGATAAAATTCGGATTGCAGGTGAGTTTGTGATAAAGTCTGAAAGAAATAATTTTAGAAAAATGGGAGTTGGTGCTGATGAAATTACATAAACGCCAGGGTAGCCTCCTGTTGCTGCTTGCGGTCCTTCTTCTACCGTCACTGGCTTTTTCCCAGGCCAAGGTCGGAACGACAGGGGTCAATTTCCTGGAACTGGGGGTTTCCGCCCGTGCCATGGGGATGGGCGAAGCCTTTACCGCCGGTGTTGACGATGCCTCATCGGTATATTATAACCCGGCCGGTCTGGTGTACGTATATGGCCGGGAAGTAATGCTGACGCATATTGATATGCCAGCGGGCATAAATTATGAATTCGTCGGTATGGCGGCGCCTCTGGAGGCGGTCGGCGGTATCGTGGGAGTCGGTGTTTATTCACTGAATACCGGCGATATTCCTTATACCGGCTATGATTATTTTGACGGCGCCGATGGAAACGGAAATATGCAATATTTCTCGGCGGGAGACATTGCCGTATCGGTCAGCTATGGACGGTATCTAACGGATAAATTTTCGCTTGGCGTGACGGCCAAATACATCAGGGAAGACCTGTTTACATACTCCGCTACCGGGTGGGCGGCCGACGTCGGAACCGTTTATAATTCGGGTTATCGTAATTTCAAGATCGCCATGCTGATTTCGAATTTCGGCCCGGATATGAAATTCATCCAGAAGACGTTTCCATTGCCGATCAACTTCAAATTCGGCGCCTCGATAGATTTTCTGGACATGGAAGATCACCGGGTTATGATCGCGGCCGAGGGTGCTCATCCGTCGGATAACCTGGAAAAATATAACGTAGGTCTGGAATACCGTTATCTCGACCGGTTTTCCCTTCGCGTCGGAGAGAGATTGAATTATGATTCCGATGGACTCACCGCCGGTGGCGGGCTGTCAATTCCTCTCGGTGATGAAATGGATCTGACGGTCAATTACGCATACCAGGATTTCGGTTTCCTTGACCAGGTTCATCGGTTTTCATTGGGGATATCGTTCTAATGGAGAAGAAAAACTATATCGGAGGACCTATGAAGCGCGGCTTTTTAATAATTTGTGCGCTATTGTTAACCATATATAGCCTCGGCACGTGGGGATGTTCGAAAAAAGTCACGGGTCCTCCCAGAGTAAATCAGGCCCCCTACGTGCAGTTCGTTAACATACCCGTCGGCGGGACGAAGTTTTCCGCCGATACCAGCGTTTATTGGTATGGCACCGACGTCGACGGTTTTATTCGCTACTATCGTTATGCCGTAGTGGAAAGTTCGATGGTGGCGCGGCTGGGCGGCGACGACGTTATGCAGTTCGTGGCGAATTATCCGGATTCCATCGACTGGACGGTTCTCAATGTCACTAAAGATAGCGCGCAGACCAGCGCCCGGATAAAACTTAAGGCCGACTCGCTCGATCCGGTGAGAACGTTTGTGGCGTCTTATGTATTGCTGCAGGCGATCGACAATCTGGGCGCCGAATCCGAAGTGGCCTACCGTATGTTCCGCAAGAACGACCATTTCCCCGAAACCACGATTGGCTATATTAATGTTTTCGATCCTTTCGTGAATGCTCACGATCAATCGGGCGTTATTCAGGGCGTGCCGGTTGCGTGGAGCGCCAAAGATCCTATCGATTATCCACGTAATCCACCGCCTTTCCAATACCGCTGGCGGTGCTTTGGTCCGTATACAAAACCGGTATATGATTCATTGAGGAAATATTTGAAGGCGCGGGTATTCGTGGACGCATTCGGGGATTATTATCTCAATGGTGATCACCTCCAAATACTCGATCATATTGATACAACAATCAATAGTTCCGTGACGCCGCCGGAAACGACATTTACTCCTATTTATAACGAGTTACTGGTCGATACGCTGGGGGCAGGCGATGAAGCTCTCGGAAAATGGAGAAATTACTTCATTGGCGCATTTCGCGGACTGGATACGCTTATTTTCTCGCAGGACAGCCTGCTAGCCTTGAAAGAATGGCGAGACCTTCTCGATCCGAATGTAAGTACGGGTATCCTTGTAAGGGAATCACCGGGATGGACTTATAATCAATCGACAACGCTATTTAACCTTTTTGCTAATCAGCAGGTTGATGCTTCGAGCGATACAACAAGAACGGGGTTTTTCCTCTTTGCCTGTCAGGCTCGGGATGATGCCAGTGTTCCCGATAAGGTGCCATCCAGCGCGTTTTTGCAGGTTATTGAGCCGAAATTCGAAAGAGATTTGTTGATAATAGATGAAACCAGGTACAGTACAAGCTATCCCAAAATAAATTACCCATTTCATCCTCGTAATCCAGTGGCATTGTCTCAATTTCCGAATCCTAATCCTTCAAAATTCTGGGTTCGCGATATATATGGCCGTATGGCAAATGCATGGAAGCCGGGATGTTTCGATACGGCGGTTGTTCTGAATGAAGTCTATGGCCCTGATGGCACTTATTTGGGGTACTCAACGCAGGGTTGCACTCAAGACTATATTGCAAATAAGAATTTGTACACGTCTTTTCCAGATTCACTCGGGATTCAACCGGTACCGCTTCGCGATGTCTTAAAACATAAGGTGGTTCTCTTTATAAAAGATGGTCTTGGAGATGGATTGAATTTTAGTGATGATATCGCCAGGAATGTCATTAAAGGGATGAATGCCGGTATGAGCGTTTGGACAATGGCTCGCGGAGCATTTTCCACGCAACCATATGCTGCTCTCGATTCAGCCTACTTTGAGACTATTCTGCCTGCATACCGAACATATTTTGCCATTGACTCAATGTTTCAACCGGGGTGGCAAGGTATTGTTGCAGATTATTACGTAGATAAAGCCCAATTGCTACAAGACCCAACGCAGCTTAAGCTCCCGTATCGTGATACATTATATAGGACGGAGAATTTCATTGGTGGTGATGCCATCGATGGAAACGCAGTAGGAGTACCGGATGCATATATAGACTCTGCACTATTGCGGACAAGGTATGTGTGGATAGATCCGACACCGCTGCTGCCCCCCGGTGTTCCCCCGCCGGATTATACTTATTGGCCCTATATTGATACGCTCCCGGCGTTACCAAGCGTGGGAGCGCTTGAACCGATTTTGTTGCCCGGTGTTCATTCGTTGTATAGGTATAGGTCGCTTTTCTATGCCCGGGTGGAAAATGGGCAGATAGTAGAAGAATATTCGACCCCTCAAATTCCCTGGTATGTCAAAGATTGGTCTCGGGTATATGAGGGCAAAATTTGTGCAATAGCCTATGAGACACAAGTTTTTAAAACTTCTCATTTTTGCTTCCCGCTATATACGGTTGACGAAACTGAGGCCCAACAGGTTTTTAATAAAATGATGGATTGGTTGGAAATTCAGCCCTTCATCCAGACCGGTAATTTCTCAACCAGTAGTCCCGGAAGGGTGAGCGTAAGCAAACTCAGGTCTATTGAAGAAGAATATGACGAGATGTATCGCAATCACCAATTGTCCGACCAGGTTAATGCGACTGAAAACCGTTAGATTTATTTGATTGATATAATAAAGCCGGAAGAAATTAATCTTCCGGCCTTTTTTATTGGGAAAAGCTACTGGCAATCGCACAAATCGCAGGAATCATAGTAGATGTGGTTTGCCAGATACAATATGCCGGCGAGGGTGGCCCCTCCGGATTTATTTGGAGGGGTTCTCAGAATAGGTGAAGAATCATTCCCACTCCAAACAAAGTTTGGGGGTGGCCACCCAACGCAAATAAAGTCGGGCATTCCTGCGGCAAGCAGTGGGAGACCCTCTCCTCCATTTATTGCATACGCGATTTCAGGATATTAATCGTCGCATTTTGAGGGAATTTGCGGTCGGCGATATTTAATACATTGCGGGCTTTCTGCATCTCGCCCAGCGAAAGATAACCGCTGATAAGATTGATATAGGCCTCGGTCAGACTGGAGTCGATAGCTATCGCTAAATTGCTGTTTGTGACCGATTCCTGAAAATCGCCGGTTTTGCCGAAAACAAAACCGAGTTGATAAGCCGCCCGCGCCCTGATCGACGCGGCATCGCGGCCGCCCAGTTTGTTGATGTTGCTGAACGCGGCATCGCTGGTCTCTGACGGTTCCGGCTTGGCCGCCAAAGCCATCTTTAAATATTTCTCGGCACTTTGATAGTCCTGCTTTTCGGAATATATGATGCCGGCGTCAAGGTATATCCGCCAGGGCTCCGGAACGGCCCGTTGGGCCTTTATTACCACGGAATGAAGGGCATTTGTATCGTCCATAGCAGCCAGGCTGCGGAGTTTGACAAGGTATGGGTCAGCCAGATAGGGACGGAGCGAAATAGCCTTGTCGGCCAGGGTTATGGCCGAATCGGGATGATTGTCAAGGTATTGCAGCGACGCCAGGTTCGCCAGCGCGCGGGGATCGTCGGGCTGCAGTTTATACTCGCGCTCGAAATAGACGCGGGCGGAATCGGTCAGCCCGGCCTTAAGGTACACCGCTCCGAGATTCAGGGCGGCTTCGGGGTAGTCGGGATGCACCGCCAGCACCTCGCGGTATGTTTCAGCGGCACTTTGCAAATCTCCGGCGGCGAAATAGGCGTTGGCGCGGTTGAACAGCCCGCTGGAGACGTCCTGAGCGTTATGGTGATAGAGATTGGTCAGCGACAGCCCGGCTATGAAAACTCCTGACAGGAGGGCAACGACGAATCTCGAAGAGAATCTTTTGGCTTTGATACTTTCGTACAGATATATCGTACCCGCCCCGGCCAGTGTGAAAAGCGCGAAAAGGAAAGGAAGCCGGAAGCGAGCATTTATGAAGTACATCGAGATTATCAGAATGTACAGAGTCGTATAAAATATCAGAAAACTCTTAAATCGGGATTTCATGCGGCCATCAGTTTTGGCGAACAGCCCGATTGCGGCCAGTCCGATAACAAGCCATAAAGATATAGGAATGATCTTCAATAGCCCATTTCGTGAAAACTCCAGCACTATATTGCGATTGTTGGAAATCTCGAAGTTATTGAAGACATAGTACAACTTTTTGACATACAATTTGACAAAATCGGTTTTGTTGACAAAAATCCATTGCAGACCTTGTTGGTAGAAGTACGACGATACTTCCGAGGGCTTCATGGCATGTCCGGTACCCTGCTCGGCGAGATATTGGACGTCTTTCAGCTGCCAGTTGCTGCCCAGCGGAGGGGGGAGGGCCGGTGACAGCCCGTTGGCATCTTTATTGTTGCCGATATAAAAATTTATCCCGCCCGATGATGCAATCAATGTCGAATCATGCCCGACCATGATATTTCTAAGTGCGACCGGGAGGATAACCAACAGCATCGCCGCGACAATGATTATCGCCTTTAAAGTTCGCTGTCGGGCATTTTGAAGCGTGACGAAATACCAGATAAAATATAGCGGAATAAGAGCCAATATGACCGGCCTCGTGATTGCGGCCAGGCCGATAAATACCCCCGTCCATAGCGGCCACCGCCAACGGTTGTCTTCAACCGCCCGAAAGACGCACAGAATCGACGCCTGCGCGAGCACGATGAACAGCCCCTCGACCAGAAGCTCGCCCTCGAAAAATATCGTAATGGGATACAGCGTTTGAAATAAGGCGGCTATTATGGCGGCTTTCGAACCGAATGTGCGTAGCGCAATGCGATAAGTCAGAAATATTGACACCAGGCCGAGTATCTGTCCGAACGCAAAGCCGATGTGCGCCGACTTGCCGAGGATGAAATAAACCAGGCCCAGAACGTACGGGTAAAGCGGGGCACGGAAAAAGGCCTCGCTGCCGAGCCAGTCTCCGGACGCAATCGCCACAGCCCATTTGTGGTGGAACAGGGTATCGACCAGAAGAAAGTCCTCGCCGGCGTACGGATATCTCGTGATAAAGTATATTAGTCTGACGATCACAGCCAGCCCGAGGATAATAAGCCAGGGCCGCCCGGATAGAAATTGCAGGTTTTTTTTCATATTCGCTTTAGAAGATATTGTTTAATCGGCTCAATTTCAACCCCCCTTTTCGTACGCAAGCAAATTCCTATATGCACGCATCCGCAGTGGTGTGAAGAACGCATGCTTGCCGGGTGATATTCCGTGCAATCTTTAAACAGCGACGACAATGCATCTTAAGTCATTGCATTATAACAAGTAAGCGTCGCTACGGGCTTGCCGCATTTGCACTATTTTGCACAATATCCTGAATCAAAATGCTCTTCTGAATGCGGCATATTGGTTGCTCGAACAGGTATTGGTTTTATTTGAGGAGGAATAGATGAACAAGATAAATTCGCACTTTTGCCGGGCCTTTCTTCTGGGCCTCATAATTTTTGTCGTATCCGGGTCGGCTTCGGCCGAGCTTTCTCCCTCGATTGAAAACGCTCTGAACCGGATGACGGCGTCGAGCGCCGATTCCTTAGTTTCAGTCATAGTTTTCGCCAATGACGACAATCTTAGAAGCGATGTTTCAAGAATTTCCGCCGCCCCTGACCGGACGCTGCGCGCCCGGCATCAGGCCGTTATAGAAAAACTCAACCGGCCCAACAACAATCTGGACCGGATATATAATTATTTTTTGTCGGTACCGTCGGCCCGCGTCGTTCGCAAGTTCTGGATTTCCCCGGCTATGGAAGTCGAACTGCCCCTGTCGGCCGTGTCTGATATCGAAAATCTCGCCGGTGTCAAAGGTGTTATAGATAATGCCACTCTCGAATATATCGACCCGGTCGAAAGCAATCCCGCGCAGCTGACCAGCGGCGCCGTCTCCAGCCATCTCGAAGCGTTGAACGTCCCGGCGCTGTGGCGTCGTGGTTTGACCGGCGGCGGTCGGCTGGTATGCAGTTTCGATACCGGCGTGCAGAGTGATCATCCGGCGCTGCAATCCAAATGGCGTGGCAATCACGCCTCATCGAGCGCCTGCTGGTTCGGTCCCGTAGCGGGCACCGAGACTCCGATCGATCGCTCCGGACACGGGACGCACACGATGGGTATCATGGTTGGCAGCACTCCGACCGATTCATTCGGTGTTGCCCCGTCGGCGGAATGGATCAGCGCGGCCGTGGTTGATCAGGGCCTGAGTTTTTCGGCAACCATAGCCGATATTCTGAGCGCCTTCCAGTGGGCGGTCGATCCCGATGGCGACCCGTCGACCGTCGACGATATGCCCGATGTCATCCTCAACAGCTGGGGTGTTCCTCAGAGCATATATGCTCCCTGCGATCAGACTTTTTCAGATGCCATTAACAACGTCGAAGCCGCCGGAATCATCGTCGTCTTTTCAGCGGGCAACGAAGGTCCCGACCCGATGAGCCTGCGCCTTCCCGCCGATAACGCCTCGACCCCGATCAATACGTTTTCGGTCGGCGCTATAAATACCGCCACCTTGACCGTGGCCGATTTCTCCAGCCGTGGTCCCTCGGCCTGCGACCAGACCTCCAAAAAGCCGGAAGTTGTCGCTCCCGGTATCGGAATCGTGTCGTCGTACAAGGACAGTACTTATCGTTCGATGAACGGCACGTCGATGGCCGCTCCGTTTATTGCCGGTTTGGCGGCCCTTTTAAGACAGTACAATCCCGACGCGACCGTGGCGGAAGTTAAGAACGCCATCATTCAGTCGTGCCGCGATCTGGGAACGCCCGGCGAAGACAACGATTATGGATATGGACTGCCCGACGCCGAAGCCGCTATCAGTTATATGCCGGTGCCGAGCCTGCCTCCGGTTTATGTGGACAATCATGTCTTGGGCGGTGATGGAACCGCTCAGCCCGGCGATACCGCCCAGCTTTTTATTCGCCTGTCCGACCCGACCGCCCGTGTGGATTCCGTTACGGTGCGAATAGAGTGTACCGATCCGGCGATCAATATCCTGAACGATGAAGCCGTGTTTATCTTCCCCGGCAATATCAATATGGCCATGAATATCGAACCGTTCGTATTTCACGTCGATCCCGGAGTGGTGCAGGGTCATAAGTTTACCCTGGACCTGATCGTATCGCTGCCGTTCGGGGTCGAGTACGATACCCTGCATCTTGACCTGACGGCCGGTTACCCGCCCAAAGGAAGTATCGTGACACATACCACGCCGCGCCTTCAATTTTCGGTTTCTGATTTCGGACAAAACGGCCTCGGTCCCAATTCCGCCTATTACGCCGGTGGTGAAGGTTTCCGGTTCGACGGTTCCGATAATTTGCTCTATGAATCCGGCATAATTGTCGGTCGCAACGCCCTTCAGTTGGCCTCGTCGGTCCGCGACAGTCTCGGTCATGCGTACCATTCGGATTTTGCGCCCGTACAGGCTCTCACGACCGCTTATCCTGATGCCGACGGGGGTTTTAAAAGCAGCGCCTCATACACCGACGCCAATTCTGATATTGCGGTCCCGATCGAAGTTCATCAGTTTGTTTCCACATACGATCAAACCGGCAACGATGGTTTTGTCATAATGCGCTATTTCCTGAAAAATATCTCGGCTGAAACACTGACCAATCTTGATTTCGGCTTCATGACCGATTTTGATCTTGGTCCCGACGGTGAATCGATGGACGTTTACGGTGGTGACAATATGCTTTACTGCCAGGGCAACGGCTATTATGTCGGCGTTCTGCCGGTCGGTCCGGCGACCGGTGTGTCGGTCATTGAAAACGCCGGCGGCAAAATCGGGCTGGCCGATCCCACGCTGTATGATCTTGTCAGCGCCTCCGGATTCAGCGGGGCAACCGGTGACGCCGGTGATTATATGAGCTGTTTGTCGTTCGGACCGTACAGGATCGACCCCGGCGATTCGGTCGAAGTGGCGCTGATACTGGCGGCCGGGCACGATATCTCGGAGTTGTATACCTCGGCTCATCAGGGGATGAATCGCTATTATGGCGTTACCGCGGTCGAAGACCATCTCGACAATCTTCCGAATCAATTCTCACTGCACCAGAACTTTCCCAATCCGTTCAATCCGACTACGACGATCTCGTTTAAACTGGCCCGCTCCGGCAATGTCAGACTCGATGTCATCAATATGCTGGGACAGGTCGTGACGACGCTCCACGACGGCGTTGCCGCCCGTGGTATTAATTCGGTGGTCTGGGACGGAACCGATGGCGGCGGACATCAGGTTGCTTCCGGCGTCTATTTCTATCGCATTACCACCGACGGCGGTGTGCAGACCAAAAAGATGATGATGCTGAAATAGCTGCGGCATGAAACAGCGCGTCTCATGAAAACGAAAATCCAAAATATCGTTTTGAGGCTTATCTCGGCCATCGTAATATTCATGGTTTTGCCTTTGTCCGCATACTCGGTGGCCATGTCCGACCGGGCTCTCGAAAGGCTGGACAAAGAAGGGACCCTCGATAATTATATCAATATATTAAAAGACGCCCGAGAGAGGGGAGTCGATCAATCGACGAAATACACTGTGCGGGAAAACCGATTCCTGGCCTCGAGCAGCGGTAATGAAAGCGTCGATACTGCCCATGTGCTGGTGCTGCTGGTTGATTTCGCCGATAATCCGTACACCTCGGGCGCTGTCTCAGGAAAACCCGCCCAGTTCGATTCGCTGCTCTTTTCGACCGATGGTGTCAACCCAACCGGTTCGATGACGGAATACTATCTCGAGAATTCTTATGGCAAGTTCTATATAGAAGGTGACATTTATGGTTGGCTTCGGATGCCGCGGAATTATTCCTTTTATGTCGGCAGCAGCTACGGACTGGGGGCGTTTCCTCATAACAGCAAGATGCTGGCGCTCGATGCGATTTCCGCCGCCGATGCGGCCGGTGTCGATTTTTCCCGTTATGATAATTTCGGCAGCGACGGGCTGGTCGATGGTTTGATAATCGTGCACGGCGGGCCGGGCCACGAAGAAAGTGCTTCCGATGCAGACATGCACTCTCATAAATGGAATCTGGGTCTTTATAAATTATCCGCCGATGGTGTTACGATCGATGACTATGTCATCGGACCGGAGGAATCGTACGATTCTCAGTCAATTTCGAACATCGGCGTTTTTTGCCATGAGTACGGGCATCTTCTTGGATTGCCGGATTTGTACGATGTCACCGATCAGGATAACACATCGGCGGGGTTGGGGAGATGGTCGTTGATGGCGACCGGCAGCTATAACGGCGGATCGCGCCTTCCCGCTCATCTGGATGCATGGTGCAAGGCATATCTTGGCTTTGTCGAACCGACCCAGGTGACGGAAAATACTACAGGTGTCTCAATCCCCGAAATTGAAACGGTGCCGGAAACATACAAATTATGGAACGACGGCGATTACCATGGAAATGAGTACTTCCTGATTGAAAACCGCCAAAAAACCGGGTTCGATGCCGGTCTGCCCGGCGAAGGGCTGTTGATTTATCATGTCGATGAGTCCGCCGGGGACGCTATTGGCAATAACACCGATCCACAGAGATATCATGTGGCGCTGGAACAGGCCGACGGGCTGAAACAGCTTGAATTCACTCGAAACAATTCCGGCGACGCCGGTGACCCATACCCCGGTGTTTCCGATAATCGTGACTTTGACGATGCCTCGACACCTGACAGCCGGAGCAATGGCGATCTTGTGACACAGACGGCCGTCTGGAATATATCCGATCCGGATTCAGTCATGACGGCCAATTTCGATGTTTCCTGGTCGCGCCCCGGATTTGAAATGGTTTCATGTAAATTTGACGACGCCGATCAAAACGGCTGGCTGGAAGCTGGGGAAACGGTAGAATTTAGATTCACGTTGGCAAATGAGTGGTTGACCGCAAAGAATGTGAATATTTCCTTGTCATCATCGGATGACGCTATTGATATTCCCGACGCACCTCTTTTTTATCCGGCTGTCGAAGGTGACGGCGGGTCAGTAGACAATGAAAGTGACCCGATAGTATTTACTCTGCCGGATACACTGGTGCCGTCGTACGATACGTTTCATGTTGTCATTAAAAATTATGCGGATAGTACACTGGCCGAGTTTCAGTACCAAATCGCAGTGGGTAGTCCCCAAGTGCTATTGGTCGACGCCGACCGGGGAGCCGATTATCAGCAGATATACCTCGATGATTTCTACAAACTAAAAATGCCCGTGGAACTGTGGGATTGCGAGCTTAAGGGCACGCCGCCGCCGCATATAGTGAATGATTTTGATTTGGTAGTCTGGTTTACCGGTGATACCGCGTCGAATTTGATGTCCTCCGCAGACATCTCGGTCATCGAAGATTATCTCGATAACGGCGGCTCGCTGTTTCTTACGGGTCAATGGCTGGCCTCTGAGCTGTCATCGAAAGATAAATCTTTTCTAAACGAATACCTTCATGCCGAAGTCGATGGTACGTATTTCAATGTAATCCATGAAGGTGTCCCCGGCAGCCCGATCGGCAACAACCTTACCGTTCGTTATACGAGTTATGCCAATCAGGAGTGGTTGGCCGGTTCGCAGATCATTCCGGTCAACGGCGGAGCTCCCGTGTTTAGTTTCGTGGGCGGGGGATATTCGGCGGTCAGCTATGCCGGGGCTTATAAGACGGTTTTTTTTAACTGGGGTTACGAAGCGCTGTCGGACGTGTTCGCCAGCTATGACAAACGGGAAGACGTCTTGCGCCGGGTGGTCGATTTTCTCGGCGGGCAAAATGTCGATATCTATGACGGCTCATCGTTTGAGCCCCTTCCGACCGATTTCGTTCTGAATCAGAACTACCCCAACCCTTTTAATCCGTCGACGGTGATAGAATATGAACTTAATCCAATTAATTTTAATCGCGAAATACACGTGGAGCTGAGCGTTTACAACACACTGGGGCGCCGGGTGAAAACGCTGGTCGACCAAAGTCAAAGCGCCGGACGTTATGCTGTCGAGTGGAACGGAACCGATGACTCCGGCCACAATGTCGCCAGCGGCATTTATCTTTATCGATTAATTCGCGGGGGCGAATCGCAGTGCAAGAAAATGATCCTTCTTAAATAAAACCAATGTCTTTGTTTTGCCTGCCTGAACAAAACCGCCCTTTCCTCCGGGGCGGTTTCTTATTAGACGGTTAATCTGTTTGACAGGCCATCGTCTCGTCATTAGATTGCTCATCTTAATAGCTGAGGAGAAAACTATTGCTCAATCGGTTGATAATCGGACAATATCGCCCTCTAAATTCGCTTGGTCATAATATCGATGCCCGTTTTAAAATAATCGTGGTCGTGGCTATTATGATGCTGTCGGTATTTACCGTCTCAATATGGTTTTATCTGGGGATTATAGCCGGACTTCTGCTGATGTTGCTTCTGTCGAAGATTACACCTTCCGGGATAATGTCCAATCTCAAGCCATTTTTAATTTTGGTTTCGATCACTGCCGTCTATCATCTTATTTTTTCCGCAAGGGATACGGAGACCTTGATAAATATCTGGGGCTTTCGGCTGACCTCCGGCGGAGTCGAGATGGCGATCAGCTATTCGCTGCGTGTATTGGTTTTTGTCTTTCTGGCGTTTTTTATATCTTTGACCACCATGCCGACCGACATGGCCGAGTCACTGGTACGGGGCCTCCGGCCGTTGAAGAGGCTGGGCGTGCCGCTAAACGACCTGGCTTTGATAATATTTATCGCCATGCGCCTGATACCGGTTTTGATCGAAGAGATGGATACTATCCGTAAAGCTCAAATAGTCCGGGGCGTGAATTTTTCGGGTGGTCTTCTCAACCGGGCCCGCAAATTCGTCTATTTATTGATCCCGGTGTTTCAATCGTCATTGCGGCGGGCCGACGATCTGGCTTTGGCCATCGAAGCCAGAGGTTATGTGTCCGGTGCCGAGAGAAGCTCTTACAAAGTGTTTAAAGCCGCCACCCGCGACTGGCTGTTTTTGATAATTTCTATAGTGGCCGCAGGGGCGTTGTTTTATGCGTTGGGATAAGATAAAATGGCCAAAGTAAACATACGCCTGATCGTCGAATACAATGGCTCGTACTATTGCGGCTGGCAAATTCAGCCGGAAGACAACACGGTTCAAAAGGAAATGGTCGATGCCATTCGCAAAGTAACCGGCCAGGACGTCACTCTTTATGCCGCCGGGCGCACCGACAGCGGTGTCCACGCCCTCGGGCAGGTAGTCAATTTCCATATCGACCACGATCTTCCGGTCGAAAAATACAAAGATGCCATCAATTATTTTCTGCCGCGCTCGATTCTGGTCAAAGACGTCGGTGTCGTTCCCGATGATTTCAGCGCCCGATATTCGGCTATTTGGCGGAAGTACAGATATATGATTTCGCATGAAAGGTCGGCTCTATACCAGGATTACCGTTGGGAATACCAATATCCGCTGAACGTAGACAGGATGCAGGCCATCGCCGAATATATAATCGGTCGCCACGATTTTTCGGCTTTTTGCAAAGTAGCCTCGCTCAAGGAAAATAACGAGTGCGAAATCTCTGAATCCCAATGGCGGACACACGGTTCAACCCTGATATATGAAGTAAAGTCTAACCGTTTTTTGCATACCATGGTGCGGTCGCTGGTTGGAGTTATGACCCTCGCCGGGCGGGAGAACGATTACTTGACTTTGGAAAACTTTAAAGATATTATGGACTCGAAAGATCATACCAGAATAAAAATGGTCGCTCCGGCCCGGGGGTTGTATCTGGTCGCAGTCGGCTATGAATAAAGAGGTTCAAAATGAAATTTTTTATCGATACGGCCAATCTTGAAGAAATAAAGGAAGCCTCGGCTTTGGGGATTCTCGACGGTGTCACTACCAATCCCAGCCTTCTGGCCAAAGAAAACAGCCCGTACCGGGAGCTTCTCGCGGAGATATGTAAAGTCGTTAAAGGCCCGGTTTCAGCCGAAGTGGTGGCACTCGACGTAGAAAATATGATCCGTGAGGCCGAAGACCTGGCGTCGATTGCGGAGAATATTACGATCAAAGTCCCGATCACCAAAGACGGCATCAAAGCGATCAAACGCCTGTCGGAACAGGGCATTATGACCAACGCGACGTTGTGTTTTTCGCCGATGCAGGCTCTCATGGTGGCCAAGGCCGGGGCAACTTTCGTTTCTCCGTTCGTCGGCAGGCTGGACGATGTTTCTCATTTCGGTATGGAGTTGATCCAGCAGGTCGTGACGATTTACGACAATTATGGCTTTGAAACGGAGGTGCTTGTAGCTTCGGTTCGTAACCCGCTGCACGTGGTCGAAGCGGCCATGATGGGCGCGCACGTGGCGACCATCCCGTTTAAAGTGATCGAGAGCCTGGTGAAACACCCCCTGACCGACGTTGGCCTGAAGAAATTCCTCGACGACTGGGAAAAGGTCAACAAGGGATGATTCCTCGATATACGCTTCCTGAGATGGGTCGGCTTTGGTCCGATGATTCCAAATTCGGTTTTTGGCTCGAGGTCGAACTGGCCGCCTGCCGCGCTATGGCCGACATGAAAATGATCCCGCAAAAGGCCTGGCTGAATATTAAGAAGAAGGCCGCTTTCAATATCGACCGTATCAACGAAATCGAAGCCGAGACCAATCACGATGTCATCGCATTTTTGACGTCGGTCGGGGAATTTGTCGGACCGGATTCGAAGTACATTCATTTCGGATTGACATCATCGGACGTCCTCGATACCGCTCTCTCGCTGCAGATGAAACAGGCGGCCGGAATTATAGACAAGAAATTGGCCGCCGCACTAATCAAGATTAAAAAGTTCGCCCTGAAATATAAGATGACGCCGATAATCGGGCGCACCCACGGCGTCGCTGCCGAACCGACGACGCTCGGTCTTAAGTTTGCGGTGTGGTACACGGAACTCGAACGCGGACAGCAGCGGTTTAAGATCGCCGCCGATGAGGCCGCGGTCGGGGCCATATCAGGGGCGGTCGGCAATTTCGCCAATGTCGATCCCGAAATTGAGGCCCGTGTCTGCAAATACCTGGGGTTGAAGGTCGACAAGGTTTCCACGCAGGTGATACAGCGAGACAGGCACGCCGCCTATATCGGAGCGCTGGCGGTGCTGGCGTCGTCGATGGAAAAAATAGCCACGGAAATCCGTAATTTGCACCGTACCGAAATCGGCGAGGTCATGGAAGGTTTCGCCAAAGGCCAGAAAGGGTCATCGGCCATGCCCCACAAGAAAAACCCGATCACGGCCGAACGGATTTCGGGGATCGCCCGCATCGTGCGGGGATACGCCCTGGCGGCAATGGAAAACATTACGCTCTGGCACGAACGAGACATAGCCCACAGCTCGGTCGAACGGGTCATAATTCCCGATAGTACGATCATCGTCGATTACGCCCTTAAAATATTCAACGACGTTCTCGACCGACTGATGATCAATCCCGAACGCATGCTGGAAAATATAAATTGCTACGGAGGGGTCGTTTTCTCTCAACGGCTGTTGCTGAAACTTACCAAAGCCCTGTCGAGCCGGGAACTGGCTTATCTGATTGTCCAACGCAATGCCATGAAGGCATACAATGGTAAGAGTGGATTTAAAGAACTGGTGCTGTCCGATCCGGAAATCACGGGAGTTTCTAAGGCCAGTGAAATAGAAGAATGCTTTGATTTGTCATATTACCTGAAAAACGTCGATAAGGTCTTCAAACGGGTGTTTGGGCGATGATAGCCGGTTACGGTTTGAAGCTGATTCTTCCGGGAGTGCTGATTACGTCGCTTTTGTGCCTTCTGGCCGCCTCGAAAGATTCCGTTCTGGTCCTTGTGCTGGCGATATTATTTTCGATCCTTACCGTTTTCCTGACCTTTTTCTATCGTAATCCTGCACGGGATATACCGCATGACGGCCGCGTGATTCTGTCGATTGCCGATGGCAAAGTATTGTCCGTGGAGCCGGTCGAAAATGAGTATATTGGCGGCCGGGGCAACAAGGTTTCGATTTTCTTGTCGATACTCGACGTGCACATCAACCGCGTGCCGTGCGATGGTACCGTGGATTACGTAAAATATACACCGGGGAAATTTTTCAAAGCCTATGTCGATAAAGCCTCGGATGAAAACGAACATACGGAAGTGGGCCTCGCGTTCAAGGCCGGGAAGATGATTTTCAAACAAATCGCCGGAATCATGGCCCGCCGGATTGAATATGACTTGAAAGACGACCAGAAAGTAAAGGCGGGCGATATTTTCGGGATGATTCATTTCGGTTCGCGGGCGGAGTTTTTTCTGCCGGAATCGGTCGAAATAACGGTGCAGCCGGGTGTCAAGGTAAAAGCCGGGGAGACGGTTATTGGACGAATCAAAAACAACGAATAAGGATTCCTTTATGCCCAACATGAAAGGTATATTTCCCGGGACGTTTACTATGGGCAATGCCGTCTGCGGCTTTCTGGCCCTGCTTTCGGCGTATGAAGGCGACGTCACCACGGCCTGTTGGCTGGTAATCCTGGCCGGGTTTCTGGACGGCCTCGACGGTAAAGTGGCGCGGTTGTCCGGGACGACTTCCACGTTTGGTATCGAACTGGACTCGCTGGCCGATTTCCTTTCGTTCGGCGTGGCGCCGGCCTTTATTGTCTATACATTAAAGCTGCATTCAATGGGCAAATGGGGCTGGGTTATCGGCGTCGTGTATATCATGGCTTCCGGGTATCGTTTGGCCCGGTTCAACATGTTGGCCGACACCGAAGAAAAAAAAGAATTCATGGGCCTGCCGGTGCCGGGAGCGGCTCTAACATTGGTTTCCTATATCATTATGAGTTATTATCTCTGGGGCCGACTCGAATATTCCGAGTACCTGGTATCGATGATTATCCTTTTCGCGGCGCTCATGGTCTCGCAGGTCGAATACGATTCATTCCCCGACAGGTTTAATACCCGTAAGAATAGAATTAAACTGCTTTTCTTTCTGGTTGCGGCGGGTGCGGCTCTAATAAAGCCAAGACTTTTATTATTTCCAATATTCGCCGTTTATATTATAATTGGCCTTGTTCGGGAGGCATACCGGTTTTTTTATCTCGGCATGGGCTATGTCCGAAGGAGGCAGGCCAATGGCCGGGCTAATGGAGAAGACAATGAGCAAGAATAAAGCAACAGTATTTATCCGTCTCAAGGACGGCGTTCTGGACCCGCAGGGTCTGACGATCGAGAGAGCCATCAAGAACATGGGCTACGATTCGATCAAGTCGGTGCGCAGCGGCCGGTTTTTTGAACTGGAACTGGAAGATGGGGACGATTCAAAAGGGAAAGTGACGGAAATCTGCCGAAAGCTCCTCACCAATCCGGTGATAGAAAATTTTAACGTGGATTTCGAAGAATGAAATTCGGAGTTGTTACCTTTCCGGGGTCGAATTGCGACTACGATGCCTTCGCTGCCGCTAAGCTTATCGGCGAAGAAGTCGAATTCCTCTGGCATCAGGATACCGATCTTAAGGGGTGCGACGTGGTGATTCTCCCGGGCGGGTTCGCCCATGGAGATTATCTTCGATCCGGAGCCATTGCCCGCTTTTCACCCATAATGAAATCGGTCGCCGGGTTTGCCAAAACCGGCGGTCTGCTTTTCGGTATTTGCAACGGTTTCCAGGTTCTTCTGGAATCAGGTCTTCTTCCGGGGGCCTTGATTCGCAACCGCGACTTGCGTTTCCGGGGGCGCGATGTCTATATCCGGGTAGAAAGAAATGACACTCCTTTCACCATTGGTTACCAAATTGGCGACGTGCTAAAAATCCCCATCGCCCACAAGGACGGCAATTATTACAATTTCAGCGTTGACGTCGAGATGTTAAAAAAGAAAAATCAGGTCGTTTTTCGCTATTGCGATCGCGAGGGGAATATAACCGATCAGAGCAATCCCAATGGATCCACCGATAATATCGCGGGAGTAATTAACGAAACCGGCAATGTCCTGGGAATGATGCCGCATCCGGAGCGGGCCATGGAGATGATTCTGGGCTCGGATGACGGGTATAAAATGTTTATATCGGTTCGAGATTTTATAAACCGGAGCGTGCCTTGTGAAAAAGCGTGAATTGACGTTTATTATCGTGGCGCTGATTCTGGCGGCGGTAATCGGCGGTTTCGTGGGAGAGCTGATCGGCTCGTTTTTGCCGCCGGGGGCGGCCAAGACGTTATTTTCCAAATCGGTAACGATTGGCATGGATACGATGCGTTTCGAGTTGTATTCCATAGCCTTTACGATCGGACTGACTTTCAAAATCAACTTTATGTCGGCGCTCGCGGTGCTGATCGTAATTATCTATTTCAGGTGGTGGTACATATAACATTATAGGGTATAATATAAACTTTGCTTATAGTTCATCGTTTATTATATTTGGACGCGATATGATTAATGTGGTTTTGGAAACTTCGCCAAGGAGATAGATATGTTTGGAATGGGGCCGTGGGAAATAGCACTGATCTTTTTGGTCATACTCCTTTTATTCGGTGCCAAACGCCTTCCGGAAATTGCCAAAAACATGGGCAAAGGAATCCGTGAATTTAAGTCGGCCGTCAAGGACACTCAAAACGAAATAAAATCGGCCGTTGACGACAAAGACTCCAAAAAAGGCGGAGCCGAGAAAAAGGATCATGAATAAGTTCAGTGAAGACGACGCCAAAAGGGTCGCCAAGGTATTGAAGGCTGAAAAAATTACGCTCGAAAGCGATCATATTCGGGTCAAAATTTCCAATGCGGCTGAAAAGCGCGTTCTGATCCTCGAAATTTACCCGGAAATACTGCTGGGCAAAGCCCGGGGCATGCTGGTCGTCGTTTATACCGGCAACTCACATTTACAGATTCATAACTGCTCCGGTTATGTCGTTTCGGAAGAATTGGGTGAAGTGACTTTTATAAACGAAACGGACGATTATATTTCGGGACTCGTGGTGGAACAAGGAGCGTCATGCTCTCTGTATTCGGGGATAGACCGCAGTCTTATTTCCAGCGATTTTACACGGCTGGGAGTAGAAGTGATGCTGTCGGGCGTAGCCCTGTCCCTGGCCGAAGAAATAATAGACGAAGAACAATCAAACGACCAGCCTCCGGTCGATTAGCATCTTATACCGACTTTTTCGCTCCAAAAGAATCAATAAAATCGGAAATCGCGACGCTAATTTCACCGGCCGACTGATAGCGGGCGTCCGGATCTTTGGCCAGTGCTTTGTTGATCACGCGATCAAATAAGTTAGGGATAGACGGATCTATAGACGACGGCGGTTCCGGGTCGTTGTTGACAATATTATAAATAAGCGAGGTCAGATTTTCTCCCCGGAAAGGTCGGCGCTGCAGCAACATTTCATACATGACCACCCCCAGACTGAATATATCGGTGCGGCGGTCAATTTTCTTGCCGGACAATTGTTCGGGTGAAATGTAATTGGGCGTTCCCATGGCGATGCCGGTGCGGGTCATCGATGATGAATCGACACGGGCAATACCGAAGTCCATGACCTTGACCTTGAAATCGGCCAGGATCATTATATTGGCCGGCTTGATATCACGGTGCACTATGCCCTGACTGTGGGCATAATCGAGGGCCATACATATCTGCGACATGATCTGCGAGATGATGCGGTAGTTCATTTTCGTTTTCTTGCGGATAAGGTCCTCGAGGGTTTGTCCCTGGAGATATTCCATGGCGATATACTGCAGGTTCTTTTCGGTGCCGACGTCGTATATGGTTACGATATTCGGGTGTGATAAATTCCCCGCCGCCTGGGCCTCGCGGAACAGTCTTTCTTTAAGTTCGGCCAGCTCTTCGGGATCGTTGACAAAATCCAAGCGGATTGTCTTCAAGGCGACATTTCTGTTGATGGCAGGGTCCATACCCTTATAGACGGTCCCCATGGCTCCTTTGCCAAGTACTCCGACCACCTGGTAACGACCGAGCTGCTTGATTCTCTGGCTGTCAGGGACCATGTCGATTCCCGAAGAATCATTGTCGGAACTTTCACACATTTCCCGGCTGTCCTGATCATGGTCGATATTGATATTATTGTGTTCGACGTGCCTAAAATCATGATCTTCACCTGAGGAACCCGAGGAATCCACTTTAGGAGATGGAGTGGTAGAAAAGGCCTCGGTCCTTTGCTCGTTGGCATAATTGTTGCCGACGGTTTTTTCCATGGACGGGGCTTTGCCACGACTGTTGCCATAGTCCATTTTGACCGTTTCTTTTGGTGCTCCGGCGCTCCGCGCATGTACCGGCGCAATTGGCGGAGTGGCTGGGCGCGGTGTATGGTTCGGCGTATCGTCAAGGTGCACTTTGGGCGGACCGGACCGGCCTGATTTCTTGCCGGAGCTATCCCTTTTGGACGCAAGGCGCTCGAGAAGATCGCTTTCCAAAAATGGGCTGGCGATCAAAAGCAGGAATATTTCCAGGGCAATATAAAGCGTCCGGTACAAGATGCTGTATGAATTGAAGAGGATGAATGTTACATTAGCCAATATGAACAGCGAGATGAAAAGGATGATAAAACGGAATTTGAGCGATACCCGCGGCAGTATGAAGGCAAACAGGCCGCCCAGGGCGAACAAGACGAGCATGTCAAGCCCTCGCGGGGAATCATAGCGCTGTATATAATTGGAGTGTATGATATTTTCGATAACATTGGCGCGAACCTCGCCTCCAACGAGTTTATTCGATACCGGCGTGCGGAAATAATCCGTCAACTGGGTTGAAGTTAACGAAATTATGACCAGCTTATTGGCCAGGCTTTCGAGGTTGATGCTTTCGTCGAGTATATCCGCCGCCGAAAATTTCATGAATGACTGGTTCGGCTTGTTATAATTTATGAACATGCAGGTTTGATTGTTTACCGGAATTTCGCCGTTGCCGAGGAAAACTCTGCCATCGCTTTGAACCGCAATCTGCGACGGTTTGTAGCCTTTGTAATTGGCCGCTGCCAAAAGCGAAGCCGACGGATAGTAAAATCCGTCATAGAACATTATCAACGGCTGCCAGCGAACCTTGCGGTCACTGTCATATATATTATATCTGAAGCCGATTCCGGCCGAATACTGACAAAGCTGCTTGGGAGGCAGAAAAACATTTTGAGCCAGGACCGTGGCGTGTTCATCGAGTATCCCGAGATCGGTGTTGATTGTGACCGAATTGTCGAACAGGTAATCGGGACGGCTTATCCGGGCATTGCGAAAATCGGCGCGGTTGAACTGGTACGGAACAATGACGTTTTTGATCCATGACATTTGTCCGGCCAGAATATTGGTATAGCCCAAAGTATCTTCGTCGGTGTCGGGTTCGAAAACAAGATCGAGGAATACGGTTTTGGGATTACCCGAACCCACCGCCGCAATGAGGTCGGCGATACGATCGCGGTGCCAGGGCCACTGCCCGTATTTAGAGATGGCCGCGTCGTCGATGTTAACCAGGACGACGTCGGAATGCATTTTCTGCTCACCCCGGAAGGAATAGAGCATGTCGTTGACTTTTCTTTCCAGTCCGGCCAGCGGCGAAAAGTTATTTGCATAGAGGGCCACCACGAAAAATGAAATAAGGAGGCACAGTATATATGACGAATATTTTCGTACCATGATTTTTACCTGTCTTATCTTACGCGCCGACCGAGAGCCTTTCGATTAAGAACTCCGGCAATTGGGCCTTGGCCATTTTCTCCTGGGTTTTCTTGATGTCGTATTCAACCCGGCGATATTCCATATTTCCACCGGTTACGTCGATCGTAACATAGCACGCCCGGCAATCTTTATCGCGGGGCTGCCCGACCGAGCCGACGTTTATAAGGTGCTTTTTATCCTTGACGAATTTGTGCTTTGTTTTGAAATGCGCCGTCACCTCACCGCTGTCCTGCCGTACAAACAGAACCGGAATGTGAGAATGGCCCACAAAACACGCGGATTGAGGAAAGTGCTGAAACTGCTCGGCGGCCTGCTCCACGTTAAAAACATACTGCCACGCTTCGGGTTCTTTGGGGGTGGCATGGACCAAATGGAAATCCAGAAAATCCGCATCGAATTCGAAGTCGGTCAGCTTTTCGATGGTCTTCTGTTTGAGCGATGCCTGTGTCCATTCCAGGGAAGCCCGGGCCGCCTTGTTGAATGATTCGGCCGACTCCAGGCCCAGTGCAGCATAATCATGGTTTCCCATAATTTTAATATCGCAGTGTTTGACGATCAAATCGACGCATTCATTCGGGTTACAGCCGTAGCCGATCGCGTCGCCGAGGAAGTGGATTTTTTCCACCCCCTGTTTCTCAATGTCTCGCAAGACCTTCTCCAGGGCTTCCAGGTTTGCGTGAACGTCCGATATCATCGCAATTTTCATGAGATCAACTGCCTTCAACAAAACGATACGTTGATTTCCCGACTTGTATAATGTCACCATTTTTAAGCAGGTTCTTGTCAACCTGTTCGCCGTTTATTCTGGTTTTCCCTTTACGGCCCAGGTTAACCAGCGAATAACCCTCGTCATCTTTTACGATCTTGGCTTGAATTCCGGAAAGCATAAAACCCCTGGCGTGGACGTGAACGAATTTGGCGCGCCCGATGGTTGTCACGTTGCGGTCTATACGGTATTCCGAAAAATCGGTATTCTCTTCGCCGACCAGAACCGATGCGCCCATGCGGCTGACGATTTCACGGTCGTTCTGATCCTGCTTGAGCAGTTCCTTTTGCTTTTTGGTATTTAGAACCATGGTGCCGTCCATGCTGGCACCCGAGCTTTCATGGGTTACTTCGGTGCGATACTCCAGCGTGTATTTCCCGATCATGATCTCGTCGTGGTCGCGAAGGATTTCCTCGGTAATTTTGCGGTTGTTGACAAAAGTGCCGTTCAATGACTGATTGTCGATTATAACGGCGGCGCTGTCGTTAAACTCGATTTGAGCGTGCTTGCGGGATACCCCCCGATTGTCGAGAATAATATCATTGTCCGGCGTCCGGCCGAGGCTTAACCTTTTCTTTTCAGCAACGACTCTCTCGATTACTTTGCCATCGAATTTTATTACTATTTCCGGCATGGGGGTCTCCTTTCGTTATCCCCAATGTTTTATTTCATATATATTGCAGGCAGGCCATTTTGGCCGGGTGCCCGTATTGCATACACAATTAGAGTTAATTATATTGTCGGCATGAGAATAGGAAACTTGACCCTTCAGGGAAATCTGATTCTGGCGCCCCTTGCCGGTATATCCAAGAGACCCTTCAGGTTGCTGGCTCGAAAGTACGGTGCGGCGCTGTGTTATACGGAGATGATTTCGGCCGATGCCCTGGTTCGCAATGATAAAAAGACGATAAAGATGCTCGACCACACGCCCGATGAGCATCCCATTGGTATTCAACTGTTCGGTTCCCGGCCGGAACTGATTGCGGCCGCAAGCAAAAGGCTGATGGATTTTAAGCCGGATATAGTAGATCTTAATTTGGGCTGTCCCGTCCCGAAAGTCATCAAGAAAAATGGAGGCGCGGCATTGTTGAAAAATCCCGTTCTGGCTGAAGAAATCATGATCGCCGCGGTCGAGAATTCCAGCGTGCCGGTCACGATTAAAACCCGTTCGGGGTGGGCGGCCGATTCCCAAAACTATCTTGAAATCGGACGCCGGGCGCAGAAGGCGGGCGTTGCCGCCATGACACTCCATCCGCGAAGCCGGACCGAAAGATTCGCGGGAAAATCAAACTGGTCCTTGATAAAATGCCTTAGAGAGGAAATAACGATTATAGTCATAGGTAATGGAGACGTAAGAACTCCTCAGGACGCCAAAGATATGTTGGATCAGACCGGCTGCGATGCCGTCATGATCGGCCGGGCGGCCCTGGGTAATCCTTATATTTTTTCACAAATTAGAGAATTCCTGGAGTATGATCGTATAATCCCTGAAATGACTCCGAACGAAAAAATAGAAGATGGCTCTGGAACACGCGCGCATGATGGCAACGCAGTACCCCGATCAGGTCGCGGCGCGGATGATGCGAAAGCACCTGGCGTGGTACACCAGGGGATTTTTAGAGGGACACGAGCTGCGACGACAGATTATGAAACAGGAATCGTACGATGACATAGAAACCTGCCTGAACAATTACCTTTTAAATGCGTCCCAATTGAATGGATAAAGATCATCTCAAAAAAATGCTGACGCAGGTCAGCCGGGGCGATCTCGCACCCGATCAGGCGGTGGAAAAACTGCGCCACCTGCCATTCGAGGATATCGGGATGGCCCGGATAGATCACCATCGTCAGATTCGTCGCGGACAGCCCGAGGTCATTTTCGCTCCCGGTAAGACGACCGGGCAGATAATTAAAATCGCCGGGAAAATCAGAAGAACGAATACGGACGTCATAATCAGCCGCATGGACAAAAAACAATTTCCTTCACTAAAGAAGAAAATGCCTAAAGCGCACTATTTCGCCGATGCCCGCCTGGCTTTGATTCTCGCCGGTAATAAAAAACAACCAAAGGAATTGACATCAACTCGGGTCCTGGTTTGCACCGGCGGGACAGCCGACATTCCCGTAGCCGAGGAAGCGGCTCTCACGGCCTGGATAATGGGCTGCCCCGTGGATCGGCTTTATGACGTCGGCGTGGCCGGCATTCACCGTTTATTCGACGGTGAGGACCTGATTAAAAGCGCGGGGGTGATAATTGCCGTCGCTGGGATGGAAGGCGCGCTGGCCTCGGTGGTGGCGGGGCTGGTCGACGTGCCGGTAATTGCCGTGCCGACGTCGATCGGCTATGGCGCTTCCTTCGGCGGCATGGCGGCGCTGTTGGCCATGCTTAATTCCTGCGCCTCGGGGGTTACTGTGGTTAATATAGATAATGGCTTCGGTGCGGGCGTGGCCGCTGCCACGACCGCCCGACTGATCAGCAAAGGGGAACAATGAAGGTCCTATATGTGGACGCCGTTTCCGGAATAGCCGGAGATATGATGCTGGCGGCACTGGTCGATTTGGGGATGCCGTTTGAATATCTCAAAAAAAATCTTGCAAAGATGAATCTCGACGGCTATGAACTTGAATTCAAGAAGGTGGAAAAAAACCATATCGCCTCGGCAAAAATTGACGTGCACGTCTCGGAAGGGCACGTGAATCGTCACCTGAAAGATATTCGCGCCATTATCGACCGCGCGGGGTACAACGAGATAATAAATGATTTCGCTGTCAAAGCGTTTGAAAAAATAGCCGTCGCCGAAGCCAGGATTCATAATTCTACGCCGGACAAGATTCATTTCCACGAAGTAGGCGCGGTCGATGCCATAGTCGATATAGTCGGAACGGCTATCGGGGTCGACTATTTCAAGCCCGGCGTTGTGTATGCTTCTCCCGTACCGATGGGTGGCGGCACAATCAAAGCGGCCCACGGTATTCTGCCGGTTCCGGCACCGGCCACTCTGGAGATTTTAAAAGGGCATAGAGTGGAGCATATTGGCGGGGACGGAGAGCGGGTCACTCCGACCGGGGCGGCCATCCTGATGACGTTGCTTGATTTTTTTGGCACCAAAGACCGACCATCATACGTTGTCGAGAAAATCGGCTATGGCGCCGGGACCAAAGACTTTACGGACCGGCCCAATGTGTTGCGACTGGTGCTGGGCGGCTCTGAAGAAAACAAATCCGATCTGTCGGATGAAATCGAAGTTCTGGAAACCAATATCGACGACATGAACCCTCAAACCTTCGGGTTTCTGTCGGAGCGCTTATACAAGGCCGGGGCCAGTGAGGTTTATATTACGCCGGTATATATGAAGAAGAATCGTCCGGGCCAGCTGCTGACGGTCCTCTGCAAAAAGGACTTGGCCGGGAAATTGAGTGATATTATATTCTCCGAAACCACCACAGCCGGTATCCGCTACCGGACAATGAAGCGCCGCATTTTGGCTCGGCGAATGATCCGGGTGCAAACCGAATACGGAAAGGTCGAGGCGAAAATATTGGAATTTGGGAAAAAGAAGAAATTACAGCCGGAATATGACGACTGCAAACGGGCGGCGGAGGAACATGGTGTTCCTCTGGCCGAAGTTATCAGGGCCGCCGTCAGACAGGCTGAAATACAGGAAGGACTTGATAAATGAGCGCCAGGGTACTTGTCATTGCCGAACACAAAAACGGAAAATTATCACATATAAGTTATGAATTGATCACTGCCGCCAAAAAAATCGGCGGCGAACTGATGACCGCTGTCATGGCCGAAAACGCGTCCGATATGGCCAACGATCTGGCCGCGCACGGGGGCGGCAAGGTTCTGTCGCTTTCCAGGGCCGGGTTTAAGTATTTCAATGACAGTGTCTATTGCAGGGCCATCACGGAGCTGATTGGCAAGCACCGGCCGACTCTGGTGCTGGTCCCGGCGACATTTTACGGCAAAGCCCTGGCGGGGCGCCTGGCGGCCGCCAATGGCGCCGCCATGGTCTCCGATATAACCGGTATCTCCGTCGAAGGCGATAACGTTGTATTGACACGCCCGTCGTACGGAGGCAATGTCATCGCCAATATTACCGGGACATCCGGCAAACTTACGATTGCCTCGATCCGGCCGAAAGTATTCGATGAGTCAAAAGATGGTTCCGGCGAAGTTGCCGAGGAATCGGTCAGCGACACCGTCTTCGATGTCAAGTCATCCGTGAAGGAAATGGTCGTCGAAAGCGGTCAGTCGGTCAATCTGAACGAGGCCGATGTAATCGTATCGGTCGGGCGCGGCATTCGCGGGCCGGAAAATCTGGCGCTGATAGAAAACCTGGCCAAAGCGGTTGGAGGGGCGGTCGGTGCTTCGCGTGCCATAGTCGACGCCGGTTGGATACAATACCGGCACCAGATCGGCCAGACCGGCAAGACGGTCAACCCCAAACTCTATTTTGCTTTGGGCATTTCCGGCGCCATCCAGCATCTGGTGGGGATGCAGACCTCAAGGACGATTGTCGCCGTCAACCGTGACAAAGACGCGCCAATATTCAAGATTGCATCGTATGGCATTGTCGGGGATCTTTTTGAGATAGTTCCGGCCCTGACTAAAAAATTCGAATCGGCCAACGCCTGATAAGATTTTTGGAATAAAAAAAGCCGCTCCATTTGAGCGGCTTTTTTTTATTTCACTTTTTATGGATTCCCGTTCAAAGTGTCGATGTATGCCCTTATGTAGGCCACTGAACTTGATGCCAATCGCAAGCTGTACTTGGGATTGTGAATACCATTGCTCCGGTCGCCAGTCAGGAATCGATAATTATATATAGCACCAACGACCCCTTCCGGACGAACATAACCTACGGTATCGAGAAGGCCAAGGCTGTCAAGTTTGAAAGCCAGCGAGTCCATAGCGTCGAAATACTCCTGCAATGTAGTCGTATTGTTATAAGTATCGAAAGCCGCAATGGCTGTGCTTGCTATGTGGCACCCGGACACGTTGCAAGATGCAATGTTTTCGATGCCGTTGTCGGTCATATTCATGCTGTGCCCGCCCAATGAAAATCCGTTGGTGACCGAAACGTGGCATTTCACGCACCCTCCGGAAAACGAAACGGCGTGCTTTAGATTCGAATAATCAACGCCAGTATATTCAAAACCCCCCTGGCCGAGGAACATCTCTGCCTGATTGGATCCGTGCGGCCCCCAAAAATCTGTTATCAGAACGGAATCGTTTTCATTGGCATCGAAGATGACATTAACTTCCGTCGCCACGTCCCTGATGGATTTATGACACATCACGCAGTTGTTGGAATTGCTGACGTCAAACGTGCCGCCGTTGATCAGGGTGACCGGATTGTCAAAGCGAAGCGTATAATCCCAGGTCGTATGATAATCATGGCAAGTTTTGCAGGCCATAGCGAGAGGTTCAGAGACCGCCGCGGTCGCCTGTGCAATATACCCCTGTGATGAATGGCACATAGGACCGCATACATTGGTTTTATATTGGCCAAAACCGTCGCTGATAGTCGTATCCACCAACCTGCCGGATGCATGGCCCGCATTGTAAAATTCCTCTTTGGCAATGTCGAGGATAGAATTTTGGTCCGAATGGCAGGCGGCAACGCAAGTGCTGTCCATAACAGTAACCGTCTCAAAGTTACTTACGGTATTATCTTCGGTTACGAGTTTATCACAGGCAGGGAGACTGATCAAGAGTGAAAAACCTGCCATGGCAATCAAAATAAAAAAGGGAAGAAATTTCTTCATAGCAAAAGCCCTCAGTATTTTTATTAGCAAGAAACTGCCCCGGCGGCCTTTTGTCAAAATATAAATTCAAAAGCGCAGATATTTCCATATTGATAATAAATGAATAAACAATCAAAGACATGTGTCCGTATTAAGAACGGAAACAGGGTGGTTTGGGTGCCTAAATTAAAACCCTAATTGCTTGACTTGGCGGTTTTTTTGACTATTTTTAGTTGATTATTGGAGGTATATATAGACAATATTTAAAGACTGAAGTTAACAGATTAATTTGGAAAGCCATAACCTTCTTATGATTCAAAGCCGGAGAAATCCATTAAAGCGCCGGCTATTTTTATTATGATTAAAAAATTAATATTACTGGTTTTGCTCCTGACCGCGTCGGGGGCAGAGGCGACTGTTCTGCTTAAGGCTTTTGACGACCCGCTTTCGTCGTACGGAATTTCCGACAACGGCGTCATCGACATTCTCCAACATAAAGGCTCGATCTGGCTGGCCACCAGCGGCGGGCTGAGTTTTACCAGCGATGACGGCCAAAGCTGGAGTATTTATAATACTTCCAACGGACTGGTATCGCAGGAAATTTCGGCCTTCTATTCCGAAGGCGATGATATCATGGACAAAATCTGGGTGGCCACCAATCATTCGCAGGAAATCGACGGGACGTTATATCCGATCGCCGACGGATTGTCTTTCTCCGATGATGAAGGGCAGACGTGGGATACGATGATGGTGCCCGGTTCTTTCGGAGGACAATCGGTAGTTTACGATATTACCGGTGTCGACTCCGTAATCTTCTGCGCGTCGTGGGCCGGGGGCCTGTTCGGCAGTTTTGATGGCGGCCAGAACTGGCGGCATTATTATGCCTCGGCTTCGGATTCGACGACCAGGGCCAACGGCGGGCCGCTAAATAACTCGGATATCTATTTTTCGGCCGTGGTGGATACGTTTCATCAGGACTCTATAGTTTTATGGGCGGGGACGGCCTATGGACTAAAGCAATATATCTGGGCTCCGGATTACGCCAAACCGTCGTCCAATTACATTCTCGATATTTTCAAGGCCGACACATTTTATGTCATTTGCGGCGATCGCGGACTTACCCGCTACAGCGGGCTGGGCACTACGAATACCTTTAATTCCGCCTATTCACCCGGCAGCGGCTTGCCCGGTCCGACGATTACAACCGGTCTGTTTTTCGACGGCCTGTTGTTCGCCGGGACGCGTGAATCAGTGACGGGCCCGGGAACGGGTCTGGCGGTTTCGGTCGATACCGGTTTGACCTTTACCGAAATAAGCGACCCCGCTCTGGACGTTAACGACGATGACAAATACGTAGCCGGTATGTTCGATCTGAACGACGCCATATATGTGGCGGCCAGATCCGGCGGGCTGATCCGTTCGCTCGATACCGGTTCCACCTGGGAAAGCGTAACACTCGATACAGGTGGTGCCACGGCCGATATAAACCGCGACGTCGTCAACAGCATTGTGCCGGATACGGTCAATAATCGTTTGTGGGTGGGAACCGACGCCGGGCTTGTCATGCTTCAGTACGACGGTGCTAATGTGATGGATTCGATCTTCTATTATGTTTTTCCGGATAACGACACGTCGGGTGCCCGGGCGAATAAAGTGGCCATTCAGGATTTTTACGGTGACGATGAAATCGTGGATTCTTTCTATATCTGGGCCATTAGCTGGCCCCTCGATGATCAAATCGGCTCTTATACGGTTTACGCGTCGTTCGACGAGGGCGCGACATGGCATGTGCGAGACACGGTTGGGGCAGGTCCGGTTATTATTGTAAGCCCCGTGGACACCTTGTATTACGATATCAGCTTCCTTGATGATTATGTGATATTGGGTGGACAGAATTTATTAACCCAGGTTATTGATTTCGATAAATGGATATGGGGGAAGGTCCCGGCTTATCAAATTCAGGACAGCCTGAATCCAATTGTCCTTAATTTTCGCGATCGTAACTTCACGGTCGTCAAAGTGATCGACAGTACGATTTTCCTTGGCACCAATGGTGGTGGCTTCGGTGTCTCGCCTCCGAGCAGCGGATCGTCCGCCCACTGGGGTATCCACAAGGCCAATACCGATCCACTCGCACCCGACAAAATAGGAAATGTGTTGATTCCCAATCTGACCGGTAACTGGGTGACCGCCATGGGGATTCAGTACTTGCCGGACGGAAAACCGCTCCTTTGGGCAACCGGTCGGCCCGGTGCGGGCGGCTCCACCGGTCAGACCAATGGAATTTCATTTCTTCAATTATATTCACAAAATGTATGGAAACGGGCGTACGTGGGCACGATCGGTTGGAATTACGGCTTCAACGACAGCACCGTATTTGCGGCCACGTCGGCGGGACTACTATATTCAAACCTCGATACGACTATTTTCGGTGACATTGTCTGGGATACCGCCCGGATATCGGGTCAGCTAATTTCGAATACTCCGAATGTCGAATTCACTATCGATCAGGCGAGCGCCGTTTATGGTGCAAAAGTAATCGACGACCAACTTTGGGTAGGTACGGAGGATGGTGCCGCTGTTATTCCGTTAGCTATGTTCGGAACGGACAACTGGGATATTTTCCGGGTAAAACCCGGTGATGAATATTATGCCTACCCGGTCCCGTTTTCGCCTATCAGCCAAAGCTATATCTATTTTAATTATCCCATGACCCGGACCGGCGACGTGACAATAGAAGTCTATGATTTCGCTATGAACCTTGTAAAGACCGTGGTTCAGAACGAATCGCGCCAGGGCGGCGAGGGTATTGCCTATTCCACCGATTATTGGGACGGTCGCAACGGTCGCGGTGACGTTGTCGCCGCCGGGATTTATTACTTCAAGGTGGAGACATCCAACGGTGACCTTAACTGGGGCAAGCTCGCTATAATTCCGTAAGGGGTAAATATGAAGAAAATATTTTGCATATTGGTTCTGGTTTCGATGGCGATCTCACCGGCGGTTCTGGCCGACGAGGACGGCGGCTACGCCGGAGCGTTGCTGCAATTATCGGTGCAGGCTCGCCCGGCCGCGATGGGCGGTGCCTTTTACGGATTGTCCGACGACGGTTCGGCCCAGTATTTCAACCCGGCCGGTTTGTCGCAGATAGTACAAAAGACTTTTTCGAGCAGTTATCGTATCATGACTCTCGATCGCAAGCTCGGGTATATTTCGATGGTGCTGCCGACTCATCTGGAATCGGCTCTGGGTGTAAGCTGGCTTTATGCCGGTTACGGAGAAGTAACCGCCCGCAATCGGAGCGGCCGCGACCTGGGCCGGACTATATCATCCGAAGAACATATGTTCAGCGTGACTTTCGCCAAGAGATTTGTCCCGTACCTGAGCGTGGGAACCAAGCTCGGTTATTATTACAAAAAGCTGGCCAATATCGATGCCAACTCGATTGGGATAAACTTCGGTGGTATGCTGTTTGTCGATTCTTTGATGGAGTACGGTTCCATGGACGACAAACCGGTTCAGGATATTACCGTCGGCCTGGTAGTCCAGAACCTCGCCGCGACTTATCCCTGGACCACTAATGACTATTGGGAGAAATACAGCGACAATCCGGGCGTGACTCAAAGCGACAAATTCCCCATCCTGGTTGGGTTCGGCCTGTCTTTCAAGACGTTCAATCGGAAATTTTTGACGGTGTTTGACGTCGAGAAAAATACCAAGCAGTCGGCCAAAGTGAAATTCGGCGGTGAATATACGGTCGACAAAATGCTGCGTCTTCGCGCCGGTCTTAATCAGGGACGTGTGACGGCCGGTATGGGGCTGGCCCAGCAAATCAATAAATTTATGCTGCTGTTTGATTACGCCTATTCTGCCGAAAAAGCGGACGAGGGAAGTGACCATATAATAAGCCTGAACCTGGTGTTTTAAATTTATGAAACGAACCATGAAAATATTCATATACATGGCGGCCTTGCTGGTCCTTTCCATGCCGGCCTTCGCGCTGTCGGGCCTGAGACTTTTGACCCTTGAATCCGGCGCCCGGCCGGCTGGTATGGGCGGCGCCTTCACGGCCGTCACCGGCGACCCATACTCCGCCGCATTCAACCCGGCCGGTCCATACGGACAGGGCGGTATTGACGGCTCTTTCTCGCACAATACGCACTGGCACGACGTGGCGATCGAAGCCGGCTATATATCGTTTTCCAAACGCAACGCGACATTCACGACCGGCGTCGTGGTCGGGCACGTCGAGGGCCTTCAGGGACGAACCGATTCGGTGCCGTCGAGCACGTATTATCCGTTCGCGGCGCAGGACGTTTCGATAAAAACCGGTGTTTCGTATCAGTTCGGCGATAGAGTCGTCATGGGCATAATGGCCGGATGGATGATGGAAAAAATCGACATGTATACCGGTTCGGCCATAAATTTCGACCTTGGGGCGATATACAAGTACAATTCGCAAATTCAATTCGGTGCGGCCGTGCAGAATTTCGGCTCGACCGTCAGCCTGCGCGAAGAGGATTTCAATCTTCCCACGACCTTCCGTCTGGGTGGGTCGTATCGGTACGATAAATTCCTCGGGGCTCTGGATTTGGTCGTTTTCGACGATTCCAATATCGATGAGTACAACATGCGGGTGCACGCGGGCGGAGAGTATGAGATTTATGATAACCTCTTTCTTCGCGGCGGGTACCGTTTCAAATATGAAAGCAAAAGTTTTTCGGCGGGGTTCGGGTACAGGAGGCGGAACTTTCGCATCGATTATGCCTTCCTGCCTTATTCCAATGAACTCGATGACTCGCATATCTTCAGTCTAACCTTCAACTATTAACAGGAGTATCCAAACAAGACTATGGCTAAGTATCGTATTGCGTGGATGCCGGGCGACGGTGTCGGCGTTGACGTTATGGAAGCGGCAAAAATCGTCCTGGATAAATTGAATCCGAACGCTGAATATATTCCAGCCGATATCGGCTGGGAGTTCTGGTGCAAAGAAGGCAATCCGCTCCCGGATCGCACGATAGAAATTCTGAACAATACCGATTGCGCGCTGTTCGGCGCGATTACCTCGAAACCCAAAGAAGAAGCCGAAAACGAGCTCGTGCCGGAACTGAAAGGCAAGGGGCTGACTTATTCTTCGCCGATCGTACGGCTAAGACAAGAATTCAATCTCCGCACCAATTTGCGTCCTTGTAAAGCGTACGAGGGCAACCCTCTGAACTATAAAGAGGGCATCGACATCGTCGTCTTCCGCGAGAACACCGAAGACCTTTATTCGGGCGTGGAATTTTTCCCACTTCCGGATTCGGTTCGCAAGGCAATTTCCGATGCCAACCCCAAAATGAAAAAATTCGATAAGCACCCGGCGGGCGAGGTGGCGGTTTCGCTGCGCATCAATACCAAAACGGGGTGCCGCAATATCATTACCGATGCTTTTGAATACGCCAAAAAGACCGACCGTAAGTCAGTGACGGTGGTCGAAAAGCCCAACGTGATCCGTGAGACGTCGGGCCTGATGATTCGCACCGCACGCGAGATAGCCAAAAATTATCCCAGAATCGAGCTGTGGGAAACCAACATCGACGCCATGTGCATGTGGCTGATCAAGAATCCGCTGGATTATTCGGTGCTCGTGACGTCCAACATGTTCGGCGACATCATCTCCGACCTGTGTGCACAGTTGGTCGGCGGGCTGGGGTTCGCGTCATCTGGTAACATCGGCGATAAGTACGCCGTATTCGAGCCGACCCATGGGTCCGCGCCGAAGTACGCCGGGAAGTATAAAGTCAATCCGATGGCGACACTGATCACGACGCAGTTGATGCTCGAATGGCTCGGTGAAAAAGATATGTCCGACCGGCTCGACAAGGCCATTGCGTCGGTCATCAAAGAGGGCAGGGTCCGTACATACGATATGGGCGGATCGTCCTCAACCCTCGACGTCGCTAACGCCGTGGCCGGGAAATTGTAGAGGGTATTATTTAATCGAGATATTTTTAGAGTAGGTCAGGAGCCATGCCGGAGGTCCGGAGTCTTGCGTTGGGCGCTCCTGACTCATATTTTAATAAAAAGTTCAGGCAGGTCATCAGACCTGCCTGTTTTTGTCGGACTAAAGCGTAGGGCCGGACCCGAGCAGCGAAGCGGTCCCGCGAATTAATTAGATGGCGGAACCGCTACCCTTCAAAAGATCAGGGTCTTCGAAAGGATTCCGCCCTACGAAGGCTGGATTCCCGCTTTCGCGGGAATGACATTGTATGGTACACTCTGATGAGTTCAGGCAGTGTTGTAGGTCAGGAGACGCGCCGCAGGTCCTGAGCCTTGCGTTGGGCGCTCCTGACTCATATTTTAATAATATGTTCAGGCAGGTCGTCAGACCTGCCTGTCTTTTTGCGGGAAATAAAATAAGTCGAATATTATAAATGGCAGAAACGCTACCCTTCAAAAGATCAGGGTCTTCGAAAGGATTCCGCCCTACGAAGACTGGTTCTGATCTATTTAAAAAGCTCGCTAAATCCCTCTTCATCGAGAATCGTGATATTGAGCTTCTTGGCTTTGTCGTACTTACTGCCGGGGTCCTCGCCGACAAGGACAAAATCGGTTTTGGCCGAGACAGAACCGGAAACTTTTCCGCCCGCGTCTTCAATCATCTTCTTGAAATGCCCGCGCGGTTTGGACAGCGTCCCAGTGATGACAAACGTCTTTCCCGCCAGGGGCTGAGCGCCTTTTTCTACTTTGTATGCTTTAAACTGCACCCCGGCCTTTTTCATCTTGTCGATCATCTTGCGATTGGCCGGTTTGGAAAAATAATCGATGACAGACCGCGCGATAGTCGGGCCGATGCCTTCGATCGAAGTAAGCGCCTCCTCGTCGGCCTGCATGAAATTATCAATCGTTTCAAAATGTTCGGCCAGCGCCCGGGCAGCCGTCTCACCGACGCCGAAAATACCGAGAGCGACGATTATATTGGGCAGTTCACTGGCCTTTGAAGCATCAATAGCCTCAAGCAGGTTCTGAGCTTTTTTCTCGGCCATCAAATCGAGCGGGAGCAGCTTTTCTTTGGTTAAATAGTAAATGTCGGACGGGTCTTTGACAAGATCGTTTTCGTACAACTGTATCGCAAGTTTGCCACCCATACCCTCGATGTCCATCGCGTCTTTGGAGGCGAAGTACGACAGCTTTTCAATCACCTGCGCCGGGCAGGCGACGTTGGTGCAACGCCAGGCCGCTTCACCCTCGGGACGAACCGTCCCGGAACCGCACGACGGGCATTTGTCCGGCATCTTGATCGACTTTTCTTTGCCGTTGCGTTTATCAGTAATGACTTTGACGACGTCGGGTATGACATCACCGGCGCGCTTCACAATGACCGTATCGCCGACCTTAAGGCCGAGTGTATTGATTTCGTCCTCGTTGTGCAGGGAGGCGTTGCTGACGGTTACGCCGCCGACATGAACCGGATTGAGTTTGGCAACGGGGGTTATTATGCCGGTTCGTCCGACCTGAAAATCCACGTCGAAAATGACGGTCTCGGCTTCTTCGGCGGCGAATTTCCAGGCCACCGCCCAGCGCGGGGCGCGGGAAATTTCACCTAGAATGACCTGTTCGGAAAAGCCGTTGACTTTGATGACCATGCCGTCGATTTCGTAATCAAGTTCCGGCCTGACTTTTTCGAGTTTTTCGAATGTCATCGCTACTTGCACGACGCCGTGAACCTCGACGAGGTTTTCATTGATACGAAACCCTTCATGCTTTAATAAACGCATGGCATCCGCATGAGTCTTGAGACCGGGCAGGTCGGTGGCGGAAATATTATAAGCGTAGAAAATAAGCGGTCGCTCGGCAGTGTTGCGCGAGTCGAGCTGACGGAGCGACCCGGCGGCGGCATTGCGGGGATTGGCGAACGGTTGAAGCTCGCGTTCGGTCATTTTCGCGTTGAGCTTTTCAAAATCAGATTTGCGCAGGATTACTTCGCCGCGTACTTCCAGAAGCGGATATTTTTTCACCGTTTCATCGGAGAGCTTCAGCGGTATGCTTCGAATGGTCCTGAGGTTGGCCGTTATATTTTCGCCCCTGGCTCCGTCACCGCGCGTGGAACCGACGGTAAACACTCCGTTTTCATACACCAGTTCAACCGCCAGGCCATCGAGTTTCGGTTCCACCATATATTCGATGTCACCCTCGACCCCGAGCCCGTCGTGCACCCGACGGTCGAATTCGGCGAATTCTTCTTCACTGGTGACTTTCTGAAGGGACAGCATCCTGACGCGATGCTCCACCGTCTCGAATTTCCCGAGAGGCGGCGCGCCGACGCGCTGCGACGGTGAATCCCCACCGATCAGTTCCGGGTATTGTTTTTCCATTTCAAGCAGGCGATCGAACAGGCGGTCGTACTCGGCGTCGGATATCTCCGGCGCATCGAACACGTGGTACAATCGAAGATGCTTTTCGATTTCGGTGACGAGCCTGCGATACTCTTTTATGGTACTGTCTGGAACTGCCATAAATCAAATAAATATCGGGGCGTCGCCCCTGTCAACTAAATGAATTTGGCCTTTTTCAATCCGGTTTCGGCCGGGTATATTTTTTCGGCGACGATGGCCGGGCTGCCTTCCTGAAGGTTGACCCGTCCCTCGATCGTAAGGTAGCGGTAGCTTCGAACCGTCTCGCCGTACTGTCCCCAGGTATCGGGAAAGAGAACAACCTCGAAGGTGTCGTCGAGAGCGTCGAAGGTCAGGAATACCATCTGCTTGCCGTCGCGTGTTTTGATGCGTTTGCGGTCGGCCAACCAGCCGGAGACGGTCAGGGGAGAGTCGTGGGTCATATTTTTCAACGAGCGCGGGTCGAAATCGCGATAGTCTTTGAATAGCGAAAGCGGATTGAACGACGCCGGGATTTCGAGAAGGCCGCGTTCGGCGTTGAAAATATCGAGCCGCGAGAATTCCTGCAATGGAGGCAGGTCCTGCCGCTGCGGAACCATCACTCGCCCGCCAAAAAGATCGTCGCCTTTATTTTTGGGCGTCCGGCCCCACAGGCGGTACTGCCAGAGGAGTTTCGGCCGCGAGGGTTCGATCGAGTCGAAAAAACCGACCCGGATGAGATTCTCCGCCTCGCGTTCGGACAGGGTAATCTTCGATAAAAAGTCAGCCAGCGAGTCGAACGGCCGGTATTTTTCGATTTGCTCCAGCGTTTTATAGGTTATATCGCGGACGCGGCACAGCCCGAGATAGAGCTTGTTGTTTCGGACCGTGTCGAGCGTGTCGGATCGGTGCACGTCGGGCGGATGCACCTCAACCCCCAACCGCCGCGCCTCGGCCACATAGACGGCCGACGGATAATACCCGCCGCCGTTACGCAGGACCGCCGTCATGAAATAAGCCGGGTAGTGCGTTTTGAAATAGGCGGAAATATAGGATAGGTGCCCGTAGGTGGCGGCGTGGGCTTTGCAGAAACCGAAGGCGGCGAACTGCTGCAGTTGGGCCAGAATATTTTCGGCAGTATGTTCTTCGACGCCATTATTTTTGGCTCCATCAAGAAATCTCTCGCGCAGGCGGTCGGCGGAGCCGGCCTTGCGTTTTTTCGCGATCGCCCGACGGAGCATATCGCAGGCGGGGAGATTGAACCCGGCGATCCTTTGCGCGGCCAAAATCACCTGCTCCTGATAGATGAAAACACCGAATGTCTCAGCCAGCGTTTTTTCGAGGTTCGGATGAGGGTATTCGGTTATATCTTTGCCGTGGAAACGGTTCAGGAATAGTTTCTTCATTCCCGACTCGGATGCCCCGGGACGAATCAGCGCCAGGGCCAGCGTGATATCATCGAGTTGACGGGGTTGAAGGTCGCGCAAGAGAGCCCTCAGACCCGGCGATTCTATCTGGAAGGCACCGATAGTTTTGCCGGATCGGAAGGTTTTAAATGTGGCAGGATCGTCCTCCGGGACTTCGAAGTTATCGCCCTGAATCTTACGCGCCTGTTCCAGACAGTCGGCGATAACCGCAAGCCCCCGTTGGCCGAGGACATCGATCTTGACCAGACCAATCTTCTCCGCCTGATACATATCACACTGGGTGACCACGATCCCCTTGGTCGCCTGTTCGAGAGCCACATACTCGGTTATCGGCTTCGGTGTTATGACAATGCCGCCGGAGTGGATACTTAAGTGGCGAGGGAGATCGGCGATGGACCTTGCCGCCGCCAATACTTTCTGAAAGCGCTCCCATTCGTGGCGGGAACGGGTCAGCCGCTTGACATCCGACATGCCATGATCGGGCTGGGCGAGGGGGCCATAGGACAGCCGCCGGGTGAAGCGGTCGACCTCATCGGGACTGCAGCCCATGGCCTTGGCGGTTTCGCGGACGGCCAGCTTGGGCTGGAAACGGACGTAGGACGCCATCATGGCAACATGATCGCGGCCGTAGCGGTCGTAGATAAAATCCAGCACACGGTCGCGATAGCGCCAGTCGACGTCGAGGTCGATATCGGGACAGTCGGTGCGGGCTTCGTTTAAAAAACGCTCGAAATATAAATCGTGCTTGATGGGGTCGACCCGGGTGATATCGAGCGCGAACGATACCAACGACCCGGCCGCCGACCCGCGTCCGACAACCGTTATTTTTTCTTTTTTGCAGAATTCAATGATTTGCGTGACAATCAGGAAATAGTCGACAAAGCCGGTGCGCTCGATAACCGTCAGTTCGTACTCCAGCCGCGCCAGATATCGACCCGCGATGTCGCCGATTTTTTTACGAAGGCCCGAAAGGGCGTCGCATCGCAAACGGGCGCAGTGGTCGCCGTCGATTTTAACATCGGGCAGGATATTTTTTCGCTCCGGAAGGGCAAGATGACACTTTTCAATGATTTCGGCGGCACCATGCCCGGCAGCGGGAAAGGCCACGTAGGTTTTGTCGTAATCAGACGGCCTCTGAAGGAATTCATTTTCCCCGGCCAATTGAGCGGGCGGAATATTGTCTATGAGATAACTCCCCCCGATCGCCCGCAACAACCGATGTCGGGGCCGATCCTCCGGCGTCAGAAAACTGACCGAAGGCGTTGCGGCGGGTTTAATTCCCGCCCTGGCGCTTTCACGCAGGGCGGCAGTCGGTCTTATAAGGTCGACCGATATATAGGCGTTTTCGGCGAATATTTCTTTTGTAATCATGGGATCATTGCCCGGTTGACTTAGGGCGATCAGGTCGCGCGAATACTTCTGCAATATGTCCAAATCCGGTCGGCCGTTTAACTGGAAATGGGTCACCAGTCGCAGAAGATTTTTGAACCAGTCGTGGTTGGTGCAAAGTAAAGTCAGGCGTCCGATGGATATATCGAGCCTCACGCCGATAATCGGCCGGATGCCCCGCTCCAGCGCGGCATAATAGAAGTCATATGCACCGTACAGGTTATTTCTGTCGGCCAGAGCTATGGCTTCAAAACCCAACTGCACGGCCCGGTCGACAAGCTGTTCCGGCGTCGCCGTCCCGTAAAGGAGCGAAAAACTACTGTGACAAACCGGGAGTACGCAGTTCAAAACCGGTATCGCCTTTCTTGTAGCGTTTTTCCAACGACCAGGTACGGCCGGTCATGAGGGAGAAGAAACCCTCCCGCCCTCTGACAAAATCCAGCCCCTTTCGCAATCTGAGGTCCCTTTCGACGCGGTCGTTGAGGAAGGTTTCGTTGTCGGCATAATTTTTAAGGCCGGTCAGGGTGATTCCGACCAGCCGAATGCCGATGCGCCGGGTGAACAGGCGGACAAACATGTGCTCGATCAGCGGGTAGATTTTGCTTTCATCGTTGGTGAAGGGGCACACCCGATGCGCCCCCTCGATTGTCTGGAAATCGGCGTAACGGAATTTTATTTTGACGGTTCCGGCCCGCTTGGATAGCTTTCTTAATTTAGCGGTGGCGCGCTCCAATAGATAATAGAAATGAGACAGCAGCACGGTGCGGTCGGTGATGTCGTCGGCGAAGCCGGTTTCACGGCTGACCCTGTAATCGCGCAGGAGGGGGCCGTCCTCGCCCCGGCAATAGGCGGCGATTTTAAGTCCGTTGAGGCCGAATATTGTCTTCAGGTAGTTTTCCGGCACACGGGCCAGCTGCCCGGCGGTGCGAATTCCCATTTCCGTCAGGACATTTTCCTTAACCCGTCCGATACCGGGAATCCGGCGTAAGGGGAGGTCGTTCATGAAGTCGGTGATATTGTCTTTGGTCAGGATTGTCAGGCCGTAGGGCTTCTTATGCTCCGAGGCGATCTTCGAGGCAATCCGGCTGGGGGCAATGCCGATCGACGTGGATAGTCCCAGGGTGTCCTTGATCCGTGTTTGCAGAGTTTGGGCGAGCTTTTCGGTACCGCCGAACGGGCGCAGAGCCCCGGAAATATTGAGGCAGGCTTCGTCCTGCGATATTTTATCAAGTTCCGGCGTGTAAGATTCGAGGATGTCATAAAACCGCTGGGAAAAGTCTTCATAGCGGTTGAAGTCTCCTTTGAGAAACACGCCGTCCGGGATCAGCCGAGCTGCTTCATAGAGAGGCGTCCCGGTGTGGACGCCCCGGGCGCGCGCTTCATAGCTGGGACAGGCAACCACCCCGCGTTCGTGCTTCAGGCCGCCGACCATGACGGGCCGTCCGACCAGAGCCCGGTTGATAGCTTGTTCGACCGACGCGAAAAAAGCGTCGACGTCTATATAAAGAAATAAACCCACTCATGACCTCCGCCATAATTAACGGCAGAAAGCGCGGGAAATAAATCACATGCGAATCACATTTGAGAAACGGCGGCGATTTGTGCGGACGGAACGGAATTTATGCGGAGCGCCTTGCGCCAGGCCGAGATATTTTTGCCGGCACGGTCATCGGCGATGCCGGTCAACCAGAGAGCGGTGACATGGTCGTGCGTGTCAACCTGAACCAGAATATTGTCCGCCAGCCTGTATGTTAGCCTGGCGGGGCGCGAATTGAATTTTATGTAAACTGTCTGGAAATCAATATCGCACAGAATCTCCGGTTCACCGAAATTTTCGCGGAAATCGAGGAAACGAATATCGGCCGGAACAGACCGTTCGGGGTGGACCAGGTTTGGTTCGACCTGCCAGCGGCGGCGGGGGAGAGTAATTTCGACGAAAATAAGTCGACCGTCGCGGTCAAGCTGCAAAGATACGAATTCGGAATCCAGAAAGGAAAAATAACGGCTCCTGCTCCCTCCGGTCTCGACAGGGAAGTACAGCGTATCTTCTTCCAGCTGATAAAAACCCCGGGCGCGAGGTATACCTGCATCCGGGGTCCTGGTGGTAACTTTGAGCCGTCGTACGGTCATTTACTTCAACTCCTTGAGCTTTTCGGCGGCCTGATCGGCTTCCAGCGTGCCGGGATATTCATCGACCAGTTTTTGATAGTACTGCCTGGCGTCTTTAGCGTGGCCGAGTTCTTCGTGCGAACGGGCGATTTTATACATCGCGCCGGGGCATTTCTCCGATTTCGGATAGTTCTTCAGCAACAGGTCGAATTCGCTGATCGCCTCCATGTACTTCTTCATGGAATAGTACGCTTCACCCAGCCAGAAGCGGGCGTTATCGGCCTTATCGCTGTTGGCACAGTACTTGAAATATTCGCCAAAACTCGCGATGGCTTCTTCATATTGACTCTGCCGGAGCAAGATGAAGGCTTCATCGTACATTTCCTGACAATCCACGGCCGGAATGACGGCCACCGAGTCAGAAGGCCTGGTCGTGTCGCTCCCGGCTATGGTAACCGGCGGGATGTATCCCTCGCGTCCCTGGCCGCGCTGAGTCAGGGCGTCGACTTTGGATTGAAGGTCGGTCAAGCTGACCTGCATGGCCCGAAACTCGGTCAGCATATCCCGCACCGATGACCTGACTTCGGCCCGCAGATCGGTTGAGGCGTCCTTCTCGTCGGCCAGAAGAGAATCGATCCGTCCGACCGCATCCACGACTTTTTTCTGGTTGACTTCCACCCGTTGAACTCTCTCGTCGACGATCATGACGTCGCGCTTGGTGGCACAGCCCGCCAGAGTGATAAAAGCCGCCGTGAATATCACGACGGCTTGAACTGATCTTTTCGAAGACATGATAGTACCCTCTTTATTGAGAGACTATTTTAAATTCATCACGGCGATTCTTGGCCCAGGCCGCTTCGTTATGACCCATCACCGCCGGGCGTTCTTTCCCGTAGCTGATGACGGACATGCGGCTGGGAGCAATGCCCAGGTCTTTTAAGTAGTCCATAGAGGCGTTGGCACGCTTTTCACCCAGCGACAGGTTATATTCGACCGTGCCGCGTTCGTCACAATGACCTTCGATAAGGATGATGACGTTGGCGTTTTCGCGCAGGACTTGAGCGTTGTGTTCCAGGGCCGTCTTGGCCGAATCGACAAGGTTGTACTTATCAAAGTCAAAATAGACTTTCATGAATGCGCTTTCCTTGACCGGCTCGGGAATCGGCTCCGGTTCAGGTTCCGGTGTGGGTTTTGGTGTGGGTTCCGGTTCGGGTTCGGTCACAACGGGCTGTGTCTCTTCCGGCACCGGTTTTGGCCCGCCGCCACAGGCGGCAAGATAAACCGCGACAAACGAAAGCAGCATGAAAATCGTCAACCTTTTCATCGGTCTCCTCCTTGATATAATTTCGTTATATTCTTGTCAAAATTCGCCTAATTCTAATTAAATAACCTATGGCGGTCAATATTAAAATCGATGTCTCCTGTCATATTATACGTCCGGACGCCCTTAATTTTCAAAAGGCAGCCAGATCGGATTGGAAAACCCTCCTCTTATAGTTAGACGTTTCTGATTGTTGCCGAACAGATCCATGGTGTAAAGATCCACCGGTCCCAGCCGGTTGGACGAAAAAATAATATGATTTCCATCGGGGGAATAATGCGGGTTTTCGTTGTTGCCCAGATCGCTTAGAATCTGGATATTTTTGCCGGTTATATCGATCGAGCAGATTTTAAAATCGCCCTGACGACTGACATACGCGATGCGGTCACCCTTGGGCGACCAGCAGGGCGAATCGTTATAGCTTCCCTGATAGGTCAGCCTCCGGACGTTCAAGCCCTCGTTATCCATGATGTAAACCTGCGGCAGACCGGTTCGGTCCGATATGAAGGCAATCTCGCGCCCATCGGGCGACCAGGTCGGCGAGGTGTCGATAGACCAGTTTTTGGTCAGGCGGTGTTTGATTTTGCCGTTATCGTCCAGAAGATATATTTCCGAATTGCCGTCCTTCGACAGGACGCAGGCGACGGTTTTGCCGTCGGGCGAAACCGCCGGGGCGGCGTTAAGGCCGGGGTATCCGGCGAACAGCTTGACTTCGTTGTTTTTCATATTAAGGCGGTAGAGGTGCGGTTCGCCGTCTTTATAGCTGGTAAAATAAATATATTTTCCGTCGGGAGAAACGGCCGGCGAGAGATTGATCGAGCCATTGTCGGTCAGCTGCACTTCGCCATATCCATCGAAGTCGGACATGAACAGTTCTTTGGCTTCTTCGATTTGTTTGACATAGGCGATTTTCGTCCGGTAGACGCCTTCATCGCCCGTCAAAGTCCTGACGATATCGTTGGCGATGTCGTGCACGATATAGCGATAAGATTCTTTGTGGTCTTCAAATGATTTGCTGCGTATCTCTTTGCCCTGGGCCACCGAAAACAGGCGGTATGACAGCCTCAGGTCGTTTCGGGGGAAATCGGCGCTGAGTTTGACGAGATATTCCGATCCGAGGCGCTGCCAGCCCAGCATGGTCATCTCCATCAGCTCCATGTGCTGGAGGAAGAATGAATCCAGCAGGACGATGGAAAAGTACGGTGAAAAGTCGAGATCATTGCGCAAAATCGCGGCGCAGTTGCGCATGATGACCGTGTCGCTGTAGGTGATGAAATCTATGCCGCTGTAGTGCACGTCTTCGACCGATATATTGGTCGGTTCGAACGATGATTTCGTGCTCAGTTCGCCGTGCACGTCGCGGATGGATAAGCCGGATTGTGCCGTGGCTGTAACGGCCAGCACGGCAAATGACAGGATAAATATGGTGATCTTTTTAATTTTCATTTTGGTGCATAAGGGAATTTAAGGTGAATGCCTAAGATTTCATCGGTGAAGTCATCGGGCAGCGGCGGCAACGGCTGGGAGAGCCTTACGGCCCGCTCGCAGGCGCGGTCAAAGGCGTCAATGCCTGATGATTGTTCCACTTCGATTTTTATTATACGTCCCGACGATATAACCTGGAAATAGATGGTGCAGCTGAGCGGCTGGTTGGCGTAGACGGGATTGGTCCAGTTGCGCTCGACTTTGGAAAAGGCCTGCACGAACCAATAGGGGTAATTAAACGATGCATTGTCGACCGAGGCCCCGCTCAGCCTGGACCCGGCCTGAAGGTTCCCGGAGACGTCCTTTTGGCCGCTGTCCGATCCGGCCTTGTTTTCCGCTCCTTTTTGCGTGTCGGGTTTATAATCTTTGGGTTTATTATCTTTCGGTTTCGGTTTTGGTTTTTCGACTTTCTTGGCCTCAGTAACCGTAGCCAGTTGGTCGGGAATAGGTGTGACCGGTTCATCGGCCACGATCGATTGCGGCACGATTATCGGCTCCGGTTTGGCCGGTTCGGGCTGCAGCGCGGGCATCGAGGCCAGATTGACTTTAATAACGTCGCCCAGGTCGGTATTAATGCGGGTCTGAAATGGTGCCATTAGAAAAATCATAACCAGAAAAATGAAGTGTAATATAAATGAAAAAATAAAGTCTGTTTTCATCGGCGTTTTTTATGATTGTTTTCTTCGCGAGAGGTAATCAATCCCAAATCTTCGATTCCCATTCCTTTGAGACGGCTGATGACATCGACGACGGTCCCGTATGGCACCGTCGAATCGGCCCGCAAATAAACCGAGGAGATTCCGATCCGGCGCAGCTCCTTGTCAAGCGATGATTCGAAATTCTCGAGACGGGTCCAGATGTCGTTTACGAATATACCGCCTTTACTGTCAATGGTAACGACGACGCCCTCGGTTTCCTGGTCCAGAGCCGCCGCCTTGGTCCTGGGCAAATTAACTTCGATGCCCGATTGCAAAAGCGGTGCGGAGATCATGAAAATGATCAACAGCACCAGGACGACGTCGACCAAATTGGTGACGTTTATCTCGGCGAGAGCGTTGTACTTTCTTTTCGGTATCATGTAAGGTCTTTCTTGACGCGGGCCATTAATTCGAGGCTGAAGTTTGAAGTCGTGTCGTAGAATTGCTTGATTTTATTGTTGGCCCAGTTGTATCCGATCACGGCGGGAATGGCCGCACCCAGCCCGACAATCGTCGCCAGCAGAGCTTCGGCAATCCCCGGGGCTACCACGGCCAGCGAGGCCGAACCGCGCTCGCCGATGGCCCAGAATGAATCCATAACTCCGACGACCGTCCCGAGCAGACCCATAAACGGCGAGGCGTTGGCGGTCGTGGCCAGGAAAATGACCTTGCGTTCGAGGGCCGAGATTTCTTCGTTGGTGCTGCGGTCGAGCGTCATGGATAATATTTCGGTGTCTTTGACGTCGAGGCGGGGCAGTTTCTCGGCATCGGGGTTTCCGGCTTTCTTTCGTCCCAGCAGATCTTTGATTTCGTCGTAACCCTGTGTGAATACCCCCGCCATGGTGGACATATTCATCGCTTTGGCCGTGGTCAGAACGTCGGACAACTTCTTGTTCCGGCGGAAGAAATCATAAAAGTCGTTATTTTGCTGCTCCACCTTTTTGAAGCTGCGCCATTTGTTGAACATAATGCTCCATGACACGAACGAGAAAATTATGAGGATGATTAAGATTATTTTCCCGAACAGGCTGGTTTCGCCGATGATTTCACCGATGCTTCCCGCTACCAGAAACAAAGGCATAATAACCGCATTAATCATATAATTCCTTTTACGTTAGTCGGGCGCAATTGGTCCCTGTAAATAAGTATTTAAGTCTGTCTCCTATCCTTAGCAAACATAAATTATACACCGAGGCCCGAAAGTCGTCAATATAAAAGCAAAAACGCCATTATTGCGACGCAAGTTTCTCTTGACATAGCGGATTAAATCCATTATTTGGGACAAAATCGTAAAACGGATTTTATGAATCTGAGAAGGAGAGAAGAGGGATGAAGAAATTTTTTGCAATCGTATGTTTGAGCCTGATGGCTCTGTTGCTGGTCGTTGGTTGCGGCCAGAAGAAAGAAGAGCCCAAAACCGACACTATGACCGAAGAAACGACCACGATGCAGGATACAACTGCAACGATGGCAGATTCGACGGCTATGATGGAAGATACCACGGCCACCAAGACCATGGAAGAAGGCGGACATTAATCGCTAAAAATTTATTACGCTGACCATAAAAAGCCCCCGACCTGGTCGGGGGCTTTTTGTTTAAGTCTTATTTGATGTAATCCGTCAGACGGATTATATAAGTCGTTAAGATTCAATCATTTCAACATTGGCGCGGGGGACCACGGCCTTCTTCCCATCCATGAATTTAACTTCCAGAACACGCGCATGAGAGCCCGATTCCAGTTCGGTAAGTTCCGGCGGGAGGCCGGAGACTTCACCGAGCATGCCGAAATAAGGGTGACGGATGACGCGCACCGGTGAGCCGATTTCAAGGCCGGTTTCGCGAAAGTCAGCGTTGGTATCTTTGGCTTTCGAGTCGCTGGGTTTGGGAATAATAACCTCCGGCCGGATTACACCGGCCCGGATCTGGGTCGCTCCATTGATACAGGCCATCTGGCCCTCATTGGCCTTAAGCAGATCGAAAGTCCTTTGAGCCATGTTGATTTTGCCGAAGCCCTCCGTGACGATCAGTGTCACGCCGACTTCTTCGGAACCGGTAATGGCGACACCGATATCATAACCGAGAATGTCGCGCAGGTCTTTGTCGTCGAAGCCGCCGACAACGATTCCGGCCGCACCGACTTTAGCGGCCTGCTTTATGGCTTCGGCCAGGACCATGCTCCCGCCGACAATAACCTTGCCTTTGCAGGAATCGTCGATTTCTTTGGCGGTCAGTGTCGTGGCGTTGTCCGGGACGACAATCTTGATTTCACCGTGGGTTTCGCCGCCTATGCCGAAAATGCCCTGAATAAAAGATGACCAGGCGGTAATGGCGACGCCTTCTTTTTCGAATATTTCAACGACTTCGCCTTCGATATATGCTTTGACCGTAACTGGTATCGGCGCGCCGCGAAGAAGGACCTGTCCGGTAATGTGCGAAATCGATTCGATTTTTCCAGAGATTTTGGCCTGGCAGTGGGATTTAAACAGCCCGAAAAAAGTTTTGGACAGGGCGATATCTTCACCCTGCTCGACCGCGTCACCCTCTTTTTTCAACATGGCGTCGGCGATGTCTTCGGGAGGAATACCGAGAATGTTGGCGACGTTGATCGGCTCGACTATACCCGGGAGGTGAGTTCGGGCGACGATGTCGTCGGGTTTAACCATATCGCCGACCTTGACGATAACCTCGCCTTTCAGGGGCAGGATTCTCTTTTTTGTCAGAAGAATTTTTTCCGTGACTTTAAGTCCCGGTGTATATGCATGACCCATATGTCCGCCTTTTGTCTATTATCAGTTACTGTTTTTCATCTTTATAATCAGGAAACCGGCGACCAAAACGACTACCAGTCCCAATAATATAATTAACCAGCTGTAATGTTGCGTAGAAGTATCAGCCTTGTCGTCGGCAGCCTGCGGATGTTCGGTCTTTTGAACCTCTCTCTGTGACAAATCCACAATTTGCGTGCTTTCTTTGGGGGCGACTTCGTGCAGGTCTTTGGTCGACAGGCTGGTTGCCATCTTTATAAAATCTATTTCGACGTCTTTGTAAACGCTGTCAGGAGCATAGCAGCTAAAAACGGCAATTCCTTTGTCGTGATAGACTCGCATTTGCAGAAACATTTTTTCTGTGCCCTGGATGCGGAAAATGTCCCTGACGGCCACCGCCCGAATGCTTTTGTCGTAAACGGGTTTCGCGATTTCCAGTTTATATTCGCCTGTGCTCCAACTGCCGTAAGCGCAACTGGCACCGTACTCCGAGGAAATGCTCTTTAAAGCAGAGTCGATTTCCGCCTGTGACAATTTTGCTGATTCGAAACTACTGACAAAAACATAAGCCGTTTCCCAGAACGGCTTTTTGCTTTCGGGAGCGAGGGCGACGTCATAATCGAACTCGTCCCGGGAGACATTCTGGAGCCCCAGGAACGTGTTAACCTGACGATATTCAACTTCGTGCCAACCGTCGGGGTAATGGAAATAGAATCCGCCCCGCCAGTCGATGAACGTCTGATCCGCCAGACACGACCCGGCCACAAAAAGGATCAAAAGAAACGCACCAGATATAAATAGGAATTTTTTCATGACCGCCTACCGATTCAGGGCTTCTTCCGGATAAATATTAAGTTCCAGCATCCACTGTTTCAATTTATTAATACGCTCCTTGTGATCGGTCGGCAGGGTGAACGGTCTTCCTCGGGTGTCGAGGATTATCCCGACCACGCCTCCGGAAAGCTCGGTTTCAACTTTGTGGCCGCGGCCCGGTCCGAGATCGAGGTGCTGAAGCGGTTCCAGTTCGGCTTTGGCTTTACGGGGCAAACCTTTTTCGTCAAGCCCCAGCTTGATAAGTTTCATTTCGCCATAATTCATCGTTCCCGATTCGACGTTGCCGTCGGGCAGGGTGATTTTATAATTCAAGACGGCGCCACCCTTTTTAACTTCACCGACCGGCGCAACACAGGTTCCGAGGTGAATCAGACAGTCCTTGTTGAAGACTTCGGTGGCCGCCTGCTCCTGTACGGTGGAAAGAACACCCAGCTGAGGCATCATAAAGATCGAATCGACGGCCAGGCGGGTTATGCCTTCGGGCACGAAGGCGTCGACCAGCATCAGGGCTGACTGCTGACGGCGCGGTGCGTGTGACAGCACACCGCCCGAACCGATCAGAATATCGAGCGTCATCATATTGACAATGGTCGCGCCGGAAGCGGATTGCTCGAAGGCATCGGCGATCGTTCGCTGCTGCTGCACGCCTTTGAGCACCGTCGCGAAATTTTTATGCTGTATAAAAGCCAGACGCAAAGCTTCCTTGGCGATGGCTTGTTCGAAAATCAGTTCTTCCATCGACTGCGGAATGGTGGTCGGGCGAATCATTTTGTTTTTGACGCGGTTGCGCAGGTCGCGCTCGTCCATGTCGAACGGAACCCAGCGCATGACCATCGGAAGCGTCGCTTCGGCGAAGACGTTGGAGACCGAGTAACTCATGCCGAGGTTGGCCGAGACGGTACGGTTGAAAACGCCGTCGTTGCTTTCTCCCGGCCGAAAGACCGAAAAGACGTCGGTCGTAGCGCCGCCGATGTCGACCCCGACCGCCTCAATGCCCTCGATGTCGGCGACCTTTTTTATAATCAGGCCGACTGCACCGGGAGTCGGCATAATGGGGGCGTCGGTCCAGGTCATCAACTTTTTATAGCCGGGAGCCTGGGCCATGACATGCTCCATGAACAGGTTGTGTATTTCTTCACGGGCCGGGCCGAGATTCTCGCGTTCGAGGACCGGCCTGATGTTGTCCACCGTGCGAAGGTCAACTTTGTCTTTGAGCGTATCTTCGACCGCCTTGGCGGCGTTTTTATTGCCGGCATAAATAATGGGCAGCTTGTAACCGCTGCCGAGTCGCGGCTTGGGATCGGCGGCCGAAACCAGTTCGGCAATTTCCACCACGTGGGTGGTTGTGCCGCCGTCTATGCCGCCCGAAAGCAATATCATATCGGGACGAAGATGCCGGATGCGTTCAATCTGCTGATGGGGGAGACGTTTGTCGTTCGAGGCGATCACGTCCATGACGATCGCTCCGGCGCCCAGCGCGGCACGTTCGGCCGATTCGCCGGTCATCGAGCGCACGACACCCGCCACCATCATCTGGAGACCGCCACCGGCGGAGGACGTGGAAATGTAAACGTCGGTTCCGATATCATCTTTGGCGGGAGAAATAATCCTGCCGTCGTCGTCGAGGAGCTTTCGGCCGGAAAGTTCTTCAACTTCGCCGACGGCGTTCAGGACACCTTTGGTAACGTCCTCGAACGGAGCTTCGACCGTCGTCGGGGCTTCGCCGCGGACAATCAGACGGTACTCTCCGTCTCGTTTTTCAATCAGAATCGCCTTGGTAGTGGTGGAACCGCAGTCGGTTGCCAGAATCACTTGTATATCTTCGGGATTCATTTTTGCCATATCTATTTCCTGTAATCCTGTAAAATTGTATCCGTTTCTTTGGTCTGCCGTCGAGCTTTAAATCAACGCATCTTGTTTCAAACGGGCAGTCATATGTCTAATTTAAAGACCATAATTATAATACAAAAGGCCGGTCTTGTAAACCCAATTTTAGGTCATTATCGGGCTGCGGGCCAATCTCTAAAACTTATGAAACTGTAATGGCTTGCTGGGAATGCTCTTCTATGCAGGCCATAATCAATACCCTTAATGATTATTGGGACGGGCCGCTTCGTTGGAAACCGGCGTAATGATTAAGGGGAATAGGTCGGTGCAGCCTTGACTCTGCTTCTGTTATATTACTTGACGGCCCGATTTTAACTCAATACTATCATGCTCTTATGGATACCGTAATGCTGCTGGGACTGCTGGCCGGGGCTATGACCACCGCGTCTTTCGTGCCGCAATTGGCTAAGGCATGGCGTTCCCATTCCACGCGGGATATATCGCTGGCTATGTACGTAGTTTTTACGGCAGGGGTCTTTTTATGGTTACTCTATGGCATTTTTATTGCTTCCATTCCCGTGATTGCGGCCAACATAATTACTCTGGCAATAGCTTTGGTCATTCTTATATTGAAGATTAAGTATCACTGAATACGACCACCCATATGAGGTGAAAACTCATGTCCGAAAATAACACCGGTAGATTGGTTACGGCACTTATCGCAGCTCTGATAATTGCGGTAGCGTCCATTTTACTTCCCAAATTGATCATCGAGGGGGTCAAAAGCAGAATATTTATCACGCAGGGTGTTGAACTGGCTTTATCGCTTTTGGCGATATTGATATTGGGGAAAGGCCGGTTCCGGGATTACGGTTTTTGTTTGCCGCGAAAAGAGTTAATTTTCTGTGGCGGCATTGCCTGGTCGATGATCGGCGCGTTGGTTCTGGGAGCGGCGGCCACGATGGCGGTTTTAATTTCCGGCGCGATGGGCAACCCGATCGTCAAAGAACTTTCCTTCCCCCAGATCATCCTGAATGTCTGGATTTTATCGAGCACTATCGAGGAAATATTCACGCGCGGCTTTTTACAGGGGCACTTGGCATATCTGGAGGATCGGGCGGTCAGACTTTTATTTTTCAAAGTCAACCTCCCGACCCTAATCAGCGCCGTATTTTTCGCCTGTATGCATCTGGTCTTGATTTTAAGCGGCGTTGATTATAAAACGGTCATCATAATCTTGATTTTTACTTTTTCGCTTGGACTCTTGGCCGGATATCAGCGGGCACGCACCGGCAGTTTGATACCTTCGATCGGCATTCATATGCTGGGCAATATAGGTGGTGTCGTCGGAGGGATTATATATTCTATCTATGCAATGCTGACCGGCGGCAGGTTGCCGGGGATGTAATCATCTGATCTTGACAGCCCGGTCAAAAGGTCGAATAGATCAATATCCCGCAGGATATTTTCGCGACTTCGGCGCAATAATCAAAATTGCAGTTTTCCGGGATATCTTTATCGGTGAAAGTATGGGGGTTGAAATGATATTCCTCGAAAAATATGGTCGGATAACCGGCCTCATGGAAATACCGGGCGTCGGAATACGGTGTATGATCCGAAGTATCCACCGAAATTATTTTTGTGTACTTACCGCAAATAAAATGCGCCAATGCAGTGATATCTTCTGAACCGGGATAGTTCTGAAAGTCGAGCTTCCACTCGGCCGTGTCGGATGCGAAGCTGACCTGATTGTTGTCGATCATCAGTTTAACCATCTTACCTTCATGCTTAAGTGCCGCTATGTAGGTCTGACTGCCGCTTTCTCCTTCGACAAACATCGTCATAAATTCTTCCGAACCGAACGCCACAAATTGTATGGGATACTTCGGTTCGAAACCGGACTGCTTCAAGACCCTCGCGATTTCAAGGCAAATCGCCAGACCGGAGGCGTTGTTGTCGGCACCGGGGGAAAACTTGTATGGATCGGCGGTCGGGCCCAGAATCATACAATCGTAATGCGCCCCGAGAACGCAGATAGTATCTTCGGTTTGCTTTCCGGGCAGATTCGCGAGTACATTGTACTGCAATGAAGTTTCTTTTTTGCCGCTTTGCATCGGCCATTCGATTGTATTTTGAAATCCTTGAATTGCGATGTCGTCATATCCAAATGATTTAAACTTGTCGGCGATCCATTTGGCTATATCATTGCGATTATCCGCCAGCATGAAGCGGGTTTTGAAGTCTGTCAATTGTTCTATGTATGATTTAATGCTGTCGGCATTAATTAAGTTAATCTTGTCCGAAATCAGGCCGTCAAGAGCAGCGGATACTTTAAACTCTTGTGAATCGGTTGTCTGTTTTGCGGGTTCCTGACCCGAGGCAAAGTTTAGCAGAACAAAGACGAACGCTACCGAATTAAGTAAGACCAACCTCATATTGCCTCCCATTTTTAAAATCTAATTGCGAGAATGGATCTCTTATATCACATTCGTCTCTTCGACCGTGGCGCCTTTGGCGAATCGAGCCGGGGAGAGTGATGATACATCAACCGACGTTTCTTTCCCGCAAATCATCTCGGCGGCCACCAGTCCCGCCGCCGGAGCGTGCATTAAACCGTGGCCGGAAAATCCATTGTTATAAAACAGGCCCTTAAGCTCGGGTTCGAAGCCGATTATGGCGTGATGATCCGGTGTTGTTTCGTACAGCCCGGCCCAGGCCTTTTGAATCTCGGCGGTTTCAAGCTTCGGGACGCGGTCGAGCGCTTTCATCAGAATGTTGTCGGTATAATCGGGATCGACCGATTCATCAAACGCCGGGGGGACGTCCTTATCGGCCCAGCCGAGCAGCAGTCCCGGCGATTCGCGGTGGAAGTATAGGCCGGAACGCACGTCGACCACCATCGGAAAGGTGTGCAGAATATAGTCCAGCGCGCCGGTCGTGACGATTTGACGCCGGACCGGCTCGACCGGCAATTCTATGCCGGTCATCCGAGCGATAACTTTGGCGTACGGCCCGGCGGCATTGACAACCATATTCGTACTTATCATGCCCTTATTGGTCTGTACGGCGGTTATTTTGTCGCCGGCTAAGGTCAACCCGGTCACTTCGCATTCGGTTTCGATTTCAACTCCGACTTTTTTGGCGGCGGATGCATAGCCCTGGATCATATCGTTGGGGTCGGCAAGACCATCGTTTTTGCAGAAAGTGGCCTTGATTATGTCATCGGTGCGAACCGGCGGAGCGATTTCGTTGACCTGTTTGATATCGATCAGATCGACCGGCAGCCCGAGCGATTTTTGAAGTTCCACGGCTTTGGAAAACTGGGCCAGTTCGTTTTCATCAGAAAGCAGAAACATATAGCCGACCTGGTCATATACAGCCGGCCAGCCGGTTAATTCTTCGAAATTGACGAGTATTTCTTCGGATTTCATCGACATCTGAATATTGACTTTGGTCGTAAATTGTGCCCGCACGCCGCCGGCACATTTGGCGGTGGCCCCGGTGCCGAGGAACATCTCTTTTTCCAGCACCAGGATTTTGCCAAATTTCATCTTTGCCAGATTGAAGGCAGTGGCGAGACCGACTATCCCCCCACCTACGATTATGGCATCTGCTTTATTGATCATAGAGTTTTCCTCTACATAAGTATTAGACGTCGAACGTGAAACTTTTCACAACAGAAAACTCCCCAATTCAACGCATATTCTTCAATAATTTAGCTTTAGCGTCGGATAAGTCAAGGATATTCGGAGGTTGATGGATATATTCTATTTTTAAACCGGAATAAAAAGACCTTGCAATGATTTAAATTTATGATAGATTCCGTTGATTATGACTAAGCTGCCAAAAAAACAACTACATAGGATATTCCATTTCTCGGAAACCCAGATTTTGATTACGATGGCTGTGGTCATCGGTCTGGGCACCGGACTTGGGGCATACTTTTTCACATGGCTGATAGTTACCTGTAAAAATATCTTCTTCGGATATTCCGAAAGCATTTTGGCAGGGCAGGTCGGACAAATTAAATGGTGGATTCCGGCCATACCGCTGATTGGCGGCCTGATTGTAGGTCCTATTGTCTATGGATTTTCAGTAGAAGCCAAAGGACACGGGGTTCCCGAAGTTATGGATGCGGTCGCCCGTAAGGGCGGCGTAATTCGTCCCCGGGTAGCCGTCGCCAAAGCGGTGGCCTCGGCGATATGTATCGGATCCGGGGGATCGGCCGGACGTGAAGGCCCGATTGTACAGATCGGGTCCGCCATCGGGTCGACGATAGGGCAATTGTTTAATATGTCATCGGACCGGGTGAAAATCCTGGTTGGATGCGGCGCGGCCGGGGGTATTTCGGCCGTGTTTAACGCGCCTATTGCCGGTGTCATCTTTTCTCTCGAAATTATTCTCGGTGATTTCGCGATAAAAACCTTCTCGCCAGTGCTGATTTCATCGGTTATTGCCTCGGTCGTGATGCGCGCCTTCCTCGGTAACAGCCCGGCTTTTCAGGTGCCCGATTATTCCCTGGTATCGGCATGGGAAATACCGCTTTATATGGTTCTGGGGACAATTTGCGGAGGGGTTGCGGTCCTATTCACCCAGTCGCTTTATCATACAGAGAACTTTTTTGATAAGTTAAAAATAACCAACTGGACAAAACCGGCGATAGGCGGTCTCTTGCTGGGCACAATCGGTATGTTCTACCCGCAAATATTCGCCGATGGTTATGATACCATCAGGTTGGCCCTTTACGGCCGCATGGCGATTAGTATCACGATTATTTTGATATTCCTCAAAATAGCCGCGACCAGTTTGACCCTCGGGAGCGGTTCCTCGGGCGGTATTTTTGCGCCGTCGCTGTTTATGGGAGCGGTAACCGGCGCGTCGTTCGGATATGCCGTGCATTTGTTGTTTCCGTCGGCCACCGCCAGCATGGGAGCATACGCGCTGGTCGGTATGGCGGCGCTAATCGGCGGCACGACTCATGCGCCGATGACGGCTATCCTGATAATTTTCGAGATGACCAACGATTATCGGATTATCCTACCATTAATGGTGGCGGTCGTATTTTCGACGCTGGTGGCAAGGAGACTGTATGAGCCTTCGATCTACACGATCAAGCTCATCAAACGCGGAATATTTCTTAAGGCCGGCAAAGACATCGGCGTTTTGCAGGCGACCAGGGTCAGTGAAGTCATGAGCGGCGAATATTTCACGATCCCGGCCGACATGCCCGTCACGAGGATTATGGAGACGGTTGAAAAATCACGCGGGACCGATTTTGCGGTTATCGATAAGCAGGGCAAGTTTGTCGGGATGTTGTCTTTGCTTGACCTGATGGGTGTGTTGACGAAGCATTCTCTGGATAATCTCATTATTGCCAAAGACATAGTGCTGACAAATCTTGTCACAGTATCTCCCGAAGACACGCTCGAAGAAGCCAATAAGAAGTTTGCGATAAAAGGTTATCGCATGCTGCCGGTCGTCAACAAGTCTGATCCGTCGATAATGCTCGGTGTACTGCGCCGCTCCGATATGATGAGCGAGTACAATCGCAAGTTGATCGAGACCATAAAGTCATAATAATTATCTTCGCAGAAGCCCGATTCCAGTGATATGGTACAAATGGGAAAAGATTTCCTTTTTTGTTCTTGACAAATTTCCAACAATATATTGTATTATATATAATCGTTGATATTACATATGGTGATTGTCTGAATATGATTAATTTCGGATCGAAATAGCTCCATTAATTCACTTGCTTCCGAAGGGGCAAATGTTTATTTTTGGTCAGGAGATAAAAATTTAAGTTTTAAAAAAAACTACCCTGCGTTCAGGCGCAGGGAAGAGTGTACTGGATACTCCAGGGCACTAAATTCAACATCGGAGGAGGTACATGAGTATGTACGTACTCACAATCGTCAAACTTGAAGAGAAGGTTGCCCCTGTTGGTTTCGATCAGGGTGGCCAGCTTTTTGGCGGTTGGGGTGGCGGTTGATCTTAACGGCTCGATTTGCCAACCAATACTGCCGGGAGTCTTGACCATCATATGCCATTGAGGGCAGGCTCCTCTGTATGTTGACATGAGGGTAGGTCTTAAAGACCTGCCCCCTTTTTTAGTACAAGCAGTGCGTTCAGCTTCTTTATTTCCTCCCCCAGCGAAATCAGCAGATCGTTCTTCATGAAAGCCTGCCGGACTTCTTCATCTTTTATATCCGAGGCAGTCTTTTTAAAACCTCCGATGGAATCTTTAAAATGCCCGAAAGCTTTTTCATAATCCTTTTTTTCGGTATGGACCAACCCCAGGTGATAATCGATCTCGCACATTTCGGGGATAAGCGCCGATTGTGCGGCCAGCGTCCGGGCTTTGGTCAGGACCATCTCGGCATTGTCCATTTCTCCCGTACGCAGAAGATACAAACCATGCAAATTTTCAAGCCGAGACATTTCCAGATCGGTTTCGCGGCGGTCGAACATGCGGTCGAGTTCTTCCAGACATTCAGAGGCGAGGGACATTTCATTATGCTTCAGGGCCAACTCGGTCTTTTGAATCAGGACATGGCGGATGCTTCGACCCAGTTTGAGTTCTTCGGCTATGGCGCGAGCTGCTTCGAGATGGCGATAATCACTGTCGATTTGGCTTTGTAGCATTATCGAGGATATCTGAGCCCGGCGGTCACCGGTTTTGCGGGAAAGTTCTTCGATTCTTTGATGTCCTTCGTAGGCTTTCCCGAGAACGTTCAATCTGTAGTACAAATCACCGTACTGAATCAGGCACAGGATAAGATGAGGTTCATCGCCGTTGTTTTCGCTGATGGCAATGGCTCGCCCGATATTGGCCAGTGCCTGGCCGTAATATCCGAGACGTTTTTGCACCGTTGCCAAACCGCGCAGGAACACACCCTGATGCGCTTCATCGGCCAGCTTCTCCGATATCGAAAGACCTCGCTTTAAATGACTTATCGACTCGCGCAGCCGTCCGGCATAAAGCATTACCAGCGTAAGGTTTTCGAGATTAAAAAGCAGGCTTTTCTGACTTCCGGTTTTTTCATTGAGCTGAAGGGATTCTTCGAGGCATTCGATGGCTTTGTCCGCAAGGCCCAGTTCGGAATAGACGTAACCGAGATTGTTGAGCGTTCGCGCTATTTCGATAGCGTTGCCGGTGAGGCGCTTCAGCCGAAGCGACAGCCGGAACAGGCGAATAGCCCGGTCGAAACGCTCCCGGTAGAAATAAATCGACGCCATATTGGTCAGGGTGGAGGCGACGTCGTCGATGGCCTGCAGCTTTCTTTGTATTTTGAACGCGCGCCAATAGTACGCATAAGCATCGTCGTAGCGGGCGTCGATCCAGTAAATGTTACCCATATTGTTGAGCGTGTGGGACAGCTCGAGTTGGTCGTCGATTTGGTGGAATATTTGTTCGGCCTGGCGAAGAGCCTTAAGACCGGACGTGTAATCCTGTTTCATTTTGTACAGGTCGCCGAGTTCCTTGAAAACTTCGGCCAGGAATTTATCTTCTTTACCGCTCCGGCAAAGTTCTATTATTTCAAGAAGGACCTTTTCAGCATAACCGATCTGCCCGGCGCGCTTGGCCAGTTCGGCTTTCTGTTTGAGCAGAATTTTTAACCGTTCGGTGTCAGAATTCTTGCGGGCCAGAGCGACGTACTTATCCAGAATGTCTTCGGCCAGGTTGTACTGAGCGGCATTGATTGCTTCATTGGAAGAGTCGAGGGCGAGAGAAAAGCCTTGTTCAAGTTGTTCCGCTCGTGAATAAAGCAATGCCGCCAGATAATGATCCTTAATGTCGGCCGCTTTGCGGGCGAGTTTTTGATTGATCCTTTGGACAGTATACGGTGATACGCATTTATTCAGATAGGTCAATAGCGGTGGGGGAAAGCTATTTATATCGTCTCCGGTGATTTGATCCAGAGTCATGGCATTCTGCACATTGCCAAGCACGGTACATATGATCGCTTTCTTTTTATTGGATACATTCATGTTATTGAATGCATCAGCCTGACGTCTTTGCAGACGATTAGGCCAGCATAATTCCTTGTCATTGGCGGAAGCAATCAATAGACCGTCATCGCTCCAGACAAAATTGCCTTTGCTGAAATTTATCTCGAATATATGGCGAATTAAAACGGGGTCATCACCGGCGTATGATCTAATCGTCTCGAGGCATTTGTCATCCAGCTTGAAAGGCGATTTGCTCAGGGTACTTAATCCATCATCTCCGTCAAGCGTCTGGAGGATATGTTTTGGCCGAATCATTTCTTTGTACGACAAAGTTGCTCCGATGTTTTCCAGTTCGCGACAGATACAAAAGGCGTCCTGAACTCGATCCTGCGGGCATTTGGCCAGCATGTTCATGATTAGCGTGGACAAATCCGATGGAATCTTCTTATTCAGTACCGATGGTGGTTCAGGCTCATGCTCCTTAATGCGGGAATTAGTCCTGACCGGGTCGCTGCTTTTATCCATGAACGGATGGATGCCGGTGGCCAGAATGTACGCTACAATGCCGAAGGCAAAGATATCCGACTTATGTGTCAAGGTACCGTCAACAAGCGTTTCGGGGGCAATGTAGCCGACCGTCCCGATACCCAGCCGGTTGCGATTGGTACTATTATCCCACAGCGCGAGAGAGAAGTCGGAGATTTTTGTATAGACTTTGCCGCCGTCGCGCAGCTTTGCAAGCGGTGTGGAGAGAAAGACGTTTTGCGGTTTGAAATCCCCGTGGGACAATCCGGCCAACTTCAGATAGTACAGGTTTATTGATATCGACGACAGCAGATTGAGAAGCGTAGTCGCGTCCTCAACCGGGCCTATTTCGTCCAGAGTCTCGCCGGGGCAATATTCCATAGTGAGGAACGGATTGCGCTCGTCGTCATCATTCAATTCGCAAACCCTGACCAGGCCGGGATAGGATAATCCGTCGATCAGATCATATTCTTTTTTAATTAGAGGAAGAAATTGACGTACTTCGCCCGGCGCCGAATCGATGGAAGTCTTGAGGGCGACCGGTTTTTCTTTGGCGGGCGACGTGGCAAGATAGACTCGGGCAGTGCCCCCGCTTCCGATGGGGCGAATTATTTTGAAGCGTCCGATACTTTCAAACTCATCCGACATTTAATCTTTGGTTTTATGTTCGCGGGGCAAAGATATCGTAAAGCTCGTGCCCTGGCCGACTTTCGACTGCACCGCAATTTCACCCCGATGCGATTCGACTATTTTCCTGCAGTTGGCCAGCCCCAATCCGTGTCCCGAATCTTTGGTCGTGTAGTGCGGCGTGAATATTTTTGTCAAGCCTTCTTCGCCAATGCCGCAGCCGTTGTCGGCGACCGTGATTTCGGCGAGGTGTTTTCTTTTGTCGTATGAAGTCGAGATGTCGATGCGCCGCTTGTAGCCTTTTTCTTTGCCTTCCGAGGAGGCCCGGTCGTCGGTGGCGTCGGCGGCGTTGTTGAGCAGGTTCATCAGGACCTGCTGGATTTGTCCGACGTCGATCTGAATGGTAGGCATGTCACTGTCGAGGTCGACCGTGAAATCGACCTGCTTGAAACGGGCCTGCGGTTTAATAGAGAACAGCAGGTCTTCCACCAACAGTTTGAGGTCATAGCTGATAACTTCGGTTTCAAGCTTGGAGAAATCCATCAGTCCATCGGTGAACCGTTTCATCTTCTTGATGCTTTCGATAATCTGGGCCGCGTTGCGGGTGGCTTTATCGGTGGAGCCTTTATCGATATTGAGGGCGAGAAGTTCGGCGTTGTTGGCGATGATGGTCAGATAGTTGTTCAGTTCGTGGCCGATCGAGGCCGCCATTTCTCCCCGGGCAACGAGTTTCTCGGAAAGAATGACGTATTTTTCCATGATGACTTTTTCGGTGATATCCTCGATAATGAGGATGAGCCCGTCGCCGCCGTACGGAATCTGGTTGGTCGGAGATATCTTAATCGACAGGACTTTTTCTTCATAGCCGGTATTGTGGAAATAGCGGGCGTCTTCGTAGGACTGGTTGGTGGTGAGGGCGACGTCGATCATCTGCCGCCATTTGGAGGTTTCCGTTTCCGGAATCAAATTCAAAAATTTGGTGGGGGTTTCTTTGGGATGATACGGGGTGATATCATCCTTGTTTTTTTCAAGAGTGGCGAGGGCGGCGTCGTTTATGGAAATTACATTGTATCCCGAGTCGATGACGACAATCCCGACCGGGGAATTATTTATTACGGTTTCGTTGTATTTTTTCAAATCGAGGACGTGAAAGTACAGTCCTGAATTATGAATCGCGTTGGCCGCCTGCTGGGCGAACAACTCAAACAGGAACAGGTCGGATTTTAAAAACAGTTTGGCCTGCAACGAATTATCGAGATAAATAATGCCGATTACGCTGTTCTTGATTTTCAGGGGAACGCACATAATGGAGCGAAGGTGCAACTCGCGGACGGATTTCTGTTCGGCATATCGTTCATCGGACTGGGCGTCGGATGTGTAGATGGACTTGCCGGAACTGGCGACCTGATCGGCGATGGAGTTGGATATCTTGAAATCTTCGTCCATCATGGCTTCTTTGCACAAGTTGTACGCCGTTTTGAACTGCAGCTTGTTTGATTCATCAAGAAGCATGATAAAGCCGCGTTCCGCCGAGAGCAGTTCGATGGCTTTCTTCATGACAATCTGCAATATGTCTTCGAGAACGAGAGAGGAATTTACCGCTTGAGAAACGTGGAGAAGGCCGCGCAAATCATCGAGCGATTTGGTCGCGGTGACCTCGTCCTTTTCGATGCGCGGATTGGCTCCGGCTATTTCATCGAGAGCGGCTTCCATTTCGGCCAGGGCATTGCCGGATTCCGAAACTTTCAGCCGTTGAGTATCTTCATCAACCGGGCCGGAGTCGTCGAAAATAATGTCCGGCTTAAACTTTGTTGCATTTCCCTGATATTCGTCCATATACGTTTACCCCAGTCCTGCCTAAAGGCTAGTAGTTTAATTTTTTATCGGCACTTGAGGGCATTCTCTTAAGGTATAGAAGGAAGATGAAAATCGGCGACGGCGAAGGCAGGCCTTGTTTTTGCAGTATCTTTGTGGTTTTTTGATTTAGTCTTTGTTAAAATTGGACAAAATCGGTCGGAACACGACACGCGTAATGATGTGTCAGAAAATGACTTAGTGCAAATGGCCAAAAATTGACAAACGGAACGCTTGAAACTCAATTTTCCTGTTTTATTTTAGAACAATCGCCCAATTCGGATATAAAGCCGTGGAGCGGCTCCGGATTTATCGAGACGCTGAGCGATATTCAGCCGGATATCACTGTTTAGAGACAAACCGACGCCGAGGCAGTGCTTGACCTCGAAATCACCGAGGTCGCGGATGCCGTCGCCTATCTGGGCCACGTTGTAAAACAGCCAGCCATCGAAATCACTGTGCGGCAGAGTCAAATGATATTCGATATCGGCCATCCAGAACTGATCACCATAATATTCCTTTTGGCGATAACCGTACAGGGTTCCCAATCCTCCTATGAAAAACTTCTTGTTCATGGGCAGCATGCCGTCGGCACTTCCGGCCGCGAGACGAACCAGGAGCCCTGAATATTCATTAAGTTTTTGATAGCGCACCCCGGTTCCGAAATAGCGGGTGTAGTTGAAATCGCCGCTCCAGCTGTCGGGTGACCATTCGATCACGCCCTGACCGGTCCAGAAGGACTCAATCATGTCTTTGTCCAAATCCGGTGTTTCATAGGATACTTTTAATTCGAGGGCGGTCAAATCCTTGCCATCGAACTGCTCCTTAGCCAGTTCGTGAGAAGACTCGCCGAATGAATAGAAATTATCGGGAAATCTTTTATTGCCGCCGAAAAGTGACCACAAATTGGGATGAGCGTCGAGCCAGCGCTGGTGCTCGCCTCGAATGCCGACTTCATAGCTGTTGCCGACGAACGGCGTCCAGCGCACGAAACCGTAACCGCCGCGCGCTTCGTAATAATCTTTATAATCTTCGGTCGCGATAAGGGCGAAAGCGGTGTTTTCGGCCTCGGAGATTATCCAGTCATCGGGCGAAGCCAGCTTTTGATAAATATTGCCGCCTAACGTAATCGGTCGTGCCTTGTAGAAATATTGTTCGAAGCCGAGGAAATAGCGCCATCTCTCCGATGCGAAGGCATAACTGCCGTAAGCAGTAATGGTCGGGTACAGGGAATCTTCATCAACGTATTTGATGCCCAGGTACGGCGCCGCGCCGTCGACGCGGTTATAATAAAAATGTGCGATCAACGGGAAATTCTCTTCGTACTGCCACTGTTTTCTCCACCGCTTTTTCCAGCTTTTGCCTTCGAAGTCGGTTTCGGCGAACTCACCGTATACCGTGGCTTTGCCCGAACCGTTGATGGTGCCGTTAAAGGCGACGATATCGCCCCGGACGACGGCGTTTTCACCGAGATTAATATCACCGAATAAAGAAATCACGTCCTGGTTTATTTCACCTTCAATGCTTATGTCAGACCAGAAGCCTATTACGGAACCGCGCAGGAAATCGCCCTGGGCGATGTTTATACTTTTATCCACCGATATGACATTTCTATGACGGCTGGGTCTTTGAGACTGGCTGTCGCCTTTTCGAGTGAAAGTAACCGTCACGCCATTGTCGCGGTCGATATCAACCGTAGTGCGGTCGATGTCTTCGAGTGGGAAATTGCGATCACCGAAACGAAAAGAACTGGGGTCGAGAATCAAGTTCTTACCAAGATATATATTGCCGTCTTTGCGATGAACTTCGGTTTTGCGAATTACCGTGATGAGTTTATTGTCTCCGTCGAAAAACGTGAACGTCATGGTTCTTTCACCGGCGACGATTTTAAAATAATCCGAACCTTCGGACGGGAGCGAATATTTTTTATATCCGTCGGCGGCCGATGTCGTCAGCGACATTAATAAAAGGGACAATAGAATTAGCAATCTGGTCGATGTATATCGGCTCATCCGTACCCTCCGTGTCAAATTTAAAAAACCGGTATATCTATAGAAGAATTAGACCCATTGGCAATATAAAAGTTTCATTCGCTTTGCGGGAATCGTGCCACATAATCTTTCAGGGCCTGACGGTGAGAAACGAAAGCGATGTTGTCAGGAAGATCGGTAAATGAGAAAAAGCGGGCCTCCGAGGCATCGTCACCTGCAATCAATTTGCCACCCGTTATACGGGCGCTATACAATATCAGGACGGCGTTGGTGCGGGGATCGTCGTTCCCCGAATAAATCTCGAACACCTGTTCGATATCGATATCCAGTCCGGTTTCTTCTTTTATTTCGCGGACGGTCGTTTGCGTCGGGTGTTCCTCGAATTCCATAAACCCCGCCGGAAGGCACCAGTAACCGATTTTGGGCGGTGCGGCCCGCCGCACGAGCAGAATTTTACCGTCATCGACAATCATCGCTCCGGCTGCCGGGGTCGGGTTGTGATAATAAATATAGCCGCAATTTTCATTACTGCACTGGAGCCGGTTTCTATGATCGAGCTCGCGCTCGACAAAATCGCTCCCGCAGATCGGACAATATTTGAACCCGAAATTGTTGTATTTTCGTTCGAACAAGAGTTTTTCGTCAATTTTGTCCTGCGGCATTTGATACCCCGTTATTTGCCTTCAAAATAATAATCGTCGTGTCATCGCGAGGAGGATCGGAAACGTCAAATCTCCCCACGTCTTTCAAAATCCCGTCAATGATATCATCGGGCGACAGATGTCGATGATCCCTTACGAAATCCAATATGCGCTTATCGCCGTACTCTTCGTCGTTTTCATTCTGGGCCTCGGACAAACCATCGGTATAGAACACCAGGAGGTCTTCGTCGTTCAAAGAAACTTCGGCCGTTTCATATGAACCCCCGGAAAAGGCCCCGATCAGCATGCCGCCTTTGGACAGCACTTCGTGGGATCCGTCAGCGCGTACCAGTATGGGATAATTATGTCCGGCGTTGGAATACCTGAAAACACGGCCGTCCGGTTTGAATTCCCCGTAGAAGAGCGTCGCGTACTTTTCCGCCGAGGTCGACGCTACCACGTATTCATTGATATTTTGAAGGATTCGCGACAGTTCGTTTTTATTCTGTATCTCCGAGTGAAGCATCGCCTGAATCTGGGCCACGAGCAGCGCGGCCGGGACACCCTTGCCGGAGGCATCGGCGATGACTATGGAAAACTTCCCGTCACCGTGATTGACGAAATCGTAAAAGTCGCCCCCGATCGTCTGTGAGGGTATAGATAAGGCCTTGAGGTCGAAGGTATTCGACGCCGGCGGTTTTTTCGGCAGTAACTCGACCTGAATCTGGCGGGCCATGGTGATTTCTTCTTCGAGGACCTGTTTTTCCAGAGAATCGGCGTACAGCCGGGCATTGGTAAGCGACGTAACCAGTTGATTGGAAATTACTCCCAGCACGGTCAGGTCTTCGGTATTGTACCTGTACCCTGAGACTTTTTCCGTCAAAGCCAGGAAGCCCAGCAGATGATCTGAGTCTTTGAGAGGTAGTATTAACTGAACCCGCCTCTTACTCAATTGCAACAGCAGGTTGCTGTCTTTGCCGTACTCACCCATGCGGTCCAGCAGCTGCGGTGCCTCGAGCTGGCCGATTGCCCCCAGTAAAGGGTCTTCACGATTTATTATTGATCGAGTCGGGAATCCTTCCGAGGCCAGCAATACATACTCGAGCAAAACGTCGTCGTACATCACGAAGTAAACGTGCTCGATAAGAATCGTCGTTTGCAAAGTTTTTTCTATGATGGAACGAACGCGAGCCGGGTCGAACACGGAAATCATGCTGCGAGACAACTGCCCGAGCACCGTTCGATAATCGGCCCGCGTTTTCATGAAAAGTTTTTTAATTAAGTCGTCGATGCGGTTGATGATCGGCTGGTACAAAATCAGCGCCAGCACGATGAAGGCGACGTTGACGATTTTCGTCTCGGCCCCGAAAAGGTACGTCACGAACCGGTCCATCTGACCGACCAGCAGAATATATAATCCGACGAGAATTCCCGAGGTGATGGTATAGGCCAACGACTGTCGGAAGATTATGCTGACATCGAGAAACTGATGCCGTACAATCGACCAGGCAATCGAACCTCCACCGGTGAGGAGGACAATTATCATCGATATGTCCATAAAGGCGTCGGAGACCTGTATCGAAAAGAGCCTGGGGATAAGTACGGAGGCGGTCAATAGAATAACGGAGATGCTGATACCCCAGATAAATACATTGGTCTGACGGCGAACCTGTTTGTTTTCAATCAGGGCCTTGCCGCGAATCAGGAAGTACACGGCCAGTCCGACGTAAATAAGGTTAATTAATGAAAAGAGCGCGGCTTCGGAACTAAGGAGCAGGCTGAAACCGAGCACGACCCATTTCATCAAATAGGAAATCGGTTCCAGGATCAAGCTGAGAAAACCTTCGCCGGATTGGACTTCAAAAAGGTCCAGAATTCTTTCGGGATTTCGAAAGAGAAGTACCAATAATATATGAAATACCTGCGGGAAAAATATAAGATACCGCAGGCGGCGGCGTTTCATGTACGAAAGCCGGTCAATCGGGAAAACCCAGCTGAATAAAAGCAGGGTGGGGAAGAACAGCTCCCAGATGTAAAAGAGATTATAAACGAAAGATTCCTCGAAAGGGGCTTCGACGGCTACATTAGGTTTGACGATGACACCGAGAGCCAAAAATATCGGTCCCAGCCCCGCAAAAAAGAGCATAGCTCCGGCAATACGATTGGCCCGGACGGACGGATTGTCCCGGATAATCGTATAGGCCAGAAACAGAAGAATGCCGCCGAATATGAAGTACAGCGGCGTCGTTATCGCCTTGAGGAATTCCATTTCTTACGAATCGATTCTCAAATTCTTTTGGCGATTGTGACCCGGGTGCCGCGTTCCAGAAAATCGATTTCGACTTTATCCATCAGGGAGCGCACGATAAAGATACCGCGCCCGACCTCTTTTAGGAGGTTCCTTTCGTCGATTGGATTTTCCAGATGCTCGACGTCGAATCCTTTACCTTCGTCGGTGATGGCTATCTCAACCATGGAATCGTTCTTGCCGATTTCGACGACAACTTCCTTATCGGGGTCCGAGTTGTTTCCGTGGATAATGCTGTTGTTAACCAGCTCCGTGACACAGATGGCTATATCGGCGATGGTTGTCTCCTCGGTCCCGTAACCCCGCAACATGCCTTCGATGAAGCTGTCGACGTCGGGAAGAAATTCTTCCTGAGAAGGTATCCTTATGGTATTGTCCACGATAATTGGTTTTTTCATTCTATTATTTCCATATACGCAAAAAGGGCAGATCAGGATGCAACCTACCCTTTTGGATTGAAATCATGCCTGTACCGGCTGTTTAAAAGGATGCAACCGCCTCATCTACCGAATCGTGGGCTTCAAAAACCGTTACGAGTTTCGTAATCGTCAAAAGGGATTGAATTTTGTCGGTTACATTCGCCAATTTCAATTCGCCGCCGCTGTTTTTCATAGTCGTCAGGCCGGAAATCAATATTCCGAGTCCGGTTGAATTCATCCACTCGACCTTGGCCAGGTCAATGACCACTTTCTTGTTGCCGTTTTCCACGCATTCATGGAGCTTTTCATGAAGAATCGTAGCGTCCGGCCCGCCCATAATTTTCCCTTTGGGCTGGAGTATGGCCACTCCGTCTTTGATAAAATCAGTAAGATTCATACTCGGGGATCCTCCGATTCGCATATATTATTGATATAAATTATTGTCATAAACCGCTGAGTCTTTTATTCATACTACCATATTGAAAGTCCGTAAAAGCGCCGCTTAAGTCAAGTCTTTTTAGCAATTCATCGGGATGATCGACTGCGTGGCAGCAGGTAAATGGACGCGGGAAAAGGCACAACATCACCGGATATTCCATAATAATATATAGATTGTGAAAGTGGAGTCAGAGTAAAACTTTCCGCAAACTCGTTAATGATAGCGGCTTATAGTTTCGGGAATTTTGAAGCGGGCTTAATATTATGCTAATATATTTTGTACAACTAAATAATGAGGGGCTGAAGCGTATGATATACAAGATATTGCGATTATTTTGAGTTTTTGTAAGTTTTTTTATTGACACTAAAGGAGGAAATTAATACAATCGTTTTCACTCTTTGGTTGGTCCATCCGAAAGTCGCCCCAAAGAGCTGTGACGGTTATAACACTAAGCGATATAATACCTTACGTTAAGTTGAGGGGATTCGATAGGGTGTTTTAGCCCCAAAAACGAAAAATGTGATTTCAACTGTGATAGATCGAGGGTAGGTTGTTTATGAATGACACAAATTTGACTCAGGTGGAAGCTATGCCGACAATAGCCAAAATGCCCGTCATCGAAATGATGGCCATTACGCCCAACGCCGAACAGGTCATAGAGCTGGCGTGCCGGACCTGTTATTTATCGTTCCATCGGTACAATCCTCCCGCCTCGACGGGGGAATTGATCCGCAAGGTGATTCGTAAGAAACACCATTCGGTTTTGGAACACGCCTCAGCCACGTTTCGCATTAAAGGCGGCTCCCGCGTATTTACGCACGAAATGGTTCGGCATCGCCTGATGTCGCCCTCGCAGGAATCGCAGAGGTATGTCGAATACGGCAAGACCAAAGATTATGAAATCGTGGTGCCGCCGACCGTTGAACAATCCGGCTTTAATGACCGATATATGGAAATAGCGGCCCGGTGCGAGGAATTGTATCACGAAATGGTAGCGGCCGGGGTTCCCAAGGAAGATGCTCGCTATGTCCTGCCCAACGGAACGACGTCGGAAATAGTCTGTTCGGCAAATTTCCGGGAATTTCGGCATATGTTTTCCGTGCGCTGCACTCCCCGGGCTCATTGGGAAATAAGACGCATTTGTTTGATGATGCTTAAAATATTGAAGCAGGAAGCACCTGTCGTGTTTGCTGATTTTGAAATCGATGAAGAAAACATGTCGGCCACGCTGATTGAATCATAAGGAGGACATCATGGAAGATGATCGCCAATTCGCATTAACCGAGAACTCGCTGAAAGTTCTCGAACGCCGCTATCTTAAAAAAGATAAGCAGGGTCATGTCTCGGAAACGCCCGATGAGCTGTTTCGCCGCGTGGCCCGCGCCATTGCCGAGCCGGACAAAAAGTACGGGGCTTCGGCCGAGGATATAAAAGAGCTCGAAGATAAATTTTATGATTTGATTTCATCGCTGGAATTCATGCCCAACAGCCCGACTTTGATGAACGCCGGTCGGCCGCTGGGGCAACTTTCGGCCTGTTTCGTGCTCCCGATCGAAGATTCCATGGAGTCGATTTTCGACGCCGTCAAGCACACCGCTCTGATACACAAGTCCGGCGGCGGGACGGGCTTTTCGTTCACCCGCCTGAGACCGCGCAACGCCGTGGTGGCATCCACGTCGGGTGTGGCCTCCGGCCCGGTTTCATTCATGAAAGTAATCAACGCCGCCACCGAAGCCGTCAAGCAGGGTGGGACCCGTCGCGGTGCCAATATGGGCGTCCTGCGGGTGGACCATCCCGACATCCAGGAATTTATTTCGTGCAAGGATAATCTCAAGGAATTGACCAATTTTAATATTTCCGTGGCGGTCACCGACGAATTCATGCGGGCGGCCAAAGAAAACGCTCAATACGAACTGCACGATCCCCGGAACAACGCTCCGTACATCAAGGACGGCAAAGCCGTGACCCTGAACGCCCGTGAGGTTCTGGATAAAATCGTCGAGCACGCGCACGCCACCGGCGAGCCGGGCATTATATTCCTCGATCGTATGAACGACGCTAACCCGGTCACTCGGGTGGCGCTGTACGAGGCTACCAACCCGTGCGGAGAGCAGCCGCTTCTGCCGTACGAAAGCTGCAATCTCGGGTCCATAAACCTGAGCAAGATGGTCCGCGCCGTGGTCGATCTGGACAGCCCGACCGAGCTGTCGCGCTATGAGATTGACTGGGATAAGCTCGATCAGACGGTCCGGTCCTGCGTGCATTTTCTCGATAATGTCATTGAGGCCAATCGGTACCCTCTGCCGGAAATAGATTTCAACACCAAAGAAAACCGTAAAATCGGCCTCGGTGTCATGGGCTGGGCCGACTTCCTGGTGATCCTCGGGATTCCGTACAATTCCAAGGAAGCGCTGGAACTGGGCGAAAAGATCATGTCCCGGGTTAATCAGGTGTCCTACAGCGAATCACAGAATCTGGCCAGGACGCGGGGCGTTTTCCCGAACTGGGAGAAGTCGCGGTTCTTCAAGAACGGCGAAGGCCCCAGGATGCGCAATTCCACCGTTACGACTATCGCACCGACCGGTACGATTTCGATCATAGCGGGATGTTCCTCGGGAATCGAACCTCTGTTTGCGGTGTCGTACATGCGAAACGTCATGGACAAGACCAAGCTGGTCGAAGTGAATCCGTATTTCGAGCGTATTGCCAAAAGCCGGGGATTTTATTCCAAGGAACTGATGGAGAGAATTTCTGAGACGAATTCGATTGCCGACTTTGAAGAAATCCCCCAGGACGTCCGCGAGATATTCAATACGACCCACGACGTCAGCCCGGAATGGCATGTCCGGATGCAGGGCGCGTTCCAGAAACATACCGATAACGCCGTCTCCAAGACGATCAACCTGCCGAGCAAAGCCACCGTAGCCGACGTTGAGAAGGCCTATATGCTGGCTTATGAACTGGGCTGCAAGGGGATAACGATTTACCGCGACGGCAGCCGGTCGGAGCAGGTTCTTTCGACCAAATCGACCAAAGATCCCAAGGCCGATAAAAAGGCGGCGGGACCCGAAATTTCCGAAAAGCCGGTGATCGTCGAAAAGCGCCCGGAGATTCTTACCGGTATTACCGAAAAAATCAAGACCGGTTACGGCAACCTATATGTGACCATCAACATGCTCGACGGTCGTCCATTCGAGGTGTTCGCGTCGATTGGCAAATCCGGCTATTCGACCATGGCCGATACTGAAGCCATCTGTCGCCTGATCTCGCTGGCTCTTCGCTCCAACATTCCGGTATCGAAGATAACCCAGCAGCTTAAAGGCATCGGCGGAGCCTCGCCGGTATTCGGCAACGGCGGCCTGATTTCATCGATTCCCGACGCCATCGCTCAGGTGCTCCACAAGCATTTCGGTAACGGGAAACATCTGGAAAAAGAAATCGACCTGGCCGAGGAATTTTGCCCCGACTGCGGCGGTCGCACCGAACACGAAAGCGGCTGTCTGGTTTGTCACGCCTGCGGTTATTCAAAATGCTAAAACTGTCGATATAACAAAGGAGGGAGAATATCCCTCCTTTGTGAATATGGCACAATCAGACTTCATACCGGCCGGGCGCACGACCCGTATAAGCAAGAGCGGAAAAGACTTTACGCTCCAGACGGAATATGCGTCGCGGCCCAACCCACGGCTGACAACTTCGGTTTTCACCCACGGACAGGTTATCTATAAAATCGAAAACGAACTGGCCGCGGCGGTCGAATCGTTCGAACAACAGGAACAGGTCGAGCGCCTGCTCCAGCGCCAACACGCCCAGGCCCTTGAAATCGCCCGCAAAGACAATTTTCCGCCATCCAATAAGGACTTCGAAACCGGTGATAACGAAGACACCGCCGTGCTCCATCCCCGCAACGACCGTGAGAAACTGCAGAGTGTGGAAGGCGTGCAATACGTCGTCCGCATCGATAACGACGGTAATTTCGAATCGGCCAAGCTGTCCGAGGCTTTCCGCCGCAATTTTAGCCCCATTTTCAAGCACCTGAGTGATATTCTCGATATTTTCGCGCAGTTCTCCAACGGAAACCGGGAACGGGGGGTTTATGAAGTGGAAGTCGATCGGTTGTATCTGGTTTCAACCGGCAAAGATTGTTATTTCGTTCTGACCAAGCCGACCGGCAATATCATCGATTATGCCCGCGAGCTGGAAATAGCTATCAGCTAAGATATTTCCGTACAAAAAAATAGGAGAGGGTGGTAAAATTGAAAAAACTCCTCACTATAATACGTTAAAGGGTTTTTACAGCCACTTCCGGCGTTTTGCGTTCGCTGCCACCGCAAGGTGGGTCACGGCGTTTGCGCAGCCTCAAGAAGAGACGACCTTCATCTGTGAGTTGTTAGAGATTTTTCAAATACCCTAACCCTCTCCAAGGTCTTGCATACACAATTTACGGTTAAAAACCATTCATGCAACAATTTTTTCGCGTCGGGCATTGCTAAATTTTCAAAGATCGCTTATTATCCTCACTAACATTATCGGACGCTAAAAAAGGTAACTTTATATGATTTACGGACTGGGAATAGACATTATCCGGATCAATCGGATCAAAGTCGCTCTGGATAAATACGGGGACAAATTTGCCCGCAAAATTCTGGGTGAGGAAGAACGCGAAATCTTCCGGGGACGGCTCGACAAAGCCGCTTTTGTGGCCGGACGGTTCGCCGCCAAGGAGGCCGTCATGAAATCGCTGTCGTCGTTTTTCGATACCGGCGGCCTGCATTTCAAATCTATACAGATCTTGCCGGACCTTTACGGCCGGCCGTACTGCCATCTCGACGATGACATCCGGGAGAAAATTTTCGACAAAGAGATAAGGATATCCATATCGCACGACCGCGAAGCGGCGACGGCGGTGGCCATAATGTCCGGGGACTGATATGACAGATGTACTGAAGATTTTCAAAGAAGCCGACGCCCTGCTGGAGGGTCATTTCAAACTTTCATCGGGCAAGCACAGCGACATCTATTACGAGAAATTCAATATCCTCAAAAAACCGCGCCTGTGCGAGCAGGTCTGCATCGAGATGGCCAAGATGTTCGAAAATGACAATGTCGAACTGGTGGTCGGCCCGACTACCGGCGGCGTAATCATCGCGTTCGAAGTCGCCAAATATCTCGGGGTCGATGCCATCTATGCCGAAGGGGCCGACGACGGCAAAAGCCGGGTGTTCAAACGCGGGTTTTTTATCGACGAGGGAACGCGTGTACTTATCGTCGACGACGTCATGACTACCGGGCGGGCGATATTCGAGGTGATCGACCTGGTCAAGCAGTACAATGCCAACATTGTCGGGGTCGGCGTGTTTCTGGATCGCTCCGGCGGAGCGGTCAAGTTCGACTATCCTTTCAAGGCGCTCGCGACGGTCGACGCCAGCCAGCGTACCTGGGAAGTGGCCGATTGCCCTCTATGTAAAAAAGGCATGCCCCTGACTCAACGCGGTTCAAGAAAGTTTCAAAAGGCATAGAGGAACACTTATATGGCGAAGCAGGGCAGAACCCTTTCGAAGACCCTGATCTTTTGAAGGGTAGTGCTTCTGCCATTTTTATATACGCATATCTATCTGAATAATTGAAAAAGATGGCAGGAGCGCTTCACTTCGTTCGGCTCCTGCCCTACTAAGAGCTCGACAAATTGCAGGGTTTCGCCTATTACGTGCCGTTGAAATCGGGATGGAATGCGGGATTCGAAGTGGCGGATTATGACCGGGATATTTTGGCGTCCGATTCCACTGTCTCCTGGTTTTTCCGGTATTAAGAATCGCCGCGCGGCAGTTTGTCATTGAATTCGGCGATGATGGCATCGGCGTCGAGGCCCTTTTGTTTCAGGAAATCGCCGATTGATCCCCAGGCCGGTTCACCGCAGACGATGCAGTTAGTACCTTTGGAAATAAGAAATGCATTCAGCGTGGGGAACTGATGAATCAGGTCTTCGATTTGGTCGTCGTATTTGATCATGGCATTTATGCGCTTTATACTTTTGTCCCACTCCAAACAAGTTTGGAGTGGCCACCCGTCGGGCATGGGGCAGATGTGGACATCTGCCGCCCACTTTAACGCCGGAATGCAATTTATCGTAGGGCAGAACCCTTTAGTGGTTCTGCCATCTTGGTTTGTCGGGATTTGGCAGGACCGCTTCGCTTCGCCTGGGTCCTGCCCTACGCGTGTATATTTATGAAGATGTCGGGTTTCACGAAAACTCGGAACCCGACCCGCCGCTAGCCGGTCGATCTGAGGATCGACCGAGCACAACATCAGGTCTTCGATTTGGTCGTCGTATTTTATCATGGCATTTATACGTTTTTGCTCGTTGCACCACCCGGGCATGGGGCAGATGTGGACATCTGCCGCCCACATTACAGGCCGGGCACAACGCAAGGGCTAGGGCAATTCCTTTATCTTTTTTATTATTGCCGTGGTCGAGCAGCCGGGGGCGAGGTCGATGCGCTGAACTGAGCCGCCATACGATTTCACAAACTCCGCCCCGACTATCTCCGATTCTTTGTAATCGGCACCTTTGACGAGCACGTCGGGTCGCACCAGTTTAATCAATTTTTCCGGCGTTTCTTCATCGAACAGGATGACAAAATCAACCGGCTTGAGGGCGGCGACGATTTGCAGGCGATCCTTCTCCGGCTGCACCGGCCGCGACGGGGATTTGAATTTCCTGACCGAGCTGTCCGAATTGACGCCGACAATAAGTACATCCCCCAGCGCTTTGGCTTTGGTCAGATAGTCGACGTGGCCATAGTGCAGTATGTCAAATACGCCGTTAGTGAAAACGATTTTCTTGCCCTGCTTGCGCAGGGGAGAAGTGATGGTGTCGATTGATTTGGCGGTGTATGTGGTTAGTAGATTTTTGTTCATGGCATAGTAGTCTTATTAAATTAAAATTAATACGTTTCTTTTATTCTTTGTGCTATTTCATACATTTCCTGAGGAGGATATGATGCAATTAAAACCCAAGTCAACTCGGGTCCGAATACAAATCTTTCATTTATGTCTAAATAATGGTAGGTAGGGGTATTTTCAATAAAGCAATCATCATCCTTGAGTGCATAACTTGAAAAAACCGCTACTTCTAAACGACCCTTTGACGTTCCTTGGTGTAAAGAGTCATAGAAATCCCTTGGCTTAAGTCTTAGGCCATTCATAATGAAATTTGTTAATGAGAAATGTGCCTGAATATTCTTTTGATTTTGAATATTCCAAATGTTTATGCCCGAATACATGGGATCATGATGGCGGGCCAAAATTGGGGGTTCATTGTTATTGGGAACATAACGAAAAACCACCGTTACTTTTGCAGACAAATTTTGTTTGCTAGAAGTTCCTATAATAAAGGCAGTTCTAATTTCACTTATAAACAAGCCTATGGTGTTATCATTTATGCAATATGGTTTTCCAAGATCAACCAATAAATTAGGGCCTTCTAAATAATGAATCTGTTTTCTTACATATTCTAATTGAGCCGTTGCAGCTTCTGCCTGAATTCTTGAAGCCTTAGCAATATCATTTGTCGCATATGTGTACCATAGCAGGGCGATCAAAGTCAAAACTAATAATACAAGATTAAGTTTATCCAATGTGGCAGAATTGGCATCAAATATGAAAATGCCAACGGATATCCCAATCAGAATTAAAGTTAATAATATAACTAGTATTTTCATCGTCTTCAATGTCAGGAGCACAGGGCTCCTGACCTACTTCAAGAATACTTTTGTGTCGGGTTTCTCGAAGACTCGGAACCCGACCTACTTAATTTGTCAGGAGCGCACGGCTCCTGACCTACTTCAAGAATACTTTTGTGTCGGGTTTCTCGAAGACTCGGAACCCGACCTACTACTTAAAGAATATTATTTCTTAGCGTACAGCTTATTTAATTCCTCAACTAGGGTCTCTTTGGTCACGCTGGCGGTGCCGATTTCGCCGACGACCACACCCGCGGCGCAGTTGGCGATTATGGCCGCTTCGGTCAAATCCGCTCCGGCGGCGACCGCCGAAACAAACACCGCGATAACGGTATCGCCTGCGCCGGTTACGTCGAACACTTTCTGGGCGACAGTCGGCAAATAGTCGATCTCGCCGCTGGCGTGGAAAAGCGCCATCCCTTTTTCACCGCGCGTGATCAGAATCGATTTGGCCTCCAGCCTTTCCAGCAACTCTTTGCCGACGACTTCAAGATCGTGATCGGAGCGTATTTTCCGCCCGGCCACAAACCCGGCTTCGTGATGGTTGGGTGTCACCACCGAGACTTTTTTATAGTGAAAGAAATGCGCGTCTTTAGGATCGACCGCGACAAATATATCTTTCTCGATACAAGCGGGGATTAGTTTCTCCAAAAGTGAACGAGTTATGACGCCTTTGCCATAGTCCGAAATAATCACGGCTTTGATCTGGTCGGCAACTTTCTCGAACCGGTCGAGAATTACTTTTTCGACTTTGGCGGAGATTTCGAATGCGTCTTCTTTGTCGGCCCGGACCACCTGCTGCGAGTGCGCCACGATTCTGGTTTTAATCGTCGTCCGGCGCTCTTTATCGTCGACAAGGTAATCGTGAGAAATGTCGTTTTCTTTCAGCAGTTGCGACATCTTTATGGCGGCGTCATCAAGGCCGATGGTTCCGATAAGATAGGGGGTGTCGCCCAGCGAGCGGACGTTATTGGCGACGTTGGCGGCGCCGCCCAGACGGGTCTGCTCGTGGTTGATCTCGACTACCGGCACCGGTGCTTCGGGTGAAATCCGGCTGACGGTTCCGTGAAGGTATTCATCGAGCATGACGTCGCCGAGTATTAATATCTTGGCTTTTCCGATATTGTCAGCTATCTTAACAACTTGATCAGTTTTATTTGGCATACTACGAGCTTTTTATCTATGATGGTTTAAATTTTTGCCAATATATTTATTATGTGGCCGTTTCACAAGAGAATTGAAGGAGTAAAAGATAATATGAATATGAAACAGCAGGCTCGGATTAATCTCGAAATCGACGATAAGGAGGCTGAAGGAATATATTCCAACCTAGCGCTTATCGCCCACAGCCCCAACGAGTTTATTTTCGATTTCGCGCGAATTATGCCGGGCGCCAAGAAAACCCGGGTGCAGGCGAGAATAATTATGACTCCGGCGCACGCCAAAATGCTGCGTAAAACCTTGGAGGAGAATTTAAAGAAATATGAGGACCAGTTCGGGGAAATAAAGGTCCACGGCGGTCCGGGAGATTTGCACAAAGGCAATATCGGCTTCGAATCGTCGCCACCATCCGAAGAAGGGAACAATGATGCCTAAAGGATATTTCGCATTCGTACTACACAATCACCTTCCTTATGTCATCTCGCACGGGCGCTGGCCACACGGCATGGACTGGCTATCCGAAGCCGCCGCGGAAACGTATATGCCGCTGATACGCATCATGCACGAGATGATAGTCGAGGGCAAGAAACCTAAACTGACTGTTGATATTTCTCCGGTATTGTGCGAGCAGTTGTCGGACAAGACGTTCAAGGAAGAGTTCAAGCATTACTTGAGCCAGAAAATAGAGGCGGCGCGTCAGGATACGGTCGAGTTCCAGAAATACAATCAGCCCGGTATGCTGGCCAATGCCCGCATGTGGCTCGATTTCTACAGCAAGACACTCGACAGTTTCCGCCTGATCAACGAGGATATAATCGCGCAGTTTAAAAAGCTGCAGGACGAGGGCTATCTCGAAATTATGACGTGCGGAGCGACGCACGGATATATGCCGCTTCTTTCATGCGATGAGACGGTACAGGCACAGGTTAAGGCGGCGGTGAAAAATTATGAAAAACATTTCGGCCGCAAGCCGCGCGGGATCTGGCTGCCCGAATGCGCCTATCGTCCGCGTTATCGCTGGATGCCGCCGATCGACGTCGAAGGCGTCGATGAACCGTACGACCGCAAAGGGGTGGATGAATTCCTGTCAGAAAACGGCATTGATTATTTTATCGTCGACAGTCATCTGCTCAAGGGCGGCAAATCGATTGGTGTATATGTCGATCGGTATGAGGCTTTGAAGCGTCTTTGGGGCCAGTTCGAAAAGGAATACAAGCCGCGCAAGGAAGACAAGGCCAAAACGCCGCGCGAAGTGTACCTGGTGTCGTCGGCCGCCGAAGGCAAAAAGCCGACGGCCATTTTCACGCGCGATCCCGAAACCGGTCTTCTGGTCTGGTCGGGTGAGCACGGTTATCCGGGCGACGGACACTATCTGGATTTCCACAAAAAACGTTTCCCCGGCGGCAATCGTTACTGGGCGGTGACCTCATCCAAGGCCGACCTGGCCGACAAGGTAGAGTACAACGTCGAGTCGGCGATGTCCCGCATTCCTGAAAACGCCGATCATTTCGCATCGAAAATCAGAGAGATTTTGATCGGGTATAACGGCTCATCGGGTCGCAAGGGTATGTTGACGGCGCCGTACGACGCCGAACTGTTCGGTCACTGGTGGTTCGAGGGCCCATTATTCCTGCAGGAAGTCATCCGCCGGATCCACGACGATCCCGATATCGACCTGACGTTTTTGAGTGAGCATTATGAGCGAGTGCGGCCATCGGAAATTATATCGCTTCCCGAGGGGAGCTGGGGACAGGGTGGTCATCATTATATCTGGCTCAACAAAGAGACGGAATGGACCTGGAAGCATATCTATTCCGACGAGCGCAAGATGGTCGAGCTGGCCCGGCATTACACGGCCAATAAAGATGCGATCGATAATAAACTGGTCGACGTGCTCAAGCAGACAGCCCGCGAGTTGATGCTTCTGGTGGCGTCCGACTGGCAATTTTTGATTTCCACCTGGGCGGCGCGGGATTACGCGGAGCTGCGGCTGTCGCAGCATCACAGCGATTTCAGAAAGCTGGCCGAGATGGCCGACGCGATGATCGCCGGGAAGTCGCCGTCGGACGGCGACTGGCAGTTCTACAAGGATTGCTGTACGCGTGACTCGCTCTTCGATGAAATCGAGCTGGAGTGGTTCGCGCACGTCGAATATCCGGTGTACGCATAAGAAATAGAAAGTGTCAGGTCTCAATTTCGTTTCACGAAATCAGGCCCTGACACAACTTGTAATATTTTGTCGGGTTTTTCGCTCAGCATCTGCGACGCCTCGCTCAGAACCCGACCTACTTGACTTCAAAGATGGATTCCGGGTCAAGCCCGGAATGACATTGCTCCAGAGTCTTGCCCCCAAAATCTCATAATCGTTTTTTATTGCAATATCGAATAATAAACCTGCATAATTAGCCATGGCTGTGGAAAGTAAGATAAGAAAATGCCCCTACTGCGGCGAAGAAATTTCGCCGGTTGCGCTGGTGTGCAAGCACTGTCATGCGCCGCTGATGAAAAAGCCGAAGCCGAAACCTCCGTTCTGGCGCGGGCAGTTTATGCTCGGCGTATATTCGGGCATATTGTTTATGATATTGATGATCTATATTTTTAATAAGGCCTTTTAAGCTTCTTTATAAAATCGACATAAATGCCCGGTCCGGCTTGACGTCGCTTGATATGATGCTTAAGTTCGGGACCGAACGTTAAGATGAAAGAAAATACTATTACATCTGAACTGTCGTCCAAGGGTTACTGGCCGGCGGTGGCAAGGGAGTTTCTGGACGACAAGAAGTACGCCCGGGTGGTGGAGCTTTGCGCGGCGCGGCTCAAAGACCAACCGCAGCTGATTTCCGGGCGCTTGATATATGCCGAAGCTTTGTACCTGTCCGGACAGAATCAGACGGCCGAGGAGCAGTTTTATAAAGTGCTTCAGGCCGATCCGGATAATTTGCGGGCGCTGAAATATCTCGGTGATATAAAATTCGAATCGGGCCATCAGGCGACCGCGATGTCGTACTATGAGAGAATACAACAGTTGGAACCGGGGACGTCGGGTTTGTGTTGTTCGATTGAAGATTCCAAAAAAGAAATCACGAAAATAATGGTTCTTAAGAAAGGCGAAGAGAAGACACCGGCGGCCGGACAAAAACTGCGGGAGCTTCCATTTAAAACCGAGACCATCGGCGAGCTGCTCCTGTCGCAGGGACACCCGCGTCTGGCGCTGGCGGTTTTTCAGGAGCTGGCGGACAAGACGCAAAACCCTCGCTTGAAGACAAGAGCCGAAGAAATCGAAGAGGCATTAAAAACAAAGGAATAGACTATGTATCGCGAACGAATAAAAAAACTCCAGGCATATCTCGCAAAAGAGAATCTCGACGGGTTTATTGTCACCGCCATGCCGCACATTCAATATCTCTGCGGTTTCACCGGTTCGACCGGAATTATGATCGTCCAGCAGAAAAAGGCCTTTTTCCTGACCGATTTTCGCTATCAGGAGCAGTCGAAAAAGCAGGTTAAGGGAGCGAAGACGATTATCACTAAAAAAGCCGTTTATTCTGAGCTTAAGGACTTGGGACAATTTAATGCGAAAAATACTCGCTACGGCTTCGAAGCCGATCAGATTATCTGCAGCGATCTCGAAATTATAGAAAATGCCTTCGATAAAGCCATCCTGATTGCGACTACCGGAGTTTTCGAGCTGTTTTCCATAATAAAAGAAAAGCAAGAGCTCGAAATGATCGAAAAGGCGGTGGAAATTTCTGATATTGCCTTTGAGCGAATTTTGAGCATAATCAAGCCCGGAGTAAGAGAGAGCGAAGTTGCCGCCGAACTGGAATATCAGATGAAAATGCTGGGTTCGGAGAAGCCCTCGTTCGAGACAATAATCGCGTCTGGTTTTCGTTCGGCCATGCCCCACGGGATAGCATCGAACAAAAAGATCGCCCTCGGTGATTTTGTAACTCTTGATTTTGGAGCGACTTACAAAGGATATGTGTCAGATATTACACGTACCATTGTGGTTGGCAATGCCACGGCAAAGCAGAAAAAAGTATATAGCATAGTCCTTAAAGCCCAAAAAACGGCCATAAAATGTGTGCGGCCGGGAGTGGATACGGCTAAAATAGACGCCGCCGCGCGGAACATTATTGATAAGGCCGGATATAAGAAGTATTTCGGCCATGGAACCGGCCACGGCATAGGTTTGTTGATTCATACCGAGCCCCGAATCGGGACAGTTTCGACCGGGAGCGTGAAAAAGGGGATGGTTTTTACGGTTGAGCCCGGGATATATTTGCCCGGTTGGGGCGGAGTCAGGATTGAAGACGACGTTTTGGTGACTTCCACAGGCGTCAAAGTTCTCAATTCGGCCGCAAAAAACTTATTGGAGCTATAATCCAAATTAGTTATCTTTTTGGGTCAAATTCTGCCCGTAAGGATAGATAAGAAATGAATGAGAAAACTATTAAAAGATTGATAAGACTGGTGGAAGAATCGGAAGTAGATCAACTGGAGGTTACCAGTTGGGGCCGCAAGATAAAGATTACGCGCAGGTTGCCCGGAAGCAACAATGGCCATTCGGACGGCCCGGCCCTGATGGTGTCACCCCAGCCTGCCGCCGCCCCAGTGGCGACGCAGCCGGCTCCGCCCGTATCCGCACCGCCGGTCGCGGAGGTTCAGCCGCCCGCATCGGATGCCGACAACAAGTACGTAGAGATTAAGTCGCCTATGGTGGGGACATTCTACTCTGCGCCGGCACCGGACGCGCCTCCGTATGCCAAGGTTGGAGATAAGGTCTCTGTCGGCACGGTCGTATGTATTGTCGAGGCGATGAAACTGATGAACGAGATCGAATCCGAAGTCACCGGTTCCGTCATGAAAGTTATGGTCGAAAACGGCCAGCCGGTCGAATTTGGACAGGTCTTGTTCCTGATTAATCCGGATTAATACTGTTTTAGGAGGCCGGCGGCATGAATCTTAAGCAAATGCTGGTTGAGATGCTGGAACGCAAGGCATCCGACCTTCATCTTCGCGTTGGAATCCGCCCCAATATACGAGTCAATGGTTCGCTGGAAAAAATCGCCACTGACCCGCTTACGATAGACGAAATGCAGAATATCGTCGGGCAGATTCTCAACGAACAACAATTGGAGCGGTTCAATCGCAAGAACGAGATGGACCTGGCTCTTTCGGTGGCCAAGCTCGGACGGTTTCGTATCAATATATATCGCCAGCGCGGGACCATCGGTATCGCCATACGTGCGGTCAATACCTTAGTGCCGAGTTTTGAAGAACTCCACCTGCCGAACGTCATCCGGGATTTATCCCTGGAAAAGCGCGGCTTGATTTGTGTAACCGGGACAACCGGTTCGGGTAAGTCGACCTCACTGGCGGCCATGCTGGAGCATATGAACGCCAACCGGATGGACAATATCCTGACGGTCGAAGACCCGATCGAGTATATTTATCGTGACAAGAAATGCATTATTTCGCAACGAGAAGTTGGCGCCGATACCGAATCGTTTTCATCGGCTCTTCGTCACGCACTGCGGCAGGACCCGGATATTATCATGATCGGTGAAATCCGCGACGTGGAAACGATGTCGATCGCATTAACCGCGGCCGACACGGGGCATTTGGTCCTGACCACACTGCATACGCTGAACGCGGTCGAGACGATATCCCGTATCGTGTCGTTTTTCCCACCTCACCAGCACCAGCAGATTAGATTGTTGCTGGCGGGGACGCTGACGGCCATTGTCGGGCAGCGGCTGTTACAGCGGTGCGATATGCCGGGACGAGTTCCGGCACTGGAGATACTGACGACAACCGCCGCCGTAAGGGAATACCTTATGGACCCCGAAAAAACGTCGAGTATACCTGACCTTATCGAACAGGGTAAGCAGTACGGTATGCGAACGTTTGACCAGTCGATTCTGGAGCTGCACCGTCAAGGGAAGATTTCGTTCGAGGAAGCCATGGCCCAGTGTTCGAATCCGGATGATTTCGATTTGCGGGTCAAGGGTATTATGGGAGCGGCCGACCGCTGGGGATCGGAAGCTTCGGACAAGACCGAAGATATAAAGAAGTTTTAGCATATATTTTTTTATTGGATTAGTACTACAACCGAATAGGACTCGTTTTGATCAAGAAAGTACTCATCGCCAATCGCGGGGAGATTGCCCTGCGTATCATTCGCGCCTGCCGCGAACTGGGAATTCAGACGGTCGCCGTATACAGCGAAGCCGATCGTGATGCTTTGCACGTCCGCTTCGCCGACGAGGACGTCTGTATCGGGCCGGCCAGCCCGACCCAGAGTTATCTTGACGCCAAGAGCATAATTGCGGCCGCCGAAGTTACCGGCGCCGATGCTATACATCCGGGATACGGTTTTCTGGCGGAAAACGCCGAATTCGCTGAAATCTGTCAATCGTGCGGAATAAATTTCATCGGCCCTACGCCGGACATGATCCGCAAAATGGGTGACAAAGGCGTCGCCAAACAAGTCATGAAGGATGCCGGTATCCCCGTCATTCCGGGATCCGACGGTATCGTGACGTCAATGGATGAGGCTCGCTCGATAGCGGCCCGTATTGGCTACCCGGTTCTCATCAAGGCCGTGGCGGGTGGCGGCGGTCGCGGCATGCGACTGGTGCAAAAAGAGGAAAACCTGGAAAAGGCCTTCCAGATGGCCCGTGCCGAAGCCGAAATCGCTTTCAAGAATCCCGACGTATATATCGAAAAGGTCATTGTCGAGCCGCATCACGTGGAGATACAGATTCTCGGCGACAGCTACGGCAATATCATACATCTCGGCGAGCGCGACTGCACGGTACAGCGTCGCCACCAGAAGTTGATCGAAGAATGTCCGTCGCCGATAGTGACGCCGGATCTTCGCAATGAGATGGGCCGCACGGCGGTAATCGGTGCCTCGACCATCAAATACCTCGGTGCCGGAACCATGGAATTTCTGGTCGACGCCCAGCGCAATTTCTATTTCATGGAGATGAACACGCGTATTCAGGTCGAGCATCCCATTACTGAAGAAGCGGTCGAACTCGATATACTCAAAGAACAAGTGCGTATCGCGGCCGGACATAAGCTGCGGCACCGTCAGGAAGATATCATGATGAACTGGCATTCCATGGAATGCCGCATAAACGCCGAAGACGTGGAAAAAGATTTCCGTCCGACTCCGGGCAAGATCACGTCGTTTCACGTTCCCGGCGGACGGGGTGTGCGGGTCGATACGGCGGCTTACGCCGGGTATGTCATCCCGCAGTATTATGATTCCATGATCGCGAAGTTGATCGTCAAAGCCCGCACCCGGGAAGCGGCCATTACGAAAATGAAGTTCGCCCTGGAAGAGTTCATTGTCGAGGGAGTGCCGACGACGATTGATTATCACAAGAAAATATTAAGCCATCCTGATTTTGTGTCAGGGAACTTCGATACATCGTTTGTTGAGAAATTATCTCGGGCAGAGGAAGCCGCTGCGGTTGCACAAGGCGGCGGCCCGAAGAACTAAGAAAGGGAGGAGCGGTGAGCATTCCGTCCGATTTGAGATATACCTCAGAACATGAATGGGTATCGCTGGAGGGCAATCTGGCAACCGTGGGGATTACCGATTTCGCCCAGGGTGAACTGGGTGACATCGTATTCGTGGAACTGCCGAATGTCGGCGATGAAGTCAAGGCGGGGTCCGCTTTCGGGACGATCGAAGCGGTTAAGGCCGTATCCGAATTATTCGCGCCGGTTGGCGGAAAGGTTTCGGAAATCAACGCCGAACTGCATGACAACCCGACCGTGGTAAACAGCGATCCGTACGGCGACGGCTGGATGATTAAAATCGAGGTCAAGGACCCCGGTGAATTCGAGAAATTATTGCCCGCCTCGGAATATGAGAAACTGACCGAACAGGATTAATCAAAAATATGGCATATATTCCCAATACCGACGGCGATCGTCGGCAAATGCTGGACAAAATCGGCGTCAAAAACTTTGAAGAACTTTTGGCACCGGTGCCCAAAAATGTACGTCTGCAAAAACCTCTGGATATGTCCGGTCCGGTTTCCGAACTGGAGCTGTTGCGCGACATTGACCGGATTTCCCGCAAGAACACGACCGGCCTGATTTCGTTTGCCGGAGGAGGGGTGTACGATCATTTTATCCCCTCGGCCGTCGAGCGCATTATCAGCCGTCCGGAATTCATGACGGCTTATACGCCGTACCAGGCCGAAGTATCACAGGGGACGCTGCAAGTTATATATGAATTCCAGACGCATATTTGCCGTCTGACCGGACTCGACGTGGCCAATGCATCGATGTACGACGGGGCTTCGGCCGCGGCCGAAGCGGCACTTTTGGCGATCAATGCCACCGGAAGAAAAAAAGTAGTGGTGTCCGAAACGGTCAACCCGTTGTTCCGAGAAGTGCTCGCAACGTACACATCGGGTCGTGAAATCGAAATTGTCAACGCGCCTTTCGATGCCAAAAACGGCTCGACCGATTTGGATGGACTCGAAAATGTGGTCGACGATAAAGCCGCCTGTGTTATAATGGCCCAGCCCAATTTCTTCGGGGTACTGGAAGATATTTCATCCGGCGCGGAATTGGCCCACAAGCACGGTGCTTTGATGGTGGTGGTCGTCGATCCGATTGCGGCGGCGCTTCTGAAAACCCCGGCCGACGGCGGGGCCGATATCGCTGTCGGCGAAGGCCAGCCGCTGGGGATAAATCTCAATTTCGGTGGGCCGCTCCTGGGGTTTTTCGCGGTCAGCAAAAAGCTGATTCGCCTTATGCCGGGACGCCTGGTGGCAAGAACGGTCGACGAAGACGGCCGTCCCGGTTTTGTCCTTACTTTGCAAACGCGCGAACAACATATTCGCCGGGACAAAGCGACGTCGAACATTTGCACTAACCAGGCCTTGTGCGCCACGGCGGCGGCGGTATATATATCGCTCCTGGGCAAGAAAGGTCTCAAAAAGGTGGCGCTGCTTTCAATGGAGAAGACTCATCGGGCGGCGAATAAAATTTATGAACTGGGCGGCTTTGAACCGTACTTCGAAGGTGCTTTTATCCGCGAGACGGTAGTCAAGACGCCGATTCCGGCGAAGGACCTGATCGATAAAATGATTAAAGACGACCATGTTTTGCCGGGCATCAACCTCGGCCGATTTTATCCGGGGTTGGAAAACGGGCTTCTTCTGGCCGCGACGGAAAAACGTACCGATTCGGATATCGGCGCGCTGATAAAAGGATTGAAGAACTTCGCTACGAACGCGGTTTTGTCGGAAGTTTAACGTGATTGGCACGATTGGTATGTCCGAAGATCAAAATAATGATAATGAAAGCCGGGCATTTAATGAAGACGACTGGAAATCGCTGGGCAAGGTTAACGATGCCATGTCGGCCGGTTTCGCCAAAGAGACGCTGGCATCATATAATATTCCCTGCGTCGTGTTTTCCGAATCGGGCTTTTTCGGGCAGGCCGGTTTAAATCTCCCGCAGGCCTACGGTTCGCGACTGGGGCAATTCGAGATTTTTGTTCCTGAGGAATTTATGGAAGAAGCCGTAGATATAATGAACATGATATTCGGCGACAGCTGGATTCATACGGATGCATGAAAATTTAAGCTATTCATAATGGAAGGAGAGAGAGGATGAGAAGACTACAGGGCAGAACGATGCTGTTGAGCCTTTTCCTCGCGATTGGCTTGACGGTTTTGTTGACGGCGTGCGGTTCAAAAGAGGAGCCGACGGCATCCCCGACGCTGAATTTTTTCACCAGTTTCGATCAAGCCGCCAATGCCGCGGCCACCGAAAACAAGCCATTCATGGTGAAATTTTATACGGACTGGTGCACGTGGTGCAAGACTATGGATACGATTACGCTGGTTGATTCCGGGGTGGTTTCCTTCCTGAACGATTCTTTCGTGGTCGCCAAGGTTAACGCCGAAGTCGATACGGCTACGGCCCAGAAATATTCCGTTATGGGGTATCCGACGACCATCCTGTTTGACAGCAAGGGCGATGAAATCGAACGCATTGTCGGCTATCTGCCTCCGGAAGAATTCCTCGAAACGGTTGACAATTACATGCACGGAATCGGCACGCTGGATTATTATCTGGCTTTGGCCGATACGGCCGGCACGAGCGACGTTTATTTCGCCATCGCCGAGAAATATAACGACCGGGGCAAATCGGACGATGCTAAAGCCTACTATGATAAAGTTGTCAAGGCTGATCCGAATAATAAAGACGGTTTTACCGATCGCTCGATGATTTCTCTGGGCAATATTTTGCGCGGAGCCAAGGACTACGACGGGGCCATCAAACAGTTCGGCCAGGTCATGAATAATTTCAAGGGCACCGAGTCGGCCGCCGACGCCGAAATTTGGACGGCCATAACCTATCGCCAAAAGGGCGACACGACCAAGGCGATACAATGGTTCGAGGGCTTTTTAAAGGACCATCCGGAAAGCTCGGATACATCATACGCCATGGCTCAAATCGAAAAGTTGAAGAACCCTCCGCAACCCGAAGAAGAAGAGTAGAACTGAAAGAAGCAATGTCAGACAAGCAACTGATATATGAAAAATCCTCGCCGGGCATCGAAGGATGCCCGCTGCCGGATACGCAGGCGACCGAAAAGGAATTGCTCGCGATGATTCCAGCACAGTACAGGCGTGATAGCGACGCCGAACTGCCGGAACTGGCCGAGGGTGAAGTGATGCGGCATTTTGTGGGGCTGTCGGTCAAGAATCATCATATCGAAAAAGGGTTCTATCCGCTCGGCTCCTGTACCATGAAATACAATCCCAAGGTCAACGACAAAGCGTCGGGGATGCCCGCTTTCACCGATCAACACCCTTTGGCGCCGTGTCATACGTCGCTGGGGACGCTCCAGGTTATGGATGAACTGCAGGCGCTGCTTCGGGAGATTTCGGGATTCGACGCCGTCTCGTTGCAGCCGGTGGCCGGAGCCCAGGGTGAATTTACGGGGCTGCTGATCATACGGGCGTATCATAGAGATCAGGGCAACGTCCGAAAGAAAGTCCTGATTCCCGCCTCGGCGCACGGCACCAATCCGGCGTCGGTGACGCTGGCCGGGTATCAGACGGTGCAGATAAAAGCCGGGCCTGACGGTACTCTCTCCGCCGACACGGTCAGAGAGGCGATGGACGAAGACGTGGCGGCATTAATGCTGACCAATCCCAATACGGTCGGGCTATTCGAGTCCAATATCGAAGAGATCTCTCGAGTCGTGCACGATGCCGGAGCGCTGATTTATATGGACGGAGCCAATCTCAATGCGCAGTTGGGAATTGTCAAACCGGGCAAGATAGGGTTCGACGTGCTGCATTTCAATCTGCACAAAACGTTTTCCACGCCGCACGGCGGCGGAGGACCGGGAGCGGGTGCAGTCGGTGTTGTCAAGAAACTGGAGCCGTACCTGCCGTATCCGGTGTTGTCACGGTTGCCTGAAGAGGACAACAGGCTCTTCCTCGATTATAACCGACCCAAGTCGATTGGCCGCATACACAGCTTTTATGGTAATATGGCCAACGCGATTCGGGCATATGCATATATCAGGACTTTGGGAGCCAGCGGGCTGCGAGAAATTTCCGAAAACGCCATAATAAACGCCAATTACCTGAGGGTTTTACTCAAAGACGAATTCGAAATGCCATTCGATAAGATATGCCAGCATGAATTCGTGCTGTCATGTAATCGTCAGAAGAAGAACGGTGCCAGGGCTCTCGATCTGGCCAAGCGTCTTTTGGATTTCGGTTTCCATGCTCCGACCGTCTATTTTCCGCTGATCGTTCCGGAAGCGTTCATGATCGAGCCGACTGAGACCGAAAGCAAAGAAACGCTTGATCAGTTCGCCGAGGCGATGCTTAAAATTTCGGCGGAAGCCAAAGAAAACCCGGATATGCTGCATCACGCTCCGTATTCGACACCGGTCAGGCGGCTGGATGAAGTTCGTGCCGCACGTGAGCAGGATGTTTGCTATAAAGAATAGTCTTTAGATTTTCGAATATACGCGCCGATGGCTTGATTTAATCCATCGGCGCTTTTATTTTGCCATCTATGATAAAATTCGATCAGGTCGGTTTTGAATATCCGGGCGGCAAAAAGATCTTCGACAACCTGTCGTTCGAAATTGTGCCCGGTGAACAGGTCGCGATTGTCGGCGGCAACGGTTCCGGCAAGACGACTTTAATGCTGCTGATCGACGGTATCCTCAAAGCCAAAAAAGGCAAAATCGAAATTGGCGGGCTTGATCCATCCATCGAAAAAGACAAAGAACAGCTTCATCGCAAAGTCGGGCTCGTCCTTCAGGACCCCGATAATCAGTTGGTGTCGACCACGGTCGAGCGGGAAATCGCCTTTTCTCTGGAGAATATGAATATTCCGCATCCCGAACTGGGCGACAGAGTACACAATCTGATAGATAGTTTCGGGATGAAGTCGATGACCAACCGGTTGACATCTGAGCTGTCCGGTGGTGAAAAACAGAAGCTGGCTTTGGCAGCGGTGATGATTACCTGGCCGGACATTTTGATACTCGACGAACCAGACTCTTTTCTGGATGAGACCGGAAAACGGACATTGGAGCAGACTGTAAAGAGCCTGGTTGAACAAAATCCTCAGCTAATTATTATCAGGGTAACTCAATATGCCCGGGTGGCCATGGCATACGGCCGGATAATTGCGCTGAACGACGGCGCGATTGTCGCCGACGGTCCGGCCTCGGAAGTATATGCCGATACAGGCCGGTGCCAAAGGTGGGGCATAGACATTCCGCTCGAGTATCGGCTTTCATCGGTCGGCAATTATCAATCGAACAATCTTCCGGAAGGGCTAAATCGGTCCGTTACGTCAGGTCCCGCCACAGCGCGAAGTATAAGGCTGAATGACATATCATTCGGGTATGAATCCAACAATCTAATTCTCGGAGCTGTAAATCTAATATTGGAAAGCGGAAAAGTCCATGCGATAGTTGGGCCCTCGGGAAGCGGCAAATCGACTATTCTTCAGATAATCGCCGGGTTGCTAAAGCCGACCGCCGGAGATATTTATCACGAAGACTTCCAGCTGCAGCGGGGCGATATTACCATGTCATTCCAGCAGGCCGAAAAGCAGTTTTTTCTGGAAACAGTTGATAAAGAGCTTCGTTTCGGGGCGGAGAATCTCGCGAAATCGGGAATGGAAGACATTATCGCGCGATGCTATCAATCCATAGATTTTGACAGAAACGAATTCTCTATACGTGACCCGTTTACTCTTTCAGGGGGAGAACAAAGAAGATTGGCGTTCGGGACGGTACTATCGCTCGACCCGAAATTCGTACTGTTCGATGAGCCGACCTGCGCCCTGGACGCACGCGGAACGGCGCTTTTTATACGACTGGTAAGGCAGCTTCGAGTCGAGGGGAGAGGCGTCGTTATCGTATCCCACGACGGGAATCTGGTTCTGGAATTGGCCGAGAAGATATTCGTGCTAAACGACGGCTCTATATCGGAACCCTATGACAAAGAAACCTTTTTTACCTCGATTGATTATTCGTCCTATCTCTCGGTGCCGGAAATTATAAAATACCAAATGGATAAACTGGGCCGGGTCAAGTATTTTACCGAAAATGATTTGTTCGAAGCTTATCCGGCTCTTTGAGTTATAATTTTCCTGTAATACCTCTTGACGGTCGCAGAAATTTCTTTATTATCCTGTAATTTTAAAACCTTTTAATGTCGTCCGGAGAGACGGCAAAAGGAGTTTGGTTATGCTCAAGATTCCAATTTGATTTTCGACGGGCCGAAGGCCGTTTTTTATAATAGTCTTTTCTCACAGCCAGAAAATCAGGAGGCAAATTGCAGGATATAAACGGTGAAATTTTGCTCGATAGCGAAGGCATGGACCGGGCCATAACGAGGATCTCACATGAAATACTGGAGAAAAATCGTGGTGCCGATACGCTGGTGTTGATCGGCATATTATCGCGCGGTGCCGACCTGGCCAAACGCATCGCGGGCAAAATTAAAGAAATAGAAAAAGTCGAGGTGCCGGTCGGGCTGTTGGATATAAATTTGTATCGCGACGACGTGCATTCCAAACTCGATCAGCCAATTATTCAGCGGACAGAATTACTTTTCGACGTCGTCGATCGCAATGTCATCCTGGTCGATGACGTGCTTTTCACCGGCCGGACGATCCGCGCGGCGCTCGATGCTATTGTGGATTTCGGGCGTCCCCGTTCGATTCAACTGGCCGTTCTGATCGACCGCGGTCATCGTGAACTGCCGATCCGTCCGGATTATATAGGCAAAAACATTCCAACCTCGAAAGACGATCGCGTTCTGGTGCGTCTTAGCGAACGCGATGACCGGGATGTCGTCATCTCCGAAAAGAATGGTTTAAAAGGAGGCGCCAAATGACCGCTTCCGCACTGCGCTCGAGACATCTGCTGGGACTCGAAGGCGTCACGCGCGAGGAAATTAATCTCATTCTGGATACCGCCGATACCTTTCGGGAGATTATAGATCGTCCGATCAAAAAGGTCCCGACTCTTCGCGGCATTACCGTTTTGAACCTTTTTTATGAGCCATCTACCCGAACCCGCATTTCGTTCGAGCTGGCCGAAAAGCGTCTTTCGGCCGACACCGTCAATTTTGCCAAGTCGGGCTCATCGGTTTCCAAAGGCGAAAGCCTCAAGGATACGGTACGCAATATCGAGTCGCTGAAGATAGACATGATCGTTATCCGGCATTCATCGACCGGGTCGCCGTTTTTCCTGACGCAATTCGTCGATTCCAACGTCATCAACGCCGGGGATGGTTCTCACGAGCACCCGACTCAGGCACTCCTGGATATGCTGACTATCCGACAGAAATACGGCAAGATCGACGGCTTACGGGTTGTACTTATTGGCGACGTGAAACATTCCCGGGTGGTACGCTCGAATATCTGGGGTCTGAAAACGATGGGGGCCTCGGTGGCGGTTTGCGGGCCATCGACGCTTCTGCCGTACGAAGCCGAAAAATTCGGAGTTGATATATATACCGATCTGGATAAGGCCCTCGACGGCGCCGACGTCGTCAACGTCATGCGCATACAGCTGGAACGCCAGCAGGCGGGGCTGTTGCCGTCGCTTCGTGAGTACACCAATCTGTTCGGGATGACTAAAGACCGTTTGCACCTCCTGAACGGCAATTACACTATCATGCACCCGGGACCGATGAATCGCGGTGTCGAAATTACTCCGGAAGTAGCCGACAGCGAATCCTCGGTGATTCTCAATCAGGTGACCAACGGTCAGGCGGTGCGGATGGCCGTCCTGTACCTTTTGTCCGGCAAGAAAGAAGCGCGGGGGGAGGAGGCATAAATGGCAATGAATGAATACGATCTGGTGATAAAAGGCGGCAGGATTATAGACCCGGCGCTCGGGTTCGGCAAAGAAGCGGACATCTTTATCAAGGATGGCACGATACGAAGTGTTCTGGCACCGGTAAAAGCGAAAGCTGAATATCAGGATATGCCTTCGGGAAAAATCATCGACGCGACCGGTAATCTGGTCGTCCCGGGGTTGATTGACATGCACGTGCATCTTCGTGAACCTGGGCGGGAAGACGAAGAGACGATTGTCACGGGTTGTGAAGCCGCCGCTGCCGGCGGGTTTACGTCGGTGTGTTGCATGCCCAATACCGATCCGATTATAGACAACCAGGAGACGGTTAAATTCGTTATTTCGCGAGCCCAGGAAGCGGTCGCCAGGGTCTACGTCGTCGCGGCCATTACCAAGAAAAGCGAAGGAAAAGAATTGGCGGAGATCGGCGATCTGGTTAAAGCGGGGGCGGTGGCTATTTCTGATGACGGCCATTTTCTGCAGAATCCGGAGCTTATGCGCCGGGCTCTGGAATACGCCAAAATGTTCGATATCCCCATCATTACCCATGCCGAGGACAATTTCCTCTCGGCAGGGGCCATCATGAACGAATCATACCAATCGACTCGCCTTGGCATGAAAGGCGCCCCGGCCGTGTCCGAAGAAATCGCGGTTCTGCGCGATATAAAGCTGGCGGAGTTCATCGGCGGGCGGGTGCATATCGCGCATGTTTCCACCGCCGGAGCAGTTTTGGCGATACGTACCGCCAAAGCCAACGGCGTAAAGATAACCGCGGAAGTAACGCCGCATCATTTTACCCTGACCGACGAAGAGATCGGCAAGAAATTCGACACCAATTTGCGTGTGAATCCACCCCTGCGCACTCGCAAAGACATCGATGCGGTGATCGAGGGTTTGGTCGACGGTACGATCGACTGTATCTCATCCGACCATGCCCCTCACGCCGAAGAAGAAAAAGACGTGGAATTCGATCAGGCGCCTCCGGGCATGATCGGTTTGGAAACCACGCTCGGGTTGGTTAAAACATATCTGATCGACAAGGGATTTTTGAACTGGGCCGATGCCATCGGCAAGATGTCGTACAACCCGGCCAGAATCCTTAAGCTGCCCGGCGGCACGCTCGAATTAGGATCTGTGGCCGATATTACGATTATCGACCCCGAAAAGAAATGGAGGGTCGAACGGAACGGATTCCATTCCAAATCGAAAAATTCGGCGTTTATCGGGTGGGAATTAACCGGGCGAGTCAATCGTACCATACTGGCGGGCAAGCCGGTTCACATTTCGAAATAACGGGCAAATATGGAAGAGCGGCCTATATTTGCCGCTCTTCGCCGAAGATCATTGCGGCCTGGTTATCGAACCCATGAATAAAATCGTTCCCGTATCATTGTCCTGAATAACAAAAAAGTAAGGGTGGTCCGCCGTGAATGTGAATGTCTCTTCGGGTGCAAGGCTGGTCGCTTTCAACATTATAACAGCCGTAGAGGCGGCCGCTTCGGTGCCTTCTTCGTTGATACTCACGAAAGCTTTGTGCAGCACGTCGCCGATGTACAGCCCTGATTGCCCCGGCTGAAGCATTTTGCTGAAATTGGCTCGGGGTTCGAAAGCAATTTGCATCCCCATGCTCTTGAGTATGTCATTTAAATTCAGCTCGTAATCGAGTTTTATTTTCGGGATTGTCACGGTTCCTTTTGCCTGTGATAACTGCCTTCTCCAGTCATTAATTCTTTGGGTAGTCAGGCTTTTCAGGAATTCCTCGTACGGTTCGCTTTCGTCCGGAAGTACGATTAACATACTCAGATCATCGCCCGAATATGGCAGCTCGACAATTTGCACGCCGTCCGATTCAGCGTACATAAACTTCTCGGTTTGGGTCATCATGGGAGTCAGGGAAGTATCTCCGTTCAAAAGATGGAAGGTGCGAATCATCGACTGTCTATTGGGGAATTCGTATTTCCACTGGCCCTTAAAATAAATGGCGTTGAGAAGTACCATGACGGCGTCGGGGCTGAGCCTGTCGATCATGCGTTTTATGCGGGCGTTGGTTCTGTCACTGACCCACTGATTTATGCGGTTGACGGCTTCCTGATCGAAGGGGAGATTAACGATTTCGGAGTTGTAGTATGATGCAACCGTGTCCGTGAAGTTTTCATTTACCGGGAAGGAATTTTCGACCCAAATGGAGTTGGCGATATTAAGTCGGCTGTTCGATTCGTTCGATTCCAGACGTTCAAGAAGGTCATGATTGGCTCGGTTGATGTCGGATAGTTGAAAGCCATCCATTTGGAGAACACGAGCCATGGCATCACGGGTTTCACTATCGGCCCCATTGCAGGTCATGGTCAGCGCCAGATCTATCGACAGAGGTGAGAAAAATATGTTGTCCTGATAGCTTTGGTCGACAATGTGTGATAGCAAATTAAAGGCGAAGCGATTGCCGGCCTGCGTGATCTCTTGTGCACCGGTATTAATTGACAAGAGTGCAAATACGATAAACGCGGTAGTTAAGGTTTTGTGTTTCTTAAGGCGGTTCATTCGACCTCCCTGTAATATTTTCAACCTATTTACAATGTATACAGGTTCTTCTGATATTTCTTCCATAAAAAAAGCGGCCTGACGGCCGCTTTTGCGAAACCTGTTATATTAAAATAACTTGTATGTAACGCCCAGCGCCAGGGTTTCTTTGAGACGGCCTCTTTTGCTGATTTGTTTATCATACAAAAGCTGCGTGTAAAATGTTACCTGAACGTATTTTGTAACCTGGGCGGCAATGCTGTTCTCCCAGTTAATGTCGACCGCCTTCCAGTAGTTTTCAGCTTCGGTCCCTTTGAATTCATCTTTCTTGGAATAATAGAAGGCCTTGTATGCTGTCAACTTACCCGTATATCCAAGATTGTCAGCCAATACCAGCTTGACATCAGTGTTCCATTCCAGACCGCCATCGGTAGAAGATACCGTCCTTGTCGCCCCGGGGTTGGAGGTGTCATCAACGTTGCGATCGATACTTTGCCTGATAGCCAAACCGAAACGGGTTAATATATCATTTTTTTCTTTTTTAAATAGCTGCCTGGCGATACCGGCCGATTCCGTAAGCAGCATGGGATTGATATATTTCTTGCGGGTGTCGACCGAGGCATCGAGGAACTGGCTTTCAAGCCGAAAAGCCGCAAAGGGATCGACCCAGGTCTTGAAATCGAATAACCCCACCGATTCAATGTCAATCTTATCACTTGTTTTTTCGGGTTTTGACCAATGTTTCGTGTCATTGTTTTGACTGACCGTCTGTCCGAAAGACAACTTGACGGTATTTTTCAGCGTAAAGACCTCCGTGAACTTGCCGGTAAACAGGCCGTTGGCGTTGCTGACCCAGGTCATCTGACCTTCCTCGCCGCCGGTCCAGCTGTCGGAATAGGCCGCCTGCGTGACGTTCAAGCCGAGGTCGAACGATTTTTCCCATGTTACGGCCCCGACCGATCCGACCAAATACAACGAGAAAACAAAAATCGTAGACGAAATGATCTTTGTCCGTTTCATGTAAATATCCTCCATTTTTTAATCAAAAAGCACATCGAGAAAAAGAATATCAACAATAAACTAATCCATCGGAGGCCATAAGTATGTTGTGCGGCATGTGGGATGGAAAGATATTGACTTTTAACGATAACCCGGCTAATCTGCCTTTATGCCGGAGTTAAATCTTGATTCCAGTCTGCAATATCTTAAGGGTGTCGGACCGCGTCGTGCGGAAATCCTGTCCAGGGTTGGGCTGAACAGCGTCCGGGACCTGCTTTACTATATTCCGAGGGCGTATCTGGACCGCAGTAATATAATCGATATCGGAGAAATAAAGGCCAATACCGATGTTACTCTGATTGGGCGCGTCTATACGACTGGCATATTGAAGGGCCGCCGCCAGCGGTTCGAAGTAGTGATTGGCGATGATACGGGATATATCGCGCTCATCTGGTTTTCCGGTTTTCAGTACCTCCAGAAGATGATTAAAAAAGGCGACATTTTCGCGGTCACCGGACGGGTGACATATTTCATGCAGCATCAGATAGTGCACCCCGAAATGGAACGAATCGAGGATGAAGACAGCCGATTGATTCATACGGGCCGTATCGTTCCGGTATATCCGTCGACGGGTGAATTGAAAAAGGGGGGCGTGACCGGCCGGATGATGCGTCAACTGATATCGGCCGTGCTCTCGACGGTCGGGACGAAAATCGATGATTATCTTCCTTCGGAATGGGCGTCTCGATATTCTTTTCCGGAACTGCCCGAAGCTCTTCGACAAATACATTATCCCGATTCAATGGATACACGCGACCGGGCCCGACAGCGTCTGGCGTTTGATGAATTGCTGGAATTGCAATATATAATATTAGGCGCAAGAAAATCCTTCAAAGAGATAGAAAAAAAACATCAGTACATTAAGAAGCATACAAAGCCCGGCCAATTGGTTAAGCGGCTTCCGTTCCGGCTTACCGACGATCAGAAAAAAACTCTTGAGGATATTTTCGCCGATTTGCGCTCGTCGAAACCGATGCATCGGCTGGTGCACGGTGACGTCGGCTGCGGCAAGACGGTGGTGGCGATATTGTCCGCCGTATTTTGCATGGAAAGCGGGTTGCAGTGCGCCTTCATGGCTCCCACGGAGCTTCTGGCCGAGCAGCATTTTCAGAAATGGCAGGAACCGCTGGAGAAAGTCGGGATTACATGCGCCCTGGTGACCGGGTCGGTCCCGAAAAGGGAGCGAAATGCTCTCGACAAAAAGATAGCCGCCGGGGAAATCGATCTGGTTTTTGGAACGCACGCAATTATATCCGCGCCGCTCGAATTCAAGAATCTCGGACTGGTCATAATCGACGAGCAGCATCGCTTCGGTGTAATGCAGAGAGGGCGGCTGGTGGGCAAGGGGAGCGATCCCGACGTGCTGGTCATGAGCGCCACGCCGATACCGCGCACGCTGGCGTTGACTCTGTACGGCGACCTCGATATCAGTTCCATCAAATCATTGCCGCCGGGGCGACAGCCGACCAGGACGGTCTGGCGCAGCGCCGATTCGCGGGGGGATATGTACAAATTTCTGAAAGGCCGCGTGAAAGAGGGCGAGCAGGTTTTTATAATCTACCCGCTGGTCGAAAAATCCGAAAAGCTCGATTTACAGGCCGCCGAAGAAGAGTACAAAAGCCTGAAAGAAAAAGTGTTCAAAGAATTCCGGGTCGGGATAGTCCACGGTCGCACCAAAAGGGACCAGCGCGAAAAAGTAATTCGGGACTTTAGAAATCGTAAGGTCGACATACTGGTGGCGACGACTGTTATCGAAGTCGGTCTGGATATTCCCTCGGCGACGATTATGATAATCGAGCACGCCGAACGGTTCGGCCTGTCGCAGCTGCATCAGCTGCGCGGAAGGGTAGGACGCGGCGTAACGCCCGGGCTGGTGGTCGCGGTGGCGGTGCCACCGTTGAGTCAGATAGCACGGAAACGACTCGAATTGTTTGCATCGTGCAGCGACGGATTCAAAATAGCCGAAGCGGATCTTGAACTGCGCGGACCCGGGGAATTTTTCGGAACCCGCCAGCATGGACTGCCGGAACTTAAAATTGCCAATCTGGCGATTGATGCCGACATGCTTCCGACCGCCCGGGAGATATTGACCGATCTTTTTGACGCCAATAAACCGCTTGACAAAGACCACCGGCGTATCTTAAGCTATTTAAAACGGCGCGCGGCCGACAGACGCAGCTGGGGACGGTTCGGATAGGCTGCAGTATAAGGAATATAAGTGTAAATTCGGAGTAAACCGATGACCGATGAATTAGGCAAAAACATAGATATCCATTTTTTCACACTGGTGACCTCCCTGCAGGCGGCCGCCTGGCAGCAGTTGGGCAAGATCGCTTCGCCAATAACCGGCCAGGTCGAGCGAAACCTCCCTCAGGCGCAACTCACCATAGATATGCTCAATATGATTGCCGAGAAATCAAAAGGCAATCTGACCGATGAAGAAACCCGTATGGTTTCCGGGATTTTATATGAACTGCGTATGAATTATGTCGATGAATCAAATAAGCCCGATTCCGACGCGCAGGGAGAAAACAAGGAACCCGGGGCCGGGAATTCCGGTACGGTAAACGAATCGGAAAATGACAAAACCGAGAGCCCGGGAAATTAGTTTATAGAGACCTCGAATTTCTGTCTTACAGCCTCATAAATTGGCTTTATTATTGCATTTTCTGTGATGAACAGTATATTTTATAGCTAGGGTAGACATGGAAAAATTACTGGTGACCGACAAAATTCAAATGGAATTCGAAAAACGTTTCGGTGATAGTGTAAAGATAAATCATCCTCTGGATTTATATTGCACGTTTGGAACCGGGGGAAACGCGAAAATATTCGCCGAGGTTCATTCCGCCGACGATATAGTTGCGCTGATTAAAGCCGCAGCGGAGACAAATATCAATGTCTTTATGGTCGGAGGCGGTTCCAACCTGTTGATTTCGGATTCGGGATACGACGGCTTGATTTTAAAGAATTCGATCATGGGTTTGGAAAAACTGGATGAAAGCATTGTAAGCGGGGCCGGAGAGGAACTTCAGTCATTGATTGATTTTGCCGCCGCCGGCGCTCTTTCCGGTCTGGAATTTGCTACAGGTATATATGGGACAGTGGGTGGAGCTATATTTGGAAATGCCGGAGCCTACGGTTCAGAGACCGGGAGCGTTCTGGAATGGGCGGAACTTGTTGATAGACAGGGTAATATACGAACGGAAGAAGCGACCTACTTCGAATTCGCCTATCGCTGGTCAAAGCTAAAGACCACGGGAGAATTCATTACAAAGGCAAAATTTGCACTGAAATCGGGCAATGAAGAGGCAATTCGAAGCAAAATGATTGAAGTTATGTCTCAACGCGAGTGTAAATTACCGATGAAGAAGAAAACCGCCGGTTGTTTTTTCAAAAATATTCCCGACCCAAGCCAGCCGTTTGGGAAACTTCCGGCCGGGCAGCTGCTCGATGAAGTCGGAGCCAAGTCCATCTATGTGGGGGGCGCCAGGGTATTTGAAAAGCATGCCAATATTATTATAAATGACGGAACCGCCAATTCGAATGACATCAGACTCCTGGCCGACCGCCTTAAAAAGCTGGTGCGGGCCAAATTCGGAGTCGAGCTTAAAGAAGAAATCACTCGGCTGGGTAAATTTTGAAAGGAGAGGTTATCGAAAGATTTTTCTAAAGATTTAAAATAAACCGAACCAAATTTTCGGTACAGAGCTGAACAGGAAACTCATATATTTATTCGCAACCGCTGTTCTTCTTTTAACGGCCGGTTCCATAAAGGCTGGATGCGGAGTCCAGGCCAAACTCGAAAATCCGCCGGGTTATATTTCCCCTTATCCTTCCGAGGGTATCGACCCGGTTGTTTCAATGGACATAGTAAATCCCCCGCAACTTCGGATGATTTATCATACTCGTCCGGATGTGATCGATTCGGATTATGAAACGGGTACGATCGTTCTTAATTCCAGTTATTACAAGCACGGTCCTTTCGAATATGATTATACCCCTCGAGCCGTCGACGCCCGGTCTTTCGCCGATTATCGGGTAAGGGTCGGTATTGAACGCCGCCGTAACGATTTTAAGACGCAAACGCTTCAGAAAAGCCAGCGGGACAGGGGCGGCGGTCTTGTGAATCTTCGTATACCCATAAAATCCAGAACCGTGGAATCTCTTTTCGGTGAAGGCGGCGCCGGAATCAAGGTTTCGGGATATCACCGGATAAATTTCTCGGGTCGTTCCACGTGGACCGACCAGGCCAGCACGTCGACCTACAAGCAGAGCAAATTTCCGTCCCTGAACATGGAGCAGGAATCGCGCTTCGATATCAACGGTACTATCGGAACCAAGATTTCGGTTTCGGTCTCGCAGGATTCCAAGACCGATATTCCGCTCGCCAATCGCATTATGCTGCGCTACAAAGGCGATGAAGACGACATTATCAAAACCATCGAAGCCGGGAATACGACGCTTTCTTTGCCGAATACGCAGTTTGTCGGTTATTCGTCGCGCATACAGGGCTTGTTCGGAATAAAGACAACCGCTCAAATCGGAGCCCTGGAACTGACTGCCATTGCCAGTCAGGAAAAAGGGACAACGGAACGCACTTCGATCTCGGCCGGCGCCAGCGCCAGCAAAAGCTATATTCGGGATTATAATTACGTACAAGGGCGCATTTACGATCTGGGCCGACTGCCCAACTTGCGCGGCATTACATACGATAAGTATGATTTTAATCCCGGAGATTCCATCGTTTATATCGAAATCTATAGAGCGGTGAAGACTAATGTTTCACCGCCTGAAGCGGGGTCCGCGCTGGCGAATTTTTATGTCGACCCCATAAACGATGACACCGTCTATAGTCAAACCAACGTGGTCCCGATAGATTGTGATTATTATGTGCAGGCCCGCGAGCACTGGGTTTTGTTCGACCAGGCCTACGCTGGATCGCAGGCGGAGATCGGTGTATACATGATTGTCAAAAAGGTAAACGGGGGTATCGATACTATCGGCAGCATTGGCGACACGCTCAAACTTAAAATGATCCGTTCCAAATCTCCTATTTCAACCAGCCCTACCTGGGATTATATGTGGCGAAACGTGTACTATTTAATGCAGAATAATATCGATCTGGACGGACTCGAAATCAACGTTTACAAAGGCGGAGCCAATACGGAACAAACCGGAGATAACGTGGATCACCAAAATGGCGTTAGGTATATCAATATTCTCGGTCTGGATCGTCTGGATCAAAGCGGGAATTTAAAGCCGGATGGTCTCGTTGACGTGAAAACTAATCTGATCGACGCCACCAGGGGATTCCTGATTTTTCCCGATAGAAAACCATTTGACCTGGATACAAGCTGGACCGGGATTCCAAATGATACTTTGGAAGTAAAGGTTCCGCAGATTTACAGCAGTGGGACAGGGTCGAACGGACCAGTTGAGAACAGTACGTATTATATCGAAGTCTCCAATAAAAGCCGTGCTTCAGAGGTTCGTTTGGGCAAGGCCAATATTATCGAGGGATCGGAACGCATAACTCTGAATGGCGCCGAACTTCAAAGGGGCACCGATTACAATATCAACTATGATTTCGGGCAGGTCACGTTTCTTTCGGCCGATGCCCTCGATCCCAATGCCAACCTGAACATAGATTTCGAATATGCACCTTTCATCGCGGCTCAGAAAAAGACTCTGTTCGGTGTCCGTGGCGAATATGCCTTCAGTAACGACCTGCACGTCGGGTCGACATTTTTATACAAGTCTGATAAAGCAACCGCGCGAAAGCCAAAAATCGGGCAGGAGACGGCCAAGACGATTGTCTGGGATGCGGATGTCAGCTTCAAGACGAAAACGAACTTGTTCACCACGCTTGCCAATGCTCTGCCTTTCCATAAAACCGATGTGGAGTCAAACCTTGCGTTTTCGGCCGAATTCGCACAGTCCATTCCCAATCCCAACGTCGATGGCGTGGCTTATGTCGATGATTTCGAGGGTGCCCGGGATGCATACTCCCTGAGCGTATTCCGAGAGTCGTGGTCTTACAGTTCAAGACCCCAGCCTTTGACGGATATACACAGGCGGGCCCGCCTGGCATGGTACAACCCATACGATCAAGTATTGACGACTGACATCTGGAATCGTGACGAACCCACCAGCGGGAGCCGAACCAATGTGCTTTCCCTGGAGTATTATCCGGAGATAAAAGATCTTCGCATCAGCGACGTCAATGAAGATACGGCCAGCCATGTGCCTGAGAATCCTGATCTTTCGTGGGCGGGAATAATACGGACTCTCACAGGCGGAGCCACCAATCAGGAAGAAGCACAATTGCTTGAAATTCGTCTCAAGGGCGCAAAAGGCATCATACATATAGACATGGGCGAAATCTCTGAAGACGTTGACGGCAATGGTGCTCTTACCACCGAAGACAAGAAAGGCGCCAATGATATTTATAACGGTATTCTGGATCCCGGTGAAGATGTTGGTCTGGATTTAATTCCGGACGCGGATGAACCCGGATATGATTCAGATACGCTTCCCGATCCCCATGGCGACGACTGGTATTATAACGGGGTTGGCGATGGTTGTAACGGGTGCGGTAAAGACGATTACTCGCATATTAATGGAACCGAAGGAAACTACCTTGATCCCGGCACCTATGGTCATCCGGATTCTGAAAACGAAAACAACGGACAGGGCCTGAATACGAAAAATGACTATTTTTCTTACCGACTGGACCTGGCGAGCGACCGATTTTTCGTGGAAGGTTCCGAATTGAACGGCTGGCGGAGTTATCGTATTCCTCTTCGCAACATAGAGGCCCTTGACGAGCAGGTTGGCACTCCGAATTGGCAGGCAATTGACTATGTTCGTATATGGCTGGAATCCCCGACCGGTGAGGCGTTTAAGATTCAAATAGCCGCTCTGGATTTGATTCAGTCCAACTGGGGAGACACCGTCTTATACGCCGATTCGTTGAACAGCACGACAACTTTCAACGTCGCCGTGATCAACAATCAGGAAAATTCGTCGATCTATAAATCACCTCCCGGGGTCGAAGGCTATTACGATCAATCCACCCAGACCCGTGAACCGGAGCAATCGCTGCTGCTTCATTTTGACAGTCTGACGGCCGGCGACGTTTGTCTGGCTGAAAGAAATCTTTTTGAAGCCAACAATTATATGGGCTATCGAACATTGAAGATGTTCGTCAACACGCCGACCGAGGATCTTCCCGAAAATGGCATAATCTATTCTTTCCGTCTCGGTCAGGACCGTAATAACTATTACGCCTTTCAGGATACGCTGCATCCCGGTGTGCCCGGTGAGGAATGGCTGCAAAACGAGGTCGATATAGATTTCAACGAAATAACCGGCCTGAAGGAATATATGCTGGAGGACCGCGTCCTGCATCCCGAGGTGCCCAAAGATACGATTGCCGGAAATTATAGAGTAGTCGGCAGTCCGACGATTACAACGGTAAAATACCTGGCTTTATCGGTCGTCAACGTTGACTCTACCAGGACTCCGACCGGTGATATCTGGTTCGACGAGCTTCAACTGGGTGACGTTCGTAAAGATATGGGGATTGCATTCAGAGCCTCGGCCAGCGGTAATTTTGCCGACCTGTTTAACTATTCCGTGGGATATACCCATAAAAATCCGTTTTTCCGGGGTCTTTCGAATTCGACCCGGGGCGGCTCGCAGGACAATCTGGGCAGCGGAAAATCATCCACTTCGTACAATGTCAGCATTACCATGAGTCTTGACAGGTTTTTCCCGAAATCACTGGGAGCCAAATTACCGATGTCATTGCGATATTCAAAAAGCCTGGATGTTCCTCAGTTGCGTTTTAATACCGACATAATTTTGCCGGATGAGCTCAGGAATAATGAACGCACGGAAAACGTCTCAAAAGGTTTGACTTTGTCCGAAGGATTCAGCAAAAAGACGAGAAACCCATTGTTTACGTTACTGCTCAACAATCTGAAGACAACTTTTTCATACAACCGTTCTGAGGGCCAGTCGCCGGCGGCGCCGATTTCCTTTGGAGAAAGCTACCGTTTGAACGGACAATACAACTTGACCTTCCCGAAAGTGCCGAATCTTAAGCCATTCTTCTGGACAAAACCCGTTCCGATGTTAAACAGGCTCGACCAGACGAAATTCTACCTGTTCCCTGGATCCTGGAGTTTTAACGGCAATTTCAATCGAAGTTTCCGGCTATCTGAAAATACCAACAATATCAGGACCAGCAGCCTGCAAAGGGATTTTCAGGGGCGCATGTCAACCACTTATCGGATATCGGACAATCTCTCGGCCAATTACAATATGGATACGAAACGCGATTTGTACGATCAGGACCTGGTGAAATTCAGCTTCAATCCGAAAAAATTCAGGTTCGGCCGTGAAACGAGTTACAATCAGAGTCTTAACCTGACTTATTCGCCCACACTGTTTGAGTTTCTTTCTCACAAATTCAGCTATGGTGTCAACTATCGTGAAAACCTTAATGTCCGAGACAGTACCTATGACGTCGGGGCCAGCAAAAATTACGGTGTCAGCGGCAGTCTCGACCTACAAAAGTTGTTCGTAAAGGGGAAAAAGAGGGGGCGGTCGACCCCGAGCGGTGCCGATCGACACCGTGCCAAGTCGGTAACCGAAGAGAGTGAACCATTTCTGTCCAAAGTGGCTGGGCCGGTGGCCAGGCTGCTGGGCTCCCTGACGGGCTGGATTGATCCCATCGGTTATGATTACAATGAAAAATTCAATTACACTTATATAGGCATGGTTGGTCGCGCCTCCTGGGCATATCGCCTGGGTCTTACGGACAATACCGGGACAGCTATCAGAACGGATGTATCCTCGATCGGTAAATCCAATGCCATTAATAAAAATACAGGATACTCACTGAGATCGGGAACCAATCTGTTCGGCGGACTCAAGCTCGATGTAACGTACAGTCGAAAAATAAACGAAGATATCGAAAGAAGTGTTAACCCACAGAAAAATGTCTCCACCACGTTTCCCGATATTCGCTTTTCGATCAAACCGATGCGGACATTCCAATTTTTCAACCCCCTGATCAAGAAGTTTCAACCGAGAACGGGTTTTACTCGCACGACCAGTCAGAATTTTAATCTTAAACCATATCAGAAGACTTCGGAGACAATTACCACGGCCCAGCGGCCGCTTCTGGCTTTTAGTTTTAATTTGCTGCACGGCATGCAGATAAATTTCAGCTCTGACCGCTCGGTCACGGAGACAAAAACCTACACTCTGGAAAACAAACAACGAACTATAAGCAAAACAATGCGGGTTTCGACCAATTACTCATTTTCGGCCCCGACCGGATTCAAATTCCCCATATTCGGACGTTTAAGGTTTAAATCCACTATGTCCATTGCGGTCGATGTTTCCAAGCAGGACGACAGAACTGAACAGGCTAAGTTTGGATTCCCTTACGGTCCCAGTTCGGAACGAAGCAATCTTACCATCACGCCCACGATTTCTTATTCATTTTCAAGCCAAATAAAAGGTGGCTTGAGCGGGCGCTGGCAGGACACGAACGACAAATCCCAGGGCCGAAAGACATATACCCGTGAACTGCGCATCTATGTTGATATCAGATTTTAGCCGAATATTTATTTGACATTTCGTGCACATCGCACTTCTTTATGCCATCATGATTCTGCGAAAGTTCTTGAAAGCGACGGTCATCGGGCTGGCGGTTACTCTTCTGCTGGCTTGTTCGAAACCTAATGTCGTTGTCCCCGAATTCGACGGACCGCGCGCCTTCAGCTATATCGAAAAACAGGTGTCGTTCGGTCCCAGAGTGCCCGGAACGGAGAATTCCGTAAAATGCCGTGAGTATTTTATGAAGTTTTTTGACAGTCTGGGGTTTGCGGTGGATACCATGATCTTCATCCACGACGCCAAAGCCACCGGCAAACCCGTGGTGATGGAGAACCTGATCGTACACGTCCCCGGCAGCGACGGTCCCGATGCCCCTCGGTATCTGCTGGCGGCGCATTATGACAGCCGCCCGCGCGCCGAGTACGACGCCGATTCGACCAAACGCGATACCCCGATTGACGGTGCCGATGACGGAGCTTCGGGCGTGGCGGTACTTATGGAGCTGGCGAACCTGTTCGCAAAGCAGAACCCCCGCGTCAATATCGACCTCGCTTTGCTCGATGGCGAAGATTTCGGTCAACCGCACGATGTAAGTGAATATTTCCTCGGTGCCCGCGAGCTTGCCAGGAGAGGCTGGACCGACAGATACAAATTCGCACTGGTGATAGATATGGTTGGTGATAAGGACTTGCATATATATCGCGAAGGTTATTCCGATCAATATTCGACCAAAATAAACGATCTGTTCTGGAAAACGGCGGCGGAACTCGGCGAAACCGCTTTTGTCGATTCAGTCAAATACGAAATACAGGACGATCATTTGTCTTTCATGACCCGCAATCTGCCGTCGGCAGTAATTATTGACTTCGATTACACTTATTGGCATACGACCCATGATACCCCGGACAAATGTTCCCCGGAATCGCTGGCGGCCGTTGGGCGGGTCGTGGCAACCGTGATGTACAGGCTTTAGATATGAGCGAGAAGATTATAAAATCCAGGCGGGATTTCCCCGCCGTGGAGACGTTGGCTTCCGATGATGCCATATTGAAAGCCTCACGGAATCTGGCTCGTCCGCTGGTAATCGAAATAATCCGTCAGACAATCGATAAATTCAAAGCGGGCTTTGAAAAAAGGTCCGGGTCCGTCCGGCTTTCGGAACTGGTTAAGGCCGCCATTGAGCAAATTATGGTGGCTGAGTCCAGACGAATAAGCAGGGTGATAAACGGTACCGGTATACTGGTGCACACGAATCTCGGACGGGCTCCGCTTTCTCCGGAACTGTATGATACGATCAAGAGCCAGATAACGGGATACGGCAACGTGGAGTTTGACGTGGCCTCGGGAAAACGTGGCAAACGAGGGATTCTGGCGGAAAGATACCTTGCGATGATGTCCGGAGCCGAAGCCGCGACAATCGTGAATAACAACGCCGGTGCGTTATTTATTATTCTGAACACGCTTGCCCCTCGCAAAAAAGTTGTTATATCCCGAGGTGAGCTGGTGCAAATCGGCGGCGGCTTTCGCATTCCCGATATAATGAAAAAGGCCGGAGCGCGGCTTCTCGAAATTGGGACTTCCAACGTTACATCGAAAGATGATTATGCCCGCGCTCTTGATGACAACCCATCGGTTATCCTGAAAGTGCATCGCAGCAATTTTTCCGTAACCGGATTCAGTGATGAGGTCGATTTGAAAACGCTGGTCGGTTTGGGCCGCAAGGGCGGAATTTCGGTCGTAAACGATCTCGGCAGCGGCGTTTTTATCGATACCGGTGAGCTGATCGGGCATCGCGAACCGACAGTACAAGGTTCCGTACGGGACGGCGCGGACATCACCTGTTTTTCCGGCGATAAACTTCTCGGCGGCATTCAGGCCGGGCTGATTGTCGGACGCGCTGACCTGATCGCCAAAATAAAAAAGAATCCGATCTTTCGTGCGCTGCGCGTCGACAAGACCATATTTTCAGCACTGGAAGTTCTGCTGGGGTATTATCTCGACGGAACCTGGAAAGATAATATCAAGCTGTGGAGGCTGGCTTCGCGGTCGCAAACCGAGTTGCTCAGGCTGGCAAATTTGGCACTGTCCAGTTTAAAGGCCGGAGAAATTCTGAAGGCTGAAAAATCCGAAGGGCAGATGGGTGGGGGCTCGCTGCCGGAAGTGCCTCTTAAATCGGCGGCGCTCGTATTCGATAGCAAAGGGTCACCTGACAAGATTGCCGAATTATTCCGCTCACTTCGTCCGCCGGTAATCGGACGAATCCGGGACGATAAATTTATGATCGATTTGAAAGCAATCGACGAAGACGAAATTAACCTGCTTACCCGGTCAATAAAGACCGTCTTGACCAAAATATCCTGATATGTTTGTTATAGGTACCGCCGGACACATCGACCACGGGAAATCATCGCTTATTTTAAGACTGACCGGCATCGATCCGGATCGTCTGCCCGAAGAAAAAGAACGGGCGATGACCATTGACCTCGGCTTTTCATGGTACGATACTCCCGATGGGCAGCGCATCGGAATAGTCGACGTGCCCGGCCACGAGCGTTTCGTCCGCAACATGATTGCCGGAGCAGGCGGCATCGACGCCGTCATTCTGGTCGTGGCGGCCGACGATGGGTGGATGCCCCAAACGCGGGAGCACCTGAGTATTACGCAGCTTCTGGGCGTCAAAAACGGCATAGTTGCTCTGACCAAAATAGATCTTGTCGATCCCGACTGGCTCAACCTGGTAGTCGATGACCTGAAATCCAGGCTGGCGGGGACGTTTCTGGAAAATGCTCCGGTTGTCAGGTTGTCATCGACGACCGGGGAAGGCTTCGATGAACTCAAGAATGAAATCAATATACTCTCAAGCAAAATCGTCGAGCGTTCGGATATTGGCAAGCCCCGGCTGTATATCGACCGGTCGTTTCTCATGCCCGGCATGGGCGGCGTCGCCACCGGGACTCTTCGTGGCGGAACGCTCTCGGTCGGCGATGAAATCGCGGTGTATCCCAGCAAGAAGAGCGGGCGCATCCGCTCCATGCAATCACACAACAGGGCCGTGGAAAAAGCCTTCCCGGGTCAGAGAACGGCGCTGGCACTGACCGGGGTCGATCATCAGTACATCAATCGCGGCGGTGTGGTCGGTTATAAACAAATGATGGAAGATTATCCCGCGGAAGCAATACTGGCTCTAAAGCTAACCGTGCTGCCGGAGTCGCCCGTGAAAATTTCCGACCGACGCAGACTTTTGATGATAACGGGGACGACTGAAGTCGAAGGTGAAATCAGGACGATATCGGAAAAAGGCATTGCGCCGGGTCAGGCCGGAATTGCCTTTTTCAATCCGTTTGAGCCGGTTATGGCTTTCATCGGCGATCGTTATATTGTCAGGATGCCCACCCCGCAAGTGACGGTGGGCGGGGGCATGGTCCTGGACCTGATGAAAAACATGCCTCGCAGAAAAGATTTGGAGCGTTTTGAATATTTGAAGAGACGGCTGGTATATTCTTTGCCGGCGCTGGTGCAAAGCGAACTGGATAAGAGAATTTTTGTGTCGCGCGAGGATTTTGTTTGCAGCAATTTTGCAAGCGATCGGATTTCGGAATATCTTGCCGACCAAAATACCAAGGGCGATCTCCAGTTGATTAACGGGCGATACTACCGCGCCGCCGACGTCAAAGCGGGGGAGACCGCCGTCATGAATGCCGTCAACTCAATTTTCGACCGGCACCCTCATCGGGATGGTCTCAAACCGGAGACGATATTGCAGGAGACCGGTCAAACGATTGACGCCATGACTCCGATAATCGAATTGCTTCTGGCCAATAAAATGTTGATCAAAAAAGGTAATCGTCTTGATCTGCCCGAACGAAGTATCACCATAAAAGGTGAAAAGAAAAGACTGGCCGATGAAATGGAAAGTAGTCTTTTGACCGGGTCTTTCGCTCCGCCCGGCATTCGAGACCTTACAGGCAAGGATTCTGACAAACAGGAAGTTTTGGATTTCCTGATTGCATCGGGGAAGGCCATCAAAGTCAATGCCGATCTGGCCTTTCATATCGATGTCTGGACCAAGGCCATTGAAAAAATAAAGAATTTATTGAAAACAGATGACAAATTGGCCGTAAGTACATTGCGGGAAACATTCGGTTGTTCGAGGAAGTATTTGATACCGATGCTGGAATACACCGACAAACTTGGCATTACCCGTCGCGACGGCGACTTCAGGGTTCGCGGAGAAAACTTTGGAAAAGAATAGGTTGTATGTCAACGGGGTAATTTATCCGATGGCCGGAGACAATCGGCCGGTGTCGTGTCTGGCTGTTTCCGGCGGGACAATTGTCGCCGTTGGCAGAAATCTCGACAAAGACGATGATTTCAATTACTATGATCGTATCGACCTTAAAAAATCAGTAGTGCTTCCCGGGTTCCACGACGCCCATACCCATATAATGTATGCCGCCCTGTCCGAGACCATGGTTAATCTCGACGGTTTTAAATCCATGAGAGAGGTTCTGGCCGCAATAAAATCTCACGCGCAAAAACTGAAACGAAACGAATGGATAGAGGGCGTCGGATTCTCCGCCGACAGGCTGAAAGATTATGTGATGCCGGACAAATATATGCTGGACAAAGTCGCTGGCGGTCGCCCGGCGGCGATTTTTTCCAAAGACCAACACCTGATGTGGGTTAATTCAAAGGCGTTGGAACTGGCCGGATATGATAGCAAAACAGCCGACCCGGATGGAGGGGTCATTGAGCGTTTGGAAAATGGTGAGCCGAGCGGCATATTGAAAGAATACCCGGCCTATTCGCCTATTTATGAGATGGCATCGCGACAGAATAAGACCCGGAGGCTGGAGTCGTTTCTTGATTATTTGCCGCATATATACAGCAAAGGAGTCACGAGTGTAACGTCGATGGACGGCCCGGAAGCTTTCAATAATTTCCTGGAGCTTTCAACAAAGGGCAAACTCGGTTTGCGGGTGCATCACTATGTCGCTCCGGAAATCCTTGGCAAACTTACAAAGGCCGGAATTAAACACGAGCTGTCCGGTGATTATTACAGGGTCTGCGGTGTTAAGATATTTTCCGACGGTGCCCTGGGCAGCCAGTCGGCCAATTGCTTCAATAAGTACATCGGGTCGAAGGAGAATTTCGGCGTGGAGACCAACAGCCGTGAAGCAATGTTGAAAGTTATCAAGAAGGCCGCAAAGCTGGGTCTTCCGGCCGCCATTCATGCCATCGGTGATCGAGCCATCTCCAACGTCCTGGATAGCTTTGAAAAAATCCCCGTTTCATATCCACCTTTGAGAAATCGTATCGAGCACCTGCAAATGATTCGCCGCAAGGACGTCGCGCGCGTGAAAAAGCTCGGTATCATCGCCTCGATGCAGCCGTCGCACTGTCCGTCGGATGTCGATTTAATAGAAAAGTACCTGGGGGAGTCGCGCCCGGAACTGCTATATATTCAAGACACTACTGGACAATGAAATTTATCTGGCCTTCGGCTCCGATACCCCCATTGAAAAGCTCGACCCGATTTCGGGAATAAATGCCGCCGTAAACAGACCTGTTCCGGGAACAAAAAAAGCGTTCTATCCCGAACAGCGTATCTCGGTCGGTGAGGCTGTCGCCGGGTTTACAACAGGTGCGGCGTACGCAATTGGCCGGGAATTTGAGCTTGGGCGGCTGTTGCCGGGATATAAGGCCGATTTTGTCGTTCTGGATCATGATATATTCAAAATCGCCCGGAGCAAAATAGGCGACGTTCAGATCAAAGCGACCATATTCGATGGGCGTCGTGTATATTTGAAAAAAGGCGGCGGTCTGAATCTTTAGACTTTCCTGATTTTAACCGCTCTTTTTCACATCCTTTTTAGATTGACAGCGTTTGACCTTTAGGTGTAGATTCTTGTATAAGGGGAGGTATGAAGATGAAAACATTTCGTATAATTCTTTTTTCGCTGATCTTTTTTTCTTCTATAGCTATTTTCGCCAATGATAACGATAGTACCAATGCCGCAGCCGATTCTCTTCCGGCCGCGACCGATACGACCACGAGTCTGGCTTACTTTCTCGATATAGAAGGAGCGATAGGCACGGTTGCTGCCGACCGGGTGATTGAAGCCATTAAAACCTGTGAATCGGAAAAGGCCGACGTGCTGGTGATTCAGATGGATACTCCCGGCGGATTCAACGATGCTCTGTGGCCCCTGACTCGTGCCATTATGAATTCGACCGTGCCGGTCGTGGTGTATGTCGCACCGGTCGGGGCGAGGGCGGCCTCGGCGGGAGTGTATATTGTATATTCGGCCCATATCGCGGCCATGGCACCCGGTACCCATCTGGGTGCGGCCCATGTCGTCTCCGGTTCAGGGCAGCCGATCGATTCGGTCCTGAGCGAGAAGATCATGAACGACGCGGTGGCGTCGCTTAAGGCGATGTCGGAGCGCAACGGGCGTAATTTCGAGTATGCCGAGAAAATGGCGCGGGAGTCGATTTCTCTGACCAGTTCCGAAGCTCTGGAGCACAACGTTATTAATCTGATCGCCGACAATTATGATGACCTGCTGGAAAAAATCGACGGACGCGAGGTCAATATGGCCGAAGGCACCAGGGTGATTCATTCCAGGCATGCCCGAACGGTTGTGATCAAGTTGTCTTTTATTCAGTCATTGTTGGAAATTCTGACATCGCCGAACGTCGCTTTTATTTTGTTTTCGATTGGCGGCCTGGGTATAGTGCTCGAACTTTATAACCCGGGCGCGATTCTCCCCGGTGTTGTTGGTAGTATCTGTCTGATTCTTGCCTTCTACAGCTTCAGGACGCTGCCCATAAATTATGCCGGGCTGTTTTTGATCGTATTCGCGATAATATTATTTTTACTGGAGGTTAAGGTGGTCAGTCACGGTCTATTAACTATCGGCGGGGTTGTGTCGCTTATTATAGGGGGCATGATGCTTATCGATACGACCGACCCTGATCTTAGAATATCGACGGCAATCGTGATATCTGTGGCTCTGGCACTCGGGCTCTTTGTCGGGCTGGCCTTCACGCTGGCCTATAAAGCGCGAATCGCCAAACCGACGACAGGCAAGGAAGGCTTGATCGGAGAAACGGGCGTTGTCAAAGAGAGGATAGATCCCATCGGCTATGTGTTCGTCGCCGGTGAACTGTGGCAGGCCTCGGCCGATGAACCGCTCGACAACGATACCGAAGTTATCGTGACGGAAGTTGATAATCTGAAAATAAAAGTACGACGCAAATAACGGAAAGCATAAAATTACAGAGGAGGTAATATGCCGTCATCATTGGCCGGATTGGTAGTAATAATATTTATCGGTTTGTTCATTTTGACCAACGCCATCAGGATTCTGCGCGAATATGAACGGGGTGTCGTGTTTCGTCTGGGAAGACTTATCGGAGCCAAGGGGCCCGGTATCATCCTGTTGATTCCTATCGTCGATAAAATGCAGCGCGTCGACCTGCGGACAATAACGTTCGACGTCCCCCCGCAGGATGTTATCACAAGAGATAATGTCTCGGTCAAGGTCAATGCGGTGGTTTATTTCCGGGTCATGGAACCCAACAAAGCGATTGTGGCGGTGGCCAACTTTTTTGAAGCCACATCGCAAATCGCTCAAACAACTCTGCGATCCGTGCTTGGGCAGGTGGAGTTGGACGAACTATTATCCAACCGTGACAAGATAAACCATGAACTGCAGAAGATAATAGATCACCAAACGGAGCCGTGGGGAATCAAGGTCAGCGTGGTGGAAGTAAAAAATGTCGATCTGCCGCCCGAAATGACCCGGGCCATTGCCCGTCAGGCTGAAGCGGAACGCGAGAAGCGCGCCAAAATTATTCATGCCGAGGGTGAATTTCAGGCCTCAGCCAAGCTTGCCCAGGCCGCGGGAGTTATTGCTTCACAACCAAACGCCCTGCAGCTTCGATTTATGCAAACGTTGACCGAGGTTTCGGCGGCCAAATCGTCAACTATAATTTTCCCTATGCCGATAGACCTGTTTGAGCCGTTTATTCGTGAGCGGCAAATTCTCGCCGAACGTGAAGAAAGCCGACGTGCCGGAGACAGCGCTTAAAGACTGATCTCCAGGGAGAATCTATAATGTTAAGGATGTCAGTAATCCTGCCGTTGGCAGTTTTATTATTCTATGGCTGCTCCAAAACCGAAGACAAACATGTTACGCTGGATGCAAAAAATACCGCGAGCGAAACTGGCGAATTAAACGAAACTGACGATTCGGGTTTCAAAATCTCCTGTCCGGAATTCAAAAACGGAGAGGGGATTCCGGAAAAATATTCCTGTATGGGTGATGCAATTTCCCCGCCGCTCGTTATAGAGGGTACACCCGATGCCGCAAAATCGCTGGCTTTGATATTCGACGATCCCGATGCACCGCGCGGGACTTTTTATCACTGGATGTTGTTTAACATTCCGCCCGAATTCGCATATTTCCCAATTGATTTCGATAATACTCCGGAAATGGCGAAGTCACCGATTAAGGCGGCGCAGTTATATTACCCGCCCTGTCCTCCGCTGGGGGAAACGCACCGGTATTACATCCGGCTGTATGCCCTGGACACCATGTTAAACGTCGGGGATAAATTCGAAGCGGTTTACTGGGCGAAACATCTGCAGGATGTAATGCAGGGTCATATTCTGGCCGAGGCGGTTTATATGGGGCGTTTCAGCCGCAATAAGCTGATCACCTATTAGCGGGAAAAGGGTCGTTCAGGTAGCTCCATAAGTACATACAGGCGACCGTGCGGTGCGGCCTCCATCGCTGTGAAAATTTCTCGAAATCGGTCTTCTTGCGTTCCATACCGTAAAGTGTACTTATAGCATTCTGAATGCCGACATCGCAGGAGGGGAATATGTCGGGGCGCTTCAAACGAAACATCAGAAACATCTCCGCGCTCCAGTGTCCCAGTCCTTTAACCGATGTTATCGCTTCGTAAACTTCTTCGTCGGTCATAAAAGGCAAACCCCGAATTTTCAGCTTGCCTGTATCGACGTGGTCGATGAGGTCGCGTATGGAGCGAATCTTGGCCCACGACAACCCGGCGTCGCGAAGCTGTTGATCGGCGATTTTATTCATTTTATCCACAGTAATCACGCCTGCTCCCGTCAAATCCTTAACCCGCAAAAATATAGTGCGAGCAGCCTTACCCGACAGCATCTGACCGGCGATAATCGAAACGAATGTCTCGAAATTCATGGGTTTGCAGGGAATCGTGAAAAGTCTGACCCGTCCAACCAGCTGAGCCATAATCTTGTCGTTTTTCTTCAGGAACTTTTCGCTCTCTTCAATCGAGAATTCGGGAATTTTTATCGGGGCCATAGAACATCCTTATTTAGGGTTAGAATATCCAAAGAACCTTATATGACAAAGCTCTGCAATCACTTTTTTAAATTAAAAAGCCCCGCCTGAAAGGGCTTGTTGAAAAAGCTTGTTCGGTCAGGTCCTGCGTCCCGATTTATCGGGACGTGAGACCTGACCGTCTTGTAAGTCACTGAAGCTAAAGAGGCCGTCAGCGACTGTCTAATTTGTCAAGTAAGTTTTGGGTTCCAGGACTCTCCTTTCGCGAGCATGGAATTGATAATGGTGAGCAGTTTTCTCATGGCCGCCACCAGCGCCGTCATCTTTGTTTTTCCATTATCCAGAAGTCTCTGGTAGAAGGTTTTGATCATGGGGTTATGGTGACAGGCCACGACCGTGGGCATATACAAGCGGGCTCGAACCACCTTTCGTCCTCCACCGGTCATACGTTTGCCTCGGAAACTGCCGCTGTCGCGATTGATCGGCGCTACCCCGACCAGAGCCGCAATTTGCCGTCGATTCAGTTGGCCCAACTCGGGCACCTCGGTTAATAGCATTGTTGCCGTCGTCTCAGCGATTCCGGGCACGGACACCAGTGCCCGCATCTTCGCCTGCAACTCGGACGAATGACAGACCGTATCGACCAGCTGTCGTTGCACCCGTTTCAATTCGCGATCAATCGTTTTGAGAACGGCGGCGATGCTTCGAGCAATCGCTTTGTCATGGACATGCTCACGACGGTTAAGTTCAGAGGTGCGCATCTTTACTAACTGACGCCTCCGTGCCACAAGGCCCTTCATCTGACGACTGCGACTGTCCCGCAGAGCTCGTCGGGGCGGGTGTATTGCCGCTCCATACTCAGCCAGTAACTTCGCATCAATCCGATCAGTTTTGGCCAAATAACCAACGGCCCGACCAAAATCACGAACCTGACGCGGGTTGACAACCACTACCGGCAATGACGCCTCATCCAACGCGATGACCAAGTCATACTCGTAACCACCGGTGCTCTCAATCACGATCAGATCAGCCTGCAATCCGGTCAACTGCTCGACACCCTCGCTGATGCCCGACCGATTGTTCTCAAATCGGACATGCCGTTGGGTCTCTGTGTCATACAGATCAATGTGACCCTTGGCGACATCAATGCCAACAAAATTCTTCATGGAAATCCCTTCCTTGCAATTACGGGCTCATTGTTGTACAATGTCCCTTGCGACTGTTCGGGTTAACACCTGAATATATGATGCCGGATCATGCTGACGACGGGCTTGCAAGCCCCAGGTGTCAACGATCTCGGCACCACCGGGAGATCTTTGAACATTCCGAAGATCTCCCTAATTATATGCAAAGTATAGCTAATATATAAACAGACGCAAAGATACAAGGTGTCAATCCCAACTTCGTCGGGATCAGCACCTGACGGAAAATATTGGCCCCACTTTTTCAACAAGCCTGAAAGGGCGGGGCAAAATTCACAATATTTTATCTAATGACCATTGGGCCACAATGTCGCCCACGGGCAGTAATACTGCCAGTAGCCGGAAATGGGCATGGCGGCATCATCGGGAGGCAGAGAATAGTCCCCGAATTGTCCCGCCAGTAGGCCGCGACGGTGGTTCATGTCATCGACGAACTTACCCCAGAACAAGCCGTGACCCTGTCCGCACAACGGACACATGCGCGCGTCGTCATAATACCAATAACCGTGGAATTCGAACAGCACGACGTCCAGCATCATGCCGGAAACCGTCCCGGAAAACTGACCCCATTGGGTGTCATTGGTTGCCGGACCGCTGAAGGTCCCTGATATTATCCCCAGCGTATCGTCGTTGTAATTTACCCAGTAACCCGTTATATGTCCGGTCTGCCCGGTGTTATCATCTTTAATCCATTGACCGTTGATTGTGCCGCCCATGCAGCTGTTTTGCCATATCCGGCGGGAATGCACGGCCACGCCGTTGTTGTTATCGGCCAGATAAAAAGTGTCAAGGCTGATTAAGTCGGACATATGGAATTCGAGTGTTATCGGGCCGGTTTGGAAGGTCAGTATCGGTGCGGCGAAATATTCAGCATCGGTGCGTACAGTTACCATAAAGCTGATACCGTCCAGATCGTTGCTGGTTTTTGACGCCCACATTGTCACGGTCGGCGAATCGGTGATGAGTACGGAATCCTGTCCGTCCTCGAAGTCAATCGTAAACCTGGACGAGACCGAGCCGATGGCGTTGATCGAAAGCGACCCCGACCAGTCGGTGACGGCCGTTGCTGATGGAGCGTCGCCGAATCTGTCGCCCCATAGAAATGTAACGGAATAGGCTTCGCTGTTGCAGGCAATATCGACGGCATTTGAATCGAAATTCGACAGCCAGTCATTGGTCAGAGCATCATCATTGTCGGTCACATATTTTTTAAGCATCTCCTGCACATTACTCGGGATGTTCCCGGTCGCCGGATTCTGATTTTGTGACCCTTCGGGGTTTGATGATTTATCGCTGCATCCGGACAGCGCGATAAACAAAACGGCTAAGAATAAAATTGAAAAGCGCATATCTTCACTCCCCATGAAAACATAGAGTTTATTCCTACATAAAAAAATACGAGTTTAGTGGTATTTTGTCAATCTTTAGAAGCCTGGAGGCGAAATATGCGATCAGTCAAGAGGCCGGGCTATTCCATATTTCGGAAGGCCTTAATAACATCATACGGGTGTTCCGCATCCAGAAGTTCCTGGCGAAAATACTCGTGCTGCAGATCCATGGAAAGCTCTCTAAACACGCGTAAATACAGATTGTCATCGTATGGCGGAGCGGCCATGGCAAAAAACAGCTTAATCGGTTCATCATCAAGGGCGTTGAAGTTATATCCATCACGGCTGCGGGCAAATGCGATAATAAATTCTTTGGCCTGCATGGACCGGACATGGGGGACGGCAATCCCGAGCCCAATGGCCGTCGTAGCTTTGCGCTCGCGGTTAATGAAGTCGGTCAGGAGCTTACACCGGTTGCCGATTATATCGGATTTTTCCAGAATTTCGACCAATCCTGAAAGAATGCGTTCTTTATTGCGTTCTTTCCACTTTTCCGAAGCGGAATCCTCCGGTTCAGGTTCCTGCTCGACCCGGAAGTCAAGCGAGATCAAATCTTCTTTGAAATATCTCCAAATACTCATTATTTCTTATCTATCGGATGCAACCTTTTAAAACTAAACGAATTAAAGGGTCCGTATTTTATCTGTCAAGCGCTAAAATGGCCTTTTCATATTTTGAAATACTGCCCGGCCGCCAATTGTTCCTATTGACTTTCACGGCCTATTTATTTACTTTCGGGCGCCAATGAAACGTAATCTGTTTAGTCCGGCGCCTTTTATGCCGAACTAAATGTATAAACGATAAAACGTTAGAGGGTGTTTATTGCCTGCATTCGAGAAAATTAAACGGACTCATACATGCGGCCAACTGACCGCTGCCGACGTCGGCCAAAAGGTGGTATTAAACGGCTGGGTGCAGGAATACCGTAATCTTGGCGGCCTGCTGTTTATAGATATTCGTGATCGTTACGGCCTGACTCAGGTGATGATGAACCCCCAAAAAGTGGAAAAAAGCGTGTTTGATCTGGCATCAAAAGCCCGGCATGAGTTTGTGGTGGCCGCCTCCGGGACGGTGCAAATGCGGCCCGAGGGGACATTGAATAAAAAGATGGTCACCGGGGAAATCGAAGTTGCGGTAGATGACTTCCAAATCCTTTCGGAATCCAAAACGCCGCCGTTCGAAATAGTCGACAATCCCGATGCCTCCGAAGTGCTTAAGCTGGAATACCGCTATCTGGATTTGCGCCGCAAGCCGCTTCAGGAGAAAATCCGTATGAGGCACATGGCCTGTATGGCTGTCCGCGAATTCTTGTCCTCACAAAATTTTTATGAAATCGAAACGCCGATGTTGATGCGTTCGACACCCGAAGGTGCACGCGATTATGTCGTGCCCAGCCGGGTACAAAAAGGTAAATTTTATGCACTTCCGCAGTCGCCGCAATTATTAAAGCAAATTCTGATGATTTCCGGCTATGACCGGTATTTTCAATTGGCCCGCTGCCTGCGTGATGAAGACCTTCGCGCCGACCGTCAGCCGGAACACACTCAAATCGACCTGGAAATGTCGTTTGTCACCAGAGACGACGTCTTCGCTATCGGCGAGGGACTTATGCCCCATGTATTCAAAAAAGTGCTTGGAGCGGAAATAGAATCGCCGTTTCCTCGTTACGATTATCATACGGCCATGAATCGCTGGGGGATAGATAAGCCCGATTTGCGCTTCGGGATGGAGCTTATAGATATAACGGACATTGTCGCTGACTGCGAATTTAAAGTTTTCTCGGAAACCATCAAAACCGGTGGAGTGGTTAAGGCCTTGTGTCTGAAAGGCGGGGCTTCTTATTCGCGCAAGCAGATTGATGAACTGACCGATGTCGCCAGGAATTTTGGGGCGGGCGGTCTGGCGTACATATTGAGAGCCTCCGAAGGGGATAAGTCGCCGATTCTGAAATTTATCGGTGAATCTATCAAGGATAAGATTTGCGAAAAAGCCGAAGCCCGGTCAGGTGATGCCGTGTTTATCATTTCTGATAAGAAGCTCAGGACAGAAAGCATCCTCGGCCAACTACGCATCCATCTGGGGAAGAAACATGATTTGATTCAGAAAGATCAATGGAAATTCCTGTGGGTCACGCACTTCCCTCTTTTTGAATATAATGAAGACGAAGACCGTCTGGATGCCATGCACAATATAGTATCGATGCCGGTCGATGAGGAAATTCATCTTCTGGAAGAGAACTCCGACCTTCCTATAAGCGATGTGAACCACCCTCTACGTAAAATCAGGGCCGATCAGTATGATCTTGTCTTAAACGGTATGGAGTTGGGGTCGGGAAGTATCCGCGTGCACCGCCGCGAAATCCAGCAGAAAATTTTAAACATACTTGGCATGTCCAATGAGCGCGCCGAAAAGATGTTCGGCTTTTTGCTGAAAGCACTGGAATACGGCGCTCCGCCGCACGGCGGCATTGCGCTTGGTATGGACCGGATTGTCATGCAGCTTACCGGGGCGGAAAGCCTCCGCGATGTCATCGCTTTTCCCAAGACGGCTTCGGCCCAGTCCCTTATGGACGGAGCCCCGTCGGATCTGGATCCGGAACAATTGACGGAACTCGGTTTGACGATTACGGGTTCAAAATCGTAGGTGGTACGGAGAAATTTTGAACGATAAAGTAACTGAGACATTTAGCCTGGGTGATATCGACCCCCGTCTCATTTTCGGACAAAACGACAAGAACCTGCGAACCATCGAACGCGCCTTTCCGCTAAATATAGTCGTGCGCGGCGATAAAGCCATAATCGAAGGCGATGCAACACAGGTAAAAAAAGTTACCCGTCTGTTTCACGATCTGTTGGAGCGGGTGCGGCAGGGGGAATATATCAACGACCAGTATTTAAATTATTCCATTGAGTCGATTATGCTCGACGGTATCGCGCCAGCGCAGGAATTGGGCGAAAACAATCATCTGGCCGGTTTGAAAAGACCCTTTTTAAAGCCCAAAACGATTGGCCAAAGAAAATATCTCGACGCCATCCTCAATAATGACATCGTCTTTTCTATCGGCCCGGCCGGGACGGGCAAAACCTATCTGGCCGTGGGCGAGGCGGTGGCGGCGCTTAAGGATAAGCGGGTCAATCGGATCGTGCTGGTTCGTCCGGCCGTGGAAGCCGGGGAATCGCTGGGCTTTCTACCGGGCGACATTCGGGCCAAGGTCGATCCGTATTTGCGCCCGGTTTATGATGCCCTGCACAATATGCTGCCCCCCGAGAAGATTCAGAAATATATAGAGCTGGGCGTGATCGAAATTGTCCCGCTGGCTTTCATGCGCGGCCGGACGCTTGACAAGACGTTTGTCATACTCGATGAAGCTCAAAATACGACGCCAGGGCAGATGAAGATGTTTTTGACGCGCCTGGGAGCCGATTCCAAGGCGGTCATAACCGGCGATATTACCCAGATAGACCTTGCCAAAGATAAAAAATCGGGTTTGATTATAATCCAGGGTATCCTGGTCGATATCGAGGGTATTGAGTTTGTTTATTTGAGCGACAGGGATGTCGTTCGTCATCCTCTTGTACAGAAGATAATTCGTGCGTATGAAGGTTACGAGAGGAATCTTCGAAAGGAGTCGGGGGATAAATAATCCCCGCCGATGTATAAAATTCTCCTGCGCCTGAAAAGGCTGATAAAACGTCGTCTGAAAATCAAGGCCGAAACCAGGCAGGTAATCGAAACCGGACCCCGAAACAAGTTTTATAAAGCCGTGATGTTAATCGCTGCGGCCGGGCTTTTATCTTTTATATATCCGGCCGATGAGGTTTTCTATCCTTTGGATTATCCCCGCAAGGGTGAGATTGCGGTCGAGGATATTATCGCTCCTTTTCAGGTTACCGTTTATAAAACCGACGCCCAACTGCGAGAAGAGCGTCAGGATGCCGCCGACGCCGTCCCGACCATTGTAGAATACGAACAAAATGTGGTTGATTCGGCGATGGCTCGTTTCGAGCAGTTTATGACGCTTGTGAAAAAGAAATCGGCTGCGTTTAAAAAAACGCTTGCGGGCCACAATTTTGACCCCCGTCAGGTGGACAGCCTGATTAACGTGGTCAAAGATAACGTCGCCGGCGTATTTCCATTGGTAGACACATCGGTCGTAAGGCGCCTGCTGTTCGAAAACGACCTGAATCTGGTCGAAAAGGTCATTCGCGAAATCCTTGAGAATTCGATATACTATTATGGGGTAATTTCCGACCGGGAGACGCTGCCGAACACGAAAAACAGGTCGGTTGTTATAAAGATGGACAACCGCGAAATATATCAGGTTCGTGATAAACTGCTGGATACCTATCGAGCCAATGTAGCTTTTCGATCGGATTTGCGTCAGCGATCGTTATCAGATTCAATCGACGTCGAATTATGCTACGATTTGGGGCGTCGTTTCATCGTGCCCAATTTATCTTTAAGCGTAGGTGAAATGCAATCCCGGCGTGATGAGGCTATGTCGGAAATTTCCAATGTGAGCGAAGTGATTAATTCCGGCGACGTCATCATTCAGGCGGGCGCCCGGGTGGACGAAAGCCAGGAGCGGGCACTCAAGGAAATCTTCCGCCAGGAGGAATCGCGTCTGCGCAAAGAGGGATGGTATCGGCCGTTTGTCCCGGCGCTGGCCCGTTTCTTACTTATTCTCGCGATTTTCGGTTTCATGTATATATATCTGTTCAATTTCCACCCGCTGGTTTTCGGGTCGAATCCCAAGCTGCTGGCGATATTTCTCGTGTACGGCGTCAGCCTGTTGTTGATTTATATTTCAAGGATTGTCGAAACCAATATGGAATTGTCGTTCTATATCTATCCTCTGGCCATCCTGCCGATCCTGCTGACCGTCCTGTTCAACGCCCGGGTCGGTATATTCGGGACTATCATGCTGGCTATTATGCTGGGGATATTGCACCGTTTCAATTTTACATTGACGATGGTAACGATCTTCACGGGCATGGTCGCTTCATATTCGACCAGCCGTGTCAGGCACCGTACCGAATTTTTCAGAACTTCGATTTATCTGGCTTTGACGTATGTGGTCTTAATACTGCTGTTTGCTTCATTCAAAATATCTCCGGAAGAAAATATGACCGGCCTGATGGGCCAGGGGTTGTTTGTGGCCGCGGTGTCGCCTTTGCTGGCTATGGGTATTCTCCCGTTTTTCGAATCTTTGTTCGGCTTTACGACCGATTTGACGCTGCTGGAGCTGTCCGACCTGAACAACCCTCTGTTGAAGCGGCTGGCGATGGAAGCGCCGGGGACATACCACCATTCGATACTGGTGGGCAATCTCGCCGAGGCGGCCGCCAAAGCCATCGACGCCAATCCTCTGCTGGCCCGGGTGGGGGCGTACTATCATGATATCGGCAAAATGGAAATCCCGGAATATTTCGTCGAAAACCAGCTCGGGATAAAGTCAAAACACGACAGTTTGACTCCCAGTGTTTCGGCGATTATATTGTCCTCGCACGTCAAGAAAGGACGACTGTTGGGAGAAGAGGCGGATTTACCGGACGAGGTTCTTAACTTTATCGAAGAGCATCACGGGACCATGGTTATGTCGTATTTTTATAATAAGGCCAAAGAGCAGGGCGAAGAGGCTCCGGACGATGAAGATTTCAGATATCCCGGCCCGAAGCCGCGGACACGGGAGACGGCTACGGTCATGCTGGCCGATTCGGTCGAAGCCGCCAGCCGGACTCTGACCGATCCGAAGCCGGCTCGGATTCGGAATCTCGTGCAGAATATTATTAACGATCGTTTTCAATCCGGTGAGTTCGAGGAATGTCCATTGACCCTGAAGGACCTGGCCAATATCCGTGAGTCGTTCGTGCAGATATTGATAGGTGTTTTCCACCATCGGGTGGCCTATCCGAAAAAAGAAGAGAAAGTATGAGGCTGAATATAATTTCCGAATCCAATCGACGCATTCCGCGAAAGAAAATTGCCCGGCTTATGAAACTGATCGATGAGGAAGAAGAGCCCCCCGGCAGTACGGTCAATATAGTCTTTACGCGCGACCGCAAAATTGCATCGTTGAATCGCAAATATCGCGGACGTCCCGGTGCCACCGATGTATTGTCGTTCAATATTGACGATAGCACCGGACCCGACGCCGTTCTTGGAGAAATTTATATTTCGACCGATACCGCCCGGAAGAATCTCAAAACATTCGGCGGGACCATTCAATCGGAATTTCTCAGGCTTTGCTGCCACGGCATGCTCCATCTGCTCGGATACGATCATTCCAAACGAAAAGACCGGGAGGAAATGCAAAGTCGGGAAGAATATTATCTGGAGAAATTGAGTCGATGCTGATGGCGATCTACATCGTTTGCATTATCGGGATATATTACGCCGGGTATAAATTCGGGCTGTACCTCATCGGCTCTGTACATGGAGCCGGAGGAGGTCGATGAATTTTCATCGCGTTTGTCTCCGTTCACGAAGAATAATCTCAACCGGCTATTCAAAAATCCACGGCAAATTCTCCGCCTGGCGATGCTGGTCAAATCTTTCGCCCTCGTGCTCTTGTCATTCTTCGCGATTCTCATCGGCCAGTTGGTGATATTCAAATACGTGCTCAATCCGGCCGCGACGATGTTCGCGGCGCTTCTGATGGTTTGGATACTGCACGTGTTTTTTTTCGAATACCTGCCGCGACGGCGGCCGATACGGCAGATCGACCAGAAGACGGTCAAATTTTTGCCTTTTCTCGGGATGATATACTTCATTTTCAGGCCGCTTTTAAGGTACTACAATAAGCTTTTCGTGATGGACCCCAACGACAAAATAACGGAAGAACAAAAGGAAGACATTGTCGAACGGGCCATAGAATCTCTGGCCGACCAGACCGGAGCCGGGGAGCGGATTATCGAGGAAGATGAAAAAGAGATGATCGGCCAGATTTTTCAACTCGACGTCACCGAAGTGCGCGAGGTGATGGTGCCGCGTATGGATATAGTTGGCATTCCCAAAACCGCTGCTTTTGAGGACATTCGCTCCAAGGCGCGTGAGGTTGGCTACTCTCGTTACCCGGTTTACGACGAAACGCCGGACAAGATAATCGGCGTCTTATATATAAAGGATATATTCCATGATCCCCGAAGCCAGAGCGGGTCATTCGATGTAACCCATTTTATGCGGCCGCCGTATTTCGTGCCCGAAAGCAAAATAATCAGCGACCTTCTGGCGGATTTCAAGGCCAATAAAATCCATATCGCGATCGCCATTGACGAATACGGAGGCACGGCCGGGCTGGTGACATTGGAAGACATTCTCGAGGAGATCGTCGGAGAAATCCAGGATGAGTACGATACCGAACCCTTGCCGATTGTGAAGCTCTCCGACAATTCGGTGCAGGCCGATGCGGCGGTTTCAGTGGAAAAACTCCTTGAAGAATTCAATCTCGATTACGATAACAATGAGTTCGAGACGATTAGCGGTTTAATTTACGATCTGGTCGGGTCGGTTCCGTCGGCCGGGACCAAGATCAAATGGAAAGATATCATTTTCGAAATCGTCGATATTGAAGGTCAGCGGATCAACACGGTCAAAGCCTGGGTGAAGAAAAGCGCCGAAATCTGACCGGAAAACCCACTATTTCTCTTATGAATTTATTTTTATTGGACTTTTTTTGAACAAATTGATAAGCTTGGCGATGCTTAGCTATAATATTTCGAAAATTGGTGCGTATGGTATATTTATCAATTCCCGATCCTGTAATATTTACGACCTTTATTAGGAGGTTTGGAAAGTGACCAAAACCAAAGAAGATGTCCTTCGGATTATTGACGAGCAAAATGTCCGCTATATCCGGCTGAACTTCACCGACATACTCGGACGACTGAAAGGTATGTCGATAACACGCAGTGAAATCGAACAGGTTTTGAATCAAGGGCAGGGCTTTGATGGTTCTTCGATTGAAGGCTTTGTTCGCATCGAGGAATCCGACCTGGTTGCGGTGCCCGACCTCCGAACGTTCAGGATTATTCCCTGGGAAATCGGTGGGGAAAAGACGGCTATAATGTTTTGCGATATTCAAATGCCGGACGGATCGCCGTACGACGGCGACCCTCGCTATGTGTTCAAAAGAACATTGAAGCGCGTCGAAGATAAGGGCTGGACCTATTATCTGGGTCCGGAGCTGGAATATTTCTATTTCAAGAATGACATGGATCCGGAAATTATCGATACCGGCGGATATTTTGACTACACCTCGGTCGACCTCGGCACGGTTGTCCGCAAGAAGACGACGACGGCCCTCGAAATTATGGGAATTCCGGTCGAATGTTCGCACCACGAAGTCGCCCCGAGCCAGCAGGAAATCGATCTGAAATATCAGGAAGCGCTGGTCATGAGCGACTTCACGCAGATTTACAAATTTGTCGTCAAAGCCATTGCGGCCCAGAATAATATCTACGCTTCGTTTATGCCCAAGCCAATTTTTGGCGAGAACGGTTCCGGGATGCACACGCACATGTCACTGTTTAAAGGCGAGAGTAACCTGTTTTTCCAGCGCGATGATCCCTACCAGCTCTCTAAAATAGGCCGCAGTTTTCTCGCCGGACTGCTGCGTCATGTGCGCGAGTTTACCCTGATAACCAATCAATGGGCTAATTCATACAAGCGTCTTGTGGCCGGTTATGAAGCTCCCGTTTATATTTCATGGGGGAGACGTAACCGTTCCAGCCTGGTGCGCGTGCCGGTGTTCGATATCGGACGTGAAAAATCGGTCCGGGTGGAACTTCGGTCCGCCGATCCGGCCTGTAATCCCTATCTGGCCTTCGCCTGTATGCTGGCCGCCGGACTGAAAGGTGTCGAGGAAAACTATGAACTCCCGGCGCCGATCGAAGAAAACATCTTCCAGATGACCGAAAAGAAACGGGCCGAATTGAATATTGGTTCCTTGCCGGATTCGCTCGAAAACGCCATCGCGGTCATGGAAAAGTCGGAACTGGTCAAAGAAACTCTGGGCGAACATCTGTTCAATAAGATAATTGCCAACAAGAAAGTGGAATGGGATGAGTTCCGCATCCATGTCAGTCGACATGAAATAGATAAATATCTGCCGTTTCTTTAGTCCTTTGACCTTAAGGTCTTAGGGAATTATATGCATAAGCGCCGCGCAATATATTTTTCGCGGCGCTTGCCATTTATAAATTTTATAATTATTCCCACCAGCCGGAATTTTTCACCAGTAAATGGATTTCGATATTGACTAAAAAGCTATCATTGTTAAAATATACCTTTCCGGGTGGGTAGATTAAATGGCAAACAACCGCTCGGGATTTAACGGTTATAAACAAACATGAGTTCAAAAGCCAAAATTGCGGTTTTCCTGTCCGGAGGAGGGACAAACCTTCAGTCGCTGATCGATGCCTCGCACGACGGGAGACTTTCCGGCGAAATAGCGCTGGTCGTCTCCAATCATGAGGATGCTTACGGACTCCAGCGGGCAATTAAGGCAGGTATTGATACCTTCGTTTACAAGATCAAAAATTACGAAACGAAAGAAGAAGCCCACGCCGATCTGATGGCTTTACTTGAACAATATAAAGTTGATTATATTGCCCTCGCCGGCTATTTGAAACTTCTGCCGCCGCCGGTTATTAAGAAATTCCATAATCGTATTACCAATATCCACCCGGCGCTGCTTCCCCAATATGGCGGAAAAGGGATGTACGGCCACAATGTCCACGAGGCGGTTATAACCAACGGTGAGTCCGAATCGGGCGCGACGGTGCATCTGGTGGATGAAATTTACGACAATGGCAGAATTCTCGAACAAAAAAAAGTCCCGGTGCGGCCCGATGATACTCCCGATTCACTGGCGGCACGAGTTTTAGAAATAGAACATGAATTATACCCATTGGCTTTAGACAATTTGATAAGAGGTAAATATGCTTAATACCGAAAAGACCCTTCTGAAAACCGAAATCGAAGAATATCCGCTGTTTGCACGGGGCAAAGTGCGCGATGTTTATGATCTCGATGATAAACTCCTGATCGTATCGACCGACCGGATCAGCGCCTTTGACGTAATCCTACCCAATGGCCTTCCCGGCAAAGGCCGCATATTGACGCAGATGTCATTGTTCTGGTTTGATTTTCTGAATGACGTCGTCGATTCGCATCTGATTACCGCCGACATCATGCAAATGCCGAAACCGCTGCACAAATACCAGGAACTCCTTGACGGTCGCACCATGCTGGTGCATAAGGCGAAACGAATAGACATCGAAGCAATCGTACGCGGTTATATTTCGGGCTCGATGTGGAAAGAACTGGTCGCCGCCAGAAAGGCAGGAAGCAGCACCGTTCATGGATTCAAGTTTTCTGCGGATTTGGTCGAATCGGGCAAACTTCCGGAGCCGATTTTCACGCCATCGACCAAGGCTGCCGAAGGCCACGACGAAAATATATCCTTCGATAAAATGGTCGAGATAATCGGCGCGGAGACGGCCAATCTTTGTCGGGATAAGGCCATTGCTATCTATAACAAAGCGGCCGATTATGCTCTGACCAAGGGTATCATTATCGCCGATACGAAATTCGAGTTCGGCTTCCTCGGGGATAAATTCATTCTCATCGACGAAGTTCTTTCACCGGATTCCTCGCGCTTCTGGCCGGCCGATCATTATATCCCTGGCAAAGGTCAACCTTCGTTCGATAAGCAAATTATCCGCGACTATCTGAATACTCTCGATTGGGATAAAACGCCCCCGGGTCCGGAACTGCCCGAAGAGGTGGCGCAAAAATCGGTGGCCCGATATGCCGAGGCCGCCCGAATGTTGACGGGAAGGACCCTATGAGCGATAAAATTAAAATCAAGCGAGCGCTTGTTTCCGTATCGGATAAAAGTGGCCTGCCTGAGCTGGCCAAAGCGTTGAGCGATTTCGGTGTCGAAATAATCTCCACCGGTGGGACGCTGGCGGCGATCAAGAAGTCCGGGGTGCAGGCGATTTCGGTGTCGACGTTCACCGGAGCGCCGGAAATTCTCGGGGGCCGGGTTAAGACGCTTCATCCGAAAGTCCACGCCGGGATACTGGCTCGTCGCGGCAATGAATCCGACGATGCCGAACTGGCTCACCACGAGTACAAATTGATTGATCTGGTCGTCGTGAATCTTTATCCGTTCGAACAAACCATGGCCAATCCCGAATCGACCGAGGGCGACATAATCGAAAATATCGACATCGGCGGTCCGACAATGGTGCGGGCTTCGGCCAAGAATTTTGATGGTGTCGCGGTCGTTACCAATCCTTCCGATTACACCTATATAATAGAAGAAATGAAACAAAGCGACGGTTGTCTAACCCTGGCGACCCGCAAGATGCTGGCCGGGAAGGCATTTGCCATGACGCATCGCTATGATTCGGCCATTGCCGGATATTTTGCCTCTGCGGGAGAACCAAAAGTCGAATCTGATTTGCCTCAGTCTCTTGATTTTTCGTATACGATCAAATCCGGGATGCGCTACGGTGAGAATCCGCATCAGCAGGCGGCCTTTTATGCTGATAATTCTTATGCCGGACCGACCGTGGCCCGGGCTCAGGTTTTGGCAGGGAAGGAGCTGTCATTCAACAATATATCCGATTTGGACGCCTGTCTGGATATGATTCTCGACTTTGAAGAACCCTTCGCCTGTGTCATCAAGCACGCCAACCCGTGTGGCGCGGCGACTGGCGCGACGATCGCCGATGCCTATCGCGACGCCCTGGCGTCCGATCCGCTTTCGGCGTTTGGGTCGATTATCGGGCTGAACCGACCGGTCGACATGGACTGCGCCAAACTGCTCCACGAAACCCATTTTGTAGAATGCATTCTTGCGCCGGAATATGACCCCGAAACTCTGGGAATGATGAAAAAGAAAAAGGCCCGTCGTCTGCTGGCGCTCCCCGATATATTGAAGGGTCATCCGGATCAAGAAATGGTAGCCAAGTTCGTGCACGGTGGGTTGTTATATCAATCGGCCGACTATCACCAAATCTCGCGTGAGGATTTGAAAGTCGTCACGGAAAAACAACCGACCGAAGATGAAATAGAGTCGATGCTCTTTGCGTGGAAAATGGTCAAGCATGTCAAATCGAACGCCATTTTGATAGCCAAAGGCAACGCGACGGTCGGCATCGGCATGGGGCAAACCTCCCGGGTCGATGCTTCGGAACTGGCCGTCAAACGCGCCGGTGATCGAGCCAAAGGTGCGGTGCTGGCGTCGGATGCTTTCTTCCCGATGCCCGACGGAGTCGAAGCGGCGACGCGCGCGGGAGTGACGGCCATCATCCAGCCGGGCGGATCCAAGGGTGATCAGGATGCAATCGACGCCGCCAATAAAGCCGGTGTTTCGATGGTATTTACGGGGATTAGGCATTTCAAACATTAATTTATGCGGCCGGAGTGCAAAAGAGCTTGCTCTCTTTTTACTTTGCCATTAGATTAAGTAAAACGAATTGTAAAGAGGATACAATGGGCGACAGACTTCTCGAAATTGTGGTTCAAATAATGGCCCATATTCGTGACACGCAGGGGCAGGTAGAGACATTTGACGATATTTCCGCCGACCTGCGCAGTCAGGGATTTACCGATTCAGAAATAAGTTATGCCTATTCCTGGGTAATCGATCATATACAATCCGAAGTTCAACCGCTGGTGGAAATGATGAAGCCGGGCGATTCGATTCGTGTCCTGTCGCTCAAAGAACGCCAGCATTTTTCGACAAAGGCCTACGGTTATCTTCTGCAACTTCAATTCCTCGGTATTTTGAATGAATCGGAAATGGAGATGATCCTGGAACGGGGCTGTGTCGTCGGGGCCGCACCGATCGACCTCAGGCAGATAAAACTTATTGTCGGCGCGGTTTTATTCAGAGAACTGGGCATCCCGGATTCGCTCAAACAACCGGCCTACCTGTATGCCGACGACGACGGCTATTTACATTAAACCATAAAACCATCCGGCTTGTTGAATGCTTAAGGGCAAAAAGATTTCCATTGGCCTCACCGGAGGTATCGCGGCTTATAAAGTCCCAATTTTAATTCGTTTGCTTAAAAAGGCGGAGGCCGACATCCGTGCCATCATGACCGTCAATTCGGCTGAATTTATCACGCCACTGACCATCGAAACGGTCTGCCAAAATCCGGTGGCGTCGGATATGTTCCCCGCAGATCGTTATGTCGGGACGCATCATATAGATATAGCCGAATGGCCGGACCTGATCGTAATCGCGCCCGCGACCGCGAATTTTATCGCCAAGACGGCCTCAGGAATTTGCGATGATCTTCTTTCGACCGTAATCTGCGCCACGAAAGCGCCGGTGATGATTGCCCCCGCCATGAATACCAATATGTACTTGAATCCTGTCACGCAGGGAAATATCGATAAATTGAAAAGCCTCGGGTATCGATTTATCAAACCCGGTGAGGGAGAATTGGCGTGCGAGACGGTCGGTGTGGGACGTATGGCCGAGCCGGAAGAGATATTTGACGCGATCAAATCATTCTTTCAAAAAAAAAAGTCTCTAAAAAATAAAAGTGTCGTCGTAACTGCCGGACCGTGCCGTGAGGCGATTGATCCGGTGCGTTATATTTCCAATCATTCCTCGGGGAAGATGGGTTTTGCCCTGGCCGAAGCCGCGCTCGACAACGGGGCCGATGTCACATTAATCTCGGGACCGACGTCGCTAAATATGCCCCCGGTAGCGCATCACGTATCGGTCGAAACCACAGAGCAGATGCATAAGGCGGTATCTACGCATTTTGCGAAGGCGGATATTTTAATAATGGCCGCCGCTCCCGCCGATTTTATGGTTGCAAGGCCATTAACGCATAAGATTAAAAAAACAAAGTCTCCATTGACTCTTGAATTAACGCCAACAATTGATATATTGAAATCTTTAAAGAAAAAAGCTAAGCAGAAAATTATCGGGTTCGCGCTGGAAACCGAAAACGGACCCCAAAACGCCCGCGCCAAACTTAAGGACAAGAATCTGGACATGATTGTCTTGAACAGCCTTGAGGATATCGACCCGTTCGGTAACGAAGCCAATGTGGCGACTTTAATCGGCAAGAGCGGTCGCTCCGAAAAGTTGCCGCGCATGTCCAAGACGGAGCTGGCGCGAATTATCATCGAACGGATTTCAAAGCTATGAAATTGTTGTCCGGCCAGATCGACGGCCCCACCCTCACGCTTTTGCGGCGGGCGGTCAAATGCCAGATGGAACTGGGCGAGTCGGATTTAACCCTCGACACGAATAATATAATTATGCTTAAAAAGAATCTTCCTGCATCGAACGGCAAGAAAACCAAATTTCGCTCTTTGGGAGCACACGAAAAAGCCATTTGCGAATGTCAGCTTTGCCCGCTCGGGGCGACGCGGACTAATTTCGTTTACGGGGTCGGCAACCCTAAGGCCGACGTTATGTTTATCGGCGAAGCCCCGGGACAAAAGGAGGACCTCGCGGGCGAGCCGTTCGTGGGACGAGCCGGACAGCTTCTCGATAAAATTCTCGCGGCGATAGATTTCAAACGCGAGGACGTCTACATCGCCAATATTCTCAAATGCCGTCCGCCGAACAATCGCGATCCCCAGCCCGATGAGATGGAAATGTGCATGCCATATTTGATGGAGCAGATTCGCATGATAAAACCGAAGATCATCTGTGCACTGGGGAGGATCTCGGCGCAGGCGCTGCTTCAAACCAGCACACCGCTCGGGAAATTGCGGAAGCAGTGGCACGATTTTCATGGCATACCGTTCATAGTGACGTACCATCCGGCGGCTTTGCTGCGTTTTGCCAATTACAAGCGCGATACCTGGGAAGACGTGCAGATGCTGCGGGCGAAGTACGATGAAATAATGTCCGGAGCGGTCAGTGCACGTTAGGACGGATAAAGACAAGGCGGTGGTCCGTCGCGAGCCGCCGCAGTCTATCGATGCCGAACAGGCCGTTCTTGGTTCTATATTAAAAGACGCCGATTCGATCAGTGCCGTCATCGAGTACCTCGATGCCGATGAATATTTCTACGCCAAAAAACACCAGAGTATTTTTCAGGCTATATTGCGGCTTTATGAAAAAGGAGAGCCGTGCGATATAACCACCGTCGCCGACGAACTCACCAAGCTCGATCAGCTCGATAAAATCGGGGGGAGATCGTATCTGATAGAACTGGTCGACGCGGTTGTAACCTCGGCCAACGTAATTTCCTACGCGAATATCGTTCTCGAAAAAGCCACGCTGCGCAGCCTGATAAATGCAACGGGAGAAATTTCAAAAAATTGTTATGCCATGGAACATGAAGTCGGCGAAATCCTCGATAAAGCCGAGCAGAGCATTTTTGCCATTTCGGAAAGCCGTCTGCGGCAGGGTTTTCGCTCGCTGGGTGAGTTGATCCCCCATACTTTCGATCAGATCGAAAGATTTCAGGAGACCAAAGGCGGACTGGCTGGTCTCGAGACGGGTTTTGCCAAACTTGATGAAATCACCGCCGGTCTGCACGGCGGCGATTTTATTGTCATTGCCGGACGTCCATCAATGGGTAAGACGGCCTTCTCTCTGAACATCGCCGAGCATATAGCTGTCGAGAAAAAGGTCGGCGTCGGGGTCTTTTCGATTGAAATGTCAAAAGAACAGCTGGCACTGAGATTGCTTTGCGGACGGGCTCGGATAAGCCAGCACTTGCTCCGTACCAACCGTCTCCGTGACGCCGACTGGCAAAGGCTGTCGATCGCCGGTGACCCTCTTCGCGAAGCCGAAATATATATCGACGATTCCCCGACTTTAACGACACTTGAAATAAGAGCCAAGGCACGACGCCTCAAGGCCCAGCATGATATCGGGCTGGTAATAGTGGACTATATACAATTGATCAATGCTTCGGGCTGGGCGGAGAACCGTCAGCAGGAAATGGCCATGATTTCTCGCTCCATAAAGGGGCTCGCCAAGGAGCTCAATATTCCGGTCGTGGCCTGTTCGCAGCTGTCCCGTATGGTGGAAACGCGGGGCGGCGACAAACGACCGCAGCTTTCGGACCTTCGTGAATCCGGAGCCATCGAGCAGGACGCCGACGTTGTTATGTTCGTCTACAGGCCGGAATTCTATTTATCGCACCTGGACAAGGATGATCCCAAGCGCATGGAGGTCGAGGGCCGGGCGGAAATTATCGTAGCCAAGCAGCGTAACGGTCCGACCGGGAAAATCGATCTGGCCTTCGTAAAAGAATTCGCAAGATTCGAGAATCTGGCTCATCAGTACATGGAAAAGGGTACAGATACACCTTTTTAAGGTGTAAAGTTCAAGACCAATCATGGCAAACGGAATTAGCCTGATAGGCCGACGAGCCATTAGTTTCATCCAGAGGCTTGGAAGCACTTTCATATTACTCGGCAAAGTCTTTTATTATTTCAAAGCCATTCCTCGCTCGCTGGGATTGATTGTCGATCAACTGTTCATGATCGGCAACAAGTCGTTTCCGCTGGTGACGATCACGTCCGTCTTCGTCGGCGCGGTATCCGCCTGGCAGGCGGCCTACCAGTTTAAATTTATCGGGGCACCGCTGCGCTATCTCGGCGCTGCGGTGGGCAAGGCGGTTGTGATCGAACTGGCCCCGGTGCTCACGGCGCTGGTAGTCGGGGGGCGGGTCGCGGCCGGTATCGCCGCCGAGGTTGGCACGATGCGCGTGACCGAGCAGATCGACGCCCTCGATTCGATGGGTATCTCACCGGCGCGATATCTTATAATGCCGCGCGTGCTGTCGTGCATGATTATGCTCCCGGTTCTGACTATGATTGCGAACTTCGTTTCAATCGTGGGCGCGCTGGTCGTATCGGTGCTATTCGTCGATATGTCGTACGAAACATTTTTAAACGGCGTCAAAAATTCATTTTCGATGTCGGACCTGTTTGCCGGGATGATCAAATCACTGGTGTTCGGCACGATTATCGGCATTGTCGGTTGCCGTGAAGGATTTTTCACCGGTGGCGGAGCCCGGGGAGTGGGACGGTCCACGACCGAGGCGGTCGTCATTTCGGCCGTGATGATCCTGGTCGCCGACTACATTATCGCCACCGTCTTGTTTAGAGTATGAACCAGGAAACGATCATACATATCGAGGACCTGCGTAAGTCATTCGGTGACCTCGAAGTACTACGCGGGGTCAATTTGAATATCGTGCGCGGTGAGTCGCTGGTGATCATCGGTCGCTCCGGATGCGGCAAGTCGGTACTTTTGAAACATATCAACGGTCTAATGTCCGCCGATTCCGGAAATGTCGAAGTTTTCGGTGAGACCTGGGGAGATATCAAGGGCAAGCGCATCGCGGAAGTGCGGAAAAAAATCGGGATGTTGTTCCAGTCGGCGGCTCTGCTGGATTCGCTGACTGTCGAAGAAAATGTCGGTCTGGGTTTAAGAGAAAGTTTCGGGATTCCCGATAAAGAAATCGGAATATTAGTTAACGAAAAGCTCGAAATGGTCGGCATGAGCGGGACGAATGATTTGTATCCGTCGAGCCTGTCGGGCGGGATGCGCAAACGGATCGGGCTGGCGCGGGCAATTGCGACCAATCCCGATATCGTCCTGTACGATGAGCCGACTACCGGGCTCGATCCGATCACGGCCGATATGATCAACGATCTAATTCTCGACCTCCACGAAAAACTCGATATCACGTCGATTTCGGTAACTCATGACATGACCGCGGCATACAAGACGGCGCAGCGTATGGTAATGTTGTACGATGGTGTTATCGAGTACGAAGGAACGCCCGATCAGATAAAAAATTCCGGCAATGCCGTGGTCGATCAGTTTATCAACGGTCGGGCCGACGGGCCGATCCGGGTCGGATAGATTCCATGGAAAAGAAGATCAAGACAGCTTTCGTTTGTACCAATTGCGGGGCGATGTATCTCCGCTGGCAGGGGCAGTGTACCCAGTGCCAGGAATGGAACAGCCTGACCGAAGAGCGGGTGGTCTCAAAAAAATCAGCGGTTTCGCGTAAGAACGACATTCGACCGGTAAAACTGTCCGAGATCGACGACAACCGTTTGATCGGCATTAAGTCCGGTATCGCCGAACTCGACCGCGTGCTCGGCGGAGGGCTTTTGCCGGGCAGCTCCATACTGTTGGCCGGAGAACCGGGAATCGGCAAATCCACCCTGGTTCTGCAGGCGGCGGAAGCGTACTCCCGCGCCGGCGGCAGGGTATTGTACGTTACCGGCGAAGAATCCTTGAATCAAATCAAGAAGCGTTCGCTGAGAATCAATATAAACGCCGAAAATATCGAATTCGCCAACACGACCGATCTCGAAGACATAATATCCCTGATCGATTCGGACGCAACCGGGATTGTCATTGTCGATTCCATACAGACCATCTCCAGCGCCGGGTTTCAGTCACCGCCGGGAACGGTCGGTCAGATTCGCGAATCCGCCGGGCGGCTGATCGAAAGGGCTCACCGCGACAATTTCGCCCTGTTTTTGATCGGCCATGTCACAAAAGAGGGGCTGGTGGCGGGGCCGAAGGTCCTCGAACATATGGTCGACGTGGTGCTGTCCTGTGAAGGCGACAGCCGCCATCTATACCGTTTGCTGCGGCCGATAAAAAACCGCTACGGTTCAACTCTGGAGCTGGGCGTGTTCGAAATGTCGGCCTCGGGTCTTAACGAAGTGCCGAATCCATCATCGCTGTTTCTTTCCGATATGTCCGGTGAACGCCACAGCGGATCGGTGATCGCGGCTTCGTGCGAAGGCAACCGTCCGATATTGGTGGAGATTCAGGCGCTGGTGGCTTCGGCATCGTACGGAATGCCGCAGCGCGTGGCGGGAGGGTTCGACAACAAACGCCTGGCTCTGCTCCTGGCTATTCTCGAAAAGCGTCTCGGTATTCCTATGGGTCAGAACGACGTCTTCGTCTCGGTGGCGGGCGGACTTCGTCTGAACGATCCGGCGGTCGATCTGGCCGTAATGGCTTCGATTGTTTCGTCATTGCGCGATATAGCGGTCGATTCCCGAACCGTGTTGTGCGGCGAAGTGGGTCTTTCCGGGGAAGTGAGAACCATCGGTCTGGCGGATCGCCGAGCGGCCGAAGTGTCCAAGCTCGGTTTTAAGAAAATGATCCTTCCGGCTCAGAACGTTGAAAATATCGGCGGGAAGAAACTCGAATTACACGGCGTCAAAACGCTCGAAGAAGCGCTGGAAATATTATTTTAGGGTGCAACATGAATAAAAAATCACTTAAGCCCGATACGTGGTTATTTCCGCTTCCGGCGGTGATGGTCTCGTGCAAAGCTGAAAACGGTGGTCCAAATATTATAACTATAAGTTGGATCGGCATTGTCTGCTCCCAGCCGCCGATGCTGTCCATTTCAGTCAAACCGGAAAGATATTCGTACGATATTATCAAAAAAGCCGGAAACTTCGTTGTAAATCTGACCGGTGAAGATCAACTCCAGGCCGCGGATTATTGCGGTACAAAATCAGGAAAAGACGTCAATAAATTCGAAGAATTAAATCTTACCGAAGAAAAATCCGATATTGTTGCATCGCCGCTGATCGGTGAGTGCCCGATCAATCTGGAATGCGAAATCCGTCAGGCACTAAAACTCGGCTCACACGAGATGTTCATTGCCGAAATAGTTGCCATGCACGCCGGAGAGGAGTATCTGGATGAGCGCGGGCGTCCCGATCTGGACAAAATCAAACCGCTGGTTTATTGCCCCGGAGCACGGGAATACCGGGGCGGGCTGACGAAAGCACTGGCTCGGTATGGCGAAGCCGCCCAGAAGATGTAGCGATGTCGGACTTCAGTTTCGAATTACTCGCCAAAAACCTGAATGCCCGCAGAGGTCGGGTTCGTACTCCACACGGCTCGTTTAACACTCCGGCTTTCATGCCGGTGGGGACGTCGGGGGCGGTCAAGGCCATGACGTCCGAAGATTTAGAACAGTGCGGGGCGGAGATTATTCTGGGCAACACCTATCATCTCTACCTTCGGCCGGGCGAAAATATAATAAAAAAGATGGGCGGTCTGGCCGCTTTCAATTCATGGAACAAACCAACCCTGACCGACAGCGGCGGCTTTCAGGTTTTTTCCATGCAGGACCTGCTCAAGGTCGACGACGACGGTGTGACATTCAAGTCTCACCACGATGGCTCTTCACACCGCTTCGAAGCCGAAAAAGTAATCGACATCCAGCGCGACATCGGGGCGGATATTATTATGTCGTTCGATCAGTGTGTACCGTATCCCTCGGAAAAGGGCCAGGCTCAAATAGGTATCGAGCGGACCTTTGACTGGGCCAAGCGGGGCAAAGAGCATTTTGACAAATGCGAAAAGGAAGATCCTTCAGGTACGGCTTTATTCGGAATAGTGCAGGGCTCAACCTATCCCGATCTCAGAAAAATATCCGCCGAACAGACAACCTCGCTTGACTTTCCCGGCTATGCCGTGGGCGGTTTGGCGGTGGGGGAATCAAAAGCTGAGATGGAAGACATGCTGGCGCATACGGTGCAATTCCTGCCGGAAAGCAAACCTCGCTATTTGATGGGGGTCGGCTATCCCGAAGATATTCTTATGGCTGTATCGCACGGTATCGATATGTTCGACTGTGTCCTGCCGACCCGCAATGCCCGCACCGGTATGGTTTTCACGTCCGTGGGTCCGATGGTTTTCCGAAACGCCGAATTTTCAGAAGACGACCGTCCCCTCGACCTCGATTGCGATTGCAAAGTGTGTCGAAGATACAGCCGGGCGTACATTCGGCATTTATACAATCAAAAAGAAATCACGGCCTTGATTCTGGCGTCATATCATTCGACATGGTTTTTTCAGAAATTGATGCAGGGGATCAGATCTTCGATGGAAAACGGCAGCTTCGATGCCTATCGCCAAGCGTTTCTCGAAAAATATCTAAATGGGGATGATATACCCGAGTCTGACCCACATGGTTGATATTTTTTTCGGACGATATATTTCGGCCAACCGGGGACCATCAGGCGACGGCCATTGAGTCAGGAAGACAAAATCCGGGTCGGTGACCCGAATACCGAGCTCAAATGAGTATTTCTGCTTGTATCGCCCCCCAAGAAATGCCAGATATCCCCAACTGCCGCTCATATCGGCATCGATAATGGTAATATCTTTGTAAACCGTATCGGTCTTAAGATCACGGAATTTGACCCCTTCGAAGGAACTGGGGTCATACCAGCCGAAATTATACAGCGCCCCCAGTCCGAGATAGATAAAATAATCATCCCTGCCCCGGTAAGTAAATACTTCTGCGGATATATTAAACGATTCCTGGGTGCCAATTCCGATATCGAAATCATTGACTCCGGACATATTGAAATTGCCGCCGACCCGCATCGCGATGGGGTGCCAGATCAAATATTCTGCCTTGACACCGAATTCGGCACCGGGATCGGTCAGGGAACTGCCGACGTTTCCACCGGCAACCACGTGGAGGCTTAAAACATTAAGCGTGTCCCACTGGACTTTTTGATTGGAAACCATAGGTGATAGTAAAAGCAAAGTTAAAAGGTATGCTGTCATTTTTTGGTCCGTCTATGTGGTTGCCTTATTCTTGTAACGGATTGAATATATGATTTGTTTTGAAAAATAAACAGCATTTCTTATAATATCCGTATGAAGAAAGCTCTTCGATTTATTTGTGTCGTGATGCTGGCCCTGATGCCGGCGTCGTACGCCGTCGGTGAATCGACCGACAGCACCGTCATACGGTATTATTTAAAGCAGGCGCGTAACAGTTTCGAAACCACATATATATTCGGACTGAAGCGAGATTTCCAATGCCAGGCTCAGGCGATCGCGACTCTTACGAACTACCGGGGGAAGCTCGATCAGGTTGATACATTGGCTTATGAGGTAGTTTATTCAGATGGCAAAACATCCTCGATAAATATGACCGATACAGCCCGCATGTCTGAAAACGTGATTCCCGAGATGGCCATACCGGACATGCCGTGGGAACTTGACTGCTGGTTTTATTTCTTCCCCAACGACACCGGCGGTGAGAATATATCTATCGGTTTCGAACCGCATGATGCCACCGCCCCAAATGCGGCCTCGGGTTTCATAAAACTCGACCGGTATAATTTCACGGTCAAAGAATATACTATCTATGAAAGCAATGGCCAATTTTCCGAAAGGTATTCCCGCGTTTATACGTTTGAATATCGCAATCTCCTGACGGTGCCCGTTGCTCTGGAAAGGCACTGGCGAGCGGGCGGTTTCTGGGGTCGGAGATATTTTTATCAAAAAATCACGTTCGATAATTATCAAATGGCCGAATGAATATTATCTTGCTCATCATTTAAGCTCATTCTATAATTACTCCGATGAAAGACGACGAAGAAATCCTTAAATCCCAAATAGTCCCGGAACGCCTTCCGCAGCACATTGCCATTATTATGGACGGCAACGGTCGCTGGGCCAGCAAGCGTGATAAGCCGCGGACTTTCGGCCATGAAGCGGGCGTCGAAGCGGTAAGAAAAACCGTCCGTGCCGCGGCCGAACTCGGGATTCGGTATATGACGCTTTATACATTTTCAGTTGAGAACTGGAAAAGACCGCGCGAAGAGGTTACAGCCCTGATGAAACTTTTATCGAAAACGACGCGGCGTGAGATCGACGAGTTGAACCGGAATAATGTCAGGCTTATCACGACCGGACGAATCGAGGGGCTTTCTTTGTCGCGCCGTAAGGCGCTGAGCCTTGCGATGGAGCGAACCGGCGGCAATACCGGGCTGGTTTTGAACCTGGCCCTGAATTATGGCGGGCGGACCGAGATCATAGACGCCGTCAGGTCGATCGCCGAATCGGTCAAATCCGGCAAGCTGGATCCTCGCAAAATCGACGAAAAGCTATTCTCTGAGCATCTATATACATCGGCACTGCCCGACCCGGACCTGTTGATTCGGACCTCGGGAGAGATGCGCATATCGAATTTTCTTTTATGGCAGACCAGTTATACCGAAATGTATGTAACCGACGTGCTCTGGCCCGATTTCGGGCGTAAAGAGCTTTTCGAGGCTGTCATAGAATACCAGCACCGCGACCGGCGGTTCGGGAAGGTCACAGCTTAAATGAGCAAAAATCTGATTCTTCGCATTACCGTCGCAGCCATATTCGGCCCGCTGATTATCTGGATCGGCTATCGTGGCGGTTGGTGGCTTATCGGGATGGTGCTGTTATTTGCCGCTTTGGGGCTTGGGGAATACCTCCGGCAGTTAAAAGACAAGCTGCCGAGCCATCTCAGAGCAGTAGTTTTTATCTTGACCTTGGGCGCGGTCTATGCTGCGGTCAAGATGTCAGATCAGCTTTCTTTATTTTTGCTCACCGGGCTGTTTTTGTGTATAGGAATGGCTCAGGCGGTGCAGAAAAAGATCCCGGCGGAACTGTTCAACAGTACGGTCGTCGCTTTCTGGGGAGCGGCATATATCGGATTCCTGTATCCTTTCGTTTACAAGATTCGGCAAGTTTACCCGGAGCAGGGCGGTCATTGGTTTTTATTCCTTTTGGGGACGCTCTGGCTGGCCGATACCATGGCTATGGGGGTTGGCAAAGCCATCGGCAAACATAAATTCGCACCAACTGTATCGCCCAATAAAACGGTCGAGGGATTTTTCGGAGGATTGCTCGGCGGCATAATTGTCGCCGTCATCATGCGCCTGTGGTTGCTTTCCAATATTGACTGGTGGGTGCTGATCGTCGCCGGTCTGATAGTGTCACTGGTCGGGCAGTTGGGTGACCTGGTGGAATCGATGTGGAAGCGCTCCTATGGTATTAAAGATTCTTCGGCGATTATTCCCGGGCACGGCGGCGTCCTTGACCGTTTCGATTCTCTACTTTTTGCGGCTCCGGCCCTGTACTGGTTTTTGAAATTCATTGCACCTTAAAGTTTGTGAGGGTCCGGTAAAAATTCTGGATTTTATATTCGCCGCGCGACCCATGCTGCACATCCCCGTCTGGACCATATACTTATTATCACTGCGCGCTTTTGGTCGGGGTCATTTATTACTGCTCGATTTTCTGCTAATAGCCGCCCTGAGTTTTAACGCGGCCGGGGCTTATTATATTAATCAGATTTTTGACTATCATAGCGACCTTATAAACGAAAAAGTCGGCTTTCTGCAAAAAGGACTGCTGAGCAAAAAGTCGTTGAAAATCGCAGCCGTGATAGTCCTGGTACTATCATCCGTTTTGGCTCTTTGGGTCAATCTTCAGGCGGGGATTGTTAATCTCGTGTTACTGATTTTCGGCTTGTTATATTCCATGCCTCCGGCCCGGCTCAAAGACCGGCCGATACTGGGGCTGCTGGCCAACGGCATCGGGTTCGGAATTCTGATACCTCTGATTGCCGCGTTTGCCATTGGGACTATATCCGAAAGCACTACTTGGCCCTGTCTGTTCTTCCTGCTGACGGTCGGTGCGGCGCACCTGATGACAATCATCCCCGATCGTGTCGGCGACATTGCGGCAGGGAAGAAAACTCTGGCGTTTTATCTGTCCGACAAGAAAATCATATATCTTGCCTCGATATTCATGCTGCTGGCTATATTACCGTCAATACTTATGGTTAATGTATTTATGATACTCATCTGCGTATCGACCTTCATATTATTAATGGTCGCGATATCAGTCGAACAAACGCGGGTTCTATTGTTCGCCTGCAAATTCCCAATTCTATTACTGTCATTGCTGGCCGGATATTATTATCCGATTTATTTTATTTTTCTGGTTGTCATCCTGATGTCAACTCGCATATATTATATCAGGAGACAAAAAATTGTATACCCGAGGATCAGTTAGGTTATATTCGGCGCTGGCGCTGGTGTGTCTTTTCATTCTTTCAGGATGCACTACCACCGTCCCTCGCTACCGCCAGGGCAGTGAGGAAACCCAGAACGATTCGCACAAATCACAAAAAGAACAAAAAGTCCTCGAATACCGCACCAACGAATTTTCCCAACTTCGAACCATAGATTTAATCAAACTCGGCATGATTATTCAATCCCATCTGGGAGTACCGTACGCCGGCACCTCGCGCTACGTAAAAGGGCTCGATTGCAGCGAATTTGTCCAAAACGTATTTGAGGAGTTCAACCGCACCGCTCTTTCCCGTACGGCCGCCAATCAGTTCAAGCAGGGTCACAAAATCGAGCGCGGACATCTGCGTTACGGTGACCTGGTATTTTTCCGCACCGAAGGTCGGAGCATATCGCACGTGGGGATTTATGTCGGCTATGACGAATTCGTGCACTCGTCATCGTCGTCGGGCGTCATTGTTTCCGGCATGCAGGAAAGTTACTGGCGCAAGCGTTTCGCCGGAGCGCGACGCGTCATTGATTAACCCTCAACGCGGCTATTTTACGTATAATAAATGACATGCGATTGAATGAGACTCTAAAGCTGAAGCTGAAAAACCTGCCGACAAATCCGGGTGTCTATTTATTCAAGGACAAGACGGGGAAAATTATTTATGTCGGCAAGGCCAAAAATCTGAGAAACCGGGTCCGTACCTATTTCCAGAGTCCTGAAAAGCACGATCCCAAAACCGGGCGACTGGTTGCCGGGATTCACGATTTCGATCTCATGGTGACCGACTCGGAAATCGAGGCGCTGATTCTCGAGGCCAACCTCGTCAAAGAATACCACCCGCGCTACAACGTGAATCTTAAAGACGATAAACATTTTCCGTATATAAAAATTACCGTAAAGGACACATACCCCCGCGTCCTTATCGTTCGCCGGTTGGAAAACGACGGCTCCCGCTATTTTGGTCCGTACACCAACGCTACCGGCATGAGACGGACGATTAACTTCCTGACTCGCCTGTTTAAAATTCGTGCCTGCAACCTGGTCATCCCTCATCCTCAGGGCAAAGCACTGAAGGTCTGCCTCGATTACAGGATTGGCCTGTGCGGTGGGCCGTGCGAAGGGCTCGTATCGGAAAAAGTATATCGTGAACATATCGACAATATCATCATGTTTTTATCCGGTCGGGCCGAGACCATGATCGATAATCTGCGCAAAAAAATGGAATTGTGCTCGAAACGCATGGAGTTCGAGCAGGCCGCCGAAATCCGCGACCAGATCGACGCGCTCGAATCCGTCCGGCACAAGCAAAAGGTCGACGTTGGCAAACTGATCAGCCGGGACATTATCGCCTGCGCCCGCGAGGAACGGGAAATTGTGGCGGTCGTACTGCAGGTCCGGGAAGGCGTTCTGATCGGCCGCCAGGATTTTCGACTGACCGCCGAAACCGATGAATCCAACGACGACGTCATCTCGGGCTTCGTCCGTCAGTACTATAACCATCAGCAGGACTTGCCGCAGGAAATTTACCTGCCTCTGGCGCTGGCCGATGAGAAACTGATCGGGCGGTGGTTGAGAAAGAAAGAGGGGAAGATCGTCAAGCTGTTTACGCCTCAGAAAGGCGAGAAGCTCAAACTGGTCGATCTGGCTTCAACCAATGCCAGGCTCCTGCTGGATGAACTCCTGATCCAAAAAAAAGGGTACAAAGAACGAATCGCCGGATCGGTTCAGGCGTTGAAAGACGATTTGCATATGGACCGGTCACCCCAAACTATCGCCTGCGTGGACATTTCCAATACCGGCCAGACCGATGCGGTCGGGTCGCTGGTGTACTTCAGCAATGGTAAACCGTACAAGTCCGAATATCGGCATTTTAAAATAAAGCAGGTGGCCGGACAGGATGACTTCGCCATGATGCGGGAAATAATCGGCCGCTATTTCTTTCGTCTCAAGGATGAAAAGAAAAAACCGCCTGATTTGTTGGTGGTCGACGGCGGCAAGGGCCAGCTTTCGTCAGTTATGAAAGAATTGGCAACGCTCGATTTCAATGACCAGATTGTTATCGGGCTGGCCAAGCGTTTCGAGGAAATCTATTTCACCGGAAGAAAAGAACCGCTGACCCTGCCGAGGTCATCGCCCGGGCTGGGGCTTCTAAAGCGAATCCGCGATGAGGCACACCGGTTCGCAATCGAGTACAACCGCAAGGTTCGGTCGAAAAGGACCATACAATCATCTCTGGATAAGCTCGATGGCATAGGACCAAAACGGCGGGAAATCCTGCTCAAGCATTTCGGTTCGGTTAAAAAGATTAAAGAGGCGTCGCTGGATGACCTCGTGGCCGTCAAGGGCATTCCCAAAACGGTTGCGGAAAAAATATACCGGTCGAATCATTAGATGATAAACGCGATATTAAATTCCTTGCACTTATAAGATATTGAGCTTATAAAACGATATGGCAGGATACGAAAATAAAACCTATACGGTCACGGCCATCACCCGGTTGATCAAGCACACGCTCGAAGAATCCTTCGAGCCGGTCTGGGTCGAAGGTGAACTGTCCAATTATATTCATCATTCATCGGGTCATTGTTACATGACTCTCAAAGATGAAAACGCCGCGCTTCGCGTGGTCATGTGGCGCTCGGTGGGGCAGTATCTTAAGTTTGAACCGGAAAACGGGATGCAGATTCGGGTCTATGGTGATCTGACCGTCTATGAAAAATCCGGCCAGTATCAGCTCATGGCCCGGCAGATGGCGCCGGTCGGTGTCGGAGAACTTGAAATCGCCTTCAGGCAGTTGTATGAAAAACTTTCCAAAGAAGGCTTGTTCGAGCCGGAGCGCAAAAGGGCTTTGCCGCTCTTCCCGATGAAAGTCGGTGTTGTGACGTCACCCACCGGGGCGGCCATACGCGACATTATCCAAATCGCCGGTCGCCGCAACGATACGATTCAACTGGTGATTTATCCAGCCCTCGTTCAGGGTGACGGGGCCGCTGAAACAATCAAAGCCGGGATAGAATATTTCAATATTCGCGATGATATAGATGTCATAATAACCGGTCGTGGCGGAGGATCGCTCGAAGATTTGTGGGCATTTAACGAAGAAGTCACCGTACGAGCAATTGTCGCGTCCAAAATCCCCGTGGTTTCAGCCGTCGGGCATGAAATTGACACGACGCTTTCTGATATGGCCGCCGACCTCCGCGCCCCGACCCCGTCGGCCGCCGCCGAACTGGTGATCTGGGATAAACAGGATTTTCAGGCCGAGATAACCGGATTTATGGATCGTTGCGCCTTTAGCATTGAAAAATCGGTCCATTTCCAGAGAGATGCGCTGCGCCGCAATATTAGCCGGACAGTTTACCGTCGACCCGAAAGCCTGATCTATGAGCGGCATCAGCAACTCGATAACGTCTTACGAGCTTTCGACTTTGCCTCAAAAAACAATTTGGAAATCCATAAAAACGCCGTATCTTTGGCCGTGTCCCGGCTGGAGTCGTTGTCGCCTTTGTCAATACTGGCAAGGGGTTATGCCGTAATCCGGAAACTGCCGGAGGCCGAGACGGTTAAAACTGTGCGACAGGTGAAAACGGGGCAGGAGTTGGAAATTATTTTGACCGACGGCAAAATATTGAGCGAAACCAAAAAAATATCCAGAACAAAGTAAATGACTCCCACCAGGAAGAAACATAAAGACTTCGAGACGGCTCTCATTCGTTTGGAAGAAATCACCGAGCTTCTTGAATCGGGCGATACCAAGCTCGAAGAAGCTCTGGAGCTTTATACCGAAGGGGTCGAAATTGCCGTATTTTGTGCCGGCAAGTTGAAAGACGCCGAAAAGAAAATCAGTGTGCTCAAGAAGAAGGGCGAAGAACTCCTGGAAGTTCCCTTCGATAACTCCGAAGAAATCGAGAATTAGGCGGCTTTGATGGTTCAAAGTATGACCGACCCGGATATTGCATATTTGAAAAACAGGCAGGCCGACGTCGACCGCCTGCTCGATCACTATCTGCCGCCCGCCGAAACCTACCCGCAGGTTCTTCATCAGGCGATGCGTTATTCGGTTTTGGCCGGAGGCAAACGCCTGCGGCCGATACTGGCGATTACGGCGTACGAATCCTTCGGAGGAGCCGATTCCGAGATTATCAATCCCGCCGCCTGTGCGCTCGAATATATTCATACTTATTCTTTAATCCACGATGATCTTCCATGCATGGACGATGATGACCTTCGTCGCGGGCAGCCCACGCTTCATAAAAAATTCGATGAAGCCACGGCCGTTTTGGCTGGAGATGCTCTTCACGATCTGGCTTTCGAGCTGATGGCCCGCGCCGGTTCGGCCCGGGCGGTCGAGGAACTGGCCCGCGCGATCGGTACGGAGGGAATGATCGGGGGGCAGGTCGCCGACGTGGCGGCCGAGGGCAAAGGTGTTACTCTCGACGATATAGTCTATATACACACGCACAAAACCGGGGCGCTTATCCGGGGGAGTCTCCGCATCGGGGCTATTCTGGCCGGTGTCGATGAGCCGATTCTCAAAAAGCTGTCTTTGTATGGCGAAAAAATCGGGCTTGCTTTTCAGATCGTCGATGATATTCTTGATGAAAAGGGCGACCAAAAAGAATTGGGAAAGAAAATAGGCTCGGATCGTAAAAACAAAAAGGCCACATACCCGGGAACGGTCGGTTTGAAAAGGGCCGGAGAAGACGCCGGGAGGCTTATAGATGAAGCCGTCGATATATGCCGCCAATTCGACCTGCAGGACAATTACTTTGAAATGATCGCCCGCTTTATCGGGCAGAGACGCCATTGATGTCTATTTTGAAAAACATAAAGGAGTCGGCCGACGTCCGCCTGATCCCCGACGAAATGCTGGACGAACTGGCCGAGGAAATCCGTCAGGATATTCTCAGCTTCGTGTCCGAAACCGGTGGACACGTGGCGTCGAATCTCGGTATTGTCGAACTGACCATCGCATTGCACCGTGCATTTGATATTCCCCGGGACAAAATCGTTTGGGACGTCGGGCATCAGTGCTATGTGCACAAAATGCTGACGGGGCGTGCCGAACAGATGCGCAATCTCCGGCAGTACAAAGGTGTCGCGGGTTTCCCCAAGCGGTCCGAATCACCGGCCGATGCTTTCGGCGCCGGGCACGCTTCGACTTCGATATCAGCCGCGCTGGGTCTGGCCGCCGCGCGGGACCATCTCGGTGAGAATTATAAAGTGATTGCAGTCATCGGTGACGGCGCACTCACCGGCGGACTCGCCTACGAAGGTCTGAACAATGCCGGGGCGATGAAGAAAGACATTCTGGTCGTTCTCAACGAAAACGATATGTCCATCTCCAAAAATGTCGGGGCCATGGCGAAGTATCTGACCAACATAATGGCCGACCAAAGGTTTAATAAACTTCGTGATGAAGTCTGGGAACTGACCGGTCGGTTCAAGCGCCGCGATAAGATCCGGTCGCTGGTATCGCAGCTCGAAGATTCGTTCAAGGGACTGTTTGTCCCCGGCTACCTGTTCGACAAACTCGGCTTCAGGTATTTCGGACCGATCGACGGCCACGATATTCCGCTGATTACCAAGACCCTTAATCAGGTAAAAAACCTGTCCGGCCCGCTTTTGTTGCATGTCCTTACCAAAAAGGGAAAGGGGTACAAGCCGGCCGAATCAGATGCCACTAAATTCCACGGCATCGGGGCTTTTGATAAAGTAACCGGTAAAACCAATTCCGATGGATCGCTGCCGTCGTACACGAAAATATTCGGCGAGACGATGGTCGAACTGGCCGAAAAGGACAAGCGCGTTGTGGCGATCACGGCCGCGATGACATCGGGCGTCGGGTTGAACAAATTCGCCGAAAAATTTCCCGACCGGTTTTACGACGTTGGTATCGCCGAAGCGCACGCCGCCTGCTTTGCCGCCGCTCTGGCGACCGAAGATATCCGACCGTTCGTGGCTATATATTCCACATTTTTGCAGAGAGCGTACGATCAGATTATCCACGATGCTGCTCTCCAGAAACTGCCGGTCGTGTACCTGCATCGACCGTGCCGGGCTGGTTGGCGAGGACGGTCCGACTCATCACGGTTGCTTCGATGTGTCGTACTTGTCGACTGTGCCGGGGGTAAGCATTCTCTGTCCGAAGGATGGCGATGAATTCCGATCCATGCTGCATTTGCTGACGGACAGAAAGCTCGAGGGCCCTTGCGCCATACGTTACCCCCGCGCCAAGATTCCTTATAATATGACCAAACTGATCGACCCGATTGAATGGGGCAAATGGGAGCTGCTTCATGGGGAAGGGGAGACGGTTGTAATCGCCACCGGAACCATGGTGGACGTCGCCATGAAGACCTGGAAAATTGTCGATAACGCCTTGCCCCTGTCGGTCATAAACGCGCGATTTTTGAAACCTTTGGACACTGAAATGCTCGATGAATGTCTCGATAAGTACAAATGTATCGTGACGATTGAAGAAAACAGTTTGATCGGCGGCTTGGGGCAGCAGGTTGGTGAGTACTTGAGCTCGCACGGTTACAAGGGGCAATTCAAAGCTATCGGGATTCGCGACAATTTTATCGAGCACGGCCATCGCAGCATTCTTCTGGAAAACATCGGCTTGACACCGGAGGCACTGGCCAACGCCTTGATGGACCTGGCCCCGATACGCAAAAGTTTTGTCAGCCGTCTGTCGTTTAAATCATCCAGGAAAAACGGTCGCCCCGAATCGAAGAAAAATCATACTGCCGCTGTCAAAGCGGTCGGTGAATAAAATGAGAATCGGAATCATCGCAAATCTGAACCGTCCCGACGCGGTCGTTGCCGTCAACAGGGTCATCGACTGGTGCAATAAGAAAGAATTTCCGGTCATCATAAGCGATGACATAAAAGACTCGATTCACTCCAATGTAAAGACGTCACCCCAGCGCGAACTTTGGAAGCATGCCGACATAATCGTTTCGCTCGGCGGCGACGGTACCATGCTCACCACGGTTCGGGTGCTGGATAAAAATCCCCGCCCAATTCTGGGAATAAACCTCGGCTCGCTCGGATTCTTGACGCAAATCGTCCCGGAAAAGCTCGAGGAAGCGCTCGAAAAAGTCGCCGCAAATGACTATAGTATTGAAGAGCGCATGGTCCTTAAGACCGAGATGATCAACGGTGACAATCTTGATTCACCGTACGCTCTTAATGAGGTGGTCGTCGACAAAGGCAGTATCTCGCGCGTAATCAATGTCAGTCTTTACGCCGACGGGGAATACATTTCATCATATAAAGCCGACGGTCTTCTGGTGGCGACACCGACCGGGTCGACCGCCTATTCGCTGGCGGTCGGGGGACCGATCATAAATCCCGTCATGCAGGCGATGATTGTCTCGCCGATCTCACCGTTCTCGCTGACGTCACGGCCGATAATTTTCGCGCCGGATATCGAACTGGAAGTGCGCGTCCGCTCCGAACACGGCGACACTCTTTTAACCATCGACGGCCAGGTTGCCAGCAGCTTTTCACCGACCGGGACGCTTAAAATCCGACGGGCCGGGCACACGGCCAAATTCATCAAGCTGGCCGAAAATTCCTTCTATAGTATATTAAGGCAGAAACTCCACTGGGGGCGGCTGCCCGTTGTCGACTACGAGAAGTTCGATTTTCACGAAAATTCCTGATTTTTTGAATTTTCCTAATATCCTAACAGTATTTAAAAAAGTGTTGCCCCAGAATGCATAAAAAAACTTTATTCCTATTATCCAATATAACCCGGAGGAAATTATGGATGAACCAGTACAAATGCCAGTGACCGAAAGTCCGGCTCCCGAAAAGGGGCTTTCCTTTAAAGGCCTGTGGCAGGTCTTCTACGAGCCGACCGCGTTTTTCACAAAAATCAAAGACAATCCCAAAGTCCTGTGGCCCTGGCTTGTCGGAGTGATATTTATAGTCATCTTTTTGGCCGGTTCAGCGGATATTCTCGCCCGCATCCAGCTCGAAGCCGCCCGCGCGCAGGGGCAGAACATCCCTGAAAATATCCCGATGGCCGCGATCAAAATCCCGATGATAGTCGGCGGGGGGATATTATTTGGGCTGGTGCCTTTGATCTATGCCGGAATTGCTATGTTCTGGGGCAATGTCGTTTTTGGCGGCCAGGCCACATATAAGCAGTTGCTGTGCGTGTCGGCTTATGCGCTTTTGATTTACTGCTTCGGTTCGTTGCTGCACCTTCCGATGGTGCTGGCCAAGGACAGCATGGCGGTGACCTACTCACCGGCCATTTTGGTTGCGGACCAGGGGATACAGAGCATCGCTTTTGTGGCCCTGTCCAAATTCGGCATTTTTAACATATGGGAATATTTCGCCTTTTCGATCGGCACCGGGGTGATGTATGGCTTCAAAAACAAGAACGGCTATATAATCGGCCTTTTGACTCTGGGACTGATTTCGGCACTGCACGTCCTGACAACATGGATCGGCGCCGGTATGTCGGCTAACTTTGGGGGGTAATAGAGCGCTTTGTATTATGAATGGGCTTGGCCAAAATTAATCTTGCCATTTTCATACTCTACACTTAATATATGACCCGCAAGCGGGAGTAACTCAGCTGGTAGAGTCACAGCCTTCCAAGCTGTTGGTCGCGGGTTCGAGCCCCGTCTCCCGCTCTTTTTTTTGTACCATAGTCCTATGATTACATTTAAGGCCAAAAAATCAAGATAGCAGAACTGCGTCACTCCGCTCGGGTTCTGCCCACAATAATATAAAACTACCGTAGAAACCGACTTCTCAACCGCGAAAGTCGGGCGTGCCAAACAGATTTTAGACATGGATATTTTTCTTTCCTGAAACAATATTTAAAAAATATTGTAGTTTAATTGAACAATCGGCTCAAGGAGTCGGCAAACGTGCCGATAAAACACGGGATAAGCCGTATAAAAAATATGGGAATGGGCCTATACTTTTGGGCGAAAAAAACGTCGGGGGACAAAAAAATCCACTTGACAAGCTTATAGGGCTGTCTATATTGAGGGCTCGCCTTTTGGGGCGAGCTATACCTATTTTGGGCGAAATTGCGTAAGCCCAAGTAGCTCAGTTGGTAGAGCACATCCTTGGTAAGGATGAGGTCACCGGTTCGATCCCGGTCTTGGGCTCATACATAATGAAAGAACGATTGGAAAGGTTTTTTCTTATGGCGAAAGAGAAATTTATAAGAAACAAGCCGCACGTAAACGTGGGCACGATCGGTCACGTGGACCACGGCAAGACGACCCTGACGGCGGCGATCACGATGTATCTGAGCTCCCTGGGGATGTCTCAGGTTCGGACGTTTGACTCGATCGACAATGCCCCGGAAGAAAAAGAACGCGGTATCACGATCGCGACGGCTCACGTCGAATACGAGACGACCAAGCGTCACTATGCTCACGTGGACTGTCCCGGTCACGCCGACTATGTCAAGAACATGATCACGGGTGCGGCCCAGATGGACGGAGCGATTCTGGTGGTGTCGGCGGCCGACGGCCCGATGCCTCAGACGCGAGAGCATATTCTTCTGGCTCGTCAGGTGGGAGTCCCGTACATCGTCGTTTTCATGAATAAAGTCGACATGGTCGACGATCCCGAGCTCCTGGACCTGGTGGAACTGGAAGTTCGTGACCTTCTGACGCAGTATCAGTTTCCGGGTGATGATATTCCGGTGATACGCGGCAGTGCTCTGGAAGCCATGACCAACGGGGCCAACGGCGTCAAGGATCATCCTTCGTACAAGGCTCTCGATGAACTTCTGAAAGCTCTGGATGAATATATTCCGGAGCCTCAGCGTGAGACCGACAAGCCGTTTCTGATGCCGGTCGAGGACGTCTTCTCGATCACCGGTCGGGGGACGGTCGGGACGGGTCGTATCGAGCGGGGTATGATTCATACCGGAGACGAAGTCGAACGGGTCGGCATTCGTGAGACGAAGAAGACGGTCTGCACGGGTGTCGAGATGTTCCGCAAGATACTGGATGAAGGTCAGGCGGGCGACAACGTGGGACTGCTTTTGCGAGGTATAGAAAAGACCGATCTGGAACGCGGCATGGTCCTGGCCAAGCCGGGTTCGATTACGCCTCACACCAAGTTCAAAGCAGAAGTTTACGTTTTGAGCAAGGAAGAGGGTGGTCGTCACACGCCGTTCTTTGGCGGCTATCGTCCGCAGTTTTATTTTCGGACGACGGACGTGACGGGAGAAGTTAAGTTGCCGGAAGGCGTGGAGATGGTAATGCCGGGCGACAATATCCGGATCGAAGCGGCTTTGATCACCCCGATCGCGATGGAGAAAGAACTTCGTTTCGCGGTTCGTGAGGGTGGCCGAACGGTCGGCGCCGGTGTGATCACCGAAGTTATCGAATAGCGAGGTTTGGAATAGGTACTTATTAACAGGCCAGTAGCTCTAATGGTAGAGCGCCGGTCTCCAAAACCGGATGTTGGGGGTTCGAGTCCCTCCTGGCCTGCAAATTAAAACTATAAATCAGGACAGACTGATGTTTGGGAAAATGATCAAGTTTTTACAGGAAGTCCGGACGGAACTGAATAAAGTTACGTGGCCGACTAAACAGGAATTGATCGGTTCGACCATCGTGACGGTTGTCGTCACGCTGATTCTTTCGGTCTTTATCGGACTCGTGGACCGAATTTTGTCGTTGGTGACAAAGAATATTTTTGGTTAAAGGAATTAACCCATGGCGCTTCGCTGGTACGCGGTACATACATATTCCGGTCATGAGCAAAAGGCCAAGAAATATCTTGAGTCGGCCGTAGCCACAGCCGGGCTGGAATCAAAATTCGGGCAAGTAGTGGTCCCGACCGAACAGGTTACGGAGATGAAACAGGGGCTCCGTAAAACGTCGACCAAGAAATTTTTGCCGAGTTATATTTTGGTTGAGATGGAACTCGACCGTGCAACGCAGAACCTGGTCGTTTCCACCCCGAGCATAACGAATTTCGTCGGAGCGGCGGGCAAACCACAGCCGCTCAGAAAATCCGAAGTGGAACGGATAATGGGTCAAATCGACCGCTCGCGCACCGAAGAGGCCACCGAGGTCCCGTACCAGGCGGGAGACGCCGTCAAGGTCATCGACGGTCCTTTCGCGGATTTCTCGGGATTCGTCAGCGAGGTTAACCTGGAACGCAAGAAAGTAAAAGTAATGGTGTCGATCTTCGGACGGCCGACCCCGGTCGAACTCGATTTCCTTCAAATAGAACCGGTTAAACAGAAAAATCAGTCTTAATTTGATATCGGAGTAGTACATTGGCCAAGAAAATACAGACGTACATCAAGCTGCAGATTCCGGCCGGAAACGCCAACCCGGCGCCCCCGGTAGGGCCGGCTCTCGGCCAGCACGGCGTCAATATAATGGAGTTTTGCAAAGCTTTCAACGCCCAGACCCAGAGTCTCGGGGGGATTTTGACCCCGGTCGTGATTACGGTTTATGTCGACAAGACGTTCACGTTCATCACCAAGACGCCCCCCGCGTCGACCCTGCTGAAAAAGGCAGTCAACGTGCAAAAGGGATCGGGCGAGCCGAACCGAAACAAAGTCGGAAAAGTGTCGCAGAAGCAGCTGCGCGAAATAGCTGAATTGAAAATGACCGACCTGAATGCCGCCAGCGTGGAAAACGCGATGATGATGATCGCCGGCACGGCGCGTTCGATGGGTCTGGAAATAGAAACCTAAAACTGATTTCGTCAGCACCTGGCGCGCTAAGTACGCGAGCAGGGAGAAAGAGAAGTTATGAAAAATTCCAAACGGTACAGCACCATCCGAGAAAAGGTCGACCGTAACAGGCTCTACACGATCGAAGAAGCCGTTGGACTCATTAAAGAGACCGGCATTGCCAAATTCGATGAGACGGTAGAGCTGTCGGCCCGGCTCGGGGTAGACCCCAAACACGCCGACCAGATGGTTCGCGGGACGGTGGCCCTTCCTCACGGAACCGGCAAAAAGGTCCGTATTCTGGTTTTTGCAGTCGGTGAAAAGGAGCAGGAGGCCAGGGCGGCCGGGGCCGATTTTGTCGGTGCGGACGACCTGGTAGAAAAAATCAAAGGCGGTTGGTTCGATTTTGACGTCGCCGTCGCCACGCCTGATATGATGAAAGTCATGGGCGCACTGGGCAAGCTGCTCGGCCCGAGGGGCCTTATGCCTAACCCCAAAGCCGGTACGGTTACCATGGACGTGGCTAAAGCCGTCCAGGAACTGAAAGCCGGTCGTATCGAGTACCGCGTTGATCGTCAGGCCATCGTGGCCGTTCCGGTAGGCAAAGTTTCGTTTACCAGTGAACAGCTCGTGCAAAATATCAAAGCCTTCATTGACGCCCTGCTGAAAGCCAAACCGGCATCAGCCAAAGGGACTTATATGAAGGGCGTTTCGGTCAGTTCGACAATGGGAATCGGAGTCAAACTGGATTATCAATCGCTTGTTGTGGATTTGAAGAAAGGATAGGACCATGCCGAAGCCGGACAAAATCGAAGCTGTTGCCAAGCTCAAGCAGATGATGAACGACGCCTCGTCGGTTTTCGTAACCGATTACACGGGACTCAATGTCGCAGAAATTACCAGGCTCCGCAAAGATTTGCGCGAGAATTCTGTAAAGTACCTGGTGGCCAAGAACACGCTGATGAAAATTGCCGCCGCCGACGCCGGTCTGGACAAACTGAACGAGTTCTTCCAGGGACAAACCGGTCTCGCGTTCGGCGCCGATGATCCCTCGGTGGCCGCCAAGATCTTGTATGATTCGTTCAAGAAGATCGAAAAGCCGGTCATTAAGGCTTTTATTCTTGAAGATGAATTTTATTCGGGAAGTGAAATTACCCGGCTGGCCGAACTCCCGAGCAAAGAAGTTTTGTATTCGATGGTTGTGGCGTCGGTCGAATCGCCGCTGACCAGCCTGGTTGGCAGCCTTGACGGAATCTTCCAGGAATTGATCGCGACGCTGGAGGTTCTGGAAAAAAGCAAAGCATAGGAAATTTTGCGGGCTTTGGCCGAGGCCGGGATCAAGCTTCTACACGAAAGGCCCGTTCGTGTGATCCAAAGGTGCGGCGATTGATATAATAAGTAAGATAAAAAGAATATTGGAAAGGTTAGAACAGTGGCTGAAAACAATGTCATCGATGAAATCGTAGAGAAGATTGCCTCACTTTCGGCAATGGATTTGGCTGATTTATCAAAAGCCATACAGGATAAATTTGGTGTTACTCCTATGGCCCCCGTGGCCGCAGCGGCTCCGGCCGGCGGCGGTGAAGCCGTGGTTGAAGAAAAAACCGAATTCGACGTCATGCTCAATGCCGCCGGAGACAAGAAAATCCAGGTTATTAAGGTCGTGCGTGAACTTACCAGCCTCGGGCTCAAGGAAGCCAAGGATTTGGTCGACAGCGCACCGGCCAAGGTCCTGGAAGGTGTCTCCAAGGACGACGCCAATAAGGCCATCGAAAAATTGCAGGAAGTCGGGGCCCAAGTGGAGGTTAAATAGTTTTCTGCGACTTGGAAACTATTTTTGTGGAAACCTGTTTACACAATTGATTCCCGCTTTAAATACTTTGACGGCGAATGGTCTGTATTAAGTGGGCTCCCCGAAACAATTTGAAATTGTACGGGAGAAGAAAGTAGAATTGAAACAGAATCGCCGATGAAGATTGTTATCTTCATTTTGCATTCACCGAATAGACTTCTCTGACCGGATGAATTGCGGCAGGGGTGTCTATTGTATATTTGGAGGAGGTAACATTGGCGCTCAAACAAAGCAGTGAGAGGATCAGTTATAAGACCATAGCCGATGCGTCGGATATGCCCAATCTGCTCGATGTCCAGATCAGGTCTTATAAAGAGTTCCTCCAGTCAGATATACCCCCCGATCAAAGAAAAAAGCAGGGATTGCAGCAGATTTTCGAGGATGTCTTCCCCGTTACCGACATTAATGAAATTAACTCAATGGAGTTTGTCAAGTATTCGCTGGGAACGCCGCGCTATTCCATCGATGAATGCCGCGAAAGAAACATGACGTTCGCCGCCCCGCTGAAAGCCTCGCTGAGACTTATCACCCGGCAGGGCGAAGAAGGCGGTCAATTGGAAGTCAAGGACATTATCGAACAGGACGTTTATCTCGGCGAACTGCCGATTCTGACCAACTGGGGCACTTTTATCGTCAACGGTTCTGAAAGAGTTATTGTCAGCCAGTTGCACCGCAGCCCGGGCGTTTTCTTCGATGAAAGCACCCACCCCAACGGCAAGCTGCTCTATTCGGCCAGGATTATTCCGTATCGCGGGAGCTGGGTCGAATTTCTGGTCGATGTCAACGACGTCATGCACGTTAATGTCGATTCACGCCGCAAAATTACCGCCACCACACTTTTGAGAGCCCTCGGCTACGATACCAATGAAGAACTCATCAAAGCCTTTTACAACACCGAAAAAATCTCGATGAGCGGCAAGAAAGCTCTTGAAGTTATGGGCGAAGCCCTGGCCGAGACCGTGGTCGATACCGAGACCGGCGAAGTCATCGCGGCCATCGGTGATCCCGTATCCGAAGAGATGCTAGAGAAATTCAAGGAATTTAAAATTAAAATAAAGAACTTCAGCATAATCATTCGCGAGAACCAGCGCGATGCATTGATAATCGTCAATACCATTAAAAAGGACCCCACCAGTTCTCGTGATGAAGCTCTGGCCAAGATTTATTCGATGCTTCGGCCCGGTGAGCCGCCCACGCTGGAAATGGCCGAAACCCTTCTTGAAAAGCTGTTTTTTAACACCAAGCGATATGATCTGGGTGAAGTCGGGCGCTATATGATTAACCAGCGCCTGAAACTGGATATCCCTCTTGAAAAGACCATCCTGGACCAGAAAGATTTCGTTACGATTATAAAATACCTGATGGGTCTCCGCAACGGTCGCGGTTTTGTCGATGATATTGACCACCTTGGCAATCGGCGGGCGCGCACCGTCGGTGAACTGCTGTCCAACCTGTTTTCGGTCGGCCTGTCGCGCGTCGCCAAGTCGATTCGTGAAAGATTGTCGTTGAAAGACAGTGATCCCGTCACGCCGCAGCTATTAATTAACGCCCGTACGGTATCATCGGTGATAGATACGTTTTTCGGTTCTTCACAGCTTTCGCAGTTTATGGACCAGATCAACCCGCTGTCGGAATTGACGCACAAACGCCGTCTGTCGGCGCTCGGTCCCGGCGGTCTGACCCGTGAACGGGCCGGGTTTGAAGTCCGCGACGTGCACCATACGCACTATGGCCGCGTCTGTCCGATTGAAACGCCGGAAGGTCCCAATATCGGATTAATAGCTTCGATGGCTACGTTTGCCAGAATTAATAAGTACGGTTTTCTTGAAACCCCGTATCGCAAGGTCAACAAAGGGAAAGTAACCGATGAGATAGCATTTTTAACGGCCGACGAAGAAGATCAATACACCATGGTCTCGGCCGATACGGAAATCGACAAAAACGGGCGCCTGGCCGGAGATATCGTAAAGGCCCGGAACCGTTCGGATTATCTCGAGGTGCCGCCGGAAAATATAGATTATATCGAAGTGTCTCCCAAGCAGATTGTTTCGGTCGCGGCTTCACTGATTCCGTTTCTGGAGCACGACGACGCCAACCGCGCCCTCATGGGTTCCAATATGCAGCGCCAGGCGGTCCCGCTCTTGAGGACGTCCTCTCCGGTCATTGGCACCGGTATGGAAGAAAGAGTGGCCCGCGATTCGGGCGCCGCTCTGACGGCAGAGAGAGCCGGGATGGTCATTTATGCCTCGGCGTCGAAGATTGTCATCCGTCCCGATGTCAAGCCCAAACAGGATGAACTGGGATTCTTCGAAGACGATGAGTACAAACTGACGAAATTCCGTCGTTCCAACCAGGATACGTGCATCGACTATCATCCGCTCGTCAGCGAAGGTGATCGTGTGGATGAGGGGACGGTCATCGCCGACGGTCCGTCGACCGACAATGGCGAACTCGCCCTCGGATACAACGTGCTCGTCGCTTTCATGCCGTGGCGCGGTTACAATTTCGAGGACGCCATTATCGTATCGGAACGACTGATTCGCGACGACGTCTTTACATCGATACATATAGAAGAATTCGAGCTGCAGGTTCGTGATACCAAGCGCGGCTCGGAAGAAATCACCCGTGAAATACCGAATGTATCAGAAGAAGCGCTGCTTAATCTGGATGAACGCGGTATTGTCAGGACGGGTGCCGAAGTGGAGGCCGGGGACATTCTGGTCGGCAAAGTGACGCCGAAAGGTGAAACCGAGCTTACCCCGGAAGAAAGACTGCTTCGTGCGATATTCGGTGAAAAGGCGGGAGATGTCAAGGATGCATCTTTGAAGGCGCCTCCGGGAATGAAGGGTGTCGTAATAGATACCAAGGTCTTTTCGCGCAAAGAACGCACGGAAGAGGCCAAGAAACAGGAAAAGAACGAAATTGGCCAGTTGAAAAGGAACTTCACGAAGATCAAGCAGAGTATCATCGTCCACCGCAACAAGCGTCTGGCCGAACTGCTCGATGGTCAAAGCAGCCGTACCATACGGGCGTTAATCGACAATTCGGTTCTGGTCCGGGCCGGACATAAATTCGAAACTACTCAGCTCGAGACATTCGATTTCGATTCCGCCGTCGCGACCGAAGGGTACACCGACAATGACGCTCTCAATGCCCGCGTCGACAAAGTCCTGGCCGAGGCGATGGAGCTGCTTAACGCCAAGGATCAGGAACTCGAAGTAGAAGTGGACAAGGTCATTCGCGGTGCCGAGCTTCCTCCGGGAGTGAAGCAACTGGTCAAAGTGAAAATCGCGATCCGGCGCAAACTGGCCGTGGGTGACAAAATGGCCGGGCGTCACGGGAATAAGGGCGTTATATCGAAGATCGTTCCGATCGAAGATATGCCGTATATGGCCGATGGTACGCCGGTTGACATTATTTTGAATCCGCTGGGAGTTCCGTCGCGAATGAACGTCGGCCAGATTTTGGAAACACACCTTGGTTGGGCGGCCGACAAACTGAATGTCAAGATTGCGTCGCCGGTTTTTGACGGTGTCACGCTCGATCAAATCCGCGAAATGCTTAAAAAAGCCGAACTGCCTGAGAACGGCAAAGTGACGTTATGCGACGGTTATTCCGGAATTTCTTTTGACAACGATATAACCGTCGGAATTATTTATATGATGAAACTACTGCACCTGGTCGATGACAAAATTCACGCTCGTTCAATCGGCCCGTACAGCCTCGTGACGCAGCAGCCGCTGGGCGGCAAAGCCCAGTTCGGAGGACAGCGCTTCGGGGAAATGGAAGTGTGGGCCATGGAAGCCTATGGTGCGGCATATACCTTACAAGAACTCCTGACCGTCAAATCAGACGACGTCGCCGGACGCAGCCGCGTTTACGAGGCAATCGTTAAAGGAGAAAATCCTCCTGAGCCGGGGATTCCCGAATCCTTCAACGTTCTTGTGAAAGAACTGCAATCGCTGGGACTGGATGTCAGGTTGATGGAAAAAGAAGACCCGAAACTATAAGGTAAATCAAGCCCCCGGCGGGCTTTGAGATAAAGGAGTAATGAAGTGGTAACCATACCTTCAAATCTTCCGAGCGCGATGCAAAAAAACCCGGTTTCCTTTTCGGCCATGCAGGTGCAACTGGCCTCTCCTGAAGTTGTACTGTCGTGGTCATACGGTGAAGTCACCAAGCCGGAGACGATCAATTACCGTTCATTCAAACCGGAACGTGACGGTCTTTTTTGCGAAAGAATTTTCGGGCCGGTCAAGGACTGGGAATGCAGCTGCGGTAAGTACAAGCGTATCCGCTTTCGCGGTATCGTCTGCGACCGCTGCGGCGTAGAGGTGACTCAATCGAAGGTACGACGGGAACGTATGGGGCATATCGAGTTGGCTGTCCCGGTGACTCATATATGGTATGTCAAATCGCTTCCGTCACGGATAGGCAATCTTCTCGACCTGTCGGTCCGCGAACTGGAAAAGCTTATCTATTACGAAGCTTATGTGATGATCGATCCCGGTAATACGTCTTTTCAAAAAGGCGATATGCTCACGGAAGAGGAATTCCTCGAACTTGAGGAAGGCGGCAAGGAATTCGACGCCCGTATGGGTGCCGACGCCGTACGCGAGCTGCTGTCGAAGATCGACGCCGATGAAGTGGCCATCAGCCTCCGAGCCCAGGTCAAGGTCGAGACGTCGGTGCAGCGCCAGAAGGATGCTTTGAAAAGGCTGCGCATTCTCGAAGCTTTCCGGCAGTCGAACAACCGCCCCGAGTGGATGGTCATGAGCGTCATTCCGGTCATCCCGCCCGACCTGCGGCCTTTGGTGCCGCTCGAGGGGGGACGGTTTGCCACGTCCGATTTAAATGATCTGTACCGTCGGGTGATCAATCGTAACAATCGTCTGAAAAAACTCATTGATATACAAGCGCCCGAAGTCATCCTGCGCAACGAAAAGCGCATGCTTCAGGAAGCCGTGGACGCCCTCTTTGACAACGGTCGCCGGACCCATTCGGTTCGCGGGGACTCCAAGCGTCCGCTTAAGTCCTTGTCCGACCTTCTCAAAGGCAAACAGGGACGTTTTCGGCAGAACCTGCTCGGTAAGCGCGTCGACTATTCCGGCCGTTCCGTAATCGTGGTCGGACCTGAGTTGAAACTGTACGAGTGCGGTCTTCCCAAAAATATGGCGCTTGAACTTTTCAAGCCTTTCATCATCATGAAGCTTGAAGAAAAAGGCTACGTCCAAACCGTCAAATCAGCGAAAAAACTGGTGGAGAGAGAACGACCGGAAGTCTGGGATATTCTGGAAGAGATCATCAGTGATCATCCAATATTTCTCAACCGAGCTCCCACTTTGCACCGTCTTGGTATACAGGCGTTTTATCCGCGTCTGGTTGAGGGCAAGGCCATTCGTTTGCATCCGCTGGTGTGTGCCGCCTTCAATGCCGATTTCGATGGCGACCAGATGGCCGTGCACGTACCTTTGTCGTTCGAAGCCCAATTGGAAGCACGTCTGCTGATGTTGTCCTCGAATAACCTGCTTTTGCCGTCGTCGGGCCGTCCGGTGGCGATTCCCTCTCAGGATATGGTCATCGGTAATTATTACCTGACCAAAATGCGGTCCGGTGAACCGGGTGAAGGCAGTAACTTTTATGCCAAGGATGAAGCACTGGCCGCTCATGCCGCCAGGAAACTCGGACTCCATGCCCGGGTTAAGGTTATGATTGACGGTAATCTCGTCGAAACGTCGGTTGGCCGGATTATTTTCAATCAGATTTTACCGGAAGAGATGCCTTACTTCAACGACGTCGCTTCGCGAGGCAAAACGGAACAGCTAATCCTGAACTGCTTCCGGGCCGTCGGTAATACCAAGACCGTGGAATTCCTGGACCGTCTTAAAAAACTCGGTTTCGAATATGCCACGATATCGGGTACGACGGTTTCCATCGATGATATTATCGTCCCCGAAGAAAAAGACAAACTTATTACGGCCGCCCGTAAGGAAGTTGAGAAGATACAAAAAAGATATGAGCGCGGCGTCATCACCAACGGTGAACGTTACAATCAGGTCATCGACATCTGGACCAGGACGACTTCTGAAGTATCCGACGTGATGTTCAGCAACCTCGCCCGCGATAAAGACGGATTCAATCCAGTTTATATGATGGCCGACTCCGGCGCCCGTGGTTCGAAAGAACAGATTCGCCAGTTGGCCGGAATGCGCGGTCTGATGGCCAAACCGCAGAAAAAAATCACCGGCGGTATGGGCGAAATTATTGAATCGCCGATTATTTCAAACTTCCGTGAAGGTCTGTCAGTTTCCGAATATTTCATTTCCACGCACGGTGCGCGTAAAGGTCTGGCCGATACGGCCTTAAAGACGGCCGACGCGGGCTATCTGACCCGGCGGCTGGTCGACGTGGCTCAGGACGTGATTATCACCGAGCCGGACTGTAACACTATTCTCGGAATCAATATTACTGCCCTGAAAGAAGGCGAAGAAATTATCGAGTCAATTTCCGATCGTATTCTTGGTCGTGTGGCCCTCGATGATATCTATGATCCCATCACCGATGAAATCATCGTGGGGGCCGGTCAGGAAATCGACGAGGATCATGCCGATGCCATCGAAGAATCCGGGATCGAAATGGTCAGGATTCGTTCGGTGTTGACCTGCGAGTCCAAGCGCGGCGTGTGTGCCAATTGCTATGGCCGTAACCTGGCCGTCATGAATCAGGTCGATATCGGCGAGGCGGTCGGTGTCATTGCCGCTCAGTCCATCGGTGAACCGGGCACACAGTTGACGCTTCGGACCTTCCATATCGGTGGCACGGCTGCGCGTATCGCCGAGCAGTCCAAAGTCGAGTCGAAATATCCCGGTAAAGCCGTTTACGTTAACATCAAACTGGTCGAAGGACCCAGCGGCAGCAAGATTGCCAGCGGCCGCGAGGGAGAGGTTCACGTGGTCGACGACAAAGGCCGCATCCGGGCTCGTTTGAACGTGCCGTACGGTTCTATCATGACCGTCAATGACGGCGACAAGATAGAAAAAGGTGCAGCCATTTTCGAATGGGATCCGTACTCGGCCACAATCGTTTCCGAACGGGGTGGCAAAGTTGAATACAAGGATATTATCCCGGACGTTACTCTTCGTGAAGAACTCGACGAGACAACCGGTTTGATTCAGCCTATTATCGTCGAAGAGCGCGACAAATCTCTGTTCCCGACCATTATTATAATGGATTCCAGGAAAAAAGAATTGGCCAGTTATCGTATCCCGACCGGTGCTCAGCTGCTCGTTAATAATGGCGATACAATTGAGCCGGGGACATTCCTGGTCAAGATTTCGCGCGATATATCCAAGACGCGTGACATCACCGGCGGTCTTCCGCGAGTGGCGGAGCTGTTTGAAGCCCGCAAGCCGCACGATCCGGCGGTTATTTCCGAAGTTGACGGCGTCGTTGAATTCGGTAAAATCGTCCGCGGTCAGCAGCAGATATATGTCCACGGCGATGAAGGTGAAACCAAGGATTACCTGATCCCGCACGGACGTCATATCCACGTTCATGAAGGTGATCGTGTTTATGCCGGTGAGCGACTCTGTGAGGGTTCGATTGATCCTCACGACATTCTTCGCATCTCTGGTGTAAATGCCGTGCAGGAATACCTCGTCAATGAGATACAGGAAGTCTATCGTCTGCAAGGCGTGAAGATCAACGACAAACACATCGAAGTGATTGTCCGGCAGATGCTTCAGAAGGTTCGTGTAACCCAGCCCGGTGACACCAATTTTCTCGAAGGCGAGCAGGTTGATCGTATTCGTTTCGCCGAAGAAAACGCCCGTGTTATTGCCGAGGGTGGTGAGCCGGCCCTGTTTGAGCCGCTGCTTCTGGGCATTACCAAGGCATCGCTTTCCACCGAGAGCTTTATCTCGGCGGCCTCGTTCCAGGAAACGACCAAGGTCCTGACCGAGGCGGCGATCAACGGCAAGATCGACTACCTGCAGGGTCTCAAGGAAAATGTCATAATCGGACATTTAATTCCGGCCGGAACCGGTATTGAAAAATATCGGAGTGTGGAGGTCTTATCCGAGGATGATGAAGGTATGACCGGTGACGGTGATGAATCACTGGCCAACATTTTCAAAGAAAACGCTTGACAACATAGGATTAGATGATAAATTACTGATCTCTTTTTTGTGCGAAAACGTGGATAGGTAAGAAGGAGAAAATGTGCCGACTATAAGTCAACTGATACGAAAAGGACGAAAGCAAATTAAGTCCAAATCGAATACACCGGCTTTGAAAGGATCGCCGCAAAAGCGCGGCGTATGCACCCGTGTTTATACTTCCACTCCCAAGAAACCGAATTCCGCTCTGCGCAAGGTGGCTCGTGTCAGGCTGACCAACCAGATCGAGGTTACGGCCTATATTCCCGGTGAAGGTCACAACCTTCAGGAACACTCCATCGTGCTTATTCGCGGCGGGCGTGTTAAAGATTTGCCGGGGGTGCGGTATCATATCATTCGCGGCACCATGGATACGTCCGGTGTCGCCGATCGCGCCCAGAGCAGATCGAAATACGGCACCAAGAGGCCGAAAAAGTAGAGAATCGAAAGACACAAACAGGTAGGTTGAATTAATGCCAAGACGATACAAACCGGCTAAGAGACCGATCACACCGGATACGAAATACACCGATCGACTGGTTACACAGTTTATCGGGTCTTTGATGGAGAGCGGCAAGAAATCCATTGCCGAACAACTATTGTACCATTCCTTCGATCTAATCGAAAAGAAAATGGGTCAGCCGGGTATCGAGGTCTTTCATAAAGCGATGAACAATGTCAAGCCGGTACTGGAAGTTCGTTCCCGCCGTGTCGGGGGCGCCACATACCAGGTGCCGGTCGAAGTTCGTCAGGATCGCCGGGTAGCATTGGCCATCAGGTGGCTTATTTCGTATTCCCGGGGACGGGGCGAACATACGATGTCGGAGAGATTGGCGGCGGAATTTATCGCCGCGGCCAATAACGAAGGCGCGTCGGTCAAGAAAAAAGAAGATACGCATAAAATGGCCGAAGCCAACAAGGCTTTTGCCCACTTTAGATGGTAGAAGGACTTTTTTAAAGGAATCGTAAATAAGGAAGGTTAATAAGTAGTTGAGAGCCTTTTTTAAGATACGATAAGAAACAGCGATATTAGCGCTTGCAAACAACCCCTTCTGAATTATTGCGGTGCTGGAGACGGTTTCTTATTGATAAGGCTGGTTGCTTAGGAATTCAGACAGGGATTTTTTATGCCCCAGATGAAGGATTTACAGCGCATACGGAATATCGGTATCATGGCCCACATTGATGCCGGTAAGACGACCACGACCGAGAGAATCCTTTACTACACCGGCAAGACACATCGCATAGGCGAAGTCGATGACGGTGCTGCGACCATGGACTGGATGGAGCAGGAGAAGGAACGAGGTATTACTATAACCTCGGCCGCGACTACCTGCTTTTGGAGAGATTTCCAGGTCAATATCATTGATACTCCCGGCCACGTCGATTTTACTATTGAAGTGGAGCGCTCTCTGCGCGTCCTCGATGGTGCCGTGGGCCTGTTTTGCGCTGTCGGCGGTGTCGAACCGCAGTCCGAAACCGTCTGGTTCCAGGCCGATAAATACAAAGTCCCGCGCATCGCATTCGTTAACAAGCTCGATCGCATTGGCGCCGATTTCGAAATGGCCGTCAAGGAGATGAACGAAAAATTCCCGCAGAAGTGCATCCCGGTCCAGATTCCTTTTGGCCAGGGCAATCAGTTCCAGGGCGTCATCGATCTGCTCGACATGACTTATCGTTTCAGCCACGAAGATACGCTCGGGGCAAAATTCGAGGATCGACCCATTCCCGAAGACTGGCTCGAAGCGACCAACAAAGCCCGGGAAAAAATGCTCGAAGCCCTGTCCGATTATGATGATACCCTTCTCGATAATTTCCTGAACGATAAGCCCATCGAACGGGCCGAAATAGCTTATGCTATCCGCAAGGGCGTGATTGACACCAGGCTGGTTCCGGTTCTGTGCGGATCATCACTCAAAAATAAGGGCGTGCAAAAGCTCCTCGACGCCATCGTCGATTATCTGCCGTCGCCTTTGGACGTCCCTCCGATTACCGGTAAGTCCGTCGATGGCAAAAAGGACATCGTTCGTAAGGCCGATCCCGATGAACCCCTGGCGGCCCTGGCTTTCAAAATTGCCACCGATACTCACTCGGGCAAACTTTGTTATGTCAGGATTTATTCCGGTACAATGAAAACCGGTTCGAATATATTAAATCCAATTTCGGGCATCAAAGAACGGGTCGGGCGAATTCTTCAGATGCACTCGAACAAACGTGCCGACATAGAAGTTGCTTCGGCCGGTGACATCGTCGCCATCATAGGTTTTCGCAAAACTACGACCGGAGACACTCTTTGCGACGTAAAAAACCCCATCGTCCTTGACGTCATGAAATTCCCCGAGCCGGTTATTTGGGTGGCTATCGAGCCCAAATCCAAGGCCGATCAGGACAAATTGGGCGACGCCATGACCAAGCTCGAAGAGGAAGACCCGACTTTCAGGGTGCGTGTCAACGAAGAGACCGGGCAAACCATTATCGCCGGGATGGGCGAGTTGCACCTCGAAATATTGATCGAACGCATGATCCGTGAATTTCACGTGCATGCCAATATCGGCAAACCGTCGGTGGCTTATAAAGAAACCATCACGGAAGCCGTCGACGCCGAAGGCAAGTTTATCCGTCAGAGCGGCGGCAAAGGGCAGTACGGTCACGTCGTCATTCACGTCGAACCCAACAATAACGGGACACCGTTCAAGTTTGCCAACCAGATCAAAGGCGATGCGATCCCCCGTGCGTTTATTCCCGCTGTCGAACGGGGCCTGAAAAGTGCCATGTCCAGCGGTGTCATCGCCGGTTATCCGATTACGGGAATCAAGGCGACTTTAATTGACGGTTCATCGCACGACGTCGACGCCACCGAGCTGGCCTTTGAAGTGGCCGCGTCGATGGCTCTCAAGGATGCCGCCCGCAAGGCGCATCCGGTCATGCTCGAACCGGTCATGGACGTGGAAGTGATCTGCCCCGAGGATTACATGGGCAGCATTGTGGGTGATATGAATCTTCGCCGGGGAAAAATCCATGGCATGATACCCCGCAATAACCTTCAGGTTATCCGCGCCACCGTGCCTTTGGCAGAGATGTTCGGATATGCCACCGTATTAAGAAATTTAACTCAGGGCAGGGGCGTTTATACCATGCAGTTTTCGAAGTACGCGCCACTTCCGGAGGATGTGTCCAATAAACTTTTTGCTATGTCAATGTTTAATTAAAAGTATAGTGAGGTAGAAAGGAAATGGCGAAAGAGAAATTTATAAGAAACAAGCCGCACGTAAACGTGGGCACGATCGGTCACGTGGACCACGGCAAGACGACCCTGACGGCGGCGATCACGATGTATCTGAGCTCCCTGGGGATGTCTCAGGTTCGGACGTTTGACTCGATCGACAATGCCCCGGAAGAAAAAGAACGCGGTATCACGATCGCGACGGCTCACGTCGAATACGAGACGACCAAGCGTCACTATGCTCACGTGGACTGTCCCGGTCACGCCGACTATGTCAAGAACATGATCACGGGTGCGGCCCAGATGGACGGAGCGATTCTGGTGGTGTCGGCGGCCGACGGCCCGATGCCTCAGACGCGAGAGCATATTCTTCTGGCTCGTCAGGTGGGAGTCCCGTACATCGTCGTTTTCATGAATAAAGTCGACATGGTCGACGATCCCGAGCTCCTGGACCTGGTGGAACTGGAAGTTCGTGACCTTCTGACGCAGTATCAGTTTCCGGGTGATGATATTCCGGTGATACGCGGCAGTGCTCTGGAAGCCATGACCAACGGGGCCAACGGCGTCAAGGATCATCCTTCGTACAAGGCTCTCGATGAACTTCTGAAAGCTCTGGATGAATATATTCCGGAGCCTCAGCGTGAGACCGACAAGCCGTTTCTGATGCCGGTCGAGGACGTCTTCTCGATCACCGGTCGGGGGACGGTCGGGACGGGTCGTATCGAGCGGGGTATGATTCATACCGGAGACGAAGTCGAACGGGTCGGCATTCGTGAGACGAAGAAGACGGTCTGCACGGGTGTCGAGATGTTCCGCAAGATACTGGATGAAGGTCAGGCGGGCGACAACGTGGGACTGCTTTTGCGAGGTATAGAAAAGACCGATCTGGAACGCGGCATGGTCCTGGCCAAGCCGGGTTCGATTACGCCTCACACCAAGTTCAAAGCAGAAGTTTACGTTTTGAGCAAGGAAGAGGGTGGTCGTCACACGCCGTTCTTTGGCGGCTATCGTCCGCAGTTTTATTTTCGGACGACGGACGTGACGGGAGAAGTTAAGTTGCCGGAAGGCGTGGAGATGGTAATGCCGGGCGACAATATCCGGATCGAAGCGGCTTTGATCACCCCGATCGCGATGGAGAAAGAACTTCGTTTCGCGGTTCGTGAAGGTGGCCGAACGGTCGGCGCCGGTGTTATCACCGAAGTTATCGAATAGCGAGGTTTGGAATAAAGGTTTATTATGGATGCCCAAAAAATTAGAATTAAACTCAAGGCATACGACCATTATGCACTTGATCGGTCGACCAAGGAGATTACGCGCACCGTTTTGAGAACCGGTGCCCGAATTGCCGGTCCGATTCCTCTGCCGACTAAAAGGACGGTATATACTGTATTGCGGTCGCCGCACGTGGATAAAAAGTCCCGGGAGCAGTTCGAGACCAGGATCCACAAGCGTCTGATCGACATATATGAATCGACTCCTCAGACCGTTGACGCCCTCATGAAACTTGATCTTCCCGCGGGTGTCGACGTTGAGATTAAGACCTGATGGTGAAAGTACAATGAAGGAAATAATTGGAAGAAAGCTGGGTATGACGCGGGTTTTCGCTCCCGATGGAGACGAGATACCGGTTTCGGTGATCGAAGCGGGGCCGTGCGTCGTGATCAGCAAAAAAACGATAGAAAAAGACGGCTATGAGGCTCTTAAGGTCGGTTATGGTGAACGGCGAAAAAATCTGTTCAACAAAGCCGAACAGGGTGTTTTCGAAAAGGCCGGAGTGGAGCCGAAACGGTTCCTGCGCGAAATTCGCGGTGAAGGCGATATTGAGGTCGGCCAGGAAATCAAAGCCGATATATTCAAACCGGGTGAGCGAGTGGATGTGTCCGGTGTATCCCGGGGCCTCGGATTTCAGGGAGCCATGAAGCGCCATCATTTTTCCGGAGCCCAGAAAACTCACGGGCAGTCCGATCGGTCTCGCGCCGTCGGCTCAATAGGTCAGTCGTCGTACCCGTCGCGTGTCTTCAAGGGCATGCGTGCTGCGGGCAAAATGGGCAAAGACAGCGTGACCGTATTAAACCTGGAAGTCATCCAGGTTGTCGACTCCGAAAACCTGATATTGATTCGCGGTGGTGTCCCCGGGAAAAAGGGTTCCCTCGTGAAAATACGGCAGACCAATCGGCGGAAATAGAGGACGGTGTACTATGGAAATGAAATTATACAATAAAGAAGGCTCGGAAATCGGCACCGTCACGCTGAGCGATGAATTATTCGGTGCGGAGCCGAATCAGAATATCGTGCACCAGTACGTCGTCAATTATCTGTCGAATCAACGGCAGGGGACGGCGAGCGCGAAAGGCCGAAGCGATGTCCGAGGCGGCGGCAAGAAGCCGTACCGTCAAAAAGGAACGGGACGAGCCCGTGCAGGTACCATTCGCTCGCCTCTGTGGCGCGGTGGTGGTGTCGCATTCGGTCCGTCTCCGAAATCGTACTTCAGCAAATTCCCCAAGCGCATGAAGCGCCTGGCTCAGATTTCGGCTTTTTCCGACAAAGCCCGGAATGATAATATCAGGGTCATCGACGACCTTAACCTGGAAGAAGTTAAAACCAGGGCACTGGTTAAGATTCTGGACAATCTCGGTCTGGAAGACAAACGCTGTCTTATCCTTGATGAAGGCCAAAGCCAGAATTTGATCCTGTCGGTGAGAAATCTTAACCGGGCGAAATATGCACGGGCGGCGCTGGCGAACACGTACGATATTCTGAACGCCGACGTCCTGCTGTTCACCAAAGCCGGTCTCGATAAGGCCGAGGAGGTGTTTGGAAAATGACGGATCCGCGCGAACTATTGGAGCTGCACCGTATTACGGAAAAGTCGAACTTGTTGCGTGAAACGACCAACTCCTATGTTTTTCAGGTGAAGCGTAAAGCGACCAAGCCGGAAATCAAAAAGGCCGTGGAAAAGGCCTTCAACGTCAAGGTTGATACGGTTCGGACGATGATAATGCCCGCCAAGCCGAAACGCCTGGGGCGTTTTGCCGGCCGTACGACGGCATGGAAAAAGGCTATTGTGACTCTCGCCAAGGGTCAGCACATAACAGATTTTGATAATGTATAGCAGTGTATAGGTTAGAAAATGGGTATAAAGAAATTTAAACCGACCACGCCGTCACTAAGGTTCCGGATGATCCCGACGTTCGAAGAGATTACGTCGGGGATTCCTGAAAAGTCTTTGCTCATCCCGCTTAAGAAGACCGGCGGTCGCAATAACAAGGGGCGGGTTACGGCTCGTCATCGCGGCGGCGGCCATAAAAGATTCTATCGAATGATCGACTTCAAGCGCGACAAGCATGAAATCCCGGCCCGCGTGGCCTCGATCGAATACGATCCCAATCGTTCGGCCAATATTGCCCTGTTGCACTACGTCGACGGTGAAAAAAGATACATTCTCGCTCCCAACGGGCTCAAGGTCGACGACCGCGTCGTATCGGGAGAAAACGCCGACGTGCGTGTCGGAAACGCCATGCCGATAAAGAACATGCCTCTGGGCACGTCCATTCACAACGTCGAATTGTTTCCGGGTCGCGGCGGCAAACTGGCCCGCAGTGCCGGGACCTATATACAGCTGGCGGCCAAAGAAGGCCAATTCGCCCACTTGAAGATGCCGTCGGGTGAGGTTCGGCTGGTCCGTCAGGATTGTCTGGCCACCGTGGGTGAAATCGGTAATTCCGATCATAAAAATATTTCACTGGGTAAAGCCGGTGCCTCTCGCTGGCGCGGACGCCGACCCAAAGTGCGCGGCGTCGCCATGAACCCGCACGACCATCCGATGGGCGGCGGCGAAGGACGAAGCAGCGGTGGTCGTCATCCCTGTACTCCCTGGGGCAAAAAGACCAAAGGTCTTAAAACGAGAAAGAAACGGAAATCCAATAAATACATCGTTGAACGTCGCGACAAGAAGAAATAAGCGCGGAGGAAATAGATGCCAAGGTCATTGAAAAAAGGACCGTACATAGAATCCAAATTGATGAAGAAGGTTGATGAACTCAACCGGACCGGTGACAAAAAGGTCATAAAGACCTGGTCGCGGCGGTCGACTATATCGCCGGAATTTGTCGGCCACACTCTGGCTGTACATAACGGCAATAAATTCATTCCGATTTATGTAACCGAAAATATGGTTGGGCACAAGCTTGGTGAGTTTGCTCCGACACGGACTTTCCGCGGGCATGGCGGCAAGTTGGTTGAACGCGCCAGTTCCATTAAGGGTTAAGGAGCCATTGTAATGATGCAGGCAATAGCAAGAATAAAATATCTGCGCATGTCCCCGAAGAAGATGCGCCGGGTCGCGGCTCTGGTCAAGGGTAAACCGGTTGAAGAGGCCTTGAATATACTGAACTTCACACCCAAAGCTGCCGCTCATCCACTGGCCAAAACGGTCAAATCCGCGGCCGCCAATGCCATCGCCGCCGTTGGTACCGCCAGACTTCGCGCCGAAGATTTGTCTATTTCAAGAATCCTGGTAGATGAAGCTCCGACTGCCAAGCGCGTTCGTTTCCAGTCCATGGGGCGAGTTTTCCGCATTCGAAAAAGATTCTGCCATTTGATGGTTGAAGTCGAAGGCGAGCCGGTACAGGAAGAACCCAAGAAGCGCGGACGTCGCAAAAAAGCCGTGAAAGAGACGGACGAAGCCGCCGCCGCTCCGAAGAAAAAGACGGCTACCCGTGCGAAAAAGGCGAAAGTCGGAACCAGGGCTAAAGCCAAAGATAAAGAGATAGCCGAAGAAAAAGAAATCGAACAGACTGAAGATAAATTGACAGAACCGGAAGTCGAAACTCAGGCCGAAGCCGACGTCGAGGCGGACGAAACGCCCGAAGCTGAAACCGATGCGGCCGGAGACGACGACAAAAAAGAAGAATAGAAAGTATTAGAGGAGATAACTTTGGGACAAAAGACACATCCAATTGGATTCCGACTGGGAGTCATTAAGTCCTGGAATAACAAGTGGTTTGCCGGCAAGAATTTCGCCCCGTTCTTGTATGAAGACTTGATGATTAAAAAGTACATAAACACAAGGCTTGAAAATGCCGGACTGGCCAAAGTGGTAATATTGCGTGCGCCCAAAAGAGTCACGGTTGATATTCATACCTCTCGTCCGGGCATTGTTATCGGGCGCAAAGGGGCCGAAGTCGACAAGCTTCGCGAAGAATTGCAGCTTTTGACCAAGAAGGATATCTCTCTTAATATCGTAGAAGTAAAAAAGCCCGAACTCAACGCTCGGCTGGTGGCCGACAATGTTGCCCGGCAGCTCGAAGGCCGGGTTTCTTATCGCCGGGCCATGAAAAAGGCGCTGGCGGCTTCGATGAAAATGGGTGCCGATGGCATTAAAATCATGTGTGCCGGCCGTCTGATGGGCTCCGAAATCGCCCGCAGTGAAAAATATATGGATGGCCGCGTACCGTTGCACACGTTGCGCGCCGACATCGATTACGCCACGTCAACGGCTCGTACGACGTACGGCGCGATTGGCATTAAGGTTTGGATCTGCCGTGGTATGGTGCACGGCGCCGGGGAACTGGATGCCCGTGAAGATATCGATCGATCGGTTCAGACGGAACGTCCCGATCTTGACGTAAGCAGCCGCCGTGAACGCAAACGGCGCGATGAAAGAAAACGGAAACGGCGTCCACGTGGCCGGGTTCGTCGCCCGGGTGATGGTGACCGTTCTTCGGCAGAGGCCCGCAGCAATGATAGAAGACCGAACGGGCCGAGTGGGCCGGGCGGGGGACGCCCTCCTCAGGGTCGCAGAGATGCCAGGCCCGAAAACGCACCAAGGAAAGATAAGGATTCTGAAAGTTAAGGCGATCGGCTTGAAAAGCCGGGAGAATATAAATTATGTTAATGCCGAAAAAAGTTAAATTTAGAAAACAGCAGCGCCGTCGCATGACCGGTAAGGCCTTTCGGGGCAGTTCGGTCGATTTCGGTCAGTTCGGTTTGAAAGCATTGGAGCCGGCCTGGATAACCAATCGCCAGATCGAAGCGGCTCGTGTGGCTTTGACTCGTCGCATCAAGCGTGGCGGTAAAGTCTGGATACGCATATTCCCGGATAAGCCGGTTACCAAGAAGCCCGCTGAAACCCGCATGGGCAAAGGCAAGGGTGCCCCTGAATTCTGGGTGGCCGTGATAAAGCCCGGCCGGATTCTTTTTGAAATCGAAGGCGTGTCGGAAGAGCTGGCGCGCGAAGCTTTCCGCCTTGCGGGACATAAGCTGCCCATCCGAACCAAGTTCGTTTCGAGAGCGGAAACTTAGAGGATAGAATTATGAAGATGCATACTCTTAGAGATTTTACCAAGGAAGAACTGCTCCAGAAGAAACATGAGATGATCGAGGAGTTGTTCAATTTGCAGATGCGCAAAAGCCTTAAAGAACTGGAAAATCCTCTGCGCCTGCGGACCATCCGAAGAGACCTGGCTCGCATCGAAACCGTACTGACAGAAGACGCCAGGGGGATAAGGAAGATCGTCGATTCGGCCGTATCCATTCTCGGCACTGCCGATAAAATAGAGCCGGAAACGAAAGAAAGTACAGAATAAAAGGATAGATGAATATGGCCAGAAACATGCGTAAAGTTCGTCAGGGCCGGGTGACCTCGAACAAGATGGATAAAACCATCGTCGTGAAGATTGAACGCATCATGAAACACCCGCTTTACGAACGCGTCGTCAAGCGCTACGGAAAATTTTATGCTCACGACGAGAAAAACGAAGCCAATATCGGCGACATGGTTCGGATTATGGAAACCCGCCCGATGTCGGCGCTGAAGCGCTGGCGCCTGGTTGATATTGTTGAGAAAGCCAAGTAGACGGCGACTGAATAGAACGGGAGTGAACGATGATTCAGGAATATACACAATTAACGGTTGCCGATAATTCGGGCGCGCGAAAGGTGATGTGCTTCCGCATCCTGGGTGGCTCCAAAAGAAGGTACACCCGCATCGGCGATATTATCGTCGTGACGGTTAAGGATGCCATCCCCGGAGGTACCGTCAAGAAGTCGGAAATCTGCAAAGCGGTCGTGGTTCGCACCAAGGCCAATACTCGTCGCCGCGACGGCTCTGTCATCCGCTTTTCCGACAACGCGGCGGTTATTATTAACGAACAGAAAGAACCGCGCGGAACGCGTATTTTCGGACCCGTCGCCAGGGAATTGCGCGAAAAGCAGTTCATGAAGATAATATCGCTGGCGCCGGAAGTCCTGTAGAGAGGTTCGTATTATGAATATTAAAAAAGGTGATATCGTTTATATCCGGCGCGGGAAGGATCGCGGCAAAACCGGCAAGGTTCTGCACGTTTCCACCAAGACCAACCGGCTGATTATCGAGGGCATCAATATGATCGCCCGTCACAGCCGCCCGACCAATCAAAATCCGAAGGGCGGGGTCGTTCGGAAAGAAGGCCCGATTCATCGGTCCAACGTGGCCTTTTATAATAAATCCATTTCGTCTCCGACCAAGGTTAGTTTCAAAGTTATCGAAGACGAAGGCCGAAAAACCAAAATCCGCGTCTGTCGCAAAACCGGTGAGCAGATATAACGGGGAAATATTATGGCAAGGTTGAAAAAAATATATAAGGACAAAATAGTCCCCAAGCTGATGAAGGAAAACGGATATTCTTCGCTTATGCAGGTGCCGAAGATCACGAAGGTTACAGTCAACGTCGGGTTGGGTGAAGCCATCGCCAATCCGAAGGTGATCGATGCCGCCGTTAATGATTTGAGCCAGATCACCGGACAAAAACCGTTGGTGACGTCGGCCCGCAAGTCGATATCGAATTTCAAGCTCCGCGAAGGTGCTCGTATCGGGGCCAAGGTGACGCTTCGCCGCGAACGTATGTATGAATTTTTGGATCGCCTCATGAACGTGGCTATCCCGCGTATTCGGGACTTTCGCGGTCTTTCCAACAAGGCTTTCGACGGGCACGGCAATTACAACCTGGGGATTACCGAACAAATTATTTTTCCGGAAATAGATTACGATAAAATCGACAAGGTTCGCGGCATGAACATTAGCATCACGACTACCGCGAAGACCGACCAGGAATGTCGGCAGCTGCTGACGGAACTGGGCATGCCGTTCGCCAAATAGGAGATAACGTGGCTAAGAAGTGTTTGATTGAAAAGCAGAGCAAGACGCCGAAATTCAAAGTTCGTGCCTACACCCGCTGTCGCCGGTGCGGTCGGTCGCGGGCGTATATCAGGAGATTCGGTATTTGCAGAATTTGTTTCCGTCAGTTGGCTTTGGCCGGTGAGATTCCGGGCGTTATTAAGGCCAGTTGGTAAGATTTAAGCAGTTGAGGCTAATATGTCGATGACAGATCCGATAGCTGATATGTTGACGAGAATAAGGAATGCGTCCAAGGCCAGAAAAATAGCCGTTGACGTTCCCGCTTCGAATATAAAGCGTGAACTGGCCAAAGTTCTGATCGAGGAAAATTTCCTGCGCGATATGATCGAACTGCCAGACCGCAAGCAGGGTATCCTCCGGTTGTACCTCAAGTATAGCCGCGACGATACACCCATTATCCGGGGTATTCAGAGAATTTCCCGGCCCGGACTTCGCCAGTACTTCGGACTCGATGAACTGAAGAAGATCGGTCGTAGCGGCGTGGGTATCACGATCGTGTCAACATCTCAGGGCGTGATGACCAACGCCGAGGCATTTAAACGCAGAGTAGGCGGCGAAGCCGTTTGTGCGGTTTGGTAGGAGGAACGGCCATGTCAAAAATAGGAAAATTACCGGTCCCGATACCAAAAGGCGTCAAAGTCGAACAAAAGTCCCATACTTTGACGGCCACCGGACCAAAAGGAACTCTTTCGGTTGATATCAATCCCGAAATGAACGTGGACGTACAGGAAAATGAAATTATCGTAACCCGGCCATCCGACCATCGTACTCATCGCTCCCTCCATGGTTTGACTCGCTCGTTGGTTTATAATATGGTCGCGGGAGTGCACGAAGGTTACAGCAAAACGCTGGAGATTATCGGCGTCGGATATCGCGCCGAAATGAAAGGCCCCATCCTCGAAGTCAACGTCGGCTATTCCCACCCGATTTATCTTCGCCCGGCGGATGGTATCAATATTGTAGTGCCGCCCAAGGATAATAAAATTATAATTTCCGGAGCGGACAAGCAGTTGGTTGGGATGACGGCGGCCGAGATACGATCCTTCCGTCCGCCGGAACCGTACAAAGGTAAGGGTATCAAATACATTGACGAGGTCATCCATCGTAAAGCCGGTAAAGCGGCCGGTGGCGGCAAATAGAGGCTTATATTATGGCTAAAGACATTAAAAAAACAAGATTTCTGAGACGGAAAAAGCACGTCCGGAAAATAATTTTCGGCACCTCCGACAGGCCGCGTCTGTCCGTATCCAAATCGATTCGGAACATACAGGCTCAGATCATTGACGATGAAAAAATGGTCACGCTGGCGGCCTGCTCGTCGCTTTCGAAAGATATTACCGCCAAGGCGGCCGAAAAAAAGAAAACGCAGGTGGCCGCACTGGTCGGCGAAGCCCTGGCTAAAATCGCCCGTGAAAAGGGTATTGAAGCCGTCTCATTCGACCGCAACGGTAATTTATATCACGGTCGCGTAAAATCTCTGGCCGATGCCGCGCGCAAGGCCGGTTTGAAATTTTAGATTTGTTAGTGAGGTAAAGATTGGTTAAACGGGAAATGGAAGGTCTTGATTACGACGAGCGAGTAATCCACGTCAATCGTGTCGCCAAAGTCGTCAAGGGCGGACGCCGTTTCAGCTTTACGGCTCTCGTGGCCGTCGGGCAGAACAACGGAAAAGTCGGCGTCGGGCTCGGTAAGGCCTCGGAAGTATCCGAAGCCATCCGTAAAGGAACCGAAGCCGCCCGCAAGAGTATGGTCGAAGTTGCCCTGACCCCGGAAGGTACCATCCCGCATCAGATTATCGGCAAATTCGGGGCCTCTCGCGTCGTCCTGATTCCGGCTTCGCCGGGAACCGGCGTCATCGCCGGAGGGCCGGTGCGGGCCGTCCTGGAATCGGCTGGTGTGCAGGACATATTGACCAAGGCTTTGGGAAGCCGCAACCCGCACAACGTCGTCAAGGCGACCATGCAGGGGTTGCTCTCGCTGCGTTCTCGGGATGAACAGCTAAGATACCGGACACAAGGTTAGGCCTTTGGCCGGACAGAGGACAGCCATGGCTAAATTAAAAGTAACACAGATTAAAAGCACGATTAACACCAAAGAGAATCACAAACGGACCATAATAGCTTTGGGGCTCGGCAAATTGCATCGGACCGTCGTGCACAATGACACGCCCCAGATCCGGGGCATGATTAAAACCGTCGAGCACTTGGTGAAATTTGAGAAGGTGGATTAAAGATGTCTCCGTTAGCACTTAATGAACTGCACCCCGCGCCGGGTTCGCGCAAAAAACGCAAACGGGTCGGTCGTGGTCCGGGCAGCGGACGCGGCAAAACCTCCGGTCGTGGACACAAAGGGCAGCGGGCTCGTTCGGGCGGCGTTGCGGTAATCCATAAATGGAAAGAGGGCGGTCAGATGCCGCTTCTGCGTCGTGTCCCGAAGCGTGGGTTTACCAATATCTTCAGGGAAGAATTTCAAATCGTAAACGTTACCGCGTTGAATAAATGCCAGCCGGGAGAAGTAACTCCCGAGACTATGATGAGCTTAGGTCTAATCAAATCAACGCGTCGACCGGTTAAGATTTTGGGCGTGGGAACGCTGGAAAGCGCCTTGCAGGTCAAGGCCTCCGCATTTTCAAAAACGGCCAGGGAAAAAATCGAAGCCGCCGGCGGAAAAACTGAGGTGATCTAGTGTTAGGTACTTTTCAATCCATACTTAAAATAGAAGAACTGCGAAAAAGAATATTCTATACTTTGGCTCTGCTGGTAGTGTATCGTATCGGCGGTCACATTCCTACTCCCGGTGTGGACGGCGCCATGTTGTCGCAGGCCATGTCCGGTGACACTATTTTCGGCCTGCTGGACCTGTTTGCCGGGGGAGCCTTCCTGAAGGCGACTATTTTCGCCCTCGGTATCATGCCGTACATTTCCGCGTCGATTATGCTTCAGCTCTTGGGCGCCGTGGTTCCCTATTTGCAGAAACTGCAAAAGGAGGGTGAAGAGGGCCGGCGTAAGATCACGCAGTATACCCGTTACTTGACCGTGTTGATCGCCGCCCTGCAGGCGTTTGGAACTGCCCAATTCCTGAGATCGATTGAATTTAACGGCGTTTCCATCGTCCACATGCCCTATGGCCAGTTCATCGGTATTACCGTCCTGACGTTTACCTGCGGCACGATATTCATCATGTGGCTGGGTGAGCAAATAACGGAGCGGGGGATAGGCAATGGTATTTCATTGATCATATTTATAGGAATCGTGGCTCGCTTCCCCGATGCCGTTATCGAGGAAGTGCAATACCTGTGGTACGGCACTCGTTCCGTTTTCACCGAAGCCATCATGATCGCCATGATGGTTGCGGTAATCGCGGCCGTTATTCTGGTTACTCGCGGCCAGCGCAAGGTGCCGGTGCAGTACCCCAAGAGAATCGTCGGACGGCGCGTGTATGGCGGTGCGACGACGCATCTGCCGCTTTCGGTCAACTCGGCCGGCGTAATCCCCATTATTTTCGCGCAGTCGATCATGTTCCTGCCGGCCACCGTGCAGCAGTTGTTCCCCAACGTTGAATGGATTTCCAACATCGTGACCAACTTCCTCGCACCGGGCGGATGGAGCTACTCGATTATTTATGGATTGATAATTATCTTCTTCGCCTATTTTTACACGGCCATCGTTTTCAACCCGATCGACATCGCCGACAACATGCGCAAGAACGGCGGATTCATTCCGGGTATTCGGCCGGGCAAACGGACGGCGGAGCATATCGAACGCATCCTGACCCGTATTACGCTGCCGGGAGCTATCTTCTTCGCTATGATAGCTATCCTGCCGTGGGTCCTGATAGCCAATCTCGAAGTCAACTTTTACTTCGGCGGCACCGGGCTCTTGATTGTCGTCGGTGTGGCCCTCGATACCCTGCAACAGATTGAGTCGCATCTGCTGATGCGTCATTATGACGGCTTCATGAAAAAAGGCCGTATTCGTGGGAGATCGTACTAATGAATTTCGTTTTTCTGGGGCCTCCGGGGTCGGGCAAAGGAACACAGGCCAAAAAGGTTTGTGAAAAATTGAATATTTTGCATCTTTCGACCGGGGACGTGTTGCGCGAAGCCGTCAAGAACGGTACGGAACTGGGTAAAAAGGCCAGGGCCTTTATGGAGGCCGGTGACCTCGTGCCGGACGGCCTGATTGTCGGTATAATAGAAGACAAGCTTAAATCGGGTGCTCTGGACAACGGCTTCGTGCTGGATGGTTTTCCGCGGACCGTGCCCCAGGCCGAGGCTTTAAAAAATATGTTCGTGGCCAACAGCAAGAAAATTGATTCGGCAATTTTGCTGGACGTGCCCGATGAGGAAGTCGTCCAGCGCCTGTCGGGAAGATTTACCTGTCCCGCGTGCGGCTCGATGTACAATTATCCCAATAACATGCCCAAAAAAGAGGGCGTGTGTGACAAGGACGGCGAAAAGCTGGTGCGCCGCCCCGACGATGAAGAGTCGGTCGTGCGCAATCGGCTGGACGTTTATAAACAACAGACGGAACCGATTGTAGATTTTTATCGTAATGAATCGGTATTGCGTGAGGTTGAGGCTTTGGGAAATATCGATTCCATTACGGCTTCGGTTTTGAAAATCATGGAAGAAGCACGATAGGATTGATTATTATTAAAACAGACGCACAGATTGAAATAATGCGCAAAGCCGGGAAAATAGTGGCCGAGACATTGGATTTGATCGAAGAAGAAATAAAACCGGGAATGAGTACAAAGGACCTTGACAAAATAGCGGAAGACTATATTATCTCTCGGAAGGCCGTTCCCGCGTTTAAGGGGTATCACGGTTATCCGGCGGCGACGTGTATTTCGATCGACGAGGAGGTCGTGCATGGTATCCCCGGTGGGCGGCGGCTGGTCGACGGCCAGATTGTGTCCGTGGATTTGGGGACGATTTACGGCGGCTATTATGGCGACGCCGCCCGGACCTTCGCTATCGGAGATATCTCCGAAGAGAAAAAGCGTCTGATGCAGATCACGCGAGATTGCCTGGATGCGGCAATTGCCAAAGTCCGCGACGGTGTGAAACTGGGCGAGATTTCGCACGCCGTCCAGACGACCGCCGAAAGTGCGGGTTATTCGGTCGTGCGGGATATGGTCGGCCACGGTATCGGTCGGGCCATGCACGAGGACCCGCAAATACCGAATTATGGACCTCCCGAAGGCGGGCCCGTTATTAAGAAGGGTATGGTCCTGGCGATTGAACCGATGGTGAACATCGGTGAGTACAAGGTAAATCAGAAGGCCGATGGCTGGACCATCGTCACGGCCGACGGATCGCCTTCGGCTCATTTTGAACACAGTGTGGCCGTTACGGAAGACGGCGCTGACATTTTAACGATAGTGTAACGACGGGAGAATATGGCCAAGGAAGAAACGATTCAGGTTGAAGGAAAAGTACTGGAACCGTTGCCGAATGCGATGTTTAAAGTGGAACTTGACAACGGGCATGTTGTTCTGGCCCATATATCCGGTAAGATGCGCATGCACTTTATTAAAATTCTGCCCGGCGACCGGGTTACTCTGGAGCTGTCTCCTTACGACTTGACGCGCGGACGAATTATTTATAGATATAAGTGAACGCGGGTTCCTGCTGAAAGGAAAAGGTTATGAAGGTTCAATCATCGGTAAAAAAGCGTTGCGAGCACTGCAAGATTATCCGGCGCAAAGGCGTTATTCGGGTCATTTGCAGCAAGAACCCCAATCATAAACAACGGCAGGGGTAAAGGTTTTATTTTAATAGGAGGTTGCCTTGGCACGTATTGCTGGCGTCGATTTACCCAAAGATAAGCGGGTTGAAATAGGCCTGACATATATTTACGGGATCGGTTTGACGTCTTCTCACAAGATTCTGGAGAAGACCGCCATAAGTCCGGATACCCGGGTTAACAAATTGACCGAAGAAGAAATCGCGAAACTGCGCAGCGTCATTGAAAACGACTTTAAGGTCGAGGGTGCTCTTCGCAGTGAAGTGCAGATGAATATAAAGCGTTTGATCGATATCGGCTCATACCGCGGACTGCGGCATCGGCGGGGCCTGCCCGTACGCGGACAGCGGACCAAGACCAACGCCCGTACCCGTAAAGGACCCAAACGCACCGTAGCCGGCAAGAAAAAGGCACCGGGTAAGAAATAATTTTATTTGACAAGGATAGATTGTGGCAGATCCCAAGAAAAAACCAAAAGCGAAAAAGAAACTGGGGAAAATTGACCCCAGTGGAATTGCCCATATAAAGGCGACCTTCAATAACACGGTAGTGACCATTACCGACATGAGCGGCAAAGCTCTTTCGTGGGCTTCGGCCGGGACCGTCGGTTTCAAGGGATCGAAAAAATCGACCCCGTTCGCGGCCCAGCAGGCGGCCAGCAATTCCGCCCGTGAAGCCAAGGACCTCGGAATTCGCAAGGTCGAAGTCTGGGTCAAGGGACCGGGCTCCGGCCGGGAAGCGGCGATACGGTCACTTTCGGCCTCGGGATTGGATATCACGGCCATTAAGGACGTGACACCGATTCCGCACAATGGCTGCCGTCCGCCGAAACGTCGCCGGGTCTAATTCCTGTAATAGAATAGTAAGTAGTAATTATATAGAGGAGTTTAAATGGCACGATATCGTGATGCCAACTGCAAACTTTGCCGCCGTGAAGGAGAAAAGCTGTTTTTGAAAGGGCGCCGGTGTTTCACCGATAAATGCGCTTTCGAAAGACGCCCCTTTGCTCCCGGACAGCATGGGCAGAGTTCACGGTATAAAATATCCAACTACGGAAAGCAGTTGCGGGAAAAACAAAAAGTCCGCCGTTCGTACGGGCTTCTGGAAAAACAATTCCGGCTTTATTACCAGATGGCTGACCGCAAAGTCGGTGTTACCGGTGAAACTTTGCTTCAACTTCTGGAATGCCGGCTGGATAACATGGTTTATCGACTCGGCTTCGCGCCGTCGCGCAAGTCTGCCCGACAGCTCGTCAGACATCGTCATTTCGAGATCAATGGGCGGGTAGTTGATATACCGTCGTTCCATGTCAAACCCAATGACCTGATTAAGGTTCGGGAAAAGTCCAAGAAACTGGACATTATACACTCGTCGCTTAAAGACATGGGCCAAACCAGTGAATTGGGCTGGCTGTCCGTTAATAAAGCGGCCCTTGAAGGCCAGTTGCTCGAGGTTCCGAAACGCCAGGATATTCCGACTACCGCCAACGAGCAGTTGATAGTGGAACTTTACTCTAAGTAGCAGGAAATTTTAAAGCCTGTTGGGAGGCTTATATTTATGAAGTGGAAAAGTTTGACAATGCCGAAAGAGATCGTTTCCGATCAATCCTCGGCCAACGAGAATTATTCTCGTTTCATAATCGAACCTCTTGAGAGGGGGTTTGGAGTAACACTCGGAAACGCCTTACGGCGTGTCCTTCTGTCTTCAATTCAGGGTGCGGCCGTGGTTTCGATAAGAATCCCTGGCGCACAGCACGAATTCGAGACTATTGAAGGACTTTATGAAGACGTCACGCAGTTGATTTTGAATATTAAGAAGATGCGGCTAAGACTGCATGCCGATGAAATGCGTACGCTGGTCTTTACGGCCAACAAAAAGGGCAAGATCACGGCCGGTATGTTCGCTACCGACGCCGACGTGGAAGTGATGAATCCCGATCTTTATATCTGCGAACTGGTCGAAGACCGCGATTTGCAGATTGAACTCGACGTCGATTCGGGTCAATCATACAATCTGGCCGAATCCAATAAGCGGCCCGACGCTCCGGTCGGCACCATTTTCATCGACGCCCTGTTTTCACCGGTTGTTAAAGTCAACTTCGAAGTGGAAAACACGCGTGTCGGGCAGCGCACCGACTATGACAAACTCATCATGGAAATCACGACCGATGGTTCCACCACACCCGAAGACGCGCTTTCGTTTGCCGCCAAGCTTCTTAAAGATCATCTGCAAATGTTTATCAATATCGATGAAGATTTCGTCGTTGAGGATGAACCGGTTGAAGACGAAGAGACGGTTCGCATCCGGCAGCTTTTGAAGACCAGAGTCGACGAGCTCGAGCTTTCGGTTCGTTCGTCGAACTGCCTCCGGGCGGCCAACATACAAGCGCTGGCCGATCTGGTCTCCAAGACCGAATCGGAGATGCTCAAGTACCGTAATTTCGGCCGGAAATCCCTCAATGAATTGAATGCTATCCTCGATGAACTTAATTTATCCTTTGGAATGGATATCTCCAAGTACATGGAGCCAGCCGAAGTAAAATAAAATAGGGTATTGTAATGCGACATCAGGTAAAAACCAGAAAGCTGGGCAAAACCAAACCCCATCGGGAGGCGATGCTTGCCAATATGGCCACGTCACTTTTGGCCAACCGGACCATCCGCACCACCGAACCCAAGGCCAAGGAACTTCGGCGCATGGTTGACCGTTTGATTACGATCGCCAAGAAAGACACGCTGGCGGCCCGACGGCACGTCGGAGAATCCATTAAGGATAAGGCAGTGGTCAAAAAGTTGTTCAGCGAAATAGCTCCGCAATTAAAAGACAGGCCCTCCGGTTACACTCGCTTGATGCGGGTCGGGTTCCGGCGCGGTGACTCCGCCATGATATCGATGGTGGAACTTCTGACCCCGAAGCCTAAATCTGACGACGATTCCAAGAAGGCTTCTAAGAAAAAGGCCAAAACCAGGGCGAAAGCGAAGACCAAAGCCAAAGCCGAGGCCGAAATGAATAGCGAAGCCGCCTCCTGACGCTTTTGCACAGTTGAAATTCAAGACCGCCGACCACAGGCGGTCTTTTTTTATTTCAAAAAGCCATTGCCAACGCCGAAGCGATTATTTATACTTTTCAATGATTAAACCCTCGGATTATATATGCCGGGTAATAAATTGTCAGTTAATGATTTATTGATCATATATCATAGGCCGCCGTCGGCCCTGATTTGAAAGGGAGAATTATGTCGCAGGAACGCAAAAAAATGTCCAAAGGGTGCATGGTTGCTCTGATTATCGTCGGGGCCCTCATTGTTCTTCTCGCCATCACCATGATCGTGTGCTACGTCTATAAGGATGAACTGGTCGGCTATGGTGTCGGCAAAATGACCGAAGCCGCTTCCATGCAAATCAAGAAGGACCTGCCCGAGGGTTACACCGACGCCGGTATCGATTCCATCATGGTGGAATTCCAGACGGCTTTCAAAGAGAAAAAAATCGACTCCAGCGAAATGCAGGAGATCTCGAACAAGCTTCAGGATATTATGAAAGAGGAAAACTACACGCCTGAAAAGGGTAAGGAATTCCTGGAGCTGCTCAAGAAATCCATGGAAGAATAAGCCGGGGGGAAGTACTTACGGCAGCACGATACAAATTCTTGACCTGAGGATTTTGCTTTGACCGACTACGGTTTAATATTCATTGCCTATTTATTGGGTTCCACACCGTTTGGATTATTGATCCCGAAAATTTACGGCATTTCCGATATCCGCAAACACGGCTCCGGCAATATCGGTGCCACCAATGTCATGAGAACGGTCGGGGTGGTTCCCGGACTGCTCGTTATGGCCGGCGACGTCGGCAAAGGCGTTGCGGCGGTTCTTATTGCCGGGCTCCTGGGAAAAAGTGTCATCGCCACCGAAACGCTTTGTTTGCTGGCCGGATTAGCGGCCATTCTCGGACATATCTTTCCGATATTTTTAAAATTCAAAGGCGGTAAAGGTGTCAATACGGCGCTGGGTGTAATGCTCATGCTGATGCCTCCGGCGGCGATGAGCGGGCTGGCGGCCTTTATCGTGACCGTACTTATTTCACGCTATATATCGCTGGGATCGATGATTGCCTCTCTGGTTTTTTTCGGAATCGCGCTGATGGGATATTTAACCGATTTTATGCTTATCCCGCTGTCATACCTGATCGTCGCCGCCATCGTGCCCGTACTTATTATAGTGGCTCACCGTTCGAATATTAAACGGCTGCTTAACGGTACTGAAAATCGGTTCCGTTTTCATTCGGAGCATAAGGAGGCCGGGTCCAATGTCTGACCGAATCGCCGTCCTCGGAGCCGGAAGCTGGGGCATTGCGGCGGCCAACCTGCTGGTCTCCAACGGCCACAATGTTGCCTTGTGGGAGTTCAATCCGGCCGATTGCCAGACGCTGCTTAAAACGCGCAGTCACGAAAAGAAGCTCCCCGGCATCCGAATACCCTCAGAGGTTTTCATAACTAATAATCTCGACGAAGCGGTCGCCAAAGCTCAGATTTTAGTTCTGGCCAGCCCGGCCCAGACCATGCGCTCGGTCTGCACGCAACTTGAAGGCGTCATTTCAGAACCGAGGATTTTCGTAAATCTCGCCAAAGGGATTGAAATCAAAACGGTTAAGCGGATGTCGGAAGTAATAGAAGAATGTCTGACCATGGCCGATGCCAAAAACATCGCGACACTTTCCGGTCCCAGCCATGCCGAAGAGGTCTCACGCGGTATGCCGACCAGCGTGGTGATAGCTTCGGCCAACCCGGAACTCGCCGAGTACGTCCAGGGGATTTTCTCCAACAACACCTTCCGGGCATACAGCAGCACGGATATAATAGGCGTCGAACTGGGCGGTTCGGTTAAAAATATTATTGCTATTGCGGCCGGTATCATTACCGGCCTGGGTCTGGGTGACAATACCATGGGAGCCCTGATAACGCGCGGGATGGTGGAAATAAGCCGCCTCGGTGTTAGTCTGGGCGCCGACCCTCTGACCTTCGCCGGGTTGTCTGGTATCGGTGACCTCGTGACAACGTGCATCTCCCGTCACAGCCGCAACCAGCAGGTCGGTTTTCGGATCGGACGGGGGGAGAAACTCAAGAGCATCCTCGGCAGTATGGTGATGGTGGCCGAAGGCGTGGATACCTGCCGGTCGGTCAGGATGCTGGCCGAAAATCAAAATGTCGAGATGCCCATTGCCGAGCAGGTCCATGATGTTCTGTTCGCCGGTAAAAATCCGGCCGAAGCGATAGAAGATTTGATGGGCCGAACCCTCAAGAAAGAAGTTCTTTACTAACAATATAGACGCCGAGGCAAATATGGCGCGAACCAAAACGCAAAAAGAAGAAAAACTGTACTATTCGATCAGCGAAGTAGCGCGCATCACCCGCCTTGAACCGTACGTTCTGCGTTTCTGGGAAAAAGAATTCCCCATGCTGAAACCCCGCAAAAATCGCGGCGGCAATCGCATTTATCAGAAGGCCGATATCGAGCTCGTCAACCAGATCAAGCAGCTGTTGTATAAAGAGAACTACACCATTGAAGGCGCTCGCAACCGGTTGCGAAAAATAAAGGCGACGCCCGATAAGGCGAGCCGCGAAGAAAAGGCCCGCGTGAAAACGATCGTGGGGATGATACGCAAGGACATAGAAGACATTCTCAAACTTTTCCCTTGCCTTTTTGGCTTCGGGGGATAGATTGGACCTGTGTCGGGGAGTGGCGCAGTTTGGTTAGCGCACTCGCTTGGGGTGCGAGAGGTCGGCAGTTCAACTCTGCTCTCCCCGACCAATTAATTCGATGCACATGACTCCCATAAAATCTAAAACGCTGGCAATCATTCCGGCCTATAACGCCGCCAAATACTTCGAACGCCTGATTCCGCGCCTGAGGCGGTTCCTGCCGGATTCGGATTTTGTCGTGATTGACGACGGTTCCACCGACAATACTCCCGAAATTCTCGGACGCATGAACGTCACGTTCATCAGAAACGAGCCCAATCGCGGGAAGGGGTATCCATCAAGCGCGGCATGCAGTACGCGCGCGAAAAGGGTTATGAATACGTTGTTACTCTCGATGCCGATTTGCAGCACTTGCCCGAAGAGCTGGAGCGTTTTATTAACGTAACGAGTACGGCCGATATCTATATGGGGACTCGTCCTTTCAAATTCAACCGCATGCCGCCGCACCGCTGGCTGTCGAACAATCTGACGTCGATTATTGTATCGTACTTTTGCAAAACCCGTGTGCGTGATTCGCAGTCCGGTTATCGCATGATAAAAGCCGATCTGATCGATCGCATCGGCATAAGATCAAATCGTTTTGATTTCGAATCGGAGATACTGCTCAAAGCCGGTTTGGTCGGGGCGAGGATAGCCGAAATTCCGATTTCGCTGGTCTACGACGGCGGCGGTTCGCACGTGCACCCGGTGCGCGATACGCTCCGCTTCATAAAGCTGATCTGGAAACGGATCTGGATGTAACGGTTAAGGAATATAAATGCTGATACTTCTTACAAACGACGATGGCATCTATGCCGAGGGACTGGTAGAACTGGAAAAAGCTCTGAAAAGGGTGGCCGACGTGCTCATTTTCGCTCCCGATCGCGAGCAGTCGGCCTCGAGCCATTCACTGACTCTTGAAAGACCGCTGCGTATACACCAGCGTGACGACAAACATTTCGCCTGTGATGGGACTCCGACCGACTGTGTCCTTCTTGCAGTGCACGGTATCTTGAAACATCGCCTGCCCGACCTCGTGATATCCGGGATTAACCACGGCTCCAATATGGGGGAGGACGTCACATACTCCGGCACGGTGGCCGCCGCTATCGAAGGCGCCAACCTCGGGATAACGTCGATGGCCGTGTCCAATACGGATTCGGGAAATTTTAAATCATACAAACCGGCCGCGCAGTTTATCGCCAGATTTGTCAGGCAAATCGACAAGCTGGGTATTAACTCCAACACTTTTCTGAATATCAATTTCCCGAAATTAAAGGGCGAGAAGTTTCAGAACTATCGCATCACCAAACTGGGTCGGCGGGAATATAAGGATATTGTCATAGAAAACACCGATCCCCGGGGCAAGCACTATTACTGGATCGGCGGCGAATCGACCTGGGAGGATATCGACGGGTCGGATTTTAAGGCCGTTTCGCAGGGTTTTGTCTCGATTTCACCGCTTAAAATGAACTTCTCCGACGCGCCGTCCATAGAGAAATTGAAAGACATAAAACTAAGGTTTTAACGTCTTTTTTCGATTATATAAATGTCTTGACTATATCCGGGTTTTGTATATTATACGTCGGATTAAATTCGGGGCGTAGCGCAGTTTGGTAGCGCACTTGGTTCGGGACTAAGGAGTCGCTGGTTCAAATCCAGTCGCCCCGATTTAATATCCTGCCGCAACTGACGTTACCCTCTATATGAGGGTTGTTTCTTGTAAGCGAGGCCGCGCGGATGCCAATTAAAAAGAATAAGAAAGAAATTTATATCGGCGTCATCGGGGCCGGACAATGCAATCATGCATCTGAAATGCTGGCCGAAAAGGTCGGCCGCGCCATCGCCGAACAAGGTGCCATCCTTGTCTGCGGCGGACTGGGTGGCGTTATGAGAGCCGCCGCCAAAGGCGCTAAAGCGGCGGGTGGACAAACCCTCGGAATTCTGCCCGGTGACGACAAAACCAAGGCGAACGAATATATTGATTTCGCCATTGCCACCGGTATCGGGGAAGCGCGCAATATAGTCATAATCAAGACCGCCGATGCCGTCGTGGCTCTTCCGGGAAAGTACGGCACTCTGTCAGAGATGGCTTTCTGCATGAAAATCGGCCGACCACTCGTTTCGCTTTCCGATTGGAATATTTCCGAAGATATCGAACGCTTCACCGATCCGATACAGGCCGTGAAACGGGCGGTGCAGCTGGCCGGAGAATAGGTATGTCATTCGTGGGTGCCAGAGTCATCGTCAAAGGTGTCGTGCAGGGTGTCGGGTTCAGGTACTGGGCATTGAAAAAGTCGCATAATTACGATGTCGCCGGTCAGGTTGCGAATCTGCCCGACGGTACCGTCGAAATTATCGTTGAAGGAGACCGCGGGCCGGTCGAAGATTTCCTGACGGAAGTCAAAGTCGGTCCCAGTTACGGGCATGTCAGCGATATGCTCGTCCATTGGTACAACACCCCCAAAGGGTACAAAGATTTTATTATAGCTCATAAAGGTTGATTATGGTTGACTTAAAAAATACCGTCAGGGCCATTCCGGATTTCCCCAAAGAGGGGATATTGTTCTATGATATAACGACCCTCCTTGTTAATCCCGAAGCATTTCGATCGGCTCTGGATAAAATGGAAAAATTCTGCCGCAGCCGCGAGGTCGACCGCATTGTCGGCATTGAATCGCGCGGCTTTATTTTCGGAGGGGCACTGGCCGACCGACTCAAAGTCGGATTCGTTCCTGTCCGTAAGGCCGGCAAGCTCCCCGGAGAAACTATCGCCGCGACGTACGATCTCGAATATGGATCGGCAACGATTGAGATCCACGCCGATGCCGTCGGTGCGGGGGACAGTGTGGTTGTCGTCGATGATCTGATCGCCACTGGCGGGACTCTCGAGGCGACTTGCCGCTTGATCGAGCGAGTCGGAGCCAAAGTGACCGGTATCGCGGCCCTGATTGATCTGGCTTTCCTGCCCTGGGAAGAAAAGCTTGAAAAATACGATGTTTTGAGCTTAATTACGTACGAATCGGGTTAGATGGATTTTTGCCCCCGTAGCTCAGTTGGATAGAGCAGCGGTTTCCTAAACCGCGGGCCGCAGGTTCAATTCCTGCCGGGGGTATTTTTTATTATAGCGTCGCATATAGTAACTGTGCGCATTTTAATCAATCGCACCTTTATGTCTTTATACTTTTCCCGTCCTTCCGATATTATAAACCGGTTGTTTGTTTTATCAAGGGGGTAATACTGGCTATACCGGAAGAAGTAAAAAAGGCCATTCTCAAAGAACTTCGCCGCCGTCTTCCGCTGATGGATACGGCGAAAATGAAAGAACTCGTCCTCTCATGGCTGGAACAGTTTAAATTTCCGGGACCGGTCGAAAGATCGTCGTGGGAAGACTGCATCATGGAATATCCGGCCAGCCCCGAGGAATCGGAGTTGCTGAGAGGCCGACGTCTCAGGGTGGCAGTGAATCTCTTTACAGCTACTAATCAATATATGATTTCCATAATCGAATGTCTGGCCCCCAACGTTCGTGGAACATACATAATTACAGTCCACGTCAACTGGACAAGACACGAACGCCAGATTCAGCAGGCGATCGATGAATCTTACAAGGGGTCGTTCGACAACGGTCTCAAGGCCAGGCATGTTATCTGGATACAGTCGTTCGAGGAACATCATCTTTTTCCGGCGCTCGATGCCTGTGCCGTGGCAATTTTCGCGCATGAATTGACTCCCGCTATTGTGCCCGAGAAATTATCTGCTCATCCGGTCAGGTTGCCTGTGGGATCGAGGCTCGATATTCCCGAAACGTCCGGATGAAATCAGTTTTCCTGTTGACTTTGACCTCCATTTTAATATTTTATATTTTCTTGTGATAAACGTATTAACGCATGGGAAACAAACATGTTTTATAGTCGAGGGATAAGATGAGAAAAGCCGTTATTCTTGCTTTGGGTCTGTTGCTGGTGGCCGGGTCGATTCTGGCCGAGGATTATAAATACTCCGTTTACCTGGGGAGCGGCGTCGGTATTCCGGTATCATCGCAGCTTAAGGATTTGTGGAAGGCCGGGGAGACGTTCGAAGCCGGTGTCGGGCGCAGAGTCCAGGACAATGTTGAAGTATTTGTCAAATTTGGCTACAGCCATTTTCGTCCGGATAAAGAAAAATATTTCAAGGTCCTCCGCGATTTTGTCCTGCAGCAGGGTGGTGAGGATATTTATTTACAGTCGTACGCCGTAGGTGACGGTGGTGATGCGCGTTATTATTCAGTCGTCGCCGGGGCGAAATATTTTATTCCCGCCGCGCACGCCGGAGGAGTATTTAATCCTTATTTTCTCGGGTCGGCCGGATTCGAAAAGCTTGAGATCAGCAATCCCGAATTGGTTTACCAGAAGCTGCTTTATTACAAAATCAATTATGGCTCCAAAAATAATGGCTTTATGGGCAATGTCGGCCTCGGGGTGGATTTCGCTTTTGGCAGCGGTTTCGATGCCTTCATCGAAGGCAAATATGCCCTGCATTTTACGGACCCGGAAAATACGCAATCATTCCCCATAACGGTTGGATTCAAAATAGCTCTGGGAATGATCGAATAACAGCGCTTTGCACGAGAAAATATCGAATTTTACGGCGCCGACCGACCCGGTCGGCGTTTGTTTTTATGGACGGCGATTTGAGTGAGGCTTCGCTCTATTTCACGTTTTTTTTTATCATAAAACCGATTGACACTTTTGGATGCGCGCCTTATATTCTTCGTCTAAGTTTATGTAATAGAGTAAATTTGAAGAAGAAATCTGATTTAACGGGAGGATCATAGAGTATGAAATTGTCGTTGGCCAAGATCGTTGTTCTGCTTTTAGCACTCCTCACAACGACAGCTTTCGCCCAATATCGCGGGTTTAGTTATGACTTTTTCGGAGGCGGCGCACGATCTGAGGGGATGGGTCAGGCATTTCTGGCTATTTCTGATGACGCCTCGGCCGGAAGCTGGAACCCGGCCGGACTGCATGTCCATGAAAAAACTCTCATGCAGTTCAGCTACAACACGCTGATGCCCCGCGGAAATGAAAAATACTACCTTACCAGCGGTTCCTCCGCTCCCATTATCGATGGTCCGCTTTATTCGAAATTGGACCATAGAGGAGATTATGGGGGAATTAATAATCTTGCCATCATATCGCCGCTCAGAATTAAGGGTCACCATGTAGTGGCGAGCATGTCATACACTGAAAATTTTGATACGTACAATACTTTCATGCAAAACCTCCTGTTCAATTACCTCGGGTGGGGGCCGTACCCCAACGCGAAAATCGAGGCGCACGGAAGTATCAATTCAATTGATTTCGCGTTCGGCACCAGGGTATACAATCAATTGTCGTTCGGCGTTTCCGCAAACATCTATTATGGAAAAGTCGTTTCCGATGAATATCGGTACCTGCGTTTTCATTTTACTGATATCAATGGGATAGAAAGAATATACCGGGACGAGATAAGAGTCATCGATTCGACCCAGTATACGGGTTTCAATACGACTATCGGATTTATATACACCGGCGATCCTTTCCGGGCCGGTTTAACGATAAGGACTCCTTTTGACTTGAAAGGCAAATCCGACTCCACCATCACCTCACACGCTACTGAAAACGGGCTTCCTATCGGAATTCCTGTTTTGATGTTTAAATCCGATACGGTCTACATTAATGACATGACCACGCAATATCAGATGCCCATCATCATTGGTCTTGGATTAGCTTACAACCTGAACAGCAACTGGGTTGTCGATTGTGACGTGGATTATCGCGGATTCAAAGGGAAAAAGGTCAAAACACTGGATAGTCTGCAGCTTACGGCCGGCGGCGAGAGGGTTGAATTTTACTCACCCAATGATTTGAACTGGAGCAACGTTTTCCAAGTTCGCATCGGAACCGAATACCGCTGGGAGACTCCGGTTGGAATAATTCCTTTCAGGGCCGGTTTCCGAAACGAGGCCTTTCCTGACGGTAATGTCACCAACATCACAACTTTGTTTCAGGGCGAGAAAGGCTCAGCCACCAATGATTCCACGCGGGTTTACTATGCTTTTGAAAGCAATACCGACAAAATTAAAGGTTTCAGCGTTGGGGTCGGTATAGGCATTTATTGGTCGCAAATTCAGCTGGACGTGGCGTACACCAATACGCGATATTCTCAGAAACTTTATGAGGGCGACTTTTTGCGGCTGGAAAATAAATGGAACAACCATAGAATTAATGTCTCATTTACCGGGTATTTCTAAAATATGAATTTGCATAATAGGGGTCGAGGCGATTTCGACCTCTATTTTTTTAGTAAATAAGGGAACACAGCGCTCGGCCGATAACATTTAAAAGGTATATAACGGATGGAAATGGTATGGGTACCAAAGTAAAGATCACCAAACATGAGTTAAAAGAAGATAAATTTACGACCGCGATGCTTAAAACGCGGAATTGGCTGGAAGACAACTGGCAGATTTTCGCCGTAATCGTTGCCGCGATCGTAATTATCGTCGTCGGCGCCTTCTATTACGCCGGCCATCAGTCCGAGATGGAACAAGAAGGCCTTCAAAAATACAGCCAGGCACTCAACCAGCTTCAGTCCATGAACTATCAGCCGGCAATTCTGAGCTTCAACGATATTATAGACAATTACAGCGGCGACGTGGTCGGCCGGGCTCAATTTAACCTCGGCAACGCTTATTTCGAAAGCCGCGACTACGATGAAGCCATCACTGCTTTTCAAAAGTACATTGATAAATACCATCTCGATCCTCTGACGACTTCGTCGGCCATCGCCGGTATAGCTTCGAGCCTGGAAAGCCAGCAGAAGTTCGCCGATGGGGCCGCCAAATATCTTGAAGCGATCGATAATTACCCGGACACGCCGGCCAGACCCGATTACCTGCTTGGAGCAATTCGCTGTTACAGCCAACTTGGTGAAAAAGATAAAATCAAGCCGGAACTCGACACTCTCGAAAAAGATTATGCGGGATCGGATCAGTATTTTACGGCGTACCAGCTCTATATGCAATAAGTGTATCCATTAGCGCGGAGGATGCCCGTGTCAGCCGACCCAAAAACAAAAATCGGTCTGTTATGGCATATGCATCAGCCGTACTATTTAAATCCCGATACCAATAAATTCGATATGCCCTGGGTCCGTTTTCACGGAGTCAAGGATTATCTCGATATGGCTCTTCTGGCGTCGCGATATGAAAACGTCAAGACTACGTTCAACCTGGTTCCGTCCTTGCTCGATCAAATCGAGCTTTATAACCGGGGCGTGACCGATTATCATTTCGATCTGAGTCTGGTTCCGGCCCGGGAGCTTACTCCCGAACAAAAAAAGATCATTCTGGAGACGTTCTTCTCTGCCAATCATCAGACGATGATCGAGCCCTACATTCGGTACCGACAGTTGTATCGCAAGAAAGACGCCTGTGGCACCGACCTCGACCTGGCCGTGAAAATATTTTCGGCCTCGGAATGGCGCGATCTTCAGGTTTGGTCGAATCTGGCCTGGGTCGACCGGATGTTCAGAAAGGATGAACCGGTGCGCCGCCTGTTTGATAAGGGGAGAGATTTCACCGAAGAAGATAAGCATGAGCTGCTTTCATTTCATCTTGACATTTTAAGCCGGATCATTCCGACGTATAAAAAACTGTACGATGACGGCCGCATAGATATTTCATTTACTCCATATTATCATCCGATTTTGCCACTGTTGGTCGATCATGAAAGCGCCCGCGAAGCGATTACAGACATTGAGCTGCCGAAGGACGGCTTCAAGTTTCCCGAGGACGCGGAAGCACAAATAGAAAAATCCTGTCAAAGATTCTCGGAACTTTTCGGAGGAAAGCTTGAAGGTATGTGGCCGTCCGAAGGGTCGGTCTCGGAACCGGTTCTGGAGCTGATTAGGAAGGCGGGGATTTCCTGGACGGCATCCGATGAAGAAATCCTTAACGGATCTCTGCATAAATCCGGTTTGACCCTCAAACAAAATTGTTGCTATCGGGCGTATGAGTTTTCAAAAGCTGCCGGGCTGAAAATCTTTTTCCGAGACCGGGCCCTTTCGGATAAGATCGGCTTTATCTACGCCTCCTGGAATCCCGAGCGCGCTGTTGATGATTTTATGCACTGTCTGCGTCAGATCGACCGGGAGTGTGATATCCCCAAAGAAGAACGAATCATTCCGATTATTCTCGACGGCGAAAACGCGTGGGAATATTACGCCGATGACGGTGTTGGATTCCTGACTTTAATGTATGAGGCTTTTGACAAGAGCACTGAATTCAGCATCGATGGATATTCGGAAATGGCACGCGAGTCAAGGGCTCAGAGACTGCCGTCGATACTGGCCGGCTCGTGGATTCGCCACAACTTCCAAATCTGGATCGGCCATCCCGAAGATAATACCGCCTGGGATCTATTGTTTGCGGCCCGGCAGAAGGTCGCGGAATTCGCGAAACAAAATCAGCAGGTCTCGGAAACTGCCGCAAAGGCCTGGGAACAAATCTATATCGCCGAAGGATCGGATTGGTGCTGGTGGTACGGCGACGATCATATCGGTGCCCACAATCCCAGGTTCGATGCACTTTATCGCCGTCATTTGAGGCAGGTGTATGTCATACTCGGGCTGGACGTGCCGGATGAGCTCTCTCGTCCCATATTCAAAGGTCATCAGCACTCGTTTCTATCGGCTCCGGAATCATTAATTACACCGGTCCTTGACGGCCGAATTACCCACTATTATGAATGGAGCGGCTCCGGACATTTTCAATGCAGTCTCGCCAGTCTGGCCATGCATCGGACCGAACATTTTATATCCAATATTTACTTCGCCTTCGATTACAGCCGGTTTTATATTCGCCTTGACTTTGAAAAACGATTTCATTTAGTTATTGCCGAAAACGATAGGCTGGTGGTCGACTTTGGATCCTCGGGCCAATACGGCTTCGATATGAAAAAGAGCACGAACGCCAACGTCCCGGGAGTTGAATCCATATTTGACCGGATTTTCGAGGCGGGATTCGACAGGAAAATACTGGCGTCCTTGGGTTTTGGAGAGATTTTTATGACAATTTCGTTGTATAGTAAAGATAAATTGGTTGAAAAATGGCCTGCCGATAATCCCATCAGGATTGATCTGCCCGAACGGGATAAGGAGATTTTTTGGCAGGTTTAAGCAGGGAGCAATAAAGTGAGTTCATTTTTCAAAGAGGAAAACGCCAGTTCCAACGGGGAAGCCCGGCAGGAATCGGATATCCCCAATCTTGATGGTTCTTTCAAAGCCTCGGGCAGTGGGGAGTTCGATCGCGACCGAGGGATGATCGCTGCGATTTTGTCATATATCCCGTTTTTATGCCTGATTCCTCTTTTGCAAATGAGAGACAATGAACAGGCGCGATTCCACAGCCGACAGGGCTTCATAATTTTTCTCGTGGAACTTTTGGCCTTGTTTTTCCTGATTCCGGGGCTGTCCGGCCTGTTCTGGAAAGCCATAATTATCTTCGCGCTCGGTGCTTCGGTAGCCGGCATAATTTTCGGCATACAGGGCAAGCAGTACCGCCTGCCGATAATAGGCGATTTTGCGGATAAACTAAAATTATGAATCTGAACTCGAATAGAATGAAATATTTCTCCATTTTCCTGGTGGCGGCCTTTTTAATGGGCTGCGCGACCACCGGACCGGGTGGCAAGAAGTCGGTCATACTCATTGACTCGGCTACGGAAGTTTCAATCGGTCAGGATGCCGACGTTCAGATTCGCGAACAAAACAAAATGCTCACGGATACGGCTTGGTTGAATTACGTGGACAGAATCGGTCAAGACATCGTCTCCCATTGCGACCGCCGCGATATTCAATACCATTTCGCGATCATTGATACGAATTTAGTTAATGCCTTCGCGACTCCGGGCGGCTATATATATTTGTATACGGGACTACTGAAAAGCATGGATAATGAGGCCGAACTGGCTGCCGTCATGGCGCACGAAATTTCGCACGTGGTGGCCCGTCACGGTGTCAAAAGACTTCAGGCCGCCATGGGAGTGGCCCTGCTCCAGCAGCTTGTCCTGGGCAACAGCTCAGACGCCCTCAACGCTTCCGTCGGTATGGCCGTGGGCCTGAGTTTCGCCGGTTATTCGCGTGAAAACGAGCGCGAGGCCGATTCCTACGGCATAGCATACATGACGCGAACGGGGTACGATCCTCACGGTGCGATAACCATGTTCGAGAAGCTGGCGCAGATGTCCAATGGCTCTCCGGATTTCTTTGAAAGCCTGACCATGTCTCATCCGGGAACTCAGGAGAGAATTGCCAATGCGAAAGAAGAAATAGCATCAATGCCCGGCCTTTCTGCCAATCTGGTTTTGAATCCCGATAAATACCGACAGATGAAATCCCGCCTGAATTAATAAATTCTTATTTTCACCGATACATTTTATATAAATGCGACGGTCAGCAATAAATGCTGGCGTAAGTACATGAAAATATAGTACTTAAGTAGACGCATAAATTGATTATTTATATTTTTTTATTGACGTTGAGTTAAAAAATTTAATATCCTTATGTATAAGTATAGGAGTCAGACCATAGGTTTGAGTTCGTCTTGACTAAGTATGAAACAAATAGAGGGAAGTTGTTCAAAACGGGCACACAGCCGCAAACTTATGGAATACAGCAGCTTAAAATGAAAAAACGGGGTCAGTCCGACAACCTGATTAAAGCATGACCGCATAAGTAATAATTCATAGTTTTACACCCCGAAAATGGCTTGGGGGAGAGCCATTTCCAGAATGATTGAACGACAATATAAGTGCAAGGATTATAATAGATTACCCGGTCCGGACAAGGCTCTGGAAAAGGAATTCAAATTTCTTGTCGAACTTGACTCATCGGGCATCATCTCTGCCATTATAACCGCAAGAAGGATAATGAAAAACAAGAAAGTTGAGGTTATGAATGGCGAGTAGATGCATTTCAAAGATACTGTTTATCTGGGGATTGATGGTCATTGTGGCCGCCCTGCTCGGCAAGGTAGCGATTGCCGAAGATAATGGTCAAACCGTGGCCGACTTTCTTAATATTAATACTGATGCCAGGTCGGCCGCTATGGGTGGTGCCTATACGGCTTTGGCCAGCGGGCCGTCGGCTCTATACTGGAATCCGGCGGGGCTGACTCTCGAACAATATCCACAGTTATCGCTTTCTCATTTTTCGTGGTACCAGGATATTAAGTTCGAACACTTGGCGGCGAACGTCCCGTTGAATGACCGGTTAGCTATGGCGGGCGGCATTACGTATTTGAGCTATGGTGACATTCAGGGGTATGACCAGTTCGACAATCCCATTAATGATATTGGTTCAACCAATGATATGGCCATGGTTATTTCGGCGGCTTATATGGCCAGCGATGTTTTCTCGGTTGGGGTAAGCGCCAAATACATCAATCTTAATCTGGCCGGTACGCGGGCCTCGGCGATTGCCGGTGATTTCGGCGTCAGTGCTCGCTACGACAAATACCTGTTTGGCCTGACTTTGTCCAATGTGGGGCAGAAGATCAAATTCAATTCGATCGAGGAAGACCTCCCGGTTCATCTTCGGTTCGGAGCGGCCACAAGCTGGCTCGATGGCTCAGTGACGGCCGTGACCGAATACGATCATGGCTTCAAGAGCAGCTCGGCCTTCAAGAACGGTGTCGAATACGGATACGAACATAAGTATTTCCTACAGCTGGGATATAATTATCAAGTGGAAGATTCTCCCGACGGCATGGCCGGTGGTATGGCTTTCGGAGCCGGAGCGCTGGTTGGACCAGCCAGAATTGATTATGCCTATTCTCCCGGTATCGGAGCCGGATCGGATTCGATCCATCGCTTTACGGTTAACTTCAAGTTGACCAATTAAATATATATTTCATATATTCACAAATTCAACGCCCGGAGCGCCTCCGGGCGTTTTTTATTGCAAATTGCAAACTGTTTCCTAAACAATGCGCAATAACCTGCATCAATTATGATCGAGTTTACATGAGTATTTGCTATTGCATAATCGGAAAATGCTAATTGTATACAACTCAATCCAGATTGAACATTGTTGGAATATTCAACCTGTTGAATAATAACAACATATGATGTTAATCAGGCCTTGCGCAATATTTGCGCATTTTTAATATTCCAAAGGCTTTTCTGGCAGTCCTTTTGCTCAATAGGGGGAAAATGGCTATTTAGCCTCTTACCACGGGTTTTCTAAGAAGGAAAGTTTTAGGATATCTTTAATGAAAATAGGCGATTTGGATAATAACCCGTCCTCGGAAGCAACTGCCCTAACCGCCAACAGGTTTAGTATGCCAATAGGATCCGCAGTTGGTTTGGAGCATGTCGAAAGGCTGCCCCACCGTCCGATGGTATCTTTGGCTGATTCATTCAAATTCTTTTTCACCGAATATTTCGGCGGTATTCTGTTTGTCATGGCGGTTATGTTCTTTATCTTAATTGCCGCGGATAATGTCAGACATCCCATAAAGGTGGTAATGACTATGATTGATAGGTTTCTCAAGAAAGCCCTCGATGTCTTGGGTGCCGCAATCGGTTTGATATTTTGCATTCCATTTTTCATTATAGTTCCGATTTTGATCAAGCTTGACAGCCGGGGCCCGGTGTTTTATACCCAGGATAGAATAGGCATAAACCGACGCAAGAAAAACCGCCGTGCTTATCGTTCGATGATCGACGAAAACCGCCGCCTGCGCGACCGTCGCCGTCAGGATTATCACGGACAGCCGTTCAAAGTTATCAAATTCCGCACCATGGTTCAGGATGCCGAGCGGAATTGCGGACCGGTTTGGGCGTCGAAAAACGATCCCCGGGTTACGCGTCTGGGACGGTTCCTGCGCAAGACGCGCATTGACGAAATCCCGCAGCTTTTTAACGTCATCCGAGGCGAAATGTCCATGGTTGGACCGAGGCCGGAGCGACCGAATTTCGTTTCCGATTTTGCCCAGAAGATCCCCGAATACAGGGTTCGCCTGAACGTCAAGCCCGGTATAACGGGTCTGGCTCAGGTTTCGAGCGGGTATGACAGTTCGTTGCAGTCGGTGATAATCAAGCTGAAAGCGGATATCAATTATATCAGGGAATGGTCCATTTGGAGCGATGTTAAGATTTTGATGCGCACCGTCGTCGTGGTTATAACCGGCAAGGGCGCCTGTTGACACGTGAAATAAATAAAAATTTTAGCCGCACCTCCGACGGTGCGGTTTTTTATTGCTTGAAATGACTCATAAAAATTAATATCTTTCTCGATCAGAGTAAAAAAGGAAATTTTATGCGAGATAGGGATATGATGACCAAAGGGATCTTGGCAGCCTTACTGCTTTTTATAACCCCGGCAATAATGGCTCAAAACTCGACACCCGGTTTGACCGTACAAACGACACCGCCGGGGGCCGAGGTCGAAGTGGCCGGGGCGCTGACTGTCCGGGGCGTTACGCCCATTACTTTTCCTCAGGGGCTTGCGGGCGAGTTCGACGTCCATATTAAAAAAGCCGGATACGAAAATTACAATTCCAGCTTATTTCTGAGCACAACCAAGCACACGCAAATCGACGTCAATCTGACGGCCAAAACGAAATTCAAAGCAGCTTTCAGGTCGCTCTTTATACCCGGCTGGGGGCAGTCCTATTCCGACCGCAAGACCAGGGGAATTGCCTTTATGATGCTGGCGGCCGGTTCGGTGGCTTCGTATTTCATCGCCGATAACAGATTCGACGACAAGCGCAAGACGTATGATGACTATTTGGCACGGTACAATCGGGCAACCGATTATGCGGAAAAACAAAGTCTGTATCCGCTTTTGGAATCAGCCCACAAGGATGCATACGATGCCGAAAACGTAAGGCGAATTACGATCGGGGCCACCGTCGCGGTGTGGTCCTTGAGTTTTCTGGATGCTTTGTTATTTTTCCCTGAACAAAAAAGCAGCATCCTTGTCGACCAGATAACTCTTGAGCCTGATTTAATGAACGGCGGCGGACAGATAGTCCTGTCGTGGGATTTTTAGGAGCGAGGGGCCGGAAATGAAGAAAATAATATTATTGGCAGTGCTGGCCTTGATTTCATCCGGGTGCAGCAGATATATAGAATCCGATCAGTTAAATACGCAACTGCCCGATCCTCCGCCGGTACCGATCGAACTTCGCATGACTCATATCGATAACGGCGTTCAGGTGACATGGCAGGTGTCCGATACTAACGCGGTCGATTACTTCAAAATTTATTTTGGGCCGGATTCCGTCCAGGCGCACTTGAATCTTTGGGACACGACATCGCTGTTCGTCGAGGTTCTCGATAATCTCATCTCGGGTAAAGCCTATAGTGTGTCCATCAGTTCAGTGGCGGGCGGCCTAGAAGGTGCAAGATCAGTCCTTTCCACCACTATGGTCGGCATTTCGTCGATATCGATTAATAATGGCGATGAGTACGCCAAGAGCCGCGACGTGAACGTTACTTTCGTCATCCCGACTTCGGCGAGATTCGTGCAGCTTTCGGAAGACGCCAATCTAAACGGTGCTGAATGGCAAAATTACAGTTCGTCAAAGGGCTTTCGACTTTCTGAAAATGACGGGTCCAAAACCATTTATGCCAAATTCTATTTTACCGATGGTTCTCTTTCTACCTCACCGGTGCACGATGATATAACCCTCGATACCCGCGCCGAGGTCGACTCGGTGTATTTCAGACCGTCCGGGACCGTGTTTTCTTCGGGTGAAACGATTTCGTTTTATGTCAAAGCCGGAGAAGTCGGGGGAGAGGCAACCGTCTCGTTTCCCGGTCTTTCCAATTTGGTTTTGTACGACGACGGCAGTCACGGTGATGTCACCGCCGCCGACGGCCTGTTCTCGCTAGCTTATTTGGTACCGTTAAACGTTCAGGTGGCGCAGGGACTGGTAACCGGCAGCTATCAGGATGAAGCCGGCAACGTCGCCACATCAGACCTTACTGCATCAGAGTATTTGACTATTGCGAATCCTCCTACGGCAGTGACGCTGGCGGCACAAATGGTGACCGATAATGACGGCAATCGCTCGATTTCATTAAGCTGGACGTCCAGCCCGGATAATGACTTCGAGACCTACCGGCTTTATAAAGATAATTCTTCCGGAATACAGGATGGCGATACCGACCTGATTATCTGGATTACGGAAAGCAAATCTCAGACGGAATTTTCCGATATTAATCCGACCGCGGGGACCTATCATTATAGAGTGTTCGTTTTTGATCAGCAGGGTCTGGCAACCGGTTCCAATGAAGTCACTATAACGGTGCCGTAGAGGATATCCGTCTGGCATGAGTGCGCTCGAAAAACTAAACCGCTTTATCGGACTGTATCTGGCCGCTCTGAGCCGCCTGTTCAGATTTCGCATTTGGGTTCCGCTGGCGGTGTACGCTCTGCTTCAGATTGCTGTAATATTTCTGGCAGCCAATTATACCAATCCTTCAGTATATGTAATCCTGAAGCCTTTGGTGGGGCTTATGGGTGACCGCACGGCCGAAGTCATGAGCCATTACCCGGGACTATATATGGTGCTTCCGGGGGCAGTTGCCTGGGGCAAATATATTCTCGGCGTCTTGTTCGAAGGCTTGGCCATGGGCCTGGCGGCGGCGCTGTTCGTTAAGGCCTATTCCGATTCATTCCCGGCACCGGGTTATAAAGCCGTATTCAAAAAGTGGATTCCGCTGCTTGTTGTCTGGTGTATTATTTCTGCTTTGATTCTGGCCGCCAATCAGTTCATCCCCGGTTTGTTTTCATCGTTTCTGGCGGGCAGTCCACGCCGTATAATGCTCCTGGGCATCGTCATGAAACTTATTACGGTTTTGATTTATTCACTATTTATATATGCCATACCGGCTATTATTGTCTTCGGGGACGGCATCTTCAAAGCCCTTAAAACCTCTTTGTCTCTCTTCGTCGAATATCCTGTATTTTCGTTCCTGCTTGCGTTTCTGCCCTACCTTCTGACCGTCCCGTTTGCTTATATATTTGAAAACGCCCCGACCGTCGTCGATAAGTTCACGCCGGAGTTGATGTTATACTTCCTCATCGGCGGCGTCATCGTAGATATGCTGGTCAATTTTATTTTAACCGGGACGGTTGTCAAATTCCTCATGGATGAAGCGTAATAACGACCGTCCGGCCATCCTGAAACCATTCAATATCATTGATTAAAATCCCCTAAGAGCGCAAAAATTAAGCACTTCTATTATTTAGCCACTAATTATTTGCCGCGATCTTCCGATAAAATTAAAGAATTTATTGGGGAATCGCTGAAGCATGAAAAATTTGTTAATTATTGATGATGATCCCGAAATAAGCCGGTCTCTGGCCAATCTGTTTGATTCCGAGCGGTATCGATTTTACTTTCTCGATGACGGCCAGATCATGGTGGAATTTTTGCACGAACACTCCAATATTGATTGTGTTTTACTCGACGTCAATCTCCCCACTATGTCCGGCCTCGATCTGCTGAAGCAGTCCAAACTGAGCAATATAGACGTTCCCATCATTATGATTTCCGGATTTATCTCAACCGAAAATGCGATGGAAGCGATGCGCGAAGGCGCCTATGAATATCTGACCAAACCCTTCGAGATTCAGAAGCTGATCAACACTGTCAATAAAGCCTGTGGGTTTAACCGTCATAAAGGCGGCGTTCCGGACACGAAAATATCCGAAGAAGAATTCAGCGTCGGCGAAATTGTCGGCAAATCCCCCGAAATCGTGGAAATCGCCAAGTTGATCGGACAGGTGTCCAAATCCGATGCCGCCGTCCTCATTTTCGGCGAATCGGGTACCGGTAAAGAATTGATTGCCCGGGCTATCCACCGCAATTCCTCACGCGCGGGCAAGCCGTTTCTTTCGGTCAACTGCGCCGCCCTGGCCGAAACCCTTCTCGAATCCGAACTGTTCGGCCATGAAAAGGGCGCTTTTACCGGAGCCTATTTCAAACGCCTCGGTAAATTCGAGCAGGCCAATCAGGGGACGATTTTCCTCGATGAAATCGCCGATATGTCGCTATTGACCCAATCCAAGCTCCTGCGGGTTCTTCAGGAGAAACAACTGGAGAGGGTTGGCGGCAACGAATCGATCGAAGTTGACGTGCGCGTTATCGCTGCCACCAACAAATCACTGGTACAGTGCATGAAAGAAGGGTCATTCCGGGTTGACCTGTTCTATCGGCTGAAGGTCGTATCCATCTACGTTCCTCCGCTTCGTGAACGTCGGGGAGATATTCCTCTATTGACCGATTATTTCGTGCAGAAGTTTTCCAAGCAGTTAGGCAAAGAAATCAAAGGTATTGTACCCAAGGCCGCCACGATGCTGGCCAAATATCCCTGGCCGGGTAACGTCAGAGAACTGGAAAACAACGTCCACACGGCCTGCGTCATGGCCAAGACCGATACGCTTCAGGCCGAGGATTTTCCGATTGCTTCGGAACTGGAAGGGAAAGTCGAAATTGACCTGGAAAACCTTCAGGATGACTATACCGAACTGTTCAAAAAGATCATCGATCCCATTCTGCCCAGACTGATAAATTCCTCGGAAGGGAAAATCTATTACTTCCTGGAATCGGCGCTCGAAAAAGCTCTGATTTCATCCTGCCTGAAACACTTCAGTTCCAATCAGGTCAAGACTTCTGAAATTCTCGGTATCTCGCGCAACACTCTTCGTGACCGGATTGCACGTTACAACATCTATTGATTCTGCGGCTGTTCTATTTCTTTCTCATCTGAATCGTCCTTAAAGACCTTGATATAGCAATAGACCATTATCGCCGTAATGGCCCCCCCGGTCAGAATAAAAAATATCCATCCTCCGATAGTCATTTCACCGGTCTCCTTAATAGTACTTTTTCTCGTCGCGCCGCCGCCAGGCGAAGAATACCATTACGGCCAGGACAGCGAACAGCGCCAATAAAAGGAGTCGACCGCCCAGAACGTACGGGACGTTTTCGTCGGCCACGGTTTTCATGGTAATCACCGGCAGCCACTCCGTGGCGAACCACCAGCCCAGAAGGCCCAGCAGACACAACGGCGTTATGTACTTCGTGATGAACATAAAAATACGCGGTATTCTTATTTTGGCGCCACGGTGCAGCTCTTCCCAGGCTTTGTTCATGCCGAACACCCAGCCGAGCAGGATGATTTCGAGCGTCGCACCGAGGACGATTATCAGGTTGGCGCCCCAAAAATCGAAATCATCGAGCACGCCCCGGTGAATGAACCATATCGCCGGCTGGCACAAAATAAATACAACAGCTCCGAAAATCTTGACGGCCTTTGTCCTCGGTATATCGAATTCATCTTCCATGAAGGCCACCGATGGCTGCGCGAGTGAAATCGAGGACGTAATTCCGGCCAGGAACAGCATGAAAAACCACAGGAAGCCGAACACGGCTCCGAGTGTCATCTGGTTGAAAATTTGGGGCATGGTGACGAAACCGATATTGAAACTTCCCGATCGGGCGATATTGACTATCTGATCGGGGCCGAAAAATATGAACGCCGCCGGCACTACCAGACACCCGGCGACGACCACTTCGGCGAACTGGTTGGTCGATGCCGCGGCCAATCCGGATAAGGCAATGTCGTCGTCTTTCTGCAGGTAGCTGGAATAGGTCAAAATCACACCCATACCCACCGACAGGGTGAAAAATATTTGTCCCGCGGCGGCCATCCAAACCTTGACGGATTTGAGCGCCGAAAGATCGGCGTTCCATAAAAATCCAAGGCCATTGATCGAACTCCAGGTTGGGTGAGCCGGGTCCGGTGCAAACAGCGTGATGACTCGCACCGCCAGCACGATCCCGAAGAAAAACAGAAGCGGCAGCGCGATGTTGCATAATTTTTCAATGCCGCCCTTGATACCGAAATAGGTTACCGATATATTCAGAATAAACGTAATCAGGAAAAATATAAAAGCTGGTACCGTCCCGGCAAAGGTCCCGGTGCTGGCGGTCACTCCCTGGTAGTTGTGCAGAAATTCCACGAAACCACCGCTCGATGCGATGTTGGCCAGTTGGCCGGTCAGGGAATAGTACGCGTAAGCCAGGCACCACGATTCGATATAAACATAGTACATATAAATCAGGAAGGGGCCGAAAATCCCGAGGATTCCGAAATACTTGATAAATCGATTCTTTTTCCACAATGATTGAAAAATTCCCGGCACGCTCGAATGTTCGAATCCGCCGCCGAACCGTCCGGCCGTCCACTCCACCCAGACCAGGGGAAGACCTACTATAACCAGGGCAATTAAATAGGGTATCATGAAGGCGCCCTGGCCAAACATGGCCGCCTGGGTCGGGAAACGAAGGAAATTACCGAGTCCGACCGCCGAGCCAGCTACGGCCAGAATGACCCCGAGACGAGTTCCCCAACGCTGTCGCTTCCTCTCCATTTATGTCCTCCAGCAGGATGGCAATTATTTTCCGATCAAATGTAATTTGAAATTATATGTTGCCTCATAAATGCTTGTCAACTAAAAGAATCCAGCGGTAATAAAGATGTTGCAACAGATTTTTTGTTGACAGCGTATAACAACCATAATAGACTTCAAAAAAATGTTGGTACAACACGGAGGATGAGATGAATTTTAAGAAATTGGGCGCGGTTATTTTGTTTTCGGCAGTTGTCCTGGCTGGCCCATCGGCTTTTGCGGATGCATTCGGATTGACCACGGGTTATCTTTCGACCGCCGACGCCTGCGGTTTCGGGGTTGGGTATATAGGAGGTTTCGCCGGAATCGGAGATGATGGCACGACTTTATTTGGGTCTATTACCTATGGGTTCTCTGACTACACCGAAGGCCGTTTTCGGCTGGGGTTCTTTGACCCTGATTATCAGGGTTCCGATCCGGTTCTGACCTTGTCGGCGGATTTTAAGTATGAATTCATGGATTATTATGATCGTCATACCAAGAACCCATTCGATCTGGCTTTCGGCGGATTCTTTGAATATACGAATATCGAAAATGCCAATGTATGGGACCTCGGGGCTAATGCAATCGGATCTATTCCATACAAGTTTGCATCGGGACGCCGGTTGGTGCCTTATGCCAGGCTTGATATCCGCCTGGAGCATTTCTCGGTCGACGGCTTTGGTTCCGACTCGAATTTCCGGGCTGGATTGAATCTCGGGACGAAATTCGAAATGACCCAGGACTTCCACCTTTACGGCGAACTGCAGATCGACGGAAATTTCGGGCTTTTCACCGGTGTTGATATCAGGGCATTTTAACGAAATCTCTATCTTAAGAAAGGCTCCGGTCCTGGGTCGGAGCTTTTAATATGAATTATCTCGATGCAATAATTCTGGGATTGGTTCAGGGTCTGACGGAGTTTCTTCCGGTTTCCTCATCGGGGCATCTCGTTCTGGTCGAGCATCTCCTTGGGGCCAAAAGCAGCGGCGTATCTTTCGAACTGCTTGTCCACTTCGGCACGCTCCTGGCGGTTCTGATATATTTCCGAAAAGAAATAATTGCCATGATCAAATCGCTGTTCGATTCGACCATGGTCGAGCAGAGAAAGCTCGGTACTGTTTATCATTATCGCGACCATACCGGCCGTCATTATTGCCCTGGCCTTCGAGCATACCATCGAGTCGGCTTTCGATTCGCCGGCACTGACGTCGGCGATGTTGCTGGTGACAGGTGTCATGCTCTTGCTGACCGGACTGGCCCCCAAAAAGGAAAAGAAGCTGACCTGGCTTAATTCATTAATTATCGGTATCGGTCAGGCGATGGCAATATTCCCCGGTGTCTCACGTTCGGGGTCAACAATCTCGTTCGGGCTATTTTCCGGAGTCAAAGCCACCACGGCCGCCGAATTTTCATTCTTGCTTTCAATCCCCGCCATAGCCGGAGCGATTGTATTTAAGGCCAGGGAAATAGTCAGTCTTGATACGGCTCTTTTGGGACATTACCTGGTCGGGACGGTGATGTCGTTTCTGTCCGGCCTGCTGGCCGTCTATCTGCTTTTAAGCATTGTGCGCAAGGGAAAATTCCAGTATTTCGGCATATATTGTCTTTTGGTCGGGGCCTTCGGTTTGCTATATTTCCTCTGACATGAAAAATATTCTGATAATCAGGCTGGGGTCCATCGGTGACGTGGTCCTGGCCTCGGCGCCGCTTATAAATCTCAAACTGTCTTTTCACGATTCGAAAATATATTTTCTGACGCGCGAACAAAATTCGCCATTGGTCGAACTCATGCCGGGGGTCGATGAAATAATCTCGCTGCCCCAAAAAATTAGCCTGTCAAAACTCTTTCAAACTGGTGAATATTTCGACCGCCTGGGTATGGATATAATTTGTGATCTGCACGGCAATTTACGTTCACAATACTTGATGCGCCACATCGCGGCCTCGGTCAAAGTGAAATATCCCAAGCGACGACGCGAAAGGATGATGGCCGTTAAATTCGATAAGATTGATCCCGCCCCGCCGCATACGATTGACCTTTATAATGAGGCCGTCAAGGCTTGCGGGGGAGATGTTTTCACCAGACGACCTCTTTTAAGGCTCCCGGAATCGCCAAAGACGGCTTCGGGCAGGCCGGCTGTGGCCATTGCACCGGGCGCGTCATACATAACGAAACAATGGCCCCCTGACCGTTTTAAAGAACTGATCGGCGGACTTAGCAATAATGATAAAGCCGACGTTATCCTCTTGTTGACCGAAAAAGATAAGATGTTAAGTGAACATTTCGCAGCCCACGAGTCAAAAAATATAAAAGCTTTGATCGAGGCACCATTAATAGACGTCGTATCTGAAATCGCCGGGGCCGATTTACTTTTGTGCAACGACTCGGGGCTGATGCATATCGGGTCGGCGGTCGGAACACCCGTGCTCGCCTTATTCGGCCCGACCCATCCGACACTCGGCTTTTCGCCGAGGGGGTGGCACGACGAAATAATCCAGGTCGATGAGCCCTGCCGTCCGTGCTCGTTGCACGGCCAAAAGGCATGTTTCCGAGATCAGCAGTACTGCTTGACGCGGATTGACGTCGATTTTGTTCTGAGCCAAATCACCGACCGGCTTGAAAAAAATCCGAAAAATAATAAGGCGCTATTTGTCGACCGCGACGGCACTCTGGTCAAAGAGAAAGGTTTTTTATCCGACCCCGATCAAATCGAACCTGAGGCCAAATCCTTCGAGGCCGTCCGGCTCGCTCGCTCGCTGGGATACAAAATTATCGTCCTCTCGAATCAGTCCGGGGTGGCACGGGGATACTTCGGTCTGGAACAGGTGGAACTGGTCCATAACCGGATTAAATCTTTGTTCGCCGAGAATGGAGCCGCAATTGACGAAATACTTTTCTGCCCGTATTTTGAGCATGGTACAATCGAACCTTTCGCGCAAAAATCTTTTCTTCGCAAACCGGCGGCCGGGATGGTCGAACTGGCGGTGCATGAGTTCGATATAAATCCCGTCGCGTCGTATTGTATCGGTGACAAGCTCTCCGACGTTCGTCTGGCCTACAGCACCGGGGGAAAGGCAATTCTCGTCCGGACCGGATACGGGCAAGAGAGCATTGGTAAATTATCGCCCGAAGATCCCTTCCAGCCCGAAACCGTTGCCGACAATATCTATGAGGCCGTAAAATATATCGCGAAGCAAAGCGAGAAAGATTAATGAACTTCGAAGCCAAACATTGGGAATCTCTTGACGATAAAAAGGTCCGCTGCCGTCTGTGTCCGGCCAATTGTCTTCTAACCGAATCCAAAACGGGTATCTGCGGCTGCCGGACCAATGTCGACGGTCGCCTTATGGTCGAAAATTACGGGGAGATTGTTTCGGCTTCTTATGATCCGATAGAAAAAAAACCACTTTATCATTATTTTCCGGGCACGGTTATCTTTTCGACCGGCCCCAATGGCTGCAATCTCAGTTGTGAAAATTGCCAGAACTGGGAGATATCGCAGATGAAAGTCCCCACCCGCCACTTGTCGCCGTCGGAATTGGCAGCGCTGGCCGGAAGATTGGGATCGATCGGCGTGGCGTACACATATTCCGAGCCGCTGATCTGGTTCGAATATATTCTGGATGCCGGAGCGGCCGTGCGGGAAACTGGTTTGAAGAACGTCATTGTCAGCAACGGCTATATCAACGAAGAGCCGTTTCAAGAACTGCTGCCTTTGATAGATGCTGCCAATATAGATCTTAAAAGTATGAATCCGGCTTTCTACAAAAAAGTCTGCAAAGGACAGCTGGAGCCGGTCAAAAGCTCCATTGTCAGCCTGTTTAAGGCTGGCAAACACCTGGAAGTTACCAACCTGGTAATACCGGGGCTTAATGATTCTGATGCCGACTTCGAGCAAATTACCGATTTCATCGCAGGTCTGTCAGAAAATATCCCCCTGCATTTTTCTGCCTATCACCCGACTTATAAAATGACCCGTCCCAGAACGCCCGTGGAAACGCTGCTTAACGCTTATGATATCGCGTCAAAAAAACTCAATTTTGTCTATCTCGGCAATGTTAATATCCCCGATAAATCCGACACAATTTGTCCGCAGTGCGGCGCGAAATTAATCAGTCGAACCTATTATAACGTCGATATTACAGGACTTAAAAACGGCCGCTGTTCAGTTTGCGGATATGAGTCGGAAATCGTATATTAAGTGGACGCCGCCTTTATCACCCTCACGTTTAGCATAAGCCATTGCCGCCGATAAATGTAATAAGAAATCGCATGAGATGAGTCGAGGAATTGGAACGGGCCGGATTCGGCAATTATTTTTGTGTCGAAACGGTCGCGGATAATGTAAATTTATGCCCGTTATGCCACACGCTTCCCGAAAAATAATATCGACCCTTATTTTGGCACTGGCATTCCTCTTGTCGGCCGCCCCCGCCTTCGGCCAGTTTTATTTCGGCAAAAATAAGGTCCAGTATACCGAATTCGACTGGCAGGTCCTTGAAACCGAGCATTTCCAGATATATTTCTATCCGGAAGAAAACGAAATCGCGCGGGTCGGGGCCCGTGTAGCCGAGGACGCCTACCGCGAACTGGCGGCTAAATTCAGCCACGAAGTCTATCATAAAATTCCGCTTATAATTTACAGCTCCGGCAATTATTTCTCGCAGACAAATGTCATACCCTCGCTCTTGCCGGAATCCGTCGGCGGCTTCACCGAATTTTTAAAAGGCCGGGTGGTGGTGCCGTATCTCGGCTCCTTCCGGTCTTTCGAGCACGTGGTTCGGCATGAACTGGTGCACGTCTTTACCATTTCCAAACTGGAACGCACTCTGTCCAAACACAAGCTGGTCCGGATGGCTCAGCCCCCGCTCTGGTTTATGGAAGGTCTGGCCGAATACTGGTCGACCGACTGGGACAGCGAAGCCGACATGATGATCAAAGATATGGTCCTGTCCGGACGCATCATTCCTATCGAGCGCATATACACGGTCAACGGGACGTTTCTTATGTACAAAATGGGCCAGTCGATTTGTCAATTCATAAACGATTATTATGGCCCCCAAAAGCTGACGCTCATGTTCGACAACTGGTGGCGGTTTACACGTTTCGAGGATTTGGTCGAGAATACTCTCGGTGACAGCATGTCCGAGTTATCGCGCAAATGGGAATATGGTTTAAAAAAGAAATACTACCCGGACATGGCGGTCGGCGGTTTGGCGAAACGCGAGGCGCATCAACTGACCAAAAGCGGCTACGCCGTCAAAGGCGTGCCGGTAGTGTTGAAAGACCACGACCTCGCCGGTGACTGGATCGTTTTCAAAGCCAACAAAAGGGGATATACCGGTCTGTATATGATGCCCAAAGGCGGGGAGAAGATCGAACTGCACACTATTCTTAAAGGTGAGCAGTCCTCCGGCTATGAATTGCTGCATCTTTTGCAAAGCGGAATCGACGCCAGAAACGACGGCAGGGTTCTGTTTTCATCGAAGTCGAAAGAGGCTGACGTCTTGTATCTGTATGATTTGATTGCGCACAACGTCATTCAAAAATATCAGTTTCCGAAACTGGTGGCGATTTCGTCGCCCCGGTTTTCTCCCGATGGTCAACGGGCCGTCTTCAGCGGTGCCACCAAACATGGTTATACCGACATTTACGAAGTCGATTTGCCATCGGGTGATCTGACACAACTTACCGATGACTTTTATAACGATATGACCCCGACCTATAATTTAAAGGGCGATTCGATTATATTTTCATCGGATAGATGTACGCACGGAGACGATGGCGCGCTCAATCTTTTCAGGATGCCCCGCGACGGCGGTGACATGACGCAAATTACTTTCGGCAACTGGGTCGACATGGAGCCCGAACACGATAAACGCGGCTTGTATTTTGCATCGGATCGCGACAGCTCATTCAATATATATCGCAAAAACTCCGACGGCAGTGTCAACAAGATAACGAACCTGTTGACCGGCGCTTTCGATCCGAGGGTATTACCGGACGAAGACGAGATATTGTTTACGGGATATCAGGACTTCGGCTTTCATTTATACAGTATGACTATCGCCGACACGATGGTTCTGGCCGCGTCGGAACCGAAAGTTGGCCGGACCTTCTGGAAGCCGGGGAAAATCGACGGTCAGTCGGTGAGGTCGTCATTTAAGTACCATACCGATTATTCATTCGACATTGCGCAATCGGCGATATCGTATGATCCCGTCTATGGCACCCTGGGCGGGCTGCAGGTGGCTCTGTCTGATATGCTGGGCGACAACGTTTTCTATTTCCTGCTGACCAACACTGCCCAAACAAAAGATGATTTTTTATCGAGTTTCAATTTCGCCGTCACTTATCTGAACAAGAAACGGCGCATTAACTGGGGTTTGGGATTTTTCCATTTTTACGATGAATATTACAACGACGAAGACAGTTACTTTTTCGAGCGGCAGGTCGGCGGACTATTGTATGTTAATTATCCGATTTCGAAATTCAACCGTTTCGAAGCCAGTTCGTACATGAGATATTCCAAGAAAGACATCTGGCTTTTCGAACGTACGCGCGAGGCGTTTCTCATGTCGAATTTTGTCTCGTTCGTTTCCGACAACAGCATCTGGGATATCTCCGGCCCGCTCGAAGGCCACCGCTACAATTTTACCGTCGGATTGACGACAGCTCTCGATAAAGGCGAAGTGTTCAGCCGGACCGGGGTCGCCGATATCAGGCACTATTTCCGTCTCGGAAAATATTCGGCTTTTGCTTCGCGCCTGTTTGCGTACAGCTCGGCCGGTATCGAGCCGCAGCGTATCTATTTGGGTGGAAGCTGGTCGTTTCGCGGGTTTGACCGAAGAGCCTTCTACACGCCTAATATACTTTTCGCCTCACACGAGCTTCGTTTCCCGCTTATCGATAATCTCATTTTGGGATTCCCGATCGGCGGCATTGGATTTCAGGCGATTCGGGGCGCTATTTTCTTCGATGCCGGTTCGGTATGGGAAGACCACCCGAAAGATCTTCTCGGATCGTTCGGGGCCGGGTTCCAGGTTGCGCTGGGACCGTACGTGGTCCTGCGGTTCGACTTCGCCCGCACCACCGATTTTCATTCACTAAGTCCCCGCACCAACTTTGACTTTTTCTTCGGGTGGAATTTCTGATGAAACGGACTCTGATAATTATTCTCTTTATGATTTTGGCCCTGGGCGGGTGCACGCGCAAATTTAAAATGAAACGTGGCTGCGATTACCCTGAATCTCACTGGCCGTTTTCACGCAAGGATGTCGCTGCCACTGCGTATTCTCCCACGAAATTCGGCGGGAAACTGAATGTTATCTGGGAGGACAAGGTTTCCGGTGCCGCTATCGGACCTTTAACCATCGGGGCGGGCTGCCTGATCGTCCCGGACAGCAAGGGGAAAATCAGCTTTTTTGAAGCCAAAACGGGTTCCTACAAAGGCCAGCTAAAAATTCACAACCCGGTCCAAAGCGGGATGATTTTGGCCGATTCGCTGGCCTTTTTCGCCCTCGGTGCCCCCAAAAACGAACTTATTTGCCTGAATCTTCACAATCGCAACACGGTCTGGAATCGAAACTTAAAGGAAATTTCCGGCGCGCCGATAATAGTAGAAAACCGGCTCTATGTATCCGGCAAGGCCGGAAGGGTCTTTTGTCTGGACTGCTTTACCGGACAAACCCTCTGGTCGGATTCGATAGACGCGGGATGCCTGGCCGGACCAAGCTATTATGAAGGCAGGGTTTACTATCCTTTGGAAGACGGAACCGTAAACATCTACGAAGCCTCGCTCGGTGAACTGATACAGAAGCTCACCCTGGGCGGGCCGATAGTATCCAAAGTGGTCATAAAGGACCGTATCTTTGTGGCCGACAATCTCGGTGGCTTCTATGCTCTCGAGACCGGATCGGGGCGTCCGCTGTGGGACCGCAAGTTCGACTGGCCGATCTGGTGTTCACCGGCCGCCGATAACTATCTCGTCTATATTGGTGACAGCGGCGGCAATTTACGGGCTCTGGACCAGAAGACCGGCGAGACCGTGTGGGATTATAAAACCGACGGCGTCATCATTTCCTCGCCGATTGTGGCAGGGGAGTACGTCCTCTTTGCATCGCTGGATCGATTCCTGTATTGCCTGAATCGTACTACCGGTATACTGATATCGAAGAGAGAGTACGATCAGGAAATCCGTCTGCCGGTAATCGACTCCGACGGCTCGATATACGTGGCCCTGCAAAACGGCATCATCCAATGCCTGGGAGATTAAGTTGCGCGAATTTTCCTACACCGAAGCCGACTTGAATACCAACCTGAGTGAGCTGGCCCACGAATTCCTTCGGGAGCTGTATCTGGCCAGCAAGAAGGTATCCATTTATTCCGCGGCCCATCCGATGGCCATCAAGGCATTGGGGCGCCCTTTCATGCTTATGGATCGCATCCTGAAATTCAAAGAGCATGTCAACCTGCACGTGTCCGATAGTCATCTTTATATTTTGAATATACGGGTTAAGCCATGTGTCTTTACCGATCAGATAAAGGATTACATGCAGATCAACGACCTGACCGATATATTGTTCCATTCCTTCGTTGCAGCTGAAAACTTGAGCGCTTTTCTGGAGAGGTTTGTCAAGAGACTGCCGGCGAGCGATTATAAAAATTTGATGCACGCGCACCTCGAGCGTCACAACGTCCAGTCGATTACCGTTAACTCCGCCGCCGGGATGGAGCTGTTTGAATCCGGATTAAAATATCGAGCCGACGTCCTTCAGGATTTCTCGGTTCGCGCCATCATATCGACATATATAGGCACTGACTTTCAGCAAATGGCCCAGCTTATAGCCGATGAAAGCCTGCCACGAGAAGAATACTTGAAGAAGTACCGTCACGACTATTATCCGCAACTGGTCAGCCTGATCGTCCCGGAACAAATCCGTCGCCTCGACACCGAAAAGCTCTTGAAATACATGACCGACAAAATCACCAATGCGTCCGGTAATCCCGAATCCTGTCGCATGCTTCTGAGCGCGGTCAAATTTCACCACCAGAGCGATTATATATTGAATGGGCTGGATGAATTGGCCCTCGACGGCAAGGTCGACCGGGAGTCCTTTGCCCGAGTTATGCCTGAGACCAGCCGAATGAAACTCGAAGCCAGCGATGAAATTGACCGGTACTTAAAAGAGATTTTCGAGCCGGGCAGTGAAATAGGGCAGGGTGAGGAATTTTGCGACCGCTATAATAAACTGCTGCGCCGGGGACAGGCCGCCAAAGCACAGGCCGTGATGTCCGACCTGCTCGAAAAACTGGCCGGGTCCGATCTCGATGTTCGCCGCCGGGCGCTTTTGATGCTCAAGCTGGCTGTCGATTATCACGACAATCACAACTACTCGAATTTACAAAAACACCTGGTTGATCTTATAGCGGAATATCTGGCCTACAACGATGAAACATTTGAATTCTCGGACCTGATCTGGAAAATAGCTCAAAACACTCTGGCCCGTCGCAATTATTTTCTGTTCGCTTCTCTTTGCGCCGTACTGGTTAAAAAACGAGAACAGGTTAACGGAATTTGGAGCTATGAATCAATTGCGGTCAAGAAATCGGTCGAGGAATTAAATCGTCCTGAAGTCATCAATCAACTTATAAAAGAACTTCTCATCGGAGACACCAATGTCTTCGCCGATATAAAAACCATCATGGTGACCATCGGTTCCGAGCAGATGGCCTACGCTCTTTCGGAAATCATTTCACATCAGTCACGCCAGGTCCGCCAGCAGGTTCTTAAGATAATGCCGGAACTGGGACGGGCCTCTCTGGCCGTGTTCGGACGCTTTATGAGCGAGGACGCCAATTTCGACCGACCTGATGATCGACGCGAACTTCCGGATGAAAAATGGTACCGCGTACGCAATGCCATATTCGTGCTCGGAATGCTGCGCGATCCTTCGGCCTGTCGTTATCTGCGGCTGCATATCGGCGACAGCGATGTCAGGGTCCGTCGTGAAATCGCGACCGCCCTGGAAAAAATCGGCGGGGAGGAAGCGGCCGACTTGCTGCTTCTTATGGCCAACGATCCCGACGGCGAAATTCGTGAATCGGCCATCATCTCGATCGGCCTGATCGGCACCGAACAGATTGTGCCGGAGCTAATCGATCTGTCCAAAAATGTCAACTCCGAGGTTACACATATACTGACATCGATCGGTAAATTGGGCGGCCTTGAGGCCAAGAAGTTCCTGTCGGAAGTCCTTATTAGCTCATCCCTGCTTTCGAGCCTGACTTCAGGCAAGGCCTCCAAAGACGAATTAAAGTTGATTGCCATTAAGGCCCTCGGGCGCATGGGTGACAGTGAATCGTTAGGTGCCATAAAAAAATTCAAAGATTCGCTTTCCGGCACTCAAAAACTATTCGGCGGCTCCATCCTGAAAAAAGCTGCGGAGGACATCATTTCGCGTCCGCCTGAATGACATAATATTACTGTCAAATCGACAAATATAACTGCCATATAGGCCGTACAAAATGCCTGTATGGCAGTATTTATTTGAGTCAATTTTCATCCGTTTTCGTATCTTATTGCTATTGCTACTATTACAAGTATTGGCACGTGGCTTGATTTATACTAATACGGAATTTGAAAACAAAAGATCAAATAAAGGAGGTAAATGAAATGACACTCGTACGTTACAACCCGGTAAGAAACCTGACCAGATGGAATCAGGATATCGACACCATGTTCGATTCATTCTTCGGCGACAAGAACCTATTCTCTCGTGACAATGCTGGTTTTGTGCCGCGCGTGGATATTGTCGATGACAAAACCAACGTTAAACTGGAAATGGAAATGCCCGGCTTGGAAAAAGACGATATCAAGGTAACCGTCGAAAACGGTGTCCTGACCATCTCCGGTGAACGGAATCGCAAGACCGAGGAGAAAGAAGTCAACTACGTCCGCTGTGAACGCTGCTATGGCTCGTTCAGCCGGTCCTTCACGCTGGGCGATGATATCGATACCGAGCACATCAGTGCCGATTACAACAACGGTATCCTGCATCTGACCCTGCCCAAGACGGAGAAAAGCAAGCCGAAAGAAATCTCGGTCGCAGTCAAGTAAATAAACGTCCGGATCAGGTTTCGATAGATGGCGGCGGGCGGGCGATGACCTGCCCGCCGCTTTTGCGATCCGGGACGAAGAAAGGAAAAGAAAATGAGCAAAATAATAGGCATAGATTTAGGAACGACCAACTCGGTTGTGGCCGTGATCGAGGGCAAGGACCCCGTTGTCATCGCCAATTCCGAAGGTGGTCGCACGACCCCGTCGGTCGTGGCGGTCGACAAAAACGACGAACGCCTGACCGGCCAGGTGGCCAAGCGCCAGGCGGTCACCAATCCGATGAATACGATATCTTCGATCAAGCGCTTTATGGGCCGCAAATTCGAAGAAGTACAGTCAGAGGCCAAAAACTTCCCGTACAAAGTAACCGCTGATAACAACGGTAATGCCGTGGTCGAAATGAACGGGAAGAAATATACGCCTCAGGAAATTTCGGCTATAATTCTGACCAAAATGAAAAAGACGGCCGAAGATTATCTCGGGACGAAAGTCATCGACGCTATTATTACTGTCCCGGCATACTTTAACGACAGCCAGCGCCAGGCGACCAAAGACGCCGGTCGTATCGCCGGACTGAACGTCCAGCGTATCATCAATGAACCGACCGCGGCGGCCCTGGCTTACGGCCTCGATAAGAAGAAAACCGGTAAGATTGCTGTGTACGACCTCGGCGGCGGAACGTTCGATATTTCCATACTGGAACTGTCCGACGGTGTATTCGAAGTTCTCTCCACGAATGGTGACACCCACCTCGGCGGTGATGACTTTGACAAGCGCATAATCGACTGGCTGGTCGAGGAGTTCAAGAAGCAGGAAGGCATTGATCTTTCCCGCGATTCAATGGCCCTGCAGCGTCTTAAAGAAGCCGCTGAAAAGGCCAAGATCGAACTGTCGTCGACCATGAGTACGGATATTAATCTTCCGTTCATCACCGCCGATCAGAACGGTCCCAAACATTTGAACGTCAATCTGACCCGTGCCAAATATGAGCAACTGGTCGATGACCTGCTCGAACGCACTGTCGGTCCGTGCCGCAAAGCGATCGAGGACGCCAAAATATCGTTCAACGATATTCACGACGTTGTTCTTGTCGGCGGTATGACTCGTATGCCGAAGGTTGTCGAAATGGTCAAAAAGCTGTTCGGCAAAGAGCCCAACAAGTCGGTAAACCCCGATGAAGTAGTGGCGGTCGGCGCGGCCATACAGGGCGGCGTCATGACCGGCGACGTCAAAGACGTCCTGCTTCTGGATGTCACGCCGCTGTCTCTCGGTATCGAGACTCTGGGTGGTGTCACAACTCGTCTGATCGAGCGCAACACGACCATCCCGACCAGGAAGACGCAGGTGTTTTCCACGGCGTCCGACAGCCAGCCCGCGGTGGACGTGCACGTTCTTCAGGGCGAGCGCGAGATGGCGATTGACAACAAAACCATCGGCAAGTTCGTTCTCGACGGCATCCCGCCGGCGCCGCGCGGTGTGCCGCAGATTGAAGTGACCTTCGACATCGACGCCAATGGCATATTGAACGTCACAGCCAAAGACCTCGGGACCGGCAAGTCGCAGAATGTACGTATCGAGGCGTCTTCGGGTCTGTCCGAAGCTGAGATCAATAAAATGGTCAATGACGCCAAAACACACGAAGCCGAAGACAAGACCAAACGCGAGCAGATTGACACGCGCAATATGGCCGACGCCGCCGTTTTCCAGGCCGAGAAGAATCTCAAAGAGTACGGTGACAAACTCGATGCCGACGCCAAAGCTAAAATCGAGGCTGGTATAGAAAGAGTGAAAACCGCTCTCAAAGGTACCGATAACGCCGAGATTAAGGCCTCTATGGACGACCTCAACCAACTCTGGCAGAGCGCGGCCTCGACGATGTATCAGAAAACAGCGTCGGGCGGTCACAACGGAAGTCAACCGGGGCCGGAGCCCCAGCCGGATGTATCCGGTGGTGGCGACGGAACGGTCGACGCCGATTTTGAAGTAGTTGACGACAAATAAACCGTCGTAAAGGGCCCCGGCGGCGGGGCCCTTTTGATTGAAATGATAATTGACAAAACCGATTATACACCGTAGGGTATAAATGACGTGAACCAGGCAACCGGACAAATGTCGAAAGATTATTATAAAGTACTGGGTGTTTCCGAGACGGCCTCCGAAGAAGAAATCAAAAAGGCTTTCCGGAAGCTGGCCAAGCAATATCACCCCGACCGTAATAGAGGGGACAAAAGCGCCGAGGAGAAGTTCAAGGATATCTCCGAGGCGTACGACGTGCTTGGGGACAAGAACAAACGCCAGCAGTACGACACCATGCGTAAGTACGGCACCTTTACGGGCAGCCCGAGCTTCGACCCCCGCTATTCGGGCGGTTTCGACTCCTCGCAGTTCGAGCGGTTTTTCCACTTCGAACGCTCGGAGGGTGCGGACATTTTCGAAGAGTTGTTCGGTTCCATATTCGGCGGCCGTCCCGGCGGCTTTCGCGCCGGACCGAGGCCTCGATCCAAGCGGCGGGTCAACGGACGCGACGCCAACGTCACCGCCAGAATATCGTTTGTGGAAGCGGCGAAGGGCACGACCAAGACGATTATCGCCAAGAGCCCGGGGCCGCAAAAAACGAAAAGAAAAATTCGCGTTAAAATACCCGCCGGAATCGAAAGCGGCGGCAAAATCCGCCTGCGGGGGATGGGTTTCCCCGGCAGCGATGGCGGCGGCAATGGAGATTTAATTGTGACGGTGCAAGTGGACAAAGATCAAAAATTTGAGCGCAAGGGCAACGACATCTATACGAAGGTGCTGGTTGACTACCCGACCGCAGTGCTGGGCGGCAAGGTGCAGGCGCACACGCTGACCCGTAAAGTCAGCCTGAACGTCCCGCCGGGCACGACCTCCGGCACGAAGCTGCGTCTGAAGGGGATGGGTATCTCGGTCAACGGCGCAACCGGCGATCAGTACGTTGAAATAACCGTCGACGTCCCAAAAAATCTAACTGATGAGCAGAAGCAACTTATCGAGCAGTTGAAGAAAACCTTCGAATAATTGTTTTGCGGCGAAAGTATATGAATCAGGAGTAGGTCACGCCGACTTGTCGAAGACCCTGAACGGAGTGAAGGGCGGCGTGACATTAAGATTATGAACATCTCATCATACATAGTCCTCGGCCTTGCATTGCTGGTGATCTTTGGCGGTATGGCTTTTGTGATTTTCAAACGGTACTTCCGCCGGGCGTGGTACGGCTCAGAGTTTATCGGTCAAAACGTATGGTATCACTTCCAGCCCAAAGGCAAGCAAGACGCCATCGAAGAAGTCTATTACATGGAAGAGGACGAGAAAGACGAAGACTTCAGCTCCGATAAGTTCAAGTGATTGATTCGGTATAGATCAAGCCTTAGATGACATTTAAGAGCTTGATCTTTTAATATTGTTCAGTCGCAACCATAACCATCAAATGTCATGGAACCATCGCTTTGTGTTCCTTCAAAGATTGCAACCCACGCAGTAAGGCTGTTAATATCAGAATCTCTTATTTCAAATATTAGGTCATAATTTGGCGTTCTTAGCTTAAATCCGCTGTTTCGTTTCAAACAAACATCGATTCTCATGGATTTAGAACTTGGTGTTTGTACTATGTCAGGATGCTCTCCCACAGCCATTATTGCTATTGGCGGATCGGCTGCCAGGTCTAATCCTCTAAAGCCAATGACGAAACAAGGCTTATCTGGGCAATTGCCTATGCTAATCGATGCTCCAGTTTCCTTTCTTAGGTTTAAGATTTTTAGAAGCTTAATGTTTGGGTCATTGATATTGAATCCCAGTGGCCTTACATCATCCTTTCCCGATTGCATTGAGTCTATAGCTATGGTTTCGACCTCATTATTTTGTAAAATGCCACCTATAGCATTCGCAATTTTGGTCAAAGATTCCGTAAAAGTAGCCACAGAAATAATGATAATTCCGGCTATTATGATAATATAAGTTATTTTGTTATTCTTTAATCTCTCAAAGAATGAATCTACTTTGTTATTATTCCGCAAATGATTCAACTCCGCAATAGTCTTTAGTAGGTCAGGAGCCGTGCGCTCTCCTGACATCTTTTTGCATCAATCTTTCGCCAAAACCACGTTCACGGCCTTGACCAATACCTGCACCGTATCGCCTTCTTTGATACCCATCTCGTTGAGCGAATCGATCGTAAACACGGCCTGCATGACGGCCCCGCCGGCAACTTCGACTTTGACCTGACACATCACGCCGCCTTTTTTGATCTCAATGACTTTGCCCGAAAGATTGTTTCTTACTCCGAGTTTCATAATTACCTCCATTGTTTAGTCCGCCGATTTCTTTTCGCTTTATTCATTCTTTTTATCCATCGCCGCCGACTCTCCCGCCAGATAGCCGGTCGAGAACGCCGCCTGAAGATTAAATCCCCCGGTGTCACCGTCGATATCGATAATTTCCCCGGCCAGATAAAGGCCCTTGAGAATTTTCGATTCCATAGTGCGCGGATTGATTTCCGAGACGGGAACGCCTCCCGACGTTCTAATCGCTTCTTTAAACCCGCGACTGCCGGAAATCTCGAACCGCAAATCCTTAAGCCACAAGCGCAGGCGTTTGCGCTCTTCGGCGGTTATCTGATTGCCGGAGACGTCGTGATATATGCGGGTCTGCTGTATACACACCGGGATCAGTTGCGCGGGCAGGAGGCCCTTTAATATAGTCTCGAACTGCTTTCTACCCAATGACTCGAAATCGCGCAGCAGTCGCAAATCGAGCTTTTTATCATCGAGAGCAGGTTTGAGGTCGATTGATATTTCCGCTTTCTGCCTGTTGTCCAATACTTCGACGGCTTGTTTGCTCAATGCAACAACCGACGGTCCACTCAGCCCATACTTCTCGAATTTCATCTCCCCGAAATCTTCAGCCAGCTTCTTTTCGTCCACATACAAACTGACATTTATATTTTTCAAAGTCAGCCCGACAAGACCGTCTGAGATTGCGATCGTGGTTTCCAACGGCACCAGCGCCGGGTGGGGAGGGATGATCGTATGGCCGACTCGTTCGGCGAGCTTGTACCCGTCGCCGGTCGAGCCGGTCGCAGGGTACGATTTCCCGCCGGTCGCGAGAATCACCGCATCGGCTTTATACAAGCGTCCATCGGTGCGAAACTGTGTCGCCGCTTTCGTTAGAGGAGAGGATATGGCGCTTTTCGGTTCGCGCGGCACCTGCACGCCGACGATGTGTCCTTCCTCCTGAATCAGCCATTCCACCGGCGAGCGGGTCCGGATCGAAACCCCGCACTGCCGCGCCCAGGCTATCATAGCTTTGGCTATTGCGATGGCGTCGTTGTCAACCGGGAAAACTCGGCCGCCGCGTTCGGTATCGGCCACGATACCCAACTCATTCATGAACCTGACCAGATCGTGAGAAAAGAATTTGTTGAAAGCCTGGCGAAGGAACCGCCCGTTCTTCCCGAAGTGCTTCAGGAACTCGCCCAACTCGGCGCTGTTGGTCAGGTTGCAGCGGCCTTTGCCGGTGATGCCCAGCTTGCGCGCCGGGTAGGTCATCTTCTCGAAAAGAAGCACTCTGGCTCCGGCCAGAGCCGCCCGTCCTGCGGCCATAAGTCCGGCCGGTCCGCCGCCGATTACTATTATCGTTTTTTCTGACATTACAGATTCATTATATCTAATTTGTTTACATCTATCAATTTAATTGACAACCACCCACGATTTTGTGGATATTTTGCCGATAGGAAATATACGATGAAACCACAACCGTTCGATCTGGAACCGGGCCGCTCGCTGGGCTCGAACTACGATATCGTCGATTTTATCGGCGGGGGCTGGGAAGGCGAAGTCTATAAAATCAAAGAACGCAAAACCGGGATCTACCGCGCGGCCAAGCTGTTTTATGACCGCGACGGTCGCAATCAGCCGTTATTAAAGTACGCCAAAAAGCTTAACAAGCTCAAAGACTGCCCGATCATAATACAGTACCATCACCGCGACACTGCGAGAATAAGGGGCAAAGTCTGCGAGTTTCTGGTGGCTGACTTCATCGAAGGCCAGATGCTTTCGGATTTTCTGAAAGGCCAGAAGAAGAAGCGCCTTTCGTCATTTGAAGCCCTGAGGTTACTGTATGACATTGCCATCGGCGTGGAACCGATTCATTTCCGGGGCGAATATCACGGTGACATTCATTCCGATAACATTCTCGTGCGTCGTAAGGGGCTTGGGTTCGACGTCCACCTGATCGACTTTTTCGATCTTGGCCGACCCTCTAAAGAAAGAATCCAGGACGACGTGTTTTCTCTGATACAACTGCTGCACGAAGTTGTCGGCGGGGTGGAAGGATATTCCGCCGCCGGTGATGAAGTGCGTCAGATTGTCCTGGGCCGCAAGCGCGGTCTGATCGCCGCCAAATTCAAAAACGCCGGGCATTTGCGCCTGGCTCTCGAAAATCTCAGCTGGAACGAATAGGCATAAGTGATATTTTCTCGATCGGAGTGATGACGCCGTCATCCAAGTCGATTATTTCAATATTTCCGATACGCCCGACAATTTCAATATTTTCGGCGTTTATCTTATCAGCCAGCTTCTTGCAGACAAACGATGCGTCAGAAATACCGATGGTGATGTGGGGAATGTATGGTGCATCGAGATTGAGAAAGTCGGTCATAAAGCCGGTATATATGGCATCGTGCAGCCTGACCATACCGCTGAAGCCTTCATCGGGGACGAGAAAGGTATAGTATGACTTATGTACGGGTGTGTGGTGTACAGTCGCGCAGCGAAAAGTGAATTTTATTTCCGGCAGGCCTCTCACGGTGTCTTTTATGTGGTTTATCAGCCGGGATTTTTCAAAACGCCGCGACGGAAATACAAAAGTAAAGTGTGGCTCGATCGCTTTATAGTTATCGCGGTCGTGCTCGGAGCGGATATTTTGAATCCAGTCATAATCCGACTTTTTTAGCTGCGGATAGCTTATTGCCAATAACGCCATAGTCGATTCCCTTATTGTATTCTGATTTTAGTTGTGGGCTATATACAATCCCCGTCCGAAAAGACCTTTTTCGTCGTATTCGACTTTAAGCCCGACCTTCGCGAAGCTTCCCAGCATCTCTTCTTTCGTAAACAGCCCCATTTCGTGCACTTCAGTCAAATGTTCTATGCCGTCCTTGGTCCCGACCAGATACTGGAAGTGGATGCGGTGAATCCGGCCATCGATTTCAGTATGTGACATGCGCGCTATTTTTATATCGTTTTCATCAGCCATGGTGCAATCGAAATATCCGTGACGAGCCACTTCGGGCGTGAACCACGGCTCGACCAACATGATGCCGTCATCGTTGATATGCCTTTTTAAACAATTCAGAGTATTGGCAACATTTTCAAGCGAGCGAACATACCCAATAGACGAGAACAGGCACATGACAATATCGTATTTCCTGCCCAGATCGAAGTTCGTCATATCGCCGACAAAGAATTCTCCGGTCTGCTTTTTGGACCGGGCGATTTCGACCATTTCCGGCATGATGTCGACACCGTCGATGATGTAATCGCCTTTCTCGGACAAAATCCGTGCGTGTTCTCCGGTTCCGACGGCGACGTCGAGGATAGTCCTGGCATTTGGTTGTTTGTCTTTCAGAAGATTGAGGATTTTATCGCATTCGGAATTGTAGTCCTTGAATTTCGAATAAATCCGATCATAATATTTATAGGACTCGGTATACATGATGCTGATTAAATTACAATCGCTGCCGCGACAAATCAATATAGAACTGAATATGCCCAAAATCATCTACTATTCTCTATAATCCAAAGTCGGAACATCGATTACGAAAAAATGGGTTCGTTTTCGGTTTTAAAAAAATTGTTCCTGCCATTCTTCGTTGATTTTAAATGTCGTAACTGCCGCTCTCATATAATAGGTGAGCGATCTCAATCAAGTGCGGTTTTGTAGTAATATTGAATTAATATATGCTTCTAAAGATTCAATGATGGTAAGCTACTCGAAAAGTGGTATGCTTTCAGGGGCGGGGAGTGGAAAGCCGGGCACACCGTGGAGTTAATGGCTGAAGAGTAAATATTAATTGTCTGATTCGGATTTTCGTTACTTAATTGTGTCAGGTCTCAACCATAAGAATGGTCAGGACGTGCCACAACATAAAACGGCGGAAGAATAGAAAATAAAATTCAACTGGTTATTTTGTCAGCCTGAAGCTCTCCAGAACATTTTCGAAAGCTCGCTGGGCGATGCCGAGATCAAGTCGATTCGGGATATTTAACTGAAAAACCACTATTTCCGATCCGGCGTTGCCATAGGCGATCATAGCTTCTCGCGATTTACCGCCCGGATCGCTTAATTCCAGCACGATGCAGGTATCTATTTTGGACGTATCCGGTTTGATCGCCTTACTTAAGCCGAACTTATGTTCGAGGACTTTTTGGCGGTGAGCCCGGTCGTGCAGCGGATACCGATCGTAAAAAAGGATGCCTTTGGTCTTGTTCAGGTGCAGCGAATCGCGCGTGATAAATTCATCGAAAGTCAGAGAGTCAAGATCGAGCACCCAGACCATAATTTGTTTGGTCGCACTGAAATAAGTCTCGTTTCCGGGAAACATCGCCGCCGTATAGCCGTCGAAATAGGCATTGGTCGTGTCGACAACCCACCCCTGCGGCGCGACAAACATAAAAGAATGATCGACACCGTCGTAATAAATCGTGTCGCCGGGAAGAGTATCGGGCACATTGGGCGGGGCGGATGATTCCACAGCCGCCGCAAGAGTTAACGGCAGCGCCACTAGAAATATAAATGCCAGAGTAAGAAACTTCATCTTGTAATCCAATATATATTCTTTTACGAAAAATGGAAGAATTTTTGCCAGAGTATTATGGCCGGTCCGCGGATAGGGGCTTGTTGAAAAAGGGACACAAATCTGTTTCGTCAGGTGCCGATTCCGACGAAGTCGGGATTGACGCCTGACGGGGCCTATACTTATAAGGCTGCAGGTCGCACGTCCCGATAAATCGGGACGCAGGACCCGACAGAACAGGTTCATTTTTGCCAGAGCATTAAGGGTGGTTCATGGACGGAATGGGGTTCCCGGCCATATCGCATAATGGTCTTGCGGGAGGGGAAAATAAAGATTATATTAGCAATTCTGCCGTTGTTGCGCCTGATGGCGTATGACATTGTAGAATAGAGACTTAAAATCATAGATCTATGAGGTAACGTACATGGTAGGAATTGTCGGCTATGGAGCGCATATCCCGCGTCACCGGATCAAAGTCGAGGAAATCGCCAAGGTCTGGGGAGCCGATGCGCCAAGCTACAAAAAAGGACTTATGTTGACCCAGAAGTCGGTTCCGACTCCGGATACCGACACGATTACGCTTTCGGTTGAAGCCACAAAAAACGCCCTGAAGCGGGCCGGAAATATCAACCCGGCCGACATCGGGGCCATATATATCGGCTCGGAATCACACCCTTACGCGGTTAAGCCGTCGGGGACAGTCGTGGCCGACGCCATTGGAGCCTGCCCCGACATTCACTGCGCCGATTTCGAGTTCGCCTGCAAAGCGGGGTCCGAAGCGATGTTTGTTTGTCTCGGGCTGGTTAAGTCCGGCTACATCAAATACGGTCTGGCCATCGGCGCCGACACATCGCAGGGTGCTCCCGGTGATGCTCTCGAATATTCGGCGGCAGCCGGAGGCGCAGCCTTCATCATGGGCGCGGAAAACGTCATCGCCGAGGTATTGCACACATACTCATACATGACCGACACGCCGGATTTCTGGCGTCGCGAGCATGAGTATTATCCTCAGCACGGCGGACGGTTCACCGGCGAACCGGCCTATTTCACACATACTCTGGGTGCTGCCAAAGGCATTATGAAAATGGCCAACATGGAACCGAAAGATTTCGACTATGCCGTCTTCCATCAGCCCAACGGCAAATTCCCGATGCGGGCCGGCAAGATGCTCGGCTTCACGAAAGAACAGCTCGAGCCGGGCTGGTTGTCGCCGATACTCGGCAACACGTATTCCGGCGCTTCGCCGGTCGGCCTGACCGCCACTCTCGACATCGCCAGGCCGGGCGATAAGATTCTGATGGTATCGTACGGTTCCGGCGCCGGGTCGGATGCTTTCGTCTGGCAGGTGACGGACCGTATTAACGAGGTGCGCGATAAAGCGGTCAAGACGAGAAAACTCCTCGACGAAAATGTGACTTACATTGACTATGGAACCTATGCCAAATTCAGGCACAAAATACGGAAGAACAAGTAGGAGGTGCATGAAATGAGAGACGTAGCAGTTGTCGGCATAGGCATGAATAAATGGGGCGAGTTATGGGGCAAATCGTTCCGCGATATATTTGTCGAGGCCGCATTAACGGCAATAAATGACGCCGGAGTGGATAAGATCGATTCTATGACTATCGGTTGTATGTCCGGCGGTCTGTTTGTCGGTCAGGAGCACCTCGCTTCACTGATGGCCGATTATTTGGGTTACCGGTACTTGCCCGCAACACGGGTCGAATCGGCCTGTGCATCGGGTGGACTGGCTTTCCGTTCGGCCTATATCGAGGTCGCTTCGGGTATGTCCGATATAGTTCTGGCCGGTGGTGTCGAGAAGATGACCGACGTCTCCGGCGACGGAGCCACATACGCTCTGGCGACGGCGGCCGATCAGGAGTACGAAGTTTTCCACGGCGCCACTTTCCCGGGGCTGTACGCTTTGATGGCCATAGCCCACATGGATAAGTACGGCACCACGCGCGACCAGCTGTCGGCCGTATCGGTTAAAAACCATAAAAACGGCGCCAAGAATCCCAACGCGCAATATCCTTTTGAAACGACGATAGAAGACGTCAATAATTCGGTTATGGTGGCCTCACCGCTTCGCATCATGGACTGCTCGCCGATTACCGATGGTGCCGCCGCCGTGATTTTGACGACCGTCGATATCGCGAAGAAGCTCGGCAAACCGATTATTAAAATTATCGGTTCGGGACACGCCACGGATACGATTGCGCTGCATTCGCGCAAGGACCTGACCACTCTCGCGGCGACGAATGTGGCCGGTGAGCGGGCGTTCAAGATGGCCGGGAAAACGATCAAAGACGTCGATTTCGCCGAAGTGCACGATTGCTTCACGATCGCCGAGATTATCGTCACCGAAGCGCTGGGAATTTTCCCGGCGGGCAAAGGTGGTGAAATGGCGGCCAAAGGCGAAACCGGATTGGAGGGATCATTCCCGATCAACACGTCGGGTGGTCTCAAATCCAAAGGCCATCCCGTCGGTGCGACCGGTATCGCCCAGATTTACGAAATAGTCAAGCAGCTGCGCGGGCAGGCCGAGAACGGGCGTCAGTTGAAGAACAACCCGAAAATCGGTATGGCGCAAAATATGGGTGGGTCCGGCGGATCGACCCTGGTTCATCTGTTGGAGGTCGAATAATGTTTCCATCACGTATATGGCGAGAAAAGGGACAGCGCTACCGCCTGGAAGCCGGGAAATGCAAATCGTGCGGTTATATCGCTTTCCCACCGCGCCTGGTCTGCCCGGAATGCGGAGCCCGCGAGTTCGATACGATCAAACTCCCCGATACCGGTAAACTCCTGACGTACACCGTCATTCGGGTGGCACCGTCGCAGTTCACCGATGAAGCACCGTACGCCCTGGGTATCGCCGAACTCAGCAACGGCGTCAGGCTCACCGCGCAGGTCGTCGATTGCGACGTCGACAAGATCAAAGTGGGGATGGAAGTCAGGATAGAATTCCGGCGCATCCAGACTCACGATACCCACGGCGTATTGAGTTACGGGTACAAATTCGTTCCCAAGTGGTACTAATGTAAAACAAAACCGGGGTCCCGACCGGAAGGCGGGACCCTGTTTTTATAAAGCCTGATTCTGGAATGGGAATCATATGTTTAGAATAGAATCCAAGATTAGTACATCATCGGATATTTTTAAAGAAAACGATAAACGCAACCGCGAAGAACACGCTCTGTTCAAAGAGCGGTTGGACAAGGTTAAGCAGGGGGGAAGCGAGAGGGCCCGCACAGTGCATCTCGATCGCGGCAAACTTCTGACCCGCGAGCGGGTTTCGCGCCTGTTTGACAAGAACACTCCTTTTCTGGAGATGTCGCCGCTGGCGACCTGGGATATGCACGACAACGCAGCACCCTGCGCTGGTTTGATTACGGGCATCGGCGTCATCCACGGCAAGGAAGTCATGGTCATCGCCAACGACGCCACCGTCAAAGGCGGAACGTACTATCCGGAAACGATCCTGAAGCACGCCCGGGCCCAGCGCATCGCCGAGGACAATCATCTGCCGTGCATTTATCTGGTCGATTCGGGCGGCATCTTTTTGCCGCTGCAATCGGGCGTCTTTCCCGACAAAGATCATTTCGGCCGGATATTTTATAATCAGGCCAGGATGTCGGCGATGGGCATCCCGCAGATTTCTCTGGTGCTCGGTTCCTGCACCGCCGGAGGGGCGTACTTACCGGCTATGTCCGACGAGACGATCATTGTCCGTAAGCAGGGGACGATTTTTATCGGCGGCCCGCCTTTGGTAAAAGCGGCTACGGGCGAAGAGGTCAGCGCCGAGGATTTGGGCGGGGCCGACGTGCACTGCCGGACTTCCGGTGTGTCCGATCATTACGCTCAGAACGATGAGCACGCGCTTTCCATCGCTCGCAATATCGTGCAGAATCTCAATACGCGGGCCAAATTCGAGCTCGATATGTCCGAGCCGGAGGAGCCGTACTATGACTCCGAGGAACTCTACGGCGTCGTACCGTACGATTATCGCAAGCAGTATGACATCCGGGATTTGATCGCGCGCGTTGTCGATGGCTCCCGCTTCCACGAATTCAAAGAGCTGTACGGTATAACTCTTGTGTGCGGTTTTGCCCGCATTATGGGCTACCCGGTCGGGATTCTGGCTAACAACGGCGTGCTCTTTTCGGAGTCATCGCTCAAAGGCGCGCACTTTATCGAACTTTGCACCGAGCGCAAGATACCGCTTTTATTTTTACAAAATATTACCGGGTTTATGGTTGGTCGTCAGTACGAAGCAGGCGGCATTGCCCGTGACGGCGCCAAGATGGTCCATGCCGTCGCCAATGCCCAGGTGCCCAAGTTCACGGTTATCGTGGGAGGGTCGTTCGGTGCGGGCAACTATGCCATGTGCGGACGCGGCTATTTCCCGAGGCTTTTATGGATGTGGCCCAACAGCCGGATTTGCGTCATGGGCGGCGAACAGGCCGCCGACGTTCTCGCGACGGTCAAGGTCCGTCAGCTGGAAAGACAGGGCAAAAAACTTACCAAAGAAGAAATCGACGAAATCCGCCAGCCGATTGTCGAAAAATATACGGCGGAAAGCCTGCCGTACTATTCGACCGCTCGTCTGTGGGACGACGGCATAATCGGCATGACCGAAACGCGCGAAGCGGTCGCGCTGGGGATTTCGATGTCGCTCAATCAACCGATACCGGATCAACGCTACGGCGTGTTTAGAATGTAGCGGAGATGAGATGGATTACACGACGATAAAATACGAAATCAAAGATACTACCGCGTATGTCTCTTTCTGCCGTCCCAAAGTACACAACGCTTTCAACGACGCCGTTATCTACGAACTGACCGATCTTTTCGACAGGCTCGATAAAGAGACCGGTCTCCGGGTGGTGGTCCTTACCGGTGAAGGCAAATCTTTTTGTGCCGGGGCGGACCTCAACTGGATGAAACGGGTTATCAATCAGTCATTCGAGGAAAACCTGAAAGAATCCAACGCGCTAGCGGATCTGTTCGCCAAAATCTATCATTTTCGCTGTCCGGTTATCGGAAAAATCAACGGCGCCGCCATCGGCGGGGGAGTGGGCTTCGTGGCCGTGTGCGATATAGCCATCGCCGCTGAATTGGCCAAGTTTTCTTTCTCCGAAGTCAAGATCGGCGTCGTCCCGGCATGCATCGGGCCGTACGTGATAAAGAAAATCGGCGAGGGCAAAGCCCGCGAGTTTTTCATCACCGGGGAGCGCATGGTGGCGGCGAAGGCTCAGAAAATCGGACTGGTCAATATCTGTGTCGAAGATGCATATCTCGAGCAGGAAGTTGACGATCTGATCAAGATGATAAAGTCATCCGGACCGGAGGCGGTCGCGATGGCTAAAGTTCTGGTTTCGAACGTTCCGGGGATGTCGGAAGAACAGTACAAATCGTACACCGCCGAAATGATCGCCAAGCTGCGCATTTCCGATGAGGGACAAGAGGGCATGAGCGCCTTTCTGGAAAAACGAAAACCGAAATGGGTCAAATGAGAATGTCTGATAGAGTGTTCAACAAAATACTGGTGGCCAATCGGGGCGAGATCGCGGTGCGGGTCATGAACGCCTGCCGTCTGCTCGGCATTCCGACGCTGGCGATTTATTCGAGTGCCGACGTCAACGCCGTGCACCGTCGTTTTGCCGATGAATCGGTCGAGATCGGTCCGCCGCCGCCACTGGAATCGTACCTTTCGATAGAAAAAATAATCAAAGCCGCGCAAGAGAACAAATGCGATGCGATTCATCCGGGTTACGGCTTTCTGGCGGAGAACCCGCTTTTCCCGGATGCCTGTGAAAAGGCCGGAATTACGTTTATCGGGCCATCGGGGGAATCGATGCGCCTAATGGGCAATAAAGTCGAGGCTCGCAGGAAAATGGTCAACGCCGGAGTGCCGCTGATACCGGGGATGCAGGGAGCCGGGAGCGATCTGAAATCGTTCGAGGACGCGGCGGAGAAGGCCGGGTATCCGGTGCTTATTAAGGCCGCCGCCGGTGGTGGCGGAAAGGGTATGCGGGTCGTGCACGAAAAGGCGCTGCTCAAGGAATCGGTTGAAGCGGCTATGCGTGAGGCAAAAAATGCGTTCGGCGATGATACTGTATATTTAGAAAAATACATCGAAAATCCGCGACATGTCGAATTTCAGGTCCTGGCCGACAGCCACGGCAATACGATACACCTGTTCGAACGCGAATGCTCGATACAAAGACGGCACCAGAAGATAATCGAAGAAACACCGTCGGTGGCACTTACACCGGAGCTTCGCGCTCGAATGGGTGACGCCGCCGTCAAAGCGACCGAAGCGGCCAAATATGTCAATGCGGGGACGATTGAATTTTTGGTCGATACCAAGGGTGGTTTCTATTTTCTGGAGATGAACACGAGGGTGCAGGTAGAGCATCCGGTGACAGAGATGGTAACCGGTATCGATCTGGTAGTGGAGCAAATCCGAATTGCGGCGGGTTTGGAAATTTCCGACAACGCCAGAAACGCAACGCAACGCGGTCATTCGATAGAATGCCGCATTTATGCCGAAGACGCGGAAAACAATTTTCTACCGTCGTCGGGCGATATATTGTACTACGAGGAACCGACCGGTCCCGGAATTCGTGTCGACAGCGGCGTAACCTGCAATACCAAAGTCGGTACGGACTATGACCCGATACTGTCAAAGCTGATAGTGCACGCCCCCGACCGCGATCTGGCTATCAGCAAGATGGTGCAGGCGCTCAAAGACTACAGGATTCTGGGGATAAAGACGTCGCGAAAGTTTATGATCGACGTTCTCTCTCATCCTGAATTCAAGGCCGGGCGGACATACACCAATTTTATCGAGAAAAATATGGCTGATCGGGACAATGGTCAGCAAAGCCTGTCGCCGACGGCAGCCGCGACCGCCGCGGCGGCCCTGGCGCAGAAACCGGCAACCGGAATGACCGGTGTACGACAGAAAAAGCCGTCACCGTGGCAATCAATCGGCAACTGGGAAATAGGCATGAGGTGCAGCAGATGAAACAGCAGGTCAAACTTGGCGAAGAATTGCTGGATATAGATGTAGACCTGTCGACGGACGGTGCCACCGCCGGGTTGAACGGAATCACTTACTCGATACTAAAGCAGGGGAAGGCCAAATTCGTGGTTACGGTCGACGGGAAAAAATACTCCGCCTGCTGTGTGATTAAGGGCAATAAAGTATTCGCCGACGTCGACGGGGTCCTGTTCGATATGACGGTACCTTCGGAAGACGCCGACGTCTCTGGTGGCGCCGATTCCTCGGTTGGGGTGAAAGATAAAATCTTTGCGCCGATGCCGGGGAAAGTGGTCAAGATACTGGTAGCCGAAGGGCAAGAAGTTAAAGCCAAACAACCGATGGTCATTGTCGAAGCTATGAAAATGGAAAATCAGGTTAATGCGGCCGCCGACGGCAAGGTTAAGAAAATCAATTTCAAAGACGGCGATCAGGTCGATACCGAAACTCCGATTATAGAACTGGAACTGGCTGAAGAATAGATTTATGTTATGATACATGACGGGCCGGGTGAATCGATCCGGCCCATCTTATATACGTACAATTACCATACAAACTGCGAGAATCCAACCCCGACCGATAAAATATTTCCCGAGATCGATTCATCGAAACCATCCGGTTTGAACGACAGACCCGAGAACGTCACACCGGCGTCGATCGCAACCGAATTCGTAATCATGGACATGAAACCAACCCTGCCTCCGTACATGAAAGCCGTGGCGTCTTCGTCCATAAGGCTGACCGAATAGTATTGACCGAAAGCCTCGATGTACGGATAAAAGGCTCCTTTTTGTTCGGTACGATTCTGGCTGGCGTTGAAGAAATATGCCAATTTGGGGCCAAAGCCGATCAGGCTGGCATCGATATCGTCGCCCCAGGATGCATGAAGAATACTAAAATCTCCGCCGATCATTAGCCCCGGACTGGCGAAATAGCCGATGCCGGGATTGATCGCTATCAGATTTATGCTGTTTCCGGCATAATCTTCAAACAAGTCCCCCCCGAGCGAAGTATAGGATGCCTGTCCGCTGAGCATGAAGCTCCCTTTGTCAACCGGAGAATCTTGCGCGACGGCGCCAATGGCGATAACGAGCATTGCAGCCAAACACAACGACAGAATTTTCATCTCTCCTCCCGGTTAGATGTTTTGTATTAATGATATTACCCTGTGAGTTTATAACAAAATGCCTTGAAAAAATCAATAAAAAAGCCGGGTCGTGAAACCCGGCATAAAATACAGACATCTTTTGTATTAGAATCCGTAACCAAGAAGAACCATGAAGGTGCCGTTTTTGACCGATGTATTGTCACCTTCTTCGGTCTTGGCGACATTTGACAATCCCACCGTGTAGCGGGCATCGAGCGTTATTTTGCCGCTTTCCATCGCGAAATCTATCCCCGCTCCAAAGCTGATGCCAAAGTCGACACTTTCCGTACTGTCCTTGATGTCAACGTCCCCTTTCTTTGCCGAGAGAAGAATACCCAGTTCCGGACCGGCAAAAATATTGGGGGAGATTTTGCCCTGAGTCGGAACGTCGTACTTCAGCAATACCGGTATAACCAAGTAATCGAGCTTCAACTTCATGTCCCCAACTTCTGCTTTGACGCCCTTCATACAATATATAACTTCGGGCTGTACTGCCATCGCAGGCGAGAAATTATAGGTAAGGAAAGCACCGCCGGCAAAGCCCGCTTTCGCTTTTACGCCATCAATGTCACCGGTCAACGTAGACATCGACAAACCTGCTTTAAAACCTTTCGCGGTGATTCCTTTGACTGCCTCGCCCTCAGCGAATGCGCTTAAGGCCAGAAATGCTATCACAAATGTGAGAAGAACCAACTTCTTCATCTCACCCTCCTTGAGTTGTTGGTTAAATTGTAATTCCCAAAAATCACGTTGTCACCTACTTATCTAAACCTACAATCTATTTTTTGTTTGAATTCAGTCAACTATAAAATAGTTACAGCAACTCCAAAAAATTCATACGAGTTATGTTGTATAGCGCGCCATATATCGTACTCCGGCTTTCCTGATGATTTGGCCCTGGAATGTGGATAACTCAAATTCCGACATTGAGAAAATAAACGAATAACTCCGGTATTATGCCGACAAGGTCTTGCTTTGCAGACATGATTTTATTATATAATCTAATTACGCAAGATCATAAAACCAAAGAAGTTGGAGGAATAAATGTCAGATAAAAATCAGGCTTATATAGTTTCCGCCTGCCGAAGCGCCATTGGCACATTTCTGGGTGGATTATCATCGTTTACAGGGACGCAGCTTGGCGCCCTGGCCATAAGAGAAGCTGTCAAACGCGCCAATATTGACCCCGCCAAAATCGACGAAGTTGTCATGGGACAGGTCGTTCAAGCCGGTGTCGGCCAAGCTCCGGCGCGCCAGGCGGCCATATTCGGAGGCATTCCGGCCCACGTGGCTTCTTTCACAATCAACAAAGTTTGCGGTTCGGGTCTGAAATCGGTCATGCTGGCCGCGCAGTCGATCCGTGCGGGGGACCAGCACTGTGTCGTAGCCGGAGGCATGGAGTCGATGTCCGGCACGCCGTATGTCCTGCATGGGGCCAAAGGCGGATTGAAATTCGGCGATAAGAAGCTGCAGGATTCAATGGTTCTCGATGGTCTCTGGTGTGCCTTCAAGAACTGGCATATGGGCAGCGCTGCCGAGCTGACCGGCCGCAAAGCCGGAATCACCCGCGAAGAGCAGGATGAATTCGCATACAATTCTCACAAGAAAGCGGTCGCCGCGATAGCATCCGGCAAATTTAAAGACGAAATATTTCCGATCGAAATACCGCAGAGAAAAGGTGACTCGTTAAAATTCGATACCGACGAGTGTCCGCGCGGCAATATTTCACTCGAGGCCCTCGCGAAACTTCGCCCGGCTTTCGAAAAAGACGGTACCGTCACCGCCGGAAACGCTCCGGGGCTGAATGATGGTTCTTCGGCGACCGTGGTCGTGTCCGAGCAGTTCATGAAGGAAAACAATCTCAAACCGCTGGCCCGTATCATCGATTACACCACTGCCGGGGTCGAGCCTGAAATGATTTTCTTCGCCCCGATATACGCCGTACGTAATCTGTGCGAGAAGATGGGCGTCGATGTCAATCATTTCGACCTGATCGAAGCCAACGAGGCCTTCTCCGTGCAGGCGCTGGCCGACGGCAAAGAACTCGGCTGGGATTGGAACAAGGTCAACGTGCACGGCGGGGCGGTGGCGATGGGCCATCCCATCGGTGCCTCGGGAGCTCGCGTCCTGACCACGTTGATTTATGCGCTTAAGGATCGCGGTCTCAAGAACGGTTTGGCGACGCTTTGCCTCGGCGGCGGGCACGCCGTGGCGCTGTCAATTGAAATGGTATAAATTCAGGAGGGAGTACGGCAATGAAAGTCGATGATATAAAAAAAATAGCCGTCATCGGCGGCGGTACTATGGGTAACGGCATCGTGCACGTCTGCGCCATGACCGGTTACGATGTAGTTTTAATCGAAACCAAGCAGGAATTTCTCGACCGGGCGCTTGGCACGATCGGCAAAAACCTCGACCGCATGGTTTCGAAAGAGAAGATAACCGAGAAAGATAAGACTGAGGCGCTGTCCCGGATCAAAGGTTCCACTAACATGGAAGACGCCAAAGATGCTCAGATTGTAATCGAAGCGGTTTTCGAAGATTTGAACGTCAAGCTGGATATATTCAAAAAGCTCGACGCTCTGTGCCCGCCGGATACGATTCTGGCTTCCAACACTTCGTCTATTTCAATCACCAAACTCGGTGCCGCCACGAAGCGACCCGATAAAGTCGTCGGTATGCATTTCATGAATCCGGTTCCGATGATGAAGCTGGTCGAGATGATACGCGGCCTGGGCACATCGATGGAGACATTTCAACTGGTCGATGAACTGGCCCGCAAACTGGGCAAGTCGCCGATCCCATCGCACGACTATCCTGGTTTTATCGCCAACCGCATTCTCATGCCGATGATCAACGAAGCGATTTTTGCGCTGTTCGAGGGCGTCGGTTCGGTCGAGGCGATCGACGCTGTCATGAAACTCGGCATGGCCCACCCGATGGGCCCGTTTACGCTGGCCGACTTTATCGGGCTGGACGTCTGTCTGGCCATTCTGGAAGTATTGCATGAAGGTTTGGGCGATCCCAAATACCGCCCGTGCCCGCTGTTGAAGAAAATGGTCGAAGCCGGTTATCTGGGAAGAAAGACCGGCAAAGGCTTTTATGATTACACCCAGCAAGGATAAACGATTATGGATTTCAATTTAAGCGAGGATCAAATCCTGTTGCGCGATACCGCTCGCGAATTCGCACAGAAACGGCTGTATGGAATAGCCGAGGAGCTCGACGCCAAAGCCGAAATGCCCGCGGAACTTCTGCAGGAAACGGCCGAACTCGGCTTTTTCGGTTTGCTGGCGCCGGAAGAATTCGGCGGGCTTGCGGCCGATACGCTCAGCTATGCCCTGTGCATCGAAGAAATCTCGAAGGCGTGTGCCGGGCTGGCCATCACGATCAGTGTCCACAATTCGCTGACGATCAAAGCGATTGAGATGTACGGCACCGACGCACAAAAGCAGGAATACTTACCGAAGCTGGCGGCCGGGGAGATTATCGGAGCGTACTCACTGTCGGAGCCGGATAGCGGCACCGATGCCGGGGGCCTGAAATGCCAGGCGATCGCCGACGGCGACGATTATATCTTCAATGGCACCAAAAGCTGGGTGACCTCGGCCAAATTCGCCGGGCTGACGGTAGTCTTTGCGCTGACCGATCCGAAAGAGGGCCCGAAAGGAATCTCGGCCATTCTGGTTCCTCCGGGAATAGGCGGCATGAATCTCGGTGCTCCCGAAAAAAAGATGGGTATTAAATGTTCCGATACCAGAGAAGTATCTTTTATGGACGCCCGCGTCCCCAAAGTCAATTTGCTCGGCGAAGAAAACTCGGGATTCAAGATTGCTCTGTCGCTTTTGGACAATGGCCGGGTCGGTGTCGGTGCCCAGGCGCTGGGTATCGCCGAGGCGGCTTTCGCCGAAGCGCTGAAATATTCCAAAGAGCGCAAGCAGTTCGGGCAATCACTCAGTAATTTTCAGGCGATTCAGTTCAAACTGGCCGACATGGCGACGCGTATCGAACAGGCACGACTGATGGTTTATCAGGCGGCGGTTCTAAAAGACGCGGAAGGACGGCATTCGCGTAAAATATCGATGGCCAAACTGGTCGCTTCCGAAACGGCTAATTTCGTGACTAATCAGGCCGTGCAGATTCACGGCGGTTACGGGTATGTAAAAGAATATCCGGTCGAGCGCTATTTCCGCGATGCCCGGGTTACGGAAATTTATGAAGGAACCTCGGAAGCTCAACGTATAGTTATATCAAGGGACCTGCTTAAGGAATAATCATGGATTTTGACATAAAATACAAGGACCTGAGGCGGGAGGTCCGCGACTATTGTGAAGAAAAAATCGCTCCTCATTCGGCGCAGGTAGATCGCGAGCAGATCTATTCGCAGGATGTCCACAAACTAATCAATGACAAGGGCTGGTGGGGCTGCATTGTACCGAAAGACCTGGGTGGTTTGGGGCTGGCGACAGCCGAGTACGCTATCATCGTCGAGGAAGTCTCCCGCGTCTGCGGTTCAACCGGCTTGACACTTGCGGCCCACAACTCCCTCGGGACGTTTCCGATTAATTATTTCGGAACGGAGGAGCAGAAGAAGAAGTACCTGCCTCCCGCAGCGCAAGGAGACCTCATTGCATTCGGCCTGACCGAACCCGAAGCCGGATCCGACGCGGGAGGAACCAAAACCCGGGCGGAGAAAACCGACGACGGGTATATCGTCAACGGTACCAAATGCTGGATCACCTCGGCCAATGTCTGTAAAGCCTCGATTATCACCGCTCGCACGAGCAATGAAGGCGGCGTGCACGGGATATCGTCGTTTATCATTGAAAAGGGCATGGACGGCTTTTCTATCGGTAAAAAAGAAAATAAGATGGGTTGTCGTGGGTCGGATACGGCCTTCATGCACTTCGACGATCTCAAATTCCCGGCCTGGCACCTTATCGGAAAAGAAGGCGAGGGATTCAAGCAGTTCATGATCACTCTCGACGGGGGACGCATTTCAATCGGTGCCATGGGTATCGGTCTGGCCCAGGGGGCGCTCGACGCCGCCGCGAAATACAGCGAAAGCCGGATTCAGGGCGGCAAGCCAATCAACCGCAATCAGGCCATACAGTTCAAACTGGCCGATATGGCGACCCAGATCGAAGCGGCTCGTCTGATCATGTACAAGACCTGCTGGCTGAAGGACAATGGTCACAACCATACCAAGCTCTCCGCCATGTGCAAGATGTATTCATCCGAAGTGGCGCATTTCTGCACCGACCAGGCCATACAGATTCTCGGCGGAGTCGGATATACCGAACGCTATCCGGTCGAGCGGTACTACCGTGACATGAAGCTGTGTGAAATCGGCGAAGGCACGTCAGAGGTGCAGCGCATTGTCATCGCCCGCGAAGTCATAAAAGAAATTACGCAGGCTTGATATAAAGGCAGGTCGGGCTCCGAATCCCGTTTGACGGGATGAGAAACCTGACATTTGTACAAATATGACACCGTTCGTAACTCAAAAGAACCTGGCCGAAATGGCCCGTCAATGGCTTGAGGAAATCGCACCGGTCAATACTCATAGCTGGGCGTTAGATCGTGATAAAACCGCCCTTATGGTCATCGACATGCAGCGGTTTTTTGTCGAACCGGGATCCCCTTTATCGCTCGAACATGGCAATGTCATAATTCCGACCATTAAAAGACTGATCGAGGGTTTTCGTAAAGCCGAACTGCCGGTCATCTATACACGCCATGTTCACCATGCCGACGGCAGCGATGCCGGAAATCTCGGCTGGTGGTGGGACGGCATGATTATCGAAGGCTCGCCCGAAAGCGAAATTAATTCTGAACTGACGCCGTTTCCGGGCGAGAAAGTCATTTTCAAACATCGGTATTCATCGTTTCTCGGAACAGACCTCGAAACCATATTGCGCGGTAAAGGCATTAACGATATTGTGATCTCCGGCGTGATGACCAACCTGTGCTGTGAGACGACCGCCCGCGAGGCATTCATGAGGGATTATAGAGTGACCTTTCTGGCCGACGCTACCGGCACCGCGTCGGAGGAAATGCATCTCGCAACACTCAGAAATCTGGCTTTCGGATTCGCCCGGATTGCTTTGGCCGACGATGTCTCGAAAGAAATAACCGAAACCAGAAAAGACGTCGCTCCGGTCAACGATTAATCATATACTCGATTACATTTACGAAGAAATTTTTACCGTTTTCCGTCATTGATCCCGAAGCGTTGGTAAATCCCCACAGGAAATAACGCCGTCCTTCGCTAATCAAGGCGTATTGCGTCGGGTATTCCGGCCGGCGTCCATAGTACAGCACCGAATCCGCAAGACCCTGATCTCTATCGATGCCGATAATGCCCGAATTGTAATAAACGGCTATCAAAGTATCCTGAGTAAATTCAATCTGGTCAGGTGTTTTGAATACGGAACTGTCGGTGTGAATGCGGCCGTCGGCGATGGTCACCTGTGTATTCAATATACTGGTGCTGGAACTGTCGGGAAAATAATCGCCGTTGTCCCAACCGATAGTCAGCCCGATCTCGCCGAAAAAGCGCGCGCCGCCGAATCCGAGGCCAAGCACCGGAAGGTTGGAATTAATGATTGCGTTACCCTGCACCACGGAACCCCAGTCGCTGCCGCTGCCGATCCACGAGTCGATAATTATCAAATCATACTGTGAAAAATCGGCCGACGCCACCTGATCCATGGTAAATGCCTGAAACACATATCCGCGCCCGGTCAGAAACGTCATGAAATCGGTCTGGTCCTTGTGCGTCGCACCGGGCTGATAAATAAAAGCGATTTTGCTGAAGTCTTCAGGCGAAGAGGTTCCGTTTTTCTCGGCGCAGGCCGAGACGATTATTAATGATAATAGTACAAAAAGTATATTCTTCATATTATCCCATGCCTTTCAATATATATTTACATGGAATATAAATGTGCGGCCGGCCGACAAACCACTAAAAAATCAGGAGCCTTTAAGGGTTTTTTCGTCGTACCCCCAGCCTTTGCAGGAGGGCACGTCGATCAAAATCAGGCTGCTGTCGTCGACGGATTTAATGTCGATTTTGTTCTCAAGGTCGATGCGCGCCTGGTCGTTGGCCGAAAAAGTCCGCCCGTTTATTTCGACTTTGCCGCTGCCGACATAGACGAATATCCGGCGCGTTTCCCCCGCGGTGAAACTTATATTTTTGCCTTTATCGAGGTCCGCCCGGTAGATGGTGGCGTCCGTATGAATAGTAACCGCGCCGGGAATGTTCTGTCCCGACGCCACCGCAACGAGCTTATTTTTTAATTCGGTGGGGGTGAAGGTCTTCTGATCGTACGACGGTTTCAAACCGGGCGTATCCGGATAAATCCATATTTGATAAAAATGTGTTTTTGTTTGTGAGAGGTTGTATTCCGAATGGGTAAGGCCTGTTCCGGCCGACATACGCTGCACCTCACCGGCCCTGATGACGGCTTCATTACCCATGCTGTCTTTGTGCGTGATCTCACCCTCGAGAGCAATCGTAACAATCTCCATCTCTCGATGCGGATGAGTCGGGAAGCCTTTTCCCGGAAGCACGACGTCGTCGTTGAAGACTCTTAACGCTCCGAACTGAATATTATCGGGATCGAAGTAGTTTGCGAACGAAAACAACCAGTGGGTTTTCAGCCAGCCGAAATCATTAAAATGCCGCTGGTCGGATTTAATCTGTTTAATCATATTGTCCGTCCATATGTGTATAAGTTTTACAGCTATGATACGTATTTTACCGGCCTGCGAGCAAAAATTGCATTTGTTCCGTTATTTTGCTTAATATCAATGACTTGCGCGGGCGACAAGAGGCTTGAATTTGGGAAATCGATTCTTTATATTAATGACAGATAAAATTGATATATTTCAATTTTAAAATGATTGAGGAGAAGCAGCATGCCTTTTAATAAAGTCGATTATATCTGGATGAATGGCACCATGGTCAAGTGGGACGAGGCCAAAATTCATGTTCTGTCTCATGTTGTGCACTACGGATCGTCTATATTCGAGGGCGAAAGGTGCTACAAGACGCCCAAGGGTCCGGCCTGTTTCCGTCACCGGGATCACACCGACCGTCTGTTCAATTCCTGCAAGATTTATCGCATGAAAATACCATACTCCAAAGACGAAATATTCAACGCGGCTCTGGAGTTGATCGCGGTCAATGGTATCGAGGAATGCTATATCCGTCCAATTGTTTACCGGGGCTATGATTCGCTTGGTGTGGATCCGTCGAAATGCCCGATCGACGTGGCTATCGCGGTCTGGCCATGGGGTGCCTATCTCGGACCGGAAGCGCTGGAGAAAGGTGTCAAGGCCTGTATTTCAACCTGGAGGCGCAACGCCCCCGATACGATGCCCATGATGGCCAAGGCCGGTGCCAATTATATGGGCAGCCAGTTGATTAAAATGGAAGCTATTGCGCGCGGCTTTGCGGAGGGAATAGGGCTCGACGTTTACGGGCACGTTTCCGAAGGCTCGGCGCAGAATATATTCCTCGTCATGAAAGGCAAATTGTATACCCCCCCGGTGGCGGCGTCGATATTGCCGGGCATAACCCGCGATACGATCATGATTCTCGCGCGGGAAATGGGCTTTGAGGTCATTGAACAAAACGTACAGCGAGAGATGCTTTATATCGCCGATGAGGTCTTTTTCACCGGGACGGCGGCCGAGGTTTCGCCGGTGTCGCAGATCGACGGCATCGTGATCGGTTCCGGCAGCCGGGGCCCGATAACCGAAAAACTGCAAAGCCGTTTCTTCGATATTCTTCAGGGCCGGACCGATGACGAGCACGACTGGTTGACGTACGTTCCGACCGGTAAAGGCGTGACCGCCAACCGGGAGAGAGCATGAAAATAGCCATCGGGTCGGACCATGCTGGCTTTGAATACAAAGAGAAGGTCAGGCACATTCTCGAAAAGCTCGGCCACGAAGTAATCGATTTCGGAACCACGGGCAAGGATTCGGTTGACTATTCCGATTTTGGTTTGAAAGTTGCCCGTGAAGTGGCCGATCATAAGGCCGATCGCGGGGTGGCCGTCTGCTGGACCGGTAACGGCATGACCATTGCGGCCAACAAGGTTAAGGGCATACGCGCGACTTTATGTCTCAATCAGGACATGGCCCTCTATGCCCGACTGCACAACGACTCCAATGTGCTGACTCTGTCGCAGAAGTACATCGACGAAAAAGAACTTGAGAACATTGTACGGACCTGGTTAGAGACGGAATTCGAAGGAGGCCGCCACAGCCGCAGACTGGAAAAAATATCAAGGGCCGAATCGGCATAGAAGTCCGATGGCCCGATTGTAACGAAATAAACGACAGGTGGGATAAAATGAGTCAATTGAGGTTGGTCGACCCGGAGATATACGATGCCATCGTGCACGAAACCCTCCGCGAATCGACCAAACTGGAACTGATCGCGTCGGAGAATTTCGTCTCTGAGGCGGTCCTGGAGGCCGCCGGCGGCATTATGACCAATAAGTACGCCGAAGGTTATCCGGGTAAACGGTATTATGGCGGGTGTGAATTTGTCGACGTTGCCGAAAACCTTGCCCGCGAACGAGCCATGAAACTGTTCAGGGCCGAGCATGCCAACGTGCAGCCACATTCCGGCTCACAGGCCAACATGGCCGTCTATTTCACGGTCCTAAAGCCGGGCGACAAGGTGATGGGTATGGACCTGTCGCACGGTGGTCATCTGACCCACGGCCACCCGATCAATTTTTCCGGCATGTTGTATGAAATCCACGGCTATCAGGTAAGTAAGGAAACCGAGACCATTGACTACGACGCCCTGATCGCCATGGCCAGGGAAGTCCGGCCGAAACTCATCATTGCCGGCGCGTCGGCTTATCCGAGAATTATCGATTTCAAAAAGTTCCGCGAGGCGGCCGACAGTTGCGGGGCATATCTCATGGTCGACATGGCCCATATCGCCGGGCTGGTCGCGGCCGGGCTGCATCCGTCGCCGGTACCATACGCCGATTTCGTGACGACCACCACCCACAAGACCCTTCGCGGACCGCGCGGCGGAATGATTCTTTGCAAAGAAAAATACGCCGCCGATCTCGATCGAACAGTTATGCCGGGCATCCAGGGCGGACCGCTGATGCATATCATCGCCGCCAAGGCCGTGGCACTTAAAGAAGCACTCAACCCTGAATTCAAGGAATATCAAAAGAAAATAATCGAAAACGCCGCCGCTATGGCCGGAGCATTGAAAGACAAGGGATATCATATCGTGTCCGGTGGGACCGATAATCACCTGTTTTTGATGTCGTTTCTGGATCGGGACTATTCCGGCAAGAAAGTTGAAAATGCTCTTGATGCCTCAGGGATCACGGTCAATAAGAATACCGTTCCGTTCGACACGCGTAAGCCGTTCGTAACGTCCGGTATTCGGGTTGGCACTCCGGCTATAACATCGCGCGGGATGGGCACGGAGGAAATGGTGCAGATCGCGGAATTCATCGACCGCGTCATACAAAATCTGGGCAATGAGGAAGTTTATGCCTCGGTGGCGCAGGACGTGAAGGAACTTTGCGAAAAATTTCCACTGTATCCCGAACGGACCTGACGGTGTAACGAAGATTTGGAAATGTCGAATAGCGCAAATTCAAGGCCAGCAGTTGTCAGACTCTGGCCTTATTTGATTTTTACAGCCGTTGTCGTTGTCTATAATTATCTCTATCTCCCCGACGGGTTCAATGCCACCGATGAGGGCTGGCTGCTGTCATTGGGGCAGAGAATAAGCCATGGACAGGTGCCGTACAGGGATTTCTACTTTTTGATCAATCCACTCGCAATTTATGTCCAGTCGATATTGATAACTATTTTCGGTGACAATTATTCCGTCCTTGCCTCACGGATATACTGGGCGGTTCAGATGTGGGCGATGATAACGGTTTTTTCGGTCGTATATCGTAAATATGTCAATGACATCGAACTGCTTTTGCTCCTCCTGACATCATGGGTAGTGTCGACTCTGATGATTCAATACCCGTGGTATAACTACGAAGCGATTTTTTATTCAGCGCTGGCGATTGTCGCCCTAAGCGAAAGAAAATACTATCTATTGGGGCTTATGGCATTTCTTGGCTTCTGGGCCAAGCAAAACTATATACTATTTCTACCGCTGATATTTGCCCTTGGGTATTTATCGAAAATTATAAAAATAAGGGCAGAATACGCCTGCGGTCGGGCCATAAGGCAGGCGGCCATCGGTTTTTTGATTCCGGCGGCAATATGGCTGGCTTATCTCGTTTACACGGGCAGCCTGAATGCCTATATAACCAATGCCTATATATATCTTCCGGAAATGACGGCTCGCGGATGGTTGTTCGGGCTTTTCCAGAACAATCATGTCGCGATAGTATTCTCTCTGCCGATGATTGCCATGATACTGCTTTTGGCCTATAGTAATAATTACAAATGGTTAATTATGCCGATATCATTAATTCCGGTAATTGGCTTTTTGATATACTATCGAACCACGCTGTTTAATTACAATGCAGCAATATTCAATCACGCCATTTCAATATTTTTAATCTGGCGTATCAGGAGAATAAAGAACACTGCCGCGAAGGATCGGCTGATTGGCGTATTACCGGTGCAGCTTGCCGCATCGGTGGTAGTTTATTTGTCGGGGTTCTCGTACGTTGGCATAGTCACCAGCTATATGGGGTCGGGCCTCGCCCTGACCGTCTCATATTGTTCTCTGAAAATGGCCGCTGCCTCGGTCTATAGGAAATATTTTCCGGCCATTATTATGGTACTTATTCTGGGTGCCGGTGCCGTTATAAAATATAAATCAGTTTACCGCGATGTCCCCCGCGACCAGCTTCTGTCAGAGTTTACGACCGGAAAATTGAAGGGAATTCGCACCTCCGCCCGGAATTTCAACCAAATTTCAGACCTGATCAAGGCCGTGGATTATTACACCGACAAAGGCGACTATATTCTCATCTATCCCGATTTCCCCGTATTGTATTACCTGACGGACCGGAAAAACCCGACCCGGGTAGACTGGTTCTACTGGCGGGGTTTACATCCGGATATGGTTGTTGATGCCGCAAAGGGTATCGCGAAATATAAACCCAAGGTGATATTTGTGCAGAAATACGCCGAGGAAGATTATCTGAGACGGGGGGCGGGTATCGATTATATGAATACAGAAGAATACGTTCCGTTGTTTAAATTTATCGGCCGCAATTACCGGCTGGAGAAACCAGTGGGCGATATTTTTCTATTTGTCCCCGGATTTTAAACCGATAATATTCAGTGAGGTAAATATGTTAATTCAATTTTCCATGTTCCCGACCGGCGGATCGGAATCGGCATCGGGTGAGGTGTCGAAAATTATCGACATTGTCGACCGGTCCGGTTTGCCGTATAAGACCTCGTCCATGTCGACCGTCATCGAAGGCGAATGGGACGAAGTTTTGGAAATCATTAACAAATGCCGGCTTAAGCTCCGCGAATCCAGCAACCGGATATACATGGTTCTGTCGATGGATGACCGCAAGGATGCGGACAACCGGCTGACGGGCAAAGTGGCCTCGCTGGAGAAAAAACTTAACAGGAAGATAAAATCTTAGAGAGAGGGGTGCGATATGTCCGCATTTCGAGTTGTACAGGTAACCGTCCCGACCGATAAAGCCGTCGATTTCGCCCGCCAACTGGTAAACAGTGAACTGGCCGGCTGCGTAAATATTGTTAGAGGGGTTCAGTCGGTTTACCGGTGGAAGGGGAAAATCAAGGAAGCCGAGGAATCCCTGCTGGTCATCAAGACGACCACGAAGAAAGTGGAGACGCTGACCAAATTCGTCCGGGAAAACCACCCCGACGACGTGCCCGAAGTGCTCACGTTGAACGTCAGCGAAGGCAACCCGGATTATCTCGATTGGCTTAATGAGGTAACCTGATATGGATTTTAAGAAGGTTGAGGAGGGATTTCTGGTTCGCCTCGACCGTGGTGAGGAGGTCGTCTCGACTCTCACCGAATTTGTCCGACAGCACGATATCAAAGGCGGATTTTTGCAGGCGCTGGGCGCTTTCGAAAGCGCCTCTCTGGGCGTATACGATTTTTCCACCAAAGGGTATGTCACCAAATCTTTCCGGGAACGGCTCGAAGTGGGCGCGCTCAACGGCAATATCGCCCGGATCGACGGCAGCGATGAGATATTTCTCCATATGCATGTCACCGTGGGCGACAGCTCGCTCCACTCGTTTACCGGCCACCTGTTCGAGGCCGTCGTGCAGGCGACGCTCGAAGTTTTCATCCGGCCTTTGACCACCGAAATCGTGCGCAAAAGAGACGATCAACTGGGATTCAACGCTTGGCACCTGTAAACACGGCGGAACCGATTATAACTCTCACCACCGATTTCGGTACGAGCGATAATTATGCCGGAATCGTCAAGGGCATAATCCTTTCGATATGCCGTAAAGCCAATATTGTCGATATAACTAATTCCGTTCCGGCATTTGATATTATCGCCGGGCGATATCTGATGGAGACTTCGTACAGAGCATTTCCGCCGGGGACAATTCATGTCGCTGTCGTTGATCCGGGGGTGGGGACAAAGCGCAAAGGCGTCGTAATCGAAACAGCCAAGTATTATTTTGCTGGTCCGGATAACGGCCTGTTTTCCTTCTTGACGAGACGAGAAATCAGGAAGGGAATAGAGATCAAGAATCCCAAATATATTTTGCCCGCTGCGTCCGATACATTCCACGCGCGCGACATATTCGCACCGGCCGCGGCGTACCTGGCGCTGGGAGTGATACCCGAAGAGTTCGGTCCGGGTCTTAATGACATAATTCGCATAAAACCGCCGGGGTACCGTAAGACCAAACAGGGGACGGCCGGGACGGTGATCTATATCGATCATTTCGGAAACCTCGTGAGTTCGATCAAAGCCGAACGAATCGACACCGGTGGCGTCATCTTTCTTAATGGTGTCAAAATTGGCCGGATAAAAAAAACTTTCGGTGCGGTCAGGCCGAGTCATCTTGTTGCGTATATAAATTCTTTCGGATATCTCGAAATCGCCGTCAATGGCGGTTCGGCCAGGGAATATTTCCATATCGAAAAGCCCGAATCCGCTCAAATTTTAATTGCTCCGATCAGCATATAATCATAGATTGACCTCATGTCCAGCCCGCAAGACAACCGTCCCTCGTGGGACGAATACTTCATGCGTATCGCGCAATTGGCGGCAACTCGCTCGACTTGCCTGCGACGACAGGTGGGGGCGGTCATAGTCAAAGACAAGCGCGTCCTGTCCACCGGCTACAACGGGTCGCCCTCGGGCCTGGAACATTGCCTCAATGTCGGGTGCCTGCGCGAGCAGATGAATATCCCGTCGGGCGAGCGCCACGAACTCTGCCGGGCGATACACGCCGAGCAGAATGCCATCATACAGGCGGCGACGTCGGGTGTGTCGATCGAAGGTGCAACTTTGTACTCGACCACGTACCCGTGCGTGCTGTGTGCCAAGATGATTATCAACGCCGGGATAAGAACAATATACATCACCGACGGTTACCCCGACGATCTCTCGAAGCAGTTGATCGACGAGGCGGGGTTGACGGTGCATCGTATGTCGGTGCGCGATGCGGTCTTTGCGCCGAAGGATCAGAAACCATGAGATGTCCGTTCTGCGGTTCCGAAGAGGATAAAGTGGTCGATTCGCGCTCGGTGCGCGAGGGCCGGGCGATAAGGCGGCGGCGCGAGTGCATCAAGTGCGCCCAGCGCTACACGACCTATGAGTACATCGAAAACGTCGAACTGACCGTGGTCAAATCCGACGGCCGCCGGGAACCGTTCGACCGTCAGAAGCTGATCGAGGGGATGCGTCTGGCTCTCAAGAAGCGTCCGGTTTCGGTTAAAAAGATCGAAGCGATGGCCGATGAAATCCAGGGCGATCTGCAGGAGCTGACCAAAAACGAAATCACCAGCCAGGCGATTGGCGAGATGGTGATGAAGAAGCTTCAGGAAGTCGACGAGGTGGCCTACGTCCGCTTCGCATCCGTCTATCGCAAATTCCAGGACAAAGAAGAATTCTTCTCCGAGCTCAAGAAGCTGTTGAAGTAATCACGTACTTTAATATTCCTTAGAAGTAGGTCGGGTTCTGAATCCCGTTTTACGGGATGAAAAACCCGACATCTTGTTGTCGGGTTTCTCGTTTCGCTGCGCTTCACTCGGAACCCGACCTACTTAGGTATGATAGTGGGCGCACCGGTCCATTAATCTCTGCAATATATTAAGTCCTTTACGGTTACAGCCAAATGGGTTCGAATTTGAAAATTCTTTATTTTTGCATCTCATTCCTCTATCAATTTTGTCACTCAACGTTCTTGGCATAGTAATAGCCCTTTATAATAGGGGGAGGGGCAGAATTGCCTCTGATAAAAGGGTATTTTGGTATTGAATTAAAATCGGCGATTGATATATTTCGAATGTCTGAATCTGAGATATTGGGGCATCGTATGACAGTCGCGGACGAAAATGATGGTTTTGCGGATAAATTAAACTGGGTTTAAGAAACCCGCCATAAATGGCGGGCCACCCAGACGAGGCAAAATTTAATCAAAGTGAGGTTATGTTATTATGGAAACTATGGGTCTTTATCAGGATTTTAATGCTTACTTGCAGCATATGGATTCAATCATTTCGCTGGCAGAAATAAAAAATAATAATGGGCGCGATATTGTAATTGGAAGTCTATTTGCCAAAATATTGGATTATTCTAATGCAGTAAGGATTTTATTTAATGAGAAAAGTTTTAATGGTGCGGAGTGTATGGCAAGGTCATGCATGGAGGCGTTATTCTATATGGGGGCATGTATAAATAGTGAGAAGGCACTAATTAATTTCATTGCCCGAGATAATTACAATAGACTAAAATATATTAACGTTGTCTTAAACAATGAAGATTTTAGGGCAGTCGACTATGACAAACAAGAATTAATTGAATTAAAAGATGAAATAGATAAATCAAATGAAATAAATAAATCAAATGAAATAAATAAGTCTAAGAAATTTACAATAGAAGATTATGCGAAATCTGCAAAACTCGCTCTGATGTACGACACTCGCTACAGAATTCATAGCGAAGCTGATCATAGCAGCCCCAAATATCTTGAAGATACGTATATAGTCCACAACGATGCTGATATATTGGGGATAAAAATACTCCCAAGTGAAGAAAACACTAAGGAAAGAATATTGACAACCATGAATCCGGTGTTGGCATTTTCATGCAATTGGTACAGGAATCAATTTGGAATAGAGGACACACCAGAAATTCAGCAAATGGATGCCAAATATATACAAGAGGTTAATACATAATAGCCGGAGATTCCTTGAATAATATATTCCAATTCGGCAATAAAATATCCGGCATAGTATACATCGACCGGCCGGGGCGCATGCGATTATATCCAATGACAACGGCCTGTTGCTGGCGGTGAAGTACCGAGGCAAGTATTATTTGCCCGGCGGGGGTGTCGATAGTGGCGAAAGCTTGCACGACGCGCTGCATCGCGAAATGAAAGAAGAGGTTGGCTGGAGAATCGAAATCGGGCGGGAAGTCGGGTCGGCGGCGGAGTTTGTTTATACATCGGACGACAACAAAGCCTATAACAAAATCGGGCATTTTTTCGTGTGTTCGGTTGTCGATAGTTCGGGAAGCCGAACAGAGTTAGACCATGAGCCGGTTTGGGTGACGGTTAAAGAATTCGCGGGGAATGCGGCGCATGAGAGCCATGTCTGGGCGATTGAGCAGTGTTGTAAAGATTTATAGGAATTTATAGACCCACTCCAAACAAGTTTGGAGTGGCCACCACGTGGCGTGGCCACCCAGTCGCTCACGAATCATAGTCCACGTCTATCCACTCCAAACAAGTTTGGCGTGGCCACCGCGCGGCGTGGCCACCCGGTCCGGTATCAGCGATTTATTCCTCCATGTATGATTTTGATTGCCTTTTCGTGGGCAATGGATGATATTTTATAGTCAACGCAATATTGGCTAATAAGACTTTTTTCGGTGCACCCTTGTGCCGGGAGGGTTGGTATGTGTAACTCCAGAATTTCTTTATTCACCGTTTTTTGCATTCTGACAATCACAGGTGTATTGGCCGTCGGTTGTTCCGATAAAGACAAATCGACCGGGCCGGTCCAATATGGCTGGTCGGCGCTTGGCTCCGGAGTAAACAGCGCTGTTTACGCCGTTGCCAGCTATAATGATGAATTGTACGTCGGTGGACCGTTAACGCACGCCGGCGACGAAGACGTGAGTAATATTGCGAAATGGAATGGATCCAACTGGTCGGCACTTGGGGCAGACGACGGTGGAACATTTTCCAATATTTTCGCTGCTATCGTTTATGATAACAAACTTATCTTTGCCGGACAATTTACCACTATCTGCGGAACGAACGCGAACGGCATTGCGGCCTGGGATGGATCGGCCTGGACTACCCTGGGATCAGGCACAAGCGGCTTAATCTATGATCTGGCCATATATAATGGATATCTGATTGCCGGAGGCGTTTTCACCAATATCGGCGGGGTGGCTGTCAATAATGTTGCGGCTTGGAACGGGACAAACTGGTCAGCCCTCGGAACCGGAATCACCGGGGCAGCACACAGCATTTATGCTCTTTCCATTTATGATAATAAATTGATTGTCGGAGGACTTTTCACCACAGCCGGTGGGAAGGGTGCAAATAATATCGCCTCCTGGAATGGGTCCGTTTGGGATTCTCTGACATCCGGGACCAATTATCTGATCAATGAATTTACCGTCTTTGGCGGCGATTTAATCGTTGGGGGTGGTTTCACTGCCGCCGGTGGAATAAGCGCCAGTTATATTGCGGCCTGGGATGGATCAGTTTGGACGACTGTCGGCTCCGGCACAAATTCCTATGTCTATACGCTTGCTGTATATAATGACAAATTGATAGTCGGGGGAGATTTCGTCAACGCCGGTGCAATAGACCTTAATCATATCGGGGTCTGGGACGGCAGCAGTTGGTCGGCGCTTGGAGCCGGAATGGACTACGAAATCACCAAGCTCGGTATTTATGGTAATCGGCTTATAGCTGGAGGCGAGTTTACCAATGTCGACGGAACAGAAATGAACCATATCGCAGCCTGGGGACCTCAATAACAATTGAACGGCGTCGGGAAATGATCTCCTGACGCCATTTTAATTCCTCTCTACTTAACTCTTGCCTTAACAACGAATTGTGTCTATTTTTAGAGCCGTTGTTTAAGAGAAGATAAGATGTCAGGAGCGCTCTTCGCAAGGCTCAGAGTCTTCGACACGGCTCCTGACCTACTAAGAAAAATAGAGACCTGTTGTGGCGGACGAAGATAAAAATACCGAGCCCGAGTCGGAAAAAGATCCTGAATCCAATTCAGATTATAAGCCGGTTTATGGTTCAGGTGATGACTCCGATGCGGATACGGAATCTACGCCGAAATCTGAATCCGGAGCGGAATCGGGTAAGGAATCTGATGATGAGCCCGAAACCAAAACCAAAGCCGATATGCCATTTTTAGACCATATAGAGGAGCTTCGCTGGAGGCTGATCAAGTCGATCGTGGCGATTGCCGTGACGGCTTTAATATCGTTCATCTTTGCCGGAGAAATATATAAATTCATAACCGTCCCGCTGGGCAGCAACAAGCTTTATTTCACCGAAGTGACCGGGTCGTTCTACGCCTATTTAAAGCTGTCGTTCTACACCGGCATAATCGCCGCCGCGCCGGTGGTTTTCTATCAGCTCTGGAAATTTATCGGGCCGGGGCTGTACGACACCGAAAAAAAGATAATCCTGCCGCTGGTGGCCGTCTCGACCATCCTCTTTCTGATCGGCGGGGCTTTCTGCTTTTATATCATTCTCCCGTTCGCGATCAAGTTTCTGATCGGCTACGGCGAGGGAGTTATGATGCCGATTATCACGGTTTCGAGCTATATCTCGTTCGCCGGGATGATGATTCTGGCGTTCGGAGCGTCGTTCGAGATGCCGGTGGTCGGGTATTTCCTCGGGCGGATCGGGATAATATCGTCGAGAACCCTGTCCAAAGGCCGGCCGTATTTTATCGTGGCGATTTTAATCGTGGCGGCAATATTGACCCCGCCCGACGTTTTCACGCAGGTGATGCTGGCGGTGCCGCTGATGATATTGTTCGAATTGACGGTCATGCTGGTCAGGTATACCGGTAAAAAAGATAAAGAACTTAAAAATTAGGATAAATTAGATACTTTTGGATCGTATCTTCTAATTAATTTGTCAAAGGTATGAGAGAGTAGAGGAGAAGGGCGATGAATCCGATTCAGAAGTGGGCTATGGCGGTAAGGGCACCGTTTTTCACGGGGATAATTATCCCGGTCCTGTTCGGGGCGACTCTGGCCTTTTACGAAACCGGGCATTTCAACTGGGCGACATTTTTCGTGACGCTGTTCGGGGCGGTTTTTGCCCACGCGGCGGCGAATATGACCAACGATTATTTTGATCATAAGTCCACCGATGATGAGATCAACGAAAACTATACACCGTTTTCAGGCGGCAGCCGGGTGATCCAGAACAAGCTTATGAGTCCCAAAACGGTTTTGACCGGGGCGTTTGTCTTCTGGTTTTTGGCGCTGGCCTGTGGGGTGTACCTGACTATCGTCACGCCGGGCTACTGGGTTCTCGTTTTGGCGACGGCGGGATTTATCGGCGGATTTTTCTATACCGCCGGTCGGTTCGCGTTTTCGTACCACGGTCTCGGCGAAATCATGATTCATATCAATTTCGGCATCTTGCCGGTGATGGGTGCCTATTATGTCCAGACCGGATATTTCAGCTGGGCGGCGTTCTGGACGTCGTTTCCGATCGGGTTTTTGATCACGGCAATTTTGTATATTAATCAATATCCCGATTTCGACGCCGATAAGGCGGTCGGGAAGAACAACCTGGTGGTCAAGCAGGGCAAAAAGATGTCCATGGCCGGGTATTACTTCCTGATATTCGGAAGCTACGGCGGGGTAGTATTGTCGGTAGTTTTCGGCATTTTGAGTCCGTATTCATTGGTGGCGCTGGTGTCGCTACCGATCGCGCTCAAGACGGTTCGAACTTTTGCGCGGGAATATGAGAAAATAAAGGAGCTTGTTCCGGCGATGGCCGGGACTATCCAGACCCATCTGTTGGTGGGGGTCCTGATGTCGGTCGGGTGTATCGCCGGGGGGCTGTTATAGTCAATCCGGGTGAAGGCCTTGACATTACAAGGATTGAAATATACATTTTAATAAATTATAAAGCGGGCGTAATTCAGCGGTAGAATGCAAGCTTCCCAAGCTTGACGTCAAGGGTTCGACCCCCTTCGCCCGCTTAATTTTATGTCATGAAAGTACAGTCGATACATCCCGATTCGCCTCTGTTCGGTTATGTCCGCACAGGGTGGCAGCTGGTTTCGGTCAACGGACGCGAAGTGACCGATACGCTCGACTATCAGTTCAAGTCGGCCGATGACCATCTGTCGCTCATATTCGAGAACTCCGATGGTGCTGCGAAGAAGTTTGATTTCGGCGTGGAGCGTCCCAATGATCTGGGGGTGATATTCGAAGACGACAGAATTCTCCGTTGCAAGGCCAACTGCATATTCTGCTTCGTACACCAGCAGCCCAAAGGGATGCGCCGGTCGCTTTATGTCAAGGACGATGACTTTCGGCTGTCGTTCAAGCACGGCAATTTCGTGACGCTGTCCAATCTGACCAGGCAGGACGTTGATCGCATAATAGCGCAGGGGTTGTCGCCGCTCTATGTGTCGGTGCACGCGACCGACAACAAGCTGCGGCGGTGTCTGCTTCGCAATGAAAAGCTGGAGCCGATTGTGCCGATGCTGAAGCGACTTATTGGGGCGGGAATAGTTTTTCATACACAGGTAGTAGTGTGTCCGGGGATAAACGATGGCCCGGCGCTGAACCGCACTATAGAAGATCTTGCCAAACTGTATCCGGGGGTGCGGACTATCGGTATTGTTCCGGTCGGGCTGACCAGGTACAGACAAAAGCTGACGCCGTTGAAAACGTACGATAGAGGTAGTGCGGCAGAAATGATTGATATTATCAATTCGTTTCAAAAAGAATTCCTTCAAAGGTACGGTACACGGCTGGTCTTCGCGGCCGATGAGTTTTATGTTCTGGCCGGCCACGATGTGCCGCGCTTGTCCGAATACGAAGAGATGGAGCAGTTCGAAAACGGAATCGGGATGCTGCGCTGGACGATCACCCAGTTTAATCGCCGCAAGAAATCACTGTATAAGACAAAATCAAAAAAGAAAATCGCGGTGATAACCGGTGTTTCGGCGGCTCCAACCCTGCAAAAAGAAATTATCGAGCCTCTGGTTGCTGAGACCGGATTCAATGTCGGTCTCATACCAATAGAAAATAAATTCTGGGGGAAGACGGTTACGGTCAGCGGCCTGTTAACCGGCGGGGATATAATGCGTACGGTCAAGAAAATAGATAACAACTATGATACCATACTTTTACCGCCGAATTGCATCAACGATGACAACCTGTTTTTGGATGATATGAAACTCGATTATTTAAAAAATAAATCCGAGGCCGAGATAAAAGTCGGCAGTTATTTTATTGCCGACTCGTTAAGAGAGGCGTTGTCATGAGCCTGCCGCTGGTGGCTATAATCGGACGGCCCAACGTCGGAAAGTCGTCGCTGTTCAACCGCCTGCTGCGCAGGCGCATCGCAATTGTCGATGACATGCCGGGTGTGACGCGTGACCGCAATTACGCAATGTGCGACTGGAATGGGCGGGAGTTTTACTTGGTCGATACCGGCGGGATGATTCCCGAGACGCCCAAGGGCGTCGACCGTCTGGTGCTCGAACAGGCCGAAGAGGCCGTAATGCAGGCCGATCTTACGCTGTTAGTGGTCGATTGCCAAACCGGGGCCGACCGTGCCGATGAACTGATCGCGAGGCGGTTACAGAAATCGAAACGCAAAGTCCTGCTGCTGGTCAATAAGGCCGACAACGATTCTCTTGCGGTCAATCGGTATGAATTTTACAAACTCGGGCTCGATGAACCGTGCCCGGTATCGGCCAACACCGGGTTCGGTATCGGTGATGCTCTCGATAAGCTGGTCGAGCTCCTGCCCGAAGAAGCAGTCGATGCCGGTCAAGAAGACGCAATTCGAATCGCTGTCATCGGACGGCCCAACGTGGGGAAATCGTCGTTCATAAACTCGCTGATCGGGGAAGAGAGGGTGATCGTTTCGCCGACACCGGGGACGACGCGTGATGCGGTCGATACGCCGTTTGAATACGAGGGCAAAAAGTATGTTCTGATCGACACCGCCGGACTGCGCCGTAAGGCGCGGGTCAAAGAAGACCTGGAATTTTTCATGACGCTTCGGACTTTACGGGCGATCGAGAACTGCCATGTCGCGGTGGTATTGGTCGATGCCTCGGAAGGCATGATGGTGCAGGATTTGAAGGTGATCGAGGACGCCGTCGAGGCGCGCCGGGCACTGGTTCTGGCGGTCAACAAATGGGACCTGGTCGAAAAAGACGATCGCACCGCCGATATATTCGCCGAACAGGTTAAGAAATTCCTGGGCCTGCATGGCTACATTCCACAAATATACATTTCCGCCTTAAGCGGCAAACGGGTCGCCAGGACTATCGCGCTGGTCGATGCCGTGTACGAAAACTGGAACCGTCGCATACCGACCGCGGAACTCAATGCTTTTATAGAAAACCTGGTGGCCCGTCAGCCGCCGGCGGCGATCAAGGGTAAGTACATCAATATTTATTATGCGACTCAGGCCGACGTCGCCCCCCCGACTTTCACGTTTTTCTGCAATCATCCTCAGCTGCTTCAAAAGAGCTATTTGCGATATATCAATAATCAGCTCCGCGAAAGCTATGATTTCGCCGGGGTGCCGTTCCGGATCAAATTCAAGAAACGATAAAATTATTTTTTAAGCGTACTAATTTGCCGGGGCCCTTAATTTCAGCGTTTTTATGCCGAAAAGCGGTATATGGCCGCCAAAAGTATAATTGACAACCGCGTTTTCGATCTGGAATCGCGCCTCGAAGAAACCTCGCTCAAGCTCAGTGACCTGACCACCATGGCGACGCTGGTGACCTCACTTCTGGATATCGAAAGCATCCTGTCGGTCGCGATGGAAATGGCGGTGCGTATGGTCGGTGGTGAAGTGGGGGCGATTCTTATCGAAGAGAATAACGAACTTGTTTCGCGCATCACCTGGGGAGTCGATGACACACTGGTCAAAAGCATACGGTACAAAGACGGCGAAGACGTGGCGACTTTTGCCTTCAACAAGCAGACGCCGGTCGTCGATAACGCTTATGATTTCCCAGTCGAGCACGGGCCGCGGATAGAGAGCCTCCTGGCCATGCCGATTGCATCACGGGCGCAGTGCCACGGCACTATTCTTGTCATAAACAAGACTGACGGAAGCGGCTTCACCGACGCCGACAAGGAAAATATAAAGCTATTGGCGCAGTTTGCGGCGGTGGCTATCGACAATTCCATGCTTCTCAAGGAATCTCTGGTTAAACAGAAGATGGACCAGGAACTTTCTACCGCCACCGAAGTGCAAAAGGCCATTTTGCCGGGCAAAGACGTCAAAATCGACGGGGTCGAAGTCGGGACGCTGTATGTTCCGGCGAGGCACGTCGGCGGCGATTTTTATGATATAATCGAGATCAGTGCCGATGAATTCATGGTCGTGATCGGCGACGTCTCCAACAAGGGCGTCCCGGCGGCGCTGGTGATGTCGGCGACGATGGCAATAATAAGATCACAGTTGGCTCAATTCGATGGAATCAAGCCTTCGGATTTGATGTCACATCTGAATAAAATACTCTGCGAGGGAATCATAAAGACCGAATCGATGTTTGTGACGCTGTTTATTGCCCTCTTCGATTTGAAAAATCGCCGACTGACTTATTGCAACGCCGGTCATCCGCCACCATTATATTGGAAGGATCGCGAAAAAAATATAGTTGGGCTTAAAGCCGGAGGACCGTTTGTCGGTCAGTTTGAGGACATCACTTACATTCAGAACGAAGAAGCTATCGAAGAGGGCGACCACTTTTTCGCATTTACCGATGGCCTTAGCGAAGCCGCCGATGAGAAGGACAACCTTTTCGGCCTGGAACGGGCCCAGCAGGTTTTTGCGAGCACCCGCGACCTGAACGCACAGGAGTTTTGCGAACAAACGCGCAGCTATATCGATCGGTTCAGTCGTGACGGTGACATCAGAAATATCGACGATCTCACTATTATGAAAATTATCATAAAGAACAAACCGCAATGAAACAGGTCAGGCACACATATTATTCGAATCCGGAATCGGAAGACCTGATGTTCGGGGATGTTAAAGCGTTTCTTCGGAATGTCCCCGTAAATGATAAGTTGTTGCATAACATCCTCCTGGCCATTTCTGAGGCTTTTACCAATGCCCTGATTCACGGCAACAAGTGGGAAAGTTCAAAGACTATTGAAGTCATTCTCGCCATTAAGGATAGAGAGTTTCTTGCCGATATTATAGATGAAGGAACGTGCAACCTGTCCTTTCTGGAAGGACGTCCGGCGCCGGATCCAATGGCCGAGGGCGGAAGGGGCATGAGCCTTATTGAAAACTGCTGCGAAAGTGCAAGTTTCGGCAAAGATGAAAATACCGGGGGACTTAAGGTCTCTTTGAGATTTAACCTGGACGCGAAAATAACGGTAGGGTAAGAATAAAAGCGGAGGAGAAGATGAATTTCAATTTGAAAGACGCCGGGAACGTCACCGTTGTCGAATTGACTGGTCGACTCGACATGAACAACGGCAACAAATTAAAAGAGGCCGTTAAAGGATTGCTTAAAGACGGAAAATCACAGATTCACATAAACCTGGCCGACGTCGATTTTGTCAACAGCTCCGGTCTGGGTGCGCTGGTTTCGATAATGAAGGAAATCCGTCTGCATCGCGGTCGTCTGACCATGTCCGATCTTGTCGAATATGTCCGGGAAATTTTCGAGATCACCCAGCTTTCTCACATTTTTGAAATATTCTCGACCGAACAGGAAGCTCTGAATTCGTACGAAATAGGCGTAGGCGGAAATTCCTGAAAGCGATAGGGGATAATGACGTTGGACAAGACACCCAAGAGCATACTGGTCGTCGACGATGAACTTCTGATCCGCGACCTTCTTTACGATTTTTTCAGTGAGCGCGACTGGCAGGTAGCTGTATGCGAATCGGCCGATAAAGCCATCGAGCAGTTGAAAAATCGGCGGTTCGAAATAGTCATCGTCGATTTAAAACTCCCGGAATCCGACGGGCTCTCCCTGATCGGCAAGATCAAAGCCTTTTTCCCCGATCTGCCGATTTTGATCGTAACCGGTTTCCCCAGCCTGGAATCGGCTATCTCGGCGGTGCGGTTAAGAGTCGAAGATTATATAGTAAAGCCCTTCAATATAAATAAACTTTTCAAGACCGCAGATTCCATTATCGAAAACAGAAGAAATATAAAGAAGGCGCACGAAGAAGAAACCGAAGACTATCATCATAAAAGCCAGTAACCTCGATAACGATATATAAATCGGGGTATTATGATCTTTAAATAATCTATCATTATTGACTTTATTTAATAGTTTTTTATTGCATCGATTCCCAAATGGGAATATTTTTCCTATCGGATAAGGGAGACGAGTTCATGGATGAAGAGAAAGTCCTGGACATTGATTTGTCCGAAAGCATTGCCGCATTTACGGAACGATACAGTTCTTTCAGTAATGTCATAAACCGCATGCAGCGCCAGTACCTGGCGTTGAAAGATACTTACACCCGACAAAGCGATGAACTGCGTTCGGTCAACGAATCGCTGCAGGGTCTCGTCTCTGAAAATCGCACCGTCACCGAATTTTTGAATTCAATTCTCGTCTCGCTTTCATCGGGCGTGATAGCAGTCGATGATAAAGGACTAGTGACACATATCAATCCGTCGGCGATGAAAATTCTCGGCCTGCCCGGAGAAGTTTCATCTGTACGGGGCAATCATTATGCCGATATAATCGTTCCGGTCGACAATGCCGAGTTTTCGGCGGTGGGCACGGTCGGCAGCGGCTTGTGCATCGATTCCAAAGAGAAGAAGATTGAAACCTATTACGGCACGGTCGTCACGATTCAGGTTTCCACGTCGGTTTTGAAAGACAAGCAGGGCGAAATTACCGGCGCCGTGGAGCTTTTTTCGGATATATCCAAAGTCAAACAGCTCGAAGAAAAATTATCGCGCATGAAAGTGCTGGCCTCGCTGGGAGAGCTGGCGGCGGCGATTGCGCACGAGGTCCGCAATCCGCTCCTGGCGATCAATGGCTTTGCCTCGCTTCTGGTCCGCGACCTCGAGAATGATCCGGCAAAAAGAGCTATGGCCGAGAAAATTGTCACCGGCGTCAGCAATATCAATAAGACCATACAAAACTTGCTCGATTTTGCACACAATGATGACATAAATAAAATTCCGGTAACATTAAGCGAATATTTGCACTCGATATTGGAGGAGTTTTCGGACCACTTGGGACCGGAAAAAACTGTGGCCGATATTAAACGGGACTTGAAAGTGGATGATGAAGCCGTGATAGAAGTCGACCCGCATTTGTTCCGCCAGGCTTTGTTTAACCTGATAAAAAATGGTCTGGAAGCTGGTGGGGACAAACCGGAAGTGACCATTTCCTGCCGAACCCTGCCGTTGGATAAATCACAGTCGGAGTATGGCAAAAGGCTGGAGTTGTCCGGTCTGGATAGACTGACCGAAATAAAAATCCGGGACAACGGACCCGGCATTCCGAAACACCAGATTGACCGCATTTTTACGCCGTTTTATTCGACTAAAGAAAACGGGACCGGTCTGGGGCTGGCTATCGCGTGGAAAATTATCAAAGCGCACGGGGGAGATTTATGTCTGGCCGAACACGGGCCCGACGGTACCGAGTTCTCAATTGTTTTGCCCATGAAAGTTATCTAAACGGGGAGATTTAGAAATGAAACTGGACATACTGGTAGTCGACGACGACCGTCTGGTCAACGACTTTTTAACCGAAACCCTGACCCGTCTGGGGCACAACGTTGAATCGGTCCTGTCCGCCGAAGACGCTTTAGTCTGTTTGGATGAATCGAAATACGATCTCATGGTTTCCGATATAAAAATGAAGGGCATGGACGGCATCACTCTTCTGGGCCGGGCGAAAACGATGCAGCCGGAAGTTATGGCCATTATGATTACGGCGTATGGGACCGTGGAGAATGCCGTCAAAGCCATGAAGATAGGCGCTTATGACTATTTGCTCAAACCGGTGTCCCCTGATAATATCGAAATCGTGGTCGGCCGGGCGGCCGAAGTGATCGAACTACGCCGTGAAAATAAGATGCTCAAATCCGATCTGGCCGAAAAATACCAGAATATCATCGGCAAGTCGCAACGTATTAAACAGGTCTTCGATCTGATCGAGACGACCGCCGATGCCCGCTCCACGGTTCTCATTACGGGTGAATCGGGCACAGGTAAGGAACTGGTTGCCAGAGCGATTCATTATGCTTCGCCGCGCCGCGACAATCCGTTTATCAAATTGAACTGCGCGGCGCTGCCGGAAAACCTGGTCGAAGCCGAAATGTTCGGCTATGAAAAAGGGGCCTTCACCGGAGCCGTCAGGCAGCATAAAGGCCGTTTTGAGCTGGCTCATACCGGGACGCTGCTGCTGGATGAAATCACGGAAATGCCGCTGGGTCTTCAGGCCAAGCTGCTGAGAGTTATACAGGAGCGGGAATTCGAACGTCTCGGGTCGGGTAAACCGATCGAAGTGGACGTGCGCATTATTGCTACCTCGAACCGCGATTTGAAAAAGGCGATTGCGCTGGGTGAGTTCCGTGAGGACCTGTTTTTCCGCCTGAATGTCATCCCGATTCATATCGCGCCGCTTCGCGAACGGCTCGAGGATATCCCCCTTCTGGTGCAGCATTTTGTCAATAAGTACAACGCCGAGAATAACAAAAGCATTTCCGGGATCGATGACGACGTTCTAAAACTCCTCTTAAGATACCATTGGCCGGGAAACGTCCGCGAGCTTGAAAACTATGTCGAGCGGGCGGTCGTGACCGCTCCCGAAAGTGTCCTGACCCGGGATTGTTTCCCGAACGACCTGGCACTCGGGAAATTGTCGGAGCAGACACCGGGTATGGAAATCGGCATAACTCTCCAGGAGGGAGAGAAATATTTAATTCTCAAGACGCTGGAGAAATTCAACGGTAATAAAACCAAAGCCGCCGAAATCCTGAATGTTACCCCCCGGACCATTCGCAACAAGCTGGCCGAGTACGAAATAGAAGAGCCAGTCGAGCAGGATTAAGGCCGGCTTATATCTACCATAGATTAAGCACCCGAAATCGTTCAAAATTCCCGCAATTTTGCCGATATTTTCTATAATTGCATATTTTTACCAGGTGGCGGGGAAATTACGCCCGCTGACGGATAATTATGGATATAGCTACTTTTGGTGGTTTAATTCTCGGCATAGGTGCGGTACTTGTCTCCTTCGTTATGGAAGGCGGCAATCTTAATTCTATAATACAGGCTCCGGCGATGATGATTGTCATCGGCGGAACTATCGGCGCCACCGTGGTGACGACGTCGGTTTATACCGTTCGTCAGGTGCCGACGTTTATTCGTCTGGCTTTCAGTCACCGCAAGGCCGACCTGATGGCCACCGTCGAGCGGATCGTCAAGCTGTCCGAAAAAGCCCGCAAAGAGGGTATCCTCGGCCTCGAAAAAGAACTGGGCGATATTGCCGATCCGTTTTTCCGCAAGGCGGTGCGGCTGGTAATCGACGGCAGCGAGGCGACCGATCTGAAAAATATTCTCGAAACCGAGATAGCCTATGTCGAGGACCGTCATAAGAAGGGCATTTTGTTCTTTCAGAAAATGGGCGGCTTTTCTCCGACCATGGGCATTATCGGAACCGTCCTCGGGCTGATTCACACCCTGAGCAATACCGCCAACGCCGACCGTATGGCCCAGGCTATCGCGGGGGCTTTTATCGCTACCCTCTGGGGAGTCGCGCTGGCTAATCTTTGTTATCTTCCGCTCAGCGATAAACTCAAAATGCGCCACGAAGACGAGCTGGCGAATCTCGATCTTATAACTGAAGGTGTCATCGCCATACAATCGGGTGACAACCCGCGCGTTGTCCGCACCAAACTTCTCTCATTTCTGGCACCGCACATGCGGCACGGAGACGACTAATCATGATGGCTCGGCGTAAAAAGGCCGATCAAAAGGAGAACCTCGATCGGTGGCTGCTCACATACGCCGACCTGATCACGCTGCTTCTGGCCTTCTTTATCGTCATGTATTCCATGTCGCGGGTCGATGCCAAAAAATTCGGGCAAATGAGTGAAGCTTTGTCCGGTATCCTGCACGGTGGAAAAGTCGCGATCAAAAACGGTAACGACGTCGGCAGTTTCCCCGGCAACGGCGTTCTCGATATCGGGCATTTGCAGTCGCTCGGGCATAACGTGCAATCCGCGTTTGAAAAAGTTGGCAAGCAGGACGAAATAAATGTTGAGTTGTCGGAGCGCGGGCTGGTCATACATATCATGGAGCAGGCACTTTTCAAGGAGGGTTCGGCCGATCTCGAAAGCCGCGCCAAAGAAACGCTCGATCTGGTCGGGACACAGTTGCGCAACATGGAAAATCATGTGCGCGTTGAGGGTCATACCGACAACAAACCGATCAATACCAAACGGTTTCCGTCGAACTGGGAGCTGTCGTCGGCTCGGGCTACGGAAGTCGTCAGGTATTTTGCCAATAATTATGAAATAAGCCCGACCCGACTATCGGCGCTTGGTTATGGTGAGTTCCGGCCGATGGTTCCCAATAATACCGCCGAGAACCGGGCCAAAAACCGCCGGGTGGATATTGTCGTCCTGACTATGGAGCTTTCGAGTCAGGAGCCCGGGTCGGACGAATATTGACCCCCGACCGGAAATTCTTTCAATATATTTGTGGAATATAATTCCAGCATTTTCCTTGCTCCATTTTCACGATAATTCATAATCCGTTAATTTGTTTACACTTACGATTGTCCGACGGTTTGGCACGAGGCCTGCAATACGCTGGCGCGGGAAAAGATATGTCGGATGTAATACGAAATACAATAATTGCCAAGAGTGGCATTCCGATGCTGGAGAAATATCTCGATCTGGCTTCGGTCAAGCACAAGCTGATATCGGGTAATATCGCCAATGTTTCGACACCCGGCTATAAGAGCAAGGACATTGATTTTCAGGGTGAACTGAAAAAGGCCATCGGCCAAAAAGGCGGTCTTAAGATGACCGTCACCAACCCGAACCATATCAGACCCGGACAGTCCGACGACGGCCCCAAAATAATGACCGATAATTCCGGTGAATCGAACGGCATCAACAATGTCAATATCGATAAAGAAATGGCTGATCTGGCTCAGAATCAGCTGACGTACACTCTGGGAGCACGACTGATGGCTCTGAAATTTCAGGGACTCAAGAAAGCTATCAAGGGTGGAGGATAATTAAGTCATGTCCGGTTTGATAAACTCAATTGATGTATCGGCTTCGGGTCTGACGATACAGCGGCGCAAGATGGACGCCGTCGCCCAGAACATCGCCAACGTCGAGACCACCAAGACCGAAGACGGCGGGCCGTACCGCCGCAAAAGAATTATGGTCGAAGAGGCCAAAGAAAATGTGCCGTTCAAGACTCTGCTGAATCAGGCTAATACCAAACTGGCCCGGACTAACCCGGCCCACATGACCGGGTCCACGCGCGGCATGAAAAGCGACGTGGAGATATCGAAGGTCGACGCCGAAGAGGTCCAGGCACCGGCCGACGATTACAAATTGATTTATGATCCAGATCATCCGGACGCCGACGCCGACGGGTTCGTCAAGATGCCGGATATCGAGCTTATTAATGAAATGGTCGATATGATGACTTCGTCGCGAGCGTACAAAGCCAACACGACCGCGATACTGGCCGCCAAAGAAATGGCCAAGAATGCAATGGACATATAATAAACAAAGGTGATAGATATGAACATCAATTCAGTAGGAATCAACGCTTATCGTCAGCTTGACGTTGACAATCAGGTGACGCGCCGACAGGACGCCGATCAGGCGGCCCAGTCTCAGCAGACCGCCAAGACTCCGGTTGAAATCGCCGGGCAGCCTCCCAAAGCCGGTTCGGCCCTCGGTGTAAAAATCAACCGTGGCGCATTCGATGAAATTCTCACGGCCAGGGAAAAAGAGGCGCTGGAAATGGTTTTCGAAAAATTCCGTTCGGCGGCGGCCAGGACGTCCACCTATGAACGCAACGGCAGCACCGATAAACCTCAACTGGGAACGTTGGTGGACGTAACCTTATGAGCGGAACCATCGGCAATATCGGCCGGGTTATACCGGGACTTCAGAATCGGGTGCAGTTCAATCCGCCCGAGGTTAAAAGCGACAAGGAAGCCAGCTTTACCGACGTCCTGAGTAATATGATTAATTCGGTCAACGATCTTCAGCTCGACGCCGGTAAGGTTCAGGAACTGGCCGCGACCGGAGAAGCCGCCGATTTGCACGACGTCATGATCGCGCTCGAAAAGGCCGGTGTGAGCATGGACCTGCTTATGGAGATAAGAAACAAGCTGGTCGATGCCTATCAGACCCTGGTAAAAATGCCTATGTAAATATATCGCGATAAGACTTCCGCCATTGGACGGGCGGATTTAACATGAGAGAATAGGAATGGAATATTTTAAAAATCTTTTTGCGAATATCGGGACGTTTGTCAAAGCCATGACGCCGAGTCAGGCGATCATGCTTATTGGCGTTACCGCCGGTATCATTGTCGGCATTTTCGCCATCAGCAGTTGGGTCGGCACGATCAACTACTCGGTCCTGTATTCCAACCTCGATCCGGCCGACGCCGGTGAAATCACCGGTTACTTAACGGACAACAATATCCCGTACAAACTGGCCAACGGCGGTGCCTCAATATCGGTTCCGTCGGATAAGGTTTATGATCTGAGAATTTCGATGGCTTCGGAGGGTATGCCTCGCTCTGGCAACGTCGGATATTCGATATTCGACCAGTCCAACCTGGGTATGACCGAATTCCTCCAGAATCTCAATTTCCGCCGGGCCCTTGAAGGCGAACTCATGCGGACCATAGTGCAATTGTCCGACGTCGATGCCGCCCGCGTGCATATCGTTATGCCCAAAGAGCGGCTGTTCAAGGAAGACAAAAAAGAAGCGACCGCCTCGGTGGTTCTGAAATTGCGCCGCCCCGGAATACTCTCGGTCTCTCAGATTTCCGGTATCACGCACCTGGTCGCGTCGTCGGTGGAAGGCCTCAAGCCGGACAACATTACGATTATCGACCAGCGCGGTAATATGCTGTCCTCGGGCACGCCCGCCGATCCACTGGCCGGGTTGACCTCGACACAGTTGGAAGTGCGCAAAGGTGTCGAAAGTTATCTGGAACGCAAAGCTCAGACTATGCTCGACGGCGTCGTCGGGCCGGGCAAATCGATAGTCCGTGTCACGGCCGATCTTAATTTCCAGCAGTTGGAAAAGACCAACGAGCTCTATGATCCCAACAATCAGGTCGTGCGCAGCGAGGAAAAAACCGAGCAGACCGCGACGTCATCGGACAAGAACGAAAAAGAAACTCAGAGCACCGATGACAACCGCGTCGAAACCACCACGACTAATTATGAAATCAATAAAACGGTCGAGCACATTGTCAATGCCGTCGGCAATGTTCAGAGAATTTCGGTGGCGGTGCTTCTGGACTATACTGAAACGCAGGGTGAAGAAGGCGGCGCCGTGTATGAACCACGCTCTCAGGATGAAGTCGACCGGCTGACCGCCATTGTCAGGAATGCCGTGGGATTCGACACCGAGCGCAACGATCAAATCGAAGTGGTCAATATGTCATTCGACCATACCGCCCTGGACTCCGAAGGCGGATTTGTCGATAATGTAATAGAGAGAGATTTTATTTATGATATGGTGAAAAAGGTCGGGCTGGTACTGGTGGCAATACTCGGCTTCCTGTACTTCCGCAAGAAGGCCAAAAAGCTTTTTGCATCACTCGGCAGAATACTCCCGCCTCCCGGCACGGTCAGACCTTCGGCCGAAGTCAATCCGGCTTATGCCGAGCACCGGATAGAAAGCGAGGAGATCGAGGAAATCATCCCCGAAAAACGGAAACCGAAACTCCTCGACCGGATGCAGAAGACGGCCAACGAGAGCCCCGAAGAATTCGCCAAGGTCATTAAAACCATGATGGTGGAGTCGCAGTAAGATGGAAAAAGATAAATTCGACAATATGACATCGAGCAAGAAGGCCGCCATAGCGCTCGTTGCTTTCGGGGCGGACGTCTCCGCCCAGGTATTGAAAAGCATGTCGGAGCCCGATATGGAAATCCTTACGGTCGAAATGGCCAATCTGGGCGAGGTGCCACGCGACGTCGAAAAGCGGGTTATCGAAGAATGCTATGAAATATTCATGGCCCGCCAGTATATCTCCCAGGGCGGTGTCGATTTCGCCAAGTCGGTTCTTGAAAAGGCGGTCGGTACCGACAAAGCCAACCGTATTCTGTCCCGGCTTGAATCGGCCCTGCACAAGACCGGTTTTAACCTGTTGAAAAATATCGATGCCAAACAGTTGGTCGGTTTCATACAAAACGAACACCCCCAGACGATTGCACTTATACTGACGCAGTTGACGCCTCATCAGGCGGCGGCGGTTCTCAGTGACCTGCCGTCGGAGCTTCAGTCCGAAGTGGCCCTGCGTATTTCCACGATGGAAAAGATTTCTCCGGAAGTTCTAAAAGAAATCGAAGCCTCTCTCGAAGGACATTTTGATTCCTCGACCACCGGTGATTTATCCGTTTCCGGCGGAGCCAAGACGATGGCCGAAATCCTCAACCTGATCGAAAGCTCGGCGGAGAAAAATATTTTACAATCGATCGAGGCCGAAAACGCCGACCTCGCCGCAGAAATCAAAAATATGATGTTCGTCTTCGACGATCTCGTTCTACTCGACGATCGTTCCATCCAGCGCCTGCTCAAAGAGGTCGAGACCAAAGACCTTTCGATCGCTCTTAAGGCGGCCGCGGACGAAGTCAAAAACAAGATTTTCGCCAATGTATCCGAGCGTGTCACGGTTATGATAAAAGAAGAAATGGAATTTCTCGGGCCGATGCGTCTATCAGACGTAGAAGCGGCTCAGCAGAGAATAGTCGAGTCGGTCCGACGCCTCGAAGAAGAAGGCCAGATTGTAGTTTCCGGCCGGGGCGGCAAGGAGGACATTATTGTCTAAATTGCTCGGCAATCCCAATATGGGGTCCAAAGTCATTATCGGTGAATATCGTTCCGATATCGAAACCGACCGGCAGATCGAAAAACGACTGCCGTCGGTTTTTATGGACATCAATGTCTTAACCACGACCGAAGGCAAAAAACTGGTACCGGTGCAGGAACTGCTTAAGATTGAAAAGCAGTTGCAACTCGAAAAAGAAGAAACAAGCGACAAGGCCTATAAAAAGGGTTTCGAGGAAGGACAAAGCCAGGGGCTTGATGCCGGAAACCGTGAAGCTCAGAAAGTGGTGCAGAACTTCACGACGCTGGTCACCTCGATTGTGGCCCAGCGCGAAAAAATATATGACGAAGCCAACCGCTCCGTGCTGGAACTGATAATGGCCATCGCGCGTAAGGTTACCTTTAACGCCGTAATGATCGATGAAGAAATCACGGCCAAAATCATCAAGGGAACCATCGACGGTTTAATCGATAAAACCCGCATAAAAATCAAAGTAAATCCGCAGCATTTGCCGCTTCTGGAATCACAGCTGGACCGTTTCAAGGGCGACACCACGGCCATCAAAGAAATCACGATCGAGCCGGACAACCGGGTCAAGTATGGCGGGTGTTTTATCGAAACGCCTTCGGGCGACATCGACGCCCGGGTGGAATTGCAGATGGAAATAATATCAGATGCCCTCACGCCGGACGAAGAATAAAATGAAGCAGCTTCCTTACGATTTGTTCCTCAGAAGGATCAATTCCGTCCACACCATAAAGCAATCGGGCAAGGTGGTTAAAACGATCGGTCTCGTAGTGGAATCGGAAGGCCCGACCGTATCGATCGGTGACCTGTGTACTATCGAAAATCCCGATGGCGAAAAGACGAAGGCCGAAGTGGTCGGCTTTCGTGAAAACAGAATTTTGCTCATGCCTCTTGGTAATATGACCGGAATAACCCCCGGCTCGTTCGTGGTTTCGACCGGCGAGCAGCTGCGGGTGCCGGTCGGCGATGAACTGATCGGGCGCGTGCTCGACGGCTTAGGGCATCCGCTCGACGGTAAAGGTCCGATTCTCACGGTCAATACCCGGCGCATTGACAGCCAGCCGATTCCGGCCTTCAGCCGTCAACGAATTGCGGAGACGGTCAGGACCGGAATCAGGATTATCGATATGATGGCCACCTGCGGGCGGGGACAGCGTATGGGTATTTTCGCCGGTTCCGGTGTCGGCAAGTCGGTCATGCTCGGCATGATCGCGCGCGGCTCCTCGGCCGATGTCAACATCATCGCGCTGGTCGGTGAACGTGGGAGAGAGGTTCGCGAGTTCGTCGAAAAAGATCTTGGTGAAGAAGGTCTCAAAAGATCTATTGTAGTGGCGGTGACGTCGGATCAACCAGCTTTGATAAGAATCAAAGGAGCCATGGCCGCGACGGCTATCGCCGAGCATTATCGGGACCAGGGGAAAAACGTTCTTTTATTGATGGATTCAATCACTCGAATCGCCATCGCTCAGCGAGAAATCGGTCTGGCCGTGGGTGAACCGCCCGCAACCAAAGGCTATACACCTTCAGTGTTCGCACTTTTGCCGAAAATCCTGGAACGCGCCGGAAATAATGACAAGGGCTCGATTACCGGATTGTACTCGGTGCTGGTCGAGGGCGACGACGTCAATGAACCGATATCCGACGCCGTGCGCTCGATTCTCGACGGCCACGTGGCCCTGTCGCGCAAACTGGCCGCGCACAATCAATACCCGGCGGTGGACGTGCTGGATTCCATCAGCCGTCTGATGATCGACGTGGTAGACGGGGAGCAGATGGATCTCGCGGCGCAGGTTCGCGAAATAATCGCCACGTACCGCGAATCGGAGGACCTGATCAATATCGGGGCGTACGTCAAAGGTTCATCCGAAAAAATCGATTACGCCATATCGAAAGTCGATCAGATAAATCAGTTCTTCCGCCAAAAGATTTCGGAAAGGGATGACTTCGAAAAATCAATGGCGGAGTTGAGAGAAATACTGCAACCCGACGGAGAAGAGGGAGATGGCGAAAAGGTTTCAATTCCGGCTGGAAAAGCTGCTCCAGTTAAGATCGCATGACGAAACTCTTCGCCAGAAGGAGCTGGCGGTATCATTGCGAAAAGTCAATTCTCAGCAGGACGTTCTGCATGATATAGACGGTAATTATCGCGCCGGGCAGGACGACAGCCGTATGTACCTGACGGGTAAAATCGACACCAATCACCTCGTGCGGTACTCGCGCTATTTTCTGAAACTCAAAAAGGACAGGATTTCGAGCCTCGAAGTGCTCAAGGCGTTGGAGCGGGAAAGAGAAAAGCGTCGCCAGGCGCTGCTCGCGGCGACCCGCCGCCGCCAGATTCTCGAAAAGCTTCGCGACAGAAAAAAAGAAGCCTACACGAAAAGGCTCGAACTGGTGGCTCAAAAAGAGCAGGACGAAATTGCGTCCAATTATGCCCTCCAAAAAAATAGCTCCCGATTTTTGACACCGGGAGCCGACTGACAATAGACGATACATCACGCTAACGCGTGCTTTTCTGCTATTTCAGCATCATCATCTTTTTGCTGCGATTAAAGTCACCTGCTTTGATTCGATAAAAATATATTCCGGACGCCACGGGATTATGGTTGTCGTCGTAGCCATCGAAGACGACAGAATGCACCCCGGCGTTCATGTGTTCATCGACGAGCGTTTTTACTTTTTCTCCGAGGATGTTATATACGGTCAGGTTCACGTCGGCCGCTCTCGGCAGCGCGAATTCGATCCTGGTCGACGGGTTAAACGGGTTCGGGTAATTCTGCGACAGCGCGAATTCCGTCGGCAGCAAGCCGTTGTCGAAGTCATCATCGACACCGACCGTATTCCTGATTTCGATCTGGCCGGGGTGGAAGTACGGTTCAATGATCATCCCGCCGCCGGTGGAAGGACGGTGATATACCGTGTTGAAAACACCGCCGTACGGCACAGAATTGATCAAGACCGTCTGTTCCTGCGCGGCTGCATTTATATCGAAGTACAAGGTGGCCAGCACTCCCTCGCCGACCGGCATAGGCGTGGCGGAATTGAACTTTATTGATACCAATATCTGACGGTCGGGAATATTGGTCGAAATCGTTTTATTAAGAGCCGATTCGCAGCGAGTGCCGGTAAAGTCCACCGATGCGAAAGTTATATCATCCGATGTATATTCAAGAGCCAGGGCGATGGAATCGACCTCGCCTTCATTGTAACCGTACACATTGACAGCCACCCCGTTGCCGGGTTTTCCTACCACGGCATCGGCGTAAATCGAATCGAGGGTCGCCGGTGCATCGAGTACGCGGATATTTCCCGGGACGATCTGCGGGTGAACGGGAAATCCCGAAATCGATGAGAAAATGGTTTTGCGGTCAAAGCCACCGGCGAGTTCCCAGAAGGCGGTATCGACCGGCAGATCGTGATTGGAAGCATTGTTCTTGACGGAGAAAAACAGATTAAAGCCGAGACCGTCTCCCGGCGGGAAAGGATTTAGATAATCATAGAAAAACAGGTCGACCAGATTGGCGCTGTCGTTAAAAATCACTCTTTGGGTATCGGATTCAGGAATAAAATCGAATCTCCCGCCGCTGAAATTGAAGGAGTCAGGCACGAGAAATGTAGAATCGAATTTCAATGTTACTTCGACCGCCGATACGGAATCGACGTTCGTTACAAAAATCGGCAATATGGCAGTGCGACCGGCATAGGCTTCGACTGAGTCTACTTTGACAGAATCGTTCAGACCAGAAAAATCGGCCGAGACGTTTATGGCCAGTCCAAGGATCATGCTTATCAGAATGAATAATCTCAATTTCATTTGAACTCCTCTCATATCGCCGCAGCTATATCACGCAAACACAATGCGAAATCCCGGAAATTTTTATCAAATTCGGCATTTTTGCCCAAGTCGATGTAATATCGCAGGTTGAAGAAGTAATTCTCATATCAAATATAAGAGAATCGTCTGTTGGTGACAAGCAGATTTGCGCCAATCCGCCAAAAATTATGCAAGCCGTTGCATTTTCTGCGTTTGGCGGATTTTTACATTTTAACGAAATTAACAGCCAATTCACATATCGAATCCGACAAAAATCCGGAAACGGGTTATTAATCAGAGCGGAAATATTTTCCAAAATAATCTCAGATCATTAGAGCATCAATGCCAAATAAAACGCATAACTGATTGTCTCGCTATTGAATATGTCGTTGGCAGTGCTTCCCGATAATTGTGGCACAGGGACTGCTTTATGAATTGTCGGAGAAATAGCATTATGATAAAAGGTATGTACAAAGCTGCGTCGGCCATGATCCCACGGATCAGGCAGCAGGAAACCATCGCCAATAACCTGGCCAACGCTTCCGCCGCCGGATATAAAAAGGATATGGTCTTCACGCGCGAGCTTTCCAAGGCTCAAGCCAAAACCGCCCCGAAAAAGAATGACTGGCAGACGCCGATGATCGACCAGGTCTATACCGATTACGATCAAGGGCCGATGGATCAGACCAACAATCCGCTCGATTTGGCTATCGACGGCGACGGCTTTTTTGTCATCCAGGACCCCACCACCGAAGAGATGTATCTGACCCGGGGCGGGAATTTTTCGGTGAGCCCCGATGGTTTTCTCAGCACCGCCGACGGAATGCGGGTGATGAGCGACGGTGGTCCGATTGCGCTCGAAGGCGGTGATGTGACCGTTTCCGAGACCGGCCAGGTCGCTGTTAACGAAGCCCCGGTCGCCAATATTCGTGTGGCCGAACCGGACGATACCGGCAAGCTGACCAAAGTGGGCGAGAACGCTTTCAATATACCCGACGGGATCGAACTTCGGGCGGCGGTTCATTTCGCCATCAGGCAGGGCTATCTGGAATCGTCGAACGTCGATGCGGTCAAAGAAATGGTAGATATGATAGTTTCTTTCCGGGGGTACGAGTCCGATGCACAGGCCTTGAAGATGCAGGACGGCACCCTGGATAAACTTATGAACAACGTGGGTCGAGTACGATAACCCTTAAGAAAGAGAGGGTGTAATGATAAAAGCAATGAGAACAGCGGCGACCGGTATGGTTGCCCAGCAGATGAATATCGACAACATCGCCAACAACCTGGCTAACGTCAATACGACAGGTTTTAAACGGTCTAAAGTCGAATTCCAGGACGTATTATACCAGAATTTGCGTAAAGCCGGAACGGCCACGGCCATTAATACCAGTGTTCCGACCAATCTTGACGTCGGTTACGGCACCAAGGCCGTGGCGACCGTCCGTGAATTCTCGGTCGGCGATTATGTCCAGACGGATAACGCCCTCGACATGGCCATAAGCGGCAACGGATTTTTCCAGATTGCCATGCCCGACGGAACCACGTCGTACTCCCGCGACGGGGCTTTCAAGCTTTCGGCCGAAGGCCAGATGGTCACCTCCGACGGCTTTTTCCTTACTCCGGAAATTACGGTGCCGGAAGATGCCACGTCGGTTTCGGTCACGGTGGACGGTGAAGTTTCGGTCATGATTGCCGGAAGTGCCGACCCCCAGACTCTGGGGAATATCGAACTGGCCAAGTTCATTAACCCGGCCGGTTTGTCGGCGGTGGGGCACAACCTCTACACCGAAACTCCGGCGTCGGGCGCTCCGATTTTGGGTCAACCGTCGCTCGATGGCTTCGGCAAGCTCGATCAGGGCTATTTGGAAATGTCGAACGTGAAAGTTGTCGATGAGATGGTCAACATGATCGTGGCTCAAAGATCGTACGAACTGAATTCCAAGGTCATCCAGACCGGGGAAGAAATGGCCCGGGTCGTAAATAACCTGAAATAACGAGTATTAAAATGAAAAGATGCAAATGGATTTGCGCGGGATTATTTCTCTTGATGATGGCCATGACGGCCGCCGCCGATGACGACGGTCTCAAAGCCGACCTGACCACGGCTATCACGAATTACTATCAGCTCGACGTGCAAAACACGAAAATCGAATTTCGCCGGATTCGTCTCGATGCGAAACAAAGTGCTTACGACAGCCTGTCGGTCGAACCGATAACGAAAGGCAGCGATTACGGACGCATCGTCATTGAGGCCAGCCTTTTCAACAAAGGAGAGCTTCTCGAATCAGGACAGATCAGTGTCAATATCGTTAAATATGAGAACGTTTTGATGGCCGGTGATCGTATCGGCCGCAATGCCCTGTTGTCTCCCGAACAAATCACAACCGAAAGCCGGGATGTGACCTATCTGATCGACAAACCGCTGACCGATCTGAACGAAATTGTCGGACGGCGGACCAAACGGCTTATCGTCAAGGGTAATATATTGACCTACGCTAATACCGAGATTATCCCGACGGTCGAAGTCGGCAAAGAAGTCAAAATCATTTATCGCTCCGGAGTACTGGAAATTTCCGCGGTCGGTACCGCTCTCGAAAACGGCTATACCGGCGAAAGCATCCGGGTGCGCAACGAACAATCGAAAAAAACAGTCGAAGCAACCATAAATAACGAGCAAACGGTACTAATTACGCCGTGACGTGAGGTGTGTGATGAAATTAAAAAAGATATTTTGGCTTACGATATTTTTGCTGTTACTCCCGTTCTCCCTGCGTGTCTGGTCCGGTGATTTCGGGCAGTCGACGTCGCTTTTCACGGACATCAAGGCCCACGGAATCGGGGACATACTGACGGTACTTATATATGAATCCGCGACGGCTTCCACGCAGGCCGAAACCAAAACCCAGAAAGACGGCAAGTTCGAACTTGAAGGCGGACCGGGAATCGGCACGCTGGACTTTCTGCCTCTGTTCGGAGTCAGCGGTTCAAACAAGGGCTCACATAACGGCAAAGGCGAAAGCCAGCGCAGTCAATCATTACGCGGCAAAATGACGGTAACCGTAATCGGCGTCAAAGAAAACGGTGACCTTGTTATCAAAGGCAGCCGCACGGTCAATATATCCAAAGAAAAAGAAACTATGACCGTCTCCGGCGTCGTACGCCAGAGAGACGTCGCCGCCGACAACACGATCGCCTCGTATTTGATCGCCGACGCGGAAATTTCATACACCGGTCGCGGGGCCGGTTCGGATGCCGCCCGTCCGGGACCGCTCATGCGGTTTCTTAACTGGCTCTTTTAAGGAGGACCGATGCGCAATTTGATATGCACGAAGATTTCTATTCCGACTTTCCTGGTCGTCTGGCTGGCTCTGGCGCTAAGTTTGACCGCGCCGCAGGCCGATGCCTCGGCACGCATCAAGGACATAGTCAGGATTCACGATAAAAACGAGCTCGACGTCTTCGGCTATGGCCTGATCATCGGTCTCGATGGTTCCGGGGACAGCAAAAGCACGCAATTTACGATCCAATCGCTGGCCAATATGCTGGAACGGCTCGGTGTTACGGTCGATGCCACCCAGCTCAAAGTCAAGAACGTCGCGGCGGTGATGGTAACCGCCCGAATTTCATCCGACGCAAAAGAAGGTGACCGGCTGGATGTGACCGTCTCATCGATAGGGGATGCCAGTTCTCTGCAGGGCGGTGTCCTCATGCTGACCCCGTTGTCGTCCATGCAGGGTGACGTATACGTCCACGCGCAGGGACCGGTGTCGATCGGCGGATTCAACGTCCAGGTTGAGGGCGGCAGCAAGATTATCAATAACTATACTCTCGTCGGCCGGGTGCCGGGCGGCGGCAAAGTCGTGCGCATCCCCACCGATCTGCCCAATTCCAAAGAAGTTATGCTTATAGTGCAATCGCCGGATTACGCGACGGCCGATCGTATCGCGACCAAAATCAATACAAAGTACGGTCTGATGGCTTATGTCGATGACGCCGCCACGGTTCGTATCGTCGTGCCCGATTCGCTCGACTATCCCAACGACAGAACCCGGATGCTGGCCGACGTCGGTTCGATGACAGTCGAGCCGGATTCTCCGGCAAGAGTAGTGATAAACGAACGAACCGGGACTATTGTCGCAGGCGATCATGTCACGATCGCGCCGGTGGCGATAGCGCACGGTAATATTACCGTCAATATAAAATCGACGCCCGTCATATCCCAGCCCGAACCGTTCTCGCAAGGGGAGACGGTGGTGACATCGGATTATGAGTTGTCGGTAAACAACGAACAGGCCCGGGTGGTGAATCTCAAAGAGTCGGTGACCCTGTCCGACGTGGCCAATGCCCTGAATGAAATCGGGGCCGCACCGCGCGACATTATCGCCATTTTTGAGGCACTTCGCCAGGCCGGTGTCTTAAGAGCGCAACTGGTAATCATATAGAAAAGATCATGCAGGTAAACGGCGGCACACATACGGCGATAACGTCGAAGGCTCTCAGCGCCAACGAGACTATGGAGGATCGCAAAGCGAAATTATACAAAGCCTCCAAAGACCTCGAATCGATATTTCTGTATCACATGCTGCAAACCATGCGAAAGACCGTGCCGGATAACTCCGGTGGTCTCAGTGCTCCCGGTATGGGTTTCGGAAAAGACATGTACACCCAGATGTTCGACCAGGAACTGGCCTCGAAAATGGCCGGGGTTGGCAACCGCAGTCTGGCCGACGTGCTCTATAAAAATCTCGAAAAGGTCCTGGAGCGGGAATCCGGTATCGAACCCAGGCCGCATGATGTAAATACTCTGATCGAAAAGGTTCAGAAGCCGATGAATTTGAAAATCCAAAGCATCCCGCTGGAATCCGATGAACCGGCCAAACTCAAGCCATTGAAAAAGTCGGAACCGTTCAACGACTTGAAACCGATGATAAATCGGGCTGCGGAAAAATATAACCTCAAACCGGAACTGATCGAGTCGGTCATAAAGGCCGAGTCGGGCGGCAATCCCCAAGCGGTTTCACGAGCCGGGGCCAAAGGCCTGATGCAGCTTATGGATACGACCGCGACCGACGTCGGTATCACCGATTCATTCGACCCCGAGCAGAACATACAGGGGGGAGCGAAATATCTGCGACAAATGCTGGACCGGTTTGGGGATTTAAAGACGGCCCTGGCGGCTTATAACGCGGGACCGGGGACGATTGAAAAATATGGCGGTATTCCGCCCTATAAAGAAACCCACGATTATATAGATAAAATTTTGGGACAACTCGAAACCGAACCCGTCGAACTGGTTTCGGCGGCTAAAGAGTAAAATTAAGATGCCGAAAGAATTAATAGAAAATAGTGCAGATTCTGAACTGGTACTGGAATTGATTCAAGTACTGGAACGGGAAGCGTCCCTGATTGAAACATTCCTCGATTTGTTGGAACGGCAGCAAAAGGCGCTGGTCCAAAACGACATCGCGGAACTGAATCGGGTGACCGATCTGCAGAGGAAAAAAGTCGCAGAAAGCGCGGAATTGTCAAGACGACGGGAAAAGCTGATAGGACAAATATCGGACGTTTACGATGAACAAGACAATATCAATATTTCCAAGCTCATCAGCCTGGTGTCGGCAGGTCATGCTGACAACCTTTCGCGAATCAAAGACAATATTCTCGATCTCAACGACAAGGTTGCCACAGTACGCAGCCAGAACGAACTGCTTATCGAGCAGTCGAGGAAAAATATCCGGGTGACCATGGAAATTTTGGGTAAAATAAAATCCCCTCAATACAGTTATGAGAAAGAGGGGCGTGCCGCCGGAAACGATACCTCCCTGGCAATGGACAGGAGGGTGTAATGGGACTTTTCAGCGGAATCGAAATAGGCAAGCGCGCCTTGATGACCAACCAGATTTGGCTGCAGACGATTGGTCACAATATCGCCAACGCCAATACACCCGGCTTTTCGCGCCAGCGAGTAAGTACTGCGGCTACTTATCCCCAGCAATTACCGATCGGGGCCCTCGGGACCGGTGTTTCTGCGATAGGCGTCTATCAGGTTAAAGATCAATTTTTGACAGACCAATATCGCATGCAGAATAAATCTCTGGGTGAATGGACCTCGAAAGAGAAAACTTTGAGTCAGCTTGAACAGATTCTAAATGAACCCGGCGACAGCTCCATCAACAGCCTCCTCGATCAGTTCTGGGCGAAATGGTCAGAACTCGGTAACAACCCGGATTCTTTGTCGGCGCGGTCGGACCTGTTATCGGCGACGACCATACTGACCGATAACCTTCACCTTATTGCCGGAAAAATCGACGACGTGAGAAAATCGACCGATATCGAAGTCAGCCTGACACTGGAAAAAGTCAATAATATGGCGTCTGAGATTGCCCAGCTCAACGTCGATATCGCCCGTCAGGAACTCGGGACGGAAAAAGCCAATGATCTGCGCGACCGCCGGGATACGATTATAGATGAACTGTCTTCTTACGTCGATCTCAACGTGCACGAACAGGCCAACGGTTCTGCGACCGTCTATATCGGCTCGCTGGCTATCGTGGAGGGTGGCCAGTCGTTTAAGCTGGGAACGCAGGAAGACAAATCCGGCGACCAGACGACACATAATATTGTGTGGGCGAACACCGACCATGTCATCAAAAATCTCAAGGGCCAGCTCAAGGGATTAATCGAGACACGCGATACCACGATCCCCGAGTACCAGAGCGCACTTGATGATCTGGTGCATTCGCTGGTCGCCAATGTCAATGCCGTGCATCGTGATGGATTCGGGCTGGATGGTACTACGGGTCTCAACTTTTTCGACCCGGCCGGTGTCACCGCCGATTCCATAAAACTTAATTTCGATATTGAATCCAATCCGGATAAAATCGCGGCTTCACGCTCCGGTGAGGTCGGGGACAATACTAATTCTCAGGCTATCGCCGATCTTCGCAACAGCCTGCTGATGGAAAACGGGACCGCGACGCTGTCGGATTTCTATCAGAACATCGTCGGCGATATCGGGATCAAGGCCGGCAATGCCAAGAGTCAGAAATCTAATTTCGAGCTTCTGGTTTTACAAGTGGAAAACAATCGCCAGTCCGTCCAGGGCGTATCGCTGGATGAAGAAATGGCGCAGATGATAAAGTACCAACACGCTTATGACGCCGCCGCGCGAGTGGTTACGACCATGGATGAAGCGCTGGGCACGATTATACAGGGAATGGGCGTCACGGGAAGATAGATAAGCTAACAAGAGATTAGTCCACGGAGGGCGTTTTGCTGATTTTGACAAGGAAGTTGGGTGAATCGATAACTATCGGTGATGAAATTAAAGTCACCGTCCTCGGTGTTTTCGGACGGCAGGTCCGTATAGGCATCGAAGCTCCGCCGAAAGTGGTCGTTCACCGCGAAGAGGTATATGTCCGCATTCAGAATGAAAACCGCAAGGCTGCCAAATCGGTCAAACAGGACCTGGGCAGTATTGTGAAAGCATTGAAGGACAAAATCGCCGGAAGCGGCGAGAAAAAGAAACCGCCGGAAATTAAATACAAAAAGGACACGAAAAGGCCTCCCGGTCCCAATGCCGGGACCACCTGATAATATTCCGGTTCGTAAACAGGCCCCGTGTCCGTAAAGAAAGTTTAACGCATGCGAGTATCAAGTTCGATGGTACCAGATCAGGTTTCCTTTAACCTGAACCGATCCCTTACCCGCTATATGGAACTGCAGACAATGATGTCATCCGGGCGAAGGATCAATGTTCCGTCCGATGATCCGACGGGAACGCAGAAGGATATGCAGTACCGCACCATGCTGGCCCAGATAGATCAGTACCAGAGCAATATATCCTATGGAAACAGCCTGCAAAATCACTATGAATCGGCGTTGCGCGAAATCGAACAGATGGTTTCCGACGCCAACGTCCTCGCGGTCGGGCTGTCCAACGGTGATTATGACGCCAACGCTCGCCAGGCGGCGGCCGATGACGTTCACGGTATTTTCGAGGCCATCCTGGCGCAGGCCAATTCTCAGGTGCAGGGGAAATATATCTATTCCGGTTTCAAGACCCGCACAAAATCTTTTGAACTGGGCGCCAATGGGGTCGAATACATGGGCGATACCGGCAATATCAACGTTGAGATAGAGCCCGGCTCGAAAACGCAGGTCAATCTGCTCGGATCGCAGGTGTTCATGAACCGGCTGTCGGTATTAGGAGAAAACTCCAATCTTAATCTTGGCATTGGCGCAAACTCGCTTCTGGCTGATTTGAATCTCGGCGCCGGAGTCGATCTGACTACCGGCCAGTTCACGGTTACCGACGTCAATAAAAATATCAGCGTGACAATAGACGTCAGCGGAGCCACGACTCTTGACGACGTCGTTACCGCGGTCAATACACAACTTACCGCCGGTGGAATAACAAACCTGACGCTCGACTACGGTATCGGCGGGACCGAACTTCAATGGAACTCCGCTCCCGACGGACAAATAACGGGCGATACGAAATTGACGAATTTGAATGCCGGGCGGGGTGTGGACCTGTCGAGCGGCGTTATCGCCATAAAGAATTTCGATGAATCGATAAACCTCAACGTCGACCTTTCGGGTGCCACGACGATAGACGACGTATTGCAGGTTCTGAACGATGCTTTCGCGGCCAGTTCCGACCCTCAGGTGCAGGCCCTTACGGCATCCATAAGCGCAAGTGGAACCGGTATTGATATTTCCGACCCCAATAATCTGGGCCTGACAATTACCGATATTGCGCCGGGCAGTACAACCGCCTCGGATTTGGGCATTTCCGGCGACGTTGGGCTTGTTCTGAATGGGGCCGATCTGAACCCGCAAACCGAATTTTCCGTCGCGGAAATGGGAGCGGGGCAAACCACGGCCGGTGATCTGGGTATATCGGGGAATTTCTACGGCATGATGGACGGACAAAGCATTGTTCCTCAATTAACGATGGATACTCCACTGTCGCTTCTCAACAACGGTCACGGCGAAGAACTGGGGCAGATCAGAATTTCTCTCGGCCGGGTTTCCAGGATAGTCGACCTCGGCAATTCCAGCTACACGACCGTCGGTGATTTGATCAACGCTTTGAACGGTACCGGGCTGGATATCGAAGCGTCGATAAACGACGCCATGACCGGCATTCAGATTGTCCCCACCGTCGATAACGCCTCACTTATAATCGACGAAGTCACGGGTGGAAATACGGCTCATACGCTGGGCATTTTCGGCTCGCCCGATATTTTCGGCAGCCTGATGCTTCTGGAACAAGCACTGCGCAACGACGACCAGGGCGTGGTGGGGCAGTTGATGGGCAACCTCGATGAATCGATACAGGATTTGTTGAACAACTTGGCGAAAGTCGGAACCCGCGTCAAGCGCATGGATTCGACCCAGTCCCGCCTTAGCGATATGAGTTACACATATAAATCGCTCTTAAGCGACGTCGAAGATGCCGACCTGACCCAACTCGTAACGGATCTGGCAATGCAGGAAACCAGCTACCAGGCGGCCCTGATTGCATCTTCGAAAATAATACAGCCGACGTTATTGGACTTTTTGGCATAGAACCTTCACATTGGAAAATGTTATGAATTTATCAACGCAAAGATTCGGGGACGTGACGATTCCTGAGAGCAAGATAATTACAATGCCCAAGCCCGTGCTCGGATTCGAACACCTCAAGAGGTACTGCATCATCGAACGCGACGATACCGAACCGTTTTTATGGTATCAGTCGATCGACGATCCCGGCGTGGCCTTCATGATCGTTAACCCGATCGTGGTGTGCCCGGATTATCGAATCGAAGTGAATCCCCGGGAACTCGATGAGCTGAGGATCAGGGACGTCAGGGACGTGGAAACGTACGCCATCGTCACCATTCCCGATCGGCCGACGGATATCTCCATCAACCTGCAGGGTCCAATCCTGATCAACACCCGGACGCGCCTGGCCAAACAGCTGGTGCTGGTTAATTCGTCCTATCGTGTCAAGCACCTGCTTTCGGATCTGCTGGACAGCGCGGCCGATATCGAGCTTCCGGAAGTCGTCGAAGAACTGGCGGTGTAGACCCCGATGGCGCGCGGTCAACGCAACAACGGGAGCAAATCCGGCCGCATAAATAAAACCAATCGACCAACTGCCAAAAACAGACGGTCATCGGTCACGCGCACCGGAAAAAAACTCCCCGATCCGAACGCTTCGCCGCTGGCTGCGGCGCAGTCGCTTTATCAGAAAAAGCAGTACGAACAGGTATGTGAGAAATTCTTACGGTTCGATCTGTCTGAAATTCCCGATAGAGACGATCGTCGCAAGTTCCTTGCGATTATGGCTATTTCTTTGACCGTCACCGATCGGCTGGAAGAAGCCGAAATCGCCGCCATGAAAGGCCTGGAATTAAACGGCTCGGATAAAGATTTCCACTATGTTCTGGCATATATCAATGTTAAATATAAAAATCACGATCTGGTTCTTGAATATTGCCAAAAGTATCTGTCAAACAATGAGAATTTGTCAAATACCAATAACTTAAGTCGCGGCCTCGATCATTTTATTTATAATTATCGCGGTCTGGCCCAGGCGGCCAAAGGCGATCGCAATGCCGCGTGCGAATCGTATGAAAACGCCATCGAGATCGATCCAAAAGTAGAGCATGCCTATTTAAACGTCGCCAACCTTCTGAATTCACTGAACCATACCGATGATGCCCTGCGCTGGGTGAAAGCGGGTTTGCAAAAATGTCGCCAGGTCCAGGAACTCAGGATGATGAAGAAAAACCTCGAAAACAGGGTCACAATCAGCGCCTGCATGATCGCGAAAAATGAAGAAGAGCTCCTGCCCGGGTGCCTGCGCTCGATCCGCGACTGGGTGGATGAAATTATAATTGTCGATACCGGCTCCGAAGACCGGACCATCGAAATAGCCAAAGAATACGGAGCCAAAATTTACAAGCAAAAATGGGCTGATGATTTTTCGGCGCCCAGAAATTTGTCCCTGCAGAAGGCATCGAGCGACTGGATTTTTGTAATCGACGCCGACGAGGAATTTGTCGCCGAGGACGTAAACAAACTTCGGACGATACTGGCCCATACAGAAAACCGTATGATCTCGGTCAACATCGAAAATATAAATCCCAAAACGGGGGAAACGTCATCGGGCTTGATCAGCATACGACTGTTTAAAAACAGCCCGGACTTCTATTATGAAGGGATAGTCCACAATCAGTTGAAATATCCCGAAGGCCTCGAAGCGCTTCCGGTACCGGTAACTCTTAAGCATTACGGATATAACCTTGCCCCGGAAAAAATGCGACAGAAATTGTTGCGTTCGCGCGCGCTTCTGGAAAAACAGCTCGAAGAACAACCCGATTTTGCCTTCGCTCATTTCAATATGGCTCAATTGCTAAGAAGCCTGACCGACGAAAATGAACCCGGTATAAATGACAAAGTGGTCTATCACGCAAAGCGGGTTATAGAGTTGACCGATAAAAGCCTCGGCATACACCTTCAGGCCCACCATCAGGCCGCCTTTGCCAGTCTAAAGAAAAAGGACCTGGATACCGCCGAAAAATATCTTGGCAAGGCGCTGGAGATTAAACCGGATTATCTCGACGCCTTATTTACGTACGGGCAGATTTATATCGCTCGCAAAGATTATGATAAAGCGGCATCGGCTCTCAACAAGTATCTGGACTTGCAGCAGAAATACGGACAGCAGGTGAAAACGGACAACATGATCCAGATGTACATTCGGGCCCGTCATATCGCCTATTATTATCTCGGATTGATGGAATACGATCTCGGACGAAAAGAAAAAGCTGTTGAATATTTTAAATTAACTCTATCCGAACAGGAACCGTTTCGGGATACCTATATTCGCCTGGCGTGTATCTATCTCGATTGGCAGGAGCCGGACCGGGCCTTGCCTTATCTGGAAAAAGAACTCGTCAACAATCCCGATTTGGATATTGCGCATTTATATAAAGGCGGAGCCTTGATGCAGCAGGATCGTTTGGTCGAAGCGGAGGAATATTTCCTCAATTCCCTGGAATTAACACGCGACAACCAGGAAGTTTTCAAAAAAGCCGGATGTTTTCTGGCCGGGCGGAGGGAATATACAAAAGCCATTGACGCCTTTAGCAGGTGGGTTAGCATTGCTCCGAATCTGTTCGAACCCTGGCATTTAAAGGCTCGGGCGGAATACGAGGCGGAAGATTTCGAGGCCGCTATTGAATCTTTCCGGCGTTGTCTGGAACTCGATAGTGAAAATGTCGAAGTCCTTAACGATCTGGCCAACTGCTATTTTAAACTCGGCGATTATGAGGCCGCCGAAAAGGAATTTTCAAAAGCTCTCGAAATGCAGACAAATCTGGCCGTTACCTACCGCAATCTGGGTTTGACAAAAATAAAGCTGGGTAAAAATAAAGAGGCCCTGGCTTTTTTGACGGAGTATCTACAAACTACTCCCGATGACTTTACCATTGAGAGGGCCGTTGCCGATATACTCATCAAATTGGGCAGCTACGCCTCGGCCATACAACATCTTGAGAAAATATTACAGCATAACTCCACTGACATAGATGCCCTTCTTGCTATATCCGAATGCTACGAAAATATGGGACATGTCCAATCGGCGCAAATCGGTTACAATCAAATACTTAAGATCCGGCCCGGGCATCAGAAGGCTGAAGCGCATATAGCCCGGATAAAAGCTGCCCTGAAATCGGTTTAAGTCGCTCCACGACAGAAATTTCTTGAATCGTGTACAGGACGGCGCCAATAAAGTTTTTGGCGTTTTTGCCGATTTAAATTACAAAGATATAGAGAAGAAGTATGGAATAAGAATATCAATGAAATTAACATTAGTTTTATTCAGGAAAGGAGAGGTGACTTATTGAGACAAAAAGTTTTTTTGTACTTATAATGGGAGCATAATTTACATCGGAAGTGACACTCCTGGTTCGATTGAAATGAAAGGATACTTAAAACCCCCCAGCGGATTAAATTCAAGGAGGAAGTAACGGATGTCACTTCGTATTAATAACAATATTGCCGCGATCAATGCGCATCGTAACCTGCTTGTTACGACAGAAAACCTCCAAAAGTCAATGGAGAAACTGTCGTCGGGTTACCGCATCAACCGCGCGTCGGACAATCCGGCGGGTCTGGTGATTTCGGAGCAGTTCCGGGCCCAGATTGCCGGTTTGAACCAGGCCATTGGGAACTCCGAAGGATCTATCAACATGATCCAGACGGCTGAAGGCGCTCTGACCGAAATCAACAGTCTGTTGGTTTCGATGAGAGAACTGGCCATTCACGCCGCCAACGAAGGTTTCAACGACACTGCCCAGCTCCAGGCTGACCAGGCAGAAATTGACAACGCCAATCTGACTATTGACCGTATTGCGGCCAACACTCAGTTTGGAACCAAGAAACTCTTAAACGGCACCAATGCCAACACGGCTGTCTTCACGGGTGCCAACGCCGGTTCTTCGGGCGCCAACATTCGGGAAAGTTATCTTACCGACGGCACGCATTACCTGACGTCGACCAAGATCAGTGATTCCAGTGCCACGTTGAATACGTCCAATTACGGTGTTTCAATCGATTCTACGGTCACTCCGGCCAACCTGTCCGACGGCGATCATACGCTGGATGTCATTTCAGCGTCTTCGGCCGCTATCAAGAACAATGGTGATGCCGTCACCATAGTTGACAACTGGAGTAACGGAATTACTTTCGGTGCCGCCGTTGACGCACCTCAGGTAATCTCCACGGCTACGTTGAACGGCGCCGCTACGGCCGCCGATGCCGGCACGGTCACTTTTGCCCTTTCGTATCAGTACGCGGGGGGTACCGGTACAGACTGCGACCATTACGCAGGCTGTCACTGATGGTATGACTCAGGCTCAGTTGTTGACCGCTCTTAACAGTTCAGTCGACTCGGCCTTCGGTGCCGGCGCAGTTACCGCTACCGTTCTGGCCGGCGGCACTCTCGCTTTTGTCACCGACAATACCGGCAGTGATTACTCTGTGGCGGTCGGTGTCAGCGCTTACACCGGTAGTGCTGCCGCCTGGTTTGCCTTCGCAGCTCAGGATGATCGCGGTGTTGCCAGTCAGAATCTGGCCCTTGCCGTTGTCGTCAATGACAACTACGATACCGCCGCGCAGCAGCAGGCGACGTTGGTCCTCACGGGCACTCACGCCACCATGGCGTCGCTAATTACCGAAATCAACGACAAGCTGAACGACGCGCTGGGAACCGGCTTCGGTATGGCCGATGGCTCAACCCAGAATGTCACCGCTTCCGAAGGAACCGACGGTTCCATCGTCTTCACGACGGCCGATCAGGGTTCCGCCTACAGCGTTCGTGCTCTGGCAAATAATTCCGCCATTGGAGTTGGCCAGGATTCGGTCGCATGGACAGGCAGCGATGCGGTTATCAGCTTCGACGATTACGCCACCCAGCTTAATCGCGTTGACTGGGGTGTGGATCGCGACTGGACCATCGGCAATAAGGCTGCCGGTGCAACTGGGCGCGGAACCATGGGTATTACGGTTGACGGTTTGACCTCGACCGGTGGCGGTGTCTCGATAGGCAATATGATAGCTGACGTTCAAGCCGCCCGTTACGCCGTCTATCTGGACGGCAGCGCGGCCCAGACGGTCGTCGCCGGCGTCGAAACCACTGTCAGCGATACGTCCGGCAACGAACGTGTTAAGATACTGCTCGACCTCGACGCCGACGGTGGTTCTGAGACGATCACTAATAATGACAACTCGCTGGTCTTCCAGATCGGTGCCAACGTTGGTCAGACGGCCCAGATCAGTCTGCCCAATATGTCGGCATCGACTCTCGGTCGTTATCTGTCGGACAACATGTTCACGTCGCTGTCCAATATCGACGTTACCACGTCGCAGGGTGCCCAGGATTCGCAGGCGGTCATCGATGAAGCCATCGACCAGGTTTCCGTGGTTCGTGGAACTCTCGGTAGTTTCCAGAAGAACACTTTGGAATCTAACCTGAGAAACCTGCGTATCGCCTCTCAAAACCTGCAGGCTTCCGAGTCCAACATTCGTGATACTGATATGGCTGAGGAAATGTCAAACTTCGTGAAGAATCAGATATTGCTCCAGGCCGGCACGGCTATGCTGGCCCACGGCAACCAGATTCCTCAGGTTGTTCTGTCGCTTTTCCAATAGTCTGTCATAGATTCGAGATAAACCGGCGGATATTCTTCCGCCGGTTTTTTTATCGGCTTCGTTTCGGTCTGAAACGCCGGGTATTGTAAAATATCTATTCTCACTGACTGAAATCCTCGATGAAAATGACGATAAATAAAGAAGATAAGGGCCCTCGGGCCGCTGATTAAAAATAACGCAATTTCGGCCGGTCGTTCCTGATAGAAGCGGGCGATACAGGTTGCGATGATTTTGCATAGGAGTAAATATGCCGGGTACTCAGTCCATTGAGGGTCTTGCTTCCGGTCTTGATATAACCTCGATCGTAAATTCCATCATTGACGCAGAACGTCAACCGGTTACGTATCTGGAAGACGATAAGACTCTCAAAACACAGCAAATCGCGGCTTACAAAGCGATAGCGGCCAAATACCTGGCCGTGCAGACGGCGGTAGATAGGCTTAAGCGCGCCGATTCATTTCAGCAGGCGAAAATAGATATTTCCGATGATACCGTCATAACCGCCGCCGCCGATGGGGCCGTCGGCCCCGGTGCATATGCATTGCGTGTTCTGCAGGTTGCACGCAACCATCAAATTGCGTCGCAGGGCTTCGACGAGCCGACCGAGAATGTTTTCGGCACGGGTACTATAAAGATATCCACCGGCGATGCCGGACTCGCGACCATAAATATAGACGGCACGAACAATTCACTGGTCGATATAAAAGACGCCATAAATAACGCCGACGTCGGCGTTACGGCTACTATTATAAATGACGGCACATCTTCCAATCCATACCGACTGCTTATAACGTCCGACAAGACCGGGCTGGCCAACTCGATCAACCTGGATGTTTCACTTTCGGGCGGCCAAACTCTCGATTTCACGGGAAAATCATTCGACAATCCGGAAGAACTGTCGTTTGCTTCGGGAACGACGTCATCGGTCGCGCTGGGCGGAACCGCGTCGTACTCCGGCAGCCAGAATAAAGTATATACATTTACGGTCGCCGGGACCGGCGAGCAGACGGTCGGGTCCGATGTCATCCAGATCGACTGGACCGACGGCACCAACTCCGGTTCGATACTTGTCACCCAGGCCGACTCGGAAGTCGAACTTATCGGTGGCGGTGCCGACGGGCTTAAACTGTCCTTCGCGTCGGGAGAACTCACGGCCGGTGATTCGTTTCAGGTCTCGACGTTCGCGCCGCTTCTGCAATCAGCCACCGATGCAAAAATCGCTATCGGCTCCGACGATCCCACGTCCGGATCGGCGATAATTATCAGTTCAGACACGAATACATTTACGGACGTCCTTCCCGGCTTGACCTTGACCGCCAAAAAAGTAAGCGCTGCCGGAGAAAACGTTCTGATAAAGACCGACCGCGACGTTGACGGCATAAAAACAATGGTCAACGATTTCATCGATAAGTACAACAGCCTGATGCAATTCGTCGACGATCAATTTACGTACAATGAGGATACCAAAGATACCGGCGTTTTATTTACGGAATTCACGCTGCAGGCGATGCAGTCGACGACGCGCTCTTCGACCACGTCGGTAATTCCCGGTCTGGATACCGCGTACAAAAGCCTGGGGTCGATTGGAATCCGTTCCAACGGCGACGGGCAGTTGAGAGTCGCCGATGCCGATAAATTGACCAGCGCCATTGAAGACGATTTTAGTCAGTTTCTGAATTTATTCGTCGATTCCGGAGATTCCAGCCGGACGGGAATTTCATTCGTCTCCGCGACCAAAGATACCGTCCCGGGCGATAATTACAATGTGAACATTTCACGCGTGGCCGACAAGGGATATTTTAAAGGTGTCGAAATGGCCAACCCGTCGGTAACGCCTTTAACTCTTACGGCGAACAATAATATATTGAAACTTTTGGTCGATGGCGTTCAGTCCAACGAAATCGCTTTAACCGAGAAAACTTATTCGTCCGGGACGGAACTGGCCGAAGAAATCCAGAAACGGATCGACGCCGACGATAAAGTCGGGTCCCGCAACGTCACGGTGGAATGGGTCGACAACGGTGACACCGGCCATTTGAAATTCAGCAGCGGTAATTATGGATCGGCTTCGAAAATAAGTCTGTCCACCAGTGCCACGAATACTGCTTTCCAGGTATTGGGACTGACAACCGGCACGGCCTACAGCGGTCACGACGTCGGGGGTACCATCAACGGGGAAAAAGCCACCGGGGCCGGTCAGTATCTTATCGGTGACAGCGGTAATACCAAGACCGACGGTCTTAAAATCAAAGTAACTTTGGCCGCTTCCGATTTGGGTGGCGGATACGAAGGCACGGTTTCTTACGTTCGGGGTTTGTCATCGAACATGAGTAAGACGCTTACTAATATTACTGACAGCATCGACGGTTCCATCGCCCGCCGGACCGACGCTTTGCAAAAGCAGATCGACGACATCGACGAGCAAATCGCCTATTATGACGACCGGCTCGCAGCCCGCCGGGATATGTTGTATACGAAATTCCAGGCAATGGAAGATGCTCTGGCGCAGTTTCAGTCGCAGTCGTCATATCTAAGTTCACAGCTGTCGCAGGTAAGCAGTAACTTTAATACGACCTCCTCGTCATCGTCGAGTAATTGATATGAAGACAAAAATAAACGAATACGTTAAGACCGGCACCGAAGGCAATTCCCAGGTCGAGCTGATCGTAAAAGTCTATAACGGCGCGATAAATAATTTATCTCAAGCCCGACAATTGATAAATACCGGAGACATAGTGAAAAGCTATCAGGCTCTGGAAGACAGCAAAAATTTTCTGGTTCATCTTTATACCACTCTGGACATGGAAAACGGCGGCGAGATCGCGAAAAACCTGTCGAGTTTGTACGGATTTCTCATTAATGAAATTAATATCGTGCAGGCCAGCCGGGATGTAAAACAGCTCGATGAGATTATAGCTATCATAGCCAACGTTAAGGATGGCTGGGTGGAACTGTCTCAGCGTGGAAAGATGCAAAAGAAAGAGAATAAAGAGGTCGTAACGGCCGACGTCAATAAAAGTTTGTCCATTTCTGCATGAAAGGCCAACAGCATGGAAACCAACCAAATAACGAAAATGGAACGTGAACTGGCATTTATATTGAAAGAGGAATATTCTTTTTATCAATCGCTCTATATCCTAATTGATAAACAAAAGGATATGGTGAAGTACGAAAAGGACGACAAATTACTCGACCTCTATACGGAAGTACAAAGATGCCAGCAGAGGATCATTAAATCCGAAGAAAAATTAAGCGCGCTCAAAGAAAAGAATCCGAAGTTTTTCCAACTGGCTTCTTCCGCTCCTGAAATTCGCAAACTGGTCAACAGCATAATCACATTGATTAAGAAGAATATTACGCTGGTCAAGGAAAACGAACAGTACTTAAAAAGCCGCCACGGACGCATCCTGACCGAACTGGAACAGCTTAAGAATTCGAGCAAGATCATGCAGTACGTGCACGAAGGAGACCCGTCGCCGCAGTTCGTCGACGGCAAAAATTAATTAATACACCGCTTTGACGGCAAACCAAATTGGATTTGGAGGGCAGAATGGGAATCGAACGAGCCCCTCGGGAAAATGGGAAAGAGACCGCCAGAATTGAGGCGATCAGAAAACGAATCGAAAACGGATTTTATGAAACCTCGATTTTTAAAGAGCAATTGGCCGATATCTTAATGGAAAGAGAAGAAATATTCGGGGAGACTGAAATCGGCGTCGACGATGAAAATATCCGCAAGGAATTGGCGCTGGAATTATTCGATGATTTCGAGGAATAATGAAATCCCGGATAAAACCGGGAGAATATAATATAAAGGCTAGAGTTATGGCATTAACGGCATTTGACCCCAATATCGAAAAAAGGATAGACCAGATTATCGGCGGAATACGCAATCTTCCGACACCACCAATTGTATTCGAGCAGATCCAAAAAGTTATCAACGACCCCGAAGCGTCATCGGCCAAGATAGCGAAGATTCTTGGCGAGGATGCGGCTATGTCGGTTAAAGTATTGAAACTGACCAACTCCGCTTTTTACGGTTTGTCGCGCGAGGTCGAATCGGTCAAGCACGCGGTGACGATCATTGGGCTTGAAGCGGTGAGAAATCTGGTTTTATCGGCCTCGGTCCTTAATATGTTCAAATCCGATAGCGCCAACCGTGAGTTTCACGAAGAATTCTGGCGTCACAGCCTGGCGACCGCCGTCGCGGCCAGACTTATAGCACAAAAATACAAAAATGGCACCGTGTTTAACCCTGACCCGGCTTTCACATCGGGTCTGGTCCACGATATCGGGCGTATCGTTATCTGCTGTTTCCTGCCAGCGGATCATGCCAAAATCATGGATGAGCTGCGGTGCATGCCGGAGCTTCTGGTGCACGAAGCGGAAGAAAAAGTTCTCGGCTTTAATCACGCCCACCTCGGAAGTCATTTGATAACCAGCTGGAAACTGCCGGACCGTATGGCCGATGCCATCGCGTTTCATCATATCCCCAACGAAGAGAACGAAAGCCATAATTATGCACATCTGGTTTGTCTGGCCAACCATCTGGCTCACATATGTTTCCCGCCCGATGCGACCGAAGCCTCACATTTCATGCTGCCGACCGGCGTCATGGAATTCTTTGACCTGGATGAAATCGGTCTTGAAGCGTTGAAAGGCGAGCTTTTGGAAGAATACATGAAAGCCGAGACGTTTATGAAAATGGCGGGCATCGGATAGGCCGAAACCAAAGCATCTTCTGAGCCGGGCAAATATAACTGGATTTGCCCGGCTTTATTTTTTATAATCTGCCAGTGTTATATTAACTTCGGAGGCCCACTGGCTAAGAAAACGTTTTATATCATAGATGTTTTCGCGGAAGCGAAATATTCCGGTAATCAGTTGGCGGTATTCCGTAATGCCGAGGGTTATACCGACCGGGTTATGCAGAAAATAGCCCGGGAAATGAACTTCTCCGAAACGACTTTTATATATGATAAACGGAATAAAGACGGCTCATTTCGCGTCCGTATTTTTACCCCGGCACGCGAAGTGCCTTTTGCCGGGCATCCGACCATCGGTACCGCTTTTGTAATAGTAAAGGAAATCCTGAGGTCAAAGACGGCGCGGGTCGACTTGAAACTCAAGGTCGGCAAGATACCGGTGGACGTGCAGTACGATGGACGTAAGGTTGATATTTTAACCATGCGACAGGTCCAGCCGGGTTTCGGGCGAATTGTCAAGTCGGCCGAAGTTGCGCGGATTCTAAATTTGGCGGAGAAAGATATCAGCCGGCGGTTCCCATGCGTTGAGGTCTCGACCGGTATGCCCCATCTTATCATTCCACTTAACGGCCTCGATGCCCTGAAAAAATGCCGGGTGAGTAAAGAATTGTACGAACGTCTCATCAAAAGGATCGACGCCAAATCGCTTTTCGTTTTTAGTACGGAACCGTATTCGAAAGGTAATGATATAAGTGCCCGCTGTTTCCCGATATTTTACGGCATCGAAGAAGACCCCGCCACCGGCTCGGCCAACGGTTGTCTGGCGGCCTATCTTTCCAAATATGAGGTTTTCGGTTCCGCTGACGTCGATGCCCAAGTCGAACAGGGTTTCGAGATAAACCGCCCGTCGAAGCTGTATATTAAGGCTTCTCCCGCTGATAAAGGCCGGATCGACGTTACCGTCGGCGGCAAATCCGAATTGATCGCCAGAGGTGAATTTCTGTAATTTATGATACAGGCGACTGATGGCCTGATATCGCAGAGCACGATTGTATGGACATATCTCTTTTTGATTATAAGCTGCCCGATGGGCGTATCGCGTACTATCCGGCTCCTCGCCGCGATGGTTCCAAACTCCTCGTGGTTGACCGGGAGTCTGGAAATTTCAAGCACCGCAAATTTCCGGCAGTACTGGATTATATGGAGCCCGGCGACGGGTTGGTCGTCAATAATACGATGGTTTTCAAGTCGCGCCTGATCGCCCGGCGCGAAACCGGGGGCAAGGTCGAAATCTTCCTCCTCGGAGAAACCAAATTCGGAAACAAGGTCTGCTGGGAGGTCCTGACGCATCCTACCCGGCGGATCAAAGAGGGCGAGAAGATCCTCTTCGACGATGGTGCCGCTTTTGAAATTATCGCTAAACTCCCCACCGGGCGAACCATGATAAAATTCAAGAGCCGCAAAGATGCCGATAAGATCATCAAAAAACACGGCCATATCCCGCTGCCGGTATATATCCATCGACCCGACGAAAAACGAGATGAAAACCGCTATCAGACGGTGTATGCGCAGGACCAAAAGGCCAAAGCCGTCGCGGCCCCTACCGCCGGGCTGCATTTCACTCACTCGATGATCAAGAGAATCGAAGAAAAGGGAATAAAGATCATTCCGGTCACGCTGCATGTCGGCTATGGCACTTTCAAGACCGTAAAGGCCAAAAGTATCGAAGATCATTCGGTCGATGGAGAGTATGCCGAGATATCCAGGACATCGGCCAACGCTATCAATAAGATCAAACGGACCGGGGGAAAGATTTTCGCGGTGGGGACGACGTCGGTACGTACGTTGGAATCGGCCCCGCACGTTAAAGGGGCCATTCAGCCGTTTTCAGGCATCGTTGATTTGTATATATATCCGCCATATAAATTCAAGACCGTCGACCACATGATCACGAATTTTCATCTGCCCAAATCGTCGCTGCTTTTTCTTGTCTCGGCTTTCGCCACCCGCGAATTGATCCTCAAAGCCTACTATGAGGCGATCCGGGAAAACTACCGCTTTTACAGCTATGGCGACTGCATGCTGATTTTGTAAAATGTCTTTCGACCAGTCCTTTTAATGAATATATTGAGCCGCATGGAAAACGTGGCGCTGATAGTCGCGGCGGGGCGCGGCATCCGGTTCGGGGGAGAAACGCCCAAGCAGTTTCGGCCGATCGGCGGCCGCCCGCTTTTGTCGTGGGCCATACAGGCTTTCGAATCCGCACCGATAATAACCGATATCGTTCTGGTCGTTTCACAGGACTTTTTACTTTTTGCCAATGAACAGGTGGTCAATCCTTTTGGTTATAAAAAGGTCCGCAAGATCGTGGTCGGCGGCGAAACCAGAAACGAATCGGTTCGAAACGGCCTCAAATCGCTGCCCATTTCGACCCGCTTAGTAGCGATTCACGATGGCGCGAGGCCGGTTATATCGTCCGAAGATATCGAGCGCGTGGTAAAAGAGGCAATAACCAACCGTGCCGCCATATTGGCTCGCTCCGCCACCGATACGGTCAAACGGGTGGAAAGAGCGTTTATACTGGCGACATTGGATCGTACGAAGATATACCTGGCCGAAACGCCGCAGGTCTTTCAGTACGATCTAATCATGTCGGCCTTTGAAAAGACGAACGGAGGAGACGACGCCACCGACGACGCTTCACTCGTGGAGAAGCTCGGCTTCAAAGTTAAAATAGTCGAACCGAAACACATGAATATAAAAGTCACGGGCGAGACGGACCTGATTCTGGCGAGGAAACTGCTCGATGAACGATGATTATAAAAAATTCCGGGTTGGCTCGGGTTATGATTCTCACCGGTTCGTGAAAGGCCGCCCGCTGGTGCTGGGCGGAGTAATCATTCCGTGCGACTATGGTCTCGACGGCCACAGCGACGCCGATGTTTTATTGCACGCCCTCGCCGACGCCCTGCTGGGAGCGGCCGGACTGCCCGATATAGGCACTCAGTTTCCCGACACCGATGCCAAATTTAAAGACGCCAAATCGACCTTGCTCCTGGCCGAAGTTTTCAAAATGATAGTCGCCCGGGGTTATCGGATAATAAACATCGATGCTACCGTCATAGCTGAAGAGCCGAAAATGGCCCCGCACATTCCGGTTATGAAGAAAAAGATCGCGCGAATTATCCTTATCGATGAAGATGCCATTTCCATCAAAGCCAAATCCAATGAAAGCATGGGCTTCATCGGTCGGAGGGAGGGTATTGCGGTGATGGCGACGGTTCTGATATTCAAAGACGATGGAACATTCATTACACCTGATAAATGAGATTCTCGACGAGCTTTTCGCCTATGGCCCGTTCTGGATATATATCGCCATCGGCGTCTCATCGTATATAGAGAATATATTCCCACCGTTTCCCGGCGATTTCGTGACTATCACCGGTGGAGCGCTCGCCGCGGCGGGACGGCTCGATGTCGCCTGGGTTTTTTTCGTGGCCTATGCCGGTGGTATCGGTTCGGCTATGACCGTCTATTATCTCGGACGAAGATTCGGCCGGAGCTTCTTCATAGGCAAAAATTATAAGTACTTTTCAGCCAACGACATCAAGAACATGGAAGCCTGGCTGAATCGGCGCGGGACCCTTCTCATGCTATTCAATCGTTTCGTGGTCGGTGCCCGAACCGTTATAATGCTCGCCGCCGGGATTGGCAATTATAAGGCATTCAGGGCGTTTGCGCTTATTTCTATTTCTTTTTGGCTTTTCAACGGATTATTATTATTCAGCAGCCATTTGTTTATTGTTAATTTTGACACCATCGCGCATTATTTTCATCTGTATGAAAGAATAATGTGGCCGGTGATTATAATTATCATGGTGGCCATTATTGTTAAGAAAATTCATGGAATGAAAAAGAATGGCAGGAAAGTATAAAATTCTGGTACTGGCCGGGGGCACGTCGGAAGAACGTCAGGTGTCCCTGACTTCGGCCAGGTCGATAATCGAAAGCCTCCAAAGATCGGGCCATGAATACGCCGCTATCGACACCGCCGACGGTAAGTCACTTCTCGATAACAACGGCCGCTTTCTCTTCCAGACCGATGAAAAGTCCGAAAGCAAACTGGCCACGAAACAAGCTTCCACGACGGCCCTGATGAAATCAATCGGCTCAGCGGATTATCGCAACTACGATCTTGTACTTATCGCGCTCCACGGCGGCGCGGGCGAAAACGGCTCTCTTCAGGCCCTGCTCGATTTGGCCGGTTGGAAATACTCCGGTTCCAACATGCTCGCTTCGGCGGTTTGCATGAATAAAGCGTTTACCAAAGAAATAGTCAGGGCCAAAAAGATTCCCACCGCCGTCTGGCAACTTCTGAAAATACGCGATATTGCAGCGATAGAAAAATATGCTGAATCAATGAAGCAGGAATTTAAACTCCCGCTTATTATAAAACCCAACAGTTCCGGCTCGACCGTCGGACTGACTCTCGTCAAAGACTGGAACCAGCTACCCGAGGCTCTGCGCCTGGCAAACGAATTTGGCGCCGACGTGCTGGTCGAAAAATACATCAAAGGCCGCGAAATTACCGCAGCCGTCTTGAACGGCCATGCCTTGCCACTGGTCGAAATAGTCCCGACCAACGAGCTGTATGACTACCAGTGTAAGTACACCAAAGGGAAATCGAATTATATCTGCCCGGCCCCGATCGACAAAGACCTGACTCCCGTTATTCGGGCTATGGCCGAAAGGGCCTATAAGACCATCGGCTGCGCCGGCCTGGCCCGGGTCGATTTTATTCTCGGCGTAGGAAACCAGCCGGTCTTTCTCGAAGTCAATACACTACCGGGCATGACCGAACTCTCTCTGGCTCCGATGGCCGCGAAAGAAGCGGGCATAAGCTTTGATGAATTAATTGATGAAATCTGCAAGGCTGCTTTGATTTGAAAAATAATATTAATGCCGAAAAAATTCGGGGCGTGATTTTTGACCTCGGCTCAACCCTGCTCGAATACGAAACCATCCCCTGGGACGATCTAAGCCTGCTCTGCCTCGACGCCGGTTATGAATTTCTTGAAAAATCCGGATATTCTGTCCCGGACAAAGGTGACTTTATCGAGAAGTACATTGCCATACGAAAGAAATATCGCAAGCTGGCGGGGGAGACACTCGACGAATGGATCATCACCGACGCCATAGGTGACCTCCTTTCGGCTTTCGATCTGAACGGCAGCGCCTCGCTGGCCGAAGATTTCTTCGCGGCTTATCATGTCCCTCTGGCGCGGCAAGTGACCATGTTTGCCGATACCCCGACCGTGCTCCGGGCGCTGAAATCCGGCGGTTACAAAATCGGACTCGTATCAAACACGATATTTCCTGAAGACGCACATGTTGAAGAATTGAAAAAATACGCGATTTTCAAGCTGTTCGATTTCACAATGTTCTCTTCTTCGTTCGGCAAACGCAAGCCCCACCCGGAAATTTATAAACGGGCCACGGAACTGATCGGACTTGCGCCGGAAGAACTGCTTTTTGTCGGAGACCGCTACATCGAGGATTACCGCGGGCCGATAGATTTCGGAATGCAGGCGATGATCAAATACCGCGAAGGCCGGGTCTATCCCGACCCCATGCCCGATAATGTCACCGTCATTCGTGCCCTCGTGGGATTACTGGATTATCTCGACTTGAAAATTGACGATAATTAATACATACTTTATATTTATATCTGACCTGTTAATTGATATAGCATAAAGGCAGGATATTTATGGCCCTCAGTTTTACCAATACTATGACCCGCAGGAAAGAAGAGTTTCAACCTATCGATGATAACCACGTCCGAATGTATACGTGCGGTCCGACCGTTTATGACTTTGCCCATATCGGCAATTTCAGGACATATATGTTCGAGGATCTTCTGCGTCGTTACTTGAAGTACAAAGGCTATCAAGTGACCCAGGTCATGAACGTGACCGATATCGACGACAAAACCATCAAGGGTTCAATTGTCAAAGGTATTACACTCAATGAATATACCAGGCCGTACATTGACGCCTTTTTCGAGGACCTGGATACCCTCCAGATCGAGAGGGCGGAGGTTTATCCCGCCGCAACCAAACACGTCGATGAGATGGTCGACATCATAAAATCCCTGAAGGAGAAGGGGATCGCTTACGAAGTCAACGGCAACTATTATTATTCCATCGCCAAATTTCCGGAATACGGCAAGCTTTCGCATATTGATTTGAGCGGTCTCAAAGCCGGGGCGCGGGTTTCCTCGGACGAGTATGACAAGGAGTCGGTTTCCGACTTTGCGCTCTGGAAAGCATGGGACGAAAACGACGGCGATGTATACTGGGAAACTGAACTGGGCAAGGGTCGTCCGGGGTGGCATCTGGAATGTTCGGCCATGTCGATGAAATACCTCGGCAAGACGTTCGACATTCACTGCGGCGGCGTGGATAATATATTCCCGCACCACGAAAATGAAATCGCCCAGTCCGAGGGTGCCAACGAACAGCCGTTCGTACGCTTTTGGCTGCATTCGGAGCATCTCATCGTCGAGGGACGAAAAATGTCGAAGTCGTTTAACAACTATTTCACGTTGCGCCAGATATTGGAAAAGGGTTATTCACCTGTCGCCGTGCGGTACGTACTTATTGCCACTCATTATCGTCAGCAGTTGAATTTCACTTTTGACGGACTCGATGCCGCGGCCAATGCATTGTCACGGTACAATGATTTCTATGTGAACCTGTCCGACTATGAAGGGGGTAAATCATCGGGTGAAGCCGAGGCCGTGATTGATAAGTGCCTTAGGGGCTTCGAATCAAACCTCGATGATGATTTGAATATTTCCGGCGCACTGGGCGAGGTCTTTGATTTTATCCGGGATACCAACCGCCTCAAGGCCGACGGTAATCTGTCTCTCAATGAAAAAGACAAGGCCTTGAAAACCCTCGATCAAATTGACGGTGTTCTGGGCTTTTTGATGAAGGACGAAGGCGACCTCGAAACCGAAGTCATGGATGCGATCGAGCGCCGCAACGCCGCGAGAAAGGCCAGGGATTTCGCTCTGGCCGACCGCATCCGCGACGAGCTTCTGGAACGGGGGATTATCCTCGAGGATTCTCCGTCCGGGACAAAATGGAAAAAGAAAATATAATCGGCCGATTTTCATGGTCGTTACACGATATTAGAGCTTGACTTATGGCCGTTATTAAATATTTTAAGGGCCAATTAGCTATACGCCGGCGTAACTCAGTTGGTAGAGTAGCTGATTTGTAATCAGCCTGTCGGGGGTTCGATTCCCTTCGCCGGCTTTTTTAACGGCGAAAGGGAAGAGACCGGGACATAGCTAAGAAAATACGATGGAGGGGTTCCCGAGCGGCCAAAGGGAACAGACTGTAAATCTGTCGGCGAAGCCTTCGGAGGTTCGAATCCTCCCCCCTCCATAAAATCAGAAAATTAATCCAAGTCAATAATTCCGAATCGAAGCAGATCGTTCCGAATTTTGCCGAATGCAAATGCAACGGTCATCCCGTACAAGCCAAAGCCCCCGGTTGAATGGGGGCTTTGGAATTTATGCTGAAGAAGTAAAGTTTAGATTACTTCAGGAGCATCATTTTTCTGGTGGCGACTTTATCGCCGGCCTTGACGGTATAGAAGTATACACCGCTGGCCAGACCGGTCGCATCCCAGGTTTCGACGACGTCACCGATACCGTGACCGTTGATTTCGTCGACTTTCTGACCCTGGAGGTTGTAGATCGTGATGGAATAATCGGTCTCCGAGGGCAGTTCGATGCTGAAGCTGGTGCTCGGGTTGAACGGGTTCGGGTAGTTCTGCTTCAGTGCGAAATCGGTCGGCAAGACTGTGGCACTATAGATCTGTCCATAGTAGTCGGCCGCTTCGACGCTGACCAGGGTACCACCGGAAACGTTCAAGACGTTACCGGCCTCAAGCACGTTGTGGTCCATGCTGTAAACCAGGGCCCGGGTCTGTCCATCGACATAACCGGTCTTGATTTGCATGTTCATGGCCTCATGAGCCAGTGAAACGCTGGCCTGTCCGTCAAACACAAACAGGGCCGCACCGACCTCTTTGTTGACTCCAACGGTACCGTCACCATAGGAGACACTAAGGTCGCCGCCGGCCGTCAGTTTGGCATACGGCAGAGCGTCGCCGACGATCACCCGAATCAGGTAAACCAGGTCAGCCACCGAAAGAACAATACCGTCGGCATTGATATCGGTCGCCGCCGTCTGACCTTCCACGTTGACCGTGAAGGCCGCCAGGCCGCTGATGAAGTAGTTGGTGAAGACTACCGCATCGGCGATTTCATTGGAAATACCGTTCAGGTTGACGTCGCCGCGGGCGTCGATGTCTTCCGAACAGATGATGTCGACACCACCGTCACGGAAGATGATCGCTCCCAGCGGGAAGTTCTTGATAACGCCTTCACTGGTTTGTGTGAAGAAATCATAACAAGTGTCAGCCGGCCCACTGTATCCATAGGTGCCCGGGTCGGTGACCAGATCACCTTCGAAAGTATAAACGGCCTGGCCCAGATACAGCCAGTTACCGTTCTCGCTCGACAGGGTATTGTCGGCACAGTCGAGCCAGAAGAAACGGACCGGAACAAACTGACATTCCAACGTCCGATCGTTGGCCACGAAGAACTGGATCGTCGCCAGTTCGCCGGGACCGGCCACGTGATTCGGGTTGGTGACGCCGTCATTCTGCTCGCGCAGAGCGACGATGCGCATCATGCCCGAAGGACAACCGCTGCCGCAGTTCCCGAAAGGACCAAAACGATACGTGAAATATTCAAATTCCGTGTCAATCAGATCGCCCGGAGCGGCCGACATCGCCGTCAACGCCGAAGCGTCATAAGCTACCAGGAAGTCGAAACCACCCAGCAGATCGACAATGAACGGGCCCGTGTAGGCCGAATCGATAAAGATGGAAACCGTCGTATAGTGGCCCTGAAGTTGGTCGTGGACCTTCTCAATCGAAACCGCAAAGCCAATCACATGAATCTTATAGCAGGCCGTATCGGCATTCGTCGGACTGCACGGATCGCAGGTGTTGGCACCGTCGGTCACGCTCACGCACAACGTGAAGTCACCGAGGTAGTCCGGCTCGTTGAGAATGTCCCAGGACCAGGCGCCGGTCGCGTCATCTAAATCCATCGTTCCGGGACCATCAAAGCTGACCAGTTCGTATAGCAGGCTCGAAGGACCGCCGTCGGGATCGCTGGCATCAACGTCACCCGTGAGGGTAACACCCCAGACGGACATAATCGTGTCAGCATCGGCCTGCGGGTTGGTAATCTCCGGAGGAGTGTTCTGGACGCACACATTGAAGCTGCAGTCGGCGGTCGCGCCGCAAGCATCGGTTACCTGAACCGTAACCTCATGGTCGCAAACGTCGTCGCCACCGGTCTGCCACTGATAATGACCACTCGAATTGACCGTGCCCGGACCGGCTGTGACCGCAAAGCTGAGGGCTTCGCAGCCATTAACCAGATCGTCATCGTCAAAGGTCATGTCAGCTTCAACAAGGTCGCCCCAATGAACAGTCTGGTCGCCCGGACATGAAATGGTCGGAACCTGATTGACCATCGTCACCGTGCCGGCCGTCACCGTCGTCGCCAAAGCTTCGATCGGGTCGCAGCCAACCAGAGTGGTGGCAAAGTCAATGGAACTGCCGCAGGGTGAGTCGCCGGTCAACGTCGTTGCGTCAACCGTCACCGAGCCGTCACAGACGTCAGCCATGGTCAGTGAAATCTGACCGACTACCATCGGGAACGAACTCAGACAGGCATCACCCGCGTCAATCTTCATGGCCGCCACGTGAAACGTGCCGGTCGTCGGTTCCTGTAAGACGCGTTCATTGAGAACCGTCAAACCACTTGCAAAGTCGAAGGCGACCGTAGTATAGTCACCGGAGACTTGAAAGACCAACTCAAATGCACTCAGATCCGTAGGACTATCAATCGTCACATTCAGTATCACATCCGTACAGCGCTGGACATTCTTCGATTGAAACGTCACTTCTTGCGCTACCGAATAGGAGAATCCGAATACCAGAAGGAACGAGGCCAGCAGTAAAGATATGGTCAATTTTCTTTTTTGCATCATTATAATGCTCCTTTAAAGACTTTAAAGTTCATTAAAGGTAATAGGTATCTTTCTGCCTGAAACAGTTAATTACGGATTACCTGTTCCATCCGAACTTGTGCTACCGAGGTGTCGGAATTACCCCGAAACTTATCCCGTAAACCTCATGGATGACAGATGTAAAGCATGGATGGATAGCGATTGTTAAGGTTCAACAGGATTAGTATTTATGTGAGTTTCTGGAATATCTGAAGATTACAGGATGTATCTATCTATTAGACCATCTCTAAATCTTGTAAAGGCCATGTCTTGAAGTTCTTTTGTGGACCAACTCTATTTGCTTCTTAGAGTTGAAAGGTGCTAACCGATTCTTAACAGAAGCGTTTCTTACAACACAACTATTCCCTGGACATCATCAAAATAACCACTAACCAACATTTGTCAAGAACTTTTATACAATATTACCATAATATGACATGACGTAGTTATGATGCCCGGGAGAATTAGCTAAGATATGGACGGGCAGCAAAGGGGATAGCCCGACCTGAAAAAGGCCTTAATGAAATTTGCTAACGGCACAAAAAATCGGGAAACTGATTTAAAATCTAATACTAATTTCCTTTCGAAAAATGCAGATGCAAAAATCAACTTCATGACTTTTGAGATGGGAAAAGGTTTTCTTTCGGGAAGAACAAATGTGACTATAATCACAATATCTGGAGCGAGGATAAATCTGAAAATTCATTCTCGGGAAATATATTGTGATATTAATCACAATATATCGATTTTATTCCATTAATTTATAAGCCGTAAGCAACCCCGAAACATGGATAACGTCGGTAATCTATTTCAGCTGAAAATTAAAAAATCCGCAAGTTCATGACCTGAAATTTACTTCGTATATCATGGGAATTCTGAGGCAGATTTATGATGAAAACCCGGTTCCAACTGCCGCCCGGCCAGCCTCGAATCGACCTCAATTTTGCCATAATTCGGGCTGACATAAGGCCGGTAGCGACAAAACAGTTTGACAAACCGCCCCGGCTGGATTATACTAAGCGCCTCAATTGATTATAGGATTGTTCCAAAGGAGGATGACCCGGTGAAAGCTTATGCAACGGATCACATAAGAAATATTGCCCTCATCGGCCAGAGGGGCTGCGGAAAAACCAGCCTGGCCGACGCCATTGCTTACTCATCCGGAATTACGAATCGTCTCGGAAAAGTCGACGAAGGCACCTCGCTTTCGGATTTTAAAGATGAGGAAATAAACCGGAAAACGTCCATCGGCCTCGCTATCCTGGCTTGCCCGTGGAAAGAAAAAAAGATAAATGTCGTCGACCTGCCGGGTCACCCGGATTTCATCGGTGAGCTCCTGGCCGGGATGAACGTCGCCGAGACCGCCGTAATGGTTATCAACGCCACGGCCGGAATTGAGGTCGGCACCGAGGTCCAGTATAAATATGTTCAGAAATTCAATCTGCCGCGCTTGTTCTTTCTCAATAAAATCGAAAAAGAAAACGTCCGCATCTCGGAAATCATAAATCAACTCCAGGAACGTTTCGGTATCAAGGCCGCTCCGGTCCAGCTCCCGATCGGCTCCGGCCTGACCTATAAGGGTATCGTGGACCTGATCAAAATGAAGGGCATCACTTTCGACGCCTCCGGCAAACCGTCCGTCGGGGACATTCCCGCTGACATGAAAGACGCCGCCGGAGAAGCTCGCGCCAAGCTGGTGGAAGCCGTCGCCGAGGCCGATGACGCCCTCCTCGAAAAATTCTTCGAGGCCGGGGAACTGACCCCCGAGGAGTTTCTGAATGGATTCAAAAAAGCTATCAACACGCTGACCCTGTATCCGGTCCTGATGGGCTCGGCTGACGCCAATTCCGCCGTCCATCAGCTGATGGATTTCATCCTCGAATATCTGCCGTCACCGGCCGATCGTTCGCCGATCAATCTGCTTAAGGCCGGAAGAGATGAAATCGTCCCGGTCGACGTCGACACCGAGGGCAAACCGGTGGCCTACGTTTTCAAATCGGTCTCTGAGGCTCATATCGGCGATATATCGTATTTCAAGGTCATCTCCGGTAAAATCGCCCAGGGCCTGGAACTGGTCAATGCCAACCGGTCGTCATCGGAGCGCCTGAGCCAGATTTATTCGATCTGCGGCAAAGAGCGCAAAGAGGTTTCGGAATGCCTCGCCGGAGATATCGGCGCGATGGTCAAACTTAAATCGACCATTACCGGCGACACGCTTTCGCCCAAAGGGCTCGACGTGGTCGTCCCGGACATCGAATATCCCGAACCGGTCATGGATTCCGGCGTCAAACCGAAAAGCAAGGGCGACGAAGACAAGCTCTCGACCGGACTTCAAAAACTCCGCGACGAGGACCCGACTTTCAAGATTGTCATCGATCCCGACCTGAGACAGACGGTGCTCTTCACGCAGGGCTCGACCCATACCGATATCATCCTCGGCAAGCTCAAAGAAAAATACAACGTCGAAATCGACCTGTTCAAGCCGAGACTGCCGTTCCGCGAGACGATCCGGGGCAAGACCGAAATCCAGTACCGCTATAAAAAGCAGTCGGGCGGACGCGGCCAGTATGGCGACGTCCATCTCCGTATCGAGCCCAACGCGCGCGGCGAGGGATTCGTTTTCAACGATGAAATTAAGGGCGGCGTCATCCCCAACAAGTTTATTCCTTCGGTCGAAAAGGGTGTGGTCGAGGCGATGGCCGAAGGCGGCCTGTCCGGCTCGCCGGTGGTCGACGTCAAGGTAGCCGTATTTTACGGCTCCTATCACGCCGTCGACTCGTCCGATCAGGCTTTCAAGATGGCGGGTTTGATGGCTTTCAAAGAAGGCTTTATGCAGTGCAAGCCGGTCATTCTGGAGCCGGTTTTCAGCGTCGAAATTCTGGTGCCCGATGATTTCACCGGCGACGTGATGGGTGACATTTCCGGCCGTCGCGGCAAAATCGCCGGCATGGATCCCGAGGGCCGCTACCAGCGCATACGGGCCACTGTACCGCAGGCCGAGTTGTATAATTATTCGGTCGATCTGCGCTCAATGACATCGGGGCAGGGCGTTTATACCCGCACTTTCTCGCACTACGAAGAGGTCCCGCACGAAATCACCGAGAAAGTGATCGCCGATATCAAGCAATCGAAAGAAGAATAGTACATATTTTGATATAGTCCACAAAGGCCCCGAACAGGGGCCTTTTTGTTTGTACGTTGCAAATTGGTGGGCGGCAGATGTCCACATCTGCCCCTTGCCCCGTGCACGTCCAATCGCTCGGGCACTTGTGGACAAGTGCCGCGCACCGAATCGTAGCATGGTGGAATGCGTAGTCCATAAATGCTCATAATTAATAATGACCGTTACGCTTACGGCAAATTGGGTTCGAATTTGAAAAACCGTTTTTGGCTTTACATGTCTTATTGGCCGGAGAGGATTCTATTCTTTGAAGGCGGCGAAACCAGCGCAACAGACGGGTTATGCGGTGGTCTATTTTGCGTTCGTAGCGAAGAACGTTATAAACCGAGGTATCGCGGGGGGAAGAAAGAAAGCCTTGTATGCACAGCTGGTGGAGGATGTCGCGGTCCGGGGTGGGGGAGTCGCCGGGTTGTGAGGATGAATGCTTTTCAAGCAGGGCGGATTCGGCGCGGACGACTCGCCGGGAGCGCCATACGGCGTCGGCGATTTTGGTGACAAGGAAATTTTGATTCGGCGTAGTCGGTTTGAGTTCGGCGGTCAGCACCTCCACGACGTTTTCATATTGATCGGTGCTTTCATTAAAGCGGGGCGAACTGATAATATGATCGACAGAGCAGATGCCGTGTTTGAGGGCATTGCGGGATGAGACGGCTTTGCCCTCGGGAGTCCTCGGCCCGGTGGATTTTTGGGCGTTGCGTCGGTTGGCGAGAAGTTGTTTTTTAGAACAGGGCATAGTGACACTCCTTTTTTGAAAGGGTGCGTCGTGATTTACCTATGGGTTGGTAGGGAAAGTGTAAGAATGGGTGATTTCCTTGTAAGTCGACCAACCAAGACTTTAGGCAAATTAAAAAAGGTCTGTCTGATCTTTTTCTCGGACTAATTGACTGGCTTTTTTAAGAGTGTCTTTAGTATCGGGCAATTCCGGCAAATGTCCTTTAAAGAGGTCCGCGACTGTGACTATCTGAAGGGCGGGAAACTCACGGTCATGTCCAGGCATTTTCCACTTGCCAAGAATGGTTGCCTCTTTTTGCATTCCCTTTGTCGGTGGATTTAGCGCTATTAACAATCCGAGAGGCGCCTTTTCCCTTGCCATTACTCTTGCCAAAGCCCTTACGTCACGTGGTTGATATTTGCCACCCTTGACTTCAATTATAATTTTATGATATTTTTTCTCATAATCTTGGAAATACAAAAAGCCATCTATCCCGGTATCTCCCCCACCGGTGCTTTTATATGGTTGGCCACCGATAAATGAAACCGCCCAACTTTCAAACTGAAATGGTGATTGTTTAAATAACTCTTCAGCATCGTCCGATGATTTCGGCTCTCCAACAATATTAAATTTACAATCTGAAAAATGTTCGCGGATTCTCTTTTTTATCAATGCAACGGCCAAATATGTTATGTCAATCCCTATCCATTTCCGCCGTAATTTTTCTGCCGCCGCGATTGTTGTGCCGCATCCACAAAAAGGATCCAAGACAATGTCACCTTCTTCAGATGACGCTTTTATTATCCTTTCCAATAACGCTACAGGCTTTTGAGTTGGGTAACCTAATGTCTCAGCATGCGAGCCATGCAGATGTTCTATGTCATCCCAAATGTCAGTGACTATTGCACCTTCCATTTCATCCAAATATCTCTTATAGGCAACAACCTTGCCTTTCCGCGGTAACACAACGCGGCCTTCTTTCCAAGCTTTTGACATCCGATCTTTTGTCCAGCGCCAAACCCTGATGGTTCCACTACCGGGCGGAAATTCGTACGTTAAATTAGGTCTGTTTTTATTTGGATTAGCCAAATTGTCTAATCTATATTTTCTACCCGTCTTTTCCTCAATATACTTATAGAATTTTCCTACATATTCAGGATCATGCGGTTTAAATTGAGTATTGAATTTGGCAGATTTTTCTTTCGCGTAAAATAGAATAACATCGTGCGAGCTTGGAAATCTCGTATATGCGTGACCTTTAGGTTGAGTTCGTTTCCATATTATTTCATTCTTAAACGTCTTAATTCCGAATACCTGATCAAGCAGAATTTTTAAATAATGACTGGCAGTAGGATCGCAATGCAAGTAAAGGCATCCCGTATTCTTTAAAACACGGTGCAATTCGAATAAGCGAATAGCCATCATGGTTATGTAAGCCATCATTTCCGATTCACCCATATATTCCCTAAACGCCTTTATCATATCCTTCAATTCAGGTGGGTATTCACCAGACATTATTTCATCAAAGGCAGCCTGAGTCTCATTGCTCCATTGCCAAGTGTCTTCAAATGCCTGAATTTGGGCCGCCGCTCGCTTGCCGGTCTTGTCTTTGAAAATGACATTATAAGCCCTATTAGAGTTAAAAGGCGGATCAAGATAGATTAAATCAACTGATTGATCTGCAATATGATTGCGAAGTATGTATAAATTATCTCCGAAATATAGATTGTTAGTATCGCCCATCTAACATCACCGGTTTGAATTTAATTAAAGCAGTATATTCGCGAATATAAATGTATGCAAGAAAAAATGTCTGATTACGCGAGAAACCAAAAATCATCTTTTTGGCGAATTTAATCGGCAATTTTAGTGAAAATGAAGATGGCGAAGGCACAGAGGTTTTGATCCACAAAAACTCAATCAGTTATATTATTGTCCGCATCCGAAGGCTGTGGCAATGCCACCAATTCGGGCTTTTCACTGTTTAATAAATCTAACTGGGGGGATAATTCTTTAAGTCGCATTGCAACATTGCATATAGCACTTTTTGCTATATCAAAAGTCCTAAAAGCGTCGTGCATCTCAAGGAATACATTAGGATGCATAACTGGATTTCGTGATAAATCCCGGACATGGTCTAATATGTCTAATACTTTTGGGTCTTCTTTTTTTTCTCTAAGGTTTGCAATGCACACGCCAAGGGCCGGACAATCGTCAGTGTCAGCTTTTTTTAAAGCCAATCTCCAGTATCTTTTTATGATTGACTCGGTGGCACGTAAGGCATGAAACCCTGAGGCCGTAGGTAATTCAAATGATAGGCATCGACCCGCTTGTTGGAAATCTTTACGTTCTTGCTCATTGATAAAGGATCTACAATCTTCTGGAAGACTTTCAAGCAAGGCATTTTCTGCTCGCTCTGTAAGTTCAGGAGTTGAATAAATACCTTTTTGGGAAACAAGATAGGTGTCAAGGCCCGGCAAATCATTCGCCACTACAACTTCAAAGTTTTTTACTGCATCTTTTATTGCGTGAATCTGATACACAGCGAGTTTTTTGCCGGTGATTTCGGAGGCTATGTCTTTGGATTCTACATCCACGACCTTGCGAATTTCCTCATATAGCGTTTGAGCGGCCCTTCGTGATGATGGTGGCAAAATTCCGTAGGGCCCAAAATGTCGTTGTAATGTAAATGTGGCTTGCCAGATAACCCATAACGAGTTCATGAGGTCATGCTCAACAGCCGGTATCGCCATCAATTCATGAATTTCAATTGCTAATTTGTAAAGCGAATATGTATTAAATCTTTGCATTGGTAATAGATGGCCCTCAGGCGCCCCGATATTATACTTTCCTTATTTCCAAACATAATTCAAATTACACAAAATATCAATGGATATATGAGATACAAATATATCAGTTTGGTATAAAAACTGCAGATTGACCCATTACCCATACACCAAAATCCCCTCCAACTTAATATTGATTTCGTGTGGCGGGGTGTTATAGAGGTCTATAGGTATGGTTAAAAAGTGTCATATCCGTTGTTGTGCGAGGCACATCCTTCAAAAGATCAGGAGGCCTGTCTACATGTGCCCGAGCGTTTGGATATAACGGTACCCTGGGGCAGACCCTTCAAAGTTCAGGACACGCGAGGGCGTCTGCCGCCCACTTGTCGGGCACTTTACGCGGGGTGGATCGGGGAGGAAAATAAAAACATGGTACGACCAAAGCCAATTTCTTGTAAGGTATATCGTGGCATTTGATTATCTGTGCCAAAACGGGCCGCAAATGGGGTGATTTTCGGGGTGAAAAATACAAGGTTGGTAGTGAAATTGTCGGGCGTTTGGGGCGGAATATCGTCAAGCCCCAAGTGGGCTTGACCTACGAAGACTAATAAACCAAGATGGATTCCCGATCAGGTCGGGAATGACATTGGAAGTGATTTCAGGCAATTGTGCACAATCGAGCCGGCCACCCGTTGGGTGGGTTACAAGATTTGAAAGAAAAAGATGGATTCCCGATCAGGTCGGGAATGACATTTGAAGTGATTTCAGGCAATTGTGCGCAATCGAGCCGGCCACCCGTTGGGTGGGTTACAAGATTTGAAAGAAAAAGATGGATTCCCGATCAGGTCGGGAATGACATTGGAAGTGATTTCAGGCAATTGTGCACAATCGAGCCGGCCACCCGTTGGGTGGGTTACAAGATTTGAAAGAAAAAGATGGATTCCCGATCAGGTCGGGAATGACATTGAAGGGGGATTCGGGAATGACATTGAAGGGGGATTCGGGAATGACATTGAAGGGGGATTCGGGAATGACATTGTGGGGGGTTCGTGAAGGACATTGATGGGGGGGAAGGACATTGGAAGGGGGCGGGAAGGACAGGGAACATTCGTATTGGTGTCATTGTTTTTGATGCATTATCAAGGTATGTGAACTTTCGGGAGGTCTGTAAGACAACGGCTTTTTCCAACGAAAGGGAACATAAGATGAAAAGCACAATAAGCGAAGAAATCAGAATCGGGCAGGTGGGGGTCCATTTCCTGCTCGAAGGCGAAGCCTCCGGCGGCTCGGTAGCCGTCTTTGACTTCGATGTCCCGGCAGGGGCAAAGGTCCCCGCCGCCCACAGTCACGACGGTTATGAAGAAACAATCTATGGACTCGAAGGCATATTAACATGGACGGTCGACGGGGAAAAGATCGATGTCGGACCGGGTGAGGTGCTTTGTATTCCTCGCGGGGCGGTGCACCGCTTCGATAACGTCTATTCCGACGATGCGAAAATGCTGGCCATCGTCAGCCCCGGGATACTCGGCTCCGATTATTTCAGCGAGTGTGCGGAGATTGTAAACGCCGCGGCGGGTGGTCCGCCGGATCTTGTGGCGCTCGGTGAAGTGATGCGCCGGCACGGGCTGACACCGGCACCGTAGTTTCTATCACAGGGCGGCGTATTCGCCCGGGTGGGGCAGCCGGAAGAACGAAGATGGATTCCCGATCAGGTTGAGATTGACATTGATGGGAAATGGAAACCGTCAGGAAGGGGTTCCTGACGGCTCGCAAAGATGGCAGGACCGCGTCGCAAGGCTTGGGTCTTGCCCTGCGAAGGCTGGGTGATTACGATGCGGCGCCGGTATATGTCCGCAGCCAACCACCCGTTGGGTGGGTTACAGGATTTACTGTTGTTTGACTATGTCAACCGATATCTCTACCGCCGGGATGGTGCCTCTGTTCTCAAGCCAGTGCAGGGTGTTTTTGTCCTCGGACCAGCCAAGTCCCGGACCGTATTCTTTAGACACGCCGTCCCGATGGTCGGTGATCGTTCCCTGCAATATATAGACGAGACCCGGCCGGTCTTTATGGTCGTGAATGGGGCCGAAGACGCCGCCCGGTTCGATGGTGACCATACGCATCCGAAACTGACGCCCGTCCATGCCCTCGATTTCAGCACCAAGGTCAATTGTCGCCAGCAGCTTCACGCCAACGCCTTTCGTCTCGGGCGCCGCCTGTTTGTTTGTCATCGCGTTCTCCTTTTTGTACGTCGCGGTTTGCAGCGGACGCTTTGGGATATTGTAACAAAATGGGTGAAGAGCCGGTTCCTTACGGAGGTGCATAATCGTAGCCGACCACCCGTTGGGTGGGTTACAGGATTTGAAGGAAAAAGATGGATTCCCGATCAGGTCGGGAAGGACATTGATGGGAAATGGAAACCATCAGGAAGGGGTTCCTGACGGCGCATAAAAGTAGCTCCATCCATGGGTGCGCAATCGAGCCGGCCACCCGTTGGGTTGGTTACAAGATTTACAATGGCCCGGGACGACATTAAACGAACAATCGCTGATGCGGTGCGCATTATAGCGGGATATGTGGAATAGTGGTAAAACTAAATTTCACAAACCGGTTGACAAAACGTCTTATAAATGATTAATTCAGAACTTAATCCGGGATCGGCGTCGGCTTAAACGGCCCAGTACCGGTGAGATAGAAAAAAGAGTTGTGTGTATATATTGAGGGCGAGGTAATGAACAAAAAATCTGCGCTTTTGGCATTGTTGCTATTGCTGGCTCTGGCGCTTTCCGCGTTTTCTCAGGATGATGAAGAAAAATGGCGAAACTTCGAAGTCGTGGCCTCCGGCGGCTTGTCCGTGCCAACGGGGACTCTGTCCGACTGGAACGACACGCTCGGCGCGAAGACCGGTTTCAATTTCGGACTGGCCGGCGCGTATTATTTCACGGAAAAAATTTGCGCCGGGACGTATTTGGACTATACGCAGTTCAACATCAAAGACTATACTTTGAGCTATCGTCTGTATGACGGGGGATTGTACGGCAAATATTGTTTTACGGGTGAATCGAATTTTGAACCGTATGTCAAGCTCAGCGGCGGCGTGGTCTGGCCCAAATTCGCCACGTGGATCGGGGACGACAAGAATGTATTGAGAGAGCTGTCCTACGATCCGGTTATGAATTTCGGGCTTTATATCGGCACTCTGTATTACACCTCCGAAAACGGGAGCATTTTTCTCGAACTGGGTTACCACTACGATCAACTGAAGGATTCAAATAGCGAGTATGCCAGTACGAAACATAGTCTCATGGACAATGTCAATTATATAAATGTGCGTATCGGACTGAACGTATTTTTCGGCCCGGAATAAGAACGCAGGCCTTTCAGATTTCAATGCCCTTTCTTTGGAGAGGGCATTTTTTTATGGCTAACGTTGCGATTTGCCGCTATTTTGTCCGTCATGAATCCGGTCAAGCTGCTCATAGTCGACGACGAAACCGCCCAGCGCCAGATGCTGGCGGGTTATCTGGCCAAGAAGAATTTCGAGATCGTCCAGGCCGGTTCCGGCGAAGAAGCTTTGAAACTCTATGCATCGTTTCTGGCACCAGTCGCGGTAGTCGATATGAAAATGCCGGGGATGAACGGGATCGAACTGATCGGTCATCTCAAGGAGCTCAATCCGTTCGTGCAGATAATCGTGCTGACCGCTTTCGGTTCGGTCGAAACGGCGGTCGATGCCATGAAAGCCGGGGCGTGCCACTATCAGACTAAACCGGTCGAGCTCGAGGAGCTGCTGATTAACCTCAACAAAGCGGCCGATCAGCACCGGATGATTCTCGACAACCAGCTGCTCAACGAGACGGTGGTCGAACGGTTCGGCAGCGGGGAGATTATCGGGCAGTCGGCGTCGATCAAGAAGGCAATCGAACTGATCAACCTGGCCGCGCCGGGCGACACGACTGTGCTGATAACGGGAGCCTCGGGGACCGGCAAAGAACTGGCGGCGCGAGCGCTTCACGCGTTGTCGTCGCGCAAAGACGGTCGGTTTGTGCCGGTAAATTGCGCCGCCATCCCGGAGAACCTTCTGGAATCGGAACTGTTCGGACATGAAAAGGGAGCATTCACGGGGGCGATCAAACGTAGATTAGGCAAGTTCGAAATCGCCGACGGCGGGACGCTTTTTCTGGATGAAATCGGCGATATGCCGCCGACCATGCAGGCCAAGCTGCTGCGAGTTCTCGAAGACAAGAAAGTGGAGCGGTTGGGGTCAGAAGACAGTGTCTCGCTCAATGTCCGTGTAATTGCGGCCACCAACCGCGACCTCAAGCAGTGGATCGGCGAAGGCAAGTTTCGGGAAGATTTGTACTATCGGATCAATGTCGTTACGATTGAAATGCCACCGCTCTCGGACCGACCGGGCGACATATTAATTTTGGCGGAAAGATTCCTGAAGGATTTTGCGTCGCGTTTGGGCAAGAAGATTTCAGGATTTACGTCATCGGCCGCCGCAGCATTGAATGCTTATCCGTGGCCGGGCAACGTCCGTGAGCTTCAGAACGTGGTGGAGCGGGCCGTGGTTTTGTGCCGGGGTGACGTGATCGATACGAAAGAGCTTCCGGGTTTGACTTCATCCGCCGAAGGGGCGGTCGAAAATACAGTAAAACTGGCCGATCTTGAAAGCCGCCATATTCGCCGTATGCTGGAAAGAATGGACTGGAATCTGGGCCAGACGGCCGAAGTGCTGGGGATACATCGCAATACACTTAGGTCCAAGATCAAAGAATACGGTCTCGAAAAAAGCGCCTAAATCGGTGCGCTGTCCCATCCGTTTGAACATTTTTTGTGCCCATTAGAATCCTGCCTGACGGCATATCATGTTGTTTTACATGCGTTTACTTAATTGGCATGTCTTTTGATATGTATAATAGGCAAAAAGGAGAGAAATATGAAAAAGATTATAATTTTAGTCGCTTCCGTGATGGTTCTGGGCTTACTGTTCGGATGTGATAATAATAACGACAAGATAGTCGTGACCGATTATGGCACCCCGCAGCGGCCTCAAAATGTGTTTTCGATTACCGGCGACGGCCAGGTTCGCCTGTTCTGGCTGCCGGTGGAATACGATAACCTGCAATTCTATAGAATCTGGAGAAACACCGACGGAGGCGATCAATATTATCTGTATGATACGGTATTGTCGTACTTTGATATCAGCGTCTATGAAGATTACACCGATTATAATGTCACCAACGGTCAGACGTATTGGTATGCGGTTACGGCGTACGGTATGGACGGCGAGGAATCGGAGTTGTCGTACGAACTGGTTTACGATACTCCCCGTCCGGAAGGAACCGGTTTGGTGCTGACCGATACGGCGACGGTGGCGGCGACCTCCGGATTTGATTTAAGCACGCGGAATATATTACTCTGGAACAATGCCGAGACCGATATTTTTGTCGACTATGATGCGGGGCTGGAAACGTACTTTTTGAATGCGGCCAGATCGGATGTTTATATACAGGATATGGGTTTTACCCAGGATTTGGATGAAATTTCGTTTGCTCCCGATACGGGTTGGTCGTATGTCGGCTGGCAGGAGATAATCGAGGGTCATACCTTTGTTATCTGGGCCGATCATCATTACGCGAAGATGCGGGTCGACTATGCCGATTATAACGATGGCTGGGTGGAGTTCGAATGGGCTTATCAGATCGATGCGGATAATCCGCAACTGGCTCCTCCGCCCCCGCCACAGGATATAAATTACGGTAAGCGGTTGCTTACGTCGGAAAATAACGACCAGCCATCGGCGGGTCTATAAATAAGAAGGGAGTACAAGTCATGAAACGCCATATTTTATTCGCAGCCGTCCTGATCCTGGCGCTGGGGACGTTCTCGGTGGCCAGGGCGGACCGGATGGGGTATGACCCGACAATCGACTATGGTTCATATCTCAAGATCGACCGATATCTTAATATCGAAGTATGGACCGATCACGATGATTATTACCAGGGGGATAATGTACAGTTTTCGTTCAAGACCAATGAGGATTGTTTTGTAGTCGTATACAACATCGATTCGCGTGGCGACGTGCATATTCTTTATCCCGCCGGGCCCAACGACGACATGCGGGTTCAGGGCGGACGAATCTATACGGTGCCGTCGACCAATGACGACTACGATTTAACGGTTCAGGGGCCGGAAGGAGTCGAATACCTTCAGGCGGTGGCATCGCGGGAGCCGTTCGATTTGAATGACTGGGATGACAATCTATATTGCAACGATGACCCATACGATTTCATGGATTACATCAACACGACGTTTTTGGGGTGTAATTCGGATTGTCACCGGTCTTATGATTTGACCTCGTTTATGGTCAAGCAGTGGGACGATTACTATTTTCGCCCGGTTTATAACTATGACCGGCCGTACTGGTCCTATGCGGGTTCGGTTTATGTCGATTACCCGTTCGGGGCTTCGATATATATCGACGGTGTCTACTGGGGCTGTGCGCCGCTGTTTATCCCGAGGATATACTACGGTTGGCACTGGGTGACGGTGTATGATCATTCCGGTTATTGCTGGGAAGACCGTATTCAGGTGGTCAGGCGCAAGTCGGTCGTTTTGAACGATACGGTTATCAGGACTAAAGCCAGCGTGCATTCGCGCTACAGAGACGTTCAAAATACCGGATATCGTGACCCCGTAAAAAGCGGATATACCGATTACAACAAACAGATTGTCCGGAAGCGCGAAATACAGGCCACCCGCCAAAGCTCGCCGCAAGGCAGTGCGACGCGGATGCAGACAGAAAGCCGTAGCGGAACGCGCTACAACGATCAGACGACCACATCGGGCCGGACAAGGGGAACGGACCAAACGCAGCAGCGGTCTACGGAACCGAGAGGCACCTACGAGCGCGGTTCGCGTTCGACGAGAAGTGGCAGCGATACCAATAATACAAGACAGGGAAGTACGCGCAGCACGACACGGCGTCCCGCCGGGGAAACGCGCTCAACTCAGAAGAGGTCATCGGGATCGCGGTCGATTGAATCATCGTCGAGACGGTCCTCGGAGAGCCCGTCACGTTCGACGGGCAGCGGCCAGCGTTCGACTCAAAGAAGCCAGGCGCGAAGCCAGCCGAGAAGCGAACCGTCGTCGCCACCTTCGGTAAGGAGTTCAGGTCAGGAAAGACAGTCATCGGGCAGCAGCAGTGGTTCCCAGTCAAGGGGCGGCGGCAGCAGCTCGGAAGCGCGGCAAAGGCGCTAAGAAATTAGTTGACTGATTGTCCGGGGGGCTGTAACATAAATACAGCCCCCGTGGAGTGAAATATGAAAAGATCATTAATTATCATAGTTGGTCTGGCGGTTCTGTTTTTGCAGGTGCCGGTTCCGGCCGTGGAAATACAGAAAGACACGGTCGAGAATAAGCAACAAGTAAAGCAGGATAACAACGCTTTGAAAAGCAATCACGATACGGCCGGGCAGCAGCAAGCGCCGACGGAAATCAAAACCAATCAGAACAAAACCAATCCGGCGCCGAAGGATTGCGACAATTTCGTAGATAAGAATAACAACGGTATCGACGACCGCGCGGAAAAAAAGAACACCACAAGTCCCGGTGAGACTAAATCGAAGAAATAGGTATATTTCAGCAGCTTTTTGTCATATCCCGTATTTCCAATATAAATGTCTTGACATACCCCTTATTTTTTGATAGAATTTTTGGCACTCTTAAACAACGATTGCTAAACCTTTTGACTAAGTTATTGTTTAAGTAGAAGTAAGATGGCTTTTGAGAACTTATCATCGCGCGAGAAAAGGGTTTTACAGAACCTGATTACTCATTATGTCCAGACGGCGGACCCGGTCGGCTCGCGGGTGATTGCCAATAAATTTCGTATGGGTCTGTCTCCGGCAACCATTCGCAACACGATGCAGGACCTGGAGGAGATGGGGCTGATCTCGCAGCCGCATACGTCGGCGGGCCGTATCCCGACCGACACCGGGTACCGTTTCTTTGTCGATGCCCTGCTCAAGCGGGAGCCGTTGACGGAAAATGAAAAGAAACTGATTGAAACGATCGTTCGCCAGGGCGGCAAAGGAATAGATTCTATTTTATCACAAACAAGCAAGGTGCTAAGCGAGATTACGAGTCAATTAGGATTGAGTATATCGCCGCGTTTCGAAGAGGGAACACTGCGCAAGATAGACCTTATTCCGGTCTCGGACGGGAAAATACTGGTAATTGTCGCCGTCAAGGGCGGTTTTGCGAGGTCAATCCTAATGGAGTTGGAATCGGATATCCCCGAAAGTGAATTCCGCGAAATCGAGTCCATATTGAACGAAAGGTTGTGCGGAAATACGCTGGGGCATATTAGAAAAACAATCAGCGAACGCCTGGCCGACACGACTCTTTCGCCCCGGCTGATCAAGCTGTTTGTCGATGCTTCGTCGGAAATCTGGTCCGATAACGCCGATGATAAACTTATCACGGTCGGCACGGACAATCTTATCATGCAGCCGGAATTCGCCAGCAGAGAGCGTATCACCGATATCGTGAAACTTCTCGAAGACAAAAAAGAACTTAAGGAATATATCAGTACCAGGTCGATCGGCGAGGGGATTATAATAACTATCGGCGAAGAAAACACGATCGAGCGGATAAAGAACTGCTCGATGGTGACCTCAAGCTACAATGCGGGCAAGATTAAAGGGACAATCGGCATTATCGGGCCGACCCGTATGGCATACTCCAAACTGATCTCGATCGTGGAATATACGGCCCGGTCGCTGACGGCGGCACTGTCGGGGTCTCAGGGAGAGGAAGAATAAACGATGAGCAAACATAAACATGACGGCAATGAAGACAGGCACGAAATAAAAGTGGAATTCAAAGATAAAGATGACGAAACTGTCGCGGCGGAAACGGCCGAGACGAAATCGGAAAAAGCGCCTAAAGCGGGCCAAGAGATTTACGAAGAAACCATAGCCGGGCTCGACGAGAAACTGAAAGAGGCCGAGGATAAATATCTCCGGCTGGCGGCGGAGTTCGATAATTTTCGCAAACGGACGGCGCGTCAGTTCGAGGATATGTCACAGGCCGGACGGGTCCATGTGATCGCACAGCTGTTGACCGTGCTCGATAATTTCCAGCGAGCGCTCGATGCCTCGGCCAATTCTTCGAGCCACGACAGTCTGCGCGAGGGCACGGAACTGGTTTACAAAAACCTGTATGACGTTCTGACTAAAGAAGGTTTGGAGCCGATCGAGGCGGTGGGTAAACCGTTCGACCCGAATCTTCACGACGCTTTAATGCAGCTCGAATCCGACGAACACCCCGAGGGAATCGTTGTTCAGGAAATTGTAAAAGGATATAAGTTGAATGACAGGGTTCTGAGGCATTCGAAAGTGGCGGTCAGTAAAGGACCGGGCGGGAAAAGTGATGCCTCGGAAAATGACGATTGATAATATTGCAGAAGTTCAAAGGAGATAAATAATGGCCAAAATCATAGGAATCGACCTGGGGACAACCAACTCATGCGTGGCCGTTCTGGAAGGCAACGACGCCACGGTAATAGCCAACAAGGAAGGCGGCCGGACGACGCCGTCGGTGGTGGCGTTCACGAAGGACGGCGAGCGGCTGGTGGGAGCGGCGGCCAAACGCCAGGCCGTGACGAATCCGGATAATACGGTATTTTCGATCAAGCGCTTTATGGGGCGGCACCACAACGAAGTACAGGAAGAAGAAAAGATCGTGCCGTACAAGGTCGAAGCCGATGAAAAGGGCGAGGTGGTTGTGCTGGTCGGTGGACAGAAATACGCCCCGCCGCAGATTTCGGCCATGATCCTTCAGTCACTCAAGAAGACGGCCGAGGATTATCTTGGGATGGAAGTGACGCAGGCCGTCATTACGGTCCCGGCCTATTTCAACGATTCCCAACGTCAGGCCACCAAGGATGCCGGCAAGATTGCCGGGCTGGAAGTGCTTCGCATTATCAACGAGCCGACCGCGGCTTCGCTGGCGTATGGCCTTCAGAAGAAGAAAAATGAAAAGATCGCGGTCTACGATTTGGGCGGCGGGACGTTCGATATCTCGATTCTTGAATTGGGTGATGGTGTGTTTGAGGTGCGTTCGACCAACGGCGACGGGCATCTCGGCGGCGATGATTTTGACCAGAAAATAATCAACTGGATGGCCGATGAGTTCAGGAAGACGAACAGCATAGATTTGCGTCAGGATCGGATGGCGTTACAGCGGCTCAAAGAAGCGGCCGAAAAAGCCAAGTGCGAACTTTCGACAACGATGCAGACCAATATAAATTTGCCGTTCATTACGGCCGATCAGTCGGGGCCGAGGCATCTTGACCTTACTCTCAGCCGGGCCAGGCTGGAGCAGTTGACCGACGATCTTCTGCAGCGGACTATCGGTCCGTGCCGCCAGGCGCTTCAGGATGCGAAACTTTCGGCCAACGAAATCGACGAAGTTATTCTCGTTGGCGGGCAGACCCGTATGCCCAAAGTGCATGATATAGTCAAAGAGCTGTTCGGCAAAGAACCCAATCGCGGCGTCAACCCGGATGAGGTAGTGGCGATCGGGGCGGCCATACAGGGCGGCGTGTTGGCCGGGGATATGAAGGACGTCGTTCTTCTCGATGTAACGCCGCTGTCGCTGGGAATTGAAACACTGGGTGGCGTTCTGACGACTCTTATTGAGCGCAATACAACTATCCCGACCCGAAAAAGCCAGATATTTTCGACCGCGTCCGATAATCAACCGGCGGTAAGTATTCATGTTTTGCAGGGTGAGCGCCGGATGGCTATCGATAACCGGACGCTCGGCCGTTTCGATCTGGTCGGTATTCCGCCTGCGCCGAGAGGCATTCCCCAGATTGAAGTGTCGTTCGATATCGACGCCAACGGTATCGTCCATGTTTCGGCCAAGGATCTGGGGACGGGCAAGGAGCAGTCGATCCGAATACAGTCGTCGTCGGGTTTGTCCAATGAAGAAATCGACAAGATGGTCAAAGACGCCGAATCACACGCCGAGGAGGACAAAAATAAAGAGGCTCTAATCAAGGCGCGCAACGAGGCGGATCAGCTGGTGTATACCACCGAAAAAACGCTAAAGGAACACGGCGACAAACTCTCCGATGACGATAAGAAAACGGTCAATGAAAAGCTCGAAGCGCTGAAAGCGGTGCAGACATCCGAAGATGCCGAAACGATCAACAAAGCCAAGGAAGAGTTGATGCAGGCGTCGCATAAGCTGGCGGAAGAAATCTACAAACATGCTCAGTCTCAACAACAGCAGGCCCCGGGCGGCGGACCGGAAGGGGCCGGTGCGACCGACCCCGGTCAGCAGGAAACCAAGGATGACGGTGCCGTCGACGCCGATTTCGAGGTCGTTGACGATAAAGATAAATAATTAGTAACAATTATATTAGAGTAATCATATAAAGTAATACATTAATGCCAAAAAGAGACTATTATGAGGTACTTGGGGTGGCGCGCGGTGCCTCCGAGGATGAAATAAAATCGGCTTATCGCAAGCTGGCGCTCAAGTTTCATCCCGACCGCAATCCGGGAGACAAGTCGGCGGAAGAGAGTTTCAAAGAGGCGACCGAGGCGTATGAAGTTCTCAAGGATCCACAGAAGCGGCAGACCTATAACCAGTTCGGTCATCAGGGTTTGTCGGGCGGCGGATTCGGCCAGGGCGGTTTCGGATTTGGCGGCTTCGATATCAGCGACGCCCTGAGGGCTTTCATGCGCGATTTTGGCGGCGGGTTCGGCGGCGGAATTTTCGAGGACCTTTTCGGCGGGGGTGGATCGCGGGGGGACAGGTACAACCGCGGTGAAGATTTGAAGGCGGCTGTCAATCTGACGCTTGAGGAAATTTATTCAGGGACCGAGAAGACGCTGCGTGTCAATCGCTATGAAACCTGTGGAGAGTGCAGCGGTTCCGGCCTGGCGCCGGGCGCATCGCGGCAAACCTGCCCTGATTGTCGGGGAGCGGGCCAGGTACGGACGGTAACCCGGACGTTTCTCGGGACGGTGCAGCAGGTGCGGACCTGCCCGCGCTGTCGCGGAACGGGGGAGACGATAAGCACGCCGTGTCCGACCTGTGGCGGCGAAGGTCGCGTCAAAAACGTTGGGAAAGTAAAGGTCAAAGTGCCCAAAGGGGTATCATCGGGTAATTATATGTCGCTGTCCGAACAGGGAAACGTCGGTCGCCATAACGGGCAAAAAGGCGACTTAGTCGTCATCTTCAGAGAGAAAGAGCACGATATATTTACCCGTCAGGGTGACAACGTTATTTGCGAGGTTCCGATTTCGTTTACGAAAGCGGCGCTGGGCGGGAATATAAATGTGCCGTCGCTCAACGGTGACCTCGATCTCAAGGTTCCTCCGGGCACGCAGACGGGCAAGGTCTTCCGTATGCGGGGTAAAGGACTGCCGCGCCTCAACGTCCATGGGAGCGGCGATCAACTGGTGCAGGTTACGGTCTGGACGCCGACGAAGCTTTCGTCGGACGACCGCAAAATTCTCGAAACGCTGGATTCCTCGGAATCATTTGCACCGCCCGAGCCGAACCGCTCCTTTTTTCATAAACTAAGGGAATCATTGGGATTCTAAGATGGATGAATCCTCACGATTTTCGGAAAGTTATTACGAGATTCGTGTGTTTGTCCCCGAGTCGGTTCACGACGCCGTGGGCAGTTTCATAATCGATAATTATGCACAGGGTTTGTTCCTTGACGAGACAACGCGTCCGGGGCTGATCGGGGTCGGATTTTATATGCCGTACGGGGATATTTCATCAGTAAAAGAAGACCTATTGAACTATGCCAGGTCTATTACGCCAGATCATAAAATCGAAGACAATCATATTATTATAAGGCTGGTCGTAACCGAGGACTGGCAGGAGAAATTTCGCCAGTCAATCCGTCCGATCGCAATAGAGAATATTTATATCCGCCCGCCCTGGGAAAAAAAGAACCCGGACTTCGACGTCGATATCGTAATCGAACCGCGTATGGCGTTCGGGACGGGTCACCATGAATCGACTATAATGTGCCTTAAGGCAATCAATAAATATATCAAAGACGGGCAGGGATTTTTTGACCTTGGCTGCGGTTCGGGGATATTGTCCATCCTGGCCGCCGGGCTGGGGGCGAGTCCCGTGCTGGCGGTGGATATCGATTTGGCGGCGGTCGAAAATGCCAGAGAGAACGCGGCTTTGAACAGATTGGAAGATAAGATAATCGTAGAGTACGGTTCTATCGAAAAGTCCGGACTAAAGGGGATGTACGATTTTATCGCCGCCAATATTATAAAAAGCACGCTTGTTGATTTATTGCCGGACATTTATAAGGCGACGAGTGAATCAGGTATTATAATACTATCCGGTCTTCTGGCAGAAGAAGAGGAAGAATTAATGCAATTGCTGAAGTCCTATGAATACCGGAATATAGAGAGAAATTATGACGGCCAGTGGCTGTCGCTGGTGATCTTAAAATGAGACTGCCGATTTTTTATGCGGCGCCCGAGCAGGTTGGGGATGAAAGCATTGTACTTTCCGGGCCCGAAGCTCATCACGCGCAAAATGTCATGCGGCTGAAAAAAGGTGAACCACTGATTGTGGTCGACGGATTCGGCAATGCCTTCCGCTGTGAGATAACCCGCTACAATGCCAAAAAAACAGAATGTCATATATTCTCGCGAATCCGGAATTTCGGGGAACCGGCGGTGAAAGTGACGCTGGCGTGCGGGCTGTCGGTCGGGACCAAGCTCGATGATATTATTCAGCGCTGCACCGAACTTGGTGTTTCGAGGCTGGTTCCTTTGCTGACCGAGAAGTCGAAGGTGCGAATCGATGACGAACGTAAGGCCGCCGCCAAAGTGGGACGCTGGCGGAAGGTAGCGATAGCGTCGATGAAACAAACCGGGCGGTCGGTCATTCCTGAGATTTGGTCGCCGGTCAGTCCGGAGAAGCTGTTTGAGGATTATGAACCACCGGGCTTGCGCATAATATTCGATCCTGACGCGGGGACGATAAATCTTGCCAATCTGAAGATTCCTCCGGGGACGGGACATATTCTTCTCCTGGTCGGGCCGGAATCCGGTTTTTCGCCCGACGAGGTTCGTCTGGCTCAAAAAAATGATTGCCTGGTTCTGTCTCTCGGCCAGAGGATTCTCCGCGCGGAGAACGCCGCCCCGACGGCGCTGGCGCTGATTATGCAGAGGTTGGGTGAATTTAATTAAATCATGATTCTGTCGATAATTCCAATATGCACATGGTCTGGATTTATATATGGGTGGGGATGCTTGGCCTGGCGGTCGGATCTTTTTTAAACGTCCTGATCTATCGCCTGCCTCGTCAGATAAAAATCGGCCTGTCGAGGTCATTTTGTCCATCGTGCCGAACGCAGATTCCATTTTATGATAACATCCCGCTGATAAGTTACCTGTTGTTGGGTGGCAGATGCCGTCGCTGTAAGGCGGCTATTTCTCCGCGCTACCCGGCGGTCGAGCTTTTAAACGGACTTATATTCGTCTTTTTCTTTTATGATTTCGGGCTGTCAGTTGAATTTTTTATCTATGCTTTTGTTTCAGCGGTTCTGCTTTCGATCATTTTCATCGACGTCGAATTTCAGTTGATACCCGATTATTTAACCATCCCGGGTATGGTAGTCGGGCTGGCGGTTTCGCTGACTCCATCGGGGATCGGGATTGTTTCGTCGGTCATCGGTCTGGTGGTCGGCGGGGGTGTGCTGTATTTGATCGCTCTGCTGGGCGACTGGCTTTTCAAGAAGGACAGTATGGGCGGCGGCGATATAAAGATGGCCGCAATGCTGGGGGCGTTTCTGGGCTGGCAAAAGGTCATTTTCATATTTTTCGCGGCCGCGGCGATAGGGCTGGTGGCGTCGATAATAATCATGGCCTTTTCGAAAAAAGTCCGCGCGAGCCGGATGATTCCGTTTGGGCCGTTTCTGGCTATGGCCGGTTATGTGGCCATTTTATACGGCGACCGGCTGATTAGCCTGTATATCAATAATTTCTGGCGGATTTAGAGCCGATTTCCGCATTCCGTTTAACCGCCCGCGTTTCCTGTCGATATTAGAATATGAACTCACGGAAAAGAAAGACCGGCTATCGCTGGGAACTGACACTGGGTCTGGCCCTGATTATTCTGGTGCTGGTGATTTTGAATATCGCCTCGCACTACGCCATGTTTCGGCTCAAGGATTCGCTGCTGGCGACGGCCCGCGATAATCTCTCGGAAAGCGCTTTTGCCATAGCGACGCGCATGATAGATACTGACAAAACGAAGCTTTCGCCGGAAGACAGGGACAGGATCGGCAAAGAATATTCGTTCACAGGACTCGACGTGATTCATCTGAATTACGAGCGGGCTTTGAGTCTGCGAAAGGGTGAACTTCCCGATTCAGCATTTTTTGTAATAGACCCGGATGTAAAAGCGTCCGAGTTATTGCCGCTCTTATCGCAAAACGACGTTTTCATTCACAGGGGCGGTGATCTTAACTTGCATTATCTTCATTCGGTCGAAATCGATGGTTCGACGTACATTCTGCACTTACAATCAGAAGACAGAATTCTGGCGGCGCTCGAACGGGCCGGCCGAGTCCTTGTATTCTTCGGATTTCTCGGTGTGGCGATTATCATTTTTGTTTCATACACGTTCATCCGCAAAGCGACGCGACCGATAACGCGGCTGAGGGAACAGGCCGAAAGCACCGGGCATTATAATGCAGACAACCGGGACGAAATCGGTGAGCTGATTCGTTCATACGAGAAAATAATCGGTGATTTGAAGGACAACGAAGCCGAACTGATGCGCCTCAATGAGATGATAAAATTCCGAGCGGATCGGCTGGAGGCTCATAATGAATATATTCTCGGTTCGATTCCGAGTGGCATAATAACGCTCGATAATGATGGTTGCATTTCAAGCGCCAACCGGGCCATAGGCCGTATTCTTGGCCTCGATGCGGAGACGCTTGGGGGACAGCCTTTCGTGATGGTTCTTGAAGAATACGGCGAAATATGCAATCATATACGGGCTTTCGTTGGAGATGGGGAGCCTTTTAACAATCAGGAAATTATTCTCTCCGGACCAAATGGAGAGAGAAGGGTTCTGGCGGTTTCGGTAAACGGTTTGCGCGACGGGCAAAATAATAAAATAGGCACATCGGTTTTGATCAACGACATGACCGAACTTGACCGCCTGCAGAAGGAAATCGAAGCCAAAAACGCAATGGCGCTGTTGGGCGAAATGTCCGGCGGGCTGGCTCATCAGTTGAGAAATTCGATGGCGGCGATTGTCGGGCTGGGAAGATTGATTGCGAAAAAGGTCGACCCGGAGCAGCCGGCCGGGAAAAACGCCGCATTGATTCTTAGGGAATCGCTCGAAGCCGAGACCCTGGTTTCGCGGTTTCTTGATTTCGCACGTCCGCTGGAATTGAATGACGGTCCATTTGATATTGAAGATATGCTTTTGGAAGTAATAGCGATTCATAAGAATAAATATACAAATATAAACTATTGCTTTAATAATGATTCCGGTAAAGATGTCTTAAACGGGGACCGGCTGCTATTAAAACAGGCTATCAGCAATATTGTCGATAATGCCTCCCGGGCCTGCGATGGACAAGGGACGATAAATGTAAATCTTAGGGCCGCTGATAAAGCTTTTCATATTGATATTGTCGATGACGGGCCGGGGATCCCGGACGATATCGGCGACAAGATATTCGCCCCGTTCTATTCGACCAGTCCGTCGGGGACAGGATTGGGTCTTCCGCTGGCCCGAAAAATCATCCTTCTGCATGAGGGTTATCTCGGATTCGAAAAGAATCCCAATGGCGGAACGGTTTTCAGTATCTCACTGCCGCTGTCGCGTTCGCATACATCGCCCTTGTATTCCGACAAATCCGTTGCCTCTCTTTAAGCATTTTAATATATTGCCGCCTGAAAAATGGAGGATTCCTGCAAATGATATCTACCAGTGACTTCAGACGCGGCCTGCGACTTATGTATGAAGGAAGCCCGTGGTTTATAGTCGAGTTCCAGCATGTCAAGATGGGTCGCGGGCGTCCGCATGTCAAAACGAAAATGAAAAATCTACTGACCGGCAATATAGTCGAGAAGTCGTTTCTGACGACCGAGTCGTTCGATGTTCCCGACGTCGAAAACCGGGATATGCAGTTTCTGTATGAACAAAATGGCGAATTCGTTTTCATGGATTCCAGGACCTTCGACCAGATAATGGTGACGGCCGAGACGCTCGGTGATTCCCGCTGGTATCTTATGGAGAATCACGAATATAATGTCCTGTTGTATGAAGGGCGGGCTCTCTCGCTGGATCTTCCGGCATCGGTCATTCTCGAAGTCATCGAAGCCGAACCGGCGGTTAAGGGTGATTCTGTCTCCAATATCATGAAGCCGGCCAAAGTCGAGACGGGGCTCGAAATCAAGGTGCCCCTGTTTGTCAAAGAGGGCGACAAGGTAAAAGTCGACACGCGCACCGGTGAGTATATTGAGCGAGCCAATTAGTATCGGTCAGGATAAAGCCGGTACTCGGTATCGACGAATCCGGCAAGGGTGATTTTTTCGGACCGCTGGTTGTGGCCGGGGTTCTGGCTGACGGCCCGGCGGCGAGAAAGCTGGCGGATATCGGCGCCCGCGATTCCAAGAAAATCAGTGACGGCAGAATCAAAGAGCTGGCGGCGTATATCAAAGGAAATATGCCTTATTCCATCGTGCTGATCGGGCCGGAGAAGTACAATCAGCTTTACTCCAGAATCCGCAATTTGAACAAACTCCTGGCGTGGGGGCACAGCCGGGTTATCGAAAATGTCGCGGAAAAGAACAAGATTGACACGGCGATCTCGGACAAATTCAGCAAACACGACCGTGTCGGCGAGGCTCTTATGAGTCGGGGCAAAGAAATCCATCTGATACAGGAAGTGCGGGCCGAAGCGAATCTCCCGGTAGCCGCCGCCTCGATTTTGGCGCGCGCCGCGTTCGTGGAACATATTAAGAAACTGTCGGAGCAATATGAATGCCGTCTGCCGCTGGGCGCCGGGGCGCCGGTGGATAAAGCCGCCAGAGAAATTGTCGCAAAGTTCGGCCCCGACATTCTGACCAGGATTTCCAAAGTACATTTCAAAAATTATCAGCGGGCGATTGGCTGAGCAGGATTTTGGGAGACGCCCGGTCTCCTGGCTTGCTTGTTCCGTAATCTAATGGGTGCCTCTGCCGTCCAGCTGTTCTGTTACCCATGTCCCGGAAAGTACAAAAAAATCAGGCTCACCCACCCGTTGGGTGGGCTACAAGATTTTATCTAATGGGTGCCTCTGCCGTCCAGCTGTTCTGTTACCCATGTCCCGGAAAGTACATAAAATCAGGCTCACCCACCCGTTGGGTGGCTACAAGATTTTATCTTCGGCAGGGCTCAGGATCATCGACAAGTCGGCTCATCCAGATTTCATCGAGACGTAAGACCTGACGGAACGTAAGAAATGCGGCCGGGAAATGGTTCCCGACGGCGCATAATGTGTAGTTAAAACCCGGTGGGTCTGAGGACCCACCGGGCACATCGTACGAAACCACATGCCAGCAAACGAGGGCGTCGGCCGGTCACAAAATAAGATGAAGATGTCAGGAGCGCCCTTCATTTCATTCACTTCGCAAACTCAGTGCAGGCAGGACCTTCGGCTGGGCTCCTGACCCATAAAACTATCGGCAGTAAATGCATGTTCACAATCCATAGAAGCGTTGTCACCAAATTTGCATTGTTCGTTCGTTAGAACATGTAGTCGGCCAGCTGTCCGACCAGTTCACCGCCGGGATAGTTTTCCCAGACATTAAGTTCGTACTTAACCAATCCGACCGACGGTGCATACCAGTAGCGATTGGTCAGAGAACCACTGTGGCTTTCGATAAGGAGGCAGTTGTTATACGTGCTGCCGTTGGCCAGCTCCACGCTGGAGGCGGTGCTGCGTATTTTAAGAGTATTGATATTGTCGACCGGCAGAGGTGTACTGTAAGACGGATTATTTTCGTCGGCGTTACCGTCATCGTAATCCTTGGTGCCGCTGTCGCCGCCATCATCGCCGGTTTCCAGGCCGTACTTATCATACGATCCGACAATAAGGGTATCGAGAAAGCTGTAGTCGTAGTCCCGGGCCTGCTCGTCGGTTAACCCGTCGATGCGATCCCAGGTACGTCCGGCTATGAACGGCGCTTCGATGATTTTCTCGGCCGCACTGTTGGGCGTGAAATAATAGATGGCGTCGCCGTCGGCGTAGATATATCCCTGCTCGATCAGCTGACCGGTGACGGGATCAAAGGACTGCCAGGGGAACGACCAGTGTCCACCGAGGTAGACGGGATCACCGATCGAGAGCCTCTGGAGGGCCTGGTTATCGTTGATGTTGTCGGTCAGGACGTAATCGTGGCTGGTGCCCGGCTGAATCGGGAAATACGCCAGGGCTTCCGAATCCGGCAGATAAGAATCGACCGAGGAATCAGAGCAGCCGATCACGATAGCCATCAATATAAATCCGAGAATTATAGCATAGTGATTACGCAGGCTTTGCAGCATTTTACCTCCCCCTCGCTCACGGCGAGAATCATTACTTTGTTAGAATTGTCCGTTTTCGATTCGATGCTCTAAATGGGGGCAATGCTCGTGCCGGGTGTTTTGAGATAGTATAAGTTATTGTTATGCTGGTGGATACGCCTCTAACCGAGCCGGCCTAATGAAGCAAAATCGAATAAATTATGGGACGATTCCTATGATTATTGGGTTTTTCCAATGGGTATCGAAGGTTAACGACTGACCGAAATGTGCCGAAAATTAAATATAAAGAGCTAAACATTCTCCCGCAGGGGATAAAATACAAATCGGAGAATAATCGTGTCTAAATTCGTCCTTGATTTGTTCTTTGCCTCGACGTTTGCCGTCCTGTTGTTGATATTGCTGCGCACCAGGAATAAACTGTTTACGGAAAACCGGTCGAGTTTCAATTATTCGGTGACCGGCCTTCTGGCTTTGTTTTTCGTGTCGATCATCCAATTGAGCGCCAACCAGCGGCTGTTCGGGGCAGTGCCGTTTTTATCGGAGCCGATGTATGCTGAAATGGTTCAGATTATCGGAATCATATCGGGTATCACGCTGCTGGTGGCCGGCGCCTCAATGTGGATACCGAGCAGAAAAAAGAATAAAAGCGCCGATGTTGAGCCCAATACGGCCGCGGATATTGCCTGGCGAATTAAGCTGGAGGTCGTCAGATCGAAACAACCGGACTTTATATTCGATGAACTTCCGGTCAGCATAATGCAGGCTTTCGGTTTCGATGGGTTTGCAGTCCTGAAATATTCCAGTCGGTCCCGAAAAGTTTATCTGGCCAATCACAGCGGCATCAGGCCGGAGTATTATGACCAGATTATGAAGTCCATTAAGAGCCGCAAGGATCAGGCGGAGATTTTCGGCTGCGTTTGCCGTCTCGGTCACCCGGCCGCCGAAGTGCCGGTCCGCGTCCAGGTCCGACAGGCAGCAGGGATATATTTCTGGAAAACCAGTATCGACAAAGCCAGTGAGTCGGACCAGATTGCTTTAAACCGGATTTCGGAAATGGTATCATCTCATTTTGGTGCACATTTTCAAAAAATTAAATCCGAATATTACGAAACAAGCTGGCGTCATTATTTTCAGGCGGTGGATATTCTCCGCGGCAAGGGGTCGCTTAAAGGCCGGATGCAGCTTCTGTCGCAGCTGTTTCATCAGGCGGTCGGCAGCGAATATTTCTCGCTGGCGGTAATGCTCAACGGCCGGGAAAATATTCGCCAGTATACGTGTGGTCTCAACGGCAACACGCTTCTCGACGGACATTCCAATCCGATCCGTCAAAGCGCATATTTCGGTCAGGTCATAGACTCGGGCGCGGGGATAATTGTCCACGATGCGACGAAGTCGGAGCTGGTTTCCAATGAATCGTTGATTGTCGAATGCGGTCAAAACAGCCTTATAGCGATACCATTGTTCAGTATGGGGCGGACACTGGGGATCCTGACGCTGGGTCACAAACGGGCCGGATATTTCAATCACCGGCGGTTGCTGCGGGCCGAAATGCTGGCCTCAGCATTGACCCCCGCGGTGGAGAAAGAGCTGGGGCAGGCCGCTGTCGAGGGACGCGAGAGATATTTGAGTGCCCTTCTGACTTTCGACCGCGACAGCGAGAATATACAAAACGTCGATCAACTGCTGAATCGGGCGGCGGAAATTATAGAGAAAAGCCTTTCGACCACGATGGTTCGAATTGTCACATTGGGATCGGACAACATCAGCCTGTCCACGAAGGCGCTGCACACGGTTCGTCCGTTTGACCGGGGAGAAGTCGATTCGGTTAATTTGTCGTCCAAAACGACGTTCTGGCATCACCTGGCGGCTCACGAGCAGAGGCCGATGCTTATCAATCAGGAAGACGCCGAAACCCGCATGAATAAAAATGAAGCCGGTGCTCTGGTGTTCGATACGGTGCGCTCGGCGCTGATAGTCCCGATTACGATCAACGGGCTGACTTTCGGACTGATCACGCTGGGTGAAGAGCGTAACTGGCAGAGATATTCCTACGATGCCGCGGCGATCAATTTCGTACGGGAGATGGCGGCTCGTCTGGGTATGGCGGTCAAGCTGCTCAAGTTCAGTCAGGCGCTGATAACGGACCGCGGGGTTGGACGCATTGCGGAAAGTACCGAAGGACGTAAGCATCTGATTAATCGGCTGAAATCACCGGCGAGCACGATACGCGGGTCTCTCGATTTGCTGAAACGTGGTGAGGGTCTGGACGCTGATCGGTCGGGTCGACTGATGTCGATGATGGATGAATCGACCGAAAGGATTATGGCATTGTTGAACGAAGGCGAATAACACGTTCCGTTGATTTTAGGGCTTCACGGCACAATTTAAACGCAGGCGATAAAGCGCTTGCGTTTTTATTTACAGGTCATATATTGCGGCAGATTCTTCGGGGTGGGGTGAAAATCCCCGACCGGCGGTGACAGGCCGCGAGCCGGCTTCGGCTGGCAGAACCGGTGAAATTCCGGTCCCGACGGTATAGTCCGGATGGGAGAAGGATTCTGATTAGCTATTTTTATAGCTATATCCGGTTTGTACACCCCGAAAAGACGGGGTTTTTTTATGGACCGCGATATTGACAGGAAATTCATGAGACTGGCCCTCGACCTGGCCCAAAAGGCCGAGGGGTATACGTCGCCCAACCCGATGGTCGGAGCGGTTGTAGTCAAGAATGGTCGCGTAATCGGACAGGGATATCACCGCCGGGTTGGCTCGCCGCATGCCGAAATAGAAGCCCTCAAGAATGCCCCTGGGAGCGTCAAGGGCGCGACATTGTATGTTACGCTGGAGCCGTGCTGCCACCGGGGCCGAACCGGCCCGTGCGCGCCGGAAATTATCGAAGCCGGGATTAGGCGGGTGGTTTATGCCATGAAGGACCCCAATCCGTTGGTAGCGGGCAAAGGGGCGGTGATGCTCCGCAAGGGGGGGCTTGAAGTTAGAAGTGGCGTCTTGAAATCTGAGGCGGCGCGCCTCAATGAAAAATACCTGAAATTCATGCAGACCGGGCGGCCGTTTGTGAGCCTTAAGCTGGCACTAACGATGGATGGTCGTATCGCCACGAGATCGGGTGATTCCAAGTGGATTACAAGCCCGAGGTCGCGCAAGCTGGTGCATAAGCTTCGCGCTTCCCACGACGCGGTTGTGGTCGGAGCTCAGACGGTCCGGGCGGACAATCCGAGCCTTACAGTGCGCCTGGTCAAAGGCAGGAATCCATATCGAATTGTTATTACGTCGAAATTCAATATTTCCCGCAAAAGCCGGATTTTCGACGAAAACGATGATGCTCATACGATTGTAGCCGTCCCGGAAAAGTCGTCGATTAAGGCCAATTACAAGAACCCGACCATCTGGTCAGTTAAGAAAACCAGAGACGGGATTTCATTGTTGGATTTTGTGGAGAAGGCCGGGGCTTTCGGGATTACGTCGCTTCTGGTCGAAGGGGGCGGCCGTCTGGCGTCGGAATTTCTGAAAGCAAGACTGGTGGATAAAGTTTATTTATTTACGGCCCCTAAAATTATCGGCCGGGGGATTGAAGCTGTGGATGATCTGGGCATAAAGAAAATCGAAAAGGCCGTGACGTTTCGAAACGGGGTTTTTGAAATGGTGGGCCCGGACGTGCTGTTTACCGGGTACCCGGAGTATAAGTGATATGTTTACCGGAATAATAGAAACGGTCGGGACGATTAAGAAGCCGGGGAACAAAGGCAATTACCGACTGCTTACGGTCGAGCCGGAGAAGCCTTTCAATGATGTCCAGATTGGGGAATCGATTGCGGTGGACGGGTGCTGTCTTACGGTTACTAATTTCGACAAAAGAGCATTTACGGTCGAGGCATCACAGGAGACGTTGGCGACTGCGATTGTGGGGGACTACAAAACCGGGACAAAGGTAAACTTGGAGCGAGCACTTCTTCCGACCGGCCGCCTGGGCGGGCACATCGTATCCGGGCATATTGATTGTATAGCGAATATATTAAATACAAATAGAATAGGGGAGTCACTTGAAGTAATAGTTGATTATCCGAAAGAGTTCGAGATGTTTCTTGTATCCAAGGGGTCGATTGCGATCAACGGTATCAGTCTGACTATTAATCGGGTCGATGAAAAAGGCTTCTCGGTCAACCTGATACCGCACACGCAGGGGGAGACGTCGCCGGATACATTCAAAAAGAAAAATAAAGTAAATCTGGAGTTTGATATACTCGGCAAATATGTATATCGGCTTCGGAGTTTAAAACCGACCGCCGGTCTGACTCTTGACAAACTTTCCGAGAGCGGCTGGTAATAAAAGAGTGATGTAACATGATACAATTTGACAGAATATCATCGGCTATCGAGGACATCCGTGAAGGCAAAATGGTGATTGTCGTCGATGATGAGGACCGCGAAAACGAAGGCGACCTTATCATGGCGGCGGAGAAAGTCACGCCCGAGGCGATCAATTTCATGGCCAAGTACGGCCGAGGGCTGATCTGTGCGGCGCTCAACAAACAGCGGCTGGATGAACTTCAGTTGTTTCCAATGGCCGCGGATAACACCTCGAAGTATGGCACCAGGTTCACCGTATCGGTCGACGCCTATCACGGCACGACGACCGGCATATCGGCCGCCGACCGGGCCAGGACGGTTTTGGTGCTGGCCGATGAAAACTCGGTCCCACAGGATTTGAGTCGTCCGGGGCATATTTTCCCGATTCAGGCGGTGGGTGGTGGTGTTTTACGTAGAGCGGGCCACACGGAGACCTCGGTCGATCTGGCTCGTCTGGCCGGATTCAAACCCGCCGGTGTTCTGTGCGAGATAATGGACGACGACGGGACGATGGCTCGGGTGCCGCGCCTGTATGAAATGGCCCAGGAATTCGGGCTGAGGCTGATAACGGTCAAGGATTTGATCGAATATCGCCGCCGGACCGAAAAGCACGTCATGAAGCTCAGCGAGGTCGATTTCCCGACCAAATTCGGACATTTTAAACTGTTTCTATATGGCAACGATCTGGATGAAAAAAATCACCTGGCGTTGGTCAAAGGTGACGTCAAGAAGCAGGAAAACGTGCTGGTGCGGGTGCATTCGGAATGTTTGACGGGCGACGTTTTCGGCTCCCAGCGATGCGATTGCGGGTCGCAGCTGCACCGGGCGATGGAGATGATAGAAAAAGAGGGGCGCGGCGTGCTGCTTTATATGCGGCAGGAGGGCCGGGGGATCGGCCTGACCAACAAGATCAAAGCCTACGCCCTTCAGGACTGCGGGAGAGATACGGTCGAGGCCAATGAAGAGCTCGGGTTCGCGGCGGATTTGCGGGATTATGGAATCGGAGCGCAGATCCTGGCCGACCTCGGTCTGACTTCAATTCGGCTGTTGACCAATAATCCTCGCAAGATTGTCGGGCTCGACGGTCACGGTTTGACAGTCGCCGAGCGGGTGCCGATTTTGTGCGAAACGAATAAGTACAATACGAAATATTTAAGAACAAAAAGGGACAAGCTGGGGCATTTTTTGTCCAGCACAATATAGGTGAATGATATGAAATATAATGAAATCATCGGAAAGCTCGATGCCTCCGGGCTCAAGTTCGGGCTGGTGGTGAGCCGTTTCAATGAGCTGTTGACGTCGAAGCTTTTGGAAGGGGCGGTCGACTGCCTGGTTCGACATAAGGCGGACGAGAAAAATATCACGGTGGCGCGGGTGCCCGGTTCTTTTGAAATACCGTATGCTGCCTCTCACATGATAAATTCCGGAAAATTCGATGGAGTTATCTGTCTGGGAGCGGTAGTGCGCGGGGATACGCCGCATTTCGATTATATCGCGGCCGAGGTCTCCAAAGGCATTGCCAAACTGGCCCTGGACAGCGGAAAACCGGTAATTTACGGTATAATTACTGCCGATACACTGGAACAGGCAATAGAACGGGCGGGAACCAAGGCCGGCAACAAAGGCTGGGACGCCGCCATGGCCGCCATTGAAATGGTCAACCTTTATAAGAATATAGAGAAATCATGAGCAATCGCCATCGTGCGCGGGAATTCGTGCTGAAAGCTTTGTATGCTCTCGAACAAAGCGACAGCGAGGAACACCCGGATGTATTTCAGACCCTGACGGCGAACAGCGGTCTCGATAAAAGGACTTTCGAGTTCGCCAAAGCGTTGTTCAAGTATACGTCCGAAAACGTCACGGAAATTGACGTCTTTATTCAAAGCCTCGCCTCCAACTGGGATTTGAATCGTATGGCGGTGGTGGATAAAAATATTCTGAGAATGGCTATCGCCGAGGTGGAATATATGCCCGACGTGCCGGTGAAAGTGGCGATCAATGAGGCGATCGAGCTGGCCAAAAAATACAGTACCATGGAGTCGGCCGCATTCGTGAACGGCATTCTGGACACGGTCCTTCATAAGGTGGAGGAAAACAGGGATTAAGACGGACAGGGCTATTGAATTCCGAAAATAGAGCAGGCGTGGCGATTGCGCCGCGCCGACTTCGAGCATTTTCGTAGTGGACATATCTCTAAAAATGGTTATATTGGCAAGTCTTAAGTGTATAAGAGCTTAGAGCCCGGCATGACTTATTATGACTGATCCTGTAAAAGACAAAATTAGCCGTCCCGATACATTCGATTTCGTAAACGCCGCTATCGCTGCGGCAGTGCTGATTTTCTCGTTCATTATTTTCGATTTGACCAAAGCGCCGAGTGTTTCGTTCTGGGATTGCGGCGAATTTATAACTTGTGCCAAAATTCTCGGCGTGGCGCATCCGCCGGGCAATCCTCTTTATGCTTTAATATCGCGTATATTTGCCGTCCTGCCAATCGCGGCCGATTTCGCGGTCCGGGTTAATCTGGTGTCCGTGGTCTTTTCGGCATTGACGGCATTGTTCGGGTATCTGGTCGCGGTGAGGCTGCTGCGGTCGTGGTATGAAGATCAAAATTCGTGGCAGAACAGAATAATTATATATATTGGCGGCTTCACCGGTTCGCTGTTCATGATATTTGCCAATACCGTCTGGGATAACGGGGTGGAGGCCGAAGTCTATGCCATGGCCATGATGATGATGATGGCTTTCTACTGGCTGGCTTTGCGCTATCTGGAATGCCGGGATTCATCCAAGGCCGGGCGGCTGATGCTTATGGCGATCTATGTCGCGATGCTGAGCGTGGGAGTGCATCTGACGGCGTACATTGTCGTGCCGGTCCTGGCTTTTTATTTAATATTCAGGAAGGACGTCGGCAGCCGGCAGTGGGTGCTGCTGTCGATGTATTTCATAGTCGAACTGCTGCTGATCATGCTTTTGTCGGCGCGTCCTGACGAGCTCCCGGTTTACCTTCCGACTTTAGTCGTGGCGGTTTTATATCTGTTCCATGCGTTGTATATTGGTAAGTTCGAGCAGCCGATAATTATCACCCTGGGCTTGTTTTTGTTCGCATCGCTGCCATTTTTATTTTACCTCTTAAGTGTCGCCTCAGGGAGTTCGCAGGTATTTCTTAATAATGTCCCGCTGGCATCGATCGGGCAGGTGTTATTGTTGGCGTGGGCCATTTATAGCTGGTATCAATATTTGACGAACCGAAAAGGCAAGAACGCGATTGTCTGGATGTTGGCCGGATCGTACGGTGCCGCACCCGCAATTTTGGCCGTAATCGGTACGTTCGCCCACGGATATTATGCATTTTTGGTCCTGTCCGGGTTGATAGCAATCGGGCTCGCGATTTTGATCTGGCGCGATATAAATCCGGACATATTGATTGCGGTCGGTTCGGTATCGCTGATAATTCTCGGCTTCTGGCAGTTTATCTGGGGAATGATTATCGGGGGAATAGTCCTGGCTTTGCTGGGCGCCGTGATCAGAAAAATAGGCTGGAAAATTGCGCTTAGTATAATTTTGATGTCGGCGATAGCGTGGTCGGTGCACGTGTTTATCCCGATCAGGTCGGCCCATCAGCCGTACATCAATGAAAATAATCCCTCGAAATCGTTAAGCCAGTTTGTCGGTTATCTGGAGCGCAAGCAGTACGGCAGCAAAACCATGACGGAGAGAATGTTTGCGCGCCGGGCGGAGTGGAAAAACCAGTTCGGGACATTTCAGCGCCTGGGATTCTGGGGGTTCTTTGCCGAACAGTACGGTTTGACCGGGAGGAAGTTTTTTATTCCGCTGCTGCTCGGCTTAATCGGCATGTGGGAGGCGATTCGACGAAAACCCGGGCTGGGACTGCCGCTTTTGATTCTGGTGCTGGTGTGTACGGTGGGATTGATATTGTACATGAACTTCGCCGACGGAACGCGCGAGAATAAAGTCTATGCGATGGATTACATGGAAGTGCGCAACCGCGATTATTTCTTCACCCCCGGTTTTATGTTGTTCGGGCTGGCGATTGGGCTGGGGATTGCGGGCGTGCTAGATATTATCCGCGAAGCGGCCAGAGGCCTGGGGAAGAAAGTCGGAAATATCGGGTTTGCGGCGGCATCGCTGCTGGTCCTGATGCCGATTTTCCCGGTCGCGAACAACTATTTTTATAATGACCGTTCGCGTAATTTCATGGCTTTCGATTATTCCGATAATTACCTGAAATCTTGTCGCCCCAATGCGATTCTTATTACCAATGGTGACAATGATACCTTTCCGGTCTGGTGTTTACAGCAGGTGTATGGCATTCGCAAGGATGTGAAAATCGTCAATTTGTCGTTGGGAAACACCGGGTGGTATATCAGGCAGCTCCGCGACCAACGGGGTGTCCCGATGACGTTTAACGATGCGCAGCTGGAGCATCTCCGGAGTATTGTCACACCGAGCGGGGCGGTTTTCAGAATACAGGACCAGCTGGTTGACAACATTATCCAGGCCAACCGCTGGAAGTATCCGATTCAGATGACCTTTACGGTACCGCCGGAAAGTCGTCGGTATCAGGGGAAAACGCTCGACAGCAATCTGACGCTCGAGGGGATGGCTTTCACGCTTGTTCCCAACGCCGACGAACCGGATATAAATTTCGAGCTGACCAGGAAGTTGTTTATGCACGATTTTAATTATCGGGGAATAAACGATCCGACTATTTACCAGAATGAAAGCACGGTGCGACTGCTGAATAATTATGCCCAGGGGTTTATCCTGCTGGCCGATTCCTTGAAGAGAGCCGGTGACATCGAGGGGTGCTACGAAATTCTGAATCGGGGTATCGAAGTCATTCCCGAAGCTTTTGACCTTTATGCATATGAAACACAGGTGTTCGCCGATATCGGGAAGTTAGATACGCTCGATACATTCGTGGAAGAGGCCCCGACCGACCGTAAGAAAGAACTGTACTTCAATTACGCGGCTGCGGCCCGGTATAACGGTCGTTATGACGAAGCCAAAAGTGTGCTGGTCAAAGTGCTGGAAAGATGGCCGGACTATTCCGATGCGTATAAACAACTCATGAATCTTTATTACCAGGATGCGCAGTACGATATGCTGGGCAATCTGCTGCACGACTGGCTGACTCGTCATCCGAATGACACGGAGTCTCAACAGTTGGTCAGACAGCTCGACAAAATCAGAAAAGCGGATACCGGGGCGGCAAGGCGGGCTCCGTGAGGATTCTGGCTTTAAACTGGCAGGACCGGGCCAATCCTCAGGCCGGGGGAGCGGAAGTACATCTGGAGGAACTTCTCAGCCGCATCGTGGCGAGAGGGCACGAAGCGACTCTGCTCTGCTCCGGCTACCAAAGCGGAGCGGCGGAAGAGAGGGTCCGGGGGATAAATATCATCCGGCGCGGATCGCGCCATAATTTCAATATAGTGGCGCCGTTTTATTTGAAGCCTCTGGTGAGAAAAGGCAATTTCGATCTTTTATTCGAAGACATAAATAAAATTCCGTTCTATACGCCGCTGTTCGTTAATATTCCGACGCTGGTGCACATCCCGCATTTGTTCTCGAAGTCGATTTACCGGGAGACGAATTTTATCACGGCGACGTACGTTTATCTCAACGAACTGCCGCTGTTCTCGTTTTATAAAGGTGTGAAGTTCAACACGGTGTCGCAATCGACGGCTCTGGATATCGCCTCGCACGGAGTTCCGAAAGAAGATATTTCGATAGTTTATAACGGCGTCGATAATGACGTTTACAATTTTGATCCTAAACTAAAAAAGTTCGAAGAGCCGACAATATTATATCTGGGCCGGGTCAAAAAATACAAGTCGGTCGATCATGTCATTCTCGGGTACCAGAAAGTACTGGAAACGCTGCCGGAGGCGCATTTGAAAATCATGGGCGACGGCGATTATCTGGAGGCACTGAAAAGACTGGCGGTCAGGATCGGGCTGGGGGACAAGGTCGAATTTCTGGGCTATGTCGATCGGGCGACCAAAGTCGATTTGCTGCGCAGGAGTCACGTGGCGGTTCATCCATCCGTAAAAGAAGGCTGGGGGCTGACCAATATCGAAGCCAACGCCTGCGGGACGGCGGTGGTCGCGGCCGATTCGCCGGGATTGCGCGATTCGGTGGTCGACGATGAAACGGGATTTTTGTATCCGTACGGTGACATAGATGCGCTGGCATCGAAGCTGGTTAAAATGCTAAGCGATTCCGAAACCCGGGCGAGGCTTGAAAAGGGCGGTCTGGAATGGTCGAGGAAGTTCCGGTGGGACAGATCATCGGTTGAAATAGAAGAATTGATGCAATCAATTGTGAATGGTGCATAAGTGCAGGCAAGCCGGAAAAAAACTATTACGATTATACTGGGGATCGTAATTTCGGTCGGTACTGATCGGAATTATATTTTATAAAGTAGATTTCAAGGAACTGGGAGCGGCGTTGAGCCGGGCAAATTATGTCTGGATCTTGCCGAACCTATTCTTCGTTGTTTTCGCGATGTTTCAACGGGCCGAGCGCTGGAAGTACATGCTGCTTCCGATTACAAGGGTGCCGTATAATAAGCTCCTGGCTGCGACGTGCATCGGGTTTATGGCCAACAACGTGCTGCCGTTGAGACTCGGCGAGTTCGTCCGGGCGTATTCGCTGTCCAAGCAGGCTCCGAAAGTGACCAAATCGGCGTCACTGGCCACGATTTTCGTCGAGCGTATGGTATTTGACCTGCTGGCGCTTCTCGGCATCCTGGCGGTCGTGCTTTTGATTGTCGAGTTGCCAGTCGATGACAAGTTTCAGTTCGGGGCGTTTTTGTCGCTGGCGATTGCGATGGTCGGGCTGATTTTTGCCGTCATTCTGGTGTTGAAACCGGAGGGGTCGAGTCGGCTGCTGACTAAATATCTATTCTTCCTGCCCAATAAAGTCACCGATGCCATATCCAACACTATCCTCAAATTCAGCAAAGGGCTGCTGTTTTTGAAAAGCTGGCGCTATACGGCGTGGGTCAGCGGGCATACGATTTTTCTCTGGCTGTTTATGGGCATCTCGAATATTTTCGTGTTCTACGCTTTCGGCTTTCATCTGCCGGTGTATGCATCGTACGTATTGCTGGTAGTCGTCTCGATTTCGATTTTGATTCCGTCATCGCCGGGTTTCGTGGGAGTTTATCATTACGGTGTTATCTGGACACTTAAATATTTCGGAGTCGATTACGAAAGCGCGCTGTCGTGCGCAATAGTGCTTCATGCCGCGCAGTTCATTCCCATCACGCTCATGGGCTTTTATTATTTGAAAAAGGAGCATCTTTCTTTAAGGCAGCTCGAACAGGAAGCATTAAAGGACGATCCCAATGGTAAATGACGCGAAGCTGCTGGTGGTGCTCCCGGCGTACAACGAGGCCGGGAAAATAGGCCGGGTGGTGGAGAAGGTCAGGAAAGAAAAATCCGTGAATGAAATTGTCGTTGTCGATGATTGTTCGTCGGATGCTACGTCGGAAGAGGCTAAAGCCGCCGGCGCGACGGTGATACGTCACGAAGTCAACCGGGGTGTCGGAGCCGGGATCAGAAGCGGTATAAATTACGGGATTAAAAATAATTTTGACATTTGCGCGATATTATCGGGAGACGATCAGCACGAGCCGACCGAAATCGATAGAGTGATTGGGCCGATTGTGGCCGAGGAGTATGATTTTATACAGGGGTCGCGGCGGCTTAAAGGAGGCCGGGTGGTCAATGACAAGCCGTTTCGGATGGTGACGACGCAGCTTTATTCTTTGTTTTTTTCGATTCTAGTAATGAAGCGGATTACGGACGCCACCAACGGATTTCGGGCGTTTAAGCTGTCGATATTCAAAAATCCCGAGTTCGACATCGAGCAGTCGTGGCTTGACAGGTATGAGCTGGAACCATATATATTATACAAAGCCGTGAAAAGTAAAAATATCCGGCTTAAAGAAGTCCCGATAACGATATATTATCATCAGGCGGGGCGGGAATATACCAAGATGCGGCCGTTTCATGACTGGTGGCGGCTGGCGAGGCCGATGATATTCCTGGCGTTGAAGATAAGGAAGTAGCATGATAAAAATAAACTTTACCGGCAAAACGGTTCTGGTGACCGGGGGTGCGGGATTTATAGGCTCCAATGTCGTGGCGCGGATAGTGCGCACGGGCGGCAAGGTGATCGTGCTGGACGACCTGTTTACCGGGAGTCGGGATAATATCGACAAAGATATCCCATACGAGTTCATCGAGGGCTCCGTGTGTGATTACGATCTTGTGCGCGATCTTATGGCCCGCTCGGATCACGTCTGTCACCTGGCGGCGCGAAATATCATTATTTCGACCAAAAACCCGATGGAAGATTACAAGGTCAATATCGGGGGGACGCTCAATATCCTTATGGCGGCGCGGGAAACCAAACCACAGAGGATTGTTTATTCCTCGTCGGCGTCGATTTACGGCAACCCGCGTCTGCTACCGATTCCGGAGGACGAAGCGCCGGTGACTTTTTCGCCGTATTCGGTATCGAAACTGGCGGGAGAGAATTATTGCTATGCCTTCTATGAGACGTTTTTCGTGCCGGTGGGGGTCGTGCGTTATTCCAATATATATGGACCGAAACAAAATCCGGCTAATCCTTACTGCGGTGTCATTTCAAAATTCATCGCGGCCATCGATGAGGGCAGGGCGCCCTCGGTGCACGGTGACGGAATGCAGACAAGGGATTTTACGTACGTCGATGATGCCGTCGACGGAACGTTGTCGGCTCTGTTGTCGCCCCGTGCCGAAGGAATGTCTTTCAATATAGGGTCCGGCACGGAATCGACGATAATGGAGTTGATCGGACATCTGGCCGATCTTATGGGCAAAGACATCACGCCGGAGCATATCGACCGCCGGGATATAGATAATATCCGCCGCCGGGTGCTCAACATCGAGCGGGCCCGGACCAGACTGCGGTGGCAGCCTCAGGTGACGTTCCGCGAGGGTTTGAGACGCACGGTAGAATGGTATAAAACTCTTAATCGTAAGCCGGGCTAATTTTCAGGCTCTTATGTCTTCGCACGTGCCGATCAGAAAAGTTCTTCTGGGTTTCTTGGTTGCATCGTTAATTATACGCCTGCTGTTTATTTTTAGCAAAGATCAGCCACCGGTAATGTGGGACGCGCGCATTTATTCCTCGTGCGCCGTCGGATTATTGGATTATGTAGAGAACGGGGGCACGTACGGTCATCCCGAAAGATATCAGGCAGCGGATTCGTTGATAGATCGGGCCGAATTCGTCACGGCCATGCAGAAATATATCAAGGGCGAATGGATCGAATGGTTGTACTATTCACAACCGAACCTGGCCCAGGCGCAGGAATATATATTTCTTTCGGGGCCGGTCTATCCGGCTCTTTTGGCGGCGGTTTTCGCGACCAATGTCGGGACAGATTTCGAAATCGTACGGGTCATAAATTGCATCGTCGATTCGATTTCGGCGGTACTTATGATGATGATAGCGGTGCGCCTGTTCGGGCGAAAGATAGCAATTCTGGCCGGGATATTGTATGCCGTATATCTGCCGTTTATAATGCAGTGCGGCGTTATAACACCGGACCTGTTGACGACATTTTTGATTCTTCTGACGTTGCTTTTAATCCTGGAATTTTATGAGAAGAAGAAACCGCTCTATTTGTACCTGACCGGGATGTGTCTTGGGCTTCTGGCGCTGAATAAGCCGACGGCGTCGCTTTTATTCGTGCCTTTTATCGCCGGATTCTTGTACGATCAGAGAGATAATATTAAAGGGGCGCTTATATCGATACTTAAAGCGGCGGTGCCGTTTGCGATAGTGTTGATTCCGTGGGCGGTGATAAGTACGTCGTATTACGGGCAGCTGTCTATTCGCGACCCGGAGTACTCCGGGGCTAATTTCCGGTCGAGTTCTTCGATAAAATATGAAGGGTACGATCTCGATTATACGGAACCTGATTTCTGGACATACCCGGTCGGTCACATGATTTTGGAGGACCCGGTCGGATACGCACATCTGCTGGTCAAGAAGTTTAACCGGCTTTGGCAGAAGCCGTATAATGATTTCAAGGAATCGTTTGTGATTGGTCCGGGTTTGTCGCGGGGATTTCATTTTGTTATCGTTCTGGCCGGTTTGTTCGGCGTTTTTTATTGTTTCTTCAGAAGGAAGAGAGGATATTTATATCTGTTTCTGATACCGGCGTACTATACGATAGTGCATATGATCTTTCATTCGCTGCCTCGCTATAATCTTAATGCCATGCCGCTTATGATATTGGCGGCGGCAGTAGTATTTATTGCGATTTATAGGTATATCAAAGACCGAAAAGACAATGGCAGAGTATTGGTGATTACCGCAATTATGATCTTTGCATTTATCCTGCCGGTGTCATTTGATGCGGAAACAACCGGCGGCATGACCGGGGCGGTCATGATGATTGCGCTGAAGATTATATTGTTAGTGTCGGGACTTTATGTCTTGTACGTTTTAATAATGCCCCTGTTTGAAAAGGCACGGGCAAGGAATCTAATTTTGTGGCCGGGTGTGATATTGACGGTCGGCCTGTTGGTGGCGGTTTCGGCGTCGGACAGCTGGGCCGAGTGGAAGGTCCGTCTGGATCGGCCGGGACAGAAAGCGGGGATTAGAATTTATGTGCCGGATGATATTCGTCTGGTGGATGGGGAGTTGTTCAGAATCGGCATAGATATAACGGCGCTTCGCGATAAATACGACCTATTCTATGTTACTTTGAACGGTGAGAAGGTCGGATTTTTGGCCGGGGCGAAGCCTCTGACCGATTACTATTATCCCAAGTTCGGATATACGGTTTTCGAACGAATGCTCGATATACCCAAAGTGGAGATGCGATCGTGGTCTTTTATCAGCATGGATCCGCAGGCGTTCAATTATATGCTGGATCGCGACGGCTATATCGGGATCGAGCTGGAATGCAGTGATTCGCTCGCCGCTGACGGGGGCTATATTGACTTTTACGGGGGCTATAAAACGGCCGCGAAAAATCATTTGTATTTGCCGGGGACACATTATTCGTCGGCGGAGCGTCTGTTAGACAAAGGCGACCCGAGGATCTGGCTGGATTATAAACTTTCCTCTGATTCCGCGATTTCATATTATATTGACGGGAAGACGGAAATGCGACCGACGCGGGATGATCTTTCGGACGCGTTCGGCCGTCAGCGCGGCCGCTATCATGTCATTGTCGAGATCAAGCGGCTGGACAAGAACAGGAATTATTTTTAGGAGTTTATATATGAATATCGGTGTCATCGGCTGCGGGTACTGGGGACCGAATTTGATTCGGAATTTCAACGCCCTGAAAACCGCGAAAGTTATGGGTGTGTCGGACCTTAGGCCGGAAAGACTGGAATATGTTTCGCGATTGTATCCCGGTGTCGAAATCCTCGCGACCGATTGTAATGATATTTTGATGAGTGATAAAATCGACGCGGTCGTGATCGCGACGCCGGTTTCGACTCATTTCCCGCTGGCGATGGAGGCTCTCGATCATGGCAAACACGTGCTTTTGGAAAAACCGCTGACGGCGACCTCGGAGCAGGCCGAAGTCTTGATAGAGACGGCTGAAAGAAAAAAGCTGGTCCTGATGGTCGATCATACGTTTATCTATACCGGGGCGGTGCGCAAAATAAAGCAGATTATCGACAATGGTGACCTCGGCGATATTTACTATTTCGATTCGGTGCGGGTTAACCTGGGGTTATTCCAACATGATGTCAATGTTATCTGGGACCTGGCGGCGCACGACGTATCAATTATGGATCACCTGCTGAGCCTTCCCCCTCGGGCAGTGTCGGCGACGGGGATGGCGCATTTTGAAGAAGATATTGAAAATATGGCTTATATCTCGGTGCAGTACGACAACAATATTATCGGGCACATCCATGTCAACTGGCTGGCCCCGGTGAAAGTCCGCAAGACGCTTATTTGCGGCTCGAAGAAGATGGTCGTCTATGACGATACCGAGCCATCGGAAAAAGTCAAAGTGTACGACAAAGGCGTCGATTACGTGGACAACAAAGAAGAGGTCTATAATATTCTCGTGCAATATCGAACCGGTGATATGACGGCGCCGCATATCGACCTGACCGAGGCGCTGAATCTGATTTCGGCCGAATTCGTGGCGGCCATAGAGGAGAATCGCAAGCCGTTAACCGACGGAGCGGCCGGTTATCGGGTGGTGAGAATCCTCGAGGAAGCCAACAATTCCCTCCGGGCCGGAGGACGGGTGATCGAACTTTGAAAAACGTGACGACAATCGGCGACGTCAAAATATATGACAACGTCACGATCGGTGAAGGGTCGATCATATACGGTCCGGCCGTGCTCGGACAGCCGCCGCGCGGCAAGAGCGAAGGCGAATTAACTCTGGTGATCGGCAAGAATGCGATGATCCGTCCCTTTACGACTATCTATGCCGGGTCACAAATCGGGGATAATTTCCAGTGCGGGCAGGGCGCGTCGATCCGTGAGGATAATAAGATTGGGAATAACGTATCGGTCGGAACACACGCGGTGCTCGAATATGAGAATCTTATCGGGGACAATACACGGATTCATACCGGCTGCTTTCTGGAAATGGTGACGTTGGGTAGGTACGTGTTTCTGGGGCCGCACGTCGTATTTACCGATGACCCGCATCCGATGGGTTGTCCGAAATGGAAAGAATGCGGGGGCGGAGCAATAGTCGGCGATATGGCTCGTATCGGGGCCAACTGCACGCTGCTGCCGGCGGTTAAAATCGGTAAAGAAGCGCTGATCGGAGCCGGATCGGTGGTTACCAAAGACGTCCCGGATAAGATGGTCGCGGCGGGCAATCCAGCCAAAGTGATCAAGTCGGTCGATGAATTGAAATGCTGGATCAACGCCTTCGAGCGGCCGTACGTCTGGCCGCCTGTACTCGGATAAATAAGCTCTGTCATGCCACAACGAAAAATTCTAACGGCAATATTTTCGTATAATGAAGGCGAAAAACTGAAGAAGCTGGTTGAGTCATTTCCCGAGGACAGACCTTATGATGTTTTGTTTGTCGATGACGGATCAACCGACGGAAGTTTGGAGTTTTTACAATCCAGAGATTATTTCCTGATCCGGCATGAAATCAATAAAGGCATCGGGGCGGGAATACGAGAGGCTGTCGAGTTCGGTCGGGACAAGAATTATGAGATAATCGTCATAATGGCGGCCAATGGAAAGATGCTGCCGGAAGAGATCGACCGTCTGGTGGAACCGATTTTGGGTGAGAATTATGATTATATACAGGGGTCACGTTATCTGGAAGGTGGGAGCTCGCCCAATTTGCCGCTGTTCCGCAAGGTCATGATCGGGTTGTTCACCAAAATGGTTAATGTGGCTACCGGATTCAAGGGGACGGATGTCACGTGCGGGTTCAGAGCGTACCGGCTGTCTCTGTTCGACGATCCCAGGTTTAAAATAGACCAAGGCTGGTTGGACAAGTACGAAATGGAATATTACATACACTATCACGTGCTTAAAGGCGGATATCGCATTAAAGAAGTTCCGGTGTCGATGGTATATCCATCGGAGAAGAAGAATTACAGCAAAATAAAACCGCTGACGGGGTGGTGGTCGATGGTGCGGCCGTGGTTGTATCTTATTTTTAAAATTCGTCGATAGCTGGAACAAAATATCTCTTCGGACGTACCAGATTATGAAGTAGTCCGGAGGAAGTATCCCGCATTCAATCAGGTAACTCGCGGGATACCGGAGTATAAGACCCGGTTCAGGGATGAGCCGGGTTTTAATTTTGAGTAATATTGTTTTGGTTGACAGTTTGTTATGACGTTCTATTTTGTCGACTGAGACGATATGTTAAAGAATATCATAAAAATCCTGGCTATTGTAGTTCTTACCGGCGGTATCGTGGCGATATCAGTGATGAAATCGTCCATTTCGGCCAAACGCCAGACGGTTGAGATCGAAAAGATGAAAGAGCGGTTTTACGCCTATCGCGACAGTGTCTTTTTGCGGCAGCTCGATGACTCGACCCGTCATTACGTGGATTCTATTTTGAAAGTGGAGATATTCTACGGGCATCAGTTGGACAGCCTGAACGGCTATTACGATTCCCTTTTGAAAGCCCAGCAAGCGGCGCAAAAGAAGCAGCCGGAGCAGGCGTCGACAAAACCCGCGCCTCGCAAAACGGTCAAAAAACCGGCGGCCAAGGACCCGACCGCAGAGGCGATAAAGTATAACTACAGAAAAATGCTCAAGGGGCTTCCGGCCGATCTAACTCCTTATGAAAAAAGAGTTTCGGTTAAAGAAATAGTCGTTACATTATCCCGGCAATTCAAAGTTTCACCGGATTCGGTCAGTCGAATAATTGACTGATTTGACGCATTTCCTGCCTGTCCTGTTCACGATTAGCCCTTTGGAGTATTCGCAAATATTGCGTTGTGGCCTCTTTTGTCTTGACTTGGGCCAAGTTACAAAGTAAACTTACTACAGCAAAATATGCGACAACTTCGAGTTACTCGCTTCTTTTCGGCTGCTTATCCCGGTGGGGGGAAAATGAGGAGTCAGCCGTAAGATTACCATCCGCCGCCTCATATGATTCGTATCATGTATGAGGATTTTTGAGCCTCACAGGTATTCAAGAATCGCAAAGGAGGTGGTGCTAAATTTCATAATTCCAACCCCAACTTACCGTCAAACATGCCTCACGTAATCAGGTTAAGGGGAGACGTTATGCCTGCGAGAAAAGAGAAAGAGAAATTTGCAAAAGCAGCCGTTAAGGATTGCTGGCATCCGTACGGTCTGCAGGGATTGGCACCCGAGAAATTTGCGCATATCACCACCATGATTCTCAGCGGAAAGCATATTCTTCTGGGGGTCAGATATACGAAGTCGTCGGGCGCCGCCGTTTCGGTTCAATAGTTCGTTTGCAGTTTTTGATAAGTATTCGTTCGAGTAAGTTTTGTACCACAGTCGTGTATCTTAACGGCTGTGGTATTTTAAATTAAATTTAAAATTGACAAATTCCGGTATGTCCAACATATTTGCCGCCAATAAAATGTGTTTTTTTGAACCAAACGGGATACCCGGGGTTAAAACATCGTAATGAATGGTCGCCTCACACAAGCTTTGGTTCTGGTCGTAATCGCCGTCGTGCTGGCTTTTGCGACCAATGCCGCGCGGCAGGAAAATCTCGCTATGGTCGGCAACTGGCCGTCGATCTCGGGCTCCGATTCTATCATAGTGCCGCCGTCGGCTGAAGAAGGCGATCCCCCGTTTATTTCTCTGGATGAGGCCGCCGCTAAATTCCAAACACCAGAAGTCATATTTGTCGATGCCCGATACCCTGAGGACTTCGCCGAGGGGCATATTCGCGGGGCCATCAACCTTCCATACGATGAGATCGATCAATATTGGGATAAAGTCGCGCCCACGATTCCCAGGGACCGGCCGGTGGTTATATACTGCTCCGGGGAGGAATGTGAGCTATCTTTGATGCTGGCAAGAGAAATGGTGGCCAAGGGTTGGAAAGATATATATGTGTTTTTCGGCGGCTGGCGTGAATGGGAGAAATCCAAATTGCCGACCGAAGGTGGAGAGTTGGAATGAGCGGTCGTCAATCAATATGGCACAACGATTATATCAATCTTATAATAAGACTGTTTATCGGGGTAGTTTTTGTTTATGCCTCGATAGACAAGATCGCCGATCCGGGGCAGTTCGCCAGAATCGTGTATAACTATCATTTAGTGCCGGGGGCGCTGATCAATGTTTTTGCTTTGATTCTTCCGTGGGTGGAAATGCTTTGCGGCATAAGTCTGATTCTCGGTATTTATAAAGAAGGCAGCGTGTTGCTTTTGAATCTACTTGTACTGGTTTTCCTGATTGGAATAACGGTCAATCTGTTCCGGGGTGTAAATCTGGAGTGCGGGTGTTTTACGGTTAGTTCCAAGGCGCAGGAAAGCACTCTTGGACTTCTGTTCCGGGACCTTGGGCTTTTGGTTCTTACGGTTTATTTGTTTTTCAGCAGGTCGAAACGGTTCGATCTTATCGGTCGCCGGGCTTAATCTTTCAAAATTGTCGGCGTAATCATTATCAATAAATCGGTCGAGTTTTTCTCTTTAGACGAATGCCGGAATAGGTTTCCCAAAATCGGGATCGATCCGAGGAAGGCGACTTTCTTGACGGTTTCGATTTCGTTCTCTTTCAACAAACCACCGAGGACGGCCGTCTCGCCGTCTTTGACCCTGACCATCGCGGTGACCGCTCTTTCGGACGTGATCGGCTTCTGATTTTCGACCGGTCCGGAATAGCCGATGATTTCGGCAATGACAGGGTTCACGTCGAGCAGGACGCTGCCGTCTTTGGAAATATGAGGGACGACCTTGAGAGTAATGCCGACTTCTTCGTCCTGAAAAGTGACGATGTCCTGGGTTGCTCCGGCTTCGCTGAACCGGTTGATGGTCTGAATCGGGATGACCGTAGTCACTTTGATTTCGGCTTCATGGTTGTTGAGGGCGGTGATGCGGGGGTCCGAGACCAGTTTGGAATTGCCGTTTTGCTGGAGAAAATCGAGGACCATGCTGACCTCGTCGATCGACAGCGAGCCCCATTCCCAGCTGTTGTCGCCGACGTCGCGGCGTCCGAGGGATTTTATTTCGGAAGTGGTCCCGGTGGCGCCGTCGGTGCTTGAGCTCTGCAGGTCCCCAAAGCGAGCGGTCAGTGAGGTTGGCCAGTTGATGCCCACCACGTTTTCGTCGGATATATTGGTTTCGATTATTTTCACGTGGATCGAAATCTGTGCTTCGGGCATGTCGATGCTTTTAATATAGTCAACGACCTTTTGTGCGACTTCGGGCAGGTCGATCACGGACAGGCGGGTGGGAGTGCTTTGGACGTATTGTATGCCGCTGTTTCCGGATTCTTCGATGATGACTATTTTGCCCTTGGGCGACAGGAGTTCCTGAGCCGCATTTATGGCGGCCGAGGGAGATATATTGTCGAGCTCGACCGTCATGGAGACCGTTTCCCCGATAATGTCCTGTTCAAACGGCTTGACGATAATAATATCGCCCTTTTGATAGTAATTGTATCCGTTGGCAAGCAAGATGGCGTCGAGGGCGTCCTTGACCGTCACGTTATCCAGACGCAATGAGATGTTGGCGTTGGCTTCACCTGAAATAACGATATCGAGGCCGTGCTCTTCGGCGATCATCGACAGTACGGTAGCGATCGGGAGTTGATCGATGTTTAAAGTTGTCGTATCAGACATGGCCGCCGGATCGGCCGCGGCTTTCAGGCCGGGCATTAATAGTACTATCGCGATAAAGAATATATACTTTCTCATGTTTCACCCTTGGTAATTTGTATCGAAAACTCGGAACCGTCTTGTTCCATGATAACTTCGTTTTTCTTAATGTCGACGACCCGAGCGCCGGCGACTTTATCTCCAACATGAACTATATTCTTGTTTATTACCGCGACGGTTGTTTTGGTGTTGATAATGACGCCGTTTAAGGTCCATTGAGGAGCCGGTGTGTCCGACTGACCGGTTCTGTTGTCCACTTCCGCATAAAAACGGCAAAACGGGTCGCTTCCCCAGGGCAGGGAACTGTAGTATGCGATGTCAATGGCCTGCTTCACGCTCGCGGGAATTTTCTGAGCGACCGGAGCGGGGTTGTCTAAAGACGAATCGGTTTGTTCTTTATCCTTGCGGCCGGGAATGTTCGCGATGCCATAGATGACAGCGGCGACCAGCAAAGCATATATGATTATTTTGCGTTTGGCTTGGTTCATCAGCTTCCCTTTATGGTCCCCAGGACGGCCTTGAAGCCGTACTGCACGTCAGACGTGCGACTGTCATTGAGATGGTTAAATATCCGACAGAAGGTGAGGCCTTTGTAAAAGTTCTCGGCCTCGATTTTTTTGATCAGTTGTCCGACCTCGAAAATGGTGCCGTCGAGTTTCAATCCTATCTCAAGCACCTGCGGCCGGTTGTCATCGGGCATTTGCCGGTTCAAGAAGAGCAGTTCCTCAACCGAAGGCGTGATTTCCTTTATGGTGACGTCGCTTTGGCGAGCCATCTTTTTAATTTTGTCGAAAAGTTCCATGACGTCTTTTTTGGGAATAAGCTTGGACATCAGCCGCGATTTTTTTGCGTCGATAGCTTTGCGCGAGTCATAAAAATCAGGCAGAGTTGACATTATCCGGTTGAAATCGGCAAGTTGACTTCGGGCCTCGCCAATATTGCTTTTGATCCCGTTTATTTTGTGGTCGGCCGGAACCGCCAGAAACAGGGCCCAGGCTATCAGAATGGCCGCCGATAGCCCCAGGGTGAGGTAATGTCTCATCTTCATATCGCGGTCCTCATATCAATCTGGAAATCGACGATGAACCGGCCTTTGTCGTATTTTTTGGAATGACGTTTTAGCGTCACGAGGTCGTAAAAAGGCGATTTTTCGAGTTCGACGATATATTCGGCCAGAACCACTTCGGGCGGCGGATCGTTGGAAACGACCTGGCCGATCAAAGTCAGATCAAGCACTCCTTTTTCGTCTTTTAAATCATACTGCATGAGTTTAATTTTCCACGGAGTTATAAGAGACAGCTCTTTCAGGTTCAGGTGCAGGAATGTCGGGTTGTTTTCGAGGAGTTTCAGCATTTCCTGATCGTTGGCGATTTGCCTTTTGATCTGTTGATACATCGTGTACGAAGTCGAATTCTCGAAATTCGATATTTGCTCCTGAAGACCCGTCAGTTTGGATTGTTCAATGGCTATGGCCGATTTCCATGACATCCACAAGCCGAGCAGACAGACGACCAGGAGAGCCAGACCCGGGACGGCCAGACGGTAGAATTTTTTTTCGGCCTGAATTTCTTTAAGTTCAGGCGGCAGGAAACTTAGTAGCTTATAGTCGGCCATGGCCAGCGCAATCGTCCCGAGGGAACGCATCATCGCGTCGCATTCGGTCGGTTCCTGCGGAATTGATCTCCGCTGCAAATCAAGGGCAATATTTTTAAATTCGATACCGAAACGTCCGCTCAGGTCGGCAAGAGTGTTTTCACGGCAGGGGACGTCGCCGTACACATAAATCGCGCGCGGTGTCGCGGTGGGATGAAGGCCGGCATAATAATCGAGAGAATTTTGAAGCTCGGCCAGAAGTGTGTCATAATAACGGTCGATGGAAGCCCCGCCGGTAGTTTCGGCTTCCTGCAGGGGTGCCCCCAGGGCGATATTGTGGACGAAAGTCAGGCGATGTCCGAGGTAAAAGCCGATTTCGGTTTTAGCCGCTCCCGAACGTACGAGCACATAGACTTCGTCTTTGCGGAAATTTTTTAGCCCGAGCAAAAGAAACCCGACCGCTTCGAGCTCCGAATATATGGCGGTGATATCCATTCCCGCCGTCTGAAGATATTTCAGGTTTTCATCTATGTTTTGTTTGCGAACGGCCGTGACGGCCACGGAAGTGTGTTGATCGTCTCCAAAAAAGACGCCGTCGCTCGGCAGCAAGCAGTGGCCATAATAGGATCTGTCGAGCTTGAACGGGATTTGTTTGTCGGCTTCCCAGTAAATGGCCCCGGACATATCTTTGGCGGACATATTGGGGAGGCTGATGATCCGGAAGGCGCAATCGACGTTGCCGACACCCATGACGAATTTGGTCATGGGCCGACGGTATTTTTTAATGTACTCCCCAATAGCATTGTTGAAAAAAGCCTGACGGGCGTCTTGTCCTGAAAGATCCGGGGGCACAGACACCCGCTTCGTATTTATCAATCTGGATCGGAATAAGCTCCTTGATTGGGTTGCGAGAATGATAGCGTTATCAGTCACGGTGACGGCGATGGTCCGGCCGAAGCGGTGATTTTTTAAAGGCGGCTTGGCGGCAATACGATTTTTGGGTTTAGTTCCGGTTTTGGATTTCGCGGCCTTCTTTTTATTTTCAGACTTTTTCAGCATCTTGTCCGATTGTTTTTTATAATTTTCAAAAGCTCGTGACGATGTTGGGTGTGGTGCCGGTTGACGTGATAGTCCGGGCAGCCGGGTCATACGCATAAGGAACCGTCCAGGCATCGTTGAGATATTCGCCTCCGGCGCCGTCAAGGTACGGGCCGTTCCAGCCCTGCCGGGTGAATTTGTCATAGGTGGGGATAGAATCCGGTTTTGTTACCAAATCCTCAAGACGGGGCGGCGCGAAGCCGACGTCGCCTTCGAACCCCCGGTCAACATATTCTCCGCCGGCAATAATTTCGGCGTTTCCGATAATGGCTTTTTTAATGGTCTGCATCTCACTTTTGGTAGCGTTGATTTTAGCACTTTCCGTGAGGGTGCCGTATTTGGGTATTGCCACGGCGGCGACAATACCCAGTACAACGATAATTATAACCAATTCGACCAGGGTAAAGCCTGATGTGTCAAATCCGGAGGTATTTGAATTTACCCTGACGGTCATAGCGGATTACCAGTCGTTCTCACCGTTGGAAGAAGTGTTCGGCCAGATTTCACCGGTCGTGGCATTATAAGCCCAGCCGCCGCGCGTGCCAACAGTCGTGCCTTTAGTAACGCCGGTGACGATGCTGTCGGGAGCGTTGGTGGAACTCTGGTAGGGATTGGCCGGAATGGACTGTGCCATCACGACACCGATGGCTCTGAGACTGTCAATTACCGGCCAAGTGGCGGTGCCGGTGGTCACAGCCTGATTAGCGTACCAAATGGCGATGCCGGAACGAAGGCCGCCCAACGCGGAACGAGCCGAGGCTTCTTTAGCTTCGGATGAAATATCCTGATATTTAGGAATGGCTACGGCGGCCAGGATACCAAGGATGACGATGATGATAACCAGTTCGACCAGGGTGAAACCGCTTTGATTTTTGATTTTGGCGTGCATTGCGACTCCTTTCAAGCCTATTCAAAAATGATTAGTTCTTTATGGTAAATATCGGCAACAGGCGATTTTGCTTTAATTCGGCTATTTATTGAAAACCTGGATCAGGTTCCACATCGGCAGGAATATGGCCAGGGCTACGATCAGGACGAAACCCCCAAGGACGACGGTTAAAATCGGCTCCAATAGCGAGGTCAAATGACGGGATTTGTAATCCACTTCTTTGCTGAAATGATTGGCGACTTCGGCCAGCATGGTTTCAACGGAGCCGCTTTCGAGGCCGATCTGGATCATGCGCAGACCCATGAGCGGGAAGTATTTGAGTTTGTCCAGAGTTCCGGTGATTTCGCGGCCCTCCCGGAAGGAATCGGCGAGAATCAGGATTTCACCGGATATCTGCGAGTTCTTTATGGACTTTGATAGCAACTCAAGCGATTTAACCAGAGGCAAACCGCTTTTCATGAGAATTTGAAACATATAGGCAAAACGGGCGACATTGCCTTTAATTATCAGATCGCCGAAAATAGGGACCTGAAGAAACAGGCGGTCGAAGTACAATTTCCCTCGTGTGGTGGAACGCACCTTTCGTATTATTAAAATTATGGCGGCGATTGCTGCGAGTATAATAATCCAGTAATTACTGACAAAGTGATTGGTCCAGATCAATAGTCTGGTCGGGGCGGGAAGCTGGGCGTCCATTTTAGCGTAGAAATCCGTAAAGCGCGGAATGACGAATGTAATCAGGACGATAAAGGCGATGGCAATAGCGCACACGACAATTATGGGATAACGCACCGATGATTTTATCTGGCGGTGCAGTTCAAGGTCTTTTTCGAGCATAATCCCGAGGGAATCGAGAATCTGGTCGAGCTTGCCGGAGCTTTCACCGGCCGTGATGGAGGCGGTATAGATGCGCGGGAAAATATCCGGAAATTCCGACATGGCCTCCGAAAGAGATTTACCGGATTCCACCAGTGACAGTATTTTTGCGATAGCGTTGTTGAACTCACCGTTTTCCGGTCCGATTTTTATGATCGAAAGAGCCCTGAGAAGCGGCACGCCGGCACGGTACAGCGTCGACAAGTTGCGCGTGAAAATAATCAGGTTTTCATAGTGTCGGGCTTTCAGGAATTTGAAAATGTTGCGACGATGTCCGATTTTGCTGATTGAAATTTCGGTCGGGATAAGGCGTTGATCGGCCAGTATCGCGGCGACCCGTTCGGGGTTTTCGGCCTCGATCAGGCCGGTTCGCTGTTCGCCCTCGGCCGTTCGGGCGATATATTCAAAAGTCTCAGGCATTGATTGCTATTCTCGGTTGTTCAACGCGGGAATTGTCGCTTTCCAGAACCGATACTCCGCGCAACAGTTCGTCCAGGCTGATCTGGCCCTGCTTGACTTTTTCTATGCCCGCCAGAAACAGCGGGACATAACCCTGCCGCATGGCGTGGTTTTTTATCTGGAGGTCCGACTCACCGTTAATAATCATCTCGGCAATTCGCTCGTCGATTTCGATTAGTTCGTAAACACCCGTTTGGCCTTTATATCCGGTCATGCGGCAGCGACTGCAGCCCAGTCCGTGCATGAATTTGAAACCGTCGGTTTTGCCGGTGAGGTTGGCCAGGCGCAGTTCGAATTCAGGCGGTTGATATTCTTCGGAACACTCGGGGCAGTTAGTACGGACCAGCCGTTGCGCCAGCACGGCCTTAAGCGACGACGCGACGAGGTATTTGGCGACGCCCATATCGACCAGTCGGTTGACGCTGCTGGGAGCGTCGTTGGTATGCAGGGTGGAAAAAACGAGGTGGCCGGTCAGGGCCGAGCGAACGGCCATGGCGGCGGTTTCGGTATCGCGGACTTCACCGATCATAATGATGTCCGGGTTTTGCCGCAATATGGAGCGCAGGGAGGTTGCAAAAGTCAGGCCGGCCTTTTCGTTGGTCTGGACCTGGTTAACAAGAGAAAGCGAGTACTCGACCGGGTCTTCGACCGTAATTATGTTTTTTTCAATGGAGTTGATTTCCTGCAGGACGGCGTAGAGCGTCGTGGTCTTGCCGCTTGAGGTCGGCCCGGTAATCAGGATGAGACCTTCCTTAAGCCGGATAATGTCTTTCCAGCGCCCGAGAATATCTGCGGAAAAGCCCAGACGATCCAGCCCGATGTTCAGGACCCGACGGTCGAGAATACGAATAACTATTTTCTCGCCGTGCACGGTCGGCAGGGTGGAGATCCGCAGGTCGATATCGTTGCCGTCGATGTTGACCAGCATACGTCCGTCCTGGGGCAGGCGTTTTTCCGAAACGTCCATATCGGCCGCCACTTTTATTCGGGAGATTATTTCAGCCTGCAAATTTTTGGGAGGTGACGCTTCCTCACGCATGACACCATTGATTCGATAGCGTACGCGCAGCTGTTTTTCATCCGGTTCTATGTGAATGTCCGAGGCGCGTTCTTTGACGGCCTGGCCGATAATCAGGTTGACAAGTTTTACGACGGGTGTATCGGTTTCCTGAGCGAGAATACCCTCGGCGATATCCGGCACGGCGGATTCTTCACTGGCGATGGTGTCTCCGATAACCCCGTGCAGGGAATCGGCGACGCTGTAATACTGATCGATAGCATTGACGATTTCCGAGTGCGATCCGACAACGCGCTTGATTTCACATTTGGTAATATAGCTCAGTTCTTCTATGGCAATGATATTCAGGGGGTCGGACATGGCGATGGTCAGGGTGTTGCCGATTTTGAAAACCGGCATGAGCCCGAAACGGCGGGCGGCCTCAACGGGCACAAGGCTGACAATCCTTGGATCGATAACGAGTGATTCCAGAGAAATTTTAGGAATTTTCAGGCGTTCGGAAAGAGTGTCGAGCAGCTGATCCTCGGTTATGAGGCCCCGCTCGACGAGGATTTGGCCTACTTTGTGTCCGGTCTTTTTTTGTTCGTCGAGAGCGCTTTTAAGTTCCGCTTCGGAAATAAGACCTTTTTCAATTAAAATGTCGCCAATTCTTTTGCGAGACATAGAAATCCATCCATACAATGTATTCCATCTATTAATCGGAATCTTGAGGGATTTGCTTAACGGGCACCGGGCGAGCGCATTTAACTTATTTGTTGCTTTTGGGTTACAAAGGGACGATAATATCATATTATGGGGGAAAAAAGGATAAAAACGATTTTCCCGGTTTGAAATATAGATTATGAAAACAGCCTGCTTCATTCTGACCTTGATATTGAGCGCCATCGGCGCGCGGGCCGGGGAGACCGGGCCGCAGAACCAGCCCATCATTGATTCCATTGAGATTCACAACAATAATATTTATGACAAGTCCAATCCCGACTACAAGCACTGGATATTCACATTGGCCAATAAACTTCATTTGCGCACGCGCAAGGCGGTCATCAGGGGGGAGCTTTTGCTGCACGTCGGGGACAGGTATAACCCCGACCTGGCCGAGGAAACGGCTCGCAACTTAAGATCCCTGCACTATATCTGGAATGCGCGGGCCGATTTGATAAGAGGTGACGACGGGTCGGACATCCTCAGAGTTTCCACAATTGATCGCTGGTCGCTGACCGGGGGACCGGCGATAAACAGAGTATCGGGGCAGACGACGTATAAGATCGGGGCGAAGGAGTCGAATTTCCTCGGGTATGGGAAGACGGTCGCGCTGGATTGTTTCTTCCGTGATTTCGATCGGGATTACTACACGCTCTGGTATTATGATCGAAGGGTGGCAGACAGAAATCTATCGTTGAATATATTTATCAACGATGACCCTGAAATAGGAACCAGGGCCGTTACTTTATACAGACCGTACTATTCACTGAATTCGACACATACGTTTTCGTTCGATTACACCAGGTACGATTATCGAAAGGACCACTATCGTGAAGGTGTGATAGCCGGGCGGGAATTTCTTCATGGCGGCAAAATAGAGGTTTCCGGGGGCCATCGCTGGGGCACATACCATACGAAAGTCCTTGCCGGCGCCGGTTATACATATGCCGATCTCGATGACAGGGATACGGCGCGATACGATGAAAGTACCGAAATATCGTTCGGGGCGGACAGCCTGTATCATTATGCCGAGCTTTCCGCGGGCATTCAGGATATCCGGTATATAAAAACCAACCGAATAAACCTGTTTACCCGCGACGAGGATATAACGCTGACGAGAGGACTGACATTCGTATACGGATGGTCCCGGCACACCGGTTCGCTTGGGAGGTATTATGACGTCATGGGCGTGCTGGGAGATTATTGCATCTATTATAAATCGAATTTGATTCTGGTTCAGGGCAGCGTGCGAAGATGGTTCCGCAATGACGCTACGCTGAGACGGCTGTTTGACGCTCAGGTTAAATATTACAATAACACGCGCCAATGGTACACATTGGCGATATTTATGCGTCTGGCGAAAGATGTCAGAGCGGACGGGCAGAGGGAATTGTACCTGGGCGAAAACACGGGAATACGGGCATATCCGAAGAATTATGCGAACGGAGAAAAGTCCCTGATCGTCAATGTTGAAAATAGATTTTTCCCAAATATCAGGTTCTCGGCGAGTCGCATCAGCCCGGTTCAATTTTTGGATATCGGATCGGTATGGAACAGAGGCGAAGATTTGGATGTAAGGCACATGGAGTGGTCGGTCGGCGTTGGTTTGAGAATAAGCACGGAAAGGCTGGCAAGCCGGGAAGCGGCTCGTATAGACCTGGCTTATGCCGGTGACCTGAAAACCTGGCAAATTTCCTTTGGACTTGGTCAATATTTGGACTAAATGTAAGGCGTATAAAGCGTAAAGTATATATATGCTTGACAAATATCGACTTTGCCGTAGATTTATAATGGATAGTTACTTGCCGTATACCGATATACAACATTAATGCCAAGAGCAAAAATTACATATTCCGTCATAAAACAGGGGCTGGCAGCGATAAGTATTGCTATCCTGCTGACCGGCTACGGGTTTGCGTCACAGGCGCCAATCCGAGCCGAGGCCCAAAAATCCTCCATTTCTCTCATCGAAAAGGCGTATCAGTCCGGTGAAATTTCTTTGGGGGACAAGGTTTATAACAACATTTTAACCGTATTTGCTCCGGATCGCCTTCCGAGCGAATTTAAAGGCGAAAGTTCCGGCATAATTAAAAGCGGGACGCCTTATATTTTCGAGGCCGTGAAGCATTGGGATCAAATGACCCCGGACCAGCAGAGCGCAGTCAGAGCTTTTATGGCACGGCCTCCACTGGATTCGGTCTATACGTCGCCCGGCGGCTATTTTAAAATCCACTATACGTTCAGTTGGCCTGATTCGGTTTCGGCTGACGATATTGACATGAGCGGTGTTCCCGATTATGTCGAAAGAGTGGCTCTGTATGCCGACAGCGCCCATGCCTATTATCAGGGACAAATAGGATATCGGACGCCTCCGGCTGACGCTGATGGTCTGTATGACATTTATCTTGATAATATGGGTTCTGAGGAGTACGGACGGACAAGCCTGGATGGGGCGGCGGACTCCTCCTGGAATGATTTCAAGACCTTCATGGAAATCAATTGTGATCTGTCGCATTTGACCTATCAGAATCAGGATCCGGAAGGAACAATGATCGGGGCCATGAAAGTGACTTGCGCCCATGAATTTTTCCACGCCACGCAGTGTGCCTATGATGCTTATGAAGACCTCTGGTGGATGGAATGCACGGCCGTAGCGTATGAAGATGTATTATTTCCCGAAGTAAAGGATAATGTTCAATTCACGCCGTTTTTCTTCAATCGGGCCGATACATCGCTGACGGCCGGGCCATATCGCTGTTACGGCGCTTTTGTCTGGCCGGCGTTTCTGCTCAAAGAATACGGCGACGAGATCATCAAAGAAGTTTTCGATTATACGCGGTTTTATGGAATTATCGGTTCGCTGGATTCGGCATTGAGCCATCATGGAAGTTCCATGGCCAAGGCCTACCCGCATTTTGCGTCCTGGAATTATTTTACCAATATGCGGGCGGATACGTCGCTGTATCGCAATAGTCCGGACTATCCGGCTATGCCCATCGATCAAACGGTGCCGCTTTGTCCATTTCATGGTGTGACGCCCGTCGAGGCCCCGGATGCCTACGGCTGCAATTATATCGTGACTTATCCCGACCAGGACACGACCGCCGGTCTTCTCAAGATCGATTTCGACGGCGGGCCGACCGCAGTCTGGGGACTTTCTTATATGCTGTTCAAAGGCGATTCGATGGTAATAGTGCCCTCGGTTTTTGTGGACACGGAAGGCCGGTCTATCGCCGGAATATATGATTACCAGGTTTATGACTCGATCGTTTTCGTTCCGGCGGTTGTTTCGCAGTACTTTTCGAATCATCAGTACGTATTCGGCGCGAGCATATACCCATTCGGGGATACCGACGGCAACGGCAGCCGCAATCTTATCGATATCCTGGTCCTGATCAGCCGGATTTATCAGGGGGGCGATGATCCTTACTACGACTGGCGCATGGGCGATCTGGATTGTTCGGGAAGTCTGAACCTGGTGGATATTTTATGGCTGATAAATCTCGTCTATTACAGCGACGACGAACCGTTGCCCTGTCGTTATTGATCTCGCCGGAAAAATCGTAGTTATTTATCCATTATCGATGATGTACTTATCATAAGTGACGAATTACGCCATTATTTCCCTTCGCAATTAGTTCGATTTTATTCATTTTAGCCTTGACTTAAAATATTCAAATACTTATAAAGGCCTAAGCACTTTACATTTCCTGGATCGGGTTCGTCAACCGCAAGGTGACAAGGATGTAACCGGTACCCAAGGAGAGGGGGAAACATGGATGATGGTTTTCAGGCGAAAATCCTGATCTGTGTCGAATGCGGTGAAGAGTTTATTTTTACGGTCGGGGCGCAAGAGTATTTCGCGGAAAGAGGGTACACGGAGGACCCCCGGCGGTGCAAACACTGCCACACGAAGTTGAAACGCGACCGTAAGAACGGAGTCAAGCCCGGCATCGACACCTTACCGCCCGACATTACCGACAAAGGATTTTCCGCACAGGATTCAGGCTAAAAAAAGCCCCCGGAATCGGGGGCAGGCATGCCGAGTTATCCCGGGGGGGAGGGGACCGGAATAAACCCGGCCAACATACAATCCGATATTTGTTATCTCAAAAGTAACATCTTTTTGGATTCAGTTTGTCCGTCACAGACGACCTCGTAGAAGTACACCCCGGAAGCGAGTTCATTGCCCTGTGCATCACGGCCGTTCCATTCCACGGAGATATTTCCGGACGGAAGGTTTTCATCGATAAGTTCATTGACCTTACGGCCAAGCATGTCAAAGACGGTCATGGTAACGTGACCGGCGGTGGACAGTTCGAGGTTGATGCGCGTGGCGGGGTTGAAGGGATTGGGGTAGTTCTGTCCCAGGACGAAAGATACCGGCAGAGGCGTTTGCTGATCGCCGGGGTCGTCGGTTCCGCTTGATAGTGACACCTGAACGTCGGCGGTCATGGTGGACGCGGACGGTGAGATGCTCGATATTACAATGGCGGTGTTGTCGCCGGAGTATGAGTCGGAAGAGGGTGTCGTCATAGGCGAGAAGGAGGTTTTATTGGTCGATCCGGGGAAAGGATCGCCGGTATCGCCCTGATCGTTTTTTTGTTCGAGTTCGAAAAGGCCGTCGGCCTGTTCCAGGGCCACCAAATAATTGCCATTGGATGTATATCCCGGGAACCAACGATGATCATTGTCGGTCTGGGTGTCATCGATATGCCAGATAAGCAGTCCCGCTCCGGGCAAATACGAGTCATAACCTGTCTTTTGACGGTTCTCGATCAGAAAGTACTCGTTGCCGGAGGCACCATCGATATCGATTCGATATATATTTCCACCAGATTCAACGTTTTCAAAATTAAAACCCGTGACGTTTTCGGTCAGGGTGGATTCGGCGGCAAAGCCAAGCTGAAGGCGGCACCACGCGTCGAATTCCGCCGGACTGTCTCCGGAATAATAATACGATCCGCCGTGTGATATCAATGAACCGTTCCAACTGCCGTAGGCCATCAACGACCAAAGGCCGATGCCGTAAGAATCCGCACCGCTCGTGGGAGTCGTATCGTACAGGTCCGGCAGTCCGAGAATGTGACCGAATTCGTGGCAGTACACCCCGCAGGTCATATCGCCGGGATCGAACCAGTATTCGGGTTGTATGGAATAAGAAGAAATGCGAACTCCGTCGAGGACGGTAGTGGCACTGACCACCCATTTATGCGACCAGATGTCGGTATTAAGGCCGGTCATTTCCGCGCCCGGCCCGGTATGAATCAGAAGAATACCGTCGACGACGCCGTCGTTGTCGTTGTCATAGTCAGAGAAGTCGACCAGCGGATTGATCAGGTTGACGACGTCCTCACAGAGTCTCTGAGAGTTGTTCGGATAGGAGCCGGTGCCGTTGGCGTTGTTGCAATAGTAGGCGTACGTCTGAGGAGCGGTTGACCAGCCGACTTGCGACGGCAGGTTGACAGTGACGACGTCGAATTGACTGTATGAGACTTCATTGTAAAAATGCCGCAACGATCCCTGTTGATTGGTGAAGAGGAGCGTGTCGAACGACGTCGCGGTGGCCTGGGCCGGTTTGTCGGAAAACTGGACGAGAACAGCCAGAATGTTGAACGTGCCGGTATAATTGGAACTCTTGAATGCGGACGCTCGGCTGGGGTTGTTGACGCCCCGCTCGTTCAATTCGTTTTTGTGCTGGAGATAGTACGGCATCGCAATGCGGCCGTCCTGAATCGCTTTGACCAACCCCGGATTGGGCGGACTGGCCGCCGCGGGCAGCAACAGGAGGGTCCAGATGAAAAGCGAAAGAGCCGCGATGCCTACACATTTTGTCCGACCAGAAGTCGCATGGGATATAGAATAAAGGTTCATATCCTCCCCCTGAACTAAAAGGTTATCGTGGTCGTATTGAGCAATTAAAATGCCGGGTTGTGGAGTTTATATCTCCATGTTATGCATATGGATACCGGTGCGACGGTATTCGACAAAAAGCATGAGTGAGGGATTTGTCCCATACAGTGTTGAGTTGAAAGAAGCTTGGTTGAAGACAGTCAGGTCTCATCCCGATTTCATCGTGACATGACCTGACAGAACTTCCAGCATTAACATTTGTCAGGAGCGCAGGGCTCCTGAACTATAGCAAATGCATATTGTGAGTATTTCAATTGAATTAAGAAAAGTACTGGATTCCCTCGTACGCGGGAATGACATTAAGAGAGTTTCGGGAATAACATCGGAATATAAGTACAATAAAAAGGCAGGACGTGGGTCCTGCCTTTGATCGCAGAATAATACCGTGAAGGGAGTTATAATTTCAGGCCGGTCGAGACGGCAAAGTGCAGGCCTTTGGATTTATCAAAATCAAAGCCGCTGTGATTCGACAGAGCGACATCGATATAAAACGGGCCAAGATTGAGACCGGTGCCGCCGGATATGACCGAACCTTTGCCGCCGCCGGTGGCATAACCGGCGCGAAGCGGCAGAACGCTTAGTATGCTGTACTGCGCGCCGAAAGCGAGGCGCGGTTTGCTCGATGTTCCGGCGCCGAGCTTGAATCCCTGAATCCAGTCGACGGCCCAGATAAATTTGCCGGACGTCCTGGCAAAGCCTCCCTGCAGGTAAGAAGGAATACCCGTGGAAAAATTATCTATATCTTTGGAATAATCCTCAGAAACTACCAAAGAATCATTGTCAATGTTGTCGACATTCATCGAATCGAACGCAAAATAATATCCGTGTTCCTGTGTGTCCTTGTTCCAGGTAACGTTGCTGTACAAGTTGTGAATAGCCGCACCCAGAGTATAGCTGTCGGACAGTTTCAGAGCAGCCCCGACGTCGAGTCCGTAACCGCGACCGCCGGTGGCGGTGCGTACGGTCATATTGCCTTCACCCTCGAATCCGGTCATGAGAGTGGTTACTCCACCGTGGATTTCGGTGATTCTCTCGTAGCCGAAACCGTAGATGTATTTGGCGGTCACACCGACCGCGAGCTGGCGGGTTCCGTTGGTGATGAGAGGGAAACCGTACCGATAGTCCGGCGGTGCCGTACGCCAGCGCTTCGCTGTACATACCGTCGAGCGTGAACTGCTCGCCGTAGGGATTGCCGTTTAAAAGCAGGTCGAGAGCATCGCGTCCGAGGTTCGTTTCGGTGGCGGCCAGACCGTTAATCGAAAGGACGACGTTCCCCAGAGAGATGCACAGGGCCGAGGCTTCGGCATCGGCGGAGATGCGGAGACCGTCGGAGGGTATCTTTGAGATAATATTGTCTTTATCGGCATCGGTCAGGAAGGCGCCGGTGTAATCGTTATAGTCTTTTAACGTGAAGCTGTTGTTGTTGATCTCAACTCCCGCTCCGACCAGTTCGATACCGACGTTACGATAGCCGGACAGGCCGAGATTGGCCGGGTTGTACTGTGCGGCATAGACACCTTTGGCCAGACCGGTATAAGCGCCGCCCATGGCGACGGCGCGCGCGGAGGAAAGGCCTGATGCCAAAGTTGTCGCCGACAGCGCGAGGACCGCAATGACAGACAAAATGACTATCTTCGGTGTATTAATAAGCTTAAACATTGGTATGGTCTCCCTTAAAATTCACCGTCAAACTTGTATTCGACTTCAATGATGGCACTGACGTGGATGTAGTCATCGAGATTGATTTTGACGGTTTGTCCGTCGGTGCTTTGAAGCGTTATTATCTGGGCCGTGTAGAGGGTAGGATTTTTGAGAATTTTTATATCAGTGCTGTCCAGCGTAACAATATTCCCGGATGAGACGGCATCGGTGACATTGCCGCCTGCGTCGGTGGTGCCGGCGTCCACGCTAAGCGGAATAATCAGTTGCGGGTTGTCGAGAACGGTGGCGGAATCTCCGCCGAGGTATATATCGACCGAAGCGCCAAGAGGCAGGTGGTTTTCGATGTTCGAGACGATTCGGGCTTCAACGACGTGATCGGTAATTAAATCTATATCGTTCTGGTCGATTTCTTCGGACGTTAAATCGCCCTCAAAAGTGGCGCTGTCGATAACCATCTCCATGGGAGATTCGATATCGACCGACGCGAAGACGTAATCGTCGCGGGTCAGTTGCCCGGCGCCGGAAAAATCGGCGCTCCCTGAAACACTGATGACATCCGGGACTGGATTGAGAAAATCGGCAAGGTCGTTTCTTGTGATAATGGTCATCGAAGGATCGGCGACCGACCCGGCCTGTAGGGTCGCGTCTATAACGAGGCTCTGGCCGTTGTCGCCGGTGACGGTGATGGAAACGTCGCCGTCGAGACCGAAAGCATTTTCTATCCGGAGAATCATCTCGGCGTTGACCAGTTGTATTTCATCGAAGCCACGCGGCAGGTCCACGTTCAGATCAACGCTGTCGAACTGCGCCTGAGCGGCGTGCAGGACGCCTTCTATCGAAGAAAAGTCGACCCCGGAAACACCGATGTTGACCTGAATGTTGTCGCCCTCGGTTATGGTAGCTTTGCCGGGCGCAGTGGAGTCTATGACGACGCAGGCGGAGCAGGCGACATTCTGCGGGAAACCCTGATCGAGCGGCGCAAAAGTGTAACCGTCGAGGTCGATCACGACCTGCTGATTTTGATTGCCGCCGGCGGCAACGTGCCGGGTCAGCGGGACGCCTCCCTGGGTGAAATCGGGCAGAAAGACGTCGAGGTCGATGTTCAGGGCGGTGCCGTTCAATATGCTGAGGGTGGCGGTTCCGGAAGTTAGCCGGGCCGTCGTAATAGAATTATCATTGACGATACTCACCCGGGTGCTGAGGTCTTTTGTCAGCCGCGGAATTTTGGCGCGCGCCGATGTTACCGTAAGCGTGTTTAATTTCACGGAAGACGTCATTTTTTTGTCGGTAGTAGTAAGAACGGTACCGCCGGGAGTTTCACAGTGCATGTCGATACCTAACTGGCACGAAATGGTCTGCCCGGTGACTTCTACATAAATAGAGTCACGCCCGCCATCGGGGATAACATTTGGAAATGTCTTTGGCGGACTGGTGATAGTACGTACATAGTACTTGTCGATAACGTCGACCTGCACCAAAGAGAGGTCCACCCCGAGATCGTTGACGAGGACAATGTAGAAACCGCCGGTGGCGACGGTGGCCCAGTCGAATTCGGTGAAGCTCGGCAGGTCGTAATATATGTCTATTCCGACACCCGGTATTATGCCGCCGTAGACGTCAATCAAATCGGTCAAATTAAAAGATTGATCGGGTGGTGAGGCCAGATCGATGTCGACCGAGCCGATATTTTCGCTGAATGACATGGAAAGATCGTCGATGCGCAATTCTTCGGCGTCGATGTTGAAAGTATCAATGTCGGAGGAATAAGAAAAAATGATGTTGCTGTCCTCGTCGAAACCAAGCCCGGGCTGATCGATTTTGTCGATTATTTCCGGCATGCCATAAGTGCGGCTCATCATCGGGACGGTCAAATTGGTGGTCCAGGTGGGCGCTTCGGGCTTTTTAATGTCGCACTGGACGACGGTCAGAAAAACGAGGATGACGACGATGCCCAGGATAAATTTGAAACCGTATTTAACGAAAAATGATTCGGCAAGAGCTGAGTGTTTTTGCCGCCTGCGAGGCGGCGGAGTCGGTGCCTGACTTTGGGGTGTCACCGATTCCGGGAAATTATTATTAAAGGACTCAAGCATTTCTCCCCCACGGTTAAAACTATTCGCTGGTCATCCTTTGGTGCAAGCCCTGTGCCAAATGGTTTCGGGCGGTCTAAGTCATTGATTTATTATGGGATGAAGCTGCGATTCCCCTGAACGGCGGGGGGATAAGTATTGGAATTTTGCCATACATTGTTGATGAGTTCTGGAGTTGACATCGGCGGGGGAGAATAGTACTATTAAACTATGAGCATGTCCAAATACGACCGGATGTTGTATATCCTGAATCTCCTTCGTTCGAGGCGAAATCTGAACGCCGCCATGCTGGCGCAGGAATGCGGCGTGACGGAGCGGTCGATCTATCGCGATATTGCCTCGTTATCCGAGGTCAACGTGCCGATCTATTATGACCGGGGCTATAAGTTTGCATCGAATAATTTTCTGCCACCGCTCAATTTCACGATTGAAGAATACCTGACGCTGAAGACGGCTCTGGAATCATCGCCGCTATATAAAAGCGGGCCGGGGAAGAAACATATTAAATCGCTGCGGTCGAAAATAGAAGCCTGCCTGACGCCCGATGTCAAACGAGACCGGGCCTTGACGCCGCCCACAACCAGAGTCGATATTCGGAATACATTTTCGCCGACAAACTTCGAGAAGTATTCACCGCTGATAGAAAGGGCCATTATTGAATGCCGGGTGCTGAAGATGTCCTATGATTCACTCAAAAGCGGGCTGGGGGAGCGGGAGGTTGACCCTTATTTTTTGGTTTTTCGGGAGAGGGCGTTTTATTTTATCGGCTATTGCCATAACAGGAATGACATGAGGACATTTCGGCTGGATCGAATAAAATTTCTTGAGATTTCAGAAAATAATTTCAAAATTCGACCGGGCATTGATCCCTCGGATTATTTCCGTGACAGCTGGGGCGTATACAGCGGTGAGCCGGTAGAAGTTGAGATTATTTTTTCGGGGGCGGCCGCACGAGTCGTGAAATCAGGCCAACATCATGTTGGCGAAGAGATTACGACGCTTGACGACGGACGGGTGCTATACCGCGTTACGGTGGCCGGGACTGAAGAAATCGGCCGTTGGCTGATGGGTTTCGGGGGAGAGTTCGAAATTTTGTCCCCGGAGGGCCTGCGACGGGAAGTTTGTCACTTTTCAAAATCTATAATAAATAAAAATAAATAATATTCAAACTGACAGATACTGACAGTGCCCTGTTTTATATTAGTCTCAGTAAATTGTGAAATTGCATAATTTTTTGTGCGAGGCCTTTGTTAACAGGGCAAGACATGACCAAGACCGAACGCCTGGTATATTTAATCCGCCTTTTACAAAACGGCAAAAGGTATATGATTGATGAAATTGCCGTTTCCTGCCGAACCTCCCGCCGCACTGCCTACCGCGACATAAAATCACTCGCCGAGATGAGCTTCCCATTTGTCTACGATGGTTCAGGGGGTTATCAATTGAAAACCGGGGCCGAGGGGGAAAGCCTGGCATTCACCCCCCTGGACCATGAAATTTTGGGGTACTCATTGAAATGTTCACCGCTGAATAAGCTGGCGGCCTTCGATCAGGTTATCAGAAATTTGGAAGCCAAGCTTTTGTCGCACAGCAAGAAAAAGAAGTCCGGCACGCTCAATTCGTTCATCACCGGTCGCCGTGCCGCACCGAGGCAGCTTGACAAAAAAGAGGATCAGATACTCAAGAAATTCACGTTTGCGATGATGTCGGGTCAGAAGGTCCATGTAAGTTTGTTCTCGGATGGATCGGAAATAAGTGCCGGCCGACCGACCCGTCTCGAAATTTCGGGCCGCAGGATATTACTGCATTTGAGATGCAACGGCGCCAACAAGACAATGGTTCTCAAGCCCGACGAAATCAGCAATCTGACGATACTCAGCAAATAAGCTCAGAAGCTTGCGCTTCTATCCGGCCGATTTTCTATTTTTGGTTGACAAATCCAAACTTTGAGCGATTTTATTCGGTATGAAAGGTTGGTCTGTCCGCGATATAGCCTTTGCCGGTACTATTGCGGCGGTATATGCCGCTCTAACTATCGCCTTGTCACCCATCAGCTACGGAATTTATCAAATCCGCGTGGCGGAAGCCCTGACGGTTCTTCCATATTTTTATCCGCCGGCGATCATCGCTCTTACGGTCGGCTGTTTTATAGCCAATATATTCGGCGGGCAGGGGCTTCAGGATATTATTTTCGGTTCATCGTTTACTCTTCTGGCCGGAATGTTGACGATGTCGGCCAGGTTTATCAATTCGCGCAAGCTCAGCATGATTTTAGCGCCGCTGCCGCCGGTCCTTGTGAACGCTTTCGGTGTCTCCTTATATTTGTCTCCAATTGTGGGCTTTAATTATCTATATACTGTCCAGTGGATCGGGGTAGGCCAGCTGGTTGCCTGTTACGGCATAGGCCTGCCGTTACTTTTGGTCATTGCGCAGCGCGAATCAGTGTTGGCCGGTAAAGCGAATGAAATTCAGTCACTCTAAACGATCGGTGAGATAATGTCAAAAAACTTAATAATATTCGAGGACTCCGGATATCAGAATCTGTTTCCGTTGACTCAGATAAGGCCGGTATTTTTCCTTCGGGCCGGGGCCAGACCGCTATACAGCGTTTTAGTACACCTTTTTGAGGGATATCAGCCCTTTTTATTCTGCCGTCCGGAGATCGAAAGCCTGGCGGCGGAAAGTACAGTCTATCCGGTCAATAGCTTTAACGGCCGTCACGGGGAAGAGACGATACTGATAAATGGCCGGATCCGTCCGGATGAGAAACTGGCCGAGGCTCTGAAACTGGCCAACAGCGACGTGGTTGTCATGTCCGATAATGTCGACATCGCCGCCGTAAAGGTGGCCGGAAAGCTGTCCGACGAGCAGTTTCAGGACCTTATGAACGGCGACCTTCCGGCTTTCGTAAACAAGGCCCAGCGGCAATTCGAGAAGATGAATGTGTCGATCCCGGCTTATAACTACCTTTGGGACCTGGTCAATGATATTCATCACAGTCTTGCCGAAGATTTCGCGCGGTTTTCAAAGGGCGATTCTGAATATAAAGTCGCCGATTCATCGGATTATCCGGGAGTGGCTTTAATCAATGGCGGCAACATTCTTGTTTCAAAAGGGGTCGAAATTCTGCCGGGCAGCGTGCTGGATGCTTCCGAGGGGCCGATTATACTGGATCGTGACGTTCGCATTGAGCCACACACTTATGTGATCGGGCCGACATATATCGGGCCGCAGTCGATATTGGTCGGGGGAAAAATTGAGGCGTGTTCGGTCGGGCCGGTCTGCCGGGTCGGCGGGGAGCTGGAGGAATCCATAATACAGGGATATTCCAATAAATACCACGCCGGTTTTATCGGTCATAGTTATGTCGGCGAATGGGTTAATTTCGGGGCCATGACGACCAATTCGGACCTTAAAAATAATTATAAAAATATAGCCGTCGTGGTAAACGGAAGAAGTGTCGATACCGGATCGATGAAGATAGGGTCGTTTATCGGGGACTTTACGCGGACGGCCATCGGGACGCTCTTGAATACGGGTATAAACATCGGGCTTTCGTGCAATCTACTGGGCGGGATGCTCGTCGCGGAAAAGGAAATAGACAATTTTACATGGTTTTCACCAGACGGACCAACCGAATACCAGTTTGAAAAGGCCATTGAGACGATAGAGACAGCCATGGCGCGCCGAAAGGTCGACCTCAGCGATGATCTCCGCAAGCGGTTGGCGGTGCTTTCAAAGGGTAAACAATAGACCTGGACGGGTGTTATACATTACAGGAAATGGATTTATCTGTCGAAACAAGCAATAGGGGCAGGAATATAAGCTGATCCAAAGTCGTTAAAAACGCTGACTTAAGGGGGAACGGGAGAAAAGAGATGCCGGAATTTCGTCGTGACCCGGTGATAGGGCGGTGGGTGATAATCTCCACCGATCGTGGAAAGAGGCCGTCAAGTTTCGGGAATATTCCCAAACAGGAAGAGCCGAAAATGTGCCCGTTTTGTCCTGGAAATGAATCCAGCACTCCGCCCGAAGTTCTGGCCTTTCGGGAAAACGGCACCCAGCCGAATAAAGCCGGTTGGTTTCTAAGAGTTATTTCCAATAAGTATCCGGCCCTTCGCATCGAGGGCGGCCTGAATCGGGAGCCAAAGGGGCTGTACGATAAAATGAACGGGGTGGGGGCTCACGAAGTCATTATCGAAACTCAAAATCATTTTAAGGACCTGGCCGATTTATCGATAGAAGAGATCAAAAACGTTTTGTGGGCGTTTCGTGAACGCTCGCTGGATCTTCAGAGAGATCGCCGGTTCAAGTACGTGCTGATTTTCAAGAATCACGGTGAGGCGGCGGGGGCATCGCTGGAACATTCGCACAGCCAGCTGATCGCCACACCGATTGTCCCCAGACGGGTGCAGGAAGAAATCGACGGTGCGAAAAAAGTACTATGACTTCAAAGAAAGATGTATCTTCTGTGATATTATCCGTCAGGAATTGAGCGACAAAGAGCGAGTCATAAACGATTACGGGGACTTCATCGCCTTTGCACCATTTGCGTCACGCTTCCCGTTCGAGACGTGGCTATTGCCCAAGCAGCATTTGACTCAACTGACCGATCTGGCGACGGAAAATTATGTATACCTGGCCGAGGCTCTTAAGGATATTCTCAACCGTCTGCGTATGGCCCTCAACAACCCGCCGTACAATTTCATAATCCATACCGCACCCATCGGTGAAGAATACGACGAAGTTTATCACTGGCATATCGAAATTATACCCAAGCTGACCAAGATGGCCGGTTTCGAGTGGGGCTCGGGATTTTATATCAATCCGACCTGCCCGGAAGACGCGGCCGGGTTCATGAGGGAAATCGACCCATCACTGGCCGATAAGAAATTCATGCAGAAAGCGACGGCGAAGTAATTATGGAACACCTCAGGATTGCATTTGTCACTTCTGAGGCTGTGCCATACGCCAAAACCGGCGGTTTGGCCGACGTCTCGGGTATACTGCCGGGGGAAATCAGAAAGCTCGGGCACGACTGCCGTATGTTCATGCCCTTTTACGGATCGATCGACCGGGCGCGATTCAAAATTGAAAGCGTGAACGCAAATATCGGGGGTTTGGTCGGCAAAAACAAAATCCCGTGTCGGCTGTACTCCCAGGATGATTTGGGCAGAGAGCGGCATACGTATTTCATCGAAAACGAAAAATACTTTAACCGTGAAGCGCTTTATGTCGACCCGAAGACGAACAAAGACTTTGTCGATAATGACGAACGCTTTTTGTTGTTTGCGGGCGCGGTTCTCGACGCCCTGAAAAAACTGGACTGGCGGCCGGACGTCATTCACGCCAATGATTGGCAGGCGGCGCTGGTGGTGACGCTTCTTAAGACGCTGCACAAGGACGATGACTTTTTCGGCAGTATTAAAACGGTGTTGACCATACACAATCTGGCCTATCAGGGAATCTTTCCGGCTGAGACGTTCCCCAAATTGAATCTGCCTTATGAACTTTTCGCTCCGGGCGGTCCCGTGGAGTACTGGGAAAAAGTCAACTACCTGAAATCAGCGATTATGTTCGCAGACAAGATTACGACGGTCTCGCCGACGTACGCGCGGGAGATTCAATCGTCCAATGAATACGGCATGGGTCTGGAAGGCGTGCTGAAAAGCCGAAGTGACGATTTGGTCGGAATATTGAACGGGGTCGATTATGAGATATGGTCCCCCAAAAGGGACCCGTTAATTCCGTACAATTATTTCATCGCCAACCTTTCGAATAAGAAACGCAACAAGCTCGAGCTGCTCCGGCAGGCCGGGTTGCCTATGAGATCGGAGCAGCCTCTGCTGGGTATGATTTCCCGCCTGGACTCCCAGAAAGGGTTCGATATATTGTCTGAAATACTCGATGATATATTGAAGATGGACGTGCAATTTGTCCTTCTTGGGACCGGGGCGCAGGAGTATCACGAATTTTTCCAAAAGCTGGAGAAGGAGTATCCCGACAAGCTCAAGGCCTTTTTGAAATTCGATAATGCCCTGGCGCATCTAATCGAAGCCGGGGCTGATATATTCGTTATGCCGTCGCGTTATGAACCGTGTGGCCTTAACCAAATGTACAGCATGAAATACGGGACGGTCCCGGTGGTCCGGCGTACGGGCGGACTGGCGGACACCGTCGAAAACTTCGACGAACGGCAAAAAACGGGCACGGGTTTCGTATTTGACAAATACACGGCGGAATCTTTCAAGACTTCTTTAGTCAGAGCCATTACGCTATTCGGCAAAAGAAGGCTTTGGTATAAGGTAGTCAAACAGGGGATGAACCGAGATTTTTCATGGGAAAGATCGGCGGAGCGGTATATTCGTTTGTATCAGTCGCTCTGATATCGTATAATTAATCGATGGCGAAAAATTCAAAATCCAAATCAAAATCAAAGAAAAAGGCAAAACTAAGAGCCAGGTCAAAATTTAATCTCTCAAGACTATCGCACTTTAAGTCGTTAATAGGAATTTTACTTCTGCTGTTCGGAGTAGGGATTCATATTTACCTCGCGCAACGGTTGAATTTCACGCAGGATGATACATTCATATCATTTCGATACGCACTGAATTTCGTTGACGGCCACGGGCTGGTTTTCAATATCGGAGAAAGAATTGAGGGTTACACGAATTTCCTCTGGACGATATGCATTATCCTGGCCAAGCTGCTGGGTTTTCAATTGGTGCTATTTTCGAAAATTTTCGGCGTTTCATTCGGGGCAGCGGGGATTGTCGCGACCTATTTTCTTGCTCTTCATGTCTTTGATAAAAACAGTTATAAGGCCGGCATTGTCGCGCTCGTGCTCGGGACGATACCGTCGTACGCGTACTGGTCAGTTTCCGGACTGGAAACACCAGCGTTCGGGCTGGCGATAACGCTGGCCCTGTACGCCTATGTGCGCGGGTCATATTTAACGGCGCCGATAGCCGCCATAGCTACCCTGCTGCGTCCGGAGGGGGCACTGGTTTTTGCCTTTATAGTAGTTTTCGACGTGATCAGTCGGCGGGGAATAAGAACGCCGATAATAGCCGGCGTTGTAATTTACGCCGCAACGCTTTTGCCGTTTCTGGCGTTTAAGTATTTCTATTACGGCGGGATTATCCCGAATACGTTCTTTGCGAAATCGGGAACGCTGATCGATAATATACCCAACGGCATAGAATACCTGGGGACGTATTTCTGGCATTATCTGGGGGCAGGGTTGTTTATTTTACCGGCCTTTTTGATGTTCAGGAAAGGACACCGAAAGAATCTGGTTTTGTTGCTCTTTTTTTTGGTCTACGCAATATATATCGGGTTGATAGGCGGGGACGTCCTCAAGGTGCATCGCTTCTTTGTTCCGATTATGGGCGTCGTGAGCATACTGGTCGTTTACGGGATGTTTGCTCTGCTAAGAAAACCGGTATATGCTATGGCAGCGTTGGTGGTGGTGATCGGGTGGGGCTTATATGCGCCCGTAAATCATATTGCATCCTTTCTGAATGCCGAGAAATCACTTATTAGCAAAATGGTGCATTTGGCGGGCAATTTAAAGGCCCACGACAAGAGTAATTTTAACGTGGTTATATCGACCATCGGCGTGTTCGGCTATAATCTCATGGGTCATCAGGTCATCGATATGCTGGGGCTGACCGATTCGACAATCGCCCGTCACCCGGAACCGCCGATTGAAGGACTGGAAACGACGTGGAAGGAAAGAAGCTTTAATACGCCGTATATTCTCGGCCTCAAACCGGATTATATACTGTTTTCGACCGGGCATAAGCCATCGGCCCCCGCCGAACGGGCCCTGTTTATGTACAGCCAGTTTCTTAAAAGTTATCGAATTATCGGTTTCTTTTTTGACGGTCAGCTTCATGACGTTTATAAAAGGTATTATCCATACGACAGCACGGTCGTAAGGAATATCGACGTCGATTTCGTCCAAAGTTATAATAAAGGCATCAATCTGACCACAAATGGTGACAATAAAAATGCCATGCTGCAGTTTTTGAAATGCGACCGGTACGTAACGACGGCGATGTTTCCGTATGTCAAACATTACGAAGCGACCATCTGGCGTCAGAGCGGGCAAATGAAAAAATGGGTGGATCTTACCATGGAAATCATCAACGCCGACACACTTTGCTATATGGCCTATCGTGACGCCTATTATTATGAAAAGGTCATAACAAAGAACCAGGAAAAGGCGCAGGCATATCGTCGGCACCTCGAAGAAATGGTTCCGTGGTATCTGCCCCGGCTGGATTCTTTGATAGAGGAATCGATGAAATAAGAACGAATTGGTCTCTTTTCGATGAAGAAGTTGGCACGTATGGCGGCGTTTTATAATTTTTTTCAATGAAAATTCAAAAAAGTTGACAAAGCCAAAATCCGATATATATTCATAGAGGTTAAGCGGGAATAGCTCAGTTGGTAGAGCACCACCTTGCCAAGGTGGCTGTCGCGAGTTCGAGCCTCGTTTCCCGCTTATTTATTAGGCGGCTTAGCCAAGTGGTAAGGCAGAGGTCTGCAAAACCTCCATTCTCCGGTTCGAATCCGGAAGCCGCCTTTTTTTCATGGTCAGAAAGGGCCAATTATTTTGTCCTGCCCGGCATATTTTTCTTTACAACCTTTGCTAATATTCTATATTCCGAACAATTAAGGATTGGTGCGTATAACAATTGGAGGTGAATTAATATGGCCATGAAGATTACCGATGAGTGCACAGCCTGTGGATTGTGCCTCCCGGAGTGCCCCACCAGCTCCATTGATGAGGGCGACATATATACGATCAACCCGGACACCTGCAACGAGTGTGAAGACCAGGAAAACGGCCCTCACTGTGTCGAGGTTTGTCCCGTCGATTGTATTGAAAAAGCCGAATAGTCTATACTTTTCGAAATTAATAACGCCGCTTGCTTGTGAGCGGCGTTTTTTTTATTGTTCTACTATGCCCTATAAACACACCGATTCAAATACGACCTCGGATATCGGACTGATTGTCACCGGAGAGGATTTGCCTCAACTGCTGGCGGATGGAGCCATCGGGCTTATAGCCGTTATCGCCGAGCCGTCGGAATTAATGGAAAATGATGAGGTCGAAATCGACCTTTCCGCCAAATCCGTCGAGGACCTGTATTTTTCATGGCTTTCTGAAATAGTATATCTTAAGGATGCCCGGAATTTTCTAACTTGCCGCTGTGACATCGAGGTTGTCGAGATAGAACCATACCGAGTAACCGGGCGGCTGTTTGGTGATGTAATAGATAAATCACGGCATACGCTCAAGGTCGACGTGAAAGCCGTAACTTATTATAAATTGCGGGTGGAAAAGAAAAGCGACTTTTGGGAGGCGGAGGTAGTGCTGGATCTATGAATAAATCGAAATATGAGAAAATTACCGAGAATATTTGGGAGATTCCGATCGAATTCAAGGCCGGGATGAATGTGCCGGCACGGATATATTCATCGGCTGATCTGATCGACGGCATCGATGACCGGGTGATCGACCAGATTACGAATGTGGCTTGTCTGCCGGGTATACAGAAGTACGCCTATTGCATGCCCGACGGGCACGTCGGCTATGGCTTTCCGATCGGGGGCGTGGCGGCTTTCGATATTGACAAGGGCATTATATCACCGGGGGGAATCGGCTTTGACATAAACTGCGGGATGAGGCTGCTGCGTACGAATCTTACGTTGGAAGATATCCGTCCCAAAATGGAGGCGCTTCTCAACGACCTGTTCGCCACGATTCCATCGGGGGTGGGATCAAGCGGTTATGTCGAATTGAGTAATAATCAGTTTCGGCAGGTTATGGAGCACGGGGTGGACTGGTGTATCGAAAACGGCTATGCCACGGAATCCGACCGGGAATATGTCGAAAACAACGGCTGTCTGGATCACGCCGATCCTGATGCTGTTTCATCAAAAGCCGTTTCGCGCGGGATAAACCAGATGGGGACGCTCGGGTCGGGCAATCATTATATTGAGGTCGAGATTGCGGCACCGGAGAATATTTTCGATAAAGAGGCGGCCAGGAGGTACGGGATCGATTTGGACAATCAGGTGCTGGTGTCGATTCATTGCGGTTCGCGCGGGTTCGGGCATCAAATCGCGACTGACTATCTTCAGGTTTTCGGCAAGTGTGCCGCCAAGTATGGCCTGACGGTCCGAGATAAAGAGCTCATGTCGGCACCGGTGAATTCAGATGAGGGCAGAAAGTATTTTAACGCTATGGCCTGTGCGGCCAACGCGGCCTTTGTCAACCGGCAGTTGATAGTCCACGGAGTTCGGACGTCGTTTGAGCGGGTGTTTAAAGGAGCCTCGGTCTTGCCTAAAATTGAGACCGTCTATGACGTAGCGCATAATATCGCCAAGCGTGAAGTTTATGAAATCGATGGTGTTAAAAAAACTCTGCTGGTGCACCGTAAGGGGGCGACAAGGTCGTTCGGACCGGGCCGCGATGAAATTCCGGAAAAGTACCGCGCGGTCGGCCAGCCGGTGATTGTCGGCGGTTCGATGGAATCCGGATCGGCCCTGTTGCGCGGGACGGAAGAAGCGGACGGTTCGACTTTCGGGTCGTCGCTTCACGGGGCCGGGCGGACGATGTCGAGAATCAAAGCCAAACAGAGGATGCGGGGCGATGAAGTCAGAAACCGTATGAGAGAACGGGGCATTCTGGTAAAGACGGGATATATGAAGGGTCTGTCCGAAGAAGCGGGCTACGCCTATAAAAATATTGATCTGGTTACCGAGGCCGTGGACGCGGCGGGGATTTCCAAAAAAGTCGCAAGATTCTATCCGGTTCTGAATATTAAAGGGTAAAAAAAAAGAGGGCGCTACTCTGGTTGGGTAGAGGGGGCTAGGAAACTACCCAGGGACAGCAGAGAGTCACCCTCTAAGTATTTTCAATATGTCGATCTTCAGGATTAAGTCAAGTATTTTTTATCTTTTTCGGCAAAATCTATTAAAAGAATTACCCATATTCTGGATAGATTTATATATTGTATCTATAAGGTCCAATCCGGATTCTGAAAAACTCAAAGAAAGGCCGTTATGGACAGAGACGACCTCGATAAACGAATTGCACGCAAAAGCGCTCGTGGAAAGGACAACAGGAAAGACAAAATAGCGACCGGGGATGATTTATCGGGAAAATGGCGCCTGCTGACGAGAAAAACTGCGGCCGTAATTCTCGATATAAATCCCAAATATGAAGTAATCAACCTCGACCGTATGTCCGGTAGTGCCTCGGTGCGAAGTTTGATCGGTGTAAGCACACTGGGCTTTTTTTCCAAAAGCCATCACAAGACAGCCAAAACGGCCATAAACGATTGTATCCGGACACAACGGGTAGGCCAATTTATCGCGCCGGCATGTGGCGATGAAAGCGATGAAACGGCCTGGTACCGGGTAATTCTGATACCCCATGCTATAAAAGGCAGGGTATTATCGATATTACTGGTTTGTTTCGATACGACATCGGAAATCAAAACGGAAACGGCCCTTCGCGAAACTACGGAGTATTCCCGGGCCGTCCTGAATGCCACAATGGAAACAATCGCCCTGCTGGATAAAGACGGTCGCGTTTTGATAATAAACGAGACCGGAGCGCGTCGGTTCAAAAAAACATCGGAGGAGTTGGTCGGCCAGGTGCTTCTCGATCCGGAAAACAGATTATTACCGGATGACATTCTGAAAGCAAGGGCAAATTATATAAAGCACGTCCTGAAAACCGGCCGGGCGGTGAAATTTGAGGATGAACGAAATGGCATAATCTTCAGGAATCACATATATCCGGTTTTCGATAAATCGGGCAAAGTCTACCGGGTCGTAATTTATGCCGATGATATTACAGAGCGCAAAAAGGCGGAACTGGCTCTGAAGGAGAATGAAGAGAGGTTCCGTGAGCTGGCCGACCTTCTGCCTCAGACCATATTCGAGCTGGATGCCAGGGGCAAATTTATATATGTAAACAAGCATGCCTATCAGTCTTCCGGGTACACCGAGGAAGACGTAAAAAAGGGCATCAGGGCCGTGGATACATTCGCTCCACAAGATAAGAGCAAGGCCAAGACGAGATTGAAAAAAATGCTTTCGGGTGAAAAACTGTCCGGCACCGAATATCTTGCCAGAAGAAAAGACGGCAGTGTATACCCGGTAGCGGTTTATTCAAGCCCGATTACGAGAAACGGGAAGATTGCCGGTATCCGAGGTATTTCAATCGACATATCCGGGCGCAAACAAGTAGAACATGACCTTACTCTGGCACAGGAAAAATACCGTCTGATCGTAGATAATGTCGGGTCATCAATTGCAATTTTTGACGAGGCTGGAATCATACACTATGCCAATAAAATCGCCGCCCAAAGTTTTGGCCTGGAACCGGCCACGATGATTGGGAAAACCATGTGGGATTTATTTCCGAAAGAAGTGGCCAATCACCAGATGAATACCATAAGATCGGTGATACATACCGGCAAAGAATCCATGAGTGTTACCAAGTCGAGGCTGCTTGACGAATCACGGTGGTTCCACACGGTCATTCAGGCGATTCGTCCCAGCGGCGACTCCCCGGTGCAGGCGATGGTTATCGCCACCGACGTTACCGAAGACCGCGAAAACGACATAAGAAATACGGGGCGTCTTGAACTCCTCGACCGGATCAGAGAGGCCGATAATGCCCGGGACATGATATTGTTCGGGTGCCAGGCGATAAAAGAATTCGGGCTGTACGACAAATCCGCTTTTTTCATGATGGATAAAATGGGCAAGGTGAGTTCGATCGGCAAATTTGGCTTTCGGGCGAACGAGTTTAAAAAGATTCAGGCGATATTTGCCGATTCGCTGAGCGACACAATTAAACCTCAGTTCTCAAAAAAACTGCACGGGTGCTATTTGGTGCTGTCGAGAAAAGGTGACGGGACCTTTGTTCCCCGGCCCATAGGCGACGGGCGAAGCGGAAAGGGAAGACAGTGGTCGTCATCGGATCTTGGTCTTTTCTATCTGGAGTCGGGAGACGACAGCAATCAGGAGTTCTGGGTGGTGGTCGGAGAACCGTGCGACGACCGTAATCCGTCGCAGCGCGATGCCGAATACCTTCAGGAGATAGCGGAAATAATCACCAAGGACCTGCTACGAATTGACGGGATAGAAAGACTAAAAAAGGAAGAGCAGGCTCTTCGAGATGCCAACGTTGCCCTGGGAAAAGTCCTCGAACATATAGAAAAAGAGAAAAATGAAATACGGCAGCAGCTGGCGGACAATATAGAGCAGAACATAATGCCGGTCTTGGGCAAACTCGTCCGTGGCGACGGGACGGTGCATGGTGATTTTTATAATGTACTGAAAACCGGGTTGAAGGGGCTGATATTTAACAGCAGTGGCGTAAATCAATTATTGGCGCACCTGACACCGCGCGAACTGGAAATCTGTAATTTCATAAAGACCGGTTTATCGAATACGGAAATCGCATCGAATCTTTTTATATCGGTCGGGACGGTCAAGAAGCATCGGGAGCAAATTCGCAGGAAACTGGGGCTTTCCAACAAAAAAATCAACCTGGCGGTCTTCCTGCGCGGCAATCAAGGCGTATAAAGCAGTACGCACATAATACGTATTTTTGTTGCCTTGCGCTTGGAATGATATTCTGCTATTTTGTTGGCGCAGATGGATCTACTCTCTTGATGCCGGGGTGTTGCAGTCGTAATACCCTGGCTCTTTTTGTATCAGTATTTGACTATTTTTATCGGGACGGTTAACCGAATGGTTTCCTTGTCCTTATATAAGACGGTAAAGTTATTATAAAAGGTTCCGGGGGGGATGTTGGCCGAAGGCGTGACGGTTATTTCCACCGAGTCTCTGGCACCGATATCCCCGGCGGTTTTATCGACCGTGAAATGCATAAGATTCTGGTATTCGATGTCGTAGCTTATGTTATCATCGGACAGGTTCAGCAGGTACATTTTCTTCAGTTTTTTTGAGGGGAGAATTATCAGTGAAATGGGATTGGTTTTAAAATATCTCGGGAGCAGACCCAGTTCGGCGGTGTAGGAAAGATCATATTCGGGATTTACAGGGTCATTGCTGTGAATCGTAAGGGTCCGGGTAGTTCGGCCATAGTAATTTTTCGTATGAAACACCATCGTAAGCTCGGTGGAATCCCCCGGTTGAATTTCTTTGGAATCCAACTCCGAGGTCGTGCAATCGCAGTTTTGAACAACATTGTCGATTTTTAAGACGTCGTCCCCGGTGTTTTTGACATAAAAAGTATGAGAAACCCGGTAATCAATCGGGACAAATCCGAAATCATAAGAATCGTCCGCTACCGATATACTGGGATGCCTGGCCGTTTCGGCCCAACCGGAAACACTAATCGCAGAAACCAGCGCTGTAATGAACAATACCTTTATAAGTTTATTCAACTTACTTAACCTCCAATTTTTCTTCTGAAGTCAGCCCCACGGCAAAGCCGTTTTGTGTCATCCAATTGTCATTATAGCATTTCGTAAGGTATTTCGTTCCCGGGTCGGGAATAATAACCACCATCAGGTCTTTATCACTCATTTTCCGGGCCGCCTGTCGGGCCGCCCAGACGGCTGCTCCCGACGAGCCGCCGACCATGAGGCCTTCCTCGCGGGCCATTTCGCGGGCGGTGTTGAAGGCGATTTCATCGGACACGGTAATCAATTCATCTATCATGTCGACAAGCAGCGCTTTGGTGGGGACGTCGGACCCGATCCCTTCCATTTTGTAAGGCCTGGCCTCGATTTCCTGGCCCGAGCGATAGAATTCGGCGAAAATCGAACCTTCCGGGTCGACCGCGATAGTTTTAAGAGCGGGTTTTTTTTCTTTAAGGAATTTGGCCGCACCGGACAGGGTCCCGCCGGTACCGATACCGGCGACGAGATGAGTTATCCGCCCCTCGGTCTGCTTCCAGATTTCCGGCCCCGTGGTCAGGTAATGCGCTTCAATGTTGTCGGTACTGTGATACTGGTTCATGTGAAAATAACCGTGCTCTTTGGCCATCAAAAGGGCTTTCATGTACGGCCCTTCGGGGTCATCGTGGGGAAGATCGTTGGGGGTCCTGATTACGGTTGCACCAAAGGCTCGAATCTGATCGACTTTCTCCTGACTGGTTTTTTCCGGGGTGGTTAAAATGGCCTTGACCCCCAGCATCGAAGCCACCAGGGCCAGGGCGATCCCGGCATTGCCGGAGGTGTTGTCTATAACGGTTCCGCCGGGTTTCAGCCTGCCATCTCTCAGCGCCTTGCCAATGACGTGATAGGCCATGCGGTCCTTGACAGAGCCGCCGGGATTTTGATATTCGAGCTTCCCGAGCATAAGCGGCCCCTGTCCCGGAATGAGGCCATTGTTAATTTTAACTAAAGGGGTATTGCCAATCAGTTCCAGGACATTATCGAAATATTTCATACCAGCTCCATAAATTTTATATAATTAAAGTCGATTAATGTTTCATACGCAATGCTTTAATTGAGGGAATAGTGTGTTTTGCGCAAATTTTTCTTTTTAAGTTGACATCCTATACTTTTGAAGTAAATATTTTAAAAAATATAATACGAAAGGTATGATTAAATGAGGCTTTTAAAATTTATTCTGATGGTTTCGCTGGTTTCGGCTTTCGGGTTCGGATGCAGCAAAGATAAGGATAAAGTCTCGGAGCTTGAAAAGGAAGTTATACAGGATCAGAGTCAGGCCGCCGAGACGGAGACTCCAGCCACGCAGGATACATCGGCAGAAGCGGCCCAGCCGGCGGAAGAACATGCCATGACGCCGGAAGCGGCGCCAACCGAAGAACCCAGGAAAGAATACAATCAGCCGACTGGCGAGGGATTTACGGTACAGGTTGCGGCCGGGACGAATTACGATTATGCCCATGAGCTGGCCGACAAATTTGTCGACCGCGGCTATGATGCCTACGTAACTCAGGCGACCGTCAACGGTGAGGACTTTTACCGGATCAGAATCGGCAATTACCCCACGCTGACCGAAGCCAAAAGTGCCGGAAGTGAGTTACAGGATAAATATTCGGTAGACTACTGGGTTGATAACAGTCAGTAAATCTTCTGAAATTATCTCATAAAAAACCCCCGGTATTAGGGGGTTTTTTATGTATTGAACCGTTATTTTTGCTTCAAATACTCGTTGAAAAACTGAACCATCCTGCAATAGGTCACCACGACATTTGAAGTCTTCGATGATCCGTGGCCTTCATCTCCGAAAATCAAAGTATCGACTACGCCGCCATTGTATTTGACGGCGTTGTATATCTGCATGGCTTCTTCATACGGGACACGCGGGTCGTTTCTGCCGTGGATAACCAGCAGGGGCGTCTTGATCTTGTCAGCCTTATTAAGAGGCGAAATCGACTCAAGGAATTCGGGATCGGTGAGGGGTCCGTATTCGGCTTCACGAATATGCCTCCGGTAATCGGCGGTGTTTTTTAAAAAGGTTACGAAGTTGGCGATGCCGACTTCATCGACGGCCGCCGAAAACAGGTCGGGGTATTCGGTGATGCAGGCCAAAGTGGCATAACCTCCGTAACTGGCTCCTTTGACGCCGATCATGCCCTGCTTTGTAAAGCCTTTCTTAATTAGGTAATCAACACCCGCTTTGATGTCTTTAATGGAGTTCAGGCGGTTCTTGTAATTATCGAGGTCCATGTATTCTTTACCGTACCCGGACGATCCCCGAATATTAGGCGCGAGAATGCCGTAACCGTTAAGCATCAGGTATTGAAAATGTCGCAAAAAGCCCGGACGGAACTGAGCTTCCGGTCCACCGTGCAAGTGGACAATAAAGGGAATGGGCCGGCCATCGTAGTCGGGCGGGAGGTATAGGAAGGCCGGGATTTCGAGGCCGTCGAATGATTTATAGGTGATCAACTCCGGGTCGGTGAACAGGTTCGGGTCGATCCCGGCATAAGTTGACGTGGTCAGTTTTTTCAACTCCGGTTTACGCCAGTCCCATAAGTACAGGTCCTGAGTTTTGGAGGGGCTGGAATAAGTATACACGACGCGACCGTCGTCGAGAATAATAGCACCCGAAACATACCCTTTGGCGGGCGGATCGGGGATGGGACGGTTGTCTTTCATATCCCAGGCGTGAAGAGCCGCATAACCCTGTTCGTTGACAAGCCAGAACATATATTCGCGATTGTTAGAAAATCCGATATCCTCAATTATTTCTTTGGATTTCGGATCGAGGTATTCGATCTTCTTTGTAGTTATATCCATGCGGGCGCGTTTGCGCAGGCCATCCGGGTTATCGTTGCAGGTCAGATAAAGAGTCATATTATCGGTGGAGAGGGTCGGGTAATCATAGAATACTTCACCCTCGTGCCGGGTCAGCAGTTCGTACTTACCGTCATCCAGATTCAAGAGATAAAGATCATCGTTGGCGTTGGAAAAGAGATGATAGATAATCATGTACTTGTTGTCATAAGACAAATTGGCGATATAATTGGACCCGGTCATGTCAAAAACCCTGGTTTGCTCTCCGGTGGCAAGATCAAAAAAGTATATCCGGAAATCTCCGGGATTTTCTTCATTGCTGCGGAAATAGAAACCGCTGCCGTCACCGTTCCAGACCACCGATCCATATTGCACCTGAGGATTATCGGTCAATTGTTCGATGCGGCCGCTTTTGGCGTCGAGCCAATACAGCTGGGACTGTTCCGAGCCACCGGCCGAAGCCAATACTATGGCCTGGGAGCCGTCGGGGGATAACGTATAATCATCGATACCGTCGTCGAAGAACGTCAGTCGGTATGGCCAGCCGTCTTCGGTCAGACGGTACAGCTGATTGGCCCCGCTCAGTTTGACATTGGTGAAATAGAATTCTCCTGTGGACGGGCTGAAGCCAGGTGACCCCGATGAACCGATCATCAGGAAAGTGGCTATATCCGGGATATAGGGTTTATTGGCTATTTGGTTTTTTTGAACGGTTTCCCCGCATATGGCTGCAGCAATCAAGATCGTCAGAATTAAAAAAAGCAGGGAGCTGAATTTCATTCCCGAAAAATGCATTATACCTCCTATGGAATCAGAGACGCATTAACAATCAATTTAAGATTATTATTAATAATTGGAGACATATTTGTCCAATTGTTTATAGAAATAAACGGAACGGAGATAGAAAAGTTTTGGAAATGAGGGCGGCGAATAAGGTCAGGTCGCCGCTTCGGTTTCAACCGTCTCGGGGACGGATTCTTCGGCCATAACGCGCATATAGAATTTGCATTTCTGGCAGGGCATTCTATTGAAACGGCATTCGTGCCGGATGGCCGCCGACTGACTGCGCATGATTTCCCAGCAGACTCTTCCGCCGCCCCGGCCACCGTTGATGCCATCGTATTTCATGGACGCTGACGCCACCGGGCAGGGACCGTGTATTTGAGCGAAAATGCCATTCGGCTCCATACCGCAATTGGTGAATTCCCAGCAGTTAATTTTGTCTTTACCGGCCATTAGCGGTCATCTTCGTTAATGATTCTCAGGACAGGGGCAAATCGCGATGATGCTTTAAATTCAGCCAGTTCAGCCGGTCCGACAAGGGTTTTGTATTCGGCATATAAATCGCGGACCTTGCCGAAATCATCTTTGGCAAAGGAATTAAGCATCATAAACTGGAACAGGTAGGGGTCGGTTGCATTTTCCTTGAGAGCCTTTTTGAAATATTTGTCGGCTTTCTTATAATCGCCAAGTTTGAACAGACAGAGCCCGGCCCCGTAAAGAGCGGGGTAGAAGTTTTTCTCTTTGTCCAGCGCCGTTTCGTAATCGGTCAGAGCCGGTCGAAAATCGCCTTCGTCATACCTGACGCCGGCCAGTCCGACCCAGGCAACTTCGTTGTCCTTGTTCAGCTTGATAGCGGCGTTGAAGGCGTCGCGGGCCTGTTTTGGCTGACGGGACAATCGGTTGATTTCACCCGCCCGCACATAATCGTCGATGGCCAGGTCGTTCTTTTCTGTCTTTGCGTAAGCCTCGGCTCTTTTAATGTAGGCCGGAGCATATCCGGGGTTTTTGTTGATCGATTTGGTCAAATCGTCGATGGCCGACTCCAGATTGCCCTTGGCCAGAGCGTCTTTGCCAAGTTCATAATGGTCTTCGGCCGATAGTGATTGACCCGAATTTTCCTCCAAACGGGAGAGATCGACGTTCAAAGTATATGTTTTTCCGGACTCAATCGTGACTTTCCCGGAGAATTCTTTGTACCCTGCTTTGTTGACTTTGACCGTATGAGTGCCAGGTTTTATTCTGGAATAAGTATTGTTTCCGGAACCCTGGACGTCGCCATCGACCACGAGGCGAGCATCAGGCACGTTCGCGACCAGAGCGAGTTTGCCGAATTTGGAAGAACTGCTCGATGAGGAGGTTTTGGTTGAAGATGCGGACGTCCTTTTGTCGGCGGAGTTATCGGAGCCGTTATGGGAAGACGAGCCTTGAGATGTTTGCCGATCGTTATCTACCTTTTTTTTTCGGCCACGATCGGTTCCAATTTGTCGCAGGTAGTCAAAGTGGATTGACTTTCGACAACGGTGACGTTTTCCCTTCCCCAGTAATGATCGCCAAGAACGTACTCAATTTCATACGTCCCGGTGGGGATGTCATGAAACCGGAAAAATCCCTGGGTATTGCTGGTCGTCGATTTGTGCAGCGACGGTATCGATACGCGGGCGCCTTCGAGATAGGGCTGTCCCGAAGAGTCGAGAACCACACCGATGACTTCACCTTCACCGGAAACGGTCGGTCCGACAAACAGGGCGCCGACGATGGAAAGTATGATGACCAGCGTCGCGGCGAAGGCAATGTAGGCGGCTTTTCGGCCGATTCTTTTCGGCCGCAGAAGGTAACCACGATTGTTGACGATAATTTCATCACCATTGTGAAGGGAGGGCTTGCCGACGATTTGTATGAAATTGCCCCGGAAAAAGGCAACGCCGCGCGAACGCGGGGCCATTTCGACGTGCGGCCTGGTCGCCGGATCCTCGATCGGCCGGATGGAATTTTGAGTGTCCGCAGATTCGGAAAAAGAAGACTCGGCTTTGGCGGCATTTATTTTCTTGGGGTCAATGACGTTGTTGGGTATGTTTGCCGGATCTATGGCCGGTTTTTCAGGCTTGGCCGGCTTTTCTGGTTTTTCATTGCCATAAAGTTGCTTACGAAGATTCGTCACTTCTTCCTGCGATAATTTTTTAAGCTGATCGGACTGATCGCCGGATAGACTTTCCGCTTTGTATGCCTGCGGTTGAGTTATCTCCTCGATATTTTCTTCGGGAACAGGAATATGTGGGTTTGAATCACCTATCAGTTTATTGGTGTCCCCTGAAGATGCGGACGAGAAATTCTTTTCGGCCGGCGCCTGCGGCTCCTTGTCGAGGAGATTGGCGTTTGAAGTTATCTCGATGGAATCCTCGGTCGGGGTCTTAAGAAACTCGGGAGTCGTCGGGGCACCGGGCTCGGTGACCACGAAATCCAGACCGTCATCGGCCGAAGCCTGTGACGGCGTGTTCGGCTCCGTACTTTCTGCCGGAGCATCAGAGAGCGGCGCTCCGCAATTTTTGCAGAATTGGGCCCCCTCGAATATATTTTCAGCATTGCATTTTGGACAAACCTTCAAAATGTTTCTCCTAAGAAAAAGATAGATTCTTTTAGTTAATTATCGTCCTAAATCGTCTTAACTTTAGACCTTAAAAGGGACGGGAGAGGGGAAGAAGTTATTGAAATTCTCCAATTTACGCTTGACTATCCCAGAGGTATAAAGTATAATCGGATATTATTTTGGAAAATAACATTCTTAATAGGAAGGGATAATAGAGTATGAACGGGCGACTTAACCGCTTGTTTTGCGTGACTTTAATAGCCATACTGGTGGTCGCGGTCTCAGGATGCGACCAGCCCGCCAACGTAATAGCCCCAACCTCTACCACCGAATTAACCTTAAATCCCGTGCGCTTGTTCGATCCTCCTCAGGGGTATGCCTATGCCCTGTGGGTTATAGACACTCTCGATGAAGCGAGTTATGTTGATATTTTCAGCTGGGATCATGCTTTATATAAATTTCGGGATACCTCCGGAAATGCCATCGACAACGTTTGGGACGCCAAGCAAAACGTGCTTGACCCGAAATATCGCTTTGTCGCCATGTCAATCGAGCAGTTGTCGAATTTCGATACCACGGCCATGGGTCCCATAATGCTTATGGATACAATCGTCGATCCCAATAACTACACTATGCAGATGGTTTTCCCTCTGCACGTTTGGGAGACCGAAGGGTCGTTTTGTATGGAAACTCCTACCGACGGAAATTCCAACAGCAATGAAGCCAGCGGCGTTTGGTTTGCCCTTTATGTATATGATTCTCTGATTGTCAGGGATACGACCAATTTAATTCAACCAAGCCTGCAATCTCTCAAAAGGCAGTTCTCCTATGACACCCTTCACTGGGTTTGTAACACTTATGACGGCGAGAACTGCATCGATTCGACCTTCGTCCCGCTCGATAATATAACGTCACCTGATGATTATGATTATATTACGGTCGATTCGCTGGGGAATCTGGATGTGACATATTATGTGTGTACCGCCACTGATATTGACGATAACTGTATCGATTCGACAGGCTATGACAGGGAAACGGAGATCAGTCAGGGCATTCAATATGACTGGATAGTGGTAAACACCCTTGATACCATAGGGTATGTTAACAAGGATTGCGGCCATACCGGAGAGCTTTTGACGGGTGCGGCCCTTTACAATAATAATGTCGACACAGCCTATCTGGATACGATAAGTTATAATTATTGTACCTTCGAGTGGTACGCCACTCCGGTAAACATTAGCAATTCGATAAGAAAAGATACGGTCAGATTCGATAGCGGAAATCCGATAACATTTAATGTCGAGCCTTTCACGGATTATATTCACAAGGTGAATTACACTTCCGCTCCAACCATCAGGTATATTGACAGGTTCATAACCGGGTTCGACACCGAGGTTTCGCCGGATCTGGAAGGAACCGGCTGGCACTATCGAGGCTGGGTTCTGGCGCCTTCCGGCAGGATAAGCCCTACCGATTTCGGGACCCTGACTAAACCGGCCTGGACGGGTGCGGCGTTTAATTTGTATCTTGACCCGATTGACGGTGGTGTAGTTTCGACAGGAGCTTTTTATAGATTCGATTATCCGGATATAGAAAACGCCTTTATCCAAAGGAACCCTTATGCCAGCCCGAATATGGCTCGGGTCCCTCCGTTTCCGGGAGAAGACTTCCTGAATACCAGTACTCTTCCGGGGGGCGCTCAGTTGAATTTCATTCAACCGGGAGAGACGCATCCGGTGGGGAAAGTATTGATTACTCTTGAGCCGGATAATTATTGGGACCCCAACGACAACTTCCCTCTAATATTGATGTCGAGTGCTTTGCCGAGCTATAGCGCGATTTCCATAAACCACCCTCATTCAACGGCGAATTTTGATTTGGCAAATTTGTATCATATTACCAGCGTCGGCTATGGAATGCCAACCATTTCGCTGAAGATCGCGGTTAAATAAAAGATTGTAGCTGATTTTAAAAGCCCCGTATTTGCGGGGCTTTTTTTATATATTAGTCTTTTATTAAATTATGATTGTCATAGAGGGGAATTATAATATTTTTGCCGGGTCCAATTGTGTGAATATTTATTATTATAACCGGTATAATTAAATAGAGCCGCAACTTTTATTGAAGTCGGTCGTCTAATTTACATGAGGTAAAAAATGGATTGCGTTAACTACTCTTTGCCGCCAAAACAAGACATATCAAATTCATCTGTCAGACGGGGTCGTACCCGGCAGATCGAGGCCGTTTCGTATTCCACTTCGGTTGCAAATGGTATGCAAAAAATCATAGGAGAGAAATCGATGAGGCGATTTTCAATCGGACTTTTCTGGATGCTGATGAGTATGCTGGTTATTATTCCCGGCATCGTACAGGCCAGGACCCTTACATTGGACGACTGCATTACTCTGGCGCTTAAAGATCACCAGGACGTGATTCGGGCGAAAGGCAATTTGCGGACGGCGAATGGTACATTGTGGCAGGCGGCCGGTGTGTTTTTGCCGTCGCTCAGTTTCAACGCCAGTGCCAGGCAATCGGACAGCAAGAGTTATTACAGCTATCCGGAACTGCTGAGCATCGGGCAAACCGGACCGTCATCGTGGGAAATTACCGACTATCGTACAGACACAGTATATAACGATGGTTTTTCCAGATCGTATAACATGGGGTTGTCCGCCAATTTGACTCTGTTTAATGGACTCAGAAACGTTTTTAACTATCTCGGGGCGAGAGCCGACAAAAAGCTGTCCGAGTACAGTCTTGAAGCGACTGAACAAAATATGATATTGAACGTAAAGACAACATATTTCGCATACTTGAGAGCGATCGAACAAAAGAAAATCATGGAAGAAGCGGTTAAGCGCGGTGAGGAACAGTACCCGTCTGGCATCGTCGAAGTACGAAGTCGGATCGGCGTCCAAATCCGACGTTCTCAAGGCTCAGGTTCAGTACGGCAACGACAAGCTCAACCTGATCGATGCCGATAACCAGCTCAAAATAGCGCAGGCTACCCTGGCTCAACTGGTCGGACTCGACCCGTATGCGGACGTGACGTTTTCTGAAGATTATAAGCCCAGAGAGTATACCGGCAATGAAGACGATGCCGTCAAAACCGGCCTGACCAATCATCCCGGATTGTTATCTTACGAGCAAAACATGAAAGCCGCCAAATACGACGTGCGTTCGACCTACGGCCGGTTCTTCCCAAGTTTAAGTGTTTCGGCATCGCGTGACTGGTCGGGAAGCCGCTGGAAAGACGTCTCCGGGTTCAGCGGAGACAACGGCGTCTGGTCGCTATCAACTTCATTGAATTTTCCGATATTCGAAGGGTTCAGCAAGAAGAGCGATATAGCCAGATCCAAGGCCAGTTTGAATAACGCCAAAGCCGATTATTATTATAACAAAACCGGGGTCGAACTCGATATTAAAACGGCCTACCTGAATATCCAGGAAGCCACAGAAGCTCTGAAAGTGGCCGAAGAAGTGGTGGCGTCGGCCGAAGAAGATATGTCCATAACTCAGGAAAAATATAACCTGGGAGCGGCGTCGATCCTCGACCTTCTTGACGCCCAGGTCAGTCTGATAAATGCTCAGAATACACAGAACAATGCCAAATTTGACCATAATTTGGCCATAGCAAAGCTCGAAAATGCTATGGGAATTAAATAAAATTGATTAAAAGCAAAGGTGTCGCAAAATGAAAAAGAAGAAGCTGTTAATTATCATCGGTGGCCTGGTCGTAATATTAATAATAGTGGCCAATGTTTTGACCAGCGGCAAAAAAGGAATTACGGTGAGCGCCGATAACGCGAAATTGGAAGATATTGTCGAAGAAGTTTCGGCCTCAGGTTACATTCAGCCGCAAAACCGGGTTAATATAACGTCGGAGGTTACGGCTGAAATAATCACTCTTCCGGTGAAGGAAGGTCAGGCGGTCAATAAAGGTGACCTTTTGGTGGTTCTTGATACGGTCCAGTTGCAGAAGGATCTGGAACAAACGAAGTATTCTCTGGACGAGATCGAAGCGCGGACGTCGGCGGCGAAGTCAGGATTCCAGCAGGCCGAGCAGGAATTCAATCGCAAACAGCAGCTTTATAAAAGCGGGCTTATTTCGGACACGGAATTCGAACTGGCCCAATATCAATATGACAATTCCAAGTTCAGCTATCAGGCCATGGTAAGCTCCACGAAGCAAGCCCAGTCCCGTTATGAAAAGGCCGAAGACAACCTTAGCAAAACCAAGATACTTTCGCCCATGAACGGCGTGATAACGTATCTGGATGCGGACGTAGGTGAGATCGCGGCCGCGCAGACGGTTTATTCAACGGGTAAAACGCTCATGACGATTTCCAATCTATCGGTTTTCGAAGTCGAAGTTGACGTCGACGAAACCGAGATCAACAAGGTCGAAAAAGGCCAGAAAGCTAAAATCGAGGTTGATGCATTTCCCGATACGACTTTTTCCGGAGAGGTTCTGGAGATTGGTAATACAGCCGTCGTGGCCAATGCCGGTTCGACGGAACAATCGACGAATTTCAAGGTAAAAATACTGTTCCAGGACGCCAATGTTTCGATCAAGCCGGGGATGTCGGCGACCGTTGATATCGTCACGAACTCACGGGAAATGGCCCTGTGTGTGCCGTACAGCGCAATTGTCATGCGTACCCTCGATCCCGATTCCCTTAAGAAGACCGAAGATGATTCATCATCGGGCGGCTTGGTGGAAACGGCCCATGCCGCAACGCCTGAAGAAACGGGCGATTCGACAATGATGAAGACCGGCGAGAAAGAAAAGAAAGACATAAAAGGCGTGTTTGTGGTCAAGGACGGGAAGGTGAAATTCCTTCCGGTTGAGACCGGTATCGCCGACCAGAAGAATATCGAGATCACATCCGGGCTGGAAGAAGGAAGTCAGGTCGTGATCGGTCCGTTCCGGACGCTCAGGACTCTTAAGAACGACGATGAAGTTAAAGTTGAAGAAAAAGAAAAGGGGAAAGAATTATAATGGCCCTTATAGACACCAATGACCTTTGGAAAACATTCGAAATGGGGTCGATCAAGGTCCATGCCTTGCGCGGAGTCAGCATAACCATTGCGAAAGGCGACTATGTGGCGATTATGGGGCCATCCGGTTCAGGGAAGTCGACCCTTATGAATCTGATCGGGTGCCTGGACACACCCAGCCAGGGGACTTATCATCTGAACGGGAGACTGGTCAGCGACATGACCGACGATGAACTGGCGCATATTCGGAATAAAGAAATCGGTTTTGTATTTCAAACTTTCAATTTATTGCCGAGAGCAACGGCGCTGCATAATGTCGAGCTACCGTTGATTTACAGCGGGCGGCCACGAGAAACCCGTGAAATTATGGCCAAAAAGGCCCTGGGGCAGGTTGACTTATCCGACCGGATGCTGCACAGGCCCAACGAACTTTCCGGAGGGCAAAGGCAGCGGGTGGCGATTGCCCGGGCGCTGGTCAATGAACCCTCGCTGATACTGGCCGATGAACCGACGGGTAACCTCGACAGTAAGACCAGTACGGAAATTATGGACCTGTTGTCGCACCTGCATCAGGAAGGAAATACTATCATTGTGGTAACGCACGATCATGAGGTCGCCTCGTTTTCGCAAAGGGTACTGCATATCCGTGACGGTGTAATCGAAAAAGAAGAAATTACCGGCAATGGATTCAAAACCGCCAGCAGGGTGCCGTCATGATCTTTTGGGATATTTTTAAGATGTCTGCCGGCGCCTTGCGCGCCAATAAGATGAGGTCGTTTTTGACTTTGCTTGGGGTGATTATCGGGGTTACTTCGGTGATCACGATCATTTCGGCTCTGGAAGGGCTGTCCCAGTCGATCCAGGAAGAACTGGCGACCCTCGGCCCGACGACGTTCATTGTCAATCGGTTCGGTATTATAATGAGCCACGAGGCATTCATGGACGCTCTTAAAAGAAAACCGATGAAGTCGGAATATGCCGACATGATCCTCGAAGGGTGTGATGAATGTGAAAGGGTGGGCTTGCAGGACGGCACGCGCGGCGAGGCTAAATATCGCAACAACAGAGTCAGGAGATCGCAGATAATCGGGGCGTCGGCCAGCATGATCGATATTATAGATACGGAAATCGGCCAGGGGCAATTCTTTATGCCCGAGGAAGAAAAAACAAGAACGCGGGTGGCATTCATAGGAGACGGAATCGCGGAGGAACTGTACCCGGGTCTGGACCCGATCGGTCGGGAAATTAAGCTTGAAGGGATCAAATATAAAATAGTCGGTATCGCCAGGAAAAAGGGTGCGTCTCTCGATGAAGACTCGGACAAGAATATTTTTATACCGTACTCGACTTACCTTAAAGATTTTGCAGGGCGCTACCTGGACCCGGCCATTTTCGTCAAAGCCAAGTCGATGGACAATCTGCAGGTTGCCATGGATCAGGCGCGGGTGGTCTTAAGATCAGCCCGGCACGTCCCGTACGACAAGCCCGATGACTTCGGCATTACGACGGCCGATGCCGTTATGCAGGCTATAAATAATACCACGAAATTTATTCGTTTTGGCCTGATTGGAATATCTTCGATCGCTTTGGTCGTGGGCGGAATAATTATCATGAACATCATGATGGTTTCGGTGACCGAGCGGACGCGCGAAATCGGTATTCGTAAGTCAATCGGCGCCCGTCAAAAGGATATTCTCCTGCAGTTCCTGTATGAGGCCCTTATTTTGTCTCTGGGGGGTGGCATTATCGGAATCTGTATCGGCATGTTCCTCGGGAACATGCTAATAAATTTGATACACATGAATATGACGCCGACCTTGTTCGCCATTATGCTCGGGCTCGGCATATCGAGCGGAACGGGCCTGTTTTTCGGCATATATCCGGCCATGAAAGCGGCCCGTCTGCAGCCGGTTAAAGCTCTGGGGTTCGAATAAAGTATGACAATCAGTGAAGTTTCAGAAGGAGTGAAACTGGCGTTTGACTCCCTGATGGGCAACAAATTCAGGTCCGGGATGACCATCCTTGGCGTCCTCATCGGGGTCTGGTCGGTGATTGCCATGTCCTCGCTGGTCAAGGGCCTCGATGATGCCGTGCAAAGCTCGATCAATACGCTCGGGTCGAACATCCTGTTCGTGGATCGTTTCGCTCCCAATGTTGACTGGGACGATCTGACCGATGAACAGCGCAACCGCAAATACATGACGCGTATGGAGGCCGACGCCATCTCCGCCAACTGCCCGGCGGTGCTGGCGGTTTCGCCGGAAAACCATTACTGGGAGCCGGGCGGTAATATAATTAAATACAAAAGAAACAAAGCCAATCGGCCCGCCGTGGTCGGGGTCCTGCCGGAATATCAGAAGGTTCGCAATGTTACCGTCACGTCGGGCAGGTTTATCAGTTACATAGATAATGAATTCAGGGCCCAGGTATGTGTCATTGGCACCGACATCAAAGAGGCACTGTTCCCGAATGAAGACCCTATCAGTAAAGAAATCAGGGTTAATAACGTTCGCTTTACGGTAATAGGAGTGCGGGAAAAGAGCGAATCCATGTTCGGCGGCAACGACGAAAACAATAAGGTCGCCATACCGTTAAATACATTTGAAAAACTGTATCCTGAGGACAAAGCCCTCACGCTTACGGTCGGCGCGACGTCGGTCGCCGAGATTCCCGACGCTATCGAGCAAATGACCTCGATCTTGCGAATTGTTCGAAAAGTACCGTACGACAAGGAAAATGACTTCGCCATTTTCGGGCAGGAATACATTCGAGAAATGGTCGGGAACATAACCAGATATATATATCTGGCCATGATTGTCATCTCATCAGTCGGTCTCATGGTCGGCGGGGTGGGAGTGATGAATATCATGCTCGTTTCGGTGACGGAACGAACCAGAGAGATAGGCGTCCGCAAAGCGATCGGAGCGCGAAAGAACAACATATTGTGGCAGTTTCTTGTCGAAGCGATGACGCTGTCCGGGACGGGGGGTTGCCTCGGGATTGTAGTCGGCATTCTTACGGCTTTACTGATCGGTATGGTTTCGCCGCTTCCGTTCGGCGTCTCACCGTTGTTTTTATCCCTGGGATTTATCGTTGCGATAACGGTGGGACTGATTGCGGGGATGTATCCGGCGTATAAGGCCGCCATAGTCGATCCCATAGAATCGCTCCGCTACGAATAAACCGGGGCGAGAGTTTGATAACCATCCCAATGTTTAATTATTCTTTCATGTCATGACAACCGCAGAATTGAAAGACGGCCTTTTATTGGCGTTCGATTCGCTTAGGGGCAATAAGTTCCGAACTCTCCTGACGATACTGGGCGTGCTTATCGGGGTGTGGTCGGTCATTGCGATGTCGTCTTTGATTAAGGGTCTCGACGACGCGGTCCAGAATTCCATTTCGGACCTGGGCAGCAATGTGCTTTTCATAACGAGATATTCCCCTAACACCGATTACAATGACCTTACGGATGAACAGCGCAACCGTAAAGAGATAACCATAAACGAAGCTTATGCGATAATGGCCAATTGCCCGTCGGTGACGGGGGTCTCGCCGGAGGATTACTATTTCGCGCCGGGCGGGAATTCTGTGAAGTACAAGAACCACAAAGCCAATCAACCGTTTTTAATAGGCGGCTGGCCGGAATATCAGCAGGTTCGCAACGAGAACCTTGAAAGCGGGCGTTTTTTCAACCAGCTGGAAGATCAAATGAAGGCGACGGTTTGCGTCATAGGCAGTGACATTAAGGATGCATTATTCAAGGATGAAACGGCGGTCGGCAGGTCTATCCGAATTAATAATCATAAATTCACGGTATTGGGAGTTACCAAAGAGAAGAAAGGTATGTTTGATAACCGCGGCAATAATCTTGTCATAATACCGTTTGAGACTTTCATGAAGCTCTATCCGTGGGAAAAAGAGTTGTTCCTGGCTGTCAGCGCGGCCAGCCCGGAACTGATAAATCAGGCTAAGGAAGAAATCACAGCCACATTACGAAGAGAGCGAAAGGTTCCTTACAGCGCCGACAACGATTTCGTGATTTTCGGACAGGAGAACATTCGCGAGGTGGTCGGTAATATTACCAAGTATATCTATATCGCGATGATAGTGATCTCCTCGGTCGGCCTTATGGTCGGCGGAGTTGGCGTGATGAATATAATGCTGGTCTCCGTGACCGAACGCACTCGCGAAATTGGCGTGAGAAAAGCGATCGGGGCGCGACGGATCAATATCATCTGGCAGTTTTTGATTGAGGCCATGACGCTGTCCGGCCTGGGAGGCATGGCGGGAGTGATTACCGGACTGGGGACCGCCCTGTTAATCGGTGCTTTGACGCCGCTGCCGTTTGGGGTCTCACCGATGTTCCTTATGCTGGGTATCGCGGTGGCCATATCGGTCGGTCTGTTCGCCGGGCTTTATCCGGCTTATCGGGCGGCGCGTGTCGATCCGATTGAATCGCTTCGTTATGAGTGATTTCAAAATCCCCGAGAATATTCGCGTTCTATTAGATATTGCCAAAATCAAAACGTCTTAATACATTAGAGAGCGTATAATTTAAGGAGCCCTGTATTGTGAGAAAAGAAGCTGGATTTAAAAGGATTTTGCTGTTGTTGGTACTTGGTGGAATATTCCTGACAGCGCCGGCCAAGGCACAGGAATTGTATAATATCCAGAATCAGGGACAGAGACTGGATTTGCACGCCGACTGCGCCTATTTTCGGTCGGACGATTCAGGTTTGGTCAGGCTTGAGGTGTATTATAAGATTTTCAACGACTATCTTACGTTTATCCGGGACAGCAGCCAGTTTAAAGCCGTTTACGACATTACGATTATCGTGTATGATAAAGATAATTATCAGGTCGACGCCTATAACAAGACAAAAGATATAACCGTCGCGACCTATGATGAAACCCGCAAAGGCTCCGATTTCAGGACCAGCCAGGTCGATTTCAAGCTTAAACCGGGGAAATATAAAATCTATTGCCGGATCGAGGACAAAAATTCGGATAAATTCGCGGAGAGGACTCTTAAGACCGAACTTCCCGAATACAATTTTCGGCACGCCCGATTGTCCGACGTAGAATTCGTCCAGCGCGTCGATTCGGCGCGCGCCGGCTCGCCGTTTAACAAAGGTAAATGGTCGATAATACCGGCCGTCGTGAGACTGTATCAGGGGACCGATTTCGCACCGCTCTTGTACTACCAAGAGGTTTATCAGGGTCGAGACGAGCGCGAAGACGTTATGATCGAAACGCGCATTTTAGACGGCAAACTCAATTTAGTGTACTGGGACACTCTTACGGCGACCTTCGACAATGGAATCATACGGCAACTCAGGTACATCAATTTAACCGATATTCCGTCCGGGGAATATTTCCTCGAAGTCGTACTGCATGGACGCAGAAATACCGAAGTATCCTCGAGCCGCCATCCGTTTTTGGTCGACTGGTCACCCGAAGCGATGATTCTGCATGATTTTCACAAGGCCATCAAGCAGCTGGAACTCGTCGCCGACGACTCCGGGATCGATAAAATCAAAAATGCGAAAACGAATGAGGAACGGGTTAGTGCCTGGCAGGCTTTCTGGAAAGAACGCGACCCGACTCCCAACACGGAGTTTAATGAAGCCCGGGCAGCCTTTTATAAAAGAATAGACTACTCAAACAAGTATTTCAGCATTATGGACAAAGAGGGGTGGCGAACCGACCGGGGGCGGATATTTATTCAATTCGGGGAACCGGATCAAACCGAAGACAGGCCGTTCGAACTCGACAGCTATGCTTATCAGGTTTGGTATTATTATCATTTGCCCATACAGCGGCAATTTACGTTCGTCGATCAATGGGGAGACGGCGATTATCGTCTGGTCTTTCCCTACGACGGTATCGTAAGATAACGAAGGGGAGTCAGTAAAATGCTCAGGAAAGGGACATTGATCATAATAGTCATCCTGGCGGCGTCGGCAGCGGCGCTCGCTCAGGAATCGCATTTGATGGTGCAGGCAGGCATCAATATTTTCAACGATCCGGAAGCAGGTCCCAAATCGTTCGTGGAATTTCCGTTCTCGATCAACCGGTCTCAGTTTACGTTTATCCCGTTCGACAGTACCAGACCCGAAGTCCGGGCGTCAATTTACGCCGATATCGTAATCGAAGATACTTTAGGCAATCATCTCGATTCCACCAGCACGTATTTTTACACCCTGGCTCCGTCACCGACGGCGACCATGATCGGCAATATTAAGGTTTTCAACAAGCTGAAAATGAAGCTCGACCCGGGTAAGTATTCGGCTGTACTTACGGTGATGGACGTGGTCAACAAGAAAGAAGGCGTCTTTACGTACGATCGACTCGAAATTCCGCCGGTCGTCAATGACAGGCTGGCCCTGAGCATGATTGAACTGGCTTATAATATCGTAAGTGTCGATGATATGGCGTCACACAACGAGCGTCTGGTGAAGAGCGGCCGGGAGGTCGTGCCTAATCCGATGGGCATATATTCGGCCGATGATTCGGCGCTTTTCGTGTACGCCGAAGTGTATAACCTCAATTATGATCCTTCGGCTCCGGGGCAGTATTCGGTCAGCTACAAGGCATACGATCCGTACGGTTTCCTCAAATTCGACTTCGGCAGCTATAATCGAGACATGCGAGCCGATAACGACGTGATTAGCGCCCGTCTCGATATAAAGGACTGGAATCCCGGGAAGTATGATCTGGCGTTAATAGTACAGGATATTACGAATGGTATGGTCGATACGACCATGAGGCGGTTTATCGTATTCCCGAAGCATGAATTACCGACGGAATTCGTGCAGTACAAAATGCGCAATCCGTTGGACAGCGCGTCGATAAAAACCAAGACGCAGTTGATCAAATACCTCGTGACGCCCGAACAGATGACTTTGTACTCGTCACTGAACGATACCGGGAAAACGCGGTTTGTCGATGAATTTTTCAGGGACCATGATCCCACGCCGGGAACCAAGGCCAATGAATATCTGAACGACGCTCTGGCCCGGTACGCCTACGCGATGCAGAATTTCGGATCCCTGCCCGAAGCCCATGACGGGTGGAGGACCGATCGCGGGCGCGTTCTGATGCAATATGGTCAATGGGACAAGAGAGATGAGGTCCCGACCCCGGTTTACGGACAGAGATACGAAGTATGGTATTACTATTCGCTGCAAGGCGGCATTTATTTTGTATTCTCGGACGTTAAGGGGTACGGTGAGTATCAACTGGTTCATTCCAACGCGACCGGAGAAGTTTATGACGCAGAATGGGATGTACCGTCTTAAGGAGCAGCAGGGCCAGCAAATTCTCCAGGGCGGCACGCAGTTCATAGATTAATAAATATATCGGAGTTTTCGCCCGGACCGAAATCTGGTCCGGGCTTTTTTTTGGGTATTAGTGATTCGAGGTCATGGGTGTTTTTTCGGACTGGCTCTTGTCGGACATCGCGCCGGGCGTGCGCAGGCTTCTCTTGACGGGGATTGTAAAGTGGGTGTTAGCGCCGTCGCTTAAGCCGATGGTTATGGATTTGTCGAACTCCTGGTCGAGACAATTGTCTTTCAATTTCAGAGAGCCTTTGACGGACTGACCGGCTTTGATGTGTTCCGGGAGTTTAAGATCAAACATATCTTCTGGCATATCGACGAGATTGATATCGTAATCTGAATCGGAGACGTTTTCGATGACGAAATCGCGTTTGTCCACTTTCGATTCGCCGAATTGGGACACATCGAATTTATAAGGCTTGATTCGTATGGGGAAGGTCGAATCGGGAATCGCGACGACGTTGGCGGTGAATTGGACGCGCTTGGCCAGATCACCTTCGTTCGTCGTGATAGACGGCCTTTTCGACTGGCGGCCGTTGTATCTTCTGGTCGAAAATATAACTTCAAGTCGGGTACTATCGCCGACCGGCAGCAGGTCTTTTTCCAGCGGTGCTTTGGTGCAGCCGCAACCGGGTTTGACGCCGATAATTTTCAACGGCTCGGCGCCGGTCGAATGCAGCCAGAAAACATGGCTGATTTCCGAATTCTGCGGCACATAGCCGAAGTCATAAATGGAATCGGGTATGGTCAATTTGGCCTGAGCCGACCCGATATCGGGCAAAATAGCCAGGACAAGGACGACCAAAAACAAAGTCAGAGCGGCTTTCATGACGCCTCCTTTATAATATGATGGATCAATGTGGGTTATGCCTGGTGGAACGGGATGACCGGAGAATGGTCGAAACCCAAATAAAAAAAGCCCGGACCTGTACAGGCGCCGGGCTTTCAATTTATGGAAAGAGTTAGTGAGTTGACTTGGACGTGGTTTCAGCGGGAGCTTTGCTGGCCGTGGCGTCGCTCTCAGCGGCACCGCCGGGCACCCGCAAAGTCCTCTTGACAGGAACCGTAAAGTGTGTCTTGTTCGCGTCGTTGACCTCAATGGTGAGCGATTTATCGAATTCCTTGTCAAGGTAAGCATGGTCTAATTTAATTTCACCTTTTCCGGTCTGGCCGGCCTTGATCTGCTTCGGCAGCTTAACGGTAAACATACCTTCCGGCATACTTACCAAGGTCAGGTCGAAGTCGGAATCGGATACGTTTTCAATTACGAAATCTCGTGAATCGACAGTTTTCTCACCAAACTGAGAAATGTCGAACTTATAAGGTTTAATCCTTATCGGGTAGGTGGAATCGGGCGTAGCTACGACGTTGGCCGTAATCTGCACACGCTTGGCGAGTTCACCTTCGTTGGTCGTGATCGACGGCCTCTTTGACTGCCGACCAGTATATCTTTTTGTCGAAAAGATAATTTCAAGCCTGGTACTGTCACCGACAGCAAGCTCCTGCTTTTCGAGCGGAGCCTTTGTGCATCCTCAGCCAGGTTTTACGCTGAGAATTCTCAGCGAATCCGACCCGGTCGAATGCAGCCAAAAAATATGGCTAATCTCCGAATTCTGCGGCACATAGCCGAAATCGAAAATGGAATCCGGGATGGTCAATTTAGGCTGAGCAAGCACCATACCTGGCAGGAGAACGAGGCAAAAGGCAAACAAAGCCAGGAATTTAACTTTGGTCATGTTTCCTCCAGAAGTGTCCATCATATTTCCAATTAATCGTCATATTATACGATGAATTGAGCAAGTATCTTAATCTATAAACTCAAAAGATTCTGTCAAGCCTTAATTTCCGGCACTTTGTTGTCATATAAATGGTTAATTGAAATAACATCATAGTCGCCATTTTTCATTTATACCTGAAAAATCCACATCGGTTCGATTTTTTCTTGAATATCGGCTATTGGCCGGTTTTGCGGAATATTTTCCGCCTGACCGGCACCGTATAATTTTTCGCTACTTCGTTATTGTCTATAAACTCAAAAGTAAAATCGGTTTCGAAGTCCCCTGCGTACCCGATATCGTTCAACCTGATATAACCGACCGCCGAGTCCAGCGGGGCGACGAACATCGGCATGTCGAGATGGTAATAAGTAGAATCGCCGTAAATAAGCCGCAGGGGTACGTAATCTTCGGATTTGTTATATATGGTAAAAGGGAATTCCACGGCACCGCTGTCGCCGTACTGCGAGGCTATGAGCCGGAAAGGCTTGACATAAATGGGCGAGAGTGCTTCGGGGTCCTTGATAACGATCGGGACAACTGGCAGCCTCAGGGTGCGGCCGCCGAGATTCCGGGCATTGGTTTTGAAGCGGGGATATTGCGGGTTCAGGCCTTCGACTTTCTGGCTCTTGAAAAATACGGATATATCGGCGCTGTCACCGGGCGGCAGAATGTGTTTTTCAAGGTCGACCCGAATGCACTCGTTGAAAACCTCGATTGTGTCTATCCGAAGCGTATCGGTGCCGATGGAATAAGCCCTGGCCGTAAAATAAAATCGGGACATTTGCGGAATCAATCCGATTTTTATGGTATCCGGCTCCAGGCGGATTTCCGGATCGGCGTGAGCGAATATTGAAAATATCAAGATTAAGCCCGCAGCTATTATGGCCGCTTTCAAGTCGTTCTCTCCTGCTTTTCAGTTTATTTCGGCCGTATAATTATAACCGGTTTGCGTTTAAATTCAACGTTTTTTACAAAATAGACCGTGGGTTGGTTGATTTTTTTGCGCAATTCTGATATTTTCGATAGGCAATAGGGAATATTTATACTTTAAATACTCGGAGTAATTATGAATCCCAAGGAGTTTCTCGACCAAAACAAACAAAAACGTCTCGATGAACTGTTTGAATTTCTGAGGTTTCCATCGGTGTCGGCCAAGAGTGAACACAAAGGCGACGTGCGCGCTTGTGCCGAATGGGTCGCCAAAAAGCTAAACGGCATCGGTATCAAAAGCGAACTCAAACCGACCAGCGGACACCCGGTTGTTTACGGCGAGAAAATGTCTTCTCCCGACAAACTGACGGTTCTCTATTATGGTCACTACGACGTCCAGCCGCAGGAGCCTCTGGAGCTTTGGAAAAGCACGCCGTTCAATCCCATAATCGAAGATGGGTATATCATCGCCCGAGGGGCCACCGATGACAAAGGGCAGGTCTGGACGCATGTTAAAGCTGTCGAGGCTTATGAAGCGACCGGGACCGAGTTGCCGGTCAATATAAAGATGCTGATTGAGGGCGAAGAAGAATCCGGCGCGGAAAGCCTGGCGGAATTCGTGGAAGAAAATCCGGAGCTTCTTAAGGCTGACATTATTGTCGTCTCGGACGGCGCGCAGTATGGACGCAACCGCCCGGCGGTGACGTACGCCCTGCGCGGAATCGCGTTCGTCGAAGTGAAAATAACCGGCCCGGATCGCGATCTTCATTCCGGGTCGTTCGGCGGCTCAATCGCCAATCCCGTCAACGTTCTGGCGCAGATTATCGCCAAGCTTCAGGATGAAAACGGGAAGATCCTTGTCGATGGGTTTTATGACGACGTGGTCGATGTGTCGGACTGGGAACGCGAACAGCTCAAGAAGCTGCCGTTCGATGAAGCGGAATACCTGGCCAAGACCGGCTCACCGGCATTGCACGGTGAAAAAGGATATTCGGTACTGGAGCAGATATGGTCAAGGCCGACGCTGGATGTCAACGGCATAACCGGCGGCTATCAGGGTGAAGGCGGCAAGACGATTATTCCGTCTTGGGCCAGTTGCAAGATTACGACCCGCCTGGTGGCCGATCAAACCCCGGAAGACATTTGCAATAAGCTCGAAACGTTCATCAAGAAAATCAGTCCGGATTATGTCACCTGTGAAATAGTCAAGCACGGCGGCGCGGCGGCCGTGGCGGTTCCGACCGACGGTCCCTGGCTGGAGGCGGCCGGACGCGCAATTAAGACGGGCTTTGGGATTGACCCGGTCTATACGAAAGAAGGCGGCTCGATTCCGGTGGTTGGGACTTTTAAAAAAGTGCTGGGGCTCGATACTCTTCTGCTGGGCTGGGGGCAGGCCGACGATAACGCTCATTCCCCGAACGAAAGATTCGCTCTGGATGATTTCGAGAGAGGCTGTTATACGGCCCTGGCATTGATTGAAGAGCTTGCGAAAGTGAAGAAGTAATGGAACTAAAGCTCAAAGATCGCGTAGCGCTGGTGACGGGTGCGTCGAGCGGGCTCGGATTCGCTACGGCTCTGGCGCTGTCCGAAGAAGGCGCGCGGGTGATAATAAATTCCCGATCTCTGGCGAATCTTGAAGCAGCCGCCGATCGTATCGAAAAACAAACCGGCCTGCGGCCGCACGTGATCGAGGGCGACTTGTCCGCAACCGGGGAGAGCGAACGAGTGGTCGAAAAAGCCGGGTCATATTTTAAAGCAATTGATATTCTTGTCGCCAACGCCGGCGGACCACCATCTGGTGAATTCATGGGTTTGTCCAAAGAAAATTGGTCCGAGTCGGCCAGGCTGACGCTGTTTTCGGCAATTGATCTCGCACGGGCGGTGATTCCCGGGATGGCGCAAAGGAACTGGGGACGGATCATATTAATTACCTCGCTATCCGTCAAACAACCGGCCCCGGGGCTGATTATATCCAATACTTTCCGGGCCGGTGTGACCGGTTTCGCCAAATCGATTTCAAACGAGCTGGCAGCCAACGGCATTACGGTCAACACCGTCTGTCCCGGCTTTACGAACACGGAACGCCTGGGCTATCTGGCCGAGAAACAGGCGAAAGCCAAAGGAGTCACGCCTGAAGATATATTCAAAGACTGGGTCAATGATATTCCAGCGGGGCGGCTGGGCGAACCGTCTGAGCTGGCCGCTATGATATGTTTTCTGGCGTCTGAAAAGGCGTCGTACATTACAGGCACATCGATTCCGGTGGACGGCGGATACGTTAAAGGGTTGCTTTAACGAGGACCGCCTACATCATGACATACAACCTATTGCGCATATCCACTCGTGATGACTCTGTCCAATAACGGGAACGCTTTCAAAAAGCCGCTGTGGATTTTATTCGCTATACTCGTCGGGCATCAGATAATTAATGCCGCTGCTTTTCCGGTCGCTAAAATCGGCCTATTTCAATTCGATCCGCTGGTATACGCTTTTTATCGGTTCTTATTTTGTACCCTTGGTTATTTGCCGTTTCTGATTTTTATTCGTCGCCAGACTCCCATCGCCCGCAAGGACAGGTGGAAAATATTCGGCATCGGTTTGTTGCTGATTCCTTTCAATCAGGTGCTGTTTTTAATCGGCCAGAAAATGACGAGCGCCGGGCATGCCAGCGTCCTTTTTGCCACCACACCGATATTCGTTTATCTTCTGGCCATCAAATTCCTCGGTGAAAAGCTGACGGCCGTCAGATCGACCGGGATTTTAATCGCCCTGACAGGTGTTATGATCATTCTCTTTTCTGGAAAAATACGGTTCGGCAGTGAGTATCTGATCGGTGATTTGCTTGTTCTTGTGGCCGTGATGGCGTGGGCGGCGGCCATGGTTGCGGGCAAGCCTCTGGCGTCGCGCTACGGGGCGTTTCGTGTGATGGGGACGGCGCTGGGTTACGGTTCCCTGGTGTACATGCCTTTCGGAATGATTATGGCCGTGCGCTACGATTATCAAAATATCAATTATCAGGGCTGGCTGAGTATCGTGTATATGGCAGTGGTTGTGTCCATATTCGGGTATGTCATCTGGTACTGGGTTTTGAAATATCTCGAGGCATCGCAGGTGGCGGTTCTTCAGAACATACAGCCAGTGGCGGCGACGGCTATGGCGGCCGTGATGCTCGGCGAACCGATAACGCCTAATCTTATTGTCGGTGGCATAATAGTCATTGGCGGCGTTATTCTAGCCCAGGTCAGGACCGGTGGCAAGGTGCTCGCTTTTGACGATAAAGTTATTATAAGCAAATAGGGTAAAACGTTATGTACAATGGAAATAATAAAAACGACGCCGGGTATGAAACATGGTCGGTGTTTCGGATAATGTCGGAATTTGTCGAAGGGTTCGAGACGTTGAGAACGCTTCATCCGGCCGTGTCGATATTTGGTTCCTCGGCGCTTCCGCCCGGCTCCCAGGACCTGTCTTCTGGCCGAAAAGATCGCCCGTCGCCTGTCAGACGAAGGTTTCTCGATTATAACCGGGGGCGGTCCGAGCGTCATGGAAGCGGCCAACAAAGGCGCCAAAAAAGGGAAGTCGAAATCGATCGGGCTGAATATTGAGATTCCAACCGAACAGCGCACCAATACATACCAGGATATTTCGCTGCATTTTAGATATTTTTTCGCACGCAAAGTAATGTTCGTGAAATACGCCTCGGCGTTTGTTATAATGCCGGGTGGGTTCGGAACCCTTGATGAGCTTTTCGAATCTTTAACCCTGATTCAAACCCAGAAAATATTTAACCTGCCGGTAGTGCTGGTCGGCTCTAAGTTCTGGGGCGGGTTGATCGACTGGATTGTATCGAGTCCCATAAAAGAGGGAACCCTGACCAATGCGGATTTGACGCTGTTTTCGATGACCGATGATCCTGAAGAAGTCGTGCAGATAATTAAAGAAGGTTACGAAAAGGTCCGTCGCTCGCGGGCAATTTAGCATTATAATAAAATAGAAAAGGCCGGACCGTAATTGATCCGGCCTTTTTTTATTCGGCCAGGTTTTCTTCGGAGAACGCTTTTTCCAGAGCGGGGTCGGTGAAAACGCCATCCTTGCGGATGAGTTTGTCGTCGAACCAGATTTCTCCGCCGCCATATTCTTTTCTCTGTATCAACACCAGGTCCCAGTGTATCGCGGAGATATTTCCATTGGGTGCTTCATCGTAGCAGCAACCGGGAGTTAAGTGGAACGAACCGCGAATTTTTTCATCGAAGAGCGTGTCTTTCATCGGCTCCATAACGAAAGGATTGAGCCCGATGGCGAATTCTCCGATATACCGACCGCCTTCATCGGTGTCGAGAATCTTGTTCATCTTTTCTGCGTTGTCGCAAGTGGCCTTGATTATCTTCCCGTTTTCAAAAGTGAACTTAATGTCGTTATAGACGGTGCCTTCGTAGAGCGAGGGGGTGTTATAGGCAATCGTTCCGTTAATCGATTCGCGGACCGGCGCGGTGTAGACTTCGCCGTCGGGGATGTTGCGGGTACCATCGCATTTGACATTAGGGATATCTTTGATCGAAAAGGTCAGATCGGTGCCGGGGCCTTTGATGTGGACGCGATCGGTTTTGTTCATCAGTTCCACCAGCGGCTCCATCGCCACGGACATTTTGGCGTAGTTCAGATTGCAGACGTCATAATAGAAATCCTCGAATTTCTCCTGCGACGTCTCCGCCAACTGAGCCATGGCGCTGTTCGGATAGCGCATGACGACCCACTTGGTTCGTTTTACACGCTCCTCAAGGTGCACCGGTTTGTAGAAAATCTTCTGGTATTTTTCCATTTGGTCGCGGTCGATATCGGCCAGGTCGAAGGAATTTTCCGAGCCGCGAATTCCTATATACGCGGCGGCGCGCTTCATCATTTCGAGGTGATAGTCGCCGAGTGCCTTGAATTGGTCATCGGAGGCCGTGCGTATGAAATGCCGCAGGATGGAATCGTCGTTGTAGTACCAAAACGGTACGCCGCCTCTCTCGGTGGCATAACGCACTAGCTCCCGGCCCAGGTCAAGGGCGGCCAGGCCTTTGACTTCGATATAGACTATCTCTCCGGGCTTGAGGTCAACCGAATAATCGATAAGACTTTTTGCAAGTGTGGTATTTCTGGGGTCTTTCATATATCGGGTCCTTTCTTGTTATTGCTCGATAATAAAGCATAACCGCCGTTTTGGCAAGAGTGTGCCGAACAATTTGAAATGAGGTTTGTTTTCACAAATATGCCTTGTGGAAAAAGAAGTAATATTTTTATTGGCACGTCCGGATACAGCTATGACGACTGGCTGGGGAATTTTTATCCTCAGTTTTGTTCGGCCAAAGATTACCTCAGGTTTTATGCCTCTATTTTCAAAACGGTGGAATTGAATTCGACTTTCTACCGCATTCCGGATGAAGCGACCGTCAAGAATTGGAAAAAGGTCACGCCCGACGATTTCGTGTTCTCGGCCAAGTTTCCGCGTATCGTGACGCATGAAGGAAGCATTAATTCGAGGGTTCAGGTGGCCGGTAAATTTATATCAACGATGCAAATATTGGGAAGCAAGCTGGGAGTGTTGCTGCTTCAGTTTCCATATGCCTTCAAGCCCGAACAGCACGGTTCGATGCTCGCGGAATTGCTCTCGGTCATGCCGAACGACATTAAAGTGGCGGTTGAGCTGCGCAATCGTAAGTGGCTGGGCAACAGCCTGTATGCCGACCTGCAAAAACGGGGCATTTGCCTGGTTATGATAGACCACCCGTGGATGCCGAAACGAACAGACTTTACGGCCGACTTCGCCTATTTTCGTCTTCTGGGGGACCGCAAAAAAATCGAGAATGATTTCAGTTATATCCGTTTCGAGAAGAGAGAAGATATCGAGTGGTGGAGCAAATTGGTTCAGGAATTTTCGCGGGAAAAGGGCGAGGTTTATACATATTTCAACAATCATTTTACTGGGCATTCACCCAGTTCGGCGCGTCTTATGATGGAATTGCTTGAACTTAGCAAAGTCGATTAATTTTCTTGTGTTAATCCGTTTTTATTCAGAAATTGAGGCAGATGCATATTTTGCCGGAACGTTAAAATGGATAAAAAGGAAGCCAACCAATTTCTTATAGTAAGCCTGGCCGATAAGCAGTACGCGATAAACCTGATCCACGCCGTGGAAATCATAGATCCTCGCAAGTCGCACCTCGCCGGTGCTGCCATAAATAAGCTCCCGAAGGCTTTCGAGTACGAAAATAATCAGATTCCGGTCATAGACCTCGGGCAGTATATGCAGACTGAAGCGCGTGAGATGGCCCCGGACAGAATACTGGTCGTCACCGAATGCACCGGAGGCAGGGCGGCTTTCGTGGTCGATTCGGCCGATGAAATCCTCAGGATAGATTCCGGCAGCGCGGAAGGCACGGTTGTGCCGTCAGAAAGTGCCGGCGATGAGTTAATCGAAGCGCGTCTCAATACGGATGACAGAAATATTCCCGTGGTCAATCTGCCGGGGATTTATAAACTGTCCGGTGTCATTAAATAATCCAAGGTTCTTATCCTGATTCCATGCTAAAAAGCCTTAAAGAATTCGACCATCGCCTTTGGATTTTGGCCGTAGGCTGGTTTACATCGGCTCTGGGCTTCGCGCTGGTAATTCCATTCATCGCCATTTACTTTCACGGTGAAGGAATGAGCCTGGCTCAGATCGGGCTGTTTTTCGGTCTTACGGCCATTATACGAGCGTCGGTGCAGGCGTACGGAGGTGAGCTGTCCGACCGCGTCGGGCGGTATCGCCTGATGGTGCTGGCGCAATTGTGCCGGGCGGCGAACTTTATAGTTCTGGCCGGGGCGATACATTATGCATGGGGGCTGATAATTGTGTGCGGCCTGATAATCATAAATTCCGTTTTCGGGGCGCTGTTTCAGCCGTCGGCCAATTCGATGGTCGCCGATCTGGTGGGAAACAAGCGCCGCACCGAGGCTTTCGCGATTGTCCGCGCGGCGGGCAACCTGGGCTGGGCGGTGGGTCCGGCGGTCGGGGGATATCTGGCGGCCAGCTCTCTCGGATTTTTATTTCTGTTGTCCGGGTGCATGACCGCCGTATCGGGGAGTATCGTTTTCAAGTTCCTCAAAGACGTTGCATTCAATCGCAGAACAGGGGCGGATTCGAAATTCAGGGACATGTTTATCATAAAAGGCAATGAAACACTTTTTCGTCACGCCGGGCTTTTATTTATACTCTATCTGGTCGTGGCTCACCTGATGGCGCCTCTGTCGCTTTATACGGTTGATTTCTGCGGGCTTAAAGAATCTCAACTCGGTTTTCTATATATGTTGAACGGTTTGATGGTTGTTCTTCTGCAACTTCCGGTCGCGCGCATGATGATGCCTTTCCGGCTGACATCCCAAATGGCCGTGGGCGCCTTTGTCTACGCAATCGGGTACTTTATGGTTGGTTTGTCGGCGCAATACACCCTGTTTATTGTCGCCATTATAATCATCACGTCGGGAGAGCTGCTAATTTCTCCGCCGGCGCTGGCTATAACGGCCAATCTGGCGCCACCGGATAAGGTCGGACGCTATATGGGCATTTACGGGCTTGCGGTGACCGGGGGGTGGTCGCTGGGCCCCGTGGTGGGGAGTTTACTGCTCGATTTATTTAAGCCGGAGTTTATATATTCATGGGCGACAATATCATCTCTGGCCATAATTGCCGGGATCGGATTCGTACGGCTGCGACGCCATATAGCTCCGGAAATTAACCAGTTCAGGGACGTCATCACATAATGACAACGAACTTGCCTATCTGGTTGCCGTATTCCGATTCGACCGAATAATAGTATATCCCTGACATAATCGACATGTGGTTGCGGGAAATCATATCCCACTGATCGTGCATCGACCCGGGGCTGCCGGGCGCGTAATCATGGTTGACGGTGGCGACCAGATCCCCGTCAATGGTAAATATGCGAATGGTACATTTGGGTGGGAGATTGGCAAAATGCAGAGCCCTCGTATAATCTGCGGGCAGCCCCTGCTGGCCCTCTTCCCAGCCTTCATAACGTCCCCGGTAGCCACCATTAATAAAGTAGGGATTCGGATATACGACTACTTTGAGCCCGTTTTGTATCACAAGATCGGTGGAATTCTCGGCGTATTCGCGGATGGCATTGTCGGCCGGGTTGGTTTCTATGGGGGCAAGCCCCCTGGATGGATCACCATGATCGAAGGCACTCACGGATACATAGTACGATTTCGAGGGAAGCAAACCGTGGATTATATAGCGGTATTCATAATATTTAAACCGGCCTTCGGGTGTCAGCACTTCCGGCCAGTACATCCTGGCGCTGTCGAGATCGCTGGTCGGAGGCGGTGACTCGTACGGGTAGACTTTAAAAATGGCACTCGAATCCGTAGTCGTGGATTGATTCCAGTCGTGGCGAGTGAAAAAGAACTGTTCGGTTTCCTGCGTCGAATAGTTGTAATGCGGAAACAGATGGTTCTGCGAGCTGTAATTTTCGGGTTCGAAATTCTCACCATAGAGTTGACGCAATTGCTGCAAAGTAAAAGGCGGCTGGACAACGGACCACGTATGGTAATCGGTGTCGTATTCCCACCGGTCGTAATTTTCAATATCGTAGGATGCCAGCATGGTGAATCCATTGGCGAAACCGGTTTCCGACACGTACACCCGGTAGCCTTCGAAATCAGGAAGTTGAGAAAATTGGTCCGGCTCGGTTTCGCTTTTAACTCCGTTCCAGCGGACTTCAATCGTGCCCTGATTGAATTCGTCCACTTTGGGATAGAGAGTAAAATTCGGTGCGGGCGGCGGGGCGGCTCCTCTAAAGTCGGGCACGCCGTCGCCCTCATAGTACAAAGTATCTCTTTTGGCGTAATCGAAGGTCGTGTCGATTATGGTATCCTTGGGCAAATAAAGAGTATCTATTTCAAGGATTTTTTTTCCAATATTATAAACGTGATATTTGCCTTTATAACCGTCGCCGTCGGTATCGATGCCGGGGTTATCGAAAATCCAGGAGGCCCAGAGAGAGTTCAGCCCGAGATAGGCAAGATTGTGAGTCGGTCCCGGCGTGCGCCAGTCGCGATGATAGTGCTGACCCATGACCACGGCAAAGGTAAAGGGGGCAAAATCTCCCGGACCCAGGGTATATGGTCCCGTAGATATGACATATTTGACATCGCCGCCACCCTGAAGCTGGTCGATATTCTCGGGCGGCGGCAGCCAGCCGTCGGCGGAATGATCGCGCTGGGCATCGGTCAGATCATAGTCAATTTCGCCGTTGGCCATAAGGAAATACTTTTCGGCGTCGCTTCGAGGTTCACCGAGATAGCCGCCGAAATACCGCACGGGAATCCCCGCCGGAGGTCTTTTATAGGGACCCCAGTTGAGTCCGCTAAAATAATCGTTGACCCACCAGTTAAAAGTGACGCGCACTGTATCGGCCGGAGTCCGAAGCACTTTTATTCCCGCCGCCGCGGTCGGGGAGTATATCCCCTGGTAATCGCCGGTGATCGGGTTGGGGTCACCGTCGTTGTCGGCCGCCCAGACCACATTGATGGTATCGATCAAACCGGCAATATACGGAGAAGGCATGGTCTTGTAGAAGCCGACGATGTCGTCGCGGGCGCTGCCTTTATTCTCGGTATAAATGTCATTGTCGACGTATAATCCGATATACAGCCCTTTTATATCTCTGAACGTTATATTCCCGATTTTAAGATCGAAAAGTATAAAGTCGTCGGCGTAATCATAACCCCAGGCGTAGCTGCGCTGGATGACTTTCACACCGATCGGGCGGTGCACCCGGCCGGTGGCATTATCAAAACCGGTCAGGTCGCGAATGTCGAGAGTGTCGCAATAATAGCACTCAAAATCCTGCTGAGAAACGGCGTCCTGGAATTCCGGAGATGCGCGGTCGTTGGTCGAACGGATGATAATATGGCTGTTGGGCAGCGTGTCCGGCCAGAATTCCGAGGCCTGATCCCAGTCGCCCCATCCGGCCGTAGATACGAGCGTATCGCGCCCGACAATGGCCCCGATCCAAAGGCGCATGCCCCAAAGGTACGTATTTTCCGTATTTGTGGGGTAGGTCAGTGATTGAGCGTATTGCCCCGAAAAGGGGTCGAGCAGGGGAACATCGGTATCCTTCCCGAATATCCCGAAATTGGTAATCATCATGTTAATCTGGTTGAGGTTCTGTGACGCGATTTCCCGGATAGGATAAAGCTGGTTGGATTGGGATTTCTGTATACCGTTTCTTTGCGGCTCGAACGACGGGCGGGCATTAATAGAGGCGGTTAGTGAGGTTAATAGAATGGCTAACAAAGCGGTCCTGGCGATATGTCTCATCAAAGTTTTCCTGTCAGTAACTCCTCTACTTTATAATTACGAACTTGCCAATAAAATTGCCAAATTCAGAAGTCACAGAATAATAATAAATTCCGGAGACAATTGCCATTCTATTTCTGGTAATTAAATCCCACGAGTCATGCATCGACCCGGGAGCGCCGGGAGGATAATCGTGGTCGATTTCGCGGACAAGATCGCCGTCGAGAGTATATATCCTAATCGTGCATTTGTGCGGTAAATTGGCGAAATTCAAGGCTCTTGTAAACTCGGCGGGCATATTCTGCTGGCCGTTTTCCCACCCTTCATAGTGCTCGTGATAGCCACCGTTAATAAAATACGGGTTGGGATACACGACGACGTCGAGACCGTTTTCGACGGCATCTTCACTCGATGGCAAGGCATACTGGCGCAAGGCGTTTTCATAGGGATTGGTTTCCTGGGAACCGAGGTTGCGGCCGGGGTTGCCCTGATCGAAAGCCGTGACGGAAACATAATACGGTCGTGACGGCAGCAGGCCGCGTATCTTGTAGCTGTACTCGAAATACTTGAACCGGCCCTCTTTGGTCAACACGTCGGGCCAATAAAGCCCGGCGCTGTCAGCGCTCAATGTCGGGGGATAGGGCTCGTTCGGGAATCTTTTATGTATTGCCAGGGTATCGAAAAGATTTGACTGGTTCCAGTCGTGACGGGAAAAGTAATACTGGTCAAAAGATTGAGTCTGATAGTTGTAATGGCTGAGCAGTTCACTTTCCGACGTGTAACGCTCGGGGTCGAAATTTTCACCATAAATATTTTTTAGATCGGATAGAGTATAGGGCGGATTTTCGATTTGCCAGCGGTTATAGGTGCTGTCGAATTCCCAGCGGTCGAAATTAAGATAGTCATACGAGGACAGGATAGTGAAATTGCCCGGCTGACCGGTTTCGGAAATGTATACCCGATAGCCTTCGAAATCGTTGCGATTGAGAAAGGGGTCTGCTTCCGTTTCGCTTTTCAGTCCATTCCAGCGGGCCTCAATATAGCCGACGTTGAATTCATCGACACCGGGATGCAAAGTAAAACCGGGTGCGGTCGGGGGAGATGCACCCACAAAATCCGGGCTGCCGTCCCCGGTATAATAAAGTGTGTCGCTTCGGATGTATTTGTAAGTCGTGTCATATATGGTATCGTGGGCCATATAGATGGTGTCAATGTTGTCTATAATATATCCGGCCTGCCTGAGGTGGTATTTGCCCTTATATCCGTTGCCGTCGGTATCAACCCCGGGATTGTCGTAAATCCACGAAGCCCACAGGGCGTTCAAAGCGAGATCGTCGAGGTGCCGCGATACCCCGCCGGCGCCCGGAGCCCAACTGCCCTGCCAGTAGTTTTGCCCCATAACCACGGCGAAAGTGAAATCGATTGAGTTCCCGGGAAAGAGTGTATATGGCCCGGTTGCCATGACGTACATAATATTGGAGCCCTGGTAGACTGGTTCTTCGGGCGGCGGCATCCAGCCATCGGCAGTGAAATCGCGCCAGCTGTCAATCAGGTCGTAGTCGACTTCACCGTTGGACATAATGTAGTATTTATCGGCGTCCGAGGCCGGTTCGCCGTAATACCCCCGGAATTGCCGTAACGTCTGCCCCGGTTTTGGCTTTTTTCTGGGTCCCCATGACCAGTAATCGGTCGTGTAATCGACCGCCCACCAGTTGAATGAAAAATTATGTTCGTTCGGGACCGGGCGCAGAAGCATAACCCCAGCCGCCGAAGTTGCGGCGAACAGGCCCTGGAACTGCTGGGATACCGGGTCAGGGTCACCGTCATTATCGGCTGCCCAGGCAATATTAAAAGTGTCGCGAAGCCCGCTAATGTACGGCGACTGAAAATTCTTAAGGAACCCGACGATGTCGTCGCTGCCGCCGTATGGCCCGGTATCGCGGTGGACGCTGTTGTCCACGTACAACCCGATAAAGACTTTATTTATATCCCTGAAGGTGATGTTTGATACCTGCAAGTCGAAGAGGATAAAATCTTCGGCGTATTCATAGCCCCAGGCATAACTCCTTTGAGTGACCTTAACTCCGATCGGGATGTGAATGCGGCGGCTGAACAGGTCGTAGCCGGTCCAGCGAGAATCCCAGAGTGTATCGCAATAGTACGAAATAAAATCCTGATGAGAAACGGCGCTGTCGAAGTCGGGCCGGCCGGGCTCGAGAATGGAGCGGCGTTTGATTTCATTCATTGGGATAGTGTCGGGCCAGAATTCGCTCTGGACGCTCCAATCCTGCCATCCGGCGGTAGACACCAGTGTGTCACGACCGACAATAGCCCCGACCCACAGCTGCATTTCGTTCAAATAATTTACGGCCAGGCCTTTAGGATAGGATAAACTGGGAGCCTGCAGGCCCGTAGCCGGATTATACACCGGCTGACTGGTTCCCAGACCGAACTCGCCGAAGTTTGAGATGGTCATGGCGACCAGGCCGATGTCCTGAACCGCCACGCGCTTGAGTAAAACCTCGGCTTCGTTGAACAAAGCGTGGGATTTTATTTCACGATATTCCTGTCGGGCAGGAACACTGCCTGCAATGAAAACACCGCCAAGTATCAGGAGGGGGATAATTTTAAAGTTCATGGGGCGTGTCGCCTCGGTGTCAATTATAAAATGATGACAATTTTGCCCAATTGGTTGCCATATTCGGATTCGACCGAATAATAATAAATTCCGGAAACAACCGCCTGAGTGTTCCTCGTTATCAGATCCCAGGTTTCGTGCATGGCTTTTGGATCACCGGGAGGGACATCGTGTTCAATCTGCCGTACCAAGTCGCCATCGAGCGTATAAATGCGAATCGTGCATTTATGAGGAAGATTGGCAAAATGTATTGCGCGGGTTCGTTCCAGAGGCAGGGTCGTTTCGGTCGACCCCTCCAGTCCCATAGCACGATAGTTGCCGTCAATGCGATACGGATTGGGGTAGACGACGACATTGAGCTTTTGTTCTTCGACCATATCCGCCGAATTTTGAGGATATTCACCGACCACGTTGATCAGCGGGCTGGTTTCCAGCGAGGTTAAACCGAATCCCGGAGACCCGTAATCGAAGGCCGTAACGGTTACATAGTACAACAATGACGGCAGCAGATCGCGAACGATATATTCATATTCGAAGTATTTGAACTCACCATTTTCCGTCAGCTCATCCGGGTAATAAATAGCGGCCGAATCCGGGTCGATGGTCGACGGATAGGGCTGATCGGGATAAACTTTATGGATCTGGAAGGTGTCCAGCAGGTTGCTCTGGTTCCAGTCCTGAGGGACGAAATAAAAAATAGAGTCCTCGCCGGACGGATTCGGTACCAGCAGCGGGTGATCGACGTCGTGCTGAAAAGGATCAAAACCCTGGCCGTACATGGATAGCAATTGAGCAAGAGTGAAAGGTATGTCAAGAAGTTCCCACGCCTGGTGATTGCGGACATAGGTCCAGCGATTAAAATCATCGCGGTCGTAAGAATTCAGCAACACGAAGTTTTTTATCTGCTTGGTCATGGAATACATGACCCGGTAGCCTTCAAAATCGTAATCGTCCGAGAACCTGTCCGGGGTCAGTTCGCTGGCGAATCCGTTCCATCTGATTACCAGACGCCCGCGATTGAATTCGTCGACTTCGGGTTGCACCCTCAACACCGGAGCGGGGGGAGGCTGGGCACCGATAAAATCCGGAACCCCGTCACCTTCGTACCAGGTTGTATCACAGGTGCCGTATACGTAAGTCGTCTCCGGGGGATCGACTTGATCGTTGATTTCCAGAGTGGTGTCGAGACAGCAGATTCTGAATTTTCCGAAATATCTGTCGCCGTTGCTGTCAATGTGCGGGTTGTCGTATATGAACGACGCCCATTTTGAATTGTAGGCGAGGCTGTCAAAATCGAGGGAATTGTAATAAGTTTCGGGCCGCAACGGGTCAAAAAGGTCCTTGAAATCGTTGCCGTGGACGTGAAGGTCGTTGGCGCAAATATAGGCGAACGTTACCGGCAGAACCTCGCCCGGAGACAGATTAAACGGACCGAACGACAGCAGGTAGCGGGCGTCAAAACCGTTTGCGAAGTCAGTCGCTGACGCCGGAGGAGAGAGCCAGCCGGCCGCGGTATGATCTTTGGCCGTAAACATTTGATCGTAATCGAATTCCCGGTTCTGCATCACGTAATATTTGTTTCGATCCCCCAGAGGAGTGCCGAGGACGCCGCTCATGTCCCGAAAGGGATGTTCGGGAGTACCGGTTCTGCGAGGACCGAAATCGAGCGCAGCGCTACTGTAATTGGTAATCCACCAGTTAAATGAATATTTCAATGAATCCGACGGAGTTCTGACAACCCTGACCCCGGCCACGCTGCGACAACTGGTTGGTGTGAAATTGCCGGATTCGTCGGGATCGCCGTCATTGTCCATTATATATGCCACGTTGATTGTATCACGAAAACCGCATGGAGATTCGGTCGGGTGATCCTGCCTGAAACCGCAAATATCGTCATCATATCCGGCAGAACCCGATCGGGATTCATGATGAACGTCGCCGTCGACGTAAATCGCCATATATACCTGTTCGAGTTCGCGCCGCCCGATATTTTTTATGGAATAATCGAAGAGAATAAAATCGCGTGCATAGGCATAACTCCAGGCATAGCTGCGCTGAGTAACTTCGACGTTCAACGGACGGTGGGGGCGGCCGTCGGTATTGTCGGTATTAACGTAGCTCGGATCCGTAAGTGTGTCCGAGTACACGGCCATAATGTCCTGTTCCGATTTTGCCTGCGGGTCGAAAAAAGGATTGCTCGGTTCAATCGATCCGTAATTAATATCGCCAAATGGATAAGGATCCGGCCAGAATTCCACGACGCTGTAATAATCATCGACGCCAATTGAAACCAGCGTGTCACGGCCGACAATGGCACCTATCCAGAACCCGCCGACATACAGATGTTCCACCTTGCTGTTGGTCGGAAAATAACAGGAGGGGGCCGCGTTGCCGGTCAGAGGATCGGTTTGTGGTCCGAGATAACCCAGGCCGAACTGACCGATATTCGTAACCGTTATGTTGACATTGTTAATATTATGGACGGCAATGGTAACATAGGGATTATTCGAAGCGGCCGCTTTCATAAGCCGCGCTCCCGGCTTCAGGTAAGAAGATTCCTTCGGTGATTCCAGCGCTCTTACCGTACCGAATGGCGAGGCTATAACAAGAAAAGACAGAAGACCGAATAAAACCGTCCTGAAGTCGTCCCAATGTGCCGCTTTTATCATTTTATCAAATGCCCCTCGCACCATGTTTTCATCCAGGTTCGACGTTGTCGGCGTTGAGAATTTATGCAGGGATTAGTCAACTGATGGCGGCCCGATTGAAATGGACGAGGCGGGTACAATTGCATCCGCCTCGTTCAGAATAATTTACTTAATAATAACTATTTTGCCGATCTGATTGCCGGATTCGGATTCGACCGAATAATAATATATTCCGGACACGACCGCCTGAGTATTTCTCGTAATTAAATCCCAGGTTTCGTGCATAGCCCTGTTCGAGTCTTTCGGTTTATCGTGATCGATTTGCCGAACCAGGTCGCCATCGATGGTATAAATTCTTATGGTGCATTTATTGGGAAGATTGGCAAAATGCAAAAGTCTGTCTCGTTCGGTATTCGGATCGGGGACATCACGACCTTCGAAATTACCGCCTTCGGCATTTTGATAGTTGGCGTCAATGCGATACGGATTCGGATATACGACGACGTTCAAACCTTTTTCTTCGATCGTCGAATTATCGTACTGCGCATACTCGGAAATCATATTCTTCGATACTGCCGTTTCAAGTGAAGGCAATCCGCTCGAGGGCGAGCCATAATCGAAAGCGGTAACGGCCACATAATACAACTGAGAAGGCAGCAGCTTGCGAATCGTGTATTCGTACTCATAATACTTGAAATATCCATCGTCGGTAAGTTCTTCAGGATGATAAACGGCCGCAGAATCGGGATTTGTACTGATCGGGAGCGGCTCATCGGGATAAATTTTATGAATTAAAGTAGTATCTGATAAATCGGAGCGGTTCCAATCCTGAGGAGTGAAATAATAATACTGCTCGGCCTCGGTATCGTAGTACAGGTTATCAACGGTATAAAGCGAAGGATTAAAGTCGGGTCCGTACATTTCCTGAAGCTGAGCCAGCGTGAAGGGCACCTGCCTTAATACCCATATACCGTTATTGCTGTCATATTCCCAGCGATTGAAGTCGTCAATATCGTACGAAGTCAGAAGGACGAACTGCTCGGGGTCAGAAGAAAGCGAATAATAGATTCGATATCCTTCAAAGTCGATTAATCCGCTGAAATTGTCGGGCGTGGTTTCCGATTCAAAACCGTTGATGCGAATTCCCAACTCGCCTTCATTGAACTCGTTGACCGTCGGTGTAACCCAGAATTTCGGGGCCACGGGAGGCCGCGCGCCTTCAAAATCGGGAATACCGTCGCCTTCATACCACATGGTGTCGGCCTTGATGCATACGGTGAGAGTTTCCGTTACGAGAGGGTCGAGTGAGATCGTGTCGATTTCACTCCCTTCTTCTTTGCAACAAACTCGGTATTTACCCAAAAAATGATTGCCGTTCGAGTCGCGGTTGGGATTGTCATAAATCCACGAAGCCCACACCGAATTCAATCCGAGATCCTGGAAATTAAGAGAGTCGTAATACTCCTGCGGCATCTGCGGATTCCATAAGTTTTTAAAATCTTCGCAGTGACGGTGAAAATCCCTGCCGCCAATGTACGCGAAACTGAGCCGGAGAACTTCGCCGGGCGAAATGTTGAAAGGTCCGAACGAAAGCAGATACCGCGTGTCAAAACCGTTGGCAATATCATTCGCTTCAGGTCCGGGAGGAAGCCAGCCCTCGGCGGTTTGATCGACGGCGCTGAACATCTGATCGTAATCGAATTCTTCATGACGCATGATGTAGTATTTGTTTTTATCGCCTTCCGGAGTGCCCAGAAAGCCTCCAAAATCTCTAAAGGGGTCGGTTGCAGTGCCGGATTTTCGCGGACCAAAATCCAGATTCGGGGTAGTGTTCGAAACCCACCAGTTGAATGAATATTTCAATGAATCGGACGGAGTTCTGACCACTCTGGTTCCCGTAACATGAGGGACGTCGAAACCGCTGGGACAGGTCAGAGCCGGATCATTGAGCTTACCGTCATTATCCGCAATCCAGGCAATATTGATAGTATCGCGGAATCCACAAGACGGATCGATATTCGGAAGGGGAGTCGGAAGATCTCTCTTAAAACCACAAATATCATCCTTGAATTCTACGCCCGTGGAGGAGCTTGCCGGGCCGACGTCGCCATCGACATAAATACCCATATAAACCTGATCCAAATCTCTTCGACCGATATTTTTTATGGCATAGTCGAACAGAATAAAATCTTCGGCATAGCTGTAAGACCAACCCAGACTTTTTTCCGTTATTTCAATATTCAGAGGCTGATGAGGGCGGCCGTCGATGGGATCAATAGAAACATAGCTTTGATCGGTCAACGTATCGGTATAGTGCGAGATAAAATCCTGTTCGGAAAGGGCCCCAGCCACGACGTCTTCCGGGTTCGATATGGACAATCTCTGAATATCACCATTCAAAGCGCATGGAGGCGGCCACATCTCCTGGGTAGAAGACCAGCCATCGGCGCCAACCGATACCAGGGTATCTCGTCCGACAATGGAGCCGATCCAGAAGGCTCCGGCAAACAAATATGTATTTGAAGACGGATAAGGGTATGAAGCAGAACGCGCTACGGCTCCCGTGATGGGGTCAGTACCAGTTGCACCCGGCAGAAAACCTGTGCCGAAAAATCCCTGATTGGTTACACATAACCCCATCTTATTGACGGTATGCATGGCCAAGTTGGCACATGGGGTGTTGGTGGCATTAGGTTTGTAGAAAACGCCCGGACCGATATCGTCGGGATCAAAATTGCCTCGAGCGAATAAGACAACCGGTGTCAGGCACAAAAGCATTAATGCAAAAACAGCCGATATCGCTCGATATTTCGGGGAATTCATTCTCCACCCTCCAAATTTATTAACAACCATTTTTCGCGTTTTTTATAACCTTTAAGTTTAGCAAATAGCGGTGCAAAACGCAAGTGGGAAAACGGCCTAAACATAAGTTTTTATGTTTGGGTGAGGGGAATTCCGGCGGTAATTTCCTTATATATTACGTAATAGCTGTCAAAATATCCAATAAATTCGAGTTTGGATTCATAAAAAAAACCGCCGTGTTTTCGGCGGTTTTTTTTGCAAATATTAAGTATTACGGTTTGTCAAAAGTGCCTTCGGGAATGGTCGGGTTTATTTCATAGGAATCAACGGCGATATCCATAACCCTGGTGCCATCGGATTCAACCGACATGGCGAAAGGCAGCTTGACTCCGGAGACATCTCTGTAATCGTTCATTTTAACCGTCAGGTTGCCGGTGCCCATCATAGTCTCGCCGAAATACATTTTGCCGATCGGCAGATTCGTGCTGGCATCGAGGGCCAGTTTATACGAATAGCTGTCATCCATAGTGGCAATTTTGACCACTTTGACGGGCGTATCACCGAGTTTGTCCTCGCCGATATAGATCGCCTTAAAATTTGGGTTCTTGATGTCTTTGAAAAGGTGAATCTGATCTCTGAAACGGTCCTCTTTGCTGCTGGCGATTCTGTCGGAAGGCATATCCGCCACGTTCGGTCCCTGTGACATCCAGCCGGAATCGCCGGTTACGACGGTAACCATCTCTCCCATAGGGGTGGAGATGACGTCTTTTTCCTTATCCGGCAGGACCGAAATGGATTTTACACCGATCGACATGTTGCCCTGAGGGGTAATAATGGTCACATTTTGTTTGGACGAGGTGGCGTTAATTTTCTGGAAGTTGGCCACTCCGCCGCAGGCATGGGCGGCTTTGTTCAATAAATCCATGCCCATGGCGAGCGTTTCATCGTTTTCCGTGACTTCCTCGGCCACCGCACCGCTCGGTATGGTTATATCCACGTCGGTAACCTGTCCCAGCGTGGAAAGCGGTTTGTCATACTTATCGGGCTGGCCGACGACGACCACTTTCAATTCATCGGGATGGAAGCGGCGTTTGGCCACGTCGACGACGTCCTGAGGTGTGACATTTTCGATTTTGTCTTTCAGCGTATACAGGAAGTCCTGCGGGAAATTGAAATAATCATACATCATCATACGATTAATGATTTCACCTTTGGAATCGAACTTGAACACGAACGAATTCAGGAATGATTCCTTGGCGCGTTTCATTTCATCGGGAGTGGGCGGGTCGGTCTGCATGCTCCTGATTTCGTCTTTCATTGTCTCGATTGCTTCAACGGTCGATTCAAGTTTGGTTATGGCGTAGCAATAGAATATTCCGGGATATGGAATGTTCGTGGAATAATCACCGGACGTGGAATAGGCCAACCCTTTTCGCGTTCTGACCTCGTTGAAAATTCGTCCGCCGAAACTGCCGAGTATTGAGTTGGCTACCGTAATCGCGAAATAATCGGAATCGCCGGTCAGGCCGCCGATATGCCCGAGTAAAACGCTGGATTGGGTGATGTCGTCTTTTGCAATACTGTAGACGCCCGATGCATATTTATAATTCACTTCGGGCAAAGCCGGGACGGGGCCCGAACCCTTTTTCCAATCGCCAAAGTATTTCTTTATCTTGCCCAGCATTTCGTCTTTGTTGAAATCGCCCCACATGGCGATCTGAACGTTTTCCGGGGTTACATAATTGTCGTGAAAAGCCATCATGTCGTCACGGGTGATAGCGTTAATGGTGGCATATTCGGTATGACGGGCATAGGGGGAATCATCTCCGTAAATGGCCTTACGAAATTCCCGGATGCAGATAGTAAAGGGTTCGTCATTTCTGGACGAGATTGCCGTCCGTTCCGCGCTCCTGGCGATATTTATTTTGTCTTCGGCGAACTGCGGGGTACGCAGCACGTCGGAAAGAATCACCAGACCGGTATCGATATAATCGGAGAGGATGTTCATGCTGGCGCCGCCGCCGATGCGGTCGATATTCGTCTCGACCGAAGCTCCGATCGCTTCCAGCGTCTGGTCTATGTCGTCACCGGACATGCGGGCCGTACCACCGGTACGCATAACGTCTCCGACCATCGAGGCCAGGCCAACCTTGTCGGCCGGGTCGAGATAACCGCCGGCGGCGAGGCGAATCGAAGCGTGCACTATCGGAAGTTCGTGGTCTTCGAGTAAATATACCCGAATTCCGTTGTCGAGAGTGACTTTTTGAATGTCGGGCATTTGCACTTCGTTGAGCCTGGGGTATTTAAGTTTATCCACCGTTCGCTCGGCAAACCCGGTCGTGCCGATCAACAAAACCGAAACGACCAGGAAATAAATACAATATTTGTTCGTCCTTTTCATGGTTATCTCCTTATTGAGTCTCTTCCGGTTTTTCGATTGAACCCGTGACCCGAAGTGAAGGATCAAGGTATTTTTTGGCGACGCGTCTTAAATCTTCGGTGGTAAGGGCATTGATCTTGTCCAGTTCCTTGAACAGGTTTTTCCAGTCTCCGGTTTTGTTTTGATAAGACGCGAGCTGCCCGGCCATGCCGTTATTGGAACCCATCAGATTTATTAAACCGGCTTTGTACTGAGCCTTTATTTTTTCAAGTTCACTTTGGGGGATCAGTTCGTTGCGGACTTTATCGATTTCGGCCAGGACGGTTTTTTCGTTATCGGCGTTGTTCGATTCGTTCGAGGGAACGCACAGAACGGAAAACATCGACGGGTATTTACTGCCGGGATAACCGGTAAAGGCCTGCACCTCGACAGCCGTTTTGTCTTCCTTGACCAGTTTCTTGTACAAGACCGACGTCCTTCCCGAGCCCAGATAATCGGCCAGAGCGTTCAGGGCGTGCCAGTCCGGGTTGACATCGGCCGGAATATGGTAACCCAGAATGAAGAGCGGCTGCGAGTTTTCGTACATCGTCGTGGTGCGAATGCCGTACGGATCGGCCTCACGTATATCAATCGGGCGGGCGGGCTTCCTGTCTTCAAGCTGTCCGAAATATTTATCGGCAAGCCTGATTGCGTTTTGCGGGTCGACGTCGCCGACAATGGCGACCGCTAAATTACGCGGGACATATTCTTTTTGGAACTGCTCGCGCATGACCTTTCGGCTGTAATTCTGGATTTCGTTCATTTCACCGGTCAGACATTTGCCGTATGGATGAGAATTATAAGCCAGACCGGAATATTCGGATCGGAACAGGCGACCGGTCGGCATGGATTCGACACGGTAGCGTCTTTCTTCGGCGACCACCTGCTTTTCCTGGAAAAATTCCCTCAAAATCGGCTCTTTGAAGCGAGTCGCTTCCAGATACATCCACAATTCCAGCTTGTTGGACGGCAGGCTCATGTAATACACGGTATTGTCGAAGCCGGTACCGGCGTTTTTGCCGACGGCGCCTTCCATTTCAAGCAACTGGCTGTATTCATTGCTGACCACGTACTGCTCGGCCGAATCGGTCGCGGCCTGCCGTTCATTTTCCAGTTCGGCCAGCCTGGTTGAATCGGCCAGATCACCTTTGGCGCGTTCGTCGAGAATCAGTTCAAAAATCCGATCTTCTTCGTCCATCCATTTCTTTTCTTTATTGTAATCGGTAGTGCCGATTTCCTTGTTTCCCTTGAAGGCCATGTGTTCGAACATGTGGGAAATACCCATCGAACCCATCGGGTCATCGGCCGCCCCGTAATTGACGTTGGTAAAACATGAAATGACCGGGGCATCGTGCCTGGGGTAGACAATCAGGGTCAATCCATTGGCGAGTTTGTGCTCGACGATTTGATTTTCGACTTCGGAAAAGTCGAACGAATAAGCCGTCGATGCCAGCAACAAAAGAAGAAAGCCAAGGACTCCGATTCCTTTGATTTTGCTGTCCATTAAATTCCTCCTGGTTATTTAAATTAGATAGTCACTTCCGAATTTAATAACTGTCGTATAATGAAAAATATTTTTTTGGCATAATCCGATAAGATTAAAATAATTCCGGGATTTGTCAATATGAAGATTCATCAGATTTTATAATGTATCCATGCACAATCTCCCCCGATTCTTTGACGGTAACTTCTAAATTGCCGAATTGGAGCTTTGGTTCCAAAAGAAAACCCCGACCAGAGCCGGGGTTTTGTAAAAACTATATTACATATCTTACCACCATTTAACCAGTTTGGGAATTCGGTTGTGGATAAGATTATCGTTTTTGGGCATGACACGCGCGGCGATTCCGAAACGCCCCGATTCCTTGCAGACAACTTCGGTTTTATAAACGAAGATTCCACCTTCGCCGGAACCGTCTTCGAGGCTGGCCTTGACCGGATCGTAGTTGTTCATCTGTTCGAGAGAATTCAGGTTGCCGGCGATGACCTCGACGTCGACGTCTTGGGGTAATATCTCGCCCAGCCGGACTTTTAATTTTACCGGCAGGATATCGCCGACGCGGGGGGATGTGTCCATCGATGGGGTTTCGACTTCTTCAAACGCGATGTTATCCCAGCGATTGGAAAGTTCTTTTTGCCACGATGCCAGGGATTTGGCGGCCGCGAAGTCCCCCGTGCAGAATTTCCGGCAGGCGTCCATGGCGGGCACATAGAAGTTTTGAGTATAATCCCGAACCATACGAAAGGCGCTGAAGTCGTTGCAGGCCATGCGAATGGAGTTTTTCATCATGTTCACCCATTCTATGGGAAGACCGGCGCTGTTGCGTTTATAAAACAACGGGATGACTTCGCGTTCGAGAGTATCGTATAAGAATTGGCCGTCGAGTTTGTCCTGTATCTCGCGGTTTTCGTATTCTTCGCCGTTTCCGATTTTAAAACCGGTGTCGGGCGTGTATCCTTCGCACCACCAACCGTCGAGGATGGACACGTTCACCGCTCCGTTGAGGGCGGCTTTCATGCCGCTGGTGCCCGAGGCTTCCTGCGGCCGCCGGGGATTGTTAAGCCAGATGTCGATACCCTGGACCAGATAGCGGGCGACGTTGATATCGTAGTCTTCAAGAAATACCACGCGGCGGCGGAAATCATCGCCGGAGGCAATATTTAAAATCTCTTTTATAATTTCTTTGCCGGGATTATCCAGGGGATGGGCCTTGCCGGCGAGCATTATCTGGACCGGCCTTTCGGCATTCCAGATTATTTTTTTAAGCCTGTCGATGTCTTTGAATAGCAGACCGGCCCTTTTATAGGTCGAGAAGCGCCGGGCAAAGCCGATCGTCAGTATTTGCGGGTCGAGGACTTCGTCGGCCTGCTTGATATCTATAGCGCTGGCGCCACGGTGGCCCAGCTGTCCTTTAAGGCGTTTGCGTGCGAAAAAGACCAGACGTTCGCGGCGTCTTTGATGGACCCTCCACAACTCGGCATCGGGGATTTTCTGAACGGCTTCCCAGTCCTCGAAACGCGACGGTTGCTTTGTGAATTTGGGTCCGAAATAGGTGTCGAAAAGATCGACCAAATCGTGACTGAGCCACGACCGAACGTGCACGCCATTGGTGATCGACTTGACCGGGATTTCTTCGACCGGCAGATTGGGCCAGATATTGTGCCACATCTTGCGGGTAACCTGGCCATGCAGTTTCGAGACGCCGTTGTTGAAGGCGGATAGTTTTAAGGCCGCAACCGTCATGCAAAACGGTTCTTTGTCGTCGGACGGGAAGACCCGACCAAGTGACAGGAATTGATCCCAGTTAAGGCCGATTTTTTCTACGTAATCTTTGAGATAGCGTTCCAGGAGTTTGGGATCGAAAGTCTCGTTACCGGCGGGGACGGGGGTATGGGACGTGAAAACCGTCGTGGGCCAGACGACCTGGACGGCTTCGTCGAAATTCAAGCCGTTGTCATCGATAAGAGTCCGAATTCTTTCCAGCAGAAGGAATGCAGAATGGCCCTCGTTCATGTGATAGACCGACGGTTGTATTCCCAACGTTTTCAAAGCTTTAACGCCGCCGATGCCGAGCAGAATCTCCTGTCGGAGGCGCGTGTCTTTATCACCGCTGTAAAGGACCGAGGTGATCTCCCGATATTTGGTCGAATTTTCGGGAATATTGGTATCCATAAGGTATAGCGGAGTCACGCCTACCATCGCTTTCCAAACCTGCACGTGGACCGGAGTTCCGGAGAAATTAACGGTAAACCTTACCGGATTGCCGCTGGCGTCTTTTTCGAGCGTCACCGGCATGTGGTACCAGTCGTTTTCTTCGTAGCGTTCCTGCTGCCATCCATCGGAGGACAGAAATTGCCTGAAATAACCATAACGGTACAGCAATCCCACTGCCACCAGAGGCAAACCCATGTCGCTGGCAGCCTTAAGATGGTCTCCGGAAAGGACGCCCAGACCGCCGGAATAAATCGGCAAACCGGTGTCTATTCCGTATTCACAGGAGAAATAGGCGATTCGGGCCTGCTTATACTGTCCGAATTTGTCATCAAACCAGCGTTTGGAATCGAGATAGGACTTGTAGTCGGTGTAGACGCGGTCCAGACTGGCCAGAAAGGCCTCATCGGAGGCAACCTCCTCGAGCTTTTTCTGGGGAAGATAGGCCAGCATTTCAATGGGATTCTGGTAGGATTTTTCCCACATTTCGCTGTCGATGCGGATAAATAGCCGAACTATATCCCAATTCCACGAAAACCACAAGTTCATGGCCAGTTCGCGAAGGGGTTGTATTCTTTCCGGTAAATTGGGGAGGACTAAAAATTGTTTGACTCTCATATTCACTGACTCTGTTTAAAATTCCTTTTTGCGCTGACACCGTCCATATGTCTCATGTCGTCAGTTGACTTTATGAATTTATATCAATTATGATATATATACAAGTTATTTTGCCGATCTTAAAAAGTAATCTGTATAACATAGGAACACGACAATCCATAATAGAACCAGGGAGATTAAAAATGGAAAAGAATCTTGCAATGTACGGTTTGACCAATACGGGACAGGTGAGCTGGAATCTTCCGACCCCCGCTTTGTACGAAGAAATAATAAGGAATCGCGAAGGTTTCGTAGGTCACCTGGGACCGATCGTGGTGCGCACCGGTCATCATACCGGCCGTTCACCGAAAGATAAATTCATCGTCGATGAACCGTCGTCGCACGATAAAATCTGGTGGGGCAAGGAGAACCGTCCGTTTTCGCCGCAGCAGTTCGATGCGCTGTATTTCCGGGCGCTGGCATATTTGCAAGGCAAGCAGCTCTACGTCCAGGATTGTTATTCCGGCGCGGACGAAAAGTACCGCATGCCGGTAAGAATTATAAACGAAACCGCATGGCACAATTTATTTGCCCGCAATATGTTCATCCGGGCGCAAACGGAAGAGGAGCTGAAAGATTTTCAACCTCAGTTTACCGTCCTGCACATGCCGCATTTTCATGCCGTCCCGGAACTCGATGGCACCAATTCCGAGGCTTTCGTAATTTTGAATTTCGCCAGGAAAATGGTCCTGATCGGCGGGACCCAGTACGCCGGTGAGATAAAAAAAGCCATCTTTACGGTCATGAACTATTTCCTGCCGCAGAAAAGTGTGCTGACCATGCACTGTTCGGCCAATATGGGCCACGATGACGACGTGGCGATCTTTTTCGGGCTGTCCGGGACCGGCAAGACGACGCTCTCGACCGACCCGGAAAGGCGATTGATCGGTGACGACGAGCACGGCTGGAGCGATAGCGGCGTATTTAATTTTGAGGGCGGCTGTTATGCCAAGGTCATAAAGCTTTCCGAAGAAGGCGAACCGGAAATTTATGAATGTACCCGCAAGTTCGGAACGATACTCGAAAATGTCGCCATAAATAATAATAACCGACGGATCGACCTCGATGACGACGGGCTGACCGAAAATACCCGGGCCGCCTACCCGATTACGCACATCGAGAATATCGTGAAAAGAGGCTATGGCGGTCATCCGAAAAATATTATCCTGTTGACCGCCGATGCTTTCGGAGTCATGCCCCCGGTCGCGGAGCTCACGCCCGAACATGCCAGGACGTATTTCCTGATCGGTTATACGGCCAAAGTGGCCGGTACGGAAAAAGGTATTACGGAACCCAAGGCGACGTACAGCCCGTGTTTCGGCGCTCCTTTCATGGCGCTGGAGCCGGAGGTCTACGCCGATCTGCTGGCTGCGAAGATTAAGAAGCACGATGTCAAGTGCTGGCTGGTTAATACCGGCTGGATTAACGGGCCGTACGGCACCGGACAAAGAATAAGCATCGCGCATACGCGCTCGATAGTGCACGCCATACTCGACGGCAGCCTGGCTAAAATGCCGACCAAAATGCACGACATATTTGGCCTGAATATGCCGGAGAAGTGCCCTAACGTGCCTTCGAAAGTACTCGATCCGGCGTCCGGCTGGACCGACAAACAGGCTTACAAGAGCCAGGCGACAAAACTTGCCCAGTCATTTGAAAATGTTTATAATGAATTCGTAACGAATGAAAAAGTAAAGGAAGCCGGAGTTCCAAGTTAAGAGAGGGATTTATGGCCGAAAAAATGAAGCTGGGAGTGCTGACCGGGGGAGGAGATTGCCCCGGCCTTAATGCCGTGATACGGGCCGTTGTGAAGACGGCTATCAATGACTATGACATGGAAGTGGTCGGCTTTCTGGACGGCTATGAGGGGCTCGTTGAGAATAGATACAGAGAATTGAAGGCTCGCGATGTTTCAGGCATTCTCACTCTCGGCGGGACGATCCTGGGGACCTCGAACCGGGCCGACCCGTTCAAATATCCCGTGCTCCAGGGCGACGATTACGTTTATATGGACCGGTCATCACAAGCCGTACAGAATTTCGAACGGCTCGGTCTGGATGCCCTGATCGCGATCGGCGGCGATGGTACCATGGCGGCGTCGAACGGGATGACTCAAAAAGGCCTCAATATTATCGGCGTGCCTAAAACGATCGACAATGATTTGATGGGCACCGATCAGACGTTCGGCTTCGATTCGGCCGTGGCATCGGCGGCCGATGCCCTCGATAAAGTCCATAGTACGGCTCAGTCTCATCACAGGGTCATGATAGTTGAAGTCATGGGCCGGTATGCCGGGTGGCTGGCGCTGGCGTCGGGTATCGCGGGCGGCGGCGATATTATCCTGATCCCGGAATTGCCGTATCATATAGACGTGGTCTGCGACAAAATCCGTGAGCGTAACCGCAAGGGCAAGAACTTCAGCATTATCGTGATCGGTGAAGGAGCCAGGCCTGAGGGCGGCGACATGGTAATCAAACGAATGATCGCCAACAGCCCCGATAAGGTCAGGTTGGGGGGAATTTCCAACCAGCTGGCCGCCCAGATTGAGGGTATTACAAATATTGAAACTCGCGTCACCATTCTCGGGCATTTGCTCCGGGGCGGCACGCCGACCGCTTTCGATCGAATTCTCGCCAGTCGTTTCGGTTCCGAGGCGGTGCATTTGGCCTACTCAGGTAAATTTGGCCGTATGGTTGCCCTTAAAGGCGCGGATATTGACAGCGTCCCGGTGGAGGAAGTCGCGGGCAGAGTCCGCAAGGTTCCGATCGACTCTCACTATTTAAAGACGGCCATTTCATTGGGCACTAATATGGGGGTAGAGAAGCTGGAGCCGATAGAAACGCCACAGGAAGTATAGAATCAAGATAATTCTATTTTGAAAGGAGCCTTCGGGCTCCTTTTTTTTGGCACCGCCAACCGATTGACATTTCGGCCGCAAAAATGTATGTTTGATTTTTTAACGAAGTAAAATTCTTCCAGAAAGGTTCGGCAATGTCTGAAAAAATGTTGGCGGCCGTAAAGACCAAACCCGAAGCAGGATTCGAGCTGGTTGAAGTCGATATTCCCAAACCGGGACCAGATGAAGTTCTTATTCAGGTAAAAGCAGCCTCTATTTGCGGCACGGATAAACATATATTAGCATGGGATCCATGGGCACAAGCGAGAATCAAACCACCCATGATTTTCGGCCATGAATGCTGCGGGATCGTCGTAGAAATCGGCAAGAACGTCACGAGAGTAAAAACCGGTGATTATATATCCGCCGAAACTCATATCCCGTGTCAGCATTGCTTCCAGTGCCGGACCGGAAACATGCACCTGTGTCGCAATCTTGTAATTTTGGGTGTCGATCGGGACGGCATTTTCGCGGAGTACGCTACGATACCAGAAGTATGCTGCTGGAAAAATCATCCCGATCTTCCGCTTGATATCGCGTCGGTGCAGGAGCCGTTAGGGAACGCCGTATATACCGTAATGGAAAGCAACGTTGGGGCCAAGCGCATTGCCATAATCGGTGACGGCCCGACCGCCAATCTTGCCTGCGGTGTGGCCAACGTCGTGGGAGCCTCGTTGATATACAGCCTCGGCATGGCGGATTTCAATTTGAATATCTGCAAAAAGATGGGCGCCGATATTGCCATAAATGTAACCAGGGAAAAAGACTATGTCAAACGCATCGTCGATGAAACCGACGGCGGGGTGGATGTCGTACTCGACATGGCCGGGAATAAAAATGCCGTGAGCGACGGTTTCGCCATCCTGAGGAAAACGGGTACGTACACATCGTTCGGGATATCGTCGACACCGTTCGAGTTCGATATGGCGAATAACATAGTTTTCAAAGGCGCCAAAGTAATTGGCATCAACGGCCGTAAAATGTTCGAGACATGGTATCAGATTCGGAATTTGCTGGATTATAAACAGTTGATCATTGCTCCGGTGATAACCCATCACTTTGCCTTTAAGGATTTTGGTAAAGCGGCCGAGACGGCGCTATCGCCGGAAATTGATTCATCCAAGGTCGTCCTGATGCCGTTTCCGGTGGATGAAAACGGAGAATGATATAAACCGTGGAGGAATAGATGCCATACAATAAAGCTCGTGAATTTTATTCTCAAACACTGGACAGCATCAAGAAGGACGGACTTTTAAAAGAAGAGCGATATATCCATTCGCCTCAAGCGGCCGATATCAGCGTGGAATATCCGTCGGGCGCGGCTGTATCAAATGTGATTAATCTATGCGCGAATAATTATCTGGGATTATCGAGTCATCCTGATGTCATACAGGCCGCCCACGACGGGCTTGAAAATCGGGGCTACGGGATGTCCTCGGTGCGTTTCATCTGCGGTACACAGGACATCCACCGCGAACTGGAGCGCAAGATCAGCAAATTCCTCGGCACCGATGATACGATTCTGTTTTCATCGTGCATGGATGCCAACGCCGCCGTGTTCGAAGCACTGTTCGGGCCGGAGGACGCCCTTATTTGTGACCGGTTGATTCATGCGTCGATAATCGACGGTTGTCGTTTATGTAAAGCGCAGAGACATGTTTATGAGCACGCCGATATGTACGTGCTCGAAAAAATATTGAAAGAAACACAATCGGCGCGGTTGCGTCTGATAGTAACCGACGGTGTCTTTTCGATGGACGGGGATTTGGCCAAGCTCGATAAAATCTGCGCGCTGGCCGATAAGTATGATGCTTTGACTTTTGTCGATGACAGCCACGCCACCGGATTTATCGGGAAGACCGGTCGGGGGACCCACGAGCATTTCGGCGTCATGAATAAAATCGATATTATCACGACCACGCTCGGCAAGGCACTGGGCGGTGCCTCGGGCGGCTGTATCAGCGCCCATCAGGAGATGGTCGACGTACTGCGGCAGAGAGCACGGACGTACTTGTTTTCAAATTCTCTGCCTCCTGTTATAGCATCGGCCGCCAATAAAGTCATGGATATAATCTCATCGACGACTGAGCGGCGCGACAAACTCGAAGAACTAACCAGGTTTTTCCGTTTGGAGATGACATCGCGCGGCTTTGATATAGTACCCGGTTTTCATCCCATAGTACCGATTATGCTGTACAATGCCAAATTGGCGCAGGACGTAGCGAAAGATTTGTACTTCAAGGGTATATACGTAATCGGCTTTTTCTTCCCGGTGGTTCCGCGCGGTGAAGCGAGAATCCGGGTCCAAATTTCCGCCGGACACGAGAACCATCACTTGCAGAAGGCTATCGACGCCTTTACCGAAATCGGGGAGAAGTACAAGATTCTCGGCAAGTCCAGGGATGACATTATCGAGATGTACGGTACCTGATATTATAGAATGATCAGCCGGGCGTTTAATATCCGGCGTTTAAATAAAATTCCAGATAATTGCGACCTTCTTCGGTCAGCTCGTAGTACGTATGATTCCGGTGTTTAATCCATTTATTTTGAGCAATGCCCCTGCGGTACTGCATCATGAGCGGTTTGACCCGGGTCAACAATCCCATATCTCTTAGTTTCTGGTGTATATCAAAGACAGTTTGTTTTTCCTTGTGGTACATCGAGGCGACTTTCAAAGAGTAGTCGACACCCCAGTCGAGATGGTGCCTGAGGATTTTGAAATCCAGTTCGGTCAGTTCGGAGTAGTCTGAGTCCGGTTGGAAATCTTCGGACGCCAGGATGTCTTGCCAGTTGAGCTGTACGAGGCGACTCTGGTCGGCTTTTTGCAGGCTGGGGCAGGCGGCCTTGTGCACTTTAAGAATATTGTCAAAGCTGAAATAACCAATGATGGCGTCGTCGATTGTCGGGTGACAACAGTTGGCCAGTATATAATCTTCCTTGAGGTTCATTCCCTGCTATCTGAGCGACAAGCAATCGAACATCCCAAACAGCGCGGCATCATTAATGCAGTTCAATCTATGAGAGCCGCAAAGTGGGGATCGAGCTGGACCTCTTTTTCGGTCGGTCCGGCATGTAATTGCATGGATAGATCAAGAATTTCTTTGGCTTTCTTGAGGTCGCCGGACAGGGCATAGACGCGGGCAATGTTGTACAGGATTTCACCATCAGCCTCGTCACCATGGCTGATGTTCTCGACCATGTCGATGGCTCTTTCGAATTCCCCGAGTCCGGCCAGCGCCATGGCTTTGTACACTTTGACATAGACGTTGCCCGGATCGTCTTTTTCGTATTCCGCTCCGGCTTCGATAGAAAGCTGGAAAGCCCTTTCGGCTTCGGCCGGATGGCCGGCCAGCTTTTCCAGCAAACCATTGTAGTAGTGAGCGATGAAAACCATATAGCCGTTTTCTATCGACTCGGCGAAACATCGACGGCCCTTATCGAATTCGCCTTGTGACATATGGATATAACCCGAAGAAATGCAGCAGTTGGGGTCGCCTTTAAATTTAGAGGCCAGGTTAAAATTCTCGAGGGCGAGGTCGGCCAAACCAAGTTTCAGGTATATGGTTCCGAGGTTGTAATAGGCGCGGCCATAGTCGGGTCCCAGTTCAATGGCGCGCCTTAACGTCGCCATCGCCAGAGTGTATTTGCGCAGGTCCATATTTATAAGACTCAAGAGCAGATGCGTCTCCAGATCAGTAGGAGCCTGCCGGAGGGCCTTTCCGGCCCATTCCAAAGCCTTATTGTGATCGCCTTGCATTTCTTTCAGCCATGCCAGGGTTCTGAAACCGACGGCATACTTGGGGTTGAATTCTATGGCCTTCAGGAATGATTTCTCGGCCTGGTTAAAGCTCCCCGTAAACATCTGGCATCGTCCCAGGGCGCGATGGCCCTCGGCCAGACGGGGATTTATGGTAATGGCTCGCTTGGCGGCGTCGATAGCGGCCATGATCTTTTCCGGCGTGTGCTCGTAATAGGCCATATACTGGAAGGCGTAGACGTCGGAGAGTCCGGCATAAGCCAGGGCCATGTATTGATCAATACTGATGGCCTTTTTGAACATATCCACGGCGAATTCGAGATCGTCGGGTTTATTGGTCTGATAATAGCTCTTGCCCTTGAGATAATAATCATAAGCGGAGACATTGGTCTTGAGTATCTCGTCGACTTCTATTGCAGAATATCCGGTTACTTCGGCCAACATGATAGAGGCGTCCTCAGCGGCTTTTGACAGGATATCGAAAAGCTCTTCGACCTGGCCGTCGTATTTTTCAGAGAATACCAGTGTGTCCCCTTTGCCGCCATAGATGCTCAAACTTAGTTTTATAATATTGGCCAGTCTCATCAATGATCCGGTCATCACGAAATCGGTATGGCATTTGTCGAATAATTCCGGAATATCGCGGGGGACCGAGGTCGCCGGTTCGGCCGTCACGACGAGGTCGGTTCGTTTGGCCAGTTCGTTGCGGATGTCATCGGTAAAGCCCTCGGCGAAATAATCCCAACTCGGGTCGCCGGACAGATTCTTCAGGTGGATGACCGTAATGGTTTGTCGTGGCCGGATGGTGGTCATATCGGACGCGCCCGGGTCGGCTGACCGGCTGGAATTCATAAACTCGATGACTTCGTCCATATCGGGATATCTATCCGACGGCGACTTGGCCAGAAGTTTCTGTATGAGGAAACCAATCCAGGCGGGGAGGTCACGATTCAATTCGCAGGGGGAAGAAGGGTCCTCGTGCAGAATCGAATACATTATGCTGGCCGAAAACTCGCCCTCAAAAGGCCTGTGGCCTGTAAACAATTCATAGAGTATAATTCCGAAACTGAACAGGTCCGAAGCGGGTGTCAGGGGTTCTCCCGATAATTGCTCCGGTGAAAGGTAGAGCAGGGTTCCTTCAACATTGCCCTGGGCATCGACGCTGTCGGTGTGGATGGTTTTAGCGAGACCGAAGTCGAGAATTTTCACCTGACCATCAGCGTTAATGCCGATATTTTCAGGCTTCAGATCGCGGTGGATCAGCCCGGCCTTATGCGCGGCCTGAATTCCCCTGGCTATCTGCAGCACAAGGTCAAGTTTCTGTTCTAAATCGAGATTTTTCGCAAAATCCGCAAGCAATTCGCCGCTTATCAGCTCCAGGGCAATAAAGGGAATGTTGTCGATCTCGGATTGTTCCCAAACCCCGACGACGTTGGGCGAATCGATACTGGCGGCGATTTCCGCCTCTTTGGCCAGTTTCGCCCGGTATTCAATCGAAGAGGCGAGCTTCTCGTTGATAAGCTTCAGGGCGACGTCGCGGCCGTTGGAGGAATCATAGGCCCGGTAGACGGTACCCATGCCGCCTTTGCCGATTACCTCGCGGATTTCGTACTTGCCAAAATTTGACCCGGTGGTAAGCATATCAGATCGTATTTTGCAGGCCGATCTTCATTTAGGCGTTGATTGTCGGCCCATAAATTTTTATAATTAGTTGACCTGAATAAATATAACAAAAATTGCCCTAAACCAAAATAATAATTGCCATGACCGATATTTCAGATCAGGAATTGACCAAACTGAAAAATGCGATTTCGGAATTGTCCGCATTGAATCAGATTGCCGGGGCGATTAATGTATCGATGTCGGTCGACAAGATTTCGAAAGTAATAATTGACCGGTGTTTGAAAAAGGTTTCGGCCGAGCAGGGGACGATATTTCTGCTTGACGAGGAAGAAAAATCCGACCAGTTGAAAACGTTCGTGCGCCAGATGGATTCCGGGGTCGAACAAATCCCGCTGCGATTAAATCTTAATTTGACCGGCTGGATCATTAAGAACAAGAAAATACTGTTGAGTAACGAGCCCAAGACGGACAACAGGTTTATGGAACTGGATTTTGACGAAATAGGTATCCGATCGATCCTGGCGGCGCCGCTTTTGACCCGCAAGGGACTAATCGGAGTGCTGGCACTTTTTAATAAAAGTGGCGACGGTGGCTTTTCCGAAGAAGACAAAAGGTTTACCGGAATCGTGGCGACGCAGACGTCGAGCGTCATCGAAAACGCCCGCCTGTTCGAGCGTGAAAAAAAACTCATTACCATAGAAGAAGAACTCAACATCGCTCAGAATATCCAGCGCGGATTCCTGCCCAAAGGTGATTTTGTCAGCGACAGCGTTGAAATCTGCGGGATAAACATACCGGCCAAAGAAATGGGCGGCGACTACTACGATATTGTCGATCTGGGAGACGAGCGGATTTTTATTTCGCTGGGCGACGTCTCCGGGAAAGGGATGCCGGCGGCACTGCTAATGGCCAACGCCCAGGCGGTACTGCGGTCACAGCTTTCCCGAGTTAGCAAAGATTCGCTTCCCGAGATTGCAGCCAGCCTGAATCACCTGATCTATCAGTTCACGACTCCGGCGGAATATATAACGGCGATTTTCGGCTATTATGACGGCCATGAGGGGAAACTGCATTATATCAACGCCGGTCATCTGCCGCCGATAGTTATCGGTCCCGACGGCCACATGCGCAGTGAGGAAAAAGCCGATCTCGTCATAGGGGTATTTCCGGCCGTAGAATATACTCCCAATGAAATTGAGCTGCAATCGGGGGAATTTGTATTTATCTGCACCGACGGCATCACGGAAGCTGAAAACAACGAAGGTGAGCAGTTCGGCGATAATCGACTTGAGGCGTTTTTGGCCGGGAAAGGCGGCAGCAATGCCTCCGGCATCAAGATGAAACTCCTGAACGAACTATCCGCTTTTCGTGCCGGGGCGCTTCAATCAGATGACATCACCATGCTGCTTATTATAAGAAAATAAAATCGGCGATGAGGATTTCCGCAAAAAATATTGTATTATATTTTGTATTGGTCGTGTCGGTAATTTCAATTGTGGTGAGATTTTTATATCTCGATGCCGACCCACCGCTTTTTTTTCAAAATACGTCGCAGGCTCTTCTGACTGATCCATATAATGTAACCTATGCCGCCCGAAATAAAGCCCTTTTCGACAAATGGGATACATTCGATTATCATCGATGGGAAGCGTTTAAGTATTCTCTGTCGTCATTCAGTGCATACATCTTTTTTAAGCTGGGGGGAGTATCGAGGATTACGGCCAATCTGTCTGCAACGGGTCTAAGCCTGTCGGCCATTTTGCTTTTTATCTGGGCGGTTTATTCGTATTCTCGACGGGCCTCGGCGTTTGCCGCCGTGTTATTACTGGCGAATGCCTTTATAATCATTTACGGGCGATACCCGTTTCTTGAAAACGGTCTGCTTTTCATCAGTGTCGTGCTGTTCGTGGTATTCGTAAAATTCTATCCCCGAAAATGGGCTATAGTTGCGGCCGCGATTTTAACTTCCCTGTGTGTCTTATCGGGAAAGGCCTTCGGTGTTATTATGGCGGTTCCGGTAATGACCATAATAGTGTTCGAGCGTCGTCAAAAATGGCTTCTCGATCTCGGGTTCTATGTGGTTTCGGGCATCATTTCGGGCATAGCCCTATTATGGTTGTATTACGGTTCACGTTATGATATTGTATATCATTATATTTCCGAACAATCGACCGGGCTTTACGGTTTTCCGCAGGCGCTGTCATCGGTGCCGGTCTTTTTCGAGCAATTGGTGAGTTTCGGCGGGCAATCGAAGTTTTATTATTTATCTCCGTTTATTTTATTTCTGTTTTTTATAACTTTGGTAAATCTGCTCTTGCGTGAAGGGAATCTTTATGATTATCTGAAGAAAAGACGTCAGTTTCTGTTCTGCCTGGCCTGGTTTTTCTTCGGTTTTCTTTTTCTAATGGTTTTCAATAACCGGCCGTTGAGGTACAGAATGATTCTAATGCCCGCGCTGGCCGGCCTGATTGCTTTTGGCATGGCGGATTTGCCGAAAACCGTCCGCGATCAAAAGTTGAATATTCCGAGAATAATCGGAACTTTATTGCTCTGCTGGCATGTTTGTACACAAGTAATATTCCTGTTTTATTCATCCAAAGTCACCCCGGCGCAGCATCACGCAATAAGCTGGTACACGTTCATCCCGGGCGCTCTGTTTACCGCGCTTATTTATTTTTTGCATCGACCGACTTTCAAATTTATCAATTATAAATCACTGCTGCCGTACGCACTTATAATACTATGCGTTTTTTATCAGGGCCATTGGATATATGACTGGTTCTCGCATCGTGTCTATGAATTAAAAAGGGCCAATCAGGATTTGGAGCAGATAGTCGCGCCCAATGCAATCATAATGGGTCCTTATTCGCAGGCTCTGACAATCGATAACGGTCTCCTATCGTTCGTATATATGTTCGGTTTGACCAGTGTCGAAAACGATCTTTTCTCCGGAACTCCGTTTACGCACGTCGCCACCGACGGGGCCAATTGGGATAGGGCGACGCGCATTTTTCCGGATCTAAAAAATCAGGAGTCCGAGACACGCTATTGGGTCAGGGAATTTTCGGTTGATATATATCGCTGCCCGGAAACCGACAAAGCCCGGCCGTACTATCCAACGGACTATGAAAAAGCGGTAGGATTTTTATACACGAACTCCCCTGATAGTACCCTTTTCTACCTGAACCGCTTTCGAGAGAAGTTTCCCAATAATGTCTCGGGATTAACACTTCTATCCAATTATTATCTTGTAACGCGGCAATTTTCAAAAGGGTTGTCGGTCATGGATGAAATCAACGAGCTTTATCCGGGTGAATTCACGTATTGCATCGAAAGCGGATTCACATACTACAAAGTCTACCTGCTGACGGGCAAACCGGAAATGCTTTCAAGGGCCGAGGAGCTATTCAGGCAAGCGGTGAAGCTGAATCCGTTGGCGGCGGAAACAGTAGACGATGCAAGACATCAGGCCGACGAGACCATGCGGAAATATAAGAAATAGTACTATAGCAGCCTGGTGAAGTCGTCGTACGGTATAACCGGCCAGGTTTCCGTTTCAAGAATGCCGAGAGCATTGATTTCCGATGCCACGCTGAAAGCCAGTGTCTGTTCGGCGGCGTCGAACAGGGCCAGATAATCGAACCGTCCGAGGGTCGCGAATATTTCCCGCATCTTAACCCCGTGCTTTTTGAAGACATCAAAAGACCGGTTGATCCGGGTTGATAAATCGCCGCGATCTTTTTTGGCGTTGGGGTTGATCGTCATAGCCATAATGAAAAGAGCCATAATTCTAACCTCCCTTAATGGTATCTGTCTTAAAAATAAGCGATTGGAGATATTCGAGCAAGAAAAGAAGAGCTATAATTTCAATTCGTCGTAGTCGGGTCGGAGCATATTGTAAAATCCCGGTATAATCGCAAAATCAAGGGGATAGTCGTCCCGCCTGATGAAATAGCGAGTCGGCTTTTCGACGTTCGGTTTATAGAAGGTCAAAGTGTGCTCCGTGCCGTCGTCCATTTTGACGGTAAACGTATAATCGGTCGTTTTAAAATCGTACTGGGTGCTGTCGTCGCCGCCCGGAAAACCGGTCGCGGCAAGGTTTCTCATAAGGTCCAGAACGACCTTAACCTCACCGGGATTGGCCGTAACCGATTTCGTGTACGGCTTCTTCGCTAGAATCCAGAGAGTGTCTTTTCTATCCACACGAAAGGTCTCTTTCGGGTAGGAGAAAACCATTTCGGCGATATGGGCGGTATCCAGAGTCACGATGGTCCTGGACAGCCATTGATTCCGTCGACGGCCGAAAGTATACGTGATTTGTTTGTTGGCGGCATAGACGAAATCTTCGTTGGGCCGACGAATATAGGTATGTTTGAAATCCGGCGTCGGTTTGCCAATTATAATTTCCGAAAGCAGTTTATCACCGTCATAATAATAAACGTGTATCCCGCTGGAATCATCGACGTTGAAATCAATTTGTTTGGCGGGATTTTCGGAAATGATATTTCCTACCGTAAGTGAGCAGGAACTGTTGACCACGTTTTTCATTATGGTCGTATCGGCCAAAAGAGGCGTGGCTTCTTCCAGATACCAATGGCCATTATCAAGAGCCAGATTGAAAGTATCGAAAGCGTTGGTTATTTTCACGGCGTTTATATCAACGGGCGACAGGTCGAGAAAATTACGGATATTTTTCCCGGAGATTCGCTTCTCTTCGTGACGACTTTGGAAGAACCAAATCGCCACGATAACGAACAGCGTTATGGCAGCGAACATCAGTCGTCTCACTGGCTTCTCCCTTTCCTGGCGGAGCGTTTATACTGCCAGCGCACCAGCCCGAAGATAATGACCAGCAGGGGCATGCCGAGCATGTTGACGTATTTGACGAAATTGCGAGTGCTGTCGGAAACCACGTCGAGGGTTCGGCCCGTAACCTGTTTGGAGCGGATCGCGATCAGTCCCTGATCCTGAGTCATCCAGTCGGCGACATTCAGCAGCAGGACGAAACCGTTGGCGGCGCGTTTAAAATCATCGGTTATAAACGATCCATTGCCTATGACCACGATACGCGCGTCATCGGCTCCGACGTTGAGCTTGTCCGGAAACGCCGTGGTACCGGACGTATCCGGTCCTTCATATTTCGGCGCTTCCAAACCGCCGTAATAACTTTTAAATTTGCCCGTCAGCACCGCACCGAGAGGGATGTTGCTTTTGACGAAGTCGGCATCGACATATTGCTTTTCCGGGGCGATATCGACCGGAAGAGCCCTTTCTCCGGCCTTTTCGGAACTGGTGAACAGAATCTGTCGGGTGGTGCCGGGTGTCAGGTCGAAAGAGAGGTCCAGCGGACTGATAAACAGAAAATCGAGTTTTTTGAAATCTTTCACGATGGCTATGTCGCGGTTAAAATTCGATATGGCCGGATAAAACGGATAGCGCACCATGCTTTGCATCTGGAACGACCCCATATTGCGCGTCACGGGAATCATATTGCATTGCAGATCGATGAGCAGTTTTTGTTCGATACCGACGCCGTAGTTGTTGAGGAGGCCCTGTAGGCCGGTCGTTATGGCACCGACAGTTCCTTTCTGAATGTCGACATCGACTTCGTTCATCAGAAAGGCCACGTGGCCGCCGTGCATGATGTACTGGTCTATCAGATACAGTTCCCAGGCGGTCAGTTGGTTTTTGGGCTGCACGACAAAAAGGGCTTTGATTTGATCCGGGATATTGCGGATATTTTTCAGGTCAAGAAACTGCACGCGATAATCATCCGACAGAACCTGATAGGCATATGACAGGCCCTGACTGAGGTCCGGGCCGCCGTCGCCCATCGCGAAAGCAATTGACGGGACTTCGTTTTTGACGAGCTTGTTTATCGCACGAGTGAGGTCATATTCAAGGTTGTTGGTGTTTTCTATGAACGGAATGGTCTGCATTTTGTCGCCATAGAGCAGGACCACGCCTTTGTAACCTTTGATGAATTCCGTCTTATCGTTGCGAAAAACGTTGAACTGCAGGGGCGGAATACGATAGCTTTGAGCCTCATCCTCTTTATTATCTTTGGCCGGGTCGATGAATTCGTACTGCAGATATCCGTTCGAGTACGCTTTATAGTCGTCGAGCAAATCCCTCAAATAACGGGCGTCGCCGTTGTGAGGCGGGGGAAGGTTCTCGGTAATAAAGGCTTTGATAGTCAGGCGGTCGGTCAGATTTCCGACGATCTGCTTCGAGCTCGACGACAGCGAATAAATGCCGTCGTCGGTTAAATCCAGCCGTCCAAAGACGTTTATTGAAATAAGATTCAGGACGATCAGTATGGCCGCAATGATGACGATCAGCATGATCGCCGATGATTTGGTTTTGATTTCCCTGGCCATTATTTCCACTTCCTGCTTTCAAGTGACTGGACGGTCAGGAATAAAAAGAAAAACATGACCGACAAAAAGTATATGACATCCCGGCTGTCCATGACCCCCCGGGAAATGTTATTCAAATGATAATCTATTGATAGAAATTGGATAATGTTCGCTATGAACCCGGGAAAGAGGAAAACGATTTTTTCAAGGATGAAAAACACGAAAATAATAACAAACCCGAGGATGAAAGCGACAATCTGGTTCTGTGTCAGGGATGACGTAAAAATACCGATCGAAAGATATGAACCGACCAGGAAAAACAGACCCAGATAGCCGGACATCGACGCTCCGAAATCGGGCGTACCCAGAAAAGAAATGGTCAGGTAGTGCACCAGTGTCAGCAGTATCGTAATGAATATCAGCGAACAGGCGGCGAAAAACTTGCCCAGCACCAGCTGCCACTCCTTTATGGGCAGGGTCATCAGAAGCTCGATTGTCCCGACTCTTTTTTCTTCGGAGAACAGCCGCATCGAAATTGCCGGGACGAAAAACAGCAGGATGAAGCGCATGATTCCGAACAGGGTGCGGAGGTCGGGTGAGTTGTTCAGAAACAGGGCGGTGGAGAACTGCCAGCCGGCGATCAGCAAAAACAGCGTTATCACCACGTAGGCGACGGCCGAATCGAAATAGGCCCGGAATTCGCGCCCGGCCAGGACCAGCATCTGCCTCATTGCACCTGCTCCTTGCCGGTGAGCTTGCGGAATATATCTTCAAGAGAGGTTTCTTCGAGTTTCATGCCCAGCAAAATGCTGTCGTTATTTTTGCAAATGTTAAATATTTCCTCGCGGGGATCGGTCGTCTTAACTACTTCCAGATCAAGTTCGTAGACGTCGTCGGCAGGTTTTTTTCTTAAGGTAACCTTTTCGACTGCATCCAACTGACTGACTTTTTCGAGAAAAGTGTCATAATTATTTTTGATCAGCACGGACAGGCGATTTTTGCCTTCGAACGAACCGCGCAGCTCACCGGGGGTACCATCGGCGACGATGTTGCCCTCGCTTATGATCAGGACCCGGTTGCAGGTAGCTTCTACTTCGGGCAAAATGTGTGAACAAAGAATAACCGTCTTTTCCTCACCGAGTTGTTTTATGAGATTCCTGATTTCAATGATCTGGTTGGGGTCGAGCCCGACGGTGGGTTCGTCGAGAATCAGAATATCCGGGTCGTGCACCAGCGCCTGAGCCAGGCCGACTCTTTGACGATAGCCTTTGGAAAGTTCGCTGATATTTTTGGCAACGACTTTATCGAGGCCGCAAATATCGATGACTTCGTTTATTCTTTTGTCCGTCGCGCCGCCATGACCTCTCATTTTATGCATGAAATTAATAAAGTCGACGACGTTCATGTCGGTATAGAGCGGCGTGTTTTCGGGCAAATAGCCGATCCGGCGTCGCACCTCGAGCGATTCGGTCAAGACGTCGTGGCCGTCGACGGATATCACACCCGAGGTCGGGGTGAGATAGCAGGTGATAACGCGAACCGTGGTGGTTTTTCCGGCGCCGTTAGGGCCCAAAAAACCCAGTACGGTGCCTTTTTCTACTTCGAAGGAAATATTATTGACGGCAGTTGTGTCGCCATATTGCTTGATCAGGTTCTTGACATTAATCATGGTGTCCGCAAATTAACAATAATCGATATGGCTTCCCAAAATATATTTAAAAACGGCTTTGTCAATCCGTAATTTGAGTTATACCCTGTGTTGATTTGGTCGGTTCCAAAATATTTTAATATTCCGCTAACGTTTTTGCCTGGTTGACGACTTTGGAAACCGACGGCAGACAGGCTTCGTCGCCGTCGATGCCATATGCCACCCGGCTGTCGAGCGCCGTTAACAGCTGAATCGGGGCATCGAGATAATCGAACATATTACGGGCGATATAAGCCGAAATGGTCGGCCCGACGCCGCCGTGGAAACGGTCCTCGGATACAATCAATATGCGGGCACAATCATCGACCGCTTTCTCGATTGCCTCCCAGTCGATCGGCTTGACGGTTCGCAGATCGACCACACGGGCTTTTATGCCCTGATCCGATAAAATATCGGCGGCTTTGAGTGAGATCGGCAGCGTGATGCCATAGCTGATAATGGCCAGGTCGGTCGCGTCTTCATTATAAACGGTGGCTTTGCCGAACGGAATCAACTGATCCAGCGGCGGATATTTGGCGAGAATATTGTGACCATCCCAATCGCGGCGGTTATACAGTGCCACCGCTTCGCAAAACAGTACCGGGTCGCCGGAAACATACGCTGTTCGCATCAATCCGGCGGCATCGGCGGCGTTGGTGGGAATCACTACATCAAGGCCGGGGATATTGATAAAACTCCCGAGGTTGGCTTCCGAGTGCCACATCGCACCCGCGCCTTGTTTATAGCCGCCATACGACGTTCTGATGACCATCGGCAGCGGATAGTGCGTGTTAGAGCGTTGGTATGTCGTCGCGATGCGGTCTTTCAACTGCTGATAGCCCGGGCTCATATAATCTATAAACTGAATTTCCGGAAAGGGTACGCGGCCCTGATAGGCATGGCCGATCGCACGGCCAAGAATTCCGGCTTCGTCCAAAGGTGTATTGAAGACGCGGTCGGGCCCGAAAGCGCGCTGAAGGTGCTGCGTAACAAGGAATACGCCGCCTTTGCCACGCAGCTTGCTCATAACTTTTTCGCCTTTGATAAAGGTCTCTTTTGGGAAATCCGCGACGTCCTCGCCGAATAAGACGGCGCTTTCGGACATGATGAAAATATCGAACAAGGTATAATTGATGGCCTTTCGCATCGACATGGGAGGGAGGTTCTCGGGAAGGTCGGGGCTTTCGACCAAACCGGCGTCGTGAAATTTCCTATAAAGCCTTTCGCGTTTGCCCGAGCCGTCGCTTATAATTTTGGCCCAGCGCTCTTCAGCGGTTTCGTGATTGTAGGCATAGACTTTGCCGGTGATGTCTTCTATCGTTTTGTAATGAATATCTGAGCAGACTTCCGCCGAAGTATGTTTGACTTCTTCATCTATTTCATCAAATAAATCCAGTATTTCCTTAACAGCCATTATGTTATCTTTGACAAAAGTAGCCGCCGTTTTTATCAGGGGGTCATTGTCGACGTGCCATTTTTGTTTATCGAGTTCCATATAATGAGCCTGGTCGTCCGACCCGGAATGAGACTCCAGCCGTACCACGGAAATATTGGCAATCGATGGTCCCTTGCCGGAATTGACATAATCGTAGATTTCGCGGAAGTGCTTGATTGAATCCTTGATATCGGTGCCGTCGAAGTTGGCGATTTTCAGCCCGAATCTTTGGAAGCCTTCGAACGACGTGGTTGGGTTGCCTTCGGGAAACTGCTCTTCGACACTGGTGGCGATGGCCCAGCCGCAGTTGTAAATATTAAAGACGTTTTTTGTTTTATTAAACGCCGAATAGAAGACGGCCCGGTGGAATTCGGGCGACGACGTCGCTCCTTCGCCAATGGCGCACAGCACGACCGCATCCGGCCGGAACCGGCCGCCGTCGACACCAACCGGCCCTTTAATCGGGGTTGGATTTTTTAAAGCGTCGCCCAATCCGGCCGCTTCAAGCGCGTGCGATCCGGTCGGGGAGGCCTGAGGGAGGATAAATTTGTCTGGGTATGACGAATGCGACGCCTGCAGCATACCACCGGTCGATTCGGAACGGACGTCACCGACCGCTTCGAGTATTTTCTGGCGTATTGAGACGCCCCGGTGCATGTCGAAGGCTTTGTTACGATAATAACCGACGAAAGGATCGTCGGGTGCGGCAATTTGAGCCGAAACCACGTCGACAAGCTCCTTGCCGCCACAGCCAATAAAAAATTTGCAGACGCCTTTTCTGAGCAATAATTTTTCTTCGTGCTCGATTCTCCGAGCCAGAAGCATCGATTTATACATTCCGACAAGATCGGCTTTCTTCAAACCACCGTATCCGGATAAGTCAGCCTTGCCTTTGGCCGGTTGTTTTATCTTGCTGACGAATTCCCTGACATCGAAATATCCCAAAATGTCCTCCTGACATTATCTATAGTCCTATCAAGTTTTTATGAATTTAAAAGAATTTAAACTCAATTGCAAGAACGGTTGAGAAAAGCCAAAGTTCCCTATGGATCGCGATATGGCCTTGCGGCAATTCCAAAAAAATAGGAGGCATTGAAAACAATGCCTCCTGTACGATTCTATAATATCATTCCGTTATGGACAAGTCAATTCGCCGGTCTGATTGTAAACGACGCCTATTAAAGCGAGAATATCAATCAGATCTACATTGCCGGATGAATCGACGTCGGCGGCGTTCATATAAACCGGCGGATCGCCTGCGTTGTACACAAAGCCAATAACGAGCAGAATATCCACGAGATTGACCGCGCCGTCATCGTCGGCATCGCCGCAGACGAAGGCAGGATTAATCTCAATGGTCAGCGCCTTGGTGTCGACTCCGCCGACCTCGTCGGTCGCCTGCGCGGTGAATTCGACCGTGCCATACATTGACGGCGTGCCGGACAGGAGCCCGTCGGTACCCAGCGCCAGGCCGGTACCATCGAGGTCGTTATTGAGATCCGCCCAAACGAGACCGCCCGTGCCGCCCTCGGCCACAAGCTGCTCGGAATAAGCATCATCCTGCTTGGCGGTTGGAAGTGTCTCAGTCGTGATCGCGACGGCCGGATTGACACCAAGACCCAATGCCTTTTCCTGGCTTGAGCCGATAGCATCGGTGACTTCGGCCGTAAAGCTGATCGGTCCCGCCTGAGTCGGAACACCGGTTACTGATCCGTCGGAGTTCAGGGTCAACCCGGTTGAGGCGAGGTCGCCGTTTTTGTCGGTAAACGTAAGTTCACCGGTGCCGCCCGTCGCGGCTATTGACTGCGAGAAATCAACGCCAACTGTCCAATCGGATAGAGCGTCGGTGGTAATTTCGATCGCGGGATTAATATCGAAACTAAGACTCTTTTCGCCGAGAGCCCCGAGGTCATCGGCAACTTCAACGGTGAAAGCTATGGTCCCGGTTTGAGTCGGGGTGCCAGAAATGGTACCGTCGGTACCGAGCGCCAATCCGGTCGGAACCAAGTCGTCGTTTTTGTCCGAAAAGACGAGCGTGCCGGTGCCACCGGCAGCCACGATGGCCTGTGAGTAGGCCATATCGACGGTCCAGTCGGGCAGATCGGCCGTGGTCACGCTAATCGCGGCGTTGATGGTCATGCTCATGGCCTTTTCGGAACTGGCGCCGACCTGATCGGTCGCCATGGCCGTGAAGTTAACCGGCCCTGCTGAAGTCGGTGTTCCGGAAAGCACACCAGTGGCGGAAAGTGTCAAACCGGAGCCGTCAAGGGACGAAGTCTTATCGGACCAGTCTATGTCGCCGGTACCGCCGGTGCAGATCAGCTGTTCGGAAAACGCCAGACCGGCCGTCCAGTCGGGAAGAGTGGTTGAGGTTATAACAATGGCCGGGTTGACCGTGAAGCCCAGGCCGGCTTCATTGCCCGATCCAACCTGGTCAAACGCTTCCGCGGTAAAGCTGATAGCGCCATCGGAAGCGGGTGTGCCGGATAAGAGACCTCCGGCCGAAAGCGTCAGACCCGTGCCGTCCAGATCGCCGTTCTTGTCGTTCCACGTAATCGCACCGGTCCCGCCGGAGGATTCCAGTTGTACGGACATTTCGTGTCCGGCCGTCCAGTCGGGAAGAGTCGCGGTCGTAACTAGTACTCCGGCGTTGATAGTGAAGCTGAACGGTTTTTCCGCAGTCGCCTTGCTTTCATCAGCAACCTGAGCCGTGAAGCTGACGGTTCCGGCCGCGGCCGGTGTTCCGGACAGGAGACCGTCGGTCGACAGAGACAGTCCGGTTCCGGCGAGGTCGCCGTCTTTGTCGGTCCAGGTCATGGTTCCGACGCCGTTATTGGCGGTTAACTGCTGCGAATAAGCGATGCCTTCGGTCCAGTCGGGGACGGATTCGGTCGCGACTTCGAGCTGCGGATTAACCTCGCAGGTATAAGCCGAAACTTCGACGTTGTCGATGTTCCAGCCGCAATACTGCCAGGAACCATCGCTCGTGCCCATCGTCCAGCGCAGATAGACGGTCGGCTGGCCGTCAGCGTACGATGATATATCGAATTCAATCGGCACCCAGGCGCCGTCATAAATCGTGGCGTCGTTCTGCCAGATTGTCGTCCAGCTGGTACCGTTGGTACTGATGCGAACATAAGCGTGATCGTACAGCGGTTGCTCGACACCGAGCCAGCGCTGGAATTTAAGAGTGGTGCCGGCCATGCCGGAACAATCGATAGCCGGGGTCGTAATGTGGCGCTCCGGCATATTGCTCTGGTAGTCGCCGTTTAAGTTGTAGCCCATGACGTTGCTGCCCTGATAGGCACTCGACGGATCGGGACCACCGTGGTCGCCGCCCCCGCCGGTCGGAGTGCCGCGAGCCCAGGAGCCGCCTGACGATACCCAGCCCTGATCGGTTTCAAAATCATCATAAAAGGCCATCGCGACGTCGGTCGCCACAACTGCCGAATAGCTGCTGCCGATATCGGGGTTATAATCTATCTGAGCGCTTTGAGTCTCGGCGCTGAAATAAAAGCGGACGATGGTGTTGCAGTCCTGTCCGGGAATGATGGCGTCGTAATCGTCGGCGCCCGTGACAACCATCGGGACGCTCGTGAAGCTTCCGCCGTTAACCGAATAGTACAACAAACCCGAACCGGTTTGATGAACTTCGGCACCGATGCCCGTGACGTTTACCTGGACCGTTTCCGGACGGTTGGGATAGAGAATACCCGGGAGACCGTTCGGGAAGGCAAAATCGAGCAGGTCGAGTTCGGGAGCGTCCATATTGTGGGCGCCGAATCCGGCTGCGATTTCATAATAGTGCGGTGTCCCGTTGGAAATGTTTCCATCGTTGTCGTCCAGAGTCAGGAAATCGATCGTGATCTGCGGCGTAATCTGGCTGCCGGTATGGAGCAGGATGCTGTTGACAGTCAGGTTTTTCATTATGTCGAGATAATCGCGGATATTAGCGGCAACCAGCGCATTCCGGGTATCCCAGATACAGGCCGATAAAAGTTGCGCGCAGTCATGATCATCGCTCGTGCAGGGGTACTGATAATTATTATCGGCCGTGCGCAGCGACTGGGTGCAGTTACCGTAGAAGCCCAGACCGAGTCGGTAGTCATCGGACATCACGACCGACATGCAGTCACCCATACCCTCGCCGTACTGGCCCTGGCCGCTTCCGGCCATATTGACCAGGTGATGGCCATACTCATGGTGAATGACCGACGACCAGGCGGTATTAGGATAGCCGCTTCCGGATTTGCACAAATTCAGAGACTCGTCGCCGGGATCGTACCAGGCGTTGCCCGGGCAATATCCGTCGGTGCGGTTGGTATAAACCGGGAATTCCGAAATGCTGGCACCGGGATAGGACGGATTGAAATGTACCACCATGCTGCGTTCGACATTGGCTTCATAATACGCATTTGTTTGCGCCCGCACGGTTTCGGAATTATTATCGGAGTTAAATGTGAACACAGCCGGGCCCGGGGGAGGGACAGTGTCGGTTAAAACCAGATCCGTGCCGGTATAATGGTATACACGGAAAAATTGTCCTCTAAGTTGGGCCTGAACGATAACGTCGCTCGTGCCGCCGTTGGGAATCGTGGCGTTGCCGTACTGGTCGGTATAGGCGGTCGTCCCGCCGATATTGACGCGCATGAACGGCAAACTTTTGGAGATTTCCGGTTCGCACTGCTCGGAACCGGGCATTTGTGTCACTAAACCATCGACGTTGGTTTCGACGTCTTCGAATATAATTAGATTTTCTTCATACAGAATTTCGCCGGTCTTGCTGTCGACGACAAACAGGTAGCGTTCCGGGAAGTCAGATGAACCGTTGAACTTGACCGCCATGCGCGGAGCTTCACGCTTGTCTTCGATTCCTGCCCAGATAACCGTCTCCTGTTCCGTGAAATCGGTTAGTGAAGTGTATCGCGCCCGGACCGCATCAAGAGCGACATTACTCTGGACACCGATCAGGCCGGGATCGGGCTGGAAGTCGCCCAGTTCATGAATGCTCGACGACGCCAGTACCAGCGGGTAGTTGTTTTCGTTGCGAACCAAAAGGCGCAGTTCCGAACCGAAGACCGGAATGCCGTCTACTTCATGAGAATAGTAGTACATCTCGAATTTGTAATCGCCGGTGGTTTCGTCGTACATCACCGGTTGATCGGCCCTTTTATCTCCCGTGCGGCTGCCAGGAACCAGGACGTCCGGCGTCACGCCGAAAATGTCGGAATGTTCCTGAACGAATTGATTTGCGGTAGCTTCGGGTGATGAACCGTGACCGAAAGCCTGACCGTACAGCCGCGTCACCTGCGGGCCGGAACGAAAGGCCTTGACACCGGGGTTAGATTGTTTTAGCTCGTTGAGAGCGCGGGTTTTTTGATAGTTCGATGCATCGAAGGTTTTGCCCGATGTATCGGCTATTGCTCCGGACGCAATCAGCACCGTCGCGATCAGAAGCAAACCCAGGGACCTGAGAAGTGCAATACCTCTTGTGGAATTCATACGTTTCTCCGGGTGTTTATTAATATGTTAGTTGATTATTTTTCTAAACAATAGCATCAGCCCTCAATGAGTCCCGAGCTTAATAATCCCCTCCGAATAAAGGGTCTGGCGAGTATCCAATCAATTCACGCAGGCCTTATAAGTTAGTAAAATATAATAAAATAGCTCGACATGTCAACCTAAAATACAGTCCATTATGAGATTATAAAACCGGTATTGCAACAAAAAAATAAAAAAACGGCGACTAAATTGGTCGCCGTTTTTATTGCCTTTAGTGGGACCCAAAAATCAAGGGCAGTTCGGAGCCGGACCGGGCGGATCGGAATACACAAAATCGATCAGCCCGAGTATATCAAGAAGATTTACGAACCCATCGGCGTTTATGTCGGCGCTATCGACCGGATCAGGCGCTTCGCCCGGAGGATCTCCGTAAATATAATCTATTATATATAATATATCGAGCAGGTTGATGAAGGTATCGCCGGTGGCATCGCCGCAGATGAAGGACACATCAACGGCTACGTCGAAAGCGCGTGCATCCGAGCTTCCCACCTGATCACCGGCCAACGCGGTGAAATTGATCGTTCCCGTCGCCAGCGGGGTTCCGGACAAAAGACCTTCCGTTGACAAGGCAAGCCCGGTGCCATCAAGGTCGCTGGTAAGATCCAGCCAGGTAATCGTCCCGGTGCCACCGGAAGACGTCAGTTGATAGCTGAATGTTTCACCAACGACGGCCGAAGGGATATCAGCCGTGGTTATAGCGACCGGATCATTCAAGGTGAAGCTGCAAGCGGCCTGATCGACACTGCCGTTGGCGTCGGTGACGCGTGCAATGAATCCGGCTGGGCCGGAACTGGTGGGAGTCCCGGAAAGAAGCCCGTCGCCCGAGAGGCTCAAACCGTAAGACGACAGCACACCGGTTTTATCATCCCAAACCAACGGGGCTGTCCCGCCGAGTGCATCGAACTGCACCGAAAGCGCCACGCCCCGGGTCCAATCGGGCACGTCGGCCGAAGCAACCGAAACCGGCGCATTCACCTTTACGGAAAGAGCTTTTTCCGTCGATGCCCCGGGAACGTCACTTACGACCGCCGTAAAATCGATCGTCCCGGTCGACGTCGGCGTCCCGGAAATCAAACCGGAAGAGCTTAGAGTTAATCCGCTCCCGGCCAATTGGCTGAATTTATCGCCCCAGGTTTTGGTCCCGGTTCCGCCGCTGACTTCCAGTTGAAGTGAGTACGGCGATGACTGAGTCGCTTCCGGAAGACTGCTCGGAGTGATTATGGTCAGCGCGTTATTTATGGTGAAGTTGAACGGCTTTTCACCGGCGGTGCTTTCTTCGTCGACGACTCTGGCGGTGAATGAAATCGGACCCGCTGAGGTGGGTGTCCCCGACAACAGGCCGGACGTACTCAACGTCAATCCTGTGCCGGCCAGGCTGCCGTTCTTATCGGTCCAGGTCAATGCCCCGGCGCCACCGTCGGCTTCCAGTTGCTGCGAATACGCTACATTGACGGTCCAGTCGGGGAGACCTGGCGTCGTGATCGTAATCGACTTCTGATTGGGCGGGAAGACAACTTTGTCCACCCAGGCACAGTCGCTGCCCGACGATGAATAGCTGTCTTTGATATATACCCATTTGAAGGTGTACGTCCCGGGAGAAACATCAAATGATGCTCCGGTCCAGCCGACCTCTCCGGACCATTGTCCCTTGAGAGTACTGTTTATGTAGAACTTGAAATAATCCCAGCCTAATTCGGACGAAACTTTATAATGGAAAGATATCGAACCGGCGGCGGTTACATCAACCGTAATCTGCATCGTGGAGGTTTGATTATCGCCAATTGTTCCGGACTTGGCGCAGTACGTACCTTCATACGGCGCTTCGGTGACGACCTGCCAGGGCAGGTTTCCGGCCGATTGCCAGGAGTACGCCGAGAAATCGCCGGTCTCGAAATTCTCGACCGACTGCCCGACAAACAGGCTGAAATAAATAGTCTCGCTGTAACCGAGATCGGCGGTGACGTCGAGTCTGAAAGTCACTTCATGATACAAGGGGCAGGAGGAAGAAACATCAAATGCAAATACAGATTGCGACGTTCCGGTTCCGCCGAGGGCTTGTATCGCGGGGAAGGTCGTTCCGTCCTGATTTATGGTAATGTACGGGTCGGTAGTGGAAATTGTCGCGCTCGTATTGGTCGCATTGCCGGCGCCATTGTTGACAAGAGTTACATCGATCTGGACATTAATATCGCCGGGGTTGATATCGGGTCCGGAGTACGACAGGTATGCCAAGTCGGGCAGTATGGGAAGCGGCGTGAGAGCTTCGTTGACGTGGACTGCTGTGAAATCGGTTACCGAAATCGAATACACCGTGTCGACATAATAACCGGGAGCGGAATATTCAATATTGTACGTTCCCGGATCGATCATACGGTGATAATCACCGACCGCGGCGTCGCTGTATACTTCGCTCGAATCGAAATCGTGGCCGAGAAGTCGGACTTTGGCGCGAAGCGGATTGCCGGTCGAGGCGTCGGTGATGATACCCCGGATTCCGTAAAGCGCATTTTCCAGATAATTCAGTAGTGCCGAACGGTTGTAGGTCCAAAACGATGGCAGTTGGGAACCCGAAGGCAGCTTGGTCGTCGAAATTTCGAGTGTAATTTCTTTGCAGTGATGCCAGTAGTTCATGAAATCCTGCCGACCACCCGTTATAGTGTACCACGCGTAGCCGTTGGTAATACCGTTGTTAAGATCGGTCAGATAGCCGCTGGGGCTGTAATGTTGCGCCGTGTCGGCGTAATTCCGGCAGATATCCATATACCAGCTGTTATCGGCGTGCAGCTTGGAATAAGTATCCCAGGGGTAATTCAAAACTTCGGCGCCCCCGTGGAAATTCGTCGAAATAACGAAATTATGATTATCGGCAACGTTCATCATGACAACCGTCTCCGGCTGCCAGGCGTAACCATCGGGATGCTGACCGTCGTCGGGGTCAGGAAAATTCCTGTTTAAATCGATGCTATTGGCATTATAGCGCTGGGCGCTGCCGACAGTGCTGTTGCCTCCGTGATAAGTACCATCCGGATTAGCCAGCGGATTGATCCAGATTTCGCAGCTGTCGATGAGGCGGGTCACCAGCGAATCGGAGCCATAACTTGTCAGCAGGGAATCGATCAGGCGGAGCATTAATACATACGCAGTGATTTCATCGCCGTGCATGGAACTGGTGTACATCACTTCCGGCTCGTCTTCATTGACATCGACGTTGTCCGAAATGACGGCGAAAATTATCTGTCGGCCTTCGGTCGTGTACCCCGCATATTCGAGACGGCAAAGGTCAGGATAATTCGAAGCGAATTGAGACATCATGGCTTCGTACCCGTCGTAGGTCGGGTAGGAGTCCCAGGCCATTATGTCGGACTTTTCAGACGACATCTTCGGTTTTATCAAAGAACTCGGGGGCGGCAGGGTCGTATAGGTGTACCCCAGCGATTCGAATCTTCTCAATTCTTCATCGTTGGCGTACGCGTAGACCGTCTTGTCGACCACATTATCGATGGATATGACGCGGGTAAGGAGCTCCAGTTCGTCATGGGATGTAATGTTAAACTTGAAATATGTCTCTTTGGCCGACGCGGTCGTGGCAAGAACGGCCAGAGACATAATGACCAGCAATAGTATTGCGTTTTTTTTCATAAATTCAACCCTGCCTGCTGTTAAGTCATAGTTCGGTCAAAGCTCCGGATTATTTATGTCCCTCCTTTACGTACCTACCACAGAATTCCGGGGCAAAGGCAAAGCGGGGGACGATCGTTCCGTCCCCCGCGCGTTATTCCAAATTACGGGCAGATGAATTCACCCGTATCGTTATATATCACTCCGATTATGGTCAAAATATCAACCAGGTCAACGTGGCCTGAGGCATCGACGTCAGCGGCATCCATGACCGGCGGGGCATCTCCCGGAGGATCGCCGTACAGAAAGTCGATCAGGTACAGGATATCAATCAGATTGATTTCCGGCGTACCGCTGCCGTCCACGTCACCACAAATCCAGGAGTCGCCGATGGTCATCGTGACCGGAATGGCATGCATCGGATTGGCGGGATCGTTCGACGAGATTTCGATCTGGCCGGTAAACGTACCATAATCGAGCTCCGCCGCGTCAAGCGTGATTTCGAGCGAAGTGTTCGAATACGGAGCGATGGAACCTCCGCGAGGCTGAACGTCGAGCCAACCACCGGCCGTGATATGTACAGCCAAGTCGTTATGCATGTATGCGGCATTCTTAACGATAACCAGATGATCGGTTCCATCAAAATTCTTGAGACCGACCGAGGCTCCTTCGAGATTGTCGACGCCGGGATCCATCGCGGCATACTGCATCGTGATCTTGCCGCTGGGATAGAGTATGGCCTGGCAGTTAAGACTGCCGGTGCCGTCCGGGAAGGCATAGTTTCTGATATCGGAATAGGTAACCACGAAATATCCGTTGGCGGCGTCATAATAGTAAAATATGTTGCCTCCTTTGCGCGGATCGAGGTCATCCCACCACAGGGCGAGAATATCGTTGGGAGCGTTCAGAGAGTCGATATTATCATTGCTTCTCGAAGTCGTTCCGGCTCCGAACGAAATGACGCCGTTCGAGGACACGTACAACTGAGTGTAAACGTTATCATAGAACGGGAAAGCGAAGCCGATATCTATCGGTCCCGCAAAACCATCGTCACCGAGGGCATCAGGACCGGCCTGAATATCAGTGCCTGAAGCGGATATATCCACCCACGAATAAGGCGTAGCCTGCGGATCGTCGGAGTCGACCCAGTTGTGACCGAACGCGTCGGGTCCGCCGTTCGATTTATCCTGCGGCGCATAAATGGGCTCCATGGTGCCGCCGTCTTTATCGGCGTCCATGAGTTTAAATCCGATCGGCTGGCGCTCGGTCTCGGTTGCCACCGTAACCGGAACGGTCCGTCCATTTTTGCTATACATGACGCATCCGACCGTATAAACCAGCGCACCGGGACCGCTGTTGTCGATACCGATGGGGAAGGTTCCCGATTCACCGATGGCAATCGTCTCGTCCAGAGTCAGCATGTCAACCGTCATGGTTGGAGCATATATGTTCAGTGTGACGGGAATATTGCCTTCGAGATCGTCGGGGTCGTTGGACGTATACGAAAGATTGCCGCTATATACGCCCGGAGCCAAACCGGCCGAATTGAAGGTCAGATCAAAATCAAGATTGCCTGACGGGGCGATCACATTTTGATCGGCATTGAATTCCAGCCAATCCACGTCGGAGCTGAACTGGATTTTTAGAGTTCCCTGGCCGCCGTTGTCGATGGCCAGAGCGGCCGCCGAAGTCTGATCGGGATCGAGGCTGTCGGCGATCGGTTCGTGGCTGAAGGCACTCTGCGGCGGGAAAACGTGCAGGCTGACCGGAACCGACCCGGACAAATGAGCCGGATCGTTGGTTTCATAATTCAGGGCACCGTTATAGTCACCCGTGCACATGGTATTCGTGTTTATCGTGAACGCAAAGTCTGCCGAACCACCGGGTTGAATGTAATTGAACCCGGTATAGTGCTGCAGCCAGGAACATTCTTCCGAAAGGAATTTGACTTTGAGACGTCCGTCGCCGCTGTTGTCGATATGGATGGTGTGTTCGACCGAAGCATCAATATCCATGCTCTCTTCAAAGCTGCTGGTACCCATGGCCATGGCGGGTGTGCCGGTCGCCTGGTTGTAGCCTTTGATGACGATATCGTCGATATTCCATCCGCACAGTTGTACGGAGCCGTCGGTCGAACCGAGACCGAAACGAATTCTGAAATCGGGATTGTCATCGGCATACTCGGTTAGATCATAGAAGGATTCCAGCCAGTTTTGTTCATCAAGGGTCGTGGAAGCATTTTCGAACATCGAAACCCAGCTGGTTCCGTCATAAACCTGGAAATAAGCATGGTCGTAAGTTGAACTTTCAATACCCAGCCAGTGCCAGAATGTAATTTGAACGCTGGAATAATCGGAACAGTCTATTATCGGCGACGTCACCCATTGGGTGCCGCTGAGACCGCTGCTATAATCGCCGTCACCCGCCGTCAGATCGTTACCGAGCACCATATTGTCTTCGGTTGCACTGTGATCCGAGGCAGGATCGGGTCCGCCGTTGGAATCGCCGCCGGGGCCGCCATTGGGCACGCCCCGCGTCCACTCGGCCGAGCCGTTGAATCCCGTCCAGCCCTGATCGGATGAAAAATCATCGGTAAAGAGCGGTTCGCGGTCACCGACTATTATGCTAAACTGCGTGACATAAAAGTAGTTACCGGCGCCGGTTATGGTCAGGTCAAACGTCATTTCATAACCCATGGGGCACGTCTGATCAGCCGAGACACTGAACACATCGCCCGCGTTATCGCCGGTGCCGCCGGCCGAATCTATCAAACCGATAAAACCGTAATCATCGGCGATTGTCCCATAGGGATCGGTTTCGGAGAGGCTGACGGCAACATCCGAGGCCTGTCCCGAACCGACGTTTTGCATGGTCACGACAAGCTCGCCCGACTCACCGGGATCGAGAATACCGTTACCGTTGCCTCCGACGTCGGCCACGTTGACCGATACGAACTGCATGTTCGGGGCGTGGGCCGTCAGATTGAAATTGGTCACCCAGGTCGTATCCCATTTATCCGTTCCGTAGAGTTCGAGCGAGAAAGTCAATTTGTGTTTATCGGGAACGGACGAGGCGACTTTGAAACTGAATGCGTCGGCGATATACTTCGTGCCGAAGTTACCTTCGATCGATTCATAAAGCTCATTGTTGTCATATATGGTCACGTATTCATCGGTCGACGTCAGCGTCGCCGTGATGTTATTACAAACATCGGGACCGACGTTTTTAAGCGTGACGCCGAGCAGAATCGTTTCGCCATAGTCGATCATACCGTTATTGTTGCCGGTACCATCGTTGACGACGCTGCCGTCATAAACCAGAAACGGTCCGTTGGGAGCAATCACCGTAACGGTCGAAATATAGGGCTGACGGTTCTGCGCCGTCACGACGATGTCGGCTTCACCGGGGATACCGAACGGACTCAGAGGAACGTCGACCGCGCCGGTTTCATCGATATATGCCGAGCCATACAGGACGCCGCCGCGCGACATGGCTACGAACGATCCGGGATCGGCTTCCACCGTGAACGAAGTTGCCGAAAGAAGGACGGTCGAAGAATGGCTTACGTTATTCACGGTCGGAACACCCAGATAGGTCATGACCGAGGGGTCGCCCATGAGGGTGTAAATTTCCCAGTAATAAGTGACGCGGGAGCCGCCTTCGGTAACGGCCAGATCGCCCGCGAAAATTATGGCGTCATTGGTGACGAATTGCTTCGTAACCGGTTCGCCGTGTTCGTGGAAAATGCCATCGTAGGCGCCTTGAGTGGTTTCTTCATAAGTGGGGCCTGCGCCGACAACCGGGCCGTAGCCAACGCCCCAATAATAGTCTTCATCCCAATAGGTGGAGTTGGTACCGCCGATATATCCGATACCGCCTTTGTCGACGACGCGCAGGAAGGCTTCGCCGAAGCAGGGGGTGCCTTCATCGAAGGTATTCGAAAGACAGCAGTTACCGATACCGAGAAGGTATTTATGATAGTTGGTCAGGCCGGGAATGTCGCTGGTCGTGAACGACGGGTCGGCATGACCTTCGTGGCTGCAGTGAGCGGTATAATTGTAAAGACCGACACCGTCGCTGACGGTTTGAATGATGGCAGCGGCGGCACCGCTCTGATCGGAAGCCGGATACAGCCAGACGTTGGGCGTGATACCGTGGGCGGCATTGAAATAATAATCCGTGCCGTAGTTGATCTGTCCGTTTCCGTGCGTGATAGCATAAGTTCCGTCCACACCCGAAACAAGTGTAACGTTCTCAAGATAGCTCGGGTCGGGCATCAGGTATTGTTCATATTCGAGAGTTTTATCTATCTGCGGCTGCAATTCAGAAGGCTGTGACGCCGAAAAGCGGCCGTAATAAATTTCAGGAAGATTATCGCCGGTAAATTCGCAATAGTACAGATCGCTGACATGACTGCCGGCCGTGCCGGGCCACGGATCAATCTGCTCGGCGTCGCCGACGAACAAAACGAACGAAGGTGAGGGGTCTTCAGGAGTACCGGCGTTATAACAACTGTCGATATAATCTTTGATGTCGGCGCGGGCCGTTCCGATCTCATCGGTATAGGCCGTAACGACATGAAAGCCCTTCTTGGTTTTCCATTCGATAAAGGGCTGAAGCTGAGCTTCGAACATGCGGTCGGAAATTATCAAATACTTGACCGGGTACTTTACCAGATTGTTGGAATCGCTGACTTTGCTGTAATCTGACAGACCATCAAAGTTGCAGATTGTCTGGTAGATCGGTTCAAAGTATGGCGAATAATGATCGTAATACAGGTCTTCGGTAGCCTGTTCGTCACCGCCGACGAAATCGATCTGCAACGTGATCTCACGAGTCACCTGCAATGTGTTTTCGACGGGATCATAGGCAAAGGGAGCGACCGATACCATGCCGAGGTGCAATCCCCGGAGAGTTCCGATAACCCTGGTTTGAGTTTCATCAAGGCTATATAATCCGGGCTGGTCGTAGGCCGCCGTATTATAGTGGAATTCAACGTCCTCGGGACGTTCCGATTTGGACAATGACGGCTGAGCCGGCATTACTTTTTCGGTGATTCCAAGGTCTTGCAGCCGGATCTCTTCGGTCTGGCGGTCGATAACGGTGGCCACCACTTCGCTGTTCAAAGGAATGGCCAGCAATTTGTTCAGGACGGGCAAATCGGGATTTCCGAAATCCTGAGACCTGACGAAGCGATCAACCCGGGGAAGGACGAATTTGCCTTCGCGGGTCATAACGGGAACGAATTCAACACTGCCCACGTTAACCTTGACGGTTACGGAAGTGGGGCTTTGATCCAGGATCGTCAGTCCCGATGGTTCATTATTCAGAACCACCGTTTCGCCGGCCATGGCGGGCAGGGCCAGACCGGCCGCCAGGATTACCAGCAATCCCAGCAGCAGCATACCTCTTGTAGATTTCAAGTCAGCCTCCTATATAGTTACTCACATAAAATTAATTCCTCAAAGAGTATGTAATTTGGCCAATAGCCTGGCTCAATTTATAGCAAATGCAGTACTATATTAGTCTGGTTACAGAAAATGATCCGGGTGCCATAACATAAAGGCAGGAAATTAATTAAGGTGCCCGAAAGACACCGTGTCAAAGTCACTTTTTAGCTCTCCAAAAGCTTGCAAGTATAATTCCTTCATTAATATATAATATATACCATGTTTGTCAATATTGAATTACCGGTCAACTAAAAACATTTTTATGGATAAAAAAAGGACGGCCGTGAGGGCCGTCCTTTTTATCTAAGTCAACAGACTATCAGTTATTGCTGTTGAATCGGCGGAATACAGCTCGGGTTTGCAGCGTCCTGATAGATTGCGGAAATCAGAACGAGAACGTCGAGCAGGTTCATGTCGCCGCTGCAGTCGGTATCACCGGTGGCAATACCCGCAATAGGGGGCTCACCGCCGTTGTAGATGTGACCCAACAGCAACAGAATATCCAGCAGGTTGAGGGCCTGGTCGCCGTTCACATCACCGAGAGTATGACCGACAAAGGTCAGTTCTCCGGTCATTTCGAACGACGAGGCGTCAGTGTATTGTCCGCTGAACGTATAATTCTGAGTCGAGGTGTTATACAGAATACCATAGGAAGCCACAAATGCATTGAGGCTTACGGTAACGTGCATAACTTCACCCGAAAAGTTGGGATAACTCGGCAGGAATTCCACGCCCATCGGGGCACAACTGGCGTTGACCATCATCGAGCTTTCATCCATCTCGTGCATGTCATGGGTCGGATCTGCATTCTGGCCAATATAAAGATGGGCAACAGGTGCATCCGGATTCGGAGCCGCGTAGGCCATCATGGCGAACAGCGGATCCGGACTGACATCGGTGGTCAGAGGCTCGAAAGCTTCGGCCACGGTAAGCGTATAGTCTTCGACTTCACCGTAAGTGGTGCTGCCGCACGGACCGGGGAAACTCGAGTAATTGATACGAACTCTCATCATACAATCACCGGGAGTCTCATCGGAAGGAACGGCCACCGTACCGGAGTACGGGCCAATGCTTGGATTTACATCCATGGCAACCAATTCGGATGCGTCAAAGACCAAATCGCGGTTCCAGTCAACCCAAACGGCACAATAGTCGGAACTGTAACCATTACCGTTGCCAACCGAGATAGCATAGCTTTCACCAGGCGTCACTTCGGTGGACATATCGGTATAGTCGCCGTATCCGGTGCATGCCGTGGCATTGTCGATACTACCAATAGTGACCTGCGAGATATACTCATCGCAGCCACCGCTGGCGGCACAAGCAACAGCCTGGGTCGGCGTGCAGTCGACTGTAAAGTAGTACTCGACACCCGGGCACGGATAGTTGGAACCCGATGCCAGGAGAGCCAGGACAATGTAATCACCGGGACCAAGGGTCACGCTGAAGCTGAATTCTTCGCATTCATCGGCGGAATAATAATCGCCCAGATAACCGGTCGTATTATCGCAGCCGCCGACACCCGGAACAGTCTGCTCGGCAAAGCCGCAGAGCCAGGTGCCTTCACCCTGACCGGAAATGGTCACTTCTGACCATTCGTCGAGGTGGAGGGTAAACCAGTCAGTGTCACGATAAGCGCTGCCCGCATAAGTATAATTATTCAGGTTGCCGCAAATCGTTTCACCGCAGGAAACCGTCTGGAATATCGCCGGGTCGCCGTTACAACCGCCGTTGGTCGTGTCTTCACCATCATCGGGAATACAGTCTTCACCTTCCGGCGTGTTCGGAGTCGGGCAGGTAATCTGGCACGGTCCCGCGGCCGGTGCGATGGTGAGAGTGAATTCACCGATACAATCCGGTGTAGGATAGGTGTCGATCATCAGGTAACAGATACCTGCAGGAAGCGAAACGCCTTCGAGGACCTTATCGGCCGAGGAGCCGGTGATATAGGCGATACAGGTCGTACCATCATCGGGGCAGGTCGTGAAGACCGCTACACCGGTCCAGGTGGAGTCAGATGTCAAGGAAATATCGACATCCATCGCACCGTCAACGTCGAGGGCATAAATAATGTCTTCGCCGCCGTCGTACGAACCCAGACAGGTCGCGTCATAATTATTACCGCGATCGCAGGTGTAGTTGGTATTCACAAAGCTGTTATTTTCCGGTCCGCCGGTCATATCATCGGGGAGCTTAACCACGTAAGGATCATCGCAGTTGTCACCGGGGCTGGCCAGAACGCAAGGATTATCCGTGCAGTTCTTTGTTCCATCCCAGTTCCCACCGAGGGCGGCACAGTCGAAATATGACATGTCGCCGCATTCTGAGCCTGCGGGATAGCCATAGCAGCAACGACCGTCGGGAGCAGCAACGGCTTCGATAGTCAGGTCAAAGTCCGGAATACAATAATACGGGCTCGGCCAAATATCGACAACCATGTAGTATGTTCCTGCAAATACGTTGATTGGCCCCGACGAGTAAGCCGTGGTGCCGCTACTTCTCATGTAGAAAACGCAGGCACCGCTGCCCCCTCCACTCGGAGGACAATCTTCACGCATTTCCAGATAAGTCCAGGAAACACCCTTGGGATCAAAGGTGAAATTGAGGGTCATGTCTTCGGTAAAGGTCACCTGATAAACCATGTCCTCATCACCGCCATAATACTGGCCATAACACATATCGGCAGCGGGATAGTTATTACCACGGCCGCATGTATACTGGTTGTAATTAGTGTACGGAAGGTCGGCGGATCCAAGCGTCAAGACGTAAGGATCTTCGCAGTTATCACCGGGCGTGACGGGAACGCAGGTAAAGGTTGCGCAATCCTGACCGCCGTGATAAATGCCGGTGCCACCGTACATTGCCAAACATGTGGCTTCATCGGGCGTATTATTGCAATCGCCGGTAGCGGGATCGCAGCAGGCGCCGCCCGTGACGACGTCGATAACCAATTCGGTATTACCGACATTGGTGCTGTAACCACCGACTTCGACCAGATAATCCTGACCGCCGACAACCGAGACACCCTCAATTAGAGAGCGTGTCGTCTTGCCGGGACAGCCATCATCGTCAGAGTCAATTAAAGTCGGAAGCGGGGAGCACGAATAGCCGTCGTATACAGCCAGCTTGGTGTCGAAATCGGAACCGCACAGGCTGAAATTGGCAACACCGGTTACACTCGGGGTGTAAACGTACCAGATGTTCTGGCCCGCATATCCGGCTTCATCGGTTCCCGCCATCGACGTGTTGGCCGTGAAGGTTCCTTCACCGATATATTCGGGGTTGGAACAAAGATCGTTATCGGGAGGAATGATTTCTTCGGCATTGATTGTGAAATGGAAGTCCATCGGAGCCGGCAAATCGCTTTCGTCGGTCATGGCCACCAGATAATAGAGGGTGGTCGGACCGGTCATGCCGTCCCAGTTGATGGAAGGCGTGGTATAACCGTCGCCGCAATCACTGAACGCACCCGAAGTATACAGGGTATAGTCATCGCACGTGCAGGAATTGTGAACGACGGCGCCGATGGAATAAATTTCGGTCGGCGTATTGCAAAAATCAATATTCAGATTGAAAGTGCCATACGGGACGTCGAATTTATACCAGACACCATTCCAGTTCGGATTACCAAGTGCGTCCTGAAAGACATCGGGGCAATCGTTGGTAGCGTCGATGGTCGTGCCGTCGACGGTGATCGGGAAGGATCCGGTCACGTCGATAGCGTCGGCACATTCATCGTTATCCGGAGCGGTCGAAATAGGGCAAGCATCGGCGCAGGTAAGACCTTCCGACCAGGAAATCATGTCGGGACGGGCCGAGCATTCAAATTCGTATTCTTCCGCGCAGGAAGGAGTGAAGGGGTCGCCAAAACAGCAACGACCCGGATTCGGTATCGGGCAAGGGTCGGTCGGTACAGGACAGACCTGGGGCGAACGAAATAAAATCTGACAGAGCCTGACAGTCCGCCGGAAGCATGTCAGCGCAACTCGGGGCAGTCGGGTCGCCATAACAACAACGGCCGGGAAGGACCGTTTCGTCATAAACGACGACGTTGTCGATACCACCGAGATCGGTGTCTTCGCCGGTATAGCGCCAAGCCAAGTAAATAGTTTCGCCGGCATAAGCGCTTAAGTCAACCGTGGCGTTAGTCCACTCCATATTGGTATGAGTCTGATCCATGGCTTTCCACAGCAGGGTGAAATCGCCGGTGGACATACCGGTAGTGGACACGTAAAGATCAAGGTCGAATGGATAGGTGTCATTGTTCTGGAGATAAATAAAATCCACAAACAAGCCGCCTGCAACCGATGAAGCATCAATCTGAGGCGTTACCAGCCATTCGTCCTGAATATCTCCTGCATATCCGTAGGGAACCAAGGCACTCTGGGTGCCACCCGCTGACGGCGTTCCTATGAACCAAGTTAAGAAATCGACATTGGAGACGATTCTGGTCCAGGGAGCCGGAAACGGATCTTCCGGATTAGTGGGAGCGTAAGATGAAAAATCATCTTCAAAAAGTGTCGTTTTGGAAGCCGAAGGCTTGTTCGAGGTCAACCTGGTACCCAAAACGGACATACCCTCGCGGGTCATAAACGGCGCATGGACCTTGTCAACGACATTATTGAGCTTATCCTGCTCAGCCTGAAGCAATGCGGGGTCATCAGTGTTGCTTTCGCCGCTTTGAACCAACGGCACTTCACCTTCGACGTGAGTAGGCACCACTTCGGCTTTAGAAGTTGTAGGATTCAGGAGCAGAGGCTTTTCCCCGGCTGAAGCCAGAAGGAAAGATCCCATGACGACGCAAATCGCGAGGATTATCATTAAAGAAACTTTGCTTTTAACCATGCACATACCTCTTGGTTAATGATAATGATGGTTAGTTACAATAACATTTACTTTGTCCCGACCCAGTGATTTTGGCCGGGTGGTCCGAACCAGTAGCACCACCTCCTTGATGATAAATAAATTGGTGTTTACTTTAACATGCGTAATTAGTTGTACTTATAGATACAATTTTTTGCAGTCTTGTTAATACGCCAAGCCCTACGCGGGACAAGGAAGTACTTTAAAAAGCAATCCAATTTGACAATTGGACAGGTAACTCCGTAACTTATCAAAATAAACATATTTTTTTAAAATATGTCAAGGCATTTTTGCTCTTAAAACCCCATTTTAAGCGGTTATCCGCCTCAGATTTAGCGGGTGTTCGATTTATTGTTAAATATTCCGTTGCTCGCTCTCCGTCAGCCAAAACACATATTTCGAATATGACCAATAATCCAAAATATTCGCCGATTTAACAATATTAAAATTCAATAAAACAAAAAAGTCCCTGGATTATCTCTTTTAATTCGTAAAATAATATATATCACGATGTTCAAAATTAAAAAGGAGAATCAAATTTGAATAAAACTCGTCTATTATGCCAAATATTGGTGGTTTTTGCCATAGCTCCGTTGTTTGAGACGGCTCTTTTCGCTAATGGAGATTCAAATATGACATCGAATGAATTGATTTTATCGGCCGACAGCACATTCAATGCAAGTGAATATGATAAAGCCCGAGAAATATTCGCAAAGGCCCTGGAAGCCGCTCAAAAAGAGGGCAATAAGTCAAATGAAGTGGAAGCCAACGCGATGCTGGGCCGTTGTTACCTGATTAAAGACGACATGGCTTCGGGTATGCCTTATCTCAAAGCGGCGGAACAGGATGCCCGGCCGGAAGAACCGGGGGGCTGGTCTCGCTATCTGGGAGTGAGAGGACGCTTTGAATGGCAGCAGAAGGATCTTGCAAAAGCCACAGAGACTTTCAAAGAAATGTATGATTTCTGTGAAAATAACGATCTGCCGAGCCGTGCCATTGACGCGGCTCATATGGTGGCCATAACCGGGAGTCCTGAACAACAGATCGAATGGGGCAAGAAAGGCATCGCCGAAGCGGAAAAGAGCCATATTACGCACTGGCTCGGGCCGCTTTGGAATAACCTGGGATGGGTCTATGAAGATCGGGGAAATTACCCGGAAGCGCTGGGCGCCTATTTGAAAGCCCGCGAATATCACTGGCAATATGGCACGGAGCAGAATAAACTCATTGCGGATTGGGCGGTTGGGCACGCTTATATGCTTAACGGCGATTACGATAACGCCGGCAAATGGCTTCGGCCCGTCCTGGCCTGGGCGGAGCGTATAGAAAATACCGAATTCGTCGGTTTATCATATCGCGATCTTGGTGAAGTCGTTCTGGCGGGAGGAGATTCTACAGAAGCGCTATCTTATTTCACAAATGCACTGGACAGTCTAAAAAAAGTCGGAATGCCCGATTGGGATGCCGATGGTTATAAAAAAATCGTCGATAAAATCGCTTCATTAAAGGGAGAATCTAAATAGGCCTGCATCTTATTTATTTTCCGACTGATACTGTTTGAGCATATCCCAGTAATAGTCGTTTTCCGGTTCCTGCTGGATGGCCGCCTGAAGCATTTCTATTGCCTGGTCCTGATTGCCTCTATAATGGCAGATTTCGGCAATTGTGCTGTAAACGCGTCCGCGATAATATCCTTCTTTCATGCCACCAACGGCTGATCGGGCCAGCTGTTCGGCCTGTTCCAGATTTATTTTACGGTCCAGACACCATTTCGCGAATTGAAAACAATGCACCGGATTGTTTTGCCAGTTGTCGCCGTACGTCGACTGCTTGATCTTCATCGCCGAGGCGGTATCGTGACTGAAGTGCAAAGCATAATCAGCCAGAAGATTAGGGTAATACCTGGCGATGTTGTCGGCATCGCGGTGCGCCTTGGCGGTGTGAATCCCGGTTTCAAGATAGTTTTTTACATCCTCAAGTCTGCCGACCTTTCGGGCCAGATTGGTCAGGCTGGAGGCCATACGTACGACATCATAAGGCCGGGCGATTTTGAGGATCGTATCCGCCGCGGGGACGACTTCATCGAACCTGGCCTGATCGTTCCATGAGGCACTGGCCAGATTGCTGAATATCTGATAAGAATAATTCCGGTGAGCCTGGCCGGACAGCTTTTCCGCCTCGCGGTAATATTTTACGGCTTTCAAATATGCGAGAGCTTCCTCGAAATAGCGGGCAAGAAATATAGCCGATTCAAAAGTGGGGTTATCCCGTTGCGAGGAAACCCGTTGATCCACGGTCATCGTTTGCAATTGAGCCTGCTTGAATTGAATCAGGAAACTTCTGGCGTCGGTGTATCCGATCCAGCGATAATAGACATCGCCGGTCGAATCACACAAAATGAAGACGGGGAAGCTATAGCCGATTTCGTATTTGGGTGCCAACTCGTAACCTTCACCCTCGCGGGCGTTTAATTTCAGGTGCTCGACGTCTTTAAGCGCCGCAATTATTTCCGGATTGGAAACGAATTCTTCGTTGGCCTTATGGCAAAACTCGCACGATTCGCGATAGAACTCCATAAGAATTTTCTTCCCCGAAAGGGCAGAGGCCTGCCTGGCCGCAGCCAGATCGGAATATTCGGCGGCAACCTCGACCGGGCCGAAGATCAATATGACGGCAAAAGAGATAATTAAACTTAAGGCGGTATTATTATTTTTCATTTCAAACATTAAATCTTATTCTTTCCGCGTCTATACATTATACTGCAAATAACAAGATCGTTCTGATTTTGTCAAATGGTTAGGTCGGTTCAATGATTCTTCATGCAAAACGCTGCATCATATACCCATTATTGACGTTGATTTCTAATTTCGGCCCTTTTTTTGCAATAGTGCTGTCAGGAATAATTTGAACAACAATCTTTTTGCATAAGAGGAATGCGATGTTCAGGAAAAATTTCGGAGCCCTTTTGCTTTTAGTGGCGCTCGCTGTCCCGTGGATGCCGACCGCGTCATCGGCCCTGACAATAACCGGCGGTGATCCGTCGGGCTATGCAGCCTGGGACAATGGCGGCGACGTAATCGGCGAATTCGGAGAAACCGATCAACGCTGGAACAGTGAATTTACCGGTGTATACTATAATGCGGCCGGATTTCTCGGATTCGGTTTTACGATCGACGATTCATCCCCGACCCTGAATGACGTCATGAACAACCCGCTAAAGGATTGGCAGTGGCAGCTGAAAATCGAAAATCTCACCAATCCCTTTACCTGCGCGGCGCTCCCCACGATACAGACGTCCGGCGTCAATTCGTACGCCGACTTCCAGTCCGGAGCCGACTGGGTCGGCGGTTTTATGAGCGACCTGTTCGGCTTTAACAGTGATTACATTTTTGACTGCACGTTCACCGGCCCCAACACCGGCTTTGCATCACTGTCGATGGTCGGCAACGTCGATCCCGACTGGTGGCGTTGTCTGCCCGGTACGTACTATCAGGGCTACCAGAGTAAAGCCACGGTTGTGTTTTCGGTTTCGTCGGTGCCGGAGCCGACGACTCTCGCTTTGTTCGGTCTCGGATTGACCGGCTTAGGTTTAATTCGCAAACCCAAATATTAAAATATCCCAGCCCCCAACGAAGCGCAGTGCCCCCGGATACCATGTCCGGGGGCATTGTCATTTCATTTCACCAATTCGCAGATTCTGCAAGACTCTGCAGTATGCAATAGAATCAAAATTCAAATGGAAAATGAAATTTGGGTGACTTTTGGCGATTGTTCAAACTTTAGACATCTGTATCAATGATACGAAAGGCCCGGGTTCAGAGAAATCGCCAATTAGACAGTTGCGATAAAGCGGTGTCATAAAGACGATTATGCTAAATTGCATGAAATCGAGACATTTAACTATGAATTTATTAATAAAATTTCCTCTCAGCGCTTGACATTTTCAAAATTCACCGGATTCTTAAACAAGCAAACATGGGCGCCATTGGCGATTATTCTGAAGGCGGCACGTCATTTGCGCGAACCGCACGCGGAAAACTAATAAAAGCGCCTGAATTTATATGCCGGGCGGGACAAAATGATAATTATAACTTGATTCCACGAATAGAGATATGAAAATCAAAAACACACTGCTGCATCTGATTGTACCGGGACTGGCCGCTTTGTTAATTACACAGGGAGCCGCCGCCGGTATCGTCAAACGATTTAATCCTGAAGAAAACAAGCACGACCTGCTCTTGCTTGGATTCGGGGAAATCACTCTGCACGCCCTTGACGTAAAGGGCGACGTGGCTTCGTTCAAAGCCGGAAATCCGGACTACAACGAGGATTATACCGGCACCTATCGGTCCTCACTTCTGGCCAACGGCAATATCAACCGTCACTTTTTCCTCGACGGCACGGTCGTGGTCGATTCGAGGCTGGAAAACGAGTACCGCACCAACGACCCGAGGCTGTATCGCCTTCGCCTGTCGATGAAATCGACCGAGCCGCTTTGGGACGGCTGGCGTTTCACTGGTGAGGGGCTTTATGATCCCCAGCGTTTGTGGGAGTACGGCAACCTCGACAAGCGGCTGCTGTATCAACCGCAGGTGCCGTCACGGCTGGAATTGATGGCTCGCCTCGAATCCGATGAGCACGGATATGTCGAAGGCGGGACGCTTCATTCGAGTTTCAGTGACAACCAGTTTACCCTGAAGAATCGGTCCCTGTTCGGTGCTTTCGCCGATCTGCACGATAAGGCGGTCGGGATCGAAGCCGTCGGCGGTAAGCTCGAAGGCAAGGCTTTCCGCGAGGGAACAGTAACCGGTATCAGGGCCAACGGCACGACCGGGCCGTACGATTTGACCAACGCCCCGATTGTAAATGGCAGTGAAGAAGTTAAAATCGAAGTTAGAGACCGGTTCGACGAGACGACGGTGCTGTCGTCCAAAACGCTGGTCAGGAACGTCGATTATGATATCGACTACGACCGGGGAAGAATTATACTCTACACCCCGGTAGCGAGTGAGAACTTATCATCCGACCCGATTTATATAGTCATCACGTACGACTACACCCGCGACGCCAACGACGACCTGGCCGGCGCTCGCGTTCGATTGACCCCGCAGGATAACGTCGAACTCGGCGGGTCGTACTTGCACCGTTTTATAGACAACAATGCCATCGGAGCCGGTGTCGGCGAGCCCGAGGATCTTTTCGGCGGCGATTTCAAAATGGCCGATGATAAATGGGGCAAGGCCTTTGTCGAAGTGGCCGGTTCGCAACAGGAAAATAACAGCAGCAATTATCAGGCGCTCCGGGGCGGAGTGACGGCCACGCCGATCGAGCATCTTGAACTGACCGGACATTTTCAGAGCATCGACGATCAGTTTCAGTCGTTTACCAACAGTGATCTCGATCCGGTCAAAAATCAGCGGCGGTTCGGTCTCGGCGGACAGTACGATATAACTGGCAGCCAGCATGTAAGAGCGGATTATACGCAGATTCGCACACTGGATTCGGCCGGTGATTTCAATTTTTACGACGGCAAACGCGACGAGAAAATAATCTCAGCTGAATATTCGAACAGGCTTGTCAAGCAGTTCGTGCTCGATTTCGGTTTCGAGCGGCGCAATATCGAAAACGTCGATAATCCATCAACGGAGGATACCTATCAGAACAGGGCAATCGTTAATTTAAGCGGCTATCAGGACTCCATCAGTTATGTCGGGCGGTTCGATTACGGTGCTCATTTCGAGCATATCGCTTTCCGCAACAATAATGATTCGGGAGCGGCCAATACCAATACCGAACAGGTGGCCTTGCTTGTTGGTGCGACACCGCACGACGGATACAGAATCAGTCTGTCTCAGAAGATGGATTTGCTCAAAGACCGCGATCAAAACATCTACGACGACCGCAGAGACGTGACCCAGGCCCAGATTCGGGTGCAGCCGCACCGCAATCTAAGCGGTCTGGCTACGGCCGAATATAAAAGAACGACGGTGCCGGAGGACAATTTCAAGCTCTGGCAAAGCGATCCGACCCGTATAGAAAAAGCCGGCAATCTCGCGATCGAATTTCTGCCGGCAACCAAAATTAAAGCTTTGGGAAAAATCGGGCATTATGAAGACAAGGGTCTTACAAGTGACCCTAACACCAAGTCATCCGATGACTTTGCTCTGGGCCAACTGACATATTTCCACACCCACCACCTGTCTTTTAACGCCGAAAGTGAGTATCGACTTCAGTCTCAGAAAGACAGCCTAAATCACTACGAAAAGCTCTGGGACCTGGGTCTCAAGGTCAACTGGAACAGGGACAGGTTCACGGAACTTACGGCCGGCATGATCCGGCGCTGGCAGGCGGACCACGATCCGCCGGTGGGGAAGATTACATCGGAATCGTACATTTTACTTCTCAGCGGAGCCGTGGGTCTGGGCAAGGGCTTTTTCACCCGCGGTTCGGCCAAGAGCATCATGTTGGGCAATTCGCTGGATGACCAGAAAACATATACAATGCTGGAACTGGGCTATGAAAATGCCAAATGGTTCAGGGTTTCTGGCGGATATGAACGCATAGAAAACGATCCGGACGAATACCCCGACCGCTATTATCGCGGTCAGGGCGGGTTCATTCGTCTGGTCGGGAAATTTTAGGAGCGAGGGCCATGACTATGATTAACACAGGAATCATGAAAAAGGCAGTCATGTCGGCGCTCCTGTTAGTCCTGGGAGTGCTGCTAATAGGGTCCGGGACATTTGCCCAGGATTCAACGCCGCAGGTTTGTCCTCCGGACACGACGACCATGAAACTGATCAAATATGTCGATCTGACCGAAGCTCATCGGGGTCAGGTCGTAACGTACCTGGTTCGCGTCTATAACGGCTCGGACAGGACAACAGATAATATTGTAATTAAAGACAATATTCCGGGATTTGTCGATTATGTGAACGGCTCGGCCAATTATCAAGCCGTTTACAACCCCGGCCAAAACGAACTAACCTGGAATCTTCCGCCTCTGGAAGCATACCAGATGCATCTGCTGCGTTTTCAGGTTATGGTGAAGGATGACGCACAGGATGGTTCGGTAATCGTCAACACGGCGCGTATGACGGCTCCGCGAAACGCCAACAGCAATGAAGTTGAGACGATTGTCACGGCGGATCAGCCGCCGTCGTTGCTGCTTATCGGCAAGTCGGTCGACAAACGTTTGGCCCAGATCGGCGATACGCTGCTGTACACGATCAAACTGACCAATACCGGTGATTCGGTATATCGCGGGATTGTCGTCCACGACAGTATTCCCGAATATGTCGAGTTCGTGTCCGGGACGGCCGGAGCGGCCGGAGTCTACGATTCGAACGCGCGCGTCCTTATCTGGAATATACCGGCTGTCGGTTCGGGCGGGGAGATGTCGTTCACTTTCCGCGCGTCTATCGATGACGTCGCAGCCGCCGGTAACGAAGTTCGCAACTATGCCGACTTGATCGAACCGAAAACCTGCCGGTCCAATCCGGCTATAACTCTGATCAAACCGCCGGACCCGACGCCGCGAGTACTATTAACCAAATATGTCGATCACGATCAGATCGATAAGGGCGGTGTATTGACCTATAATCTGCGCATTCACAACAACCGCAATTATGCTCTCTATGATGTAGCTGTTGAGGATGAGATACCGCAGTACACGTCGTATATCGCAGGCAGCGCCACCTCTGGCGGCAGCTTTGATAATTCCGAGAATAAAGTCACCTGGACATTTCCGGGCCTGGCGGCCTACGAAACCATCATGGTCGGATTTAGAGCCCAGGTTGATGATAACGCCCCCAATTACGGCAAAATATACAACCACGGTCTGGTGGTTTCACCCGATTCGCTGGAAAGTAATATAGTCGAAACGCTGATACTTCCCGATTCGACGGCTCTGGCCGTGCTCAGGATCACCAAGGAAGTCGACAAGAGAGAGGCTTATGTTTTCGATACTCTGAATTACAGCATTCTTGTCGAAAATACCGGCGATGATATCGCTCACGATGTTAGCGTTACTGATGCTATACCGGCATTTACCACTCTGGTAAACGGCAGTATTACCGGCGGCGGCAGTTATGATAACGGCTCAAGTACGATATCGTGGATGATAAATGAACTCTGGCCGGGTGCATCGGTAACGTTTCATTTCAAATCATCAATTAATGACCTGACCCCGTACTTGTCGGATATCATTAATATCGCCACGATCAATCTGCCTGATTCCTCGCTGAGCGATACCGTCTATACAAAGGTTCTTCCGACTCCGAAACCGGAGTTGCATATTGATAAAAATGTCGATTCGACACGGGCATACGCCGGCGACACCCTGACTTATACGCTTGATATTTCAAATTCCGGCAATGCCTCGGCTTCGGATGTAAACGTTAATGACTATATACCTGAACATACAACCTATATCGCCGGAAGCGTCGACGCTCTCGGTTCATACAATGACACCGAAAAACGGGTCGAATGGAACCTGGGTGACATCACGGCGGGAGGATCCTCGGATCAGCTAAGCTTCAGCGTGGTTCTGGATAAAGACCTGACGGCCGGTGAGATAGTAACCAATATAGGTTTGATAATCCTGGCCGATTCGAGCGTGGCCGATACGGTCACGACCACAATCGCTGCACCGCCGGTGCCGAAACTTGAAATCGATAAAACCGTCGATTCGCTGACCGCGTACCCGGGTGACACGCTTAAGTATACGCTTAAGGTTAGCAACTCCGGTGCGACCGTGGCCGGTGACGTGATCGTTTTCGATCCCGTGCCGGAATACGCGACTTATATTCCGTCGAGCGTTGGGCCGCTTGGTATTTACAACAATGGCCAGAATCGAGTTGAATGGAATATCGGTGATATGGACCCCGGTGAAGATATCGACCTATATTTCCGGGTAGTACTCGATAATGATTTGACCCAGGGTGATATTGTCACCAATATCGGTTCGATAATTCTTGCAGACTCGACCGTGGCCGATACGGTATCGACCGATATCGTGCTTCCGCCGAAACCTCATTTGAATATTTCCAAGAAAGTCGACACCGCTTTTGCTTCGCCCGGCGATACTCTTCTGTATACGGTAACGGTGGAAAACGACGGCACCGCCGTCGCCGAAAACGCCCTTGTTGCCGACACGATACCGGTTAAAACCACGTACATTGACGGGTCGGCGTCGCATGGCGGTATATATGACAGCGACAATCGAACCATAAACTGGACTATTCCAACTCTGGCTGTCAGTCAGAAGATTGATCTCAATTTCCGGTTGACTATCGATGATGATATTGCAATCGGTGCCATTATCCGCAACGTGGCTCATATATTCGAACCGGACACTCTGATCAGCGATACGACCAGCACGGAAATTATTCCTCCACCGGCGCCGCATCTTGAAATCGACAAAAAGGTCGATCCGACCGATGCCAATCCGGGCGCAACACTGCACTATAATATCTCGATCCGGAATACGGGAACGGCCTCGGCCAGGAATATTGTCCTTGTCGATACGCTCCCGCTACTGGTCGACTACGTGGAGAATACATCCAATCCGGTCGCCGAATATAATTCCGACAATCATACATTAAAATGGACCATAGAGAATCTGGGCATCGATGCCTCGGACGTCTTCCTGTTCGACGCCAAGGTTAAGTCCAATATATTTTCTGAAATCGATATCGATAACTCGGCCTATGCCACCTACAAAGACTCGACTATCGCGGACACGGCGACGACTCATGTTACCCCTCTGGTATGGCCGATTCTGCACATAGATAAAACCGTCAACTGGCCGACCGCGGCCTCAGGGGATACCCTGACCTATAATCTTAATATCACCAATACCGGCACGGCCTATGCAGAAAATGTATCCATTCGGGACGCCATTCCGGATTATGTCACATATGTCGCGGGCAGTGCCTCCGGAAATGGCGCATTCAATTCGAACGATGGCAGTGTCAACTGGGAACTCAGCGCGGTCATGACAAGAGTAGATTACGATTTAAGCTTCAAGGTCAAAGTGAACGAAGGTGCGCCGATCGGCCACTATATCACCAACTATGGTGACATAGTATTTCCTGACAGCACCATCACCGACTCAGCAAAAACGTTGATCACAGAGCCGTCGGAAACCGATTTGATCGTAACCAAGGCTGTCGATTCGACCGTGGCTGCGCCGAACAGCATATTGTCATACACCGTTTTTGTTTCCAACCGAGGCGAAAACATGGCCCGCAACGTGGTGATAAAAGACGTCATGCCGACTCATACGACCTATGTTCTGAACACGGCTTCACACGGCGGCATGTACGATCCATTGGGTGATATCCTGACGTGGCTGTTCGGGACCATTGATCCCAAAACCACTATAGAATTGCACTATCAGGCGCGCATCAATAATAACGCGGCGCTGGGTGCGAAGGTCGAAAATATCGCGGTGATGACACACCCGATAAGTACGCAGAGCAATAAAGTAATAACCATAGTAAACTTCCCGACCGGGATAGAAGACGTCACGATTGTCAACGCCGTCGATAAAGACCGCGCGGCTCCGGAAGACACGCTGACGTATACGATCACTCTGACCAACACCGAAGCCGATGACGTTGACAATATCGTGGTCGTCGATACTCTACCCGATGAAGTCAACTTCGTTCCCGGTTCGGCAACCGGCGGCGGGTATTTTACCAGCGGTATAACTCTGGCGCAGGCCAGCGGTTATGTCAGCTGGGATGTCGGGACGCTGGCGGGCAACACATCGACCGAGCTCGAGTTCAAGGCGATAATCAAGGCCGCTGTTCCCAACGGGACCGCCATTCTCAACCAGGCCAACATAACCTCGCCCGAAGAAGTGCCCGGCAACGCGGTGCAGACGATTGTCGACGTGAACGTGAATCAGGCTCCATCGCTGCTCGCAGTCAAGACGGTCGATCGTGCCAACGCCATGACCGGCGAGATTGTCAACTATACTATCGAAGTTGAAAATACATCCGACGTCACCGCCGATGACGTCCTGGTGTATGACCGTATGCCGACCGGATTCTACTACGCCGAAAATTCCACGCGCATCGACGGCAAGATGGCCGACAATCCTATATCGCACGATCCGTACACCTGGAATATTGGTTCTGTCGATCCGAGTGAAACCGTCAAGCTCGAATACAAAGTCATAGTCGGCGCTTCGGTGCAGCCGGGAATAAATGAAAACGTCGCCTGGGCGGTAACCGAATCCGAAACATACGGGCGCATCATGTCACCTGAAACGACGGCTCGCATCAATATCAGGTCGACGACGCTTCCCGGCGCGATTCGTGGCACGGTCATTGTCGATTGCGACCACGATGGCATGGTCGATTCCGATTCGATACCGCGCGGCATCGACCTGTTCCTCGATGATGGTTCGCAGTCCCAGGCTAACCTGAGTGGTATATTTTACTTCAGCACCGTCACGGCCGGTGAGCACGTGGTCACGATTGACGTGCGCGACCTCAAAGGTTATCGACTGGCCGACGGACAGCAGGCTTCGGTGTTCGTGCACGTGCACGAAGCCGGGGAATCCTACGTGATCTTCCGCATCTGCCCCGAAACTCCGAGTATCAAGGTGGACAAGAAGGCTTCGCTGCTGCCGAAGGTTAAAGTGACCAAGAACGCTGCAATAAATAAAAGCGACCTGAACGATACATCGGGTGTCAAGATCGACTATGAAATTCAGATCCAAACCAACGGCGGGGCGATCCCGACCAATGTCAAAGTAGTCGATTCGTTCCCGGACGAAACCAAGCTGATCATCCACGAAAATCAACCGATTATGCCGGTTCGAAAGAATAACGTTCTCTCGTACGATCTTACCGCAGGTAAAGAACGTATGGAACAGAGCGTCTTCTATTCGCTTCAGGATCTGGCGCCCGGCGTCAGGAAGTTCCTGACCAACCGGATTCATCTGGAAGGAGCATCCGGTATTGCCTCGCAAAGCGATATACAGATGGTTTCGCACGAAGCCGAGGTGTCGGTCGGCCCATTCCAGCGTATTCCTGTCAACGACATTAAACTGGACGTCGTCGGTGCCTACTTCAAAACCTCCAAGGCCTATTTACAACCCGAGGCGATTCCGGTGTTAACGCAGTTGACCGACTCGATTCAGAAGTATGCCGACGCTCCGGTGAAGGTGGAAGGCCATGCCGACTATCGGCGCATCCACACGAAGGAATTCCCGTCGAACTGGGAATTGTCCACGGCTCGCGCAAAAACGGTGGCCGACTGGCTGATCCGTGAAGGCGGCATTGACAGCCTCAGAATATCCTATGAAGGCTTTGCGGCCACGCGTCCGGTTGATACCGGTCATACCGAATCAGCCTGGCGCAAGAACCGCCGGGTGGAAGTCCTGTTGAAGGGTCGAACCGGCGGCAATGTCGAAATGGCCGATCTTCTCGATCAGAAATGGTCGTCGTGGACCGCCATCGAGTTGGAACCGGCCCGGTACGACACCGAATTTACCCTGGCCGCGACGCCTCTCGAAACCGGCCTCGATGACACCTGGGAAGTCTGGCTGGTTGTCACCAATGACGGCGTTATCCCGGCCAAAGAGACCGAACTGGTGGATTTCATACCTTATGGCGCTCATTATGTCGACGGCAGCGCCACGGTCGACGGACGGAAATTCTTCGCAGAAAGACACGAACACGGTCTGTTGTTTAAGATTGGCAGCCTTGAGCCGAGTCAGACCATGAATATAAAGTACAAGATTCAGGCCGATGAGGGCAGTCGCCCGGCCGGAGGCGGAGAAGCCACGGTTGACGCGGTTTCGCCCGGCGGCCAGGCCTGTCAGCAAAAATCAAATCCTGTTACTTTTAAATAGGCCAGCATTAAAGGACAGGAAGCAAAGGGCCCCCATGTTTGCCGGGGGCCTTTTCATTTGGGTCAAATATCATTTGGGGCAAAATAGATTCTCTTTATATTTGATTAAAGATGTGATTCGATTTAAAATATCCGATGTTATAAACAAGTGCTATGCCTGAACTGAACAAAAACAAACCGAAAGACCTGTTGGGGCTGGTGGACCGCGATTTTGAGATTTCGCGCGGGACACCGCTGCCGCTGGGGGCCACCCTGAAGCGGAGGGGGATAAACTTCTCTCTGTTTTCACGGCACGCGACCAATGTCTCACTGGTGTTGTTCGTACCGGGCGACAAAGACCCGATCGCGATTTTCCCGCTCGATCCCAAATTCAACAAAACCGGTGACATCTGGCATATTTTTATTTATGGTCTCGAATCCGAAGTGGAATATTGTTTTCAGATTGACAGAAAACCCAATGACAAACCGCACCTCCATCGGTTTGACAAATCGAAGCTTCTGATCGACCCCAACGCTCGTGCCGTCACGGGGGGAGAGAAGTGGGGAGCGGTGCCCGAGTTCCGGAGGTCGTTCATTCCCGAAAATCGTTTCAAATGGGAAGACGACCGCCAGCTCGAAATACCGCTGGCCGACAGCATAATCTACGAACTACACGTCCGGGGCTACACGAAAGATGCAACGTCCAATGTGGAACATAAAGGCACATACCTGGGTCTGATCGAAAAAATCCCATACCTGAAAGAGCTGGGTGTGACGGCGGTGGAGCTTCTGCCGATAAACGAATTTTCGGAAACCGATTCTTACCTCACCAATCCCGAAAGCGGCGAAAAACTATTGAATTTCTGGGGTTATAACCCGGTCAGTTTTATTGCCCCGAAAGCGTCATACGCCCGCAATCCGGAAGGCGGGGGACAGGTGGCGGAATTCAAGTGCATGGTCAAGGAATTTCATAAAGCCGGGATAGAGGTTATACTCGACGTCGTTTTCAACCATACCGCCGAAGGCAATCAATATGGACCGACCATTTCTTTTAAGGGTCTGGATAACAGCATTTATTATATCATAGATAAAAACAGCGGCGAATATCTTAATTTTACGGGATGCGGCAATACCTTGAACTGCAATCATCCCATTGTCCGCGACATGATCCTGGCCTGCCTGCGCTACTGGGTGATCGAGATGCACGTCGATGGATTCCGCTTCGATCTGGCTTCGGTTTTGGGCCGGGGACAGGATGGTTCGGTGCTGACAAACCCGCCGCTTTTGGAACGCATTTCGGCCGATCCCATTCTTGGAAAAACCAAACTTATCGCCGAAGCGTGGGATGCCGCCGGGTTGTACCAGGTCGGCTCGTTTCCGTCGTACGGCCGCTGGGCGGAATGGAATGCCTCTTTCCGCGATGATATAAGAAGATTCGTGCGTTCGGACGCCGGGATGGTTTCCAATCTGGCGTCGCGATTGATGGGCAGTCCCGATTTGTACATGAAAGGTGACCGCAATCTGGAGCACGGTATAAATTTTATCACCTGTCACGACGGGTTCACGCTCAAGGACCTTGTATCGTACAACGAGAAGCGCAATCTGGCCAACGGTGAAAATAACCGCGACGGAGCCAATGAAAATTCGAGCTGGAACTGCGGGTGGGAAGGTACCACGAAAATTCGTTCGATAGAATACGGGTTCGAATGCTCTTTCGAAGGTGTCGACAAACTCAGATTTCGGCAGGCCAAAAATTTCGCAGCGTTGCTGCTGCTATCCAGAGGGGTACCGATGATTCTCGCCGGTGATGAATTCGGACGCACCCAAAAAGGCAATAACAACGCCTATTGCCAGGATAATCAGATAAGCTGGCTCGACTGGAATATGGCCGGGACCGGCGGCGATCTGCTGCGGTTTTTCAAGCATTTGATCGCGTTTCGGAAACGTCACGCTTCAATTCGTGATCATTGCGCTGAATACGACGATATCATGGTTGAATTTCCGGTCAACTGGCACGGCGTCAAGCCGCATGAGCCGGACTGGTCGGACTATTCCCGGTCGCTGGCGGTTCAAATCACCGAGCCGCTTGCAGATAATCCGAACGAACATATTGATATATACATCATCGCCAGTTCATATTGGCAGGAATTGACATTTGAGTTGCCGGATATTTCAGGTCGGAGCTGGCACCGGATTATTGATTCTTCGGTTGAGTCGCCCGACGACATCTGCGACGGTGATCGGGGATTTACGCTCGAACAGCAGTCGGCTTATATTGTCAATCCGCGTTCAGTTGTCGTATTGATTGGTTATTGATAATCCCCAAAAAATGCCGGAGGCCGGAATCGAACCGGCACGATGTTGCCATCGGAGGATTTTGAGTCCTCTGCGTCTACCAATTTCACCACTCCGGCATGGGCATGAAAATAGACTTCGCTTTCGCCTTAGTCAAGTGTATTCTTATCGGGGATTCGCTGCGTTCGAAAATATTGTTGACAATATTTTCAATAATCACAATATTAGCGGCATACAAATCTCGAAATTCAGGGACGTGAGATGAGTAAGGCAAAACCATCAAAGTCAAGACGAAAGAACAAGGATTCCACCCGTCGCGATTTTCTGAAAAAACTCGGCACGGGTGTGTTAATTACCGCGTCATATTCTTTAATTTCTTTGACCCAATTTCATTGCAGCGACAGTCCGACCTCAACCCAGCCGGTTTATTACGGGTAACTGCGAACCCAAGCCTGTTTTAATACCTTGGCCGGAAGCAAAAAGCCCCATAAAATATTGGTTCGTCTGGTCGACAACCTGGGCGATCTGTTGATTGCCATTCCCGTATTTCGAGAGCTGAAACGCAATTTCCCTAACGCCACTATAACCGCCGCCGTAAGAAAATCCCAAAGAACATTGTTGTCCGGATACGCCGATGCATTTATGCCGCCGGTAAAGAAAGAGTCTCTGTCAAGATACACGAACCGATTCGACTTTGTATTGAACGTAGCCTATAGCTTTCCGGATAATTACAAGCCCGGAAAGCTGAAAAGGGGATCTGTAAATCATATCGGAACGCCCGATTGGAGTAAAGGTCAACATGTTTATAAAAACCTCCTGGACGGACTGAAGTCCTACGGGCTTTCGGTCTCATACAACCGGCCCCGAATAGTGCTATCACCGGAAACAAAAGCCGAATCGAATCTATGGATAAAGAAAAACGGCCTTAGTACAAAAGATAGCTTTATCGTCGCCGTCAACGCCGGAAGCGGCTTTAAATATAAAAGATGGCCGCTCGACAATTTCGTACGCTTGTGCAAATGGCTGATAGCGGAATTCGATGCCAAAATCTTGGTGGTGTCACAAAACAGGCGGGACTGGGCGGCGCACAGTCTGCATGCAAGACTTCCGGTCAATCATCGCTTTTGGCTGCACGATTATGAAATCGACGTCGTGGCCGCAGTTTTGTCCCGGATCGATCTTTGCATCGGCAACGATTCAGGCATCGGCCATCTGGCATCGGTGGTTAATGCTCCTACGGTTACGATTTTCGGCCCGACGTCGGCCCGGCTGTGGCAGCCGGTCGGAAAGCAGGGGATAATCATCACAAATGCTAACGCCGGATGCCAATGCGGATATGAAAAAGCGAAAGTCTGTCGTCATAAAAGGTGCTTCAAAGAAATCTCGCCGACTAATTTCGCCGATGCTATTTTAATCTGTCTGAGTACAAAATATGACCGTACAAAAAAGGACGCCTTGAACCGAATAACGCCCGCCGAAAATATTAGACTGGAAATGTCGGGGAGAAATACGTGCATTTATAATGAAAATGTTCGTCGGCCTTTTATAGTAAAAAAAGGCAAAAAGTGCGTTCTCAAAATTATCGAAGCCGCTCGGAAGCATAATTGCCTAAGCGAGCTTTATAAGAGGTTTCCCCGCGACAAACATCTGATTGACTTCCTGCTGCTCCACAGAATTATCATTTCTGCCAGCTCGAAGAAATACAATCGCAATGTATAAAGGCCATTTCGTTAAAAATGCCTGACATCGGTCGAATCTTCCGAGAAGTCATACTTGTCGGGATCGGTGCCCGGTCCTACGTACAGACCCTTTGAAGGATGCAGGGGACAGGTTTCGGTCGGGACGTCCTCGGCGCGGAAGATTTCTTTAACCACGTCGACACACCGATCGGTTGCGAGCTTGCCCGATTCCAGACAGATATCGGCGTAGACTATCCCGTCCGGCTGTTCGAAATCCAGAACCGGCAGGCTGTCATGGGCGGCTTTCATTATTTCCACCCAGATCGGAAGGGCGTTAACCGAACCGGTTTGATTCCTGCCGATCGAGGTTTTTTCGTCGAATCCGACCCACACCCCGGAGGTAATCTGAGGCGTGTACCCGACAAACCAGTTGTCGCAAAAATTATCCGAGGTGCCCGTCTTGCCTCCGGCCGGACGGCGAAAGCCGCGCCAGCGTGCTCCGTGACCGGTGCCGTGCGTGCCATCCATGACCGATTGCATCATCGAGACCATAATGTACGCCGTTTGGGCCGAGAGAACTTCTTCCTTCTTTATATTGGAATCGTCTTCGAGCACGTTGCCGTAACGGTCGATAATGCGCGTGATATAGCGCGGTGGGATGCGAATCCCGCCATTGGGAAAAACGGTATAGGCAGAAACCAGATCGAGCGGTTTGACGACTTCAGTACCGATTGCAAGCGATGCTACCGGCTTTAGCGGAGTCGTGATTCCCATTTTGTGAGCGTAGAAGATAGCCTGTTCCGGCGTAATCTTCAGCAGCAACTTAATAGCAATCAGATTCCGTGACATTTCCAGACCTGTGCGCAGGGTCATCCGGCCCATGAATTCATTGTCGAAATTGTGCGGTCGCCAGTCTTTGGCACCGGGGATTTCCAGCTTAATGGAATTATCGTAAAATACGTCCGACGGATGGTAGCCGTTATCCATAGCGGCGGTATATATGAACGGCTTGAAAGCCGAGCCCGGTTGTAATAATGATTGCACGGCGCGATTGAACTTGGTTTCCGCGAAGGAGCGTCCGCCCACAAGAGATAATATGTCGCCGTTCTTATTATCCAGGACTATGGCGGCGCCCTGGATCTGTTTGTAAACCCGCACCGAGTCGCCTCTGTCATCGACGGTGTCGGGAAGAACGTACGTATAAGTAGGGCTGGTTTTGGGGTGAGCTCGTTCGATTCTGGCCTGCAGAGAATCCAATCTGGTTTTGACCTGATTTTCCGTAACCTGCTGCAATCGCCAGTCGAGGGTGGTCATGACGGTCAGCCCGCCGGAATAGAGGGCCTTCTCACCGTATTTGTCGAGAATATACTGCCGGACCATTTCGGTGAAGTAGGGCGCCCGGCCCGTCTCCTGCATCGGCTCTTTCAGATCGAGCGGCAGGCTTTTAAGAGAATCGTATTCCTCTTTATTTATCTTGCCCCAGCTATAGTACGAATACAGCGAGCGGTTGCGGATTCTAACGGCAAGATCGGCGGAATCGAAAACTTTGAGCCGACTGGGTCCCTTTAAGAGAGCCACCAGCAGGGCACAATCATTGATTGTCAGCTGATCGACTCTCTTGTCGAAATAGGCTCTCGCCGCGGCCGCGATGCCGTGCGCTCCGCGACCGAAGTAGTACTGGTTTAAGTACATCTGGAGGATTTCTTCTTTGGAATAAGTGCGTTCCAGCTTGATCGCGGTCAAAGCTTCTTTTATTTTTCGGGAAAAAGTTTTCTTCCTGTCCAGAAACAGCATCCGGGATAGCTGCTGGGTGATGGTCGATGCACCCTGAGCGATACGGCCTTCAACCAGGTCGATGACGGCCGCCTTGGCGATTCGAACCGGGTTAATGCCCCAATGATCCCAAAACTGCTGATCTTCGACGGCCAAAAGCATATTAATCAATTGCCTGGGCATCTGGTTGTATGGGGTCAGGACGCGGTTCTCGTTAAAATAGCTCTGCAACAGGGAACCATCGGCCGAATAAATTTTAGTCTTGAGCGATGGCTCAATATTGTGCAGTTCCTCGAATGATGGTAAATCTTCCTGATATACCACATAGGTCCGGTATATGACGACAGTCATAAAGACTATGCCAAGTGCCGAAAGAATCAGCACGGACCGCAGGGTCCTTTTCTTTTTGTCTTTGTTTTTCTTCACCACAAAATTCATAAGCCCTATTATGTCATTAATTAGCGGTTTAAGTCAACCAAAAAGACGTGCAGACAGGCATTTGATATATTATACATCGGCAGCTACCATACGGTTTAAAATATATAACTTGCCTTTTATACGCCGTTATTTTATTCTCGCTCTATAAATGTTCGAAAAAACCAAAGAGAATAAGCATTTGGCCGATAATAAATTAAAGCGAAAAGACCGATGAATAAAGAATTCCAAAAACAATGGGCGGCTATATCAAGAGGTGCTGTGGAACTTCTGCCACCCGATGAATTTAAAGATCGCCTCAAGCAATCCATCGAAAACAACAAACCCCTTAGGGTCAAACAGGGGTTTGATCCGACCGCGCCCGATATACACCTGGGCCATACCGTCGGCATCAGAAAGCTTCGTCAGTTTCAGGAGCTGGGTCATAAAATAGTCCTGATCATAGGCGACTACACCGCCATGGTGGGCGATCCCTCGGGTCGCTCGGCTACCCGGCCGCAACTGTCTTATGACCAGATCAAGGCCAATAGTGAAACATATCAAAAGCAGTTTTTCAAGATACTCGATAAAACCCGGACGGAAGTACATTACAATGGCGAGTGGTTCGCCAGGATGGACTTCAAAAGTATATTGGAGCTGGCGTCCAAATTCACGGTGGCAAGGATTCTGGAGCGCGACGATTTCGAAAAGAGATTCAAATCCAATACCCCGATTTCTATTCATGAGTTTTTGTATCCATTGATGCAGGCCTATGATTCTGTCGCGATCAAGGCCGACGTCGAAATCGGGGCGACCGAACAAAAATTTAACCTGTTGACCGGGAGGGAAATCCAGCAGGATTACGGAATCGAGCCGCAGGTGGTCCTCACTCTGCCGGTGCTCGTGGGTCTCGACGGGCATCAGCGCATGTCGAAGTCGATCGGCAACTATATTGGAATCGATGAGCCGCCGAATGAGATATTCGGGAAGGTTATGTCGATACCGGACAGCCTGATTTATTCGTATTTCGAGCTGGCGACAGATGTCCCCGAGACACGGCTTGCAGAGATTAAAGCGATACTTGAAGCCGGCAGGACTAATCCTATGGATATCAAGAAAGAACTTGGGGAAACTCTGGTTCGGGAATATTATGATGCGGGAGATGCGAAGGATGCACGAGAAGAATTCGAGCGGGTGTTTTCGCGAAAAGAGACTCCCGAGGACGTGCCGGAATTCGACGCTTCGGATTACGGAGGAAGAGTCTGGATAGTGCAGCTTCTCGAAGACGGCGGTCTGGTCAACTCGCGGGGTGAGGCTCGACGGCTAATTCGCGGCGGCGGAGTAAGTATCGACGGCGATAAAGTATCCGACGAAAACCTCGAATTCGAACTGAAAGACGGCTCGTTAATAAAAGCCGGGAAAAGACGATTTTTAAAGATCAAATTGTCATAGCTGTCGGAACTATAACCGGTTACGGCAATTATAAACTATATGAAATTCAATTCCATTAAATTCGTCATCGTGATTTTTGTCCTGGCCCTAACGGGGTGCGGTGGGTATAAGGCCATCAATTATTCCGGGGAGAAAAAGCCCGGTTTGATTGACAGCAGATTAAACTCGTCCGAGATGCTGCTGGCCGATAACGACGACAAAGCGGACACCCTCGATAATACGATAAATCGTTTTGCATTCAATCACTTCGCCAACGGATCCATACTTGAAGCAATGGGCGAATATTATCTGGCCAGTCAGCAGTACCGCGAAGCTTTGAAATATATGCCGGAGTCGGCGGAAATCAGATCGAGTTATGCTCTGACACTTTTTTATTTGAGGGAATTCGACAAAGCCCTGGTCGAAGCGCAGAAGGTCAGCCCACAGGATTTGCAGACCAGGATACTTATCGCCGATTGTTACCGTATTCTCGGTAAGGTGCCCGAGTCTCTGGCGGCTTATGAAGCGGCGGTCAAGGAAGATACTCTGAACACTCAGATATGGTATCATATCGCCCACTTTCAGGAGCAATTGCAGCATTATGACAGCGCCGCATACGCTTTTTCAAGGGTGGCCAATCTGAATCCGAGCGGCGACAATTTCCAGAAGCTCGGCAATCTTCAGATACGAGCCGGACTGATCCCGGAAGCCCTGGAGAGCTACAAACAGTCGATCTCGATGGATTCGTCGGCGGACAACGTTCGGGCGTATCTGGGCATGTCGGTTATATACGAGGAATCCGGTGCCAATGACAGCGCTCTCTATTACACCGAGCAGGCTTACGACCGTGCTCCCGACGATAACATGATCGAGACGCGTCTGCTGGGCTTCTATGAAAAAGACGGGCAGTACGACAAGGGGATAGATATCGCCAGGGACGTCATCGACCGATCACCGTTTGATCGTTCTTTAATTCAGAGGCTCGGGGTTTTGTATTATCTTCAGGACAGCCTCAGACTGGCCGATTCGGTGTTCACTTATTTAGAGGATTCCGGGATCAATGATCTCTCTGTACAATATTATATCGGCCGGGTGGCGTTTTTGCGGGGCGATTTGCCGCGCGCCCGGGATTATTTCAAACGCATTACTCTTGAGGCGGATACGGTCATCGACGGCTGGATAAACCTCGGTATGGTCTACTATGAAATGGATTCGGTCAAGGCCGAGATCAACGACTATGAAAAAGCCCTGACTCACCTCAGGACCCTCGATGACTCGCTCTCGATTTCTTTTTCGCTGGGAGCCGCGCTGGAACGAGACGGGCAGTTCGATCGCGCGGTCTCGCTGTTTGAATATATCCTGAAATACCGTCCGGACCACGCCCCGACCCTGAACTATCTCGGGTACATGCTGGCCGAAAAAGGGGAAAGACTGGACTACGCCCGAAAACTTATTGAAAAAGCACTCAAATTATCTCCTGACAACGGTGCCTACATCGACAGCTATGGATGGCTGATGTACCGTATGGGGAAATACAGTAAAGCCCTGGAACAACTGACGCTGGCCTATAAATATATCAATGACGACCCGGTCGTATTGCACCATCTCGGCGATATATATGAAGCCCTTGACGAACCCGATCAGGCTCGCGTATATTGGCAAAAAGCATTGGAGCTTGATCCGAATAATGAAGCGCTTAAAGAAAAGCTCGAACATTAGACTATATCCGATATATCTTCTGATTCTATTCCTGTTCCCATTGATTTTTATGACGTGTGCCAAGGTGGCCTCGCCGCCGGGCGGACCGGTGGATGAAACCGGTGCTGAAATAGTGATGTCCGAGCCCGAATCGGGCGCCGTAAACGTCGGCAAAGGGGATATCGTCAGCGTGGCTTTTTCGGAAACGGTCGACAAGAATTCCGCGCAGACGGCCGTGTTTATTTCGCCTCGCCCGAAGACTGAGCCGACGTTCAAATGGAAGGGCAAGACGATGAACATCATCCTGCCCGATTCATTCCGGGATTCGACAACTTACATCGTCAACATCGGGGCCAATGTAACCGATCTTCGCAACAACAAAATGGCATCATCGAAACAGATCGCGTTTTCTACCGGACCGGAAATCAGCAAAGGCAAAATAGAGGGCTATATAGCCGATGGAGGCAAGCCCGGAGCAGGGGCGACAGTCGGGCTGTTCGGGGGCATCAACCCGGATTCGCTGCCATCGTTCGATTCGCTCTATCCGGTGTACATGACGCAGACGGGGAAGGACGGGCTTTTCAACCTAAACTATCTGCCCGACGGCAGGTATTTCCTGCTGGCGTTCGGTGATAAAGACAAAAGCCAGACTTTCGATTTCGGCAAGGAGTCTTTCGGCCTGGCCGACCGGGTGGCGAACATCGAAAACGGTGTCGGGCCAAACCATCTTAATATCTCGATGATAAGAATCGATACGACGTCATATGGTATTCTGTCGGCGGCAACGAACGGTGACGGTCTGATAAGTATCAGGTTTACCAACAGCATCCTGCCGGAAGATTTCGAGGCGATGTTCGAATATATCGAATTGCGGCAGGTCGGTGATTCGGGGGCGACGTTGTCTCATCCCCAGGCAATCGAGGAAGACGGAGACAAGGCTCTTCAGAATTACACCATTTATTTCGGTGATTTGCTGCCCGGAAATTATCAGGTTCGTATCGATAATAAAGCCTTCGGGGTTATCGACGATTCATTACCTTATATCTTAAGCTCAACCTTCAACCTGGCCGCAACCGCCGACTCAACCCCGCCCAAAATCGCTTTCTGCTCTCATGATAAGCAGACCGTATACGCCAGGGATAACAAAATCGATCTCGGATTTTCGGAGCCGGTGGTATTTTCTGACACGGGTCAGGTGCCGTTTATTCTTCTCGACCGGGACACCGTGGGGTACGATATAATCATAAATTCAATCGATCCGCTGCTTTATCAATTGTACGTGCCGGACCTGAACGAAGGACAAAATTACACTTTGAGCATCAATGCTCCGGAGATTTCCGACCGGGCGGGTAACGTTCTCGGGCAGTCGATCATTGATTACCATTTCAGTACTTATGATATTGATTCGATGGGCTCGGTTTCGGGAACCGTCTTGTTTGATACTTTAACCGTTAAAAAAGGCCCGGTAAATTTCGTATTCAGCCTCTATCCATCGATGAAGACCTTTGATTTTGCGGCCGTCGAGGACAGCTTTCATCCGGACCTGCCGCCGGGCAAGTACCAGCTATTGGGATATGTGGACCGCAACGAAAACGGGAAGCAGGACTTCGGTTCGCTGAAACCCCTGGAATGGCCGGAGACGTGGGAGATTTACTCGGATACAATAAGAATCCGGCCGCGTTTTGAGACGGCCGGAATCGAATTGGATATTAAATAACTGTCCCGCATTGCCGGAACGATTGTCAATTTGAATCTTATTTGCCTTTTTCCACACTTACCAGTTTGATGTTGAAATTCAGGGTCTGACCGGCCAGAGGATGGTTGGCATCCAGCTTAACCGAATCGGGTGTGACTTCCAGCACCTTGGCATAAAAGACCTGCCCATTGGGTCCGGGCAGCTGCAGTTCCTGGCCCACCTGCACGTCGCCGGCGGCTTGTATCTTATCTCTCGGTACCACGCCGATCATTTCATCGCGGTACGGACCGTAGGCACTGTCGGGGGGAATCACGACGGTCGTGCTGTCGCCCTCGGCCATGCCGATAAGGGCGTGTTCGAACCCCGGGATAACCATTGAGTCACCGAGTTTGAATTCCAGAGGCTCCTGACCTTCCGAGGAATCGAAAATTGTTCCGTCGTCAAGTTTGCCGACATAATGGACTTTGACCGTGTCGCCGACCTCAGCCACTTTTTTTGAGGAGCAAGCCATGATGACGACAAACGCGGTCAACAAAGCCAATACCACCATCAGTCTTGATTTCATCTGTCTGCCTTTCTGAAATAACTTTGCATTTGCCGTCGCGACGGTTTATGCCAATTTCATTAATTCCTTAATAATGCCTATCGCACCAAGCTCTTATATTTCTACAAACGGCCTCGTCCCAATCTCTCAAAGGGTAATATTAATAATTACTTGAATCGGGGTCAAGATATAGATAAATCATTTGCAAGGCCGCGATCGGCTAAAAAAAAGGCGGGACCATCCGGTCCCGCCAAAATCAAACCCAAAAATTAAAGTTTGCCCCAGAGCTTCAAGACGACGCGGCGGTTTTTGGCGTTGGCGTCTTTTTCGTCCTGCATAGCCACCGGATGATTTTTACCCTGACTTGACGTGTACATCCTGTACAGGGCTATGCCATACTGGTCAACCAGATATCTCTGAACGGCATCCGCACGAGCCTGCCCAAGAAGCAGGTTATAATTGGCGGAACCGGTTTTATCGGTATAACCGGTTAGTTCAAGGAGGGAACGAGGATTATCTATCATCTTCTGACCGAGCTCTTCCATATAATCACGGCCAGCCTGTGTCAGCTCGTGGCTGTCAAAATCGAAATTGACCACGCCTTCCCAAATAACCTGATAATTTTCAAAACCTTTGGCTTCGTTCAAAGCCATGTTGGCTTTGTCCGAAAGTTCGGCCGTCACGGCCTGCATCTTCTTGATTTCATCGGCATTCAGAGCCGACTGGGCTTTCACGGTATTCATATCAGCCTGCATCGAAGCCTGAACTTCGGCTATGCGCTGATCGACATACCCTTTGCTTGCACAACCTACCACCAGGAGGCCGCCAAGAATGGCTATGGCCACGAGGATTTTAAAACGCATCCTTCCTCCATGAAAAATTGGTTAATTTAGCTTTATTTTGACCAATGATATAGTCCTTTTTGTGGTACTGTCAAGGCTAATTTTTTGTTTTTACTCTATTGTTTTATGGCTCCGGCAGTTATGCCGGAAACGATATGCCTTTGGAAGAGCAAAAAGACGACGAGAACGGGGATCACGGCCAGTCCCGATCCTGCCATAAGATGCTGCCAATCAATGGCTTGATGCCCCTGATATAAGGCCAGTCCGACCGGCAGGGTTCGCAGTGAATCCGAACCGGTCAGGATAAACGGAAACAGGAAAGAATTCCAGTTGACCAGAAAAACCTGTATCGCCAGCACGGCCAAAGCCGGTTTACAGAGCGGCATGACAATCCTGAATAAAATTCGGAATTCCCCGGCACCGTCCATACGCGCGGCCTCTTCGACCGACGGCGGCAGAGAGTCGATATATTGCTTGACCAGAAAGATGCCGATCGGATTGACCAGAAACGGCAAAATGAGCGCGGCATAGGTATCGTACAAACCCAGCTTGAAAATTAACAGGTACAGCGGAATAATTATAATATGCACCGGAATCATCAGGACAAAAATCACGGAGAAGAACCAGAAACGGCGGCCGATTAATTTATATCTCGAAAGAGCATAACCGGTCATAAAGCAGAAAAGAATGTTGCCGATAGTGACGGCCGCTCCCACCAGGGCGGAATTCATGAAATAGCGAAGCATACCGCCGCTTTGGAAAATATCGCGATAGATATTCAGAGTGAAAGCACCGGAAAAGAAATCGGACAGAGACAGCCCCTGATCGGCGGGCAAAAAGGAGATGCGAAACATCCAGAGCAGCGGAAAAACCATCACCGCCAGAATGCTGCATAAAGCCGAATATTTCAGGAATTTTACCATATCCGCCTTTGCCGCAATAATCGAAATTGCAATAGTGAAAATATCGCGATGATAATGAACAAGACATAGGCCGCGGCGGAGGCATAACCGAATTCAAAACGGCTCAGGCCGGTTTCATATATGAAATAGACGGCCGTCGAGGTGCCGTAATTGCCTCGTGTCATGACGAATATTTCCACGAATACCTGGAATGATTTGATGGTGTTAATGACAATAATAAACAGCGCGACCGGCTTCAAAAGCGGCAGCGTTATATATCGGAATTTCTGCCAGGCTGTTGCTCCGCTGACTTCGGCCGCTTCATAAAGTTCATCGGGTATTGACTTAAGTCCCGCCAGAAACAACAGCATATAGTGGCCGACCGACATCCAGACGTCCATGGCCATGACCGAATAAAGAGCCGATGAACTCGACAACAACAGCCCGTTTGGCGGTGGAGACAGCCCGATCATTTCCGCCAGGAGATATATATAGCCACCACGGGAGTACAGGTTGGTGAAGACCAGCGCGACGACGATCATAGACGTCACCGACGGCATAAAATAAGCCGAGCGGAAAAAAGTCCGTCCCCGGAAGCTCTTATTGACGAGCAGTGCCAAACCAAGGGCTATGACGGTTGTGACCGGGATCGTGCCGACCACAAAAATGACGGTATTTTTCAGTGAAAGCAGAAAGGCCTTGTCGGAAAAAAGCGATATATAATTTTCCAGGCCGATCCAGGACCAGTCCGGACGCATCAGGCGATAGTCGGTGAAGCCTAAAACCAGCGAATAAAGCAGGGGGAACAGCCAGAAGATGCAGAATGAGATAATCCAGGGCGATGCAAAGAGAATGCCTATGGATTTCCTGCGGATCATTCCGATTGCTTGAGGAGTTTTTCTATTTCTTTTTTGCCGTTATATAAACCCTCGGCCATCGGAACGCCATCGAATAGAATATCTTCCAGAGTCCGCTCGATAATATCCTCGATATAAACCCAGTTCTTATCGATTTCCGGCATCTGTGAGCGTTCCAACTGCCGGACAAAAGTGGCCAGGTGCGGATCATCGGTGAAGAACGGATCTTCGGCGGCGGCCTTATTCGATGGATTAGCCGACATATTGGCCTTGCAAAAAGTAAGCTGATTTTCTTTGTCGGTTATGAATTCGATAAATTTGAGGGCCGCGTTTTTATCGGGACAGGTTTTGCTTATCGCCAGGTATTCACCACCGAAAAACGAAATGCCGGGGTACTTGGGACCGGGGAAGACGAACGTCGAAAAATCAATTTGTCGTTTTTCGTTCCGGATGCGTTTCAGCAGCCAGTCACCGGAAATTATCACGCCGACCTTGCCGTCGAGGAAGGCATCTTCCAGCCTCCGTTGAGTGTCGACCAGACCGGTGCTGTCGGAAAGTTCTTTATAGAATTTGAGAGCATTGTACGAGCGGTCGGTCGCTAACGTGCTGAATCTTCCCGTTTTACTTATTATATATCCTCGATTGGACCAGAGGAATGGGAGAAACTTTTTATACAGCGTATGCTTTTCGGCGGCGTTGGAACCGAAGCCGTAAATGTCTTTACCGAGCGAGTCGATCCGGTAACATTCTTCTTTCAGCAAATCCCAATTGTACGGAACAAAATCATCCGGCAGACCGGCCTTTTTTCTCAGGGTGTTGTTTACGTACAGAACTCTCGTCCCCAGAATCCAGGGGAAGGCGTAGATTTTATCTTTGTACATGGTCGGTTTCCAGCCGTAGAAAGCCGAAGTGTCTTTAACGACACCGTCGGTGATGTCGGCCAGTTGGTCAGACTGTGAAAATTCCGCTATCCAGTCCGAGCCCAGTTCGACGATATCGGGAGCGGTACCGGATGAAAAGGCAAGGACGATTTTGTCGTGACCGTTGGCCCAGGTGAGGTCGGTTATATTGATCTTGATATCGGGATTTTGAGCTTCAAAATCCGAGACCATTTTTTCTATGGTCGGCTTGATGGCGGGATCGGTTGAAAACTGCCACCATTGTAACGTTACGGGTCCGGACGGCTTGTTTCCGCACGAAACCAGACCGAGCAATGCGATAATTGTCAGTAGTAATGTGATTTTTTTCATAGCCCGAGAATAAGTAAAGTCTTAAGGGGTTGTCAAGTAAACTTTTTGTTGATTTTACAACAACACAATTATTAAGTCATTATATGCAAAAAACTTGGGTTCGGTTCATTTTACTTTCATCGATAATGTCAGGATATGGTATCGCCTATGCCGGAGATTCATCGCCGCAGAATTCGACCTGGTTTGATTTGTCGACATTGCCGACATTGATCCTTTCGATCATATGTATCGGGATCGTTTTGTACGCGATCAAATCATCGAAATCGGGCGAAGGCATAAAAATTAGAGAAATACCGGGACTGGCCGCAGTCGAGGAGGCGGTCGGGCGGGCCACAGAGATGGGATCACCGATGCTCTATACGCCCGGCTGGGGCGGCGACATCCAGCGCCCGACGACGATAGCCTCGATGAATATACTATCATCGGTCGCAGAAAAGGCCGCCGAATACGATTGTCGGCTGATATATCCCACGCACGACCCGGTCATAATGGCCGTCGCGCAGGAAGTGGTCAAAGAAGGGTGCGCCAAAGCAGGCTATCCCGACCGATACCACCCCGATGATATATTTTATATTTCGTCGTCGCAGTTCGGCTATGCCGCCGCGGTCGACGGTTATATCAGTCGTACGAAGCCGGCTTCGGTTTTTCTGCTGGGGACTTTCGAAGCCGAATCGCTGATCCTCGCCGAGACTGCCAATTCAATTGGTGCGATGCAGATCGCCGGGACCGATTCGACTATACAGCTGGCCTTCTTTATTGTCGCCTGCGACTATACTTTAATCGGCGAGGAACTGTTCGCGGCGTCGGGGTATCTGTCGAAAAATCCGGCGATCCTGTCATCGGTCAAGGCACAGGATATTATCAAAGTCCTGATTGCCGTGTTTATTATAGTCGCCATGGTCTGGGCGACTATTGATCCGGCGTCAACATGGTGGAAATTCTGATGAAACAGCGCCTGCCTGTCATAATATGCTTCCTGGCCGGGGCCCTGATGTTTCTCCAGGTACTTTTCGCCGCATCCGGTGGCAAGAGCGATTTATTCCGGTATTCTCGATTACTGGCAGATAATTTTCGCCTTCACGCTGCTGGTGGGAGTGGCGGCTTTCGCGAAAAACAATCTCAAACAACTGTCCCGAGGGCAGGATGCCACATATCGGGCGATCGCTCTATTGGGAGTTGTACTGATGCCGGTTTTGGCCATGATCGGGGGGATCAAAATAGATTCGCCGTTTTTGTGGATATTTGAAAACGTTATCGCCCCGATGCAGGCCACGGTTTTTTCGCTGCTGGCGTTTTTCGTGGCGTCGGCATCGTTCAGGGGTTTTCGCGCAAGAAACCTTCAGGCGTCGATATTACTGGGAGCGGCACTTATCATACTCATCGGCCGTGTTCCCATTGCCGAAATGATTTCGAGCTATCTGCCGAAACTGACTTTTTGGATACAGGACTATCCGTCGATGTCGGCCCGTCGGGCGATATTGATCGGAATCGGGCTGGGCTCGATGACGACAGCGTTCCGGGTTATACTTGGAATAGAACGAACCTATTTGAAAGGTGAATGATGACACCGGCCAGAATCAGATGGATAATATTCGCCGGGCTGTTTATAGTCGTTGTAATATCATATCTGATCGTGGTTGATTTCGTATCGGTGACGTCACCCGAAGTGCAGCGAAGCTACGATTACATCGAAAACCTCCCCGAAGGCTCGGTGGTTATGGTCTCGTTCGACCACGAAGCCTCATCGCTGCCTGAAATCCAGCCGATCGCTTTGGCCATATTGAGACACGCCTTCAAAAATAATATAAGGCTTGTCGGTGTGTCACTGTTCGCCGAGGGGACGGCTATCGGATATCGCCTGATGACAAAGACAGCCAAGGAGTATGGCAAAAAATACGGCACCGATTATGCCTTTCTCGGGTTCAAACCCCAGCAGATCGCGACCATACTCGGCATGGGCGAGTCGATCGAGAATATATTCCCCGAGGATTACCTCGGGACATCGGTCAATCAGCTGCCTATTATGGCCAATATCGAAAATTATGACGACATCGATATGGTGATTTCCATCGCCGACGGTTCTTTAACCGTACAGTGGATCGAGTACGCCGGGGCGAAGTACAACCAGCAGGTGATGGCCGGACTCACCGCGGCCATGATTACGACGTACGATCCCTACCTTTCTTCGGGCCAATTATATTCGGTCGTGGGTGGACTGAAAGGCGCAGCCGAATACGAATCGCTGATTCACCGCAAGGGGGGAGGGACAAGGGGTATGCTGGCCCAGACTTCGGCGCACTTTTATGTGATTGTCCTGATTATCATCGGAAATATATTCTACTTCCGCAATAAATCAAAAAGTAAAGCGGAGCGGTAATGGATATCGGACTTCTGATAGCGGGCATTTTGACACTGGCCATATATACATTTTTATATAAGGACAATCCCATCTACCGTGTGGCGGAGCATCTGTTGATCGGGTTATCTATCGGGTATGCCCTCGTCATTTACTGGCAGACGACACTGGTCGATATTCTTTTCAGGCCTCTGTTCCTGGATGGCAAGCTGTCTTTGATACTCCCGCTGATATTGGGGCTCCTGATGTTCAGCCGCTTCAGCTCACGGTTGTCGTGGCTGTCGAGGATTCCGATCGCTTTCATGATCGGGGCTGGGGCCGGGGTGGCGATTCCGGCTATGCTCTACGCCCGGACCATAAAACAGGTGTCGGCGTCGATTGTACCGCTGGTCGACGGCAACGGGTTTCATTTCGAGGCGCTGGTTGTGGTTCTGGGGCTGCTTTCGACGCTGGCATATTTTTATTTCAGTCGAGAACATGAAGGGGTTATGGGGAAGGCGGCGCGGCTGGGGACATATTTCCTGATGATATTCTTCGGAGCCACGTTCGGATATACGGTCATGTCCCGCATGTCGACGTTTATCGGGAGGATCGACTTTCTCCTGACAGATTTCCTGCATCTTATTGGATAGCCAGCCGCAAAACTAAATGTGAATATTTTCATAATTGACCGGTATAGGCTTTTAATATCATGGAAATAAAAATTGGCACCTCGGGATACAGTTTCGCCGACTGGGTCGGCCCGTTTTACCCGGAAGGAATCGAAAAGGGCAAAATGCTCGACTTTTATGTCAACCATTTCGACACGGTCGAGATAAATTCGACCTATTACCGCATCCCGCACCCGGCCGTGATGGCCAAAATAGAACAAAAGACGCCCGACCATTTCGAGTTTATGGTCAAAGTTCCGCAAGCGCTGACCCATAAGAGAAAAGATATAGAAGAGGCCGTCACCGAATACAAAGAGTGCCTGAAGCCTATGGAAGACAGCGGCAAACTCAAGGGCGTCCTGGCCCAGTTTCCGTACTCGTTCAAGTTCAATCAATCGAATCTGGGATATATTCAATCCTGCCGGGAGCTTCTGGTGCCGCATCGGTTGTTTGTCGAGTTTCGTCACGATGGCTGGGTCAATCGCACTATGTACGACGCGCTGAAAGCCGCCGATATCGGCTATGTTTCGGTTGATGAGCCGCAGCTGTCGGGTCTTTTGAAGCCGGACTGCTTTAATACTACCAGTACCGGCTATATCCGCCTGCACGGGCGGAACGCCGAGCAGTGGTGGGACGGCGGCGCGCTGCGCTATGATTATGACTACACCCCGGAACAGCTGCAGGAGTGGAAAGAAAAAATCCGGAAGATGGAGGGAAAAACCAATAAAGTTTACATTTTTTTTAATAATTGCCACGCCGGGCAGGCGATAAAGAACGCTCGTGAGATGAAACAGATATTGATGTTATAGAATTTTTTGTTGACCGGAAGCGATGATTTCTTTAATTGGAGGCTTTGGGGATAGAGATGGAAGAATATTTACGTCTGGATAATATCAGCAAGCACTATGAAGGCAAGGTAGCTGTCGATAATTTGTCGTTGTCGATTCCCAAAGGGTCGATTTACGGCATAATCGGTCCGAACGGAGCCGGCAAGACGACCACCATCCGTATGATCATGGACATAATAGCTCCCGATTCGGGGACGATCCATGTCAAAGGCCAACCGGTAACGGCCAAATTCAAAAACAATGTCGGTTATCTCCCGGAGGAACGCGGTCTTTACAGGAAAATGACGCTGGCCGAGGTGGTCACATATATGGCCGAAATCAAAGGCTGCAGCAAAAAACAGGTTGATGCCAATATCGATAAATGGCTGAATAAAATGTCCCTGTCGACGTACAAGTTCAAAAAGGTCGAAGAGCTGTCGAAAGGGATGCAGCAAAAACTCCAGTTCGTCACGACGCTGATTCACGAACCGGAGATGATAATTCTCGACGAGTTATTTTCCGGACTTGACCCGATCAATATCGAGCTTATCAAAGGCATTCTGCTCGATGAAAAAAGGCGCGAGACCACCATCCTGTTTTCGACGCACGTCATGGAGCAGGCCGAAAAGCTCTGCGATTATATCTGCCTGATAAATAACGGCCTTAAGGTCCTCGACGGCCGCCTTTCCGAGGTTAAGGCCAAATTCGGGTCGAATTCGATACAGGTCGATATCGAGGGCGACGGAGCCTTTATAAAAGACGTCCCCGGCGTGGCGCAAATGATAGAATTCAATAATTATGTCGAATTGAAACTGGCCGATGATGCCGACACCCAGGTTATTCTCAAAGCCATATCGGAGAACGTAAAAATACGGCGGTTTGAACTGATCGAGCCGTCGCTCTACGACATATTCATAGAAGTCGCCAAAACGGACCCACGAGCAAAAGCGACGGAGGTGACCCATGAATAAGATGTGGATTGTCATCAAGCGAGAATACGCTCAGGTGGTCAAGAAGAAATCATTCATTATCGGGATATTGTTGACGCCCCTTTTCATGGTCGTGGTCACGGTCGTCCCGATGCTCCTGGCGTCCAAGAAATCCGACACGACCGAAAAAATAGCCATTATCGACCTGGACCAGCAGGGGATAGGCGAAAAGTTCAAAGATGAAATTGCCGATTACAAGCTGGATAATGACAAACCGGCTTACAAAGTCACGGACATTTATAATATTGACCCCTCGGATTCGGCGGCGTACGCATCGCGCAGAGAAGACCTTGATTCGCTAATAAAAACGGGCGGCTTGAAAAGTTATATAATAATCGGAAATAACATATTACAAAACGATTCCGCTATTCTCGTGGCCAAATCGTTCGGTTTCAGAACCATAAACCGCTTTGAATACCGGATGAGGAACATTCTGGCCGAAAACAGGCTGGAGAAGATGAATATTAACGTCGGCATCGATTCCGTTCTGGAAGCCACGCGAAGTGTCGAATTCAGACAGCAGTCGCCCGGCGGCAAAGAACGCGATTTCATGACCTTGTATCTCGGCGGGATCATATTCGTCATGATAATCTTCATGACAGCGCTGGGTTATGGGCAAACCCTGATGCGTTCGGTAATCGAAGAAAAGAACTCCCGCATAATGGAAGTACTGGTTTCCTCGATTTCGCCGTTTCAACTTATGGCCGGAAAGGTGGTGGGGCTCGGCATGGCCTCGCTCACTCAGGTGGCGATATGGTTCGTCATAGGATTGGGTTTGTGGGCCTTCCGGGGCAGTCTGAATGTCAGCGCCGATATTGCGGGCATTATTTTTAACCCGGTGTTTATTGTTTACTTCATCGTCTTTCTGGTCCTGGGCTACCTGTTGTATTCGACCCTGTTTGCTCTGATCGGATCGATCGTAAATTCGGATAAAGAAGCGCAGAATTTCATATTCCCGATTACCATGTCACTGATCCTGCCGGTAATCGTTGCCTCGTATATCGTGCAGGAGCCGGATTCTACCATCGCGGTCGTGCTGTCTCTGATACCGATGTTCACGCCGACGATGATGATTCTGCGTCTCAATTTCACAGGTGTTGATACATTCAGCTTCGCGAATCCGATGATCGTTCAGGCGACCATCGGTGTAGTCCTGACGCTTTTGGCGACGATTGCCGTCATCTGGGTAACAGGAAAAATATTCAGGGTCGGAATCCTTATGTACGGAAAACGACCGACATTACCGGAAATTATAAAATGGGTGAAACATTAGATAACTACGAAAAGACCGATAAAAAAGGCGTGATTGCGCTGTCCATAATGGGCATAAGCACTCTGTTCATCATGGCTTATTTTCTGGGCCTGACCGAATCGCAATCCGGCACTTTGTATACGATGGAAGAACAGCAGCAGGCATTTTCTTTCGATCTGCCGGATTCCAACCTCAGCCGCGACCTGCATTTGAATCTCAAGGCAGCGATTGCAATAGATAATAGGAAGCACGATGTCATTTATTGCTATAACGCCGATCAAATCCGGCCGGTGGCGTCGATTTCGAAGCTCTTGACGGCCATGATCGTGCTCGATAATTACAATCCCGATACCGTCCTGACAATCACGAAACAGGACGCCCGAAATTCGTCACGGTCGCTGTTCCGGACGGGGGACAGGGTCCGGGCCAAAGATCTTCTTCACGCCGCGATGCTTCAGTCCGACAACCGGGCGGCCCGGGCGCTGGCACGGCACGTGGCGGGGAGTTATGAGGATTTCGCGCGCAATATGAATAACGTCGCCAAAGCCTGCGGTCTGGAAAATACCGTGATGTTCGAGCCGACCGGGCTCGACGAGCGCAACTGCTCGACCGCCGCCGACGTGGCAAAACTGCTCAATATCGCCTATCACAAATATCCCGAACTGGCACACATCACAAGTCTCAAGAAATATACTTTCAGCCTGATCAATCGCAAAAAAAGGATTCAGCTGGTTAATACCAACCGTATGGTTTTTTCAAAATATAAGGTCAAAGCCGGAAAGACGGGATATATCATAGAATCAGATTATTGCCTGGCCACGATCCTGCAGAATTCAAAGGGTGAAGAGGTCACAGTGGTCGTCCTTGGAGCACCGGGAAATAATACTCGTTTCCGCGAGGCCCGACGACTCGCCAATTACGCCTTCAGCAGGATTTAAATTCTCAGCCTTTGAAACGAGAAAACCCACAGCAATGGGCCTGTTGAAAAAGCCTGTTCGGTCAGGTCCTGCGTCCCGATTTATCGGGGCGTGTGACCTGACCGCATTGTAAGTCATTGAAGCTAAAGAGGCCGTCAGGTATCAATCCCGACTTCGTCGGGATCAGCACCTGACGGAACATATTGGCGCCGCTTTTTCAACAAACCCCAAGGAGGCTGTCCCAAAAGTGTTCCGTCGGGTCCTGATTTCAACGCAGTCGAAATTGTCACCCGACGGAAACCGTTGAAAGACCGCAGGGTCACATCCCGACTTCGTCGGGACATGACCCCGCGGAACTTAAAAGGCGTACTTTTGGGACAGCCTCCAAGCTGTGGGCGACACTGTCAGGCCGGATTAAATAATGAAACGCAGCCTTAAAAATCCAGACTTTAATGAAGATTGAAATTGCATCGTTCTATATAATTTTTGGGATGGCCTATTTTTGAAAAGATGGTGTCACTAAAGATATATTATGTTAACATACGCCTTCTTTTAATAGCTACCGGTAATCAATACTTTTAAAAATAAGAAGGCGTAGCCTGGCCTGCTATTTGACCACCAGATTGACCAGTCGACCGGGCACATAGATCTTCTTGACTATATCCTTGCCGTCCAGATATGGCTTGACTCGGTCGTTTTCGACAGCGGCTTTTATAATCACGTCTTTATCTGAATCGCGCGCAATGTCGATTTCACCGCGCAGCTTACCGTTAACCTGAACCGCAATTTTAATCGAGTCAAACTCGACGGCTTTTGGGTCGTATTCCGGCCAGGACGCTTTAAATACGGAATCCTTTTGACCGCACAGCCGCCACATTTCTTCGGCCATATGTGGTGCCATCGGCGCAATCATGATTATCGCTTTCAATATTATATTATTGTTCAGATGCTTGCCTGCGATTTTGTCAGCATCAAAATCCCGCACCAGCTCCATGAGCGCCGACAGAGCCGTATTGAACTGCAGACGATCATAATCTTCACCAACCCGTTTAATTGTCTGATTTAACCTTATATACAGCTTGCGGTCGAAGTCGCTCAAATCATCCACGTTAAAGTGATACTTTAAGTTAGTCGCCGTATCGGGATTAAAGTCATCCACCAGCGGATAGAATTTATTATACAGGAACTTCTCCGGCCCGATTAAAACCTCGTTGGTCCAGAGAACCTCTTTTTCGGTCGGGGCCGTGAAAAACATCCCCAGCCGGGAGACGTCAACACCCCGCTGTTCCATAAGTGTGATCGGGGAGACCACGTTGCCTTTGGACTTGGACATTACCTCGCCTTGGCCGTCGAGAACCATGCCGTGGTTGAATAGCGTCCTGGCGGGCTCATCGTCGTTGACCCAGCCAATATCTTTCAGGAATTTCTGGAAGAACCGGAAATATATCAAATGCCCCGTGGCGTGCGTAATGCCGCCTATATAAAGGTCGATCGGCATCCACCCGGCCGCTTTTTCTTTGGAAAATACCTCGGAGTCATTGTGCGCATCGATATAGCGCAGGTAATACCACGACGAGCAAACGAAGGTGTCCATTGTATCCGGATCGCGCTCGGCCTCTCCCCCACAGCTCGGGCATTTTACGTGCATGAATTCGGGCACATCGGCCAGCGGTGAGCGTCCTTTGGGTAGGAAGTTCCTGGTGTCGGGCAAAAGCACCGGCAGATCGTCTTCCGGGACCGCGACCGGTCCGCATTTCTTGCAGTGTATGATCGGTATCGGGCAACCCCAGTAGCGCTGGCGCGAAATCGACCAGTCGCGAAGCTTGTAATTGATCTTACCGCATCCGAAGCCCTGCTGCTCGGCGTATTCCGTGACCTTCTTTATGGCATCCTGACCGACCAGTCCGTCGAACCGGCCCGAGTTGACCATAACGCCGTAATCGGTGAACGCATCGTCCATCTCGTCCAGATTCATGCTGGTGGTTTTGTCCGGATGAATAACAATTCTGATCGGTATATCATACTTTTTCGCGAACAGAAAATCGCGGCTGTCGTGGGCCGGGACCGCCATCACGGCGCCGGTGCCATAACCGGCCAGAACGTAATCGGCCACCCACAGCTGGACTTCTTCGCCGTTGTACGGATTTATGGCGTACTTGCCCGTGAAAACACCGTCTTTGTCGCCCTGTGCGGCCCGGTCGATTTCCGAACGCATCTGGACGGTCCGGCGGTATTCTTCAACCTTTGCTTTAAATTCGCTCTCTAAATTAAGCCTGCCGACCAAAGGCGATTCCGGGGCGATGGCCATGAAAGTAACGCCATATATAGTATCCGGACGGGTCGTGAAAATCGGCAGCTTCTCCCCGGTTTCCTTTATAGTGAAATCTATTTCGGCCCCGTGGGAGCGACCAATCCATTCTTTCTGCATCGTTTTGACGTTATCCGGCCAATCGGGCAGGGTGTCGAGGTCATCGATCAGGCGGTCGGCGTAATCGGTAATTTTGAAATACCAGCCAACCAGCTCTTTCTTTTCGACCGGCGTGCCGCACCGCTCGCATCTGCCGTCCACGACCTGTTCGTTGGCCAGCACGGTTTTATCTTCGGGGCACCAGTTGATCAGCCCGGTTTTTTGGTAGGCCAGGCCCTTTTTGAAAAGCTGGATAAAAATCCACTGGGTCCATTTATAATAATCCGGATTGCACGAAATCACTTCGCGTGACCAGTCAAAGGAGATACCGACCTTTTTTAAAGTACTGCGTGAGACCTCGATGTTTTTCCGGGTCCATTCAGCCGGATGGAGATTTCTCTGAATCGCCGCTCTTTCGGCGGGCAAACCGAACGCATCCCAGCCGAACGGATGAAGCACGTCGTAGCCCTGGAGCATCTTGTAACGGGCGACGGCATCGCCGACGATATAATTCCGGAAATGTCCCATGTGAATGTCACCCGAGGGGTACGCGAACATGACGAGCATATAGAATTTCTTTTCGCCGGGCTGGTCGGGCGCCCGGAACAGCTTCTGATCTTCCCAGTATTTTTGCCATCTCGGCTCGATGGTTTTAAAATCGTAATATTTTTCTTTCGATGTCTTTTCCGTCATGGCTTTATCCATCCGCATTGTGATTTAAAAAGACTGAATTTAGGGCTATTCAATCCATATATCAAGAGTTTTCGGATAAACGTGTCGGCAGATTAATCGCGGGCCGGGAGATTTTTCCCGCGAAGTCGATTGAGCAGGATGGTCCCGCCCGAGTAGGAATTGATAATGTTCTCTTTGAACCGCTCAAGCGCCGCACTGGCCCCTCCCCCGGTCTTTTTAAGCACCGTATAAGGGCTGTCCCAGGCATAGACGGCCGACCGTCGCACCGAAAACCCGTTGCCGTCGGAAGGTATTTGAGCCAATGAAAAACCGCGCTCATAGCCGACTTCCAAAGCTGCCGCTTCGACTTTTTCGTTAACTCGTCCGAAAGGATAGCTCATATATTTTATTGGTCTGCCAGTTATATCCTCGAGTATCCTTTTGGATTTTTCCAGTTCAAGTCGCAGGAATCGGTCGGACAGCGTCGTCAGTGCTAAATGTGAGTGCCCGTGGGAGCCGATTTCGACGCCTTCGCCAGATAAGCGGCGTATATCAGTGGCGGACAAATGCTCGCGCGGAGTCAGAAACGATGAATAATCCCAGCTGTTTTTGCGGCCAATCATTCCACTGGAGATAAAAACGGTCGCCGGTATCGAGTATTCTTTTAATATGGGAATAGCGTTTTCAAGAAACGACTTATAGCCGTCATCGAAAGTGAAGGACAAGCTTGATTGTTTATTGGGCGATGCAAGGATTTCTAAAAGCGCACAGAATTTATAATCTTCAACTTTAAGATATTTGCACAACCGCTTTAATTTATTTGGCTTATAATTGTTAATTCCGATTGAAAAACGATCGTCGGTATTATGAAAGGCGAGAATCGCCATGGGGGTAACCCGAAGTCAGGACCACTTAATGGATGAAAGGTCGGAGTTTTTTATCGGACCGAGCGAAGTCACCGTCAGCTTTTTCGAGTCAATGATCCTGTTGGCTATCTCTATGATGTCAGAAGCATTGGTCTTTTCTATCGCCCGAATCGTGTCTTTCATCGACATATAACTGCCGGTCAGGGATTCGAATCGGCCGAGACGGTTCATTCGTCCCGAGGTCGATTCCATACCCAAAAGAAGATTGCCTTTTATCTGTGCTTTGATTGTATCGAGCTGACCGTTGGACAGCTTCCGCCTTTTGATTCTTTTCAGTTCATCCATGACGATATGCATCGCCTGCTGGACGCGGCTTTTTTCGGTGGCGAGATAGATCCCGAAGACCCCGTTGTCGCGGTAGAAATCGGTAAAGGAAAAGACGGTATAGGCCAGACCTTTGTCCTCGCGGATTTTCTGGAACAGGACCGATGACATCCCGCCCCCGAGATAGGTATTGAGACACAAGAGGGCGAAACGATCATCGTGGCCGAAATGCAGCCCCGGAAAACCGAGACACAGATGGGTCTGACTGGAACCGTTCCGGAAGCATTTGACCGCGAAATCATCGGGAGAGACGCTCCCGTTGGCAGCAGCCGGTTCTCCACCGCCGACCATGAATTTCTCTTTCACCATTTCCAGCAGTTTTCGATGTGAGACATTGCCGGCGGCCGAAATGACGATCTTTCCCCCCGTATAGTGCGACTTCATATATGACTTAATCAGCTTGCGGTCGATCGCAGCGATGCTCTGATATGATCCAAGGATTGGCTGTCCGAGAGCCTGCTCCCTCCAAAAAACACGAGAAAACAAGTCATGGATATGATCGGATGGGGTGTCTTCGATTTCCGTTATTTCTTCGGCCACGACCTGCTTTTCGCGCTCGATATTGATCCTGCTGAAAGTGGAATTGATCAGGATATCCGAGAGTACGTCGATAGCGACACCTAAGTGTTCATCGAGCACCAGCGCATGAAAACAGGTTTGTTCGCGTGATGTGAAAGCATTTATCGAACCGCCCAAAGATTCTATTGAGGAAGCTATCTTTTTGGCGCTGCGGTGATGCGTTCCTTTGAACAGCATGTGTTCAATGAAATGAGTCAGGCCGCGTTCCCGGTCGTTTTCGTCGCGGGAACCCACGTTGACCCAAACCCCGACCGCAACCGATTTCACGGCCGGGACTTGTTCGGTAACAAGACGGAGCCCGCCGGGCAGGACCGTCTTTTTGTATTTCACTCCGGGCAGCGTCGCCATATTCAGACACCAATCATATTATTGTTGGTGGTGCTCCGGACGCGGCAGCAGCGCGCGACGCGACAGCCGTATTTTGCCTTCCGGATCGATATTGATTACCTTGACGCGGACATGATCGCCGACGTTCAGATAATCCTCGACCCGATTAACCCGAGCGTGATCGATCTCGGAAATATGAATCAACCCGTCGGTGTTCGGCAATATTTCGACGAAAGCACCGAAATTGGTTATGCGACGGACGGTACCTTCGTATTCCCTGCCAATTTCGGCTTCTTCGGTCAGTTTTTCGATCATCTCTTTCGCTTTGGCTCCGGCTTCGCCGTCGACGCTGGCGATAAGCACGGTGCCATCGTCGCTGATGTCGATCTTGGCGCCGGTAGCTTCGATGATACTACGGATCATCTTGCCGCCGGGGCCGATCACCTCACCGATCTTCTCGACCTTGATCTTGATCGTGATAATACGAGGAGCGTAGGCCGACAGGTCTGCCCGGCTCTTGTCGATCACGGCGTTCATTTTGTCCAGAATAAACAACCGCGCCTTGCGGGCATTTTCCAGTGCGTGGCTCATGATTTCGAGCGTCAGCCCCGATATCTTTATATCGAGTTGAAACGCCGTGATACCCTGGGCCGTCCCGGTGACTTTGAAGTCCATATCACCGGAATGGTCTTCATCGCCGAGAATATCGGTCAGAATAAAGACGTTGTCTTTTTCAAGTATCAAGCCCATGGCCACACCGGCAACGGCGTCTTTGATCGGAACGCCGCCGTCCATCAGGGCCAGCGAACCGCCGCACACCGAGGCCATCGACGACGACCCGTTGGATTCCAGGATTTCCGAAACCAGTCTGATCGTGTACGGGAAATGCCCTTCGACCGGAATAATCGGCTGCAGGGCTCGTTCGGCCAGAGCCCCGTGGCCGACTTCGCGGCGACCGACACCGCGTATGGGTCGAACCTCACCGACCGAAAACGACGGAAAGTTATAGTGCAGCATGTAGCTCTTGGTGGATTCACCTTCGAGATCGTCGATGCGCTGCTCGTCGATTTTGGTGCCGAGCGTAAGAGCCACCAGCGCCTGAGTCTGGCCGCGTGTGAACAAAGCCGAACCGTGCGTTCTCGGCAGAATACCCACTTCGCAGGTTATCTCGCGGATTTCATCGAGACCGCGACCGTCGATACGCTTTTGTTCTTCGATAATCATGCGCCGCATGGTGACGGCATCGACGTCGTGGAGCACCGAACCGATCTGGTTTTCCATTTCCGGATATTCTTCGGCCAGGGCCGTCTGGACTTCTTCTTCCAGCTGGCGCCTTTTGGCTTTGCGTTCGTCTTTGTCGGCGATGTGATTGCATTCGGCAAAGCGCGCTTCGGACATTTCCGTAACCTTGGCTTTGAGAGTCGGGTCAATTTCAAAAGGTACGAATTCGGCTTTGGGCTTTCCGCATGTGCCGTGCAGTTCGTCTATTTTTTCGCAGATCATCTTGATGTGTTCGTGCCCGAAAGCGAGCGCCTCGACCATATCCGCTTCGGACACTTCACGGCCGCCGCCCTCGACCATCGTGATCGAATCCATGCCACCGGCGACGGTAATATTTATGTCCGAGTTTTCCAGCTCCTGGAACGACGGAAATACTATTAACTGACCGTCGATTCTCCCGACCCGTACACCGGCGATAGTCCTGGTGAAGGGGATGTCGGAGAGTACTAATGAAGCCGACGTGCCTATCAGCCCGAGGACGTCGGCATCATTGACCAGATCGGCCGACAGAACGATGTTATGGCACTGTACCTCGTTAAAGTAGCCGTTCGGGAATAACGGCCGAATGGGCCGGTCAATAATGCGGCAGGACAGAATTTCTTTTTCCGAAGGCCGACCTTCGCGTTTGAAAAAACCGCCCGGGATTTTGCCCGCGGCATAGGTTTTCTCGCGATAATCGACCGTCAGAGGAAAAAAGTCCCGACCTTCGACCGGTTTTTCCGTGGCGACCACGGCTGAAAGAATAATTGTATCGCCTAAACGCACCGTCACCGAACCGTTAGCCTGTTTCGCCACCTTGCCGGTTTCAATCGTAAGCAGTTTACCACCAATTTCCAGTTCTACGTTGTGTATCATCCAGTCCCCCGCCCTATCGTCTGATATTAAGTTTGGCTATCAATTGTCGATAGCTTTCAATGTCGCGATCCATCAGGTAATTGAGCAAACGACGACGCCTGCCCACTTTCTTCAGCAGTCCGCGGCGACTGTGAAAATCCTTGGAATGTTCTTTCAAATGCAGCGTAAGTGCATTAATGTCCTCGGACAATATCGCAATCTGGACTTCCGGTGACCCGGTGTCGGTTGCGTGCAGACGATTATCCGCGATGATGTCCGCTTTGCGTTCGTTGCTAATAGCCATTAGCGGTGATCTCCTTTATTAATTAACTTCAAAATATTTTCTTTATCTTTACCGATTTGTTTGCTCAACTCTTCTTTGCTGTCGAACTTCATGTTTCCGCGAACGAAAATTCGGGGATAACAGATAATTTCCTGCCCGTATATATCACGATCGAAATCGAATATATTGACCTCGACCGACCGTTTTTTATCAGGGTTAAAATGATTGACTCCGATAAATAACATGCCGTTGTACATTTGCCCTTTGTATTCGATGCGGCAGGAATAAACCCCGTCGACCGGCAGCAGTTTGCGCTCGTTGTACTGGATATTGGCCGTAGGATAGCCCAGCTCCTTCCTGCCTATGGCAATCCCTTTTTCGACAAGGCCGTATATGGGATACGGGTGTCCCAGCATATCCAGAGCCTGCGCGAACTTCCGCTCGATAATCAGGTTTCTGATGCGTGTCGATGAAACCGGTCGTCCTTCTATAATGACCGGATTGACAACCTCAAGTTCGAAAGAATATTTGCGGCTGAGTTCCATCAGGTCATTGATCGTTCCTGAACGGTTTTTGCCGAAGGCATGATCGTAGCCGACAATGAGCTTCTTTAAATGGAGCTTTTCGACGAGGACTTCACGGGCGAATTCCTCGGCCGATTTGCTCATCAGTTCTTTATTGAACCGAAGGACCAATAGACGGCCGTGCATATAGTCGGCAAACAGTCGCGCCTTTTCCTCCCAGACCGTGAGAAGCGGCGGCGGGCTGTTCGGCGTGACCAGAACCCTCGGATGCGGCTCGAACGTGACCGCCATCGGATTCAGTCCGACTTTTTCGGCGCTGGTCATAAGGCTTTTTAAAATAGCCTGATGGCCGACGTGCAGTCCGTCGAACGTCCCCAGTGATACCACCAGGTCTTCGGATATATTGTGGATGTTTTCCAGTCCGTATATAATTTCCAGACTCAATTCAAAACCCTTACATATTTAAAAAATTGGTCGCCCTGAAACTCATCGGTCAGCTCTTCCGAACCGGCCATGGCCTGCCCCACGGCCATTATGCGGCCGGATTGATCAAGCAGTGCAATCATATCTTCGCGCCCGAAATCGCCGACAATTTCCCTGACATCGTCCATCCGGGGTGATCGTCCCGAAATTACCGATGGTGCGAATTTATCGTCGATTTTGATACCCGGGAAACCGAGGACCGATTCAATCGGCAGAATATATCGCTTCAATGTCCCCGCTTCTCGGAGCAATTGTATTTGCTTGAGCGTGAGAGCATCCCCGACACTGAACCTTCCCGATTTCAGGCGGCAAAGATTGGAAAGGTACGCTCCGCACCCGATAGTTTCGCCAATGTCATTGGCCAGAGACCTGATATAAGTTCCGCGGGAGCAGGTAACTTCGACCGTAAGTACGGGCAGCGCGGCTTCGATCAATTCAAGTTCTTTTATTTCGACTTCTTTTTCAGGTGGGTCGACATTTTGGTTTTTGCGTGCCATATCGTACAATCTGCGGCCGCCTATTTTTACGGCTGAATAGGCCGGGACTTTCTGTCGAACCTTGCCTTTGAATCCATTGAGAATTTCTATGATCTGCTTATCCGACAGTTCCGGAACCGGCAGCGGCGCGATCAGATCATTCAGGCCTTCGGAATCCATGGTTTTGGAGGTCCGTCCCAGCGTTATTTCCGCCCGATAGACCTTGGTATGGTCGGCAATGAACTGCGCAATCTTGGTGGCTCGTCCGAGACAGATAACCAGCAGCCCGGTCGCCCTCGGGTCCAATGTTCCCGTATGGCCGATTCTTTTCTGTCCGATTACCCGTCGGACGTTGTTAATGACGTCGTGGCTGGTCATGCCGTACGGTTTATCGCAGAGGAGTATGCCATCGTAGTTCATTCGAGCATCTCCTTTATGTCACCCAACAACTGACGGGCCGCGTCTTTCATGGGGAGTCTGATTTCACAACCCGAAGCGTTGACGTGACCTCCTCCGTTGTACTTATGAGCCAGCGCGGAGACGTCGTACTTTCCCCGCGAGCGCAGCGAAACTTTGGTCAGTCCGGCCTTTCTTTCTTTCAATAAGCCGCCTACGAGCGTTTTTTCGCCGAAAAGGGCGTAGTCGACCAGCCCTTCGACTTCATCCCAGGCCGCGGCGCTGGTTTTAATTTTGTCGTCGGTAAGAAACATGAAGCAGACGCGGTCATCGGCATGGTACTCCATATCGGTCAAAAGCAGACCGGTAAGTTTCAAAGTCGACGGTCTAAGCGAGAAGTACACCCGGTCACATATGGTGCGCGGATCGGCCCCGAATTCAATCATCCGCCCGGCCGTTTCCATTGTTTTGCGGGTCGTGGAATGAAAACGAAAACGCCCGGTATCGGTTAATATTGCCGTGTACAATTGAGTCGCGCACGCTTCATCGGGATCGTATCCGACGTGCTCCATAAATTCCCACATCATCTCGCCGACCGACGATGCCTTCACGTCCTGCCAGACGGCGTCACCGTAACCGGTGTTATCGGGGTGGTGATCTATATTGATAATTTTCGTCTCAAGAGCATGAAGTCCTGAAACGTCACCGGCGCGGGAGGGATTGGAACATTCCAGAAAAATCACGAGATCGTGCTGCCCGTCGGCATTTTCGAGTTCGACTATATTATCAATATCCGGCAGGAACATGTACTTATATGGAATCGTACCTTTGCGAACAACCGTCACGTCTTTATCCAGCGTTAGCAGATACCGGCGCAGCCCCAGCATCGTCCCCAGTGAATCACCATCGGGATCATCGTGGCCGCAAACGAGTATTTTGCGAGCGTTCGAAATCAAACCGTAGATTTCATCTTGAATATCAGCTTTGGCCATCATTCTCCCTGTCCGATAAGTTCCCCAGCAACCGGGTGATACGGTCGCCTCTCTCGATCGAGGGATCGAATTCAAACGAGACTTCCGGGATGAATTTGATCTTAAGCAGGCGTCCCAACTGAGCCTGAATTCTCTTACGGTGATAATTCAGATACTTCGCCACTTCATTTTTGTCATTTTCCGATCCGAGGACCGAATACAATATCTTCGCGAATTTCAGGTCGTTTGTCATTTCGACTTCGGTAAACGTGACCAGCCCGTGCAAATTCACGGAGCACTCCTGGTCCATCAGTTGGCGCACGTCGCGCAACATCTGGTAACGAACGCGGTCCGATCTTTTAAAATTACGCATGATTATAATACCTCGACCCGGTAATCGACTACGATAACCTCGGAGTGCTGCTCGATGGTGGCCACCAGTTTCGCGATGACCTGTTCGCCGAATTTCTTTTCATTACTGACTACCGCTGCCCCGATGCGCGCCATCCGCAAATTGTCATTGTAATCGACTTCCGCCACGGAAACATTGAATTTACTTTGCAGGCGTGATATCAGGGGTTTAATAATATGCCGTTTTTCCTTCAATGAAGCTACGCCCGGAAGCTTTAAATCAACCTCAACCGTCGCTATTACCACTTTTCACGTTCACTAACTTAATTTGCGGGCCGTCTCAACCAGCCGGAAAACTTCAATTTTGTCGCCGACCTTAATGTCGTTGAAATTCTCGATACCCATTCCACATTCGAATCCGCTGGCGACCTCTTTGGCGTCATCCTTAAAGCGCTTCAAAGAATTGAGCTTGCCGGTGTATATAATACGACCGTCGCGGACGACGTGGACACTGTCCGAGCGATGAATCATGCCTTCCTTGACAAAACACCCGGCCACTACCCCGACTTTCGGAACCCGGAAGATCTGGCGTACTTCGGCCACGCCGGCGTATTCTTCCTTTACCTCAGGGGAAAGCATACCTTCCAGAGCTTTGCGCACGTCGCTCTCTACTTCATAAATAATGTTGTACTGCCTGATATCGACTTTTTCGCGCGCCGCCGTCTCCCGCGCACGGGATTCCACGGACGTATTGAAGCCGATGATGATGGCATCGGATGCCGCCGCGAGAAGCACGTCGGATTCGCTGACCGCACCGACGCCTTTATGTATCACGAGCGTCCGAACTTCATCGGTCGCGATTTTGCCCAGCGTATCGGCCAGCACTTCGGCCGAGCCGTCCACGTCGGCTTTTATCACCAGGCGCAGTTCTTTGACCTGGCCGTCCTTGATTTGTTCATAAATCTTTTCGAGGGTGGCGTGTCCGTATCCCCGACGAATTTCATGCTCCCTTTTCAACTGCATGCGTTTGCTGGCAATCTCGCGGGCTTCCTGATCGTCGCTGACGACCATAAAACTGTCTCCGGCCTGCGGGACGCCGTTCAAACCTGTGACTCGTACCGGAATCGACGGTCCGGCTTCGGTCAGCTGCCTTTCGCCGCTGGAGAGCATGTTTCTAACGCGCCCGAAACAGGTTCCGGCAACGATCGGATCCCCGATACCTACCGTACCCCGTTGAATAATAACGGTACTTATGGGGCCGCGTCCCCTCTCCAGCTTGGCCTCGATAACCGTCCCCTGTCCGCGGATCGACGGGTCCGCCTGAAGATTTGACATTTCTGACTGCAGCAGGATCATTTCCAGCAGGCTGTCGACACCTTCTCCGGATTTGGCCGAAACCGGCACCATGACGATTTTTCCGCCCCAGTCCTCGGCCAGAAGATTGTGTTCACTGAGCTGCTGCTTGATCCGGTCGGGATTGGCCGTGGGTTTGTCGATTTTATTAATGGCCACGATAATCGGGACGTTGGCGGCGCGGGCATGGTCGATGGCCTCTACCGTCTGCGGCATAACGCCGTCATCGGCCGCCACCACGAGAACCACAAGATCGGTGATCTGGGCACCGCGAGCTCTCATCGCCGTAAAGGCTTCATGACCCGGGGTGTCGATAAACGTCACGTTGCCGCTGGACGACCGAACCTGATAGGCACCGATATGCTGCGTGATGGCTCCGGCCTCTTTGGCTACGACGTTGGTCTTGCGGATATAGTCGAGCAGTGAGGTCTTGCCGTGATCGACGTGCCCCATAACCGTCACCACCGGAGCACGTTGCTCGAGATTTTCTTCGACCTCTTCTTCGAGAGCTTCTTCGCCGACCTCTTCCTTGACAGTTACATTAAAGCCGCATTCGAGCGCCAGCGTTTCAATCGTATCCATATCGAGGCGCTGATTGATCGAGGCCATCATTCCCAGCTTAAAGCAGGTCGCAATGAGTTCGGCCGGTTTTAAATCCATGGCCCGGGCAAGTTCGGCCACGGTCATGAATTCATTCACTTCAATGGTATGTTCATCGACCTCGACATCCGGTCCGTCGTATCCGGGGCGCCTTTTAAACTTGCGTACTTTTTTCCCGCCGCCGCCCATGGTTGCCATCGTGGCCCGGAAACTTTTCACGACGGCCTTCTGATCGACTTTGCGCGCTTCGCGTTTTTTGCGACGGTCCTGCCGCCTGCGGGCACGATCCGATCTACTATGAGACGGAACCAACTTCGGTTTGGGCGGCCTCTGCACGTTGTCCTGACGCGTTGGCTGTGAATCGATCTTTTTGGCTTCCGTCGGGGGGGAAGGTTGACCGCCTTTAGCAGGCTGCGGCCGGGGATGAACTTTGTGTCCCTGACGGCCTTTCTTCTTTTCTTCTATGTCTCTTTTGACGGCCGCCTTTTCGTCTTCGTACTTTTTCTTCAGGGCCGCTTCCATCTCGGGACTGGCAACCGACATATGCGATTTTAGGTCGAATTTCAATTCACGAAGGATCGTCACCAGGGCATTCGATGATAAATTAAATTCTTTCGCCAGCTCATATATACGTTTCTTGTTTGCCATTTAACTTACCTCCAAGCCCTCTATATAAATTAAGAAATCTTCTCGTCTTCATTGACCGGTTCGGAATCCTCAAGATGATCGTCGGTCGTATCATCTTCGTCTTCGTCTTCATCGGCTTCGAATAAATCGTTGGCGTCGGGAGCGGTTTCCGCCGGAGCCTCCGCCTGCTCGGCTTCCAGCCGCGCCTTTTCTTCTTCACGTTTGGCGGTTACTTCCTCGATAAAGACTTCGGCCTTCTCGAGCAAAGTCTCAGCCGTCTTCTGGCCGATTCCTTCAATCTTTACCAACTGCTCCACCGGGGTTTTGACAAGCTTCTGCAGCGTATTTATTCCGGATTCCACCAGACGTTCTTCGGTTTTCGAACCGATACCCTCAAGATGTCCGACCGGGATCATTTCTTCGGCCTCACGGTGTTTCATCTCGTTGTATTCGGTTTCGCTCATAATATTTATCTTCCAGCCGGTCAGCTTCGAAGCCAGTCGGGCATTCTGCCCGGCCTTACCGATGGCCAGCGATAATTTATCGTCTTCGACCGCGACGGTCATGGCCTGTTCGTCGTCATCGACTTCGATCTCAACCACTTTCGCCGGGGCCAGACTGCGCGTCACGAATACTTCCGGGTTGGCACTGTACGGTATAATATCTATTCGTTCATTGTTAAGTTCGCGCACGATGGTCTGCACCCGGACGCCTTTTATTCCCACGCAGGCACCGACCGGGTCGATTCGCTCATCGGCCGAATATACCGCCACTTTGGCCCTCTCCCCGGGCTCACGGGCGATAGCTTTGATCTCGATAACCTTCTCGAATATTTCCGGCACTTCGAGTTCGAACAGGCAGCGCACGAAAGTATCGCTAACCCGTGACAAAATAACCTGCGGACCGCTGAACGATTTCTGCACGTCGAGGATCAGTGCTCTGATACGGTCGCCCTGGCGATACTTCTCACGAGGAATTTGCTCTTTGCCGGGCATGAACGCTTCGGCCTTGCCGAGATTCACGATAACATTGCCCTTGTCAACCTGTTGCACCGAGCCGGATACCAATTGTCCGACCCGGGATATATATTCATCATAGACCTTTTCGCGTTCGGCCTCGCGTACTTTCTGAATGAGAACCTGCTTGGCCGTCAGTATGGCGTTGCGCCCGAATTCTTCATCGACTTCAAGGTAAATATCCATCTCGTCGCCCAATTCTGCCGTTTCGTCGAATTCACGAGCGTCATCGAGCTTTATCTCTGTCAGGCCGTCCGTAACTTCTTCCACGACTTTCTTCAGGGCGATCATGACGATTTCACCCGTTTTGCGGATGACTTTGAAACTCAAGTTGGTGGCCTCGGGATACCGCTTTTGGGCGGCCGCAAGGAGGCTTTCTTCGACCTTGGATATAACCGTGTCCAGATCGATATTCTTTTCCCGGGCGATCAAAGCCAACGCCTCTATAATATCATAGGCCATTTAATCTATTCTCCGTTAAATGACAATTTTTCCCTGTTTAATTGCAGCCAAAGGCAGTTTGACAACCTCATCGTCTATTCGTAAGCCGATGCTGCTATCATCCGTCTCAACCAAAATTCCCGTCTTATCGGGCTCATCGTTATTGAACAGCACGACTATTTTATCACCGATCCTGCGGGCAAAATCGCGCGCGCTTACCAGAGGCCGATCCAGCCCCGGCGACGATATTTCGACGACATACGGCCCGCTGAAGACGTTCTCACTTTCCAGAACCGGTTCAATCAGTCGTGACAAGTGAGCACAATCATCGATCGTGATTCCCTCTTTGGAATACGCGTACAGTTGAAGGCGACTGGTTTGCTTGAAACGTCCCAGTTTCACTTCCACCAGTTCAAAACCTTCGCGATCGAAAATCGGCTCGATCAATTTCTCTATATCCTTTTTATCAGTCAAGGTTTTCACCCAAAATAATAAACACCCCAGTGGGGTAACCCGTTAAGATAATAATTCTCAATTTTTTAGCAACTTTTTTATAACCTAAAGGACCAATAATTTGATTGGCTCCTGATGTCGTTAGAGGTCTCAAAATAACTTAAAATACGCTTTCACTTCCATTTTTTGTCCGGTCGTTTCAGCCTGCAAATTCCACGGATGGCATACTCCACCCTTTTTGTCAATGTAAGCCCTTCAAACTTGCCGTGAATTCTAAAGATCACAAAGAGTTGCGAAAATGTCAAACAAAAATGACAGAATCCTCTGAGGTCTAAGAAATTTGTTCGCGGGTCACCTTGGTCGTTTCCGGCTTCATATGGACGGCCTGGCCGTCCTTGCGAGTGATATAGCCGGGTGTGCCGACGACCGTGCAGTTGTCCGGAATATCGACCATATACAGAAAAGTATTGGCTCCGACCTTGACACTACTGCCTATCGTAAGCGGGCCGAGTATAATCGCCCCCGTGCCGATTATGACATTATCGCCCAAAGTCGGGTGGCGTTTGCCCTTGTGCCGCCCGGTGCCGCCGAGCGTGACATTATGAAAAATCGTGCAGTTATTGCCGATCTGAGCCGTTTCACCGACCACGATCCCGGCGCCGTGGTCAATAAAGAACCCGTGGCCGATTTGCGCCCCCGGGTGGATCTCCACGCCCGTTAAAAAGCGTGAAATCTGCGAGATCAGACGCGGAATAAAAGGCAGGCCGACGCTGTAAAGAGGGTGCACGAACCGGTGGATCAAAATCGCATGAAAGCCCGGATATAGCACAAATTCTATATTTTTAGCGGCCGGGTCGTTGCGAAAGATCGCGCGGATATCTTCTATAATAGTGTTAAAAATCATGTTTATATAGATACGTATCGGCTGAATATTCGTGAGGGTTTATATCACTTGCCGAAAAGATTTTTAAGGGCGTCGGTGACGTTCTGCTGAAGGTTGCCCTTGGCGTCGGACCCGGCCAGATTCAGGCCTATTTTCGGATTGGAATAGGTGCCGCCGAGAGTTAATGGCAGCCTGATTCGCCCGGTTTTGCTGTCTTTTAATAGACCGGCGACGGCTCCGAATTTTGACATGGCCTGATCGGTCATATCATCGGTCAGCAAAATTGTGCCTTTATAGTCGAGGCTGCCGTCGAATCCGACCGACCCGGTGACGTCCCAATCGCCGAACTTGGAGACGAATTTGGTGGCGTCAAATTCCACTCGGCCATCGGCCACATGAAAAGTCGAGGCGAAATCCCTGAGTTTTTCTTCGTCCATTTTTTTAAGATTCACCTGTTCGGCCAGCTTGTTGAACAAGTCGAAACCGACCAGACGGGCTTCTTTGAAGACGGCGTCGCCGTCCATAGTGAGAGAATTGACTATCTGCATCGGCTCCAGTCCTGATGCCTGGAAATCACCTTTCACGTTCATCTTGCCGAAAAGATGCCCCCCGAAACCGGTAAAGCGGGCGAGGAAGTCATCGGCTTCGATCTGTTTGGCATCGAACTGACCGTTGTAAACGGGATTATTCAGATCGATCAAATTGACCGAAGCTTGGCCCGTGACTTTGCCGGTGTAGACGTCACCTTTGACATTGTCGGCATATAAGATTCTCTCTTTGATCGTCATATCGGTGCTGATCGACGTGAATTCGACTTGGGTGTATATCAAAGTATCGACCTGGCCGGTTCCTTTTCCATCGACCGCCGGAATCGGCAGCGGCGGCAGCGAGTCAATCGGGACCTGCGACAGATTCGCTCCGGCGCCGGGTGCGGCTTCGGGGAAAAGTTTGTCAACGTCGAATCGATTCGATCGAGCCGTGAAAGTCAGGTACGGCTGCCTGGCAACGCCTTCATATCCCGGAATAAAATACGGAAACGGATTGGAAAGCGTACCGGTCAGCGAAATGTCAGACGACACGAATTTAACGTCAAATTTCCTGATATCAATCCTGTCCGGCGAAATCGTAAGGTCGGCATCGAAATTTTCAATCGGTTCGGGGAGGACGTCGGCCGCGTATTTGACCCCGCTGATTTTAATATATCCGGAAATGGCCAGTTTATCTTTATGTTCTATCGGCCCGGATATATTAAGTTCATATTCAGCTTTGCCGGAAAGTTTTGGTTTAGGTTCGGTCGAAATGAACTTGATCAGACTCGTCAGATCGACGGTACCCTTGAGATTCGCTTTTATGGATGGATTATCGAGATTCTCGATCGTGATAAGCCCGGCCAGTGGATTGTTCTCGAAACTCCCCTGCTTTATTTCCAGACCTATCTTGTTGGTTTCAAAGGCGACCGAGCCGTCGGCGATACTTAAATTTCCAGGCTCGCTTTTTCGTTCCAGCGTAAGATCTTTTATAGTGGCCTTACCGTCGTACGACAGCGACTTTTCGGCCTTGCCGTTGTACTTGATTGAGGCGTCGATCGAAATCCCGCCGTCGATATTGAAGTCTGCAACCAGGCTCTTTTCATTTTCCGGTACGAGAGCAAGACAACCCGACAGCGGAAGAACGTCGGATTTTATCTGCGTGTTTATGAAAGCCATCGTTTTAAGATTCGGGATACCGAGACTGATATTGAAATTGAGATCGTTAAGCCTCACGTCGGTCATTTTGACGACAGCCTGGCCGCCATTAAGGTCGGCGGTGGCATCAAAATCGAGCGCCAGAGAAAAATCCGGGATAACCATTGCACCATAACTAACATCGCAGCTTTCTACCTTAAGATCACCCTTTGATTTATAGACAAGGTCTTTGGTAGCATTAAGGCTTGAAGACAGTTCGACACCGTCGAGCGCCAAAATAATATTGGACGAATCATCGGAGTACATGATACGGCCATCGTGAATGGTCAAGTTGTCGAAGGTTACAAGCGCGCCGGCAGCCTTAGGTGCGTTTTCCGGCAACTTTTCTCTCACTTCCGGCGGCATCAGTGTATCGGCGCTTTTGAATTCATAGTTGACCGTACCGTCTTTGTGCTTACTGGCCGTAATTTCCGGCTTATTCAGCACGAGGCGGTCGATCATAATCTGTTTTTTCAAGAGCGGCCAGAAACGGACCTTGACATCCAGATTTTCGGCGGTCAGTAAATACTTCTCCTTGAATCCGGGTGTGTTGGCGATTCTGAGGTTTTCGAGCTTCAGCCCGATTCCGCCGGAAAAAGAAACCGAGACACCATCGATATCGATTTTGCAATTCAGGCTGGACGATAATTTCCCCAGCGCCATTTCTTTGACTTTTTCTTTGGGGAAGAAAAAGTACAGTCCGACCCCGGCCAGGATAATCACGACAAGTCCGATCCCGACTATCCAGGCCAAAAACTTTATGAGCCTTTTCATAGACCTTGTTTCCCTTCGCTATCAGGCTTCAATCGATTGACCGGGTTCGACAATAACGGCCTCGGTGCCGGAACCTTTGACTTTGTTTACGAAATCGACGGGTTCGACGTCGATTACGGGCCACGTCTTATAGTGAATCGGCACGACTTTCCTGGGGTGCAAAAATTCCACGGCCTTGACGGCATCGGTAATACCCATCGTGAAATTGTCCCCTATTGGCAGAAAGGCGAGGTCGATTTTGTTCATGTCACCGATCAATTTCATATCATAGAACAATGATGTGTCACCGGAATGATACATCGTCTTCCCGCCCATCGTAACCAGAAATCCGCATGGATTTCCGGTATAGACAAGTCCATCCTCGGCCGCCGACCCGTGGTGAGCGATAGTCAGCTTAACCCGTCCGAACGGGAAATCATGGGCTCCCCCGATATGCATGTTGTGCGCTTCGGCTCCTTTTTGAGACACATAGACAGCCAGTTCATTGGGTGCAATAATTATCGCTTTGTTCGCTTTTGCGATCGGAATGGAATCGCCCAGGTGGTCGCTGTGGCCGTGGGTAAGTAATATAAAATCGACTTTTACATCCTCGGGCTTTATCGTCGCCTGCGGGTTGCCGGTGAGGAACGGGTCGATGATGATGTTATATTTGCCGTCGGTCGCCATGACACAACTGTGTCCGAGAAATGTCGCTTTAAGCATATCTTACTCCTTGGGTTTTTATGTACCGATTATACAACCGGCGAGGCGGCGATCAATTAATTTTTTCGAGGGAGATAAACCCGCCGCCGAGGACGGTGTCGCCGTCGTAAAAGACGGCCGATTGTCCGGGCGTAATGGCACGGGCGGGTCGCTGAAAAATGATACGGGCGGTATTGTTGTCGTGCGGCTCAACTCGGGCTGGAGCGGCGGTGTGCAAATAGCGGATTTTTATTTGGGCGTCAAACGGTTGGGTCGGATTATTCAGAAAGATCCAGTTAATGCCCGACACCCAAAACTCGGTTTGGAGCAGGTTATCATTATCTCCTACGACAATGTCATTGGTCTGCGCATCGAGCTTTGTAACATATAACGGGGTTGGATTGGATATACCAAGCCCCTTGCGCTGGCCTATAGTGTAAAAGGCGACGCCATCGTGTTGATTCAGGACTTTACCCGTGCCGTCGACAATATTACCTTTATCGAAAGCGTGTCCGCGCTTCGATTCCCACTCCTTTAAAAAGCGCCGGTAGTTGTCGTCGGCGACAAAACAGATTTCCCGGGATTCGGCTTTGTGGGCACTTTTCAAACCATAGTCGATTGCCTTGGTACGAACTTCGGCTTTGGTGTATTTTCCCAAAGGAAACAAGGTGTGAGCGAGCGCATCCTGAGACAGGCCCCAGAGGGCGTAGGACTGATCGCGCGTATTGTCAATCCCGCGCTTTATCTTATATCTGTCCGTGGTGGCATCAAATTCAATTTGCGCATAATGTCCGGTGGCTATATAATCACAGCCGACTTCCCGAGCCTTCTGCAGAAAATTCGACCATTTCAGATGCGTATTACACAGCACACAGGGATTGGGCGTCCGGCCTTTTTTATATTCCGACACGAAATTGTCTATCACGACGTCTTTGAACTGCGACGAGAAATTGAGGACATAAAACGGCACGCCTATCGAAGCGCAAATCTGGTGCAGGTCGTTGATATCTTCGAGCGAACAGCAACGTCCGTCGCGATGCACGTCGCCGCCGACTTCCGAAAAATCCCAGAGCTTCATGTGGGCCGCGGCGACCTCGTGACCTTCATCGAGAAGGAGCTTCATCGCGGTCGTGGAGTCGACCCCGCCCGAAACGGCGACCAGTATTTTTTTCTTCTTATCAATCATAAAAAAAGGGCCGGAAAAACCGACCCTTCGATTTTTCCCGGACAATTCCTATTTTTTCGCTTGTGCGTACAACGGCGACATGGCTCGCAGTCTCTCGACGATTTCGGGAAGAACGTCGATCGTGTACTGCAGGTCCGCTTTGGTCGTGAAGCGCCCCAGCGAAAATCGAATCGAACCCTGGGCCAGTTCCACGGGAACCGACATGGCCGTCAGGACGTGCGAGGCTTCGAGCGAACCCGACGTGCAGGCCGAGCCCGAGGCCACCCCGATACCTTTCATATCGAGCGAGAGAATGATCGATTCACCCTCGATGTATTCGAACGACAGGTTCACTGTTGACGGGACTCGTTTCTGATCGCGCGGGCCGTTGAGATAAACGTTGGGCACTTTGGCCGTGACACCCTCAATGAAGAAATCGGCCAGTTCGGTCAGGCGTTCGTGCTCGCTTTCGCGCAGGCTTTCGGCGAGTTCGAGAGCGCTGGCCAGACCGACTATACCGGCGACGTTTTCCGTGCCGGGACGTCTCCCCTTCTCGTGATGTCCCCCGTGGGCCAATGGCGTGATCTTGACACCTTTGCGTATATAAAGAACGCCGACGCCTTTGGGACCGTAAAATTTATGGGCCGACATAGCCAGCATATCGACGTCGAGCTCTTTGATGTCGACTTTTATCTTCCCTATCGCCTGTACGGCATCGGTATGAAAAAGAGCCCCTTTATCGTGGGCGACGTCAGATAATTTTCTTATATCCTGTATGGTGCCGACTTCGTTGTTGGCCATCATGATCGAAACCAGCGAGGTCGATTCCGAAACTTTTTCGGCGAGGTCATCGGCGGGAATGACACCTTCTTCATCCGTGCCCAGAATTTCAATCCGGGAACCTTCCTTGCCGAGGAATTTGACCGTCTCCAATACGGCGTGATGTTCGACGGCCGACGTTATTATATGATCGCGCTTTTTGCGTAGATGATGAGCCGCGCCGCCGACGGCGATATTATCCGACTCGGTCCCGCCGGATGTGAAGTATATTTCCGAAGGTTCCGCTCCGATAATTTCGGCGACTTTTTCACGGGACTGTTCGAGGGCCGTTTTGGCATCGCGCCCGAACTGATGCACTGAACTGGCGTTGCCGTACTTTTCTTTCAAATATGGCAGCATCGCCTCAAGCACTCTCTCATCGAGAGGGGTCGTGGCGTTGTAATCGAGGTATATCTGTTTCACTGCGTTCTATCCTTTTAAAATATATAACGACCTAATGTGACCCAAATTAGTCAATTATTCTATTTTGTCAATACCCATAAATACGGGGCAATGTTCCCCGGCATCGAACTAAAAAGCATAAAGGATGGTGAAATGAAAGCGGTAGCCCGCACTGTATAAATGAGTGCGGATGCGGCGGGCGTAATCGAGCCTGATCGGCCCTGCCGGTGAGATAAACTGAATTCCGGTGCCGTACGCCAGGGCCAGTGAATTCGGCTTAATTTCACTGTAATCCCGGTATCCATTGCCGGCATCGGCGAATATCGAGCCCCAGAACTTACCGATCATTTTATAACGAAATTCCTGGTTGGCTATCAAAACAATTCGCGCACCTTCGGGGGTCGGGTCGGGATCTCCCGTTTGCGGGCCGAGGCTGTTTTCCTTGAAGCCCCGGATGGTATTGGCTCCGCCCAAATAATAACGGACGTCCACCGGCACTTCCTTTGAATTGCCGAACTGGCGGACACTCCCGAATTTCAGCCTTGTCGCCGAGATCCAGCCCGGCCAGAATCTCTGGTATCGCGACCACGCGGCGTCCACTTTCCAGAAGGAATCGTCCCCACCCAAAAACCCACCGGCGCTCTCAAATCCGAAATTGGTCAGCGATCCGCCGGTCGGGACAAACGGGTTGTTGCGGCTATCGCGGTTAACGGTAAGATAGAAGCGCCTTCGGTTGGAAAGTTTCTTTTCCTGTTTCAACAGAATCTGGTCTTCCATGCTCAGTCCGGATATTTTAACCGACTCGTATTCGAACCCCGCCAGGCTTTTGACAACCTGTCCGAACTCGCGGTTGGTCGTAAACGACACCGACCACGTTCGTATTTTATAATCTTGCACGCGATCCTTCACCGGCGGCGAAATCTCGCCCGTGAAAGTCAGCGGCATTCTGATTCCCAGAAACCACGGTTCTTTAAAACGTAGACGATAACTGTGTTCGAGAAACCGCCATTCCGTAAAGATCACCGATGACGCATACGCCGAAAGCTCTATCGACCGCGATCGAAATATATTGCGTTTGCCCCATGCAATTGAGAAAGTCCAGGTAAGGTCCTTGATCGAGTCCTGCGAAGCACCGGTTTTAATCGAGACATATTGCGGGTTCTTTTCGCGTAACGATAGAATGAAATCCGGATTAAGACGGTTGACCCCTTTGGTCGAATCGCGGGCGGCACTGTTTAGTTGAAGGGTCAGATAATCGCCCGTTTGATACAACCGCCGCTGGGACTCCATAATGTCTTTGCGTCGGTAAATGTCGCCCGGCTTAAACGTCAGCTCTCTCATGGCTATTGAGGCATTGTATTTTTTGGCGCTGAGTACCCGAATATCCCCGAAATGCACCAGTGAATCGGAATTAACTTTGAACTGGATTCTCGCCCCGTTGGTTTGTGTGGTCGTATCTATGGAATAGTCGGCCATGGAGTACGGATACCCATTATTGGCCAGTTCCGCTTTGATATCATAAACGGCCTGTTTCAGTGCGAAGGGATCGACCGGTTTGCCGCCCTCGAATCGACCAGCGATATTACCAAACTCTCCTTCGAATTGCTTTTCGAAGCGGCCCGTCACAATAACCGAATCGTAAACGAATTGCCGCCCTTCATAAATAAAAAGGCTGACCAGTGCATTGGAATCTTTTGGCAATGGTTCAAACGTCTCGGTCACCCTGACCCCGAGAAATCCTTTGGACAAATATAAATACTTCACTTCAGATGTATCTTTAAGCGGCGTTTCTCGCTGAACCCGAATTCTACGGTCGGATTTAAGCGATTTAAAGAAGTTGTGGGTTCTTGAATACAGGGCCGACCTGATTTCAGACCTTGAGAAAAATCCACTATCCTCGGGATTTATGGTCGGATGAATTTCAATATAAATGGAATCAATTTTGGGCTTTTTGAGAATCCACCTCTGATAGTCCGGATTTATGACAAATTGGGCCATGCACTGCCCGCCCGGCACAATCGCGAAAATGACGAAAATTACTATTTTGGCGAATTTGCTCAAATCAATAGTCCCAGTAAAAATTCAATAATAAATGGTACAGCTCGTTTTCATCCTTGCTGCCTTCAATCAGAAGGAATCGTTTGAGCCGGTACTCAAAACCAATCTCCTGACCTTGGGAACTTGAAATGGCCGAACGCCCGTAAACATACAAATTGGGATGCAGCGAAAAACCCAGACCAACTTTTGTACCCAACGGTTCTAATTTGTCGCCATAAACAGGGTCAATCTCGAACGTCTCAACACCGATATTACTTAATGTTCTCGTGCCGATCTGGGATAACTGTGAGCCGATTAAACCTGCCCCAAAGCTTCCCAGCCTGCCTCCAAGAAAAGTCTCGCTTGAACCGTAACCGTTAGAACCGGCATAGTAGTCGGTGAAAATCAGGCCCAGCATTTCATCCTTCGTAAATGGAGAATCTTCGCATGGATTAATATCGGGATTGTCCATGGTTCCAGTGATTTGGATGCAAAGGTCGAGAGTCTGAGTTTGAGGCTGCCCGAACTGGTCGACCTGTTCCGATGCTGCCCGAATTTTAGTACTGGCGGAGATATTCAGCTTAGGGTTTGGTGATTCGATGTCATCGTAAATTATAGTCCCGCCGGGGTCTATTCGATAGGTTCGCCCCTGCAAATAACCTTTGCCTCTGAGGATTTCCAACTGCCCGATATACCGATAATTATTATTGGTTCGGATAAAATTCAACGAGCCGGAGAGCTCGGCATCGAGTTCGTCGTTTTTTACCCAGGCGTTCGACGGGAATTCGACGTTTAGATTCAGATTCCAGGTGTTCTCGTTTCCGAGCGTCGTCAGCAAAAGCCAGCCTTCGTCTTCTTCGGCGAAATTCTCAAGATAGTGGGCACTGATTATATTGACGTCTCCATAAACTGTTGGCGGCGTTCGGCCTTTAATCACCAGATTGGCGTCGGCTACCGCCGATATGTCTCCCAATTCATATTTGACGGGGAATTGCTTAAGTGTCACTTTAAGGTTATAATCGAGCGTATCCAATGAAACAATCGTAACTGTTCCTTCAGCGCCGATTTTTCCCAATTCCCGGTTGCCATCGCGACATATGGCCGACGCCGATTTGACATGAATGGTCTTGTTTTCCATCTCCAGATTCAGATTGAAATTCTCCAGCGGAAGGACCAGATCATACGGCTTTATTTTTCCGTCATTTATCGACGCCTGGCCGTCGATGTTGGGCGTAAGTGGCTTGCCGGTCAGCCGGAATGAGGCATCGAATTGCCCTTCCATGTCCTCGATCTCCGGCATATACATCTGGATTAAATCAAAGGTCGTATCGCGGCCGACGATATCGATTGACTGCTCCGCATCGGGGAACCGGTTGGCCACCGTCTCCAGCGCGAGGTTTATGGGGAATTCTCCCTGCGCGCGGAAATACCCGCCCCTCGTTTTAAGATACAGAGAACCGATATTGACTTTTTCATCGGCATAGTCGAATGCCGTATATAAATCCAGATTCAATTGCTTACCGCTGACGGGATGAGTATAAGCCAAAGAATCCACAAACGCGTCGCACGATATTATCGGCGACCCCAGAGTTCCGTGCACACTGATCGAGCCCGACATTATTCCCGAAATATTGAAATCCTCGGTAATCAGCCTGACCCAGGTGGCGATCTCGGCAGTCTGGACGTTTATGTCGAAATCAATCGACTCATCGTAATTATACCTGCCGCTCGCGACCAGAAGCCCACCCGATGGATTCAATTCGCATTGTTTGATATCGTATCCGGCAGAATCAATGTCGATCAAGACCGGCTCGACACTAACAATCGGCTGATCGAACAACGTGATTATGGCCGTATCCAGTTCCAGATGCATCGGCTCCGACATATAATCCAGATTCGCCGTCGCCGACGCACTTCCGAAATCGTTATCGAAAAATAAGCGGGTGATGCCGACAAATTCAGAGTCGACGTCCATATCCAGTTCCAGGTCGTTGAACGGAAGCTGATAGGCGGCGCCATTGTACATCCGAGCAAAGGCCTTCCCCGACCTCTTCCCCATAAATCGTTCAATGCCGCATTCGAGTTCGGCCGAGTCGGAGAAGATATCGTACAACCATAACGAATCGGAAGTCAGCCGGCCGGTCAGATCGGGGTCGGCGGTTTTGCCGGTAACCGTGTATGTGGCGGACCCACGGCCGCCCAGAGTTTCTATGAAAGTCAGGCTGTCAAACCGTGACAAATCATTGAAATTGGCGGTACCCTCGATATAGATATCGCCGCTGTAATTGACCCGTCCTGAAAATATGAACTGATTGTCATAATATCCGAGCATGAAGTCCTTGTCAAACATTATACTGTCGGTCGTAATGGTGGCATGACCGCGAGCCACGTGGGGCGCAATAATGTCAAACGTCGATTTGCCCAATCCCAGGTCGACGTCGATCGTCATATCATTACTTTTCAACCCTCGGCCAACCAGATCAAGCGATCCCGAGAGATCAGATTTAAATGAGCCTGGAACAAGGTGATCGAGGTTAAAGCCATTAATATCCCCATGTAGTCCGTAGGTTTCCGGATGTGCTCCGAGATTCAAAAAGCCATTGGCTTCCACCCCACAGCCGCCCAATATGGTGCCATCGAGGGTGTCAAAGGTAATGTAATTGTCTTTCATCGTAAATCTGGCCGAAAGCGAATCGAACGAGCGGTTCATGAAGTCACCGCCGACGTGCACGTCACCGTGCAGAGTCTTGTCTGCGTAATCCAGGCTGCCGCGCAAAGAAACATTGCCGTTAAGGTCCGGTCCGAGGAAGCTGGCCAGTTCCGGCACGTTGAGATTTTCGGCTGACACGGTCAGGTTCCAGTTGAGGCTGTCGCCGAACTGCACGTGCCCGTCCATAATCATATCCGAGGAATCTGTAATCAGAAACAGGCTTTGAAAGAGCAGGTCGTTTCGGTTGAGGGTTATCTTTCCCCCGGCCGTTTTGATGCTGAGGCGATCTTCCGATGACTCATAGCTCAGCCCGTCGATGTCCATCGAATACGTCCCGCCCTGGCCCGACATGTGGGCTTTAAAAATTATGTCATTGAAGGTCACGGTATCTTTGGGACGGATTATATTCAATTTCAGCTTGTTTAGCCCCAGTTCCTGAATTTCGAAGTCGAATACGGTCTGACCGCCGCCTTCTTTGGGCTCCGGCCTGGGCAACAACCAATGGCCATCGGGGGCCTGCTTTATGGTTATTTCCGCCGAATCTATAAATATCTTTTTGAAGATGATCTGATTTTTCCAGAAATCTTCCAGTGAATATTCAAAAGAGAATTCCGGGATCGATGCCATGATGTACTGGGTTGTACTATCCTTGTACAAAATGTCCAGACGATTGACGTTAAGTTCGGAAAACATGTTGCCGGTAATTTCCTGAATATGCACCTGCACCGGGAGCTGCTCGCCGATGATATCCTGAAGCGCTTTATTCGAAAGCTTTTCGATAAGGCCGAAATGGAACAGCGCCAAATAGGCCGTCGCCAGGAAGACCACCACCGAAATGACAATTGCCAGTATTATTCTATAAAGCAGACGCATTCTTGCGTTCCAGCTCCTTAATTAACGTCACCGTCATGACTGCGTTTTCCGACGATACCAGCGGGCGTATATCCGCAAGCACGGTTTTCAGCATTTCGAAACTCGCTCCCATATTGAGGCTGCCGAGCAAATGAGACAGAAGCTGGCGGCGACGACCGTCGACAATCAACGCCGCCACTTCGGCCAGTTCTCTTTCTATATGGCTCAAACCGGGACGGCTAAGTACTTTGCCGTAACCTTCCACCACCATCCAGCGAAACAACTCCGGAGATACGTTCAGGAATTTTTCCCGCAGACGTTCGTAATTTTTCCCGTACACATCACGGCACAGCTTTGAACCGTCATCGAACCATCGCCGTGATTCCTCAGGTGTAATCGGTCCAAAAATACTACGGTCCTTTCCGTTGCCATACACTTCATTATATGCCAGAGCGGCCTCGATCATTCGTGGAAATCCAAGAAAAAGATAGCTTTGCAGGATAGTTTCGTGAATGGCCGTTTGATCGAACTCTCGTGATTTGAAATATCTCATCGCGATCTCGGTCTTAGCCGTATGACCGATGGATATAATACCTGACAATACGGCAATCGGCCGGTACCTGCCCTCGCTGCAGTCGTCGAACAGCGATCCAAGATGTTTTTTTAGGCCATCATCAGTTAACATGATTTCCATTATAAATATTTGAAGGTGGCAATGGCAACTGCGTTTTTGCAGTTAGCGTGTTTGATGGACTTGTTTCTGCAGCGATTCCAGTTCTTTTTCAAGTCCGGAGATTAGATTTTGCAGGGAATCGACCCGGTTCGTGTTTTCCTGGCTGACGAAATTGGTTCTCCCCGGTTCCTGGGCGTTTATCGACGCCGACGCCAGAGTCGCCTGTATCAATATGGCCCGGGAATTGCGGACAACCTGAAGACTTACTTGCGACCCCGGCAGCGACTGCATGATATAGTGCATCAGTTCACTGGCCGAAAGTACCGGAAGGGTGTTAATACCGGTAATAATGTCGCCCGTTTTAATCCCCGCTCTGCACGCGGGAGAATCCTTTACCACGTCCGTCACGAACGCCCCGTTGATTAAATTCTGGCTCTTGGCGGGCCTTTCCAGGGCATTATTGTCTTCGTAGTACTCGATATCGGCCGAACTTATGCCGAGATACCCGGCCTTTCTCGAACCGCAGCATTTCATCTGGGCTATAATGTTGCTCAACTGATAGGCCGGAATGGCCACGCCCGTCTGCGTCTCGATGCCGTTGCCGAAACCCGATACGATCAGCCCGGCCAGCTGGCCGGTCATGGTAAACAGACCGCCGCCGATGGATCCCGAAGATATTGGCGCCGTGAACTGAAGATTGCCATCACTACGCACGCCGACACAAAATCCGAGACTCGGAGCGGTCGACATGCCGTAGGCGTTCCCGAGCGCGATCACCATCTGTCCCAGCCGGGGTTCATCGTCGTAAAAATTAACGGCCGGAACCGGTGGAATATCGGCCTTGAGAAGAGCCAGCCCGGTTCGATAATCGATACCGATCAATTCCGCCTGATAAGCTTTTTTATCGAGCCAGACATAATGCTGCGGGAAACCGTAGACGGATGCCGCTGCTGTCATGATTAAACCCGAGGAATCGACGATTATACCGCTGGAAATGAGATTCATGGACGTCCGTGAGGAATTAGCGGCCGCTTCACTGGTCCGTGACGCGACCGCCTCGACCGTCACGATGAAGCGGGACGAGGCGTTAATAAGTCGCTCCAGGTGCATATCGAGACTGTCTAATGTCATCGATGAAGATGGAGCGGCTACCGATAAAAATGCCGCCGAAATTATGAATATCATCAAATTTCTGGCGGCAAAACTGGAGTTAGGCTTTAGCATTTTAGAACGTTTCCTGCACCTCCCTGACGGCATCGGTTTGTGGTGTAATATAATTCCTAATTACCGGCTGCCCCAGAGGAGCTACAAATGTCTGACCGTTTTGCTGGAATAGAATAAAGCCGCCGCGAAACGGAATACGACCGAAATTCGAAAAACCATTATTGCTTCCGGCCAGTTGATTCATATAGCCACGAATACGATTGGCCCGCGCCATGTGACGGTTGAACTCCCACTGCTGGTCGACGTGTTGAGCCAGAACGTGATTGTCGTTCGGCTGAGCAGTCAGATAACGATCATCCGTATTGACACTGGCGGGCGATACGTTTTCGGCCATAACAGGTGATTGATCGGGAACGGAAAACGGTCCGAAGCCTCCGGCAAAAACGAACGCCAGCACGAGGCAGGCCGTGGCCGACACCGAGACAACTGTCCGCACTCCGAAAGCCGGAGCCTTTTTGGGCAGGTAGGCTTTCTTGCGCGTTTCCTTGAATCTTTCATCGGCGATACGGTTCAAAAGCCGGGTGTTAAAGTCACCGGAAACCTCCGGTTGTTCCAGCTTAAGTTTATTTTTGGCTACCGCCAGTTCCCGGAAAATCATTTCTTCCCGTCGGCATTCGGGACAACTGTCAAGGTGGTACACAACTTCCCTCTGACGCGTCCCCGAAAGCTCGCCATTACAGTAAGCTGACAGGAAGGAGCGTACCTTTCGACAACGCATTGTATTCCTCCATTCTCGGTTGCAATTTTTCCCGAAGCAAAGCCCGGGCACGGTTAACGCGGGACTTGACCGTCCCAAGCGGTATGTGCATTATTTTTGCGACTTCATCATAAGGTTGTTCTTCGATATCGCGCAGGATAAAAGCGGTGCGATACTTTTCGGGAAGGTCCTCCACCGCCTTTTTCAGCGCCTGCGGCAGATTGGTCGGGACTTTCATCTCAACCGCTATTTCATTTTCCTTGCCCTGCATGTCGTCGATATCGAAAAATTTGAAACGTTTACGTTTCCTCAGCTCGTTGCGAGCCAGATTCAAAGCGATCGTATAAAGCCACGTGGAAAAACAGTGGCGGAAATCAAATGAATCCCGGTGCTGATATACTCTGACGAATGTTTCCTGCACTATATCCTCGGCTTCTTCCTGACTTTGAATCATCCTTATTATGACGTTCATCAAGCGGTTTTTGTAACGATCCACAATTTTGCCAAAGGCAACCATGTCACCGTTCTGAACCCTCTTGAAAAGGTCATAATCTATGTTCTTTTCAGTTCCTTCAGCCACATCATACCTTTCGTTGGCAGTTATAAGTGTTACACTTAACCATATTATTGGTTCCACTTTTTATATAAAATAGTTTCAACATATGTCATTGCCACTTATTACTTTACAAAATTCAATACGTTTGCAAATGTCCTTTTAGCCAGACTTAAGGCAAAATCCATACTAATCCGGCCCACTTTCTGAAAATATATACTTTTCCGCTTGTCGCCCACCAACTTAAAAACTTTGTTTTTTATCCTCTCAAACATCAGGGCGACAATCAGGGTGAATAATTCAAGTGCAAATACCATGGAAGCCGAACAGATATTGTGCGGCGCTACTTGAAGCGCATGGCTATGCTAATGTGCGACATACGGTTACAAACACCGTAAATTCGGCGCGAGTTTTGCTCTATAGAATGACGTGAGATTAGTTTTATATTGACCCATTATTGGGCGAATCCTATTATCGGTGTTAAGGAACACGCGCAGAAATACCCATTGGAGGGGATAATGGAGAAATATTTTAAAATACTGTTATTTATGATTCTTATGCCCATGATAATGCCGAATCTCGGTCGGGCGCAGGTCGACGAAACCCAGTCGCTTTATGACCTTCCACCTCGGTGGTTGATCGACTGCCCGACCTCAATGACGCTGCCGCGCGGCTGCTTTGACGTCATTATGCGGGTTTACCCCAATGGCGGGATTCTCGGCAGCACGTCCATAGGCCTTACCAATCGTTTCACGGTCGGCGTATCCTACGGATCCGAAGGCATCATCGCCGACGCCCAGCCCAACTGGAACCCCCAAATGGAATTCAATGTCAAACTGGGACTTATCGAGGAATCGATATATTTTCCCGGTTTCGCGATCGGATTCAATTCGCAGGGACAGGGCTCATACGACGCTCAGCAAAAAAGATACACCTATAAGTCCAAGGGTTTTTATGCGGTCGCGTCCCGATCGTTTTATTTCATGAACGGGGTATTCAGCGGGCACGCCGGGGTGAATTATTCGCTCGAAAACGAAGTCGACAAGGACGATGATCCGACGGCGTTTTTCGGAATTGACACCCGCTTCAATTACAACGTCGGTTTCGTGATGGAGTACGACCTGGCGCTTAACGATAACAAAGCTGCGCAAAGGTACGGAAAAGGGCGCGGCTACCTTAACATGGGCCTGCGCTGGCTTTATTCCGAAAATCTTGAAATCGAAGTGATATTCAAGAATCTGCTGAACAACCGTCACGACGTTAATTCATTTGGTCGCGGCCTGCGTTTAACATATATTGAGTACTTCTAAATTACTTGCCGAAGGGTTTTGAAATGCGACGATTCCTGAGATGGTTCTTCCCGCTCGCGACGGCAGCGATAGTCTGCATGGGTTGCTATACCGTACTGGTGCATCCCGGCACGGAAGAGGATTATTCCAGCCACGACTATCAGCAGAATTGCACCGATTGTCATTCCGATTATCACGAATACCCTTATGGTTATTTCTATGGCGATTATCCCGATTACTGGTGGGATACGCCGCGTTACGGCCATTATTACGCTTATCCCTGGTGGTGGGATTATTATTGGTACACCGAGAAACCGCACCGTCAGAGCATAACCGATGGCGGTGACCAGGCCCCCGAAGTTCGCGGTGAGGCAAAAAAAATCGAGCGCCGACAGACTTTGCGTCCGCCCTATTCCGATGATATACCCACGATCAGCCGGGACGGTTACAATACCGGCGGCGGGACAACGACGGGAACAGCCGGCGGCAGCACCGGCGGTAATTCCGGGTCGACGACCGGCTCGGCCAATTCCAAAACTCAGGACAAAAAACCGGAATCGAAAAAGACACCGCGCCGTGACACCGGGAGAAAAAAATGATCCGGCGTCTTTGCCTTCTGATTTCCCTATGTGCTCTTATATGTACCGGTGCTTTCGCACAGGTGTCCTATATTGAAAGCGTTCAGGAAATAACGGCCGGCAATTATGCCGGGATCGGCGCCCGCCAGATGGCTATGGGCGGGACCGGCATTATGGCCATCGACGGCACCGCCTTGTTTCACAATCCGGCCAATCTTTCACGAGTCCCCCGGATCGAATTCATGTTCGGTCTCAGCAATCAGAAATATAAAGACAATTCCTCGGTACGTCCCGACCAGCTCCTGGTCGATACGCTGACGGGTTTTACACAGATGAACCAGGGCTACAGATTTGACGGCTTCACGCCGTTGTCCGGGACCGCCGAAGACAATAAATCGAATACGCGCATAAGTAACGCCATATTGACTATCCCCTACCCGACCTATCGGGGCTCGCTTGTCATCGGTCTGGGCGTGGCCCGTGTGGCCGATTTTGACCGGGTCTTCTCTTTCGCGCATCTCGACCGATCGGTCGACGGCGACATCAGCGCCTCCGGCGAGGAATTTCAATCCGGCTCGTTGTATCAATGGTCCGGTGGATTCGGGATGGAGCTCTCGCCCCGGGTGGCGGTTGGCGCTTCGGTTTCATTATATACCGGCACGAACAACTACGACTTCGCATACAAACTCGATTCCATCGGTTATTTATATTTCCAAAGCGATAAGTACATAACCGATAAGTATCTCGGTGTCGGGGCGAAAATCGGGATGTCCATGCAGGTCAATTATTATTTCGCATTCGGGATTACGGTGGAATCACCGTCCATAATGGACATTAGCGAAGATTATTCACAGCGCTATACAGAAGTCGATGATGGTATTGCGCAACCTGACTATATTGAGGGTGGTTCAGTAAACTATAACCTTAAGAGGCCTTTCGTTTTTTCGTTAGGAGCACAAATCGAAAAAAACAACGCCTTGCTCGAGGGTAACGCCAGCTACACCGACTGGTCGCAAATGTCATACAGCGACAATCCCGGAATGGAGCAGGAAAACAAATATATAAAGACATTTTATCGCGACGTGCTTCGCTATAGCATCGGAGCCGAATATGTCATACCGTCGCTAAGTCTTTCTATTCGCGGCGGACTTTTCAGCGATCCCCTGCCCTTTAAGGATCAGTTTATCAACAACAACCGTAACGGCTATTCATTAGGTCTTGGAGTTCTTATAGACCAGGTTCTTACGATTGACCTCGCATATGTGCACGGATCATATAGCCGAAATTCAAACTTGCTTTATGGTTTTGATTCAATCGAAGATCCAAATAATCCGGGTCAATTCAGGGGCTATGATCATTATCTCGTCATGGATGAAGATATATCGTACAACAGAATCTATTTAACCGCGGCCAGTCGGTTCTAAATAAATCCTATATCAGATCCCAGCGACCCAGGATAAATTTCACGAAATCCGCGATCTTCCTGAATGCTTTCTCCTGGAATTCTTTGGCTTTGATTGGATCGAAGTCGGGGACGCCTTCGCCTTCCTTGTAAAGCAGAATGCTCCCCGGCACCGGATAGACAAATGCGGCCGGATTAAAGGCATACACGAGATCACCGCTGAACTGCGCCTGGTCGACCAGCTTTTCATCTATTGCCTGCACCATGGCCGTCTCGTTGTTACCGGCATGGCCGCCTTCTTCGCCATAGACTTCGCGCGTGACGTCCTCACATAGATCCCACCACTGTATCACGGCAATCTTGACGCCGCTGTCGTAGAAAAAGCCGTAGGCGACGTCTTTTAGCACTGAGTCATTGCCGCCGTGGCCGTTGAGGACGATGATCCGCTCGAATCCAACGTCGGCCAGGCTGTCGAGTATATCGCGCACGTACTGCCCGAAAGATTCCGGAGTGACCGTTATCGACCCGGGGTAACCATAGAGCGACTTGGTTACGCCGTAATTCACCGTCGGGGCAATCAGGGCATCGATCTGATCCGCGACGTAATCCGCAATCGATTCCGGGATAAAATTATCGGTTCCGATGGCCGCCGCTCCGTGCGCTTCGACCGTACCGATCGGAAGGATTACGGTCCGGGTGCCGCCTTCCAGTGCGGCCCGCACCTGCATCCAGGTCAATTCCTGTAATTTTTTACTCATAACTAAATATGCCTGTTTAAAATTCGTTCAAGGACTTTTTCCGTTTCGCGGGCCTTGTCTTCGTCACCTTCCAGACGATATTGATTTATGTCCCTTACGAGAAATTCGAGGTCCTCCGGATGCTCGACGGCGTACCACATTTCCATCTCGGACCATGACAGCCCCTTTTCATTGAATTCTTCCGCCACTTCGGAATAAATTCGTGGCGAGCGCCAGTCGAAATCGGCCAGGTTCACATGATACTCACCCGACATCCCGATCAGGTAATACCGTCCCTCAACCGTCGGGCCGAAGACGGCGTCCGATTTTTTCAAAAGCTTCAGGGCCAGCTTGAGCATTTTTCCGTTTAAGGTGGGCGTCCGCGAACCGATGAAAATAACGTGTTTGTAGCCATCGTCGAAACACTCGCGGAAAACGACGTCCATTTTCAGCCCCCACCGCTCGGGCTCCAGCTTCCGCACTTTGAGCCTGTCCTCCAGTGCTTTTGCCTTATTGCCCGAAAACCGTCCGGCCAGGTAGTGCATAATGGTTTCGACCGATTTGCGAGTGTGGGGATAATCGGCATAGTACATATAAAAATCGGGGCCGGGAATATCGAGGATATTATTGATGGTATCGGCGATGAAGGCCTGATGCAAAAACGACAAGGCCTCAAGTGAAAATTCGTCGCCGAGGCTCAGCTCCGAACCGTCTTCGGTAATCTCCTGGATACAAATCGCCAGCGCCGTATCATTTTTCTTTTTGGTCGGCATTTACTGTTCCATAAAGTATGGCTGTTTATTCGCCCCAATATAAAAAAGGCCGGGACAGCCGTCAACCGTGTGCCATTAATTTTTAAGAAATTTAATATCAGCCGATCGATTCAAGTCCGGGAAACATTTCCAGAAGTTTGTTGGCGAGAATATTCAGAAGATTGAAAAAGATCAGCACCCCGATAATCATCAGCAATACGCCGGAAATAATCTCCACGGCCCGGAAATGTCTTTTGATGAATCCGAAGAAACCGATCAGGTAATTAAATAGCAAAGCCGTCAAAATGAAAGGTATTCCCAGTCCGGCGGAGTAAAACGCCAAAAGTATTATTCCCTTGCCGACCGTCCCCTGGCTGGCCGCGACAGTCAGAATCGATCCCAGAATCGGGCCAATACAGGGCGTCCAGCCGAAGGCGAATGCCATTCCGATCAAGATCGATCCGATGACGCCGAATTTCTTCTGCCCGGCGTGAATGCGTTTTTCATAGTTCAACGCCCGGATTTTAAAAACACCGGCCACGTGCAGGCCGAACAGGAATATCAGCACCCCGCCGATTTTGTTGAACAGGATGATATTGTCGCGCAGCCATCCGCCGACGAAGGAAGCCGACGCACCCAGAGCTATAAAGACCAGTGAAAAGCCGACCACGAAAAAGATCGTGTTGATCGCGACCCGGGCGAGGTGGGCCGACGCCTTTTCTTTATCGGTCAGTTCTTCGAGCGATACCCCGGAAATGAACGATATATAACCGGGTATTAACGGGAGAACACACGGCGAGACGAAAGACAGGGCTCCGGCCAAAAAGGCGCTGAAATATCCGACGGTTGCTTCAAACATGACGGTCCTTTACGGTTTCTTTTATTATACCGGAATAAATCAGGAATGGGCGCGAAGGCAAGTATTATTTTTTGGCTTCGAGAATATGCGGCAGTTCTTCCCTGAGAATTTCGTAGATTTCTTCGCGATCTATTTTATCGACAATGTTTTTGGCCAGGCGCTCCGCCAGCAGTTCGACCAGATATGTACATATCCGGCGAATTTCCTCAGGGTCTATGGCGGTTTGCGTATCGGCCACGGCAGTCGCGGTTTTTCCGTCTGACGTCCCCGAGGTGTCCTGCTTGCGAACCGGGTGCACGGGTTCGGAGCTTATATTTTCAAGTTCCGATTCGAATTGCCTCTTTATTTTGCCCTCGGCAGATTTGGCCGACTGCCTGTCGCTATCGGTAGATATCTGCTGCATTTCTTTTTTGAAATCGGATATGAACTGGTCGACCCCGCCGGATGTGGATTTTGTTTGATCCTGACCGGATTTGCCAGTTTCTATGGGCTCAAGAGTATCTCTCGTTTGAGTGAGTTTCAGATTTGGATCGGTGTCATTGTGGGGCTTTTTCGCCGGGGCCTTTTTTTCCGCCCCGTCTTCTTTCATTTCGTTTAAAAACCAGTCATAATCATGATCGGCATTTTCAGGCTCAGCCGCCTCCGGCTCTTCACTCGGGGCAGTCATGCCGTACTGATCGTTATCGATTTGTATCTTGGTCGATTCGGCCATGGAGTCCGCCTTGCCTTTGCCCTGTTGTTCTTCACGAATCAATAACGATTCGACTTTGCCGCTGTCCGAGACATTTTCCTTGTCGCCGTTGGTGTGCTGCACGATATCAAAAGCATCCTTACCGGCCGCTTTGGCCGCCTTGTTCGGATTGCGCGAAGTCCAGGTCTGGTTCATAACTTCGGATTCTTCGACCTCGATCTCGTCGATACCGAGAGCGGCGTCCAGAAGTTCATCGTCAACCGCCCCCTCTCCGAAAGGACTGGATTCGGTGACTTTCTCGGCCGGACGGGTATCTCTTGTGCCAACGAAAGTGGATACTTTGTCCAAAAAATCATTCGGTTCAAAAGGACGGGAAAGCACGACTTCTGGCGGATACGGCACCTGATTGCCGTTCGGGTCTTCAATCAATAAAAGCGGGATACTGGACGTGGCTTTATTGTCGCCCAGAGAATCATAGAGGTAGTTATTGTCGTTGTCGCGAATATCGGCGCCTATAATAACGAGATTGGGTTGTTCTGAGATTATCAATGCCTTGGCCTTGTCACCGGCCGAACAGCTTATGACATCGAAACCGTTTTGGTGCAAAATAGATTCGGCAATATTGCGAATGGCATCTGATTGTTCAGCGATCAGGACTTTTTTCCGCATTACGTACCTTCCGGCTATTTATCTTCCCCGGATAAAATCTGGCTGGCGCTTTCGAGAAATTTGCGATCTTCCCTGGAAATATTCTCGATACCAACCTCATTTATCTTATCCAGGATAGCATCGACCCTTTTCATTATATCTTCGGCTTTTTGACGCCGTTTCTCCAGTTTAGCGGATTTTCTTCTGAACCGCAAGGATTTAATCCACTGGGGAACGGCCGTAAGCCGCCAGTCGAGCTTAAGATATGCCAGACCCGTCACGGCCCCGCCCAGATGAGCCAGGTTGGCCACGTGGGGACCGGAAACGAGGAACATTAATGCGGCAAAGAACGGAATGGCATAGCGGACTTTCATCGGAATGATAAAGAAGGCCAGCAGATAGCGCTCGGGAAACATCAGCCAGTAAGCGGCGAGGACGCCGTAAATCGCCCCCGAGGCGCCGACTATCGTGGCCGCAGAACTGTAATTGAAAATGAGCGAAAACACCGCTCCGCCAAGTCCGCAATATATGTAATATTTAAGGAAACTCCTCGAGCCCCATTGAAATTCTATTTCGGTGCCGAACATCCACAGGAAGAGCATATTCATGATCAGATGCATGAACCCGCCGTGGAGGAACATATAGGTCAAAGGCTGAAACAGGTAGTTCGGGAAGTCTTTGTAGAACAGGTACGGATTCAGGCCGAAAAGAGCGGTTATGGTATTCGATCCATAAAGCTGCCCGAGCAATACCACGGAATTGATGATTATCAAATATTTGATAACCGGGCTGATTGCCCCCGGGCCGATTCTTACCGAACCCATCCCGCCTGAAAATCCTTTATTAAACCTCATTTTTCAACCTATCGGCACATTATAAGAACGTCTTTATGGCTCATAATTTATACGCTGATGACAGTATGTCAACCCGCAGAAAGAAGTAAAAATCGCTTTATGTAGTATCTTTGGGGGCTTTTTTTTCATTGGCGTCCAACTGGGCGTCGCAGGGCTCGCTTATTCACGTCTTTACCCCCAGTTTCGGAAGCACGAATCGCAACAGGGCATACCATACGACAAGGAAAATGAGCAGGAATAATATATCATAAAAATCCATCGGATTCATCCTTTAGCCAAACAATCGGTGGTGCTCCTTGAAAATACAGCGGTCCATTACCATAATCAACCCGGCTTTTTCGCCGGCCGCGAAGGCGTCAAAAGATATAACCGATTCCTGCAGCCATACCGCCGACGCCCCTATCTCCACCGCCTCTTTGACAATATCCGGCGCAGCATCGGGCTTGCGGAAGACGTCGACAATATCAACTTTTTCGGGAATGGACTTCAGGTCGGGATAAGCCCTCTGACTCATGATTTCTTTTTCTTTCGGATTGACGGGTATGACGTTATACCCGATGGAAAGTAAATATTCGGAGACGCCGTGCGACGGACGATCGGGATTGGAGGACATTCCCACGACGGCAATAGTCCGTGATTGATCCAACAACTTCTTTATTACCCCGTCATCGGGATTTTTCCACCCTCCCCCGACGCCATCATAAACCGGCATAATTAACCCAAAACTTTTGACAGTCGGTCGACCAGCTGAGCTTTCGGTATGGCTCCGATAACCTGATCCACCAGCTTGCCCTGTTTGAAAAACAGCAAAGACGGAATCGACATAATTCCGAACTGAGCCGCAATTTTCTGGTTATTGTCAACGTCCACTTTGGCGACTTTTAGCTTGCCGTCATATTCGGTGGCAACTTCTTCCAATATGGGAGCTATCATTTTGCACGGACCGCACCAGGTGGCCCAGAAATCTACTACAACCGGAATATCAGCCTTGACTACTTCGCTATCAAAGGTGTCGTCCGTTACTGCAACAGGCTTACTCATCAGTTTTCTCCTGCATGTTAAAGTTCATCGAATGATTAAACGTTATGTTACTTTTTTTGTTCCCTTGGTTGCACCATGACCGGCCGCCAGATTACGACACCGTCCGCGCACCTGATCGACAAAAGCCTCGATGCGGGTTTCTTCGCCACTGTCCTGCAGACCTTCGTAGCTTATATTCAGCCAGGGCAGGTTGTCCAGGTCGGTGGAAACCTTTCTCGACAGCGATGAAACGATAGTCCCCGGCATACAGTTAAACGGCATGCTGTTGACTATACCCCCGGCGCCCTCATGCACGAGGTCGATGGCCTTGCCGATAGAGAGCACCGCTTCTCCCCGGACTGAAACGGGAAGGTACGGTTCAGCCAGACCGATAATTTTCGTGACCGAAGTTTCATGTGGGATAGAAAACTCATCACTGAACAGCTTTTCCAATTTTTGCTCGATGCGGTTCTGATATGTTCCCTGGATAAATCCGGACGCCCAGCTCTTCCATTCCCGGTTGTATTTGGCGTCGAGACGGAACGTATATGAAGTATAATTAACCCACTCGGCAAATGAGGCCAATCGAACTTCCGCCCCCAGCAATTCCAGCTTGGTGATCAGGTGATTGTTCGAAAATCGATTGTTACGCAGGTATATCTCACCGACGACGCCGATGAGCGGTCGGTCCAAATGATCGAGCGGAATCCGCGCAAATTCCGCCCCGGCCTTGCGGGCCAGATCGTACAGGTCCTGATCCTTGATAATATAATCCTGCATCAGGTTCAGATATTTATAGTAAACGCGCTCGGTCTGTCCGCTCTTGATTTCGTGCGGACGGCAGCGGAAAAGCATCTTTTGAAGGCAGTCGACAAAGACGATTCCGGTCCAGCCGATTTTGCGGAAGGTGGTATCATCGAGGTCGAAATCCGAATATGACGTATCCGAATTGGGCGAATAAATCGGGATTTCTTTGTATCCAAGCTCATCCAATATGATGCGATGATATTGGCTGTACTGCCCGAACCGGCACGGGCCGTTGGCCCCCGGCATGAAAAAGACGGCCTTGCCCGGATCGAAATTGTCGCTGTGCAGCTTTTTGATCATATCGCCGGTCGTCACGACGCACGGGAAACACTCTTTGCCCGACGTGAACTTTTTGCCGTACTGCAGACTCAGTTCATCCGGCTCGTCCATAACCTCGGCCATAACGCCGGACTTCCGGAACGCCGCCGCGACGGCATAGGCATGGTCGCACATATTGGGGATAAATATGGTCTTCTCCGACGGCGAAAAATGCCTCAATTTTGGCTTGTACTCCGTCACCGGCGGTTCGAACCTGTAAAACCGCAGGGAATCGAGAAACGCCTCGACCCGGGTTATCATCCCGGCATCGGCCGAATGCTCGTCCAGTTCCAACTGCAGATACGGTTTGCCGGACATCTGACGTCGGAAGAAATGGGTTATGAACGAATCCGGCCCGCAGCCGAACGACGACAGGTACACGGCGAACAGGCTGGGGTGCTCCCGAATAAGTTTGGCCGCGGCCAGGATCTTACGGCCATACAGCCAGTACATGGTATCGAGCTCCTCAGCCTGCAACTCCATCGGAAGAAAATCCATTGGGATGACTCTCAGGTCCATGTTCCGTATTTTGGACGGTATTTCCAGCGAAAGGCGGCGGTCGAAGCCGTTGTAGGGCCGGCTTATGATGACAATGCACTTTTCATCGGGCTTTAAATCATCGAGTATTCTCTGACCTTCTTCAATCAGACTCTGGCGGTACAGCGAATAGGCCCGGTTAGCCTTCGACAAGGCTTTTCCCACTTCCCGTTCACTTAAACCCATAGTTTTGATAATACTGTGCAACTGATTGATCATCACAGCCTTATTTGAATCAATCCTGATCGGCTTGCCGAGGAATTTTATCCCGACCGCATCAAAGTCGAACTTCGTCGAGACCGTATTCGAGATGGATTGGACGTACGGACAAATATAGCTGCCCTGCTCATCCTGACGGCTCTGGGTGTATTTGATGATGCCCGGAAGGAATATATAATCGACTTTCTTGTTTATCAGATTGTCCACGTGCCCGAAAGCGATTTTAATCGGGAAACAGGTTTCCGCCTCGAATTTCTCCAGTGAACTTTCGACTATCTCATGGTTGGACATATCGCTGGTTATGACCTCAAAACCGAGCGACTCGAAAAACGCCTTCCAGTACGGGAAAAATTCATAAAAATGCAGCACCCTCGGGACACCTACGCGGCCGCGAGGTTCCACGTCGACGTTGACGTCGATATAGCGACGCATGAGCTGGCGCATCCGGAAATTGAAGTGGTCCGGCATTTTGACTTTGGCTTTGTCCTGCCGGACGTCATACTTTTCGCACCGGCTGCCGTAATACATCGGCTCCTCGCCTTCCACTTCGACCTTTCGGATATCGCACATGTTGGAGCAGTCAGTGCAGGGGAACGTCGCTATTGTATACTTGCGCTTCGAGATATCAAAGCCTTTGAACTTGCTTCCGGCACCGGTATCCTTTTCCATAGCCAAAATCGCCGCCCCGATTGCCCCGGTGATATCGTGATGCGGCGGGACCGTAATCTTTTTTCCGGTGAGTTTTTCGAAGGCGGCGACGACGCCTTTATTCCAGGCTACACCGCCCTGGAAAAATATATTGTCGCCAATCTTGCGGTCACCGACCACTCGCGTCAAATAGTTTGAAGCTATCGAATAAGCCAGCCCGGCGATTAAGTCATCGGTTCCGGCCCCGGCCCTCTGATGCCCCACCAGATCGGATTCCATGAAGACGGTGCACCGTTCGCCGCAACCGACCGGACATTTGGCCGAAAGAGCCCGGTCACCGAACTCGCGCTCGATGTTTATTTCCAGCTTCTCGGCCTGCTCCTGCAGAAACGACCCGGTTCCGGCGGCACAGGCTTTGTTCATCTCAAAGTCGGTAACGGTCTTATTGTGAAGCGACACATATTTGGAATCCTGCCCGCCGATCTCGAAAATGGTATCGACACTCGGATCAATATTAATGGCCGCCGTCGCCTGGGCGGTGATTTCGTTCTTGATGATATCGGCCCCGACGAAATCCCCGGTCAGGTAGCGCCCCGACCCGGTCGTCCCGACCCCGACCACTTTGACTTTCTGGCCAACCTCTGCCCCGATTTCTGTCAACCCCCGGCGGATGGCTTCTATAGGACGACCTTCGGTCATCAGGTAGCGACGAGCCACGACATTTTTATCGCGGTCGATCAGGACGACGTTGGTCGATAGCGAGCCGACGTCTATGCCGAGATAGACTTCGAGATTCTCAAGGCTATCACGGTAGCGCTGGCGGGTGATATAATAATACTTCGAGTCGGGATAATCGAAACTGAGGGCTTCCCGCGATCCTTTCGGAACGCCTCTATATCTTAGATAGCCGGTGATTTTTTCCGGGTCAATTTTGACGGCTTCTTCATCCGGTTGTGAAAAAGCCAGCTGAGCGGCGCCAATGGCCCCCATGACATTATAATGCTCCGGGATAACCAGCTCGCCCGAATTGAGTTCCAGGATATCGGTAAAGGCCCGGACAACGCCGGGATTGGCCGCCACGCCGCCTTCGAAGGCGATGGGCTTGATAAATTTCTTCCCGCGAGCGATAGCGCTTTTGAAATTGCGCGCGACGGCATAGCAAAGCCCGGCGACGATATCGTAGTCCGGCGTGGCTATCTGCTGGAGGTGAATCATGTCCGATTTGGCAAAAACCGAGCAGCGCCCGGCGATACGCGGCGGATTGGGCGATTTGAGAGCCATTTTGCCGAATTCGTCTTCGATGGATATTTTCAGCCTCCCGGCCTGTTGGTCGAGGAAGGAGCCGGTCCCGGCGGCACATAGGTTATTCATGCCAAAATCGAGGACCGTTTTTTGTTCGATATCAAGCGAGAGAAACTTGGAGTCCTCTCCCCCCATCTCGATGACGGTTTTGACTTCAGAAGCCGTCAGGAAGTTGGCTGCGGCCAGCGATGGAATTTCACCGAAAAACTTGCCGCCCAGAATATTGCTGCCGGTTCGGCCGCCGATTCCCGTAAAACCGATTTTGATCGGTCGACGGGTAAATTCCCTGAAATCACTTAATAAAACAGACCTGAGGGTTTGGTACGGTCTTCCATGAAAGCGCCGGTATAACGTCCGAACCACTTCGCCGGATTTATTCACAGCGGCCAGCTTGACCGAAACTGAGCCGATATCAATCCCTAATGTCAAATTACTGAAATCCATTTCCACCCCTTGACGTAACTCGTGCATTGATAATAACAGTTGAGAATTATAGGCGCAATTATAATTGTTTGAGATTATACGGAGGATTGCTATATTCGGCTTTGTTGTTATGCGGATTTTATTGCAAAGAGTGTCTCGGGCGTCCGTAGAGGTTGACAATCAGACGGTCGGTGAAATCGGCCGGGGATTATTGATTTTCTGCGGGTTCGGCAAAGGTGACAGCGAGGAATGGGTCTCGCGGATGGCGGAAAAATGCCTGGGCCTCAGAATCTTCGAGGATGACGACGGCAAGATGAATTTATCCATTGAGGATATTCAGGGGGAGCTTCTGGTCGTCTCTCAGTTTACACTTTACGCCAACGTCCGCAAAGGCCGGCGTCCGGCTTTCGAAAAAAGTATGCCGCCGGAAAAGGCCGAACAGCTGTATGAATTATTGAAGACGGAATTTAACAAATCCGGGCTAAAAGTGGCCGGGGGCATTTTCGCCGCCAAAATGGAAGTGTCGCTGGTCAATGATGGTCCGGTTACGATATGGCTCGATGACAAAGAATTACAGCAACCTCGCCACTCTGCTTGACCGATACGATCTCGTGCTGGCCTCCGGGTCGCCGAGACGCTTCAGGATTCTCACAGAGGCCGGAATCACCTTTCGGCAGATTATCCCCAATATCGACGAAAATGGCGGGCCGGAAATACCGCCGGAACAGCTGGCCGAACAGCTCGCCCGCAAAAAGGCCGAAGCGGTCAGGAAGGAAACGGACGAACGCGAAGTAATTCTCGGTTGTGACACGATCGTCGTGCTCGATAATGCTATATTGGGCAAGCCGGAATCCAAAGAACACGCATTCGAGATTTTGTCCCTTTTATCGGGCCGGAAGCACACCGTCTGCTCGGCAGTGGCTTTTGTAAAGCCCGATGGCCGGACTATTTCCGGTTATGAACAAACCGACGTATTTTTCAATGCCGTAACGGATGATGAGATCAGGCAATATATAGAAACCGGTGAACCGCTCGACAAGGCCGGAGCCTACGGAATACAGGGCTTCGGAGCTTTTTTAGTTGACACGTACAAGGGCAACTTAGATAATATAATCGGCCTGCCCATGACGCTTGTTAACGACCTGGCGGGCAAATTATTAACAGGAAAATAGTATGTCCGAAGCGCATAAGAAAATCGGAGAAAAACTAAAGGCCCGACGGGAAAAGCTGGGCCTGTCCCTGGAAGATATTTCCGAGGACATCAAGACTTCAATCGAATATCTTCAGGCTATCGAAAACGGTGAAATCGCATCCTTTCCGTCAAACGTGTACTACGACATGTTCGCGCGCTCGTACGCCAAGGAAATGGATATGAATACCGATGAGCTTTTCGAAGAATTGAAAATGACCGAAGAGCCGGAGACCGAACCGGAGCCATCGGCTAAATCATCGCCAAAGCAAAGCCAAAGGGGAGATAAAAAAGAAGACAAGAAAAAAGGCGGGGGCTTTTCATTTATCAAACTGTCGGCCTGGCTGGGCGGAATAATCATCCTGATATTTATCGTGATTGTAGTCTGGTCGGTAATGGGAAATAAATCGCAGGAACCGTCGGCAGTGCAATCATCAGAAAACACGGTGACAGAAAATCAGGGTGAAGCGGCTCCTCCCTCCCAGGAGTCATCGGCACCCGCAGAGGATTCAACGCTGCAAGAGGTCAAAATTGATATGCCGGAGTACGAACCGGTTAAGAAGATGAACCTTCAGGTTGTAACCAGAGATTCCTGCTGGGTGATGGTTCTTGCCGACGGCGACACCGTGCTCAACCGAAACCTGCCGGGCGGGGCGGTCCGTACTCTGGACGCCGATTATCGTTTCCTGATTTCCGCGGGCAATCCGAACGTGCTCGATTTGCGGCTCGACGGTCAGCTGCTAAAGCCACTATCCCAGAACGGACGTCCGTACCGGGATCGGGAAATCAACCAGATGAATAAGAAAAACTATCTGGCGGAGCCGGAAGGAAGCAAGAGTGAAACGCCTTAAAAAAATCCTGGCCCGCTTCAAACTGACTGTCCTGTGTAAACGGCAGGAACAGGGGGCGATAACGATTCCGGACGATATTGTTAACGCCCGGCACGTCCTGGTGCTGCTTCCCCCCGGACAGCGCGAGCTGACCATGATAAAAAGCCTTCTGCCCGACATTACCCGAGTATTTTCCGGGTCAGAAATTTACATACTGGCATCGCCCGGCTCGACCGTCTATAATATTTTCCCGCGCAAGGGCTATCGGATTATGACACCGACCTCACAGCATCTGGACTGGTCCGGACTTCCTAAACGAAGCTATATTAAAACGCTCGAAGAAACGAAGTTCGATGTCATAATCGACCTGAATCTGGGCGTCAATTATTTTTCCCAGGCAATATTGCTCTCTTTCGGCAAGGCCTTAAAAATTGGCCGAGGCAATCACCTGGGAACGCCATACTATAACCTTGAGATCAAATCCCGATATATCCGGGACGAAAAGAACATATACAAATCGATTATTACTACCATTGATCGAATCAAGAATCCGGCGGCGATTGAAGCCGGATAAGACAAATACATCGGAGGTATTGTGTACTTAAAAAGACTGGAATTACTCGGTTTTAAATCTTTTCCCGAAAAAACGGTTATCAAACTGACTCCGGGTGTGACGGCAGTGGTCGGGCCGAACGGATGCGGCAAAAGTAATATTCTTGATGCCATACGCTGGGTGCTCGGAGAACAGAGGGTTTCCCTGCTGCGCGGCACTAAAATGGAAGAGATTATATTCAATGGCACGCGCGACCTGAAACCGCTCGGGATGGCCGAGATTACGCTGGTCATACAAAACAACCGGGGGATTCTCCCGACCGAATACGGCGAAGTCCAGATCACCCGGAGGTTGTTCCGTTCGGGCGAATCGGAATATCTTCTGAACAAAGTCCCCTGCCGCCTTAAAGACATCACCGAACTTTTGATGGATACCGGAATAGGGGCACATATATATTCGATGATTCAGCAGGATATGGTCGATGCCATACTGTCGGACCGTACCGATGACCGCCGCTTCCTGTTCGAAGAGGCCGCCGGCATTTCAAAATATAAAAGCCGCAAAAAAGCGGCCCTCAGGAAACTCGAGTCGACCGAGCAGGATCTGCTGCGCCTTCAGGATATTGTCTCTGAAGTCACCACGCAGGTTAATTCGCTTAGAAGGCAGATGAAGAAGGCTGAACACTATCAGGAACTTTCGATCGAGCTTCGCGGCTGGGAGCTGTACATCAACCGCACCGCCGTAGATAATCTAAAAAACGAACGGCGCGAGCTTCAAACCAGGCGGGATAGTCTCCTTGACGCCAGGACAAAATTCGATACGGAGATAGACACATTATCCTCGGTTCAGGAAGAAGATCGCAACCGGCTGATCGAACTCGACCATAATCTTACGGAAATCTCCAACGGCATCTATGAAAAGACGGAAGCTGCGCATCGGATAGAAACGGAAATATCTCTGACTCAGGAAAAGAAAGAAAACTCCAGACGGCTGCTTGAAAAAAACCTGCTCGACCTCGATGCTTTCGCGAAGCGTAAAGAATTGCTCGATGAACAAATAAACGAGCTCGATGAAGAACTGCGGAAACTCGAAGAACTACTCGACGGCTCGCAGGGCGAAATAACCGCCAGCGAAGCGGTTTTGGCCGAAGTCGATGAAAAGGTCCTGGCCGCGCGAAAAGAGCACGAGCGTTTGAATCGCCGTCTGCTCGAGCTCGAAGGCTTGCTCTCCGCGGGCAAATCCGACGACACCAATATGAAAGCGCGGGATTCGGAACTCACCGCCAAACTGTCGGAATACACCGGAAATCTCGAAAAGCTGAACGCCCGCCGTCAGGACTTGCAGGCAAAGCAGAATGTGTTTCGGGGTAACATCAGCCGCCTCGACGAAAGCCACCGCGCCTTCAATAATAAAAAATCCGAACTCGACGAACAGATTGCATCGTGCAACGGGCAAATCGAAGAATTATCCGATAAATCATACAATCTATCATCCTCGATCGAAGCCGCCGAGGCGCGCCGTCAGCTCTTGAGCGAAATGATCACTCATTATGAAGGCTATAGCGGCGGGGCGGTATCGGTTCTCGAAAACACCGAACGCTGGCCGGGGATTGTCGGCACGGTGGCCGATAATTTTAAACCACGTGAAGGGTATGACAAGGCCATTGAAGCGGCCCTGGGCGAAATCGCCGGTTTCATCATTTGCAAAGACAGGAATACCGCCAACGAAGCGATAGAATATCTTCGTTCCGAAAGCAAAGGTAAGGCGGGCTTCATAATTCTCGATACGGCACAAGGCAACTCCGAAGTCTCACGGCCGGAAATGAACGAAGAGGGATTTCTGGGCTGGGCCGATAATTTTGTCGAATCCGATGACGTCGCGCGGCCCCTGCTTTCGCTCCTGCTTTCACGAGTGGCTCTTGCAAAACCCGAAGCCGCCGCCGGCATGGCCGACCGTCTTCCCCCTTATTTCGAAGTTGTAGGCACCGATGGTCGTCTGTATCGAAGCCAGTCAATCGTATCCGGCGGTTCGACGGAAGGCATTTCTTTGTTCGGCCGCAAAGAAAAGGTCGATCAACAGGCTCAGGAAATCACACGGTTAAAATCTGAACTGGAACGGGTCCGCAATCAGAAAAACCAATTGACCGCACAGTTGGGTTCACTTCAATCGGAACGTTCTGAAATAGTCGAACAGCTGGAATCATTGGCCGAGGAACTCGCAGACGTCAATAACCAAAGATCCACCAACGAATTCGAGCTTCAGACCTGTACCAATGATATCAGCCGCATCGAAAACGAACGTCGGCTGGCATCGGAGAAACTCGAAGCGCTCAAGACTCGTCAGTACACCCTGAATCTCAGCCACGATCAGCTTTTGCATGAAAAGGAAGAGTTGATTCGAAAGCTGGAGCAGCAGCAGGCGATTATTGCCGACCTCGAAAAGGAATCCGAAAATTCCGCCGATGAGGTTTCGAAAAGGCAAATCGCGCAGGTAGAATTAAAAAGTAAAAAAGAACAGGTGGAAAGCCAGACGCGCCACACGCGCGAATTGATATACGAGATCGACCGCAACACGACCACCAGGACCGAAGAAAACGTCGCCGCGGAAGTCGAAATAAATCGATCCAGAGAAAATATGGTCGTGCTGGAAGTCCAACTCAAAGAAATATTCGATGCGCGTTCCGGCCTCAACGAAAAACAGGTCCAGCTTCGCGGCACCCACGCCGAACTTCAGGAGGTCCTGTCCCGGAGGGAAAAGGAAATTAAATCCAGCCGCATCCAGCGCGAGGATTCCTCCCGTGACCTGCACAACATTGAACTGAGGCTGACCGAAATAGATTCGGAAATCAGAAACATCGTGCAAAAAATAACCGACGAGTACGAACTGGATATCACGGAAATCGAAGTCAGTCTCCCCAGTGACGCAGTACCACCGGAAGAACGTCGGTCCCACATGCAGGACCTCAAGGAAAAGATGAAATCGATGGGAGCGGTAAATCTGCTCGCCCTCGAAGAATTCCGGACGTCGCAGGAACGCCAGGAATTTTTGAGCGGTCAGATCGACGACCTGATCAACGCCAAGAACACGCTGCAATCAACGATCACCAAGATCAACACCACCGCCAAAAGGCTTTTCACGGAAACTTTCGAGCAGGTGCGGGAAAACTTCCAGAAGGTATTCGAAGAGTTGTTCACCGGCGGGCAATCCGATATACGCCTGATCAACGAGGACGATCCTCTGGAATCACCGATTGAAATTATCGCGCGGCCCCGGGGCAAGAAATTATTGTCGATTACACAGATGTCCGGCGGCGAGCGGGCCTTGACCGCCATTTCGCTGCTTTTCGCGATCTACCTGGTTAAACCATCGCCGTTTTGCATTCTCGATGAAATCGACGCCCCGCTCGACGATGCCAACATTCACCGCTTCCTGAAGCTGATTAAAACTTTTTCGGACCAGACGCAGTTCATCATTATTACGCACAACAAGATCACTATGGAAGCATCGGACAATATGTATGGAATCACCATGGAACAGCCGGGGATTTCCAAGGTCGTTTCAGTGCGTTTCCAGGAGGAGCCGCAAAATGGTAATCTGATCGACACATCCCTGGCCCGCGACGATTACGAAGAAGATGTCGAAATCCCCGAAGCCGTCCGCCAGCGCATGGAACCGCAGGTCAAAATAGACGAGCCCAGCAACGTGGAATCGGAATAGACGCGACCATGCTTTCAAAACTGAAAAAATTGAAAGAATCGCTCTCCAAAACGCGCGATAGTCTGTTCGGTAAAATAGCCTCGGTCGTGACCGGCCGACGGCTCGATGACGATCTCCTCGACGATCTCGAAGAAGTCCTGCTCAAATCGGATATCGGTCTGGCCGCCACGGAGAGCATTATAGATAAGTTGCGTGAGTCGGCCAACCGCAAGAAGGTGACCGAGAGCGACGACGTCATAGCGCTGCTTCAAAAAGATATTTCCGAAATCCTGTCCAATAACAAGCGGGAAATCGGCCCCGCTGATAACACGCAGCCTATGGTTTGGTTAATTACCGGGGTCAACGGCAGCGGCAAAACGACTACGGTCGGTAAACTGGCCAATTATTTCCGCAAGGACGGCAAGAAAGTCATGATTGCCGCCTGCGATACATTTCGTGCCGCCGCTGTCGAGCAGCTGGAAATCTGGTCCCAGCGTTCCGGGGTCGATATGATCCGCGCCCACACCGGGGCCGACCCGGCGTCGATCGCCTTCGACGCCGCTTCGTCGGCCAAGTCCAAGAATATGGACATTCTTCTTGTTGATACGGCCGGGCGTCTGCACACCAAATCCAATCTAATGGAAGAGCTTAAAAAAATCCGACGGGTTACGGAAAAGGTCGTACCATCGGAGCAGATTAAATCCATTCTGGTAATCGACGGAAACACCGGTCAAAATGCCCTGTCACAGGTTAAAGTTTTTCGCGAAGCGGTCGGATGCGACGGACTGATCATTTCCAAACTCGATGGCACCGCCAAAGGCGGCGTGATGGTCGCTATCGCCAAGGAGTTGGCCGTCCCGGTGGAATTTGTCGGTATCGGCGAGGGAATCGACGATATCCAAAAATTCGATGCACCGGCATACGCGGAGGCGCTGTTTAATGCTTGAGACCGTGGGTGTCAGAACGTCGGCGCGCGAGGAATTCGTCGATATTACGTCTGTTGTTCGCAAGTTTATTTCAGACAATTCGCTTAAAGAGGGTTTGGTCATAATTTATGTCCCACACACGACGGCCGGTGTGACGATTAACGAAAACGCCGATCCCGATGTAACCCGAGACATACTCGATAAATTACGCCGCGAAATACCAAAACAGGATGGCTATCATCACGGCGAAGGTAATTCCGATGCCCATATCAAAGCATCATTGATGGGATCGTCGGTGCAGATAATCGTCGACGGCGGCAACCTTGTACTGGGGACCTGGCAGGGGATCTATTTTTGCGAGTTCGACGGTCCCCGCCAGCGCAAAATCATTCTAAAAGCTATTTCCGGCTGATGTTTAAAATCCGCATTATAGCCGTGGGAAAAAATAAAGAAGACTGGGTGGAGCGGTCTGTCGATCATTATCTAACTTTTCTAAAGAAGTATTGTCGTCCGGAAATAGTTTATACATCCGAACGAAAAAAGTCGGCGTCTGTCAGTGAAGCCGAGGTTATGAAAATCGAAGCGGGTTTTATTTCCAAAAAGCTGGATTCCGGATATACGATTGCTCTGCACGATGGCGGTCGCAAACTCGACTCGAAGGCCTTTGCGGCTTATCTTCAAAAAATAATGCAACGTCACGGCCAATGCACTTTTGTTATCGGGGGGGCCTATGGGCTCGACAAGGATTTTATGAGCCGGTGTGACGATCGGCTGTCCCTCTCCCCCATGATCATGTCGCATCAGCTTATCCGGCCCGTGCTGCTCGAACAGCTATACCGAGCCCTGTCGATATTATCCGGGGGCAAATATCACAAATAAAAAAACCGGCCGAAGAACGGTCGGTTTTTGGAATGATAGTGTAAGTCTGCAGGACTACCACTATTTTATTTCAGCATGATCATCTTTTTGGTTTGTTTTTGGTCGGCGAATTCGGCGCGGTAGAAATATACGCCCGAAGCTACCGGCTGCCCGGCGTCGTTGTTGCCGTTCCACTGCACCGAGACATTTCCTGCCGGAGATTCGCCCTCAAAATTCTTAACAACCTGACCGGCGATATTAAATACCGTCAGCTTCCAGGCGCCATAGGACGGCAGATTCATATTTATCTGCGTCATCGGGTTAAACGGATTCGGGTAGTTCTGGGAAACCTCGAACTCCTGTGGAACCAACGCCTGCCCATAACTGCTGGCGATCGCCTGGCCCTCGTACGTGGCGAATTCGGTTTCTTTGAGTTTCAGCGATCCGCTGCCCGCGTACGGGACCTTTAGAACGGTGCTGTTTCCGGCACCGATCATTACGCCTCTTTCCATACCATAAACGAGCACCCTTATTTCGGATTGCTTGATATCGTATTGCAGCTCCATGCCGGCCGGGACGTCAATCAATTCCGGAATATTGGGATTGACGCCGTCGTATTCGAATACGAACAGGCCCGCCCCGAGATCGTAATCGGTATTGAGATTGACCGACACAGCGCCATCGCCTTCTTCGATTTGCACTACGACACTTTCGCCGCCCGGAACAGGTTTCGGAAACGGCGTGGCATCACCGACAATCACTCGTATCAAGTACACGAGGTCCGCGACCGAAAGAGCACGCCCGTCGGCGTTGACGTCAGAAGCGGCGATTTGGCCGTCAACGTTGACCGTGAAAGCCGCAAAGCCATAGATGAAGTAATTGGTAAACACCACGGCATCGGCGATTTCGTACGCTATTCCGTTAAGATTCAAGTCGCCGCGGTCGTCAATTTCGTCGGGGCTCTTGACACATATGCCGCCGTCATAAAATTCCACGCATCTTGAAGGAATGACCTTATCGCCCGTTAAACAGCTGTCTGCGGCTCCTATGCCGAATATGCGGCCAGTTTCCGGGAAGTGTATTTCGTCGTATTCATCCCATTTCAGGTGGCCGGAGCTATTATAAATTCTCAGGTCCGCGTAAAATTCATTTCCGTCGCGGTCGGAGAATCCATTATCTCCGCAATCGTACCAGAAGTACGATATCGGCAAGTATTGACCACCAATATTTTGATCCGATGTAACCTGCATGATAACTGAGGCTATTTCACCATCGACGATATATTGATCTTCCGGCGGATGATTGGGGCCGTTGTTGACATCGGCTATTCCGACCAGGCGAAGTAGTCCGGCGGGGCATCCCGCACAGGGACCGTCGGCGCCCGATGAATATGTGAAGTATTCCCAACCGGAAATATCCGAGCCCTTGTTGGCGCCGGCAAAGCTCATCACCGAATTATCGTACGTCAACAATATATCGAAGCCGCCTATTTCGCCTCTGGACTGGGCGGTTATGTGCACCGGAACACGTGATCCGACAATATAACAGGAATCAGTTTCAATCGATGTCACGACGCAGACGGAGCACTGGGCCGAAGGATATAAGACGACGTCAAATGCTTTCTCGATCGTGTTGCACCCGTCATCGGCCGTGAAGCAAAACGAATAAGTTGTGTCAAACGTGGTCGGGTCGAAGCAAAGCTGACCGCTGTCGGGTCTTATGAGGTCCAACATACCAGGGCCGCAGGTTTGAGTTATCGTTATATCGTCGCTTTCCGGATCACTTGCAAAGATACCATCGACACAGATCGTGCCCTGATCATCCTCGCACCAGGGAATAAGAACCGCTTCCGGAACGGTAAAATCAGGAGCCTGATTCGCGGTTACGTTAATATTCAGATTGCAGGTATCGGCACCGCAGGTATTGGTCGCAATGATTTTGAAATCGAAACTTCCGGCCTGGGTAATCGGAACGCAAGCCTGTCCCCCGCTGTACGTTCCCTCGGGAAGAATCTTAAACGTCAAGCCCGCGCCGGTAGCAGTAACCGGGACGCAGATTTCATCGACGCTCGCGAGACACACCAGCGTATCGATGTCACCCGGACAGGTTAGCTCGGGGATGCTGTTGATCTGGACGTCGACCTGGATATTACAGGTATCGGCGCTGCACGGAGCCGTTGCAATAACTTTGAAATTATATGTATCGCTTACGTTGGCTTTGAAAGCGAGCGTATGATTGGCTGCATTGTAGACCGCGTCAGGCGTAATATCCACCTGCACTCCCGGCGGGTTAATAAACAGCGGGACATAGACCGAATCCGGCCCGCATAAGGTTGCTGATATCGGCAGGGTCGGGCAGGTAATCTCTGCGAAGTCGTCGAACACGACGTTGACCGTTATATTGCAGGTATCCGACGCGCAGGTGCCGGCGGCGATGGCCCGGATATTGTAATCACCCTCGGCTTGTGCCGTAAAGCAAATCTGACCGTTGGAATAAGTGCCCATCGAAACCGAAATCACGGCTGTCTCGGGGCTGAACGAAAGCGGTATGCAAATGTCACCCGCTTCGCACAGATGAACTTCATAAGGCTGCGCCGGACAATCTATACGAGCAGTATCGCCGGTGGTAACTTCAATACATACCGTATCGGTCGCACTGAGTCCGCACTCATCGATAGCTTTAACTTCAAGGCAATATTCACCGGCGGCCTCAGGCGTAAAGCAGACATTACCAGTTTCCGTATTGTAATAGCCCATTGGAGAAACCAGCACCTGATCAATATTGTCGTCTATATCCGCAACCGTAACCGGCTGGCAAATTTCTTCAAACGTGCATTGAAAAACAGAAGCATCCTGTCCGGCATCGACCGTCGGAGCCAAGTTGAACGCCACGTCGACCGCAAAAGTGCATTCATCCGAACCGCACTCCATATCGGCGGATACGGTAATTTCATAATAACCGGCCGTATCGGCATTGAAGCACACCGTTCCGTTTTCGTAAGAGCCTGTCGGTGAAACCGTGACAGTCGCCCCGGGCGGCATGACGCCGACCGTGCGGCAGATCTGCGACGGTTCGCAAAGGAAGACCGAAGTATCGGCCGGACAGGTCAGCTGGGCCGGAGCACCGACGGTGACATTCACATCGACGAAGCAAGTATCGCTGCCACAAACGGCGTCGGCAATAATCCGTACGGTGTAAACCTTTTGTTCGGATACTGTCAAACATAGCTGTCCATTGGCGTACGTCCCCTGCGATACGGTTACTTCGGCATTGGCCGGAGTGATTTCGATCGGGACGCAAACTTCCTGTTCCTGACAAATAAAGAAATCGATTGGCTCTTCGGGGCAAGCAATGGAAGCGCTCGGTCCGATCGTCACCGTGACGGTGGTCGTCGACGTGGCCGTCAGGCCACACTCGTCGGTCGCGGTAGCAGTGATGACATACACGCCCGCACTGTCGGGAGTGAAACAAATGAGTCCCGATTGCGAGTCATAAGTGCCGAAGTCGGTCGCGACCGAGGCCAGATTGCCGTCAACGTCGGAGGCCGACACGGCAAAACAAATCTGATCGAAAACGCACTGGAATTCTTCAAAGTCCGCCGCTGTTTGAATCTGAGGAGCGGAATTCTGTTTGACCACGATTTTCGTGGTATCTTTATCAATGGCGCCACATTCATCGGTGGCGGTAGTAATCATAAAATAGGTTCCGGCGGTGGCTGGTGTGAAGCACACGAACCCATCGGCATAGACTCCGCCGTTATTGACGGTAACCGTGTCGATATTGCCGTTGTCGTCGGCAACGTCCACGGCAAAACAAATTTTCTGAAGATCGCAAACGAGGATGCTGCTGTCCGGAGCCGAAACCACGACCGGCGGCGTGTTCTTCGTGACCGCCACGGTGACCGCGTCGCTGGCGACCTCGCCACAGGCGTCATAAGCGGTAATCGTTATATTATAAACCCCTTCGTGATCGGGAGTAAAACAGACTTCTCCCGTCTGCGGGTTGTAGTTCCCACCGGATGATACCGTAACGCTGGTGATGGCGTTATTATCATCGGTGATATCAACCGGGAAACATACCTGCTCAAAATCGCACTGAAATACGCTGAAATCTTCACCGGCATTGACCGCCGGAGGCGCGTTCAAAATTACCGTTACGATCGTAGTATCGTCATCATACAAACCACATTGGTCAATCGCACGGGTAATAATCGGAAATGCGCCCGACTCGGTCGGAGTGAAGCAAACGCGACCGGTAATCGGATTATAGGCGGCCCCATCCGAAACTACGACCGTATCGCCGTTGCCATCGAAATCCAACACACCGACGGGAGTGCAAATTTCCTGAGGCAGGCACAGCCGCACGGTCGTGTCGGGAGCGCTGATAACCAGCGGCGCACGGTTCATACCAATCAGCGCGGTAAACTTGCAACTGTCGGTGCTGCATTCTCCCTGAATGACGACTTTCAGATCTTTCTTGACGGTGCAGTTGGTATAGAAACAGACTGAACTGGTCTCATAATCGAACCAGGCCGATGACGGCGAAACCGTCACCGTGGCACCGGTCGGGATACCACCAATCGGGTAGCAGAAGGTGTCCGGCTCGCACGCAAACTCCGAGACATTGCCCGGACATTCCAGATTCATCACTTCGCTGACGTCGACCGTCACGGCCGTCGTGGCCGTCGCCTGTTCACCGCAATCATCGGTTACCGTGATCGTGATATTATAATTGCCCGATCCCGGCGGCGAGAAGCAGATTTCACCATTGCTGTAAATACCGGCCGAAACGTCGATCGACGCAATATTGTCGTCGACGTCGGCAATTTCCACCGGAATGCAGATATCACTCACGGAACACGCGATAATCGATGTATCGGTCGGCGCGGAGACCGTGGGAGGTGAATTCAAACCGACGGTATAACAAACTTCCGCCGTATCGGCGGCGCACTGATCGGCGGCTTCTATCGTGAAACAATAATCACCCGCCGTCTGAGGCGTGAAGGTCAACTGCCCCGTGGCAGGGTCAAGCGTGCCATCGCCGGAAAGCAGGTTAAAGGTAATGCCGTCATAATCCATATCCGAGGCCGCTATCGTGACAACGTGTTCCTGACCCGGATTGCAATCGAAAAACTCTCCACCCGTAGTCGTTATCTCGGGGGCGGAATTTATATTAACCGTCGCGGTAAACGAGCATGAAGTCTCGCCGCAATCGGTCGAAACGGCAACGTTAAACTGATAATCACCGGAATGATCGGCTGTAAAACAAACCTGGCCGTTTTCATAAGACCCCGACGGTGTGACCGTTACTTCAGCACCGGCCGGTTCAACCGTCAACGGAAGACAAACCAGTCCCGGTTCACAAATCGAAACGGTCTGGTCATCGGGACAAACGACGTTGGGAGGCGTCCCGACGTCGACCACAAAGTTCAATTGGCATTGCGCCGTGCCGCAATCGGATGCGGCGTTAACATCAACCGTATACGTCCCCGATTCAGTGACATCGAAACAGATTTGACCGTCGACATATTCCGCACCGCTGCCGTCGACGGTGACGGTTGCATTGGAAGGCAGTATCGGCAGATCGTAACAGATCGTTCCGGCTCCGCACAAATTTTTATATATATCTCCGTCCGGACAATCTATCGAGGCCGTCTCGCCCGATTGTACCGTCACGATGACCGTCTTCGAAGCCGTCTCGTAGCAAGAATCGGTAACGACCAGATCGAAGGCGTAATCACCGTCGTGCGTCGGCGTGAAACAGACCGTCCCGGCGTTCGCATCATATGTTCCGGCACTGACCGACGCCGTTTTTATATTGTTATCCGGATCGTTAAATCCGACATCAAAACAAATTTCTTCGTACTGGCACTGGAATACGGTGTAATCATCGGGAGCCGTAATGGAAGGCGGCCCGTTAAGAGTGACCGTTATGGTGGTCGAATCTTCGTCGGTGGCACCGCATTCATCGGTTGCCCTAATCAAAAATTGATATATACCCGGCAAATCCGCCGCAAAGCAAACGTACCCATTGCTATATGTGCCGGCCCCGATTACATCGATTTTGGCAATGTCATTATCGAGATCGGTTACCGACACCGGGAAACAAACCTGAGCCGGATCACAAAGGAAGACCGAACTGTCGGGTGACGAAATCACGACCGGCGCGTGTCCGAGATCAACCGAAACCACGATATCATCCGACGCGGAAATCTGGCAATCATCGGTTACAATCATAGAGACAGTGTAATCACCGGATTCGGTGGGCGTGAAGCAAACCGTCTTATCCTGTTCGTTATAATACGCCCCATCCGGGAGGATTTGGGTTATGGTGGCGTTGCCATCGGCGTCACCAAAATCCACCGGGATACAAATTTCTTCCGGAGTACACTGAGTAACCTGGAAATCATCACCGAACGATACATACGGCGCCGAGTTCATGTTGACATCGACGTTAAACTCGCAACTGTCTTTTCCGCAGCTGTTTTCCGCAACAAATTTTATTGATATGGATTCTGTCGTCGTGGCAACAAAGCAGACGGCGTCGTTGACGTCGTCGAAAGTGACATTTTCGGGGGTCAGTGTAATCGTGGCATTGGACGGCACGTCACCAAGAGGAATACAGACCGTCTGCGGTTCGCAGAGATTAATGGTCGTATCATTGGGGCAGGCCAGCGTCAAACCCTGAGTTTGAATGACCGTAATAATCACAGTATCTTTTGGTCCGGGAGGCCAGGCAGCCTTATCGTCATCGAAAGCTCCGCGGCAGGAATCTGAGGTTTGATACACAAAGACGTAATCGGCTGAATCGGTCGCCGCCGGATAAAAGCAAGTCTGCCCATTATTATTATCCACTTGAGTGAATACACCGGTACCTTCTATTTGCGCAATCACTAGGCTGTCGTTTTCAAGGTCGATCGCATTTATGTCAAAGCAGACCTGTTCACCTGAGCAGACATAATATTTTTGTGTAAATCCGTTGATATACGGAGGATCGTTGTCTTCGAGCGTCAGGCATATATCGGCCGTATCGGCGCTGCATTCATCGGCGACTTCAATTTTGAAACAATAAACGCCCGCATTTTGGACGTAGAAAGCCAGTCCGCGACGTTGATAGTCATACCACGCCCCGCCTTCCAGCACGTTAACCGTAAGGCTGTCGCTGTCCGGATCGTACATCTCCAGAGGGAACAAAACGATGGTTCCGTTCCAGCACTTATAAAACGTCGCATCACCCGATAAAATCTGAGGCGGTGTGTTTTCCATTACGACAAAGGTCTTGGTTACTTCGACGAAACTACCGTCGGTCGTGACGGCTTTAAAGACGACATCAAAGCTGCCGGTGGTCTCCGGAGTATACTCGAAATATCCTTCGGCTACAGACACCGATGGCGTGGAATTGAAAGTTCCCGGCCCGGATTCTTTGGTGATCGTGATAGTTTGTGCCGGGTCGGCATCGGTGACACGCACCGTGTCGAATATAGTCCCGCCGCTGCAAAGCAATATCGTATCCGGCGAAACGATCGGTTCAAAAATGGGCCCAACGGGAGGCGTTTCCGCTAAGGTTAGTGAGGGTAAAGCGAATAAGGATATGGCGAATATGAGTGCTATAGAATGCAAATGCCTATTCAAACGCATTTTTCCTCCAGAAACATATTTGTGGAAATGTGCCGGTACGGAGTTTCGCGCCATTATACAGCGACCTTGACGTTCCTCTTTCGGGTACAAACTTATGTCTTTGCAAATGTTTCCTCACTTGCCCGATTCGTAATCTTGATGAGGCATTTAACTCACAAGTACCAGTACGTAGTAAACTAAAGAAAGCCACTTTAATATATCCTCAAAACAGTTATTGTCAAGCCATAATTGCCCATATAATCGTTAGCAATACGTTAGCACTCAACCAATTAGGCAGCCGGAAGCCCATCCCGAATTTATTGCTGAAGCTGTTGATCAAATGCCCTACTCGCTTTCAAAAATTGCTCGCTTTGCTATGCTGCAATTTCCTTGCCCTCCGCAAGAATTGGAAATGGTGTATAGATAACGGCATAGACAATAACCCATATGGCCGACATTATATCATCCAACACTTCAATATGACGCCGTATATGGCCATACAGCAACAATATAACTATTACAAACATAAAATATTGGTGTACCAGCTTCTATAATATAAATAATAATTTATTTTTTTATATGAGATTTTTGCAAAGCGCCAATTCTGCTTTTATGCAAAACTTTTCAGCGAGGTGCAAAGTAAACGATTTTTATGGCTAAATCGTCATACAAAAAGACCCTTTGATAAAAAACCAGGCGCATTTATCTTACAATTACACGGATAAATGCCGTCAGCCCAAACCACGAGTAGGAGGGCCGCCGTTGAAAGCCATTCGCTATCTGCGTTTTGTTGCAATAATGTTCATTCTCTTATGGGCGCTTGCCGCCGGGGTTGAAGCCATAAGTGGCAATATAAGCCCATTTGGTGAAGGTGAAAATCGCAGCACGCCTCAACTTTCGCTTTCGGCTAATCAAGGCGATGTTCACTGGCCCCAAGCCGTGGGATTTCATTCCATTGGCGGGGTCGAGATGACGGTAACCAGCCTCGGGAATTTCGGCGGCGTCAATATGTCGATTTTAAGTGATCCGGAAACCGGCCGGACATTGAAAGCCTTCACATTCCCCAAGGGCAGCAGGCATTCCTATCTTTGGGGGGCGGGGCTCTGGATCGGTGGTATCATAAACGGTGATACCCTTGTCTCCCTGGGTATCTCGGATTCATATTACGGCACTGGCCATTACCTGCCGGTCGACAGCGGTGGATCGGTTACTTTGATCGGGGGGCTTGGAGACAAGCAGTTTCGGGCCGAATATGATGACAATTTCCCGTCACCGGCCTGGCAGGAGCCGGATTTCCGCAAACTGCGAAGCATCCATGTCGCAGAAACCAGTCGAAGCTGGACCTACCCCCCTAACGATAACTTCATAATAGTGGAACTCATCATTACCAATATTGGCGAGTCTCCGATTGCCGATGCATTTGTGGGGCTGTACGTTGACGGAGACGTGGCCGACCGTACCAATGCTCTCGGATATTCTGATGACATGGCCGGGTTCATTCGCAATGAGGGTATAGCGTATATTATGGACAACGACGGCGATCCCGGAAACAACCAAACCTGGGTCGACAGCAGTATCCTCGGCGCCATCGGCATCGGCCTGGTTTATTCCGACCCGCCCGCCGTCGACACCTCGTTCAATTGGTGGAATCGCATTGCACCTAATTATGGTCCCCAGTATCTCGGGCACCCTCCGCAAAATCCTCATTATATGGCCGACAGCGGTCTGGGCAATCCGATAAATGCCAACGACAGGTATTATCTGCTGTCCAACGGTGAAATCGACTACGATCAAATGTACGCGGCCGTCATGAACGCCGATTCCGGCTGGCTGCCGGCAGGAACCAACGGCCCGGCTATGGCCATGGGGTTTGACACCAGATTCGTAATCGGATACGGCCCGTACCAGCTCGCGCCGGGCGATTCGGTCCATATTGTTCTGGCCTTTACGGCCGGACGCAATATCCATCAAAACCCTCGTGATTACCGCGATTTTTTCGATGACCAGAATCCTGGTGCATATTACAGCAAACTTGATTTCGGCGACCTGATCGACAATATCCAAGCGGCTCGGCTGCTATATGAGTCTGATTACGCCCTGGCGTTGCGACCCGGTGAGATTCAGGGAGTGCATGTTACCGACGCCGGACAGACGTCGGCCAGAATCTCATGGCTGCCCAGGAATCATGCCGATATTGAAGGATACAATGTCTATATCAAGCCGGTGCCTGACAGCCAGGTCATTTTCAAAGATACCGTTTATCGATTCGATCTGGATACGGTCGACATGGTGTTGGCCAATCCCGACGGCCCCATAACGGATACCTCCTATGCCGTCGACGGACTGGTCGACGGTCAGACTTATTTTGTGTCCGTGACCGCCGTCAATTTCTTCTCGGAATCGCCCCGGTCATTCCCGCGTTATTTCACTCTCGGTACCCCCGATGCTCCGGCGACTCAACCCGACCCGACCTATATCGGCAACGTCGGTCAGGTTGCCATACACTGGACTCCGCCGGCTCAAAGCGACATCGATCATTACAATATTTATCGCTATGTGGGGGCTTATGACTATTCTCTGAGATATACCCCGCGAATTACCACCCGCCCCATCGACGGACGCCAGTACCGACAGCCTGCGCGTAATCATCAACGGGAATGACACTTCATTATTTTATTTCTACGACGTGGTCCCGTATGCGCAGGTTCCGGCTCCGGATACGGTTTTTACGGACCCGATTACCGACGCCGAACTGTACTATCTGGTGACGGCCGTCGACGGAGCCGGGCAGGCATCGGACACGTCGAGGTCGATTCCGATTTATGCCACCAGCCACATGCCCAACGATATTTTGATCTTCCTCGAAAACACCGGGGAGGACCGGAATTTCGAATCGGTCGACACGATCATGCACTATTACGACGACGTTCTGTCCGATTATGCCGTGGATTATTTTATAATGGCGGATTCCGCGCAGGGGTACGTTTGCGACGACGACGGATGTCACGACGTCTGTCTCAATAAAGAGTGCTTTTCCTGGGCGGCTTTGGCCCCGTACAGGTACGTCATATTAGACGAAAATTTTCTAAAACCCATTATCAATCGGTATGACTTCATAGTACCGTTTAATAAAATATTGCGGGACTACATACGCTCCGGCGGCACGGTAATCTACTTCGGTAATTTCATAAATACGGTCGTTCCATACGGTCTGGATACTCTGACCCGGCATTTTAATCCGGGATCGAAAGAATACGACCTGTTCGGACTCGATTCGGTTTTTATCAATGGCGTTGGTTTGCATTTCTATGGTTTGATCGGCGATGGGGTCGATACGATCGGCGGTTTTATCGGTGCGACTTCGCTCGTGGCGGCCTTCGATCAACTACAGGTCGACACGACCTACGACTGGTGGAACTACGCCGCCAAGCAGGATACTTTCTGGCCCTACGCCACGCCGCCGCAAACGGCTATAATGTACCCCCGCGATGGAGCTGAAATTATATACATTTACGGCGCGGTCTCGCCGCAGACTTCGCTGTTCGAGGGACTTCCGTGCGGAATCAGATTCAATGCGTACGGTCGCGGCATTTATACGTTCGGGTTTCATCCGTGGTACCTGCCCCGCTCCCAGAGCGCCGCGCTGTTTGCGGCCATAATGGACGATCAGCCCACCGGTGTCGATGGCCCACCGAAGGTAATTCCCGACCGTTTTGCGTTGCACCAGAATTATCCCAATCCCTTCAACCCGACCACGACTATCACTTATTCTTTACCGCGATCGGCCGACGTGCAGCTTGACATATACAATATACTCGGACGACGGGTCGTTCGGCTTGTCAATGAATTCCAAAAGGCGGGCGAACATACGATCCAATGGAACGGCCGCGACCGTCGAGGCAATGAAGCGGCCTCGGGCATTTATTTTTATCGCATAAGCGCCGATGATCGGGTGCAGAGCAAAAAGATGCTGCTGTTAAAATAATTTCTTAATTGTACAGGGCCGCACAAAAAAAATGCGGTCCCTGATTTTCTGATTTTATCTTACTGCTCGCTACCGCCGAGAATTATCGGCAAACCATCCTTGGAATTCCCGATAACGACGATTTTCGTATTGGGCGATTCGGCAAGCTTTTCGGTTGCCTCTATACCCTTCCAGGTCAATAATGATTTGGTAACGCCGGATGCCACGATTTTCTGGAAGTCGGCGATACCCTGGGCCTCAATCCTTTTTCGTTCGGCCTCCTGTTTTTCTTTTTGCAAAACGAATACCATTTTCTGGGCATCCTGGTCCGCCGACAGTTTGGCGTTGATGGCGTCAGAGATTTTTGATGGGAGATTTATATCCCGGATTATGATATTTTCGCAAATAATAAATTTCTTCGATAACAGATCCTGCATGGCTGTCAATACTTCGTCATTGATAACTTCCCGTTTGGTAGAATATATTTCTTCAGGTTTGAACTTCCCAACCACTGTTCGCGCCACTCCTCTCAAAGCCGGAGCGACAGCAATGTTGAAATAATTCGGGCCCAGCGTTATCTGCAAAGAATCGAGCTTGGCTGGATCCGGTCGATACCAAACTGATACATCCAGTCCGATCGTGGCTCCGTCGGAAGAAAGGACGACGAGATTTTCCTTCCCCTCCTCGAGCTGAATCTTATAGACGAACATGGAATTCCACGGCATATGCCAGTTGAAACCCTCGGGGTAGATCTTACCCATTTGGGTGCCGTCTCCAAATTTCGAATAAAAGACCCCGCGATAACCCGACGGTATCTGAGTCCCGCACCCGACCAGCCCGGAGGCGATCACAACCAATAAAAATGCCAACAGGAATTTGCGATGATTCGCGGACATAACTCCTCCTTGTCTAAGATTAAATTAACTTCCGTTTTAATAGAAGTATGTTATGACCGGATTACTTCGAATTCAAGAAGAAAATTCAAACAATTTATTTGGCTTTATAAAAGGCAACGTAACCATACGAGTAAATTTTCGTCGTATCCACGATTAACGGGTCCTCGCTTGTGGTATCGACGTCATAATCAACCGGCGTTTCGATAAAAATGAGGCGATTGAAGGGATCCGCCGTATTGCCGATTCTCCAGCCGGTTTTATATCGTCCGGCGGAAGATTTCGTTCTCAAACCGCGTAGCGTGGATGAATCTATTCGGACAAAAATAACGTCGTCATCATTGCTGGCATACGTCAGGCTGTCCCCTATATCATATATTCCCAGAGTATCATAAAGCAGATATTCTCGATTCATACCTTGACCATCAAGCGATGTTTGATAGTGACCGTCATTTAATGTCCTGGCTGCGCCGAAATTATTGCCGGGGCTGTTAAATCCCCAGAATCTCCATCCATGATACTGATAACCGTCGTTGAATATTTTAATAAAAAACGCTTTTCGCGTGACGATAGACTGATAATCATAAGCATGGGTCGTTTCTCCGCCGATATCAATTCGCATTATTTGTCCGAAATACGCATTTTTTATTTCGGCCCAGGCTGTATGAACACCGGAATACGGAGGGACTTCGTGCGTACCACTGTCAATTGTTATGTCTGTACGCGAAATGACGGAATCGAATGCGTAATAATATTTATTCGATGAACCGTCGCGTTCAAACGGCTTATCGGTATACAGGTCTGTCGTGAACAATTCGCTTCCTTCACCGGGATCACTCAGAAAAAGCTTAATTTGGTCGTAATATGATGAGTTATAAACCGTCGGATTAGAGCATGAATTCGCCAAAACAAATACTGCGATTAATGCCGAAAATAAAATAACATACATTTTATGCTTATTCATTAACATCACCTTTTGCGCCTGTTTTTCAAATCGGATTTGATCTTTTTTATTTCATCGCGTATCGCGGCCGCCGTTTCGAATTCGAGGTTGCGCGCGGCCTTGTTCATCGCTTTCATCAAAAATGCAATCTGGTCTTCGGCCGTCATGTGCACGAAATGATCCGGTTTATCGAATTCCTCGGTTTCCGGCGTTTTGGAATCGGCGAATCTTGTCGCCTGAAGAATCTCGTCCCGCGTTTTAAAAATCGTCTCCGGATCAATATTGTGTTCTTTATTATAGGCCATCTGCCGGGTGCGGCGGCGTTCAGTTTCGTCGATAGCTTTCTTCATCGAATCGGTAATTTTGTCGGCATAAAAAATCACCTGTCCGTTCTTATTGCGGGCAGCCCGTCCGGCCGTCTGTATCAACGATCTCTCCGATCTCAAAAATCCTTCTTTGTCCGCATCCAATATAGCTACGAGAGACACTTCCGGCAAATCTAATCCTTCGCGCAACAAGTTTATTCCAACCAGGACGTCGAATTCGGCCAGCCTTAAATCTCGAATGATTTCGGTCCGGTCAATGGCGTCGATTTCGCTGTGAAGGTAGCGAACCCGGATATTTATTTTACTCAGGTAGTTGGCCAGGTCCTCGGACATACGCTTAGTAAGGGTTGTGACGAGGATACGTTCCTTTTTTTCGACCCGTTGACGGATTTCGTCTATTAAATCGTCGACCTGAGTCGCCAGCGGCCGGATAGATATTTCAGGGTCGCACAGGCCGGTCGGACGAATGACCTGCTCGACAATCACCCCGCCGGATTTTTCCAGTTCAAAATCGGCCGGAGTGGCCGAGACATAAATCGTCTTTTGAGTCAGGCTTTGGAATTCATCGAAAAATAAAGGCCGGTTGTCCAGCGCCGACGGCAACCGGAAACCGTGTTCCACCAAAACCTCTTTGCGGGAACGATCGCCGGCGAACATGCCGCGTATCTGGGGCACCGTTTGGTGCGATTCGTCGATTATGGTGACAAAATCATCGGGGAAAAAGTCGATCAAAGTGTACGGCCTCTCACCCGGCTTGCGTCCGGTCAAATGCCGTGAATAATTCTCGACACCGCTGCAATACCCTATCTCCTGCATCATTTCGAGGTCATAATTAGTCCGCGATTCGAGCCTTTGGGCTTCCAGCAATTTTCCCGCCGCACGGAAATTCGCCAGCCTCTCTTCCAGTTCGGCTCTGACGGTAATCACCGCTTGTTCCATCTGCGGACGACTCGTAATGAAGTGCTTGGCCGGATAAATGGCTATCTTATTACGCTCGGAGATAATTTCACCGGTCAAAGGTTGAAATTCCGTCAGACGTTCGATGGTATCCCCGAACAGCTCAATCCGTATAGCTGTCTCCTGATAGGCCGGAATTAATTCGATGACATCGCCGCGGACGCGGAAATTCCCGCGCGAAAAATCTATATCGTTACGATTGTAATGAATGGCTATCAGGGCTCTGATTATGCGGTCCCGCTCGAATTCCTGACCCAGCTCCATGAACAACAATTGATCGGCGTATTCCTTGGGCGAACCCAGGCTGTAAATACAGGAAACCGAAGATACAATTATAACATCGTCGCGCTCCAAAAGCGAGGCCGTCGCCCGCAGGCGGAGACGGTCGATGTCTTCGTTCATTGAAGTGTCTTTTTCTATGTAAGTATCCGTAGTCGGGAGATAAGCTTCAGGTTGGTAATAGTCATAATAACTGATAAAAAACTCGACGGCGTTTTGAGGGAAAAACGATTTCAACTCGCCGTAAAGCTGGGCCGCCAGCGTCTTATTGTGAGAAATGACCAGCGTCGGACGACCGTAGCGAGCAATGACATTGGCAATGGCGAAGGTCTTCCCCGATCCGGTCACACCCAGCAGAGTCTGATGTTTGTCACCCCGGTTCAGCCCCGCCACAAGCTGGTCGATCGCTGCCGGTTGATCGCCGCGCGGCTTATACGATGATACCAGCTGGAATGCCGTTTTATCCTCACGGCTCAAGGCCGTCCCTCTTTCCTGTCTTATTTGGGTCTTTGGTTTGTTCACGCAAGTTCTCAATATATATCAAAGCCCCTCCATTTCAATCACTTTATAAAACAATCGAACCTCTCACCCGGTTCAAACATATAATTAAGTGACGAAGAAGCCAATTATTCGTTTAAAATGCAGACTGATGGGAGACACAAAAGCATTCATGAAAGTACGACACTTTTAGCTTGACTAACGCCGTAAAATGGTTAAGTTTACGGCTTTACTGTCAGGTTATGGATAACAAGATTTGGAGGACATAGAATGTATGCAGTCTTTGAAGCCGGGGGGCTCCAGTTCAACGCCATAGAAGGTGCCACTGTGAAAGTCCCGTTCATCTCTGCCGATCCGGGCGCGACCGTTTCCCTCGACCGGGTGTTGCTCATTAAAGACGGTGAAAACGCCCTGGCCGGTTTTCCCTATCTCGATTCGGCCAAAATCGAGGCCGAAGTCATTGCACAGGGTTTGGCCGAAAAAGTAACCGTCTACAAATTTCGTCGGCGGACCAAATATCGCCGCACCCGGGGGCATCGTCAAAAATACACGGAACTCAAAATCAAGAAGATAGTATCGCCGGAAAATTGAATCAGTTGTATTTACGTATAAAAATCGCCGGACCGGAATTGCAAATATTCCGGTCTTTTATCTTGATTGCCGTTTTGGTCGCTCTTCTTGGCCCCGGCGTTTCGGCTCAGACATATAATATTGTCGATATTCAGATAGAAGGCAATCATGCCGCCACGTCCGATATGCTCCAATCCGTCATCAACCTGAAACCGGGTGATGAATTAAAGCCGAATGTCATTCCGGCGGCTGTACGTTGTTTGTACACCCTGGGATTTTTCAAAGACGTCCAAGTGGACGCCGAGGAAGTCCCCGGCGGTGTCAAGGTCATATTCAAAGTGGTCGAGCTGCCCCGATTGCAGAACCTCGAATTTAAAGGCAACGATAAAGTCGGCACGGACGATCTTAAGGAAAAACTCGATCTATCGGTCGGGCGGTATTTGTCACCAAATCTGATTTTTGAAAATCGAAACAAAATTTTAGATTTGTACGGCGAAAAAGGATATTTCCTCGCCAAAGTCGATTATGAACTGGACTATAACGATGATTCCACGTCGGCCACGCTGGTATACAAAATACACGAGGGCTCGAAGGTTAAAGTAGAGAAGGTAGTTCTCACCGGTGCCGTCATAACTCCCGCTAATAAGATTATAGGCAAGATGCGCAACCGCAAACGGGGCTTTTTGAAATCCTCTAACTTCGATAAAGAAAAGTACCCGGAAGACCTCGACAAAGTAATCGCTTATCTGCATGATAACGGGTTTGTCGATGCCTATCTGAAATCCGATTCCCTGACCATCGATTCGACCCGCAACCGCATGACCATATATCTCGACGTTTACGAGGGCCCGCGATATTACTTCGGGGAAACACACTGGGCCGGGAACGATCTCATATCATCGGATATATTGAATGAAATCGTAAAGTACAATGAAGGCGATATCTTTGACCGCGACAAATTCGACAAATCGACCATGGAAGTGTATTTCGCTTATCAGGAAAAGGGTTACCTGCACACAAGAGTCAACGATGATTTCAAAACGCGCGACAGTATCATCGACATAAATTACGACATCGTCGAGGGCCTTCCCTCGAAGGTCAATCTGGTCAATATCATCGGCAACACGAAGACCAGGGATTTTGTCATCCGCCGCGAGATGCCGACCCGCCCCGGGCAGGTTTTTCACCGGTCCTACCTGCTCCGTTCGGTCCGCGAAGTTATGGCCCTCAATTATTTCGAGGATGTCACCCCCGACTTTATCGACCTGCCCAACGGCGATATCGATGTCATCATGAAGGTCAAGGAAAAGCAAACCGGCTCTATTTCCGCCGGGGCCGGATACAACGGACGCGATAAATTTGTCGGGACATTCGGAATGGGGATTCCCAATTTCAGGGGCATGGGTCAGACTTTGAATTTCAATATCGATGCCGGGGCGTCGACCAATTGGTACTCGATATCGTTTACCGAGCCGTGGTTGTTCGGACGACCGACGTCGCTTGGCACCGATCTTTATCTCTCCAATCGCGATTATTTCACCGACTATACCGAGGGCCGCCGGGGCGCTGCGGTTCAGGTCGGACGGCGTTTGCGCTGGCCGGACAATTATACTCGCGCCTACGTGCAATACCGACTTGAGGACGATCGGTTTTATAATTTCAGCGATGGCTACCGATACGCCAATTCACATTTGACGAGGCTGATGTATGATACCCTGGAAGTGGACGAGTTAGGCAACCCGACCGGCAATATCATATATGACGCCGACACGACATTTATAACGGGTGACCCTTATCCCGGCTCTCTTCTCGAATTCAACGAAAGATGGAAAACGTCTTCGAGTTTGCAATTTACTTTTACTCGGGACAGCCGGGACTTACCCGAATTCGCAACGTCGGGCTCGAAAATTTCATATTCTTTTGAGGACGTCGGTGGAATACTGGGGGGATATTGGGAGTATCAAAAACATACTTTAGCCTTAGCCAAATTCATTCCCGTATGGGGTGATATCGCTTTGGCCGGAAAACTGACTTTAGGCGCCATCAATGCACCGTCCGGCGACCACCGCATTTTGGAATTCGACAGGTTTTCCCCCGGCGGCACCGATTATGACGGCGTCATTCGCGGTTATGAAAGCGGATCACTAACGCCGGACACCATACAGACTATCGTCGTAAATGAATTGCATTATAATCCCGATTCGACGGGCAGGTTTGAAGATCAATATATAACGACATCCCGAGCGCGCGTACGGGGCAAGTTACATGCTGGTCGGAAATCTGGAATTGCAAATTCCGTTGATAAAAAACCAGCTCTACGGTTTACTATTTTCAGACGCCGGGAATTCATTCTTGAAATTATCAGACTACAAGCCGAACCGGGTTTATCGCAGCTATGGTTTCGGATTTCGGCTGGTCGTGCCCGGTATTGGCACGCTCGGATTCGATTTTGGCTATCCCCTCGATCACCGCGAAGGACAGGATAAAGGCTGGAAACCTCATTTCCAGATTGGCACAACCATTAGATAATTTTATATTGTTAACGGTATGAATTCAATAAAAGGAGTCAGAATCATGAAAGGAAAACATGGACTTTTGCTGGGGCTGGGAGCGTTGGCTTTGTTATTGGTTTTTGCCGCATCGGCCGGAGCTCAGGTAGGTAAATTCGGCTATGTCGACTCGGAAAAAATATTCAGCAGCTATAAAGAATGGCAAAAAGCCCAGGACGACTACAACGCCGAATACAAGGCCTGGGATGAACAGGGCCAGCAAATGCAGCAGGAGCTGGAAGACATCACCAATGAATACGAAAAGCAAAAGCTGATCCTTTCCCCGGAAAAGAAAAAGGAACGCGAAGCGGCAATCGACGCCAAGAAGCAGGCGCTCGATGCTTTCACCAAACAGGTCTTCGGTCCCAGCGGCAAGGCTGAGACGCGCAACGCCGAGCTGGTGCGACCACTGCTCGAAAAAATTAACAACGCCATCGAGCGGGTTGCGACCGAAAACAACTACGACTTCGTATTCAATTCCAGCGGTCTGGCGTATGCCCGCCAGGATTATGACATCACCGATAAAATCCTGGAAGCACTGGAAGAATAGCCGGGTGCTCTTTGGGTAAAACGCTCAAAGAACTGGCCGAACTGGTCGGTGGAAAACTCGAAGGTGATGGCGAAACGATTATTGAGGCCGCCGCGCCTATAGCGACGGCCCAGACGGGCGACATTACATTCGTCGCCAATAAAAAGTACGGAAAGTTTCTGGAGACGACCGCCGCATCGGCGGTTGTTTTATCTGAAGAAATCAAATCGACACGCTGCCCGATCATCCGGCATGAAAACCCGTACTATGCCTTCGCCCTGATTCTCGATGACCTCTACCCCGACCGGCCACCATCACAAAATATCCACAGCTCAGCCGTAATCGAAACATCAGCAACCATTGGAGCCGGGACATCGATCGGTGCCCTTTGCTACATTGGCAACGATGCGTCTATCGGTACCGACTGCCGCATTTATCCCCGGGTCAGCATTCTCGACGGTTCCAAAATCGGCGACAATGTCATCCTCCACAGCGGCGTCGTTATCGGGGCCGATGGTTTCGGCTTTGCACCATACGAAAAGGGTCTGAAGAAAGTCAAACAGGTCGGCTGGGTGGAAATCGAATCCGACGTCGAGATCGGCGCCAATACAACCGTAGATCGCGGCGCTCTCGGACCGACCCGAATCGGGAGGGGGACAAAAATCGATAACTTGGTGCAGATAGCCCATAATGTCAATATCGGTCAGAATTGTATCATCGTCTCTCAGGTCGGTATATCGGGCTCGACAAAATTGGGCACTGGTGTCATTCTGGCGGGACAGGTGGGATTAGTGGGGCATATCGAAATCGGCGACGGTGTTCAGGTCGGCGCTCAGTCGGGTGTTGCCAAGTCCGTTCCGAGCGGAAAAGTTTTCTTCGGTTCACCGGCGCGGGAGGCAATGACCGCCATGAAAATAGAAGCCTGCCTGAGCCGCCTGCCGGAACTTTTTAAACGGGTCAAAAAATTAGAGGAGCCTGAATAGCTCCTCCAATATCGATTTTTATTTTTCAGAGAATTTAGAATGGAAGATCATCGTCTTCGGCGCCCAGGTCACCCGGAGGCGGCGCTTCCGGAGGGACATCGGGGCTCGAAGCACCTCCACCGCCCTGGTCTCCCCGGCTGCCGAGGAAATTCAATCTTTGTGCGATAATTTCTGTCGTGTATCGTTTGTTGCCGTCCTTGTCGTCCCAGCTTCGGGTCTGGATGCGGCCTTCAATATAAACCTGACGGCCCTTGGACAGATACTCCTTGGCGATTTCGGCCTGGCGACCCCACACTACGATATTATGCCATTCCGTTTTGTCCTGCATGTTCCCGTCGCGGTCTTTCCATTTTTCCGACGTCGCCAGCGAAAATGACGCCACGGCCGTCCCGCTCGGCGTATAGCGCAGTTCCGGGTCCTTGCCGAGGTTTCCGATCAGGATGACTTTATTGATGCCTGCCATATTTATTTCCTCATGTTAGGCTTTATTTTCCGATGGTCAAATATAAGCGGAGCCGCCGCGGCTGTCAATCATCTTATTGACAGTTATGGATTTTGCTTGCCTGCAGAAATTAAGTCGATATTTTGCCTTGAAACGACGGCGCTGGAGTATCTTATGAATAACAAAGGAACGCTATACCTCGTCCCGACCCCGATCGGCAATCTGGGCGATATGACACCCCGGGCAATCGAAACCCTTGGCAATTCCGAATTGATTGCCTGCGAAGACACCCGTACCTCGGGACATCTGCTCAAGCACTTCGGGATCAACGCCCGCACCATAAGCTACCACGATTTCAATGAACAGAAACGCCTGCCGAAACTTCTTGAGGTGCTCAATGCGGGCGGTAATATTTCCGTCATCACCGACGCCGGCGCCCCCGGTATTTCCGATCCCGCCTATCGTATCATTCGAGCGGCCATCGAAAATGACATTACCGTATCGCCCCTGCCCGGAGCCGGCGCTTTGATTCCGGCCCTGACCGGTTCCGGTTTGCCGCCGGACCGTTTCTTTTTCGAGGGATTTTTGCCCCCCAAAGCGGGCACGAGAAAAAACCGGCTGAAAAAGCTGGCCGAACTTGAGCACACCCTTATATTCTATGAATCACCTCACCGTATCGAGAAAACCCTCGCCGACTGCCTTGAAGTGTTGGGCGACCGCGATGGTTGCATAGCGCGCGAACTGTCCAAGATGCACGAAGAATTCATTCGCGGCTCGCTCAATCAACTGCTCGAAACCGCGCGCACCCGAAACCTCAAAGGTGAATTTGTTTTAATCATTCATGGCGCTGCAAAATCCAAAAAGCACAATGCATCCTGAAATATTCCATATCGGATCCGTAACGATTCGCAGCTATGGCGCTCTTTTGGCGTTGTCGTTCGTGCTGGGCGTCTGGTACGTTTACGCCGTGTCGAAAGGCACCGAGCTGAATCTGTCGCGGATTTTGATATTGTCGTACATTATGATTCTCGGCGGCGTCTTCGGCGCGCGGCTGTTCTATGTCCTGTTTCATATCGAGGAGTTCTCCGGTCACTGGTTAGCCACCATTAATCCGTTTCAAAGCGATCAGTTCGGCATTGCCGGTTTTAACATGTACGGCGGTGTTATCACCGGGCTGGCTTTAGCCCTGTACTATATGAGACGAACCGGTTTGAAAGTTCTTCGCACTCTGGATTTCTTCGCGCCGACCATCGGGCTCGGTCTGATTTTCACCCGCATCGGCTGCTTTTTAAACGGGTGTTGCTTCGGGACGCCGACCGACAGCTTTCTCGGCGTGACTTTCCCGGCCGGATCGACGCCGTGGTTTATTCTTGGCAGCATCCCGATACACCCGGCGCAGTTGTACAGCTCTTTTTACGGCCTGATTTTGTTTTTATTCCTGCACTGGAAACTTAAGCGCAAGCGTTTCGACGGTGAAATAACCGCCTGGCTGCTGATTCTCGAAGCGTGCTTTCGTTTCGCGGTCGAATATGTCCGTTATTACGAACTGGACATGATGGTCAACATTTTCGGTGTCAAAGCCACCTGGAATCAGGTTATGGCGATTTTCATGATTGTCGGTGGCATCATTTTGTACATGGTGCAACGATCCCGATATCTGTCGTCAGGGAATTCGAGTGAAACCTGAGCGTCTGGGAGATTTCAGCGCCATCGCCTGCGCCATCGTCTGCGGTCTGGGCAATATCGTAGTGAAGGTTGGACTTATTGATGTATCGACCATACTTTTCAATTTCTGGTTCTTTGTCGCCGCCGTCGCCATTTCGTTTCTATCACTGTCAAACGCCAAAATCCGCAAAGAGGTCTTCGCGACCGACCTGAAAGCGCTCGGCTTAATAGCTTTTCTTACCCTATTTTTTTCGTTCGGGATATATACTTTCTTTCACGCCATAAAAATCATCGACCCGGCGACGGTCTCGTTTTTATCCCGCTTCGAAATAATCCTGACCATAATCCTGGCATATTTCTTTTTAAAAGAACGGCTGACCAAGTACGAACTGCTCGGCGGACTGATCGCCGTCGCCGGGGTATTTATATTAAAGTACAGGACAACCGTGGAAATTTCAACCGCCGCCTCCTATATGATTCTTTCCGCCTTTTTCTTTGCCGTCGCGGAGATAATGGTCAAAAGGTATATTCGCATTATCGGCACCATGCGTTTTGTCTTTTTCAGGAATATCTTCGCGGTCGGAATCTTCTATATAATTCTCAAAGTCGCCGGGCAATCTCTGACTGTTCCCAATAGTATGACTCTGCTCTGGGCTTTCATTGGAGCCTTGTTATTGCCGGTGCTGGGGCGGGTGACCTATATCGAAGCCTTAAAAAGGATCAACATATCGCGTGCGGCTCTCTTCACGCAGTCTACTCCCTTGTTCACGGTGGTTTTCGCTTTAATGTTTTTGCATTCGCTGCCGACACCAATCGAATGGCTGGGCGGCACATTGATTATCTCAGGTGTACTGATCGTCAAATTCGCGGAGAGAGTCGAGCATCGGAAACAGCGCGTCTTATAAAAACAATTAAACTTGTATTGAATCTTAATGCACTTCGAGCATGCGCTCGAGGGCCAGCAGGGCCCTGGCTTTGATTTCCGGCTTGACCCGGATAGGTTTGATATCCTTGAAATTCTCGAGGCAGTACGCCAGGTCGTTGAGAGTAGTACGATACATATTGGCGCAGGCCGGACAGGTTTGCCCGGACAGCGCTAAGATCTTTTTGTCGGGATATTCATGGGCCAGTCGGTGGATCAGATTTATTTCCGTCCCGATGGCGATGACCGACCCGGCGGGCTGATCTTTGACGTATTTCACGATAAAACTGGTCGAGCCGTTGGCGTCGGCATTTTGAGTCACCTCCGGCGGACATTCCGGGTGCACGACAATTTTCACCCCCGGATATTGCTTACGAGTCTCGTCGATGTGTTGCGCCTTGAAATTGGTGTGGACGTGGCAGTGGCCCTTCCAAAGTATCACTCGCGCTTTGGCGATTTGGTCCATTGTCAGACCGCCGTCTTCGCGCGAGAAGTCCCAGATGACCATCTCTTCCGGCTTCAGGCCGTATTTGAGACCGGTATTGTACCCGAGATGCTGATCGGGAAAGAAAAACAGCTTCTCTCTTTTTGCGAAGCCCCATTTGTAGGCGGCGTCGGCGTTGGACGACGTGCAAATCAGCCCACCGTGCTCGCCGGTGAAGGCTTTAAGGCCCGCCGCGCTGTTCATGTACGAAATCGGGAGAATCTTTTCATCACCACCGAACTCCTCCAAAAGCTTCCAGGCCTCCATGACGTCGGCCATTTCGGCCATGTCGGCCATGGGGCACCCGGCCAGGGGGTTCGGCAGAAAGACCGTTTGATTGTCGTCGGTCAGGATATCCGCCGATTCGGCCATGAAATGTACCCCGCAGAAAAAGATATATTCGGCATTTTTTTGCGAGGCAGCGATTTTGGACAGACCATAGGAATCACCAATGGCGTCGCCGAACTCAACCACTTCCATGCGCTGGTAATGGTGCGCCAGAATAATGGCTTTGTCGCCCAGTTTTTTCTTCGCCGACCGGACCCGTTCCTTTAAATCGGCGACCGGGGCCTCACGGTATTCCTGTGGTAATGAGAAGTACATGGTATCTATTCAATCACCCTTTCTACCTGTGATAATGATATGCTGCCCCGCATTGTTCCCAAAGATAGATAACTACTGCCCATTTTCCAGCGATTTTAGAAAGGTCAGGACTTTATCATTATCGGGGATGTTCAGCAAGCCGACGTGCTCGATATAGCGGACAATGCCCTCGCGGTCGACGATAAATATATATCTGTCCGCGATGCCCTTGTCTTCGAGAAAAACGCCATACTTACGAGCCACTTCACCGTGCGGCCAGAAGTCGGACAGGAGGTTAAAAGATATACCGCCGATTGATTTTGACCACGACTGATGCGCCGGGATCGAATCCGAAGAAATACCGAGGACGACCGTATCAAGGTTTTCGAATTCCTTCAGCTGATTTTCGTAGCTGGGCATCTGATTGCTGCAAACCGGGGTATAATCCAGGGGATAAAACGCAATCACGACGTTTTTGCGACCCGCAAAATCCGAAAGCTTGATCCTTCCGCCGATATGCGTGGGGAGATTGAAATCGGGCGCTTTTTTCCCGATTTTCACCTTGCCGAATATGGCCATGGTTTTTCCTCTACCCGGCTTTTTCGAACTTGTCTTGGGGGGCGCTGCACACCGGGCACGATACCGGCGGCTTTTCGCCCTCGTGCGGATAACCGCAGACACTGCAAACCCAGGTCATATTATCCTCAATCCTCCATCGGCTGTGTGCCGTCGGCGGAAAACCAGTAATAATTGCCGGCCAAAGCTTCCTTCTCGGCCATCAATATCTCGAAATGCCCGTTTTCTTCATCGGCCAGGTCCTGCAATATGGTCCTGAATTCATCGCTTTTCACGGCTTCTTTGGCGGCCATGTAAAACTTGGTCGTCACGCGTTCGGCTTCGATAGCCAGGCCGATATATTCCACCTCCGAATGAAGGTGTTTCAATTTACCTTTTTCGAAAACGGTAGCCAGGGCATCGAGCCCGCGATCCGGCAGTTCACCGAGCGGCTCGCTTACAAATTTTTTAAACACACCCCTCAGAATCGCTTCGTGACGGATTTCATCGTCACGAAGAGTTTCAAGTCGTCTTTTGGCGTCGGGGTTGGTCGTCTTGTCCGCCAATAGGCCGTAAAAAGTGTGGCCGTTCACTTCTCCCTTTATGGCATATCTCAGCAGTGTCGCTTCGTCCTTCAATTGCTCGTCATACATCAGTCGTTACCTCGTAATCAATTATCCATCCGTAAATTATCGAGCAAAATATCACTTCTTCTCCAAATTTTCAAGCGCTTTTCTCAGTTTGGCGAGCTTTTTCTCCTGACGCACCCGCGCATTGCGTTCGAAAATCCCCCCAAAACGGTTCTTCTCAAGCTGGAGCTCCAGCTCTTCGATCTCTTTTTTCAACTTTTCTATTTCTTCCATATCAATCCCCTCGCTTTTTTATAAAGTCAATTGCCTTTTGCAGGCGGCCGACTACCGCGGGCTGCCCGAGGGCTTCCAGCATTTCATACAGTCCCGGCCCCACCGTGGTTCCCGAAACCGCCAGCCGGGTCGGATGAATCAGCTTGCCCTTCTTCACACCGAGCTCCTCGGCCAGCGAATTTATAGCTGCCGCGATATCGTCGTGTTTGAAACTTTTCAACTGCTCAAAACCGACTTTGAGTTTTTCCAGCAGCATCAGTCCTTCATCGTTGAACTGCTTTTGAGCCGCTTCGGCATCGTACTCGAACTCATCGGAGAAGAAATATTCGCTCTTCTCGACAAATTCCGTCAGCCGCTTGCATCGTTCTTTCAGCATCGCGATTATTTCGAGCAGGTACTGCCAGCGTGTCTCCAACCAGTACTTGGTCGTAAATCCGGCCGCCACCAGCATCGGCGCGACCATATCGGCCAGCTTGTGATCGGGGGTATGCATTATGTACTGCTGGTTTAAGGCCAGCAGTTTCTCTTCATTGAAAATCGGATTGGCCTTATTGACATTCTCCAGTACAAAAGCCTCGATTAATTCTTCACGAGACATATACTCCCGGTCGTCCTTGGGTGACCAACCCAGCAGACACAGGAAATTAAAGAGTGCTTCGGGCAGGATACCTTCATGGCCGTACTCGGCGACGTCTTTATCACCGAGACGTTTCGATACTTTTTTCTTGTCGGGACGGAGAATCAGCGGCACGTGGGCAAACTCGGGAATCTCCAGGTCCAGCGCCCGGTACAATAATATTTGTTTGAAAGTATTTGTTATATGATCGTTGCCCCTTATGACGTGCGTGATGCCCATCTCGTGATCGTCGACGACGACGGCCATATTGTACACCGCCCGGCCATCGGAACGACAAACGACAAAATCTTCTATCTCGCTGTTTTCACGAGTTAAATCACCAAGAATCAGGTCATGATATGTCGTGGATCCTTCCGGTATATCCAGCCGAACGGCAAATGGTGTCTTATTATCGATCAATTTCTTTTCTTCTCCAGGCGCGCTTTTTAGCCAGTTGCGGTCGATCCTTACGTCTTTGGATTCAGCCGCCAGTTCTTTACGCTTTTGCTCCATTTCTTCCGGCGTACGAAAACACCGATAGGCCCGGCCTCTGTCCAGGAGTTTGTCGACATATGTGTTATATCTTTCCAACCGCTGGGATTGGAAATACGGCTCCTCATCCCAGTCGAGCCCCAGCCATTTTAAGGCATCGAGGATAGGGTCGATCAGCGACGAATCGGAGCGGGCGGAGTCGGTATCTTCGATACGAACCAGAAATTTACCGCCGGTTTTGCGGGCATAAAGCCAGTTGAAAATAGCAGTACGGGCCGTGCCGACGTGCAGATAACCCGATGGCGATGGTGCAATTCTAACTTTGACAGGTTTATCGGACATAACTAATTGCTCTCTTATTTTAATTAATTCGACCCGGCAGCCAATGCCGAAATCAACTCAGTTTTTATCTTCGGGCGGCTCGATATCGGGCGGAAGCGGCTGCACCGGAGGCGGCGGCGGGGGCGGTCCGAGTGGTGGAGGTGGTGGTGGGGGCGGCGGAGCCGGCTGTTGTGGCGGTGGTGTCTGATAGGCTTGAGGCTGTGAAGGTTGATATCCGCTGTATGAATACGGAGGCAGGTTGGCCGGGATATCCACGAATTCCAATTCGATTCCGCCGAGAAGCTTGGCAGCCAGATTGTAAATGAAAGTGGCAATAATGCACAAAATCGTGTTGAAAATGGCGCCAAGGAAACCGTAGATGATAACCAGCAGTATTATCATCACGATGCCTCCCGCGGCTCCGCTTCCCTCGTTGAAAAATGGCATAGAACTGCCGCCGATTTCGCCCATCTGCGAAGCCAGCGCCATGAAGAAACTCATGAACGTGCCAACCACAAAGCCGATAATGGCTCCAAGTACCAGATTAACCACGAAAGAGATTTTAATAATCGACCAGTAGCCGATTGATTTAAGTTCAAGCTTCATGCCTCACCTCTTTAGTTTTCAGGCATTGTTCGCCCTATTATGGTCAGGAATATATAATGCTTCCATTAATTTATGTCTATCTAATACACGGCACGTCAGGATTCAATTAAAAACATCTGTGTTATCTTGCGGAATCACTCGACTTTGATTATGAACCGCGCATCGACCGCCTTCGATTTGCCCTTGCCCGATTGTGAAATAAAAGGGTTGATGTCTATTTCGGAGAATTGATCGAAATCGGTCACCAGCTGCGACAAGCGCAGGAGCGATTCTTTCAGGGTCGGGATATCGGCCGGTTCGCTGCCGCGAAAACCGGTCAGAAGCGGGTACGATTTCAACGAGCGGATCATCTCGTCGACGTTGTTGACATTCAGCGGATTGATACGAAACGCGACGTCTTTGAGAATCTCCACGTAAATCCCGCCCAGTCCGAACATGATCAGAGGGCCGAACGAGGGGTCGGTGGTCATACCCATGACCGTCTCTACCCCACCGGTCACCATCTCCTGCACCAAAACCGTGAACCGGTCGTTTTTTTTGGATACGGATGCAATCTTCTTTTTGAGCTTTGCGAAGGCGGCGCGGACTTCTTTAGCCGTCCGTAAATCGATCACGACCGCTCCCATTTCCGTCTTGTGCAAAATCTGAGGTGTATTGACTTTAAGTACGACCGGGTAGCCGATTTCATCGGCGAAAGTAATCGCCTCTTTCTCCGATGAAGCGATCCGACACTCGGTCGTCGGAATACCATAGGCTCTTAAGATATTCGATGCTTTGTCACCAATGATGGAATCCTGCCCTGATTTAATGGCGTCGTCAAGAACCGTCTGCACCGCCTTTTTATCCACGCGGAAATTTTTCGGTAACGACTGCGGCCGGTCCAGCCACTGGCGATAGGCGTCTATTTGCGACAGAGTCTTGGCAATGGCTTCGGGAAATTGATAAACCGGGACGCCGTTTTCTTTTAGATGCTGCACGCCCCGCGTATCCTCACCGGCACCCATGAAGCAAGCCAGCACGGATTTTTTGGTGCCCTTTATGCCTTTCAGGATCGCTTCGGCTACGTTCATCTGATTGGCCGTCACCGGCGGTACGAATATCGACACGATACTATCGAAGTCGGGTTCGTCGCGCAGGACTTTCAGTGCCGTTTCAAAATGTTCTCCCCCGGCCCCGGCCACAAGGTCCAGAGGATTGTTGATTGTCCCCTGCCCGGATAGCGCCTTCTTGAGGCTGTTTTTCGTGGCCGGTTTGAACGGAGCCACGCGCATGCCAAGACTGACCAGGGCGTCGGTTGCCAGCAGAGCCGGTCCCCCGGCGTTGGAAACGATCGCGACCCGGTTGCCTTTGGGTATCGGCTGCTTGGACAGTGCCGCCGCCACGTCGAAAAGTTCCTCCACCGATGACACCCGCAGTACGCCGCACTGATCGAACAGGGCGTCGACGCCGACGTCCAGCTCGGCCAGCGCCCCGGTATGCGATGACGCCGCCTGTGCTCCCTGCTTGGTTCGACCGGATTTCACCGCCACGATCGGTTTGGTGCGCGAAATCTCGCGGGCGATTTTGGTAAACCGCCGGGGATTGCCGAAGTTTTCAAGATACAACAGAATGATGTCGGTTTCCGGATCGTCCGCCCAGTACTCCAGTATATCATTGGCCGAAATATCCGCCTTGTTGCCGATCGACGCTACCATCGAAAAGCCCAGCCCGATGACCGTCGCATGGTTCATGATCGCCTCGCCCAGCGCGCCCGACTGCGAAATAAACCCGACCCGCCCATAACGCGGATGAGTCTTTCCAAAAGTGCAATTCAGGTTGACCTGAGGATTGGCGTTGACGACCCCGAAGCAATTGGGGCCAACCATGCGCATCCGGTACTTATTGCAAATTTCTATCACTTGATTTTCAAGTTCCAGCCCCCGGCCGCCCACTTCACGGAAACCGGCCGAGATAACCACCAGCCCACGGACGCCTTTCTGGCCGCATTGTTCGGCGACCTCCGGGACAAAATCACGCGGGACGACAATTATGGCCATATCGACGGCGTCGGGGACGTCGAGTATGGTCGAATAACATTTAATCGAATGAATTACCGAAGCTTTGGGATTGACGGGAAAAACTTTGCCGTTGAATTCATTGGAAATAATATTATGAAGAATTTCGCGCCCGATGGTACCTTTGCGGGTCGAAGCTCCGATTACAGCCACCGAGTTGGGCCGGAAAATATAATCAAGATCGTGCATAATTATATCCTTGTCTTAAGAAAACAGGCTCAATACGCTTTAATATAACAGGTTACATAAAGCAATCAATATGGTACGAAAAAGTCAAGGTTTAAATGATACAAGCCAGTGGGCAAAAAAAATGGCCCCATTTTTCAATGGGGCCACTGGGCGAGGTAGGGATAAGAGGGAACTAAGAGGAGTTATTGTTGTCTTCATCCGAGAGGTCGATCATTTTGAGACCCTCGGCGTAGTCCGTCACGCTGTCCCGGGTCAAATTCATCAGCTTCTGCATGACCGTGCGAATACGCATGGCCGACTCCTCGACCGTCTCGAGCTTCTTGATCAAATCCTTGTCGAGTTCATCGCGCCGCATCAGGAGCAACTGGATGTTGCCGAGTACGGCTGTCAAAGGATTATTGATCTCATGATTGAGGGTGGTCGAAGTTTCGATGATCGCCTTGATACGCTCTTTGCTGATCCTCTTATCCATATCGGCTATCGGCTCGCCCAATCCGGACGCCACCAGTGAAACTGAAAGCGCCGCCCCCAACGCTTCCAGAAAGACATCTTCCCTGACCAGCGAACCGGTCCCCGGCTGTATACCGATAACCGCGCCGAGTATTTTATTTTTGGTCTTGAGCGGCAGCGTAAAACCGGTTACCGGGGTCTCACCGCCGAAAGACAGATAGGCCGAAATCAGGTTGTTATTTTTGCGCAGGCTTGAAAACAGATCGTTTTCGAGGTCGTCGAGTCGCTTCTTATCCTGGTCAGTTTCGAAATAGCCCGCGGTCAGGATCGATTTGCTGTCGTCATCCCACAGAATCAAACGCGCCGCCGACATACCAAGAAGCCGCGCGGAACTCCGCAGGGCGGCTTCGGCTATGATCGCCGGTTCGTTACCTGACGTCCATGATTGCGCAATTTCACGTAAAATATGGAATTGGGCCATGGCTTTGTTATGGGCAGTATCTTCAGACATAAATCTTCTCGAACGCATCTCACGCAAATCGTATGCCTTAAAATGGTGACCCTGTAGAATGTTATGTCTCTCTTCCCAGCCGATTTTGATTCCGTAAGTCGACGGGCCGAAAGCGCTTGAGGATCAGCCATCAAACGAAGATATAAAAGGGCTGACCCTTTACACTCATGTCTGCACCTCATTTCACATTTGCGGCATCATTATATCATTTGTGCCCTTGACAATGGACTGACACTCTATTAATATAGGGGTTTTTACTGGCGGCGTAAAAACATGTTAGACAATTTTTCGATGCACGACAATTGCGGCGTCTTCGCCATCTTCGGCTCTCCCCGGGCCGCCGAACTGACCTATTTTGCCCTTTATTCATTGCAGCATCGCGGACAGGAATCGGCCGGGATAGTGACTTCAGGCAACGGCTCGGTGCACATTTATAAAAATATGGGTGAGGTTAACGAAGTTTTCGCAGACCGGGACATCCTGAGTCGCCTGAAAGGCTCGATCGCGATCGGCCACACCCGCTATTCCACGACCGGCGCCTCATCGCTGACCAACATCCAGCCGCTTTTAATAACCAACCGCAGCCAGAAGCTGGCCATAGCCCACAACGGCAACCTGACCAATTCTTATCAGTTGCGCCAGAAACTGGAACGCAGCGGGTCGATTTTCCAGACGACGTCCGATACGGAAATCTTCCTGCACCTTGCCGCCCTGTCGAAAAAACGGTCCTGGTTCAGCCGCTTGTGTGATACGATGAGTCATGTCGAGGGTGCGTATTCCAATGTCTTTATAACCGAGGAAGCCGTATACGCCATGCGGGACCCGATGGGTTTCAGGCCGCTGTGCCTCGGTAAGTACAACCGCAAAGCTTATGTAATCGCGTCCGAAACGTGCGCTTTCGATATTATCGGCGCCAGGTATATCCGCGAGATAGAACCCGGTGAAGTGGTCGAGATCAGCCATAAGGGCATTCGTTCGGCCTTCCCGGTGAAGAAACGTCCTCATGCTTTTTGTATTTTTGAGTATATATATTTCGCCCGTCCGGATTCGAAAATTTTCGGCGAAAATGTCGATAAAATCCGCCGACGTCTGGGCCATCAGCTGGCCAAAGAGCATCCGGCGGACGCCGACATCGTCATCGGCATACCCGACTCCGCCAATACGGCCGCCCTGGGTTATTCCGAGGCGTCCGGTATAAAATTCGAAATCGGCCTGATCCGAAATCATTACGTGGGTCGGACCTTCATCGATCCGGAACAGAAAATCCGCGACCTCGACGTTAAAATAAAATTCAACCCTGTCAAAGGCGTGCTCAACGGCAAGCGAGTCGTGGTCGTCGATGATTCGATTGTCCGGGGGACGACCTCGCTGAAGCTGGTTAAACTGATTCGCTCGGCCGGGGCCAAAGAGATACACATGCGGATTTCGGCGCCGCCGATTATTTCCCCCTGTTATTTCGGGATAGATATGCCGACCCGCGAAGAATTGATTGCCTCCTCGAAATCTGTCAAAAAGATCGAGCAATATCTGGGGGTCGACTCTCTGGGATATCTTTCTATCGACGGAATGCTTTCCATGCCGTCGTTGCCGAACGGCAGCTTTTGTGTCAGTTGTTTTTCGGGCCGCTATCCTTTGAAAACCGCCGCCGTGAACGACAAGTATCGCCTCGAAAAAGTATAACTTCACATAATCGTCATATATCATTTACACGCTGCAGGTTACCGCGAGTTCAACAATGCCTTCTTGACAATAATTAAAACAATCGTATTTTTAATCAGAATGATTTACTAACCATCCGTTACTGTTAAGTATTACCGCCGTCTTGCCGTAAATAATTACAGACCCGGAGGACAAAACTTTGACAGCCAAAAAACTTCCCCGACTGACATCAATAATATTGCTATTTATCTTTCTGGCGGCGGTTGCGACCAATGCAGCTGCTTTTCGCGCAGAAAATAAGCCCGCCACGGCGGACAATCTCAAAGCCCGCCGTGTCCCGGTCAAACCGTCTCACATTAGTGTCTCAGCCGAAGCCAATACATCAAAAGTAATTGTGAAATTTAAAGAAGGACTCGTCATACAGCTCAGCGGCAATGAATTCGTTTCCCCGGCCAATAAATCCGACCTGTCCCCTTTAAGAAATGCTCTGGCGTCATCGGAGAAAAACCTCAAGAAGCCGTTGATAAACAGGCCAAATAAATCTCTGAAGAATCTTAAAGTTTCACTTGAAGCCTCATCGGGCCGGAAGCTGGCCGATTTCAGCCTATATTTCACGATCGACGTGTCCGGTCCGGCCGAGGCCGAAAGACTGGTCAATGACTTAAATCAGCTTGATATGGTGGAGATCGCTTACCCTCAGCCGGTCCCCGAAGAAGCCGGCGATATCGCTCCGCCGACACCCGATTATGAACCGAACCAGTACTATCTGTATTCCGCTCCAGGTGGCATAGACGCGGCTTACGCTAATACTCTTCCCGGCGGCGATGGCTCCGGGGTCAAATTAATAGACATAGAGTACGCCTGGACCGAAGACCATGAAGACCTCGATAAAGCGGTCGGTGCGGTCATAACTCCGGAGGGTGGAAGTTACGGTCAGCACGGGACGGCGGTTATCGGCGAAATGATAGCCGGAGACAACGGCTATGGTGTCACCGGGATTTGTCCCGGCGCCGATCTTGGATTGATTTCAGTCACCGCCTTAAGTGTCCCCCAGGCCGTCTTTCTGGCGCTCGACTATATGCAGCCGGGCGATTTGATGCTGATCGAACTGCACGCACCGGGTCCAAGATATAATTTCCAGGTGCGCGAGGACCAGCTTGGCTATGTCTGCATGGAATACTGGCAGGATGTATTCGACGCCTACCAATACGCCTGGGCGGCGGGAATGATCGTCATTGAACCGGCCGGAAACGGTGCTGAAGATTATGACACGCATTTATACGGCCAGCTGTTCGACACGACCTACCGCAACTCCCACGCCATAATGGTCGGCGGCGGAGCTCCCCCCACCGGAACGTCCGGTATTGACCGGTCCCGCATGAGTTGGTCGAATTACGGCGAACGGGTCAATCTTCAGGGTCAGGGAGCCGAGGTTTACACGACCGGCTATGGAACTTTATTCGACGGCGGCGGTGATCCGAACCAGGAATACACGTCAACTTTCGCCGGGACATCGAGCGCTTCGCCAGTCGTCATGGGCGCCGCGACCTGCCTGCAGGGGTATTATAAAAGTACGTACGGGGTCCCGGCCGGGGCGGACTATATCCGCGACGTTCTGGTGTCGACCGGTTCACCGCAGCAGTTCAATATAACCCAACACATTGGCCCCCGACCTGATTTGCAGGCGGCTATCGCTTCTCTGGCGCCTCCGCCATCTTTGTCCGTAATACCGATCTATTTCGATACGGCAGTCGTCTCTGAATCGGTGAACAATCTGACCGCCTGGATACACAACGGCTCAGGATCCAACGCGCTCGATTTCACCCTCAATATTCCCGACAGCCTGGCCAAATCCTCGAGTTGGCTCAGCGTGTCTCCCATGTCGGGCGAAATCGCGGCTTCGGATTCCGTCGACCTCGGTATAACTATTGACGCGTCTGGATTTCCGGAAGGATTTGCCAGACACAAAGGAATTATCGAAATATCATGGGGCCCGGCCGGAGGATCGCTCGATTCGCTGGCGTATCTGCCGGTCTTTTTCACCGTGCCGTGCACAGAAGATACGACATACACGGCAACCGACAACAACGACGTCGGCGGACCGGAGTACAACTGGATAGACATTACGACTATCGGGAGTATTATCGCACGTACTCAATATTATAACTCCTATGACTATTCCGCGCGACTCGACGACGGCACCGCCGGTCCGTACCCCCTGCCGTTCGACTTCAATTACTACGGCCAGACATATAACCAGATATACATAGGTGTCAACGGAGCTATTTCGTTTACCGATGCTGAAGTAAACGTCGGCGGTTTTTATTCCGGGTTCGCACTGGATGAAGCTCCATTCCAGACTATTATCCCCGTCTTTTGGAACGACCTCGTAATCGACGCGGCGGAACTCGGTACCGGGCACGGCGACATTTATCGGTATTACAGCCCGACCAATGATTCCGTCGTCATACTCTGGTATCAAATGGGCAATTTCAATAATGCTCTGGACACCCTGACATCCTTCGAGGTAATATTAACGCGCGACGGCGATATAAACGCTCAGTATCAATCGGTCGGGATATCCGGGCTGGCGTCGACCGCATCGATAGGCCTGAGCGGCGGCCCCTGCCAATTCGAGGATTACGTGCAGTCGGGTATGCCTCCTTCTCACATAGTTACCGATGGTTCGGCGGTACGGTTCGGTAATAATACCATCAACCCGATTATGTCCGGCGACGTTGATTATTCCGGCAGCCTGAACCTGATCGATATATTATTCTTGATCGACGCCATATACGGCGACGGACCCGATCCGACGCCGGTAGCCATGGGCGACGTTAACTGCGATGGCAATCTCAATCTGCTCGATATACTTTACTTAATCGATACGATATATGGCGAAGGTGATGATCCCTGCTTTTTCATCCCCTGATAAATAAACCAATATACTTTAAAACCGCCGCGGACTTTCGCGGCGTTTTTTATGCTTTAAATCGGAATTAGATTACTGAAAAAGTGCTTAGCCTGGCAAGTGCGAGCCAGAACTGCGGGATAACACCCAGCGCCAGCGTGCCCGCCACGGTTATCAGCAGAACCAGGATAATGCCGGGCTTATATGAGACCGGTACGAATTCTTTGTCCGGCTTCATGAAGAACGCCGCCACCACGACTCTTAAATAATAGTACACCGAAATCAGGCTGTTGAGGACGGCGATGATGGTCAACCAGATAAAGCCGCTCTCGACCGCCTGTGAGAATATAAAGAATTTACCTATGAAACCGGCCGTGGGCGGGAACCCCGCCAGCGCAAACATGAACAGCGTAAGAATCGCCGCCAGAAAGGGATGTTTCCCGGATAAGCCTTTGATATCATCGATCTGATTGTTCCCACCGGTCCGGCTGTCGATCAAGGTTATGATGGCGAAACCGCCCAGGTTGAAGAACATATATGCCGCCAGATAGTACACCGCCGACGAGACGGCCCCCTGCCCCCCGGTAGTCAAAGCCACCAGAATATACCCGGCATGGGCGATCGAGGAATACGCCAGCATTCTTTTGATATTGTTTTGAAATATGGCCAGGATGTTTCCGATTGTCATGGTAAGTACGGCCAGTATCCAGAAAACCGTGGTAAGGTCGGTAAATTGGCCGAAACCGAAAATAAATATTCTCAACAGCGCCGCAAAACCGGCCGCCTTGGGCCCGACCGAAAAGTACCCCGTTACCGGGGTCGGCGCGCCTTCGTAGACGTCCGGAACCCACATATGGAACGGCACCGCCGCCACCTTGAACGAAAAGGCCGCGAGAACCATAATGGCTCCCGAATACAGCAGCATCTGTGATTGTGTCTTGTAAAAGGCGAAATCGGCCAGGATACGCCGCAAATCGGTCGTCCCGGTTGCACCATAAATCAACGCGATGCCGTAGACGAGAAAACCGCTCGCGAAGGCACCCATGATAAAATACTTCACGCCCGATTCGTTGGATAAATTATTGTGCCGAGCCAGTCCGGCCATAACGTACAGCGGCACCGACATTATTTCCAAACCGATAAATATTACCAGCAAATCGGTACTCGATGCCATCAGCATCATACCGACCGTGGCGAATAGTATCATGACATAATATTCATGACTTTCGATGCCTTTGGCGATCAGGTAATCCCGCGACATAAGTATGGTGACAATCCCGGTCATGATAAATATCATGCTGAAAAAGACCGAGAAGTTATCGATTACGAACATCCCGTAAAAGCCCGACTGAGGCATCGCCCATTGCATGACGGCATAAATCAACCCAATCACCATGGCCCCGACCGACAGCACCGCCATCAAACCCCGGCTGCGAATTACATTGCCGAGCAGAAGGATAGCCATCCCCGCGATGATTATTATCAAATGCGGTGTCAGTAAACCGAAATCAATTGCCGCAGACCTGATATCCATAATTTTTCCCGGTTATTCCGGCGTCAAACTGACGCCCGGCCTCTTATATCCCTCAGCCTCCACCGAAGCCGATCTGTACCTTGCCGTCTTCGACAATGACCGGCACGATCGACTTGCCTCCGGCCAGCCGGACGGCTTCGTCTTTCGCGCCTTTGACGGCATAAACGTCGATTTCCTTATAGTCCACCCCGATGTCTCGATAATGCTCCCTGGCCGCCGCGCAGTACGGGCAGCCGGGCTTGGTGTAAATCGTCACATCAGGCATTACTTGTCCCCTAATTTCTTAATTACACAAATCTTCCCGTCGGGAGAGCATTCCACGTTGTCGGGCTTTTGCGTTTCTGACAGGTTCATCCTGTCGGATTTATTTACCATTGTCACGATATTCCTGACCGCCGGCTCCATTCGGTCGAAAAACGGTTTCGGATAAACACCGATCCAGAAAATCAATATGACCAGAGGGACAAGAATCAACCGTTCGCGAAGATTCAAATCTTTGACTTTTTCATTGGCCGGATTGGTCACTTTGCCGAAAATAACCCGTTGCAGCATCCAGAGCATATAGCACGCCGCCAATATGACGCCCGACGCCCCGATAATGGCGTAAGTCGGGTTGGCCTTGTACGTGCCCAACAAGATCAAAAACTCTCCGACAAAGCCGTTGGTCAGCGGCAGGCCTATCGACGACAGCGCTATTATCATGAAATAGGTCGAAAACACGGGCATAGATTTCGACAGACCGCCAAAATCGGCAATCAGGCGGGTATGTCTGCGTTCGTAGATTATGCCGACAATCAAAAACAGCGCGCCGGTCGAAATACCGTGGTTAATCATCTGTATGACCGAACCTTCCAATCCCTGAACGTTCAACGCCATCATCCCCAGCATGACGAATCCCAGGTGTGACACCGATGAAAACGCCACCAGTGATTTGACGTCCCTTTGCACCATCGCCACCAGTGCCCCGTAAATTATGCCTATCAACGCCAGTATGGATATGAACGGGACGAACTGCAGGGTCGCTTCGGGAAACAACGGCAGACAAATACGCACGAAACCGTACGTTCCCATCTTCAGCAGGACGCCGGCCAGAATGACCGAACCGGCGGTCGGCGCCTGGACGTGCGCGTCGGGCAGCCAGGTATGGAATGGCCAGATTGGAACCTTGATGGCAAAAGCCAGGGCAAAAGCCAGAAACATGTATGTCTGTGCTCCGAGCGGTATCGGCATTTGATACAGCTTCAACAGGTCGAACGAATATTCTCCGGAATAACCGTGATACATTAAGAACAGATACAGGAGCGCCACCAGCATCAATAAAGAGCCGAACATAGTGAACAGCACGAATTTAATCGCGGCATACAGCTTTCTCGGACCGCCCCAGACCCCGATTATGAAATACATCGGGACCAGCATCGCTTCCCAGAAAACGTAAAAAAGGAACAGGTCGAGGGCCACGAAGACACCGATCATACCGGTTTCGAGCAGGAGCAGTGAAATATAGTACCCCTTGACCGAGGTTTGTATCGACGTCCACGATGAAATCAAGGCAATGACCGTTAATATCGTAGTCAGCATTATCAGCAGCAGCGAGATGCCGTCGATGCCAAGATGATAGTGTATACCGAACACCTCAATCCACGGGACATTGACCTCGAATTGCATACCGCTCGCGATGGGCTCGAACATGGCATACATCCACAGCGACCACAAAAACGTAATGAACGCGATAATCAGAGCCACCGCTTTGACCGTATCGGCCCGTTCGCGCGGGACAAACAAAAGCAATATTACGCCCAGAAGCGGGAAAAAGGTCACCAATGTCAATATCTGCTGTTCCATATTATCTCAAAATAAAGTATCCGATAAGCACAATCGCACCACCCAGAAAGACGGTCACGTACGTTCGTAAATTACCCGTCTGTATCCCTCTTACGTCGCTTGACACGAAACCGATAAGCGCCGCCAATCCGTTGGCGATACCGTCGATTATCATCACGTCGACTATTTTCCAAAGGAATATCGATCCATTGACCAAAGGCCTGACAATAATCGCACCGTAAATTTCGTCGACATAGTACTTATTAAGCAAAATATTATGCAATCCCGACAAGGCGTTCCTGATACGTCCGACGGCCGCGATGTTTTTCAAATACAGATAATAGGCGGCGTATATGGATATCAATATCAGGATGACCGAGCCGATCATCAAGACCATTTCTGTGCCCGTATTTGAACCCGCCGAAGCCAGCGTATGCTCGCTGCCGCCCGAGTGCATTATGCCGATTACCGGCTCCAGGAATTTCTCGAAGCGATTGTCCCCGCCCAGCACGTGCGGTATACCGACCCAGCCGCCGATAATCGAAAGCACCGCGAGGATCGACAATGGAACCGTCATTACTTTGGGAGATTCATGCAGGTGGTGTTTCGTTTCCTCATCCATCCTCTGTTCGCCATAGAATGTAAGATACACCAGCCGGAACATATAAAATGCCGTCAGCAGGGCCGTAAACAGGCCTATTGCCCATATCACCGGCGAACCATAATCCGACGAAAACGATTTCCACAAAATTTCATCTTTGGAGAAAAATCCCGACAGGCCCGGAATCCCGGAGATGGCCAGCGTTGCGAACAGGAACGTAAGGAACGTGGTTTTCATCGGCTTCTTTAGCCCGCCCATATAACGCATGTCCTGTTGCCCGGCCATGGCGTGTATAACCGAACCGGACCCCAGAAACAGCAGAGCCTTGAAAAAGGCGTGGGTCATCAGGTGGAAAATTCCGGCCGAAAACGCCGCCACACCGCAGGCGACAAACATATACCCGAGCTGACTGACGGTACTATACGCCAGCACTCTCTTAATGTCGTTTTGTGTCAGAGCAATTGTCGCCGCCATCAGAGCCGTGGCCGTGCCGACTATCGCGACCACCGCCAGGGTCGTGGGGGCCATTAAGTACAGGACGTTCGATCTGACGATCATGTATACTCCCGCCGTGACCATCGTTGCCGCATGTATGAGCGCGGACACCGGCGTCGGGCCTTCCATAGCGTCGGGCAGCCACACAAAGAGCGGTATCTGGGCCGATTTGCCGGTGGCACCGAGAAACAGCAGCAAAGTTGCCGCCGTAATCAGACTTCCCCCGGCCACGAATAAATGCGGGGCTCTTTCAAATACGGTTGCAAAGTCGAGCGATCCCACCTGCCAGAAAATTATGAACAAACCCAATAGAAAACCGAAGTCCCCGATTCGGTTGACTATAAACGCTTTTTTCCCGGCGTCGGTCGCCGATTTCTTCTCGAACCAGAATCCGATCAACAGGTAACTGCACAGCCCGACACCTTCCCAACCGACAAACATCAACAGATAATTGTCGGCCAGAACGAGAGTCAGCATAGAAAATATGAACAAATTCAAATATGTGAAATACCGACCATAGCCCGGGTCATCGTGCATATAGCCGATCGAATAGACATGTATCAAAAATCCGACCCCGCTGACGACCAACACCATCACCGCCGACAGCGGGTCGAACATCAAGCCGAAATTTACATTGAAAACACCGGCCGGAATCCACGTAAACAGTACTTCCTTGAAAAGTCGTTCCGTCTCGGGCACGGCCAGAATATTGAAAAACGTCTTCAGGCCCCACAGGAAAGCCAGACCGACCGAGCCGCAGCCGATAATCGAAATCAATTTCTTGTTTAGGCGACCGAGCATCAGACCGTTGAGCAGGAATCCCACTAACGGAAACAAAATGATCAAATATAACGAATGATCCATGCGCCTTACCTTTTCAACAAACTGAACGTATCAGCGTTGATCGACTCCCGGTTTCTGAACAGTGCAATAATTATGGCCAGCCCCACCGCGGCTTCGGCCGCCGCCACGGCCAGAATCAGGAAAACGAACACGTGCCCGTCCATGAGATTCAATGACCGCGAAAAGGCTATAATCGCCAGGTTGGCCGCGTTGAGCATTAATTCTATCGACATGAACATCACAATCAAATTCCGCGAAATGATAACTCCGGAGACACCGATCACGAACAGCATCGCGCTCAATATCAAATAATGAGTAACCGGAATCATACCGCTTCCTTTTCTTTGTCGATCTTATCGCGTCCGGCCATCATGACCGCCGCGACTACTGCCACGAGGAGCAGAATTGAAGTCAACTCGAACGGAAACAGGTACTTGGTATATAAAAGTTCCGCAACCGGAGGAACACTCCCGAAACCGGGACTCAGGGTTCCCGCCGTCCCCGAAAGACTGTTTGAATTCGCAGCCGTATGTGCCACCGCCGCCAGTTCGATAATCATCAGGAAAGAAAAGATCAGCTTGGTCGCCAGGCTGACTTTGCTGCGCTCGTGGCCGAACCGTTCTCCCCTCAGATTCAACAGCATGATGACAAACAGGAACAGAACCAGAATCGCTCCGGCGTAGATGATCACAAGCAGTGCCCCGACAAAAAGTGCTCCGAGCTGAATGTATAAAACCGCCTGGGCAACCAGGGATAAAATTAAATACAGCACCGACGCCACGGGATTGCGCTGGGCGATCATCATAACCGCACCGCCTATCGCGACCAGGGCCGATATGTAAAATACCACTACTTCCAGCACGGCTAAAAGATCCTTCTCACTTTTCTGATAATCTTCTTAAACGGCTTTTCTTTCGTGGGACGATTGGCCAGCATTTGTTCTTTCGTAAAAATAAACGAATCACGGTTGTCATCCGAAAACTCGTACTCGTGTCCCAGGAAGATGGCTTCCTCGGGGCAGGCTTCTTCACAATAACCGCAAAAAATGCATCGCAACAGATTTATTTCATAAACTTTGGCATACCGCTCGCCTTTTTCGTTTTCCGCCCCTTCCATATAAATGGCATCAGCCGGGCACGACGACGCACACAGACCGCAGCAGACACACCGCTCGGTACCGTCGTCGTATTTCTCCAGATAATGCTTGCCCCGGTAGCGCGGGAACATCGCCTGCTTTTCGTAGGGGTACTTTCGCGTCACCGGTTTCTTGAACAGGTGCTTGAAGGTCGTCAGGAAACCTTTCGGCAGGGCGATAAATACGGTACGAATAAAGTTCACTTGCTCACCTAATATAGTTTAATCCAGGCCGTGATCATGGTATTGATCAAAGCCAGTGGAAACAACACTTTCCATCCGAAATTCATCAACTGGTCATAACGAAAACGCGGCAGCGTCGCCCGCAGCCAGATATAAAAGCACATAAATAACGCCACCTTAATAACGAACCACAAAATCGGCGGCAGGATCGGTCCCTGCCAGCCCCCGAGAAACAGGGTTGTCACGACACATCCGACCGCTATCATATTGGCGTACTCACCGATAAAGAACATCGCGAAACGCATCGATGAATATTCCGTGTGATACCCGGCGACCAATTCCGATTCCGCTTCCGGCAGATCGAACGGGGCGCGGTTGGTCTCGGCGACGGCGCAGATGACGAATATCACGAAGGCAACCGGCTGGCGGAAAATAAACCAGTCGAAAACCGACGCTTGTTGAGCAACGAGTTCTTTCATCGATAATGTCTGCGCGATCAACAGGACACCGATTATCGAAAGGCCGTAGGCTATCTCATACGATATCATCTGGGCCGAGGAACGGATACCGCCCAGAAGAGAATACTTGGAACCCGACGACCACCCGGCCAGGAGGAGTCCGTAAACGCCCAGCGAGGTCACCGCAAAAATAAACAGAATGCCTATATTCAAATCAGAAATAGTCGGATCAACTGTCACCCCGAACATTTCGAACGGCTTGCCAAAAGGTATTACGGCAAATGAAAGCAGGGCCGGAATAAACGAGACGATCGGGGCCAGGGCGTATGTCAGTCGTTCGGCTTTATCCGGAACGATGTCTTCTTTAAAAATGAGTTTAATGGCGTCGGCTATCGGCTGCAACAGGCCGAACGGCCCGGCGTACTCGGGACCGATGCGATGCTGGAAGTGGCCGACCAGTTTTCTTTCCAGCCAGGTGCTGTACGCGCACCCGGTCAGAACGGCAACTATAATCACCACCGTCTTTATGGCCGATATTATGGCGATTTCCAGCATTCTACTTTTCCTCTACCCGGCTTAGCTTCACATAGTCCACCCGGCGTTTACGCATCTGAAGTCCGTTGGTCGGTGTCGCCGAGAAATTTCTATATATGATGACCACGTCGTTATCAATATGCTCGGATATTCTCACCGGTAATATAATCTTGCCGACTTCCGATTCAATTCTAAGCAGCGTTCCGTTTTGAGCGTGATATTTTTCCGCCAGGGCCGGAGAGATTTCCAAAAATGATTCGCTGCAAAATGCCGAAAGCGATTTTGATTTTTCGGTCAGGTGCCCGAAATGGTGCAACTCGTCGGCTACGATCAAAGCAATGTTATAATCTTTGCCCGGCTCTTCGGTCAAATATTTGGCTTCTTTCAGTTCGGAAATGACAGGGGCAACTCTTTCGACATCGAGCAGAGTCGTTATTTCATCCTGAAGTTGGCTGTCCGAATCATACAGCGGGTTTTTCATCGCCTCCGCCAGCCGGTTCATTATCTCATGACCGGGTAAGGCCTGCCCCGGCGGATTTATCGCCTTATCGAAATGCTGCAAGCGTCCTTCGACATTTATAAAGGCCCCGGATATCTCGGCCGGTCCCGCCAGCGGCAGAACGACGTCCGCCATAGCCGAGGTTTTGCTTTCGAACATATCCGCCACGACCAGAAAGTCGAGCGTTTCCAAACCCTCGCGCACGAATTCGCCGTCGGGGTACACCAGCATCGGGTCGCATCCCATAACAAAGACCGAATCGACTTCCTCTTTTTTGCCGGCCAGCAGAATCCTGTCGGCGGCCAGCCCGGCCTGCTCGGGATAGCCGTTCCACATTTCATTCAATTTCCCGATGGCGGCATCGGACAGATGAGGCATGACGCCCAGCCATTCGGCGCCTTTACTGTTGGCGTACTTCGACAAAAATCCAAACTGACCCTTGTTTAGTATTCCTGATATTAAAAGCATATTCGAAATCGACGCCGCCATGCTGTCACGAGTCGTGGCGTTGGTCAGAAGTTCTCCGACAATGACGGTCACATTCTTGGCGTCCAGAATAGCTTTGGCCAGTCCGTTGATCCGTTCCTTATCCACCCCGCAAATCTTTGAAGCGGCATCCAAACTCGACGGGTCAATCAACGATTTAAGTCTATCCGCATATTTATTTTTCAGATCGTTGTCGTGTTCGGTCATCGCCACGCATAGTCCGTTGATAAATGCCTCCAACGTCCCCAGACGATAAATTATTTCATCGGTCGAAATATCGCCGGATTTCGTCGCGAACGGGTTGATCGTATATAATTTAGCGCCTGAATTATTGACCGTTTTGCGCACCCGCAAGTGTACTATCGGATGCTCGTTTATCAAATTGGATGCGATCACCAGGACGACGTCGGACTTTTCGATATTTTCGATTGAAAGTTGATGTTTCGTCAGGCTGGTATATAAGTCCCCGGATTTTTCCGGGAGCATTTTATAATCTATGCGGAAGTCGACATTATTCGTATTCAATACCGTGCGGAAAAATTTCGAGAAAGTGTACAACGAACTGCAATCGAGTCCCGGGTAGGCCAGCCCGCTGAGACAGACACCGCCTTTTTTATCTTTAATATCTTTGAACTTGGCAGCGATAGCACCGATCGCTTCTTCCCAGGTTGCCTCAACCTGATGCTCACCCTTTTTGATCAACGGCGTTGTCAGACGGTCTTCGGCGTTGGCAATCTGGTACCCATAACGACCCCGGTCACAAATCCAGCCTTCATCGATAGCGTCGTTGCGGCGCGACGTCGCGCGATATATTTCATTGCGGTTTTTCCATAGCGTAAGATTACAGCCGTCGGCGCAGTAATTACAAACCGATTTGACCTGCTGTGTTTTCCAGACCCGTATTTTATATCGGAAATCGGTATTGGTCAGCGCTCCAACCGGACAAATCTCGACCAGATTGCCGCTGTACAGCGAATCGACCTGCTCGCCGGGCGCGGCGTCGATCTCGGCAACGTTGCCGCGATAAAATGCTCCCAGGTCGTGCTCGCCGAAAACCTCCTTATTGGCCCGGACACATTTAAAACAAAGGATGCACCGGTTTTGGTTTCTTATTATTTCCGGACCGATACGATAATCATCGAACGTTGATTTTGGATCACGTTTGAATCTATATTTGGAGAAGTCATAGCGGGAATCATCGGTGGCGTGCTCGAACGTCAGGTCCTGAAGATCGCACTCCCCGCCTTTGTCGCAGGTCGGGCAGTCCAGCGGATGATTCAACAGGATAAACTCCAAAACGGCCTTGCGGCCCTGAATGACCTTTTCTGACCTGGTGTGGACGACCATGTCCGGCATACATTCGGTGGCGCAGGAAACGGCCAAAGTACGGAATTTTTCGATCTCGACATAGCACATACGGCAGGCCCCGACCGATTTCAATTTCGGGTGCCAGCAGAAAGTCGGAATCTCGATACCCATGGAGCGCGCCGCCACGAGGACGGTCGTCCCCTTTTCGACCGTTACCTGCCGGTCGTCTATGGTCAGTGTGATTTTATTGCCGTTGTCGCTCATTCGAACGGACACTCCGTTTCCACCATGCACTTGCCGTTGTCTATATGGTACTGCCACTCATCGCGGAATAATTTTATGGTCGACTGTATCGGCATGACCGCCGCGTCGCCAAGCGGACAAATCGTCCGCCCGAGTATATTATTGCAAATCGATTCTATTTTCTCGATGTCGCCGGCTTTGCCTTCGCCGTGTTCGATACGGGAGATCATCTGCTCCAGCCAGCCGGTGCCTTCCCGGCAGGGAGTACATTTGCCGCACGATTCATGCTTGTAAAAATGTATCAGCCTCTCGATCACCCAGACGATACAGGTTTTTTCGTGCAGCACGATCACGCCACCGGAACCGAGCATTGACCCCGCCGCGGTGACGGATTCATAGTCCAGAGGCGTATCCAGTTGCTCGGGCAGCAAAAATGGTGTCGAGGACCCGCCCGGAATAACGGCCTTGATCGTATGCCCGTCGACTACCCCGCCGCCAAGATCGTTTATCAGGTACGACAGTGGCGTCCCTAACTCAAGCTCATAATTGCCGGGCTTTTTAACATGCCCGGACAGGGAGAATATTTTCGTCCCTTTGGATTTCTCGGTCCCCATCGCGGCGTACCAATCGGGACCATTATTTATTATGTGCGGAATACAGGCCAGCGTCTCGACGTTGTTGACCACCGTCGGGCAGGCATACAGACCTTCGATAGCCGGGAACGGCGGACGAATCCGCGACATTCCCCGCTCGCCTTCGAGCGAATTGAGCAGAGCCGTCTCTTCACCACATATATAGGCGCCGCCGCCGGTGTGTATGATCAATTCGAGATCGTATCCCGACCCGAAAATATTTTTGCCGAGCATGCCTTTGTCATAGGCTTCTTTGACGGCTTTATTCATCGAGCGGATCGGCCCGCCGAACTCGCCGCGAATATAAATGAAGCACAAATGGCATCCGATGGCATACGATGCAATGGCCATACCTTCGATGACGCCGTGCGGATCGCATTCCATCAACTGGCGGTCCTTGCACGTGCCGGGTTCTGATTCATCGGCGTTGCAGACGAGATAGCGCGGTTTGGGGCTGTCCTTGGGCACGAAGCTCCATTTCAGCCCGGCCGGGAATCCGGCCCCGCCGCGTCCGCGCACACCCGATTTTTTGACCGTCTCGATAAGATCCGCCGGCTGCATTTCTTTCAAAACCTTCTCCCAGGCCTTATAGCCGCCGCGCGAGATATAGGTATCGATCCGGACCTGCTCGGGGTCGTCGATATATTTAAACAGAACCTTCTTTTCCATCCTCCGCCTTTTTTCTCAAATCATCGAGAATAGCATCGACCTTTTCTTTCGTGAGGTACTCGTAGTACCTGTCGCCGATCTGCATCATGGGTGCCGACGCGCAGCTTCCCAGACATTCCACCGAAATCAAAGTAAACATCTTATCCGACGTCGTCTCGCCTTTTTTAATCCCCAGCTTCTGCTCCAGATAATCCACCAGCCCGTCGGCCCCAAGCAGTGCGCAGCTTATGTTATGGCACACCTGTATCAAGTAGCGGCCGGTCGGTGCCTTGGGGAACATCGTGTAGAACGATGCGGCTTCGGCGATTTCACCTTCGGGGATTTCTATGACTTCCGAAATTTCCTTGTATATTTCTTCATCGAGATGTCCCAGTTGATTGTACGCCACCGTCAGAGCGGGCAACACAGCGGATTTGCGCTTCGGGTAGCGCACCATCTTCTCTTTGATCTCGGCTATGGAATTTTCCGACAAAATCATCTGTCCACCTCACCCAGCACGATGTCAATCGAGCCGATCGCGGCTATAACGTCGGCCACCATGCCGCCCTCGACCATTTTGGGCAGCGCCGAAAGATTCACGAAACTCGGCGGCCGCACTCTAACGCGATGGGGCCTGTTTGTGCCGTCTGATGATATATAGTATCCCAGCTCGCCTTTGGGGGCTTCAATCGCTTGATAAACCGCGCCCTTAGGCGTCTTGAAACCGTCAGTGATAATCTTAAAATGATAAATCAAAGATTCCATTTTGCTCAGGACGTCTTCCTTGGGCGGGAGAACCACGCCGGGGACGTGCGCCCGGTACGGTCCTTCCGGCATGCCTTCGAGCGCCTGCCGCGCAATACGCAGCGACTGGTGCATTTCTTCCTGCCTCACGATGAAACGATCGAAAACGTCACCGTTCTTGCCGAGCGGAACCTCAAAATCGAATTTTTCGTAGGCACTGTACGGATTAGCTTTGCGGACGTCGTAATTGATGCCCGACCCGCGCAGACTGGGCCCGGTCAGACCGTAGTTAATGGCGTCATCGGCCGATATTTTGGCAATTCCGATAGTACGAAGCCGAAATATTTTATTGTCGTTGAGCAGACGCTCATAATCGAGCAAACCGGCCTCGACCTGCTTGATTGCCTTTTTCACCCAATTATCGAAGTCGGGAGGAAGATCGTAGGCCAAGCCCCCGATCCGGAAATAGGTTGACATCATTCGCTGGCCGGACACCGCTTCATATATATCAATAATCGATTCGCGTTCACGGAACGCATACAGCGCCATCGACATCGCCCCCAGATCGAAGGCGTGGGTCCCGATCCAGACCAGGTGCGATTTAATTCGAGTCATTTCGGTAAGACAGACCCGGGCCCATTTGACTTTTTCGGGGACGTCGATCCCGAGGAGTTTCTCGACCGCCAGGCAAAAGCCGAGATTGTTTGACATCGGGGCCAGATAATCCATGCGATCGGTCATCGGGATATTTTTATAGTACAACTTTGATTCGAATGTTTTTTCAATACCGGTATGGAGATAACCGATATGGGGCGTCGCCTTAACCACGGTTTCGCCGTCGAGTTCCAGTTCCACCCTCAAAACGCCGTGCGTAGCCGGGTGCTGCGGCCCCATATTGAGGTTCATCGTCTTTCTCTGGCTGCCGGCTGCCGTCATTTTATAACCTCGGGCGGTTCGTTCATATTGTGGGAAAAGCGCGGCATTTCATAGGTCAGCGGGAAATCCTTGCGCAGAGGATGGCCCTCGAGAAAATCCGGCGTGACGATCTTCACCCGGTTGGGATGCCCGGAGAATTTTATTCCCATCATGTCCCAGACCTCGCGCTCGAGCCAGTTGGCCCCCTGCCAGATCGGAGTAACCGTATCAATGACGGGGTCATCACCGCTCAGACGGACCTTTATAAGCAGGCGATATTTATTCTTTATGGAATATAGGTTATATATGACTTCAAAGCGGCCTTCTTTTTCTTCCGGCAGACCCATCCAGTCGAGCGAACAAATATCGGCCAGCAGATTGAAATCGAGATTGCGGTCTCCCCTCAATGAATCCAGCAGTTCGAAAATATAATCCCGGTCGACATAAAAAGACTGCTGATCCCTGAAATTATCCTCGCGGATAACGGCGTCTCTAAAATTCGCTTCCAGAAATTGTCTGACTTTTTCTTCCATGACGTCAATCGGTCCGGCCTGCCCGGCCCTTATTTTTCCTTCTCGTTCTTCCCGGTCTTAAAACTGGAGTGGGCCACTTTTTCCTGAAGTTTCAATATTCCTTCGATCAACTGCTCCGGCCTTGGCGGGCAGCCCGGCACATATATATCCACCGGTAATATTCTGTCCACCCCCTGGACGATGGCATAATTATTGAAAACCCCGCCGCAGGAGGCGCACGCTCCCATTGAAATCACCCACTTGGGATTCGGCATCTGGTCGTAAAGCCGTTTGAGCACTGGTGCCATTTTGGTCGAAACACGGCCGGAGATTATCATCAGGTCGGCCTGACGCGGCGACGGCCGCATAACTTCCATGCCGAAGCGGGCCAGGTCATAATGGGACATAAAAGTAGACATCATCTCGATTGCACAGCAGGCCAGGCCCATGCCCAGCGGCCACATAGACCGCTTTCTGGCCCAGCCGACCATCTTCTCAAGGGTGGTCAACATTATCGAATCGGGAATTTTTTCTTCTAATCCCACTTCAAGGCCCCTTTACCGAGGATATAAAAGTAACCGACAAGCAGTATCAGCACGAAAACCAGCATTTCGACAAACCCGAAAACGCCGAGTTTGTCATAAATCACCGCCCATGGATACAAAAATACGACTTCAATATCGAAGATGATAAATAATATCGCAATCAGGTAAAACTTGATCGGAAACCGTTCCAGAGTGTCGCCTTTGGGGACGACACCGGATTCATAGGGGTCACCTTTGGCTTCGGCCTTGGTCCGTTTGCCAAATATGATGGACATAACAAAAAATGCCAGAGCCAGAGCTGAGGCAAACAGGACCAGGAAAAATATAGGAAAAAAGGTGCTAAAGTGCTCCATTTGGTTTCTTCCGTTCCATAAATAAAAGCCAATTATAGTAATAAGACTTTTTCAAGTCAATGCTTAAATTAGCCGCATGTGAAATTATTAACAAACTATGGCTCAATTAAGTTCCGAATATATTGAAGATCATACGCCGATTCTAATATGATTGGAATAAATCCAGCCCCGTCCGTTCCTGCATACCTCGACCCGATACAACCCCTTTTGACTGGGCGAGTACTCCATAAAATCCCCGTTGCTTTCAAGCACAATGTTGCCGTCGCGGATGAGTTTAAATTGCCCTTTTTCCGGCAGTCGAGCGGTCATCCGGGCATTTTCGTTCGTTTCCAGCCGTCCCCCGGATATTACCGTCTCACCTCCCCGGCGGGCATAAAATTCAAATCCGGAGGCATCGCCCCAGCGATAATTCGATGCAAAAACCCGGCAATCTCTTATGGCATCATAAATTTGTTTTTTGGCCTGATTTAAATCCGAAGAAAGCCTTTCAGGCAGTAATAGATGGGTTCGCAACGATTTAAACTGCACTTTATAAGGAAAAATAGTTATGCGGATCGGGCCGAGCTTGTATGGAAACCCGTGCACGTCGATGGCTCCGATCCCGGCGATTTTGCGTTCGATATTGAGTTCATCCCATTTTTTCAAGATGCGGTCGGTCGGCGTTTGAAGAAATTTCCGGGGAGAAAAAAGCATTTTGAGCTTGTTGTATGGCTTTAGGTTCTCCATCCACTCGGACATCTGATTCCATATTTCGATGCCGTCGAACTCGCGTGCGTCCCAGGCCAGCCAGGGATACGACGGATACTTGCCGAGACGGGGACGGATTTCATCGGGATGAGCAATGATCCCCAGCGCTCCCTGACGAGCTCCTTCGGCGACATAATCCACGGGCGCCATATCTACCGGCAGGACGCTTTCAGTCCCGAATAAAAGATAATGATTGCAGTCTTCCCGGTCGTTATGTTCGTAACCGATCAGGGTCAATGTCTTGCCGTAGTAACCTTCTTTCCCGGCTTCTCGCAATTCGAGGGTCATATGGTCGGATATCAGGATATAATCGAGCCCGACCGAATCGGCGATGGCGGCGACGTCTTCAAGAGTTTTTGAACCATCGGAAAAGGTCGTGTGGATATGCACGCAACCGATATACTCGTAATATTCGCCGTTTTTTTTCATTGCAATACAATCAACTTTCTGCGGCCGGTACTTTGCGGAAGATATATAGCCCCACTGCCATCATAAGAGCAAGTGAAAACAGAGCAATTTTGTATGGCATTTTTATGGCGGCAGTGCTGTCAAGGGACAACCACCCGGAAACCATCGAACCCAGTGGCCGCGACGGTGCAAATAAATATACCAGCACACCCCATACCAGCGGACCGACCACCGCCGCGGCTCTTCCAGAGAGCGAATAAAGTCCAAAAAAACGCCCGAGCTCGTTTTCAGGGACCATCTCTCCCAGCAGCGGCCTTGATACGGTCCACAGTCCGCCAAGAAGCACACCCACTAACGAACCGAGAAAATATATAACCGTGATGTTATCGAACAACAGGAACAGCAAAAGGACTATGATCCAGAGCCGTACTATGGCGGTCATGAGTTTTTTCAAAACCACTCTTTTCGACAGCGCCCCGATCGCGAACGACCCAATCACCGCCGATACGGTTGACACGATCAGAAACACGGTAAGATCGGCATCGGCGAACCCGATGACAATCGAAGAAAATATCCCGATGTTTAAAATCACGGTGGCGACGGCATCCTCGAAAAAATAATCGGCGATAAGAAACCGCAATACTCCGGGATATTTGCGAGTCTGCCTGATACCGTCCCAGACGTCTTTGTACGCTCTTTTTAAACCGGCCGACCTGGACTTGATCGCCAGATGCTTTTCATTTACCCAGAAAAACAGCGGCAGCGAAAAAATAAAAAACAAAATCGCGGTTGGCAGAAACGCAGCGTTCTTTCCGCCCGCTTCGAAAAATGGAACCTCCAGCCCAAACAGCGTTCCGGTAACCGGCGGAAGAATCAGCACCATCCCGATAATCGCACCGAAGTAGCCCAGGGCCACCCCGAACCCCGACACCATGCGGGCCCGACGCCCTTCGGATACGGCGTAGAGCAGAGAATTATAAAACACCATGCCGCCTTCGTAAAAGAAATTGGACAGGGCAAAAAAGACCGCAATCAGAACAAAATACGTAAGCGGGATCAGTGGGATTATCCCGGTCGCGAGACAGCACGAAAACGTGAACAGAAAAAGAAACAGCTTCTTCTTTCGGCTGTGATCGGACAGCGCCCCCATCGCGGGCATAATTAAAGCCACCAGCAACATCGAAGCGGCGTACGGCACGTCATAGTACAACCCGTCGCGCCCGAGGTCCTCGACAATCCAGCGCTTCAAGTACAATGATAAGATGTTCATGGAGTAGATGGTATTGGCGAAGTCATACAGCGACCAGCCGATAACATCCTTGCGCAGAAGCGTCGCGGCTTTGCTCAAAGCCCCAACCTGTCGGCGATGGTCATCATACCGTCACGCACCATTTCCAAAAACTCGGGCAGCTCCAAACCAATCTCGGAGCAGGCCGCGATATTTTCACGGGTCGCTCCGGCGGCGAATCTTTTCTCACCGAACCGCCGCATCATGAAATCGGCGTCGATTCCGGAGAGTTTTTTCGACGGATGCATCAGGGCACAGGCCACAATGAAACCGGTCGACGGATCGACCGCGTACAAAGACCATTCCATCCTCGTCTCACACGGGGCGTGGCCCGGGTGACAGCGAATTGCGCGGATCATCTCAGAGGGCAGATTGTATTCTTCAAGCCATTCTTCGGTGACGAATGTATGACGGTCGGGATCTTTAGCGGTGACATCATAATCGAGATCGTGCAGAAGGCCGGTCAGCCCCCAGAACTCAACGTCTTCATTAAAATGCCCCGCCAGCTTCCTCATCCCGGCTTCGACCGCGAGAATATGTTTGCGGAGATTCTTGTTGGCGATCTTCGATTCCATCAACTGAAAGGCGGTCTCTCGGTCAATCATAATAAATATCCTTTATTGAAATCAGTCCGCCAAATATACGTCGCCAAAACATAATTGTCAAAATTCCTGATATTGTCTATTATATTCCAATCGGAGATATTTTGGCATTGGAAGATAAAGACATCAAATACCGGATGATTTTAGTCCCCGTTGTGATTGGAGCACTTTCGGCGCTCCTGATCCTGGCCGGGACTGTCCCTTTAAAATCCTTCTGGGGAATCAACAACCTCAGGTATTTTTCATCCGGAATTAGGATATTTTATGCGGTCATTATCATATTTTTATTCATTCCCCGGCTTCGGTTATTAATTATTGGTTTTTTGAGCACCATTTCAAAGATATTCCCGCGGCTGCCGGGAGTGATTCGATATCTGATAGTCGCCATAATGTCGGGTATCATCTTTTATCTTTTTCGCGTCCACGTCCATTCGCTCGGCGACGGTTACATGCGCATCGGGCAAATCGAAACCGGCCTGAGATTTCTTCATACCGAGCTTCTGGATTTCTGGCTGCATGGGGCGCTTTACGATCTTCTCAACCATTTCGACTCCGTGTCCGGCGAGGCCGTCTATCAGATATTCAGTATCGGGATCGGCATGATATTTGTACTTATCATTTATGGTCTTGATCTCAAAGATATTACACCCGGAAACTCCTCGGCCGCGCTAAAATGGTTGATTACTTGTTTCGGCGGGGCGCAGTTGTTCTTCGGCTATGTTGAATCGTACGCTCTGTTTTATACCGCCATGATCATTTATGCCCTTCTGGCATATAGATACCTTTTGACCGGCCGCAAGTTTTGGCAGGTATCGCTGGCTTACTCTATTGGCCTGGCGGCACACATGGCGGGGTTTATATTCCTGCCGACATATTTATACCTGGCATATAAAGCATCTAAAGGCAAAAAAGAAAAACCGGTCTTCTCCAATTATTTATTTACCGGATTGGTCGGCCTGCTTGCGGTCACTTTTATCATAATGGAAATCGTGACCCGAATAAAACACGGGCAGTACCTTCCGTCTGCATCCGGATATTTGTTGCCTCTCTTTTCAGGGGATTATTCAGTATTTGCGGGGCATCATCTGTTTGATATACTGAACGAACTGTTATTGGTCATACCGGGACCACTCGCTTTCATAGTCCCAATTATTTGGTCGCGCCAAAATAATTCGCAAGTTTCAATAAAAGCCTTTGGAATTTTAATGATTCTGTGCGCGGTGTTTTTTCTCGTCGCCATAAATCCGACTCTTGGCTATGCCCGTGACTGGGACCTGTTCTCGACTCCAACCGCTCTGCTCGGCTGCACCGTGCTGGTCTTCTATTTCCGCAAGATGGTGCAGAATAACACGACAAGCCTTGCCCTCCCGGCTTTGCTCGCAACCGCTTTTGTGTCGGTCTGGATTCTAACCAACGCCACACCGCAGCGCCAGCTTCGACGGGCCGAGGACCTTTTGTCGCTCAGCGATCAGGGTCGGGGCTATTGCACCGAACTTCTGGCGCATTATTATCGCTACGAAGCCAAGGACAATCAGAAAGTGCTCGACCTGCTGGGGAGCATCACCGGCCCCGCTCGCAATGCCCGGGTGCTGCGGATCATGGCCGTGACACAATACGAGATGGGCCACTATGCCAATGCCCTCGTCACCGCCCGCGAGGGGATTGCACAGGACAGCACCGACGCCGAGCTCAATTACGTGGCAGGGATGTCGCTGACCGAGCTCGGGTTTGCCGATTCGGCCACGAGCTATCTTGAGGTCGCACAGCGCCATGATTCACGCAACTACATTTTCGCCCGCTCGCTGGCCAAAAACTATTATTCGATCGGGCGGGTCGAGACCGCTCTTGAGGGCTATAAATACGCCATTTCTCTGGACCCGAAAAAGTATGTCGGATATTTCGACGTGGCCGTGATATATCTGGAGCATGGCCAACTGGATTCGGCCTTTGTCTATGCCCAGGCCGGGCTTAAAGTCGCCCCGGATTATCAGCCCGGCTATGACATTATGGACGCCATCAAAGCTGCCGCCCGCAACGGCCTGCAACGGCCATAGCGTCCCCTGCGTCGTGCCCGGCGGGTCCCCTCAGACCCGCCGGTCTTGATCTTTAGAGCAGGACCCGAGCATAGCGAAGCGGTCCTGCCAAGCTGAAAATGGCGGAACCACTACCCTTCAAAAGATCCGGGTCTTCGAAAGGGTTCCGCCCTAAAGGATATGAACTGATTGTCATGCTCGCATAAATTTTTGTCGGTATTCCGACAACTCTTGTAGGCTCCCGTAGGTCACGCCGACTTGTCGAAGACCCTGATTCTTGCGAAGGGCGGCGTGACATCTTTTCTTTATCCAACCCCACCCCAAACAAAGAGGCTTGTTGAAAAAGTGGCGCCAATATGTTCCGTCAGGTGCTGATCCCGACGAAGTCGGGATTGACACTTGACGGCCTCTTTAGCTTCAATGACTTACAATGCGGTCAGGTCACACGCCCCGATAAATCGGGACGCAGGACCTGACCGAACAGGCTTTTTCAACAAGCCCAAAGTTTGGAGTGGCCACCCAACATAAGGCGGGAGCGTACTGATTTCGCGGCGTTGTGCCTGGCGGGTTCACAGATCCGCCGGGAAATCCCGCGCCTTAATTGCCTTGACAAGATTCCGATTTAGGAATATTATAGATGCTCACAATGCTGGGGTAGCTCAGTTGGTTAGAGCACTAGATTGTGGATCTAGTGGTCGAGAGTTCGAGTCTCTCCCCCAGTATTTATTCGTTTATGGGATCAGCGTCCTGATGAAAAGACGATTGTTTTTTTGCCGGTTATGATCACTCTGTGTTCCAGATGCGCCTTCACGGCCCGGGCCAGCACGAATCTCTCAATATCGCGGCCGATCCGTTGAAGATTCGCGGGAGAATCTTCATGCGTGACCTGCTTGACATCCTGCTCGATAATCGGACCGTCGTCAAGTTCTGAAGTCACATAATGCGCGGTCGCGCCGATCATCTTCACACCCCTCTCAAACGCCCGTTGATAAGGCTTCGGCCCTTGAAAGGCCGGGAGAAAAGCGTGATGGATATTTATGATCCTCCCCCGATATTCGCCGACAAACGACGGCGTCAAAATCTGCATGTATCGAGCCAAAACTATAAGCCCGATGTCATGCTCCTTCAACAGCGCCTTTATACGCATTTCCTGTTCTTCATTTTGTCCCGGACTTACGGGAAGATAGTGGAACGGGATTCCAAACTGTTTGGCCACGGATTCAAGTTTCGCGTGATTCCCGATAATGATTGGAATTTCACAATGGAGCTCTTTTTCTTTCTGACGAACCAGCAGATCATACAAACAATGTGACGCTTTACTGACCAGGATTGCGACCCGCTCGGTGTTTGCGGAATAGTGGATGGACCAGGTGAAGTTCAGAGAACCCGCAAGTGATTGAAAATCCGATTCAAGAGATTTCGGAGCATAAGAAGAAGAATCGAGATCGAGCTTTAAGCGCATGAAAAAGTCATCGGACTCGATATCTACGTGCTGACGGCAATCGAGAATGTTGAATTCGCGTTCGAAGGCGAATGAACTGACTTTGGCCACCAGCCCCTTTTGATCCCGGCATTTGATGAGAATAACCACTGCTCGCATTCTTCAATATACATTTTTATTAATTTCAAAGTCAATGTACAGAATCGAGCCTATAGCCTGGCCTAGATTCTAAACATTTTCTTCAATTCTAGCAGCTTACCCAACGAGTTTTGTATCTCACCCAACGGGTGAGTGAGTTTATGTGCGCGGCAGATGTCCAGAGGCTGTCTCAAAAGTACTCTTTTTAAGTTCCGCGGGGTCTTGTCCCGACGAAGTCGGGATGTGACCCTGCGGTCTTTCAACGGTTTCCGTCGGGTGACAATTTCGACTACGTCGAAATCAACACCCGACGGAACACTTTTGGGACAGCCTCTCCACATCTGCCCATCTGCCATGGGTGGCCCCTCCAAATTTATTTATGGCTCTGTCGGGAACCCCTTCCAGACAATCTTTTATTTATTCCCAAAAGCGTCAGGAAAGGGTTCCTGACGCCGCTGAACGCCTTTGCATTAAAATGTTGAGTTCCATCGATATTTTAAATTTTGCAAATTAAAAATTTTGTCAACTATCAACCATAATTAAGAAGACTCACCTCCTGTTTTTACTCATATCCTCCCCCCCAAAAAACTCTTCCCTTATCCATTAAAACTTATATCTTGACCGTCAAATTGAGAAATTGATATGGCCGAAAATAAAAAAGACAAAAGAGTCAAGCCGCAGGTTCTGAAAGGCTTTCGGGACTATTCTCCCGGTGAGGAGCTCGCCCGGCGGACGCTTATAGCCAAAGCCGTCGAGGTGGTCGAACGCTACGGGTTTCTCCCGATACAAACGCCGTCGCTTGAAGCCGCCGAAATCCTCCTCGGCGCCGACTATACCGACGACAACCTCAAGGAGCTGTTCGGGTTTGTCGGCCCTGAAAAAACCGATATGGCCCTGCGCTACGAATTCACCCTGTCGCTGGCGCGGTATGTCGCCGGCAATCCGCTTCTGCCCCTGCCCTTCCGTCGCTACCAGTACGGCAACGTCTGGCGCGTGGACAAACCCGGCCCCGGACGCTTCCGCGAGTTCACCCAGTTCGACCTCGATATAGTCGGCTCCTCGTCCACGCTGGCCGACGCCGAAGTCATGGCGACCATGATCACGATTCTCGATACGCTGGGGATAAAAAACTTCACCGTGCACTATTCCAACCGCAAACTGATCAACGGCCTGACCTCGTATGCTGACATCCCGGCCGATAAAGCAACCGACGTCTTCCGGGTTATCGACAAACTCCCCAAACAGGGCAAAGAGGCGGTGCTTCTGGAACTCGGACCGGGCCGCACCGATGTCTCCGGCGACAAAATCCCCGGCCTGTACTTAAGCGACAAACAGATCAAAACGCTTGAGGACTTTTTAAATATCGCCGAACAGACCGACCGCGATCAGTTGGATAGTGCCGAAGAACTTCTCGGTGACATTGCCATTTCAAAAGAAGGCATCGACGAACTTAGACAGATCAAATCGTACCTCAATAGACTCGGCATCGCAGAGGGAAAATCGCGCATAGATATAACCATCGTCCGCGGCCTCGGCTATTACACCGGGCCGGTCTTTGAGACAATTCTAAACGACCTGCCCGAATTCGGCTCGGTCTTCTCCGGCGGCCGCTATGATAACATGGTCGGGCGCTTCTCCGGCAAGAACATCCCGGCGACTGGCACTTCGTTCGGTGTCGACCGCATGCTCTCGGCGTTGATAGAGCTTAAAGCCATAAAGATGACGACGGCCACGTCGAAAGTGCTCGTCACGACTATGGACAAAAACCGGCTCGATGAGTACATAATCATGCTTCGCGAAATCCGCGACGCTGGAATCAATGCCGAACTGTTCCTGGGCGAGACAAAAAATATCAACAAGCAACTGAAATATGCCGACCGCGTTGGCATACCAATAGCAGTCATTGCCGGGTCCGATGAATTCGAAAACGGCACCGTCACCGTCAAAGACCTCCGGGCCGGGCAGGAAAAATCCAAAGACATCGAAGACCGCGAGGAATGGCTGGCCGCCGAAGACATACAGGTCACTATCGAACGCGGTCGCATGATAGCTCACATCAAAAAGTTGCTCGATAAAAAATAAATCGTAAAAAGGACAAAGATATGAAACGGTTTGCCTGCTCCGCAATTATGGTCGCAGCGGTGGCGTCTATATTGTTGGTTTCATACGCCTCGGCCGCGACGATCGAGGATTTCCTGATCAAGGATTCCACCCGAACCTGGCTTTTTTCAAAGGACAGCATCGATTTCGGGACACTCAAGTCAACGTATAGAGGCCCGGCGGAATACCAGGGCCTTAAGTCATTTCATATCGAAGAAACCCTCGACCTTGATTTCACAAAAATCAAGGCTCCCGCCAAAGTTAATCTGCATAACAATCACTATGTCGATTTGCAGAACGCCTATGTCGGCGATTCCATGAGTATTCTCGCCAACGGTGAAACCCAGGGGCTGGAGCTGGTGCACCGGGGTGACTCTCTCTACGGTTCTGCTCAAAATGTCGCCCACAATAATGTCGATATGCCTCTTCGCGCCACCATGATGACTCTTGATAACAACATGGTCGACCAGATGGAACTGATATTCTGGCAGAACGATCTGAAAATCGGCGACACCCTGACCGATACGTTTTTCGTCGCCCAGTTTCTCACCGGGGCGGAGTTCGAGTTTATCGTGGATTCGATGCGAACCGAAGAAGTCAATGGCGTCGCTGATACCGTTTTGTCGATGAGAATGCTGACTCCTATGCAACAGGCTATCAGCTTCGGGAGAAAAACCGGCCTGATCAAAATCAAAGCGCCGGTTCAGGGATTTGCAATTACTCGGATTGACAATGAATCCGGTAAATCGTTCAGCATAAGCAGCGGAACTTCCGGAGGATTTTTCACTGCCTTACCGTTGTACCTGTTTTATATTCTGGTCGGGCTGGTATTCGGCATTTGCGTCATAAAGAACTACTATAACCGTCTGGAAACATATATCGTGCTCATCCTCGGAGCGGCCGGGTTTTCGATCTTGCGATATACACAGATACCGCTTCAAACATGGTACGCAACCACCTACATCGTGCCCGGACTAAAAGCCGGTGGATCGCTCTTTTTCTACTCCGGAGTGCAGGCCCTGTTTTCGGGTTTGATTCAGGAGACACTTAAGTTGATACCGCTGATACTCATATTGACAACCCGCCCGCCGTCAAAAAAATCGCTGGTCATTCTGGGCATGTTCACCGGTATGGGTTTCGGGATCATGGAAGCCTGCTCCATAACCGGTTTCGCCTATCAGTCCGGCCTGATGTCTTTCATCTCGTGGGCGACCTTCGAGCGTATTTTCGCCATACTGTTTCACACGTCGACCGGCGCGGCCCTCGGGTATGCCCTCGCCGCCGGATGGAAAAAGGTCCCCGCGATCTGGCTCTTGATGGTGCTGATTCATTCCTTCAGCAACCTTTTGATCGTCTTTTACCAGAAAGAGATGGTCGCGCTGGCGCCGCTGGAGTTGATCGTGGCCGGAATCGACGTGGTCCTGGCGCTTTTGGTATGGCTGGCTGTGAGAGGCGCAACGCGCACCGATGGGGCGACACCGCAGCCAAATTAAATTGACATTGTTTTCGACGTTTGCTATTTTGGGCCCGGTAGAGAATACCCCCTGTTTTGCTGGAGGAAATTATAAATGCCTAAATTGTCCGAGCGTGGCCTGGGGATGCCGTCGTCGCCGATGCGCAAGCTGGCGCCGTACGCCGAAGCCGCCAGGAAGAAGGGCCGCAAAATATATCATCTCAATATCGGTCAGCCCGATATAGAAACCCCCGAAGTAGCCCGCAATAAAATTAAAAGCTGTGATTTGTCCGTTATCGAATATTCTCATTCGGCCGGTATTGAATCGTACCGCCGCCGTCTGGCCGAATACTACAAGCGTTATGGAATCGACGTCGAATACACCGACATTCTCGTAACGACCGGGGGATCGGAAGCGATCGTGTTTGCTTTTATGTCCGCTCTCAACGAGGGTGATGAAGTTATCATACCAGAACCTTTTTATGCTAACTACAACGGCTTCGCCGTCATGGCCGGTGTCAAAATCAAACCGATTACGTCGACCATCGAAAACAACTTTGCCCTTCCCGAAATTTCCGAATTCGAAAAAAAAATCACGAACAAGACAAAAGGCATTCTGATCTGCAACCCCAACAACCCGACCGGTTACCTCTACTCCCGCCGCGAGCTCGAAACCCTGCGCGACATCATCAGGAAACACGATCTGTTCCTGTTTGCCGATGAAGTCTATAAAGAATTTTGTTACGACGGTCTCGAATTCGTCTCGACCATGCACCTGAAAGGTATCGAAGACAACGTCATCATGCTGGATTCAATTTCCAAACGGTACAGCTCGTGCGGCATGCGGATCGGTTCGCTGGTTTCGCGCAACAAAGACGTAATTGCGACCGCGCTCAAATTCGGTCAGGCGCGGCTCAGCCCGCCGACCTACGGCCAGATTGCCGGTGAAGCGGCGGTCGACACGCCGGATTCATATTTCAAAAAAGTGCTCGATGAGTACGTCAAACGACGCGATATCGTGGTTGATTCTTTGCAAAAAATCGAAGGGGTCGTCTGCCCCAAACCGACCGGGGCGTTTTATGCCGCGGCCAGGCTGCCTATCGACGATGCCGACCGGTTTTGCCGATGGCTGCTCGAAGATTTCGAATACGATAATCAGACGGTTATGCTGGCTCCGATGGCCGGCTTTTATGCCACGCCGGGGCTGGGCAAGGATGAAGTGCGTATCGGCTATGTCCTGAATGTTGAAGCATTGAAAAAGGCCATGAAATGTCTGGATGAAGCTCTTAAAGTATATCCCGGACGGACCGATCTTGCCGCCGCCCGGTCGGCTTCAAACAGCGGTTAAAAATCGAAATAAAAAGATCTTAAACTATGAGCGATGTCAATCATTATGCCGGTATAGATATCGGCGCTTCTAATATCAAGTATGGTATAATCAGTTCCAAAGGCGAAGTTCTCTTTCGCGAACAAAAACCGGCTCTCGTCGAAAAAGGCCCGATGCCCCTTATGCACCTGGTCACCAATATCGCCGAAAACCTGCTGCTGCGCGCCGCCGAGGATGAACTGAATGTCCACTGGCTCGGGGTCGGCTCGCCCGGTGCAATTGATAATGTTACGGGCACCGTCAAAGGTCGCTGCCCCAATATCCCCGACTGGGTCGGGATGGAAATCGCCGCGCACCTTAAAGAACATCTAAACATGCCGGTCTACGTGGACAACGACGCCAACGTCGTGGCCCTCGGAGAATTCCGATTCGGGGCCGCCAAAAGATTTTCTTCGGCAATATGCATTACTATGGGAACCGGCATCGGCGGCGGAATTATAATTAACAGGCAGCTTTGGCGGGGAGCCAGCTTCTCCGCCGGAGAAATCGGACATATTATCGTCAACGAAAACGGCCGCCCCTGCAAATGCGGGAACAAAGGCTGTCTGGAAGCGTATTGTGCATCACAGCCTATACTCGACCGGGCCAGAGAAAAACTGGCCGTCGGTATGACCGAAACGATGGACGAAATTTTAGAGGGTAACATCGACAACCTGACCATAAAAAAGCTCTTCGCCGCAGGTAAGAAATCCGATGAAACCGCACTGGCCGTGATCGAAGAAACCGGCCGCATTATGGGTGCGGCCCTGTCGGGCGTGGTCAACCTGTTCAACCCCGAAGCGCTCGTGTTCGGCGGCGGGATTATCGACGGCGGCGCGGGGCTGGTCGAAGTGATCGGGGCCGAAATCCGCAGACGGGCCTTCCCCTCGGCGACCGAGAACCTTAGAATCCTCAGGGCCGAACTGGGCAACAATGCCGGGTTTATCGGCGCGGGACTTTTGGGCGAATATAAAACCGGGAATAATTTCTCATGAGCGAAAACAAAGAACAAACGCCACTGATTATCAAAATCCTGAGCTGGTACGGCATCATTTTCGGATGTCTATATATAGTATATGGTGTTATAAGTATTGCCCTGGGAATACTTGACCGCAATTATACTACCGTCGAGACCGATTTCGTATTGATCTTTTACGGTGTTCCGCTGCTTATTATGGCGCTCGGGTTTAAGAGCTATCAGCGCTGGGGATGGATCGGGTATACGGCGCTGCTGATGCTGATCACAATCTATGCTTTTGTGTCGCACGTCGATTCGAACGGTATCGTTGTTGGGGTCATCTCGCTTCTGGCGCTGGTCGGTATGATGTATCCGGGTGTCAGAAAACGTTACTTCCCGACATAAAAAATCGTTGACTTCAGTCGAAAATTAAATACATTGGCTCAAGTCTTTTGCAATTTTGGCGCCCTAGCTCAGTTGGTAGAGCAACGGACTGAAAATCCGTGTGTCCCCAGTTCGATTCTGGGGGGCGCCATTTTTGATTGCCATTTATTCTAACAAATTCTTTAGTATTTCGGGTGGCAGCAATTCTAGTGCCTTTGACAACTCTATGCAGATTGTTCCCAGCGATGTTTCCATTTGTAATTCATTTTCTTTATTTCGCGGGTTGTCATTTGTAGACAAATACAAATCAAGCCATGCCTTTTGGGGGGGCACGTTCAATATTAAGGCTCCGGGCCTGGCTCTCTTCGATATCTGGGATTTATCAAATTTAATTACCCTTCCAACAATATGATACCCTTCCATGTTTTCTGCCTTGACAAGGGGCCAATTGGCAATATAGTCTTTGTGTTTCTCGGGATCTTGATATCCTAAGTTCCGAGCTATCTCCACTTTCATTTCATCATGTTTTGACGGGTTCTTATGCTTATTCGAATATGTTAAATACAATCCTTTTTTACTATTATGTATAGTCACGTGTTCACCATCGAATAATTCAAAAGCAATAATTAACTGGCTCCCTTTATCTTTAACTTTAATAAACGGGATCTTCTTGCCATCAACGCTTGCGGCTACTCTATAAATATTAATTTTCCCTTTCATATTATCCCTATAAATATATCCTTACAGCCATACCCCTATAGGGTTTTTATATAAAATAAACCTTTAAGGAAAATAAGGTTTCAAATTTTTTATTTATGGGATTTTGGCTAATCAGCGCCATTAAAGGTCCGCAGTTTTGACAATATACATTCGGATTTATTCGGAATTTAATTATTTGGGGAATAGTCGCCAAGTGGCTACCACCTTGTAACCGTCTGAACATTCCAACCATTCAAAGCCGTATTCTTCTAATTGGTCTTTGGTGCCCATATATATAGTATGTGCGAAATTATCATCCATTATTGATGCCTCGTACCTCAGGATTTTACTATCTTTGCCCTTCGCAAATATATGGGCTTCATTACCCATATTATTATTCAAGTATTCTGCCAATTGGATTCTCTTCTGTGTTTTGTCACTATAAGGACTTATATTAAATAAATCATCAGTACTGCGGTTGGCGTTTTCATTACTTAGGCTCTTTAGCACTTTATCACTAATATTTTTAAATGTATAATCTACCGTTGATGTTGTTCCTGTAAATGTAATCGTAGCAATTTTATAATCTGACTTAATTACAATATTATATTCGCAGCAATAGTCGCTTAAAGTATCATTGCTATTAAAGGGAGCATATTTACTAGAAATTCTATTAATCTGTTCTATAATAGACATTATTTCTGTTTGGTTATACCAGATATTATTATTAAAGAAAATACTAATCTGATTGTCTGAATCATAATTAAAACAGTATTTATAATATTTGTTTCCGCTCAGAGCATTTTTCATGGACCATTCGAATTGTGCCCGGTTATCCTTATATACTCTATCTTCACTGCAACAAAATAAAAACGACAATATACAAATGCATAGGAAAAGTACAGATGCGAATCTACCCAGTCTCATTTTTGCATCTCCATTGATCCCTACCGTCAAGTCAACTCCCTAAAGAAAACATAGGCTGATGATCCCATTCTCGATAAGCCGATTTATTTTAAAATAACCGAAAGTGCCTAAAATTCAAAGATTAAAATGGCTTAGATAACCCGTCCCAAATCGCCGCCCCCAATAAAAAAAGCCACCGTGCGGGATCGAACCGCAGACCTGCTGATTACGAATCAGCTGCTCTACCAGCTGAGCTACGGTGGCTTAAGTCAAATGGACAACTAATATATATTTATTTCGACATTTGTAAATGAAAATTTGGTCTTACAAGGATATTATCGCAGAGCGAACAAAGCTCAATTTTGCCACCGACGCTGTGTTGATTTATCCCCTCACCCCTTCTCAGGCGAGGCGATACCATAGACGCCGCCTTCATAATCGAGACGTGGCCCGAGATACATCCGCAGCGACGACTGCCGGTATTGAAAACCGTGGTCGAGAAGTATTTCCACCGCCTCCTGGTTCACTTCGGGCGTCCCAATATGCAGGTCGTTGTTGCAGTAGTCGTCAAGTATCATCTCCAGAAGCTTGACAAAACCGCCCGACTCCAGCGCCAGGATCGGCCCGACAAAGTACGACTTATCATCCCTCGGCCGCACGGCCGCGTATCCGTCGAGCGTTTCATACCCGATATTCAATATGCCGTTGGGGAATTCATCGTGCAGCCGCCTTATCACTTTTCCCCGATCGACGCCGCTCATTTTTGAATCGAATTTGACAATGTCCTCTATTGCCGTTGCCCCCGGCTTAATTTCTCTCGGATGATTTTTGAATTCCTGCGCCGGTCGAAACATCCGCAGCGAAAGATATTTATCTTTGAAGCCCAGACTACGATACAACGGCGCCGCCTCCATAACACCGTCAAGTTCTATCGTTTGCACCTTTCTGGACTGCAAAAAGCTTATTGCGATTTTCATCAGTGCGGTGCCGATACCTTTGCCCCGTTCTTTTTTTTCGACAATCAGGCTCGCGAGAAAGGCATAGCCGTTGTATACAACCGACGTTATCGTGCCCACCACGCGGCCGTCATCTTCGGCCACAAAGCAGCCCTCGGGTTCATAATCGTACAAACGGTTATAATCGGTCAGGCAGTTACCCCAATTTTCTTCGCGGGCCAAATCAGCCATATAGCGCAAATCATCGCGGGTCATCGTTCTGATATTCATAATCCGTTCCTGTATTTCGTTGTATGCCGGTCTGTGAAAATACGAAATTTCCAACAAAAAAGCCCCGAAATTCGGGGCTTTTGACAAAAAAATCTTGAAATTATTGGCCGCACTCTGTCTGCCATGTGCTGTAGCGGCATGGCTGCGGCTCACCGACAGGCTCTGTATAGAGCATGTCTATTACGGAAAGAATATCGAGCAGGTTAACCGTGCAGTCACAATTGAAATCACCTTTCCAGACGTCCTGAGGGGAAAAGTCTTTGGCATATATATCATCACTAAGGCTAAGTATATCGAGCAAATTATACAGGTCGTCGCTGTTGACGTCACCGATAAGGCATTTAAGGACGGTCAGACTACCGCTTTCTATAATCACCTTGAAAGTATCCAAAGTCGTCACCGGGATACTATCGACAAATATGGAATCGTACGGCGGTCCCGTGACACGCTGATAACTCAAACATATATCGTTGTCGGGCGGCAACCACGCTGTACAGCGGTAAAATTGAGTATCCGGAATCGTATCAATCCTCATCCCGATCAAATTACCATATTGGTCGCTGAATAATGGCGCTAAATCGAGAATACTGCCATTCAGATTAATGTCTACGGTGCGATTCGTTGCCGTATCAGGAATATCTGCAACGTTAACCAATGAGTTGAACAACACACTCGGCTCCGTTCGCGGCGGGAGACCTTCAATATCAAACGGCAAATATAAATCCGCGATCGCGGCTATCCTGTAATCATAGCCAAGCCCGGAAAGTGATCTGGTATCCATAAACTCCCAGCCACTCGTTAATGTGCCAACCGTATCCACGCCTCCGAAAAGGCCCACAACGGTATCGACCGAAGTTGAATCATACCCGGGTATGAAAGTCGAATCAAAGCAAACTCCAAGATCCGCCGAATTGCAGTGCCAGGAACCGATTGTAAATTCAGAATCTATACAAAAGTCTCCGCTATACTGCGTGCAATGCCAATAGTTGCTGCATTCGATATATGAAGTGCAGGTCTCGCCGTCATATTCGTCACAAGCCCAATATCTCGTATATGCCGTCGTGTCGACGGAAACAACAAACTCCGCCAGGTCCGGATTGCTCATGATCATCCACATTTCATATCCATGAACAGTGTCTTCATAATTGGTAAGGTATATTGGTACCTTTGCCCCCAGCTGCCCGGGACAGGCGAAAGCATCGTCGACTTTGATTTTCAAAACTGGATTCTGGGCCGGGGCTAATTCCGGCAACACGGCGATCAATATCAGGATCGTGAAAAATCCGACACAGATTTTTGAAGTCCGGCAGTAATTCATTACGGCCACCCTCCGCTTTAAGGTCAGTTAACTCAACTAACGACGGCAAAACACTCAGTCCCGGAAGTAAAACTTTCGCGGAGATAGATATATATAAAATACGGCAATTCGTTAATTTGTCAACTGCGAACTGCTATGGGCAATTGGGCGCCGGACCGACCGGTTCTCCATAAATGTAATCAATTAAATATAGAATATCTATCAGATTAACAGCTTCGTCACCGTCGACGTCGCCCGATTCCATCGGTTCCGGCGCGGTCCCCGGCGGAACCCCGTATTTATAATCTATAAGATACAATATATCCAGCAGGTCGACGTTGCCTTCATCGGTGACATCGCCGCAGACAAAAGCCGCGACAATATTAAGATCGAAAGTCTGCTCATCGTGCGAGCCGAGCGCGTCAGCACAGCCGGCCATAAAACTCATGCTCATTGTATCCAAAGGCGTCCCGGAAATAAGCCCCGACGAAGAAAGCTCTAGCCCGATGCCGTCAAGGTCACCGTTCATATCGGACCAGACAAAACCACCGGTGCCCCCCGTGCATGTCAATTGGCAGGCATAAGCCTCCCCTTCGGTTCCTTCGGGCACGGTGGTCATTGTTATTTCCACGGCAGGATTGACATCGACCTGCAATATTTTTTCACCCGACGCTCCTATCTGATCCTCGGCGAGCGCCGTAAATCCGATCGTTCCTGCGGATGTCGGTATTCCTGATAAGACACCATTGGGACCAAGACTTAAACCACTTCCAGACAGGTCGTCCATTTTATCGGACCAGATAACCGACCCAGTCCCGCCTGTCGCCGCAAGCGTCTCATTAAATGCGATTCCTTGGGTCCAATCCGGCAGAGTTGCTGTAGTAATTGTAACGGCCGGATTTATTACGAACGAAAGCGGTTGCTCGGCAGTATGCGGCACTTCATCGGAAACTTCAGCAGTAAATGACACGGTCATCCCGGCCGCTACCATACCGCTCAACAGGCCGTCCGATGACAGTGTCAGGCCGGTACCGTTCAGATCGTTATACTTGTCGGTCCAGGTCAGAGTCCCGATGCTACCGATGACTTCCAATTGTTGGGAATAGGCCATTCCAGCGGTCCAGTCGGGCAGATCGGTGGTGGTAATTTGCATATCGGCCACGCATTGATAACCGGTAATTTCAACGTCGTCTATATTCCAACCGCAATATGTCCACGAACCATCGGTCGTACCCATCGTATAGCGAAGATAGACGGCAGGTTGACCGTCGGCGATGCCGGATATATCGAGATCCATCTCGACCCAGCCGCCATCGTCTATCGTTTCATCGTTTTCCCAGACCGTAGTCCAGTTTGTTCCATTGTTGCTGACGCGAACATAAGCATGGTCGTAGGCCGATTGTTCAACTCCCAGCCAGCGCCAGAATTTTAAATGAGCATTAATCAACGACGAACAGTCTATCGCCGGGCTGGTAAGGTGCCTTTCGGGCATAGCATTCTCGTAGCCGCCGCTCAGGTTATAGCCATAGACATTGCTGCCCGAATGGCCGCTCGTAGGATCCGGCGAGCCGTGATCGCCCCCGGAACCGGTCGGTGTGCCCCGCTGCCAGCTTCCGCCGGACACGGTCCAGCCCTGGACTGTTTCGAAGTCGTCCTGGAATACGGTCATGACCTGCGTTGCCACCGTCGGACGGTACGCCAGAGCCGGGTCGGGATCATAAATCCGGCCTTCGCTTTCTTCCTCGGCGCTCATGTAAAATTCGATTTCATCGCCGCAGTCTTGCGCCGGGAGAATTGCGGTATAGCGGTTGTCCGACGATTGTGGCATATCGACCGTCTGCACCGCCCCACCGTTTATTATATAGTGCAGCTGGCCGGTCCCCGGTATGGGTACCCCGCCCGACGTCCCCACGACATTGACACCCATCGACGTTTCCACACCCGGCGCGATATATTCCGGTGGAGCACCGTCGCGAAATACGAATCTCAGCGACGGGGTCGGGATATAATATCCGTCGACATAGTATGCCGTAGCCGCCGAGGCCTTCACCATGCGCGTCATGTAATCGAAATTCATGTAGGTCGTGCTGTCCTGGTACGTGTGATAAACGGTCGAGAACACGTACTCGAACGGAAAGGCCACGTCGTAACCGTTCTGAGTGAACGGATAATGATCCGAGGCGGATATATTTCCGCTGAAATGGCCGGAAATATCAATTCCATCGAGGCCCGCCGCCATATTTCGCCAGATATAAACATAAGACGTATCGGTCCCATGGTACAATTTGGCGTCGCCGTCGTTGCCGATGGCGGCGCACATATCGAGATTGAGCATCATGACGATGCTGTCACCGGCCGCCGCCGCGGCATCGGCATAATGCCAGGAACCATACAACCCCTGCTCTTCGGCATCGAACAGTATAAATTTGAAACTCATCTTGGTTTCGATGCCGCTGAAAATGCGGGCCATCTCCATGACCGCGGACGTTCCCGAACCGTTGTCGTCCGCACCCGGCGACGACGATACGGCGTCGCGGTGCGCCCCCATTATTATCTGATGGTCAGGGTAGATCGTGCCGTACTTGATACCGACAACGTTATAGGCCTGCCCCAGACTGGCCGAAAAGGTGTCGATATAGACCGAGTCCAGACCGAAATTTATCAGGCTGTTGTATATCCAATCGCGTGACTGGCGATTGCCGGACGATCCGGTCAGGCGGTTGGGAAAGGCCTGGAGCATATGATCATAAGACCACAGCGAATCATACTCGATTAACGAAATTACTGAATCAAGAGTAATTGATCGATCGACTTTTTGCTCTGAAAGTCTGACGGGCTCTTTGAAAATCACGCGCAGCCCTTTCGACGGCAGCGGCGTTAAACCCGCAAAGCCGATCTGGTCGGGGGTAATGCCGCCCGGAACGTGCACCAGACGGATTCCGTCTTCTTCGAAGACAGTCCTGTACAGTTTGTTTCTATCGGGTTCGAAAGAGGCGTCGACCGCCATATTATTGCGATCGACAGAAGACTCAATCAGGTGGCCGTCAAGATTTTTGCTCCGGAATATTTCTTCGGCATCGCCCTTAGTAATTACGAGATAAGCGTTATTGAGCCGCACGACGGCGTCGAAACCGGTTTTAACCAACGCCGTCGCATCGGCCTGGTTGTTGATTTCCACGCGATACAAATCCTCGGCGCAAACCGAAGATACAAGGGCCAGCATCATCAGGGCCGCAATTATCATACCTCTTCTCACCTTACACACCTCCATAAATGTCTCACTTAATTTGCAGGCACTCCGGCGCATCACCCGGAGGGTCACCATATATGTAGTCTATCAAATATAAAATATCGAGAAGATTGGTATTGCCGTCGGAATTAACGTCGCCCGCTGACGGAGGAATCGGGTCCGGGCCGGGCGGATCGCCATAGATATTATCGATAAGGTACAAGATATCAATCAGGTTGAGAGCACCATCGCCGTCGGCATCGCCGCACGAATATGCCCGAATTACTATGGATTTAACGGCACTGTCATACCCGTCGCTGCATTCAACATCAAACTCAACAATTGGAATTTCATTCGGTACCATACCCTTTAGAGTATCATTTTGTAAAGTCATCCACGCCGGCAAATTCGAGTAGTTAACGGTAAACGTCGTATCGTCGGGGTCATTTACGGTCGGATAGAATTCAAATGCATCGCCCGACCAGGCAAATATCGTGTCAGCCGAGACTATCTCCGGCGGGTAATTGACAACCGTCTCGTGCGGCCACGCCATTCCTATGTATGGGTGACTCTCTGCCCGGCCGGATTGGTCGGCCGCCCTTAAAATGTACTTTATCGACGTTCCCGGCGACTGCGACGGTATGTAGCCCGTCACCGAATCGGATAGTTCGTCGAGCGTCATGGCCGTACTTATGAACGGTCGGTCATCAAGGCTGTAGTATATCTTCAATGAATCTTCGATCAACGCCGCACCGGAACAAGCCGTGACTCCAGCTCCGACAAAAATATCGCCGGATGCGGAGACTTTTTCCGGCAGGGGGACATGCCGTATGCTTAACATACCGCGGTCGGGCACACCCATCGCCCGGCAGTGGATAGCGTCGTCGTCCAACCAGGAACCATAAAAGCCAAGAATCTCATAACCCGGCATGGCATCCTGATAGGTCAGGATGGCGGCGGCATCGGAGCTGACACCGAATATCGGCACAAAAACTTTATTGTTCAAAATCAGGCTGTTGGTGTAGGCCGTCCCGGACGGGCAGTACACTCTTACGACGTTATACGGTCTCCCCCACGGTGACATCTGCTCCGACAGGAATTGTGCGCGGGCATTCAACAGAGCGTAACTCGAACTGGACGAGGGCACGTCCTTGACCAGTATGGTTCCCGGATTCAGGAGCTTGGCCCAGCAGTCGATATGGTGAATCCCACCCGATTCTATATATCCGAGGACCGTATAATCGTTGCCAAGGTACGCTTCCATAAGCGAGTCAACGACTTTGGTCGCCAACGTCGGATTCTCATCGTAAACTAATCGCGTGGAAAACGACCGGCCGAGTCCGTCCGACATGTGATTGCCACCGGTATGGATCAGGTTGCTGCCATAGACGTTCAGGCCCCAAAGCGCACCGATTGTCTGCGGGATGACGTCGTCGAGTGGTCGGGGACGATTATAAATATTATCGACGATGGCCATCTGTTCGTCCTGGAAGATAAACCACGGGCCATAGTCCCGGGTCCAGATCGAATTGGTCGGGGCCGTTATAAATTGAGTGTTGGCCATGTTGACGCCGCCCGAGGTGTAAGAATTTCGGGCGCTGGTTTCCTCGGATGAACTGCCGACTATGGTCGTCACCATGACGTCTTCCGACATCTCCGCCACCAGCGAGATTGAAATTCCCAGCGGCCAGCGGATTATGACGCCTTCCGACGGTTCCCATTCGGCCGGATTGCGGAGTTCCCCTGTGGGAGCCTCCGTGGCCTTGTGGGCGATGCCGATTTCATCGAGGTGCAGAAGCTCCTCATCGGTCAGGCCGATGGGCAGATTGTTTTGATCGTTTTGCTCGGCGAATAAATTCGGCGCGGTGATGATTAAAGCTGACAATAGCAGAAGGATTGAAAGATTTTTCATAATAGTCCCGGTTGTCTGTTACGCGGCCTGGGGTTAAAATTGCAGTAATCGGACAAGACAAAAAAATGGCCGCAACTCCTTTAGGGTCAATATAATAGATGATTACGATTTGGCAATATAAAGTTTGCGGTCGTGGGGTGGATTTTGCCTCCGAAAAAATGCCGGAGGCCGGATTTGAACCGGCACGCACTTTACAGTGCAAGGGATTTTAAGTCCCTGGTGTCTACCAATTCCACCACTCCGGCAATGGAAAAGCGGCGGTAAGTTATGAAATTTGCTAATGGGAATCAAGAAAGTTTTCGTTAATAGCTCACCGAATATATTTATAGCGTATCAAGCCTAAATTGTTTTAGATCTATTTTTAATTCTTTTGCCAAACCATTTAAAGATCTGTCCACCCTCACACCCAGTTTTCGAGGAGCTTTTAGTTTCGTTGTATCTCCTCCTAATGAAGAAATGCGAGCAAAATATGATGTTCTTGCGCTATCGATGCTAAACCTTTTCCTGCGTGCCCACTTTATAATGGCTTGGACGTACTGACCTGAACGATACCTACCATTAGAGGCATAATCATTTGCGATATGTTCGATTGAGTCCGCCAGCCCAACTTGGACTCCTTTAGCCCAAAAATCATACTCCGCCATAATATTGGCCAATTCTATCTTATTTGCGCGTGTAAATATTTTTGTGTAAGTGGCCATGACGTATATATAGTTGAAGGAGGTATATCATGGCCAAGAAACGTGACGAAGCTGACAAACTGATCGACGAGATGATCGCCGGCAAGACGCCGGAAGAGATAGTGGGTGAGGGCGGTCTTCTGCAGGCGCTCACGAAACGGGTGTATGAGCGCGCCCTCGCAGGTGAGATGACGCATCACTTGGGCTATCCGCCCAATGCTCCCGAAGGCAAAAACAGCGGCAACTCTCGCAACGGCAAAACCAGCAAGACGGTCAAGACCGGGTCGGCAGATGTTACGCTGGAGATTCCGCGGGACCGGAACGGCGAGTTCGAGCCGCAGTTGGTTAAAAAGCACCAGCGGCGCCTGCCCGGTTTCGACGACAAGGTGTTGGCGCTGTACGCTCGGGGTTTGACGACGCGGGATATCCAGGGTCATCTTGAGGAGATGTACCAGTCGGAGGTTTCCCCGGCCTTGATTTCGGCGGTGACGGACGCCGTGCTTCAGGAGGTGACGGTGTGGCAGAGTCGGCCGCTGGAGGCGGTCTACCCGATCGTCTATCTGGACGCCATCCACCTGAAGCTTCGTCAGAGCGGCCAGGTCAAAAACCAGGCGGTCTATTTGGCCTTGGGGATCACGCCGGAGGGTTACAAGGAACTCTTGGGTTTGTGGGTCGGCGATCAGGAGGGTTCGAAGTTCTGGCTGTCGGTGCTGACGGAGCTTAAGAACCGGGGCGTTCGGGACATCCTGATTGCCTGTGTCGATGGTCTGACGGGGTTCCCTGATGCGATTGAGACGGCCTTTCCGCAGACCCAGGTGCAGTTATGTCTCGTGCACATGGTGCGCAACTCGCTGAAGTATGTCGGTTGGAAAGAGCGCAAGGCGGTCGCGGCCGATCTCAAGACGATCTACTCGGCGCCCAACGAAGAAGCCGCCGAGCAGGCCCTGACGGCGTTCGAGGCCACATACCGGGACCGTTTCCCGCAGATCGCCCGCTCATGGCGGTCCTGCTGGATGAACATCATCCCGTTTTTTAGCTACCCCAAAGAGATTCGAAAGGTTATCTATACGACCAACGCCATCGAGTCGATGAATGCTCAGTTGCGCAAGGTGACGCGGAATCGCGGCTCGTTCCCGACGGTGGAATCAGTCAGAAAGGTGATCTACCTGGCGATACAAAGAATCTCGAAAAAATGGAAGCGTCCGATCAAGGACTGGGTGGCGGCCCTTAATCACTTCTGCATCGTCTTCGAGGGAAGGATCGAAAACACATGAACCGGCCGCTTACACAAAATTCCGTACACTCCCTCTTATTTTCATTCTCAACTTGTTCGCGAACGAATTTCTGTTGAGCATCGGATAAGTGATTAGAATAAAAGTAGTTAATTGAAGCTGCAATAAACGCAAGGACTAATGGATATATTAGAGCAAACCACTTTGTATTTTGAAATCCTGTTTTATCAAATTTCGTGCTATAATCAATATTTGAATCCATTTTATTTAACCAAATTCCGGCTTTTGCGTGCCATTCAGAGGATACAAGATATTTTTGGGCATCGTCTTGAGTATTTTCAAACTTATCGCTTAAATCTCTGATTTCAATAATTATGCCATAAAGCTCATCATAAATTCCAAACGCATCCATGGTTAAGCGCATTGCTTCCTCAATCCAAGCATTTCTAACTGATAGTTCACCCATTACATTTGATGCGAACTCTAATTCAAACTTGTACCTTAGCCCCTCAATCTTCTCTTTGGCTTCCTTTTTTTTCACTTATCGCCCTCCTTTTCTTTATTAACATCCAATTTGGTTGCTTTTACACTTTCACTTCCAGCCATTGGCCGCGGCGGTAGTACCATAGAAAGACCAGAGCCGAGACCGCCGTTGCGGCGCTCAGGCTCCACCACACCGCGTTCTGGTCGAAATTCAGAATCTGAGTGAGAATATAAATCGACGGTATCTCCAGCAGCCACGAATGCCCGATCGAGACAACCATCGCCGGAGTGTTGAGTCCGACACCGGTATATATCTGCTCCAGCATGATGAAAATCCCGACAAACGGCATGCCCACCGCCAGAATACGGAGCAGCATTACTCCGTAGTGCACCGTCTCGGGGCTTTCGAAATACAGGCGCATAATTATCCTTGCCCCGAAAAAGATGATCAGCCCACAGGCTATCATAATGCCGACTGACAGAAGTACCGCCTGATCCCCGGTCTTTTTCGCCCGGTCTTTTTTCATACTGCCCAGGTTGTGACCAATCAGCGAGGCCAATCCGAGACCGATGCCGACCAGAATCATGATGCCCAGTGCAGAAATCTGCGACCCGACCCCGTACGCCGCCACCACCGAATTTCCGAACATGGCAATCATCGGCATCACCAGCAGCCGCCCGCCGGAAAAGGACATTGATGAAATCCACGACGGAATCCCGATCTTGAGCAATCGATAAGCAGAGCCGACCGATACCGGCACGCTGCCTCTGAAGTGCAATTTGACATTGGTCGCGCCGCCGTACAAGAGACCCAACCCCACCATGAACGCCAGCGAGTAAGAAATAACCGAGGCCACGGCCGCACCGACCACGCCCATTTTCGGAAAGCCGAGATAGCCGAAAATAAACAGCGGATCGAGAATGACATTCAAGATAGTCGAGCCGAGCATGATTGACATAGCCATATTTGGATTGGCCGTGCCGCGCATAGCGGTATAGACGGAAAAGGCACTGTATGATACGCCCATACCGAGAAACATAACTCGGCCGTACTCCGCCCCCAGTTCGATAGCCTCACCCCTCGCTCCGGCCAGATAGAGAATATCTTTGATAAAGATAAAACCGAGAATTCCAAAGGTCAGACCAAAAGCCCATTTGAGCAGAAATGTCTCTTTTATGGCCGTCTCGGCGCGGTCGTAATCCTTTTCGCCGTAGCGCCGCGATATGATAGCCACCGACCCCGGACCGACCAGCTGGTTGAACGAAAAGAAAAACCAAAGGATATTCGAGAAAATGGTCACCGCTGCGACCGCCGTCTCGCGCTCGGGCAGCTTGGCCAGCCAGTACATATCGGCCAGCGAATACAGCTGGCCGGAGAGAAAACCGATCATCGACGGCAGCCCCATCTTGACGATGGAGCCGATTATCGAGCCTTCGGTGAAGTCTGTCTTCGCCTTTTTTGCTGCTGCTATATCAGTCATAAAAATCTCGCGCCAATATAGGTCAATTAGGCGCGATCAACAATCACAATGTACGGGGGTATATACGAATTAGCTTTGCGGACGGTTCAACGAGATCAGTCGTCTTTGGCGAAGTTTTTCAGAAATTTCTCGATACCTTTGCAGATTCCTTTGGCGACTTTTTGGGGATATTGGTTGCCTTTGAGCATCGCTTCCTGTTCTGGTAGCATCATGAAGGCGCACTCGATCAGAATCGCCGGGTATTGCGTCGGCCGGTCGACCGCGAGGTTGCCGTAATATAAGCCATAATCCGGCATCTTGGTTTCGCGGAGAAGCTCTTCCTGAACGCATCGGGCCAGCTGTAACGAATGCGGGTGATAGTAATAGGTCGAGACGCCGTTATTGACAAACGGATTGATCCCGTCCGGCAGGGCGTTGTTATGAATCGAGATAAACAGGTCGGCCTTGTTCGACACGGCAATTTGCGGGCGGTCATACAGCGGAAGCGGCGACATATCCGAGCGGGTCATGATAACTTTGGCGCCCTTGTGTTCGAGCTGCTTTTTCAATTCGAGCGCGATTTTGAGGTTGGCCTCAGATTCTTTAAGTCCGGTCGGACCGATCGCGCCGGCGTCGGGTGAATGTCCCGGATCGATCACTATTACTCTATTCTTAATGTTATCAATGCCTTGCGGCGTATTTATGATGTTCCACTTTAATATGTTTCCAGTATAGAAAACGTCGTACCCCCAGATCGGCTGGGCGAATTGGAGGTGCAGTTTATACAGCCCCAGTTCCGGCTGACTCCAGTCGGCCTGCACCAGGTTTTTATTGGAAAAATCATAACGTATCCAGTCGGTATCCGAAGTCACCCCGAAAAGATACAGGCTGACTTCATCGGGAGCCTCTTCCTCGACCCGAAACGGGTGTCGACCGGACAGCGGAATCTCAAAATTCAAACTTCGGTCCGTGTTTATGGCCCGAATTGCCTTAACATACGATTCCAGCGGCGGCAAAGCGGGATCGAGAAATCTGATCGAATTGACGTTGACCCACCCGGTTTGGTCATCTGTCAGCTTCAGGCGCACCCAATCACCTTCCCGACCGACCGCCAGTGCCTGCACACCCCGAGGCTGGAATATCGAAAGATATCCCTTCTGCGGCCCGACCCTCATGATTTGAACCGAGTCGGTAAATTCCACCATGCAGGGATATCCGGGAGGATTGATCCGAAGGAAAATATTTGAGCTGTCGGTCCGGGAGATTTGGCCGAGTTTTAAAAGCTCCAGCGATTGATAATCAAATGAAGTGGTTGACTGGTTTTCTATCCTATTGACAATATCGCCAATGCCCGGTGTTTTGATATGATAGTACACCCTGACCGAATCTTCGATTGATGTATTGTCGACCGTCGTGTATCCCTGATAATAGCCCCGAATCTTCATAGAATCCGGTACCGCGCCGGCCCCGAAAACGGTCTCGCCCCAGAACGGCTGTAGTCGCGGCGGCATTTCCGCCATCGGGACCGAATCGACCAGTCCCGGAACATAGAAATATGCGATACATCCGGGAGTCCCCTGAAATTGGATTTTCAGCAGGTCATCTTTTAAGAGTACCAAATTCCCCATGTAATCGTTGCGATCTATTAATGTCAGTGAATCGTAGGGCAAAGAATATTTCGGCGACGGCACCTGCACCGGCCAGATTAGATTTGCAGTGTCACCGTCGAGAGCAGCCTGTATATTAAAATCAAAACTCCCCGGCTCAATCGGCAGGAACGCCAAAAATCCACCGTCGGGGTGTACGGCGACATTCGACCCATTTATTGATAAATCTGCATCCGGCGTTACAGAACCGAAAATAAAAGTCGAGTCGACCGCGCCGACAACGGCATCACGCCTGGGCCAGACTATTTTTATTTTCGGCGGTCCGGCAAGTACCGCTGCGCCATAAAGCGCCAATAATATTAAGGCAGCCATACTTATTAACTTAACTCTCAATTTCATGTTCTCGAATAAATTCTTTCTTTAGCTTGGGGCCGCCGATAATATTCTCATCGACATTAATCGCTTCATTTTTATATATCAATCCATCGGCCGGATCGTGCTTAATCAACAGCGGCCCGTCGAGGTCGAAATAGTCTCCCAAAAACCCGAGGTAAACAGACTGAGCAACCGCGACCGATGATTCCACCATACACCCGAACATAACTTTGCGGCCGTCCTTTCTGGCTCGCCGTGCGATTTTAATAGCTTCCATTACTCCGCCCGATTTAGCCATTTTGATATTAACTCCATCGACAAATTCGCAATACCGCTCATAATCTGTAGTCGTGAGCAGGCCTTCATCGACCATAAGGCAGGTCTTTTTCCTTCCCTTTATTTGGGGCCACTCCTCTATATATTCCACTCCGGTCGGTTGTTCGATTATTTCTACGTTCAGACGGCTCAATTCATGAACCATTCTTTCGGCTTTTTCCGGCTCCCAGGCGCCGTTGGCGTCGACGCGAAACACTTTATTCGGTGATAGCTTTATTGCCTGGACTATATCGTCATCGTAATCGGAACCCATTTTCAATTTTATTATCGGGTATGGTGACATTTTAATGTGCGCAAGTGTAATATCTTGGTCATCGATACTGACCGTGTACGACGTCCTGATTTTATCGGGCGGGTCGACACCCAGCACCTGCCACGGATATTGTTTTTTCTCGCCGGATACTTTGTGCAAAACCGATGTCACCACGCCGGCTTTGGTCACGGGATTAATATTTAACGCATTGATTTCGTTTAAGTGTACTAACATCGGTAGATTTCAAAGTTTTAAGAAATTCTATGGCTATATCGAGATCACGCAGGATTTCATCTTCTTTCGGCCCATATATGATCGAGCCGGAACATTCCCCGACGTATTTTTCGTCCAGTAACATGAAATGATTGGTCTTTTCGGCCACGGCTGCTTTTGACGTCCGGAAAATGCCTTTGACCTCAAGCTTTATTGGAAAATAACGGGCTTTTATTTTAGTATCCTCCGGGCCGTCAGGAATGACTCATAAAGGTCTTTTCTGAAACAATCTCTATCGGGTTCAAATGTATTGATCGCCACCCCGCCTTCGGCCAGCGAGGAATGTATGACCCTGAATCTATCTATTGCAATCGCCACGTGGCCGGGGAAAAACAGCAGGTCACCAGCCTGCAAATCATCTCTTGAAATTTCTCTGCCGGATTTGATCTGATCTTTGCTGTCGCGCGGGAGCATCGCCCCAAATCTTTTATAAATGCTGTACACCAGACCTGAGCAGTCAATCCCGAATGGTGTAATGCCGCCCCATAAGTACGGCACGCCGATAAAGCGACGGGCCTCCGATACTATCATTTTCCCCGTTAATTTCCCCGCTTGCTTATCATTCACTTTTTGAAGTGCCGATGACGACACACGAAAAGAACCTTGTCCAAAGGTTTTTACTGTGCTATGGCGGTGACTGACGCCGCGCACGGATACTTCTGTCCCGTAAAATAGGAACGGCGGGATATGGTTGTCCCGGGTGCTTTTTGTTTTTACCGTCAAAGCGGCAACTGTTTCATTTAATGATCGAGAATATTTCATCCATTCGGTTTTCTTAAGCGTCTGTACCGCCCTGACGTCCACCCAGCCGGTATAGCCGTCATTTTGCAGGACTTTTAAATAACCCCTGCGGCCGCTTGAGATTTTCACCGGTTCATTGAACAGAAGCTGACTCTTACGCTCGGAGCGGAATTTAGGCTCGGCGCGAAGATCTGCGACATTTCTTATTATCAGACCATATTCCATAACGATAAATTAAAGGGCACACTATATTTACTCAACAAAAAAAGCCGGGCGCAAAAGCCGCCCGGCTCCGGTATCGAAAACCTTGTATTTAAAGCTTTGAAACGGCCTCTTTGACCCGTCCGAGCGCTTTGTTGATGTTCTCAATCGAGTTGGCGTAGGAGAAACGAAGATATCCTTCACCGAATTTGCCGAACGACGTGCCGGCCAACGCCGCCACGCTGTAATTTTCGAGAAGATAGACTTCCATCTCTTTCGATGTCTTCCCGAACTTCTTAATATTCGGAAAAACGTAGAAAGCACCCAGCGGTCTTTTGCAGGTTATGCCGTCGATAGCATTCAAACCGTCGACGATCACGTCGCGGCGTTTGTTGAATTCCTGAACCATTTTATTGGCGTCATCCTGCGGGCCGGTGATCGCCTCTTTAATGGCCATCTGCGAAAAGGCCGACGTACACGAATTGCAGTTGGTCACCAGCCGCGTCACGTGCCCGGCGAGGGTTTCGTTCATGACTCCATAGCCCAGCCGCCAGCCCGTCATGGCATAGGTCTTGGACATGCCGTCGAGAATAATCGTCCTTTCCGGCATACCGTCGAACTGCGTCACCGACTCGAATTTGGTGCCGTAGAGAATCCGCGAATAGATTTCATCCGACAAAACCCAGAGGTCGTGATCGTTGGCGATGCGGGCGATCTGCGCCAGATCATCGTGCGTCAAGACACCGCCGGTCGGGTTTTGAGGTGAATTGATAATCAACAGCTTCGTCCTCGGCGTCACCAGCTTTTCCAGCTCTTTGACATCTAGACGGAAATCGTTTTCTTCGCGAAGTGCGATCGGCACTGCTTTGGCCCCGATATAATTGATCAATGATTCATAAATCGGAAAGCCGGGGTTGGGATAAATAACTTCGTCGCCTTCGTCCACCAGCGCGAACAAAGTATAAAACATGACCGGTTTGCCGCCCGGTACGATGACGACGTTATTGATCCCGGTTTTCAGACCGCGTGTCTTGTTGATTTCATTGGCGATAACCTCGCGGACTTCCGGGTATCCTGCAGCCGGGTTATAATGCGTATAACCGTCGCGAAGGGCCTTAATGGCTGCTTCGCTTATATTCGACGGCGTATCGAAATCGGGCTCGCCGATTTCCAGATGCACGACGTCCTTGCCCTGGCCCTCGAGTTGACGGGCGCGCAGAAGGACCTCGAACGCGGTTTCTGTCCCCAGCCGTTTCATTCTTTCGGCGAATTTCATATCTGCACCTGAATTCTATATTCGTAAAAATTCGTTTTATTTCAATTTCAACAGCTTGCGGGCGGCGTCGGCGATGTATTCGGCGCTGACGCCGAATTCCTTGACCAACTGCCACGGCAGTCCGGATTCTCCGAACCGATTCTGCACACCGATCATATCGAACGCCGTCACTTTGCCCGACGCCGCAGCGTCTTTCATAATAACCGCGGCGATCTGATTGCCCAGCCCGCCGACCTGATGTTCCTCGGCCGTAATCACGGCTCCGGTCTCGCGGGCGGCACGCACTATGGCCTCTTTATCCATCGGCTTAACCGTATGTAAATTAATTACGCGCGTTTCGACGTTATAATCGGTTTTTAGAATCCAGGCGGCACGTAACGCTTCGGCGCATTCCGGCCCGCAACTGATAATACTCATATCCTCGTTTTCGTTCTTATAATCCGTCGACAATTTGACATCGAAAGAATCTTTGAACTGCGGCTTTTCACCCCGGAAACGATAAACATTGGCAACGCCAAACTTGAACGGCGTCTTATCGTCGGTGATAATCGGCGTTGCTTCACGGGCGAAGCGGATGTATTTCGGCCCGACCACGTCGAACAGAAGCGAGTGAGTCATGCGTTTGGTTTCAACCGAGTCAATCGGCGAGGCAACATGCATGTTGGGCAGGCCGCAAATCTGGAACAGGGATTCCAGTTCCTGATGGGTCGCCCCGTCCGGCCCGACAGAAATTCCACCGTGCGCGCCGACAATGAGGACATTGAAATCACCGTAACAGACGGAAACCCGAAGCTGGTCGAGATTGCGGGCCGACGCAAAGACACCATAGGTCCCGAACACGGGGATCTTGCCTTCTTTGGCCAGGCCGGCGGCCACCGTCGTCCCACCCTGTTCGGCGACACCGACCGATATCCAGCGGTTCAGTCGTTCCGGGTGTTTCTCGTAAAACTGCGAAATAGTAATCGAGCCGGAAATGTCGGCTCCGATACAGACAATTCGTTCGTCATCGCCGTACTCATCGAGCGCCCGGCCCAAACCCTTACGGGTCGGGTCCATATCGACCTTCATGGTCTCCCGGTGATTCCACCAGAAATCGCCGGAGAATTTCGGCAGTTTGTCGGCCAGTCTTTTTTCGACTTTCTCCTGATGATCCGTCCCGACTTTGAAAAAAGTATCCAAATCATACGTTTTGGACAGACCCAGTTCTTCCAGGGCCTTGGCCATTTCGTCTTTATTCGGTGGCTTACCGTGCCAGCCCACCACGTTTTCCATAAAGCTGACGCCTTTGCCCTTGACCGTGTTGGCGACAATCATGGTCGGCTTGTTTTTGGAAGCACAAGCCTTGTTCAGGGCATCCAGAATCTCTTCGACCTTGTGTCCGTCGATTTCGATGACATCCCAGCCGAATGCTTTGTACTTATCAATCAGCGGCTCCAGAGCCTGCACGTCCTTGGTTTTGCCGTCGATCTGCAGACGGTTACGGTCGAGAATAGCGATAAGGTTGTTGAGTTTAAAATTTCCGGCTTCCATATAGGCTTCCCACATGGAGCCTTCCTGCTGTTCACCATCGGACGTAATCACAAAAACCCGGTGGTCCTTTTTATCGAGTTTGGCGGCTAAGGCGATACCGACCGCCACCGACATACCCTGACCCAATGATCCCGATGAAATCTCGACACCGCCCAGGTCCTTGCGATGAGGGTGGCCCTGGAACGGTCCGCCGAGCATTCTGAGTTTGGCCAGTTCGTTTTCAGGGAAATACCCCGAAATCGCCAGAGAAACATAGAGCGCCGGGGCCTTGTGTCCGGCCGACCAGATGATTCGGTCGCGGCCATCCCAGTCAGGATTTTTGGGATCGTGTTTGGCAACCTTGAGGTACAATGTTGATAGGATGTCCATCATCGACAGGGTTCCGCCCGAGTGGCCGGATTTGCCCGAACACAAAGAAATCATGTCCAGGCCGCGCATGTAGTTGGCGCGTTCTTTAAGTTCTTCTATGGTAAAATCTTTAATTACTTTACCGGTCCTGGAATCTATCAGGGGCATATAACCTCCGACTCAATAGTTTGTGAATTTTTTAACTTTCCGGGCAAAATATATCGGCTGGCGATTACAATGTCAACCCATTTCGGGCCAGCCGATTGACGATTCTTTCAACTTTCGGGCGGAGGTCTTTTAGGGTTCCGTTATTCGATATAACCAGATCGGAGGCTTTTCTCAATGCTGAATATGACAGTTGAGACTTAAGACGTTCAAGCGCTTCCCCTCTGGAATATCCTTTTTTTATAAGACGGGAAACGAGAATTTCTTTTTTGGCGTGTACCAGAATTGTCAAATCCACTTTTTTATGCCAGCCCCAATCGACCAGCAAAGCGGCGTCGATTACAACCAGTTTGTATTTACGGTTCGCAGCTTTGGACTGCCGGGTCAGTTCCTTTAAAAGATAGGGATGGACGATGGCATTAAGGCGGGCCTTTGATTTTTCGCCGGCGAACGCCAGACAACCCAGGCGTTTTCTTCTTAGGCGTCCCGATGGTGTCAATATTTCGGGCCCGAATGTCTTTATGAGCCGTTTAAGCACGACCGGATTTTTTTCGACGACGTCTTTGCCGATTTTATCGGCGGATATAATATGCGCTCCGAATTTCCTGAAGATTGCGGCGACTTCGGATTTCCCCGACCCGATTTGTCCGACAAGGCCGATTAACATAATCAGCCTCTATTTCGCTTCCAGCCAGTTGGGGCCGATGCCGATGTCGACCTTTATCGGGACTTTGAGCTTTACCGCCTTTTCCATGCCGTCTTTGACAAGAGCCCTGATCTCGTCTTTTTCGTCGTTGTGAATATCAAAGACGAGTTCATCGTGAACCTGCAGGATCATTTTCGATTTCATCTTGCGCATCTTCTTGTGGATGTTGATCATGGCGACCTTGATCATATCGGCGGCAGTGCCCTGAATCGGGGTATTGATCGCGGTTCTCTCCGCAAACTGACGAACCTGAAAATTCTTGGCGTTAATTTCCGGCAGATAGCGAATGCGGTTATACAGTGTCGTCACGTACCCTTTTTCTTTGGCAAAGGCGATAGTATCATCCATGTATTTGCGGATACCCGGATAACGCTCGAAATATGTCTCGATAAATTCTTTGGATTCACCCATATTCAATTCGGTCTGCTGCGAAAGGCCATAAGCCGAGACGCCGTAAATAACCGCAAAATTAGCGGTCTTGGCGGCGCGCCGCATCGATGATGTAACTTCTTCCATCTTTACGCCGTAGACGTCGGCCGCCGTGCGGGCGTGAATGTCTTCGTCTTTTTTAAAGGCCTCGATCAACGCTTTGTCCAGCGTGAAATGGGCCAGAATACGAAGCTCTATTTGTGAATAATCGGCGCTCAGGATGCTGTACGATTTATCTCTGGGGACGAAGGCTCTGCGAATCTGCCTGCCGGCCTCGGTTCGGATCGGGATATTCTGCAGGTTCGGATCGGTCGACGACAGCCGACCGGTGGCCGCGATAGTCTGATTAAACGACGTGTGCACCCGGCCGGTTTCTTTATTGACCAGAAGCGGGATGGCGTCGATGTACGTATTCTTGAGTTTGGTCAACTGGCGATAATCGAGGACCAGACGCGGGAGGCCGTGTATTTCGGCCAGTTCCTCCAGGACTTTGACATCGGTGGAAAAGCCGGTTTTCTTGGCTGTCTTTCCCCTGGTTGGCAGTTTCAATTCCTCGAAAAGTACTTCCGACAACTGGCGGGTCGAATTGATATTGAAATCGTGGCCGGCTTCGTCATATATGTCCCGTACAAGTTTTTCCAATTGAACGTCCATATCTTTGGACAGGGCGGCCAAAAAATCACAGTCGATCTTAACCCCGGCTTCTTCGATATCCTGAAGAACCGGAATCAGCGGCAGTTCGACATTATAGTACAAGTTCTGAAGATTCAGATGATCAATTTTCGGCGCCAGTACTCCCCTTAGACGATAAGTATAATCCGCATCTTCGGCGGCGTAAAAGGTTGCCTTATCAATGTCGACCGTCGCGAACGATTTTTGCTTCTTGCCCGTCCCGATCAGGTCCGTAATCGGCTGCATATGGTAGTTGAAATGGGCGAAGGCCAGAGTGTCGAGACCGTGTTGCCGCCCCGATGGATTTATTACGTACGACGCCAGCATGGTATCGAAACTGACCGGCTCGATTTCAAATCCCTCGCGTCGCAACACTTCGAGATCGTACTTTATATTCTGCCCGAACTTCTGGACTTTTTTATTGGTGAAAAGCTTCGATATTATCTTGCGGGCTTTTTCGAATGGAATATTGCCAGCCTTGTCATCGTGCCTCAAGGGAATATAAAAAGCCTTCCCGGCATCGGCGCAAAGGGAGATACCAACCAACCGTGCCTGAAAGGCGTCAATCGACGTGGTTTCCGTATCAATCGCTATTTCTTTCCTGGTCTGCAGTTTTTCCACCAAAGCGGTCAGGGCTTCAATCGTATTGATGCACTTGTAATCGGACTTTGGGGGTGACAGGTGTTTATGCTTTTCGGATGTACTTAGCTGAAGATCAAGCTTACCGACCTGTTTGGCGAGTTCTTCGAGGAGATTGACAAATTCCAGTTCCAAAAACAGCTTTTTGGCTTTCTCGAAATCGACATTTTCCCACTTAAGCTTGTCGATATCAAAGTCGATCGGAACCGATGTGTCTATCGTCACCAGTTTGCGAGAAAGTTTCGCCAGTTCTTCGTTTTGCTCAATCTTCTTTCTGACCCCGGCCGCTTTTATTTTATCCGCACCACTTAGTATGGAGTCGAGATTGCCGAATTGCTCCAGCAGTGAAATCGCCGTCTTGGGGCCGATACCGGGGACGCCGGGGACGTTGTCCGAGGAATCCCCCATGAGCGCGAGCATATCTATAATTTTTTCCGGCGAGACGCCGAATTTTTCTTTGACGCCTTTCGGATCGAGTATCTCCGCCGAATTTGCACCTTTTTGGGGATTGTAGATACGAACATTGTCATTGACCAGTTGGAAGAAATCTTTATCGCCGGTTACTAACCAGACGTCCATGCCATCTTTCTCGGCCTGCCTGGCAATAGTGCCGATAATGTCATCAGCCTCGTAACCTTCCATCTCGAGGCAACTGATATTCAGCGCATCGGCCGCTTCTCTGATGCGTGGTAATTGCACGACCAGTTCTTCGGGCATTTTCTCGCGGGTCGCTTTGTACTCCTTGTACATCTTGTGACGGAACGTCGGGGCTTTGGTGTCAAATACGACTGCCATATATTCGGGTTTTTCATCGCGGATTATTTTCATCAATGAGTTAACGAAACCGAAAGTGGCCGAAGTGTTCTCACCTTTGGAATTGAACAAGGGGTTGCGTATGAAAGCAAAATAGGCCCGGTAAAAAATCGCCGAGCCGTCGACGAGATACAAATTTTTGCGGCTCATTTATATAGCCCCCGGCTTGCGATAAATCCGCGCACTTCGTCGGGCACGAAATAACGAATGGACTTCCCCAGCTTGATCGCCTGCCTTATATTGGTCGATGAAATTTCGATCAGCGGCATATCAAACGCTTTTAGGTGGCTTTTCCATTGCGATTTTTCAAAGGCATCGTCAAAGCCGGGACGGTTCCCGACTACTATTTTCACCCGTTTGACAAGTTCATCCGGTTTATGCCACGAATCGAAAATGGCGATATTGTCGGCACCCAAAATCAGGCTCCATTCGGTGGACGGGTATTTTTGTTCGAGATACTCCACCACGGCCAGTGTATAGCCCGGAGACGCCAAATCTTTTTCCAATGCGGAAACCGCAAAGCGTTCGTTGTCTGCAACAGCCAGCCGCGTCATAACCAGCCGATCTTCAAATGATACGACTGGCTTTTGCGCCCGGTGCGGCGGATTCAAAGAAACTACGAACAATACCCCATCAAGCCCGCATTTTTCGAGTGCAGTTTCGGCCAGAATCAGATGTCCGATATGGACGGGATCGAAAATGCCGCCCATCAAACCCCATTTTCCGCCGTCATCAGGGCTCATCGTCGGACGCCTGAGCCTTCGCTGTCTTGAGCGTTATTTCTTCGAGCAGATCCCTGGCCCTGGCGGCCAATTCCGAATTTTCATAAATATTCAAAAAGTGATTCAGGCGATCCGAGGCCGACTGATAGTCCTTTTCCTTATAATCGATTTCGGCCAGCTGGAATAAGGCCATCCCGGCGTACTCGGTATCGGTGTACTCATCGATAACCTGCTGAAAATATATTCGCGCGGCTTTAAGGTCGTACATCTTGGTGTACATTACTCCACTGGCATAATCCTTGTGCGCCAGCCTGGTGCGGGCCTTAAGGATAATGTCTTTGGCGTCCGGAACCAAATCCGATTCCGGATTGTCGAGCATGAAATTGTTCAATGCCGCGATCGCCAGCTTAAGGTCTTCCTGGTCCAGACCGTAATTTTGTGGCGTGTTTTTAAAATAACACAGCCCGGTCATGTACTGCGCGTCGTCGTACAACTCCGATTGCGGGTAATTCGAAACGAGACGGTTGTACTCAACCGCCGCCAGTTCGTATTCGTCGTTGCCGAAATACGATTGCGCGAGGAAGAACTGCGCCGAATCGACAAAGACGGCGCCCGGGAAATTATAAACCAGCTGCTGGAATTTCTCTATGGCTGAAAGATATTTTTTGTTCTGAAAATCATTCATCCCCTGATCGAATAAAAGGCGGGGATCATCGACCAGGTGCATTTTCGGTCCGCCGCAACCCCACAGGCTTATAAGTCCGCCTGCAACTAATATTAGGAATGTGAGCTTTTTCAAATGTCGTATTTCTCCTTGAGCATGTCGTAATTGCTGATTACCCGGTCGAAAAAGGCCCGGGGCAACGGCTTGTTTTTGCGAACCCGGCTTCTGAGTTCCGCTTCGCCGAGATTGTACGAAACTATCGCCTGCCGCACATCTTTGAACTTTAAAATCATTTCAAACAGGTGCAGCGCGCCCATGCGGATGTTGACATCCGGCTGGAAAAGAGTTTCGGCCCCCTCCCAGTCGGCGCCAACCTTATCGGCCAGCGATTTCCCGACAAACGGTCGAATCTGCATCAGGCCGCGAGCGCCAACCGATGAGATCTGCCCTCGCCTGAACGATGATTCGGTCAGGATCAGGGCCATCAGAAACAGCGGATCGTAATCGTACTTTTTGCATTCATCGGAAATGACATTGACCAGGCTGGCCTTGTCCTCGTCGCTGAAACCGATCTGGAAATCATCGATTACCTGCAATATCTGGAGCTTTTCTTCGAGCTCGTCTATCCGCTTGCGCTGAAAGTCGATCTGTTTTTCGAGATTGAATTTCTCCTGCACAAGGTAAATGATAAAAATCGACTGCGACAAATATATAAGGACAAACATGAAGGCGATCGGTTTGGATAAAAAGACGCCCAGTTTTTCGAATTTGATCACGGTCATTCTTTAATCACCTCGGCCAGAAGGTCATAACCATCGGCCATGTTTATTCTGACATCCACGATGTCGCCGACAGCGAGATTTTTCCCGGTCACATATATGGTCTGGTCAATATCGGGACAATCCCCTTTGGTCCTCGCAATTGCCGGACCTTGCGGTCTGACCCGGTCAATTATAACTTTTTGATAGGAACCGATCAAGGTCATATTTTTTTTAAAAGCTATCTCCTGCTGAAGGCTCATAATCAAATCCTGGCGCTCGGCGATGTTTTCTTCGGGGATTTGATCGTCAAAATCGGCCGCGGCGGTTCCTTCTTCGGGTGAATAACCAAAGGCCCCAAGCCGATCGAATTCGATTTCTTCAATAAACTCCAGCAGTTCATCAAAATCTTCCTCTGTCTCTCCCGGCAGCCCGGCTATGAAAGTCGTCCTTATTATATTTTCCGCACTGCAGTCGCGGATTCGCCTAATAATTTTCTCGACGCTTTTTTTTGTATAAGGACGATTTATTCTTTTTAAAACGCTATCACTTATATGTTGCAAGGGCAGATCGAAATATCCCAGAACCTTTTCGGAGGATGACATATATTCGATCAATTCAGCGGTCACCGATTCCGGGTGAAGATACATCAGGCGCAGCCAGGCAAGGCCCTCGATAGTTTCCAGCCTTTTTAGCAGGGTCTGAATATTTTCGCCATTGTTTCTATCCCGGCCAAACGCGGTGCCTTCCTGCGACACCAGGATTATTTCTTTCATCCCTCGCGCTACCAGCATTTCGGCTTCGGCGGTGACGTCATCAACCGTCCGGCTCCTGAACCGCCCCCTGATATACGGAATGGCGCAATATGAGCAAAAGCGATCGCAGCCATCGGATATTTTAAGATAAGCATATGGCAGAGTTATATCCACCTGGCGATTTTGCCCCACTATATAGCTGAGGTCTCGCGCTTGCGTTGCCTGCACTCGGTCACCTGTTCGCGGCCCGCCGTCTAAAATTTCTTTAAGCCTCTCGAGTTCGCCCAGTCCGAGGACGGCGTCGACGTGCCTCAATGCGTGCTTTAATTCCTCACCGTATCGCTGTGATAGACAGCCCGTTATAATAAGCTTATGCAGTTGGCCGTTTGTTTTCCTGTCCTCATATCTCAGGATTTCTTCAATCGATTCCTCTTTGGCCGGAAGAATAAAACCGCAGGTATTAACAATTATCGCCTCGGCCATGTCGGGGTTTTCGACCATCTCGTGCCCCGCCTCGGTAAGTTCTCCGCCCATATAGTCGGCGTCGACGTCGTTTTTGGGGCAACCCAGTTTTTTTAAATAAAATTTCATATTAGTTACGGCAGCGTAATGACTTCAACGCTGTCGGGGAATTTGACTTCAAAATCGGCCGGGTCAATTTTATCGGAAAATTCATAATCGAGCATGATGACATCGTTGACATCGCCATTGAGGTCATTATAAGAAAAATATGCCAAAGTGCCGGGTTGGCGGTCCAAAGTCACTATGAGACTGTCGGGAAGATTTTTATTCTGGTCCGGCTTGACTTTAAAGCGATACAAGGAATCCGGAATCATGCACTCAAGAGCATAATGTGCTTTTAAATCTTTGAGGGCCGTCAGTTCGTTTTCGTACACTTCCCCCTTCTTGTAACAATCCTTCGTAACCTGATTATTATCCGCCGAATATTCCCAGACGCAATGTCCGTCGAACAGGTAGATATCGTCATTAAAGCGGGCGTAATATCGGTCATCGGCGGCGATCTTGATATCACCGACGGTCGTATCGATATTGCCGAAAATGGGCGATCGGGTAATGATCAAAACGTTCATTTTAATTAATGGCGATTCTTCAAAGCTGGTCATTAAAGGCTGGATTTTGCCGGTTTCTGCGGATTGTGCCGAGGAAACTGACAATACCAGACCGGATAAGATTATCAGGAGCAGCTTTTTCATACTTAGATATTTTACGTTCGTTTCGATCAGGAGTTCGAGTTTCCCAGCGACCGGGAGGTTATCATTTTTTCCAGGAAGCTCTTGTCCACCAGAACCTTTCGGGCCTTGCTCCCGTCGTAGGCGCTGACCACTCCGGCCGCTTCCAACTTGTCTATAAGCCGCGCCGCACGCTGATAGCCGATACCGAGTTTCCGCTGCAAAAGTGAAACTGACCCCTGCTTGTGCCTTATAACCGTCTCAACCGCTTCTACGAATACGGGATCGTCGAGGTCAAGCGCGTCTTCCTGCTCTTCGTCTTCCTCGGTTTTTTCTTCAATCGGCGCAGCCTCAGTTGGGAACTGGTCGGTTATAAACTTGACCAGGTTTTCGCTCTCCTCGCTGGAAAGAAAAGCACCGTGCAGACGAATCGGTTCCGGCTGCCCCGGCGGCAGAAACAGCATGTCACCGTTGCCGAGGAGTTTTTCCGCGCCGTTGCCATCGAGGATAGTCCGCGAATCGATCCGCGATGCTACCTGGAAGGCGATCCGCGACGGGAAGTTGGCTTTGATAAGGCCCGTGATGACGTCGACCGACGGCCTTTGCGTCGCCAGCACCAGATGAATCCCGACCGCCCGGGCCATTTGCGCCAGCCGGGTGATTAGCACTTCGATTCGCGATGACGCCGAAGCCATCATCATGTCGGCCAGTTCATCGACGACGATTACGATATACGGCAGCCTTTCTTCGTCTTTATCGAGTCGGGCGTTATAATCGACGATGTTTCGCACAGCTTTACCGGCCAGTTTCTTGTATCTTTTTTCCATTTCAACGACGGCATCTGCCAGGACTTTTTCGGCGCGTTTGGAGTTGGTTACAACCGGCCGCGCCATGTGGGGAATGCCGGAGTATGGTGTCAGTTCGAGCATTTTGGGATCAATAAAGATAAATTGCAATTCATTGGGATGCAAACGATACACCAGAGACGTTATCAGTACATTTATGCAAACCGATTTGCCCGACCCGGTCGCTCCGGCGATCAATAGATGTGGCATTTTGGCGAGATCGGTAGCGTAAGGTTTCCCGGAAATGGTTTTGCCCAGCGCAATAGGCAGACGCAGGTCGGGGTTGCGGTATGCATCCGAATTCAGAATTTCCTTGATATAAACCATGCGCGGGGACCGGTTGGGTATTTCCACGCCAACTTTGGCCTTGCCCGGTATAGGTGCGACGATTCTTATTCTTTTGGCCCGCAGTGACAGCGCCAGGTCGTCGGACAGGTTCGTGATTTGATGTACTTTTACTCCCGCCGCCGGTTTTATTTCATAGCGCGTAATGACCGGTCCGGGGTATTTATCGATATCGCCTTGTATGGTTACGCCAAAAGTTTCAAGAGTCTCTTTTAATGAACGGGAAGCCATTTCCAACTCTTCTTTGCTCACCGACAGGCCGGGTTCGGGATTATCGGTAAGAAGGTCCAGCCCGGGGAATTTATAGTCGACGGTTTCGAGGCCGATTGCGACCACCGGTTTTTTCTTTATTGTAATTTTTTGACGACGTTTGCCGTTCGATGTCTTTTCTCTCTCCAGATTTTCTACAGGATCCTCTTCCTCGGAACTCATCTCAGGCTCTTTGGCCGCCCGGCCCGGACGCGGCGCCGAACCGATATCGGTATACCCGGGGTCCCCGGCATTCTCATCGTCATCGTCTTCATACTCAGTTTCACTCCGAGCGAACAGACCGGCTATCCAGTCTTTTATACCGGCAATTCCGATTTTAAACGATCTGGAAATGCCGGCTGTGATTTTATCCAAAGATCCGATATGAAATCGCAGAAGAGGATACTTATAGCCCAGAACTATCAGCCAAACTATTATTCCGGCCCCGAGCACGACAAACGACCCGGTCGACCCGAGGATTTTCATGAAAAAGAGCGTCAGATAAAAGAACACATACCCGCCGTTGGCCTCGGCATAGGTTACTTCCAGCGTGGCATGATGCACGAGATAGACATCGGTCATCATAGTCATTAGGGAGCACACGGATGCAATAAATAAAAATCCGGGAAACAAGGGCCGGGCCCACTCGAACTTCAAAAACCGAAAGCCCCAGAAAATCATGGCGATAGACAAAAATACCGACAACCAGCCGCAGAAGAAGAACAAAACATAGGATGACATGGCCCCGGCGATCCCCACCTGATTTCTGAAATCTATGGAGAAAGGATTGTCACGAGAGACTATGCGTTGATCATCCCAGCCGGTGTGCGACAGCAGTGAAATTAAAATAAGAATAGCCAGAAGAATCAGGCCGACTCCGAGGATCTTCCTTTTTCTCTCGCCATTGCCGTTGCTTTTGTTCTTACGCGAGGCCATTGGTGGTAATTTCTATCCCGAACGAAAATTACACAATAGGACCGTTTGGGTCAACCAAAAAAAAAGAAGGCAGAGATACCTCTGCCTTCAACGGGTGTAAAAACACGAAACCTACTTCTTGACTGCTTCGCGCAGGGTCTTGCCGGCACGGAAATGCGGAACTTTCGAGGCCGGGATATTGATTTTGGCACCGGTCTGAGGATTACGACCGACTCTCGCTTTGCGCTTGTTGACCGTGAAAGTACCGAAACCGACAAAGCTTACTTTCTTGCCTTTTTTCAGGCTGGCCGTGATGTTGCCGATAAAGCTGCTCAGAGCGTCTGTAGCCTGGCGTTTGTTGATACCGGCGTCCTTGGCGATCTTTGAGATCATTTCATCCTTGGTCATGGGTAAACACCTTTACTTTAAGGGTTCTCGGTTTTGACTTTTTAAAAAGATCGATAATTTTTTAAGCTATTGTCAATAAAAAAAATATCGCGATACCCCGAAAAAAGCAATAATGACGGGCTTTTAGGACGCTACGGCCCGAAAACGCTTAGAAAAACGGGGCCCTCGTGCTGCCCGATTCCGATTTTTCCACTTTGATATCGGGAATTTGAATGACGTTGATAATAAACCCGTAGCCGGAATTGGAACCATTCGGCTTCCAATAGAAGCGGCCCTGCCAGCAGCCCATTTCGCGATGCACTTCGATACTTCGGCGAACCGTGTTGTCATTGGCGATGTCATAATACTGGGAATAAACTACATCCCAATTGGGGCTGGGCTTGATTTCGAGCGTGAAGTCAATGGTATGTGTCTTGTTGAAGCTATCGCCCCGTCCGCTTTCCTGATAATAATGTCGCACGGATAAATTCCAGGTTTGGTCGGACGTTTCAATATCGCCGCCCTGGCAGTTGGGATCGCTGCAGGGCAGGACCGAGCGGTAATGCCCAAAAACTCCGCTCGTGCTGAAACGGGTGGATATATTGAACGACTTCAGGTACGGAGAAAACAGGTTGAGTTCATCGGTTCCCGGTTTATACAGCTCGTGAATGATGCTACCGGACATATTTATGTATTTCAGGATGGACGTCTGAGCTGTGGTCGTCAGGTCTGAAAACTTGCGGCCTTTGGCTTCGAGATTGTACGACAGCGAATGGTTCAAAGTTAAGAGTGTCAGATTCCGGGACTGCTCACCGGACTTGACCTTGGCCTGGAACAGCTGGCTTAACGAAAAAGTCATCGACTGGCTTTTACTACTGCTGCCTCCGCCCGTCCCGGTATAGTTTTTCACGGCGTCGTTCTTCGTAATCTCCGGAGCATACGAATAGGCAATCCTCGGGGTCAGCACGTGGCGCAGCGCCTGCAGTCCGAACAGATTCGGCTCGACGTTTCCGTAAAGGTCGGTTCCCGCCGAAACCGACGCACTATAGGCATAGCGGCGATAAAATTTGGAAGCGTCGATCCCGGCGTCGATGCTTTGATCCGTCTCGAAAACTTTGTACCATGTTTCCTGATAAGGCATCGAAAGGGTGAACTTCAGATAGCGGAAAAGCGTAAACGGCGTCGACAGGCCGGTGCTGTGATTGACGACGGCGTATTCACGTCGGCTTTTGGTGCCGTCGGTCAGCGTATTTCTCGAACTGTAATTGCGCATGCTGATATTATAATTCATATAGATATCGTTGTACCACGAGCCTTTGGTCTGGCCATCATCGCTTTTTTTCGGTGAACCGAACAGCGGCCGCGACGGAAACGAAATCGACGCCGAAGGCAGCAGATCGCTCCGGGATTCTTCGTCAAGATTGTCGGTATGAGTAAACTGCGCGCTCAGGGCAGTGTTGCCGAATCGTTTGGCAATCGACAGCTGGCTTTTGATATTGCGGTTGAGCCGGTCGTTTTCGTTCGAAGAAAAATCGGTATAATAGCTTTTGTCGGATACGAAATTGCCCGAGGCCCGAATCGACATCGTCGGACTGACCGTTTGCGAGTGATTGACCACAAGGCTCCAGCGCTGCTGGCGAACCTGCTGGTAACTTTCGAATCTGCTGTCGCTGCCGAACGAGCCTGCAATTGACCCGTTGAATTTATAGCGGACATTATAGCGAAACTCGCCGTTGAATTTCAGACCATAGTCTTCAAAGTAATCCATCGATCCTTTCAAGTCCCAGAATTCAGACGCCGCCCAGTAATATCCGACATTTTGCAAATACCGCGAACCACGCTCGAAATTACCGATTTTGAACGGCAAAAAACCGCTGTGACGTCCGGGCTTTACGGGGAATACATAATACGGTACAATCATGAGCGGCAGCTTCTCGATACGAAATACCACCGGGCGGGCGATAATTTTATCGCCCCGGATCATTTTCATATTTCGCGACCAGAAGCTGACACCGCCGTCTTCCCTATCGCAGGGTATGTAGACTCCATTCTTGACATAATAGACGTCTTTTTCGACCCGATACAAATCCTGACCGTGATAAAAGGCCTGCTGATATTCGGTCTTCGACTGATGAATAAGTCCCCGCTCCGTTTCCAGAGAATACTCCATATATGATCCGAGAAGCTCCTCGGTTCCGTCGTTCAGAATAACAGGATAGTACACCAGCCCGGTATCATTGACTTTGCTCGAATCATCGTAAGCCAGCACCAATTGCCGGGTGGTCAGGTAATCGACTTTGGCCGCCGCCAAAGACATTTTCCCGCTGACCACTTTGGCCTGCCCTGTAAGCACGATGGTTGAATCGTCCAGATTATAATCAATGCGATTGCCATTGTAATCGATGGTATCCACGACCGGACCCGTTAGAGTATCGTTGGCCGGTTTTTTCCCGCTCAAATACTGTCCCTCGGCGCCCCCGATGATGTTTACTTCGGACAGGGATTTGTCGACGAGGTACAGTTTTATAGTATCGCCCGAGGCATAATTTTTGACCGTTTCCTGGCTGTCGATTACGGCCGGATTGTAAAATGAATATGCCTGCCGCGCCGCGATGACCGTTTTTAAATCTCCCCCGGCGAAATAGAAATCCAGATCGAATGCCTTCAGCTCGAAATGATCCTGCCGGGATGAGTCGCTTTTATTGGGCTCGGTGAAATCGCCTTTGGCGTCGCCCATGACGGTAATCCGATCGAGATTGCCCTTATGCGAGAAAAAGACGAGAGTATCGCCCGTAATGTAAGAATCCTTTCTCTGCGCAACCGGATTTCCGCCGAGAAGTGTAACGACGTCATTATCGCCGTACATAATCGCCCGTTCTGATTTCGATTCGGTGTCCTGCTGTCGTATGACAACGTCGCCGTCGGCGTATCCGATTTTGTCGGCGGAATTGAAAGCTATCCGGTCGGCCACGATCTGAATCATGCGGGCGGTGTCTTCGAAATTGACGTACAGAATTGGCCTATTGAACATGCGGAATATCGATGAATCCCGGCTGAACCATGCGTTGTTTCCGATTGCTTTGAGCGAATCTATGCGGGAGATTATAGTAACCTTTTTGCCGTTGGCCGTCACCGTACGTTTGGCGATATCGTAATCGATGATATCGGCGTCGATTTGGTTGGCAGTGTCCTGAGCAAGGGCATGCCCTTTGAGCCGAATGGCTTCGTCTTTGATGAACATAACCGTATCGGAGGAGAAAGTCCAGACGCCGTACGTGCAGACAACCGAGTCTTTGACAAATATCGTGTCTTTATCGTGACCACGAATGTACCTCGTACGACCCATAGGCATTGAGTCGCAGCCGTTCATCCTGGGCCGACGCCGTCGCGGCGACAACTGCCAGAATCAGGCATACGCCCAGCACACGAGACCAACTTCTACTTCGCAAGTCGCTCCTCAATTATCTTGTCAAATTCGCCGATATATTTTTCGATCCGGTCTTCATCGATATTCCCGACCTGTGCCAGCGTTGCCCCGCCACCACCTTTACCGCCAAATCGATCCATAAACTCACGCGCAAGTTCATCGGCCTTAATATTGGCGCCTTCGGAACATGCGATCAAAAGCCTGCTATTACTCGAAAAGGCCACCACCGCCTTGACTTTGTTGGCCGCCATCAGGGCCATATCTTTAATCTGGTTGAAATCGTCAGTGGAGAAACGATTAATCAATAGTCTGATGCCGCCAAAATCAGGGGCCCGCTCGATCATTTCGTCAAGCTCATATTCAAACAGCCGTTTGTTTTGCCGGGCGATGGTGCGACGCAATTGTTGATTGTCTTCCGCCAGCCGCGACACTTTGTCAGGCAGATCTGCAAAATGACAGGTCAAACTCGTCACGACTGAAGTCGCCACCCGGTGCTTTGCCCGGTAATCGTCGAGAGCCGCATTGCCGCACAGAAACGATATTCGAAAGTGCCCCCGGAGTCTTTCGGTGCCGATTATCTTGATCGGGCCGACCTCACCGGTTCGGCTGCAGTGGGTTCCGCCGCAGGCATTGGTATCATAATCACCTATATGCACGATACGGAAGGTCCCTTCTCGGTCGGGGATTTTGCGCAGAGGCAGGTTCTTTATTTCGCTTTCATCGTAAAATTTGGGCGTAATGGAAAGATTTTTCATGACTATGTCATTGGCCAGCTTTTCAGCCCGGTCCATTTGATCGTCGGTCAGTTCTTCCGCTGAAAGCTCGATGGTCCCGATCTCGCCGTGATTGGCGCTGATAGTGTCGACGTCGGCGATCTTAATAAACGCTTGCGATAAAATGTGCTGCCCGGTATGCCGCCGCATGTTTTCCAACCGGCGGGCCATATCAATAATTCCTTCGACTCGATCCCCGACTGCAAAGCGGCCCGAAACCACCACGTGGACTATTTCTTCCCGTTCGTTTTCGCGGATTGTGACGATGGCCGAACCGGCCAGTTGCCCCAAATCCGAAGGCTGTCCTCCCGCTTCGGGGAAAAAGGCCGTCTGGTCGAGGATAACCTCCAGGCCATCGTTGCTCCGCTCGACGTGGAGTACAGTCGCCTCGAAGCGATCCATATAGGGATCGTCATGAAAAAGTCGTTTGGTCATTTTATATGTGTTTTAGTCTATTCCCTATAGATTATACATACCTTGGAGCGGTCGGGAAAGCCTTTATTCACAATTTGATGAAATTAGGTTAGACCGGGGATTATTCGAGTTTCAATTCCACCTGCTGAGGAATAAATCGTCCGGAATGGTTGGCCCGGAAATCAGCGCCGAGATAGAATAAATACCACAATTTCTGGGCGGTGCGCGCTCCGGAAGCAATCTGAAACAACACGAATTCGAGAAATATGCCGACCAGACCTCCGATGCCGCCGATGACCATAAGCGCGACGTATTCCACAAAAAGCCAGATTATAATGAAAGGCAGGTAGGTAACAATATAAACTCTGATTATTTTCGTAAACCGGGGCCGGAAAAAATCGGCGGCAATTTTCAATATTTCTTTGAAAGTTTTATCGGGATCGGCGGCCAGCGCGGCTCTCGCCGAGTCAGAGAAAATGGAAGCGGCCAGAAGTATCAAAAATACTATTACCAGCTTCCCGAATAAAAAGATCAACGCGGGCGGGCCGATCAAATTCTGGCCGAACGCCGCGAATACGTTGACAATAAACAGCCCGGAAAACAGAAGCATCATATAGACTATCAGCATCAACAGTGTAATTTTGATATGCCCGAAAAACCGGCTGCCGCACTCGTTCCAAACGTCTTTCTTCGATTCAGATATTTTCTTCCCGGAGACAACCACATAATAGAGCCCACCATTAATAAACTGCATGACAATCAGATATAAAATGGTTGCCGTCAGGATATAGCCCGCGAACAAGCCTATCGCGTCGCCTTTTTGAAAAAGCAATTCCACCAGCACCGACACATCCCAGCTGCTCATCAATGACTTTGAAAAAACTGACGGAGATAAAACCGCATTGGCCGACAAATAAACCGGGATGACAACAATCAATGCCAATATGGCTTTGACAAGATAAATTCCCAGCCAGAGCATTTTGGCGTCGACCGCCTTTTTTGCGCTTCTTATAAGGCTTTTAATCACCACCCGCCTACCAAACTGAAAATTGATTCAATTATGAACATAATTCCCGATGTCAAACGTGCCGTAGGACGGCTGTCGGTGGCGATTGAAACCGAATTGTTGAACAGGTTTATATCGGCAGAGATTTTGTTGTCAGGATCAACGAATACTGATTTTACAGGATATTCCGACTTGATTTTAATTCGCTCCGAATATTTGTCTGAATCCCAGATATATGAAAGAGTGTCTTCATTGTACAAAATTACATCATACTCAACCGGTATCAATGTCGTCCCAGTACGGCTCAAGACAAACTCACTTTCATAAGTTATAGAATCGACCTTATGATAGGATAAATCGGAGACGGCGAAGTCGAGATTTTCGCAAGTAGTGAGAAGGTATTCGGCTAGCTTTTCTAAATCGGGACCGCCGACGTCATTCAGAAGCGCTAAAAAGGAAACGGTCGAAATGCGGTGAAAGAGGTTATCGGTGTAATATTCCTTCCAAAAAACCGATTCCAATGAATCACCCAATAGGTTGAAAATGGTCGCGACCGTCATGGCTCCACGGTCATAGAACGTGCTGGTGCATTCGGCCTCTGATGCAAACTGGTCGGCTTGGGAGTTGACCGGATTTTTGCCTTCGGTAGCCAGGGCGCTGAGCCTTTGATCGTCGGTGAACGTCGCCTCGAAACCGCCCAGAGAAATCAGATTGGCATTATCACCCCAATACTTCCGGGCTATCTTCTGCGCGAAGTATTCCGAGATAGATATATCAAGCCACGGTTCTTTATTGCGGTCGGATACAATCATAGCCTTGAACCATTGATTCACCACACCTCGCATCACCAGATATTCATAATAATTAGACAGCAATGCTCCGCCTCGCGGCGAGAAGAGAACAATCATGCCGGGATAATCCAGTTCGACCTGGCGAACGGCGTTGATCAATGCTACATTCAATTCGGTATATACAAATGGCCCGACATTTTCATTCATGTAGTCAAAGGTGAATCGGACTATATTCATCAGGTCAGGTTCGACTTTTGATTCGTAATCGCGATAATAAATTTTGAAAGTTACGTCTGAATGCTGCGAACTATCCACCATATAATTCGGCGACAGGGCCACGGCAAAATCCGACGCCGGACCGAATATGTAAGAACGGGCAGTTTTGCCTTCAAGTGCGGTTGATTCTATCGGCGGTGATGGGGCGGCAATAATCAGGTTTTCCGGAGCGGTAAGACTGACAATATAAATATAATAATCACTTTCGGGAACGGCGAATTGGCTGTAATCCGGCTGCCGCCAAGTTCTGCCATCATGCACCGCCGGGTACGGAAACCAGCCGCTCAGAAAGTACTCACCGTATGACGCCAACAGCGCTGTGCCGTATTCCGGCATGTGAGTCCTGAATCGAATACGGAGTTTTTGTCCGGCCGTGGTCGGTTTGCCCAGGTTCAGAATGCCCCGTGTTTTGTTCACTCTAAATTGTGATAATATATCAATTCCATCGAGAAATATCGAATCGATGCTTATAGATCCGTAAAATCCGGCTTTATTCAAGCCAGCGGGATTTTCGAAACTCCCGGAATAATCAGGAGCATAGCGGTTGGGCGGAAGTTCCAGTTCAAATGTGTTTGATGCCATATTCACCGGTACAGGAATCGTTATCGTGCCATTGATAATTTTCTGAATTGTATCAAGTGTCGCATCTACTTTGAGCGTGTCATATGGAAAAACCGATGGTGCAATCGTGAGAAAAACAGAAAAAACAACCGCTGTGATTTTAAGCAACATCATTTACCAGAGAACCGATGCCTTCGATCCTTACTTCAACCCTGTCCCCGGCCTCCAGCGGAGAAACGCCTTTAGGTGTTCCGGTCGAAATCAAATCGCCGGGATAGAGCGTCATGATTTTCGATATGTACGCTATCAGGGTATTGACGGGGAAAATCATATTCGACGTGCGAGCTTCCTGTTTCAGTTCACCGTTGACAAATGTCTGAAGCTGGAGGTCTTCATAATTGATGGTATCTATCACCCACGGACCGACCGGGCAGAAGGTGTCGAAGCCTTTGGCCCTTGTCCATTGTTTATCTTTTTGCTGCAGGTCGCGGGCGGTGACATCATTGACACAGGTAATGCCGAAAACGTAATCTTCGGCTTCGACTGCGGCAACCTTCCGGCATTCCCGCCCGATGACAATGCCCAGTTCGCCTTCGTAATCGACTCGGTCGGATTCATCGGGTCGTACGATTGCCGCACCGGGACCGACCAGCGCCGATGGCGGCTTGAAAAACAACACCGGTTCTTTGGGAATTTCATCTCCCGGCCGCGCCTCACCGACATGCTCTTTGTAGTTCAGGCCGACACAAATAATTTTCGACGGCATCACCGGGGCCAGCAGTTTTATCTGGCCGGGTACATAGCGGCGGCCTTCAGGTGTTCCTCCCCGGGCCGGGTCGTCGGACAGGCGCACAACGTCGCCGTCTTTATATATTCCCCACCCACGGCCGTCGGGGGCTTCGAACCGTATATATCTATCCATTAACTTTTCACCAGTTCCTTTACATGTTCATATATGCACCGGGCGTTGGCATCGGGATTATACCCCCCTTCCACTACCGAGATCATGCGCCCACCGCTGTGCATTTCTGATACTTCGGCCAGCCTTCGGGTCATCCGGCCAAAATCCTGCTCGGTCAATGCGAGCCCGCCAAGCGGGTCATCCCGGTGCGCATCAAATCCGGCCGATATCAAGATAATACTCGGCTTAAAATCTTCAAGACAAGAAATAACTTTATTTTTAAAAATTTCCAGGTATTCCGTACCGGCCGTGGCAGGAGGCAGCGGGATATTGAGAGTATATCCCTCACCATCCCCGGAACCGGTTTCATCGGCCCGGCCCGTACCGGGATAAAACGGATACTGATGCAGCGAAATGAACATTACATCGGAGCGACCATAAAAAATATCCTGAGTGCCGTTACCGTGATGCACGTCCCAGTCAACTATGGCGATCTTCTCTATGTCGTGATAATGGGCCAGCGCCTCGGCCACAACCGCAATATTATTGAACAGGCAAAAACCCATCCCCCGGGTCCGGGTTGCGTGGTGTCCGGGCGGGCGACCGATCAATAGCAGGCGTTGAAAATTGCCTTTTGCGACTTCGCGGGCACAGGAGACTGCCGCCCCGGCCACGTTGCAGGCGGCCTTGTACGATCCGGGGGCGATATATGTATCTTCATCCAGTCCCCAGCCGCCGTTTTCGGATATTGTCTTAACTGCAGCAATATATTCGGGCGTGTGTATTTTCCTGAGAATTTCGGAGGGGTCTTCATAAATATCTATAAATTGCAAATCATCGCCCAAATCCGAATTACGCAGATATTCCGGAACGGCGAACAGACGCGCGGCGTTTTCCGGATGATCTCCCGGGTCGGGATGCAAATCCTCATGGATCAATGATATAATGCCGACTTTCATGCGAATAGGAATATATTATGCATGTGCCTGTGTCAAGGTTTTACAAAATATCAGATTTCTTTTAATTTCCAGTGCCCCCGCGAGAACCAGTATAGTATCACGAGCGCTTTCAAAACCGATGTTACCGTCAACGACCACCATACCCCATTAATGCCGACGTCCAGAACAAAGCACAGAAAATAGGCAATCGGCAGTCGGAGAAGCGAGCCGGTGATGGAAACCGTCATCGGCGGAACCGTATCTCCAGCGCCTGAAAAGGCCCCTTCGAGAATGATTTCAATGCCCATAAACAGCTGAGACAGGCCGAGTATTATTAAATAATCGACGGCAATGGCTATTACGGCCGGATCGGATGAAAACGCTCTGGCGATCGTGCTCGGAATGCTGATAAAAAATATTGAAATTACTACTGTCTCGGCAATGAAGATAAACAGCGTCCCGTAGGCGCACCTGGCGGCCCTTTCCGGCTTTTTGGCGCCGAGATTTTGTCCCACCATAGTCGATGCCGCGGTGGAAAACCCGAACGATGTCAGAAACGACAGCGCCTCCATTCGGTTGCCGACGCCCATCGCCGCTCCCGCCGCATCGCCGTAATGGTGGACGATTTGTATTAGAAACCAGTACACCCCCACGAAGGTCAGATTCTGCACCGAAATCGGCAGACCAATCTTGAATATCTTGCCAATTAATTGAAAATCCGGCTTTATTCTGAAAATTCCCGTCAACGGAAACCCCAGCCGGTCTTTAAAAATTAAAATCAGGAAAATCACCAGGCTTAAAAATACCGAGATGATCGTGGCCAGGGCCGCGCCGGAAACTCCCATCCTCGGAAACGGTCCGACTCCGAAAATCAAAATCGGGTCGAGTACGATATTCAATGCCGTCCCCGACGCCATTGCAATAGTAGGTGACTTGGTATCCCCGGTCGCCCGAAAGGCCGCCCCGAAGGCATCGTTAATGAAGAACATGAAGACCGCGAAAAACAGAATTCTCAAATATGAAGTGCCATATCCGAGCACGACCGGGCTGGCTTTCATGAATTTCAAAATGCCTGGGGCTAAGATAAATCCGATCGTGACAAAAACCGCCGCGACCACGATGGCCGTATGAATCCCCTGCCGGAAGACGTAGGCGGCTTTAGCTTCGTCTTTGGCGCCGATAGCCCGGGATATTAGTGCTGTTAGGCCAGTAACTATAATAGAAATTACGGAAAAGGCCGTCCACGTGACAATCATCGACGAGACAATAGCGTCCTGTTCGGGCGTCCCGAGCCGACCGACCCAGAAAAAATCGGTGACCGATAGTGCGAATTCCAAAAGCATCGACGCCACCACCGGCCACGCCAGCCGGAAAATGGTGGATAAAATAGGCCCTTCGGTTATGTTTTGAACTCTTGACATTGGCAGTTATTCTAAAGGGATCAATGTGAACGGTCAATCATTAAAATCGATATAGTACTCGATCTTAAGGTCTTCGCCCGTGGCCCATTTTAGCAGCTCCCGCCAATCATAACGGTCACCATAACGTAGGCAATTCTGAGTCAGATACTGGCGGGTGGCGGGATTATCCATGACTTTGCCATTGGTTGTTTTCATATTATGATAAACCTGCCCCGCAACCAGAAGACCGAGCAGTCTGTTATGAGCGTCGACCGGGTGCCTGGCGTCATAGAGAGCCATCAGGCGGGCTTTCATATCCGGCGGAGCCATATCATAGAATATTTCGTTGTACAAGTCCGAATATAACTTTTCAACATCGTCAACCGAACCGGTATACAGCTCTTTTTCCAGCATAGCACAAAAGACACGGTACCTGAGCTTGATTAAAAGATAGTACTGATAGAAATCCTGCCAGTTTTTGAGACCTTGATCGGAGGTGCCAAGATATATCTTAAGAAATTCCGGCTCGAACATGAAGCGGTCAAATACATCGCGAATCGCTTCCGACCAAACCGTCGAAGACGGCTGCCGGAAGAGATAGTCTTTTTGGTCGATTAGCGAAGCATAAAGGGCCAGCCCCGTGTTTTCAAAAAGACCTTCAAGAGAACCGGGCGATGGATACATGGCAGCTGAAATTCGGATATCATCGGGAACGTGAATAATAAAAGTTTTGGTCGGGCCGGTCACTCCGGAATCGGCGAAAAAGTAATAAATCGGCATTTTGTCGATATCGAACCCGGCTGATTTGCAGGCTTCATGGACGATTCTGTTTTGGTCGTCACGGTCGAGACTTACTGAAATATAATTTCGTAAGCCGGGACGGTACGAAAACAGTCCCGGATTTCTCGCTTCCGGCGAATTGGATCGGTTCAGGTGCACCCGGAATGCCGAGTCGGTCTTGAGGAGAAGCTGTTGACACACGGAATCAATAAAGTCCGTGCTTAAATTTTCAGTTTTCAAAACCAGACTATAGTATGAATTATATCCCAGCCTTTTGGCCGCGATATTTCTTTTGCGAATCAGAGACAACAGCATGTCACCATACTTGTCGCCATTGTTTTGTTTTACAAGGTATTCCGCCCGAAGCAAATCGCGCCCGATATCATAAATATAAACGTTGTCTCGCCCCGCCCGGTCGGCCATGTGCAACCTCAGATCAAGGGAATCACTTAAGGCCACGACATCCGGATCGGTTTCAACCTGCTCGACAAGAGAGCTGGCATAGATAATGTCCATTTTACGCTCCAGGACCTCATCTTTCGACGACAAACGGAAATGCTCGATGCTCTTTGTGATCTGCGGATCGGCCAGGAAATTATCGAGTATTTGTCGATATAGTTTCAGTGAATCAGATGAAATATCGCCTTTGTATTCCCAGAGCTTTAGCCTGTAGGCCGTTTCGTATTTTTCGAGATTGTTCTCGAAATTGCCGACGAATTCGTCGGCATTGCCTCCGGTGAATTCAGATTGTTGAGCGCAACCGACACATATCCAGACGGTAACAATAGATAATATTAGAATCTTCGCCTTCATTAGCTTTCTCCGGAAACGGCGACCGGTTTTGAAACTTCATCCCTAAAATTGTTCAACAGTTTTGGGTAATTTTCGGCAATTAACTCGAATTTGTCAACCGTCGAGCGACCTTTCCCACATCGGGCCAAAATATAGAAAGCCAGCGCCCCGACTCGGTTTGCGAACGGGCCGAAATCATCGCCATTAAGCTCATTGACCGCCTCAATCACGAAACCGTCCTCAAGGACACCGCCTTTAACGCCGCATCGGCTGAGATTTTCCACCGTTTCGGCAAACGGCTGGTCGAACCAGATATCCATCTCCGACAAGCCCCGCATCAGGGTAGTGCCGTCTGATATCGCCGCCATTATCGCAACGAAAGGATAAAACTGCGCAACCGAACGCGAAACACTGTCCGCCAGTTTGCGGCTTTTGGGCTTGACACCCCTAAAATGTATGTCTCCCAGCGGCCAGCCGGTAATCTGGTCCCGGTTGCTGGTCTGATAATCACAGCCGCACGCCTTAAGATATTGCAGAAATTTGTTAATCGAGCGATTCAGATAGACTAATTGTAAATTGATCTCTTTGCCTTTCAGCACCGCCCAGTTCAGAAAGGCCGAAGTTTCATAAACGTCGGAGGGCACAGCAAGTTCGCCACCGGAAAGGGCCGTCGACGGCCCCAGCGTTATAAGGCGCGCAAAATCGAGATCGGCCACTTTTTGGCGCTTGCGGGGATCGTCGGTATCCTGCCGCCACTCAATTTTCGCATCGCGGATTTTTATATCGGCGTTCAGAAAGTTAGCGGTCGCTTCCAACCAGTCATCGGTCTTATATTCTTCTTCAATTACAATCGAACAGCCCGATGACAGACCGTACATTAAAAGACACGCCTTCTGATACGGCAGCGCACTTTTCAATCTAATTTGAATCGGGGCCGGCGTGTTTTGACGGATTATGATAACTCCACGACAAGATGAGCTTTCACCGCAATGAGCCGGATCAAAATGCGATATATCGAGGCTTTCCCTGTTGAGCATCATCACGAGATTATCGACCGCATCGGGATTGATCTCGCCTTCGTATTCCAAGGTGCATTCTATATTTTCCCCGACCAAAAGGCCTATCGCCAGCGACAGAGATAAAACGCTCCCTTTGAATTTAAAATTCCGGCCATTTTCACCATCACCGAATTCGGCATAATTAATCACGATGGCGGATTCGTACTTTTCGACGTCCACCCCAAGCGATGCCAAAAATTTGACGGTGTTATTCGTGTCGTTGCCGCCGTTGTAATGTTTAAGCGTCAATGGCCCTTCAGCCAGTGTCCCCAAAAACAGAGCCGCCTGCGTTATATTATAATCACCGTCCAGTTCGATTCTTTCGGGCAGGTTCTTTATTGAGTAAATTTCCTGCTTCATCATCTACATCTCTTCCGGGGCTTCAATGCCGAGCAATTGCAGGCCTTCATTGATGACTATCCTTACCGCCTCGACCAACGCCATACGCGCCACCGTGGCCGTTTCATCGTCGGAGATGATCTTTATTATTCTGCCTTCATCGTCTTTCATCTGGTATACGGAATTATACGCCGAGGCCACTTCCAGAAGGTAAGAACTGATCATGAACGGCTCGCACCCGGACGCAGCTTCCTCGACTACTTGAGGAAAACGGTACAGGACGTGCAAAACGCGGTTTTCTTCGGGCTGACTTAAATATTTAAAATCTATGTCCTGTGATATTTCCCGACCATATTTTCGCAATAGCGAGCAGAGTCGGGCGTGGGTGTACTGCAAGTACGGCCCGGTTTCGCCCTCGAAACTCAGGACGGCATCCCAGTCGAAATTGACATCGATATGTTTGCGTGTCGACAAGTCGGCAAATATTACCGCCCCGGTGCCGATCATGCGGGCGGTCCGGTCGATATTTTCAAGATCAGGGTTTTTCTCGAGTATTATTTTTCGGGCCAGTTCCGCCGCCTTATGAAGCACGTCTTTCAAAATTACAATGTTGCCCTTACGGGTTGACATCGCCTTTTCGTTGAAGCGAATCCAGCCGAACTGCACGTGCTCCAACCGGTTCGACATTCGTTCGTCTTCGGGTGTTTTTTCAGCTTCTTCCAATAGCTCAACCACTTTGAAAACCTGCTGAAAATGTACTCTCTGAGCGGCATTGACGACATACAGCGCCCGATCGAATTTGAATTCGTTCCAACGATAAAATATTCCGGCCAGGTCGCGGGTTGCATACAGCGTAGCGCCATCGGCTTTGGTCAGAAGACACGGCGGGAGATTGTACTTATCGAGATTTATCACCAGCGCACCATCGGATATTTCGGTCAGACCGGCCGCCTTGAGACGTTCGACGGCGGCATCCATTTTGTCGTTATAAAACGATTCACCGGTATGATAATCGAAAGTTATTCCGAGAATATCGTACGTTTTCTGAAATTCTTCGAGCGACAGGTCGACGAATTCCTTCCACAACTCGGCTTCTTCCTGACTGCCGCTTTCGAGCGCTTTGAACGCCTCGCGCGCTTTATCGGACATATCGGGATTGTTTTCTTCTTCCTTATGAAAACGAACGTACAGCTCGTTGAGCTTTTCGATCGGATCGTCACCGAGCCCTTCGCCCCCCCACATCCGATAGGCTACGATTAGCTTCCCGAACTGCGTGCCCCAGTCGCCGAGGTGGTTGATCCCGACCGGTGTGTAACCGAGTTTTTTAAACACCCGGTACAGACAAGCACCGATCGCGGTCGAACGCAGGTGTCCGACCCCGAACGGCTTGGCGATATTGGGCGAAGAAAAGTCTATGACGATGGTCTTACTTTGGCCCACATCCGATGAGCCGAAATCTTCTCCTTCGTCCAAAACCTTCTTCAATACGATCTTTGCCAAAGCTTTGGGAGCGAATTTGGAATTATTAAAGCCGCCCTTTATGCTATACACGAGTGGATATTTTTCTGGATTGGACGCTATAACCGCTTTTTGGCCTTCCAGGAGTTTCTTATTCAATTCGACAGGATTTACGCCCCATCGTTTGGCTGTCTCGAAAAGCGGCAAGGCGTAGTCACCCATCGACAGGTCTTTCGGCCTTTCGATCTTTCCGTATAATTTCTCAGCGTCGAATTCCGGGTCATCCGGAAATTCCCTAAGACTGTCCTTGAAAACTTCACGGAAGGCCCAAGCCGTCGACTCGGCCACAATGTATTTTAATTCATCTTTTATCATTTATTCCATATTCTCGTTATAAAATTCGATCTTATCACCGTTGAGTGCGATGCTGAACAGGATTTTATCGTGCAGGTTTTTTTCGAGTTCGACTTCGAGTCCGAACATGATTTGTTTAGCCGTTTGTTCGGGGTCCAGACCGGTCTTTTCGCAAAAACCTCGCACATTAAATACCAGCCCGGACTTCTCCGTGGCCAGTTCACCGACAAAATCCGCTATGGTCGCGCCGTCGATATTCCTGTCGGGGTATTCTTCCCTCAACAGGTGATGAATCTCCCGCGCGATTTCTTCTTTGTCCAGTTTGAACTTATTCATGCTTCAATACCCGCAAAATCTATCGCAAAGCCGGAATCGGTTCTCCGCTCGTAGTTGCGGAAATAAAGATAATATAATAACGAGGATAATATGTAAAGCACAATAGTAATCATGAACGGCAGCGAATAGCCGTATTTTTCGATAAGCCAGCCTCCCACCGACGCCGAAACCATCCACGAGCCGGTCCAGGCCAGCATAAGCATCGCATTGACCAGCGCGTGTTCCGATTCGCTTACCACCTCCATACTGAAATTGGTCCCGATCGGCTGTCCGAGATTCATCAGTGCCCCGCGCACCAGAAAAGCAAAGATGGCGACGCCAAGGTTGCTGGTATAGGCCAGCAGCAACATGAACGGAATCGATGCAAGCTGCGTCCAGACTATGGTTCGGACCATACCGATTTTACGCACCAGAATCGGCCCGGCCATAATCCCAATCAACATGGTGCTATTGGCCAGGAAATAAAACAAGCCTATTTTGTTTGGCGGCTGATCGAACTGATCGCGAAAATAAATATTCAGAAACGGAATGATCAGCCCCGCCCCGGTCCCGACAATAAAATATGGGAAGAAAAGCCTGAAATACAAACCGGCGTGGCGTTTTAACAGTGTCCGTGTAGTTTCTGTATTACTATTCTCCACTTTAGGATCGGTAGCTTTAATCATCAGAAACGGAATCAAGGCCAGAAAACCGAGGAAGACCGAAACCGCAAATGTCCACCGGTAGGCCGCAATGGTATCCCCGACCATTGCCTCAAACTGCGGGACCAGCCAGCCGAAAATCAAAGAGCCGAACATACTGGCAACGAGGGCCACACCGAAAGCGCTGGAAAAAATATACGTGCGCTCTTTGGGTGTCGAGTTGCGCATAAAAAACGGCGCCGCCGCCACACGGTAAAACGTGGCCGCCATCCCTGACACGAGGACAATCAGAAATAAATAATTATCGACAGGCAGCAGGGTCATAAAAATGACCGCTGCGCCATAAAGAATGAGAGTTACAATCAATATTGGTTTCAGGCGAATTTTCCGCAGCAGAAAGGCCGCCGGGATTGTAGCTGCCGCCATTCCGACTGCACCTCCGGAGAGCATATTGCCGATAAACGACTCGGTCGCCCCCTGCTCTCTTAAATACAGATTGAACAGCAATTGATACGCCGCAAAAGTCAGTCCGGCAAAAAATGAACCCCATAAATACAGGCGGGCGTTTCTTGAAAATAATTTAAGGTGCGCCAAATAGTCGGCGGCATGTATTTTTGCTTTTGCACTAAAGGTATTCATGGAAATTAGTCCAGCCGGAGAAAATATTATTTTGCGTCGTAATGATACACACCCCGGCAGACAAACCTCGCGGGACCGGTCAGAAGTAGATGGTCGTCGCGTTCGTTCCAATCGATAAACAGCGAACCCGATGGAAAGACAATCTCGGTCTGACGCTTAAGTACGCCGCCTATGACCCCGGCCACCGCCGCGGCTGCGGCTCCGGTGCCCGACGAACCGGTCGCGCCCGCGCCCCGCTCCCAGTCGTTGACAATGGCCTTGCCGGAATTGACGATCTTGACGAATTCCACATTGGTCCGGTTGGGAAAATCCGGGTGATTTTCGACGTGCTCACCCATAGTCATCCAGTTGAATTCCAGATCATCGACGAATATGACACAGTGGGGATTCCCGACTGCCAGAGCCGTCACCGGGATGTTCTGACCGAGGATTTTTATCGGCTGGTTGATATGGTATTTGAATTTCGATTTCATCGGGATTTTAGCGGTATCGAAACACGGCTCTCCGATATCGACCCTTATTTCAGACAGACCTTTGGCGTGGCGAATAATCCGGGCGTTGGAAATCCCTTCGGTATTTTCTATGGAAATGGCTTTGTTTTTGGTCTTATTCTCTCGCAGATAGGCCGCAACACAGCGCAATCCGTTGCCGGATTTCTCGGCCCAGCTTCCATCGGAGTTGAACAGATCCATGGTGCAGTCGGCTTTACGGCTGCCGGTCAGGACCAGTATGCCGTCGCCGCCGACGCCGAAATGTCGGTCACACATGGCCGCCGCCAGCGCGTTATAATCCATGGCACCGGTATTTTTGCCAATCAGGTCGATGATCAGAAAATCATTGCCCAGCCCGTGATATTTAAAGAATTCTATTTTTTTCATGAAAGACAAATTAGGTTTTCAAGACGGGTTGTAAAGAAAATTCAGATTAGTCTGATCTAATTTCCGCCCTGATGAGTTTCACCAGGGCAAATGATAGAATCGAGATGAATATGAAAATATTGGCTCGAACCATAAATTGATCGATCTGGATAAGCCGCACGTCGACGCCGATAATCGGTGATAATAAAAGCAGAATCGTGCCTATAGTCAGGCCCATCTTGCCAATCGTTTTTCTGTAGAACTTCGCCACAATGACGCCAAAACCGAGCCCGGCAATGATTGATAATATAATGCTGGACAAACTATAACCGTGCCAGGATAAAGTCGAAAAAAACATAATCAATTGCCTTTAATATCCTGTCCCGGCAGAAATTATCCTGCCGGGACCTTCCCGTATGCTTTTACGGCATATTCTTGAGAAAAACCTTACCCAGTCTTTGAATCGCGATAGTCAATGTATCCAATGTCGCATTCGAGAAATTCAGCCGGAAAGTCCGGTCGCCACGGCCGTCCGGGAAAAACGGATGACCGTAAACATACGTAACCTTTTCCTTCACAGCGTCATCGAGCAGCTTCGAAGCCGACATACCCTCGGGAAGCTCGCACCACAGGAACAGTCCGCCTTCGGGTCGTGTATATGTTACTTCTTCCGGGAAACTGTTTTCGATCTCTTCGATCATTCGGTTACGCTTCTCACCGTAATTTTTGATTAAATTCCGGATGTGAGCCGGAAGTTTGCCCGATTCGAGATATTTGTGCATCACGAACTGCGCGAACGACCCGGTATGGAGATCGGTCCCCTGCTTAACTTTCTCGAACATGCGGATGATCTTGTCCGAGCAGTTCATCCAGCCGATCCTGAATCCCGGCGCGACGATTTTGGAAAATGTTCCCAGTGAAATGACGGCATCGCCGCCGATTGCTTTCAAAGTCGGCACCGGGTTTCCGGCGAAACGAATTTCACCGTAGGGGTTGTCGTCGATAAGCGGAATATTATGCTTGACAGCGATCTCGACCAGGGCGTGGCGACGTTCTTCGGACATCGTTATGCCGGTCGGATTCTGGAAGGTCGGCACGCTGTAAATGAATTTTGGTTTGTACCTCAGAATTGCCTTTTCGACCTGGTCGATCAGCATGCCGTCGTGATCCATATCGATCTGGGCATAACGGCAGTCATAATAATTGAACGCCTGCAGGGCGCCGACATAGGTCGGGCTTTCACAAACCACATAATCGCCCGGTTCAAGGAACGCCCTCCCGAGAATATCCAGCCCCTGTTGAGAACCGCTGGTTATCAGAAGATTTTCCGGTTTGGTCGGGATGCCCAGTTCGGTTTCCCGTTTGGCCAGTGACTCTCTCATTTGCGGTACACCCATGGAAAAAGTGTACTGCATCGAAGTCGACTGGAACTCGTCGATGGCTTTTATTGTGGCTTCTTTAATGTCCTCGATCGGAAACATCTCCGGGGCGGGATATCCGCCGGCCAGAGAAATTACACCCGGCTGTGATGAGAACTTGAGAATCTCGCGGATAATCGAAGTACTCATATTCACGACCTTGTCGGCAAAGAGCCACTTTTCCGGGGCCGCAGTCATTTCTTCCTCCAGGACAGTATTTTTATTCATGAAATTATCCCTTATATTTTGAATTCATCCGTGAGAATTATAATAAAAAGGATAAAAAAGTCAATATAAAGACGGTCACAGCCTGGTTCCGGCGAGCTTGACAATCGAATCCCCGTAACGGTCGCGAATCTTATCGACCGCCGCGTTGACATCGTGCTGTTTGTTGAGACTGACGTTTCCGAGTATGTCGAGCTGTTCGGTCATGATATGTTTTTCGAGGTGAGATACTTTCACTCCCAGAAGACGCACTGCCTTCCTGAGCCCAAATTCTTTGGGTATCAATTTACGGGCGGTTTCGAATATAGTTTTTCCCTGATCGGTCGGACAATTCAGCGACCTGTCTCTGGTAATGGTATTGAATTTGGAGTCACGCACTTTTATTGTGATCGTCCTCCCCACGTAACCGTACCTGCGCATCCTCCTCGCCACCCTGTCCGACAACCACAGGACGGTTGAATATATCTTTTCGATATCGGTCAGATCGTGGGCCAGGGTTGTCTCGTGCGACATCGACTTGTCTTCCGGTATAGTGTACTCATCGTGCACTATTCCGGTGTCCATGCCCCTCGCCACCACCGAAAGCCAGGACCCGTTTTTGCCGAAATACGCTTCGAGTTCCTTGTCTTTTTTGGCGGCCAGTTGCCCGATAGTGAAAATTCCGATTTTATTCAGGGAATTTTTGGTGCTTTCCCCGACTCCCCACAGATGATTGACCGGACGATCGTAGAACAGCTTTTTGAAATCCTCGCGGTCCAGTATGGTCAAGCCATCGGGTTTGTTCTCTCCCGATCCCATCTTGGCCAGCAGCTTGGTCGGGGCTATGCCGACTGAGCAGGTAAGACCCACCCGGTCTTTTATTTCCCGTTTCATTTGCATCACCAGATTTTCAACCGTACCGAATATCCGGTGACACCCGGTTATATCCAGAAAAGCTTCATCGACCGAAAACGGCTCCACAATCGGTGAATAATTATCGAATATGGTCTGAAGATACGACGAGGCATAGATATAGGCATTGAGCGACCCGGAGATTATTATCGCCTGCGGACAGAGTTTCTTGGCTTTCGCCATCGACATCCCCGAATGTACCCCGTACTTGCGGGCTTCATACGAACAGGTCGAAACCACCGAGCGGTACCGTGGATCGCCGCCGACAATGACCGGTTTGCCTTTGAGACCGGGGACATTGCGTTCTTCGAGGGCCGCAAAAAAGGCGTCCATGTCCACGTGCATAATGACCCTGTCCCAGTCACGGGTTTTGTCTATTCCACCCATATTTTGCTGATCATCCAGCTTGTCTGACGTTCATCGAACGTAAGCTGGAAAAAATTCGAGGAGTTGTCCACCACCGCGTAATGGTGCACTTTGTACGCCCCGATATCCGTTTTCCAGTCTCCGGTGATTTCGCTTATTTTATAGGTCCGGCCGTTCCAGCGAAAGCGCACCGGTTTCATTTTATGATTTTCGAATAACGCGATCACATCGACCGGCTCATCCATATCCTGATACATTCCACCAAACGCCCTCACCCCTCTTAGTAGGTCGGGTTCCGAGTCTTCGAGAAACCCGACAAAACAATCATTCGCCAAACTCGCCGTTAAATTTTATTTCTTTTTCAACACCCCAACCACGTTCATAAAAACCATTATTGTGGTATTCGCATAATGACGAATATTGATAGGCAAAGGGGTCATTTGCATGATTGTGTTTTACGGGGTTATAGTGGATATAATCAAGATGATCATTGTAATCATCTTGGTCACGAATAAAATGATCCCAAAATCGATTTTGCAAGACTCGTCCGGGTCTGAATTTATTGCGAAATAACCGAGAGTATTTAATCTTAAATTTGTGGATTAACTCCGATATTGAAAATTTTCCGCAATTTATCAGAATATGACAAAGGTCCGGCAACACGACCCAAGCCTTCGGCCTTATCAAATCCCAGCTTTGCCAAAAGAGATTTATATCAAAGTGAAGAATTTGCTCTCTATTGTATGTTACAATGGTGACAAAATAATCAGCATCTTCTATGTTGTACCTGCGTAGACTTTTCATATGATATTTTCTGTGTCGGGTTTCTCGTTCGCTTGTGCTCACTTCGGAACCCGACCTACTTTTTTATATCACATGGTCGAAGGTCAAAGTAGGTCGGGTTCTGAGTGAGGCATCGCAGATGCCGAGCGAAAAACCCGACAAAATTACAAACAAATCATGTCACAAGTCATCGAGCCAAACATCAAATTTCCCCAATCACAACCCCAGCAATCTGGCCAACGGTTCGAAGCTGATCGGGAGAAGGAGCAAAATAAAAACATACCGCCACACCCGTCTCATCACAGCCTCCGCATCAACCCGACCACTTTGCCAGCGATGTAAAATCCCGGCGCATCGGCCCGGACCATAATCGGCGCATACCGCTCATTGGCCGGTTGAAGACGCACCGTCCCTCTTTCCGGGTAGTACCGCTTGACTGTCGCTTCCTCGCCGATCACCGCCACGACTATATCGCCCGGCTCGGCGTCATCCTGCTTTTTGACCAGCACCAGGTCGCCATCGTAAATCCCGGCGTCGATCATCGAATCCCCGACCACCCGCAGCGTGAACGTCTCCCCGCTCGGCAGAAACGATTCATCGACCGCGTAAAAATCCTCGCGGTTTTCGACCGCGGTCAGAGGCACACCGGCCGGGACCGTGCCGACGAGCGGGACGGTGCGGATTTTCGCGGCCATCTCGCCGGGAATCTTCCTGACCAGCTCGATCCCGCGCGAAATCAGGCTCTGGCGGGCGATATATCCTTTTTTGGTCAGCGCTTCGAGATGCGCCCGCACCCCGTTGGTGGAGCTGATATCGAACTCCTCGCCGATTTCGCGGATTGTCGGGGCCCGTCCCGACTCGGTCACCATCCGCTCGATATATTCCAGAATCTGCCGCTGCCTGACTGTCAGCCTGTCCTTGACCATATTTTTACTCCTTTTTGGTCCTGTAACTTCCTGCAAAATATATACTGCACGGACGTTCACCTGTCAATCAAAAATATCGGAATTGAAGCCTGGAAGCTTAAGATGTGATACTGGAAATGTGATATTAAAAAGCGGAGCCCGGAACTAATACAGGGCCCCGCTGCTCAAATTGGTTTTCTACATACATCTCGGCGGGGCCGGACCCGTCGGGACGCCATAAATGTAATCTATCAAATACAATATATCGATGAGATTTATTAACCCGTCGGTTACCACGTCGCCCTGGGCGAAATCACCCGGCTCCGGTCCGGAAGGAGTTCCGTATACATGATCGATCAGGAACAAAACATCGAGAAGATTCAGGTCACCGTCGGCGTTAACATCCCCGCAACAAGCAATGACGTTGAAATATACGTTGCAATAGGTTGTATCCTCGGCCCGGTCGCTGAAACCGGCGAGAACTTCATAGAGAGCTTCACCGTCGTTGCCGTCATCGGTGAAAGTAATCATCCCGGCCGGACCGCTGATAGTGGCTCGTTCCCCGGCATCGTCGACCAGATCATAGGACAGATAGTCGCCGGTGTTGATATCGGTGACCTGAAACGGGAATTTGACCGAAGTTCCGATACAGCAATCTATCGTATCACCGCAGTTGGCGGTTACGGTCGGTGGCGTATTTATTATATTCAGCGTAAAATTGCAGGCATGGTCGATCACCTCATGGTCATAAAGTATGGAATATTTATCAATAGCCAATAGCTGAACATCATAGGATCCAAGCATATCATACCCAGCATCGAATGACCAGTCAACAGATGCTCCCCCACCGCTACTACCTATCGAGTCAGTTATAACGATATTTCCCAAATTCGCTGATGCTCCGGATAACTTGTTACCCGGATCACAAAACAAGTCGACACTAACTTCCATCGAAATAGTATCTTTTTTATTTGTCCCCCAATTTATATCCAGATTACCTGACGGGCATCCAGACACAAACCGTGGGGCGTCATCACAATCAATGTCCGCAACCATAGTGCAATATGGACCTCCAAACGGTCCTGATGCAGGCTGCCATAGCCAATCAAGTGATGGGTCAGAATGCGCTATTGAATCGATACATAATTGCAAATAGTCAATTAACGGTGAAACGTAATCGGTACTGGCATGAAACCTGTAGACCAAAAGCTCGCCTTCATCGTCTTGCCAACCATTACTTGTCGTCCAAGTCGTATGATTTATTGTATCCGGAAGAATACCGTCCCAACTCGACACATGGATTTCATTTCCTCCAAGGAACCTGTCTCCGTCAGGACCGAATCCATTCAGGATTTGGACCGAACCTCCCGTTTCCTGAAGCCCACCGGCGTTGACCCAGTAAATTCGCTCGACACCGTCATTTTGGGGACCATAAATGCATAATGGAATACTAAAACCATTTCTTTGGGCGTCTGTATTATTCATATATATGTCGATTGTAAAGTAACGGCCACCCGGAATATATTGTCCGCCACCGAAAAACCGACTATTAAACTCCACCCTGAAATCCACGGCCGAAGCTGCGGAACAAAAGACTAAGACGATAACGCTTGCCAATAGAAACCTTCTGGACATTTTAGCCTCCCAAATGCTTTGCCGAATTCGAAAGAATCGACGAATATGCTACTATTGAAAAATAAGGAATTTTAAGAATGGGTCAAGATTAAATGACAATCGCGGACAATAATATCTAATAACATAATCGATTATTTTCCTGAGATTTACATCGGAGTCCACTAAATCAAAAAACCTGTTGAAAAACTTTTTAAAATCCCTATTTTTATAGTTTATATTTTTTCGAGGAATTGAGGATTATGAAAGTATTGGTTATTGGTTCCGGAGGACGCGAGCACGCCCTGGCGTGGAAACTTCGCGGCTCCCGGCTTGTCAAAAAAGTATTCGTCGCCCCCGGGAACGCCGGCATTGGCTTGATCGCCGAATGTGTCAATATCAAGGCCGATGACATCAAAGGTCTGGCGGATTTCGCGGCCAAAAATAAAATCTCGCTGACCGTGGTTGGCCCGGAACAGCCGCTTACGGCGGGAATTGTCGATGAATTCAAGAAACGTAAACTTCGCATAATCGGCCCGGTTCAGGCGGCCGCACGAATCGAGGGCTCCAAGGCCTTCGCCAAAGAATTTATGCGCAAATATCATATCCCGACCGCCCCGTTCCAGGTCTTTGAAGACGCCAACACGGCAATTACATTCGTGAAATCATCGCAAATGCCGATTGTGGTAAAAGCCGATGGCCTTGCCGCCGGCAAAGGCGTTATCGTGGCCGCGACCCTGGATGAAGCGGTCGAATCTATTAATCAAATCATGGTCGAGAAAATTTTCGGTGCGGCCGGAGACAAGGTTGTCATTGAGACATGTCTCGAAGGCCAGGAACTGTCCATGATGTGCTTTACCGACGGCAAGACCGTCAAGGTTATGCTGCCGTCACAGGATCATAAGCAGATTGGCGAAGGCGACACCGGTCTCAATACGGGCGGTATGGGTGCCTATTGTCCGGTGCCGTTCGTCGACGATTCCATGCGGGATTTTGTGGTCGAACACATTCTCGAACCGGTCGTGCGCGGCATGGCCGCCGAAGGACACCCTTATAAGGGCATCCTCTATGCGGGTCTGATGATTACGCCGTCGGGTCCGAAAGTCATGGAATTCAATTGCCGTTTCGGTGACCCGGAAACTCAGGCGGTTCTGTCTCTTTTAAAATCTGACCTGGCTGATATATTCATCGCCATGATCGACGGCAACCTCGATGCGTTCGGTGATTTGAAATGGGACGACGGCGCCGCGGCCTGTGTCGTTTTGGCATCACGCGGATATCCCCAAAAGGCGGAAACCGGCAAGCGAATATATGGTTTAAGAAACTACAGTGATAAAAAGTGTTATTTGTTCCATTCCGGGACGAGAAAAGACGGCAAACAATGGCTTACGGATGGTGGCCGTGTGGTCGGCGTAACCGGGACAGATAAGGATCTGAAAACGGCTTTAAACAGAGCTTATGAAGTAGTCGAGAATATCACATTCGACGGCATGTATTTCCGCAACGACATCGGTTTCAAAGCCGGAGCGAAATTCGAAAAGGTTGGAGTATAAAATATGCCGAAAGTGCTTATAATGATCGGCTCGAAATCGGACCAGGAATACGCCGATGCCTGCTCCGGAGTCCTAAATAACCTCGGAATCGAAAATTCACTGGAAATATCATCGGCGCATCGTCAGCCGGACCGGACCGACGATCTTGCGAAAAATTCCGCGCAAAACGGATTCGAGGTCGTTATATGTATGGCCGGTATGGCCGCGGCCCTGCCCGGAGTTGTCGCCGCTCGAACCAAACTTCCCGTGATAGGGGTGCCTCTTCCCGCAGCGCTGGATGGTATGGATTCACTTCTGGCCATAGCCCAGATGCCGTCGGGCATTCCCGTGGCAACTATGGCCATCGGGAAGGCCGGGGCGAAAAACGCCGCGTTTTTGGCGGCCCGGATTTTGGGTATTAAATATCCCGATATCGCCGCCAAACTGTGACCGGCATTTTTTTAAACGTCCCGGCGGACAAAATTGTAGAATGTTAAAAGAACCGAAAGGAGATAAACGCATGATTCGACATGGAAACCTGAAGCTGGCAACCTATCCCCTCATGCTATTAATCTTCCTGTTTGCATCAGTCGCCATGGCCGACACGGAAAAGGCCAAAGAACATTTTAATTTGGGATTGAAAGCGCAGCAGGAAGGCAACGACAGTCTGGCATTCGGAGAATATATTAATGCCGTAAACGAAGACGGCAATTTCCTGGATGCGCGGATAAATCTCGGTTCGATGTATTTCGGGAATGAGAAATTGCCCGAGGCCGAGGAGCAGTTCCGCAAAGCTACTGAAATCGACCCCACCAGTGCCGATGCCTGGTCCAATCTCGGCCTGACCTATTTCAAGGAACGCAAGTACCTTGATGCCGAACAGGCGCTTAAAAAGTCGCTTGAGCTGAACAAAAGCAACGTCGAATTGAACAAAGACCTGGGCAGAGTCTTTATGGTCGAGAAGAAATGGCCGGACCTCATTGATGTCATGACAAAATATACATCAACCGTCGCGGATGATTATCTTAGCTTTTATCTGCTGGGCAAAGGGTATCAGAAACTTAAAAAATATCCTGAGGCGATAGAGGCTTACACGAAGTCGACCAAGCTAAACGGTGATTACTTCAATTCGTTTAACAGCCTTGGCCAGATATATCAGGCACAGGAAAAATACCCCCAGGCATACCAGATGTTCAAAAAGGCCGCCGAGATCAATCCCGACAATTACCTGGCTCATTATAATCTCGCCATTGCGTACGAGCACGACAATCAGGACAAAGTCGACCAGGTCATTGCCAACTGGCAGAAATTCATAAAGGTGGCCAAGAAGAATCCGAGGGCCAAGGAGCTAATAGCCCCTGCCGAGGATCATCTGAAAGAGCTGCAGGCTCTTAAGGATTACGAAAAAAACGAAGGGTAAAATGCATGAAGAACCCCGGTCAAAACGGGGTTCTTTTTTATACCGTTAAACGCGGGTAACAGGTTGCTGGAAAAACTTAAAACTCCGATTGCCTGCACCAAACTCGGGCTCGGTTTCAATGTTTTCCTTCTAATCCTGAAATTAGTGGGAGGGATTTGGGGGCAATCTCAGGCGTTGCTGGCCGACGCCTTAAATTCATTACTCGACATCGTCGCCAATATCGTCGTCTGGCTCGGCATTAAGATCGCCGAAAGGCCACCCGACCGCGAGCACCCCTATGGCCACGGAAACGCTGACAATCTTGCGGCGATATTTGTCGCCATAGTGCTTTTCATCACCGGCGCTTATATCGGCCGCGATGCCTTCAGCACTATCATGGAAAAAAGCTACGCGACGCCCAATATCGTAGCCACCGTGGCGGCCATAGTCACCATATTAATCAAGCTTGCGCTTTACAAATTCACCGTCAAAATCGGTCGGGAATACCGCTCCCCGGCCGTAATCGCCAATGCCCAGGACCATCGTTCCGACGTTCTTATTTCTCTGGGGGCCCTGATCGGCATTATAGTCGCACAGCTCGGCTATCCCATTCTTGACCCGCTGGCCGGGTTGTACATTGCCGTATTCATACTAAGGCAATCCGTAAAAATACTGCGTGAAAACGTCGGCACCCTGATGGTTTCATCGCCGGATATGGCTTTGGAAAAAGAGCTTAAAGAATATATATCGAATTTGGGTGAGGTAAAAAAAGTCGCCTGGATAAAAGGTCGTGCGGTCGGTTCGGGGTATTATATCGACGCCGCGGTATGCGTGCGGGGCGATATGACCGTCAGTCGCGGCCATGATATCGCACACGATATAGGGACATCCGTCAGGGCCGCATTTCCGACCATCCTCGACGTGCTGGTTCACATCGAACCCGATTCCGAAAGCTGACTTTGAGTGTTGTGACAGTTTTTAACCTTGACAAATGACGGGATCGTAATATTTTTTAATTGAGAACTAAGAGAGTTTCTCTTTGGTTTCCATGGGCATGTCTCCTATCCCCTCTTGTCCAACCAAAGAAAACTCTCTTTTTTAATTCGTGAGAATTAATCCGATACAATTAAATAACCCCCGAAGCGGCCTACGGGGTTGACCACAGCGGGGGTTTTTATGTGAGGGCTTTATCGTCGTACAATACCGCTTCTATTGATCGAACTCCACTTTTTTAAAATCATACCAGTCGACCATGACGGCTTCTTTGTCGTTCCCTTCGAAAATAAATATACCCTTATTGTCGTCGTCGACGTCGTTCGAATCTCTGAGGCGGAATTCGCGGCCGTCTTTCAGCTTTACGACGCTGCTGCTGCGGGACCGTCTTTCGATCGACGCGATATTGCCGAACTCGATGTCCATATCGACGTCGTTGTACTTTCCGTCCAGGAGCTCCCACGTGTATTCTTCGTCGTCGTCCCATTTGACGCGGCCGTTGTACTTCTCGCCGTCCTCTGTATAGACCGTTCCGTGAAGAAGCTTGCCGCCGTCAAAATCGCCGTATTTCGGCTCAGCCGGACCATCACTGAACTCGATGCCGTCGAATTCGTCCCAATCCACAATGATGCGTCCGAGGTTTTTATCAAAAACACAAATGCCCCGGTTACCGCTGTCGATGTCATTGGATTCGGTCAGCCGCATTTCATTACCGCTTTTGAGAGTAACATTGGCGCTGCTCGACGAGCGCCTTTCTATTTTTTCGATATTGCCGAATTCGATTTTTCTCTTCCGGCTCGATTCGCGGCCGTCGAGAATGTCATTATCGAAAATCTCATCGATATCCCAGGTGATAAATCCGGTGAAATCATCGCCGCGACGGGTCATGACTTTGCCGTAAAGCCTTTTGCCGAAGCCTTCTTCGTTCGGTGCTTCCATGAATTCCACTTTATCTATATCAGACCAGTACAACTCCAGTTCGCCTTCTTTTTTATCTTTAATAAGGATTTCTCTGACGTCGTCGCCAATATCGGTCGAGCCTCCTTCCAAATAGACCTCTTCTCCCGATTTCAGTACCAGCGTAGCCTCATCGCTGCCATCGGGCATAATGGTCTTGATATGACCCATCTCAATTCCTGATTCGGCGGCGTCGACACCGAAAAAGCTGCCGTCGTTTTCATCGTAAACTGTCAGCCCGAAAATCGAAATGCGGCGGTCGCGACGTTTGCGGTCATGATAATAACGTCTGTCCCGCTCGCGATCGAGTTCTTTGGTGCCGTCGAGTATATCGTGCCAGGAGCCTTCGTTTTTATCCCAACGAATGAATCCTTCATAGACTTCATCATCGGTCGTGTATATTTTTCCGTAAAGTTCTCCACTTCCGGCGGATGCCGACGCGCAAATCATGACTACGAACACTCCAAACCCCAGCAATAGCAGTACCTGATTTCATAGTAAACCTCGCGTAGACGGATATTTATTCACTTTTTAAATTGGACGGCAAAAAAAAGAGAAAGTTGCAATTAATTGCCGAATATAGGGATCATAAGGGATTTTATTACGCGATGATCTCTACTTGAGAAGGACCATTTTCCGAACCTGACGAATCGAGCCTCCGCTCAGTTTATAGAAATAGATACCGCTTGGAGCTGTCCGGGAATTTTCCACACGACCGTCCCAGGAGACCTCGTGTCGCCCCGCTCCAAGATATCCAAAATCGAATTCCCTGACAACCTGGCCGAGGATATTGAATATTTCCATCTTCACTTGAGACCTTCTATCCAGCACGAAGGCAATAGTGGTTTGAGCATTAAACGGATTGGGATAGTTCTGTTTCAATTCCATTTTGTCGGGAAGCAAGTCTTCGTCATCACCCACGGCCGTTGGATGCCCCACAAACAGCGATCCGACCTTTATACCGGGGTAGTTTTTAACCAGAAAAGTATCGAGGATGTAAGCGCCGGAACTGTCGGAATAAAGTGTATCGAGCACGGCGATGGCATTGGTATCGCGGGCGGTGTAAAACAGATTGCCGAGAAAATATCTGCCTGGTGGCAGCGCCAAGGAATCGAATATGGCCGGACTCAGGCGGAACCCGAATTCACCGACGGCGTCACCGCTGAACCCCTGGTAGAAATCGACTCCGGGCGGCCACGTGCTGAGGCTGAAGTCAAGCGAATCCAGCGCGACAATATGGCTGTCCGATGCAAACGGGACATAACCGGACTTGGCCGGTTCCAGCAGGTCGATAAATATCGGGACCACGCCGATCATGCCGGGCATGGTATTACTGTTCATAAAGACGATGCTGTCTCCGGAAGAAAGATAGAGATTCACAGGCACCGCTACGGAGACATTAAACGAAGCGCTGTCATAAATATCGATATGAGTCTTGTAAAACCCCGAACTGAGATTTTCAGTGTTTACTCCGACGGAGATGACATCGTTATCGGTTCCGAATGATTTATCAATGCTGAGCCAGATCGAGTTTTCGAGCGCCGTCCATGCCAGACTCCCGGTAGCACCGTTTATTACGGTCAACTGCTGTATCGGATTATCACCGACGACCGCGAAGAAATCCAGTTGATCGGGCATAACGGCCAGGTACGGTTTATTGTCGACCAGGCTTAATTCAACCCAGCAGGTTTCCGGCGAATTGGCCGCTTCGGCCGAGACAATTTCCACCGGCGCCCAATAATCGCCCGGGTCGAGATTGAAAATCGAAACACCAAGTTCCAGACTATCGCCCCCGGCGCCCGACGATGCACTGAAAATGTCCAGCCAGTCGGCCGATTCAGATGCGTGCCATGTCAATGTACCGGAACCGGCGTTTAATATTGCTATTGTCTTATTTTCAGGATTACCGACAGCCGCGTGTGCCGGGAATATCAAGGTATCGGGAACGATATCTATCAGCGGCGATGATACGGTCAGGCGGACCGGGATAATAACAGTCGAATCGTTCTGGCTGACATTTACCAGCCTGATCTGGCCGTAATAATCCCCATTGCCGAATGTATTGTCGAGCACTTCGACGGAAAACGTATCGGGCGTTGTCCCTGAATTCGGGGTAACGCTCAGCCAACTGACATTGGTCGTGGCACTCCAATCAAGGGCCCCGTACCCGGCATTGGTGACAAAAACCTCCACCGGATCCGGAGGCGGTTGACCGTACTCCATATCAAATATTATCTCATCGACACTGGGCACGAGCGATGGATCGTTGTACTTTATAATCGACGCATAAATATCGAAATTACCGTTGCGATAGTCGGACCAGGTGGCGAACATTTTGAAACCGTCGGCGGCGATATCCGGCTGCAGCTGCTTGCCGATCACTTCCTGTGAAAGAAGAAAACTGCTCGGAGCCAGCACTCCCCGATAGTCGATAATTCTGGCGCGCACATCCCAGTTATCCGACGTCGAATCGGCCCACGCCACGCAGACGTTGCCCATAGCGTCGGCACAGATAGCGCAGTCGCGTTGCGGACGACCACCGTCGATTCCGACTATTTTGACCGAGGCTTCGAGCGGTGTGCCGTCGGCGGCGTAACGCCGGACATAGATATCCGGATTCGCCGGATAAATGCCGTTGCGCCAGTCGGTCCAGGCGACAAAGAACCGCCCGTTGATATCGGCCGCAATCGCCGGAAAAGCCTGGCGTTTGCCAGTGGCGTCATCGTTGACCATAAAATTGGTCCCCGTCGGATCCGCCGATTGGTCGAAGCGCTGGGCGTAGATATCGTCGTCGCCGTTTCGGTTATCATACCATGCCACGACAAAACCGCCGTCGGCCAGCGCCGCCACGCGCGGGGCATGCTGGGCGGCTTTGGCGATATCATCGTTGATAATAAAATTGCCCTGTATCATCTGCCCGTCGGCCGTAACGATCTGGCCGTATATGTCCCAGTTCTTATTGCGATAGTCCGACCAGACAGAAACAAATGACCCATTGACAAGGACGGCAATGTCGGCCGACTCCCGGGTGGAATCGGGCGCCAGGGCGGTGATTTCGATATTATCCGAACCGGACAGGGTGTCTATGGGAGCGAAAAATATATCGGCTCCGAACGGGTAAGAACCATTTCTGAAATCCTGCCAGACGGCTGCGAATTGCCCGAGGTTATTGGCGGCGACAGACGGATGATATTGCGGTGATGAACCGATGTCGTTGTTAAGCTTGTAATTGTCGCCCGAAGCCGTTCCGGAGCTGTCGAAGAACTGGAAATATATATCGCTGTTGGCGGAGCGCTTGTCGGTCCAGACGATGATAAAATCGCCGCTGTGATCGACCGCTATACGGGGGTCGGCCTGATCGGTTACCGTTTGATCGTCGTTGACGCGAATATCAAAAATATCGGCCGTGCATAGTTGCACCACGCCAACCAGACAGAGGCTAATCAGAAAGGCGATTTTGAATATTCTTTTAGCCATAGCGACTTATGATTGCAATCGGAATGCCGGAAAGCCGACAGCGAGTTAACCCTGAGTACACTTCATAACACATTGAAGAATAATGAATTATTATTATCAATTAATCAATTAATTTAATGTTCGATTTTTATAAATAAAGAACGGGGAAAGTCGTTCCGAAAGTGCGGGAACGAATTTCCCCGAAAAAATTCCTGCCAGTAAATTTATATTTAGCTAGCGATTTTTCTTTTTATGACGGTCAGCTCTCCTGCGTTTTCTGCGCTTATGAGTTTTAATTTTCTGACGTTTTCTCTTCTTTCCGCTCGGCATTAATCCTCCATCTCAGGAAACTGTAATTAGTTAGACAGGCAGTTTGGTTATCATGTTCTTGAATTCGTTCGAGGGCTTAAACACTGGCACTTTTCTTCCCGGCACAGGAACAACTTCCCCTGTTCTCGGATTTCGCGCTTTGCGTTCCTTGCGTAATTTGATTTTGAACGTACCGAATCCGCGAATTTCGATATTATTGCCGACCTCCATTGATTTCTTCACGGTATCAAGAAAGGCGTCAACGACTACGGCAACATCTGTCCTGGTCAGGCCGGTTCTTTCGGCCACCCTTTCAACCAGATCAGCCTTGGTCATATTTTCCTCCCTCTCAAGCTTACTGGTTTATTATCATTTCTTTTTTTCATAATACATATTCCCAAATTCTGTCAAAGAACAAATTGACGATTCACGCTAAGCCTTTGACAAATCGTTACATAAGGTAAATTATTTCAAAAAATAACGCAAGGATTTTTATAAATTAATATAGATATAAAACACGGGGTCCCTGCGAGTAAGCTCCCGATGTCAGGTCGTGAAGCTGGGACATAAACGACCCGAGAAAATCAAAAATACCGGGTTTCGGTTTGACAACCTTCACCAAATCAGGCTCGCCCTGTATCCCGGCCAGGTCGGCGGTGTATTTGACGGCATCCTCGAACGTCCCGAGCGTATCAACCAGACCAAGTTCATAGGCCTGCCGCCCGCTGAATATCGACCCATCGGCCAGCGGATAAATGTCTTCCTTGCTCATATGGCGGCCCTCGGCGACTATGTCCACAAACTGTTCATAGGTGTCCATGACCATGGAAGTCAGCATCTTCCGCTCTTTTTCGGTCATCGGTCGGTCGCGCGATCCGACGTCTTTTAATTCCCCGGATTTAATCGTTTCATACGAAACCCCGATAGTCTTCAAAAGTTTTTCGGCATTCATGAATTGAATGATCACGCCGATAGAACCAACGATCGCCCCAGGATTGGCCATTATGGCATCACACCCGCACGCCGCCATATATCCTCCCGATGCGGCCAATGACAGGCAGGAGGCTACCACAACCTTGCCCTTTTCCTCGCGGATTTTTCTTATTTCCTGATAGACTTCCTGAAATGGCGCCGCGGCACCGCCCGGCGAATCGATATGCAGGATAATGGCCTTGATATTGTCGTTGTCACCCCATTTTTTCAACTGCTTGATAATATCGGCTGAATCATAAACGGCCCCGTAGATTTCTATTACCGCAATCTTGTCTCCAAAGCCACCGAGGCTGATTTCATTGTCGCCGCTGAGCGCGCCGAAAAATACAAGGCTTAAAAAACCAAATCCGAATATAAAACTGAAAATGATAATAACCGCAATCACGATATCACGTTTCCTGGCCATAATCTCCCCTAATCATAATAAATTTTCAACTTGTCGCCGATATTAATCAATCCCGGATCCGTCAATCCGTTCCAGACCATAAGCTTCGATACCGTCGTGCGGTTTTTGTAAGCGATCTTCGAAAGCGTGTCGCCACGACGAATCGTGTAAATCGTAAAGCTCGTCTTGCCCGAAGGAATAACGAGTTTCTGGTTGGCGTAAATCCGGCTCCGCCGTCCCATACCGTTGGCCTGGCGGATGCTCGACACGGTTGTTCCGTGCATCCTGGCTAAATCCCAAAGAGTGTCGCCGGGCTTTACCTTGTAAGTCGTGCTTTCCTTACCGTCGGAATCCGCGTCAGATGACGACGACGATAATTGGGTCGTATTGGCCGAGGCTACCGCACCCGAACCGGATTCAAATATCAGCAGCTTCTGGCCGACATGGATTCTGGCCCGGCGGTCGAGATTATTCAACCGGCGGATCTTATCGGTCGACGTGCTGAACGCCCGGGCAATATCCCATACGGTATCGCCGGAGCGGACATAATAATAACTACCGGCAGCCTGATATTCCCGCTTGGGTTCCTTGCGGTCGCCATAATAGCTGTCGTTGGGCACGGGGACAATCAGAGTTTTTCCGGCATATATTTTCGAGCGTCGAGAAAGATTATTGGCCTGCAAGATGGCATCTTGAGATACACCATAATGCCGGGCGATAGTTGAAACCACCTCGCCGCGCCTGATGGTATGGCGGACAAAGCTGGTCTCCTGCGACGAGGGCATGTCGTCATAAGCGGCCAGGAATTTCTCGCGGGTGTCCCGAGGAACGCGCAGAGTATAATTTTTTTCATTGGGCGGCGTGAAATTGCGGAGCAATTCCGGGTTAAGTTCCTTTAAATCCTTAAGCGAGCAGCCCAGTTCTTTGGCCACTACTTTCAGGTCCAGGCATTTGTCAATCTCCACCTCATCATATTCCCATTTCGGCTCATAATCAATATCGGTGAAACCGAATTTTTCGGGGCTTTTTGAGATAATCGTGGCGGCCATGAAAAACGGAACATAATCTTCGGTCTGCTTGCGCAGATCCATTTTCCAGAAATCGGTCGTTTTCTGATGCTTGATCGTTTTGCGGACCCGCCCCGGCCCGCCGTTATAGGCGGCCATGGCCAGCTCCCAGCTCCCGAATTCATCGTACAAATCTTTCAAGAAGCGGGCGGCGGCGTGCGTCGCCTTTACCGGATCCTTGCGTTCGTCCAGCCACCACGAACGATCCAGCCCGTACAGCTTCCCGGTCGACGCGATAAACTGCCACAGCCCCATGGCCCGTGCCCAGGAATAGGCATTGGGGCTGTACCCCGATTCCACGGAAGCCAGATAGGCCATGTCCTCGGGTATACCGTGCTCGCTGAAAATCTTTTTGAATAAAGGCAAAAACTTGGTCGATCGCGAAAGATGTTTGGCGAAAGCATCGCGGGCCACCGTCTGATAGTACAATATGCAATTTTTGACCCGCTCGTTCATGATAATCGGGACGTCGTAAGCGACCTTCTCCTGCGTAATTTGATCGATGCGTTTGAATTCGGTCGTATCCATTTTGAGGTGATTTATTTCTGAAAAGCGCGACATAAGAGCATCGGAGGAAACATCGCCGGGCAAATGTCCGAGAGATAACAAAGTCTGGCGATATCCGGTCGCCAGCTCGGCCAGTAGCTGATTGTACTTGGCGGCTTCCGGAGTTTCCGATTCTGGATCGAGATCGAGTTCCCCAAGGATGGAAATACACTTTTCAAAATAGTACTGCGCCTCTTCCCACGCGGCTTCCTTGTTGGCCAGAACGCCCATGCTGTAGTACCTCATAAGCCAGGTTCAGATATCTCCAGATTTCATCGTCCACCGCCACCGTCGTATCGTTGGCATTTTGGGCCGAGTCCTGAACGGCATAGGGAGATTGTTCGGTGCGGTCAAGATAAATATCCTCCTCGACCGAAGCCAGCGGGGCACTCCCCTGATTATCGCTCGATGAGCTGTCTGAAAAATGAGGTTTGGCGTTTTTTTCGGCAGGCGGTTGACCCAGGTTTGGATTGGTGCAGGAGATTAAAACAATCCCCAGAAGAAAAGAAAAAACGGCAGAAATCTTGGCTTTTTTCATGATCATAATTTTCCAATAGTTATATAACTTCCATCCTAATATATATCGGAAATGTTTATACAGTCTTTACGTTTTCCCCTCATAACCTGTTGTTATATATATGAAATCCTCGGCGACGGTGTCAAGATTAAATATTCCTCCCCTCCACAATATTTATAAGACAATCCAAAACACCCTCGGGTTTATCGCAAAATTGAACATTTTGCATGCCCCTCAGCCAGGTAATCTGCCTTTTGGCGAAGCGCCGGGAATTTTGTTTGATCAAATTCACGGCCTCGTCGAAGCCGAGACGGCCATCCTTAAAATCAAATAACTCGTTATACCCGATTGCATTAATTTGCCTAACCTGGTCTTTCAGACCCATTTTTATGATCATATCGATTTCATCTTGCAGGCCGCGCTTCAGCATCAAGTCCACTCGCGAATTTATTTTTTCATATAGATGATCTCGCGGCGGCAAATAGCATATTATTTTAAAGTCGTATATTTTTTTATACGATCCGACGGCTGTAATTTCCGATTTTGTTTTGCCGGTCAAATAATAAATTTCGAGCGCCCGAATGACTTTTTTTACATTATTCGGATGGACCTTATAAGCTTCGATCGGGTCTATATTTTTCAGTTTATCGTGAAGAACCTCAGGGCTGTCGGTTTCAGCCAGTCTTTCAAGCTCGTCCCTGATTGCGAAATCGCCGTCGGGTATTTCGACAATTCCCTCAGCCAGAGACTTGATATACAGCCCCGTCCCGCCGCATACGATCGGTAAGTGCCGCCGGCCCAATATTTCTCCGATCAGCCTATTGGCCCGCTCTACAAAATGGAAAGCTGTGAATCTCTCCCCCGGTTCGACACAATCGACCAGATGAATCGAATAGCGCGAGATTTCTTCGGCGTTCGGTTTGTCGGTACCGATATTAAGCTGTCTGTATATTTGACGGGAATCAGCCGAAATCATTTCGAGACCGGTATGCCGGTCCATAAAATCGAAGACCAGGGACGTCTTGCCCGCTCCGGTAGGGCCGGTTAAAACCGGTATGACGGGAGCTTTATCGCCCGAATTTGGCATCGAGTTCATCTTTGGTCAACCGAAGAATGACAGGGCGGCCGTGAGGGCAGGTGTGATGGTTACGGCAGGCGTATAACTGGCTTATCAAGGCGCGGGCTTCGGTTTCGGTCGTTTTATCGCCGTGCATGACGGCTCCCCGGCAGGCAATAGACTGCGCGATACTTTTCCTGAGGTCGAAACCGGCCCGGTCGGCACGCTCGATATCGGTGATTATCTCGTCGAATGATTTCTCCGGGGATTTCTTGGATAGTGCCGCAGGCACTGCGGACAATAAGACAGTGGTGGCGCCAAACGGTTCGGCAACAAAGCCGGACGCCTCAAGAGCCTCGGCGGCCATTTCAAAAAGCGAATACCGATCGGCCGCCAGTTCGATATTTACCGGAAACAGAAGATTCTGCGACACGCCGGAGCCTTTATCCATCGCGGCCAGCGTTTGTTCGTAAAGCACCCGTTCGTGCGCCGCATGCTGATCGACAATATATAACATGTTTTGATCCGAAAACATAAGGTACAGTTTCGCGAATTGCCCCAGGTATTGATAGCGCTCGAATTCTGGCTCAACTGTAGGTGTTGAGCCTGGCTCAATGGCGGGAGTTTCTTCGGCTGCGGGCAATCCGACGTGCACCGGTTCGGCATGCGACTGTCCGGCGGTATTTTCTTCGGCCTCACCTCGGTATAGTTTCTTTAACAAGCTTATATCGAGATTTTTTGTCGGCTGTTGTTGTGACGGCACCGCCTGATGATCGAATCGAGGCCCGGTTTCGCCGGGCAGACTCGGTGGCGGCCCCAGTACCGTCGGAGTCGGGAGGATGCCGGTTTCGCGCAGGGTCCGCTTGACAGCTTCGTGCAGCAGGTCGTGGATCATCCGTTCCTGAGACAGACGCACTTCGGCTTTGGTCGGATGCACGTTGACATCGACCTGCGCCGGATCGACCGACATAAATACTGCCCCGACCGGGTACTGCCCCTTTTGCAGGAGCTCCTTATAGCCGGAGACAATCCCGTGCGCCAGCCCCGGAGATTTTATGAAGCGATTATTGATAAACATGTACAGGCCGGTCTGACCGTTGCGGCAGTACAGCGGGTAACTTAAGTACGCTTCTATTTTGACATCGGAGACGTCGCTTATGACGGTCATCAGTTGATCGACTTTATTTTGAAGTAATATCCGGGCAGTGCGCGACTTGGGATTATTGTCGGTTTCGGAAAGCTCAAACAGCCTGCGGCCATTGATTCTGTATTTGAAAGCCACGCCGCTTGAACTCAGGGCCATGGCAATGGCGTTTCGATTGAGATACGACGCCTCGGTCGGTTCAGACTTTAGAAATTTGCGGCGGGCGGGTGTATTGAAAAACAAATTTTCAACTTCGACTTTGGTTCCGTCCGGGGCCGCGACCGGTTTGAGGCTCTGCACCACACCGCCCTCGATAATGATTTCCATGCCGCTGTCGGCGTCGGCCGTTTTCGAGACCAGGCGCGTGCGGGAGATAGAAGCAATTGACGGTAGCGCTTCGCCGCGAAACCCGAAACTGATGAGCTTCTCCAGATCGTTGAAGTCGCTGATCTTGCTTGTGGCGTGCCGAGAAAAGGCGATCTCTATCTGATCCGGTTCGATTCCGCAGCCGTTATCGGTGACAACGATTCGTTTGGTGCCGGACTTTTCGATGTCGACGTCGATCGACGCAGCACCGGCATCGAGAGCGTTTTCCACCAGCTCTTTTAGAACGGCCGCCGGTCGCTCGATCACCTCACCGGCTGCGATCTTGTTGATCAGGCGTTCCGGGAGCGGACGAATCCAGCGTTTCTTTATGGCGGGATTATTGCTCATCGAGTTTTTCTTTCAGGCGATGCAGCATCTTAAGGGCATCGACCGGCGTCAGGTTGTCGATGTCGGTCTTTTTGATTTCTCCTTCCACTTCCGACGGCTGCCGGTCGAACAGTGAGCGTTGCACTATATTTTTATGGACTCCCCTGGCCAGCGCCGACTGCGAGAATTTTCCGGATTCCAGAAGTTTTAACAGCTCCCGCGAGCGAGTCAGAGCCGGCCGCGGCACTCCGGCCAGACGGGCCACCTCGATGCCGTAGGAATCATCGCAGCCGCCTGGAATTATTTTGTGCAAAAATATAATTTCGTTTTCCCAGCGTTTGACCGCCACCTGACAGTTAAATATTTTATCGTACAGCGCCGCCAACCCGGTTAGCTCATGATAGTGAGTGGCGAAAACGGTGCGGGCCCGGTTGTTCTCGTTAATGTATTCCACGACCGACCACGCGATAGAAAGGCCGTCGAAAGTCGACGTCCCCCGGCCGACCTCATCGAGCAGGATCAGTGACTTCTCCCCGGCGTTGTGCAGGATGTTCGACGTTTCCACCATCTCCACCAGAAACGTCGACTGACCCCGCGCCAGGTTGTCGATGGCTCCGACCCGCGTGAAAACCCGGTCGACCAGTCCGATGCGGGCCGACTCGGCTGGGACAAAAGAACCGATCTGGGCCAGAATTACGATCAGCCCCATCTGGCGCAAATAGGTCGATTTGCCGGACATGTTGGGCCCGGTCAAGATCATAAGTCTGTGAGCATTTGAATTCAAGTCGATATCATTGGCTATGAAATTGCCCGCCGGAAGAAGGTTTTCTATTACCGGGTGACGGCCGCCGATGATTTCCAGGTCGGTCGATTCATCGAGTTCGGGGCAGATATAGCTTTTGTCCGCTGCCAGATTGGCCAGCGAGACAATCAGATCAATTTCGGACAATGCTTCGGCGATCAGGATTATATCTTCGAGACTCCCCGCGACTTCATCGACAAGCTCAGCAAACAGCTTTTCTTCGAGTGAGAATATTTTCTCTTCGGCGGCGCTAATCATCTCTTCTTTTTCTTTCAATTCCTCGGTGATATACCGCTCGCCGTTGACCAGGGTTTGTTTGCGAATGTATCCATCGGGAGCTTTGTCCTGATGCGCTTTGGTAATTTCTATATAGTACCCGAAAACTTTGTTGTAACCGACTTTCAGCGACGGTATCCCGGTGCGCTGACGCTCTTTGTTTTGAAGCGATGCGATGTACTTACGGGCGTCGCGGATCGAATCAATCAAAGCATCCAACTCGGCCGAAAATCCTTTTCTGATAACGCCGCCTTTGTTGGCGGTCATCGGCGGTTCATCGGTCAGGGCGAAACCGATTTTCTCGACAACCATCCCTAAGTCAGGATAATTGGCGACGATGCTTTTTATGATCTCGCTGTTGCAGTCCGACAGACGGCCAATAATATCCCGCCCCGTTACGAGTCCCTCCTTTAAGGTAGCCAAAAGACGCGGATTGATTTTGCGCATCCCGAGCCGCCCGGCCAGACGCGCCAGGTCGGGCAATTGGCTTAATTGTGACGGAAGATCGATCGCGAGGTCGCGGTTATGGTACAGCTCTTTCACGCCCTTTTGTCGGCGTAAAATGGGCACAAGAGTCTTGTATGGGTGCAGCAGGGAGTCGCGCAGCTTGCGGGCGCCGCCCGCCGATGACGTTTTATTGACCGCCGCGAACAGGGAGTTTTTCTCGCCCTGGTCCGACAGGTTGCGCGAAATTTCAAGATTCCTGACCGTGTTATAATCGAGCACCATGCACTGGGTGTTGTCCGCCGGAAGAATTTTCGTGATATGATCCAGCTTGGTGCGATTGGTTTCCTGCAGGTACCTGTAGATTGCGCCGGCGGCGGTTATACCATACTTTGTCTGTCCGATACCGAACCCGTCGAGGGTACTTACTCCGAAAAATTCGCACAGCTCCCGCAGCGCCGTCTTATAATCGAAATTCCAGTTCTCGAACGGCGTGAACCCCTTTTGACCGCCCGACTTGAGCAGGCCGACAAATTCACCGTCGTAATCGTCGGGGTACAATATTTCTTTGGGCGACAATATCTGAATCGACTCGGTCATACGGTCGGTCGGACCTTCATCGACAAAAAACTGCCCGGTCGTAAGGTCAATCGCGGCCAGCCCGCAGTCAGCGTCGCCCAGCGGTACGTAGACCGCCGCCAGATAAGTCGTGCCCGAAGCTTCGTAAGCGCTGTCGACCGTGGACGTACCGGGAGTGATTATTTCGACGACGTCGCGTTTGACCACACCTTTGGCCAGTTTGGGGTCTTCGATCTGCTCGACAATGACGACCTTCTCGCCCGCTTCCAGAAGCCGCGCCAGGTACTTATCGGCACTGTGGTACGGCACTCCGGCCAGCGGGATTTTTTTGCCGTTCAGGTGCCCCCGTGAAGTCAGGGCAATATTGAGAATTGGCGCCGCTTTGACGGCGTCGTCGTCGAACATTTCGTAAAAATCACCCATGCGGAAGAATAGAATTTTATCCGGGTAGCGGGCTTTGATATCATAGAACTGCCGCATCACCGGCGTCAGTTTATCGCGGGCCGAGGCGGACGGATTCATCGTGCGACTACTTGAAAAGCTTCGTTTTCCTGTGATTCCAGCCGGGCTTTGAAGGCTATGGCTTCGTCGGATGAAGTAAATTTCCCGACATAAACCACATAGTAACTTTTATTGGATATTGTCTTGTCTTTTATTTCAATGGGCTGATCGTACTTTTCCATGAATTTCTTCATATCGCGGGCGTTGTCGCGCATGGAATATACCCCTACCTGCACCGAATAATAGGTGCCGGTGATTTTATCGGCCTCGCCGCCGCCGGATATTTTCAAATCACTGAATCCGGACACGAGTTCATCAAGACCGACCGCATCGGGATAACTTTCTTTGAGGATATTATAATACAATATGGCGTCGTCGATGCGTTTCTGCTCGAACGAATAGTACGACAGGAAAAAAAGCGACGGAGCGACGACCTCATCGTAGGTCGATTTGGTCAGACCCCGGCAAATTTTCTGCGCCGCGATGTAATCCCGGGCGTCATACTGCCGCCGCGCCTTTTCGAGTTTCCCTATATCACCGTACATGTGGTCTTCGTTTTCTCTTGTCAATAGTTCTATCTCTCGTTCGGCCGAGGACCTCTTGCCGATCTTGTCGGCGGCCAGCGAGTACAGACGAATCATCATCGGGCGATACTTTCCGTTTTCCCAATACTGAAGATAACCCAGGGCCGATGACGCCAGGTTTTCGTAATCGCCGTCGGCCAGATAGTACTGTACCTTACGGCAGACGTTGTCTTCGAGCCATTCGGAAGCCATTCCGGCCTTGAAAGCCGCGTCGAGGAATTTGGCCGAGGCATAACCATCGGTCTCCAGGAGGGCCTGGCAGTACAGCATCGACCCATCGCGCGTCGTTGCCGTCGCCAGTTGACCTATTTCCTTCCTGGCGTTATCCAGATCACCTTTTTGAATGAGTTTCAGAACGTCATCCGATGCATAAGCCCCGGAAAATAACGATAATACGAATATGCACAGTACGAATTTACGCATACTATTCAGCTTGTGTTAACGGCCCGAATAGACGTCCTGCCCGGCAGGCTTTTTCATCCCGGCCAAGCTGCCCCGATTATTGCCATCGGGTTCGCCGCGTTCCAGCAGTTTGTCCAGGAGCGCCCCGAGTTCTTTCTTATCGCCGGTAGACAAATGCAGCCGGGCCAGTTCCAGCGCGGGAGTGTACGCCTCGGGGTGGCTTTCCAGCGTCGCGCGCAGATGCTCAATGGCTTCGGCCGTTTCGCCTTTTTTCTGATGATAATCGGCCAGCAACAGACGGGCATCGATATTGTCGGGCGCGGTTTCGAGAATATCATTGCAGACCGAAGAAATATCACCATACCGACCCAGTTCGAACAGCGCTTTCTTCAGCCGCCCCAGTACCAAACCCGCCTTGGCTGGTACCGCCGCGACCATCTTGCGCCAGATCTGGACGGCGTCGTCGAGCCGGTCTTCCAGGACGTAGGAATCACCGATTTTCACGTAAGCCGAAACGCAGGCCGGGTCCATCGAAACCGCCTCTTTGAAAAGCACTCTGGCTTTATGATATTCTTTGTGGTCGAACAGCTTTTCACCCTGATGAAACCGATATATGGCCAGACCCTTCTTGGAATGGTCGCCGTCGATTTTTATCAGCTTCTCTTTGATTTCGATAGCCTTATCCCAGTCGCCGGCATTTTCATGAAGCTTGAGCAGGTTCTCATAAGCCCAGCGGTTGGAGGGGGCGATTTCAATCAATTCCTGCAGGGCTTTTTCTGCCGAATCGGAATCTGACAGCGCCAGAAAGTCCTCGGTCAGAGCCCGTAAAATCGATTTCTTATCGGAATTCGCCAGATTGTGCCGCAGGGTCAAATCTTTGTGGACCTGAAGCGCCTTATCGGCCTTGCCGTATTTCTTGAGAATATCCCCCAGCCTCAGGTAGGCATCGATATTGGTGCTGTCCTCTGCCACGACTTCCCGGAATTTGCTGAAGGCTTCTTCGTCGCGGTTATCCAGCAAAGCCCGCAAACCATCGATATAGAGCCTATTATCGGGCTGCTTTTTTTCCTTTTTGTACTGACCGTAATAGAAATAAATCAGCAGCGAGGCAATGACAGCCAGCAAAATTATGATGATTACCATATCCATAGGATTTCCCCGTTAGTTCCTTTTCTTTCCCAGTAAATCCTTGCTTTCCTCAATCGGTCGATTGCGCAGAGCGGTAACTTCGGATATCAGTCCTTTGATAGATTTGTTGGCGTCTCGAAGCTGATTGGTCTGCTTGAGATAAATGGAAATGAACAGCAGCCAGGCGATCAGGGCTCCCAGGATAAAGGACCAGAAAACCACCGTAATCACCGGGACATCCATTCTTTGGGCGTAAATCAGATTGACGTTTACGGTTTGATCGGGGCCGCTGTTATATAAGGCAAAACCGACAATAATTGCAATCACCAGGAGTATCAATACCGACCTGAAAACCCACATACTTCCTCCTTGGAAGAATTTAGCTTTTTACTGATCGAACATAACAAACCGGACTAACGGCGTCAATAATTAATCGGTTGCCGTTTTTGATATTATAAAGATCTCCGGCGCCTAATCCGTAAACTGGAACCCCTTGACGATTTCGGCAAAGTCTTTTTCGAGCGTATCAAAATACCGCCATTCGCCGATGAAATGCATCATATAAATATTATCATCCTTCTTGGCGAAAAATACCGACCCACCCTGGAAATCCGTCACGATCTCGCCTCGGTCCGAATTCGAACCAGCCCCTTGAATCGATATGGTATATTGAAGCTGTAAGGTGATTTGGACTCCTTCACCGTCGCCGACAGGGACCTTAAATCGTCTCCGCAACTGGTAGTCGCCATAGAGAATGGGGAATTCGGACAATATCTTCTTTTTCTCGTCGGACTTGTAGTCATCGGACAATAGCGAGTCCACGAACATATCCAGCGGCAACGACGTCGTATCCACCATTACCGTTACTTTGGGCGTCGTCGTATAATTCGGGACCCTCGTATAGGCCGGGGGAATGTCATATTTTTTTTCGGTGAGGATAAGGCGAACCGGGTCATCGCTTTTCTTTGTGCTGGCTTTCCAGAGATCATTGAAGGTGATTTTGAAGGGGTATGTGCCGTCCGTGTAGGTGTTACCGTCAACTTCACCCGACTTGCTCTTTTTCCGGGCCTGAGCTGCGGAAAATACTAAGGCTGTCATTACGAAAGCAATTATAAATCTCTTCATTTTATTCCTCCCTCAGGTTTTCTAACTATTTATCCATTATACAATTACAAGTCAAGACATATTTATTTTTTTTGGCAACAGTTACTTGGCCGTAATTTCGGCCCGTTTTTCGGAGTGGACGTGCCCCTTTTTATATTGATCAAAAAGGCGGCCCCACTCGGTGCGGGAGTATTTGCGGATAATCGATTTGCCGACAGTGGGATACCAGAACCAGTCGTGGTATATATTGCTGGCCATCGGAGCCCAGACCACAAGGGGCGAATGAAGAGCCACTTTTTCGAGGAATTTGAGCGGGCCCTTGCGAAGCATCTGATCACCCCAGATGACAAACGACTTTTTCGTTTGAAAATGAAAATTAATCTCGGCGATGTCTTCGCCCAAAACCTCGATGTCTCTTACATCGGCCACGCCCAGACCCTTTTCATGGCACATTCTTAAATATGGAATGCTCAGCGGATCGAAGCCCATCAGTTTGGCCGCGATGGCGTCGATCGCCACCGAATCGGCCGAAGCCAATATCAGATTTTTGGAGTGCGGGGTCATGGTTCGCGGACCGGCCCCGTCGCCACAGACGGTTCCGTCCATGACGGCCAGAATATTCGGGTGCAGCTCCTTCTGCATCATCAACAGGTCGACCAGGACTTCGTGCATATACTTATGAGCATAATGCCGGACCTCTTTGAGCAGTCCCCCGAAAGAATTCTTTATCGCCCCGGTCGTGGTCGAATGGCCGTGCGTTTTGACGGTCGGAAGATGGATAATCTGCTTCCCGATGTACATCCTGGGAATTTCGATACCCTCGGGGAATATTTCGTTGAGCTTGAGGAGCTTTGATTTGAAATTAAAGACGGTCCACTCGACTTCAGGCAGGGCCGTGAATTTAAGCCCGTATTTGTCGAGGACAGGCAGCCACAGGTTGTTGCGCGCGCCTTTCCACGGATGCGTCACGACCGTTTTGTTTTCGAGCGGGAAAAGCTTATCGGTAGGATAACCGTCTTCAACCAGAGTCTTAACCAACCCCTCGACCTGCCAGGGCTGCGAGGAACAGGCCGGGAAATATTTGGTCCAGGACAGGTTCAATTTTATGATCGTATCCTGATTGATATCAATTATGGATTTGTAGTTTATGAGTTCGAGCAGACGGCGATAATCATGGACAACATTTTCGGTATTGGTTTTGAGGACGGCAACCTGTGATTTTGACATTATCTTTCGAATCCTATTTTCTTTCTTTTTATCGTACCAAGATAATCCCTGGCCGAATAAAAATCAAATTTCCTGAACAACTTTTCCAGCTTTATCATCAGCGTGGAAATCGACCCATACTGACGGTATTTCTGCAGGGCATTCAACCCGTCCAATTTCGGATGCTCGCGGTCTATTTCCCACGGGTGTATATATAATACGGCGGGACGTTTATCGGCGTTAAGGCGATTAATCATCCACGCCGTAAACCAGAGTGGGCCATGGCGGAGATACCCTCCCCCGCCAACCGGGAAATTTTTGCCGAATATTCTTATGGTTGAAGCCGGGACTTCATACAGCGTCATGCCGTTATCGAGCTGCATACGAAACGTGCCGGTCGGGGCATCCGGCTCACCATAGAGATCGTGCGCGATGGGAAAAAGCGATGAATCGTACTCGAAACCCAGTTCGGCCAAAACTTCGAAGGCCCACTGAATTCTGGAGTTGATCGACCAGCTCGGAGCCCGGTATCCGACCGGGGAGATTCCGGTGGCCTTGAAAATGGCGTTGACGGCCATCTCCGTATCGCGTTTGAATTCATCGCGATCCAGAGTATCGACACGACGGTGATAATAACTGTGACAGCCGATTTCGTGGCCGGCTATTGCAATTTCTTTTATAATCTGCGGGAATTTTTCGGCCACCCAGCCCAGGACAAAAAACGTGGCCCGGACATGATAGTCAGCGAACAGCGAAAGTATCTCCCGCGTATTTTTCTCCACTCTTTTGGGAAGGTCTTCCCATTCTTCGCGGGCGATTACATCGCGAAGGTTCTCGACCACGAACCATTCTTCGAGGTCGACAGTCAGAATATTGGTAACCATGACGACAGACTAAAGAAGATTTCAGCTTTTGGCGGATTTGGGCTTGTACTGGTAGCCATAATAATTATAATCGTAATAGTGCGGCAATGCCCGATCGAGGTTGTTGACCACGACGCCTATGAACTTGCCTTTGTTCCCGGCCAGCAGTTCGCTGGCCCGCGTTACGACCGATTTCTGCGTTCCTCCGGCCTTGACGACCATGATGGCGCCGTCGACTTCGTCAAGTAATATAAGCGGGTCCATGACCGGTACGAGCGGCGGAGAATCGACCAGTATCAGGTCATAATAAAATTTCATTTCATCCATGATGCGATGAATATCGACACCGTTGATGACCTCGGACGGGTTATGAATCATGCGTCCGGCCGTCATAATGTCGAGGTTTTCCTCCGACGTATTTTTCACTACGGAACGGGCCGCCCTTTTGTCCATCAAAATATCCGAGACGCCTTTGTCGAGCGGCAGCGAAAACAGCCGGTGGACCGTCGGGCGCCTGAGGTCAAAATCGATCAGGAGGGTTTTTTTCTTTTTCAGCACCGCCGCCGTCATGGCAAGAAAAGCCGAAACGATCGACTTACCTTCGGAAAGTATCGCCGATGTTACCAGCAGGGCTCGTTTTTCACCGCCGTTGCCGCTTCCGTTTATATTATGCAAAAGCCGCCGGAATTCGGTCGTCTCCGGGGCCTCCACGTCAAAATATTCGAGTATCGATGGTTTCTTTTGCTGGGCCATAACCCCTCTAATTATCCGACTTGGCAATATCCGTGGTCGTATCGCAAATGCGGGAATATTCATCCTCGCTGAGTTTCAAAGCCCTGCCGGCCGCTCTGAAGCCCGGATTCAATTCAAGGCCTTTTTTCAGGTATTCTATGCCTTTCTGCCAATCAAAGCGGGCCTGGTGCAAATAACTCAGAGCCAGTTCATAGAACAAGTCAACGTAATTCGGGTTCCGGGTGAGTTCGTTTTCGAGATAAGAAATGCGTTCGGTAATCTGGCTGCGGCTCACCCAGTCGGTGTACATCAGGAAGCGGTCGAAATATTTGGCTTTCTTGGTCATGCGGCTTTTCTTAAAATTATCCCGCACCTTTACTATCAGATCATATGCTTCCTGCAGATTGTTATCGGACAGGGCCTCCAGCGATTGCGAATATTCTCTCGACTTGAAATCCGGCTGAATGACGGTCGCTTTGCTCAGATAATCGAGTGCTTTGGATTTCAATTCCGAATACATATCGAAATCCTCGTGGCTGATGCCGTTATGGATGTACGTCAGCGCGAGATTCAAATACGCCTCTGCATAGTAGACGTTTAACTTCAGAGCTTCTTCGAATTCAATGACGGCCCTTTTGATCGAACCGGCCGTCAGACACACCTCTCCGAGATTGTTGTGATAATCGGCGAATCGAGGAGACAGTTCGACCGCTCTTTCGGCGGCTTTGGCGGCTTCTTCGGTATTTCCGCAAGCCGTTTCGGCCTGTGATAAAACGAAAAAGGCCTGATGATAATTATTGCGCAATTCGCACGACAGCCTCAATAAATTGCATGCCTCGGCATTTAGGCCTTTGTGAAACAAGGCCGAACCGAGATGGTACAGAACTTCCGGATCACCTTTTTCTTTCGCTTCATGAATGCTCTTAAGCAGGAATTCCAGTTCTTCTTTCTTGCGATTGTGCGTCAATTTCAACAGATTCAGAAGCTCACCTTCGGGGGCGTCGTCGGAATATGGCATTACGCTTGATTCCAGCAGGTCGCCGTCCACGAACAGCGAACTGCGCACTACCTTCTGGCGCGTATCGTGCACTGTTTGCACCATAAATTCCTTTTTATCGTCAACCACCCGGCTGGTCAAATTATTTGATTCCATCGCTTTCTCCCAATCATGAAAGCCGTGTATTGAAACTAATTAATAACTCACGTTACTTCATTATGGATTATTATTATTATTGTTATTGTTCAAGGTCGTAATCAGCAGCACCGCCGTTGATACCGCTCCGAGCAAAGTCACAACGTCCGACAGGCTCCCTCCAATCCCGAAAATACCGGAGCGCTTTTGCCCCATCACGATCGTATCTTCCGGCCGGATAAAGTACCTGCCGGGTTCCCCCGACTTTTCGTACTTCTTTAAATTGAATTCCAGCGTCTGCGTTTTAAGGCCGTCTTTGGTTATCACGGTAACCGTCTTCAGGTTCGCCTCGGGGGTCGGTCCGCCGGCCAAAGCGATGGCATCAAGAAGGTCAATATTTTCCACGAGATCGTGATGACCCGGCAAATTCACTTCCCCGACCGCATAAAACAAGTTTTTGCCAGCGGCTCGCTCGGCCACCGTTCTTCCCGGCAAACCGGCCGGAGCCGGAGGAATTTCGATAGTGTCATCGGAGTAGATTTTGGGCAGCTGGTCGCGATGCCCGGATGTCATAAGATTCGAGACGTTGAACACCTCGACCTGCCCGGAGCGTTCACCGCCCCGAATGATTGTGACATGGGTCAGGTCTCCGGTTTCGGTTATCCCTCCGGCCTCATTGATAATGGTCCAGAGATCGGGAATGACTTCAAACGTATATTTTCCCGGGTTGTGCACCTGGCCGGAAATAAAGACTTTGAGATTGCCATAGACGCTGACCCTGACCACGACCTGAGAAATGGCTTTGTTATATCGTGACATCTGCCGGATAATCTGTTTTTCCAGTTCGGTAGTAGTCAGGCCGGCCGCTTCCACTTCGCCAATGATATCCAGTGAGATCTTTCCGTCCTGCTGAACCGTCACGACCGCGTCGTGAGTACTATCCTGCCAGAATTTGACTTCCAGAACGTCGCCGGGGCCGATAATATATCCCTCGGCCACGATATCCACCGCGACGGATAAAATGACAACACCCAATATCAGCGCGAAAAGAAGCGTCGTGTTAAAATTGGATTTTTGATTTATTCGTTTTTTTTCCATCCCTGGTTTCCTTATACGCCCCGCTCGTAGCGGGGGTCCATTATTTGTTATCGGCAATTATCTTATGATATATATTTTATGCCCCGAAGACATTCAACTAATTTATTTAAACCAAATGCTATTGCAAAACCGCATCAATCAGCCTGGGGATGACGGGGGCGACATTTCCGGCTCGAACATTTGTGAACAGTTGCGGCCTGAGGCTTTGGCATCCAGCAGCGCCAGGTCGGCCGAATGAACCAGGTCCTCCCCGGTTTTGGCGTCGGTCGGGAAAACCGCACCGCCGATCGAGACCGAATAGAATATCTCTTCCGGGACGTCTTTTAAAGACACCGGCGAAGAAGCGATTTTCTGCCGCAGACGTTCCATAAAATGATGAGTGTTGTCTTTATCGGTCTCGGGCAGTATCAAGCAAAATTCATCCCCTCCATAACGAGAGACGACATCGATCGCACGAACCGATTCCGTCAACATCTGTGCAAATGAGATCAGGAGCCGGTCGCCCGCCTGATGGCCAAAGCGATCATTGATGGTCTTGAGGCTGTCAATATCCATAATCAAGAGCGCAATCGGATGGGGGTATCGTTTGGCCCTGCCGATTTCTTCTTCGAGCCGGGACCGGAAAAATCTGTAATTGTGGACTTCGGTAAGGCCATCGGTATAAGACAGCTCCTCGGCTTGTTCGAGCCTGTGGATGTTTTCGATTATGGGTCGCGCATCGCGGCGGAAACGGTCTAATTTATCTTCAATTTCGTCGGGTTTGTTTTTTGACGACCACCCTATAAGCGCCCTGACGCCATCGGTCCACGGCATAGTCGTTACGAAGTCGATCTTATTTTGCCGCATCGTATCCGCGGCGGATTTCAATGATGGTGGCAATTCGGAGTCGTCTTTTACGGCCCGAATTTTGGATCCTTCCCAACCCGAGCCGGATTTCAGCAGGGTTTCACGAAGGGCCGCCTTTCCCCTGTCATCGAGGTTCCAGTCGAACGATATAAATGAATCCCTCGAACCCGACGACCCGGCATAAAAGAACATCCTTGAAAAATCGCACTCCTTGCGCAGCATATCGACCAGTTCGGCGGCAAGACGGCGGCTGTCCTTAATGCGCAAAATCGACGGCAAATTGCGGGCTACAATCGAAGTTCCGTCCCCGCTTGTCGTCCGGCCGACACGTTTAATCCTGTTTTCGCTGATTTTAATCGTTTTTTCCTGAAAGTAAATATGATAGGCGGTGGCGAGATTCAACGCCAACGCCGAAGTCAAAAGCTGGACGATTCTGTTTTTCTTGTCAAGATCGGTGTGAATTAAGTACAACCCATAAAACCTGTCCCGGCTGAATACCGGGAAAAACAAGTTCAACCCCAGCCCCTGAATCTTTTTGGCATAGTCATCGCCGAGGATATTTTTAAGCTCCGAAATGTCTTCGGCCGCCGAGAATTGCCTCAAGCCGTCCTGAATGGCCCTGGTTAGCTGCATCCTGAAAAAATGTCTTGGCGGAATTTTCAAGCCGCTGAAATAATTCAACTCCAGATTTTCGTGGTAATTCTTGAGATAAACAATTCGCTGGCAGGCCATGTGTTGTTTCAAAATATCCGAAACCTGCCCGGCAATATTCTGAATATTACCGGTCCGGCCGTTGGCTTCAAAGGCCCTAATAAGGCCGTCGACAGCCTCCCGGCGCAGATTGACAAGGCCCTTTTCCGTCCGATGACGGCGCCATAAAAGCACCGACAAAATCAACGTACAAAGACCCAGAGCGATTATTAAGACATCCTGCCACATATACTTGCAAAGACTTCCTCAATTTAAAATATACTTAATTAAAAGTTCATGTCAACGATATATCAGGAGTGCTTCCAGGATCGACGGGCAAAACGAAATCTTGATTTGCGCAGAGCCAGACCTTTGTTTTTCAGTATCTTGAAAACCCTCCACCAGCTTATGTCACAGTGCGGAATGGATTCTTCGACAACAACCTTTAGTTCGGAAATTGTATAAAACGGGTCTTTTTTAATAGCGTCAAGGACGACCGATTCGGCATTGGCCGAGACGGCGATATGCATTCCCGGATCAAGGCTGGGCTTCTGGCCCCCCGATGGCGACATGACCGAAGCTATAGTCGGAAGGTCTTCAACGACGGTTGTGACGCCGCCTACCGGGGCTTTTTTTTTAGGGTCCCTCGTTCCGAAGACCCTTCAAAATCGCCTTTAGCCATGTTTACGCTATCGTAGGAACTCAAAATATTGTCGAATTCCAAAAGTTCATAAATCTCGTAAACATTGGCCACCATATTGGCCAGCTTGATATCGCCGCTTTTGTCCCGAATTTCCTTGATACGAGAGATAAATATGCCCCATCCGGCCGATGAGATATAATCCACTCCGGCCAGATCGAGAATAATTTTGTACCGGCCTCGTTTCAAAAGCCGTTCGAGCACTTCTTCCAGATTGGTGGCGGTGAGTGTATCTATCACACCGTCGATACGCACGACCGACACATCGGCGTCGCGACCGCTTTCCGAAACGGATATCTTAATGTTCTCCATACCCTGATATTATAGGCTTTTTCCCTGCCTGTCCCCAAGAAAAAAATTTACTTTTTTAATATTTTATCAATAAATAGAATCCGGCTATGTAATACTATGGGATTCCAAAGGTGACTCGCCATTCTTCTTTCCTTTAGGCGGACAGCCGATCAAAACGAACGTTATATCATCGCTCTGTTCGGCGGTTCCGGCATGACGATCAATGTCCTCCAGAATAAGCTCCGAAATCCGGCCAGGCGGCAAATACGAATTACCGCAGACGTTGTCGTTAAAGAACGTCATCAGCCTTTCCATGCCGTACTTTTGACCGGTCCGGTTCATCGATTCGGTGATACCGTCCGAATAAATAAAGATAATATCACCCTGCCTGATCTTAATTTCCTGCTGCTTAAGTTTCTCGTAAAATACTTTGTCTTCCAGCGGCATACCCAGCGGGGGTCCGGAAGGATTCAGTTGAGCCGTCACCCCTTTCCTTGAGTCGTAATAAATCAGCGGATTGTGTCCCGCCGACACAAAATTAAACCTCCGGTCGGGAACGTTATAAACGCCCAGCATAATTGTTACGAAAATTCCGGGCGGAATGTCATTTTTGATATGTTCATTGACACTGACAAGAATACTATGGGCCGATTTCATCCCTTTGGCTTGTATCCGAATAACGGTTCGCAGTACCGACATTACCAGCGAGGCCGGGATGCCCTTGCCGGAAACGTCGGCGACGAGCAAGCAATAATTGTTTTCGTCGATTTGAAAAATATCGAAAAGATCGCCGCCGATCCTATAGGCGGCCCGGTAGAAAGTGCCAACTTCGATGCCCGGTATATCCGGGAGTTTGCTCGGAAGAAGCGTCTCCTGAATCTGTCCCGCGACTTCGATTTCCTTGGCGACTCTTTCCCTCTCGATAATATTATTGCGGTCGCGCCGCAAACGGCTCATCATTTCGTTTAAAGCTTTGGATATCTCGAAATATTCTTCCACTCCCTCCGGTGGGACTTCCGTCTCGATGTCGCCCGATGAAAACCGCCGAACTTTTTCGGTGATTCTAACAATCGGACTGACGAAATAATTTGACAGAAGATAGATGCCGCCCACCCCGACTGCGAGGCCGAGTATGGTCCACAAGACTATTACACGACGTTCGCGGCCGATAACCTGATTGATTTGTTCGCTGGAATAAGTCATGTGAACCCGGCCGATAGCGTGACCGCCGCTCGTTATGTCGGAGACAAGATAATGGCTGTACTTGCCTTCCTGAGGAATATCCTGTGGGACTCCGATTAGATTAATGTCCGTATTGGCGAACGGCTCAAAAGTTTTCCGCAGGTTTCGTATATTTCGCGTGTCGGCGAGGATAATGCCGTTATCCGCCGTCAGGACGATCATGGTCAGTTCGGGATTGGCATGCATATAACTGATTACCAGTTCGTCGAACTCGACGTCGGAGCGACGATTCAGAATGTACCCGGAAGCCTGATCGGCCACGGTCAATGACAGTGACCGGACGATATCGTTAAGATGAGATTTGATCGTATTGGTCGTGCGCGTGTCAATGATAATATAGGCCCCGACAATAATGGTCAGCATAATCAAAAAGGTGTATAGGGAAAACTTGACCCTCAGCGTGAACATGCGTCCCAGAAACAGCCGGGCTTTTTCCGGCTGGCGGGATACGACTTTGGTCATGCGCAGTTCATTGAAACCCGGTGACGTGATATATTCCACCGAGTCCATGATTTTCCCAATCATGTAAAAACCCAAGCCACCTTTGCGCCCGGACTCGACCAGCTTCCGGAGGTCTAATTTGCCCGTCGCGTCCGGCTCGAACGAACGACCGTGATCGATCAAAGAAAACACGATACGTTTTTTAAAAATGATAATGCGGATTCGCATCAGGCCTTTTTCGTACACATAGGCGTGGCGAATGATATTGGATACGCCTTCTTCTATGGCCAGCAGGACCGCCCCGGTACCCTTACGGGATAATCCGGCGTTGATACAGGTTTCACGGATCAGATTCTGGATCGAAGGCAGATACCTGTCTTCGGCCTGATATTCGGCGTTGATTTCTTTTACCGGTTTGAAGAACATATAAAATAACGTAAAGTAAACCGGGATTTATCTCAATATTAAAACGTTCTCGGGCGTGTAAGTAATTCGATTAATTCTCGGATTTCATCCTCAGCCGGGCCTGTTCGATGTTATTGATCGTACTGACATTCCCCGGGTAAAACTGCAGGACTTCCTCCCACAGCCTGACGGCGTTTTCATAATCCCCGTCGCGGAAATGCTCCAGGGCGTTCAAATATATGCGCCAGACCCGTTCATCCTTTTCCAGGTCTTCAAGGTCGGTTACTTTCTTCATCAATACGGAAATCCGGCTCTTGTAATCGGTGGCAACGCTGTTGTTGGGCTCCAGCTGCAGTACCTGCTCGAATTTACGGCTGGCCGCAGAATAATTCTTTTGCGTGAAATATTCGACCCCTTCTTTAACGAGGCGGGCGACGTTGATTGAATTTTCAATCCTGACAATGGCCGCCGGGGCAGCTTCGTTTTCGGGATCGAGTTCGGTCACTTTGTAATATTTTTCGAGCGCGTCGGTCAACCGTCCGTCGGATTCCAGTTGTTTGGCTTCGGCCAGGAGACTATCGACCCTGGCCTGGCGTTCGCGCACGATATTTTCTTTCAGCCTGACAAACCTTTGATCATCAGGAGCTTCTTTCTGAGCCATATCGACAGCCGCCAGCGCCGCTTTATATTCACCATTCTCCTGTAAGCCCAATGCCTGGCTGTAATAACCGTCGATGCGGGATTCAATGCGACCGGCTTCATTGCGGGCAGCCTGGTCCGAAGCATTACGAATCTTAAGCGTTTCCTGGATTTGCTCGATACGATTCTGCGCCTCTTTGTTGTTTTCATCGTACGCCAGCGCGCGTTGATAGTACACCAGAGCCGAATCGAGCTCGTTGTAATCATAAAATCCGTCGGCTACTCCTTTATAGAAATTGAACTGACGTTTGCGGTCGTCGAGGACGAGATAGCTTCCCCGGGCACTTTCCAGTTCTGAAGCTTCCTTGATCTTCTCGGGAATCGATTTGCCTATGTTGATCGTCAGGCCGAAGCGGTGCGAATCGGTGATACCGTCGATAAACCTGTAAGCGTAATCGAATCTGAGGCGGTCGTATGTGACACCCATCCCGAAAGTCATGTTTTCGCGATCCAGTCCTATCCTTAGGGCCAGATAATCTCTGTAAACCGATTCCAATCCGATGTGAATCTTGGTCGATCGGTACTCCGGCTGCTCGATCGCGAACGTAACATTATGCGAAAAGTCTTTGAACAGTTTTATATCTTTCACGCCGACACCGGCCAGAACGTCGAGCGGGATAATTTCAAGATTGCCTCCAAGCCGTAAACGCGGAGCGATCAGGTCCTGAAATATAACTCCGGCCATAATTTTATCGGTTGCCCGCATCATGAACGACAAATCGATCCCGGTACCGTACGTCGAATTATCACCCAGCGATTGATTGACAAGTTTGAGAGCCGCGCCGATCGAAAAACCGCCTTCGAGTTTTCGGCCGTAACCCAGTAAAAACTGCCCGATCGAATACGACATCTTCCCGGTTTGCACATAATCATTGATGACCGGGATATCGCCGGTTCCGAGACGCATGAAGGAGACTCCGAACCCGCCCCATTTTTCGTGGGGATAGACGTACGATGCGGCATCGTACAGAGTCCCCTCGATCAAAGTAACATGCATCAGGTCGACCTGCTGATAATCCAGGCTGGCCAGAGCGGCCTGGTTCCAGTATATGGCCGAAGCATCGTCTGCCAGCCCGACAAAGCCGCCGCCCATGCCGAGCGCCCGCGTTCCCGAACCGAGTGAAAAAGGCGATTCACGTCCGGCATCGTCGCCGTACGCAGCCGTCGTGAGGCATAGAGCCGAAATAAGGCAGGCGAATATGATCCAGCGACACTTCATCATTTGAGCACCGCCAGTTTGTATCGATACGATTTGCCGGTCAACTTGTTCTGCAAGACCATTATATAAACGCCGTTAAGGACAACATTATTGCGGGCATTGCGGCCGTACCAATAAATCACGTTGTCTCCGGCACGACCACCTTCGGTTCCCGCCGCGAAATTCATTTCAATTACTTTTTCACCGGTCAAGGTAAAGATTATGACGTTTATTTCGGCGTCGTCTTCAAGGTAATATGAAACCTCGGCCGGTTCGATATCGGGATTGAAAGGATTTTTGCGAGCTATAATCGAGCCTTCGAGGCTGGGCGGTGTCACAACGAAATTACTGCCCAGTTCAAAGGATTCTCCGAAATCACCGCTGACCGCTACTCTTTGACCGGCCCGGGGGCCGGAAATATAGCGGGCCAGAATGTCACGGCTGTCAATCGACACCGAAAAATTTTGCTCGCTGATATGATCCGCGAAACGACATCGGAAATCTATCGTACGGCTCTCTCCGGGATTGAGAAACAAAGTAGTAAAATCATTGTTCAGGCGCGAACCGTATATACTGCTTTCGGAAATTAATTCACCGTTTTCAACGAAACCGGTCTCATCGGTTATGACAATTTGATCGGGCGAAATTAAATGCCCGTCTTTGTTGCGAAAGGCCGCAACTATCGTGTTCAATCCGATTACATTCAAAGGGCTTTGTGTCTGGTTGTTGAGGGTCAGCGTAAACAGATCCGAGGTTTCACCCTCGACGATTAACGGCGACGGAATAACCCGCCCCTGCACGAACAACTCGGCTTCCCCGAGAACTACCATTATAGGTATCAGCGACGAGATATTTTCCACGTCGGCTCGATCATTAGTGTTCTTGTCAACCGGGATACCGGTGATCATCAGGTGGAAGGCCGCCGATGTTTCATAAAGCGGCGCCACCAGCTTGAATTCAACCAGGCTGTCAAGAGGCAGCGACACGGCCGTCGATTCGGGAAGTCCGAAGGCATCGGTTCCGGTCACAAGTGAAATCTCACCCCGACCGACCGAGGATTCTCCCAGGTTCTTTAAAAATGCGGATATAGTAAAGGGTTTGTCTATTTCCACGTAATTATCGTACGTCCCCGATATGCTATAGTCAAGTTCAATCCGGGCCGGACGCTGCACAACCAGGACGGCTATATTGTCTACAGCCGGCAATACGGTTGCTCCCGGAGCACTGACCGACGTCTTGAGTGCCCAAACCGGTATCGTCGTCGCGGGGGCTATCAGGTTGAGCCGGGTTTCAGCGGTACTTTCGGCGGGAATCGATATGCCCGATTGCGAGGCCAAAGTGTCCCGTCCGCTTTCACTCAGTAAGTACACCGTGGCGTCGTCAATGTCACTTGGTGACAGATTCTCGGCTCCTACAATAAGATCAAACAGCTGATTCGTATTCAAGAACGGTGTGTTGGGAGCGGTGGTCGTATCGAGATAGGTCGTGACGATGCGCATCTCCTTCTCACCGGACGTGACTTCAACGTCATTGGAGAAAAAGACACTGTCTCTTCGCTGGACATACAATTCGGTTCCGGCCAGATCGAGATAGGCCGACAGTCTCGTCCCTGCCAGACTTTCCGGAATGGTTACTGATTCGGTCGTGAGATGATTATTGCCAGGTTCAATTGTAAAATTAGCGCCTGTCAGCCCAATATTGATTGAGGTTGAATTTTCATTCAAGACCAGAGATGTATTGTCAAGATCGATCGTTATGGGAACAATGCCGTCGCTGGAAATATCAAATGAAAACGCCGTTTCAGTTCCGGAGTTGATACTTATCGGGGTCAGGCTGTTCGGCATATAAGACAATGTCGCTTTTTTTGCGACAAACATTGAATCGAAGTGATTAAGGTCATTAAGACGTATTAAGTCGAAAGGTCCCCTGTACATCGATTGAATATCCAGCTTATGATATGTATTCGGAAGACTTTCCTGAGAGTAGTTGATTTCAGGAATAACTATATTTTCAAATTTGAGTTTCACGGGATTTTGACTCATAATGGAATCATTCACGCTCAGGCTTGCTATATTGATTGTGTCCTGGCCAATCTCCATATTTAAATAAAAATAGAAGTAATCCACAGAAAGTCCCATATTGCCGGAGAAAGTCAACGATAGACTCAGCGAATCGTATACGCCCGGAGCAATTACGCTATCCAAGCTTAGAGAATTTTCGACATACGATACTTCAAGGCCCTGTATTACGTGCAATGCATGGGATATTGTCTTTCGGAAATTCAGTTCCTGTCCATTAAAGTCATAACTATAACTTAGCGTTACCGTCAATGTATCATCGGTATCGGGGACAAGCAAATCCGTGGGAACCTGAACCGTTCGTATGCCGTCGGCGCCGGGGCCTGGGGCCGGATATACGAAGTCGTTTTGACACCCGTCGCCACAACTTGAAAACCCAACTGATACTATTATTGGCGAATTGGGAATAACATCACCTTCGTTTCTATAGTGATACATCAGTGATTGGATGACCCCGGCTATTATGGTATCATCCAAACCCTTGGTGACTTCAAAACTTAATCCATTGAATACCACAGACACGGCATTGGAAAGGAGTGCCTGGGTCCTGGTGAATAAATAATTCGAACCAAAATCCCCGTTATATACTATCCCTCGCTCCTCCAGATCAGCAATCCCGGCCACGAAATCATCGGCACCGTCAAGCACCGACGGCGTCAGCGAACCTCCCTGTACTATCAATTCCACCGGATCGGTTGAGGCATCGAAATTGGTCTTGAGATTGCCGTAGGCATCGTACACCGTCAGAGTCGACGGGCCCAGCAGCGGATATCCGACAAACTGTGTCGGCTGAATATCCAGCGCCAACTCACCCGGTTCACCGGGCACGACGTTGATACTTTTATCTTTGGAAAAGTCGTTTGCACTCGTGGCCCTGACAATTGCTCTCTCGGCGGCATAGAAGAACTGCTCGGCACTTCCCTGACCTTCAGATACTTCAATTGCGTTCAGTACCGGAGCGTCGCCGTTGGGAGAGGGATTGCCCGCGAGAAGCTCGAGAATTATTGTACCGCTCGCGGGGTTGCCGTACTGATCGACGGCGTTTTCGACCGACAATACATACGCCGCTCCGGCGACCGATGAATCCGCTCCGCTCAGATTAAATTCCACAATTGGGCCACCGTTGACCATGATTATATTGCTTTGTCCGGATTTTTCTCCATTCGTTGCGATAATGACTTTCTGACCGGCCGTGTGAAGAATAAATCCGTCACCGCTGAATTCATGCACTCCGGCATCGGATTCGGTAAATTGATAAGGATTTTCCCGGGTATAGGGCAGCACGGCCGAAGGATCATCCGATTCAAAATACACGATGCCATCATAATCAGATTTGACATTTCCGAATGCATCGACGGCGCTAACAATCACGTTTCCCGCAAAAGCTTCACCGGCCATAACCTGCTCGGGAGTGCCCGAGACGACGAATTTATCCAGGTCTCCCGGAATGACTCTTATCATGCCCGACTGCCCGGTCAGGCCGTCATGCTCGGCCATGACTCTTCCCTGACCGGTAGTGGTCGCCCGAAACAATCCGCCTTCAAGGGTGCCAATATTGCCGTCAAGACTCCAGTTGGCCTCCAGCGGTTCGGTGCGGTTATTGAATTGATCTATACCGTATGCCTGGAAAAGTTGCGCCTCTCCGGCCTTCAAAGTCAAAGGATCGGACGGCTCCACTTCCAGCGCAACCGGTTCATCGGGGATTATATCGAACCTGTCCGAAAAGGTCGGCCCGGCCGTAACCATAAACCAGCGATTGAAAACCAGCCCGGTAACCTGATACTCCCGGGCTTCCTGCGGATTCCTAATGTTTTCTACGGTCAGAGTAATTTGGGTGCCGGCGGGCGGCGACTGGCCCCATTTGAACATGACCGTCACGGTATGGCCATACACCCAGGCATAGCGAATTTCGAGGTCCTGCCCGCTGTAATTATCGGAATAATCAATATTCGTGATAGTATTAAGCCCGAATTCGGAGGGCCAATTGAAGGATAACCCGCCCACTTTGGGAATACCATCGTGGGGCACAATAATTTTCACTTGATAAATATCTGTCCGCCCGGCGATTGCCGTCGAAGGCACCACCGTAATATTAAGATCGGGACCCGGTGGCGACGTGGCCAGGCTGCCGATGAAGCGACCACCATCATCCCAAAAATTAAGTTGTGACATTGAATCGGGCAGGCCAAATTCGACTTCGGCGGTCAGGCCGGAAAGCGGGGTCACGACCAGGCAGAATATGAAGAGTAAAAATATATATTTCATAAGCTGATATTAATATTCGCTTAATAAAAAGCAAAGGCTATGCCCTTAAATGAATGTCCTCTTGGCCAAAATGGATGACAATAATTACATAATATTATAATTTAAATAAATTGCATAAGATATTATACCGCATATATATAAATGTACGTATAATAAATTATGAATATACTGACGTGATATATTTATTTATTAATTTTTACGGCAGGTAAAGTGGTGATTTAAGCATGCAAAGTTTTGCACCTAATCTGTTTGGCCGTGCATTATTTGACCAATTGCGATCTTGTAAGTCGTGCCTCGGCAGAATGGACGGTATTGGTCAGCAGCATTGCTATCGTCATCAATCCGACGCCGCCGGGAACCGGCGTGATATACGAGGACTTGGGTTTACAGGCGTCGAAATCGACATCACCGACCACCCGGTAGCCTTTATCGGCCGAGGGATCTTCGACCCGGTTTATTCCGACGTCGATGATTACTACCCCGTCTTTGAGCATATCGGCTTTAACAAAGGCGGGCTGCCCGATGGCGGCGATAATGATATCCGCCCGGCGACAAACCTCGCCGATATTTGCCGTTTGGGAATGACACACGGTTACCGTGGCGTTGGCCATCGGCCCCTTTTGAAGCAGCATTGCAGCGATCGGCTTGCCCACAATATTCGACCGGCCCAGCACGACCACTTCTTTTCCGGCCGGATCGATATCATAGCGACGCATCAGTTCGACTATGCCGTACGGTGTGCACGGCAGAAATGTCGGCTGGCCGGCCAGCATACGGCCGACGTTATATGGATGAAAACCGTCCACATCCTTTTGTGGGTCGATTTTAAGGGTCACCGCCGGTTCATCGAGATGTTTCGGAAGCGGCGATTGCACCAGAATGCCATCTATCTCATCGCGATTGTTCAAATCGTCGACAATGCCTTCGATTTCGTCTTGTTCGATATTGGCCGGGCGAGTGATTACCTCGGAATAAATGCCGATTTTTTGGCAAGCTTTGGCCTTGCTGCGAACATAAATGGCCGAAGCCGGGTCATCACCGACCAGCACCGCCGCCAGGCCGGGTGTAACCCCTTTTTCGGTCAAATCAGCCGTTTTGGCTTTGAGTTCGTCCTTAATTTCCTGTGAGACTTTTTTGCCGTCGATTATTATAGCATCCATGCTATTTCTCTTTGTCGTTCTCTTTATTCTGTGGATAATCTCCTATATCGATCCTGAATCGCTCGATATTTTCGGCGGCACCGTCTTCGGTTTCGACCGTCAGAACCACTCCGCTGAGCTTAATATCGTTATTGGCCGATGCGAACCGGTGCGGCATGCCGGTCAGGAAACGATCCAGCGATGGCCTCTTGGCCATACCGATAATCGAATCGTGTGGTCCGGTCATTCCAACGTCGGTGATGTACGCCGTCCCCCGTTCGCTGACCGATTCATCGGCCGTCTGGACGTGCGTGTGCGTGCCGATCACCGCCGTGACTTTACCGTCGAGGAAGTACGCCAGCGCCTGTTTTTCCGAAGTCACTTCGGCATGAAAGTCGATTATGATTATGTCCGTCTCGCGGCTCATCTGGTCGACCAGCTTTTCACCGACGCGGAAAGGGCAGTCGATATCTTTCATGTACGTCCGGCCCATCAGATTGAGGATACCGATGCGTCCTTTAGTCGTATCGTCGATGAAGAAACCGTTGCCCGGTGTCCCCGGCGGGAAATTGGCCGGGCGCAGAAGTTTCGATTGGTCGTTGATATACCGCCAGATATCGAGCCGGTCCCAGATATGGTTGCCCGATGTTTGACAATCGACGCCGTATGAAAATATCTTGTTGCACATTTCCGGAGTTACGCCAAAACCACCGGCGGCGTTCTCCACGTTGGCGATGACATAATCGGCTTCGTACTTTTCACGCAGATTTCGGCACTCCTGAGAAAGGGCGTATCGCCCTTGTTTTCCCACGAGATCGGCAAAAAAGATTATCTTAATTTTTGACATTACTTCGCGAATTCCGTCGCCCGGTTTTCCCGTATGACCGTGACTTTAATCTGTCCGGGATATTCCATTTCTTTTTCTATTTTGCGCGCAATGTCCCCGGCCAGTATATGTGTGGCCAGGTCATCGACCGTTTCACATTCAACGATAACGCGAATCTCCCGACCCGCCTGTATGGCAAACGCCTTGGAAACGCCTTTGAACGAGTCGGCCAGTTCTTCGAGTTTCTGGAGACGCTTGATGTATGCTTCCAACGGTTCACGGCGGGCGCCCGGTCGTGCGCCCGAGACGGCATCGGCCGCCTGGACGAGTACGGCGTACGGTGTCTCCATCGGTATATCGCCGTGATGCGAGGCCACCGCGTTTATCACCGCCGGATGCACGTTGAACCGTTTCAGGAAATTGGCACCTATTTCAGTGTGCGTGCCTTCCGTCTCGCGGTCTATGGCCTTGCCAACGTCGTGCAGCAAACCGGAAAGCCGGGCCAGATTCGGGTCGAGATCGAGCTCGGCGGCCATTATCCCGCACAGGATGGCCACTTCTTTGGCGTGCTGAAGCACGTTTTGGCCGTAGGAAGTCCGGTAGTGCAATTTGCCCAGGAGTTTGATCACATCCAGGGGCAGCCCCTGCACCCCGGTATCGAAACAGGCCTGCTCACCTATTTCGCGGACTATCATTTCCATTTCTTTTTGCGTCTTTTCGACGACTTCTTCGATACGCGTCGGGTGGATGCGGCCGTCGGCAATGAGTTTTTCCAGCGACATGCGGGCGATTTCCCGACGAATCGGGTCGTAACCCGATAAAATCACCGCCTCCGGAGTATCATCGACGATCACGTCGATCGCCGTGGCCGTTTCGAACGACCGGATGTTACGGCCTTCACGTCCGATAATGCGGCCTTTCATCTCATCGTTGGGCAAGTTTACGACCGAGACGGTGGCTTCGACCGCCTGATCGGCGGCACAGCGATAAATCGCTCCAAGAATAATTTCTTTGGCCTCTTTTTCGGCATCCTGCTCGGCCTTTTCCTTGATTTCCTTTATCATGGCTGCCGCTTCAATTTTGGCCTCATTGATCAGGTTTTCTTTCAATTCCTTTTTGGCCTCATCGGCGGTCATTCCGGCGATGCGTTCCAGCTTTTCATTCTGGTCTTTTGTAATTGCATCGAGTTCGGATTCACGGATCGAAATGCCCTTCTCGCGTCCGCTCAGAGTTTTCTCGCGGGCGATCAGTTCTTTTTCGAGTTTTGAATGTGACTCTATTTTTTTATCCAGATTCGACTGACGGTCCTGCAGGCTCCGTTCGAGTTTCTGCAATTCGTTCTTCTTGTTCTGGATTTCTCGTTCATAATTTGATTTTACTTTATACCATTCTTCACGGGCCTCAAGAAGCGCTTCTTTTTTCTTGATTCCGGCTTCCTTTTCGCCCTCGGCGATAATCTTCTTGGCGGTTTCCTCGGCATTGGAGATACGTTTATCCCCGATACGTTTAAGGATAATCCACCCGGCGATGAAGCCGAAGATCACGCCAACTATGGTCAGAAGCACCGTCAACGCTAACTCGCTCATTGGTCCTCCTTGTCGCGGCCACAGACCGCAACATCTATGATTAATTCTATATTAAAGAGAAGACAATTGAGACTGATCTGGTCTGAGATACGAACGGAGCTATTCGGATAAAGAATTTTCGAGCATATCCAGTATATTCCGGGCTTTGCTTTCCACCTGACTTAAGTCCTCACCCTGCTTTTCCTTAAGCTCCAGCAATTCTCCCGCGATATTAAGGGCGGCGAGAATCGCGATGCGATTGGGAGATTTATTTTTCGAGTGTAAAGCAATGTCTTTCATATGAGTGTCGACAAAATCGGCGACACGCAAAATAAAATCCTCGTTGCCGAATCCCCGGATGGGATATTCCTCTCCAAAAATTACGACTTTTACCGTCTTATTCTTATCTGAAATATCCGTCATAAACAGATCTCTAAAAATCAGTCTAAATTTATCTTCAATTGTTTTTTCCCAAATATATTAACAAAAAGGCGTTTGATACGTTCAATGTCAAGCCAAATAATTTCAAACCGAGGCTTCTTCCAGAGACTCGAGTTTATCGAGAATTGAGTTCAACCGGCCTTTAATCCTTTCGGATTTCTGGTTGTTTTCGTCTTCAATGGTTTTCAACCTGGCCCGGGCCGTCTCAAATTCCTGCTTCAAATCACCATTTTCGCTTTTCAGCTTAATATTTTCAGCCTTAAGCGACTCGATCAATTCGACCGCCCGACTGATTTTCCTTTCCAGTTGTTCCAGAGTATCCATATTATGTTAGCCCTTCCTGATTTCAGCGCCAAACTTTTTAGTCAATTCCCCTCCGATGCGCTCGTGCAAGGCGGTCACTTCATCGCTTTCCAGGCTGCGCTCATCGGAACGATAAACCATGCTGAACGCCAGCGATTTTTTGCCTGCCCCTATATTTTTGCCGCTGTACAAATCAAAAACACGGACCTCCTCCAAAAGCGCCCCGCCGATTTCTTTGATACAGTCGAACATATCGCCAACTCGGATACCGGCATCGACAATCAGCGCTATATCGCGCAGTGCGGCCGGATAGCGCGGCAGAGGAGTGAATTTACTTTCCGGGTCCTGTGCCTTGAATAACGGTTCAAAATCCAGTACGGCCGCAAGAAGCGGTTGCTTGATATCAAACTCGCGGGCAATCACCGGCTGCAGGGTTCCGATCTCCCCGACAATTGCATCGCCGAGCAGCAAGCGGAATGAGCCGCCTTCGGCGTACGGTCCAAAATTTTCCTGTTTATATTTCAACTGCGGCATATTCGAAGATTCCACCAGAGCGTCGATAGCACCTTTCAGATCGTGGAAATCATACGGCCGCCCCTTATCATACCAGTCGTCCGGCGTATTTCCGGAAAGCGCCAGCCCGACCTGCATCTTTTCCCAATTGTTTTCCTCGGCGAAAAAGGCCCGTCCGAACTCGAAAATTCTCAGGCTCATATTGCGATGAGCAATATTGTGTGCTACCACTTTGACCAGCGAATACAAGACACTGTCCTGAAGCACCGAAAGGTCTTCAGCATTGGGATTAAGTATTTTTAATTTTTTAGATTCGCCTGTAAGCTTCGGGAGGAATTTCGGATCGGCCAGCCCGACACCATAAATTTCGTCGTAACCCTGAGCGGTCAGGACCCGGCGCACAAGTGCAAAGAACCGGGTTTCTTCGGGAGATTTAGTGAAAAGCGGTCCGTTATTTCGCTCAGCAGTCGGGATATTATCCATACCATTGATGCGCGCGATTTCTTCGATCAGATCAACTTCGCGGGTAATATCCGGCCGGAACGTCGGTACCGCCACCTCAAGTATCTCTTCACTCTCAACACCGAAATCAAGACCTTTCAATATATTAATTATTCGCTCTTCAGAAATATCGGTCCCCAAAAGACTGTTCACGCGGCTGGTCCTGAGTTTCAATCTCAGAGGCTCAATCTCTTTGGGATAGCAATCAACTATGCCTTTGAGGACTTCACCATCGGCGTATTGAGCCATAAGTGCGGCAGCACGATTGACGGCGGCGACCACGTTTTCCGGATCGGCCCCTTTTTCAAAACGGCTCGATGACTCGGTATTCAACCCCAGATTGAGTCTCCCCCGTCGGGTCGTGATCGGGTCGAAATAAGCCGCTTCAAGAAGTATATTGGTCGTCGTATCTTCGACTTCCGTGTTCATGCCGCCCATTATGCCGGCCGCGGCAATGCCTTTTTTGCCGTCGGTGATGAGCAGCACATCAGGAGTCAATTCATGCTCTTTTTCATCGAGAGTCGTTAATTTTTCTTTATTTTTGGCCCGTCTGACTACGATCTCTTTGTGATCCAGCCGGTCGTAATCGAAGGCGTGCAGGGGATGCCCGGTTTCGAGCATAACCAGATTGGTAATATCAACCACATTGGAAATCGGCCTTACGCCCGATAGAATAAGCTTGCGGCGTATCCACCATGGTGACGGCCCAATCTTCACATTCTTTATGATTCGCGCCGCATAACGCGGGCAGGCTTCGGGATCGTCTATGGAAATTTTTATATAGTCGGAAGCAGGTTCCTCGGTTTCTTCAATCTCGAATTCAGGCTTGGAATGCGTCGTCCCGTTCAGGCAGGCGACATCCCGCGCCACCCCGATGACCGCCAGCATATCGGGGCGGTTGGGGGTCAAATCGAGACGTAAGACCGAGTCGTCCATCTGCAGGTAATTTATGGCCGAATCGCCGACCGGGGCGTCGTCGTCGAGAACCATAATACCGCTGTGATCGTCGGAAAGACCCAGTTCGCGCTCCGAGCAGATCATTCCATAGGATTCCACCCCGCGCAGTTTGGCCTTCTTGATTTTGAAATCTTCACCGAGTACGGCCCCGACTCTGGCCATCACCACCTTCTGGCCTTTCGCCACGTTGGGAGCGCCACAGACAACCTGCACGGCTTCATCGCCGCAGTCGACCATCGCTTTGGTCAGATGGTCGCTGTCAGGGATTTTTTCAAGCTCGGTCACGTGCCCAACGACAATATTGTCCCACTTACCTTTGAAAGGGTAGGTAACTTCGGCTTCCGACCCGGCAATGGTCAGCCTGTCCCCCAGTTCCTCGGGGGTCATGTCGAATTCGGCCAGTTCTTTTATCCAGCTATAAGGTACCAGCATTACCGAAACTGCCTTATGAATCTCATGTCATTTTCGAACAGGAGGCGGATGTCCTTGATGCCGTATTTGAGCATAGCGATGCGCTCAACCCCTATCCCGAACGCATAACCGGTGTATTTTTCACTATCGATACCGGCCATATCGAGAACGTTGGGGTCGATCATACCGCAGCCGAGAATTTCCAACCAGCCAAAATGTTTGCACAAAACGCACCCTTTGCCGCCGCACATGAAGCACGAGATATCCAGCTCCGCCGATGGCTCGGTAAACGGGAAATAGCTGCAACGAAACTTTATGCGGACGTCCTCACCGAAGAAATCTTTGCAGAAGGTGTAAAGTGCCCCTTTAAGGTCGGCCATGCTTATGCCCTCGTCGATCACAAAACCGTCAACCTGGTGAAAGATGCAATGCGACCGGGCGGAGACGGTCTCGTTGCGGTACGTCTTGCCGGGCATCAAAATTTTCATCGGCGGTTTGATCTTCCGCATCACCCGGGCCTGCACCGACGTCGTGTGTGTCCGCAGCAACCGCCCGCCTTCCAAGTAAAATGTATCCTGCATATCGCGCGCGGGATGGTCGGGCGGGAAATTCAGCGCTTCAAAATTATTATAGTCGTCTTCGACGTCGGGACCGTAGGCAATCGCGAAGCCCATACGCTCGAAAGACTCACACAGGCGGTTTATGACCCGCGTTATGGGATGGATGGCACCTATTTTGGTGCGTTTGCCGGGCAAAGTCGGATCGAGTATCGGACCCCTGGGGATCGCGAGAAATTTTTCTTCGGCGGCTTTCAGAGCTTCTTCAAGAGCAGTTTTGGCGCGATTGGCCGCACCCCCGATAGTTTTTTTATCTTCAACGGAAAGATCTTTAAGACTCTTCAAAATGGACGTAATAGTCCCTTTGCGGCTTAAATGAGCAATACGGATTTCGTCAAGTTCATTTTTATTTGTGGCCGCCGATATGGCCGACAGAGCGTCGGCCACGATTTTTTCGATATCACCGGCTCCGGGCATATAAATAACCGGAGCTTACGCGTTTTTGGCCATGTCAACCAGACGACCGAAGGTCGCCATATCGCGGGCGGCGATATCGGCCAGGACCTTGCGATCCAATCCAATGCCGGCCTTTTTCAGACCGTTCATGAAGGTCGAATAATTCAGCCCGAATTGTTTTACTCCGGCGGATATGCGTGTAATCCAGAGGCGGCGGAATTCCCGCTTTTTATTGCGTCGGTCACGATAGGCATACTTCATGCCCTTGTGAACGGTCTCTATGGCTGTACGATACAACCGCGAACGGCCGCCATAATTTCCGCTGGCCCTATCCAGCACTTTTTTATGGCGTCTGTGAGCGGCGACGTTATTCTTTGCACGTGGCATTTTATCAATACTCCTGTCGGGCTACTTTAATTCGGTATTAACCGACTTATTTTCTGAGAATCGGCTTTGCTGACCAGGCTCGCTTTGCGGAGGTTTCTTTTGCGCGTGGCACTCTTCTTGGTCAGAATATGGGTATGATAGGCTTTGCGCCTTTTTATCTTACCCGTTGCTGTCTTCTTGAACCGTTTCGCGGCTGACCGGTTCGTCTTTATCTTGGGCATCATCCATCCTTTTTTTGATATCTTTAATCGCCTGCAGTTTCGGGATCAGAATCATATTGAGCCGTCGGCCTTCCATCTTAGGATCCTGCCCCACGGTACTTATATCTTCAAGTTCTTTTATTACTCTATCTAAAATCTTGTAACCGTATTCGGTATGAGCCATCTCACGTCCGGAAAACATCACAAAGGCCTTGACCTTGCTTCCCTGCATCAGGAACTCGCGCACGTGGCGCGTTTTGAAATTAAAATCATGGTCGTCAATTTTCGGCCGGTAGCGCATTGCTTTCATTTCAACGGTATGCTGTTTCTTTTTGGCCTGTCGGGCTTTCTTGGATTGTTCGTAACTTGTACTTCCCGAAGTCCATGACCCGGCATACCGGCGGTTTACTGTTGGGGGAAACCTCGACCAGGTCAAGATGCACGTCGCGAGCCCTCTGGAGGGCCTCTTTGACCGGGAGAATTCCGATTTGTTCACCATCGTGTCCGATCAACCTGACCGGCGAAACTCTAATACGCTCATTTACCCGAACAGACTCTTTTCTCTGGATTATTTTATCCTCCTCAAATCAATTGCGGGGTTACCGCCTTGGTTTGAATCTCCTCTTTTAATTTATCGATCAACTCGTCAACTCTATAGGAGCCCTTGTCGCCGTAGCCGTGAATTCTTACCGACACTTCCCCGGCGTCCTTCTCCCTGGCTCCAATTATAAGCATATACGGGATTTTCTGCAACTCCGATTCGCGAATCTTATGGCCGATTTTTTCCGACCGCGAATCCAGCTCGCATCTGATACCGGCGGCTTTCAGTTTATCGGCTACTTCCTGACTGTATTCGTTGAAGTCATCGGTGATGGGCAATACCCTGGTTTGCACCGGGGCCAGCCAGAGCGGGAATTTCCCGGCGTAATGCTCTATCAAAACTCCGAAAAACCGTTCCACCGAACCCAGAAGCGCCCGGTGAATCATATACGGTCGCACCAATTGACCGTTTTTGTCGGCAAAGGTCAGATCGAATCTATCCGGCAGAGAGAAATCGAACTGTATGGTCGAGCATTGCCAGCTACGCCCGAGGGCGTCTTTGATCTTGATATCAATCTTGGGCCCGTAAAAAGCACCCCCGCCTTCATCGACCGAATACTTCAGGTCGAGAATATCCATCGCCCGACGCAGGCCGTTTTCGGCCTTTACCCAGTCTTCCGGGTCACCGATGGCTTTCTCCGGCCGTGTAGAAAGAAATATATCGTATTCGGGGAACTTGAAAGCATCCAGAATATATATACAGAATTTTATCAGCCAGACCAGTTCGTCTTCCATCGAGTCCGGTGAGACAAAATGATGGGCGTCGTCCTGCGTAAAACCGCGCACCCGCATCAAGCCGTGCAGCACACCCGGCATTTCGTAACGATACACCGTCCCGAGCTCTGCCCATCGGAGCGGCAAATCGCGATAGCTCCACCGCCTTGATTTATACATATGAATGTGGAACGGGCAGTTCATCGGCTTTATCTGGTAGCGTTGGTCGTCGACCTTTATCGGCTCGTACATGTTTTCGGCGTAAAAGCCGGTATGACCCGACCGATTCCATAAATCGAGATGAGCAATATGCGGACTGAAAACCAGGTCATAGCCGTTTTTGAGATGCTCCTCGCGCCAGAAGTTTTCTATTTCGTTGCGGATGATCGCTCCCCTGGGCAGCCACATCACCAATCCGGCGCCGACTTCGTTGGTAATATGGAACAGCTCCAGCTGTTTGCCCAGAACGCGGTGGTCACGCTTTTTGGCCTCTTCCAGACGATACAGGTAATCATCGAGCATGCTTTTCTTCGGGTACGAGACACCGTAAATGCGCTGGAGCATAGTGCGCTTTTCATCACCACGCCAATAAGCGCCAGACGAAGAGATCAGCTTGAACGCCTTGATTATCCCCGTATTCGGTATGTGCGGACCGCGACACAGGTCTTTGAACGTCGAATGCTGGTACACGGTGACGCGGTCGTCGAGAATATCTTCTTCCAGCATTTCGACTTTATATACGGCTTTCTCTTTTTTGTACTTATCCAGCACCTCGGTGCGCGAGAACTCGGTCCGGTGGAACTCCGCTTTTTCGTTTATGATTTCCTGCATTCTCTTTTCAATGCGTTCCAGGTCCTCGGGCGAGAACGGTTTTTCCACTTCGAAATCGTAATAGAAGCCTTCTTCTATTGCCGGACCGATAGCCAGCCTGGTTCCGGGAAACAGATCCAGCACCGCCTGGGCCATGATGTGGGCCGAGGAATGCCAAAACGTTTCTTTGCCTTCGCGATCGTCGAAAGTAAGAATTTGCACCGGTGCATTGACGTCGATCTCGCAGTTCAAATCCCTGACTTTGCCATCCACTTTAACCGCAATGGCCTCTTTGGCGAGCCGAGGAGATATCGATTTGGCAATATCATAGCCGGTCGTCCCTGCGGGGTACGACTTCGATGAACCGTCCGGTAATGTAATCGTTACGTTGCTCATACCTAAACTATAAGCGGGCATAAATCGCCATATTATACGATTCATATCCCGCTAAAAATGGTGGGCGATACTGGAATTGAACCAGTGACCTCTTGCATGTCAAGCAAGCACTCTAACCAACTGAGCTAATCGCCCATATTTTAAAATCAAAAAGTCACGTCTAATCTTATGTAAACGGCTATCATATATATAATTATCGAATCTGTCAAGGAAAATATTAGAAAGGGAGATCAGAATGTATGGCATATTCATCCGCATCGGCGGCCTTAACTTGTGATATTAAGAACCTTGACTGAAGCACTCAAGTCATTTTTGACAAGCTGATTTGTCGCACTCCCGATTGGCGTTTTAAAAATAGCGAGACCAGGGGCTTAAACCCCCTTTTGCACCCATCGTAGACCATAACAAAACCATAAAAAAGCGCTTGCCAGAAAATTGCTTTTGTATATAATACGGCGTGAATTTGTTACTTTTTTCACATATTGGAAAGGCAGGCCGAAATGGCTATAAATAAAATCCTGATCGTCGGCGCCGGTGTCATGGGCCAGGGGCTGGCTGAGACAATTGCCGGCACGGGAACCGAAGTCATTTTGCTGGATCGCACCCTCAAAAATGCCCACAAAGGCATATTGGGTGTGGGTGAAAGAATCGATCATGAAATAAAAAAATGGGGCAAAACTCACTCCGAAAAGCGGGCCATTCTGTCCAGAATTACGCCTTCGGCCGACCTTCAGGTGGCCAAAAATGCCGATTTGATAATTGAGGCCATACCCGACATCATGAGACAGAAGCGCGAGCTGTTTCAAAAACTGGACGACCTCTGCCCTGACGAAGTCGTCTTTATCACCAATACCGCGACCCTGTCCATCAGCGAGCTGGCCGCATCGACCGACCGTCCCGACAAACTGATCGGCATGCACTTCCTGCACCCGGTTCCGGCCATACCGATTGTTGAAATCATCCGTGGCTTGAAAACTTCGGAAGCAACGTTTAATACCGCCAAAGAATTCGCGGAACTTCTGGGCAAGACAGCCATCAGTGTCTTTGAATATCCGGGTTACGTCACGACCCGTGTAATTGTCCCGCTACTCAATGAAGCGATGCATGTCGTCATGGAAGGTATCTGTTCCGCCCGTGACGTGGACCGGGCCATGAAACTCGGTTTCGGATTCAACGTCGGGCCGCTGGCGCTGGCCGATATGATGGGTCTTGATGTCGTCATGTCCTGGATGGAAAACCTGCTGAAAGAACTATCCGAACATAAATATAATCCCTGTCCCCTCCTGAGGAAAATGGTCCGGGCGGGGTATCTTGGAGTAAAATCGGGCGAAGGCTTTTTCAAGTACGATGAAGAAGGCAATAGTCTCGGTGAAAGTGATATCATTAAAAAAGGTTAAACAATAATGAACATTCTGGTTTTAAATTGCGGTTCTTCGTCGGTCAAGTATCAATTTTTCGATACTGATAAAAAGGCTGCGCTGGCCATCGGTGACGTGGCCCGCATCGGGATGTCCGGCGCCGTTCTGACCCACCGACCTTTCGATCGGCCCGAAGTCAAAGTTACCGGGGAAATGCTGGATCACATCGTCGCTATCGAGCATGTAATATCCGTATTGCTGTCGGCTAATCACGGCGTCATTAAGGATAAGTCGGAAATACACGCCATCGGTCACAGAGTCGTGCACGGAGGTGAAGAGTTCACCGGCTCCATATTGATTGATACCGACGTTTTGAGACAAATCCGCAAGCTGATCGACCTGGCTCCCCTGCACAATCCGCACAACCTTCGCGGTATCGACGCCTGCCAGAAGAACCTGCCGGGTGTGCCGCAAGTAGCCGTATTCGATACTTCGTTCCACTGCGGAATGCCGCCTCAAGCCTACATCTACGGACTGCCGTACGTCATGTATAAAAAGTATGCTATACGCCGTTACGGTTTTCACGGGACATCGCATCGTTACGTTTCCGAGCGCGCCGCGGATATGCTCGGCAAACCGATAGATCAACTGCGTATAATCACCTGCCACCTCGGCAACGGTGCTTCAATTGCGGCGGTCGATAAAGGCCGCTCAGTGGATACGTCGATGGGCTTCACGCCGCTGGAGGGTCTTCTGATGGGAACCCGCTGCGGCGATATGGACCCGGCCGTGATATTGCACATCATGGGCCGCGAGGAACTATCGTTGCACGAGGCCAATACTCTGATGAACAAACATTCCGGCCTGGCCGGTGTCTCGGGTGTATCATCGGACATGCGCGAAATTATCGAGGCCATGAAAGACGGCCACAGTACCGCCAGGCTGGCTTTTGATATTTACTGCTATAGATTGAAAAAATATATCGGGGCATATGCCGCCACTATGGGTGGACTGGATGCCGTAGTTTTTACCGCCGGGATCGGACAAAACTCCCCCGACGTGCGCGCTCATACCTGCGAAGGCCTTGAGTTTCTTGGAATAACCATTGACTCAGGTAAAAACGAACAGGCCGTGAACGTGGAAGCCGATATCAGCCGCGACGATGCAACCGTGCGGACGCTCGCTATTCCGACCAATGAAGAACTGGTGATAGCTTTGGATACGCAGAATATTGTGACTAATTTGGAATAATAATCTTTTTGAATACTGCCGATCAGTCGGCGAGGAGGCGAGTTGTTTGAAATTCTGGACAAGAAGGAGTTGTGCGAAAAGGTTCACCAGTTCCGGGTTAAGGCCCCTCACCTGGTTTCCAAAGCCAAAGCCGGTCAGTTCGTGATCCTGAGGAAGGATGAATCGGGCGAACGTATTCCGATGTCGATTGGCGGGCTCGACCGTGAAAACGGCATTCTCACTATCGTCATACAAGAAGTGGGAAAAACTTCGGCGGCCATGAATCGCATGAAAAAGGGTGATTTTTTCGCCGATGTCGTCGGGCCGCTGGGCGTGCCGTCACACGTCGAGAAATTCGGCCATTGCATCTGCATCGGCGGTGGTGTCGGCATTCCGCCCATCTACCCTATTGCCCAGGCTCTGAAAGAGGCTGGAAACAAGGTCACGATAATTGTCGGCGCCCGGACCAAGGGCCTGCTGATATTCGAGCAGGAGCTGACATCGGCGTCCGATGAACTTAAGATTTCCACCGATGACGGCTCGTTCGGGACGCACGGGTTCGTTACGACTATATTGCAGCAGATGATCGACGACGGCGAGCAAATCGACATGGTTATCGCTGTCGGCCCGGTGCCGATGATGAAGGCGGTCGTAAAAACCACCCGCGAACCGAAAATCAAAACGTATGTAAGCTTGAACCCGATAATGGTTGACGGGACGGGCATGTGTGGCGCCTGCCGCGTGACGGTCGGCGGCAAAACCAAATTCGCCTGTGTCGACGGCCCCGATTTTGACGGACACGATGTCGATTTTGATGAAATGACCAAACGGTTGAAAATGTATAACCGCTATGAAAAACGTTCTTACGATAAATTCCTTGAAGATGAACACTGCCGTCTGGCCAAAGCGGCGGAAGAGTTGAAGAACCAGACAATTTAGGATACTGCAATGGCTGAAAACAACAAATTCGAAGAAATGACCAAAAAGGAGCGGATGCACCTTCCGCGCGTCAAAATGCCGGAGCAGGATCCCCTGGCCAGAAAAAAGAATTTTCAGGAAGTGCCCCACGGCCTGACCCCGGAAATGGCTATTGCCGAAGCCTGGCGATGTATCGAATGCAAAAAGCCGAAGTGCATCGAGGGCTGCCCGGTAGAAGTCGATATACCCGGCTTTATCCAAAAAGTCCGAGAAGGTGATTTTGTCGGCGCGGCGCGGCGCATTAAAGAAACCAACGCTCTCCCCGCGATCTGCGGAAGAGTCTGCCCGCAGGAAGAACAGTGCGAGCAGGTTTGCGTCCTCGGCGTTAAGTACAAACCGGTCGCGATCGGCTATCTCGAACGCTTTGTCGCCGACTTTGAACGCAACAATGACAAGATTGAACTGCCGAAGCTCCCGAAATCGACCGGCAAGAAAATCGCCGTAGTCGGATCGGGTCCGGCCGGACTGACGGTGGCGGCCGACCTGGCTTTGCGGGGTCATAAAGTTGTCATTTACGAAGCCCTTCACAAACCCGGCGGAGTTTTAATCTACGGCATTCCGGAATTTCGTCTGCCCAAATCGATTGTTGCTTCAGAAGTCGAATACCTGACAAAGCTCGGAGTCGAAGTCAATAACAGTTTTGTGGTTGGCAAGCTCGATACGGTCGATGAACTTTTCGAAGCCGGCTTCGATGCCGTCTTTATCGGCACCGGCGCGGGCCTGCCCAACTTCATGCACATCGAAGGCGAAAACCTTAATGGTGTTTATTCTTCAAATGAATTCCTGACGCGCTCAAATCTGATGGCGGCGTACGATTTCCCGAACATGGACACGCCAATTTTCGTCGGCAAAAACGTGGCCGTCCTCGGAGGCGGTAATACGGCAATGGATTCGGTGCGGACATCGCTGCGTCTCGGCGCGGAAAACGGATATATTATTTACCGCCGGAGCCGGACCGAAATGCCGGCCCGAATCGAAGAGATTCATCATGCCGAGCAGGAAGGCGTCCAGTTCAATCTCCTGACCAACCCGATTCGCTTTATGGGCAACGATGAAGGCTGGGTGACGCATATGGAATGCGTCCGCATGGAGCTCGGCGAGCCCGACAGCTCCGGTCGCCGTCGGCCGATACCGATCGACGGTTCCAATTTCACGATACCGGTCGATACGGTCGTAATTGCGGTCGGCAACAGCTCCAATCCGCTCATACCGCAGACGACTCCCGGTCTGGACACCAACCGCTGGGGCAATATTACGGTCGACGAGCGCACCATGATGACCTCGCGCGAAGGCGTTTTCGCGGGTGGCGATATTGTCACGGGCGGTGCTACTGTCATTCTCGCGGCGGGTGCGGGCAAAGTGGCCGCGCGGGCGATTCATCGGTACGTTCTGGGTATGCCGATGATAGAAGAAAAACCCGAATCCGAAGAAGCTCCGGTCCAGAAAGCCGGATGATTTAGATTTTATAGATTAGTACATAAAAAAACCGCCGAGCCATCGCCCGGCGGTTTTTATTTATCGGTACAACCCGCCTATTTTATCATCGTGATATTTTTTGATGGAATCTTTAGGTCGTAGAAATAAGTTCTGTCCGATTCATTGGCCATTGCCCGCGTTCGATATCCGATAAAGCCTTTAGACTCAGAAAAATAGAAATCGAAAAAGGTATTATCAAAGTCTGTGTTCTCGTATCCCTCAAGAGTATATGCCACCGGATTGTCGAATCTAATATGCAAAAGATGCGAATAGGTGATCCCACCGACTTCAAGCTCATAATCGGTATTGATGGTCCTGTCATAATACAGGATATAATCAATGGATGCATTGACAAGCCGACCTTGCTCGGTGCCGGAACTGATTTCACCGGTATCGATTACAAAAAATTCCCGACCGTAAGACTTGTCCGGTTCATTCAGATATGAAAAATACAGCCCCGAATCTTTAAAAATGAAGCCAAAACCGGCCGGAGTCGTCGCTCCATTACCGATGTAGGACAAGCCGTAAACTATCCCGGAATCTGACGTGAAATACAAAGAATCGTACCTAACGGTCTCAGGAGTATATTTAATACTATCAGGGCTTTCGTCGGTTTTCACTATTTGTACAGGCGTGTATGAATATTCGGGGTATTCGTCCCAAACGCCATTTTCATTGTAATCTGCGAAGGGCTTGCCGGGTGAATAATCATAGAAATCATACGGATCATCATCATAAATTCCGTTTCCGTTGATGTCATCAAAAGGAATGCCGGGCGCCCAAGGCTCATCGGGCCCGGTGTAGCGACCGTTATCATCGAAATCCATATTCTGGGGACAATCACACATTATAAATTCATCAATTCCAATGTCAAAGACACCATTATCGTTTATATCATTAAATGGCTCCCCTAAACTCTGCTCCCTGTTCAAAACGGGTTCCGGCAAAATGACGCCGCCTAACCCCTGATAGCGAGCCAGAAAAATGCTTGTATCGAACCAGACATATTGATCAAAAACCAGCGTATTTTCAGAATTATCAGGTGATACTGACTCCGTCCCACAGCCGAACAGGCCAATAATCAAAATCGCACATACCAAAATTGCGAGATATTTCATAAAAAGCCCTCCTTAACGGTCTTATTATAGATAAATTAATATAATATCCGACGGAGTTGAGTCAAATACATTTTAGTATGCAAAGTCTATGATAAAGAAAAGGCAGAACCGCTAAAGGGTTCTGCCCTACAGTAATTGTCGGATATTTGTCAGGAGCGCCCTTCACTTCGTTCAGGACCTGCGGCAGGGCTCCTGACCTACAAAAGATATCCAGGTGACCGGCAGACGCCCTCGTCTGCCGGTCATTAGATGATGATATCAGACTATCTCATATTCTTGACAATGTGCTCGGCAAACTGCGACGTCGAAACTTTCCTGGCGCCTTTCATCTGACGATGCAGATCGTACGTTACCGTCTTCTTCAGAATCGTCTTTTCAATCGCCTTGTTAATCATCGTCGCGGCTTTATCCCAGCCCATGTACTCGAGCATCATGACCGCCGAGAGGATCAACGAGCCCGGATTGACCATGTCTTTGTCGGCGTACTTGGGAGCGGTCCCGTGCGTCGCCTCGAACAGGCCGATTTTGTCGCCGATATTGGCGCCCGGTGCCATACCCAGACCACCCACCTGCGCGGCGGAAGCGTCGGAGATATAGTCGCCGTTGAGGTTCGGCGTCGCGATGACGTCGTACTCGGCGGTACGGGTCAATATCTGCTGAAACATGGAGTCGGCAATACGGTCCTTGATGACAATCCTGCCTTTGGGCTGTTTGCCTTTGTACTTTGACCAGAGCTCGTCCTCGGTAATCGTCTTTCGGCCGAACTCTTTTCGGGCCACTTCATAACCCCAGTCACGGAAAGCGCCTTCGGTGAACTTCATGATGTTGCCTTTGTGCATGAGCGTTACCGACGGGCGTTTGCGGTCGATGGCGTACTGAATGGCCTTGCGCATCAGTTGCTTGGTCCCCTTGACCGAGACCGGCTTGATGCCGATTCCAGAGTCGAGCCGGATATTCCGTTTCATGGTTTTGTTCAGGAAGTTGATAACCTTCTTGACGTCGGACGTTCCTTTTTTCCATTCGATCCCGGCGTAAACGTCTTCGGTGTTCTCGCGGAAAATAACAACGTCCATCTTTTCCGGCTCTTTCACCGGTGACGGTACACCCTTGAAATACCGTACTGGCCGGACACAGGCATACAGGTTGAGCACCTGGCGCAACGTTACGTTGAGCGAACGAAATCCACCACCAATCGGTGTGGTTAACGGGCCTTTGAGGGCCACATAATAATAACCGATGGCGTCGAAGGTTTCTTTCGGAATCCACTCTTTGTAAATGCGCTTGGCGTTTTCCCCGGCATAGACGTCCATCCACGCGATCTTCTTCTTGCCCTTGTACGCCTTTTTCACGGCGGCGTCGACAACGATACGGGTCGCTTTCATAATATCGCGCCCGATGCCGTCGCCTTCGATTACGGGGATGATGGGGACATTGGGAACGACCATTTTGCCTTTTTTAAAGGTAATCCTCTGTCCGTTCTCAGGGATTTTAATATGCTTGTACTTAGGTGCCACGATAGTTCTCCCTTATTAGTATCCGATTTCTTTAAGTACGCCTTTGTACTTTTTCGCCGAAGACTGGAGATCTGACATTTCTTTTTTCGTCAGGCCCAGCTCGATGATTTTCTCCACGCCGTTGGCACCGAGCACGATCGGTACGCCGATGTAAATGTCGTTTATGCCATACTGCCCATCGAGATAGGCCGAACAAGGCATGACACGTTTTTCATCACACAAGATCGAACGCGCCATTTCGACCGTTCCCGCCGCCGGAGCGTAATAGGCCGATCCGGTCTTGAGAAGCTTGACGATCTCGCCGCCGCCCATGCGGGTCCGCTCGGCGATTTCATTGATGCGTTTGGTGTCGATCAATTCCTTGACCGGAATGCCGGCCACCGTGGTGTAGCGCGGCAGCGGAACCATAGTGTCACCGTGGCCACCGAGGACCATGGCGTCGATGTCTTTCATTGCGACGCCGAGTTCCATGGCCACGAAGGCACGGAAACGGGTCGAATCGAGAGCACCGGCCTGACCGCACACGCGATTTTTCGGAAAGCCGGTAACTTTCCACATGTGGTAGGTCATGATATCCAGCGGGTTTGACACGACGATCACGAACGACTTGGGAGCGTACTTCTTGATGTTCGTCGCGGCCGTGCCGACGATCTTGGCGTTCATGGCCAGAAGATCTTCGCGGGACATGCCCGGCTTACGGGCCAATCCGGCAGTCATGATTACCAGGTCGGCTCCTTTAATATCCTTATAATCGTTGCTGCCGGTAATCATGGCGTTGTAGCCGCGAATCGGTCCGGCTTCGGTCAAATCGAGCGCTTTGCCCTGCGGCATGCCTTCAATGATATCAATCATAACAACGTCGCCGAGATTTTCTTCCGCCATATACTGGGCAACGCTGGCGCCGACGTTTCCGGCACCGATGACTGCGATCTTTTTATTCATCCTTCCTCCGTTTGTTTAAGACTTAATTACTCCTGAGCGTTTATCAATACGGTATGGCTGGCATCGCGCACCAGCCCGATTGTAGCTTGTTCATTGCCGTGAAAATAACTGTCGAGTAAGCCCTGCGGCGAGCGCACCGGGTTAAAAAACACTTTTTCGGGAATCTCGTCCGGCAGTTCCGAAAACAGGCAGACATTGATTCTCTTGCCGATGTCATACACACGGACCAGCTTATGCGATCCGAAGGCCTCTTCTCCCTCAAGGTGCATTCCGGGTTTCCACTTGTCGGCCAGTTTATAGAATTTGGTTGAACCTATTCCTTCATGGCACGACGAAAATAACAGAATAGTGCCGCCGTCGGCAACCGCCCGCTGACAGTTTTCCAGAGATTTTTGAAGTTGATACAAATTGCTGTCGAGCGGCGGCATAATTTCGGCCAGCAGCAGATCATACTTTTGCCTGACCGTTATACCATACACGGACTCGGCGGTTTTTATCGCCGCCCGGAAGGCATCGGTCAGAGAGCCGACAAAGACACGCATTTTGTCCGAATCGACTTTTGAAACGACCTGGATGCCGAAAATTTTATCGCCTTGCACCCGAGCCATGAGTTCTTCGAGATGTTCCTCGATGGGGTTGCCCTTAAGTTTCATGGGCATGGCATCGAGGCTGACGGCCCGGTTATGATTACGTACTATCGTATCGTAGTCACAAACGCCCGGAAAAATCGACTTCCGTCCGCCCGTAAAACCGGCAAAGAAATGTGGTTCGACCGAGCCGATGACGACTATCCGCGCGGCTTCCGCCGCGATCCGGTTGAGCATAATCGGGCTGTCATCATAATCACGGCCGATTTCGATCATACTGGCCTTATTTTTGCAATCGTGGATTAATATTCTATCGCGAATGCCATTGAGATGATTCCCGAATATTCGTCCGAGCTGTTCCTCCGACGGTGCCGCATGGGTTCCGGTGGCTACGATAAATCTGGCGTTGTCGTTAAGCCGACCGTTTTGAGACAACCAGTCGAGAATCAGGCTGGTCGGAGTGGGCCGATAGGCGTCGTTGACTATGAACAGGTCGGCGTCTTTGACCCCAAACAAACCCGTCTCGGTTTTCGCGATGTCTTCGATAAAACTTCCGGCCGTCGTACTATCGTCGATTTCCCTCCCCCGGTACTCATCGCATCGGGCCGTGTCCGGGATATTAAGCGGGAATTCGACGTTCCTATAACGGATTCGTATTTCCATTTTACCCGAAGAAGAAGCCGACTTCACGAGCGGCGTTTTCGGGAGAATCGGAGGCGTGGACCGAATTCTCCTGGATGTTCAGCGCCATTTCCTGACGAATGGTCCCGCAGTCGGCTTTGGCCGGATCGGTCGCGCCGATAAACGTCCGCAGATCGGCGACGGCGTTTTCTTTTTCCAGGGCCATGGCTACGACCGGGCTGGACGTCATAAAATCCACGAGGTCATCATAAAACGGCTTGCTTTTGTGCACGGCGTAAAATTCCCGCGCTTTTTCTTTGGCCAGCCGCTCCAGCCTCATATCGACGACGCTGAATCCGGCTCTTTCCAGCCGCCAGATAATATAGCCGGTAAGCCCGCGCTTGAAAGCGTCGGGCTTAACGATCAATAAAGTTTTTTCCGTCGCCATTACCGTTTGTCTTTCAGAAGTTTCCTGGCGGCGTTCATGCCGATTTCCAGGGCTTTCTTATTCTTCTCTTCAGTTCCACGTGGTGCCCTTGCCAGCACGGCATTGCGAACCGCGTCTTTGGTGACTATTCCGGTGATTTCACAGATGGCCCCGAGAGAGACGACGTTGGCCACCATGACGATACCGATTTCTTCGCGTGCCAGTTGCATGAACGGAAGACCGTAATAGTTCTTGGTCGGGACCTGTGTAACCATGGAGGAATCGACAATCAGGATGCCGCCTTCTTTGAGATCGGGATAGTACTTATCACAAGCTTCCTGCGTCAGCGCCAGGAGCAGGTCGAGCTTCATCGTCTTCGGGTAATAAATTTCGCCCTCGGAAACGACCAGGTCGGCGCGGCTGGCGCCGCCTCTTGCTTCCGGACCGTACGACTGCGACTGAACCACGTTTTTATGGTCACCTATGCCCAAAGCTTCGGCCAGAATAACACCCGCGAGGATCAATCCCTGGCCGCCGGAACCGGACAAACGAATCTCAAAACGATCTTCGGGTTTTTCGTCGCCGTTCTTTTTGCCGTGAGGTTTTGACGCTGCTTTCGTAGCCATTATTCACTCCCCTTTCCGGAAAGCCGCTTGACCAAAGCTTCGTACTCGTCACAGAATTCGGTCGCGTCGGTTTCGTGAATAAGTCCGGTTATGAATTTCCCTTGTCTCTTTTCCGGAGGAATCTTGTCGACCGCCTGAATCGGAAGAGCATTTTTCTTAAACCATTGGATCATCTCAACGGCGTCTCCTTCACGGTTAAACCGTCCGAAGTACGTATGACAGTTGGAATACGTATCGATCACGGCAAAGCCTTTCTTTTGCAGACCTCCCGCGATGAGCTTTTCCAACTGATCCACGTGGTACACCGTGCCGCGAGCAACGTATGATGCACCGGCACCGATAGCCAGCTTAACGACGTCGAATTGTTTCTCGTAATTTCCGTGCGGAGCGGTGGTGGCGATCGCACCGCCCGGAGTCGTGGGTGCGAACTGTCCGCCGGTCATGCCATAAATCTTATTGTTAATCAAAATAGTCGTGATGTCGATGTTTCTCCGGCAGGCGTGAATGAAGTGATTGCCGCCGATCGCCAGGGCGTCGCCGTCACCGGTAATTACGATCACCTTCATTTTGGGCCTGGCAATTTTAACACCGGTCGCGAACGCCAGCGCCCGCCCGTGGGTCGTGTGCAGCGTAGCGAAATCGAGATATACCGGCATACGGCTGGAGCAGCCGATACCGGAAACCACGGCCACCTCGTCTTTATCGAAGCCGACCGAATCGATGGCCCGGATCAATGCTCCCATGACGATGCCGTTGCCACACCCGGCACACCAGACGTTCGGAAATTTTTTCTTGGCCCGAAGGTAGTGGTGGGTTACATCGGATTTAATTTCAGTGTTGATCATCAAAGCACCTCCCTTATTTTTTGGAGTATCTGGAGAGGCGTCATTACTTCACCGTCGTAACGACCCAGATGGAAAACCTCGGTGCCTTTCGGCGCCACGCGCCGAATCTCGTTGTACAATTGGCCCATGTTCAGTTCGGCTACGATCACTTTCTTGACATGCCCAAGCATGCTTTTGATTTTGGTCTCATCGAGGGGCCAGATAGTAAATGGCTGAATGGCGCCGACTTTGATCCGGCGCTCGCGAGCCATTTTCACGGCCTGGTATGAAGCGCGAGCCACAGTGCCATAAGAAAATACGGCGACATGAGCGTCGTCCAGCATTTCTGTCCGAAAACTGGATATCTCTTCGATATAATTGTCAATTTTGCCGTGCAGCTTGTCGAGCTTGGCTTTAATCTCGGACGAAACCGCCGTAGGAAAACCATCGGGGTCGTGAGTCAAACCGGACACATTGTAACGATAACCTTCACCGAACGATGCCATCGGACTGACCAGACTGGGGGTGATATCGAAGTGACGGTACCATTCAGGAGGGACATCCGGCTTCTGGCGGTTAAACACTTTAACTTCGCCTTTTTCCGGTATGGTCATAATTTCGCGCATGTGACCGAGCACTTCATCGGAAAGCACCGTCACCGGTGTACGAAATCTCTCCGCCAGATTGAAAGCACGAACTGTCTCGCTGAAACATTCGCGGGCACTGGAAGGTGCTACGGCAATGGCCTTATAGTCACCGTGCGTACCCCAGCGGGCCTGCATCGTATCGGCCTGGGCAATCTTGGTCGGAAGACCGGTCGAAGGACCGCCGCGCTGGACATTTATGATGACACAGGGGGTCTCGGTCATGAAAGCGTAGCCGATGTTTTCCTGCATCAGGGAATAACCGGGACCGGACGTCGCCGTCAATGATTTGCAACCGGCGTTGGAAGCGCCTACGACCGCGGCGATGGACCCGATTTCATCTTCCATTTGTATGAATTTGCCGTCGATATAGGGTAATTCGCGCGCCATACCTTCGGCTATTTCGGTCGAAGGCGTGATCGGGTACCCGGCAAAAAACTGTACCCCGGCGTACAACGCGCCGTACACGCACGCTTCATTACCCTGAAGCAGTTTGGTTTTTCCGTATTCTAACATTCCTGCTCCTCCATCACTTGTAATTGGAGGTTATGGCAAAATCCGGGCAATGCAGCCAGCAGATCGCGCACTGTGTACATTTCTCGGGGTGGGCCAGAACCGGTTTTCCATCGCGGTCCGGTTCCAATACCTTGTTGGGGCAGTAGGCGATGCATATATTGCATCCCTTGCACCAGTGCAAAAATATGTTCAGCGGAGGCGGATCACCCGGTCCGTACACATATTTCGGCTCTTTCGCTTTGACTTCCGGGAGTTTCTGTCCCGGTTCAGCTTCGCTCATCAGTAATACTCCTCCGGTACTATCGAGCACCTCTATCAAGATTACTTGGACTTCTTCTTTGCTGTTTTGCCCGGTTTGGCTGCCTTTTTCGGTTTGGCGGCAACCATCTTTGCTTTGGGTTTCGCTTTGGCCTTCGCGTTGGGCTTGGCCCTTTTGGCCGCGGCCCTGGTTTTCGATCCGGCTTTAGTCGCTTTCTTTTTCTTTGCATCTAAAGCCGCTTTGATCAAAGTCGGGAGTTCCGTCGGAGACGCCGCCACCGGTATTCCTACGGCATTCAGAGCTTTTACTTTTTCCGCCGCGGTACCCGAACCGCCGGAAATGATTGCACCGGCATGGCCCATCCGCTTTCCGGGAGGCGCCGAACGACCGGCGATAAATCCAACCACCGGCTTGGTCATATGTTTTTTGACGAATTTGGCGGCTTCTTCTTCATCGGAACCACCGATTTCGCCGATCATGACGACCGCTTTGGTCGAGCTGTCGGCCTCGAACATTTCGAGCGTGTCGATGAAGTTCGTCCCGATAATCTGGTCACCACCGATCCCGATACAGGTCGTCTGACCCAGACCGGCACTGGTCAGCGCCCAGATCGCTTCATAAGTCAGCGTGCCGGAGCGGGACACGACACCGATCGGCCCGTTCTTGACGATCGTTCCGGGCATGATGCCGACTTTCGATTTTCCGGGGCTGATCAAACCGGGGCAATTGGGGCCGATCAACCTTACACCCTTTTGCTTCAGGTAATGATAGACCGGCATCATATCGTTGGCGGGAACACCCTCGGTAATGCAGACGATCAATTTGATACCGGCGTCGGCCGCTTCGTAAATGGCGTCGATAGCAAAAGGCGGCGGCACATAAATTACCGATGTGTTGGCTTTGGTCGCCGCGACCGCTTCCGCCATCGAATTAAAAATCGGTATGCCGTTGATTTTCTGGCCGCCTTTACCCGGCGTCACGCCGCCGACTACTTGAGTGCCGTATTTCTTCATCTGTTCGGCATGAAAGGAACCATCACGGCCGGTGATTCCCTGCACGATCACTTTCGTCCGTTTGTCAATTATGATGCTCATACGGCCCCTCCCACGGGTTGATATTCGGCCTCGGATAATTCTATGGCCTTCTTGACGATCTGGTCGAGCGTCTCGCCCGATTCCAGGTTCACCTTCTTGAGAATCTTCAGAGCTTCTTTCTCATTCGTTCCGGTCAAGCGGACCACAATCGGGATCTCGGGTTTTAATTCTTCATAAGCCATAACAATTCCGTTGGCGACGTCGTCGCACCGCGTGATACCGCCGAATATGTTAATCAGAATCGCGCGGACGTTCGAGTCGCTTAAAATAATACGCATGGCCGTCAGGACTTTCTGAGGGTTGGACGAGCCGCCAATATCGAGAAAGTTGGCCGGATCGCCGCCATAGTACTTGACCAGGTCCATGGTTGCCATGGCCAGCCCGGCGCCGTTGACGATGCATCCGATAGTGCCACTCAGTTTGACAAAACTCAGATCGCCTTCGCGGGCCGCAACTTCAGACGGCTCTTCGGCATCGAGATCGCGCATGGCTTCGATCTCTTTGTGACGATACAGACCATTGTCGTCGATGTTCAACTTGGCGTCGATAGCCAGCACTTTGCCGTCGGGCGTGGTGATCAGCGGGTTGATTTCCACCAGCGAGGCATTGACCGCCCAGAAGACTTCGTATAGCTTCATAATTATGTCAGCCGCCTGGCGAATGAGGCCGATGTCACGGTACAATTTCGACGCCAGTTCCCGGGCCTGATAAGCCTTCAGACCAAGAATAGGATCGACCGCCAGCTTGTGTATTTTTTCCGGAGTCCTGGCGGCGACTTCTTCGATATCTATCCCGCCGGCCGCCGAAACCATGATAACCGGGGCCTTCGAGGCGCGGTCTATGATGATACCAACATACGCCTCGGTGACAATATCGACGGCCTCGGTAATAAGGATCTTGTTGACTTTGAGGCCTTTGATGTCCATGCCCAGAATCTTCTGAGCCCAAACGCGGGCGGCTTCGACGTTCTCTGCAAACTGAACGCCGCCGGCTTTTCCTCGGCCCCCAACGTGCACTTGTGATTTAACCATAACCGGGCGGCCGTACTTCTCGGCGATCGCTACGGCGTCGGCAACATTTTCGGCCACTTCACCCAGCGGAACCGGGATACCGTGCGCCGCAAAGATTTCTTTGGCCTGATACTCATGAATCTTCATTCGCTATCTCCGAATATATTTAACTTAAACCTTTATTCTTCCTGTTGGCCAGGTACGACCCGGCAAATTCATATAATTTCGCTTCAGTATTGTCACTCGGTTCATCCAGGACTTTTTCTATCAGGTAATCCAATATTTCCCCTATCACCGGTGACTCCGGCAGCGAGAATTTATTCATCAAATCGTTGCCGTCGATCGCCAGGTCTTTTACACTGAACGGAGGCTTGCGGTCGAGTTCTTCGTGGATTTGTCTTTCGAATTCATCCACGTCGTCGGTTTTTCCGCCCATCCCCTGCGCTTCGACGTCGGCCCGGCGTAAATCGAGCAGGTCGAAAATCAGCTCGGTACCGACCCTGCGAACAAGCCGGCGAAGGCCCTTATCGGTTACGTCCGTCGTGAACATATGACGCTCGACTAGAATCACGACGTTTTTTATTATCTCCGTGGAATAACGCAGGCGTTTTAAAACCGCTTTGGCTACTTCCGCCCCGGTACTTTCATGGCCGTAAAAAGTCGCCCCGGTTTCTGTCAGTCGTTTGGCTCGGGGCTTGGTGATGTCATGAAACAGCGCGGCCAGACGAATAGTCAAATCCTGCGGAGAAGCATCAATCGTACGTATCGTATGTTCGAAAACATCGTACGCATGATACCCGCCCGGTTGATCGACACCGACCGTAAGCGCCAACTCCGGCAGAATCTGTTCCAAAAGCCCGGTCTCGTTCATCAGGCGAAATCCGATCGACGGTCTGGCCGCCAGAGTCAACATCTTGTTCAGCTCATCGGAAATTCGCTCAATCGAAACGGTATTTATCAAAGCACTGTTGGTCGATATGGCCTTGTACGTCTTTTCTTCGATTCCGAATTCAAAACGGGCCGCAAACTGTATCGCCCGCAACATGCGGAGAGGGTCCTCGAAAAACGCCTTCTCCGATACCATGCGGATTTTTTTGTTTTCCAGATCCGTCTTGCCGCCCAGCGGATCGATCAGGGCCGAATCGTCCAGTGCAAGAGCCATGGCATTGATCGTAAAGTCGCGGCGGGTCAGGTCGTCTTCGATACTGATCTCGGGATCGAAATTAACCTCGAAATCCCGGTGACCGACACCGGTCGAATACTCACGGCGCGGCAGGGCAATATCAAAAGTGTACTTCTTGTCCAGATTTCTGAATTGAGTGAATTTGATAACCCCGAAAGACCGCCCCACCAGATCAACCCGCCCGTGCTCTTTGAGAATTTCCGACAGGTCCTGATATGGCACTCCGCAAACCAGGTAATCCCGATCCTCCGGGTTTATTGTCCGGTTAAGGAGGCTGTCGCGAACAGCCCCACCGACCTCGTATATCCGGCCTTTTTCAAGTATGGCCGCAACGACACTATCAGATATGCGACACATAATCAATCGCGCACAATCCTCGTTCCTACACCGCCCCGCAATGCCTGTCCGGCATTTTCAATGGAAGTAATAATTACTTCCCGTCCTCCACCTTCTATGAACTGAATGGCAGCTTCGATTTTGGGCCCCATCGACCCCGGCGGGAAGTGCTTCTTTGATAAGTACTCCTTCGCTTCCGAAACCGTCATTTTATCCAAATACTGTTGGTTCTTCTCTCCGAAATTAATCGCGACCTTATCGACCGACGTCAAAATCAATAGGAACTCTGAGTTTATTTCGTGGGCCAGCACCGCCGAGGCGAAGTCCTTGTCGACGACGGCGTCGACGCCCTCATAGTTGCCGTTTCCGTCGATATAAACCGGTATTCCGCCGCCGCCCACTGCGATTACGATGATCCCCTTGTCGATCAAATGCTTGATCGTCTCGGCTTCCACGACTGCGCGCGGACGCGGCGAGGCCACCACCCGACGCCAGCCGCGATCGGAATCTTTCTTCATGATCCAATCGCGTTCTTTTTCGTACCTGTGGGCAATTTCTTCTGAGTAAAACTGCCCGATGTACTTGGTCGGGTTCTTGATCTGGGGATCATCGAAGTCAACCAGCACTTGAGAAATGATCGTCACCACCGGGCGGTCGATATTTTCCTTGCGTAGACGATTCTGGAGCGATTGCTCGATCATGTACCCCATCCCGCCTTCGGTGTCCGCCACACAAATTCCCAACGGCAAAATAGGCGCCTGTCCCCGGGCCAGTTCTACTCTCAGGATGGCATTGCCCACCTGCGGGCCATTCCCGTGAGAGATCACCAGCTTGTAGCCGTCCCGGGCGAGATCCACGATGCCGTCCAGCGATTGCCGCGTATTGGCGAACTGATTGGCGATCGTGTCTTCTTTTTCCGGGCGGGTAATGGCGTTGCCGCCGAGGGCGATTACCGCCGCCTTGCCGTTAAGTTTTACCATATTCTATTTTTTCTTGCCGCGCGACCGGGGCTTGCTCTCGGTCACTTTTACGCGGGAGGTAAGGACATCGACCAGGTCGGGCTTGCCGATTTCCTGCAGATCATAGTACACCCGAACCGACGGCTTTTTTATCTTGATGACACGGGTCAGGTCGATCGGCGTGGCCACGATAACCGTATCGCATTTGACTTTTTCTATCGTGTTTTCCAGGTCTTTCAATTGCTTTCCGAAATATCCCATGGCCGGAAGCAACGAACCGATGTCCGGATATTTCCTGAACGTATCGCTGATCGTCCCGACCGTGTACGGACGCGGGTCGATGACCTCAGCGGCTCCGAATTTGGCGGCGGCCATCATGCCCGCACCGTATTCCATCTCACCGTGGGTGGTGGTGGGACCGTCTTCGATCACCAGCACCTTTTTGCCTTCGATCAATTCCGGCTTGGCGACACTGATCGGGGAAGCGCAGTCCACCACAACGGCCTCAGGATTATAGGCGCGGATATTGTTGCGCAGCTGCACCACGCCGTCGGGCAAAGCCGTATCGATCTTGTTGATCACGATCACGTCGGCCAGCATGAAATTGTTCTGCCCGGGGAAATATTCCAGTTCGTGACCGGCCCGGTGCGGATCGACCACGGTAATCATGAGATCGGGTTTGTAGAACGGCATATCGTTGTTGCCACCGTCCCAGAGCACGACGTCGGCTTCTTTTTCCGCCTCGCGAATAATCATCTCATAATCGACACCGGCATAAACCACGCAGCCGCGATCGATATGCGGTTCGTACTCTTCCCGTTCTTCGATAGTACATTTATGCTTGTTCAGGTCGGCGTACGTCGCGAAACGCTGGCAGGCCTGTTTGGTCAGGTCACCGTACGGCATGGGGTGCCTGATCACGACAACTTTCAGCCCCATGCTTTTTAAAATCTCCGCCACGCGACGGGTCGTCTGCGATTTGCCGCAACCGGTCCGGATAGCGCACACCGCCACGACCGGTTTCTTCGATTCGATCATGGTCGGCGCGGCGCCTTCGAGTGCGAACCGGGCGCCGCTGGCGGTGACGTAAGCCGCCTTGTCCATGACGTACTTGGTACGATACATCCGAATATGAAAAGATAACTTCGTCGATTCTATGCTTTTGTATCAGTTTCAGCAGGTCGGCTTCGGCTTCGATCGGAATTCCTTTGGGGTACAATTTCCCGGCCAGCTTGGCGGGGTATTTCCGCCCATCGATTTGCGGAATCTGTGTCGCCGTAAAGGCCACGACTTCGACGTCCTGATTGTCGCGATAGAGAGTATTGAAATTGTGGAAGTCTCTTCCGGCGGCACCCATGATGATGATTTTCTTTTTAGCCATTTATTCTTCTCCGTTACCGTTAAGTAGTTTCTGTTTAGTTGTTGTCGATCTGCGCCCTTTGGATAGTCCCGGAAAAGTCGATGTAAATCGATTTCCATTCCGAAAAGACGTCGAGCCCGGCGATACCGGCTTCGCGGTGACCGTTACCGGTGTCCTTGACCCCTCCGAACGGCAGATGCACTTCGGCGCCGATAGTCGGAGCATTGACGTAAAAGATTCCGGTGTAAACGTCCCGCATGGCCGTGAAAGCCCGATTGACGTCCTGTGTATATATCGAAGCCGAGAGGCCGTAGGCCGTATCGTTGCAAAGATCGATGCCTTCTTCAAGAGAGGTGCATTCCGTGATGCTCGTCACCGAGCCGAATATTTCTTCGCGGAAAATGCGCATGTCACGGGTCACGCCGCCAAATATGGTCGGCATGGTGAACCAACCTTTGTCGTACGCACCACCGGTCAGGCGTTCGCCGCCGCACAGCAGTTTGGCCTTATCCTGGTTCCTGCCGATTTCCATGTATTGCAGCACCGAATTCATCTGGCCTTCGTTGATGGCCGGCCCCATATCGACCGATTCATCGAGACCGTCGCCGACCTTGAGCGCTTTCGCCCGGGCCACGAATTTCTCGGTGAATTCCTTGATGACGTCTTTGTGTACTATCATCCGCGACGACGCCGTGCACCGCTGACCGGTCGTGCCGAAAGCACCCCAGATGGCCCCATCGACGGCCAGGTCGATTTTGGCATCGTCCATGATCAGGATGCAGTTCTTGCCGCCCATTTCGAGATGGCAGTGTTTAAAATCGGTCGCACAGGCTTCGCTGATGCGTCGGCCCACTTCGGTCGAACCGGTGAATGAAATACAGCTCACGTCCTTGTGCCTCATCAACGGTTCGCCGACGGCACCGCCCGAACCGGTCACGATATTGACCACGCCCGCGGGCAGACCTTCTTCTTCGAATATCTTGATATAGTTGTACACCGACAGCGGCGTATCGGTCGCGGGCTTGATGACGATCGTATTACCCAGCACCAGCGCCGGCATCATCTTCCACGACGGTATCGCCATCGGGAAATTCCAGGGCGTGATCAATCCGCACACACCCAGAGGCTGCCGGACGCACATGTTGAATTTATTGGTCAACTCCGACGGCGTCGTGTAACCGAGCTGACGGCGGCCTTCACCGGCCATGTAGTACCCCAGGTCGATTGCTTCCTGCACGTCGCCGCGCGTTTCCTTGATGACTTTGCCCATCTCACGGGTCATGTCTCGCGAGCAACGTTCCTTTTCTTTGACCAGTCGGTCGGTGATGCGCATGATCATTTCGGCTCTCTTAGGTGCAGGAACGAGACGCCACTTTTTGTACGCCTGCCTGGCGGCAGCGACGGCATCATTGACGTCGTCTTTGTTCGATTTCTGGAAGATGCCAATCACTTCATCTTTATTGGCGGGGTTGCGGTTTTCGAATGTCTGTCCGGACTTGCTTTTCACCCATTCCCCGTTAATGAAATTTTTGTATTCAGTCACGTTCGACATATGATCTCCGAAAATTTATTTTTTTTAAGATATTTCCTTCTTTTTTCCACCTTTTATTGTGAAATTATTCACAGTATGGGGCCAACAAGATTCCTAATATATCCATTAAAAAATAATTGTCAATTCATTTTGGCTAAATGACTTGGTCCCCGGCAAGCACAGAAAAACCGGCCCTCGATTGCGGGGGCCGGTTTTTGGAAAATTATATATTGCGGAGGATCAGACTTCCATGATTTCGGCCTCTTTGGTCTCCATCATTTGATCGATTTTAGTCACGAATTTGTCGGTCAGTTCCTGGACCTTTTCTTCGGCCCGTTTGCGTTCATCCTCCGAAATATCTTTGTCTTTTTCGGACTTTTTGAGCATTTCATTGGCGTCGCGGCGGATATTGCGGATCGCCACTTTGCCCTCTTCGGAGCCTTTTTTACACTGTTTGACCAGTTCCCGGCGGCGCTCTTCGTTGAGAGGCGGGATCGGCAGCCGGATAATATTGCCGTCGACCTGCGGATTCAATCCCAGGTCGGCCACTTGAATGGCCCGCGCCACTTCGCCGACCGCCGTCTTGTCCCAGCACTGCACTACCATAAGGCGCGCTTCGGGGACAGACACGGACGCTAACTGATTGAGCGGCATAAAAGTGCCGTGATAATCCACGCGGACACCGTCCAGCAGCGACGGCGTCGCTTTGCCTGAACGAATTGAACCAAAGCCTTTTTTAATCGTGTCCAGGCTTTTATTCATTCTGTCTTCGGTATCGGCAAGAATTTCATTTGTCATCGGATAACTCCTTTGACCTTAAGAATTTTTAGAATCTACGATATTATTGTGCCGACCTGTTCGCCCATGACAATCTTTTTCAGATTCCCTGATTTTCTCATGTTAAACACTATGATCGGCAATTTATTATCTTTACACATCGTTATGGCTGTAAGATCCATAAATCCGAGTTCCTTTTGCACTACTTCCATATAGCACAGTTTTTCGTAAAACGTAGCTTTGTTGTTTTTATTGGGGTCCTCCGAAAAAACACCCTCGACCTTGGTCCCTTTTATAAGAATATCGGCGCCGATTTCACTGGCCCTCAAAGCCGCCGCTGAATCGGTCGTAAAATACGGATTGCCCGTCCCGGCGGCGAAAACCACAATGCGGCCCTTTTCGAGGTGGCGTATGGCCCGGCGGCGAATATACGGCTCCGCAAACGATTCAATATTGATCGCCGACATTACGCGGCAGAAGGCTCCCAGACCTTCAAGACAGTCCATGATGGCCAAAGCGTTGATTATCGTGGCCATCATACCCATATTGTCGGCCACGACCCGATCCATGCCCTGCTCGGCGGCTTCGAGGCCCCGGAAAATATTCCCGCCACCCACAACAATGCCGACCTGAAGGCCGGCATCACTGACTTCTTTAATCTGGCTGCAAATGGAATTGATGGTACCGGTATCGATACCGAACGATTTGGAACCCATCAACGCTTCACCGGAAAGCTTGAGCAAAATCCGGCGGTATTTTAATTGTGGGTCACCGTCCATTATTCTTCACCCAGTCTGAACCTGGCGAAACGCCTGACAATTATATTCTCACCGAGTTTGGATATGATTTCTTTGACGTATTCATCCATCGTCTTGTCGGCATCCTTTACGAACGCTTGTTCCAGAAGACAGGTTTCGGCGAAATACTTTTCGAGACGCCCTTCGACGATTTTATCGAGTATTTTTTCCGGCTTGCCGTCGTTGATCGCCTGATTGCGGAAAATCTCCTTTTCCTTTTTGATTGTCGCCGAATCTATTTGATCGCGGCTGATCGCGACCGGATTAGCCGCCGCCACCTGCATCGCCAGGTCTTTGGCGAAATTCTGAAAATCGTCGGTGCGGGCGACAAAATCCGTCTCGCAGTCTATCTCGATCAAAACACCTAGCTTGGAGCCGGGGTGAATGTATGACGTAATGATGCCTTCTTTGGCTTCGCGCCCGGCTTTCGATGAAGCTTTGGCGATACCCTTCTCTCTTAAATATGTGACGGCCTTCTCAAAATCACCATCGGATTCGGTCAGGGCCTTTTTACAGTCCATCATCCCGGCGTTGGTTTTTTCGCGAAGCTCTTTTACCATTTTGGCGGTTATTTCCATCGGTCTTATTCCTTACTATGCTGACTTTATGCTTTAGTTTTATCGTCCCCACTCTGATCGGTATACACCTGAAAACGATCCGACGTATCATTCTCATTTTCAGGCGCAAGCTCTCCCGCCGAAATCTGGTTTTTCGTTTCAATCGCCGAATCGACCAGAGTCCGGGCGATAATGCGAATCGACTTGATAGCGTCATCATTGGCCGCAATCGGGAAATCAATCGGGTCGGGGTCGGCGTTGGTATCGACAATCGCTATAATCGGAATGCCCAGTTTGGAGGCTTCGGCCACCGCGATCTTTTCTTTCTTGGCGTCGACTACAAAAACCAGGCCCGGCAGATAGTTCATCTCTTTAATACCACCGAGGACGTTGGTCAGTTTTTCGATCTGGTTGTCGAACTGGGAGCGCTCTTTTTTCGTAAACTTTTCAAGGTCGCCCTCTTCGCGCATGCGCTCCATGTCTTTGAGTTTCTTGATCGAATTCTTGATAGTTGAGAAGTTGGTCAGCATGCCGCCGAGCCACCGCTCCGTGACAAAAAACTGACCGGCACGAAGCGCTTCTTCCTGAATGACACCCTTGGCCTGTTTCTTGGTGCCGACAAACAAAATCGACTGTCCGCGAGAAACGATTTCGCGAACCTTCTGGCTGGCGACATTTATCGCGTCGAGGGTTTTGTTAAGATCGATAATGTAAATGCCATTGCGTTCGGTGAAGATGAACGGCTTCATTTTGGGATTCCAGCGCCGGGTCTGATGACCGAAATGAACGCCGGCCTGCAATAATTCCTGAATTTTGGGTGAGACCATAAAAGGACCTTTCTTTGGTTTTTAATCTTCCTTTTCGCCCTTGAGCCCGGAACCCGTCGATGGGGACCACCGGGCTTGCGGCAAAAAGTGTTTATTTCCGGAATAACCGGATAATTTTCTTTAACGTTTCGAGAACTGGAACCGTTTGCGTGCTTTAGGCTGACCGTACTTCTTACGCTCCACGCAACGCGGATCGCGGGTCAGAAGACCCTGCTTACGCAAAGTCGGTCGCAAATCGGGGTCCAGCTTCGCCAGGGCGCGCGAAACGCCCAGCCTGACCGCTCCGGCCTGGCCGGATAATCCCCCGCCTTTGACCTGGACGAGGATGTCAAGCTTGCCTTCGGTATCGGTCGAAATCATCGGCAAATTGATCTGATCGACCAAAACGTCCCGTTTGAGATAATCTTTGGGAGATTTGTTATTGATCAGAAACGAACCGCCGCCAACCCGAATCGAAACACGCGCAACTGCGTCTTTTCTGCGCCCGGTTGCTGAAAATGTGGCTTCTGTCATTTAAAATCTATCTTATGGTTACTTTATTAATTTCCAAACTTCCGGCTGTTGCGCCTGGTGCGGGTGCTGGCCTTCGGCATAAACGTGCAATTTCTTGAACATCTTGCGGCCCAGCCGATTTTTGGGAAGCATCCCCTTGACGGCGTGCTCGAATATAAAGGCCGGGTTGGTGTTAATCATTTTTTCGTACGTTCTGATTTTAAGGCCGCCCGGATAACCGGAGTACCGAATAGTACTTCATGTAGTTGGCCTTGTTGCCGGTAACCCTCACCTTAGAAGCATTGACAGCGATGACGTTATCGCCGGTGTCCAGATGCGGCGTGAAAATGGGTTTGTTCTTGCCGCGAAGTATATCCGCCACTTCGCAGGCCGCCCGACCGAGCACGGCGCCGTCGAGATCGACCAATAACCATTTGCGATCTTTGCTGTCAACCTTAGGTATAAATGTTTTCATCTTTCCCCCGGAAAAATCCGGTTAAATTAAATATACTCGTCCCTCGTTCACAGAGCCGATAAATATAGTCAAATGACGAATGCTGTCAAGTCTTTTTAACGGCCAAACTCCTTGATTATTTTAATTTGGCCCATTTTTTTCGTTTTTGACAAGTTGCGCGCAAATACGCGGTTTCCGGGATGAGGTCTCGGTTCAATTATGATGGGTCTTGGATATGGCCAGCTTTAGCTTATACTTCGGGTCAAAATGCCGTCCCTTGGTGCAAATCCCGCACGAGGCCATCTGCAATCGTTTCCTTCTCGGATATTCCCGCCCGCAGACCGGGCACACATAAAGATATTTATAATTGCTCCTCAGCAGCGGGTGCGACTTCGCTTTCAGCGAGGCGCCGAGTTTAAATGCCCACGCCTTGAAATTCCGGTCATGATTGGGATATAAAATATGAATCATCTCGTGTTTGAGCGTGTCTTCGACTTCCTCGGGGAATATTTCGTGATATTTCTTGCCTATTTTTATGATCCGGCGCGACGGCGTATACGATCCCGCGATCAGCATGCGTTCCGAATATTCGATTTTCGTCACAGGCAGACGGCCCTCGAAAAATTCGCCGTTGAATCTGTCGAACATCCGGTACAGATCCGCGACCGGCGGAAGAGTCGGAGGCGACGGCGTGATCGTCGTGATATTATCGGCCCGCCCGAAAAGGTCGTAATTAACCTTTGCCAGAGCCTTATGCTGCTTTGCAGAAGTTGACATATCTATCTCGCGGTACTCCAATTAATCCCGATATAATACTGCCCGTCGGATTAAAAGATCAAATAATTTTTGAAATTATTGGATAACCGGAAGCGGCACTGACACAAACGCGGCTGAAACCACGACCGAGTCCTGCCCTATTGTTATGCTCCGCGAACGAATTTCGGCGGGGATGTTTTCGGATGCGCGGGTTTTTAATAAGCCCGATAGAATCGGACTGGAATCGGATACGTTCCCGGTGGTGTCAAAAACGTCTTCAAAACGCATGTTTTTCAATTCAGCCGAGGTATAATCGCAAAGCTGACACAGGCGCTGATTGACATCAAGAATCTTCCCTGCCGGGCGTTTACGCTTGCCCGACGTAACAATCAACGGACAGTCGGCGTTATCGAATAAGTTTCTATAGCGAACAAACTTATCCTGAAATATCTCCTGCCTGCGGCCCTGGATGATGATTTCCTGCTGCAATCTCAGGTTAGTGTTTTCCAGTTCAGCCAGACGTCGGTTTTGATCGAGGCACATTTTTTCGTAAGTTTGTCTTACGGTATTCCGATAGTCCCACTTTCCGGTCAGGAATTGAACCAGATGGCCGATTTCAAAACCGCCGAAAGATTTTCGCAAAACCAAAAACTGGCCGGGGTACGATGAAATGGCGGGAGCGCTTATTGACCCATCCGATGTATCGGGGATAAGGGCCACTATTTCCATATCGGGGCAATCCTGCCGGATTCTCGAGATAGCATCCGAGCTTGAAAGATCCGCCGCACCTGTCTCGCCTACAAACGCGACCGCAAATGGTTTCCCGGACATTTCTGCGTCGATCGCCATACGGACGCCGGTTAACCCGTTATCCGTGGAGATGACTAAATATTCTTGGGGTGACGTTTCGTTCGGGTTTGACGCAGATGCATCGTGTTCGATTCGATTTGGATTTTCTTTCAGGAGATGGGAGATAGTTGCATGCACGGCGGGATCATGGTCGATTACGAGAATCTTTCTGTTGCCCGGATCCGTGGCACGAACCATAAAGTCTCCTTAGGTTTACCCCGGTATAAATATCGGCGATATCAGAATATACTTGATTGTCTATATTGTGCTGCTTGACAACAATCGGGCACGAAACTCAGAAAAACGGTCGCCATTTTTCTTCGGCAGGTTTTTGGGTTAGCAGGCTGATAATAACCAATAGTCCCACTGAAGCAATCAAGGCCGGGTAAATTGTCGCGATTCCCCACGGTTGTCCCGAAAATTCCCAGATCAATGTAACCAGCATCCCGGCCGCAATGGACAGCGCTCCCGCAATCGGCGTGGCGCGTTTCCAGAAAAAGGCAGCCATCACCGCCGGGGTGATGCCGACGCCGTACATCGTATAGGCATAAAGCGCCATCTCCAGTACTTTTGAAAAAAATTGCAGTTGTACGAAAGCGATAATCCCCATGACGATCACCAGCACGCGGGAATAAAAAACCACTTTGCGCGGCGGCAAATCCGGATTGAAAAATCGCTGCCAGATGTCGCGCATGATATTGGTCGCCGGGACCAGTAAAAACGAATCGGCCGTGGAAACGATCACCGCAACTATCGCCGCCAGAAGCAGACAGCCGATGACCGGCGTCAGGCCGTAGCGAACCGAATGTAATATGACCATCTCCGAATCAATCCCGGTAAATTGCACGCACCCGATAATCGCCAGTACTACGATAAGGGTTTCAATTATAATCGTTCCGCTGATCCATCCCAGCACCGAGCGCTTGGCCGTGGCCGGGTCTTTGGCCGAGAAAAATCGCTGATACATCCCCGCTTCTCCCAATAGCAGGAGCATGGTCGGCAACGCGTACGCGGCGGCATCGAAAATCGACATATTCCCGAGCGGACTTAATTTCTCGGGCGGCAGAGCGTTGATCACGCCCTCCCATCCCCCGGCGTTTTTCAGCAAAAACGGGAAAGCGACGAACAATCCGATTATCATGACGACGCCGTTGACGACGTCGGTATAGGCGACCGATATCATCCCGGCCAGGACGGTGTAACCGATCACGAATGCGGCCGTAATGATTACACCCTGCTCCTGTGAAATACCGGTAACCAGGTTCAGGACCATCCCGCCCGCGCGGAACTGATAGCTGACTATTGCAGTATACGCGATAACCGTAACAATCGTCCCCAGAATCCGGGCGTACTTATTGTAGCGCGCTTCGAGTATGTCCGGGACCGTGAACTGCCCGAATTTTCTGGCGCGTCCGGCGATAAGATACAAAATGACAATAGCGATCCAGACGCCACCGTCAAACCACAGCGCCGGGAAACCTTTTTCGCACGCCAGCCCGGCCCCGGCCACGATCGAGCCGGAACCGATCCAGGTCGCCAGAAGCGTCCCGACCAGAACTTTGGCCGATAGATTCCGACCGGCCACCATGAAATCTTCCTGTGATTTGACATATTTCGAGCGGCACGCTCCAACCACGATCAAAATGACGAGATAAATCAATATGCTCCAGAGATATAGCATATTAAATTATATGATTGCTTCTTTATAAATCAATAGTTAATATCATGTCAGTTGAATTATATCATGTTTTGCTCAGAATTGGGTGATAATGAAAAACAAAATAACATTTTTTAGAATTATAAAGATAATTGTTGGCATAGTTTTATCCGGTTCCTTGTTTTGGGACAAAATTTCTATATATATATCAAGTTATATAAAATCATATACATCATGGTTGATTTTGGAATCAGCTGTTTTGGTCATAGCCTTGTATTCATTGGGTTCGGCCCTTAACATATTATCAATTTTGAAGCTTTTAAAACAAGGCCCAGAAAAAGCATTTAAATTACCCAAAGTCAAACAGGCACTTCGCTTTGCGTTATTCATTATCCCATTAATAGTGGGGATTGTATATTTCAAATATAACTTTACTTGGCGGTACACGTGGAACAAGTTTGATAATAAGACCTTAGGCGTATTGATCGCAGATTTTAGAGAAGTTATTCTTGATGAATATTTGCCCCAAAAAAAGTATTCAATATACTTAAAGGAAAATTTACCACAAATAAAGGATTCATGCAAAAAGGAAATAAATATCAAATATGAAAATACACCTGCTTTCTTTACAAGCATTGATGAGGCGGCCAAGTTTGGAGAAAAGATTAATGCTCGTTTAGTAATATGGGGAGAAGTATACAAAAGCGAAGGTTTTATCAGGATTAAGCCAAAGTTGTTCACGCCTGGGAACCTAATGATTGGAACACCATATTTATTTATCTCAAATCTTGTTTTTAAGGCTGATTATTCGGAAACTTGGAATTTGACTGGTTCGCCACTTGATTTAGATACGATGACCAACTATGTCAATGATATTTTAACCATTCCTTCAATATTTCTTTATAAGGATTATCCTGAATATTACAAGAATTACTATGGTTTTATTGAGTGTGCATTTAAATCTGAAAACTTCGTCAATCCTGACGTTAAGTTATTCTTGGCTACGGAATTAATTACCAATTGCAATCGAAAAGATGATTATGAGGATTCCAAATATTTGGCAGAAGGCATAATGAGATTTGCTGGAAAAAGACCACATAATCGGGGAGTGTACGGAATTTTGTGTAAGCGGCCGGTTCATGTGTTTTCGATCCTTCCCTCGAAGACGATGCAGAAGTGATTAAGGGCCGCCACCCAGTCCTTGATCGGACGCTTCCATTTTTTCGAGATTCTTTGTATCGCCAGGTAGATCACCTTTCTGACTGATTCCACCGTCGGGAACGAGCCGCGATTCCGCGTCACCTTGCGCAACTGAGCATTCATCGACTCGATGGCGTTGGTCGTATAGATAACCTTTCGAATCTCTTTGGGGTAGCTAAAAAACGGGATGATGTTCATCCAGCAGGACCGCCATGAGCGGGCGATCTGCGGGAAACGGTCCCGGTATGTGGCCTCGAACGCCGTCAGGGCCTGCTCGGCGGCTTCTTCGTTGGGCGCCGAGTAGATCGTCTTGAGATCGGCCGCGACCGCCTTGCGCTCTTTCCAACCGACATACTTCAGCGAGTTGCGCACCATGTGCACGAGACATAACTGCACCTGGGTCTGCGGAAAGGCCGTCTCAATCGCATCAGGGAACCCCGTCAGACCATCGACACAGGCAATCAGGATGTCCCGAACGCCCCGGTTCTTAAGCTCCGTCAGCACCGACAGCCAGAACTTCGAACCCTCCTGATCGCCGACCCACAAACCCAAGAGTTCCTTGTAACCCTCCGGCGTGATCCCCAAGGCCAAATAGACCGCCTGGTTTTTGACCTGGCCGCTCTGACGAAGCTTCAGGTGGATGGCGTCCAGATAGACGATCGGGTAGACCGCCTCCAGCGGCCGACTCTGCCACACCGTCACCTCCTGAAGCACGGCGTCCGTCACCGCCGAAATCAAGGCCGGGGAAACCTCCGACTGGTACATCTCCTCAAGATGACCCTGGATATCCCGCGTCGTCAAACCCCGAGCGTACAGCGCCAACACCTTGTCGTCGAAACCGGGCAGGCGCCGCTGGTGCTTTTTAACCAACTGCGGCTCGAACTCGCCGTTCCGGTCCCGCGGAATCTCCAGCGTAACATCTGCCGACCCGGTCTTGACCGTCTTGCTGGTTTTGCCGTTGCGAGAGTTGCCGCTGTTTTTGCCTTCGGGAGCATTGGGCGGATAGCCCAAGTGATGCGTCATCTCACCTGCGAGGGCGCGCTCATACACCCGTTTCGTGAGCGCCTGCAGAAGACCGCCCTCACCCACTATCTCTTCCGGCGTCTTGCCGGCGATCATCTCGTCGATCAGTTTGTCAGCTTCGTCACGTTTCTTGGCCATGATATACCTCCTTCAACTATATATACGTCATGGCCACTTACACAAAAATATTTACACGCGCCATAATCGTTTAATCAAATATTGCCTAGCCTATAGTTATGAGACTTTATCTAGTTATTATTTAAATATTGCCCAAATGGACTCCGCCTCCATTTACGCATATAGGGCAATTGACACCGATCCTCGATTTATATTAAAGCCATGGATTATTGCGTCCTCTTATATATATAACAAGGACTATTTTGGAGCAGATTCTGTCCTAAATATAATATGGTCCCAATTCAAAGACACGCTAAGCGGCGATTTAATTGTAGGTATATATAGATTGCAGGAAAAAACATTGCCCGATTCATTCAAAATTGAATATGAAAAACTGTACCCTGGGAGAATCGAATGCAAAAATATGGAATGGCTTAATAAGGTTAATCGCATTATTAAAATATGAAAATAAAAAAATGGAGCCGAGGAGGATCGAACTCCTGACCTCTTGACTGCCAGTCAAGCGTTCTCCCATCTGAACTACGGCCCCATTTTCAGGTTCGACCAATATATATCAGCTTGGTTTTATGTCAAGATTTTTATTGGCGGCGTCCTCCCCGTTTGGTTCATGATTATGTTTATTTTCAATCAATCGCTTAATATCAATCATATTTCCCGCCGGTGTCTCTTTGAGCAATACTCGTTCGAGGTCGATCAAAATATCGGTCGTATTTTTTATCCGGCCCACTTCGTCCGAAATACGCTTTATCTTATCAACCGTATCGGACGATAAAACCGGATTTTCTTTCAGAACCATTTCGGCGTTGGCGTAAATGGTCATCAGCGGATTGTTTATCTCGTGACCGAGCGTGGCGGCGGTCGCGCGGACAATGTCCCGATCGTGTTTTGATTCCACCGCAACGCTGTCTTCGCCTTTGTGCAGCACCAATTTATCGGGAAGAATCATATTGGAGTTTGCGGTATTTTCATCCTGAACGGAAATTGAATCATCGGCATTCAGCCTGAGTATCGCCAGGTTTTCCAGACTGTCAATGAGTTCTTTCAAAGACGAACTCAAACCGGAAAAATCTGAATAATCCAGAATCAGCAAGTTATAACTCGAGGTAATCAGCAGTTCATACAGCCTGATTTCGGTTGTAACGTAATCGCATTCTTTCTGTACACGATCATTAAATATGCTTAGTATATTGTGCGGGTTCAAACCGTTCGTGGAATAGATGACTATTTTCATACAGCCGGCTCTTGTGTGTTTATTGGTTGGGAAGGATGATCTCTATAACTGTCCCCGGTCCGTTCGGGGTTCCAAGCCTGACGTCACCGTCCAGCGCACGCGCCTGCGTCCGGGCGATAGCCAAACCCATCCCCGGTCCCTGCGCAATATTGTGACCGGGAGCGGGCACTACCCAAAAAGGTTTGAAGATGTCTTCAGCGTACTCGGCGGGAATGCCGGGACCGTTGTCGGCCAGGCTTAAAGTCAGATCTTTCTCGGTGCTGCGCGATATGACCTCTATTTCAAGCGTGCTTGTTCGATCGTGGTAGCGGAACGAATTCGTCAGGATGCATTCGAATATTTCCTGTATTTTGGCATCGTCGGTATGCACTATCGGCAGCGATATATTTTTCAAAAAGACGTTCAACCCGGAATGCTTTAATGACAGCCGTTGATAGCAGTCGCGAAGGACGCGATTCAGATCGATTTTTTGATACGCTGTTTTATCGCCGGGTTCGGCAAAATAGCATTTGGCGAACCGGTCGAGGAACAATTTCAAGTCGCGGTTCGAGTCCTTGATATGGTCCAGATATTCGCGACCGTAACCCTTGATTTCCTTGCCGAACTGCCCGATTATATGCCCCACGTTATCGTCGATTTTATCCGTCTTAGGCGTTATGCTATCAATCACCGTCCTCACGACGGTATCATCGACACCGGTTTTATATTGCTGCGTATTCGATATATCATTCACCGGCAGAAGCAAGGCCAAAAATCGGGCCAGCTTATCGGGGACGGCATCGTCTTTGCCCCGCGACGGCTCATGAACCAACTTCAAAATACCGAGCGTCCTGCCGTCACGCCCGAGAGGGAATATAGATTCGACCAGCCTTTCTCCTGTCGTCAGCATATTGACAGTTTTTAAATCCGCCTGATGAGATACCTTATTCCCGTTAATAAGCGATTCGATTACATCACTTGAGATTTTATCCGGTGTTTTATCGGCTCGGGTGTACGGTCTTCTTGTGGCCGATGCAAGAAGCTCGGGTTGATCTTTTTTCAGTGAGTAAATTTCGACACTTAAAATATTTTCGTCAGTGACGATTGTCTCAGCGATTTGACTTAATTCTATTTCCTCGGCTTCAACCACCGTATGGGCCAGTTCAGCGATAATGTCTTTTTTATGCTCGTCGGCGACATAAGCCTCCCGGCGCTCGGTCGATGGCTCATTCGGGACCAGAATCAACTGATAATTGGCGGGATTCCCGGCCACAAAATTCTGTGAAACGACGGCTGAGAATGAATGAGTCTTCCCCGCAATATCATAAATATTGACTTTCAACGGATAATGAAAGGTCTCGCACGACCGGCCGGATTCGAGGATGCGACGCAAGGAGTCGAAAGATTCCTTGTCGAGAAATTCCTCGATATTTTTCACGAAAAGCTCTTCGGCGGATACGCCCAGAAGTTTCTCGGTGCGGGAATCGATATATACGAACCGCCCCTGTCGGTCGATTTTAAAAACCGGACATTGATCCTGTCTTCTTTGTTGCTGAAGAAGCTGGCCTGTCATAAAAAAAGAGCCTATTTTTTGAATACCTTGAATTTTTCGCTCGCCCAATGGGTGCGAACGATCACAAGGTAAACGCCCGGAGCCACTTCCCGGCCCCGGTTATTGGTTCCGTCCCATACCACCGTCCGTGTCAATTCATTATAGTTATCGGAAAAACCGTTCCAAACTTTGTCGCCGCTGACCGCAAAAATCGAAATGTCTTCGATTTTACCGGCCGACGGACTTATAAAGATGGACAATGAATCGGTAAACGGATTGGGACCGAACGCAATTTCGGCTCTTTCTACGACTCTGAATATGAATGAAGCGGTGTCCGCCTGAGGCGTCCCGCCAACGGTTCCTTCTATAATTACCCGGGCATCGTACGTGCCCACGTCTTCGGGAAATCCGTAATAAACTATCTCCCAATAATTAGAAGTTTCCTGCGTTACTTTTGTTAAATAGGCACTATCCGGCATATTTTCCATTTTCGGTGAATCGGCGGATAGCTGTCCGGATATATCCAGCCTTATAAATGTATATTGTCCCACCGGCGCGGCGATATCCGGAATCGGCGCTATTTTAAGCAATCCCGACGCTTTGAAAACGTCCGGCAAACCGTAGCCATAGAGATTATCAGGATTATCCCGGCGGTCGCCTGACTTTAGAAGATTGTTTCTGATATCGGAGACGGTCAGGGTTTTGTTGGCATCGAGCATCAAAGCTACTCCCCCGGCAACCAGCGGCGCCGAAAGAGAAGTGCCGCTGAGTCCGGCAAATTCCCAGCCAAAACCGATGTTCCGCATGCAATGGACGTTTTCCCCGAGGGCGACGACGTCCGGCTTTATGCGTCCGTCGTAAGTCGGACCCGCCGATGAAAAGCCGGTAATGACCCCGAAACTGTCCACCGCCCCGACCGCCAGGACATTGAAGCCGTCGGCGGGAGGCACAACATAATACCAGCATTCATCCGGTATATAATGATCGCAACCTGATCTTTCATTTCCCGCCGATGAGACCACGAAAATGCCCTTATTAAAAGCGATATCGGCCGCAACCGTAATTGGGGCGGTCATGCCATCAAGTTCGGAATAAGTGTACCAGTCCAAATATCCCACCGACGTGGTTATTACGTTCGCTCCTTCAGCATCGGCTCTTTCCGCCGCGGCTACCCAGAAATCTTCTTCGCCCATATAGTCGGGCTGAATATAATCTTCGGTTTCATAGAGCATGAATTCGGCATTGTACGCCAGCCCGATTAATTCATCATCCATAAAGCCGCCGATTACAGAAAGGACGGCCGTTCCGTGCCTTTCTTCTTCCATAATGCCGCTCATCACGGAGGCATCGTCATGGACAAAATCATATTGGTCGATTATTTTGGTGTCGGCAAATACCGGAAGATCGTATTTAAAGCCTCCGTCCATAATGGCAACCTTCTGTTCTCTGCCGTCAAACCCGATCTTATGCATGAGCCGGGCGTTTATCATATCCGCCTGTTTCAGCGACGGCCCATAGTCGGAATCCTGAATGCTCCCGGGATTGGGCACGTCTTTGTCATATAATCCGGCGTCTTCAACATCGTCAGCGCGGTGATATTGTGCCACCGGCCGGATTTCCGCCACGAAATCAAGCGGAATCAACCGTTCGATGGTTGACTGATCGGCATAGCCCGATACCGCGTTCAGCCAACGCGATGAAAGTCTTACATCCAGGCCCAGCGCCTTTACTGAATCGACATACTTTTCACTCACCGGTATATCGAGAATGTCCGCCCGAAAACCAGTTTCGCAGCGGACTTGCCTTCGGGCGATGGCATCGCTCGAATACCATTTATCAATAAGTCCGGATTTGTCATTGAATGATTTCTTATCGAAGATTTCTTTATCGGTGAAAAAGACCCATATCTTGCGTTCGGCTTTATCGTGAGAATTCATCAGATAATCCTTAAAGGCGGGCGCAATTTTGGGGCTGCGGGCCGGGACGGCATATGAATCATCGGCGGCAATCGCATTCGATATAAGAAGCAAAATGCCGGCAAATGCAACAAGCCAGGAAGTCTTCATTGAAATTGTTCTCCAAGGGAGCTGTTTAAAAATTCGCGCGTTCTTTCCATTTTCGGATTATCGAACATTTCTGCCGGAGCACCCTGTTCGACAATCCGGCCGCTTTCCATAAATATAACGCGATCAGCTACTTCGCGTGCAAAACTCAATTTATGGGTCACGACCAGCATTGTCATCCCCTTTTTCGCCAGGAACTTCATCGCGTCGAGGACTTCGCCGATCATTTCCGGGTCGAGCGCCGAAGTGACTTCATCGAAAAGCATAATTTTGGGATCCATCGCCAGTGCCCGGGCGATAGCAACTCTTTGTTTCTGTCCACCGGATAGTTCCGCCGGATAGGCGTTAATTTTGTCGCCGAGACCAATCTGCTCCAGAAGTTCCAGCCCGCGTCGGTGCGCCTCTTTATTGGATCGTTTTCTCACTACTTTCTGGGCCAATTTCACATTTTCGATAACTGTCAAGTGTGGAAACAGGTTAAACCCCTGAAAAACCATTCCGACTTCCAGACGGATTTCGTGAATATCCTTATGATGGCGGTCGATTTTGTTTCCCTCAATAATAATTTCTCCGCAATCTATATCTTCAAGAGCGTTAAGGCAGCGCAGCAAAGTTGTTTTTCCCGAGCCCGATTGACCGATTATGACAACCACCTCACCTTTTTCGACTTCAAGATTGACACCGTCTATCGCCACCGAATCACCGAAGCGTCGGACCAGGTTTTTTATTTGAATAATCATGCTTTCTGAGACCCGAAGCCTTTCACCGCGAAGTATTTTTCGAGATACTTGACAAGCCTGCTTAAGCTCACGGTCATCAGGAGATAAATCATACCGACCAGAAACCATGTCTGGAAATCGGTAAACGTCTGCGCATAATATTCTCGACCGGCGCGGGTGAGTTCCCTTAGACCGATTATAGAAACCAATGACGAATCCTTTAGCGAGGCGATAAACTGGTTGGCCGTCGGTGGTATCACGATACGGATCGACTGCGGGATAATGACGTACCAGAGAGTCTGGAAGCGGGTCATACCCAGAGACTGGGCTGCTTCGTACTGTCCGTAGTCGATAGCCTCAATTCCTGATCTCAAAATCTCGGCCAAATAGGCTGAATAACAGATGCCAACCGCAAGTACTCCCGCCGTGAAACGATCGAGATTTAATATTGATCCCAACCCGAAGTAAATAAAAAATATCTGTACCAGAAGCGGGACACCCCGAATGACGTCGATGTATATGCCAGCAATCGTCCTCAACGGCCTTTTCTTCGAAATGCGCATCAGGCCGACAAGCAGTCCGACCACCAGAGCCAGGGCAAACGACGTTACCGTTATCAGAATCGTCCAGGGAACTGCGGGCAGAAGGTATTTTAAAATATCCCAATAAAGAGTTAACTGCTTTGAAATCCATTCAATCAAGCGGCACATCCTCAAAAAAATTAAAGTTAAGGCGAGACATCAGCTAAAGCAAGACGTAAATATCGCCGGAATTACGACACGGTCAAAAGAATAATTGACAACCGGCCATCAAGGCTGTTTCTTAGGGCACGAATCCAAATTGATATCATTGCCCCCGTGGTGTAACGGATAACGCGTCGGCCTCCGGAGCCGGAAATCCAGGTTCGATTCCTGGCGGGGGTATTTAATTTAAAGGCCCGGTCGTTTGACCGGGCTTTATTGATTTATTGCTTTTTAAGAGTATAATCGGCCGGGATATTATAATAGCTGTCGTCAAGACCAGTCTTCTCGATTTTAGAAACATCGGACTCAATACTGAACGATTTGAACATCCCGTTTTCGGTTTTCGGGGGCTTGCCGCCTATCATATTGTTGATTCTCTTCAATTGCTGATTATTGGGATCGGCCAGACCTTTATCATACTGTTCTTCAGTGAAGCCAAAGAGCGTAGATTTTTCCACGGTGAAATTGAGCTTGATTGGGACTCCGGTGAAAGCCTTTGTCGAATCGAAAATCGGCTCAAATTGCTCGCCCAGCGCTCCGAGCATACTGGCCACCTGCCTCTGCTCGGCGAAATTTTCAGATCCAAGGACTTTTTTCACGGAATCCTGATATGAATCGTAAACGCCTTTTCCCGGGACATTATCTGCAAACCATTGTTCATAGGTTATCAGCACTTTATCGCCTTCATTACTTTTATTAACACCGATCGCCTTGGCAATCATACCTTTGCAATCGGCCCAGCCGATCCTTTTCGGTTCGGTGATTTTCTTTATCGTGACGCGCCATTCGTAATCTTCAGGATTCGTGCTGGTCCCCAGAAGCGGGCTTTTGACCGATTTGAGTCCATTTCCCTGCATTCGGGCTTTGATCGTATCAAGAGGCGTTTCGATATAACCTTTTTCGTTTTCGTTTAGACTCCAAATGACCCCTTTATCAAGACGAGTAACGGTAATCACTTTTTGCGGAGTGCTATTCATTTTCGCCATCAATCCGGAGATAGGTGTTGACAGGTTCTCTGCGTACGTTCTGTCTTTACGGAAATACTCAGTTCGGCTGGTTTCCGTCGAACCGGCTCCCAGGATGGACATCGTAACCTTGGATTTGATCATAACATCCGCCGAAACGTTGGGCATGGACATAAGCGAAACAATCGCGGCAACCAGGGCAATTTTCAATTTCATCGATTATCCTCCAGTCGTTTGCGGAGATAATAGCCATTAATTAAGTGATAGTCAATTTATTAGCGCGAATTTCATACCTGTTTTACGTCAACCCGGCGCGATGGATGATAAAAATATTTGTCGCTGTCGGAATCTGCCCCGAACAAAAGGGAACGTGGATGATAGTTGTCGGTTATAACAAATACAATTTGTCCAAATGAAAGGAGGCTGAGATGAAATTAGCTGTAACCGGGCCGACCGGCCATATTGGCCGCCGCCTTACGGAACTGCTCTTGAATGACGGATCACACGAGGTTATTCTGCTGGCCAGGACTCCCGAAAAACTCTCCAATGAGATCTCCCGTGGGGCCGCGGTGGCCAAGGGTGTCCTTGACGACGCCGAATTCGTAAAGTCTGCCACGGTCGGTGTCGACGCCATGTTCTGGATGATCCCGACCGATATACACGCCGATGACAACCGTGCTCATTATCGTATTTTCGCTCATTCGGCCGTCGAGGCCGTCAAAGCCAATAAAATCAAGCACGTCGTCCTGCTTTCGAGCATTGGGGCTCATCTAAAAAGCGGCGTCGGGCCCATCAATGGCTCATCTGAATCCGAGCAGATGCTTCGCGAAGTCGTGCCCGGCCTGACCATATTGCGCCCGGCTTATTTCATGGAAAACTTCATGATGTCGCTGCAAAGTATTTCCACGGCCAACTCGATTTTCCTGCCCACGTCCGGGACGACGACGACGCCTATGGTGGCGACAGCCGATATCGCTGAAAAAGCTTTCAAGGCCCTTACCGGTCCGCCGCCGTCAGGAGTGAATATTGTCCCCATAAGAGGACCGAAAGATTACAGCTTCGATGAAGCAGCCGGAGTCATCGGGAAGAAACTGGGACGCAAGGTCACTTTCGTCAGAACAACCCCGGAGCAAACCCGCGAAGCTCTTATCGGGATGGGAGTCAGTGGACATATGGCCGGTCAGTTTATCGAAATGTACAGCGCCATGGAAACCGGGCGGCTCAAATTCGAAACTCCCGAAAATAAAGTGAATTCCACGAAGACTTCGCTGGAGACGTTTGTCGATACGACCATGGCCCCGGCCATGAAAACCATGTAACCAAAAACTATACCATAAATGCCCCGGTTTTAGCCGGGGTTTTTTAATGTACCATTACGGAAACATCGAAATCGTCAATGGGTTTATCTATCAGGCTTTTTTCTAATTTGAAGGTTACGGTCGATCCGTCTTGAGATACATAGCTCGAATCGGGCGTAAATCCATAGACATATTTCGCCATAAGGCAATTCAGATAATAATCATAAAGCCCGGCCTCTGCCCCGCTGAAGATTATTCCGTATCGCTCTCCGTTATATTCCCTTTCAGAGTTCTGTTCGGCAAACATCCAGCTCTTATAGGTTTTTTGGACGGCCTTTTTTCCATTCGACAATAATACCGTGCAGATCAAACTATCCGGCCCGTGAAAGTCGACCCCGTAATTGTCGGCATAAGCGTTTATATTTAGTTTCCATCCCTTGCCCTTGAAGTTCATATCGTTCTTATTATCTGAATCGCCGACACCGGGGACAATTCCGTATGTTCCGTATTTTGCACGGTACTTATCGAACGCACCGATCACATCATTATATGAGACACCGAGCGCAGCCGGGACCTTATTTCTTCTGAAATCATCGGCGTCCATAGCCATAACTTGTGACTGGTTACCCGAAACCGCCCGGTACAAATCCAGCGTTTTATCCATGCCATACTCGGACAATATCATATCCATAAGCAGGCCCGCGACGGGGTATGACATATCAGTCGATCCGGCCCCCGTATAGAAGCCGTCATAGGTAATTAATTTATTCGCATCGACAAACCCGTTCTCGATAAGAATGTCACCCAGTTGCAGGACAACCTTTGGCGCTTTGCCCCAACGGCCGCCGAGCGCGACGGCCAGCCCTTCCTGCACAACCGGCAGAGTATACATAGGCAGGCTTTGCAGCTTATAATTGACCAGTAAATGTACTAATTCATGCTGATGGGGCAAATGCCGGGAATAGACATAATCGAGCGGCAGGTCGTACATCCCCTCGGTCTTGTAGCCTGTCAGGGAATCGATCTGATCTTCCCCACACAAATAATATTCGATTCTCTGCGCCTTCAGGCGATCAAGGTCTTTCTCGGTTGCGCCCAACTTTCGTGCCGTCTGCTCTATGAAATCATCCATCGCCTGGAGGGCAAAATCATTGACTTTGGTCGAATCGCCAATATGCAGATCGACGTATTTCGTCCCAAGTACCGGCCAGCTTCGCGCAAAGATATAGGAGCGGTCGGCGATAAGCCATTTGCCGAAATACGGCACTGCGAAATAATCGCAGGTTTCTTTGTTCGTACTATATACCAGCGTCACCGGCATTTTATAATAACCGTCGAATTCCTCCGGCTTGCCGACTATGACTTTGGCGGCTTTTGAGCGAATGTCATTTAGCTTTTGTACGACAATCGACGTGCAGTCGAATTTGGCCGGGACATCGTTATAGCTAATCTCCATCCGTCTGGAATCGGCTATGACACTCGGAAGCCAGAAACTCTCGGCCTTCTGGATATCACCATCGACGAGCGCCTTAACATAATCTGAGACGGTCTTACTTTGTGCGACGGCATTGGAGTTTGATGAAGTCAGTATTACGACAAGCAAGATTGCATTTTTGAGCAATTTAAGGCCGATGCGGGTCGTCGATCCAAACATTATTTCCTCGGGTTTTGGTGAAATGTCAATATTGATGTTTTACACTGCATTCAGGCGTCGGTTCGAATATCCTGCGATTCTTTGACGATACTTATTATCGTGTCTCCGGGGCGCGGCTCGGGCGGTTCCAGGGCGGTCATCACTTTCAAATTCCCTCCGGGCCCGATTATGAACATCGGCAAGGCTTCATCTCCGTATCGTTCCCGAAATTTGTCAAAATCATATTCCTCAGTAAGCAGGGATTTTTTGGCAATGGCTCCGTCGCGAAACAGGGCCAGGACGAATTCAAAATCGGCCCTTTCATTGAAAAGAAATCTCCCCTGAAGATGACGAGCCAATTCTTTTTTGCGGCCGCTCTTGAAATGACCCTTGGGAATCAATTGATAGACCTCGGACCGCCCAAAAATGTCCTGAAAATGCAGGGCGCTCAGGGAATTGACTTCATCGTTGGGCGTAAGAGCCAGCAGGCGACCGATGCCATCGAGCTGAAGTTCCGTCAAGAGGTTTTCAGAAAGGACATCGGCATAATAAGCCGGAATTCCTTTCTGACGGGCATCGGAGACGTTGTACCAATTGGTATCGATCAGGGTAACCCGAAAATCGGCATCTTGAAGAACCTTTGCAATTTCCTGAATCCAGGAGTGCGCCCCGACAAACAACACGCCCTGCGGATTGGGCTGGGCGACCTTCAATGACCGCGCTACGAATGACCCCGAGAAACCGTAGACTATTACCGTCCCGATAATAACCTGAAAAGTCAGCGGAACCAGCCGCCCGCAACCCTCGAAGCCGAGCTCCTGAAGTCTGACCGCAAAAATCGAGACGACGGCCGCCGCCACTATTCCTCGCGGGGCCATCCAGGCCAAAAATCCGCGCTCGCGCCAATTTAGCGTTGATTTTCGAGTCGAAACCAGCACCGCCAGCGGCCTGACGATTATTATCAGGATAGCCACGAATACCCAGTGCACCGGCTCGAATAGAGCCAGCTGTTCGAGGGTAATCTGTGCCGCGAGAATTATGAATAAACTGGAAATCAAAATAACCCTGAGGCTTTCTTTGAATTCAACAATATGGTTTATGGACACATATTTTTGATTGGCGAGGGCAACGCCCATTATCGTGACCGCCAGAAGACCTGATTCGGATTGGATCATATTGGCCGAGACATAGGCGATCACTACCAACATGAGTGCCATAGGGTTTTGCAGGAAATCGGGCACCAGATACCTTCGCAGCAGAAGAACCAGAATTCCGGCCGTCAGGATGCCGATAACCGTCCCACCGACGGCCGCCTGAATAACGCCGAAAATTATGGCCGAGGTCTTGCTTTGCATCCCCCCGGCAATTATGGCTTCGAACACAAGCACGGCCAGTATGGCCCCGATCGGGTCATTCACCATGCCTTCCCATTTCAGAATGGACCCTACATTACGCGACGGCCGAATTTGCCTCAGGAGTGGTATTATAACCGTCGGCCCGGAGACGACCAGTATCGCACCCAGCAAAAGCGCCGGCCAGAAGGCGACATTGGCAACCAGATAAGCGGCCAGAAAGCCCAGAGTCCACGTAATCAAAATCCCGGTCGTCGTCAAATTGCGAACCACCCGGCCCACGTTTTTTAGTTCGCTTAAACGGAGGCTCAGTCCGCCTTCGAAGAGAATTATGGCCACCGAAACCGAAACCAGCGGAAATAATAGTTCGCCGAAAAGATCGTCGGGCTTGAGGATACCCAGGAAAGGCCCCGCGATCATGCCCGAGATTAGCAACAGCAAGATGGCCGGAAGATTTATCCTCCACGACAGCCATTGGGACAATATGCCCAGTATAATTATGCTGGCCAGGCCGACCAATTGGTGTTCCAAAAGACCTATTCCCCTTTCCGAATATCTGCGGTCAGCATACAAAACCGAAAGGCAAAATGAAACAAAATTATCCGGCAATTGTTTAGAGAAGAAAAGGAGATACCGTGAGACATCGAAATATAATAGTGATAGCCGTCCTGGCGGTCATTTTGGTCGCCATCGGGGGGATTAAAATTATGTCGCAGGATGAACCGGTTAAGCAGGATAAAAGCATGAAATACAATAAACTGACGGACGAAGAAAAACGCGTCATTATCGACAAGGGCACCGAACAGCCCTTCACCGGCAAATATTATAATTCCCATGAGAAAGGTGTATATACCTGCAAGCAGTGCGGTGCGCCGCTTTTCCGCTCCAATGACAAATTCGACTCCAACTGCGGCTGGCCGAGTTTTGACGATGCCATCCCCGGTGCGGTCAAAAGAGTCCCGGATGCCGACGGCATGAGGACTGAAATCATCTGTGCCAATTGCGGGGCTCATCTGGGACATGTGTTCATGGATGAAGGATTTACGGCCAAGAACACCCGCAATTGCGTCAATTCCATCTCGCTGAATTTCGTCCCGGATCAAGCCGAACAAAAGACCGACACGGCATATTTCGCAGGCGGATGTTTCTGGGGCGTGGAATACAATTTCGAGAAAGTCGACGGAGTTATTTCGGTTATTTCCGGCTATATGGGCGGTCATATCGACAACCCAACTTACGAAGAAGTATGTTCCCATACGACCGGTTTTGCCGAGACGGTTCAGGTGATTTTCAACCCCTCCAAAACCGACTACGAAACTCTGGCCCGGCTGTTTTTCGAGATTCACGATCCGACTCAGATGAACCGCCAGGGACCCGACGTCGGCGATCAGTATCGCTCGGAAGTTTTTTATATGAATGATCAGCAGAAGGCCACCACTGAGAAACTGATTAAGATTCTTAAAGACAAGGGTTATGACGTCGTTACCAAGTTACAGAAAGCCGGGAAATTCTGGAAGGCTGAAGATTATCATCAGAATTATTATGAGAGAACCGGTAAAGAACCATACTGCCACATATACACGAAGCGATTCTAATCGAGCCCGGCCCTTTGCGGCCATAAATGACTTGCGTCCGGGCATTTAAACTCCTTACGTCTCACCGGGAGACAAACCTCATTTCGAGCCGGAACCCAGTGGGTAGCATCTATGAATATCAACGTTTGGCCTTAACATATGAACGAACGGTTAATCGCAAATATGGCAGTACACGACAAAGATAGAATATCCATACGTGCGGTCAACAGCCTTGACGCATTATCTCAACTGGAAGAAGCCTGGTGTGAGTTGTACTTCTCGACCAACTGTCTCGCACCGACCATGACTTATTCGTGGGTATATTCATTTTTGGAAAATCCCCCCGACAGCGTTAAAGGATGGAAGATATTGCTCGCCAGTTTCATGGATAATCATAGTCCACAAATCGTTATAATATATAATGGCCGTTGCGGTTATGGCAAAATGGGTTCGAATTCGGAATTTAAAATCTGCCTGTCGCTCGCGGGGTGGTTTGGCATTTATTAGTATTCCGCCCGGTTGGCTATGATGTGTATTTATGTATTGCATAAAAGTCCCGTTTATTAAGGGTAGCGCCAAGAATTACCATTGGGTTGATAGGGATTTTGGGGGTTAGTCAGTGATTTGGGTTGATGGAAAGATGTCGAAACCGCGGGGGTTTCGACCTACAAAACTTTTGGGACAGCCTCCCCCCATCTGCCGGTTGTTTATTTTTTGTCGACAAGATTTTGAATCCGCAGGGATTTCGACCGATCAAGACTCAGAACCTAATAGACAACCCTATGCCTTTTCGATTGTCGAGTAATCCAATATTGATCTTTGTTTTCAGTTCGTCTTTATCCGCTTTCTGCCATTTATCAATATGTGTCAACCAGCCGAATATGCCTCCCACTATCGCCCCGATCCCGCCAAATTTCGCAGATGCCTTCAGAACATTCGGGCGGTTGGATTCACCGGTTTCCTCATTATAAGGTGGATCAATTGGGCCCATTGAAAAAATAAGAATGTCCAACACACAGAACCCGCCGCCATAAATAATCCCCTTAAGCGTCGCTCTCTTTTTCCCGATGCTTTTATAAATAGAATGAACCTCCTCGAGGCGGAATTGCCGCACTTCTGATGGGAAAGATTGGTCTGCGATATAAATCGATGTGTCATTCATATTAACCAACTGGCCGATGACTTTGATTCTTTCGGGAGATTTGATCGAAAAGAAGGGAAAGAGACTTACTGATTTTATGGTGTCCACGTCGAGCCGCACTCTGTCTCCCGGCGCAATTTGGGCGCTGAGAGATTGAGCTTGCATGATGATTAATAGCAAGAGCGCGGCAACATAGCAACCGATTGATCCCGATTTCCCCACGACTACCCCTTGGATATTATCTTACAATTATATTATGAAGACTCCGAGAACGGGGTAAATGTTTAAAAATTTAGTGACAGGCAGACGCCCCGTCTGCCGGTTATTTATTTTTGGCAAGATGTCTACGAGACTTAAAGAACCCGACATAGAATGTCGGGCCACCCGGCCTATTAGCCTATTGTGGTCCAAAGCAAATGTTCGGTGAATGTCATACCCGCGAAGGCGGGTATCCAGGATTCGATTTTCTTGTTTGCTATTATTGGAGACGTTTGGAATCAAATTAAGAAAAGAACTGGATTCCCGCGTACGCGGGAATGACATTTTGGGGGGCTTGGAGGATAATTTGACATCAAACGGTATTGATTATGTCACGCCGCTCTTCACTTAGTTCAGAGCCTTCGGCAAGTCGGCGTGACCTACGAAGACTATTTAAACGAGCGCGCAAATTTGGCCAAGACGCGAGGAGTTTGACGTATAACGCAAACCGGGGGAATTACTTCGGCCAATGTGCCCTTCTTAATGTGGTATGCAATTCCGTTACTCCGGCAGAAATCAATCACTATTCTACATTGATCTTTGCAAAATTCTTTATTGTCAGGATATTGAGTCGATTTGACGTTATAGTTTAGCTTTCCGAAAATTATCTTATCGACAAAGGATATTTTATCCAATATTTTACCAATATTTTGTTTTATAATATTCGGAGTCGGATACGGTTCCATACTTGCCCAGGTTTTCGCCCCTGAGTCGTGCAGTTTTTCCAAACTCCTAATTCGCTGAAACCACTTGGCCGAACCGGGTTCGTATGATTTTTGGTAGCCCGCATCAATTGAGACGAGGCTTATTCCATATTCATTGGCCGCAATTGTGCCATAGCCCAATAAATTCTCAGGATAAATGCCTTTGGTTAAGGTCGTGACCATAATGCCATTGGCGTTAAGCAATTCTATTATTTTCAGAGACATTTTATGGATTTCCGGGTAGCCGAGCATGAATGGATCGGACATGAAACACAAATGCACCGACTTAATCTTGTCTTTAAGACGCGGAATTTCGTTTTGCAATAATTCTATTGAATTGGCGACGATTTTCGGCTTCAGCCACTCGCGATAAGTCTTGATCCTACTGAATCTTTTCGCCATAAGCATGGCATAGCAGGGATAATTACAGCCATGAGCACAGCCTTCAATGTGGTTAATGGTATAGTCGCCGTACTCAACGCCGGTTTTATAGAGGAGGGATTTTCTTGTTATATAGTCCATGTGCATTGTTTATAAATCAAAAAGGTCCAGATTCAAAGAACTACCCGGCCAACATTATCCGAATTTATCTATAAAGCTTAGGCGTCAATACCCAATACCAAGACAGGAATGTCTATGTCGGAAACGCCCCTCATTTTTAGGTCGCGCGTGTAAATATTTTTGTGTAAGTGGCCATGACGTATATATAGTTGAAGGAGGTATATCATGGCCAAGAAACGTGACGAAGCTGACAAACTGATCGACGAGATGATCGCCGGCAAGACGCCGGAAGAGATAGTGGGTGAGGGCGGTCTTCTGCAGGCGCTCACGAAACGGGTGTATGAGCGCGCCCTCGCAGGTGAGATGACGCATCACTTGGGCTATCCGCCCAATGCTCCCGAAGGCAAAAACAGCGGCAACTCTCGCAACGGCAAAACCAGCAAGACGGTCAAGACCGGGTCGGCAGATGTTACGCTGGAGATTCCGCGGGACCGGAACGGCGAGTTCGAGCCGCAGTTGGTTAAAAAGCACCAGCGGCGCCTGCCCGGTTTCGACGACAAGGTGTTGGCGCTGTACGCTCGGGGTTTGACGACGCGGGATATCCAGGGTCATCTTGAGGAGATGTACCAGTCGGAGGTTTCCCCGGCCTTGATTTCGGCGGTGACGGACGCCGTGCTTCAGGAGGTGACGGTGTGGCAGAGTCGGCCGCTGGAGGCGGTCTACCCGATCGTCTATCTGGACGCCATCCACCTGAAGCTTCGTCAGAGCGGCCAGGTCAAAAACCAGGCGGTCTATTTGGCCTTGGGGATCACGCCGGAGGGTTACAAGGAACTCTTGGGTTTGTGGGTCGGCGATCAGGAGGGTTCGAAGTTCTGGCTGTCGGTGCTGACGGAGCTTAAGAACCGGGGCGTTCGGGACATCCTGATTGCCTGTGTCGATGGTCTGACGGGGTTCCCTGATGCGATTGAGACGGCCTTTCCGCAGACCCAGGTGCAGTTATGTCTCGTGCACATGGTGCGCAACTCGCTGAAGTATGTCGGTTGGAAAGAGCGCAAGGCGGTCGCGGCCGATCTCAAGACGATCTACTCGGCGCCCAACGAAGAAGCCGCCGAGCAGGCCCTGACGGCGTTCGAGGCCACATACCGGGACCGTTTCCCGCAGATCGCCCGCTCATGGCGGTCCTGCTGGATGAACATCATCCCGTTTTTTAGCTACCCCAAAGAGATTCGAAAGGTTATCTATACGACCAACGCCATCGAGTCGATGAATGCTCAGTTGCGCAAGGTGACGCGGAATCGCGGCTCGTTCCCGACGGTGGAATCAGTCAGAAAGGTGATCTACCTGGCGATACAAAGAATCTCGAAAAAATGGAAGCGTCCGATCAAGGACTGGGTGGCGGCCCTTAATCACTTCTGCATCGTCTTCGAGGGAAGGATCGAAAACACATGAACCGGCCGCTTACACAAAATTCCGTACACTCCCCCTTTAAGCCCGCATAAAGCATCATTCTTTAATAATTACACTTTCTCATGCTAAGCGAAGAATGCGTATATTTGGAATAATTGTCAATCACTTAATGGATTGGCAATAAAATAATAAACCCCAATCGTTAGATTGGGGCTTTTGGATTTAACCCGGCAGCTATCTACTCTCCCACTCAGTCTCCCGAGCAGTACCATCGACGTAAGAGGGCTTAACTGCTGTGTTCGGTATGGGAACAGGTGTTTCCCCTCCACCATCGCCACCGGAATTTTAAATTTGTGACATTCATAACTGTGACGTGTGGTCATCCCTCAACAGGTAGCACAGGTTCGTGGCACCTTTTGATAGTTTGATAAAGAAATTTAATCGATCAAGTCTCACGGCTTATTAGTATCACTCGACACACATCTTTCAATGCTTACATCTGTGACCTATCGACCTGGTGTTCTTCCAGGAGCCTTCAGATACCTTACGGTATGGGATACCTCATCTTGGAGTGGGCTTGGCGCTTATATGCTTTCAGCGCTTATCCCTTCCCGACGGCAGCTACCCTGCTATGCCGCTGGCGCGACAACAGGTGTACTGGCGGTCAGTCCAACCTGGTCCTCTCGTACTAAGGTCAGATCTCCTCAAGTATCCTGCGCTCGTATCAGATAGGGACCGAACTGTCTCACGACGTTCTAAACCCAGCTCACGTACCGCTTTAATTGGCGAACAGCCAAACCCTTGGGACCTTCTACAGCCCCAGGATGCGATGAGCCGACATCGAGGTGCCAAACCTCGCCGTCGATATGGACTCTCGGGCGAGATAAGCCTGTTATCCCCGGAGTACCTTTTGTCCGTTGAGCGACGGCACTTCCATGCGCAACCGCCGGATCACTAAGACCTGCTTTCGCACCTGCTCGACTTGTGGGTCTCGCAGTCAAGCTCCCTTATACCTTTACACTCTACAGCCGATTACCACCCGGCTTGAGGGAACCTTTGTGCGCCTCCGTTACATTTTGGGAGGCAACCGCCCCAGTTAAACTACCCACCTGGCACTGTTCCTTGACCTGATTCAAGGACTAAGGTTAGATATCCGGTAGAACAAGGGTGGTATTTCAACGGTGGCTCCACCGATCCTAGCGGACCAGCTTCAAAGCCTCCCACCTATCCTACACATGCTATACCAAATACCAATGCCAGGCTATAGTAAAGGTTCACGGGGTCTTTCCGTCCCGATACGAGTAAACGGCATCTTCACCGCTGCTACAGTTTCGCCGAGTCCCATGTTGAGACAGTGCGCCAATTGTTATACCATTCGTGCAGGTCGGAACTTACCCGACAAGGAATTTCGCTACCTTAGGACCGTTATAGTTACGGCCGCCGTTTACTGGGGCTTCGATTCAGAGCTTCTCCACAATAAAGTGAATGACCCCTCCTCTTAACCTTCCAGCACCGGGCAGGTATCAGTCCCTATACATCGCCTTATGAGGCTTAGCAGAGACATGTGTTTTTAGTAAACAGTCACCAGCGCCTTTTCTCTGCGGCCGCGTTGGGCTCCTCCCGCGAGGGGATTCACCTACTGACGGCACCCCTTCTCCCGAAGTTACGGGGTAATTTTGCCTAGTTCCTTAACATGGGTTATCTCGCGCACCTTAGGATATTCACCTCACCTACCTGTGGCGGTTTACGGTACGGTCGGCAGAACAACTTCCATAGAGGCTTTTCTTGGCAGTCTGATTAGGGTCAACTTGCGAGCTCAAAGCTCTATCCATAACCTCTCGGTGTTAGGAACGTGGATTTGCCTGCGCTCCCCACCTACGGGCTTAGACCTCGTATACCAACACGAGTCTGACCTTTCACTCCTGCGTCACCCCATAGGTATAACGCGATTCTACCGGTACAGGAATATTCAACCTGTTTCCCATCAGCTACGCCTTTCGACCTCGCCTTAGGGACCGACTAACCCTGGGCGGACGAACCTTCCCCAGGAAACCTTAGGTTTTCGGTGGGCGGGATTCTCACCCGCCTTATCGCTACTCGTTCCGACATAATCTCTTCTGTGCCGTCCAGCCGTCCTTACGGACAACCTTCGAGCGCCACAGAATGCTCTCCTACCACTCAACCGAGGTTGAGTCCGCAGCTTCGGTGCCGTGCATAGTCCCGTGAATTTTCGGCGCAGAACCACTAGACTAGTGAGCAATTACGCACTCTTTAAATGATGGCTGCTTCTAAGCCAACATCCTAGCTGTTTGGGTAATTCCACCTCCTTTGTCACTCAGCACGACTTGGGGACCTTAGCTGGCGGTCTGGGTTGTTTCCCTCTCGGCGACGAAGCTTATCCCTCGCCGCCTGACTCCCGGGTATCATGTCATGGCATTCGGAGTTTGATTGGGGTCGGTAACCTTGTGGGGTCCCTAGCCCATTCAGTGCTCTACCTCCATGACACTATGGCCCGAGGCTAGCCCTAAAGCTATTTCGGAGAGAACCAGCTATCTCCAGGTTTGATTGGCCTTTCACCCCCATGCACAGCTCATCACCCAACTTTTCAACGTTGGTGTGTTCGGCCCTCCGTCTCGTTTTACCGAGATTTCAGCCTGGCCATGCATAGATCACCTGGCTTCGGGTCTACTCCCTGCCACTAAATCGCCCTGTTCAGACTCGCTTTCGCTGCGGATGCACCAGTGTTTGGCTTATCCTTGCGACAGAGAAGTAACTCGTCGGATCATTATTCAATAGGCACGCCGTCAGTCCGGCCCGTCCGAAGACGAACCATTCCTCCGACAGCTTGTAGGCACACGGTTTCAGGTACTATTTCACTCCCCTCCCGGGGTTCTTTTCACCTTTCCCTCACGGTACTAGTTCGCTATCGGTCACGGGATAGTATTTAGCCTTACCAGATGGTCCTGGTAAATTCACACGGGATTTCACTTAACCCGTGCTACTTGGGAGATCGTTCAGGAAGCCATCAGCCTTTCGCTTACGGGGCTGTCACCCTGTACCGCGAACCGTTCCAGATTCTTCAGCTAAACAGATGGTTTATAACTTCCCGGCCCGACTGCATTCGGACCATGATCGATTCCCACGACCCCGGCAGTACAACACATGCAGGTTTTAACGTACCGACCGGTTTAGGCTCTTCCCCTTCCGCTCACCGCTACTCAGGGAATCACTTTTGTTTTCTCTTCCTGTGGGTAATAAGATGTTTCAGTTCCCCACGTTCGCCTCGACTGCCTATGTATTCAGCAGCCGATGACCGTCGATGAAGACAGCCGGGTTGTCCCATTCGGAAATCCCCGCCTCAAAGGTTGTTTGCACCTAGACGAGGCTTATCGCAGCTTACCACGTCCTTCATCGCCTTCCCGTGCCAAGGCATCCACCATGTGCCCTTAGTAACTTGATCGAATATTTCTTCAAATTATCCAAAGGTGTTCACATTAGATCCTGTGCAACCTGTTGGAAGATGACCACGGTTTCTTGATAGCTCAAGAAACACGCTTCTCGTTTACAGTTATGAAGTTGTCAAAGAGCAATTTTTCTTTTTATGGAGATGATCGGGATCGAACCGACGACCTGTGGCTTGCAAAGCCACCGCTCTCCCAACTGAGCTACATCCCCAAAGCTTTGGGCCTAGGTGGAATTGAACCACCGACCTCGCGCTTATCAGGCGCGCGCTCTAACCAACTGAGCTACAGGCCCTTTACAAGGGCCAGGCTAATGCGCGACCCGAAATTTATAACTAATAGCAGGTACCGCTGAAAATTCAGGTTCCGATAATGTGTTCGACCTAGGATAGTAAACTGTCGAGACGGTTTACCACCTTCTCCTTAGAAAGGAGGTGATCCAGCCGCAGCTTCCGCTACGGCTACCTTGTTACGACTTAGCCCCAATCATCGGTTTCACCTTAGGCGCCGCCCTCCTTGCGGTTAGGCAAACGACTTCGGGTGCTCCCAACTTTCGTGGCTTGACGGGCGGTGTGTACAAGGCCCGGGAACGTATTCACCGCAGCGTGCTGATCTGCGATTACTAGCGATTCCACCTTCATGAAGTCGAGTTGCAGACTCCAATCTGAACTGAGACCGGTTTTAGGGATTGGCTCCACTTTGCAGTCTTGCTGCCCTCTGTACCGGCCATTGTAGTACGTGTGTAGCCCTGGATGTAAGGGCCATGATGACTTGACATCATCCCCACCTTCCTCCAGCTTATCACTGGCAGTCCCCTTAGAGTTCCCAGCATAACCTGATGGCAACTAAGGGCGAGGGTTGCGCTCGTTGCGGGACTTAACCCAACACCTCACGGCACGAGCTGACGACAGCCATGCAGCACCTGTTCACCGACCCCGAAGGGAAGCATCCTTTCAGATGCAGTCCGGTGTATGTCAAACCCAGGTAAGGTTCTTCGCGTTGCCTCGAATTGAACCACATACTCCACCGCTTGTGCGGGCCCCCGTCAATTCTTTTGAGTTTCAACCTTGCGATCGTACTCCCCAGGCGGGGTACTTAATGCGTTTGCTGCGGCACTGAGGGGGTCGATACCCCCAACACCTAGTACCCATCGTTTACGGCCAGGACTACCAGGGTATCTAATCCTGTTTGCTCCCCTGGCTTTCGCGCCTCAGCGTCAGTATCGGTCCAGAAAGCCGCCTTCGCCACCGGTGTTCTTCCAGATATCTACGCATGTCACCGCTACACCTGGAATTCCACTTTCCTCTACCGTACTCAAGATCTGCAGTATCAGATGCAGGCCGGTGGTTAAGCCGCCGGTTTTCACATCTGACTTGCGAATCCGCCTACACGCCCTTTACGCCCAGTGAATCCGAACAACGCTTGTTCCCCCCGTATTACCGCGGCTGCTGGCACGGAGTTAGCCGGAACTTCCTCTGCGGGTACCGTCAGGGCCGGGGCAGTTACTCCCCGACCGTTTCTTCCCCACTGACAGGATTTTACACTCCAAAAAGCTTCATCATCCACGCGGCGTGGCTGCGTCAGACTTTCGTCCATTGCGCAATATTCCCTACTGCTGCCTCCCGTAGGAGTCTGGGCCGTATCTCAGTCCCAGTGTGGCCGATCACCCTCTCAGGCCGGCTACCCATCACAGCCTTGGTGAGCCGTTACCTCACCAACAAGCTAATGGGACGCGGGCTCATCCCTAAGCGGCAGATTGCTCCACCTTTGATCCGAAAAAGATGCCATCTTCGGATATTATCCGGTATTAGACCCCCTTTCGAAGGCTTATCCCAAACTTAAGGGCAGATTGCCCACGTGTTACTCACCCGTTCGCCACTTTAATCACCCAGCCGAAGCCGAGCTTTCTCGTACGACTTGCATGTATTAGGCCCGCCGCCAGCGTTCGTTCTGAGCCAGGATCAAACTCTCCGAAAATTATATAAAACATCTTTCGACATTTTAATTAACAGAGATTGATTCCAAGAACACGAGTGTTGTTCTCGATTCACAAAAAGAGTTTCGATCGTGCTAAAAAACACGATTGAGACCCACACTATCGTACCTAATTGAATTATCAATTCGGCACCTGCTATTTAGTTGTCAAAGAACATTAGTCCTTCTTTCGGACAAAAAAACCTGCCCGCTTTGCCAGGCAGACCGGGAGTATATATCCGAAACCACGGATTGTCAAGGGGTATTTTTAGCTAAAACGTAATTTTTTTTAAAATACTACCCGGCGTCCCTCAACTACTATTAGAAGAGCAAAATCGAGTCTAAAGTTCCCGCGATTTCGATTTCATTTCGGGCCCTTTAAACCTCTCTGTTCTTCGGCAATCGGGACACTTTCTTTAGCTCCACTATGGCCTCCCCGCCATACTCCCTTTTCATATTTAAACACCTCAAAAACGGCGGCGTTCGGGACATTTATATTGCCCGGAACTATTGGCCGGACGGGCTCGTTGTCGTATATTAAGATACGAACTCGTTTTGGAATTTGCTTATGTGTGGTCGAGGATATAAAAGACTGAATAAAATCGATCTGGGACGAACCGCCTACAGGGATACGTGGTCGCTCCAGAAGGACCTGGCGGTCAAACGCCGCCAGGGTTTTATCGCCGACTGCCTGATTATAACCGAGCACAATCCTGTCATCACCATGGGTCGCGGCACCAGCCGCGAAAACCTCCTTGCCACGCCCGACATTTTAAGAAAGAAGGGCGTGGAACTCTTTGAGATAGAACGCGGCGGCGACATAACATTCCACGGTCCCGGACAGCTGGTGGTTTATCCGATCGTGGATTTAACGGTACGCGGGCGTGACGTCCACAAATATCTCCGCGACCTCGAACAGTTGATGATTTCAACCCTGGCCGATTTCGGGCTCGACGCCGGAGTCAAAAACGGTCTGACGGGTGTCTGGGTTGGCGATCACAAGGTCGGCGCTATCGGCGTCGCGGTATCAAAATGGGTCACCTATCACGGACTGGCGCTCAATGTCAATACCGACCTCGATTATTTCAAGCTGATCAATCCCTGCGGCATAACTCAATTCCCGGTTGGTTCGGTGTCCGGGCTTCTGGGGCAGGAGGTCCCCCTCACCAAATTGGCGGAAGGGCTGTCACAAAATTTCGCGGCGATGTTCGGCTATGAAATGGAGACAATCGAAGATATAAATGAATTGTTAAACCGACCGCAGTCGACCGTAGCCTTCCGGGCAGGAGAAGGAACCGATGGAAATAATTAATCCGGCGCTCAATGAATATATGCGGGACCTTCTCCCCGACCGCGATCCGGTTCTGCTCGAAATGGAGCAGTATGCTCGCGAGCACAAATTTCCGATAGTCGGTGCTTTGGTCGGGACGTTTTTGTCTCAGATGGCTTTTTTGATTGGCGCCAGGGACATATTCGAGATGGGGTCGGGATACGGGTATTCCGCATACTGGTTCGCCAAGGGCATGCCCGACGGTGGTCATATAATTTGTACCGATGGTGAGCAGGACAATATGGATCTTGCCCGGGAGTATCACCAAAGGGGCGATTTTAAGGCCAATTTCGATTATCATTCCCGCGATGCCCGCGAAATTATCAGCAGGTTCGACGGCCCCTTCGACATAATATTTAACGACATCGACAAGGAACAGTACCCCGAGGCGTTCGAGCTGGCGGTACCGCGTCTGCGCCGAGGTGGTCTGTTTATCACTGACAACGTCTTATGGTCCGGCCGTGTACTCGATGATAATCCGTCGGACTCAACCAAAGGTATCCTTGAATTCAACCGGCTGCTTTTCAATTCGCCGGATTTAATGGCCGGTATAGTGCCGATCCGCGACGGCCTCGCGTTCGCGGTGAAGAAGTAATATTCGGTTTTTCAATAAATAATGTACTATTCGCCGGACGGCTTCAACAATATTGCATTTATAAATTTATCCAGCCCCTGAATGTATGTCTGGCCCGACGTGAAATAACCGTCATCGTGCGTACCCGTGATTTCCAGAAATGTCTTTGGTTCGTTGGCGATCTTAAACAGCTCCCGGCCGAATTCGATCGGAATAAGATTATCGTCGCGGCTGTGCACTATCAATACCGGGCACGTGCAATGCGCCAGATCGTCGGCGGCGTTATAACGATAGTGAATCATCAAACGAATCGGAAAGTACGGAAACATGCGGGCGGCGATATCACCGGCCGAGGTAAAGGTCGACTCCAGAATCAGACCGCCGGGATTAACGTCGCGAGCGAGGTGCGCCGCCACCGCCCCACCCAGAGAGCGGCCGTGGATTATTATATTCGACGGATTAATATCTTTCTTGCGTACGAGATACAACCAGGCGGCTTTGGCGTCCTTGTATGTGCCGACTTCCGACGGTTCTCCTTCGCTCTGGCCATAACCGCGATAGTCGAATATCAGGACGTTGAGTTTAAGGTCGTGGAGAATCTTCATCAGGCTGACACGGTGCGAGATATTGCCGCCGTTGCCGTGGCATAAGAGAACCGTGGCGCGGGCGCTGTCGCACGGGACATACCATCCGAGCAGCCGAACACCATCCTCGCTTTGAATCGAAACCGCCTCGTACATAAGGCCGACATTGGACGGGTTATTGTCCATCGCATGAGTCGGGTAGTACACGAAGTGCGACTGGAAAAGGGTCAATAAAATGGCCAGGATCAGATACACCCCGATCGCGACCATAATGACCGCCCGCAATATAATCCAGAATTTATGTCCGTCGAGTTCCATAATTACTTAAATCTACGATAATTCTCCAATATCCATAGCCATTGAAATTATAGACATTTCTACAATGACATTGCAATAATTAAAAAACCCGGGAATTTTGTCTTTTCCCGGGTCTTAATAAAAGTCAATTTATCAAATTAATATAGATTTTCAAGTGTCATATTACAAGTAACCGGCTTGTCGCCGCGCATGACGGAAAATTCATATTTCGTCCCGGCCGGTTTTCGCAGCATATCCATAATTTTCAGGACACCGCCGAAGTTTTCGACGTCGATCCCGTTGATGGCCATAACTATATCATCTTTCTTGAAACCGCTCTTTTCGGCCGGAGTCCCCGGAGAAACGAAGAACACAGTGGTTTTATCATCATCGGAATTGATAAGTTGCAAACCCGAATGATCGACCGGAAATTCATACGCGAAATTGTCTCCTTTTTCGAGAATCATCCTTTGGTCTTTGTAATCAAAATACATAACGAAATGCCGGAAGAGCGAATTTCCGAGGTTGCCGGTGAGGTCGGCCTGTCGGAACGACCCGGTACCTTCTTCAAGAGGATACGATATTATCGGCTCGTTGACCGTAAATCCGGCGATTTCTATCGTTTTGAATCTGGCCAACTTTGTCATAAAAGTCCCTCCGGCGCCCACACCCACGTGTTCGATACCACCAGTATCGAATATCCCGTTCTTTTTAGCGTACGGATAGTGAAAGCTTTCGCCGCCGGCGCCGACGTCGACCGTCCAGAGCCCGGTATATTTTCCGTCGACGGTCGCGTTAATTTCAAACATATTATTGGACAACGGTGTCTCTTCCACCGCACCTTCGCCGTCGTACTTGAACTGATCGGGATCATAAAAAGAAATCAGCCCTTTGGCATAGTCAATTTTAACAACGAATCTGCTCAGGAAATCATACCCGAGAATTCCACAAACATTTAGTCCCAGTTGGTGGAAGAGCGAGGCGATATCTATAGCCGCCACCCTTTGCTTTTCGAATTTAATGCCCTTAAGTTCAAACGGCGGCAGTTCGGTGAAAGACACATTGACGACGTTGCCCGCCCCCTGGCCTTTAAGGTTACCTTCGAGTTTAAGCCCGAGTTCGTCGGCATATTTCTTGTCAATGACGGTCATGCCCGCGCCGGTATCGAGGCACCAAAGTCGTTTTTCACCGTTCAGCATCACTTGAAAGTACACATGCCGGTCAAGAAACTGAAACGGGATATTTTCAGCCGAGACACCGTTCGCGAAGATATAATCTTTGACGTCCTCGGTCGGCGGCTCGAACAATGACTGGTCGATTTCCGGATTGCCCTTGTATTCGGTAATCTCAATTTGCTGAACCTGACCGACGGGAAGATTTTCGCTTTCCTGCTTATACGGTATCAGCAGTTTGCCGGCCATTCTGAAGTCCGAAAAGGTCGTGTGGGTTTCGTCGCGGGGCGTGACCACGTCCGACCTGAGCAGACGAAATGAATCCATGTCGATATAGTCATAAGTGACGTCATCATTAATGGTATTGGTAATTTTGATTTTGTAACAATTTTTGTCGCCAACTTTCTCGGTGCCGTCCAGCGAGACGTTGAATATTTTCGAGTCCCGATTCAGGAATTCATTTTCGTCCTGGTATTTTTGCAGCTCCCGCCGTTTGAGAGATTCCTCGTCCTTGACAATCTGCAGCTTGCCATTGGTGTCGATAGCCCAGGGATATTCACCGTTGTCGCCGCTGGTTTGTTTGATGACTCCGAGGTCAACTTCCTGGCGGCTTTTGTACGGCCTCTGTGACCATGTTTTGGCGGTACCCTTCAGGCCCGTGCCGACCAGATCGACGTTGGCTTCGACATAGCTCGATTTTTCGGCGTTGAGATTATCGAGCCCGCCCATGGCGTCGATGTATTTGTTAAGAATAACGTACGGGTCTTTGAGGCTTCCCTGTGCCATAATCGACCCCGCCGAAATAACAACCAGGCATACGACCACTGAGATTGAGATTAGCATCAATTGTAATTTCATCACCTGACCTCCTATGTTTATCGTACATTTTGTCAAATCATGATATCATTCTTAGACTGATTAAACATTAAAATAGTTACAAATTTTCGTGGAGGATATTCAAAAAAAGCGGGCCGGGAGGCCCGCTTAAGGCGGCGGCTTAGCTGCCGGAATTCAGATAAAATACCATCAAGCCATCCATGGTTTTATTGGTTTCATCGAGCTGTGGCTGCAATGTCTTGATAACAATGTAATTCGATTTCGGGAAATAATAGACTTCTCTGATCATATAGTTTTTGTAGACACCCTCATTATGGCTGTAAAGTAGCTTCCATGTGGCTCCGTGAATCAGCGGCTGATCGCAACCGTCGTCGGGACCGTATTCCCAATTCCACGTAACCGCATTGTTTTTCGGCAACTGCCAAAAACGGCCGGGAAATGTCGTATCCTTCGGAGCGGGTTCGAAATAGACGCTGTCATTTAAATAGTATTTTCCGTCCGATTTCTCGATTGAAATGCTCGAATCGGCGCCAAGATCGTTCAGATAATTTTTCGCCCACACCGGTCCGGCGTACTTGCGATCAAGTGCGTAAGCATCGTCGCTTGACAAGAATATTATATATACAATTTGGTTTCCACAATGACGACCCTTCTTCCAGTCCGTATGATAAAACAAAAGCGAGTACTCTCCTTTTGTTTTTCCAACGACGGAAATTTCTTGCTTGCACCTGATTTCGACGTCCCCACGACTTGTGCTGAACAGGCAAATCAGCCCTAATATTAAAACTATGGTATTTTTCATATTATTCACCTCCCGTAGGCGGTGAGATTTTATAAATCAAAATACCGTCCATACGGTCCAATCCGATCGCTACATATGGCTGATTGGTCAAAATAATAACAAGGTTCGATACCGGGAAAAAGTAGACGGCTTTGAGTGCATAGTTCTTGTAGAGTCCTTTCTTATAATAATACAGCAACTTTGCGTCGCAGCCCTCAAAGACGGGATAGTCTATGCAGTTAACAGGGCACTTCTTATACCAAATATCAGCCCCGTAACATTCGTCGGCGAGGCGTTTCATTTTATCATCAAAAGTCGAATCAACCGGCGGCTGCAAAACTGAAATCTGCGAGTTCAGATGATAGACACCGCCGTCGCTTTCAAGGGTATCGATTGGCTCTTCGTCATTATTCGCAATGAAATCGTACGCCCAGCCAGCACCGCCTTTGCCGTATTCCGCCATAAATTGCCTCACTGTATCCGGACTGAACAAAAAGACGTACGTATACCATGAATAGCAATCACCGCCTATTAACAAATCCCAGAGCAGTATCGAATATTCTCCCTGAGTTTTGCCGTAAATGGTGAATGTCTGGTCACAGCAGCTTGATGCGTCTATCTGTGACGATGCTGATACAAGAATCAGGATTAGAAAAATTAAAGCAAGGTTGGTCTTTTTCACAATAGAACCTCCTGATTGACGGGCCGAACATGTATATTATAGAACGATACGACAGTCGTGTCAAATAAAAATGCGGGGCCAAACTCTGCATTATGTTCTGATCGCAATAAGATGATTTTAATTCTCGTCTGGTCGTTGTGGCTATTGCGCAACCGGCGACCGCGTGAAAAAAAGCCCTACGGCGAGATGATCTTCCCGAAATCCAGCATCGCCTCGACCGTGTCTTTCATGTTCGTCGGCTGACCTATGCGAAGCTTCTCGGTCCGTCCGAAATACTCCAGACAGGTGCCGCACGAAAGAATCTGCGAGCCCTCGTTCTCGAATTTTTCGAGGATAACAAGCATGGGCGAGCCCCCGGTTGTAAGAAATATCCCGCTGTTAATACAAATGATTTTCGCCGGAAGCTGCCCTGCCTCGAGCAGCTTTTCCAGAAACGCACCCATAAGTTTGTCGCCCAAATCGGGCTCCCCCTGTCCGATCCCCGATGAGGTCAACATCAAAAGAAAATCGTTGTCGATAGTCATCTATCTCTCCTTTGATCGAATTATCTTTTTATAAACCGACCTCGGTTTTTTCGTTCCGGTATGCGAGAATTTCTCTGGGCCGGATAGCCTAACGGTGTCACGGTCGCGACATAGTGCTTTTCCGGAATATCGAGAATCTTTTTGACTTCCGGCGTATCCATCGCTGCAATCCAGCAGGTTCCCAAACCGTAAAACCATGCCGCCAGCATAAAATGATAGGCAGCGATACACCCGTCCTGGACGTGGCGCCGCGAAAAATCCGGGTCCGAGCAGACCGCCACGGCCAGCGGGGCACGGCCGATCGGCGAAGACGACTGCCCCCGGGTATTGGCCAGGGCGTTTTTGACCGCCTGCTCGTCGATAATTTTATAATAGCACGGCTGCGTATTGTGTGATGACGGTGCAAAGCGGCAGGTTTCGAAAATATTATCAAGCACTTGCGGTGGAACCGGCATATCGAAAAATCGTCGCACTGAGCGGCGCGATGTCAGGAGGTCGTCTCCTGCGCGGAATTCGGCCACAGGATTTTCGAAATACTGGAATTCCAGTCGACTCCCCTCCGGGTCTTTCGCATAGAAATTATAAATCTGGTATTTGGAATCGAAATCGGGTTTGTTCTCGGAAATATTCTTAAACTTCTCATAAATCTGATCCACCTCTTCTCTCGATTCGAAGACGAACGTGAGTAGGCCGTCGGTTTGAGCTTTTTCTCTCTCGCAAAATCCGAACAGAAAATTGCCGTGCCTGAATATTAAGCAGTCCTCCTGAGTCATCCACAGCCGGCACCCCGGAAGCCCTGAATAAAATTCTTTTAGCTTGTCGAGTATGGTGGTCGCAAAAAAGACTATTCCGCTCATGATTGCCTCCAGAAATTTTCCAAAAATTGCTGGTCAAAGAAGTTTAATATAATAAATGCAATGCAAGACTTAAAATAAAACCAGAGGTCCGGGAATCCGGAAACCAGAACTCAGCGGAAATGGTGCTTGATTTCGTCAATTATCATATTTGCTTCGGCCTCATCCATACCAATACCGAATTTTACATCTTTCGCGCCATAGTCAAATGTAATAATCCCGCTTCCTCCCTGCCAATACTCCATCGGGTGAGCCATTGAAGAAAAAAGACCGGCTTTGCCGCGATCGAATGACAATTTCAAATTCCGACAATTATTCAAATCATACTTTTTCGTCCTTTTAAAAAATAAGACTTCTTTCGAAATGGCGATGCCATCCGATGCTATAACAATTCTCTCTTTACCCACAATCAGCCATAAAAATGTATATATCGCTATTGCACCGCCAACGGTCCAACCACAAAGCCAGAAAATTAAAAAGGCATTGGATTGTTGGGGTGTTGAATTATTCACTTGATTGACATTCAATCCCAGATAATCACCAAACAGAACGGTTGTGACCATTACCATCCCGAATAGCCATGCAATAAGCCAGAATCCGATAAAAACCGTGGAGAAAATTCTTTTCTTACTCGGGATTATTATTTCAATCCGGTCGCCTAATTGATTTACTTTTGATCTTCGCTTACCAACAGGTTCATAGTCCATATCGAAATTCCCCCGATTTCATCGACTTTATTGCCTCCAATTATATCACAAAGTAATCGACAATTCAATAATAGATTTTTTATTATTGCGTTCGCGCTATACATATATAAAGTTTGGGATTGTCCGATATACCGGAACAAAGGGAAATTGAAATCATAGAAAGGAGTCATTATGAAAAAGGGACTTTTGCTCCTGATCGTGGCCTTGATGGCTATCGGCTGCGGTTCGTCGAAAAAGGTCTATCGCATCAACCCGGAAACCCAGACCGATTTGAGCGGCAACTGGAACGACACCGACGCCCGCCTCGTGGCCGAAGAAATGGTTAAGGACTGTCTGTCCCGGCCGTGGCTGACCAATTATGTCAAGGAAACCGGCAAGAACCCGGTCGTGACCGTCGGCACCATTCGCAATAAAAGCGACGAACATATCGACGTCGAAGTGTTCACCACCGATTTCGAGCGCGAACTGATCAACTCCGGACAGGTGCGATTTGTGGCCGCCAAGGATTACCGTCAGGAAATCCGCGAAGAGCGTTTCGACCAGCAGGAGTTTGCGTCGCCGGAGACGATGAAAAAAATCCGCAACGAAACCGGCGCCGATTTCATCCTGATGGGATCGGTCAAGACAATCAACGATGAAGCCGGTGGCACGCTTATCAAGTACTATCAGACCGATCTCGAAATGATCAATATCGAGACGATGGAAAAGGTCTGGATCGGTACCAAGAAGATCAAAAAGGAAATTTCCAAAAGTAAAACCAAGTGGTAGACTTTTTTCGTAAATTTCGAGTCTTCCGGTCGGCGGCAATTTTTATTCTGCCGCTGGCCGGACTGCTTTTAATCGGCTGCGGCTCGGTTACGACCAATAAGGCGTTCTATGGCCCTATCACCGCCGAGCTTCATTCCGGCAATTACCGCACGGCCGCTGACGGTATCGAAAAAGCCAAAGCCGATGGTGAGTACGGCAAAAAGGACCGGCTGGTGTACTATATCGACGCCGGGATGGCCTGGCACTACGCCGAAAATTATGACACGAGCAATATAAGACTACACGAGGCCGACCTGGCCGCCGACGAGCTTTATACCAAGAGCGTCTCCAAAGCCGTCCTATCGTACGTTTTAAACGACAACGCCCAGGAATATTCCGGCGAGGATTACGAAATCCTCTACGGTAATCTTGTCTCAGCGCTGAACTATATCGCCCTCGATATGTTCGACGACGCCTTTGTCGAGATCAAACGCTCCAATGAAAAGCTTCAGGTGCTTGAACAGAAATATACCGATATGTCCCGGGTTCTTCAGCGCGAACAGGACAAGGACACGCTGGGCATAAAAATCGACTACAAGGCCGACAAGGTTCGTTTCAACAATTCGGCTTTTGCGCGGTATCTGAGCATGCACATGTACGCCGCCGACGGTAAGTACGACGACGCCGATCTCGATTACGATCTACTCCGCGCGGCGTTCAAAGAACAGCCGCACATTTATAATTTCGATCCGCCCGACGTGAAGTTCTACTCCGACGACACGAGCAAAGTTATTTTGTCGGTCGTGGGGCTGGCCGGGATGTCGCCGGTCAAAGAGGCACTGCAGTTGCGACTTCGCACCGACAGCGATCTCAACCTGGTGCAGGTGCTGTACACCGATCCCGAACGACAGGGCCAGGAGTACAGCCACTTCCCGATGAAGGTCACCGAGAATTATTATTTCAAGTTCGCGATACCGTACCTTCTGGACAGACCGTCGATTATTGCCGACGTCCGCGTCCTGGTCGATTCGGTCGACATGGGTTCGCTGCAGCTGTTGGAGGTCGTCGGCAAGGTGGCCGATGAGACGTTCAAAGCGAAGCGTTCGCTGATATACCTTAAGACAATCGCCCGCGCTCTGGCTAAAGGGCTGATCGCCGAAAAACAGAAAAAGAAAGTCGACAAAGGTAACGCCGGCGGGTGGTTGGCTAAGCTGGCGATTGATGCCATAACGGATATTTCAGAAAACGCCGATCTCCGCTGCGCGCGTCTCCTGCCGGACAAGGTTCTGGTGGGCGATTTCGAAGTGCCCCCCGGTCTGCACGACATCACGATCCAGTTTTATGACGCTCAGGGCAATATAATTACTTCCACAACATATCATGGCTACAAAGTCCTGACCAACGGCCTGAATCTGGTCGAAGGCTTCGCACTGGATTAATTTAATATACATTATACTCTATACTCTATACTCTTGTAGGTCGAAACCCCCGCGGTTTCGACATCTTCAATTGCACCATAAACCACATTTCAGAAACCCTGCATAGAATGTCGAGCCACCAGGGCCTTAGAAATTGCTTTCCAGATATATCGAAAGCCTAACTATAAGTTTGGGTGTATTTACATTATCATACTCTTGATACCATTCAGCCCCCACCCCGTAAGGATCATAGCCACCCGTTGGGTGGGCTACAAATCTTGTAGGTCAGGAGCCGTGCCGAAGGTCCTGAACGAAGTGCAGGGTGCTCCTGACATCTTCTCTTGCGAGAAACCCGACATAGAATGTCCGGCTACGCCGACCATATATTCAACAAATTCATTGTATGGTGCATCATCGCAACTTGCACCCGTTGGGTGGGCTACAAATCTGTCGGGCCACCCAAACCATATTTTCATCAAATACATTGCATGTTGCATTATCGCAACTTGCCACCCGTTGGGTGGGCTACAAATCTTATCCGATCATTCGATTTTGCGTTTTTTGGTTTTCATATTACCGCTCAAAAATTTTCCATTAAGCCACCTCGCACGCCGTCTGGCAGATAGATTTCATTTTCTTCAGAAAGTTGGAGCGGATATCATCGTTCGATTCATCAGCCAGCATCTGCAAGTAATTCCTGAATTCTTTCATCAGGCATTCGTGAAACAGTCTGCGGTTGACAATCAGCCCACGATCGTCGGCGGAATACGCCACCATCGGATCAGAGGTATTGTTGACTATTTTCGAACTGCCGCGAAGTTCGGCCTGATGCAATATGCCGCAGCGTATATGCCTGTAAAAAAGCTCGGCCTGGCGCGTTTCAAAGTACTTTCCGAACGACGTTCCTGTTAAAAACGTGATGAAATAATCTTTCGATTTACCGGTCGGGGTCCTGTTGACGCCTTCACGAAACTGCTGAAGCATTTCGATCAAAAGGCAGTCGAGCGCCATTACCGCAAACCCCGCGTAGGCGCAGCTTTCGATTTGCTCTATCGGCCGCAGGAATCGTTCTTCGGTACGTTCCTTGAATATATTTATCGCACAGCCCCAGTCTTTTTCGGAATCAAAGGATATGCTATGCCAGTCCTGTGCGGTAAACGACGGCGATATTTTCATCGTCCTCTCCCAATAGTAGAAATTACTTCGGCATGCCGGTCTTAGTCATAAGTTCCTGCAGTCTTTTGTAACCGGTGCTGTCGGGATCGACTTTAAGCAGCTCATTTTGAAAATTATCGAAGCTAAACAGGCGGCCTTTATAATCGGAATACATGATTCTCAACAGAGCGTAGTACTTATCGTCACCTATTTTCTGACGCAGCAGGTCGCACACGTACGGACCCTTCCCGACCAGCACTTTGCTTTTGACATCGGTGCGGGGCAGATCAATATCAAGCAGAGCGGGTTCATCGATGTTGCCTTCGACCTCACGGTAAATCCCCAGAAGAGCCTGCAGGGAATCCTGCAGCGCCTGTTTGCCTTCACCATGAGTAATGTACAACAGCTTCAGATGCTGCGGCAGCGACAGGCTTAAAAAAAACGCTCCCGGTCCGCGCAGTTCGGGATAGACACCATACCCGATCCACTCCACCGCCGTCATCGAGCCGAGTTCTTCATAATTTCCGTCGAGAAACCGCCCAATAACGTCCGGCCCGATAAACATCATCCCCGGACCAACTTCGGCCCCGGGGCGATTCGGCGTTTCGATTATCGACAGACGTTTGTACGAATATGGTCCGATTTTATCGGAGTAGAAATCCATCGCGGCTCCGGCCTGCTGGGCGATTTTTTCCTGCGAAGTATTGTCCACCGTCTCGGCATAGAAATATATTTCGGTTCCCGATTCCGGGCATTTGTACATAGTAGTTTGATATAAATTGTCCTGCGCCAAAAGCAGCGATATCCGGTTGGTCGGGGTATCAGATTTCCAGACGTATTCTTTTCTGTCGTTTCTGTCGGAAATCGAGACGAGATCGCCGTTGCTTATGGTAATATATTCAGGATAAACGACGGCCGTCAATTTGAATGTGGCCAGGTCGTTGTTAATTTGCGGATACCATACTTTATTTTGTTCCAGGATGAATTTATCGGTAATGTCGGGCGCGGGGAGCGTGTATACGAACTTCACCCGTAGCAGGCTGTCATCGTGCAATTCCGGGGTACAATAACCTTGAAAACACGCCATTCAAAATGCGATTGAGTGGGGACCGATCCGTCCGGCGACGACAATACAACACTGTCCAGCTCGGCGAATTGAGTAAAGTACATGCCGATCGTATCGATGTCGGCGGCTTTGGAAACCTCGATCATACAATTCACGCGGAAGACAGAATCGGCTTTATCGTGTACGACATGAATATCATAATGTCGTATATCAATCGATACCGCTCCCGCCGTCTGAGATAAGGCAGCGAACAAGAGAATTGCGAAAAACAGGCTCAGTATTTTATTTTTGGTCACGTCAATCCCCGCAATTTATTAATAGTCATAATTATCTTACTGATTTAAATCCTTCACTTTCATATCGAGTACTTTAAAAAGGAAACCGTACGTGTCGGCGACCTCATTGATGATGACATCGGTTGCCAGTGTATGCCCGTGACCGCCCATGCGTTCGACCCGCAGCAAGATCGGATTTTTGCCTGAATCGGCCGCCTGAAGCGCCGCCGCGAATTTTTTGGCGTGGCCGGGCGAAACCCGATCGTCACCGTCGGCGGTGGTGATCAGGGCCGCAGGGTAGGTCGTCCCCTTCATTATATTATGGTACGGCGAGTACGCCCTGAGATATTTGAACTGATCGGGATCGAGATCGGCGTTGCCATACTCGCCCTGCCACCAGTGCCCCACACCCATATTTTGATAGCGCAGCATATCGGTCAGGGGAACTTCGCAGACAACCGCTCCGAACAGGTCCGGCCGCTGCACCATACAGGCCGCAACCAGCAGCCCTCCGTTGGAGCCGCCTTCGATAGCCAGCTTTGATGTATTGCTGTACTTAGCCTTTATAAGGTACTCCGCGGCGGCGATGAAATCATCGAATACATTTTGCTTGTTTTCGAGCATACCGGCGCGGTGCCACGCCTCGCCGTACTCATTGCCTCCCCGCGTCACCGCCACCGCCAGGATGCCTCCTTGTTTCATCCACAACGAGCGCGACACCGAGAAAAACGGCGTCTGGTTAACCTGGAAGCCACCGTAACCGTACAAAAGCGTTGGGTTGGAACCATCCTGCTTCAGCGTCTTAAGATGCGTTATAAAAATCGGGATGCGCGTGCCGTCCTTAGATTCACCAAACTCCAGCCTAGTGACGAAAAGATCAGGGTTGAAATCGACGTCCGATTTAAAAAAGGTCGTAAGACTGTCCTTGTCGAAATCGTATTTGAATATCGTATTCGGATACAGGAACGACCCGAAATTAATAAACACATGCCGGTCTTTCTGGCGGCACGATATAGCGTCGACCGTACCCATCGTGGGCAGCGGGATTTCATTTTCAAACGAGCCGTCGAGAAAATACACATACAATTTGCTGTGGGCGTCATGGAGATATCGTCCCACGAATTTCATGTTGACCAGCTTTATCCCCTCGAGCACGTCATCGCGTTCCGAGACAACCTCATTCCAGGCCGTTCTCTCCGGCTTTCTGACATTGATTGAAATCACCCGCCCCAGCGGGGCATTGAGATCGGTTTGGAAATAAAACGTGAAGTCGTAATTTCCGAGGAAGCGATATTCGGCATCCCAGTCGTTCAGCAGTTTGACAACCGGGCCATTTTCCTGGAGATTTTTAAAATAAACCAGGTTCTCGCGGTCGGTTCCGCGCCAGACGTGGATAACCAGAAATCGTCCGTCCTCGGTCACCTGCGGCTCGAAACCGTAGCGCTTGTTGACCTGGTCTTCATAGACGATGACATCCTCGGACTGCGGTGTCCCCAGCGTATGCCAACAGACTTTCTGATAATAGGTCATATCTTCTTCGTTTTCAACCTCGTCCGGCCTGGGGAAACGGCTGTAGAAAAAGCCACTGTCGTTGGGTAGCCATGACGGAGCATCAAGACGGGTATAGCGGATTGTGTCGGCGAGGAATTTACCGGTGTCGATATCTTTGATCAGAATCAACTGTTCGTCGTGTCCGCTGTACGATAACCCGCAGGCGATATAACGCCCGTCGGGGCTGATCGAGTATGTGCCCAAACCGACCGAACCATCGGGGGCGAATTTATTGGGATCAAATACCACGACCGGATCGGTCTGACCATCTATCTGCATATAAAGAACCGACTGGTTTTGCAGACCTTCATTTTTCTCATAAAACAGCCGCCCGTCTTTTTGTCTGGGAGTTGAATACTTGGTGTAGTCGTACATTTTGGCGTATTCATTGCGGAATTTCTCGCGTTCGGGCGTATCGACAAAATCCTGGGTCAGCTTGTTCTCGGCGTCGACCCAGGCTTGTGTTTCGGGTGAATCGGCGTCTTCGAGCCAGCGGTAGGGATCGGTAATCTTGACGCCGAAATAATCATCGACCACCTGCTTGAGCGGGGCCTCCGGGTAGGTGAATTTCTCACCGGCCAAAGATACCGAAGACAGAGCCGCAGCCGCGACGACGGCGGCAAAGGTTAATCTTTTCAGCCTGGTTTTCATAAACGATCTCCCATTTTGTTATTTTACAGGAAAATAGACAATAGGTTTGATTTTAGCAAGCGCCACACCAAAAAGCTGTCAGCTCGAACTGGCTTTGCCGAACAGGAATTTGGAGAATAGAGTGATTGTGGCCGAAACGACCAGCAGAGTGAATTTGGGGTCGATCTGCTGCATGATAAAATAAGCCAGCAGGACCGGTATAATAATGTAGAGGACTAATTTAAACAGGATCTTGATAATCTTTATGACAGACAATACAACCAGCCCCATAAAAATCGCGATCTCGATTATGAGCCCCGGCGGCCCGAACGCGTCGAGGATTTCCTTTTTTAAATAGATCAAAGCGTCCGGCGCTTTTTCGATTATTTTCGCCAGAATTTCTTCCACGGCCTTACCGAGATATGTAATTATTCAACAGGCTGTCAGAGAGGATATTTCTATAGGCGCACCTGGTTTCTCCAATTGTATTTTAAGCAATATTGGGAAGTATGTCTACAAAAATATCTACTTTAAGAGGGTAAAAGCACAGCGACACATTGACAATCACCCAAGCCGACTTACGCCCTGCACATGAAGTATTACTTTAACCATAGCACCGATCCCCGACAATGTCATTCCCGCGCACGCGGGAATCCAGCGAAGTAGGTCGGGTTCCGAGTTTTTGAGAAACCCGACATAGAATGTCGGGCCACCCAGTCAATCGCATAGGTCACGCCCACTCGGGGCGTGACATCTTTCAAGAATGTTTAATCTCTAAAGAGATTTCAAGCGACCGGCAGACGCCCTCGTCTGCCGGTTAATAGGTCGAAGCGTTCCGTCGGGTGTTGATTTCGACGTGGTCGAAATTGTCACCCGACGGAAACCGTTGAAAGACCGCCGGGTCACATCCCGACTTCGTCGGGACAAGACCCCGCGAAACTTAAAAAGAGTACTTTTGGGACAGCCTCAGGGCGTCTGCCGCGCACAATATGTAATCTTGTAACCCACCCAACGGGTGGGAAATTACTTACGCGCAATACTAAACTCTAATCACACAAAAGACACTGGAGCTGTCAACCGTCTCAATCCGGGCAGTCAAACCAAGTTCATCTATTATTCGACCGAACTCCGATGGCCCATAGGTGGTCGCGGTGAAACCATCCTTACAGACAATTTTGCCGTCGCCGGTTTTGTCCCAGTCTATCTCCCCCAGCAGCCCTTCTCTGGATTGAAGCTCGAACCACTCCCGACGATGCGGCCAGAATTCCTCGGCATAACTGGAAAACAGCGCCACTCCCCCGGGTTTGGTGACGCGCATCGCTTCGGGGATAAGGATTTTGGGCTCGATATGAAACGCCGACAGCCCGTTTTGAATGCAGAAAGTGACGTCGAACGTTTGATCGTCGAAAGCCATGCACGTGGCATCCATCACCGCTAAGCGGACATTTTCAACGCCTTTCAAATAATCTTTGGCGTCGGTGATGCTCGATGGCGAGTTGTCGATGCCATAAAGTATTTTGAAATCCCCGGCCAGTTGAGCCATCGCCCGGCCATAGCCGCATCCCAGTTCCAAACCGAGCGCCTTCTCGCCCGCGAATGACCGCACGAATTCAAATTCGGCCTCGAAGTACTGCCGTACCCTCGGCGGCGCGAGGGCATATACTTTTCTGAGCCTTTCCGCAACCAGCCGGTCTTTGTAATAGTCGAATGGCATGGGTTAAATATATGGATTTATGGAAGGGTTTCAAGGGGGTGCCCCGCCCGAATGATTTGAATTAACCGAAGCAATTGTAGCATCATAGTTGCATATCTAAGAATATCCATTATATTGAATTAAGGGAGGCACATGATGAAAGCAACCACGCTCTTTATTATACTTATCGCCGCATTGATATTTACTTCGGCCAGTGCAGATGATATTAATAATCCTATTGATATCTATTTGCATCCATATAGAATGATAAATGCCCGAGATACCAGAAATGATTCCGTTTATGCGGGTTCATTAGAATTCACTCAATTGCCCCAGTACGAAAAAACGACAGATGTCATCATTAAACATGTTTGCTGGTTTGATACGGAAAAAGGATTTGTATTCTTGTGCAGCAATCATTTTGAAACCGGCTATATTATGGACGATTATTGGATTGAATTTCCGGGCGAATATCATAAAGGTGATACCATCTCTGCGATATTTCGTATAACCCCCAATCGAATTGGCTATATGGACTTAGGTTTTTCAGTTTTTGAAATCCCGGATAATTTATCAGCGAATTATACTTCAATGAGGCCACGAATAGGTGAGACAATAAGCGCCGGCTTACGATTAGGGATTGACGGAAAAACTGCTGCCATAAAATCGTTTAAATGTGACTCCAGGTTCGTTTCGCCATTCGGTGTATCACGCGAACTCCTAATCGATAGCATGGTCTTTTTTAAGGACCCCAAGCCTATAGTTCATAAATATTCGGCTCCCATAAATGAGGAATTAAAAGGGCTCGCCAACTCTTATATATTTTCCGTAAAGGTTGTGGCAAGACCAAGTCTCGACAGCAAAAATGAGCTTGGAATCGACTGTTATGTATCTCCTTACCATAATCTTGAAAAAGGTATTGGTTTTATGATCATGCACCCGGATGGGGTTGATGTGTCCGATTGTGCACCGAGCGTCGTTGGTCCGGTAGATTCATCTCAGGTTTATAAATTTTCCGCAAAATTAAATTTCAAGGAATCGGGTACAAATCAAATATCATTTGGTTTGCTGATTATGAATCCTGATTTCAGAAAAGAAGGGGGCGTATTTTCAGGTAGAAAGAAAAGTTACATTATAGGCAATGGGATCAGGCTTTATGTTGGAATAGACGATAACAATAGCATCTTTTTTATTTCCAGCAAGAATCCATACGTTTATTTATCACGTCCGGAGAAATTTTTGGAGCCGCTATCGGTAATAGATAGCAGATTTCAAATAATCGAAAATCTCCCGCTTTTGCCTGATAATGAAAAAACCAAAGGTTCAGGCTTTGATCAATTAATTACTGAACCTTAGTATATTCAAGTGACCCTAAGACAGTACAATTAAATATATCGCCCATAAAAAAACCCGGCAGATATTTCAACCCGCCGGGTTTTTATTTAATCGCTACATGATGCCCCGCATCAATTCACTATATGTATCGCCTTTTTATTGGCGTTCAGACCGGCTTCCATCAGCGCTTCGGACAGCGTCGGATGAATCGCCATGATCTGCCCCAAATCCTCGGCGGTGCCGTCGAATTCCATCAGAGCCGTCCCGGCATAAATTATGTCGCCCGAATGCGGGCCGAATATGTGGACGCCGAGAATCTCATCGGTGTTCTTGTCGGAAATGACCTTGGTGAATCCGTCCATCGCCTGAGTCGCGATGGCTTTGCCGACGGCGCGGTACGGAAACTTGCCGATCTTGATTTCGCGGCCATCCTTCTGCGCCTGCTGTTCGGTCAGGCCGATACCGGCGATTTCCGGATCGGTGAAGACGGCGTAGGGCACGGCTTTCCAGTCGGCCCCCATCGTGTGACCCGCTATGGCTTCGACCGCCACTATCCCCTCGTGCGACGCCTTGTGCGCCAGCAACAGACCACCGGCGACGTCGCCGATAGCGAAAATCGAAGAGACATTGGTGCGGCGGTTGTTATCGGTTATGACAAAGCCGTGGTCGTCGGTTTTGACTCCGGCCTTGTGCAGATTCAAATCGGCCGTGTTCGGCTTCATGCCCGCGGCGACCAAAAGCATTTCGAACGTGAATGTTTTTTCACCATCGGGCGTATCGACGACGACGTCGATCTTGTCCTTCTTCGCTTCCGACGATTTCACTTTCGACGACGTGTACACTTCCAGCCCCTGCTTCTTGAAAGCTTTGGCCGCGGCATCGACGATATCTTTATCCAGCGACGGCAGCACCGTGTCGAGCATCTCGATGACGGTTACTTTGGCGCCGAGCGTATTGTACACCGAGGCCATCTCGACACCGATCGGCCCGGCCCCGATGACACCGAGACTTTTTGGCACACGAGGGATGTCGATCGCCTCTCTTGCTCCGATGACGACTTTGCCATCGTGCTTGATCATCGGCAGTTTGATCGTGGTCGTCCCGGTGGCGATGACGAAATTGTCGGAGACGACACTGGTCCGCTCCGGATTGTCACCGTACACTTCGATTTCCTTTTCCGACACGAACGACGCTTTACCCATAAATATCTTCACGCCCGCTTTATCCAGCAGCATCTTGACGCCGCCGGTCAGGCGCTTGACGGTACTGTCTTTGTGTTTGCGCAGCAGGTCAAGATCAATCGAAATCTTCTCGGTCTTAAGACCGATTTTGGAGGCCTCTTCGACCGCCCGCTTGAGCTCGGATACGTACAGCAGGGTCTTGGACGGGATGCAGCCCCAGTTGAGACAGACGCCGCCGATGTATTCTCTTTCGATGATCGCCGTTTTAAGTCCCAGCTGCGCGGCCCGTATAGCCGCCACATAACCGCCCGGCCCGGCCCCTATTATGACAATATCAAATTTATCAGCCATATCATAAGTCCTTTATACCACTTCCGCCAGCCAGCTGTCGGGATCCTCGAGGAACTCGATCATGCGGCGCAGGAACTGTACGGCATAGCCGCCGTCGACGACCCGATGATCGAACGACAGGCCGAAATTCAAGATCGGGCGGATGACGATTTCCCCGTCGCGTACGACCGGCTTTTCGACGATTTTGTGGACGCCGAGAATCGCCACCTGCGGGGCAGCGATGATCGGGGTCGAGTTGAGGGCACCGTACACTCCGGCGTTGGTGATCGAAATCGTCCCGCCGGTGATCTCGTTCATGGTCAGCTTGTCTTCGTTGGCCTTATCGCCCAGCGTCTTCATGTCCTTGGCTATTTCGAGAAGTGATTTTTGTTCGCAGTGTTTTATGACGGGCACGATCAGCGAATTATCACGCGCGACCGCCATCCCGACGTTAAAATATTTTTTGACGTGCAATTTGTCTTCTTCGACCGTCGCGTTCACCCACGGAAATTCCCGGGCCGCGAATATGATGGCTTTGCAGATAAACGGCATGTAGGTAATCCGGACGCCGTGTTTGGCTTCGAGTTTATCGACATATTTCTTGCGCCAGGCCACCAGGCTGCTCATATCGCACTCGTCGAAAGTTGTCACGTGCGGGATGGTGAATGCCGAATTAACCATGTGTTCGCCAATAACCCTGCGGACGCCGGTGATCGGAATAATTTCTTCCGGCTCGGCCTGCGGGAACTGGAAATCGGGCTTGATCAGGTCGACCGTATGACGCATGTCGATATATTTTAAAACGTCTTCCTTGCTGACGCGCCCGTTTTTGCCGGTTGGCTGCACTTTCCGAAGATCGATGAAGTGCTCTTTGGCCAGCCGTCGTACTATCGGTGAAGACTTGGTCGCCTTGATGCCCTCGGCTATTTCTTCGTCGTGGGCGTGCACACCCATCGATTTATGATGCTCCAGCGTTCCGACGAATTCTTTGGGCGGCTCCTTGGGCTGCTGTTCTTCGGGCACACGCTCCTCGCCGTCCTCCGGCAACTCCTGGAACGCCTTCGATTCGACCACGTCGGCCTCGGTTTCCAGCACGGCAATCGCCTGACCGATCTTGACCACCGTATCGGGTTCGATCAGATGTTTTTTCATGACACCGTCGTGCGGCGACGGCACCTCGATATTGATCTTATCGGTCATTATCTCGACCAGGGGATCGTCGGCTTTGATCTTATCCCCTTCTTTTTTCAACCATTTGACAATAGTGCCCTCGACCACGGATTCGCCCAGCGGCGGAACGACTACTTTATATTCCATTCTTCCTCCCTTAGTATTCCATTACCTTGCGAACGGCCCGAATGATTTTCTCGGCGTTGGGCAGGAAATAGTGCTCCATCGGCGGTGCGAATGGAAGCATCGGGACATCCAGCCCGGCCACTCGCACGACCGGTGCGTCGAGATAATCAAACGCCTCTTCCATTATGGTTGCGGCCACCTCGGCCATCACCCCGCCGGTCTTGGAATTTTCCTGCACCAGCACGGCCCGCGAAGTTTTCTTAACCGACTCCAGGATCATCTCGCGGTCCCAGGGAGACAGTGTCCGCATGTCTATCAATTCGACCGATACACCGTCTTTTTCCAGCGTCTCGATTGCTTCCAAAGTGCGATGGTACATCAGTCCGTACGTTACTATCGTTATGTCTTTGCCTTCCTTGCGCATAGCGGCTTTGCCGATCGGGACGGTGAAGTCGCCGTCGGGAAGGTCCTCTTTTATCCAGCGGTACAGCCGCTTGTGTTCGAAGAATATGACCGGGTCCTCGCCGCGTATGGCCGATTTTAATAATCCTTTGGCGTCGTACGGCGTCGCCGGAAGAATTACGACCAGTCCCGGCTGAGAGAAGAACCATTGTTCGTTTATCTGCGAATGGTACAACCCGCCGCCGACGTCGCCCCCACAGCACACCCGGAGCGTCATCGGGCAGGTCCACTCCCCGCCGCTGCGGTAGCGAATCTTGGCCGCCTGCTGGATGATCTGATCCATCGACGGTGTAATAAAGTCGGCGAACTGAATTTCAGGCACCGGTTTCATCCCGGCCATGGCTGCACCGACCGAACCACCGGCGATGAAAACTTCCGAAATCGGCGAATCAATAACGCGCTCGGAACCGTACTTGTCCATCAGGCCTTTGGTAGCTTTAAAAACGCCGCCGTACAGCGCGATATCCTGACCGATCAAAAAGACGCGTTCGTCACGCGCCATTTCTTCGTCGAGGGCCTGGGTAATTCCCTGTATGTATGTCGTCATGGCCATATCGTCACTCCTCTTCCTCTTCGTCTTCCATAAGAGCATCGTGGCGAACCGGGAATGCCGACGAGTAAACGTCGTTATAAGCTTCCTCGGGCTCGACATACTTCTCGTTTTCGCAAATCTTGACCGCTTCGTCCACTTCCACGTCGACCTCAGAGATTATGGCGTCGCGTTTGGTTTCGTCGATCACACCGTTGGCCAGCAGAATCTTCTCCGCCCGTGCCAGGGGATCTTTCTTGATCCATTCTTCGACTTCGGTTTTTTGGCGATAATCGGCGGGGTCTATTTCGCTGTGGCCGTACCAGCGGTACGTCATACATTCGATGAAGGTCGGTCCCTCACCGGCACGCGCTCTTTTGACCGCTTCTGAGGAGACTTTGTATACTTCGAATATATCGTTGCCGTCGATGGTGGTACCCGGGAAACCGTAGGCCTTGGCCCTGTCCGCGAAATTCTTGATTCCGGCCTGAAGACTCGCCGGGACAGATTCCGCCCAGAAATTGTTCTGACATATATACACGCAGGCCAGCTTGTGCACCCCGGCGAAATTCAACGCCTCGTGCCAGCCGCCGCGCGACGTGGCCCCTTCTCCAAAAAACGAAACTACGACATTATCTTTTTTCTGAATCTTGAACGCCATCGCCATACCGGTTCCGAGTATCGTCTGTGCGGCCAGCGTCGACGACGGGTGAATAACACCCTTCTCGCGGGAACCGTAATGGCACGGATGAGCCTTGCCCTTGTCGGTCGAATTGCGCCGGGCGTAAACCTGTGCCACGATTATCGGCAGCGGGATTCCTTTGGTTATGGCCGCACCCAACTCACGATGCGACGGAGCGACGATGTCTTCGTCACGAAGGCCGTACGTCGGCCCGACCGTGGTCGCCTCCTGTCCGACCGCGGAGAAGTATGTCCCGGCGAAGCGTCCCTGGCGGAAAAGCTTCCGGAATTTCTCGTCCATAACGCGCGTTTTTAAAAGATTCGTATAAAGCCCGACCAGGGTCTTTTCCGGCAGGGCCAGCTTATCCAGGTTCGGGACTTTTTCCGTTGAGCTCTCAGCCACTTAACCTCCAACGGCTTTTTTATAATGAAACGTTATTTTACAATTTATCCTGTTACGCAACAAACATCGGTCATTTGAAACAAATCTACTCTTTATATGGCCACGCCGGAAGGTTGACGCGCCGAGGTTTGTCTTCGCGGTATCCCAGCGCATAATCGGCCTGCATCAGTTTGTGAATCTCACGCGTGCCTTCGTAGATCGACGCGCCTTTGCAGTTGCGATAAAACCGTTCCACAGGATATTCATCGGAAAATCCGTAGGCTCCATGAACCTGCACGGCGTCGGCGGCGGCCTTTTCGGCCTCCTGACAGGCAATCCACTTGGCCAGCGAGGTTTCTCTCGTCGCCCTGATCCCGGCATTACGCAGCCATCCGGCTTTCATCCATAACAGTCGAGCGTATTCGTAACCGGCAGACATATTGGCGATCATCTCTTTGACCAGTTGATGCCGCGCGATTTCAACTTCGAATGTCTTTCTGGTATGAGCATAACTGACGCTGGCGTCGAGACAGGCTCTGACCAATCCGGTCGATCCCCCTGCAACAGTGTAGCGCCCTTGCTCAAGACAGAACATGGCGATCCCGAAACCTTCACCTTCCTGACCGAGTAAATTCTCCGCCGGGACTTCGACGTCCTGCATAGCTATCCAGCCGGTGTTGCCCGCCCGAACGCCGAGCTTGCCGTGTATTGTGCCCGTCGTCACTCCGGGATATTTCCGTTCTACAATGAATCCGGAGATACCGCTGTGGTCGCGTTTCTGTTTCTTGTCGAGATCGGTCCAGGCAAAAATAAGAAAATTGTCGGCGACGTCGGACAGCGAAATCCACATTTTCTCACCGTTTAATATATATTTGTCGCCCTTCTTTTCGGCGGTCGTCTGAATACCGACCGCATCGGACCCGGCGTTGGGTTCGGTCAGGCCGAAGGTTCCTATTTTTTGACCTTTTGCCTGCGGAATCAAGTATTTTTCTTTTTGAAAATCATTACCCCACGACAACAGGGTCAAAGAGTTCAAGCCGATATGAACCGATAAAATGACGCGCGCCGAGGTGTCCGCGTATTCCAGTTCTTCACATGCCAGCCCCAGAGAAATATAATCCATGCCCGCTCCGCCGTATTTTTCAGGAAGACAGAGCCCCAGAACGTCGGCGTCGGCCATTTTGGTCAGTATGGATTTATCGAATTGTTCGTTTTTATCGTGTTCGCGAACGGTGGGGATAATATGCCTTGCAGCGAAATCTCGGCACAGTTCTGATACCGATTTATGATCCTCGTTTAGTTCAAAATCCATTATTTCACCCGAAATCCGTTGTATTTTTGGTAATGAGAATCATACTCTTTTCACCTAAATTTATCAAGTCAAAACAGCCGCAAACTCGTTTAGTTTCAATTAATTTGCGTCAAATGGCAAAAAATGGCGGCAAACCCGGCCGCGAACAAAGTCCCGGCCAGATTAACAAGATCGTTTTTCACCCATGATATCCCGCCGTTCAGACGGCTGCCCGGGGTTTTTGATTCCGAATGGCGGTTGGTGGCCGCGTCGAAATAGCGTCCCTGCACCGTCGCGCCCAGCACCGAGTCGATGACCGACCCCAGAAATCCGGCCAGCGATGCTGCCAGCCATATCATTACCGCTTCCGATCCGCCGCCAGCCAGATAAAAGGCCAGGCCGGTCAGAGCCGAACCTGCCAGAGAAGCCATTGTCCCGTTCAGGCTGACTCCTCCCGACTGCCCCGGTGTCAGCGATTTAAAATTAATTATTGAGACCGTCCCGACTTTGCGGATGGTCCCGATTTCGGTGGCCCAGGTATCGGCGGCCGCTTCACAAATTGCCGCCAGCGACATGGCCAGCCAGACTATCGACCCCGTTGCCCGGAATACGATCAAGGCTACCGAAGCCGCGCCGCCGTTGGCCAGCACTTGCCAGATATCCCGCGCGCCGGTTTTCTCGGCCAAGCGCATGGCTGTAGACTTATGGCCGCTTTTGATTCGTGAAAGAATACTCGCGGAAACAAAGAAAAACAAGAGCGGGACGGTCATAATCCAGCCGCCCAGCCCGAAAAAGATGGTCCCGACTATGACGGTCCCGACCGTTCCTGATACCGTCAGCGCCCGCAGAAAGTACAAAACCACCCCCAGCACCAGGGCCAGAGCGAATCCATAACCAATTTGTAGATCATTTAAGTCCATAATTGCGGCAACAATCTTTACGTATCTTTGTTACGGGATAAAGATTATGGATTTATCCTCGAAAAACAAGATTGTTCTGGTGACCGGGGCCAGCGGCCAGTTTGGACGAAAACTCGTGCCGGAACTGATTCGCCGCGGTTATTCGGTGCGGGCCCATTTCCGATCCGAAGAAAAAGCCCGGCGCTGGTGTCCGCCGGAAGTTAAGGCGGTTTATGGTGATCTAATCGAGCCTTCGTGGCTGTCTGAAGCTGTAAATGGCTGTGACTTTGTCATCCACTGCGCCGCAAAGGTGAGCCTGCGATCCGGCCATATTGAAAACATTGTGAAGATCAACGTCGACGGTACCCGGGCGGTGGTCGAGGCTTGTTTCGAAAATAATATAAAAAGGTTGGTGCACGTGTCTTCTATTGCGGCGGTTGGGGCATCGACCAATGGCTCTCCCCTGGATGAGACCGCTCCTTTCAACTTGTCCGGATTCGATATCCCCTATTTTGAAACCAAACTCCAAGCCGAGCGAATTGCGCTTGATGCGAACAATGATAAGTTGGAAACAGTTGTCGTGAATCCCTCTATTATGATTTCCCCGCCTGACCGGAAGCTGACCGACGGTGACCGGGCCCGCATCCCCAAGAGAATACCGATTTATTTTGATCTCGGGATTAATCTGGTGCAGACCGAAGACGTCGTCGACGGGACCATCAAAGCCCTCGAAAAAGGCCGCGACGGTCAGCGCTATATTCTGGCCGGAGAGAATGTATCGTCGAAGCGGCTGATTGACCTCGCCGCGAAATTCATGAACATGAAGCGTCCTTTTGTAAAAATCCCGCGCGCGGTTCTCTATTTAGCGGCGCTTTTGACCGAACTGTTCGGTTCCGGATACAGCCCGGTCAAGAAGGTTTTCCCGGCGTCGAAATTGAACAGGAATCTTGTCCGTCTGGCCGGGATGAAATTCTATTATTCGTCCGAAAAAGCAAAGAGCGAACTGGGCTTTAATCCGAGGCCACTGGAGCAGTCGATTACTGAAATCATCGCCGCATATTTCGGTCAAGCGGTCCCGGCAGATCAGCCCATAAAAAAAGCCGTCGTTTAATCCGACGGCCTTCGAGTCGTTCTACCATACGAACGACAACTTCAAGTGATCACTGTATTTTATTACTACTTAATTATTTGACAAACTTCTTGTAACGGGCGTTGATTCTTTCCCAACTCAGGTTCTTGATGAAATTGTCAATGTAGGTGGCCCGTCCGGCGCCGTCTTTGTGGTAGTAGGCATGCTCGAAAACGTCGCACGGAATCAGCGGGATAGCTCCCCACATGGCGCCATAATGATGCTCATCGACCAGCACGTTAAGCAGTCGTCCGCTGAAAAGAGAATCGAAAGCCAGCACGCCCCAGCCGGAGAGTTTGGCCGAGAAAGCGGTCGCCTTGAAATCTTCGACCCATTTATCGAACGAGCCAAATTCCTTCTCGATAGCCTTCTTGATTTCCGGTCCCTTGCCCGGGTCACCGTCACCGCCAAGGACTTCCCAATAGACATCGTGCAGCAGCGCTCCGGCGTGGTTCCAGGTCTGACGGCGTTTCAGTTCGCCGATTTCGGAATAATTGCCGTTGGCTTTGGAGCGGTCGGCCGTGGCCAGGCCTTTTTCTATCGTATTGAGGGCAGCCACATAGCCGGCGTGGTGTTTGTTGTAGTGCCAGTCGGACGTTTCGGGCGAAATTACATTCTTGAGAAGAGTCTTTGCTTCATCGTCGCTATACGGACGAGCTTTGAGTTTCCATTCGTAAGCCATTTTATTACTCCTTTTTTAGAAACATGTCAGGAGCTCCCTCGCTGCGCTCGGGACCTTCGGCAGGGCTCCTGACCTACTGAGGCCATTTTCGCAACTTTCGGCGGATATTATCTTTCGTTTATCGTTTCGATTACCCCTCATTACAACGGCTTTCGGAAATTGTTCCCGTGATTTTACGATGCTCCGATATGAAAATTGTATACGGGATGTTGGAGGCTGAAAAAGATGCAAAGAGCCCACCGCAAGGGGCTTGTTGAAAAAGTGGTGTCAATATGTTCCGTCAGGTTCTGATCCCGACGAAGTCGGGATTGACACCTTGTATCTTTGCGTCTGTTTATATATTAGCTATACTTTGCATATAATTAGGGAGATCTTCGGAATGTTCAAAGATCTCCCGGTGGTGCCGAGATCGTTGACACCTGGGGCTTGCAAGCCCGTCGTCAGCATGATCCGGCATCATATATTCAGGTGTTAACCCGAACAGTCGCAAGGGACATTGTACAACAATGAGCCCGTAATTGCAAGGAAGGGATTTCCATGAAGAATTTTGTTGGCATTGATGTCGCCAAGGGTCACATTGATCTGTATGACACAGAGACCCAACGGCATGTCCGATTTGAGAACAATCGGTCGGGCATCAGCGAGGGTGTCGAGCAGTTGACCGGATTGCAGGCTGATCTGATCGTGATTGAGAGCACCGGTGGTTACGAGTATGACTTGGTCATCGCGTTGGATGAGGCGTCATTGCCGGTAGTGGTTGTCAACCCGCGTCAGGTTCGTGATTTTGGTCGGGCCGTTGGTTATTTGGCCAAAACTGATCGGATTGATGCGAAGTTACTGGCTGAGTATGGAGCGGCAATACACCCGCCCCGACGAGCTCTGCGGGACAGTCGCAGTCGTCAGATGAAGGGCCTTGTGGCACGGAGGCGTCAGTTAGTAAAGATGCGCACCTCTGAACTTAACCGTCGTGAGCATGTCCATGACAAAGCGATTGCTCGAAGCATCGCCGCCGTTCTCAAAACGATTGATCGCGAATTGAAACGGGTGCAACGACAGCTGGTCGATACGGTCTGTCATTCGTCCGAGTTGCAGGCGAAGATGCGGGCACTGGTGTCCGTGCCCGGAATCGCTGAGACGACGGCAACAATGCTATTAACCGAGGTGCCCGAGTTGGGCCAACTGAATCGACGGCAAATTGCGGCTCTGGTCGGGGTAGCGCCGATCAATCGCGACAGCGGCAGTTTCCGAGGCAAACGTATGACCGGTGGAGGACGAAAGGTGGTTCGAGCCCGCTTGTATATGCCCACGGTCGTGGCCTGTCACCATAACCCCATGATCAAAACCTTCTACCAGAGACTTCTGGATAATGGAAAAACAAAGATGACGGCGCTGGTGGCGGCCATGAGAAAACTGCTCACCATTATCAATTCCATGCTCGCGAAAGGAGAGTCCTGGAACCCAAAACTTACTTGACAAATTAGACAGTCGCTGACGGCTTCTTTAGCTTCAATAACTTACAATGCGGTCAGGTCACACGCCCCGATAAATCGGGGCGCAGGACCTGACCGAACAAGCTTTTTCAACAAGCCCCAGGCGGCGGGGCACCCCTTCATCGCAGCGCTGTTCCGGCAGGTCATCAAAGGCTGTCCGGATAAAATTATCATTGAATCGTCGGATTTGAAGTTTGACCAGCGCTATTTGAAAGCATATCTTCTCCCAACATGGAATTTCCAAAATTGAAACTTAAGGCGTCAGGAAGAAAGGTCATCGCGCGAAGGCACCCCTGGGTTTTTTCCGGAGCCATTGAGAAAATCCCCGATGATATAGAAAACGGATCTCCGGTTTATCTAATCGACGGCGATAACATCGTAGCAAGCGGCCTTTTCTCACAAAAGTCGATGATAGCAGTCCGCATTATGGCGTTTGATAAAGTGACAATCGACCGCGAATTTATGAAGGATCGCATTTCAGCAGCCGCCGAAGCCAGAAAGCGGATAGGTTTTGAAGAAAACGCCGATACCACCGGCTACCGCCTCGTATACGGTGAATCCGATGGTCTCCCCGGCCTCGTAGTTGATCGATATGGCAACACTCTCGTTCTTCAAATCTCGACCGCCGGGACGGACAAGCTGCGCGAGACGATTGTCGAAATACTGACGGAATTATATAATCCCACCGCTATTTATGAAAAAAGCGATCTGCCGTCGCGGCTCGAAGAAGGTTTAAAGCCGCAGTCGGGGCAACTGTACGGTGCAGATATCGAGACGATAGAATTTCGTGAAAACGGCCGGACTTGTCTGGCCGATATCGTCACCGGTCAAAAAACCGGTTTCTATCTTGATCAGCGCGATTTGCGGCAGGAAATATATCATCTGGCGAAAGACAAAAAAACCGCCGACCTGTTTTCGTACACCGGGGCGGCCGGTATCGCGGCGCTGGTCGGAGGAGCATCATCGGTTGATTTTGTCGATTCCTCGGCCCCGGCTCTGGCTTTGTGTCGCAGACATGCCGAGATTAACGGATTTAATTATGAATCATTTGAAACCATCGAAGCCGATATTTTCCAGTGGCTCGGGACTCAAAATAATCCCAAGTACGATCTTGTTTTGCTCGATCCCCCGGCACTCATAAAATCACAAAAGCATATCGACGCCGGAGTCAAAGCTTATCATTTTTTGAACCGGGCGGCGATTCGGATTATAAATGACTTTGGAATACTGGTTACATCGAGCTGTTCGTCGTTCATGACCGAAGAAATGCTTCTTGAGATTCTTCATAAGGCCTCAAATCAGGCCGGTGTATCGCTTAACATATTAAAAGTGGTGCATCAATCGCCGGACCACCCGGTCCCGGTCACGTTTCCGGAGGCGGCGTATTTGAAATCATTTATCTGTCAGGTCCGAAGAAAATAATCACCGGCGGCTGCGGATAAAAGCTACAACCGCGCCAATAAATGAAGCAATATTGCCTGAAATCATTCCAATCCCCGGTTTAACTTTTATACTGAACGCAACGGCCGGGTAATCAAAATTTCGACACGAGGGCATATACAATTACAGCCCGACCGTTTTCTTAAACCGATCGGGCTGAATGAAATAGTCTGAAAATTCAGGTCTATGGAGTCTTTTTGACAAAAAGCATTATGCCGTTGTCGTCGCTTTCGTGCAGCTCGATGGCCGCGCCAATATTGCCATCACTGCTGATCATCCCGGTCATGGCATCGCCAATTGTGATTTTACCGTCGGCCGCAACCGTGTATTGCCGCTTCCCGCCCTCCGGTGACTCTTCCGAACTGGCGAGAATGCTGTATGTAACCGAATCGGCGCCGTCGAACGAGGCCTCACCCATAGTGACCATATTGCCGTAAAAATAGTTGGTGACGTAATAAGTACCGTTAAGGTTCGCGACCGACATGCCAGTCGATTTCCTGATCATGACTATTATTTCGTTGTTTTCGCCGGAATGATTACCTATGGCCGTGATTACGTCGGCCGTGGAATTGACGACGCCGGTTATATCGGAACCGATCGTTATCTTGCCATCGGACGCCAACGCGTATAGCTGCGCCCCGTATCCAAGAGAACCAGAGCTGACAAGAACATGGTAATTGAAGTTATTCAGTGGATCGAAGCTCGCATCTCCGAACCTGACCGTATTGCCGCTTTCGTACGCAACAAAATAATAGTCGTCGTCGAGGCTGGTCGTCGGCATTCCGCTCGACGTTTTTATCATAACCATAAATTCATTATCATTACCGGAGGCATAAATACCGAGCAGCGACCCGATCGAACCGTCGGAGCTAACCATGCCGGCCACGTCATCATTGACGAATGCACGGCCGTCTTCTCTCACTTTGTATGTCCCGCTGCCGTTGTCCGGAGAACCCTCCGAATCTATCTGCACGTCAAAATCGACACCGCCGTTACCGTCGAAATCAAGCGCGGTAAAGCGCACAACGTTGCCATGTTCATAATCGGTTAAATAATAGTTACCGGTCGTACGGCCATTGTCATAAACAATCTCGCTCGACGTGCCGCTGTCTTTACTGCTGCAACCAATAAACAGCAGCGGTGCACCGATAAGAGCAATTACTAGTACGCAATACAATGCTTCTTTGCCGATTGATTTCAAATGAAACATGACTCCTCCGATGAATAAAACGTTTGTACTTTGCTATAAATAACATTCCAATGATTTAATAATCCAAGAATACATTTTGATGGGTAATTTGTCAACAAAGACAATATGCAAAAAACAAAAGGCGGAGCCGATATGGACCCCGCCTTTTGAAGATTAGACTGCGAACATTCTCTGGATGAGCCCGCGCTTGCCCGGAGTGATTTTTTTCACCTTCGGGTTGAGCCGGGAAATCTGGTCGATCATCCAGCTCCGAATCAGCGCCTGCAAAGCTTCGGCGTACTGCGGCGATGAAAAGCGCAGGATGTACCGGAATCGTACCAGCCGGTTTCATAATTCTGGCGGCACCAGCGGCATTCGGCGTCGAAAAACAGCTCTTTCTTGCCGTTGATTTTCTTGTCCAGCGGCATCTTGAAATAATATTTCTTGCCGACCGTCATCGGTTCCTCGGTCATGAGCTTCATGCCGCGCTCCGACATGTCCATAATCTGACCCATCGGCAGCTTATTGTTCAAATCGTAGACAATAAGCGCCTGAGATGCTTTTCGTCTCACTTTTGTAACTTGTTTTTTGTCAATGACTTGCATATTTTCCTCACTATTTGCCAGTAGTACATTATTAATCGGATTCAGAATCACGAAACTATAAGATTATTTCATTCGAAAAAGAAAAAAAGGATTGCGTGGCGGGCACTGTTTTTATAGCCTGATTAAAACGGATCAAAGGTATGGTTAAATCATGAGTTGGAAATGCCCCAAATGCAATAAGACGTTTCGCAATACCAATCAGGCCCATTCATGCTGTGTAGTCTCTATCGATGAGCATCTCAAGAACAAATCGGCCGACGTGCAGGCCATGGTTGAACGATTACTGAACGCCGTTACAAAATTCGGCAAAGTCACGCTCAACCCGGTTAAATCCTCGATACAGGTCAAGGCTGGGGCGACGTTTTTATCGATCAAACCAAAAAAAGAAACGGTTGAAATCGAATTCCAGCTTGACGAAGAAATAAATCAACTCCCGGTCTACAAATATTTCCGCGTGTCCAATAACCGCGTTCTGAGTTTCGCCAAACTCGAAAAGAAAAGCGATATCGATAAATCGCTATTGGGTTTATTGAAGAAATCATACCTTCTGGTTAAAAATATTTAACAGGGGAGTTCTATGCGCACGAAGGTTATTCCATTCAGTTTGTTAATTATCCTCTCGAATGCAATGTCGACGACGGGCTAAGACTAAGTACCAGCGGGTCCTGATCACCGACACATCTGGGATTACGATCTGCCGGTTTATTGAGCATTTGGAATTAATCAGGTATTCTATTTTGCAAATTACTTCATGAAGCCATTGCCGGGAACTTGACGTCAAGCGCCCGACGGTCCCTAAAATATCTACAAATTTATCCGATATTAATAATGAGAGATTTTAAGTTAAATTACCAAGGGGCTTTTATGAAATTACTGGGATTCGTCTCGGCGCTTTTGCTCGTGTTCGCCTGCTCCTTTGCCCAGGACAACTCCGACGGAAGCCACCAGGACGCCTCAATAGCCATGGCCGGCGAAACGCACGCTGCAAACCCGGCCGCACCGCGCGATTTGTCTTCATCGGAAAAAACAATGCTGAATCAAAATAACGTCAGCAACGACGTCCGCCCGTCCGACATTCGCGCACAAAAAAATACCGTCAAACTCGAACCGGTCCTTAACAAACTGGACGTAATCAACGCTTTCAAATTCGACTGGAAGAAAGACGGGAAATTAAAAGATGAAAACAAAGACCGTCATATCGGATTGATCGCGCAGGAGGTCGAGCAGGTATTTCCGGAACTGGTTTCAAAAACCAACGACGGCTATAAAGCGGTCGACTACGCCAAACTTACGGCTGTTTTGCTCGAAGCCATCAAAGAGCTCAAAGCCGAAAATACGATTTTAAAACACCGGCTTGACAATATAGAATATCGTTAGACACCTGTGCCGGTGTAAATCAAGGCGGCTCTTCAGAGCCGCTTTTTTATTTTACTTTTCAAATAATAACAGCCATCAATTTTGGCTTTTGAATGCCCCAAAATGAATACCCTTGTGAAATTTGTCACATTTTTCTCTAAAATAATGTTGACTTTTGTCCAATATTCTCATAAATTCCGCGCTTAAATTTAACAACCTGACAACCTGGTAATGGGTTAGGGAAAGACTATGCTTCCGGGTACGGATATTTTCAATCATAAATTAGCTAAATATATTAACCGCTTAAATTTCAGGGAGTCGTAAATGGATCACTGGAGCTATCTGTATTCCGCGCAGGTGCTTGGTGTTGTGGGGATTTTGTTTGCGCTGGTCCTCTACTTCACCATAAAAAGCAAACCGGCCGGAAACGACCTCATGAAAGATATCGCCGAACAAATCGCTAAAGGTGCGATGGTCTTTCTGAAACGCGAGTATACTATTCTCGCCGTTTTCATCATTATCGTGTTTATTCTGCTCGCAACCAACATTTCGCCCGCTACCGCTATTGCATTCATCTGCGGTGCAATTAGCTCAATGCTGGCCGGATATTTCGGCATGAAAGCCGCCACAAAGGCCAATGTTCGGACATCGGCTGCGGCCAAGGATTCTGGTCAGGGCGCGGCCCTTTCGGTCGCTTTCACTGGCGGTGCCGTAATGGGCATGTCGGTGGCGTCCCTGGGTCTTTTCGGTGTGGCTGTCTTCACTTACCTCGTCTTCAGGCTGGATTTCTTCTCGTGGCCTGACCTCGCCGGTTACGGTATGGGCGCGTCCTCGATCGCCCTCTTCGCTCGTGTCGGCGGCGGTATTTATACTAAATCGGCCGACGTCGGCGCCGACCTGGTCGGTAAAGTCGAAGCCGGTATTCCCGAAGACGATCCGCGCAACCCCGCCGTTATTGCCGACAACGTCGGTGACAACGTCGGTGACACGGCCGGTATGGGTGCCGACCTGTTTGAATCCTATGTCGGTTCCATCATCGCGACCATTGCCATCGCGGCCGTATCGCTCGGGCACAATATGCCGACCGACAGCATCATGCTCGGCAAAATCCTGCTGCCGATTGCGATCGCGACCGCCGGTATTATCGCCTCCATTCTGGGCGTATTGTCGGTCAAGGCTTTCGCCGGAATGAAAAACCCGGCGGCGGTTTTGAGAATCGTCACTTATGTCGCATCAGTAGTTTTGTTTGTTGCGGCCTGGTTTTTAATCAACCAGCTCGGATTGGATCAGCAACTGTTCTGGGCAATCCTGGCCGGTAATATTGCCGGTATAATAATCGGTTTATTGACCGAATATTATACTGCCGGAGCGCCGATACGCCGCATCGCCAAAGCCTCCGAAACCGGCGCGGCCACCAATATTATTCAGGGATTGGCCGTCGGTTTGGAATCGGTCGCACTTCCGGTATTCATCATAGCTATGGCCATACTGCTCGGTTATAAGCTGGGCGGTCTTTACGGGATCGGTCTGGCTGCGGTCGGTATGCTCTCGACTATCGGAGTGACGATGTCGGTCGACGCCTACGGTCCTATCGCCGACAACGCCGGCGGCATCACGGAAATGGCCGGTTTGGGTGAAAACATCCGCAAGATCACCGACCGTCTCGATTCCCTCGGAAATACTACCGCCGCTATCGGTAAAGGTTTTGCCATCGGTTCCGCGGCGCTTACAGCTCTCGCGCTGTTTTCGGCTTATTCCACCGCTGCTCAGGTTGAAACCATCAGCTTGCTCGATCCGCACGTCGTGGTTGGTTTCTTCATCGGCGGCATCCTGCCGTTCCTGATTGCGGCCCTGACCATGACCGCCGTCGGTAAGGCGGCCTTCAAGATGGTCGAAGAAGTTCGCCGCCAGTTCAAGGAAATCAAGGGTCTCATGGAAGGCAAAGCCAAGCCGGATACGGCTCGCTGCGTCGATATTGCGACCAAAGGTGCCCTGATGGAAATGGTCGTTCCCGGCCTTTTGGCCATCGCCGCCCCGATTCTCGTCGGAATGATTTTCGGCAAAGAAGCTTTGGGCGGATTCCTCGGCGGCGCCACGCTGTCGGGCGTTCTGATGGCTCTTATGATGGCCAACGCCGGTGGTGCCTGGGATAATGCCAAGAAATACATCGAAGCCGGTAATCTCGGCGGCAAAGGCTCGGAGACGCACAAAGCGGCCGTGGTCGGCGACACCGTCGGCGATCCGTTCAAGGACACCTCCGGTCCGTCGATGAACATCCTCATCAAACTGATGGCGATGGTATCGTTGGTGCTCGCCCCGTTGTTCTTGTAAGATTATAATTATCGGACTATAGAAAAACCCCGGCTTTGGCCGGGGTTTTTTATTCCGCAATTTGCTTCATGTGGTTGTCGGGTTTCTCTCCTGACTTCGTCGGGATCGGAACCCGACCTACGTCGTGCACCAAACCTACGTCGTGCTTAGTGAAAGGAGAATTCTAATCCAGAAACTCCCACGTGATTCCGTAATAATTGTTGCGCCCTACCAAAGGATAATCCTCACGGGCCTCGTACTCACGATTCAGCATATTCTGAAAAAGATAGTAAAAACGGAATTTCTTTATACGAAACGAAAGTTTGACGTTGAAAACGGGTGCCTTGCCAAACTTCTGACCGTTTATCCCGGTATACGGGCCGGTATATAATAGTTCACCGTACGCATACAAATGTAAATCCAGCGGGAAGACATAATAGTACACTTCCAGATTCGTGAACGTCTGGTATTCCGGAGTGTACGGCGGGTTGGCATTATCGCTGTACTTCACGTAATGATAGCTCCCCCCGCCCGACCAGTAGAAATTCTCTCCCAATGTGATTCTTTGCTTCAGCGTCGTACTGACAAAATCAATATTGTGATTGGCCGGCCGATAACCGCCGCTCGCGTAACCGACCGTATCAAATTTTATCCAGTCGATGGCGTCCTTAATCTTACCGCCCGTCACCGCCAGCGATAAGTCCGAACCTGCCTGTCCGACAGCTATATTGACGTTGCCGATCATCTGCTTTTCCGCCACGATATCCGGATTGCCGGATTCGAAATAATCACTGCCGGTATTGCTGTAAATGGGATCGGTGCGTACGCTCAAATTCAAATCATACAGCCTCGGGAATTTGGTAGTGTAACCGGCCGATGCCGAGAATGAAGACGTCCGTGAATTTATCACGAGCGTTATTTCGCCGGTCGGCGACGGCCCGAAATTCTTAGTCACCTCGCCTCGGCCGTAAAATGTCAGACTTTTGGAACTGTCGCCGGTCAGCAGCAAAAGATCGCCATATCCGTTCATGCGTTCCGCATAATTTCCATTATCCCGCTCGTAAAATCTCTCCTGCCCGATCTCGCCCCGGGCCCGGGCGCTAAAGCGACCGACCTTTTGATAGTGCTCGGATGTCACGCCGTTATTAAAGGCGTCAATATTTCGTTCATACAATTCGGAGATCAAGGATAGTCTCGATTCGGACCGCTGATGCCTGAAACTGACTGAGCTCTGTGCGTTTTCATCATGATTATAGTACAAACCGGCGTTTATATCACGGTCAAGACGCTCGCGATTGAGGAAGAAATTGCTGGAATCCGGCCTCGGGCTGAACGCTCCCTGCCTATGGTATAAACGGACACTGGCTTTCAATTCCAGTCTCGTGAATAGCGGCTGATCAAGCTCATAATATTGATGATAGGCATCATCGTTCCTGTGGGTGAAAAGCCCGTTGGCCTTACGATATCCAAACGCCACCCGCATCACCCGGCCGTTTTCATCGCGGTTCGCCAGCACCGCTTTGGTATAAGCATAGCCATAAATGCCTTTATCCACCACCAGCCTCGATTCGATCCGGTTGGAGTCGGGCTCGTACGGAAACATAACCAGCGATGACGTCGCGTTGCTCCCCCCCAGCGCCAGCCCGAGCGGCCCCTCGACGTTGTACAACTTTTGCACCTGGGCCGTCGGAATATCATTGAAATCGAGACGGCCGTCGGGTTCAAGGACGTGCCCCAGCGGATTCAACTGATAGAAATCGAAAATGGCATTCATGCGGTTGCCGGGCAGAGCGAACGGTGCAACCGTCGTCCGGACCGGGCTGTTCTGGTAAAATATAACCTGATTGGAGGGATTGAATTTGAGTATGTCTCCGGCATCGTGAAAATAAGATCGTGCCAATTCACTGCCCAAGTCCCATCTTGGATTGAGCAGTAATGCCGAAAGACTACTGTCGAAATCGAAGGCCCGTATGTGCGGGACGATCTCGATCGCCGTCGTATCTTCCGGATTCTCCTGCTTGTACGACGCCGAATCGGGAACCGGCCGGAGCGTATCCGATTCTATTTCCTGCGCCGGACACGGCAGACCACCCATGATTACCGTCAGTAGTACTGCCATGAATGTCAGCCGAATTTTCATATCAACCCGCATTTTCCTTCTTATACATAAATACCAGGGCCGGGAAAAATAACGGGAATATAATAGCGTTTGAAATGATGGTTATCAATGAAAATACCAGCCCGGCCATAAGGCGCGGCCAGAACGGCTGATACAACCAGGCGTCGACGACGTCAACGACAATATGATAACCGAGGCCCGACAGGAGACCGCAAAGGACCATTACGGCCGCCGTATGCCTGCTCCAGTGAATTTCTTTAAACAACCCCTTCGCCAGCGCTCCGAGCATTCCGGAAAAACTGATACCGACAATCTGCGAAACCAGAAGCGGCAGCGGCGACGGACCGTAGGGATTAGCGATTATCCAGATGAAATATCCGACCGCGCCGACTGTTATGCCGGGCCACCATCCCCAGAGAAATCCGGCCGCAAAGACCACGAAAAAGCCGGGGTTTATACTCGGAATAAACGACGACAGGAAACAAAAGGCAACAACCAGTGCGGCGAACACCGCGATTCTGGTCAGCCGTTTCGTCCTCGAAATCATTTTATTACGGCGACCTTCAGTCTTTCGACAATCGGGTCGGAGCCGTCGGTGAAATTAAGCTTAACCAGTGCCAGGTAAACTCCGGGAGAAACCTTACGGTGGCTTTGATTGTCGATATACCAGTCGACCGCTATGCCCTCGTAATAATCCGTTTGAGATTCCAGATGCCTGATCTTTTCCCCGGCAACCGTAAACAGGTCGATATCGAGATATCCGGACTTCGCTTTCAGCGTATCCGGTGATGTTTCGGCCCGCGCCTGAAATGTAATCCGGTCGTTGTCGTGGGTGGCCACGATCAGGTTGGCATACGGTGCAAATACTTCGCTCGGATATTCCAGCGAGGTATTTAGTATGCGATACGTATAATGATAGCCGCCTTGTTGACCGGAAATATCGCTCGGGTAAGCGTCGTTTTCAATCGACGCCGGTGACGGAATAAAAACGACGCTTTGCAGATCGCGGTAATCGGCAATATGATAGGCTACCCCGGTGTCCGCCGGATGAAGATACATTTCGACACCGGCCGTGGCACGCGGGTCGCGAGGTATCGTAATAAACGACATGGTATACTGCACGCCTCTGTATGGGGGAGGCTGACGATTAGCGGGCAATAAATCATTATCGTCATATATATTTATAGTCAGGTTTTTGAACAAAGCGCCTATCGAATTAAATAAAACATAATTTGATCCCAGATTCTGGGGATATTCCGGGATATCAAATTGAGTTACCTGAAGGGTATCGTAAGCGACGTGCTCGACAATGGGATGCACCGTAATAATCACTCCACCCGGACCAAGGGTTTTGTATTCTCTCGGTATCATCGGGTAATTCATACCTTCCGAAAAGCGCATCGAATCCGGCGCCCGGGAATACCGATCTCCCGTAAACCAGTTCCATACCGTAAACTCCGCAAAGGCCCGGCGGAGATCATACGCGCTTTTGGGCACATAACAGCTGTCATCACATTCACCATTTGTGTAACAGCTATCATCACACCTATAGCAATGAGCATCGCATTGTCCGCTTGTATAACAAGAATCATCGCATACTGAAGCCTCTTTAATGGCTTGGTCCGCGGCCTGAAGGAAGTTGGCACCGATCTGGAGTGCGCACAGCGACCAAATTGTCCTGACAATATCCTGGCCCCATTTTTCCGACATATATATCGGGAATATCGCGGCTCCGTAGGGCTGCAAACCCATGAACGCCTGGATTGACAGCCAGGGATTGCCGTAATAATACGGTAAATAAGAATAATAATCATTGATGTCGTCGTACAGTTGTTCTTCCATCCACACCGACGACATTTCCCACCAGTATACACGGGAGGTAAGTCCGTCCGGCGGAAGGGTCGGTTGATCACCGCCCTCATACTCGGTATAGTCCATGCCCAGTTGCACGGCATGAAAGAACTCATGGGCCGTCGTCACGCGAACGGCGTCGAACGGCCTGTCTGCATATACGCCCCCGTAATAATCATTATCGAGGTCCATGTATGACGTCATCGTTCTGTCGGTGATAATGAATTCCGGCGTCGTTTGGCCATAAATATTCAAAGGCAGGTTCCACAAATAAATGTCATAACGACCGTCCGGATTGCTCGCTCCGCCAAAGTCATCTTCCGGAGGATCAGGATAGCCCATTACGTCGACTTCATTATGGTATACCGAATCGGCAATGATGGCGACCATATTGACATAATCGGGAACGCCGTCGCCTCCGTCCAGCACGTCAACCCCGGCGTCGCGCACAGCATGAGAACCTGTGGTTATGTAATGTATCAGGAATCGACCCGAGGGTGAACCGTACAATTCCGGAAGAAACGTAACGCGCGACATGAACGCCTGCGCTTTCGCCTGCTGGGCCCGTCCCATTTGATCCATTCGGAGACGAGCGTCGACCAGGTACGGCGTGCCGCACCAAAAATGAACGCTGTCTATCGACGCCGGCCTCGGGCCGTTGCCTTTGAGATATTCCAACCTCGCAATCAATTCATCCTGTGCCTCTATCGACATTGTTTCGGCGAAAATGTTTACAGACCAGCCCAAAAATAGCAGTAAGACGGTTCCGATTAATCTAATCACATCGTACCTCGAATGCTCAGTTAAGTCGTTCTTTCATTTCGTCCAGCAATCGTACCGGGACCTTTTGAGAACCAATCATTCCGTAGCGGCCGTCACGGCCGTGATAGTCCGAACCTCCCGATATTAGCAGGTTATATTTTTGCGCCAGCCGTTTAAATCTTCTGACCAAACCCTCGTTGTGGCGACTATGATATACTTCGATACCGTCCAGACCATAACCGACGAACTCTTCCAGATATCTGATCGTATTGCTGAGCGCCGGATGTGCCAGAAAGGCCAGCCCACCGGCATCGTGTATCAGCTTAATGGCGTTCGGCGGTTTGATATTTTCTTTGGGGACATAACCGGGTCCGTTATTGCCGATAAGCCTGTCAAAAGCCTCATTATAGTTTCGGACGGCACCCGTCCTGACCAGAGCGTCGGCTACGTGAGGTCGTGCAATCGCGGACTCTCCGGCTATTTCGATCACCAATTCCTCAGGGACATTTATTCCTATCTTTTTCAATTTATTTAACATCTCAGCCCCGCGCTGGTTCCGCCTGCGGCGCAGTTCCACAAGGGTTTCGGACAGAAGCTGCGATCCCGGATTAAAAAGATATCCCAGCATATGGATATCTTCACCGGCCTCCCCACACGACAGTTCGACCCCCGTCACAAGCTCGACGTCGGCATCATTTAAGGCGCTTTCCGCTACAGCATATCCCCCGATATTGTCGTGGTCCGTAATCGAGATGGCCTTTAGCCCCAGATCTTTGGCCAGTCTGAGCAGACTCTCCGGGGAATCGGTTCCGTCGGAAAAAGTCGAATGCAAATGCAGGTCGATGTAGGCTGGCATTTGTTTATAATTTGCTTTCGACGATTTGTTTTATTTCCGACGCCAGCTTATCGCTTTTTTTCTGCAAATCCGCCGCCTTTTTCGTCATGTCGTCCACGAATTCCTTGTCCTCGAAACTGCCCGTGTTGATCTTCACGTTGTAAATGGCACCTTCCAGGCCCGCCCTGGCCATAAGAGCCGCGACCCCGGCGTCTGAGACCGAATTGACATTTCCCTTCTCCGCCACGATTTTCGAGAATTCCATTACTTGAAGGGCCAGCCCGGCAGTTTCAAGCGGTACCAGCGTCGCCAGTTTGGTCGCTTCGTACACCGCCAGATCACGTTTCTTCTTTTCTTCGTCGAAATCTTTGGGCATTTTCATCGCGGCCATAAGTTTATCGAACGCATCGCCGTCTTTCTTGATCATATCCTGCAATTTCAGCCGAAGTGCTTCCGATTGATCCAGCAGTGCCGTTAGTTCCTCGGCGACGTCATTATATTTCTTTTTCAGGACGGTCAGTCGACACACCATCGAATTGAGCGCCGCACCCATCGCCGCCGCGGCCGCCGATACCGAGCCTCCTCCGGGCGTCGGGGTCTTGGCCGCGACTTCCTCATAGAAGTTGCCCGACGTGGCACCACCTCCACCGCCTGAGCGACGAATCTTTTCTTCGAGCACCTGCTCCGCGCTGAAACCTTCCAGCTGCAAACAGTATTCCGCCACGTCGAGCAAGGCGTCCTGCGGAACCAAGCCGACGATCTCAGACGACAGCACGTTAACCCCGTACCGGGCCGCCTCGGCCTTGATCGTCTGAAACACGCGGAAAATCGGCGTCTGCATGTAATTGACCAGATTCATCGACACCTGGGTGCAGTTACGTTCCTTGATCATGAATCCCATCGCCTTGACAAACCTGTACCCGCCGCGAATAAACCTCACGGCATCGGCGATTTTGCTTGCTATCGAAACACGGTTAGTATCGAGATAGACGTTGTACGCTACCAGCGGCAGACGCACCCCGATGGCCGTCGCCCCGGCCTTGAGGTTCATTTTGGCCGGACCGTAATCGGGCTTGCGGGACGGGTCTTTTTCAATGGCCTCGATCAACCCCTCATACTGCCCCTCACGCACGTCGGCCAGGTTTTCCCGCGCCGGACTCGACGCCGCCGATTCATACAGGAAGACGGGAATATTCAGTTCCGAGCCGACTCTTTCCCCAAGCTTTTTGGCCAGTTCCACCGTCTCCGAGACTTTTATGCCGGATATCGGAATAAACGGACAGACGTCGGTCGCACCCATACGCGGGTGTTCTCCGGAATGCTTTTGCATATCAATCAGTTCGGCAGCCTTCTTAATCCCCCGAAAACACGCCTCGACCGCATCCTCCGGCGGACAGACGAACGTCACCACGGCCCGGTTGTGGTCCCCGTCCATGGAATGATCCAGCATCGTCACGTTTTGCACCGAGCTTATCTCGGCTATAATCGCGTTAATTACTTCCTTGCGCCTTCCTTCGGAAAAATTCGGAACACACTCGACAAGTCGTATCATACCGTCATCTCCATTATTTCTTTATCTTACTAATACGGGCCTTAAGCCCCCACGCCAGAAGCGGGATCATTATTTCATGATGTCCCACAAAATTAAAGCCTTTACCGGCCCGGTCGGTCGGCCGCTGCACGACGTTGACCATCGGGCGATACTGAAGAATCATATCGAAATTAGCCGTATTGATTTTCCGCGCCTGCTTCTTGACATTGCGCGCGATCGTCAGCGCCTTGAGAAACACTTCGGGCAGCAGCACTGCCGACCCGAAATTGGCGACCACCCCGCCCCGGTCGGCATCAATCAGGACATTTGATAAAATCTTGAAATCGCGGTATGACGCTTCCGCCGCCGGACCGGGCAAAAACGACGGGAGCTGCTGCACTATATCGGTCCCGATCGCCAGATGCACCGTCGCCGGGATATTCTTTTTGTATGCCGCATGAAAGAGCGAGTGCTTGCGGAAACGAGCCTTGTTGATTTCAATGTACTTCCCGGCCGCCTCCCCCAGTCCGGTCCCGCCTTCCGACGCCTCCGCGATCACTCCGGCGAACATCGCCGCCGTTTCTTCGGACATGCCGAACGAGCCGTCGTGCACCCCGGCCAAAACGTCCTCCGATGTCATTCCCGCGAAGGCCAGTTCCAAATCGTGTATCAGCCCGGCGCTGTTGAACGACAACCCGGTCACGATATCTTTTTCGATCAAATCGATAATAATCGGTGACAGACCGACTTTGATGACGTGCGCGCCCATCATGGCATGAAACGGCAGCCCTTTTTGTCGGGCTTTCTTTATTAAAGCTATGACTTCGCGGAAATCATCGGCTTTGAGAAAGTGCGGCAGGCTGTCGAAGAAATCCCTGGCCGATCCGGTCTGGCAGACTTTTCCCAGTCCGGAAAATGAAACCTTGCTCGGCCGTTTGCTAAGGGAAACGGTCTTGACCCGGTTCAGGTCGACCAATTTAAATTTTGATTTTTGTCCCATCAGAAATCGAGTATTTCGCCCAGTTCGTAGCCGGTCAGTTCCGCCGAAATCGACCCGACTATCACTTTTGATTTCATCAGCACCGGCAGCTTCAGCCGGTCGTCAGTCAGCCAGACGGTCAGCTTGCCTTCATTCTTGAAAATCCCCGGACTTTGCAGCAAGGGTTCGACCACGATGCAATCGAATCGCCCGGCCTTGACTTTGATCTGTTCTTTGCGCAGGACGTTCACCTGGAGCGGGTAGACTTTACCGTCGGTGAAGTTGTCGACGGAAATCGATTGCCCGACTTTCAAATCCTGCGTGCGTATATAGTACAGCACCGACAATGCATCCTGCGTGAACGGGGCCACTTCGATCGTATCGTCCTCGAAATAAATTTGATTGAAAAAAGGATCGTAATTGTGCACCCGGTCGGACCGGTACGATCCCTCGCGCAGGTGCTTCTCGAAATGCCACGAAAACATGGCGTCGACGTCCATTATGCTTTCGACCTGGTCTTCCACCCGGTAAAACGACGAGAAGAACTTATTGGAATTGGCCTTCGATATGATATGATAGCAAGGCCGTTTATTGTAATCGACCAGCCCGGCCACTTCCATCGTTGCGTACCCGGCGTTGATGAAACCGTAGTTTATATCGTACGATAACTTTTCTCCCGGACCGAAGGCATCATTGGGAATATATCTCAGGAGGTTGTCGGATTTCGGCGCGGCTTGCCCCGAATCGCTTTGCGCCTTGGCCGACGCCAGCGCGAAGTACGAAAAATATGCCGATGCGCAAATAATCGTAAGCACAATCAATGTCGCGGCAAATTTCTTAATCATACCCGTATCATTCGCTTTCTTCGGCCTTTTTCGCGGCGGCCTCCTCTATATGCGGCAGAATCCGGCCCAGTTCCTCACCGATCTCGAGAAAGGCATGGTTGTAAATATCCAGCGTGCCGCCGATCGGATCATCGATCCCCTCACCCTCGCATCCCTTTTTGGGATAATTTCTCAATAAGTACACTTTGTCGCGTGAGGATTCCGACATCCGTTTAACCTGCTGACAGTGCGACGGACTCATACACAGCACCAGGTCCATCCTTTCGATCAGTTCCCGTGTCACCGGCTGCGATTTGTGCTTGCTGATGTTGGCTTCCCATATTTTCGCCGCTTCGATCGCGAAATCGGTGGCGGCATATCCGTATATCGCCCCGGTGCCGGACGAAACGATCTCGACGTTTGTTATATCATCTTTTTCGAGAAGTTTCTTCAGCGCTCCCTCGGCCATGGGCGAGCGGCAGGTATTACCGGTGCAGACGAACATGATTCTGTACTTTCCGGGCATCATACCGGCACCTCCCCCGCGATATCCTCCCGGCTGATGGCACCTTCGCGCAGAACGACGGCTTTGTCTCCGCTGCAATCGACCACGGTCGAAACCGGCCCGTCGAGCTTTCCGGCGTCCAGATAAAGATCGACCTCTCCGCCAAATTCAACGGCTATATCATCGACCGTCTCGGCGTCGGCCAGACCTGATCTATTGGCGCTGGTGGCAGTGAGGTCGAACGAGAGACTATCCAGCAAATCAGCAATGACTTTCGACGATGACACCCTCAAGCCGATCTTGCCTTCAAATGCGGCCGGATGCGGCCGATCCTCGCGGGCTTTCAAAACCAGGGTCATCGCGCCCGGCAAAAACTTCGCGGCCAGTTTTTTCGAAACGTCCGTTTCAATCGCATAATCGGAGATACAGCCCGTGTTTTTTATGAATATGGCCGACGGATTCTTTGTACTGCGGCCTTTTATATCATACACCTTTTGCACCTGGTTCGCCCTGTCGGCCCGCACCGCCAGACCGTAGCGCGTCTCCGTCGGGACGACAACAACGCCTTCGCGATTCAAAATGTCTGCGGCCGCCTGTATGATATCATTCTCCGGGATTAACGGGTTGATCCTGAGGATATTGGGTCGTATCATCTGCCTTTTCCGTACTGTCTGCGTTCATACCGCCGAGCGAATCGGTGAAGGGAATTATTTCGGCGTTATCGTAAAGGCCTTCCATCCGCCGCACTCCCACGTTGACCTTAACCACCCAGGCGTTTTTGTATCCGGCTTCCACGGCGGCCGGGACATATTTCTCGGCCGACTCACGGTCGTTGAAATCTCCGACCCTGATTTTGTAATACGGTACTTCGTAATCCAGCCAGACTTTTTTATCGAATACTTCCCGGGCGATTTTCAGTTCCGTCATGGCCGGTTGGTACGTCTTCGAGGTGAACAGCTGAATCCGGTACGATTCCGTGCGGTCACCGGATTCACCGGGCAAATTTATCTTAAGCGAATCGGCCGCTCCGCCCGCGGTACCTGAGGCCGCCGAATCGACTGCAACCTGAACGGCGTGTCCCGGAACGACCGCGAAATCGGCGGATATTCCGAGCGGGTCGTCATCGATTTTTTCGGGACGGCGGGTAGCCGACTCTTCCCCGGCCCCGCGTTCAAACGAACCCCTGCAGCCGACCAAAATCGTGAGTACGGCCAGCAGTGACACCGCGTATATTTTCCACGTTCTTAACATCATAAATATTTTTTCCGATTGTCGTCTTTGGAGATTTCCGCCAGGACCTGCTTGACCTGGTTGGCATAAGTCTTGTGTGCCACGAAGACAATATTATCGGTTTTAACCACGACCAGGTCGGAAACCCCCAGCGTGACGATCAATCCCTCATCTTCATTGTAAATCGTATTCTCATAAGAATTCATGGTCATGGCGTCGCCGACAATGACGTTGTGCTCGTGGTCGCGCTCTTTGTACCGTTCCAGCGCATTCCAGCTTCCGATATCGTCCCAGACAATATCGCCTTTGATCGTCAGCACGTTGGCGGCGTTCTCCAGCACGGCAAAATCTATAGAAATGGGATCGCTTTCATCGTAAAGTTTGCGCCGCTCGGCCAGTTCATCGTCGGTACCGATTGACGGAGCGTAATCCGCCAGTCCTTTGCCGATATCGGGGACGCACTTCCCGATCGCATCGAGGATCGAAGACGCCGACCAGATAAACATCCCCGAATTCCAGAGATGACGGCGGCTGTAATAATATTCCTGCGCCACCGCCTGGCTCGGTTTCTCGGTGAACGCTTCGACTTTGTAAACCGCCACGTTGCCCATCGCCCGGTACTGATCGGCCAGTTTTATATAGCCGTATCCCGTTTCAGGACGAGTCGGGTCGATTCCGATCGTGATCAATTTATCATCCGAAGCCGCAATTTCCGCCCCGGCCAGAATCATGTCATGGAGTTTTTCGGCAGGACGGATAATATGATCGGCCGACAGCACCACCATCACACCGTCTTTGTCGGCGTTTTTTATATGCTGGGCCGCCAGCCCGATGGCCAGGCAGGTATTGCGACCGAACGGTTCCGATAAAATATTGTCCAGCGTCAGTTCTTTAATGTCGCCCAGTATCGGGTCGACCATGTTTTCAGACGTGACAATCAGAAGGCGCTCGTAGGGTACAATCGGCAAAATCCGGTTGACCGTCTCCTGCAGCATGGTTTTGTCGGAAATCAGACGCAGCAACTGTTTGGGTCGCTGGGACCGCGACAGGGGCCAGAATCTTTCACCGCGTCCCCCGGCGAGAATTACGGCATGAATCAAGTCGGTTTCCTCCGGTAATTAAAATCTTATATAGTAACTATATACGGTCCCGATGTCAACAATAGCTATTCGCCAAAAATGGTCGCCTGGAATTTATAGACGGTCGCGTCGGGAGACAGATAGTCCTGCTTGTTCAGACCCGCTTTCAGGCAGGTCTGTTCCAGCAACGTCGTCCGGTCCCAGTTATAATCGACCGCGACCTGGGGCAAAAGCAGCCCCCGCGCCGGGCCTTTGAAAATCATCAAACCGTCGCGCCCGACCACGATCTCATCCCAGTTATTGACTTTTTGCAAAGGCGAAAGAACCGATATCTCGATATGGATTTTCTTTAATTCATCCTCGGTCACCGGAGGGAAGCGGGGATCCTCGACCGCCGCCTTGACGGCACACTCGGAGACACATTCATGAAGCGGCCCCAGCGCAGTCGTGTATCCGATGCACCCCCGAAGCTGGCCGTTTTCTTCGAGCGTCACGAAGGCCATACCGAACTTGGCGATGTCGTCGGTAACGTCGAAATGCGGCATCGTCTTCCCGGCCAGGTGAGCCTCCAGCGACTTTCGGGCGATCTTTAAAAGCAGGTCCTTGTCCGTCTGGTTCAACTCCATCTGATGCGGCAACTCCGGCTCGTCCGACTTCGTTTCCACTTCGGCATCGGTCTTTGCCCCCCCCTGGATGACTTATAGAACACAAGCGCGGCATAACCGACGACCGAGCTCTTGTCCCCCGTTATATCGCCGGAGTCGGCATGCTTGAGCAGCTTGACCTTATTAGCGCCGTGAGCTATGGCGGCCTTAATAACCGCGGCCGCGGCTCCCCCACCGCACATTTCGGTTTTGCCATCGGCGAGGTTTTCGTAGAGACGGTCCGGGTCCATGTCCAGCATGCACTCCAACCCCACCGAATCCATCCCGGACCCGACCGAGGCGGCGCGATAGTGCTGCCAGTCGCTCGATGCCACCATAACCGTCCGGTCGTCGATATGAAGCGACGACAGGGCATCGGCCAGTAGATCGACCGTCTGTCGGTCCTGATTGCCGATTACGATGGGGACTATCTTGAAATTTTTTAATACCGTCTGAAGATACGGCAATTGCACTTCCAGGCAGTGCTCCTGGTCGTGAGCCTTGGCAACGACGTTGAAATTCTTGTTGTACTTCAATAACTGATCGCAAAGAGCGTCGTCGCAGGGTACTATACCGAGCGGCGTGCGCCATTTAATGAACGGCCCGTAAACCGACAGACCATAGAAAGCATAGTGGTGCGATGGCCCGCACATGATGACGGTTGATACATTTTTATTTTCAAGCAATTTATAAGCATAAGCCGCCACCCCGCCCGAATAAATTAGCCCGGCATGCGGCACCACAACCGCGAGAATCTGGCCGTCGATTTCAGGGAGATTGGTAACCGCCGCCAGGTGGGCGTTAACCATGCTCTGAAGTTCTGCGGAATCGGCGGGATAAAATGTCCCGGCTACAGCCGGCGGCCGTTCTATGGCAAGTGCAGCCGAAAATGCCAGGATTACAACAATGAAGACAATAAAGAATACATTAAATAGGCGCATATATATCTCCTTTGGGCACAATACTATTCCTTATACACACGGTCAAGCAAAAAAGTATTGGCGTCCCGGAGGCAAAGCGTTGTATATAAATTAGATGAGTAAAGTTGTCGTCATAAGAAAGCCGGGGCTTGAAAAAGCCGGCCGCGATGATTATTCCGGTATGTTGAAAGCCGGTTTGGCCGAGTTGTTCGGTGTCACGAACCCGATTGCGACTTTGGCCGAAATGTTTGATTCGGGTGCGGTCGGCATGAAAACCAACTGCCTGGCGCGGCATTTCAACTCGACTCCGGTGGCGCTTACCGAAGCGTTCGGCGATTTTCTTAACAAGGCCGGAGTAAAAGACAACAACATCGTCGTCTGGGAACGAACCAACCGCGAATTGAAAGACGCCGGGTATGAACTCAATGCTTCATCGTTCGGTCGCCGATGCCTCGGGACCGACACCAACGGCGTCGGCTACAGCTCGTCGTTTTACACTTCCGGCGATGTTAACTCGCTGGTATCGTTAATATTGACGGATATACTTAAATATAACGTTAATGCGCCCGTCCTGAAAGATCACAGCCTGGCCGGACTTTCGGGAGGCCTAAAAAACCTCTACGGCGCAATACACAACCCCAATAAATATCACGATGATAATTGCAATCCGAGCGCCGCGCACGTCGCCGATCTCGCCCCCATTCGCGACAAAACGGTGCTGACGATTATCGATGCGGTCAAGGTCCAGTATAACGGCGGGCCGGGATATAACAGCCACTACCTCGAAAATTACGGCGGGCTGATTATCGCCAAAGACCCGGTCGCGGCCGACGCGGTTGGCTTAAAAATATTAGAGAATCTGCGCGCCAAATACAATCTGCCGGATCTGGAAAAAGCGGGACGACCGGCCAAATATCTGAAAACTGCGGAGCAGCTCGGACTCGGGACGGCGGATCTCGACAAAATCGATCTCAAGGTCCTTGCGGTCGATAGCAACGGCGGCGTTTCCGCCGGGGAGTTAATCTGATGAAACGGCGCTTGTTTATGAAATGTCTCGGCTGCACCATGGCCGCCACGGCCCTGACCCAGACCGATCTTCTTCCCCCGGCTCTGGGCGGCCTTCAAAACGCTATGGCCTTTGACTATACTACCGAACTTTCTTCAGTCGAGGCGCGATATTACGAAAAACAGCCGGGAGGCGGCATCAAGTGTAAGCTTTGTCCACGCAACTGCCTGGTGACCGATCTGGAACGAGGCTACTGCGGGGTGCGCGAAAACCGTGGCGACATCTATCATACCCTCGTCTATGCGAGACCGTGCTCGATGAATATCGACCCGATCGAGAAAAAACCGCTGTTTCATTTTTATCCCGGCTCGCAGGCGTTCTCCATCGCCACGGCCGGGTGCAATTCCAACTGCAAGTTCTGCCAGAACTGGGAAATTTCGCAGGTGCGGCCCGAACAGACACAAAACTTCGACCTGCCGCCCGAAGAAATCATCCAGATTTGCAAACAAAGAAAAATTCCGACGATAGCCTACACATATTCCGAGCCGGTGATATTTTACGAATACATGTACGACACCGCCGAACGGGGGCACAAAGACGATATCAGGTCGGTCATGATCACCGGCGGCTATATCGAATCCAAACCGCTGGCCGAGATTCAACCACACTTGGACGCCATTAAAGTTGACCTCAAAGCCATCCGGCAGGATTATTATAAAGACATCGTGCACGTCGACCTCAAGCCGGTCCTCGACGGGATAGTCCAAATCAAGAAGGCCGGGACGTGGCTGGAGCTGGTCTATCTGGTGGTGCCGACTCTCAACGACACCGAGGACGAATTCCGGGAGCTGGCGGTATGGATCAAAAACAACCTGGGGCCGGACGTCCCGCTGCATTTCTCCCGTTTCTATCCCCAGTACCTACTGAAAGACCTTCCCCCGACCCCGCTCAAGACTCTGGAAACCGCCTGGCAGATATGCAAGGCCGAGGGGCTTCATTTTGTCTATCTCGGCAATATTCCCGGCCACGAGGCGGAATCGACCTATTGCCCCAACTGCGGTAAAATTGTTATTGGCCGCAAGGGGTTTCGCATCGTAAATTACAACCTCGACGGGAATAAATGCAAATTCTGTAAACGGGAAATACCCGGATTGTTTTGATGAAATATAAAGCCTTTCTGCTCGGCCTTTTTTCCATCACCGCCCAGGTATTTATGCTCCGTGAACTGATGGCGTCGTACGGCGGCAGCGAGCTGTACATCGGTACCGCTCTGTTCGGCTGGATGATAAGCGTGGCGCTCGGCGCACTATACGGCGGACGGAAAAACATCAATATTTCGTCCATCGTACTGTTTATAGGGTCTGCGATTCTGATTCCGGTCATGCTGCTGGCGGTCCGTTTCTCACCATTTATATTCAGCGACATCGTCGGGGAGACAATTCCCTTCACGAAAGCCGCTCCGCTTTCAGTCGCCCTCATGTTCCCGCCCGGTTTCATTTTCGGCTGGCTCTTCCCGGTCATCAACCGTGAAGGATATAAACCGTCGGAAGCCATTATACATACCTATCTGTACGAAGGCCTCGGAGCTTTCGCCGGTGGTTTGATTCTTATGTTCGCCATTGGAACGATATTTTCAACCTTCTCCCTCGCCCTGGCCTTAAGTCTGCTGATTATCCTGGGACAAATTCCAACTCAAAAGAAACCAACTCTGATAATCGCAGCAATCATCTTCATTGCCGGTGCTGCGGCACTTGCACTGTCAACCGATAAAATAGAAACTTCTATCGACAGCCATAAGTACACCGGCTACGACATTTTCTCTTCATTCGACACTCATTACGGCCACCAGTCGATTTTAAGCAAAGACAGCTCGTTAATCCTGATGACCGATAATTTCGTGGAAGCTACCCTGCCGAACAAAGAAGCATCGGAGTACGACATCATCCCGCCGCTGTTGTATCGCCCTCAAAGTACTGATCTATTATATATCGGTCGTGCCGAATTCGGGGCGGCGCAACTGGCCGAACGATTTCCGAACCTTGCAATCCGCGATCTCGACTCGCGCAAGAATCTTGATTCCAAACTCGCTAAGTTGATAAATCCCGGGACATCTGTGACGCGCATCGACACCGACCCGGTTTCTTTCATGCGGGAAGCCGTGCAGGTTAAACGCTTCGACGCCGTCATCATGCACGTCGGTGAACCCTCCTCTTTTGCAACAGCTAATCTTTATGGGACCGGATTTTTCGTGTCGATCCGAAACGTGTTGAAACCGGGCGGCCTATTGTACATTCCCACCTCATATGACACCGACCGATACATCCTGCCGGAAAAGCAAAAAATAATATCGACCATCTATGCCGGTCTCAAAAAATCGTTTAAGCATGTCACGGTCTGGCCCGGCCAAAACACGCTCTTTTTCGCGTCCGATGATTCAATTCTCAATATTGCACCGTCGGATATTATCTCCCGGCTCGACAGTCTTCCGTACACTCCGACCTATATTGACAGCTATTTTTTGCAGGACCGTCTCAACGATTTTAAAATATCACGCCTGCATTCGGCGCTGAACAATCCGTCGCAGCCGCAAACAGTACAACACCCGATCCTGCCGATCTATGAAACCATGTTTCAATCGCGGGCGCACGGGTCCGATGACCGTATTATCCCGCTTTTATTGGATAATCCATACACCGCCTCGGTAGTCGGAATAATTATACTCGCGCTGTTTTGTATGACCGTTTTTAACACGCATCGGACACGCATGTACGGTTTGTTTTTTGTACTTTGTGGCCGGGTTTGCCTCGTTGCTGCTGGAGCTGGTCGTATTCTATATTTATCAATCGACGTCGGGATCGCTCTATTCGGACATGGGGATATTGATCGGTGTTTTCATGCTCGGCCTGGCCGGCGGGACGTACTATTCCGACCGCATCGACACACACAACATCGAAATACCCGCCATCCTCATGCTCCTGACCGCCACCGTCATCTATATGGCGACCTGGCAGAAAATCGACCATCGCATCTTTTTGATTTACAACGCGCTGTTTATCGGGACAGCGGCGCTCGCCACCGGGACGATTTTTGTCGGGGCGACACGGCGTTTCTATTTCGGACGGGCCTACGCCAACCGGGGCGAGGGATATGCACTTGAAATCGCCGGTTCCGGCCTTGCGGCCCTTACCGCTTTAACTCTCGGCCTGCCGCTTCTGGGTCTCGGCTGGCTATTGGGCTCGGTCTTGATTCTCGGCGTTTTAACACTGGCGGGAGCGATAATTACACAGTAGATTCAGAATATGAATAAGAAAATAACCGGTCGGTACATCCTATTCCTCAACAACCACTATCCTTCAAATAACAACGGATTCTATATTAAGCTGTTGAAAAGCCGATGTACTATAGCCGTCGACGGAGGCGTGCGCTTTTTCATCAGGAACAAAATTGTCCCCGACTACTTACTCGGCGATTTCGATTCCGCCCCCGGAATCCCCAAAAGCCTGAAGGACAAGACAACCGTCATTACCCACCCGTCACACAAAGACAAAACCGACAGCCAGCTCGCGGTCGAATTGGCGCTCGAAAACGGCGCCACCGAGATTATCATCTGCGGCGCGGCAAGCATCGACGAGATCGACCACACCCTCGGCAATGTATTTCTATTGGAATTGATCGCCAATATCGCTGCAAAGTCAAAGCAAAAAGTGAGCGCAAAACTGGTCCACCCGCGCTGGGAGGCATTTCTCGCCCGAAACGAAACCGTAACAATCGCCGGTCGGCCGGGCGACTATCTTTCTATACTGCCGCTTTCATCCGGTTGCCGGGTGGAATTTTCGGGACTTTCCTACCCCGCCCCCAAACGGGCTTTGAAAGTCGGCGATACGATCAGCCTGCGCAATCAATTGATGGGATCCCGCGCTCGGATCAAAATCCGGGGCAAAGCCCTGGTAATAAAATCCGATAATAAATAGACGACCTTTCAGGGTCATAAAAAAGAATTGACAATTGGCCGAATAGATATATATTCGCCGATTGAAAGCCCGTCTTAACAGACGGGTTCATTAAAAATAGGTATCTTCTAGGTTTCTGGGGGATCGTCCAACGGCAGGACATGCGGCTCTGGACCGTAGTATCGGGGTTCGAATCCCTGTCCCCCAGCTTTTTTATTGGAAGAACCTCCCGGCACGTATTATATCATAATTACATTATGAAATCCAAATCTGACCTCATAACCCTGCTTGGTCCCTTTCCGGAGAAAGCGCCACAGGATGCGACTATCGAAGATTCAACCGACCATGGTTCATTCACCCTCGAAAAAGTTTCGTACAACGTCGAGCCGGGTGAACGTATTTCCGCGTATGTATTAATCCCCAAAAAGCTTAAAGCCAAAGCCCCGGCCGTCTTTTGTCATCATCAGCACGCCGGGAATTATGCTCTCGGTAAAAGTGAGGTCGTTGGTCTTGACGGCGATCCCACGCAGGCGTACGCCCGCGAATTGGCCGAACGCGGATATATTACTTTCGCACCCGATGCCGTCGGTTTTGAAGAGCGCGCTCGCGGCGATCCGCCGGAAATCCACGCCTATTTTGATCTGGCCGCACGGCTGGTCAGCGGTCGGACCTTATTGGCCAAAGTACTGCACGATGTCTCGGTCGGACTGGATTATCTCGTCTCGCGCGATGACGTCGATGCGCATAAATTCGGTTTCATCGGTCATTCCTACGGTGGCCGTATGGCTATCTGGGCGCAGGCGTTCGACAACAGGATAAAAGCCTCGGTTTCGAATTGCGGGTGCATCAGCTATCGTGAATCCCTATCCGAGGATACCGGCATACAAACCGAATTCTGTGTTCCGAGAATTATGGAGTGGGGCGATATTGAAGACGTTATCAAATTGATTGCGCCTCGGGCGATTTTGATTTCGGCGGCGAAACGGGACAAATGGAGTCGAGGCGCTAAAGAATTGTATGACACAGCCCAATTATCCTTTCCCCCCGGTCAACTGGACCTCGCCCTCTATCCCGGCGGCCACGCTTTTACGATAGAAATGCGCCAGAGGGCCTACAACTTCCTTGATAGCCATTTACTGGAACAATCCACCCGACCAGCCGCCAGATAGGTCTTGACAACCCCGTCAGACCGGATATTTATTTCCGGCTATGTGCAACTTGGCGAAGCAGGATTGTCCACAATGACGCCGTCAGCATCTGAACCCGCAATCCGAATTCAGGCGCTTGTTAAGTGCTATGCCGGGTCGGCTGTGGCGGCCGTGGATGGAATCGACCTTGAGGTGCACCACGGCGAAATCTTCGGTCTTCTCGGACCGAACGGTGCCGGAAAGACCACGACCATCGGCGTTTGCACAACTCGCGTTATTGCCACATCGGGTAGCGTCCGGGTGGTCGGAGTGGATGTTGCGTCGGATCCGGCTCGTACGAAACGATTCATCGGGGTTGTCACCCAGTACAGCACGCTCGACCGCTCGCTGACGGCTTTCGAAAATCTTTATTATCACGCGCGCTATTTTGGCGTGAATCGTCCGGAGGCTCGACGCGCCGCTGATGAATTTCTGGAGCGTTTTCAGCTTGCCGATTCGGCGGAAAAGATGCCCGATGCGCTTTCCGGCGGTATGGCCCAGCGTCTCCAGATCGCCCGGGCCATCGGTCACGGTCCTCAGGTTCTCTTTCTGGACGAACCGACCGCCGGGCTCGACCCGCAAAGCCGACTGGGCCTCTGGGACCTTGTAAGGGAGTTGCGAGAGCAGGGTACGACAATCCTTCTTACGACGCACAACATGATGGAAGCCGATGAATTGTGTGACCGGGTGGCAATTATCGATCACGGCCACATCCTCGTATGCGACACTCCTGAGCGCCTCAAGCAGAACACAGATTCCAAGACCGAGATACATCTCACTCTCCAGGAATCATCCCCGGAACTAATGGAAGATCTTCGCAACCTCAGCGGTATTGACTCCGCGGTGGCCGTCCCCGACGGTATCCGAGTTCTGGCATCGGGTCGCGACGGTCTGCTTCAAAGAATCGTTGAAACGGCCCGCGGCCACGCCCTGCGCAATGTCACAATCAAGGAACCGACCCTTGAGACGGTGTTCATTGGATTGACCGGGAGGGCTCTACGTGATTAATACCATGAAAACTCTGACAGGCGGGCGGGTGCGCATTTATGCCAGGGCATTCGGCGGCCTTCTGGCCCGCGATACCCGCGTACTGCGACGCGATTTTGTCCCATTTCTTTTGCGTACGGTCATGAACCCGATCATGTTTACATTCGTCTTTGCCTTTGTATTCCCGAAAATCGGCGAAGGATTTCATTCGGGAGGAAGTGAAAATTTCGCTACGATTCTGCTTCCCGGACTGGTGGCGGTCGCCATGATTTTTCAGGGCATTGCCGCAGTGGCCTTGCCGCTGGTCAATGAGTTCGGACGCACCCGAGAGATCGAGGATCGTATCATGGCCCCGCTTCCCGTCTCAGGCGTGGCGCTCGAAAAAATCGCTTTCGGCGCCATACAAAGTGTCGTGGCGGCTCTGGTCGTCTTTCCCGTGGTTTCCGTAATTCCGGCCACGCCCGTCGCCGTGCACGTGGCCAATTGGCCGCTTCTCGTTATCGGTACTCATACTCGCGAGTCTGATCTCAGGGGCCTTCGGTCTGGTGATCGGGACGCTCTTCCGTCCCCAGCAGGTACCTCTTATCTTCTCCATCATCGTAATCCCGGTGACATTTTTGGGTTGCGTGTACTATCCCTGGCGACTGTTGACACCCCTGCCGGTTCTTAAATATGCCGTCCTGATTAACCCCGTTGTCTACGTGAGCGAAGCGCTCCGCGCCTCTTTGACGCCGGACATACCGCACATGCCGGCACCCGTTTTCCTCATTGCAATGACATTATTGCTTGTACTATTGGCTCTCGCCGGAGTGCGCTCGTTCCTCCACCGCGTGACGTCTTGATTGTGATATTACGGTTAAAAATCCGTAGGTCACCCCGACTTGCCGAAGGCCCTGCCTGCGCTGAGTCTTCGAAGTCTTGGTAGATCGAACCCCCCGTCGCAGACACTGAGCCTTGCGAAGTGCGGTTTCGACATCTTCTTTGCACGTCTTCCCGGCCTCAGAACATCAAATGCAGATCCGAACCGGTCGCTTTCTTCATAAAATCACCGGCAAGCATGATTTCCACACCTTCCATAAAGTCATCCTTGCCAAGATCGAACAAATCGGCGCTCGTCTTACACGCCAGAAATTTGACTCCCTCAAATTGTGCCATCTGAAGCATATCCTCTATGAAGGGGATGTCCTTGCGATCCATTTTGTCCCGAAGTTCGGTCGTGTAGCGATCGACTTCGTCTTCCGATGGGTCAACCCCGGTCGGATAGTAGCGCAGTTGTTCGAGATGCCCCGGACGAATCATGTGAAGGCCCTCAAAGGTGAAATAGATCATGGTCTCGAAGCCTAACCGCGCGGAATTGAGCGCGATGATCAGCAAGCCGAACGCGCTTTGCATTGTAAAATTCGTACACACTAATGCAACTCGTCTATGGTGAGCGGTTGAGTCGCTGTTCATAAGACGCCTCCTTATTTATTAAACCAACCGGACACAAGTCCCGGCTCCCGTTTCGTTATCCAAATATTCAGTTTGATTTATTATACAGAAATTATATGAAGAAAGTCTTGGCAGGTTGAAACCCTGCCGAAAGTCACGGGCGAAGAGAGGGAGGTTTCGACATCTTCATTGCACATTTTCCGGTTTTAGCAAACCCGACATAGAATGTCGGGCCAATCACGAGCATTCATCATTCGAGAAATTTTTGGAGGACGGATATTATCAAAATGATTGGGGCACAAGCGAAATATTAGATTTCGATGGCGATTTTGGAGAATAAAATCTTTCGAAGCTTCAGAATCTTATAAGGGGAAAGAATAATCCACTTAATCCCAAATAGTTCACTCACTCCTTGCCAATACTAACTTCATTACTTTCACAAATAAATTCCATATATTTATTCGTAGCGTCCTCTAATATTGCGCCATCAAATATAATCTTTATTGAATAGGTTTCGGATTTATTCAACTTATATAACTCTTCAATTGAGTATGGATATTTATAAATCCTGGACTCTTGAGGTCTTAGCTCTATAAAATTGACCGCGCATTTAAAATGATACCTAAGACTCGCTTGTATTTCTTTTCCATTAGCAGCCAATAGTTTTGGCCTTACATTTCGTCCAAAACAGGTAGGTTCCATTATCGTTATATTTCTTGTACTAATATTTTTAATTTCATATTGCATGTCATGGACACTTTCCCCCATCATAGTAGTATCTACAAATAGTACCATTGTCGCAAGTTTATCAATATTATACATATTTGGTAGAGCACGTTCTGTGTACTTAGGCGTACAGCTTGTAAATGTACATAATAATGCTAATAATACATAGAATGAGCATCTGCTTAAAGTAATGTGGTCCATACTTTAATATCTCCTGGGCAATAAATAATACCATTTTCCCCATCCATAGTCATGCCATACTGGATTCGAATATGGGTATACCATATTGGCTGAATTAACCGGTAACACACCCTTCCAGGGTGTGGGGCGTTGTTTTTGATCATCACACTATCCCGCGAACCCCCGTTCTTTTCCATTATGATAGTTCAATATAGGCCTGTCGCCGCCCCGATGGCAACATCAAAATGTCTACCAACCTATTGTTGTTTCTGCTCGTCCCCCTTTATAGAGGCCTATAATTATGTCAAAGACAAATGAAAAATATTACCTTCCGAGAAAGGTCGGCGACGAAATTACAAAAAATGAACGATTAAAACTACAGATTGCTTCATGACGGCTCAATCGAAAAAATTAAATTTTAGGAATTCGAACCCATTTCGCTGCAAGAAGAATCCATATACCGACTTACGCGCCATCATGGAGCGTACTACTCTACAATATATACTACTCCACCATCACCAGTGTGCCGTCACGGTACAGGTTCTCTTCGATTATAGTACCGTCGAAGCTGTATGTCACCCACTTGCCTTGTTTCTTGCCATCGACCTTACGGCCAACCTTGAATTGCGTGCAGCCCTTATTGGTTTCGATCCACAACTCCAGTGTTTTGATATAAAAGGAACCTTCCGGGCAGCAGGGGCCATATTTTTCCCCGGCGCAAAAGTCGATGCACTCGTCACCGTACAGGTAGAATTTCTGCCCGGTCATGTTTATCCCCGGATTGCTGGGATCATCACCCGGCTTGAACCACGTACACAATCCGTGCAATTTACCGTTGTCATAGTACAAAATCTTCGACCGAGATCCATCGGGATACCAGGCGATATCCCGGCCTTGCAGCACGCCGACACGGTAAGTCGTTTCTTCGACCCGTTGCCCATCCTCGGCCCATTTTATCCAGACACCATCTTTGGCATTCCAATCGTAGCGCCCGTCTTCTTTAAGCTGTCCGTTATCATACCACGAGTGGTAGTCGCCATGTTTGAGAAATCCCTTTTCGTTGCCATTGAAACGGGCCCTGGCATACCACTCTTTAGGCTGGCCGTCGGGATAAGACGTCTTCACCGTGTCATAATCAGTCGAATACCAGGCGCGGACAGCCGGCGACATCGCTAAAAGCGCAAAAATAAATATGATGATCTTCTTCATGATGCTCTTAATTCTCCCATAATGCTATGAACAGACGCGCTTTTAAATATTACAAATTATTCGCCTCCCACGCCAACTATTTTTCGTATTACAGGTTAATCATATATTGCGATGCCCGTTGTTATGTTTTATAATCGGCGAAGAGAAAACGTTGGAAACCGGAGAAACGAAACTGCCCGAACCACAAATACAAGATACTGATCAGGTGGCATTGACGCCGCCGGAAGCAACGGTTGAGAAAAAGTCCGGCAACGGCTTTGTCTCGATCGCCGTCACGGCCGGAATCATAATCTCAGGATTGATTATCGTCGGTATTTTCAAAGACGAAATCAACGGTTTCGGCGCGGATATTATGCGCCGCTATGGCCAGACGCAGGTCGATATAATCCTGTATTTCATTACCGCCATCTCGGCCAGCCCGCTGGTTCTTCCGATCTGGCAGTACGTGATGATCGGCGTCGCGATGGGCTACAGCATAGTCCGGCTGTCGATCGTCATGGCGCTCGGTTCGGCTACCGGGTCGGTTATCACATATTATATCGGGCGCTATTTCGGCAATTCCAAGTTCATAACGAAGAAATTTCCCAAAGCCCATAATCATCCCTGGGTCGAGGGTCGCTCCAAATGGTTTGTCACCGGCGCTTTGTTTCTGGGGACGGCCTCACCGATACCGTTCGACATTCTCTACTTCGCCTGCGGGATAAAGCGCTACCCGGTCGGTTTGCTTTTTGTCGCCTGTGTGGCCGGGCGAATCATTCGCTATTTATATCTTGGTTATGGCTTCGGCTTTTTCAGCCGGTGGATGTGATTTTCAGCTTCTTGATCCGTTGAGTCCTTCGACTGCTTTCAAAGTAGTCTCGACCGGAGGGATATCTTTCATCGACTGCCCATAATACGAAAACCTGATAATTCCATCTTTGTCGACCAGCGTCTGGGCCGGGAGTCGTCCCAGCTTTATCAGGCTGACCTGTTGACCGAACCGGTCCAGAACCAATCGCTGCGGGTCGGGCAACCCGACGAACGGGAGATATTCTTTGCGCCAGTAGTTCTTGAAAGCTTTCTTCTTTTCCGGCCCGATGACTATGACCTCGGTGTCGCGCCGGACAAAATCCTCATAGACCCGCCGCAGCTGCGCCAGGTGTTTGCGACAAAAGGGACACATGAAACCCCGGTTAAAAACAAGAAGCATGTTTTTCCGGCCGATCAGGCTGTCCGAGGAAAATTTCTCGCCCGACATATCTTCAATGGTAAAGACAGGCAGCTTATGTCCCGATTTTAATCTTTTATCCGGTTTTTGCATTTAACGGCCCGCCAGTAGAAATCTCTCTATATATAATTTAACGGTACGGGGAGATTTAAGCAAGACGACTTTATAAAGAGTTCAATTTCAAGATAATGGCAAAAAGATAAAGGGGCGGAAGTAACCACCCCCTATAGGAATATCTGAATAAACTTGCTATCAGTATTCGAATCAGTCGCGCGGGCCGCGGCTCTCGTCCCGTCTGCGTGCGATATTGATACGCAGTTGACGGCCATCAAGATCCTGCCCGTTCAAACCGTCGATAGCCGACTGCGCCTGATCATCGGACGGCATTTCGACAAACGCGAAACCACGAGATTGGCCAGTCATTCTATCTTTGATTACGTTCACACTGGCGACTTCGCCATAGCCTTCGAAGGCATTTCTAAGGCTTTCTTCGTTGGTGTTGTAAGACAGATTGCCGACATAAATGTTCACAAAAGACTCCTTTACTCTGTTTATCCCTCAGGAACTCGGTCAACGGCAATGAGGCCTGATGGATAAACGTTTTAACGAAATAATTTGTTAATTGCCTGGATATGTTAAAAGAAAATTTCGAATAAACTAAAACCCTGCGGAATAAAATAATTCACAATTCATCCTAATAAATATATCGGAATTTATCAGTTTGGCAACATAATTATTCGATAGCCTGAAAAAATATTGGGGGACAAAAATATCAGGATGTCATTGTCGGACGGCCGTTTATATCGCTATGGAAGATCGTCGTGGATTTCGATATTTTGATGCCGGACAATTTCGCCTTCAACCATATATATGACGTCTTCGGCGATATTCGTAGCGTGATCGGCGATTCTTTCCAGATTGCGCGAAACGCTTAAAAGATCTATCAGGTAATGGGCGTTTTCAGGATTCAGCTTTAGCGCATCTATTACGACGCGGTACGTCTGCCGGTGACTTTCGTCGACTTCATCGTCGGCCTCACAGACGTTTTTGGCAATCTGGGGGTCCATGTCGACCAGAGAATCGGCGCTCATTTTTACCATACTCATAACCTTGGCAAGCATTCCATTTAGATCGAAAGGTACCGGCATATCGGGTTTTCCGGCCAATGAGATGGCACGCTCGGCTATATTTTCCGCCAGGTCGCCAATCCGCTCCAGGTCATTGTTGATCTTCATCACGGCTATGATAAACCGGAGATCTATCGCAACCGGCTGATAAAGGGCGAGAAGTTTAAGGACTTCTTCTTCAAGCTCGACCTCGAAATTATCAATTTCAATATCGCGATTGATAACGTCCCGCGCCAGCACCGGGTTGCGTTCTATAATAGACTTCACCGCCGCCCGAAGGTTTTCTTCGACCAGCGCCGTCACGTGAAGAATGTCTTTTTTTAGCTTAGTGATTTCGTTTTGATAGTGTTTTGTCATACGACCAATCCTTAACCGAAACGACCGGTAATGTAATCCTCGGTCTTGCTCTTCTCCGGTTTCGTAAATATTTTCCGTGTCCCACCGAATTCGATCAGAATTCCTTCATAGAAGAACGCCGTGTAGTCCGAAATACGGGCTGCCTGCTGCATATTGTGCGTCACGATAACGATAGTATAGTTATTTTTCAATTCTCCGATCAAGTCTTCAATTTTGGAGGTCGAAAGCGGGTCGAGAGCCGACGCCGGTTCATCCATGAGGATTATTTCGGGCCGTATCGCCAGCGCTCTTGCGATGCAAAGCCTCTGTTGCTGCCCACCCGAAAGCATATAGGCATTGTTATCGAGCTTGTCTTTTACTTCTTCCCATAAAAAGGCTCTCTTCAAAGAATCTTCAACGACTTCGGTAATAATACGCTTGTCCTTTATACCGTTGACGCGAAGACCGTAGGCAACATTTTCAAATATCGACTTGGGAAAAGGATTCGATTTTTGAAAAACCATCCCGACCCTGGTCCTGATTGCGGAAACGTCGTCGAAGTCATGGTAAACGTCCTTGCCGTCAAGCTTGATGGTGCCTTCCAAACGTACACCCGGAATGGTTTCATTCATGCGGTTAAGCGTTCGCAAAAATGTGGACTTCCCGCAGCCGGACGGACCGATCAGGGCGGTTACCATGTGCTCCTGGATATCCATCGAAATATCGAACAGCACCTGGTTTTTGCCGTAGAAGAAGTTCAATTTTTCCACGGTCATTTTCAGACGATTTTTCTCGACCGGCGGACGATCAGGAGGTTCGATTCTTGCATTTTCCTCTTCCACCAAAACTGTATCCTCAGATATTGACACGCTTTTTCCTCATTCTCGATCTAATCAGGATGGCGACCAGATTCAACATAAAGGTCAACAATAATAATACCAATACCGTTCCGTATAAAATCGGTTTCGTCGCTTCGATATCGGGCGACTGGGTCGCCATGACATAGATATGATACCCCAATTCCATGAACTGGTCGTTTAATCTTTGCGGTAAATACGGCAAATAGTAAGCGGCACCCGTGAACATGATGGGAGCCACTTCTCCCGCCCCCCGGCTGACCGCCAGAATCGAGCCGGTGAATATTCCCGGCATGGCTTGTGGTATGATGACCCTGCGAATTGTCTGCAGTTTTGTCCCGCCCAGGGCATAGCTGGCGTCCTTGAGCTCACGCGGGATCGTCTTTAGCGCTTCTTCCGTGGATATAATCACAACCGGGAGAGTCAACATCGCCAGGGTAAGGGCCGCCCAGATGATGGCCGGTTGTCCCCACACGGGCCCCTCGGAGCCATAAAATACCTTATCGATGCCTCCGCCGACGAATCCTATAAAAAACCCCAGGCCGAACAAACCAAAAACGATCGAGGGCACACCCGCCAGATTGTTTATCGCCACCCGAATCATGCGCGTTGTTTTGGAATCAGGACTGGTATATTCCTGAAGATATATCGCCGTAAAAACCCCCACCGGGACGACAGCAATGACCATAAGAATAACGAGCGCGACGGTTCCGAATATGGCGGGGAAAACACCCCCGGCCTCCATGCCTTGTTCGGGAGGATGAGTCAAAAACTTCCAGCTTAAAGTTCCGACCCCACCGAAAATTATATTGCCAATGATTATGGCCAGCATGGTGACTATGATGACGACGGCGAGGAAAGTCAATCCCCTCGGAATCCACCCTTTTGTTTTGGGCCGGAAGGCCAGTTCCCTCGGTTCCGCCATGACTTCGGCGGTCTTTGCCTGTTCGCGGGTTTTCAAATTACCTTACCCTGAAGCTTTTCTTTTAATTTTATGAGGACCATTTCGCCGCCCAGATTAATCAGGAAGGTAAACACGAATAAAAGCGAACCAATGAAAAACAGTACCGTGTAATGTGCCCCGCCGAAAACGACTTCGGCCAGTTCGGCGGCAATTGTCGCGGAAAATGTCCTTATCGAATCGACAAAGCTCGCGGAAATTATGGCGGCATTGCCCGAGGCCATCAGGACAATCATCGTTTCACCGACGGCCCGGCCGAAACCCAGGACGATACCAGCGGCGATACCGGGCATGGCCGCCGGAAAAACCATCGAAAACGAAACCTGCCACGGATTCGCGCCGAGTGCGATTGCCGCGTCGCGCAATGATTTCGGAACCGACGTCATGGCATCCTCGGCCACCGTGAAAATGATCGGTATGACGGCTATCCCCAGCGCGATACCGGCGTTAAGAGCGTTTAATCGGAAAGTCAGATGAAATAAATTTTGCAAAATCGTAGCCAGAACCATCAGGGCGAAAAATCCCAGGACTACCGATGGTATCGCCGCCAGCATTTCTATTACTGGCTTGATAATTTCACGCATCCTTTTCGACGCAAATTCCGAAGCATAAATGGCCGCCCCGACACCCAGCGGGATGGCGAACAGCATGGCAACTATCGCCGCTTTAATCGTCCCCAATAACAGAGGGTAGCAAAGAATATTTGGGGACGTCGGAATTGGGCTGCCATGAATATTTCGGGGCCCGTCCTTTATAGAATTCCTGCTTGAAAACCATCTTCCCGACGGTGACTTCCTTTTTGATTTCCGGATTCGTGAAAATGGGAACCGCTTCTTTAAATATAAAAACGAATATTAGCAGGACGCCGATCAGAGCGGCAAAAGCGTTTAAGGAAATAAGCTTTTCGCCAAGAAATTCCCTGACCCTGGACTTCGGCTTGAATTTCAGTTCAATCATGGTGCCTAAAAAGATTCATGGCGGCGGCCGGGGCCGCCACCATTGAATCTATGGGAAGAGGGTAGTTTTTTATTGTACGGCCATTTCTTTGGCGCGTTCTTTCGGAAGAGGGATATAATCCATCTCTTCGGCAATCTTCTGGCCCTGCTCGGAAAGCGCCCAGTTGACCAGTGCCTTCAACTGACCGGTCGGCTTGCCGTTGAAAAACCAGTAAAGGTCGCGCGAAATCGGGTAGGTTCCGTTGGAGACGGTTTCCATCGTCGGCATGATAGCTTTGGAGTCGTCGGTTTTGCGGATCGCCGCATCCTTGACGCCTTTGGCCCAGGCAATACCACCGTAGCCGATTCCGTTGTCATCCTTGGACACGGCATTCACGACTGCGGCCGTTCCGGGAAGCGTCTGGGTATATTCGGAATAATCCTCTTCGTCCAGGACTTCTTCCTTGAAAAAGGCGTATGTGCCACTGTTGTTTTCACGGCCGTACAGGATAATCCGGGCATCATTGCCACCAACTTCTTTCCAGTTGGTTATGGCGCCGGTGTAGATACCTTTAAGCTGGGCAAAACTGAGTTCCTTGACCGGGTTGCTTTCATTCAGATAGACGGAAATACCGTCGAGTGCAACCGAAACCCGGTAAGGCGTAATACCCTTGGCTTTAGCCTGGGCATATTCCTTTTCTTTCATATCGCGCGAGGCTTCACAAATATCGGTCGAGCCGTTCAACAGAGCCGCGATACCGGTTCCGGAGCCGCCTCCGGCGACCTGAATTACGACGCCGGGATTTTCCTTCATGTATTCTTCGGCCCATCTCTGCCCCAACCGAATCAAAGTGTCGGAGCCTTTTACGGTGACGTTGGTTCCGGCGAATACGAACCCGGTTGCGATCAAAGCCGCCGCCAACAAAATCAATGCTTTCTTCATCATTTCCTCCTTAAATCCATTCATGGAAGTTTAATTTTTTTTGTTAAGGTTTTATTAAGACGTTCATTTTTTCTTCGGCTTAGAATTTCAACTGCAGGTCGATTTGCATCCGATTAAAATCAGTCGGGTCGGCTTGCTGCAGACCTATCTGATTTATAAAATACGTGAAGTCAAAAGCCGCATTATCTGTCAGCATATATGAGCCGCCGAATTCATGACCTCTGGCATCCGTACCCCCGTTGCGGAAATCCGAGTCGGTAAAGATGCCAATCACGGCGTCCTTTTCGACCCGGCGGTAAATGTAACGCACTCCCCAGGAGCCCTGCTTTTTGGCTTTGCCAATCCTGATTCCAAGCAGCCAGCCGGTATTGAGACTATCCGCCGCGGTATTGGTGACGTAATCGCCCATGACCGTAACCGGCAGTGGTGCAAAATGATGGGTTAGCTCTCCCATAGCCTCGAACAGTTCATAATCTTCGGCATACTCGAAATAGGATGTCTCGCCGCTTGTGACTTCAACGGCCGTATTACCCATCGGGTCTTCCGGACCGAAAAAGACCGGATAACCTTTGGAGTTGACGTAGTTGAAATAACTGCCGCCGACCGCCAGGCTGGTCTTTTTCTCGTTAAAATTGAATCGTGACACGCCCTGAAAAGCGGCCAGATAGGAATCGTTACCTTTGGAACGTTCTTCGATCCACAGACCAGCTCCGATCAGAGTCAGAGTCACATTGTTAAAGTCCTGAGTATAATTGACCGCCCCGCCTTCCGGACTTATGTCACTGTCCCAGATCAACTCCGAACTCCCCGGTTTGAAAAACGGATTGTGGAATTTTCCGCCTTCGATCGAAACCCCCGGCGTCTTGATCGGTTTGTACTCGAAATAGGCCATGTCGAGACGAACATCTTTACTCGAAAAGGAACCGGTAAGAGTTTGATTGGTGGAAACGGGGTCGGTCGAACCGGTAGCGAGTTGTACGGTAGCGTCGATCTCAGGAGAGACCTTGCCGGTTATGGCCAGGCGGGCCCGAAGGCGTTGACGGTGCTCGGGGTCGTTGTCGCCGGTTTTTTTCATTTCATGGCGGTAGCGCAGATCGCCTTTGATTTTAATCGTATCGTACCAGTTGTCAGCGGATGCCCGCCCCGCGAAAAATAACAGCGGCATAATTATAACCAATAGCTTGACAGCATTATACTTACTCATTTCTCTCTCCAATTATATCCCTTTAATTGTCAGTGCAGTTTGCGCTGTGCGCGAGTGTCTTTAAATCCCTTACTTTCCTCCTATTTTAATTTATTGGGTATATTTTAAGATTCTTTTTCCCTGTGTCTTATGATCCCTCAAATTCATTGTGAGGATTGAACCTGTTTTTTATTAAGAAATTATTAAGGAAGAGTTAATGTTTGGTTAGGAAAACCAGCTTTCAACGGATATAAGTTCGCCGAACATAATAATATAATAGTTATTACGAATCGACCGCCGAAGGGCGTGCGGTTCCGGAGCTAAATGACCGGCAAATCGATTTTGAATGTCGAGCCCTGTCCGTGGATACTTTCAACCGTAATACGTCCGGCGTGGGCCAGAACAATATGTTTGACGATAGCCAGCCCCAGGCCGGTGCCGCCCAGTTCGCGGCTGCGGGATTTGTCCACCCGGTAGAAACGCTCGAAAATACGGGGCAGGTGCCTGGAATCGATTCCGTGGCCATGGTCTTTTACTATTATTCGCACCGAGATTTCATCGCCGACGACCTCGATTTCCACAGGTTTGCCGTCGTCACTATATTTGATGGCATTGTCGATCAAATTTATGATGGCCTGCTCGAACAGGGGTGCATTGAGCCGCGCCTGGATGTTGTCCGGGCAGTTAAGTACCAGATTCGATGCCTTTGCCGATGCCAGAGATTCGCAGTCGGCTATGGCCGCCTGAAGAACCGGTCGCAGCGGTATTTTTGCAAGAGTTATTTCGCCTTGTTCGGATTCCGATTCAATCCGTGAGAGCCTTAGAAGATCTTCGATGATATTGTTCAATCGGTCCGATTGCCTCGAAATTACTTTCAAAAACCTTTCAGCCTCTTCTTTGTGCTCGACGGCCCCATCGAGAAGCGTTTCGACCGAGCCCATGATCGACGTGATGGGTGTTTTAAGTTCGTGCGATACGTTGGCCACGAAATCGCGGCGAAGATTTTCCAGCTTGCGCATGCGGGTTATATCATTGAGCACGACCAGCACGCCCATATCTTTGCCCGAGGCATCCTTCAGAATGGTCGCCGAGGCCTGTGCCCAGCGTTCTTCTGCTCCGGTAAATTCGATTGTCGACACGATCGGCTTTTTGGTCCAGAGCGTCTCGCCGATGACCTTCTGAAGTCTGGAATTGCGGATCGCCTCCTGTATGGTCAGCCCGGTGGCGCGGGATTCATCCAGTTCCAGAAACGTCGCCGCCGCTTTATTGAAATTTATCAACCGTTCATTGGTGTCGAAGGCCAGAACACCTTCCGTCATACTGGCCAGGACTGCCTCCTGCTCCCCTCGCTGCCGGGTAATAGTATTGATCCGATCGCTGAGCTGCCCGGCCATCTGGTTCATCGCCAATGCCAGCCCGCCGATTTCTTCGGTATTGGAAACCGCCAGACGGCGGTCGAAATCCCCATCGGAGAAACGCCGCGCACCATCTTTAAGTTCAATGAGCGGCCGACTGATATTACGGCTGACGATATAGCTGATCAGGGCGGCCAACACGGCGATAAACAGACCAACCAGGACGGCCCGGGTACGAGCCTGGGCGATTTCCTCGTCGACGAACGCGACCGGAATCGAAGTACGTACTAATCCGAGTATATTATTATTGTCGGTTACCCTGACGGCCACGTACATGAGGTTCATCTGCAGGGTATTACTGAACCGGGTCGACATCCCCCGGCCACCGTTCAAAGCCTCGACCATTTCCGGCCGAGTGCCGTGATTTTCCATGACGGCAGGGTTCTGGTCGGTATCGACGAGAACAACCCCGGACGTATCGATTACCGTAATTCGGGTCGAGGATACCGAACCTACCCGACGACAAAATTCTCCCACGCTTTTAACGTCACCGGAAGACATTTGCGGCGATATCTGTCCTGCGATTATGACGGCTCTGTCATAAAGAACCGATTCCACATAATCCAGCAGGTCCTGCTTCTGTGATTTTATTCCGTACCAGCCCATTATCACAACCGCGACGATGGTGATAATCAGGTACGACGGATATAATTGCCAGATAATGCGTCGTGATGACATCACGACTCCTTGAATCGGTAGCCGACACCCCTGATGGTCTCAATATAATCGGTGCCCTTGCCGAGTTTTTTTCTAAGCCCGGCGATATGCACGTCGATGGTTCGGTCGGTAATGAACACGTCTTCGCCCCGTATGGCATCGACCAACTGATTCCTCGTAAATACCCAGCCGGGTCGGCGCGCCATAACGTGAATTAAATTAAATTCCGTATGAGTCAGCGTTATTGCCTTACCCCCGATCGAGAGGGAGTGTTTGCCGGGGTCGATCAATAGATTTTGATAGGATATGGTCTGACTGTCAGGGATCACGGCTTCGGCCTTGCGCCGCAGGACTGCTCTCAAGCGGGCCAGAAGGACTCTCGGTACTGAACGGCTTGGTGATATAATCATCGGCTCCCAGTTCCAGCCCGGCGACGATGTCGGCTTCTTCACTCTTGGCGGTTAGTATTATTATGGGTATTTCTCTGGTGCCGCTTTCGCCTTTCATAGTGCGGCAGACCTGCAAACCGTCCATGCCCGGAAGCATCAAATCCAGGATGATCAATTGCGGCATATCTTTTCGCGCCTCGGACAGGCCTTTCTCGCCCGTCGCGGCCAGGGCCACGCTGTAGCCATCACGTTCCAAATTGTATTTTATAAGATCGGAAATATCTTGTTCGTCTTCGATAACCAGTATTTTTTCGCCGGACATGTGGATCTCCCGGTTAATATTTATTTCATTATAGCTCCCGCCAGTCAAATTGGCAACAAGAAGAATATCCGTAATTATGAAGAAAATATTAAGACAAAAAAGTACATATTAAATAAGTTTATCCATATAGCGGGCAATTAATTCTTGCAAAAAAGGACAATTAAGGTTACCTTTGACATGACTGTCAAGCAAGGGTATGCAAAAGCAAGGAGCAGGCATCATGAAGCTTCACCAATTCTCGATTTTTTCATTGGTGATATTTGTCCTTATTTTATCACCGAAGTTCCTCCTGGCCGAGAAATCGGAGACAACGGAAGCAACGTATATCGACCTGGATGGCGACGGTATTAACGACAACGCGCCGGACTCGGACGGTGACGGTATCATCGACGTGGCCGAAAGCGGCTTCCGTCCGGGCCAGTTCGATACCGAACCGGCCAATATGGGCATAGTCAGTTTTGAAACATCCTCGGTAGGAATTTCAGCCGATCCTTCTCTCAACTCCGGGAAGTTTTCCAGCCTCAATAAAAACTGTCGCTTGTTGTCCAGCAATCGCGGCGGTTTCGGAATCGGTGATCAGTTCGGACCCGGCAACGGAATCGGCATTGGTGCGGTTTCCTCGGGCGGTTGTGCCGGCGGCGTTTGTCATTGAGGAGGGAACCGATGAAAAAAGCGTTATATGTTGAACTGTTTCTGCTTGGGGTTTCTTTGTGTGCACTATCGGCATGGGCCGATGTAAAATTCGAGGCCGGGATCAACAACGGCTACGAAAGCAATTTAATCAAGGACAATAACGATATTTACGACGTCTATACCACGACCAGCGGACGGGTGTACCTCTATCCCGTGTCGTTTGCAGAAATAAACGGCGGTGTCGATTATACATATTACAGCAGAACGTACAGAATAAACGATTTTACGTCGGGCGGCGAAATCACCCTGATTCCGAACTTGAAAGACTCACCGCTTATCCCTTATGCCAAAAGCAGCTTTTACGGCAGTCGGTATCGGGCTGCCTATTCGGGATTCAATAATAACTCGGGGGATATGACGGCCGGTCTGCTTTATCGAGCGGCCGGACAGATGTATTTCAGGATGGGTGGTAAGTACAATCAGACGTCATACGTTGATAATGATATATACGATCAGAAGAGTTATGAGTTTTTTGCAGGTGTTAACGCGACTATTTTGCATAATAATACAATCGATATCGAAGCCGGGTTCGGCAAAGCCGATTATAGTTCATTCCGCGAAGACCTCGATCCTTTTGCTCCAAATGCTGATATAATAGACAGCATCCCGGATACATTCTTAGTCTCGAAAAAGCTGAATTCGTATTATATCTCACCGCGTTTTTCCCGACCGTTAGGAGCGAAAACCGGACTAAGTATTACCTATACCTATCGTAATTTCACCAATGATAAAGACGGTATAGTTTTCGGCTCTTCGAACGAAAACCTCTCCCCGTGGTCTTCGCTATGGGAAGGCCATTCCGTTACGGCAACCATAAAGACGCTGTTTTTTACCGATGCCATTGTGACGGCAGGTTTGGGGTACTTTGAAAAGCACTTCTTGCGGACCATTGAAGAAGGCCTGACACATATAAATTTAATATACACCCAGCTTGATCCCCAGCGCCACGATTATCAAACGAGATTTTTCCTCAAAATCCAGAGGCCTATTGCTACCCGATCCGGTTGGTTTATTGAGCCATCGCTGTCGGTAGAATTCGTCAATAATGAATCGACAACCAAAATACTCAGACGAGATCTGGACGAAATGCCCTTCGATGACCGCTATGATTATACTGATTTTTCCATATTCTGGGGGATAATACTGCGTCGATAGCGCAACAAGCCATATATTGGCATAACTATCTGTGTATTACGTACTTAAGTGGTGGCTTTTATCTTGACAATGCGGACAAAAAAAGTATATTTATTTAAACTGTTAACGGGACCGACAATTTACTTCGTTGATGACGGGCCGCAAATGTTTCATTTATTATTCTGTCTGCGTAATTTGCTGAATTTCAATGTCTTCGATGATTATCAATATTATTACATTAATTATATAATTCAAGAGGTATTATTTTGGACAAATGTCAACGCCCGCTTTGGACAATTCTGGCGGCATGCCTTGCCGCAATTGTCCTGATCGGTCCTGCGTTTGCAGCCGGGAATTATACCCTGGCTCTAAATCCGGGCATTGCGGCGCCACCGGTGACCGACAGCCCGGCGAAGGACATTAAGGCAAACCCGAATTACACCGGGCATCTGCGCATCTACGTAACCGAGAAAATCTCCCGCTGGGCTGATTATTCCGGGGTCAAGTACGACAATGCGTTTCTGGACTTTGCCTATGAAGGCAATCTGAACCTCCCGTATCAGGGCTCTTTGACGGATACCATACTATGGGATGGCTCGCAATTGTGGTCCGATCTCCAGGCCAGTAATGTCAGAATTATGGCGGTTGTTTTCAATCCCGACGGGGTTCTCAGTTACAGCGATAATCAAAACCCCCACTCTAACCCCTTTACGGCCTATCAGGCGGATGCCACCGCCGCGGCCGATGAAACCGAGACATGGCCGAATGTAACGGATTATCCCGGTTTCACGCATACGGTATTTATCGAAGAAGGCACGAGGACTACGTGACAATACTGCCCTCGGGCAAGAAGTGCGTTGCACTTCATAGATCTCTTCGATGATTATCCGTTTTTCTACGCGGCCATGGTCTGGAACAGAAACACCAAGGCCCAGGACAGACTTTACGGCGATTATAATTATTATGCCGATCCTACCTGCTTTTATGACGGCGGCCATATGAATCTGGTGGGTGGCTATGTCGAACAAGACCCTTACCGTGATTTGATTATTGACGCCGGAGCGGTTGACGTCCACGACCTCGGTCTCGAAGTCAGCTGGACGTGGAAAGGCGGCGGCATAATCGAAATCTACTTCACCGTAACCAACAACGAACTGATTAACAACGCTCCCATCGCCCCGAGCGAACCGATCGGACCCAGCGACGGCAATGCTGGAACCGAATATCAGTTTCAGGCATCCACGCTCGACGGCGAAGATAATGAAATCTATTATATGTGGGATTGGGGTAATGGAGACTTCTCCGCATGGGAAGGTCCGTACAGCTCCGGGGAAACCTGCACCGAGCCGTATACATGGTTCGATGCCGGAACATACGACGTCCGGGTAAAAGCTAAAGATTCGTGGGATGCTGAAAGCGACTGGAGTTCGCCTTTGCCGATTGACGTTATTTCATTCGTATGCGGTGACGCCAGCGGCGACCAGCAGATCAACCTTCTGGATATTTTGTATTTGATTGCCTACAAATACAACGATCCGGCCGGACCGGCTCCCGACCCTGAGGAAGCCGGTGACGCCAATGGCGACGGCAGCGTCAATCTTCTGGATATACTTTATTTGATCGCAAATAAGTACAATACTCCTCCGGGACCGGATCCGGTTTGCCCGTAACCGGATATCTACTTCAAACAGGAAGGGGACAAGATTTTGTCCCCTTTTTTAATGTGCAAAATCGGCCTTTTATTTTCCCGCATTATTGTGTTATATATAGGCATGAAAATAACGCTGGCCCAATTGAACCCGACCGTCGGAGCCATCGAGCAAAATCTCGAAAAGGCAGTTGACGTAATAAAAAACAACGCCGCCCGAACCGACCTGATAATCTTCTCCGAGCTGTACCTGACCGGTTATCCCCCGCGAGACCTGTTGTTCACTCACGGTTTTATGGATCGCGTGGATTCGGCGCGGCAAAAGTTGATGGATGTTACCAGCGGATATCCCGAAATCGGCATTGTTATGGGCCTTCCGACCAGAAAAGATAATGGAAACGGTCACCGAATGCATAATTCGGCGGTGGTTTTACGAAACGGAAAGATCCTCGCGACCCGTCACAAAAGCCTGCTGCCTTCTTATGATGTTTTCGATGAGCCTCGTTATTTTGATCCCGCCGACGAAATCGCACCCGTGGAGTTTAAAAACCATCGTCCGGGGATTTCGATTTGTGAGGATTACTGGAACGAGCCCGAGTTATGGCCTTTTGGAGGCTACAGTGTCGACCCGATAGAAAAACTCGCCGGTGCCGGGGCGGATATTTTCATAAATATTTCGGCCTCACCGTTTGTTCTGGGCAAGGATGAACTAAGAAAACGATTGATCGGCAATCATGTGGCGCAACATAAACGAGCTTTTATATTCGTCAATCAGGTCGGCGGAAATGATGAGTTGATTTTCGACGGCCACAGCCTGTGTTTCGATGACAAGGGGCGAATTGTCGCGGAGCTCCCCGCGTTCGAGGAAAACGTAGTAACTCTTGATCTGGCGACAGATAATAAACCGGTGGATGCACAACCGACCGATAAAGCCGAGCAGGCTTATAAGGGGCTTCTGTTGGGCGTGCAGGATTATATGGGCAAGACCGGTTTTACAAAGGCGGTCATAGGACTTTCCGGCGGAATCGATTCGGCGGTGGTTTGTACTCTGGCAGTCCGGGCCCTCGGGCCGGAAAACGTTACGGCGATCTCTATGCCGTCGGATTATACATCGGGCCTCAGCAAAAGCGCCGCCGCCGGGCTGGCCAAAAATCTCGGCATAGAATTTCTGACCGTTCCGATAAGCTCGATATATCAATCGTACCTCAAAGAATTGAAAAGCAGCTTGAATTCGGACGGTATGGACGTGGCTCTGGAGAATATTCAGGCCCGCATTCGCGGGAACATCCTGATGGCTTTTTCCAATCGTCACGGCCACCTGTTGCTTACGACCGGAAACAAGAGCGAGATGGCGACCGGTTACTGCACGTTGTATGGTGACATGGCCGGAGGGTTGGCCGTTATATCAGACGTGCCCAAAACCATGGTTTATGAGCTGGCTGGTTTCATCAATCGAGCCGAAGAAGTGATTCCGCTCGAAATAATCGAACGCCCCCCGTCGGCAGAACTCAGACCCGATCAAACCGATCAGGATACTCTTCCTCCCTATGAAGTCCTTGATGCCATTCTGCACTATTATATAGAAGAGGGGCTCAGCGCCAAAGAAATTACCGGAAAAGGTCACGATGCCGACACGGTTAAGTGGGTCATTCGGGCCATCAACAAAAACGAGTACAAGCGCCGCCAGGCTCCTCCCGGGTTGAAAATAACGTCCAAAGCTTTCGGGGCAGGTCGGCGTATGCCTATCGCCGCCAAATACTGATTTCCAATAAAATGATAAAATTAATTCTGACAATATTGATCTACTGCAGTTTTTCCATGACATTTGCGGCTGTTGATAGTGCGGACGCCGATGACAAGCCAACACCCTACGGTGAAACCGTCATGGAATTTTCCGATGGTCGTTTTTTTGTCATGGGTCACGTTGAAGGCAGTCGTGTGGGGCGTTTCCTGGTCGACCTTGGGGCATCCAATACGATCATTGCCCGTTCGGCGCTTGGCACGTCGGTTGATATGCAGGGCCTCGACGACGAACATTTACCTGCCATCATGGGTCTGCAGGGGAAAATCACTGACATAAAAGCCAGGGTCAATCCCGGGTATTTTAAAACCGGCACGATTCGCATCAAAAACATAACGGCGTTCGTGGTCGATTCCCTGATGCAAATCGGCGACAGGGATGTTTCGGGCATCATCGGTCTCGATCTTTTGGGCCGTGCCCCGTGCCTTGGAATAATGATGTTATCCGGCCGAAAACCCGAATACGTACTGGAAATGGGTGGTTGTGATGAAAGCAGGGTCGACAGCACTACCTTCGATTCACTGATGATACGAAACGACTATATAATAATTCCCGGAGCGATAAACGGACATCCGCTCTCGTTCATACTCGATACGGGGATGAAAAATTCACTTATCACCCCGGAGGCGGCAAATGAAAGCCGTGTCATTTTAGATAGTAATTTCATAATGGTATATCAGGGGCTTGACCGCGTGTCCGATACCGCCATAGCCGGGCATGCTTCAAATGCGACTCTCGGAAATGCCCGGGTTGATCGTATCGGGTTGTATGTCGGCAACGTCCCCGCGGTACAAGGGGAATCGTTTCGTACCGAAGGAATATTGGGCAACGATATACTAACCCGTTTTCAGCGGCTGGAAATCGATTTCTCCCGGCAACGTTTCCGGCTGACACCATAGGTTAACATATATGTCAAAAGGAAAACTCGCCAAATTCGCCGATCTCAAGACGTTTGGAAACGTTTTTGAGCAGCTTCCTCTACCCAGGGGTCAATGGGCCGGGTATTTCGGTAATAACAATGATATCGTCCTGGAGCTGGCCTGCGGCAAGGCGGAGTATACTATCAACCTGGCCCTGCGGCACCCCGACCGCAATTACATCGGGATAGACCTCAAAGGCGCTCGTATCTGGCGTGGAGCCAAAACCGCCGAGGAAATGGATATATATAATGCAGCGTTTATAAGAAATAGAATCGAGCTATTGACGGAATATTTTGATAGAGATGAAATCTCCGAAATCTGGATTACCTTTCCCGATCCGTACCCCAGACCGTGCAAGTCACAAAAAAGACTGACATCGGCTCGCTTTTTGACATTATATGGTCAGGTCCTGAAAAAGGACGGATTGATTCATTTGAAAACCGACGCCGACGGCCTGTTCGATTTTACGCTGGAAACCATTGATGAAGAAAAATGCCGCATACACGAGATGACCCGCGATTTGTACGCCGCTCCGATCAATAATAAGGATTTGTTGATTCAGACAACGTTCGAAAAAAGCCATTTATTGAACAAACGGACGATAAAATACGTCTCTTTCCGCCTTCCCGGCTGAATCAGAAACTAAAACTCGCTGCAAATTTAAAATACGACTCATAATCACTTGACAAAATAAATCGCATCTAATATTATCAATAACAAATATTTTGGACGAAAAGCGGCAGAGAAATCTGCTTTTTAAATGGAAGTATTTGTTAAAAATTTCACAAGCGGCACCGAAAAGACGTATAATGCTATAAAGGCCTGCCCTGCATTCGGGCCGGCAAACAAGGAGATGTGAAATGGCTGAGTTTGAACCGCGCGAGGATACCATCACAGCCGATACTCTTGTGGTCGGTGGCGGTATCGCCGGTATGACGACAGCAATCGAAACAGCCGAGGTTGGTAAGGAAGTAATTCTGGCCGAGATGCTCCCCTCTTTGGGCGGACGCGTCGCCGGCACGAATAAATATTTCCCAAAGCTTTGTCCGCCGACCTGCGGCATCGAGATTAATCTTAGAAGAATTCGTTCCAATCGCAACGTCCGCGTCCTGACGCTGGCCAAAGTCGATAATATCACGGGCGAGCCGGGTAATTATGAGGCACAGATAACGCTGACGCCGCGCTTCATCAACGAAAAATGCACGGCCTGCGGCGAGTGCGAAAAGGTTTGCGAGATCGAACGCGATAACGAGTTTAATTATAACCTGGATAAAACCAAGGCGGTTTATCTTCCCCACAGTGTGGCCTACCCGTTTCGCTATGTCATCGACCCGCAGTACGCCTCCGATGAACGGATGAAAAAATGTGCCGATGCCTGCGTGTACGGCGCCATCGAACTCGATATGAAACCGCGCACGATCACGGCTAAAGTCAAGGCGGTGGTATGGTGCACCGGCTGGCGTCCGTACGATGCCACGAAAATCGAAAATCTCGGTTTCGGTAAAGTCAAAAATGTCATCACCAATGTCATCATGGAACGTCTGGCGTCGGAAAGCGGTCCGACCCGGGGCAAAATAGTCCGGCCGTCGGACGGCAAAGAAATAACGAAAATCGGATTCGTGCAGTGCGCCGGGTCCCGCGATGAAAATCACCTGCCGTACTGTTCGTCGGTGTGCTGTTTGGGGTCGATGAAGCAGGGCACATACATTCGCGAACGTTATCCCCAAGCCGAAATACACCTGTTTTATATCGACGTGCGCTCGCCGGGACGGATGGAAGATTTTTATGTCAAGCAACAGGATGACGAAAAGTTTCATTTTCACCGGGGCAAGGTGGCCAAAGTAACCGAAAATCCCGCCAACGGCAACGTCATTCTCGAAGCCGAGAACACGATGACCGGAGAAATCACTAAGATGGAAGTCGATATGGCGGTGCTGGCGGTCGGGATGGTCCCGAATACCGCCGATACGCCTCCCCCGCTCGACACTCCTCTGGATGAATTCGGGTTCATTATTCCCGATACCGGCCAAGGAGTAATCGGAGCCGGAACCAGTATACGGCCAATGGAAGTGGCGGCGTCCGTGCAGGATGCCACCGGTGCGGCCCTGAAAGCCATCAACCACGGGATGAGGAGGTAGCACCATGGAACCAAAAATCGGATGTTATATCTGCAAGGGCTGTGACATCGCCCAATCGGTCGACGTCGATAAATTAATCAATGCCGCCAAAGAAAAGAAGGCGGGAGTATGCCGCACCCACGATGCTTTCTGCAATCCCGAAGGTCTGGAAATAATTAAAAACGACATCAAGAACGAAGGCGTTAATAAAGTCGTTCTGGGGGCTTGTTCGCCTCGTGTCTTTCCGGAAATTTTCGATTTCGGCGAGGACATACTGGTCGATCGTGCCGTCCTCAGAGAACACGTCGTCTGGTGTCATCCGCCGAATGACGAAGACACCCAGATGCTGGCCGAGGACGTCATCCGCATGTCGATGGCCAAGGTCGAAGCGACCAGTGTTCCCGTACCACTTATCGAAGACACCAGCAAAGACATTCTGGTGATCGGCGGCGGCATGACCGGTATGAACGCGGCCCTGGCCGCAGGCGACGCCGGGTACAAAGTGACGCTGGTCGAGAAGGAAGACAAGCTGGGCGGCTGGGCGACCACATACAAAAAAGTCTTTCCGAAGGTTCCGCCGTATCAGGAACTTCAGGATTCCGGTGTCGAGACTTTAATCGATCAGGTACAGAAACACGAAAATATAACGATCAAAACCGGATGCAAGGTCGACAAGACCAAAGGCCAGCCCGGCAAATTTCAAGTGACATTCAGCGGCGCGGCCGAGCCGACGATGTTCGGTTCGATAGTGCAGGCGACCGGATGGAAACCGTACGATACCGCCAAGCTGGATTATCTCGGTTACGGCAAATCTCCGAACGTCGTCACCAACCTCGAACTTGAAAAAATGGTCGCGAACGGCGGAATCAAGAAACCGTCGGACGACAAACCGGTCGACAGCATTGCTTTCATTCAGTGTGCCGGATCGCGCGATCAGGATCATCTCCCCTATTGTTCTGCGGTTTGTTGCCGCGTGTCGCTGAAACAGGCGATGTACGTCAGGGAACAGTATCCTGACGCCAAGATCTATATCATATATAAGGACCTGCGCTCGCCGCAGCAGTACGAACTGTTTTACCAGTACGCCCAGAACGATGACGGCTTGTTTTTGACCAAGGGCGAAATCGCCGAAGTACGGGCCAGCAACGGTTCGGTCGAGATCGACGTCGAGGAGACTCTGCTCGGCGAAGACATAACGATCAAAGCCGACATGCTCGTGCTGGCGGCCGGAATGGTGCCGACGACCAAGGTCGAAACCGCTCCGGTTCCGGCCGAAGGCGAAGAAGCGGCAGAGCAACCGGCCGATGACGGCAAGACCGAAGACGGTAAGAAAGCCGCCGAAAGCGCCGAAAAAGGTGCGAAAATATTGAACCTAGCATACCGCCAGGGCACCGACCTGCCGACGCTAAAATACGGTTTTCCCGATTCACATTTCATTTGTTTCCCGTACGAAACGCGCCGTACCGCCATCTATGCCGCGGGATGCGTCCGCGCTCCCATGGATTTGTCCACGGCTCAAAACGACGCTTACGGTGCGGCTTTGAAGGCGATTCAGGCGGTCGAAGCGATTTCGCAGGGCAAAGCGGTGCATCCTCGGGCCGGCGATCTCAGTTATCCCGACTTCATGATGCAGAAGTGCACGCAGTGCAAGCGCTGCACCGAGGAATGTCCGTTCGGAGCTCTCGATGAAGACGACAAGGGCACGCCTCTTCCCAACCTGTACCGGTGCCGTCGCTGCGGCGTCTGTTTGGGTGCCTGTCCCGAGCGCATTATATCGTTCAAGAATTACAGCGTACGTATGGTATCGCAGATGATTCGTTCGATTCCCATACCGGACGAATTCGACGAGAAACCTCGCGTCCTCGCATTCATATGTGAAAACGACGCGCTGCCCGCGGTCGATTACGCCGGAATCAGGAGAATGCAGTACAACTCGATGATTCGCATCATCCCGTTGCGCTGCCTCGGTTCGATGAACTCCGTCTGGGTCAGCGACGCTCTGGCCAGCGGCTACGACGGGGTTCTGTTGATTGGCTGCAAGAAGGGCGACGATTATCAGTGCCACTTCATTCGCGGCAGCGAATTGGCCGACTACCGCATGGAAAACGTCCGCGAGAAGCTTAAACAACTGGTGCTCGAAGAAGAGCGGGTCGAATTCCACGAGTTGGCTATAACCGATTATGACAAAATACCGAAAATCTTCGATGATTTTCTGGAGACAATGGATCGGGTCGGACCTAATCCATATAAGGGAATGTAGGATTAAATTCCTGCGATTTTTAAAAGGACCCCAATGGGGTCCTTTTTTATATACGAAAGTATACCCCTACCTTGAAATTTCCGGCTCCGGTCCCAAAATCCATAATTATATAAAATCTCCCCGAATTACCATTTTTGAAAATAAGACTGTTTTGGACTTAATTCTATCGCACTGACACATAACACATTATAACACAATATGATATAATTGTGAATTATTTCCCAAGCCTGCCGATAAAAATATATGGAAAGGCAAAGATAATGAAATTTTTCACAAAATACTCTTGACTTGGGTTGCAAAATAAGTTACTTTTGGAACTTAGTAAATAGGAGGAAACCGCATGGCCGGACATCTCGCAAAATTAATCAAAGCGGGTTTGCCCAAGTCTGGCGGGTGGATTTTAAGAGGCTGAATAACAAAGATTTAATATAAGAGACACACTTTTCAATCAAGGAGTTGCAATGGCGGATCTTCCGAATACCCCAAAGCTTGATGAGCTTGAGAAGGGTAAGTGGCCGAGCTTCGTAAAAGAAATCAAGATGGCGGCCAAAACGAGTCCCATGGCGGCGGACCTTCTCGGCCAGTTAGAGCAATCCTATACTGAAAAAATAGGACACTGGAAACATGGCGGTATTGTTGGCGTGATGGGTTATGGTGGCGGCGTTATCGGCCGTTATTCCGATTTGCCCGACAAGTGGCCCAATATTTCGCATTTCCATACTTTGCGTATTAACCAGCCGGCCGGTTGGTTCTATACGACAGAAGCTCTTCGCAAAATCTGTGATATCTGGGAAAAGCGCGGCTCCGGCCTTACCAACATGCACGGCTCGACCGGCGATATCATTCTGCTCGGTACCACCACCGACCAGCTCGAACCGACCTTCACCGATCTGCAGGGCATCGATTTTGACATTGGCGGTTCCGGTTCCGACTTACGTACTCCCAGTTGCTGCTGCGGCATGGCCCGCTGCGAATGGGCCTGCTATGACACGATGGCTCTTACGCACGAATTAACCATGCATTATCAGGACGAATTGCACCGTCCGGCCTTCCCCTATAAATTCAAGTTCAAAATGTCCGGTTGTCCGAACGACTGCGTGGCCTCTATCGCCCGCTCCGACCTTTCCATCATCGGTATCTGGCGCGACGACATCCAGATGGATCAGGCCGAAGTTAAAGCCTACGCCGACGGCGGCATGGATATCCAGGGGGAAGTCGTCGAAATGTGCCCCGGCAAGTGCATGGAATGGAACGGCAGTGAACTCAAGATCGAAAACAGCTTCTGCAAGAAGTGCATGCATTGCATAAATGTCATGCCCAAGGCTCTTCGTCCGGGCAAAGATCGCGGTGCCTGCCTGCTCCTGGGCGCCAAGGCTCCGATTATCGAGGGCGCCATGTTGTCTTCGGTTATCGTGCCGTTCGTGAAACTCGAGCCGCCGTATGACGATCTCAAAGAGTTGATTGACGCCATTTGGGATGTCTGGTGCGAAGAGGGCAAAAACCGCGAACGTGTCGGCGAATTTATACAGCGTGTCGGCATGGGTAATTTCCTCGACGCCATCGGCATGGAACCGATTCCGGAGATGGTCGCCCATCCGCGGGAAAACCCATACGTTTTCTTCGGTGGCGAGGAAGATGAAGGATAAACTACAAGATTAACCTAAAAGAAAATAGAGGTTTGAGATATGGCTGATGCAGTGCAAGAAAGACGGACCGATTACGGTCCCCCCCATTATGAGCAGTTCCTGCCTCCGATAATAAAGGAAAACTACGGCAAATGGAAATACCATGAAATCCTCAAGCCGGGAGTCATGGTTCACGTCAGTGAAAGCGGAGCCAAACTGTTCACGATCCGGGCCGCTTCCGGGCGCTTGATAAGTATCGAGAAGATCAGAAATTATTGTGATTTGGCCGATAAGTACTGCGACGGTTATCTGCGGTTCACGAGCCGCCACAACGTCGAGTTCCTTCTGACCAAATCCGAAAACATCGATCCCCTGATTCAGGACCTGGCCGCTTTGGGACACCCGGTCGGCGGTATCGGCAATGCCATTTCGAGTATCGTCCACACCCAGGGCTGGGTGCACTGTCACTCGGCCGCGACCGACGCTTCCGGTGTCGTCAAGTGCGTCATGGACGACCTGATCGAGTACTTCGAAAACAGAAAGCTCCCCGGCAAGCTGCGTATCGCTTTGGCCTGTTGTCTGAACATGTGCGGTGCCGTACATTGTTCCGATATCGCTATCCTGGGCATTCACCGCAGACCACCGAAAGTCAACCACCAAAGCGTCAAAAAGATGTGCGAAATTCCGAACGTGGTTGCCTCCTGCCCGACCGCCGCGATTCGTCCGGCGACCGTGGAAGGTAACCCGTCGGTGGAAGTCCTGGAAGAAAATTGTATGTACTGCGCCAACTGCTATACGGTGTGCCCCGCTATGCCTTTGAACGATCCCTTGAACGACGGCGTGTCGATATGGGTCGGCGGCAAGGTTTCCAACGCGCGCGCCGAACCGATGTTCTCGAAGCTGGCGATTCCGTTCATACCGAACAATCCGCCGCGCTGGCCCGAGGTTACTTCTGCCATCCGCAACCTGGTGGAACTCTGGGCGGCCAACGCCAGGAAGCACGAAAGAATGGGTGAGTGGATAAACCGTATCGGCTGGCCGAAGTTTTTCCAGATGTCCGGTATAGAGTTTACCAAGCAGCACATTGACGATTTCAAGCACGCCGGTCTGACCTTTAAACGCTCGACACATTTAACCTTTTAGAAGGTGATTTAGATATGGCGAAAACAAAGGAAGACATTGTCGAGGCCATGTTCAAGATGGTGAGCGACGCTCAGGGCCAGAAGAAACTCAAACCGATGGACCTGACCAAAGCCATGATTGAACTGTACGGTGACGACGGCGTCGACAAGAAATTGTGTAAAGATGCCATCAAGGATCTGATCAACAGTGGACGCTGCGTGTATACTTATTATGGTGGCAGTTATATAGAGATTCCGCATAAAGAAGGCGCCGCGAATTAACATCCGCGGCGCGCGGGTGCCGCAACCATGCTTGAACAAAAACCGCGGATAATATTCGCCGGCCTGTCCGGCGATTCGGGAAAGACGATAACGAGCCTAAGCTTTCTGTCGCACTATCGACAGAAAGCTCCGGCCGTTCGCGTATTCAAAAAAGGTCCGGATTACATCGATTCGGCCTGGCTGAGTCATTTTGCCGGATCGCCATGTCACAATCTCGACACCTACCTCGCCGGCGAAGTAAACGTCTATCGTTCATTTTGCTCACATTCGACTTCGAACGGAATATCGGTCATAGAGGGCAACCGGGGGTTGTTTGACGGGCTCGACGTGGACGGTACGCACAGTACGGCCGGGCTCGCGAAGCTTTTAAAAGCACCGGTGGTACTGATAGCCGACGCCACCAAGGCGACACGTACTATTGCGGCCCTGGTAAAAGGCTGCATCGACTTCGATCCTGACGTTAACATCGTGGGTGTCATTTTGAACCGCGTCGCGGGTGAAAGACATAAAAAGATTATTATCGATTCTATCGAAAAATATTGCGGCCTTCCTGTACTGGGAGCTATCCCCAAGCTGGATCGCGACGGGACGATTATACCGTCCCGCCATCTGGGACTGGTGACACCGTCGGAATTCGATCGCAGCAACGCCCTCGGCGAGAAGCTCTATGAAATCGCCGATAAGTACCTGAACATGGAAGGCATAGTACGTTTGGCCAACAATGCTCCTCAACTCGATATTGAAAAAACAAACGTACGAACCGAATTAAAGCCGAACATAAAGATCGGCTATTTCAAAGATTCTGCTTTTACTTTTTATTATCCGGAGAACCTCGAAGCGCTGCGGGCGAACGGAGCCGAATTGATTGAGATATCGTCGATGACGAGCTCTTCCCTGCCCGATATCGACGGCTTGTATATCGGCGGGGGGTTCCCGGAAACACAGGGCGAAAAAATTTCCAACAACCTGCAGTTATTGGCATCGCTGAAAGAGGCCGCCGAAGACGGACTTCCGATTTATGCCGAGTGCGGGGGTTTGATACTCCTGTGCCGCTCGTTGTGCTGGCAGGATAATACGTACCGAATGGCCGGAGTGTTCCCGATTGATCTGGCGATGCATAAAAGGCCGATCGGGCACGGATATACGGCTCTTGAAGCCGACACGACCAACCCGATATTCGCCATGAATTCCAAAATATGCGGCCATGAGTTTCATTACTCGTCTCCTTTGAATTTCGACGAAAACATCACTACGTGCATGAAGGTCGAAAAAGGAACGGGGCTCGGAAACAATCGCGACGGGTTGATATATAAAAATTGCCTGGCCGTCTATACGCATATCCATGCCGACGGTCACCCTGAATGGGCCGAAAGATTTTGCAGGCTGGTCCGAAGCTACAAAAACGGAGAAACTGATTTTTTTGAGATAAATTCCCCGGGAGCGCCGGCACGGGCCGGTGCCGTTTAAAAGGCGGGGCTTAGTACAAATATGATATAATTTTTCTCGAATAAGAGAGGCAACATGGGTTTAGTAGGAAAGAAAAAGAGCCTTAAGGTCAAGCACGGCGGCAGCGCCTCGGGCGGGTCGGGCAAAGAACAGTCATCGCGACGACCTAAATTTGTCGAAAAGATACCACCCTGTATCAATAAATGCCCCAACAACAATCAGATCCGCGCGGCGTTGATGACGGTCAACAAGGCCGAGGATTATGAAAAGACCTATGACCAGGCGATGGAACAGGCCTGGCAGATATTCGCCGAGACGACACCCTTCCCGTCCGTGTGCGGCCGCGTCTGCCCGCACCCGTGCGAGACGGAATGCAACCGCACCGCCAAAGAAGGCGCCGTTTCGATCAACGCCTTTGAACGGCATGTCGGTGATTATGGCCTTGAAAAGGGCTTGAAGCCCAGGATGCTGTCTGATGAGAAACACGAGGAAAAGATAGCCATTATCGGTTCCGGCCCGGCCGGGATGAGCTGTGCTTATCATCTGGCCCGGCGCGGGTACCCCGTTACGGTTTTCGAGGCTTTTCCGAAGGCCGGTGGTATGCTTCGTTATGGTATCCCCGACTATCGTCTCCCCGGCGCTATCCTCGACGCCGAAATCCAGCGCATTCTGGATATGGGCGTGGAGCTTAAACTCAATACGGCCGTGGGCAAAGAAGTTCTTTTTGATGATATTAAAAGTCAGTACAAGATGGTTTTCGTGGGGCTTGGTGCGCATCAGGGGTACAAACTCGGAGTGGCCGGTGAGGATGCCGAAAACGTCTGGACCGGAACCCAGTTTTTGAACAAGATAAATTCCGGCGAGATGGTCGCCGTCGGCAGCAAAGTGGTCGTGGTCGGCGGCGGTGATACGGCCGTCGATGCCGCCCGCGTATCGCGCCGTCTCGGTGCCGAAGTAACGATTTTGTATCGTCGTACGCGCGAAGAAATGCCCGCCATCGACGAAGAAATCGTCGGTGCCGATGAAGAAGCGGTCACTATACACTACCTGGCCGCGCCGATGGAAATTTACAAAGACGGTAACAAGGCGACCGGCATGAAATGTCAGAAGATGCAGTTGGGTGAACCGGATGCCTCGGGACGCCGTCGTCCGGTACCGATTGAAGGCGAGACGTTCGACCTGGAGTTCACGACTTTAATCGCGGCCATCAGCCAGGAACCGGATTTTACCGCTTTCGAGGGCCTTCGCGAAGGACGCGACTGGATAAAGGTCGACGATAACTACTGCACCAAGGATCAGCAAATTTACGCCGGTGGCGACAATATCAACCTGGACATTGCCATCACGGCCGTCTATCACGGTCGCAGGGCCGCCGAAGCCATCGATGCTGCACTGCGTGGAACGACCTTGGCCAAACCGGAAGAAATGGGCATAATCCGCCACGAAAAAATGAAGCTGGATTTCTATGAAACGAAGGAACGAGTCCAGGTCAGCCAGCTGCCGGTGGAAGATCGTTTCAAAGAACTGACCGCCGAAATCACGCCGACTCTTACGGCCGATCAGGCGGTAGCCGAATCCAAGCGGTGTATGAGCTGCGGAATGTGTTTCGACTGCGGCACATGCTGGAGCTATTGTCAGGATAATGCCGTTATTAAACCGCTTATTAAAGGCGAGAAATACAAATTTAAACTTGAATTCTGCAAGGGTTGCGACAAGTGCGCGGAGAACTGCCCGTGCGGATACATTGAAATGTTTTAAGAGAAAAGCAAACCATTTAACGTTAAATTCAATTTTGGAGGATGCAAGATGCCAGTTTTTGAACATGGCGAAATCAAAATTGACGTGGATGAAGATGGCTTCATGGAAGATCCCGACGTCTGGAACGAAGAGATCGCTAAAGCATTGGCCACGACCGAGGGCGTAGACAACCTCACCGAAGACCACTGGAAACTGGTCAACTACCTGAGAGATTACTATCTCAAGTTCGGAATTGCCCCGATGATTCGTAAGCTCTGCAAAGAGACCGGCTTTCCACTGAAGAGAGTGTACGAACTTTTCCCGTCGGGTCCCGCCAAAGGCGCCTGCAAAGTCGCCGGGTTGGCCAAACCGACCGGTTGTGTGTAATATTTGATTAATGGATTTCAGGGAAAACTCCCGGATGAGTTTTCCCTGATCCCGTTTCGATTGGAGAGAGCAAAGCAGGTTGGTCCGCCGGAAGAAATTCCGATCCGTACTCAGACAACACCAGACCTGTTTTATTTTAGCTTCTTATGTGAAAAAAATAACTTGGACCGGTAAGTAACATGAAACTGACAAATCTCTTAAAGGAAAATAAAAATGATATTTTGAGGATATGGTTCGACGCCATATTGCAGTCATATCCTCAGGATACCTCCAATTTTCTGATAAAAGAAAATGACCGCTTTGCCAACCCGGTCGGATATACTTATCGGAACAATATCGAAATCATCTTTGACGGACTTACCGGCGAGGCCGAACGAAAAGACGTGCTTCTGGCGATAGATAACATCGTGAAAGTCCGCAATGTCCAGGATTTTGCACCATCGCAGGTGGTCGCCGTGTTTCTCCTGTTCAAAGGTATAGTCCGCCAACATTCAAAGATAAAAGATGCCGATGTAAGTCTGGATGCCGAACTGCTTGAATTCGAGGCCAGGGTCGACAACCTCGCGCTGGCGGCCTTCGATTGTTATTCGTCGATTCGCGAGTTGATGGGCGACATCCGCATTCGGGAGGCGCAGCGGCGGATACAGAAGCTTATGGAAAGGTCAGATATTTTCAATGATAAAATAGGTCAGGAAGGGGATGCAACGTATGATGGATCGTGATCGCAGGCATCGGAAAGGAGCGTGCCGATTATGGGTATGATCTTTTCCCTCGTGGCAGTCCTGGTGCTGGCGCTTATCGCTTATGTCGGGGCCGGATCGTTTGGGCTGCACTACCTGTTCGGGGTGATAATCCCGTATCTGGCTCTGGTGATGTTCGTTTTCGGACTGATATACAGGGTTTTGAAATGGGCCAAATCGCCGGTGCCGTTCAAGATTCCGACGACCTGCGGGCAGCAGAAATCTTTGCCCTGGATTCGGCAAAGCAAGCTGGAAAGCCCGTCGACGGGCTGGCAGGTTTTTGGCCGTATGCTTCTGGAAATTTTCTTTTTCCGGTCGCTGTTTCGCAATACTAAGATGGCGCTCAAGAAAGGTCCGCGACTCGTTTATGGATCGGAAAAGTATTTATGGATGGCCGGTCTGGCTTTTCATTACAGCTTTCTGATAATCGTCCTCAGACACCTGAGGTTTTTTTTGGAACCGATACCGGGCTTTGTTACGGCAATACAGAAACTCGACGCATTCCTCCAGGTAGGCCTGCCGATATTCTATATCACCGACGGTATCCTTATGGCCGCCGTGGCCTTTTTATTCTTCCGGCGCGTGATAAATCCCAAAGTCCGATACATTTCTCTGGCGGCTGACTATTTCCCGCTTTTCTTAATCGGGAGCATCGCCCTGACCGGAATTCTCATGCGATATACGGAGACATTCAAAGCCGACCTTATTTCTGTCAAAGAACTCGCGATCGGCCTGATGACCTTCTCCCCCGTGCTGCCGCAGGGACTGGACGTCATATTCTTCATCCACCTCTTTCTGGTCAGTGCCCTTTTGATCTACTTTCCTATGAGCAAACTGGTCCATATGGGCGGTGTCTTTTTGAGCCCGACCCGCAACCTGGCCAACAACAGCCGCAGCCGTCGGCATATAAATCCGTGGAATCCCGACGTCAAAGTGCATACGTACGAAGAATACGAAGACGAATTTCGTGAACTCATGAAAGCGGCGGACATGCCGCTGGAGAAGGAATAAATTATGGCAGACGATAAAAAGAAACCGGAAGAGCTGGCCAATATCAGCTATCGGCTGCCGGAAAAATCGTGGATGGATACCCCGGTCGATTTCCGCAAAGGCACGTACAATTATGGCGCCGTAGCGGACAAGGCCAAATACCTGGGTCTTCCTTTCGCGCGCAAATGGCAACCAATGGACGCCGACTGGAAGCTGCCGGAGAACTGGAAAGAAATTATCCTCGAAGGGATGCGCGAGCGTCTGGATAAATTCCGGTCGTTCCGCGTCTTCATGGACATATGCGTACGATGCGGCGCCTGCGCCGATAAATGTCATTATTTCATCGGGTCCGGCGACCCCAGGAACATGCCCGTCCTGAGAGCCGAACTGTTGAGGTCGGTGTATCGTAAAGACTTCACCGCCGCCGGAAAAATCATGGGCAAAATCGCCGGGGCGCGCGAATTGACTGAGGAAGTGCTGAGAGAGTGGTTCTATTACTTTTTCCAGTGCACCGAATGTCGCCGCTGCTCGGTTTTCTGCCCGTACGGAATCGATACGGCCGAAATCACCATGATGGCCCGCGAACTTTTGAATCTGGTCGGTCTGAATATCGACTGGATCGTAACCCCGGCCGCCAACTGCTTCCGCACCGGGAATCACCTCGGTATTCAACCGCACGGATTCAAAGACAGCCTTGAATTTGCGGTCGATGAACTTGAAGAGCTGACCGGTGTTAAAATCGAAGCGCCGATAAACAAGAAAGGCGCGGAAGTGCTGTTTATTGCACCTTCGGCCGATTATTTTGCATCGCCGCATTATTATACACTGCTCGGGTACCTGCTTCTGTTTCATGAGATAGGGCTGGATTATACCTGGAGTTCTTTCGCATCAGAGGGCGGCAATTTCGGGCTGTTTCATTCCAATCAGGTCATGAAGCGTCTCAACGCCAAAATGTATATGGAAGCCAGGCGTCTTGGTGTCAAATGGATTCTGGGCGGTGAATGCGGCCATATGTGGCGCGTTTTGCACCAGTACATGGATACCATGAACGGCCCGGCCGATTTTCTGGAAATTCCTAAAAGCCCTATAACCGGAACCGTCTTTGAAAACACGAAATCGACCAAGATGGTACATATTACAGAATTCACGTCGGATTTGATTAAAAACGACAAGATCAAGCTCGACCCCAGCCGCAACGATCACTGGAATGTCACTTTCCACGATTCGTGCAACCCGGCCCGCGCGATGGGACTTCTGGAAGAACCGCGCTATGTCATAAATAGCTGCTGCAATAACTTCCACGAGATGCCGGAAAACACGATTCGGGAGCAAACCTTCTGCTGCGGCAGCGGCTCCGGTCTCGGAACCGATGAAAACCTGGAAATGCGCCTGCGCGGCGGATTACCGAGAGCCAACGCCGTGAAGTACAACCATGACGTCTATGGCACTAATATTTTGTTGTGTATCTGCGCTATCGACAAAGCGACGCTTCCGCCGCTTTTGGAATACTGGGTCCCGGACGTCGAGGTGGGCGGCATTCACGAGATGGTCGGCAATGCTTTGGTGCTGAAAAGTGAAACCAGGCGAGCCACCGACCTGCGCGGAACACCGTATCCCGAGCCGGAAACCGTAAAAACCGAGGGAAAGGAGGCAGCCCAAGATGTATGATGGTGGAAAAATAATATTCGGCATTGTCATATTTCTGATTCTGGCCACTTTCCCGATCTGGTTCAACGTGGCCAACGGCAAAGCCGATTACACGCCCGACCCGAAAATAGTCACGGTCGGTGAGCAGTGTATGGCCTCGGCCGATTTCATGAAGCGTAAGCACATGGATATGCTCGATATCTGGCGCGATAAAGTCGTCCGCGACAACGAGAGGACTTTCATCGCACCCGACGGCAAAGAATATGAGATGAGTTTGTCCAATACGTGCATGAAATGCCATCCGAACAAAGCCGAATTCTGCGACCAGTGCCACAATTATATGGCCGTAACTCCATACTGCTGGCAGTGTCATATAGAACCCAAGGAGACAGCGACGGAGGTGGCCGATGGGAATCAATAGACGTAATTTCATAAAGCTGGCCGGGATTACGGTGGCAACCGGGATAGGCGGCAAAAAAGTGCTCGGTGAGCTGGTCGACGATTCAACCGGTCTGCCGGTATCGCAACCGACGACCGATGCCCCTCCCCTTACGGCCAAGCGCTGGGCGATGGTCATCGACCTGAAAAAGTGCCGCAAAGAATCCGGCTGCACCGATTGTATCAAGGCCTGCCACCACGTCCATAACGTGCCCGACCTCGGCAATCCCAAAGATGAGGTCAAATGGATTTGGAAGCAGGACTTTGAAGGGGCGTTTCCGTCGGCCGATCATAAATTCCTCGAAGACGAGGTTCGCGAATCACCGGCTATCGTGTTCTGTAACCACTGCGATAATCCTCCGTGTGTCCGGGTGTGTCCGACGCAGGCGACCTGGAAACGGCTGGAAGACGGCATCGTCATGATGGACATGCACCGCTGTATCGGTTGCCGGTATTGCGTGGTGGCCTGTCCCTATGGCTCGCGCAGCTTCAACTGGCGCGATCCCCGGCCGTTTATCAAGGACATAGATCCGGATTACCCGACCCGCAAGCGCGGTGTCGTCGAGAAGTGTACCTTCTGCGCCGAGCGCCTGGTCCGGGGAGAGATCCCCGCTTGTGTCGAGGCATGCTCGGCCAAGGCCATGGTTTTCGGCGATCTCGAGGATTCCGAATCCGAAGTCCGCAAGCTGCTGGCGGAAAACTACACGATTCGGCGCAAACCGGAACTGGGCACTAACCCCGAAATTTACTATATAGTGTGAGGGTGGTATGATAGAAAAAGCACTAACAGGATCGAAACAGGTACTGGGCGTGGGTGTCCCTGCTTATGGTATTTATCGGCATCGGTTTTCTAACATACCTGTACCAGTTTAACCACGGTATGTACATCACCGGCCTCAGCCGCGACGTCCCGTGGGGCCTGTATATCGCTCAGTTCACATTTCTGGTCGGGGTGGCCGCGTCGGCGGTTATGGTAGGTACTGCCGTACTATCTTCACAATTATAAGGACTTCGCCAAGATAACCGTCCTCGGCGAATTTCTGGCGATCGGTTCGGTTATCATGTGCATGCTGTTTGTCTTCGTGGATATAGGTAATCCGATTCGCATTTTGAATATGCCTTTGCACCCGTCGCCGCACTCGCTGCTTTTCTGGGATATGATCGTCTTATCCGGCTATCTGTTCCTGAACGTCATGATTTCTCAGGTGACCTTTTCCGCCGAGAAGAAGGGCATAAAGCCGCCGAAATGGATCAAACCGTTTATTATCATTTCGATACCGTGGGCGGTCAGCATTCATACCGTCACGGCCTTTCTGTACAACGGTCTGGCGGCGAGGCCTTTCTGGCTGACAGCCATTCTCGCGCCGCGATTTCTGGCTTCGGCCTTTGCCGCGGGTCCGGCCTTTCTGGTTTTGATCTGCTACCTCCTGAAAAAATTCTCCAACAACGACGTCGGTGATAAGGCCCTTTCCAAACTGGGCGAGATCATAACCTATGCCATGGCGATCAACGTCTTTTTCGTTCTGCTGGAACTGTTCACGGCGCTTTACAGCGATATACCCGAACACATTGCCCATTTCAAGTACCTGTATCTTGGAATCGGAAAGGCCCATTTTCTGGTGCCGTGGATGTGGACCTCGGCTTTTCTGTCGATAGTGTCACTGGTTCTGCTCCTGGTCCCGAAGTTGAGGGCGAGCAAGAAGTGGTTCGGACTGGCCTGCATTACCGTCATCGGTTCGCTTTGGATAGAAAAAGGCCTCGGCATGGTCATCACCGGATTTGTGCCCTCGCCGCTGGGCAAGGTGGTCGAATATATCCCGACGCTGCCGGAAGTCATGATCGTGGTTGGCATCTGGAGCGCCGGTTTTCTGGTCCTGACCGTTTTATATAAAGTGGCCATGGCCGTGAGACACCAGATTGGTTACAAATAGGATATTGCTTTATTTGACATAATTGGTATTTTCAACGCCGGCTCCATGACGGCGTTGGCATGAATGGGAAAAATAAAATGACGAACAACGGACATTCCGACATAGTAATAATCGGCGGTGTCGCCGCCGGACCGAAAACGGCCGCGACTCTGGCGCGCAGGAACCCCCGTCTTTCGATCACTCTTTTTCAAAAAGAGAAATATATGTCGTACGCGACCTGCGGAATGCCGTTTTTCGCCTCGGGAGATATCAGCTCGTTTCATGAACTGCTCGCGACGTCCTACGGTATCGAGCGCGATCCGTTGTTTTTCGAAAAGGCCAAAGGCTTTAAGGCCGTCACCGAAGCGGAAGTGATGGCAATTGACCGCGACAATAAAAACGTAACGGTCAAATCGCTGGCGACCGGCGAGACGTTCGTGCACGGTTACGACAAACTGGTCATTGCGACCGGTTCCAAACCGTCTAATCCTCCGTTCGAGGTACCATCGAGCGGCAAAATCAAACATTTCACCCGGCCCGATGACGCCGTCGCCTTTCGTAAGCTGGCCGAGACGGGCCAGGTCGGAAGTGCCGTTATTATCGGCGGCGGATTTATCGGTTGTGAACTCATGGCCGCCTGTGCCGAACTGTGGGGCATTGAGACGACATTGATCGAAGTGCAGGATCAGCTTCTCCCCTACGTGCTCGATCCGGAAATGGCCGCAATAGCAGAGCGCGAAGCCAAACACAATAATGTAAACGTAATTACGGGAGTCGGGGTCGAGAAGATTACTATCGACGACGACGGAAACCCAGTGGTGCATATTAAAGGTCGCGACCCAATCGCAACCGATTTTGTTTTTCTCGCCCTTGGCGTCCACCCGGAAACCGAACTGGCGCAAAACTGCGGGCTCGATATCGGCACCACCGGCGGTATTGTCGTCAATGAATTCATGCAGACCTCTGATCCGAATATTTACGCGGGCGGCGATTGCACTGAAGCAACCAGCCGTCTCACGGGAAAGGCGTTGTACATCCCGATGGGTTCGCTGGCTAATCGCCACGGACGAGTCATCGCCGAGCACATTGCCGGTCACAAACAGCCGTTCAAAGGCGTGCTGGGGACGTTCGTTATTAAGATATTCGAGACTAATGTCGGCGCGGTCGGGCTGTCCGAAAAAGCAGCCGCAAAATCAGGATTGGACGTCGCAACCGTCTGGGGTTCCTGGCCGGACAAGCCGGATTATTACCCCGAATACGGGACGTTTACGCTGAAAATGACGTACGATAAAAACAACCACAAACTGCTGGGCCTGCAGGCAGTCGGCAAAGGCGATATTTGCCGGAGGATAGATAGTTTCTCGGCTTTTCTGAATTTCGGTGCGACGGTCGAAGACTTGCTCGACTTTGAGCACGGCTATGCTCCCCCCTATTCCGAGGCGCTTGACCCGCTGCACCATCTGGCTGGTATAGCCATCGCGTGTGAGGCCGGTTATGAGTTCATCAGCCCGGACGCTTGCTCGAATATGGATAAAACAAATTCTGTCATAATCGACGTCCGCGAGGCCGAGGAGTTCGCCGCCGAACCGCTATCGGACAATGGGACTCCAATTGAGGGCGTGATAAACATCCCGCTCATGTCATTGCGCGAACGAACGACTGAAATTGACTCCGGAAAAGACATATATATCCTATGCAAACGTGGTGTGCGGTCGTACCAGGCGGCGTGCATTTTGAAAGCGGCCGGGTTCGAGAAAGTCAAAATTATCGGGGGCGGAGTACAGGCGACTAATTAATATGATCACTTGTTGCGTATTGTATATTTCGGGAGTTTGTTAATATGGCGACCGACAACTGGAATCTGTGTGTCTGCGGGCTGAACCACAAGACGTCTTCGGTCTCCGAGCGCGAGCCGCTCCAGATCGGACCGGAGGACATCGCGCAGGCGCACGCCGAATTCACCTCGATTGCGGGCATACGCGAGGGTGTTATCGTCTCGACCTGCAACCGCGATGAATTTTACGCCGTCATGGACAAACATCTCGACTCCTTCGAGGCCGTCGCCGAATTCTACCGGAAACTGCGCAATATCGACATCAAGCCGCTGCGCGATCGGTTTTATACATACGAAAACAGTAATGCCGTGCAGCACCTGTTTCATGTGACGGCCGGTATCGACTCGATGGTTATCGGCGAGAACCAGATTCTCGGACAAGTGAAAGACGCCTATAGCTCCGCCTGTAAAGTTAAATCGACCGATAAAATTTTACATCGCTTATTTCACCAGGCGTTCCGCGTCGGCAAACAGGTCAGGACCGATACCGAGATGGGCAAAGGCGCCTGCTCGGTCAGCGGCGCTTCGATGGAGCTGTTGAAATCTCGTCTGGACACACTTAAGAAGCCCAAAGTGTTATTTATTGGCATCAACCGGATGATCCTTCTCGCCGCCAAGCACTTGGCCCGGGTTGAGGGCATCTCTTTTCATTTTGCCAACCGTACGATAGAAAAGGCCGAGCAATTCGCCAGAAGGTTCCGCGCTACGGCGCACGCTCTCGATGATATCCCCAGTCTTTTGCCACAAGTGGATATTGTGATTTCCTGCACCGGATCGGACAAACCGATTATAACGGCTGATATATTTTATGAATTCTCGGCTAAGAGCCCGGACCACAAAATTATTATTGTCGATATGGCAATCCCGCGCGACGTGGAGTACGACAAAGGCAGCTCACAAAATATAGAGCTGTATAATCTGGACGATGTCGATAACTATGTTCGGCAGCAGCAGGATATCCGCAAAAGCGCCATCCCCGACGCCGAGGAGATTATAACACAAAAGCTCAGCGAATTCAGTTACTGGTTCGAGCACGTCCGCCGCGAGCCGGTCTATAACGGCCTTGAAAAATATTTCGAGGATTTGAGGCAGGAGGAGTTGGCCACTCTAATGGATAATATGGACGATGAAACCAAAGCGCAGCTCGAGCAGGCCAGCAAGCGGCTGGTCGAAAGAATTCTCTACGCGAAAATCAGAACGTCAAAATAGATATTGGGATACATTTTATGAAAAAGAAATATCTGCCGATTAATATATCCCTTCAAGAACGCCCCTGCCTCGTTGTTGGCGGCGGGCACGTCGCCCTGCGCAAAATAGACAATCTCATCGACTACAAAGCCGATATAACCGTGATCGCCCCGGAAGTCGACGATAAAATCAAGTACTATCAGGAACGCGGATTTTTGAAAATCGATGAGCGAAAGTACAACAAAGGCGACGCCTCGAAGTACGCGCTGGCTATCGCCGCGTCCGACGATGAAACGGTCAATAAGCAGGTGTACGAAGATTGTCACAAGATCGGCATACCGGTCAACGTCGTCGATAACCCACCCCTGTGCGATTTCATCTTCCCGGCCACCATACGCCGCAATAATCTGGCCGTATCGGTCTCGACCGACGGTACCGCGCCGTTCCTGGCGAGACACCTGAAAGTCATTCTCGATACGATCTTCCCCCAGCATTGGGAGAAAATCTCGGATTTGGCGACAGATTTCCGCGAGGAGTTGAAGCGCCGTTACCCGGGAAACAAAATCCGCCAGGACGAATGCATCGACAACTTTCTTAACGCAAACTGGAAAGAAATAATCAAAGATAATAACGACGAGCAAATCAAAGCCCTATTAGATGGCATGCTTAAAACGGACTGATATGAACAAGCCTGATGCGGGAAAAGTATATTTGGTTGGTGCCGGGCCGGGCGATCCGGGACTGATTACGGTCAAGGGTCAAAAGCTTCTTGAATCGTGCGACGTTGTCGTCTATGACAACCTCATCCCCGACGAGTTGATTGTCACGCTTCCGGCGAAAATTGAGAAACACTATGTCGGCAAACGGGGCGGCAAAACCTGTATTTCGCAGGATGAAATCAACGAGCTTCTGCTCAGACTTGCTCGCGATGGCAAGAAGGTCGTCCGGCTCAAAGGCAGCGATCCGATCATTTTCGGTCGTGGCGGCGAAGAAGCGCGATATTTGAAAGAGCACGATATTCCCTTCGAAATAATCCCCGGTGTCACTGCGGCCGTGGCGGCGTCGGCCTACGCGGGCATACCGCTGACCGACCGCGAGAAAGCCTCATTCGTAATTTTCGCAACCGGCCACAAAGCGAAAGATAAAGAAATCTCATCGGTGCCGTGGCGCCAAATTGCCGGATTGCCGGGCGGGACGCTGGCGATATATATGGGAGTGAGTGAGATAGCCAACATCACCAAAGAGCTTCTTGACGGCGGCATGGATGCCTCGACCCCCGCGGCGATAATCGAGCGCGGGACATATCCGACGTCGCGGACGGTTATCTCGACTCTCGGTAAGCTTTCTGACGATGCAGTACAAAATAACATTAAATCGCCGGCTGTGATATTTATCGGCCGTACTATCGAATTTAATAAGTCGATGGAGTGGATGGCAACGCGGCCCTTGCTTGGTAAACGAGTGATGGTGACCCGTCCGGGGCATCAGGCGACGCCGATGTATGACCTCCTACGCTCTTACGGTGCAGAGGTCCTCCCCTACCCTACAATTGCCATAAAAGAAATAATCGACGAATCCGGCTGGAAACAATTGCAGGAATGTACTTCAGAAAAAAAATGGCTGCTTTTTACTTCGGAAAACGGAGTTGAGTTCTTTCTAAAGCAGTATCTGGAACGCCATAAAGACATTCGGACTTTGTCTCAGTACAAGATCGCTCGCATGGGTTTCGGGACGCTTCGGGCGCTACAGAAACATCGCCTGGGCGAAGATTACGCACCGGAGAAATCCTCATCGCTGGCTCTGGCCGAAGGTCTCGCCGCGCAGCCGGGTATTAAAGACAGCACTGTCGTACGGGTGACCGGCGCGATGGATGTCGATCCCGTCGCCAAAATCCTCGAAACGGCCGGGGCCGAAGTCATACCTTTGATTGTTTATAAGGCTACTTTTTCGTACTGGCCCGACGAAGCCAAAGAAAAGCATTTCGAATATCCCCCGGATTATATAGTCTTCACCAGTGGGCGCTCTGTCGACGGATTCATGGTAAATCTGGATAAGCTGGAACTTGGCCGACTTCTCGATACGGCGAAGATTGTCTCAATCGGCCGGACCACGTCGAAAGTCATCGAGTCCTACGGTCTCAAAGTCGATTACGAAGCCAAATTCCCGTCGATCGAATCGGTCGTCGACGAGCTGGCTGAACTCGCTCAATAATTCCCACACAGTATAAAAAAAGCGCCGGTCAATACAACCGACGCCAATTAGAATTTTTGCTCAATCGTGCGAATTATCCGTAGGGATACATCTTCTCCTTGATCATCCGCATCTTTTCGAGCACGTCGTTGTGTTTTTCTTCGTCGACCAGCAGATAGTGCAGAAGGTATTCCTGGACCATCATTTTCTTGCCTTTTATCGTTTCCAGCGCTTCGTGGGCAAGTTGTACCGTCTTTTTTTCGAGGGCGATATGCTTCTCGACCAGATCCCAAACCTCGCCGATTTCTTCGGGCGTAAGCGTAATCGTTTTGGTTGTTAGGCTGTCGGCAATCAGTTCCTGCACGCGATAGTGCAATTGAGAATCGCGTTGAATTATTTCCATGACGAGCCGCACGATCGGATTTTCGGTTTTTTCGATTACATTGCCGGTGGACGCAACCGAGGCGTTCTCGATTTTCATCCAGCGCTGCATGTTATCGACTATTTTATCCTGGGCCTCTTTCGTTGACATTCCTTAGTCCTCCATAAAGTTTATGTGATATTTAACACATTTAATGTCTTTCTTCCCTGAATGTTCCGTGGGAATATACAAAAAAGAAACGGGCGGTCAATCCGCCCGTCGAAAATTAAAATATACCGATTACTTTCGCTTATCGATTTGATTTTTCGGCCTTATCCCGGAGAACCTGAACGCCTCTTTCAAGGTCGCGCATGTTTTCCACTTCGGAATAGAACAATGGTGAGGCGTCGATTTTATTCACCTGATTGTGCCGCAAAACTTCACCGGCCACGCCGGGCGGCGTTATGCCGGAGGCAAAGAACACGATAAAAAGCATAAGGCCTGTTAGTCCAATCAAAAAGCGTCTTATTCCGTGATTTTTTATATTTTTCTGTTTCATATCAAACCGCGTTCGGGAAAAACACCATGAAGGCCAGGTAGGCCACAAGCAGCGTCAATATAAGGTTAAACGTCTGCCCTATGGCATAGAGAATCATCGGTTTGCCTCCCTCCATCCGACTGGCCAGATCCCGGAAGTTCGATTCGAGCCCGATTGAGGCAAAAGCGAGGCAGAAAAACCAGCCGCGAAGAGGCGACGTAATCGGACTTATAATATTCTTCTCCACCAAACCGAAATCCCCATGGTGCAAAGGAACCACCAAAAACGAAAATAAAAGCGACGCCCCGACAAAGCCTATCACGAATTTCGGAAAGCGATACCAGATTTCCATAATGTTCGGCTTGTGGTCTTCATCGCATTCGACTTTGGTTACCCAGTATAGTGCGATGAAAAACGCGATGACTCCGATCAGGACGTTTTGAATCATCTTGACCACGGCCGCTACCTTTTCGGCATCGGGCCCGAGCATCGACCCGGCCGCCACGACCGCCCCGGTCGAGTCGATAGTGCCGCCCATCCAGGCCGCTCCGAGAATATGATTCATGCCGACCATCTGTATCCCAAGGGGCATGAAAAACATCATCAGGACGGTGAAGATCAGCGTCATGCCGACCGCCAGAGTCAGGTCCTCCTTTTTGGCGCAACAGGCCGCCGCGGCGGCGATAGCCGCCGAAACCCCGCAGACCGACGTCGCCGAGGCGATAATAATCGCCAGCGCCAGATTTTTCATCTTAAGAACCCGAGCCGCGAAGATGTACATGAATATGATTACAATCGGGGTCACGATCCAGGCCACCATAAGCCCGGGCGCCCCCAACGACAGTATTTTTCCGAACAGGATTTCCGCCCCCATCAGCACCAGGCCGGTTTTGATAAACAGTTCCGTATGCAACCCGGCTTTAAGCCACGACGGAGTCCCAACCGTGTTGGAAATCAAAAGGCCGATCAACAACGCCCAGAGCGCGTAGCTCAAACCCCAGTACTTTATGTTGGCCTAGTCGGCGATCCAGTACGACAGGCAGGCCAGCACGAACACGCCCACAAATCCGGGCAGGTATTTGGAAATCTTGACTTTCTTCATGAAGGCAATTCCGAACGCCGTAAGAGCCGCCAGGAATACCAAAAGAAAAAGCAGGGATAGTATTTTATTACCGGTTATGGCACCGTCTTTAATGACAAGAAAAGCATCAAGCGGGTTCGACGTCCACTTGCTGAGTTTGGGGATTTTGGGCATCAAACCGGACAGGGCCAGCGCGAATATTATACCGCCAAATCCGACCGCCCACCAATCTTCGTTTTTTAATATGGGTTTAGTTTCCGCAGCCATTGCACCTTACCTCACAGTCACAGATAAATTCATAGCTGTATAAAATTATCTTTATGTATCGTGGGATTCAAGAAAAAAATAAGACAATATTATCCCCCTATTTCATAAAAAAGGCGACTTTAAACGTCGCCTTTATGTGTCTTATTTATATCGCCGTTCGTGGTACTCGCTTTATGCCACGAGCATAGGTCAGCGCCAGTGTTCGGTATATCATATGTGCGAATTTGGAGTACGGCATGTACCAGAGCAGGAAATATACGACAACGAGGTGCAGGAAATAAACGAGGTACGCCAGCATCGGAACCGCGATCAGACGCGTAATCCACGAAAGCATCCCCGACAAACCGACCCCGAAAAGCATGTATAAAAACAGGTAGTCGGCGTAACCGTTGGCGCCGACGTCATCTCGGTTGGTCCAGCGGCGGTATATGAGCATTCCGCCCCCGATACACAAAGCCAGGCCGCTTAGGGCCCCGATGATCTTTATGGGGTTGGGCAGATCGACCGGCGGCATCGGCAGAATATGAACGCTCATAATTTTGAACTCGTGCAGATAGTGCGGCAGAAAGATCAGAATGAACACGGCTCCGGTCGTGATCATTGCACCAATGAACCCGAAAAATAACAGCATGTGTCCCCATCGCCGGGGTTTGTTCTTTTCACAGGAAGCGAACAGCTTGTGAGTCAATATATCTTTGAACGTCTGGATGAAAGCCGATACGAACGAGATTTTCATGGGTGGCCCGGACGATTTCAGGCCTTTCCAGAATCTTAAAAACCCGATCGCCGCGAAAATGAAAATGAAAATATTACCAATCACGAAAAAGGCGTCGACAAAGCTGTGGCGCAGGAAGAAATCGAAATCAACCGTCCTGCTGGTCAGGTATAAGGTCTCGCCGTTGGGTCCGATTTTGGGCAGGAACATGATGGCCGCGATGAGAATTAAAACCGGAACCAGAAGCAGAATCGGAAGCGCTCTGGGAGAATTCGCCGCCTTACCCATGAAAGCCGGAAATGCGAAACTTTTATATATGTACGTTCTCAGCGCGGCAAGAACGTCGCCCGGTCTGGCACCGCGCGGACAATAAGTCGAGCAGTCATTGCACTGATGACACAACCACAGATCGGGGTCCTTCATCAGGGCGTCCTTCTGACCCCATTGCGCCATGAGCATTTCTTTGCGGGGAAAAGGCTTGTCCGCAGGAGAGAGATTGCAGACCACGGAACAGGTAGCGCACTGATAACATTTTTTCAGGGTGTCTCCCCCCGCCTTTTTGACCTCGCGGATGAGATTCAAATCGGGATTTATAACTTTCCCGGCCGCCATGGGGGTTCTCCTTTCGGTCTTAAATTCGATATTGCAAATCTATACTTATTCTATCGGCATCATAATAAATCGCGGCATAAAAGCTGTCAAGGATTTTGTTATTTTTTTCACAATGTCGGCTCAGGCCGGCTTTGGGATATATCGCCCTATTTTTTTGATTAATGACAATAATACTCCATATTCAAAATTTCAGGAGCGGCCAATCGACCCACCATTTCTATCGAATTTTTATCAAAAAAGCCGTTTTCTTGAACCAGCCCGACAATCTGCCGCCCGGCAGATAACACGTTGCGCCACAAAATCATTTGACGTATCCCTTTATTATTCATCGCATTATGGACATAGCCTGGGAATCACACCTTTTCTTGTGAAAATAGTCACTTTTCCGCTTGACATTGCTTGTGAAAAAAGTTACATTCTGACTTGGCTTTACGGCTATTAATGCCGATAATATATGTAAGAGGCCTTGTGAAAAATGTCACATGCGGAAGGTGCGCAAGACAAACGAAAATGGAAAATAGTAACATCAAAAACATAACCAAAAGCAGGTGATGCAATGGCAAATTCCAAGCTAATCAAACCTCACGGTGCAGATGAGCTGAAAATTCTGCTGCTGGAAGGCAAAGCAAAGGAAGATGAACTCAAGAAGGCCAAAGGTCTTCCCAAAGTCGTCATGACGACCCGCGAAACCGGTGACCTTATCATGATGGGCATCGGCGGGTTCACCCCCCTCGAAGGATTCATGGGACAGGCCGACTGGAAGTCAGTCTGTGAAAACATGAAGCTCACCAACGGTACATTCTGGCCGATTCCGGTGACTCTTTCGCACGATGAAAAAATTGCGGCGGGCACGGAAATCTGTCTGGTCTCCGGTGAGACCGATGAAATCATGGGCACCATGAAAGTGACCGAATCGTACCAGATCGACAAAGCTTTCGAGTGCAAACACGTCTTCACGACGACCGACGATAATCACCCCGGCGTCAAGGTGGTCAATGCACAGAAGGACTGGAACATCGCCGGACCGGTGAAAGTCCTTTCCGAAAGCTACTTCCCCACCGAGTTCAAGGGTATCTATCAGCGCCCGGCCGAAAGCCGCAAGATTTTCGAAGAAAAGGGCTGGAAGACAATAGCTGCCCTGCAGCTTCGTAATCCGATGCACCGTTCGCACGAATACCTGGCCAAGATCGCGATCGAAGTATCCGACGGCCTCTTCATTCACCAGCTGGTCGGTAAGCTGAAACCCGGCGACATCCCGGCTGAAGTCCGCGTAGACTGTATCAACACGCTGGTCGAGTACTACTTCGACAAGAACCGCGTTGTAACCGGTGGTTATCCTCTGGATATGCGCTATGCGGGACCGCGTGAAGGTCTGCTCCACGCCGTTTTCCGGCAGAACTTCGGCTGCACGCACATGATTATCGGCCGCGACCACGCCGGTGTCGGCGACTATTACGGTCCGTTCGATGCCCAGGATATTTTCCACAAATTATGGGACGGTGCTCTCGAGTGCAAAATGCTCCCGATCGACTGGACCTTCTATTGCTACAAGTGCCAGGGCATGGCCTCGATGAAGACCTGTCCGCACGGTAAGGAAGATCGTCTGTTCCTGAGCGGCACGGCGCTGCGCAAGGCCCTGTCCGAGGGCGGCGACGTTCCGGCGGAGTTCTCTCGCCCCGAAGTGCTGTCGATTTTACGTGAATATTATGCAAGCATCAAAGATGAAGACAAGGTGGAAGTGAAGCTGCACGGTCACGCCACCGGTGATGCCAAGAGATGACAATAAAAAAGGTTAATAAATTAAACTCAATCCTGATCCAAGACGTTACAAGGAGGATTTAAATGCCGAGTTTTGTAATCCCGGATAAGTGTGATGGGTGCAAAGCCTTGGACAAAACCGCCTGTCAGTACATCTGCCCCAACGATCTCATGGTCCTGAACAAGGAAAAAATGAAAGCCTACAATCAGGAACCGGAGATGTGCTGGGAATGCTATAGCTGCGTAAAAATCTGCCCCGTTCAGGCGATTGAAGTACGCGGTTACGCGGATTTTGTACCGATGGGTGCCAATGTCACTCCGATGCGCTCCACCGACAGTATCATGTGGACGGTTAAATTCCGCAATGGTATCTTGAAGCGCTTCAAATTCCCCATTCGCACGACCGAAGAAGGTAAAGCGCAGCCGACGGGCGGTTATGGGACCGCTCACGACAACCTGAACGACCAGGCCCTCGCTCAGGAACCGGAAGCGTTGAGATTAAACGAAGTTTACACCATCAAGTAATGGTCAGAAGGAAAGGTTATTATGCAGAATGTTGAGACTGTAGAAATCACCACTGATCTTCTGATTCTTGGTGGTGGTATGGCCGCCTGCGGTGCCGCCGTGGAAGCTTCCTACTGGGGTAAAAAGAACAATGTCAAGATTACCCTGGTAGACAAGGCCGCGATGGAACGTTCCGGCGCCGTGGCGATGGGTCTTTCGGCCCTTAACCAGTATGTTGGCCTGCACGAAGGCAAAAACACGATCAAAGACTATGTCGATTACGTCCGCATGGACCTGATGGGTATCATTCGTGAAGACCTGGTCGCGAATATTGCCCGCCACGTCGACTCGACCGTGCACCTGTTCGAAAAATGGGGTCTCCCCATCTGGACGGACGCCGAAGGCCGTTACGTGCACGAAGGTCGCTGGCAGCTCATGATCAACGGTGAATCCTATAAGGTCATCGTTGCTGAAGCCGCCAAAAACGCCCTGGCCGATGCCGGTGGCGAATATATTCGAGAGAATTTTCATCACCGAGCCGCTGCTCGATGGCGACCGCATCGCCGGTGCCGTCGGCTTCAGCGTCCGTGAAAACAAGTTTTATGTTTTCCACGCCAAAGCCGTCGTCTGCTCCATGGGTGGTGCCGTTCACGTCTTCAAGCCGCGCAGCACCGGTGAAGGTCTCGGCCGCGCCTGGTATCCGCCGTGGAACTCCGGTTCCAGCGCCTACTTCACTCTGCGCGCCGGTGCCGAAATGACCTCACAGGAAGTCCGCTTCATCCCCGTCCGCTTTAAGGACGCCTATGGCCCCGTCGGTGCCTGGTTCCTGCTCTTCAAGTCGGCTGCCACCAATGCTATGGGCGGCAACTACATGATCGAACGTCGCGACGAGTTGGAAAACTGGAAACCGTACGGTCTCGTCAAACCGATTCCGGCCAACCTCCGCAACTGGCTGGGTATGCTCGATATTATGGAAGGTAAAGGCCCCATCTACATGAGGACCGAAGAAGCCATCCAGAAGATCGCCAACGAATCCGGTGACGAAAAAGCCGCCAAGAAGAAGCTCAAAGAACTCGAAGCCGAAGCCTGGGAAGACTTCCTCGATATGACCATTTCGCAGGCAATTCTCTGGGCCGCCAACAACGTCGAGCCCGAGAAGAGATCGTCTGAAATCGCCGCCGCCGAACCGTACTTCATCGGTTCGCACTCCGGTGCCTCCGGTGCCTGGGTCAGCGGTCCGGAAGACCTGCAGTCCAAAGATACCAGGGATGAATATTTCTGGGGATACGCCAACATGTCGACCGTCAAAGGTCTGTTCTGCGCGGGCGACGCCTCCGGCGCCTCATCCCACAAATTCTCCTCCGGTTCGCACGCTGAAGGTCGTATCGTCGGCAAGGCCGCCGTCAAGTTCATCGTTGAAAACAACACTCAGCCGAACGTCGACGCTGCCAAAGTCGAAGAATACAAGAAACTGGTTTATCAGCCGATGGAAACGTATGAAGCTCACAAGAACGACACTACGGATCCGGAAGTCAACCCGAACTACATCAAGCCCAAAATGTTCATGTTCCGCCTTCAGAAGATCATGGACGAATACGTGGGCGGGGTTTCGGCCCAGTTTTCGACCAACGCCTCCGGCCTGGAACGCGCTCTCGAGCTGCTAACCTTCCTGAAGGAAGACTCCGAGAAGCTGGCCGCTGCCGATCTGCACGAACTGCTCCGCTGCTGGGAAAATATCCAGCGCATGTGGCAGGCCGAAGCTCATACCAGGACCATTCAGTTCCGTGAAGAAACGCGCTGGCCGGGATATTACCGCCGCTCGGACTTCCCGACCATGAATGAGAACGACTGGCACGCTTTTGCCAACTGCCGCTGGGATCCCAACACCAGCGAGTGGGAAATGATCAAGCGCCCGATGAAGCATGTCTATCCTAAAGCTCAGGAACACGAACTGCTGGGCGGCTGATGAGTCCCGACACTGATTGGAATCGAAGTTTACCTTGATTCTGATTTGTTCATAAATGTCCTCCGGGCGCCGGTCGCTCGGAGGACTTTAAATTTGCGGAACGGGACGGGATTAACGTATTTTAGGAAACTTAAACGGATGAGATTATGAACGACAAAACCCGAAATAAAGATACCATTTGTCCCTACTGCAATAAACCAATGACCAAATGGATACCCCACATGGAATCCGGCTGGGATATGGAGATTCAGTACGTCTGTTTCAACGATGAATGTCCGTATTACATCAAGGGCTGGGAATGGATGCGCGAGCAGTACAAACAAAAGGCCTCCTATCGTTTTCGTTATGACCCTCAAACCGGCGAGAAAGGCCCGTTACCGGTGGCCTCATCGCAGGCACATCGGGGTGGTATCGTCGAAGATTCCCAGGAGTAACAGAGTATGGATGATAACAACAAAATGGACGATATCGCCCGCTTGAAAGAGGCTATATTGAAAGAATATCCCAGACTGCACAAAACCGACACTTTCAGGTTTCGCTGTCACAGCGGTGTCGCCTGCTTCAACGAATGCTGCGGAGATGTCAATATATTTCTGACTCCGTACGATATAATGCGTCTGAAAAATAACCTGGGAATAACTTCGCAGGAATTCATAGAAAAATATACTATCTCTCCCTTCGATAAAAATCTGAAATACCCGGTTCTGCTTTTGAAGATGAACGATGACGATCGCAAGAGCTGCCCCTTTGTCGGTGAGGACGGCTGTTCCGTATACCGCGACCGCCCCTGGGCCTGTCGGATGTACCCCTCGGGCTGGCCACCAGCCGCGAAAGTTCTCAGGTCATAGACAACGAGTTTTTCTTCCTGTTGCAGGAAGCCTCGTGCAAGGGCTTTTGCGAAGACCACGAGCAATCTATCGAGCAGTGGCTGACCAATCAGGGAATCGAAGAGTACAACGCCGCCGGAGAGGATTTCAAAGATATAACGCTGCATCCGCGCCTTCAGGAAGTGAAAGGCGGCTTGTCACCGCAGCAGGTGGGCATGTTCCATACGGCCTGTTACAATCTCGATAAATTCCGCAGCTTCGTTTTCGACAGCTCTTTCCTGGATAAGTTCGACGTCGATGCCGACACCATCGAGAAGATTAAAACCGACGACGAAGCTCTGTTGAAATTCGGTTACAAGTGGATACGCTTTTCGATTTTTGGCGAACAAACGCTGAAAGTTAAAGATGACGTTTTTCGGATAAAAAAAGAAGAACTGGAGCAAAAGCTCAAAGAGAGACAAAAGCGCGAATCCAACTGATCAATATTGCGATGGCCGGATGCGAAAAGCTTCCGGCTATTTTTTTATCTTAAAATCAAGAAAATCACAGACGTGCATCGGTCGAAGAGATCCATCGTTTATATTATAAAATAATACTTCGGCAGTGTCTTTCGACAAATTATCAATGTGATTATCATCCACATTCTGATCAAGTGCCTTAAGTGCAAGGATGCCGTGCGCCCTGACTTTGGGATTCTGATCATTCAGCGAATTGGTGATCTCGGCCAGATGTAACATAGCGGCGTTAACTATGAATTCTTTGTTGGGACAACTTTCGACCAGCCGCCAAATTGCCCACCGTACCCCCGCTTCAAATGGCTCTTCGTCCATGAAGGCAAATAGATTCGGAACGTACTCACCGGTCAGATCGGGTGACCTGACAATTATTTCGGCGATAGCTTCGGGTGCGTTCCAGCATAGTCCGCCGGATTCGTCGTTCATCAGCCAGAACAACCGTCTGATTTGCCGCCGCACGGCTTCCAAGTCTTTCCGGCCGATTTTCGCTGCCACCAATCCCATAGCCTCGATCGCCCGCCATTGGATCAGCGGATCGGTATCAAATAGCAGCGACGTAAGTGTCCGTTGAATGTTGGCCGATTTTTGAGCGGATATTACGACAGATTCCAAATCGTGATTTTTAAGAAAATCTCTTACCTGATCCTTACGGCGTACAACCGACGATTTGTTCGCGGGCGTTTGACTCATCGGCTGGGTTATTTGGCAGCCGTGACCGTTCCGCGATGCGAAGGCAGCTTTTTGAGAATTCTTATCTCAGGGATGACGCCGATCACCGGGACGCCCAGGATTTCCTCGACCTCATCGAGATTTTTGAACGAGCTGTCCATGATTTCCGACAGCATCGCCGCCCCGGCGCCGATCGCCAAGCCCAGCAGTATCCCAAGAACCAAAATTTTAGGGCGGTCCGGAGTGAACGGTGCCAGAGGCACCTTAGCCGGTTCGATAACTTTATATTTTGATTCGCGCACCAGCGCCTGTGATATCTGCGAGCTTTCCTGCTGGTCCTTGAATTTATCTCTCAGGTCACGAGCCGCCGTGATCTCTCGTTCCACCTGATCCAGCGAGGCCTCGTATTCCGGAATCAGATTAATTTTGTGCAGCAAATCGGCCTGGGCCAGCTTGAGATTGTTTTCGCGTGTATACAGCACGTCGATATCGGCCCGCAGTGTAAATAATTGGGATAAAAGATTGCGGGTATTTTGATCATAGTCCGAGAACTGCTTGCCCACGAGTTCCTTAATTTCATCTTCGACCTGTCCGACCAAATTATACAGGCGCGTGTTGAAGGTTAAAACTTCCGGGGCTTTCCATTCATTGGTCTGCATCAATGTGGCAATCGACCCGATAAGCTGCTTGATATCACCCTTCAGCCGGGTCAGCTTGCTCGATTCATCGAGGTTCAGCTTGCTCTTATTCAATCCCAGGTCGGCCAGTTGACCGATAAGACCTTTTTCCTCATCGTTCTTGCTTTTTATATCAAGGTCCGTGGATTCGATTTCTGCGTCGATGGCCCGGCGGTTTTCATCGGAAATTACCGACTCGTCGAGCTTAACCTGCATGTATTCTTTTTCGAGTGCCGTCTTGCGGTCAATTTTATCCTGCAAATCTTTTTCGTACCGTGACAATTGCTCGAACGAAAAGTCCTGCGATATGCGCACCGATCCGAGCTCCTGGCGCATTTTTTCGGTGATGAAAATATCGCCCAGATTCTGGGCCATGTCGCGAGCCTTATTGGGTTTGGTCGACGTGACTGAAATTTGCACCTGGTCACTGCCGGCGTACCCCACTTCGATTTTCTTTCTCAGGCTGTTGACGAGGTAATCCTGCTTTATCTGATCCAGAGTCAGATCCGGCCTCGTTGATTGGGCCTTAACGGCCTTTTCCTTCAAAGCCGGGTCCTGGTCCAATTTCATCAGGGTGATTAATTGACCGAGGTACGGCGTCGACGTAATCTCGTTCTGAAGGCTCTTGAGCTCCATCTGACGGTCGCGCTCGGTCCTCATCATCTGCTGGCCGCTGCCCAGCATACGCTGAAGATCATTGGACAACTTGACCGGAGAACCGGTCCAAACGATAACGGATGACTCGTATTCGGGGGTTATCAGATACGATCCCGCAAACGTGGCCGCGGTTACAAGTATCATGGGAATAATTATAATCCACTTTCGTCGCCAGGCAACCTGGAGCAGATCATTTACGTCAAAGGCCTTTTTCTTGGCGGTATCAGCCACAGTGCGTTACCTTTCGAAGGGGTTGTTCATGACCGAAATTATCATTTAAACGCCATCCCCGCCATCAAATTTCCGTCCATGACAAATTTTCATCTATATGCAGCGGCTGAGCCCGAAGGTACTGAGTGGTTCTCATTTTCTGCTTGATATCCTTCATCACCCGTTCCACCTGGTCCGGCTTTAAACCCAAGACCTCCGCGGTGTCCTCCGCCGATACCCCGTTTTCCATGGCGTACCAAATCGGATCGAGTATCGGGAATTCCACACCGAAGAAAAAGTCGGTCTGGGTAACTTCGGCCGAGTAGGTATCGGTCGTAGGCGTGCGGCCCCTAATACCCTCGGGTATTTCCAAATAGTCGGCGATCTGGTAAACCTGCATTTTAAGCAGGTGTGCGATCGGCTTAATATCGGATCCGCCGTCGCCGTACTTCACAAAAAAGCCGAGCATATGCTCGTCCTTATTGCCGGTCCCGATCAGCGCCCGGTTGAGCCGTTCGGCGTGGTAGTAGCCCATCGCCATCCTTGTCCGCTGTTTGAAATTCGACGCGGCTACGATTTGAAGATATTCTTTCTTCGGCAACCGGATTTCCTTGACATCACCGTCGGGCGACTCGATAGTCAGCTTGAAAAAATTGAATCCTGCTTTTTCGAGGATATTGCTGCCCAGCGTAATTTTGTTCTTATACCCCGGCCCGAACTCGGGGAAAAGCTTCTTGATGGCTTCGTCGCGGCGACGATAGCAATCGAACCCTTCCAGGGCTCCGGAGATGTTTTCTTCGAGAAACTCTATCCCGAGGTGATCGGCCAGCTGCCCGGCCAGCGATTTCGATTCCGGCGCCGAATCCTTCTCCGGGAGCGCCAGACCGAGGACCTTATCGGGCCCCAGAGCTTTGGCGGCCAGCGCGGCACAAACCGAAGAATCCACGCCGCCGCTTATGGCCACAATTGCTCCCTCACGCTTTAAGTCTACCAAAATCTGTTTTTTAATAACATCAGCGATGCGCGATGCTTCGGCGGCCGGATCGATATTGAGTGAATCCAGATTTAATTTCATAGGCAAATTCCAATCTTCTCATTTCAGGAACTTATTCAGTATTTCGTCATTATACCGATAATTATATACGTATTATCGGTCTTCAAGACAAAAATATATTGCCTTATGGGCGGAGCAAGTATAAAATTCTAACTAATTAAGATATATGGAGAAAGATGGAAGATGGAAAAGGCAAAGATAGAAGCAAAAATAAAGCAGTTTATTCAATCCAATTTTATATTCGAGGAATCGCTGGTCCTCGCCAAAGATCAATCCCTTTTGGACAGCGGCATTATTGACTCCACCGGGGTCCTGGAATTGGTCAATTTTCTGGAAGAGAATTTCGGCTTTTCGGTCAACGACGAAGAACTCATTCCGGATAATCTTGATTCAATAGATAATATAGCGACCTTTGTCCAGACAAAACTCGCCTGATGAAGACTGTCAATGATTTCCTGTACAAATCCGCCCGAAGACTACCCGACAAAACAGCCCTGGTTTTGAAGGACAACGTCACAACAACCCCGAAGACCTTATGGTCCCGCAGTTGGTTGAATTCGTTGAAAGCCTTCCGATTTCGGGGTTCGGCAAAATCAAACGATAAAAAAACCACGGTAAAATTAAATTCAATTTAAAGCTATTTTGTACTATCATCGTGATATACGGTGAAAACGTCCCGTGACGGACTGTCCGGGCATTTGAAATTCTCGATATAATATTGATGCAATAGCTGGGTCGAAAGTATCCCGATAAACGACATATTATCCTTGAACGACAAATGTGCGTGCGAGAGTTTTTTGCATTTTTCCCCGAGTTTGATCACCGGTTCCGGTTTGAAAATACCGACACGCTTTAAATTATCAGGAGACAGCATTGCCGCAATATATTCGGGCGAATCGTCCTGTACGAAGCTGTTGGAGTCCGGGGCCATGTACGGTTGCTTGACGCGGTCCACAATCTGCCTGGGCAGCTCTTTCTGCATGGCCTTTTTCAAAACGAATTTCTCCTTGAGGCCATGAATTTTATAAAGCGGCGGGATGGTCGCCGCGAATTCGACCACGCGGTGGTCCAGAAACGGAAACCGGCCTTCCACCGAATTGGCGGCGGCGACACGATCACCCTGCGACGACAACAAATACCCGGCCAGAAGCGATCTCGCTTCGAGGTATTGCGCCCTCACAAGATGATGCCAGGAGAAGAAGTCCTCGGGCAGGTCTTTCTTGTATGATCCTATCGCGTCGTACCCCCCGACTGCCTCGCAGACATCATCGGAGAAAAAATCCTTGATCTTGGAGGTCGTGTTTATGCGCGGTATGTGCGAAAAATAATATTCATCCGTTTTTGACAGGCCCGCCTTGTAAAAAGTCTCCAGATAGAACCTCGCTCTGGCCGCCGACAGCGGCAGGGTCGGATACAGACGCCTCAGAAGCAGCGGCCGCCATCTCGAATCCGGATTGCGTGACCAGAACTTTCTGATTATGGTTTCTTTGAACAGATCATAGCCGCCCAGTATTTCGTCCGATCCTTCACCGGTGAGGACGACCTTGAAATTGTGCTGACGAACCAGACCCGAGAGCATCAGGAGCGGCGTCGGAGCGGTGCGGACTATCGGTCGCTCGGTATGCCATATCACGCGGGGGAAGTTTTCGGCGATGTCGTGATAGTTGCACTGTATCTGGTGGTGGTGCGTTCCGAGAAAATCCGCCATCTGTTTTTGATAGTCGGATTCATCGTACGCCTTATCCTGAAAAGCAATCGAAAACGTCTCGATCGGGGTGTCGGTAAAATGCTTTATCAGGGCCGTGGTCGCCGAGGAATCCAATCCTCCTGATAGATACCCTCCGACCGGCACGTCGGCCCGCAGCCGCAGCCGGACCGCATCGACCAGCAAAGCGTGGAGTTCTTCGGCCCAGGAAGCCACGTGGCGCGATTTATCGAACGTCTCGGGGTAGTTCAGCGTCCAATAGCGACCTGTGTCGATCCGGCCGTCCTTGATCTCAACCCAACAGCCGGCCTCCAGTTCATTTATATTCTCGAAAGCCGTACGCGGCGCGGCGGTAGTCCACCACGTGAAAATCTCATCAAGGCCTTTGTAGTCGATTGTCCGTGGGATCGAGCTGTCGCAAAATATGGCTTTGATTTCCGAAGCGAACGTCACCCGCCCGTTATTTATTGCATAAAAGACCGGCCGTATACCCATGCGATCGCGCGCCAGAAACAGCGAGCGGTTCTTCTTATCGTATATGGCGAAAGCGAACTGGCCGTTGAATCTGTTCAGGCATTCTTTGCCCCACTGCTCGAAAGCGTGAACGATGACTTCGGTATCTGACTTAGTGTGGAATTTGTGTCCCAGTTTTTCCAACTCCGGGCGGAGTTCGACATAATTGAATATTTCCCCATTAAAGGATATCCAGATTGTGCCGTCTTCGTTGGAAAGCGGCTGCGAGCCGCCGGAGAGGTCGATTATCGACAGCCGAGCCTGTCCCAGCCCGCAATAGTCATCGAAATAAGCCCCGAATTCATCTGGACCGCGATGCTGAATCTGCTTGACCATGCGCCCGATCAGGTCGTACTCGGGAGCACATTTATCTTTTAGCTGAAAATATCCTGCAATACCGCACATAACTTAAATACTGTTTAATACCAATTTCTGTTGGCCGCCAATAATAAACGGAAAAGTCAATATATTAAATATATCGGTAACGAGAAGGATTATTTATCGAATGTCGGAATTATCTGCGGACGACAATTTTCCCATTCAGATTACTGTCTTCGACATACCATAAATATATGCCCGATGCCACCGTGTTACCCGAGGAATTGGTGCCGTCCCAGGCCAAATCGCCGCCGTTGGACTGAAGGCCGTTCACCAGCGCCCCGGTCAGAGTCATCATTTTGATGCCGATAAGCTGTTCCTCCGCAGAACATTGTAGGATGCTTGAACATCGGAATCGGGGTGGTCATAAATGACGAAAAACACAGCGGCTTGGGGTTATATACGCTCGAATTTAAGGTCGGTTAATGTCGTTGCGAGTTCGCGGTCGGACTTGACGCAGGCAGTGACAATCTTCCCCTCCGGCTCACAGCCGACCGAACCGAGGAAGCGATAAAACGATGAAACCAATTCTGAGGAATAATAGACCGGCGATATCCCGACGTCGGCGATATAACGGATTGACTGACCTTTCAGCTTATCTGCGACAGTTTCCGGCATCTCGTCCGGATTCGTCACCACCCATCCCATTGCGGCCGGATGGCCACCAATTAAACCGGTATAGCATTTCCCGCCAGCTTTAAATCTTCGTTCAAGCTCGGTATATTCGTCAGCATCGTCTTCGATCCCGCAGAAAGCGGCAATACCGTTAAGGTCGTCATTGCATAGTTCCTTATATTGCGCAGAATCCGAAAATTCGTTGGCCCCGGCTGTTGCAGCATCCCTGACAAAATATTCAAATTCCGTCTCGTCTTTCTGCGCGGCAAATACAAGGCTGACCGTCCGGCTCGTGACTTCAGAAAAATCATTAGCGGCCGTCACGCCAACACTGTCTTTCAATTTTCTGACTGAGCCGATGCTATTCAGCTTGCGACCCGCCGGACTGTCTTTAAACCCGGAATATATCGCCGCCAGCGACTTTTTCAGACCGCTCGCGTATATGGTACACTGCATATTGCGGCCGGAGTGATTGGCGAATCGTTCCTTATGTTCTCCCCCGCCCCGCGAAAAATCGATTACATCGAAACCTTCTTTGATGGCGTCATCGACAAGCATGTGCAGAAGCAATATTCCGGGTGATTTCTTGCGGTAGTTCATCAAGCTGGCTATCTGATACAAGTAAACGGTCTTTCCATATATGAAGGAGTACAAATATGCCAACGGCTGCCGGCCGTGCATCAGGACATAAAGTCTGACCAAACCCTCACCCGTCAGATATTTTGCGGCGAGGTCGTGGAAATGACGCACTTTCGGATTAATGAATTTACACCCGTCACCGCCCCGCTTGAACCACCAGACAATGTGGCTGTGATAAAACTCCGGAAGTTTCTCCCGTATCTCTCCGGGCGCATCGAAACAAGCCAGCGAAAGGCCGTCCGTCTTATTGAAAAAATTCATGAACTTGCGGATCGTTCCGCCCCGGCGCATTTCGAAATTTTCGCGACCGGCACTATCACCTTCGTAGCGGAAAGACATGACGTTTTCGATAGGATAGATTCGATGTTTCAAGCCCGCTTTTTCAAGCTCCATTGCGAGTGCTTTCATAGTCGGCGATTTTTCGGGAATCTGAGACAGGTCCACCTGTTTCCACATATTCGGATTTTTCATGAGATAGTCGACGACGGCTTTGATACATATTTCGGGCCGGGTCGTAATGAAGTCGCTGTAATCGGCATTGGGGGTCCCGATAAATTCCACGGTATCGTCGGTAATCATCAGGGGCGCGATGCCGATCGTGCCGTCACCGGATGTAATTTTGAGAATCAGCAGTCGGTGGTCATCGCCGTAGGCCTGCCACCAGGTGTAATTCCAACCGTACGTTTGAAACACCGTCGCCTCAGGCATTTTTTCGGTGAGACTATTCCAAATATCTTTGAGACCGGCGAATCCTTCGACGTCTTCTGCAACCGTGACCTTTATTTCCGTAAGTTCGTTCATATCGCTACAATAAAATCATCTCTCGATCAATGATCGGATAAAATAATAAAACCCGGACAACCGTGCCGCGAATTCAACGCGTCCCATATCGGCACCGATCGGGATTCTTTTGATACGGTATAAATCATTGCCGGGATTGAAAAATCCGTCCTCGGTCGTGAAAGCCGCCTTGATTCCGTTTTCTTTCAAAAGCTCGACCGAGTCTTCATTAAAATCCTGACTGCGGCCATTAGGGTATGCGAACATATCTATATATTTAATGCCTCCGTCATCGAGCTTCCTTTTGCATCCCGAAATTTCAACCGCCTGCTCGTCGCGGGTCTGTGTCGATAATATGGGATGCGTATCGGTATGAAGCCCAATTTCGAATTCAGCGCTTTCGGAGAGAGCCCCGATCTGTTCCATCGTCATCAGCCGAAAATCGGGATTAATCGGTAATTCTGATCCGCCGCATTTCTCTTCAAGATACTTCAGCACTCGAATTCGCGTGCTGTGCCGGCAAGCCTTCAATCGCGCCGTCAATTCACGAGCGTAACGAGTTCTCGAAGACTTATCAGCGCTTTTTATATCGGTACTGAGGCAGATCGAATTCAGTCAGGTCTATTGTTTCGCAGGTGGGATTTGAGAAAATTTCGTGCACCCGATCCGGCCAGATACATTTTCCCTTTTGAGAAAGCTCCGGTAAAACAAAGCATACCGCCATTAAATTCAACTCTTTTAAAATTGGAAATGCGTTTTCAAAAACGTTCTGCAAGCCGTCATCGAAGTTGATCACGACTGCATTACCGGGATGTGTCCGTTCTCCCAAACTCGATGCCGCCATCGAATTGAAATGCTTTTTTATGTGTTTCATCTGCCAGACAAAAGAATCAATATCGAGTTGTGTCCACCGGGTCGGTTCAAACTTGTTTCTGGTGACACCATGATACAAGAGGACCCGCACCCGGTTCTTGTGGATGGCCCTGAATATCGCATTGAATCCCAGAAACCGGGCACAGACCAGCAAGACATTTTTCAAAATCCGATTCATTGGAGATTAACTGCCCGCCTGGCTTTGCGCCAGCCGGGGACGTTCTTTAATAACTTTCGCAGGATTGCCCACCGCCACGACATAATCGGGAATGTCCTTAACCACGACGCTTCCGGCCCCGATTATGGTAAATTCACCAACGTTGGCCATAATTATACTGCCTTCACCGACAAACGAGCTGCGACCGATAATGATTCGGTCAAAGGTGTCTTCACCTTCGAGAATGTCTTCTTTAACTTCCCCGAAACCGTGCTGGCGACGACCCGATAAAATCGAGATGTGGCTGCCGATAGCACAATTGTCGCCTAAATTGACCAGCCCAATCGTGGTATGCCCGGCGATCACTACTTTCTGGCCGATTATGGCATCCATTTTCGTGAAATGCGACCCGAACATTATTTCCAGATCGGCGGGACAGTTCTTCATCGTTTGATTATAATAACAACCCCGGACATACTGACCGATAAACGCCGGCACCAGGCTGAACCCCTCGGCGAAGAAATGAAACATCAAAGGTGTATTGAAAACCTTTTTGCATATAATCGTCAGCAATCCGGCCGGCAAAACCAAAAGGTAGAAACAGATAAATATCAGTTTTTTTATGATTTTTCTCATATATTCTCCGGGCTTTATTTACGGTTCTGCCAATATTCGTTCATAAAATGTTTCGGTCGCTTCAACCATTTTCTCGACCGAGAAATTCTCCTGCGCCAGTTCCGCCGCGCGGCGACCGAATTTCCTGGCCAGTTCGCGGTCGTCAAGTAACTGATTCATTCTTTCAGATAACCCGTCCACGTCACCGTCGGGCAGAATATACCCGGTTTCTCCGTCGCAGACCACTTCTCTATTACCGCCCACGTCGAACGCCAGGGTCGGCAAGCCCGACATGGCGTATTCTATCAGCACGTTGGACAAGCCCTCCGACTCCGACGTCAGCACACCGATATCGAACAGCTTTAAAATATAATAGGTGCCTTTGTCGGCGTGATGAAAATGCACGCGGCCTTCCAGTCCCAATTCCGCAGCTTTCCGTTCCAGCTCGTCACGGAGCGGCCCGGTGCCCACAATCAGGAAATGGACATTTCTATTGTTAACACGTGAGGCCGCCTCCAGAAAACGATCATATCTTTTGACCGGGCGAAGATTGCCCACCATGCCAACCACCGGCGCAGAATCCGGTATTCCGAAATCCGCCTTAGTGCCTTCCGCATCTCCGGGACGAGGCTTGAAATCGACCCCGTTGTGGATCACTTTTATTTTATCGATCGGGTAATTTTCCCCCTGGCTGACGACCTCTTTTATAGCCGCGGCGTTCACCAGCCGGTATTTTGCCAATCGTCCGAACGTCCTCAGCAGGAATTTTTTGTACCGCGACTTGAACCAGCCGGACTCTCTTCGGCAGGCAATGATTTTTTCCATCCCGGCATACCACCCTGCCGACACTCCGATGACCCGGCTGTCGACAAAATATACCTGCAACAGCCTGGCATCCTTGTCACGAAGGAAGCGCGCCATTTCGAGCATTTTTTTGACAGCTTTAAACGATAACAACCGGGTGATATTCATATAGATGACGTCGCAGTTTATTTCTATCGGGTTCACTTTAGGCCTGAGATTGAAAACGTATGGTGTGAAGCGCTCACGGTCCAGATGGTCGATGAGCGTCGCCAATTGGTTTTCGGTCCCCCCGCCGCGCCAGAAATTATCCAGTATATAGACAATCGTGACCTTTTCGCTATGTGCATCACCCGGTGTCATTACTTTTCAATTCTCTTAATTCGATCAATCTGCGTTCGGTATATTTCTCTCAGGATTTCCGCCTGCCGCTCAAATGTATATTGATTCTTGACCAGGTTATAACCCTCTTGGCCGTATTTGACGGCATCATCGGGCTTTTGAACTACCCGCTGCATAATTTCAGACAGCGCCGCCGGATCTTCCGACTTGCAGATTAGCCCGCCGATACTATCGACGATCATCTCCGGGACGCCGCCCACCGCTGTCGACACCACACCCAGCTTCTGCGACCATGCCTCAAGGATTATATTGGGCATGCCCTCGGAGCGCGACGGCAAAACGAGAACGTCGGCATTCCTTAATACCGGCAATACATCATCGACAAATCCTTTGAATTCCACAACCCCACTAAGGCCCAGTTCTTCCACCTCAGCCTTCAGACGCGCCTCATCAGGGCCGTGGCCGTAGATATCTACTTTAAAATTATCGACGCTTTTTTTCAACTGTGAGCAGGCCCGAAGGAGAATATCATAACCCTTTTCATGGCTGAGCCGTCCGGCCGCCACGAATAAAAATGGCTTCGTGTGATCGATAGTCCGAACAAAAGTATCTTCAACCAATTTCGATGACTCGACCGCATTAAAGACGACCTTAATTTTATTTTTGCCCACCCTCATATCTTCAAGTATCGCTTTTGATTTGTTCGATACGGTCAACACACACAGCATCTTACGGAGCGTCGCTTTGTCTACAAAATTATACACCCGGACTTTTTTATCCTCGCGGGTAATGCCCCTGAAATGTGCGATGTGAGCGATTTTGCATCGGGCCGCAGCTTTGCGCCCAAAGAAATTCCCCTTGTAATCATGCGACACGATCAGGTCTGTTTTATATATTTCAATCAATGTTCTTAGTTTCCCGACTACTCGGAAATCACCGGCAAAACTTTCAGATATGGCCTCCGTCCTGAGGCCGTACTCCCTCGCTTTTACCAGAAACGGATTATCCTGCCCCCCCCTGACAAACGAGGCGCAGACAAAATCGACGTCGGTCATGGTCCGGCACTGGCCCAGGATGGCCCGCTCCGGGCCGCCGAAAAACTCCGAACTTCTGAGGTGCATCACATTCATCGCGACCGTGCCACTTCTATCAGGAAATTTTCGAGCTTCGCCGCCAGACTATCCCAGCCATATTTTGCTTCCACCAGCTCCCGACCCTTTTTGGCCAGCTTTTCCTGGAGGGCTTTGTCGTCCATCAACCTGACCACCTGATCGGCGAAGCTTTGGGCCGTCTTCGCCAGGAGGATATTCTCTCTATCGGTGACATCCAGCCCCTCCGCCCCGACAACTGTCGACACGATGGGCTTGTGCATCGCCATGGCATCGAGGATTTTCAGCCTCGTTCCTCCGCCAATCCGGAGCGGGACAACATACACGGCCGAGCTGTGGACGTATGGCCGGATATCCTTGACCGATCCGGTGACTTCGATGCCGTCGATATCGTTATAGGCATGGATGAACTCCGGCGGCTTACGCCCGACAAACACCGCGTGAGCCTCGGGCTTTTTCTGCCGGATCAACGGGAATATTTCTTTGACGAAAAATGTCACCGCATCCTGATTGGGTCGCCAATCCATGCTTCCGACAAACACCAGTGAGTTTTCGTCCACCTTTTGCGCTTCATGGTTGAAATAATCCAGATCAACGCCGTTGTCGACCACGTCCACCCTCGCTTCGGGGCAGATGTTTTTTATTTCGCAGGCATCGCTTTGCGATACGGCCATTATCCCCTCGAACGAAGCAAAGACCTCTTTTTCGAATCTTTCCAGCTTTTCAACCTGCCTTGCTATGTACCATTTCTTGGCCGGATTATTCTCGGTTTCGTAATATCTTCGCCAGATGCGCGATTCCACATTATGAGCCGAGACCACTCGCGGAATGCCTTTTATGTCTTCTGCGAATTTTGCGTACGGCGTCCATTCGCACAGGATCAAATCGGGTTTAAACGCATCCACTTGCCGCACGAATTCACTTTTAAAAAGGTCCGAGTAATGGCTGGTGACGATGTAAGGCAGGCCCGATAAAAGATTGGCCGCCAGTCTCAAATAAAACAAAGGGCCGAATTTATCCGGCTTTACATCGGCGACGGCAATCGCGTTCAAGTCGACCATCTTAAGGGCTTTGGACGCCAGGGAGTCAGCGTCACCGTACGCCAGATAAGAAACTTCATGATTTTTTCCCAGGCGGCTGAAGAGACTGAACGATCGGATTCTTTTGCCGGTATTGGGAGGAAACGGAAATTCCTCGTCGAGGACCAAAATTCTCAAACGTCGGCCCTGGCCTTTCTTTTTAGCCGGGCAATCTCAGCAGGATCGACTTTGCACACGGTAAAACGATATTTGCCCGATTTTTCCCGCTCTATTTCTTCCATTCCTGCAAATTTAATGATTTCCGGGCCATATACCAGTTTTTTGATCTTTTATCATAAAATCGGCCACCGATTTTGTGTGTGTCCGGATATAATTAATAACGACGAGGTCTTTTCGGCCTGTCCAGGCTAGCCACCAATAAACACCACGGATGAACGCAAAAGGTATTCGCCTCCGATATTCCTTTGGACGACTTAAAACCTTTGGGATTCTCACAATCCTTTCGCCCGGCAGCGCAAATGCAATCTCAGTCTGGTATAGAATGACTCATAAGATCAGTTGGATAATTAAGCGCTCTCGTTGATTAAAATGGCCTGATAATAATCCCATAAGCATTTGGAGCTTCCGCCAATCCGATAAGCGTTTTGTTATCTTTTGATGACTAACTTCCCGCTCAAATCGCTATCTTCTGCGTACCATAAATACACGCCTGACGCCACCGGATTGCCGGAGGAATTGGTGCCGTCCCAATAGATATCGCCGGCAGAAAAATTTAAGCTCGTCACTAACGCCCCGGTTAGAGTCGTTATATAAAGCGTCTTTCCGGCTGGAATCCCCGTGAACGTGATATGATCGTACTTGGAAACAATAAATGGATTCGGGTAGGCGTGGGCTTTGGGTTGCACTTCGAAATCGAAAACCGTACCAAAATTCGTATCATTAACCCGCGCTCTCCAGTAATATTTCCGACCGCTTTCAAGCGGTGCGTTGACCTGACAGGAAGTCATACCGCCCGATTCCTGGGGGACATTATAAATCGCCTCCGCTAACGATACGAAAAAAGAATCCAGGGCGATCTCGAAATGATATACATTTAGAGGATCGGAATCTACATTGACTACCTGCAGAGTCGGCCGGGTCGAACTAACCGTTGAATTATCCGGCGGCGACAGCATCAAATCATCGGTAATGGCCGAGTCATCATCTCCCCCAGTGCCCAAATCGAAATAAGCTTCGGCCGAAACAGTATTCGAAACCAATGATTGATTGTCGGCGTCATCGGAAGTTCTTATCGCAAAAAAGTAGGTTCGGGCCGGAGTCAGACCAGTAACAACGAAACTCTGGGCCGTACCCCCCGGACTGGGTGCAGGTGGGTTTGGAACGACCGTCGCCTCAGCGAAATTGGCCGATGTAATAGAATTCGCGGAATATCTAATGCTATAACTCGCAGCCGTGCCTGAAGCTCCATCATCGCCGGGAGCGGTCCAATTCAAAACCACCTCGCCGTCATTGGTTCCCGTCGCGGCGTTCAGATCATTGATCATTTCTGGCGGAGTTTCATCGACGATAGATGATCCTCCGCTGACCGCTGAATCAATATTCGAAATCGGAGATAAATTGCTTAAGTCATCCCATGACTTAATGGCGAAAAAATAGATTACAGCCGGAGCCAGGCCGTTAACGGTAAAATCATGCGGCAATCCGGAGGGAAGGGGCGTCGGCGGATTGGATATATGTGATGCTAAATTGAAATTATACGGCGTAATTGGCTGTGTGGAATACCGTATATCATAACCTGAAGCGGTCCCAATGGTCCCGTCATCACCGGGCGCCGTCCAAATTAGCCGCACGGAACCGTCACTCGAACCCGTTATGGCGCTTAAGTCATATATGCCCGCCGGAGGGGTTATATCGGAAGTGTGATCTCCGCCGGATCCCCATGTACCCGTCCCAACCGTGTTATCCAAAGTCAGCGTATCAGTCCCACCGACGGAGCCCGGACCAACGGTCATGGAACCATCCAAAGCGGAGTCAGAGCCTAATACCGCTTTCACTTGAAAATCATTGAAACCTGTAGAATCTCCGCTGCCCGCTTTTTCATAAAGGTAGCTTACGACTCCGTAAACTCCGCCACCCGAATCGGAAATCCCGGATATAACCAGATTGCCATAATCATTCCACAAACTGCACGCAACATTGACAACTGGTAAATCATTGTTGCCACGCACATAAATATAAAGCATTCGTTGCAACGTAACATCGGCATTGGACACACCACTTCTAAAATCAATCATTTTGTACAAAGTATCAGGCACATAATAGGCATCCCTTATGCGGTTTCCCGTAAGGTCATTGCCAATATCTCCGGGCCAGAACTTAACGCCGTACTGGGTGACGGGGCCGGAAGCCGTATCTATTGCTATGAGCGTATCACCATAACAAGTAAAATCGCTTCCACCGGGGTCATACCCTCCATAGCGATAAAAGGCGTCGTTTGATTCCATATGGTTGTTTCTGATCATATATTGATCGAGCGAATCGCTTTGAATAAACTGGATACCGGTAGCGAGAATCGGAACTGACCCAAGATGATATACGGTATCGAGAACTATGGAACGAATAAAATTATTTTGAATAACAATGGCACTGTCGGGTCGATCAACGTGGGCAATAATATAGAATCCGGCCACGCCCGGCCCGTATGCTTTGAAATTGGTCGTGTCCGTATGAGAATACAAGTAAATTGTATTGTCGTAAATATTGATATGACGATTGGCACTATAATAGTCAGAATTCGTCGTATTATACTCATCGGCCCGGCGTATCTTAAATCCTTTGGATTGCACGTTGAAGCCATAATGAACATCCCATCCACGATGGCTATTAATATAATTATCAAAAAACTCAATCGGATTCTCCGCCGTTCCCAGACACCCCTCTACTTCAAAACCACCATCGGCTCCATAATAAGTTGTTCCGGCCATGATAACATTTTCATAAAACATACTTCCGGCATCGACCAAACGGGCAAGAATACCATAAGCATTGGCGGCCCCGTAGCAAAATTGGTCGGTCGGGTAAGTGTACATAAAATTACGGCAATCAACGGTGACACTGCATCCATAAACTTCCACTTTACCGTATGCAACTATCCCCTGACACGGTGCATTTTCCACATTAAGATCATGGACTTTGAAATTATAATCATCGCCGGAAATTGGTGCTTTCGCGGCCAAATGTATAACCGCCCCATCGTATGAACAACGACTGGTGTATCCGGTCACATAGCTTATATGCCGTCCCCCCCGAATTTCAATATTCTTGTTGGTGCTTCGCCAACTGGTAGTCGAACCATTGGTTGCGTTAATCGCCCGGCCCTCCGCCGGAACCGATGTTATACATTTACCATTGGTCCCCTTGATGATTGTACTAACACCGTCGATTAAGACGCTTTTGCACCCGGCCAATTCTATACAGGTATTTCCATCAGAATTATCATCACCACCATGAATAACCCACCCCCCTCTGATGACAACATTTTGAGCAGCAGATAGGGACCTTGCCACGCGAATTCCGTAATTATTATCGCTGCCATTGGCCCCGAAAACAAGGGTATCGGTATCGAGATTGATCAAAACATTGGTGGCCCCGTCATTGACATAAATCCCGCCGGAATTGCTGGTAATCATGGTTCCCGAAAAAGTGATGGTATCACTCGAAGCGGCGATATATGGTAAGTTGGAAGAGGAAAGAACCACCTGCCGGCCAAATGCCTGAGGTGTAACCAAAACCGGCAAGAACAATAGTATGGTCACAAAAATATTCGAAACTTGACCACTCCGATTAAGTCTTTTCATCATTCTTCCTTCAAAAATATTTTTATTATTCAAAATAGATTTTATCCCGGATTATTGCACCCAGGCACATAACACCTATTTATGCCTATTATTGTCTCCGCACATGGTGGTGTCAACATTAAAGTTTTCGGCATCCCATTCAACTAATCTTAATGACTATTGCATATTATATACCAGCTAACAGTGAATCTCATATTCATTTGAGGCATGCATTCTTAATATCTACGCGGTTGATCGCAGGTATAAAATCCATCTTGATTGGTGATCATTTGCTGAGCATGATGCTCAAATTCGGAGCAAATGACAAAGGCAATTTTGCCTGCGAAATAAAGCAATCCGGCATTGCTATCGTAAAGCACCACCTATTTACTCTTATTTCGATTCACATTTGAACTTCCCTATGACAAAGTCAGATAATTGTAACATCCCCTTCAGGTTCTTTAATGAAGACTCGGCGTATTTTTTTCCCTGTTTCCAATTCCATCACCCGATTAATTTTAAGGCGACCTATTTTAATATAGGTTAATTTTAAAATATCGTTAAACCCCATCTTGTAATGCAGCGAAAGGCTGCGCTCGTTTGTAAATTCAATTAAGGCATAATGCTGTTTTATATGATTACTTTCCATATAACGCCCGACCGTCTCGCTCATTTTAAGGTATAATCCTTTTCGTCTGTCTTCCGGTAGAATCATAATGGCAAACCAGTACGTCTCATCCGCATCGAAGTTATATTCAAAACCCATACCCCTTATATAACAGCGCCCGGAACAAAGAGCCAGAAATCCTGAAGGCTCCGAACCAGGGAGGCTTGCCAAAAAGAAAACCACTTTAGCATCCTGCAAGCCAACGGCATATTCCTCACTCCAACCGGTAATCCTGATGACATGCACGATATCTTCACGAGTGGCGATTCTGACATCTATCGAATTATTTAACTCATCTTTGATATTAATTCTATTGGTTCCGACTATTACCGCCTTGTTATATACTACCAATCGTCCCGGCAGCTTCCTGATTATCGAAAACAAGCACAAATCCAACCACCCGGCCTTCAGATTAGAAGCCATTTTCCTTAAATAAACCATAAGTTGCATTTTACGCCTCCCGATTGATTTTGCACACGGAAAACTGGAATTTGCCACGGGCGGTAAGCGGTATCTGATCTACAAAAACCACGTCATATTTCATATCAGGGCCGAAAAACCTGGGGACCGATTGGGCCATGACTTTTAGACTGTTCTCGCCGAAATCATCTGCTTTCACGACATTAAACTGAAGGTGGTCAATCCGGTCCTGAATGATCTGAGTTTGATTGAAACCGGGGATGTGAATAGTAAATGTATCCAGAATGGAGATGCCTGAAATTTGTTTTCCTTCGGGAGTATAAAGCAAATCAGAGGTCCGGCCGAAAATTCTCCCGATTCTCGGCAAAATCCTCCCGCAAGCGCATCTTCCGATTTTATGCGTAGCCAGGTCGCCAATTTCATACCGTATAAACGGCATTCCATAATTAGCCAAATCCGTAATTATCAATCGCCCGGGGATGTGTTCATCACCATCCTCGATTTCCACGTACAAACCCTCGGCGGCTATATGAAGACCGTCATGGGCTTCACATTCCGAGGCGATAATTGAGACTTCTTCGCAACCATAACGATCGAATACGATATTCCCGAAAACCTCCTCAATTACCTTTCGCTCGTTGGGAAACAATGTTTCGGCCGTTGAGACGATGCTTTTCAGTTCTATATCGTTTATGATTTGGTTTTTCATAAACCGGGCCAGGATAAACAAAGAATGACCGTGACCAAACAGGACTTGCGGTTTAAAACGCCGCATCCGTGCCATAAACTCCAGCATACGTTCTTCATTCATGTTAAGCGTATCCAGAAAGATGGCCCGAGTATGAAGCGACCTGTATAATTTTTCCCGAAGGCTGCACTTCTTTTCAGTACCACCCCAAAGAGCAGCCTGTTTTGTTCCCGGGTAATAATTAGCCCAGCCGTTATGGCGATAAACCAGGGCGTGCTTGAATGTAGTGGCCATTTTATCCCAATACAACTTGAGAGGAATCCCCGTCGAACCGCCGGTTCTCTTATAATTCATTTGCTCCGCCGAATATCCTTTCGAGATTAGTCTCTCCAGATTCTTCCGGATATCGGTCTTGGTTAAAACGGGGATTTTTTTTAAATCATCAAAAGACCTGATATCGCCAGGTTGTAAACCAATGCTTTTGAACCTGCCACGATAAAACTCATTATTTTCATAAATGAAACGCAACAATTCGCTGATTTTATTCCACTGATTTTCCCTTATCTGATCTTCCGTATAATACTGCGACTTTAATAGCTTATTGACCAAAGGCATATAATTAAGTCCATGGTGATAATCATAAATGGGCACGAATAGTTTTCTTGATAATACTCCGAGGATATCCATTATACTAATCCTCCCGAAGACGTGGAGCCGTTCATACATACATTCGCTGCTCCCGGCTTTGTCGTGCCCGATGCACAATTGCCTGTGCTTCGTTCGATTAATCCTAATAAAATATGGACATTAGATAACACGCTAAAATCCTCGCGGAAGATTAACATCCGAGGACGATTCATTCGATTGTGGACAGCCCCGTTCATGTCACCGAAATTCCTGAAATGCTGCCAGTCGCCGGCCGATTGCCTATTGATACTCACCATCTAATAATAACACTCCGTGTAGTTCATTTACTCCTAAAGCCAAATATCGTAGCGATATTTTTTTCTATTCTTTCCTTATCATACTTTTCGAGAATAATCATGAATAAACCGGCCAACATCACTATTGATACCAGGATACAATCAAGAATCAATTTCAACCAATTGTCCGGCGTAATAAACCTGCTAATTATATACGAAGAGGGCCAAATAAGCAGAACCGATTTCAGAACTGATTTGGAAGCATTGGAATAAAATTCCGCGACCGGCGATTTCATCGCCCCATAAAATACTTTGGGATATATGAAGATATAGATTAACGACTGAGGTATGGCCGTGCCCAGTGCCACTCCGACAATGCCATAGGGCTTTACCAGAATGATCGACAGGACTATATTGGCCAATGCTTCCAATCCGAGAATATAGAAAGTCAAACGATGTTTTGAGACACCCATTAAAACAGAATTGGCAATAATCTGCGGAAATGTCAATGACGCCCCTATTATTAAGATATGCAGAACCAATATGGCATCGGTAAACCCATTCTTAACCCATAAAAGGATAAACGGTCCTCCGAAGAAAAGCATGACGATGCAAAAATATCCCGAAAGATAGTATAAATAACGTGTTGATTTCGAATAGATGTCCATGATTTTCTTAAAGTCACTAAGGGCTTCAAAATGGCTGATGGCGGGTACCAGGGGCGTCGCGATGGTCAAAATGGAGTTTCTTAGCTGAGTGATTATCAACGCCGGGATGGAAAACACGGCCACGTCCGCAGTCGTCAAATAGGCACCGATGACGAGATTGTCAGTTTGAAAAATCAAGGTCCAGGCAATCACGATCAGAAATGAAAAAATTCCATAATTCATCATTTCCCGGATTTTGGCCATACTAAAATATTCGCGGGAATATTCGATTTCTGGAAACATTTGATGCCTGATACGATATCGCCAGGCAGCGGATATGAAATTGAGTGTCAGAATCCATGCCGCCATTTCTATCAATCCATAGTCGTATTCGAGCAGGACTATAATACCCAGCGTTTCGAAAATCCTGGTGCCTATCAGGAAATAATTGACGATATCGAATCGATGGAAAGGCCCCATCGAACAAAATGGTATGGATGCAAAATACAGGGCCAGGTTGGCTCCTAAAATAAGTACAATGATCTGCGTGGTTTTAAAATACTCGGGGGGGATATTAAATAACCGAAGAAAGAAATAGTTGATCATGATTGCAATGACAATGGTTGCCCCCGAAACAAACAGGTACATTCGAGCCGAAGAATTGATTGCCTGGTTCAGCTGTTTCCAGTCCTTCTCGGCATAATATTTTGAAATATATTTTACTAACGATTGCTGAATCCCCATATCTGCCAGCCTCATATAGGCTAACAATGAAAAGACAAGGGTCCATAAACCATATTGGTCCTTGCCCAAACGTGAAATTAAGTAAGGGGTGAAAAAGAAAGAGATGACAATGCTTATAAACATTGCCGCGGTTGAAGTAAAAATATTTTTAAAAAACTGGCTGATAACAGAAACCACTTGCTTCTCCGTATAGAAATGATAGCTGCCTATACCATCTCTTCAATAGCTTGTCTGCATTAGCCCTTGCTAATTCAGACAGCGGCGAAAATACTAACCTGCTCTATGGCGGCCGGCCTTTGGACCATCCTCTTTAAAAATGCATTTGTTAAATCAATAAGCGCGGGCAAGCCCGAAAATCAACCAAAATATGATATCGTGAAACGTGCGGGTTCCGATATACGTGCAACTTCAAGCTCTCCTTATGTCGGGCATCGCTTGCAGGTTGTTTTTCCCCGGTATAATGAGAATCTTCATTCTCAAGAATATGCCGGCAAGTCAGGAATACAAGACGATCGCCGGTTATAATTTGTCATCCCGATGTGTCCTATGTCGCCTGGTTGAGTTTCCTGACGTTGGTTTTTTCCATTATCAGCCTGTTTAGTACAAAGGTCAGCCCGGCTATCATATACCAGGTATAGCGATAAAGGTTATGCCCGAACAACCCGGAAACGAATAGGGCAATCATGGACACGATAAAACTTTTGCAGTAAATTGACACCCATAATCCATCGACCCGACTTTGGGCACTCCGGCCAAGAGTGCGAAGATTCTTTACCAGAAAATATATGAATACAAACCAGACAATGAAACCGATAATGCCTTCTTCAGCGAATAATTGTATATAAAGATTATGCGGCTGCATCCAGCGCGGTGGACCGAAATCACCAGAACCATAAGCGTAGGCGAAGGCCCCGGCCCCTACACCGATAATCGGGCGGTCGACAATCATTCTAAGTCCGGCTTCCCAGATTTCAACTCGTCCCGATGACGTCTCGTTGATATTGTCCATATCTTCCAAAGTCATATATCGCTGTCGATATTGACCAGGCAGAATCGACCATAATCCGACGAACAGCACTAAACTCGTGATTACGATTATGACTTTATGTCTTGAATACATTATACCGCCAGCGATAGCGCCTACGAAGGCAAGCATACCGCTTCGGGAAGCGGTTATGGCGACCAAATAAACCATGCCCAGCGCGAGCAGCCAGAGCAGGCTGCTTATCAGCCACTGTCTGAAATAAAAGCCGGAGGCGACCAACAGCGGGATTGTTGCCACCAGCGTAGCAGCCAGCGTATTGGGGTCCCCCCCGGCCGATGTGCTGCCATACATTCGATCCACTCCCATACGGGTGATAAATCCCCCCTCCATATATGACCTGAAGGCATCAAATCCGATATAGGCGATCAGCAGGAGAAAGACCGATATAAAGGCGATGAATTTCTGCTTAGTGTCTATCAAGGAAATAATTAAATAATAAAATATTAAAAGTTTAAGAAAGTCGAGGCAGGTTTCAATCGTCACACCCTTGTCATAGGACGTGAATACCGTAAGGCACATCGCGACCAGGAAGGCCACCATCGAAAGTGTAATTGAGTCGCGGGGAAGCGTCACCCTGCCTTCCATAATTTTTTGCCGAATGACAATCACGAGCAGTACAAACAGCCCGGTGACAAGTTCCAGCCGCAGCGCCGACAATGACGGATACATTTCACCGGGACGCAGTAAAAATATCATGAGATATGACAACAGGCCCCAGAACGGGTATTTGACGATCAGAACCACGTTGGCCAGCAGGAATAAAGCGGCTATAATTATCAGGGGATTGATAAAAACGGCCGTAACTCCGGCCACAATGCAAACAAAAGCCAGGGTGGCCCACCATAAATGGCGACTTGATATAAATGTACCAGTGGTTCCGGCCATCTATCTGATCTCTTCCCCGGATTCCGGTTGAACAATCGACATTTCTCTTACAATAAAACTTTTGATTTTGGCCGTCAACCTCCGCCGGTCCCAATCATCGAATATAAATATATACCTGCCTGTTAACATTGTTATCGTTATAACAGCTCCCCGGCCAGAAGTTTATTGCTTGAATCGGGAAAGGCCAGGTGACGCATCAGAAAAGCCGGAGAAAGGATTGAAATGGCCGCCAACAAGATCGACCTGATTGCGCCTTTATAAAATATCGACACACTCGTATTCATGGTCCGGTAAAATATGGCCGGGTATATGAATGAATATATTGTCACCTGCGGTATGGCCGTGCCCATTGCCACACCGAATATCCCGTAAGTTTTCAACGATCTCAACGATAGGATAATTTTGGAAGTCGCCTCGGATACCAAAATAGAATAAGCGATCTTATGCCGCGAGAGGCCGAACAGGACCGAATTGGCAATAGCCTGCGGGAAATAAATCCCGCCCACAATTATAAGTACCTGGAGAATTCTTATGGCCGGGCGGAAATCCTCACCGACCCATAAAAGTATGAACGGGCCTCCCAGAAACGGCACCGCAAAGCACAAATAGCCCGACAGATAATAAAGATATCGGGCGGCCTCGTTGTAAAAGGACACGATCCGGTCATAATCCTTACCGGCCTCCATACGGCTCACCGCAGGGACCGGCGGCACGGATATAATATTCAGCGCTCCCCGCAGCTGCCTCACCCCGAGGTCGACCAGGCCGAGATAGGCCACGATCGAAAAAGCCAGCGACCAGATTCCATAGCGCTCCTTGCCGAGCATGTCGATCAGGTATGGCGTGAAAAAGAAAGTTATAGCCAAAGAAATAATCATGCTGGCCCACGAAGTGACAATATTACGCATAAATTGACCAATTACTGTTGCCATATATATCCAAATATCGACGGAAAATCTTTTAAATGAATGAATTATACGCGCACGGCGTAAGCAATATAATATTAATTTGGGTAGGGATCAGGTAATTTTGAAAGGAGCACCTGGAATTCCTTCGTATCGAATTTCATCGACAGCTTCTTTTCTTCCGAATCCCGCATACAGGCGATCCGGAGTATTTATTGAAAATCCGTCTGCACGTCCGATATTTTTATAGCCATGAACCACTCCGGGCGGAATGATCACGATCAAAGCTTCTGTTTCATCGGTCCTTAATATGATGTGCCTATTAAAAGAAAGTGATCCGGCCCGGTTGTCCCACAAGTATATTTCAAAATGCCCGACCCCCGGAAACACCAGGCAATCGCTCTGTTCCTTATGTTGGTGGGGACCGCGAGATTCCCCCGGCCTGGTCAGGGACATATAGCCCATTGCCACTTTGAATCCGTTGGGAAGCTCGTCCAAGCGAAACAGCTCCGTCAGCCAGCCGCGTTGATCGCTGTGCCGAACATTCCGTCCAACCAGCACTCCCTCTATTTCGGTCTTTTCAGGAACCATAAAGACCCGTCGTCTGGAGGAAATCGCGAAGGGCCGCACCATAGTCTTTCATGATATTGCATCCGGCCTTGTCCAGCACGCCGTTGGTCAGCGGTGTATAGGCCGGGCGGGGCGCCCGATCGGGAAAATCTTTTCGCAGACATTCGGCCATCGGAACATCCAGTTTCAGAAGCGAAAACAGCAGCGCCGCCTGGTCATACCGAGAGCATGCTCCTTCGGCCGAACAATGAATGATCCCGGTTATATTTTTGTCTATTATTATTTCCGTCTGGCGGACAACTTCATCGTTCCAGGTCGGTGTCCCGACCTGGTCGGTTATCATTTTGATGGGCTCTTCTTTTGACGGATTGTGGCTGGCCCGGTCAATAAGTCTCATCACAAAACTCTTCCGGCTGTCATTATATAGCCAGGCCACCCTGACTACGGCCGCGTCCGGCAATATCTCGAGCACCTGCTTTTCGCCTTCAAGTTTGCTGTGGCCATAGACGTTGACCGCCCCGGTCGGATCGCTTTCGACATACGGCGTCTCCTTGCGGCCGTCGAAAACATAATCGGTACTGTAATGCAGGAGTCTCGCCCCGGCTTCTTTGCACGCCGTCGCGACATTGGCGGCCCCATCGGTATTTACGGCGAACGCCTTTTTCGGATCGTTCTGGCAGGCATCGACGTCGGTCCAGGCGGCGGGATTGAGAACTATATCCGGCTTGAAGTCGCGGACGAATGCGACCGTCGCGGCTTTGTGTCTTATATCCAGATCATCGCTACCGATTGCCATCCGGTTGTATTTCTGTCCGAAATATTTCGACAGGTCGGCCCCGAGAATACCGGTCGCACCGATTATCAGCATTTTACCAGCCACCGTTGATCTCCCGGACAACCCGCAACAGGTAATCCTTGTAGCTGTTATCGGCCAGATTCTGCACCAGATCATTGAACTGGTCGCGATTGATGAATTTCATACGGTATGCGATTTCTTCCACGCAAGCGACTTTAAGACCCTGACGTTTTTCTATGGTCGCGATAAAATTACTCGCCGCCAGCATGCTTTCGGGAGTTCCGGTATCAAGCCAGGCAAAACCTCGTCCAAGTTTGACCACTCGCAATTTGTTACGTTCCAGATAGGCCCGGTTGACATCGGTAATTTCCAGTTCTCCCCGCCGCGACGGTTTTAAATTCCGGGCGATGTCAGTTACATCGGCGTCGTACATATACAGCCCGGTAACGACATAGTTCGATTTCGGCTTCTCCGGCTTTTCTTCTATCGAGACCACGCGCCCGTCACCGTCGTATTCTATCACGCCGTACCTTTGCGGGTCCATGACATAATACCCGAACACCAGCGCCCCGTCGTCGAACTGCCGCATACCCTCGAAATGCTTGTAATCGCCATAAAAAATATTATCGCCGAGAATCAAAGCCACCGGATCATTGCCGATGAAATTTTTCCCAATTACAATCGCTTCGGCAATCCCGCGCGGTTCCGGCTGGACGGCGTATGAAATATTCAATCCCAGGCTCGATCCATCGCCGAACAAGCATTCGAACTGCGGTCGTGTCGACGGTGTCGTAATCAGCAATATATCTTTTATCCCGAACAACATCAGCGTCGACAGGGGGTAATAGATCATCGGTTTGTCATGCACCGGCAGAAGCTGTTTGCACACCGCCGCCGTTATCGGGTACAACCGACTGCCGGTACCCCCGGCCAGGATAATTCCCTTTTTCACCCGGTCCGCGGTCATGACTGCGACAGCTTCCTTTTGTAATTCATTTTGTAATATTTCATATATTCCCCGCTTATACAAGCGTTGAGCCAGTCCTGATGTTCCAGGTACCATTGGATCGTCTCATCCAGGGCTTTTTCGAATTCATATTGCGGCCGCCAGCCGAGTTCCGTACGAATGCGCGACGAATCCAGCCCGTAACGATAATCATGCCCGGCTCGATCCTCGACAAAAGTGATCAGCCTTTCACTGCCCGCGATGCCGACTTTTTCATCGACTTTCCGGCACAGCAGCCGGACCAGATCGAGATTGCGCATTTCGTTACCGGCATCTATCAGATATGTCGCGCCTTTTTGACCCCCGCGCAAAACCGTATCCAAAGCCCGGCAATGATCCTCAACGTAGAGCCAGCTGCGGATGTTTTGCCCGTCGCCGTACACCGGGATTTCCTGCCGATTGAGAATGTTGTTTATGACCAGCGGAATCAATTTTTCCGGAAACTGGCGAGGCCCGAAATTATTGCTGCTGTGGGTAATTATCGCATCGATACCATAAGTCCTGATATACGCCCCGACCAGATGGTCTCCCCCGGCCTTGGTGGCCGAATACGGAGAATTGGGCCGGTACGGCGCCCCCTCCGAAAAAACGGGATCATCATCACCCAGCGAACCATAGACTTCATCGGTGGAGACATGGACAAAGCGCACCGGCGTGCCAGACTCAAATCTGCTTCGGACCAGTTCAAGCAGATGGAAGGTCCCGTTAAGGTTCGTCGTCACGAAATCCGAAGGGCCGATGATGGAACGGTCCACGTGCGATTCGGCGGCCAGATGAATGACGGCATCAAAATTATATTTTTCGAAACAGGCCGACAGTTTTTCAAAATCGGCAACGGATATCTTCTCAAATTGAGAATTGTCAGCGTTTTCAACCTGGGATAAGCTCGAAAGATTGGCCGCGTAGGTCAGGCAATCGATATTTACAAACAGATATTGCGGATATTTGGGCACAAGATATAACAGCAGATTGGAACCGATAAAACCGGCCCCGCCCGTGACAGCTACTATTTTTTCCCAATTACCTTTCAAGGTCATCTTTCAGCCATAATTTTACGACAAATTTTAAAGGTAGCCTTACAAAAGGTTTTAGTCAATAACAATGAACCATTAATGAAGTTCTTCTAAACCCACGGGAGGTTATCGGGCGGACGTTTGAAGAAAAAGTGCAGGCGGTGGGGAGGCTCCGGCCACCTTTTATAGAAACAGCAGGACAGCCCCAGTAATGTCATGCAATACGTCTCCCCCACGATTTCAAAGCCCATACGACGGTGGAGCATGATAGACGGTTTATTGAAAATGTCGACCGCCCCCAGGGCCAGGCTGCGCTTGTCGCGGCCAAAATGTTCGAACTGAATCCTATACAGCGGTCCGATAAATCCCTTCATCCGTTCCGAGGGAATCACATAAACGCCATAAAGGAAAAAACCGTCGGTCCCGGTGTCTACCACCTGCCCACCGTACCGTACCCACATTTTCCCCCTGGCTCCCCAGCTGATAGCCACTATTTCGCCCGCCTTCTCCACAATAAAACAGGTATCGCCCCGGGCCAGTCGTTCGCGGGCCTTTTCGGCGGTTATGTCGACCAAAAGCAAATTGGCGGCATCATCGACGGTTGCCGGGCGCAACACATAATCACGATAAACGCGGGTAATCAACTTGGGAGTTCGCGCGGAAATCAGGACCGTATGATAATAGCTGAACAGCCATTCCGGCATCCGGGCTGAAATTGCCCCGATTATATATTCCAGACCGTATGTTTTAAGTTTATCTTTGGCTTTTGCCAGTTTGGCCATCGGCAGTTTCCCGTCAGCTGCAATAAATTAGACTATATTACGGTAAATGCTGAAATATGCAAACGACAATTTAATAAGTATGGATATTATTTATCGAATAATGTCTTCGGGTTCGATCACGCCTTTTTTATACCTTATGAGCCTGCGTATAATATCGAATGGGAACACTCTCGGCGGTTCGTTAAAATCGTAAACGTAGGGGACTATTTCAGCTTCGTTCAAAGTCCCGAACCCCATTTCATGGCAACCCTCGAGAGTCTGGCGCGTCGTGTTTCGGGAGACGTCGAAATCCGGGTTGAAATATTCCTGCTCGGGCAGGCAGGGCCAGAGCACATATTTTGACATATAATAATCGAGCGTAACCGGGTCATCGGCCAGACCCACTGTCTGCGCCTGCGTCGCCTGCCCCTGCCGTGATTCCCAGCCGACCCATTCGGCGGTCGTGAGATATATATCAGGCTTGCGACAGCATGAAAGCCACCCTCCGATCGCTTCACCGACTCCAAACGCCCCGTTGGCGTCGGCGTCGGGATAAGAATGCATGTTCAGGTAGCCCTCGTAATAGCCAATGTCGCTTATGCCCAGATGACTTTTTACGGCCGACGTTATCCCGGCATAATCCTGCTCGCCTCCCGATCCGTGATTGTTCAAAGTCGGAACCTTGATAAATTTCAGCGCCGGCTGACCGTCATAGCCGTTATCATAGACGCCATGTTTCAGGTCAATCAGCCGGTTCGAATACGGCGACCGGATTATCGGATAAGACAGCTGATAGGCTGTTTGGGTTGTCGGGGAATACCATATCGGTCTAACCCAGCCCTGCCCCTGCGCCGGCTCGCCTATAATCGGCCATTGGTCCGGCTCGTCCTGATTGCGCCACAGACGAACTCCCTTGACATTGGAATAACCGTTGTTTTGATAATGGGCGATCATATCGTTAAAATTGTAAGGCCCATTGTGTTCAAGCTCTACCCCGGCAGCGGTCCAGAACCCGGTCGAGCGAAACTGCGTATTCTCCGTAAATATTATCTCGCCGTCGAAGCCTCCCGGACGGGTCAGGATCAGGTCGATCAGAGCCATGCAGCAGGCACAGTTGCTGGCCCCCTGATTGCCCCACTGACCGTTGGGGTTAATGACGACAACATCATCGTGCCCGATAAAATTCTCAATCCCTCCGAAACGCATGTCGATAACCTTGGCAACATTCTGCGCCGGGGTGCCATTCCGGGATAGATATACCGCTGTCAGCTTGCCGGCCAAAGCCTCCGCAGGAGATAGCAGAGTTTTATCCAGAAGGTAACCTCCACTAAGAATGACAGGAGTATAGCGAGACATCAGTCTGAGTATCTCTCTTCTACTTAATATCTTAGAAAAATCCATTTAAGCATCACTTTAACAGGTCTTACGTCCACTAATTGGCCACCATTTAGTAGTAATGTACATATCCATATATATCAAAGAGGCCTAATAATCAGGGTCGAGATCCCACCTCGCAGAAGTAATTGCAGGATCCTAAGTATGATATAGCTATAGCGATATTTTGCCAAGTTAATTTTTCGTGATTGGATTACGATCAGGATGTCTTATTTGAAAAGTCAACACCACTTCCGGCCGCAGTTTTTAATGCCGCTTTTAAATATCCCCAACCCAGCCCAAAATGGATGGCTGGGAATATTGCGAACAGATACAATAGATATTTCAGGCCGTGTTTTACGGCCAAATATGCCGACCAGACAATGATTAGCATTAGGTACGCTCCAAATATTATGGAAAACAGGCTGCCTGCCGTCGGACTGAATATCGAAAGAAACAGGAAAGCAAAAAAGCCTAATACGAATAACGCCGGCAAAAGTCCTGCTATCGAGACGGCTCCGGGGTGCTTTTGAGCCATACGAAATCGTCCGATGCCATAGCGATTCATCTGCCTTAACAGCCCGCTTAAATTTCGGCGAGGATAGTAGTAAACAGCCAGATCTTTTGAAGTAAAAGCATCATAGCCAGCCTGATGCGCCCGAAAATTGAAATCAACATCCTCGCAGGCATCAAAACGGCTGTCAAAATATCCTATTTTGTCGAAAACCTCTTTCCTGTATGAGGCACCGGAACTGGTCGGGTCGACATACTCATTTTTGTCTGAATATATAGTGGAGTCAAGACCATGGCCTATAATCGACCTCCTGGCCAAAGCCACTGCCTGCTGAAATGTGGTATTATCCGGGGTTTCCAGAAACTGTGGGCGGCTCAATATCGAAACGTTTTTCCGGGCCAAAAGACGAACCATATTTTTAAGCAACCGGTTATTGTCTATATGGACGTGTCCGTCGATAAACGTCACGATTTCCCCGGTGGCCTCGCGGGCCCCGATAGAGCGAGCCGCGGATGATAACCTCGCGGGGTTTCGAAAAAGCCTGACACGATTATCAACGATGGCTATCTTCGCGACGACGTCGGCTGTTCGATCATCGGAACAGCCATCTACCACCAATACTTCCAATTTCTCGCGAGGATAATCCTGATCGAGAATAAATTTGAGCGTATCCCAGATGCAGTCTTCTTCATTTCGAATCGGAACGACGACCGATAATTTGGGATAGTCAATCTCGGAAAACCCTGTATCTCCCATGTTATTCAAATCGGCAAATGAACTCTCTTGTTTATTTAAAATACTATGAAAAATCATTTATCAAAAGCGTTTTTTGGGAACATTTTTATTTTTCCGATGTCTTGAATATTGAATCGATTGAAATTAATTGAGTGAGGAAAAAATGACTGAACGCAATAATATCGTAACTATCATGGGCAACCCGGTAACTCTTCTGGGTGATGAAATAAAACCGGGCATGGACGCACCCGATGTCGAACTTATGGACAACGATCTGAAGCCTTTCAAGCTTTCCAACTACAAAGGCAAAGTAACCATAGTTTCGGCGGTGACATCGCTTGATACCGGCACTTGCGATACGGAAACCCGTCGCTTCAACCAAGAAGCCGCCGCCCTGGGCGATGATGTCGCCATCGTTACTGTCAGTATGGACCTGCCGTTTGCCCAGAAACGCTGGTGCGGCGCGGCCGGCATCGATAAGGTGAAAACTCTGTCGGATTACCGCAGCGCCGAGTTTGGGAAAAAATACGGCATTTTGATAAAAGATTTGAATCTTCTGGCTCGCACAGTTTTCGTCGTCGACAAAGACGGCGACGTCCAGTACGTTCAGCACGTCAAGGAAAATTCGAAAGAACCGGATTATGACGATGTTCTGAAAGCGGTCAAAAAGCTTAAAGCCTGATGTGTCTCGATCCCTCCCATGGCCGGTCATGCCGTATAAGGCATGGCCGGTTTTTTTTGTGATAAACCAAAAAAAGTCCCACGGTTATTGCCAAGACTGCCCTTTTGAATTATCTTGGCGGATTGATTTGAAATAAAACAAGAAACAGGAATAATTCGGAGGATAAAATGAAGTTTAATTCCGCTAACGAGATTCTTGATTTTGCAATCGAAAAAGAACAGGATTCGGCTGATTTCTATGCCGACCTGGCCAGCAAAGCGACCCAGAAATACATGACATCGGTTTTCGAGCAGTTTTCCCGGGAAGAGCTCGGTCACCGGGCCAAGCTGGAAGGAATTAAAAATGGCAGAAAACTGGCCCCGGCCGAGAAGAAAATTATGGATCTCAAGATCGGGGACTTTCTGGTCCCGGTCGACACCGACGAAACCGGTGACCTGAGTTATCAGCAGGCTTTGGTGGTCGCCATGAAGCGCGAGAAAGAGTCTTTCCGTCTGTACAACGACCTGGCCGGAGCGACCGATGATGAAAACGTCAAGAGCCTGTTTTTATCGCTGGCCCAGGAAGAAGCCAAACATAAGCTTCGGTTCGAGGTCGAGTACCGACGAACAAATTTTAAAGGAAAACTGATTTTATTGCCCTCCATTTGTCGAATTTTGAAACTTTTACCCGAATGCTTTGTTCTTTTAGAAACAGACAAGAATAAGAAGGTTTCTAAATAAGGAGAACGACAATGATAAGCAAAAAAATGCAGGATGCGTTCAATAAGCAGATTAATGAGGAGTTGTTCTCGGCCTATCTATATCAGGCTATGGCAGCTCACTTTGAAGGCATCAATTTCAGGGGTATTGCCAATTGGTTTTCCGTCCAGGCTAAAGAAGAAACGGCCCACGCCAAGAAGTTTTACGAGCATATTCTTGAGCGCGGCGGCAAAGTAACCCTTGAAGCCATCGCCAAACCAAAAAGCAAATGGAATTCGGTACTGGCCGCATTCGAGGAATCGCTCAAACACGAACAGCATATTACCGACTGCGTCGAAAAACTGGTCAAGCTGGCCGACAAAGAAAGCGACGCCGCCAGCCATACCATGTTATACTGGTTTATCGACGAGCAGGTCGAGGAAGAAGCTGCGGTTGAAGGAATTATCGGGCAGCTCAAGATGGTGGGCGATAACGCGAACGGTTTGTTCATGATAAACAAGATTCTCGGTGAACGCTCCGCCGGTTAGTTCAATCGACAGAACTTACCGATGATCCTGATTTAGGATTTTAATCCAACGGCCTTTGGAAACCTATCCAAAGGCCGTTGCTTTATATAATAATTCTCCTTATCTTCAGACAAAAGCCACCCTATGGAGTCTATTATGCCTGAAAAAACCGTGGATAAATTTCAAAAAGAGCGTCAGGAACTGGCGGAGAATATGCTCCGGCATTCCGGAACCAATACCAAAAGACTTTTAAACGTCGACTGGCAGGTATATGAAGCCGGGGCGCTGAGCGCCAAGGTTAAAGAGCTTCTCGGGCTGGCCACGTCAACCGTGCTGCGCTGCGACGATTGCATCATGTATCACATAATTCGCTGCCACGAAGAAGGCGTCACCGAAGCGGAACTCGAAGAAGCTTTGGCTATAGCGTATACAGTCGGTGGCTCGATTACGATTCCCCACATCCGCCGGGCCTGGCGGGCGTGGGACGAACTGGCCGGAGAAAAAAAATAATGGCAATGGATACATCGAGGGTTCCGGAACTTTTAACAAAAATCAAGTCTATCGTGAACGGCACCAATGACCCCTCCACCGCCCTTAAAGAAACCTGTTCCCTGCTGAAGGAATCAGTGCCGCACTATGATTGGGTCGGATTTTATATGGTCGATCCCGATCGTGAAGAGGAGCTGGTCCTCGGTCCTTATATCGGAGCCGCGACGGAACACACCCGGATCAAATTCGGACAGGGCATCTGTGGACAGGCGGCAGCGTCGGGCGAGACCTTTGTCGTCGATGACGTTACGAAGGAATCGAATTATCTTTCGTGCAGCCTGCACGTGAAATCGGAAATAGTCCTGCCAATCTATCGGGATGGACTCCTGCGTGGTGAACTGGATATTGATTCACACACCGCGACGGCTTTCGATAAAAGCGACGAGGCTTTCCTTCAGCAGGTTTGCGATATAGTATCGGGAATAATTTAGGAAATCGGAATTTCATATGAGCGATGAAAAACAGACAATCAATCGCGAGGCATTAAAGAGCCTCCATTACGGCATGTATGTCGTCACTTCGCACATGGACGGCAAAATCAACGGGCAGGTGGCCAATACGGTTTTTCAGGTTACTTCCAAACCGCCGCAAATCGCTGCGGCCATCAGTAAGGTCAACCTGACTCATCAGTATATTTCAAAGAGCAAAGTATACACGGTAAATGCTCTGGCTGAGACGGCTCCGATGGATTTCTTCGGTCCTCTCGGCTTTCGGTCCGGCCGGGTGATTGACAAATTCGAGGGTGCTCCGCACAAAATCGGTCAAAACGGCTGTCCCATTCTGACCGAGCACGTCGTGGCGGCAATGGAAGTGAAAGTTTTGCAGGAGATCGACGTCGGATCGCATACGCTGTTTATCGGTGAAGTCACGAGCACGGAGATTTTAAGCGAAGGCGTTCCGATGTCCTATAAGTACTACCGGGAAAATATCAAAGGCATGACCCCGGTCGACTCCCCCACTTATATTCCTCCCGAAGAATAATCGCCTATTTGGAGAAGTATTTCTCCATATATGCTTTCAGGGAATCTTTGCTTTCGAAGACCGGATTTTCGTCTTTCGGCCGGTCTCTCTTTTGAATGACATTGGCGATACGATCATTCATGAATGACACCCGGGTGCTGTCTTTCGGACCGGCCATTTCTATATAATTCTTGTATTCGTCTATGGCGTCGTCGTACCGATGCACCCATTCGTACACCGCCCCGAGGCTGTAATGGGCATCGTAATAATTCGGATCGATCTCCAGGACTTTCTTATAATCTGCGATTGATTCATCGAAACGATCCATGTCATAATAAACCAGCGCCCGGTTGAAATAAGCGTCCGCAAAATCCGGTTTGGCTTTTATGGCCTTATCATAACTTTCAAGGGCCAGTTCATTATTATCTTTCTTGCGGTAACACAAGGCCAGATTATAAAGTGACTTGTAATGGTCGGGCTTGATATTGACACAATCCACGAAATCGTTTATGGCCTGGTCTATTTTATTGCCCTTATAATAAAGCAATCCTCTGTTGCAATATGCCTGGTAATATTTGCCGTTTACTTTTAGCGCATTGCTATAGTCCTTGATTGCCGACGTCGTATCCCCCATATAATCGTATGCCAGACCGCGGCTGTAATATGCATCCGCGAAATCCGGCTTGATTTTTATGGCCCGGCTGAAGTCTTTGATAGCCGTTTTAAACTCACTTTTGCCGGCGTAGGCGATCCCTCTCTGGACATAGGTCCAAACGTTGCCGCTGTCGGTCTTGATACCAAGAGTATACTGGGCGATAGCCTTGTCGTAATCGCCCTGGACCAAATAATTATTCCCCGCCGTTATGAATTGATCAGCCACGGAAGCCTGAGCGGCACAATTTTGCGGGGTTAATATTGCAAAGACCAAAAGGGCCATAGATGCCAATAAAACTATGGGCGGCAAATCGTCATACGGGTGTTTTTTTTTCATAGTCAGGACTCCATGATATAATAAAAGTCATCTATTGTTAATATGATTAATCGGCTTTATTGTTCCCTATTTAATCTCGCCGATACTTCAGGAGAAGTATTTTTTTGCAGCCTGCGCCGCCTTTTGAACGAATTCTGCAAAGGGCATTTCGAGCTTTTCTCCCGTTCCGACCTCGAACAGAAGATCCGTCAGGGTCGGATTTTTATCAAGGTATGATCTTAATATTTGCCAGTCGATATTGCCTTCACCGGGTATGAAATGATCGTCATCGGTTCCCCTGTTGTCGGACAAGTGGGTCTGCGTGATCCGCGGCCAGTATTTTTCCAAAATATGAAAGGGCGGCCCGCTCATATTTTCGTGCGAACTGTCAAAGCAAAATCCTATTTCCTCGGTGCCAAACCTGTCGAGAAGCCGGGCGCATATCCATGAGCCTCTGTTGTCCGGAAGGTTTTCTATATCGATCCTCAGGCTTGAAGGCTTCTTCGCAACAACTCTTTCTATTGACGCTATTGACCTTTTCAGGCAGGCCACTTTGTCATCGCTGAAATAATAATGCGGGTGAAGAATCGCCGCCGGGATTCCATAATCGGCCGTCAGCTCAAGAAACTCAACAACTTTCTCTACTGCTCCCTGCGCCGCCTCGTCACGTATTGCCGCCAGATCGTATTCTTCCCAAAACGGCACGTGCGCGGATTTTATTTCGAGCGAATGCTGTCCCGCCAATTTAATACATTCCCGGCAGGCAGTTCGGTCATAAAAATGGCTGTGCATGGGGCTGGCACCAATTGATATGAACTCAAAACCGCAGGCCGCGATGGTCTCCAATTGAGATTCCAGCGGCACCGTATAATCGACCGTAGTCGAAATCCCAAAGCGGTATTTTTTGTCAGACATAGTTATGATAGTAAGGAAAAACCGGGGAAATATGTAACAAAAAAACGGCCGACTGAAAGTCGACCGCTTTTTCATGATGCCGTTCTGTCTCCCCCTGATGGATCATAACGGCGCCAAACGGACAGGTAACTCATAATGGAGGTTGGGTTACCTATATACCCCCTTAAGGATACAATCAAAAAGCCCCTGGTTGATTTTCAAAGAACGTCAAAATCTACGAGGGTATAGTATCAAGAGTTGTGCCAATATCGCGAAAAGAGCAGGACTATTTTATAACTTGTTGTATCTCAACGTACACCAATTTATGCGTAGTCGTACTGACTAAGATTGGATAAACTCATGATGTTTCAATTGAAACGCACTATTGAAACGATGTTTCGGAGTGAAACACCGCTATCGGCATCATAAATTATCAGATTTCCATATAGGTCGGGGTCGAAAGGTACCGTTCGCCCGTGTCGCAGATAATGGTTACGATGGTTTTGCCGCGATTTTCTTCGCGCGCCGCGACTTTAAGAGAGGTTGCGACGTTCGCACCGGCCGATATACCAATAAGTATACCCTCCATCCTGACCATCTTCCTCGTGGTGTCAATAGCTTCTTCGTTGGTTACGGTCAGAATCTCATCGACCACGCTCAAATCCAACACGTTCGGTTTAAACCCCGCCCCAATCCCCTGAATAGGGTGCGGGCCTTTTTCTCCTTTGGTAAGAAACGGAGAAGCTTCGGGCTCGACGGCTATGACTTTGATATTGGGGTTCTTTTCTTTCAGGAATTTGCCGGTTCCCGTAATTGTGCCGCCGGTGCCCACGGCCGCCACGAAAATATCGACCTTGCCGTCGGTATCGTCCCAGATTTCCGGACCGGTTGTCATATAGTGCGCCTCCGGATTGGCCGGATTATTGAACTGCTGCGGCATAAATGAACCGGGAGTCTGAGCCACCAGCTCTTCAGCTTTGGTAACGGCGCCAGGCATGCCGTCCGGACCGGGCGTAAGAATAAGTTCCGCCCCGAAAGCCTTAAGCAGGTTGCGCCGCTCCATCGACATTGTCTCGGGCATGGTCAATATCAATTTGTATCCCCGCTCGGCGGCTATAAACGCCAGCGCGATTCCGGTGTTGCCCGAGGTCGGCTCGATAATGATCGTACCCTTTTTTATCAGGCCCCTGGCTTCGGCGGCGTCGATCATGAACAGGGCAATGCGGTCTTTAACCGAAGAACAAGGATTGAAGTTTTCCAATTTGCCCAGAACCGAGGCCGGCAGACCTTTGGCCATGCGATCCAGACGAACAAGCGGTGTTTTGCCTATCAATTGTGTAATGTCATTTGCTATCCGGGGCATGATTTACCTCACAAGAATAATTCGGTTAGATGAAATACATTTGTTTTCCGGAACGGAGCTTTTCCAGAAGGTCGGTCATTTTGATTGACGTCAGATAGTCAACCAGCTTGTCTTCAGCACCTTTCCACACGAATGATATCCCGTTTTCCTTTTCCCTCTTACCTTCATCGAGCGGTTTGGAGAAAAGAGCTTTGCCCTCGAATATGGAAACCACGTCCCAAACCGTCACTATGCGGGGATCCCTGGCCAGGACGTATCCCCCATTTTTGCCGCGGGTGGCCTCTACCAGACGAGCCCGGCGCAATTGCGACAGGAGAAGCTCCAGGTACCTGACCGGGACGTCCTGACTGCTTGCGATTTCTTTGGCCTGCACCGGGCCTTTGCCATAGTTCAACGCCAGTGCAATAATCGCTTTTAATCCGTAATGCGATTTTAATGAAATCATATAACTGCCAAAATCCTATCAAAAATTGTAGATTTAAACTATATACGGCTCCAGGGAAATATATTTGACTGAAATAATATTTTTTCAGGGAGTTGCCCAACCGGGCAAACCGCTCAAATCAATCCCGAAAACGGCCCGGCCGATCAAATAGACCGCCGCCGTAACGACAAGAGCGCCAATAAGATTCAGCCAGAGGCCGGTTTTCGCCATGGATGCCATGCTGATCCGCTCTGTCCCGAAAATTATAGCATTGGGCGGCGTCGCCACCGGGAGCATAAAAGCGCACGAGGCCGACAGCGTGGCCGGGATCATCAAAATCAACGGGTTAACTTCCACCGCCAGCGCCATCGACGCCAGAATGGGCAGGATCATTTGAGTCGTGGCCGTATTGGATGTCAGTTCCGTCAGAAACGTTATCATCAAACATACCAGTAATACGATAACGACCACGGGCAGGCCATGAAGACCCGTCAGCTGCCCGCCCAGCCAGTCCGACAGCTTTGATACTTTGAACGCCTCGGCCAGTGCAAACCCGCCGCCGAACAGCAGCACGATTCCCCAGGGCAACCCCCGGGCCGTGCGCCAGTTCATGATGCGTGTGCGGTCATTTTTGGCGGGAATTATGAACAATATGATCGATATAAAAATGGCCACGGTGCCGTCGTCGATATACGCCGGAACCAATAACAAATTCGACCAGCCGGGAACCGTGAGCGATCCGATGACAATGCTCTTCCGAAACAGCCACAGCAGAGCCAAAAGTACGAAGGCCGTCAGGACGGCCTTTTCTTCGTACGACATTTTACCCAGGCGTTTGTACTCATCTTTAAAGGTCGCACTTTGGGTCGGAACCGAGGATGCCTTGCGCATGTACATCATGTACAACATCAGCCACGCCACGAACAGGAAAAACACCGCGAACGGCGTCCCGAACACGAACCATTGGGCGAAAGTAATATCCGGCGCGTTCGGAAAAGCAATACTGAAAATGTGTCGGAAGGCTATGTTCGGCGGCGTGCCGATCAGGGTCGCCGTCCCGCCTATCGACGCCGCGTAGGCAATTCCGATTAACAGACCGGCGGCGTACTTCTTTATGCCCTCAGCCCCGCACTGGTCTTCCAGTTTCGATATAACGGCCAGCGCGATCGGAACCATCATCATGGTCGTCGCCGTGTTGGATATCCACATCGACAGAAACGCCGTGGCCGTCATAAAGCCGAGCAGGACGCGTGACGGTCCGGCGCCGATGAGCATGATAATTCTTAAAGCGATGCGCCGGTGCAAATCCCAGCGCTGCATGGCCAGGGCCACGATAAAGCCGCCAACAAAGAGGAAGATGACGCTGTTGAAATAATTCGACGCAACGTCCTTGCCCGACATCACCCCCAGAAACGGGAAAAAAACCACCGGTATCAGGGCCGTGACCGCGATCGGGATGGCCTCGGTAATCCACCAGACGGCCATTAGCAACGCCACCGCAGCAGTGCGCGTAACCGCCGGATTCGACGGATCGAGATTGGTAAAGAATAATATTATCAGAAACAGCGTGAACCCCAGTATCAATCCGAAAAACTTCAGGGGAAAACGTTTTTGGTTGATCGCTGAATTATCCAAACTCATGATGTCCCAAGTAAGACGCGCGTTACTTCATCGTTGAATTAAATCTGATCGGCCAGTTCCACCAGGCGCTTGTACGGTATCGCCAGCCAGCTCTCGGCCTGCATGGCCCCGTGAGCCAGGCTGATCAAAGATACTTTGGCCGCGACTTCTTCGTCAGGCGCTTCATAGATATCCACGAAATCGTACGCCCCCAGCAGCGCGTAGTGCGCCAGGAACCGTACTTCGGGACATTTTTCCCGCACCTGATCCAGCCACGTTCGTCCCAGTTCGGCCCGGTCTTTGACTTTGGTCGATATTTCCGGTGAAAGCTTGGTCATAAGCATAAAGGTTTTCATATTTCCTCCTTTCGTCATTGGGTATAAGCCGTCGGATCCATCACTCTTCCGCCAAAAAAAATCGCCACGGCGGGTATTTCTGAATATTGTACTGGTACATTCATGCCAAAAAGCGGAGCGTCGAACAATGGAACAACACGTTTCACGGTACCCCTCCTAATTTCAGACCTATATATAATATGCCCCGATTTAAAATATTGTGCAAACTAATTTTAGTGAAAACCTAAGAACCAAGAATGTCGGACAATATGCGCAAATGATCGAAAGCCAGATCCATTTCAAAATAATCACCGGTCTTGATTGCTTCCGCCGCGTCACTCGCGGCGTCCAGTTCACCGCCGACCGGGGCTGCCAAAAATACCACGGAAACGACGTGGCCTCGGGGATCCCGGCCCGGTTCGGAATAAACCCCGACCAGTCGTTCGAGCTTTACGATCAGACCGGTTTCTTCTTTGGCTTCGCGGACAGCCGCCTGCTCGACCGTTTCGCCGATCTCCACCCCGCCGCCGGGCAACGCCCAATGCCCCTCGAACGGCTTATACTTTCTCTTAATGAGAACAATCTGGTTGTCGGGATAACGGATTATAACGTCGGCGGCCAGTGACGGACTTTTCATTTCGTTTTTCTCCGCGGTCGTTTTTTCTTTATCGGAGCGCGGCGGGCCACGTCTACGGCTTTGCCCGCCCAATTCAGCAGCAAATCATCGTTTTCGATAACGTCGGCCGGGACTTCATCGTACTTCATGGGCGGTCCCTCATCTCCGTGCGGCCGGAACGGTTCCATTCCGGCCTCCTGAAAATCGCCAATATTTTTTTCATCTACTTTAAAATACAAAGCATTATCGCTTACGATCCCAAAAAACAACTGGCCGCAGTAAATTCCCATCGCCCCGAACATCCGGCGCATGACAATTTGGCCCAACGGCTCCAGACGTTCATGAACGAAGTCGGCGTATTCTTTGCTGACCGACACGCTTTATTTCCTGATGTTAAGCATCATCAAAATCTGTTGCGCCTGAAGCTGGTTGTACTCCAGCGCCAGCGTCCGGTAATTGACCAGATCGACAATCGTCCCGATAAAGCACAGCCCGGCCGTCAGGAGATACAACAGTCCCATTCCGACCTGCCCGAGGTAAAAGCGATGAACCCCGGAGACACCGACAAATCCGATCAGTGCCATCAGCATGATCGTCTGCGCGTCGCGCCTGCGGCTGCGATAGACCATGGAGAACTGCTGGGCGGTTTCATCGTTCATGTCTTTCATCATATTGCCGATGAACATCATTTCGTCGCCGTCAATTTCCGGTAAAAATCTTAATACGTCGGCCATTCTATCCTCCGATCAAAATTAACTTATATTTCAAGACTGACAACTTAACCAACTGCACCACCCTCCATATTATGATCCCCAGGGCGGGGATTCCCAGCGGGTGGCAGTGCCACGACTCACCCGCATAACCGTGTATGAAAAGGGATATCGACTGCCCCAGCCCGCAGCCCGGACAAAAATTAAAACCGAGGTTTTTTAATGGACATATCGATAAATGCGATGATGCATGTGGGTCGAGGGCGGATAGATACATCAATCCGCCGATCCAGAAAACCAATTCGATATTTATTAATTTCAAATATTTCATATGATTTATCTTACGTTAATCCCGCCATAAATATACCGAAAAAACCTGCGCCAATTCAAAATAATATGGCCCATACAGGTTCACAATTAAATCACGAATTTTTCCTGGTCACAATGACAGATTATAATGACTTTGTGATTGAATCCCAAGCGATAAATTGATATTATGTCCCGAACGCTTACTCAATATGGAGGCAATAATGGCACGCAAACTAATGTCAACAATATGCTTATTGATAGTCCTGGCCTTGACATCTGTAATCTCGTCGCAGGCCTGCACGAGCCTTCTGGTGACCAAATCGGCGTCAAAGGACGGCTCGACTTTTATTACATATACTTGTGACGGGCGGTTTCATCCGCGCTTATGGATAAAGCCCGCCGCCGACCATCCCGAGGGTGACTCGCTCAAAATCGAGGATTGGCTCGGAAATGTGAAGGGCTGGATAAAACAGATTCCGCATACGTACGGTGTTATCGGTCTTATGAACGAACATCAGCTCAGCATATCTGAAACGACTTTCGAGGGGCGTCCCGAACTGGAAAACCCCGAAGGTATTCTGCACTATTGGGACCTCATGGACCTGGCGCTGCAGCGCGCCAAAACGGCCCGCGAAGCTATCAAAGTAATGACCGACCTTGTCGCCGAATACGGCTACTGTGCCACCGGCGAAACGTTTTCAATTGCCGACCCCAATGAAGTCTGGATAATGGAACTGATCGGCATGGGTATCGACCGTAAAGGAGCGGTCTGGGTGGCCGAGAAAATCCCCGACGGTTACATTTGCGCCCATGCCAACAAAGCCCGCATAAGTACCTTTCCCCTCGATGATCCCAGGAACTGCCTTTATGCGAAAAACGTCATTTCCTTTGCCGATGAGATGGGCTATTACGATCCGGCGTCGGGACAGCCATTCAGTTTTTGCGACGTCTACTGCCCGGCCGACGCCAAAAACCGACGTTATTGCGACAGCCGGGTATGGAGCCTCTTCAGGCGCGCCGCCCCGTCTATGAACTTGTCTTTGGATATTACGAGGTCGGTCGAAGGCGCCGAGGACTATCCTCTCTGGATTAAGCCCGACAATAAGTTGTCATTGGAAGACGTCATGTTACTGATGCGAGATCACTACGAAGGCACCCCTCTGGACATGACCAAAGGCATTGCGGCCGGGCCCTACGGGACACCCGATCGCTGGCGGCCGTTGTCCTGGAGCGTCGAAGACAAAAACGGCGACACGGTCGAAGGCAGTTGGGAGCGCCCGATTTCAACCCAGCAAACCGGCTTTTCCAGCATCGCGCAGTGCCGCTCCTGGCTGCCGAATCCTGTCGGCGGCGTTTACTGGTATGGTGTCGATGACACCTGGTTCACCTGCTATTGCCCGCTCTACGCCGGGATCGATGCCATTCCCAAATCATTCACGGTCGGAAGCATCGATCAATTTTCATGGGAATCAGCCTGGTGGGTATTCAATTTCGTTTCCAATTTTGCCAATCTCAGGTATCAATATATGATACAGGACATACAGGCCGTCCAGAAAGAACTCGAAGGCAACGCTCTTTCTTTGCAGCCCGCCATAGAAAAAACGGCGCTGGAAACGTACAAAAAGAATCGCTCAACCGCTCAGAATTTCCTTACCGATTATTGCGTCTCCAATGCCGAAACAGTTGTCGGGCGCTGGAAGGAGTTGGGCGAGCATTTGATAGTCAAGTACAACGACGGATACATTTTAAAAAAAGACGGCTCAGCCGAAGGAATCGGCTATCCCGAGACATGGCTGAAGACGATAGTCGATCAGAATCCCGAAAAGTACATTCTCCCGCAGGCGACAGACAGCACCGCAGAATCGAAACTGGTCGATTGAATTATCGCCAATCAGTCGCTTTCAACCGGCGGCGGGACGTCGGCGGCGCGTTTGGCTACGGCTGCCGAGCGTGATTTTGGCATCGATTTGAACTTGGTGCCGCCACGGGATTTGATTTCATTGAAAATGTCCGAAAACAGAGTTAATTGCTGAGGCGGCGAAGATTTTCCCATCGAGGCGCTGTCCTTGTACACGTAAACCATGTCACCGTCGCATTCTATTTCCGGAATGTCCAGGGCCATGCGGCATTCTTCGACAAAGTGATCCAATACTTCTCTGGCTTCGGACGGCGACGCCGACTGCCGAATTATACCGAGGTGGCTTTTGAACATCACGAACTGCATGTCCAGAAACTGCTGGCAGGAACTTTTTCGCAGGCCAATCCTCCATTCAGCATATTCGCCACCGTATTTGTCGATATAATTGCCTATATCTTTGATAATCCGCTTAACCCGTGGCATTGACTTTGTCTTGTTTCTTCCGTTAGCAATTTCGGCCATATAATTCTAACTTCCTTGTTAATCAGTTATGCCCGCATTGATTCGTAATCCGTCCAACTTGATATAGACCAATACGAATAAAACGTCTTTTCCCGTTAAAATTTTTCATCAGACCGTTTCGGGGCATTCCTTTTCCACGTCTTCCGTGATTTTAAGCAGTTTTTCGTAGGGTATCGCCAGCCAGCTTTCCACTTCCGAGGCACCGTAATTGCGAGTCAATAAAGAAACTTTCGCGGCTATTTCTTCGTCGGGCGCCTCATAAATGTCCATGAAGTCCCAATGACCCATCAGGGCGTAATGGGCCTTAAACGTGACCTGTGGACATTTCTCGCGGATTATGTCCAGCCATTCGCGGCCGGTACGGTTCCTTTTACGCAGTCCCGCGCTCACTTCGACCAGCAGCGCGTCGTTCGCCGCCAGCCGGGTCATAAGTACAAACGTCTTCATCGGAGACCTCCTGTACCGTTAAACTCAGGAGACTGTCGTGGTGGGTTTTTATTGTTGATGCAAAATCTCGGTGAAGGGGCTATCTACCCGTCGTATACGAAAAATATACCCAATCGGCCCTAAAAAAGAAAGATAAATTTCGAGCGTATTTCAATTTACATCGAGAGACAGCCGCATGGCCCTGTCCCTCAGGAAGTTATATTTCACACAGAGCGTCGTAAATTATTATCGCAAATTCTATATTCTTGTCGCTTTATTGCAATTTTCCCGTCATCGGGTCCCAGTACGGAATAACAACCGGTTTCTTGTCGAAAATCTTCATGACATCATCCGGAACGTATTTCTTCTTGACTATTATATTGTACCCATACATATCGAACCAGTCATTGTACATTGTCCAATAGCCTTTGTCGCCGCTTTTTTCGCCCCAGCTGTTTTCCACCCGCCATTTGGTGCTTTTTCCGTCGGTTGTATCCACTCCCACCATTACCATCAGGTGATTGGCCGAATTCTGCTGAAGGAGCGCGCGGGTAGCCTTGTCCATGCCCAGATCGGTATCGAACAGACCCTGATAGTCGTATATATTCCGCGCCATTATGCCCTGCTTGCGGTCCTGATCCTCATTGACATCCGCCGAAAATGCCACGGGATCGTCGTTGAGCACGGACTTAAGAGCGATCTGACGTATTACATCCATGGATACGTTGGCATAGTCGACGTCCTCGCGGTCGTACATATTTCGTGACAGTGCCCCCTTGATATGCAGCCCGTAGTCCCTGGTGGGATTATTGAATATATTGACGTACTCTGACAGGTCGATCCCGACAAAATCTTTGTAAAAGTTCTGGGGCGTGTACTGTTTTGGTTCACTCAAGGTACTGTCATCCACCTTGTAGCGCCAGGTGAATTCCGTCGGCGGTTCCCCGAGATTGATGACGAGCAGACGGTATATATCGGGCAGCATACCTTCTTTGGCCTTGCGCATATCATCGACCGTACTGCCATTCTTGTACATCTGTCGCAAAACGCCGGCGTCGCGCCTCAGCTTAAGGCCGAGAATTCTGTTCATCAGGACGGTGTGTCCGGAACTTTTGGTTTCCGGCATAATGTCCTTGGGCACGGCTCCATATTTACCGATCAGATCGACCGTGTAACGGAAATAACCGCCGTCGTCGTCCGGCGACTTCAAAATCGATTGCAGTTCGCGGTCGAGAGGATCGCGGTCCCGAAACTCGATCATATATTCGAGAAATGTATTGGCCTTTTCGAATTTGTCCCAAAAAGCCAGGTAATTCTGGGAAAATTCGAAGTCATCCAGCTTGTACTTATTGATGACGTAGGACCGTATCAAATTCAGGCTGGCGAACAACCAGCACCGTCCGCTCGATTCCTGGGCGGTAATCCCCTTGACTTTCAATTTATGATTAAACATGTCGTTGGTATTGCGGACTATGTCGCGATTGAGGGCCAGATCGTTAATGTTCGCATTGGTGACGGCATTATAAACCGCTCTCGAAAACGAATCCAGCTTGAACGATTTCTGAAGGTTCTGAATATATTCGGTGGAAATCCCTCCCTCGCCGCAAACGGCCGTCGCGGCGGTTATAACCGTCAACATGACGGCGGAAATTATGGACGAATAGAAAACTCGTCTGGACATGAACACTCCTGCAGGCTGAAAAGTTAATCCGGTATATATTATACAATGCAGGAGAAAAAAACAATACCGATATGGTGGAATATTATCAGCTTCGCAACTTCGCCAGCCGCTGTCGGGATTCCTCAATTATATCGAATTTCTTGTCGGCTTTGCCCCAGTAGTTTAGAACCTCTTCGTACGCTTTTGCGGCGTCGGCATTCTGGCCGAGAGCCTCGTGAGCGCGTCCGATATAATACAATGCGGGGATATATCTGAAGGCAGTGCTGGTCAACGACTCACCCGCGATAAGTTTGCCGAGATAGTCCAGACCTTCTTTGGCGTGGCCGGTCAAAACGAGCCATTGGCCCATATCATAATCATTCTGACTTTCGGACTGGAAAGGCATTTTATTAATTTCTTTGATCGATTCGATCATCGCGGCCGTATCCGCCTTGCACATGGCCTCGAACGATTTATTGATAGCATCGCTTATATACCAGAAATCCGGAGGGACGCTCGATTTAAAATATTCCACGGCTTTCTTCCAAAGCTCGCGAGCCTCGGGAGCCCTGCCGGAGTCCAGATTAACCAAAAATATAGGGTAGCTGAAAGCCTGGAACCTGACCGCCCATTTTGAAGATTCCTGCCCGTAATACAAAGCACTGTCGGTTTGCCCGAATGTTCGATAGCTATTCGCTATGGACATTAGATTTTCGGCAATATTCGAACTATCGTTTTCAGCCCGGCTGAGTTCAAGGTTTTTGAACATGGCATCGAAAGCGTCCTTAAAATTACCCTGCCAGTTGTCCAGGTTGGCAACGACTTCATAGTAAGCCATCAAGCGGTAATTATCATCTTCATGTCCCGACTTTATTTTTTCGGTCCACCGCGCTGCTTCATCGAAATCGTGCTTCAATATGTTGGCGCGGACGATCCTGGTCAGGGCGTTAAGATAGTCCGGTTGCAGTTGCAGCAGCTGGCGACATTCGTCTATGGCTTTGTCGAACTGGTTTTTAACCATATAAAACGATGACAGGTACAGGTACGACGTGGGTGCATTCGGATAGTACTCCTTACACTTTGAGGCGTACTCAATCGCTTTGTCATAATCGTTCATGTCCGAGTAAATCGAAATGATCCGGTCAAGCGCCGGTTGATACCGGGGATCGATCATAAGAACCGTATCGAGGTGGGCCAAAGCCGTTTTGCGGGACTCATCGCCGCCCCCTTTGGATTGATATATAAAAATAGCCAGGAAAGATCGAGCTTCCTTCTCTTCCGGGTAATTCTTGACAAAGGTCGACAGGTTGATGAATCCTTCAGTGAAATTGTTATTCACGAATACTTCATAATAAATATCGAGCAGGTTTTGTTCTTTTATAGCCAGATGATCTTCGTTTTGTTTGGCCAGGGCAAAGAATGGTACGGCGCTTTTAGCCCGGCCCTGCAGAGCGTACGACATGCCGATCCTAAGATACGGCAGTGCGAAAGTGGAATCTTCATTTATGGCATTTTTAAAATGACCTATGGCATCGTCGAACAGGTTGGAATAGTACTTTTCCATCCCGAGAATATATTCTTTGTACACTTTCGGAGAAGATGAAGTGAGATCCGAAACCTGTGTGTTCTGACTCATGACGTCTTTCAGGTTCAGAGACTGAGCGATCTTATCGGTCAGGTCGTCTACCAGATTCAGCGGATTGTCACCCGTCACTTTTTCGGCCAGAATGATCCGGCCGGTTTCGATATCCTCGACCCGGGCATCGATTCTGATCTGATCACCCAGCTTGAGAAATGATCCGAGCAGCACCTTCGACGCCCCCAGCGATTTCGCGGCCTTAAGACAATCCTGCTGTTCCGGCAGTTCCTCCGGATTTTTGGGCGGATTATCCAGTTTGTCCAGAATGCGATTGCGGCTGATTATATTGGCCGACGATCCCTGGCTCAATCCCGTTTGAAGCATGTCGGAGAGTCCGGCTTGCAGCCAGTTGAGGTCCTTGTCGCCGGTGTTGTTGTCGAAACCGAGAATCGCCAGGGCGTTTTCCCTGGCGTGGAGAGCATTGGCTCCATCTGAAGAAGGCGATTGGTCGATTTTGAAAATGGCCAATATGATGGCCAAAATTATAATAATCGCACCGACTATTTTTGTCGTCGAAAACGCCCAGGTTTTTTTAAACTTGGGAGTAGTAATACCGGATGACGTCAGCGCAGCCGAATCCGACACGCCACTGTCGAATTGCCGACGAAGATTGCGCAGATCGACAACGAGATCGCGCGTATCCTGGTAGCGGTCGGCCGGGGATTTCTGAAGACATTTGGTGATTATTCTTTCGAGTTCGGCCGGAACCGATTCATTTAAGCTCCGCAGCGGAGCCGGGCGCGCCTCGAGTATTTTGGCTATGACCGAAACGCGATCCGATGCCTCGAACGGCGATTTGCCGCCGAACATTTTATACAGCAATATCCCGCACGCGAAAATATCCGAGCGCGAATCAACCGTCTCGCCCCGGGCCTGCTCCGGCGACATATAGGCAATCGTACCGAGGATTTTGCCTTCCTGCGTCAGCTCCTGCGAGACCGTATTGGTACTGTCAACGACTCCTTCCGACGGCGTCGCATCGAATAGTTTCGCCAATCCGAAATCGAGAATCTTGGGGTCACCGTTAGCGTCGATTTTAATATTCTCGGCTTTTATGTCGCGGTGGACTATGCCCAGCTTGTGCGCCGCGGCCAATCCGGCGGCGATCTTTTCCGAGAGGCGCAGCAACTCGGCGGTTGACAGGCTCTTGCTGCTGACGTACTCCGTCAGCGACGGGCCATCGATGTATTCCATCACGATGTATGAAATATCCTTGCCCGATTTTTCTTCCCGGGCGGTATCCATATCGAATATTGACATGACATTGGGGTTGGAAATCTGTGCGGCGGTCTTGGCTTCACGGATAAACCTCTGGCGGTCCTCGTCGTCGAAGTATTCGGAGAGCAAAATCTTAATGGCCACCCGGCGGTTCAATTTCGTGTCTTCGGCCAGATACACTTCACCCATTCCGCCTTCACCCAGCTTGCGAATTATTTTAAATTGACCAAAAACTGCATCCGGTTCGAGAATCATGATTCAACCCTTTTGATGGAAATGATCGTTATATCGTCCGACTGAGGACACGTGCCCAGATAATCGTTTATTTCATCGAGGACCTTCTCGGTCAAATGATGTGATGATTCATTTCTGTATTTGACGACCAGGTTTTGTGTCCGCTCATCGCCGAAAAGCCCATCGTCATTTTCCGCCTCGGTAACGCCGTCGGTAAAAATGAACAGCAGGTCTCCAATTTTCATCGGCCGCGACTCGATTTCCCAGCCGTCGAATTCGAAAGCCCCGATCATGATACCCGACGCCCCCAGCTGTTCCATGCTGCCGTCGGTATGAATCAGGTACGGTGGATTGTGACCGGCGTTGACGAATTGCAGGGTGTTTTGTTTGTTGTCCAGCACCCCGATAAACAGCGTCGCGAACAGGCCGGGAGCGCTGTGCTTGAGCATCTGATTCGAGACTCTGACTACCAGGTCCTTCAGATCGATCTTCTCCGACGCATACAAAATCCTGAACGACGCCAGAATATTCGACATCAGCAAAGCCGCCCCCAGGCCTTTACCCGAGACGTCGGCCAGTAAAAACAACAGCCTCCCGTCGGGCAACAGAGCTATATCGTACAGGTCTCCCCCGACCGAATACGATTGCTCCTGGTACGAGTAAATGTCATACCCGCCATATTGAGGAGGCTCTTTGATTATCAGATTTTTCTGGATTTGGGCGGCCCGTGCCAGTTCGGCGTCCATAATCTGTTTTTTGTGCCTTTCGTCGAGCAGTTCATAATTTAATAAACGCGATGCGATAATATTCCCGAACGTAGCCATTATGCGAAGATGATTTTCATCATACCGATGTGCCGGATTGGTCGTGTCCGCGTACAGAATCCCCAGTACTTTTCCTTCATCGAACAACGGCACGGCTATGGCCGACTTTAATTCAGAAAGAATTATCGACTGCTGCTGCGCGAAACGCGGGTCGTTCAGAGGGTCGCCGATGACAATGGAATTCTTCTGCGTCATGATTTCACTGACGATCGTGCTCGAAAGCCGAAACGCACCCGGGTCTTTTATTCCCTTGAGAAGTGTCGCCTCGGCCCGCACGTCCTGCCCGTCATCGGACACGAACAGAACCGCCAACCTTTCGGCGGGAATCGCCCCGGCTACTATTTCCAGCGATTTTTTAAGCATCATCTCGCGGGATTCATCCAGGACCAGCATCTTGGCCATATCGAACATGGTCCCCAGCAGATCCTGCCGGGCGGACACCCCGCTGGTCAACGGCCTTAAGGCGTCATTTATCGATAAAAACCGCGATTTTAAAAGCTCTTCATCGGCCAGCTTACTGGTCGAAATGGCCGGGCGCGTAACCGCACCGGCACCGTCCGAGGCCGCGATCTTGAATTCTGTCTGTCCGAACAACACCTTATCGCCGGCTCTGATATCGACCGGGTCAGTAACTTTCTTGCCGTTGACAAATGTCCCGTTGTGGCTCCCCAGATCGGACAAAACCAGTTTGCTGTCCGCGCCGACCCTGATTTTGGCGTGTTGTCGCGATACCGTCCGGTGGGGGACACAGAAATCGCATTCTGATTTGCGGCCGATTAAATATTCACCGGGGTCCAGTGCCCACGAATAAAATTGCCGCCCGTCAGTTCCGCTAAGCTTAAGAGACATGTTTTTCCAATTTTCGCCGGGGTTTTAATTATATGTGTCTGGCAATTTTAACCCAAAATTCGCCAAACATCAACATATTTTTATACTTCAGAGAATCTCCTTTATTCATGATTCGTGCTAATCATTCAGGAAAAATGGAACCCGCACCTAATTTCATTGACATCTCAGACGATTCTTTTATATTATTACTATTGATTGAAACGCAATTACTTACGGATAGGTATTTCAATCGACTTTACGCGTTGCCAATTCATATTATACGGGACCGTTGTGCCCAGGAGGAAGATTTTTGTCATATAACTTCCTACCGGCTAAAGACATACGCTATTTTATCGACATATGAGTATAGGCGAGATATGAAAATAACCTGGCTTTCAACCCTTTGTATGCTCCTTCTGGCGGTCGGACTATCGGCTCAAACCCCGAATATTCACATTGATGCCACCGCCGCACCTCTTACTATTCCCCCCGATACTATCTGGACCGGCGAAGATTTCGTTTTATCCATAAACATGCAAAATACCAGTGGAGAGTACTGTATCGGATACAGCATGAGCTACAGCCTGTACAGCCCGGACAGTATAACTTCAATAGTCTATCGCAGCATCGGCGGAAATACCGGAAATCCGGCCTTCAAGCTTTTAAATCATTTTGAGCAGGGTTTTGACAGCTACTGGCTCTTCAATCAACTTTTCCAGCTGAATCTCGACGGCATCCTGCCGGATACTTTTAATCATTCCACGGTGGGCACACCACCCAACAGCGGCTGGCCGCCCACTGATACCGACCGCCTGGCACGGCTCAATGTGGGATTGCGCATAAATGAACCGGGGACGTTTTGCATCGACTCCATCGACCACCCTCAGTCAACTTATGACTGGCTCTGGCTGACACCATCGGTGCCGGAATTCAACGGTCCGTACTGCTGGATAATCACCGATTGCCCCAATCAGGACGGCGACACCCTGTGTGACTTTGAGGATGACTGCCCGGACGATTTCGACAACGATCAGGCCGATACCGATCTGGACATGCACGGCGATGCCTGCGATAACTGCCCGGATGAATATAATCCCGATCAGGCCGACCGCGATGAAGACGGCGTGGGCGACCTCTGCGATAATTGCCCGGATTCGGCCAATACCGATCAGGGAGATGACGATGACGACGGCGTCGGCAATGCCTGCGATATCTGTCCCGGATATGACGATTTGATCGACACGGATGGCGACGGTGTCCCCGATGGCTGCGATTTGTGCGAGGGCTTTAATGATTCCATTGATGTCGACGAAGACGGCGCCCCCGATAGCTGTGACAATTGTCCGGGCCTGTCGAATCCCGATCAGGCCGATGACGATCAGGACGGCGTCGGCAACGCCTGCGATATCTGCCCCGGTTTTGATGATACAATCGACACGGACGGCGACGGCATCCCCGATGGCTGCGATCTGTGTGAAGGCTTTGATGACTCCATCGACGAAGACAATGACGGCGCACCGGATGGTTGCGATAACTGCCTCGGTTTAGCGAATCCCGATCAAGCCGATGACGATCAGGACGGCGTCGGCAACGACTGCGATATTTGTCCCGGCTATGATGATTCAATCGACACGGATGGCGATGGCGTTCCCAATGGCTGCGATTTGTGCGAGGGTTTCGATGATTCAATAGACGAAGACGCCGACGGAGCCATCGACGGCTGCGATAATTGTCCCGGTCAGTACAATCCCAGGCAGGCTGATAATGATGGCGACGGTTTGGGCGAAGTCTGCGACCCCTGCGACAGCTATTTACCGGTTATTACCGCCGTCGAAGGTCCAGTCGGTGTCATCTGGGGCGGACGCTATTCATACGTTCCTGAAGTAACCGACCCCGATAACATAGAATTCACTTATGAATACCCAGCGAAACCATATTGGTGCACAATTGCCAACGATACCATCTGGGGCATCGCTCCTGATTCGGCCCTCACTGAAACCCTGACCGTCGTCGCGTGGGATTGGTGCCAGGCCGACACCATGAGTTTCCTCATCGCCGTTTACAAATGCGGGGACGTTTATCCCGACGGATCGGTGGATTTGCTTGATATATTATTTTTAATCGACAACATCTACGGCGCCCCACCCGGACCCCCGTCCCTGCCTCCGGCCGCGTCCGATGTCAACAACGACGGTGGTATCAACCTGATAGATATATTGTACCTTATAGATTCGGTGTACGGTACACCCCACGGTCCCGACCCCGTTTGCCCGGACTCCTAAATCCGCGTTATTTTTCAGTGATCCGCCTGAAATTTTCGGGATCGGTATCACCTTCCGTATTTAATACCAAAATATTTGAATTTGAATCGAGTCCAAGAAAATCTCGCGCACCTTCCAGCTCGTTGTCCTCGATCACAGCCAAAAGCGCCGCCAGTCCGGCTGCTCCCGATTCTCCCGACATTATCCGAGGATCATCGCCAGAAGGATTATAATACGTCCGCATCGCATCGCGGGCTCGGTTGTCCGGAATACCGAGGAACAAATCGAAACTGTTCTTTATAATCGGCCAGGCCGTCAGCGATGGCGTCGCGCAGTTCAAACCGACCATTATAGAGTCCTGCCGCCCGTCCGATATAACCGGCTCTCCCTTTTCGATTGATTCTAAAACACAAGCCGCCTGCAACGGCTCCACCGACACGAGTTTTATAATACGATCAGGATATTCGCGGCGATAATAGTATCCCGCCGATGCCGCCAGCGCCCCCACTCCCGCTTGCACGATGACAATATCGGGAATCAGGTCGCCCTGCTCGGAGATTTCGTCGAACATGGTCAGATAACCGGCCATAATCCATCGCGGTATTTTTTTGTAACCGGGCCACGATGTATCGGAAATTATATGCCAGCCGTGCACTTCAGCATCATGCCTGCATTGCGCGACCGCCGCATCGTAATCACCGTCGACTATTCGCACGTCGGCGCCTTCACGTTTGATATTTTCTATTCTGGCCGGGGCGGATTTCCCGGGCATATAAATAATCGACCTTTGCTTCAAAAGCCGCGCCACCCAGGGTACGCCCCTCCCGTGATTGCCATCGGTGGCGGTGCAGAACGTGAAGCTTCCGGTGGCGATAAAATCGGAGGCCTTATAGAACAAGTCCGCCCTGGGGCATGTCTTGCCGAATGATTCCAGGTGTTCTTTGATAAATCTGTATATGGCATAAGTCGATCCCAGCGCTTTGAAAGCTTTAAGCCCGAACCGGTGAGATTCATCCTTAACCAGAATATTACCGACGCCTATACTATGAGCCTGTTCCGGCAGTGCCATCAATGGCGTCAAAGTGTACGCATCAAGCGATCGGTGCAGGGACCTGACGTCTTCCCGGTCCGGATTGAATTCTTCTTGAGCTGCCCGATTCTCCGAACGGGCGAATGGATTGACGACGAACCGGCTCACTACTTTTTCGATATAGCTATAATGACAATGCCGATCAGCAAGAACGCCGCGTTGACCGCCCAGGCGGCAATATCCGGGCCAAGACGTCCGCTGTACCCCAGCGACTGCACCACCTTAAAGCTGACAAAATAAGTCAGTGCAATGCCGGACCCGATTGCAAACGACACCGCTACCCCGCCCCGTTTGGGATTCGACGCTATCGGGACGCAAATCAATATGACTATGAACGAAGCGAACGGGTACGCCAATTTAAGTTTCAGATCGACAAGCTCGCGCCGGTACGGTCCCCCCGTACGTTTCATCAGGTCGATATACCGCTGGAGCTCGGAGTACCCATATCTTCGGGGTTCCCTATCGGAATCTCGAAATCGGCCGGTTTGTCTTCGATGTACGCCGCCGACAGCGAATCGAACGTGACATACGTCTCGCCCGAATCGGAGAAATCCCGTTTGACGCCGTCGTAAAGCATCCAGTTTTGACTGGTAAACTTGATTTTGTCGGCGGTGATAATCTCACGCAGGCGGTTCTTGTCGGATTTGTATATTTTTACATCGTCGCCTTCACGCCGGGGAATGTTGTACGACGTAATCACGTAAAACAGGTTTTTATTGACCTGGCGATATATATTATGAGTGGACATGGTCGCCCCGCGCGATTTTTTCCGAATGACGAATTCGTGCATTTCCACCCGTTTCTTGTTGGGGCCGGGGAATATCACCTCGTTGAAATAAATATCCCCGAGGCTCAAACAAAAGGTGAAAGCCAAAATCGGGGCCGCAATGCGGTACAAAGAAATCCCGCTGCTTTTCATGGCCAGAAGTTCATTGCGGCGAGCCAGGATGCCGATCGATATCAACGCCGCCAGCAAAACGAACACCGGCAAAAACGACTTCACGACCCAAAATGTGAAATATGTATAGTACAAGACAATCTGGCCGAGGGGCACGTCGTTGTCGATAAACCGTCGCAGTTCCTCGACCATATTGATGGCCACTATCAACAGACCGAAGGCGAAAGTGACAAGCAGCAGCGCGGAAACGAAATATCTTAATAAATATCTATCGACAACTTTGAACATGTTATCTCCTGAAAAACGAGAAAAGCGGTTTTTCGGAAATAACTTTGACCAACAGGTACAACCCCGCGGCACCGATTAAGAAATTCGCACTCCACATCGCCCAAAACGGTGACACCATCCCCCGATCGGCCAGGTCTTCCCCGCCAATCAGAAACGCCCAGTAGACGGTAAATACCAAAAGCGATACGGTCGCCGCGATCCCCATGCCGCCCCGCCGCGACAATATCGCGATCGGCGCCCCGAACAGCACGAACGCAATCGACGCCGCCGGAATCGAGTACTTCTTATATATTTCAATCAGGTACTTGTCCATCACACGATGCTGTTGGTTGATTTGTTCCGCGTCGTTTTTCATTCTGGTATACATGCTTTTCATATCGGTCTTGAGATAACCCAGCGCTTTTATGTCATCCATTTCCCTACCGGCCGGATAGTCCAACGAATCGGAGAACAGGAATTTCAGTTTATTATCAACGTTGATGTCTATTTTTTTGACGAACGGCTCGCCCGCGCTTTCCGATTTGGCGACCACATCACGCATTTCCGAAATATTCATTTCACGATCGGTCTTTACGTTGGAAGGCGTCTGTTTCAGTTCGGAACCGACACCGCCGACGTTTATCACCTGTTCGGTAAAATTCACCCGCCGATAATTTTCGGGGTGCTTTTTATCGAGCATATGTATTTCGCCGTCATAGAGCGTGAACTGAACCGTCTGGCCGTCGTCCAAAAATTTCATCAGTCCGGATTTGGCCACGATTATGCGCGGCTCATTGGGGTTTTTGACGTCGCTGATACGAATCCCCTCGACTTCCGACGTAACATGATCGATTTTGTCGATCAGGATTATATAGCCGGTGATGTCGGTAATAAACACCCCGGCGCGGAAAGTCAAAGTCGGCCGCATGGCGCTGATGTCCCCGGCCAGAACCCTGGCCCGGTGATTCAGTTCAGGCAAAATTTTATCGCTGAATCTGACCATTCCGAGAGCCAGCACCGCCGATGCGATCAGAAGCGGGATCAAGACCCTTAATAAATTAACTCCCGAGGACTTTATCGCCACGATTTCACTGTCCGACGTCAACCGCCCGAAAGCCATGAGAGTCGCCACCAGCACCGCCATAGGCACCGATAAGGCGATCATCCAGGCCAGGTTGAGAAAGATCAATTCCAGCACGACCCAGAATTTGATGTCCTTATCGATCACCAGCTCGACGATTTTCGGTATCGTCTCAAGGATCAGAATGAAAGTTATAATGAATACCGCGAAAATAAACGGCGGGATATGCTCTTTGAGTATGTAGCGGTTGAGAATTTTCATATTGGCAACCAATATAGCCTTATACAAAATAGGATCAAAGAAAAATTCCTTTTGCGGTGGCACAAGGCTGACTATATTGATATATTGATTCAATCACGACAGGGATAAGACATGATCAAAGACTTTAATATAAACGAAACAATCACCGCCTTTCTGGCGATCCGACGATCCGACGTTCGCGAATACAACGCCACGACTTTTATAACTTATGAATTCGGCGACGCCTCCGGACGCATTGCCGGCGTCTGGTGGGAGCCGGAAAGATCCGCGGTCGATGAACTCGCTGAAGGCGACGTCGTCAAGGTGCGCGGGATTGTCCAGGAATATCGCGGCAAACTGCAGGTGCGGGTCGCGAAATTGCGACGGGCCGATCCGGGCGAATACGATCTCGCCGACATCCTCGCCCATTCCGCCTTTTCCAAAGAAGAACTTAAGGGCCGAATTCTCGCCATGACCGAGAAGATCGAAAACAGTTACGTCAAAACTTTGACGGATTCTTTCTGGAAGGATGAGAAATTCTTCAATGACTATCTTATGGCCGCGGCGGGCAAACTCTGGCACCACGCATTTATCGGGGGTTTGGCTGAACACTCCCTCAATGTGACAGAATTATGTCTGGATATGGCCCGGCGCTATCCCAACCTCGAACGCGACCACTTGATTTTCGGCGGGCTCTTTCACGACGTCGGAAAAATCGACCAGTATATCATAACCTCGTATATCGACTATTCCGATGAAGGCCGGCTGGTCGGGCACATAAATACCGGCGACTACCTCGTGACATCACACGCCGCGAAAATCGACAATTTTCCAGCGGAACTCCTGATGCGCCTGAGGCATCTTCTTCTGGCCCACCACGGCCAGAAAGAATTCGGCTCCCCGGTCGTGCCGATGACTCCCGAAGCCTTCATCCTCAATTTTGTCGACGAAATAGATTCCAAGATGGGTGCGCTGGAACGCATCCGCGCGAAAACCGGGTCGGGCTGGTCGGAATACGTCAACCTCCTCGATCGAATGCTCTATTTCGGCAAAGAATAGCTGCAAATCCAATGTCGTGTCAGAACGAGATCATTCTAAAGGTAGAGAACGTCTTTCGCACCGTTACAAAAAATGGTGCTTCGATTAAAACCGTTAATGGTATTTCGTACGAATTTCATAAAGGCACCATATATAACATCGTCGGGCCGTCGGGATCGGGTAAGACATCATTCCTCAGGCTTTTAAACCGCCTCGATGATCCCACCGAAGGCACGATATTTTTTCAAGATAAGCCCCTCGATTCGTACCCCCCGACCGAGCTGCGTCAAAAAGTTTCGATGCTATTCCAGTCACCGTACCTTTTCGAGGGTACTGTAGGCGACAACCTGAAGTACTGCTGCCAGGATAATGACAAGTCCATAAATGGTATTTTACCTCAAGTCGGATTAAAACACGACTTCGTTTACAAACAGGCCGAAGACATCTCCGGCGGAGAGAAGCAGCGGGTGGCACTCGCCAGAGCTTTATTGTTGAACCCGGAAGTGCTTTTGCTCGACGAACCAACCGCTTCGCTGGATCCGACCCTGTCGCAATCCATTGAAAGGTTAATTCTGAGATTGACACAAGACTTGTGTCTGACGACTATTATGGTAACCCACGACCCGGAGCAGGCCCGGAGGCTCGGCGGTCAGACCCTGCTTCTGGTCGAAGGCAAACTGGTCGAAACCGGCCCGACCGAGCACGTTTTAAACGATCCGGAAACCGATCTCGCCAGGAAATATATCAACCGGGAGCTGATATGATCGAGACGGGTTATCTTCAGGTTCTGGCCGCCGCCGCGCTGGCGCTTCTGGCTTTCATCCTCGCCAAAATTAAGTCAATTCCGGTGGAAAAAGAGATCGCCTTCGGGTCGGTGCGGGCGTTCGTGCAGTTGGTTGCGGTCGGTTACGCTCTCGATTTTATTTTCAAGCTGGAATCGATTTGGCTGATAAGTCTGGCGGTGGCGATTATGATCGTCGTCGGTTCATACACGGCTTCACAGCGTCTGCCCAAATCCAAAAAACCATTTACGGTCTCGCTGATAGCCATCACGTCGGGTTCGGTCATCACGCTGGTCCTGATGCTGCTTCTCGATATAATCAAAGTCGAGGCGCGCTATATCATACCGCTGTCGGGTATGATCATCTCAAACTCCATGAACGGCGGTGCGGTGGCGTTCGACCGTATCGGCTCGGACCTCAAGTCCAACCGTCTGGCGGTCGAAACCTCGCTCGCTCTCGGCAAAGACTGGCGCGAAGCCTCGCGCAAATTCTATCGGACCGCCATACGGGCCGGTATGATCTCGATTTTAAATTTCCTGAAGACCGTCGGTATCGTCGCCCTTCCGGGCGCTATGACGGGCATGATTCTGGCCGGGGCGTCACCGCTCGACGCCGTCTTGATTCAGATTGTCGTGGGGTACATGCTTCTGTCGGCGGTAACCATCACGACTATTATTTCGGTCGAGCTGGCAATTCGTCAATATTTTAACAGCGCGGAACAATTTACGGGCTGAATTGACTTGATTTTGGACCGAATTTGAATAAATTGGGGCCTTAACCGATAAGGCTTCAAAAATTATCGGTTTCTTTTTAGACGGAGAGGTGTCCGAGTTGGCCGAAGGAGCACGCCTGGAAAGTGTGTAGGGGTGATAAGCCCCTCCAGGGTTCGAATCCCTGCCTCTCCGCCATATTTTGTTACACAAAATATGGAGAACTTAAATTCCGACATTGAATGTCGGGCCACCTTGAGTTGGTAGTAAAAGTGAGATGAAATCTATTCCTTTCAGACACTCCGCAGGATTCGGTAAGAGAATCGAGTATTGGATTATAGGAAATATGCTTAAGGAAGGTTTGGATATATATGTTCCTATGGTGGATGATTTTGGCATAGATGCCATAATTAGAAAACAAGATGGAACATTTGTAGAAGTTCAAATCAAGGCCAGGTCAAAAGACGTTATTTTTGGTGATGCTGCATTATTTGCAGCAATAACTCACACAAAACGTGATAACTACTATTTTGTGTTCTACTCAGAGCGAATGGACTTAATTTGGATTCTATCATCTGAGGAATTTATTAGGGAATCTGTATTAAATAAGACAGAAAAAAACAAAGGCAAACGATCGATTTGGTTTAATGGTAAACGAACCGCATCAAAAATAGAAGTTCCCAAGCCACAGTATAATAAGTACATTTCAGATAATTTTGATAGATTTAAGTAGTGGTTAGTCCGGGTAGATCACACTAATTCGCGGCGTGACATTCTTATTAATCGCGAAATTTATTAAGCCAAATATGCACGCAAAATTACTGTCACAAACGTAACACTAATATGATATCGGGGCACGCGCAAATATGAATCATGACAATCAATCCAACGAGAAAACCTTAAGTCCGTGGAATTCGCCTTATGATCTGGCTTGCACCGTTCTGGCCATAACCCTGGGTCTCGCTGTTGGCTGGCTCGATCTGCAAGTCACGGAGGTTTCCGTGACAATCCTCGCGCTGCTCACTGCTTCACTTCTGCTCGGTTTGCTCCGGCCAGCAGCGGCGTGGCGGTGGCCGATATTGATCGCGATTGGTTTGCCGATAATGGCGGCGGTTGCCGTCGTTATTGGTATGAAGACTGTCGAACCCGTTCAGATCGACTTCCGCATTACGCTGGCTGCACTGGCTATCGCGCTGATAGGATCATACATCGGGGTCTTCATACGATACACAGTGCGTAGCAAATAATATAAAAACTCGGAATAGGTTAACAAGAACCCCGACATAGAATGTCGGGCCACCCGGCCAATTGGAGGTCGTGAGCCATGTATGCACTATTTAACTTGCCCACTATCCCAATATTCCAATGATCGTCCCGGATGTTTGAAAAAACTGTAAATGTGCAGGCCTCGTTCTGAGTAGACCGCAATATTATTGCACAATAACAGTCCCGGTCATACTGGGATGAACCGTACAGTGATAAGGATAAGTGCCGGCTGTGTTGAACGTATGCTCATACGTATTACCCGACGATAGCAGGGCACTATTCAACTCATTCCCGGTATCGGATGTAACCGTATGGCTGACATTATCGTCGTTTCTCCAAACGACTTTGTCCCCGACTGAGACAGTGATCGATGATGACACAAAACTTAGATTGTCGATAACCACGGTATTGCCGCTGTTGGTGTTCTGCGAAGAACCCGTTGTATTGTTATCTTTGCTGCTGCACCCGACGAATATACCCCACCCGGCGGTCAATGCTAACACGCCGACAACTGCCAATTGCAACGCTGAGCGTTTCACGATATTTTTCTCCTCAGAATTTAATGGCGGTATCAACTGCCTATTGAAACAAGATCTGATTACTCCCGGTTCCACGGCAGAATGAAGTTCTTATTACAACGGCACCCGGCGGCGAGCAATTTTTTATTTTGGTCCGGGGTGGTCCGATGGACTGGCTATCAATATTTCCGACGTTATCCCCCAACTGGTAACGATATTTCGATATTCCGTTTTAAAGCCACACTGGCCCACTATCGTTTCCAGTTGAACCGGACGACATCCTCCCACCAAACGAGGACTTAGTTTGAATAACAGAGACCACAAAAGCGACACCGTCCTTGAGAAATAAGTCTTGCCAATGGTAAGGCTGACAAGACAGAGCTTCCCTCCCGGTGAAAGGACCCTTCTGGATTCATAAAGCGCCAGGCTGATGTCGGACATCGACAGTAAGTCAAATACGTATGCGGAGATTACGCGGTCGATAGAGTTTTCGGCTGCCGGGAAATCAATCGATCCATCCGATAAGATAATATTGGCTCGATCATTAAAGGGAAATAGACGTTGACATGCGATATCCACCATGGTTTGGCTGATGTCGAGACCGATATATGACGCCGAGGGTTGAAGGTATTTCTCAAACAGTTTCAGTGCAAAGCGACCTGTCCCGGTGCCGAATTCCAACACGCTTTTCGCGATTCCAAATTCGGCGTGCGCAATTAGATATTCCAACGCTGCGTCTTCATAAAAAGACTGGCTGTCCTGTTTGACACCAAAACGGTTATAATAGGCCCTGGCCTCGGAATGTGTCATAACCATTGCTTACTTCCCTTAAGCTCAGCAAAAACACGTGTTTATTAAAACACTTTTATCCTGCGCTGTGTTTCCAGACTATGATCGCCATCTGAATTCCTTATCAGGTCCTCGTTTAAAGGACAATGCGGGTTAAGCAGAATGACGAGTCCATAAACCGGACAAACACAATTCTGACAAGATCCTTAAGATCGTAATAGTCCGGCTAAATGAAGTTGCCCTGCTGCTATCATTGACCGACAAAATAGATTCTGGAATCATCCCTCGAAAAAATGACGTGACGGCATAAAAACCCGGCCAGGAAATATGATGGCATTATCAAGATTTAGGAAGTATCACCAAAACTGACCCAATCAAAAAATCGACTAATCCTGTACACTTTTATATGGCTTTTCCCGGCGCTCTTCCTGACTTTTCCTTCGTAATTTTAGTATTAATGTGAAAAATAACACAACATAATATCCCTTTTAATCTATCTTTATTCTTGCAGAATGGATCAAATGAGTATATTTTAGGGCCGTGCTAAAAACGACGATTCACATTTTAATCATATGCGCTCTGCTGGGACTCTGTTTTCCGATGATCTCGTTCGCCCAGGAAAACGACGAGTGCATGATGTGCCACGAGGACGCCTCGCTTACCGAAATCCGCGACGGCCGCGAGGTCTCGTTGAACGTCGACCTCGACAAATTTCATAAATCGGTCCACGGCGACATGGACTGCATTTCATGTCACATGGACCTCGCGGATACCGAATTTCCCCACGCCGAAAAAGTCGAACCGGTCGACTGCTCCTTATGCCACGACGACATCGCCGCCATGTACGACAAGAGTCTCCATGGACAGGCCGTGGCACGGGGCGAGAAACTGGCGCCGCGCTGCTGGGATTGCCACGGCAATCATTATATAGTTAGCCATACATCCCCTGACTCCAAAGTCGCCAAGTTCAACATTCCGTTCATGTGCGGGAAATGCCATAAGGAAGGCACGGCGGTAACCCAGACATATAATATTCCGCAGGACAGTATCCTCGAACATTACAGCGAGTCGATTCACGGCGTCGGCCTCTTCCGTCAGGGTTTGACCGTAACCGCCGTCTGTGTCGATTGCCACACAGCCCACAACGTCCTGCCCCACACCGATCCAAATTCCTCGATCTCCCGCGAAAACGTCTCCAAAACCTGCCAAAAATGCCACGGACGTATCGAACAAGTGCATAAAAAAGTCATTCGAGGCGAACTCTGGGAAAAAGAGCCCAATAAAATACCGGTCTGTGTCGATTGCCACCAGCCGCACCAGATTCGGCAGGTTGTCTATAGAGAAGGTGTCTCTGATGATCAATGCATGAAGTGCCACGACAATAAGGATCTGGTTTCCAAACATCAGGGCACGCCGGGTCGGTCCTTATTCGTCGATATTGATCAGGTGCACGGTTCGATGCACCGCCAGGTACGCTGCGCCCAGTGCCACACCGGCATTACGCCAAGCCTGCACCGCCCCTGCGAGACCGTCGCCGATAAAGTCGATTGCTCGATATGCCACAGCGACGTCGTCGCGACCTACATGACCAGCACGCACGGCCAGCTGGCCGATCGGGGCGATCCCGATGCTCCCGAGTGCGTCGATTGCCATGGCACACACGGCATCCTCGGCCGCCGCGATGCGAACTCACCTACCTATCCGATTAAAGTTCCGGCACTTTGCAGCCGCTGTCACAGTAAAACTGGCAAGGCCACCAGGCGACACCTGCAGGACACGACCGTCGTACAAAATTATACCATGAGCATTCACGGCAAAGGCCTGCTGGAAAGCGGCCTGGTCGTCACCGCCATGTGTACCGACTGCCACACGGCACATCATGTTCTTCCCCCCGGCGATTCGGCCTCCAGCGTCAATCGTAATAATATTCCGGAAACCTGCGCCAAATGTCACAAAGGCATTTATCAGACGTTCATCACCAGTATTCATTCAACGAAAGTGAATCATACCGACAAAGAACTTCCGGTCTGCAACGATTGTCATACATCGCACGCCATCGAGCGAGCCGATCTGGATGACTTCCGGTTTGCGATCATAAACCAGTGCGGCAAATGTCACGAAAAAGTGACGGAAACATATTTTGAAACCTTCCACGGAAAAGTATCCAAGCTGGGTTTTGCGGCCGCCGCCAAATGCTATGACTGTCACGGCTCGCACAATATATTGCCGCCGAATGACCCCAAATCCACTTTGTCCCGGGCGAATATCGTCTCAACCTGTGGGCAATGCCATAAAGGCTCCCATCGTCGTTTTGCCGGCTACCTGACCCACGCCACGCACCACAACAGAGAAAAATATCCGTTCCTGTTTTATACATTTTGGGCCATGACGCTGCTTTTGATCGGGACCTTTGTCATCTCGGGAACCCACACCCTTATGTGGCTGCCTCGATCGTACCAGATGATGCGTCAGCGTAAAAATATGCAGACCAAGGCGGCCGGAGATTATCGATATCAGAGATTTAAACCGCTGCACCGCTTCCTTCATGTATTGATCATCATAAGCTTCCTGGGACTGGCCACGACCGGCATGACCCTTAAGTTCTCGTATCTGGCCTGGGCTCAGTGGATTTCAGGCATTCTGGGCGGATTCGAATCGGCCGGTTACCTGCACCGGGTATGCGCTATCATTACGTTCTTCTATTTCTTCATGCATCTCGGAGATATAATATACCATAAGTTTCATGACAAAAAATCGTGGAAGGACGTCCTCTTCGGCCGTAATTCCATGCTGCCGAGAAAGAAAGATTGGCAGGATTTCAAGGCCACCATGAAGTGGTTCGTCGGCGGAGCTAAACGCCCGCGCTATGGCCGTTGGACGTACTGGGAGAAATTCGACTATTTTGCCGTCTTCTGGGGTGTCGCCGTGATCGGCTTTACCGGTCTGACCCTGTGGTTCCCGGAATTCTTCACCCGGTTTATGCCCGGTTGGTTTATTAACGTGGCGACCATCATCCACTCCGATGAAGCCCTGCTCGCCACCGGATTCATATTCACGGTGCATTTCTTTAACACGCACTTCCGGCCCGATAAATTCCCGATGGATCCCGTTATTTTCACCGGCTCGGTGCCGCTGGATGAACTCAGGGAAGACCGTCCGGAAGAGTACGAAGAGCTTTTTGAATCGAAAAAAATTAAAAAACACCTGGTGGCCCCGCCGACCAAAACCTTCGTCCGCATCATGAAGACATTTGGTTTCGCGGCGCTGGTCATTGGTATTTCTTTGATTATTTTGATAATATACGCCGAGGTTTTCGGCTATAGATAAACGGCGTCCCGCCTTTCAATACGGAGACCTGAAAAATGGCCAATAGAAAATTCCCGAGACTCTTTTATAACAGAATAACTTTCGCCGGTGTTTCGATCAGCCTGGTTTCGATCATCGTGATGACCTTTCTCTACCTGATCGATGTTTACGCCAGCCAGACAAACCCCTATTTCGGTATCTTTCTTTATATGGTCATGCCGGTATTTTTGATCGGAGGCATGGTTTTTATCCCGGCCGGGATGTTTCTGAACTGGCGGTATCTTAAAAGGACCGGCGAGGTCAAACTTCCCAAATGGCCGCTGGTTGATCTCAATGACAAGACCCAGCGCAACGCCGCCATTATTTTCTTCACGGGAACCATTATCTTCCTCGGCATTTCTTCGATCGGCAGTTACGAGGCGTTTCACTATACTGAATCGGTTCAATTCTGCGGCAAGTTGTGCCACTCGGTTATGAAACCCGAGTACACGGCCTACAGCCACTCCCCGCACGCCCGAGTCGCCTGTGTCGAGTGTCATGTCGGTCCCGGAGCCGACTGGTACGCCAAATCGAAACTGTCCGGAGCTTATCAGGTCTATGCCGTCACCGTCAACAATTTTCCTAGACCTATTCCGACCCCGATCAAAAATCTCCGTCCCGCGCAGGAAACTTGCGAGCAGTGCCACTGGCCGGCCAAATTTTTCGGCGAGCGTCAGAATATCAAGGACCATTACAAGTACGATAACGAAAATACGCACTGGCAGATTACCATGCTTATGAAAATCGGTGGGCAGAACCTGCTGTCCGGCGAGGCCAGCGATATTCACTGGCACGTCAGCAAGGATTTCGACGTCTTCTACATCCCCCGTGATTCGACACGCCAGGATATACCCTGGGTAAAAGTGGTCAATCACAAGACTGGCAAGGAGACGGTGTATCAAGCCGAGGACAATCCCCTGACGGCCGAAGAAATTGCCGCCGCCGCGCCGCGCCGGATGGACTGTGTCGATTGTCACAACCGCCCCAGCCATATATATAATTCTCCCGATCATGCCATAGACCTCGCAATCGCAGCCGGGTTGATCGATCCGGGGCTGCCCGAAATAAAAAGAGCGTCGGTCGAAGCGATGGCAGCCGAATACCAGACCGAAGGCGAAGCGCTGGCCGGTATATCGAAGTCCATCAAGGATTTTTATCAAAGCGATTACCCAAATCTGGTCGACTCGGCCGGGTCAACCATCGACAGCGCCATCTCCGCCGTTCAATATGAATTTTCGATGAACATCTTTCCCGAAATGAAAACCCGCTGGGATGCCTATCCGGATAATATCGGACATTTCATCTGGCCGGGCTGCACCCGCTGCCACGACGGCGCTCATGTGAATTCGGAAAGCCAGCCGATAACGCACAAATGCACCGCCTGCCACGTTATCACGTCGCAGGGCACGGCCGACAGCACCATGACGGCTATGACCGTCGATGGTCTGGAATTCGTCCACCCCGAAGATATCGACGAGATGTGGAAAGAAACCGGCTGTTACGAATGTCATACGGGAACCCAGCCGTAAGGGAAATATTCCAATAAAAAAAGGCGTCCATCCGGACGCCTTTTTTATATCGTTTTAATGCGCTATTTCTCTTCTGTTTTGGCCGGCATGGTATGCAAACCGGTCTTCATCATTTCCGCGAAATTATAGCCGCCTTTGGGCTGGAATTGTGCGGGAACCTTGTCATTATGACATTTCATACAAGTAGTCGAATCGGGAAGGATCAGGCCGTTGGCCATGGCCAGCTTTACGTCTTTCATAATACTCATTTTGAAAAAGTCAGAGCCCGGCCCATGACACGCCTCGCACTGGACTCCTTCCAGAACCTCTCCTTTGGCAGTGGTTCCAGTCGTATGACAACCGACGCATTTTTCGTTCTTTTGATCGGCTTCCGAGAGAGCATCCCACGCCTTGGCGTGCTTGGTTTCCATCCATGACGGATATACGCCGTCTTTCTTATGGCACAGGCCGCACTTTTTGGCGCCGATATACTCGTGGGTTACGGTTTTCTCCTTGGAATCAGCTTTTGCCTTGGTTTCGCCCTTTTCCTGGGCAATGCTGATCACGTAAAATCCCATGAGTATAGCCATAGCCGCCAGAAAAACCAGTAACTTCTTCACCATAATTCCTCCATAAGGTTGGTTACCGTCTCTATCCGTTTTCCTATTATACAAAATTTAACCAAAAAGGTCATCAATTATAAATACGGGAAAGGGGACATAATCTTAGACAAAAAGGCTTTCTCCTTTTGGAGAAAGCCTTTTTGCGAATACCTCTTGTAAGTTAATGAGCCGGAATTGGATTAAGATTCGCAGACGCAAACCCACCCGATTTCCCCGGCACCCGGCTTTCCATATATTCGATGGAACTTGCCAAAAGATCGCGGATATAGAACGGATTGTGGACACCTTCAGAACGATCTTCTTCGATTATCAGGTAATTCCACAACGCCCCGGCCTCGCCCTCATCAGCGATAGTGTGCTTGTTCGAGCTGGTTCCCGCAGGCAGCCCGTCGCTGGCGTTAAGATGCCCGGCATCGACCAGGAGGTCATGAAGCTGCCCGAGCATGTCTTCCACGTCGGTCTGAATATTGTCATAATCATAGCTTTCGGCTGTGACGTGGCACCCATCCTGAGCGCAAGTTTCCACCAGAGTTATCGTTGTATCCTCCGGGTCAACCATATTCCAGCTATGACCTCCAACCATGTAACCGCCGTGAGTTTCCGGATTGCTCATGTGGCACATAATGCAGCCATCGTGACCGGTACCGTGACCGGTATTTAAATATTCATAACCCAGACCGGCATATTCATAACCATTGGACGCAATCAGCAAGTCGCCCTGCGGACCGTGGTGGGGTCCCCAGCGGTTGTACACTTGGGTATTGGGCGTAATATCGTTTACAGATTCGCGGGCATGGTGACAATTGGCACACAGGTTGGCTTCGCCAACGTCAAAAGTAACCCCGGTTTCCATCACATAGGGAGCATCCGTTCTGAGCGTCAGATTGCCCCGTGTATGAGGCGCGTGGCAAGTGAAGCAGTGAATGGCCGCGACAGGACTATACGGCGCGTTTACCTCACCGGTCGACACAAAATCGACAAAGCCCTGATGATCGTGGCACTTTGCGCAATCCTGGCCTTCGCGATTGGTATAATCGACATTGGCACCGGAGGCATGGACCGAGTTCTGATATTCGCCCTGGGCCTGTAGAATATACCCGTCTTCACCGTGGCATGTAAAGCAGCTGTTCAGGGAAGCCTGGCTGTCAGCGGCATCGTTGTTGATGATTTTGCGCTCGCAGCCGACCCCCGCGATCATCAGGATGGCCAGAAGGCTGATTGCAAGCAGAACTTTGTGTCTCATGGAATCACTCCTTTACATTGATATATCTTTTGAAATATTTATTTCCACAACATTGGCCGTGTAGTATCGGTCACGAACCAGGAAATCATCGAAATTATGCACGTTGTATATGGCCTCGAAATTGTATCCCGAGCCGAGATTATAAATACCGCTGAAACGAAGTGTAAAACTCTCGACGTCCAGATCGCGCCTGCTTCGATAGTACGTCGCCCCGAATCCGGCCGTGAAATTATAATATTCCCGGGCCATCAGGTTGCCGTAAATCGTATGGTCGCAGAATTCGAACGTCTCTTCGCTGTTGGTGTATTCGCCGTTGGAATAAGAATAGCCGCCGCTGAAATCGGCGTAACCTTTCAGGTCGGCACTGAAATCCACACCGAATCGGTTATAATCGACGTCGCTGCCGATCTGGTCGTTTTCACGACGCGTCCCCTCAAAACTGATCTTGGCCAATTTTATCCGGTCACCGCGATATTTCACGGAGAATTCGAAGCGGCTGAAGTCCTGGTCGCCGATCAGCCGACTGCCGCTTTTAACATCCTCCGAGCGCAGGCCGTGTTCACCGCGCAGCTCAAAATGAGTCACCGGCTTCCACCAGCCCGAGAAATAAAACGTGTTGGCTTTTACTTCGTCCAGATAATCATCGTTGATGTCGTACTGATAACCGAACGTAAGCCCGGCCTGGGCCGGCCAGGTGTAGGTAAGATAACCGGCGTTGATTATATTGTCGGTCGCCACGTAATCGCTGTCCGACGCGGTTCGGTCGAACAGGAAGCTGTACTTGAACGAAAAGTTGTGCGGCAGATTAACCCGCGCGGCTCCCCAGGCCATATTGGACCTGATGCCGAACTTGTTGACATCGAACTCCGTTTCGAACCGACGGAACCCGCCCGAAAGAATTATCTTGTCTTCGTAATTCGGCACCGGGAAATAAGCATCGAGTTTTATTGAAAAGCGCGTCTGATCTCGGTCGGAATTGTAATTGTCGGTAAAAGCGACGTGTTCATAGCGCGCCTGAAACATCCGGCCGTCCTTGTTGAATCTGATCCCGCCGTTATAGGCCATCTGGTCATAGTCCACTTTGTACGGTGCGGCCGGTAATACGGGGTCGAAAAGATCGGCCATCTCCCCCCGATATCCGATACCGTTTCCACCGCCGGAAACCGTCACGTACTTGTTCGGCATGACCCATGCCTGCACTCCGGTCTGGGCGCGACGGGTGAACGTATTGCCGTCGAAGTCGTAAAAGCGACGGTACTGATTATTATAGACATCCACACCGAACAGGCCGGGCCTCATGATCGAACCGGTCAGGTTGCGATTGTTGAGAGAAATCCGGTTCAAATCCATCCGGGCCAGCATCCCGTTGTCGAACGTATAGCGAAACTTGTTCAGCGACAGCGTCATTCCCTCATAGTCGTTGAACGTCGGCTGATTGACCGACTGATTTCCAGTCTCGTCCAAAAAAACGTATCCAAGGCGGGCCGTGCCAAAACCCGTTCCGGCCACGAGGGCCGGGGCTGCCAGCAGCAGGCAGGCGCAGACCGTCAATACTGGAATATATTTCATCAAAGTCGCCTCCCTCTTTACTGGTTAAATATATGGCACCCGGATTGGTAACAATTCGGGAACAGCTTCGTCCCAAGCATGGGATCTAGAAATTTATTGTTATCGTAGGATCCGTGAATCTCACTGTGGCAATCGACACATGCCAGCTTTGTTCCCAGCCCGCTGTGCTGAGCCCGATGCTTCGGCGGAATCGCATGGCACTGCAAACAAAGCCCGTTGCCCGGCTGTTTGAGGAGCATATCGTTGGGCGATCCGTGCGGCTGATGGCATTCCACACAGCCCCCGCCTTCGACCAGATGGTCATAAACGACCGGATGCTCGAACGGAAACGGCCCGGCTTTATCGCCGTGGCACCCCTGGCAGGTCCAGTTCAGCCCGTCGACCATGTGCGGCCCCTCGATACCGGAAACCGGGTGGCAGCTGACGCACTCGATATTTCCCGAATTCAGAGGGTGAGCCGAACGCAGCATGAATTTGGCCTTTACCTCGGTATGACAAGTAATGCAGAAATTGTCACCGTCTCCGGCCGTCAGCTTGGGATTGGGATTGTCGTGGATCTTATGACAGGACGTGCATTCCAGCCCGGCCCGGCCATGGACGTCTTTCGTCACCATGGCCGATTGATGCGCCGTGACATGACACCGCGAACAGACTTCCGCCTGCGAAGTCATGTCGAGTTCCGACACACTGGAGATGTTATCGGCCGATGGGTCGTCAAGGTGCTCTTTCCATCCATCGTGGCAGCTTATGCAGCCGACTTCAGATGAATGCTTCATGTCGGCATTTTCCAGAATACGATGCGGAGAATCGGCCAGCGACTTCGCCTTGGTGTCATGGCAATCCAGGCATGCCTGAGAATTTTCGACTATTTCTTGCCTGGTGTACGTAGTCGAAGCGAATACCGAGCACGCTCCCAAAACCAACATGAAAATTAGAACCATCGACCCAATTAACGATCTTTTACAAAAGATCATATGGATCCTCACTTATATTTAGAATTATTTCTTGCAACTCAATTGGGTCTGGCTTCGGAAGCCGTGACCTTAATCCCTACGAAGAAAATGTAACCCATTACCTATTACTTGTCTATATCTTTTTCCTTTATTTGACTCGTCAAATGAATAACAAAGTTGACCTCTTTTGTCAAGTTCTTTTTAGCGTAAATACATATATAACATAGAGTTAATCTATACTTTTAAGTATAGTCATTGGATTTTAATAATTCGGTCAATTAATCGCGAGGTTAAGCGACCTGGAACCCGTCAATTTCGGTCTAAATGGAGGGTAATCCAGATAAATATTAACGATATTATAATCGGTATTTAGGGGTTATAAATTCTCACCACAGACAGCCCCAACCCCAATTGAAAGACTCTTCATTTTACCTTAGCGGAGCATGGCATCCCGTCAGCCATTCTCCGCAGGAACAGGGGGCCTCTCCCTCGAAGTATATGTTCTCTATCAGGGTAAGAATATCAAGGAGGTTTATCTGGCAATCGCAGTTGGCATCACCTGAACACGTGGCATATGGTACTGCCTCCGGGCCGTCCTGATAAATACCGGTTATCACATACAAAATATCGAGCAAATTCAGAACTCGCAGGACGTCGCCGTCGGCATTGCCGGGCCTGCAATCACAGAGATTATCGCAATAGACATTGGCAAATCGGTCGATCGTCCCGGCTGACCCGGCCACGGTATATTGATCACCGGGATTGCCTCCGAAATTCTGCCAGCAGTTTCCCTCGGAAACGCCGTCATCCCAGTAGCCCCCGGCAGCATCATCCTCGGCGTCCAGATTGTTATCGAACAGATTGTGATAGACCTCAATGTCATATATGCTTCCGCCGGGCGCCCCGAGATTCTTGACCGCCAGACCCATATTGTTCCCAACGAAATAATTGCCCGTGATCGTGGCCCCGATATGACCATTGCCGTTAGTGTAAATCAAAGCACCATAACGCCCGCTTGCGGATATTTCATTTCCGGCCAGGTTCAACGATACCGTTGATCCCGCATCGGCGTCTTCATCGACAACGACCAGTCCGCCGCCGCTATCCCCGCCTCCGGCATCGCAGCCGGAGATGGAATTGTCGACAATATCTGCGACAATATCCACGTCACCGGCCATGCCCGGCTCGGCATTGCCGATAACCAGTCCAAACTGGCTGTTATGGATGTCATTTTCGCGAACTGTCACCGATTTGGATATTCCAGTCAGTCCCGATGTCCCGGCGTTATGGATCCGTACCGCCGCCGATGATTCCTGGTTGACTATATGCTCGGTATTGAATCCGTCAAAAGTATTTCGCAGCAAAGATCCGACAGCCGTCGAACCGAGTTCAACACCAAAGCCGAAATCAGGCTCATCCTTCATGAATGAATTGTCTTCGATCGATAAATCCGTCCAGCCTTCAGCCCAAACGGCATTCCGGCCCGTATTGATGAATTCATTATTCAAAAACTCCAGACGGGCCCGATTGTTCGTATCGAAGGATGGTTCCGTCGCACCGGCATAAACGGTGATATCGTCATACCCGCCGGAGGCGTCGGGAACGTCCATCCCCTGTAATCGGCAGTCCTGCCACGATCCCGCCGAGTTCCAGCAGAGAATACCCGATGCATTGTCAGCCCTGGCGCCGTTAAAATCAAAGGTCATGCCAGCAAAGCTTATTCCCTGTGACCCTATAATTCTAATTGCCGTGCTCATCGTGTCCCCGACAGGTCCTATTGCCCAGTCGATTCTGGAAGTTGGAGCATAGGTGGTGCTATCACGGCTGATTGAGACTATGGAAAGATTATTCCTGTTTTCGATATTTATCGTAGCATGGTACAATCCCGGTAATACTCGTACGGTATCGCCGTCGGCGGCGAAATTCACTCCCTCCTGAATATTGGAGCTATTCGATGAATCAAGTACCCAAATCCAGGGCGAGCTATGACCGCTGCTTATATAATTGCCTCCCCACCACGGCGAATAGTCCACGTACGATGACACATCATTGCCCGATATACCCGGTCCGCCGGCATTTCCCCACCAGTTTCCGGCGGCGTCGAGCACGATGAGGGTATTGTTGTCTATTGCCTGCGTATTGGCGATGAACGAATTGAAGTTCACATGTACGCCCGATGGTTCTATGCCGGATAAATCATTGACGGCTATGGCAGATATATCGGTGCCGGAAAAAGTATTGCCCGTGATATTGATTGTGGACGATGACCCGTCGCACTGCACGGCATAGTCGTTGCCGGAGAAATAGCCGTTGGTCACGGAGATATTGGTGGAATTGATTATATGCAGGGCGCTGCCGTTCGAGATATAATTATTCTTATTAAACACGACTCCGGCGCAGTTTTTGGCCATCATGTAATCATTTTCGCTGAATATATTATTATTCCCGACCGTGGCGTTAACCAAAAAGTTCAAATTTGCGGCCGACTCACAATTAGAAATAGTATTACCGTTGATCACAATTCCGCTGCCGGGATAATTAATGTCAATGCCGCAGGCGGTATCGGTACCGGGGATATAGCGCATCTCCGATATATCATTCCCCGTTATGGCTGCGAGAGCTCCATAAATTACGGCAATTCCGAATTGGGCGTGCTTATCCGCGCCCAGAGGACCGTCCCCGGTAATCGTGTTATTCGAGATTGTCGCCTGAGGATCGGACAGCGCCCCATCGTCGCCAATGACATATATCCCACCCCTGGAAAATTCCTGAATATTATTACTGCCCAGAAATACGTCGGAGTTGCCGATCACCACGATACCGTACGATTCCGGGGCGTTTTCCGACGCATGCAATTGTTTGATCGTATTTCCGCTGGCTTCCGATGACACCCCTCCATTGCGAAATAAAATGCCCGCCAGATTATCTTCGTTCGACACACCGTTGCCTTTGATTGTCAACCCGGTAATTGTTGCGTCGACGATTCCCAGTCCGGAAATATGACCGGAGCCATCAGCCGAGCCGCCGTACGCCAAAACCATCGGGTAATAAATGCCGTTTACTTCGTCGAACGAAAATCCCGCCAGTCCTTCGGGAGGCGGGACAACGGTCGCACCCTGAGAACCGCTGATTGTGATGCTTTTATCGATAATAAGCTGTTCGGCATAATTTCCGCTCCGGACGTGTATCGTGCCGCCGGGTTTTACCGCATTGACGGCTTCCTGCACCGATGCAAAAGCATTGTATTTCCAATAGTGCAAATCGTTATGACACACGTCACAATAATTATCGTCGACCCAGGCCTCCTGCAGATCGCAGGTCATTTCGCAGGTCGACAGGTACGGATCGCACCACGGATCATAATCCACGTTTCCGCTCAGGGTAGCGGCGATAGCGCCGCACAACAGTGCTCCCCAATAATTTTCCTCGGCATCGACAGTCGTTTCGAGATAGTTCAGGAAGTTAATCCCGTTGCTGGAAATCTCATTATCGGTGAAATGCAAAAGTCCGGGATAGCCGTCATACACCGCCACACCGATTTCCGTATTGCCGCTTATGGTGCATCCCGTGAGGGAAATATTCTTTGGGTCATACCCGTTGTTTTCCGTTCCTTCATAATAGCCGTCGCCGAAATTGGTGAACAGCACGCCCCGATCGTTATTCTCAACTATATTGTCTACGAGATTTATGGCCTGAACGGCGTCGATCCAAATGCCGCTTCTTTGAGAATCATGAATATTATTATCATAAATCAAGGGCGGCTCCAGCAACTCATGGGTCAGGGACCTCATAGCGAGCCCGTCGCCCGATGTGTTATAAATTTCATTTCCGCTTATGCGAAGTCCGGTGAAATCAAGCAGCATGAACAGGTTTGGGTTATATATGCCGAGAGGGTCATCAGGGTTGTACCTTTCCGAGGCCGTTCCCACCAAAATGCCGAATCCGAGGGAGTCATTTTCGACGTCATATATTACATTATCCATAAGCCGAATAAACGGCAATCCATTCAGGGCTCCGGGTTCACCCTCAGTTAAAAAGGCCTCAATCCCGGCCGAGACATCGTGGATTGTCATTCCCTGCACCGTTACATAGAATGACAATATATCGATACCAACACCCCCGCCCGGCACTATTTCCACCGGCATGATATTGCCGGAATCGGCGGCAAGAGTCAAAGCTTTATTGATCGTGATGTTTTCCGGGTAGGTTCCCTGAGAAACGAAAACGGTATCGCCCGGCGCCGCCGCGTCTATGGCTGTCTGAATTGATGCTCGGCCGCCTGAATTGTCACCGTCGGCGCTTTCGTACGGTGCAACGTGATGAACCGTCGCACGGGATATGGAAAACATGAAAAAGATGAGAAATATTACCGAAAGCCCGCGTGTCACGACGTCCCCCCCGTCGTCAGGCTCGGAATAAAGCGAATTCCGCTTGGCGGAAATTTGTTACATCTGTGTGGCAAGGCCCAAGCTGTCATTGACGAAGAACCAATCAATGAGGCATCCGGCGGCGCCCTTGAATTCAAAAACCCAAATGGCGCGCAAAAACCGGCTATTTAATTCTTCGCTCGTTTTTATCAGTTCCCGTCTAAATTTGCCTTCCGGTTTATTAAAAAGTTCAACCGTAGCAGTAATAATGGCGATATTGCGGACGTCACCGCCCGCGACTTATAAACACCGTAATAATAAGCACTTTCACCGATTTGTCAAGCAATGAATGCCCCGCCAGGCCCATCCCCGGCAAGCCCCGACGGCGTATTGTGCGGGCGAAGCTGGCGCATCCCCACGAACCGATTCCGGGCCTATTTTCCGTCGAACCAAAGCCCCTCCCCAATTGTTATCAAATATAACGTATACTATTTGCATCCATATTTTGAGTTGCGTAATTTAAAAAGTTTACTATTTTGTATAAGTTACCTTTACCTGCCCGGACAATTGCATTTAAAGCCAGGGAATAAATATGCCGTTTTTTCATAGGAGGAAAAAATTGAAAATCCATCCGTCAAAAGCACTTTCCGGCGGCCTTGTCGTTTTGATGCTGACATCGGCGACGGCTTTCGCCAGCCGACCCGGTTCCGCCGCGGATCAGTTGAAACCGGAAGTAATCAGGACTCACGAGGTTTACGGCACGGCTGAGGTCGTTTCGGGGAATTTTAAAGTAACCGGCACTGACATGCAGGACCGGGCCCTGAATTTCATCGCCTCACAAAACAGCGCCTTTAAAATCGCCGACCCCCCTCATGAATTAAAACTGCTTTATCAAAGGACCGATAAACTCGGCGAAACCCACCTGCGCTTCCAGCAGGAGTTCAATGACCTTGAGGTCTGGGGCTGCCAGACAATCGTCCACTTCAAGGACGATCACACAATCTATCTTGTCGGGGGCCAGACCATCGCGACGCCGTCGATCAATACCGTCCCCACGATGAGCGAAAGTGATGCTTCCTCAATAGCGTCAGATGATATAAGAATAAAATTCCCCAACGATTCGCTCGAAACCGACTCGAAACTATTGATCTATCCCGGTGAAGGCAACCCCGGCCTGGCTTATCTGGTGACCGTGACAAGTCCCAATGATGCCGGTGTGCGCTGGCGGGTTTTTGTCGACGCCCGCGACGGACACATTCTCCACAAATTCAATGACATCCAGAACGACGGGCCCGATATCGGGACCGGGATTGACGTCCTCGGCAATACCGACACGTTGAACATTTACAACAGCGGCGGGCAGTATCAATTGCGCGACGTGACCCATACCGGTGAGGTTAGTACGTACTACGACTATTACGGCGCTCACGTTATATCCACCGACCCTAACGGCGATAAAGTCTGGAATGACAATGCGAGCCAACAAAAGTTTGTCTCCGGGCATTATTACACCGACTCAACTTATAACTACTATCTGAGCACATTCGGCCGCGACAGCTATGACGGTGCGGGAGCCGATATCCCGGTCAATATGCTGCCGGACCCTGGATATAATAACGCGTACTGGAACGGGCAGGCTCTCAATTTCGGTGAGGGCGACGGCGTCCTGTACAAGCCTTTTTCCGGGGCGCTCGACGTTGTCGCTCACGAGTTGACCCACGCCGTCACCCAATACAACGGTCTCGGCGGTCTGATCTATGAATACCAATCCGGGGCGCTGAACGAATCTTTCTCCGACGTGATGGCCGCCATGGTCGACCGCGATGACTGGACCATGGGTGAAGACATCGCGCTTTACACGACCAACCCGTTTATCCGAAGCCTCGCCGACCCCAGCCTTAAGGGTCAGCCGAATACGATGGATCAATACCACTGGCTGGGCATTGAGACCGATAATGGCGGCGTCCACACCAATTCCGGCATTTCCAACCATGCGGCGTACATCGCCAGCGAGATGTTCGGCCTCGGCCATTCCAAGGTGGAGCAGATTTGGTATCGCACGCTGACTACCTACCTGACGCCGACCACCGGCTTTCACTTCTGGGCGGCTATGATATTGCAGGCGACGGCCGACCTTTATTCACCAAGCGACGTCGACGCGATGGACAATGCCCTGAAACTGGTGGCATTGCTTCCCACTTACGCCGACCCGATCTCCGTTACGATAACGACCCTCATCGGCGGCACGCCGACGCCCGATACGGTATGGCTTCACAATTCCGGCCAGGGGGACAGCTACGACTTTTCTTTCAGCACTCCCGTCACTCCGGGACTTTCCGTAACACAGGTTTCCGGCACCAACCCCGTCCCGGTCGGCGATTCGGTCGGCTTTGAGGTCGCGCTGAGCACGTCCGGCTATACCGAATGCGACCTGGGCGTATCGGTCGATACCGTCAACTTTCTGTTTGGAACCGGCGTATTCACTACGACCATCAGGCTGCCGATCACGGTTGCGGTGGCCAAAACGACTTCGGACTATAAGCCGGTCGATGTAAATACCTCCTGCGTGAATTTCAACGGGTACAACAATACCGAGATATATAACTTCGACCGCAGCGGCGTTAACACGGTTTACGATGGTTCCCTCATGATCGGACTGCTCGACGGCAACGATACCACGGTGTATCGAAGCGTCTTCGGAACCAACAAGCTGGCCATTGTCGACACGGTCGACACCGAACCGGGGAGCAAGTCGTTCGCCTTCGTAAGCATGGACGGCCGCATACAGGGCAAAGCAACCTATCGCTGGGATGCCACCGACCCGAACAACTGTGATTTCGTCATTGCCGATTTCGATCTATATAATCCCTGCGATACCCCCCTGACTTTACTCACGGCCGCGTATACCGATTTTGACGTCCTAAGCTCGAGCAGCAATACCTGTCATAACGACCCGGCCAACAACCTGATATACATTCAGGATAATGCCGGTAATTATGCCGGGGGCATGGCCCTGCTGTCCGGCACGGCCAAAAACGTGCGCTCGATCAATAACCCCGCTCTCGTGTACAACGGCGGCTGGAGCGATGATATTGCCTACAATCAGATGACGCAGTCGTCAAATCTTCAGGGATTGACGCCCAACGATTATTCCGCACTGCTTACTTTCGGTCAGGCGACCCTGCCAGCGGGCGACACGGCTCATTATTCCATGGCTTATATGTACCAAACATCCGGCGGCGATACCTTCGTGGACATATTGAACAAAATTGCCGCATTCAATACGAATTATGTCTGCGGTGATGCCAACGGCGATGGTGATGTTAATCTACTGGACATACTGTCTCTGATTTCCTATTTATACGATACACCGGCCGGTCCCGCGCCCAATCCCCTTGGGTCGGGTGACGCCAACGGCGATGGTGATGTCAACCTGCTTGATATACTGGCCTTGATTTCTTATCGGTACGATACTCCTCCCGGACCGGCGCCGGTTTGTCCATAGTACAATTAAATAGAAAAGGCAGTCTCCGGACTGCCTTTTTTTTTGGGTTTTAAAGAGAATTAATGTTCTTCCATCACTTCGCGAGTGATCTTTATTTCTTTCTTACCGCTTGGCCCGGTTACTATCTCCACGTTGGCATCGGTCACTCCCTGGGCCGCCAGTTTGGCTTCGACTTCGGCCTTGATTTGAGCGTCGGTTTTTCCGGCGGTTTCAATATCAAGTTTCGGCGGAGCTTCCATCCCGGGCATATCGAACGACATATCGCCGTCGCCTTTAAGATTCATTTCAATGACCTGTTCGCCCTGACCATTGGCGTCCGAGGACGACCTCTCTCCCGAAATCGAGATTTGAGTCTGACCGTTGGCATCCGTTTCGACCGTGACCTGCGGCGACGTGAAACCGGCCGCAGCCAACTGAGCGGCTATTTCCTGTTCTACCTGTTCGACAGTTTTGCCGTCGGTATTGACCTCAATGCGCGTCCGGTTGTCGGTAACCTGCGCATAGAGACTGCCCGAGACCTTTTCACGGGTCGGGTTGACCTGCACGTCGGACGCGCCGGTCAGCGCCGCCAGCACCGCCGCCGCCTGGCGTCCGGCCGACCAGTCGGGAAGATTCCTGATTTGATAGTTATATCCGTTGTCGCCCCGTTCCAGATTGACTTCGGCGTCCTTAAAGCCGAGCGTCGTCATAGCGTTGACCAGCCGCTCGGCCGAAACCGTCTGCGATTGCTCGACATTATTGGCGACGGCTTCATAGCCGGTCGTGATGGTGTACGACATCGGAACCAAAGTTATAAACAGAAATGCGGCTGCGGCGAAAATGAGCCCGGCGTAGAGCTTGGGCCGCATAGACATCTGGGTCTGCGCTTTTTCCATGAGAGAATACTCCTTTTGATTTTTGGCTGCCTTTTGTTCGATTCGTGAACGCAGGACCGCGAACGGGGTGACCGGCTCATCGGTACCGGCAGCGGCCGTCCGAAACGAGTCGTCGATAATCTTCGCGGCACGTGCGGCGCGGGCGCATGCCGGACAGGCCTCCAAGTGCTTTAGAAGCTCCGGATTGTGTCGGCCGTCCGCATCATTTAGCTGTTGCATTGCCTTTTTGCAATCCATAACCGCCCTCGCTTTGTTGGTTTTGCCTTTCCTGTTTGTCCAGTTGTCCTTCCAGAAACCGTCTCATCTTACTTCTGGCGCGCGACAGCCGGGCTTTGATCGTCCCGTCCGGCTTGTCATACAAGGTCGCCAGTTCGGCGATCGTCCACTGCTCGAATTCGAAAAGTACGAGCATCGCCTTTTCTTCGGCCTTGAGTATTGTCATCGCGGCTTCGAGAACGCGACGAGCCTCGTTTTTGTCCCGGGGATCATCGACCAGGACCGCCTCAAGGAGTCCGGGTGTCAGACCCGCGCGGCGGCGCCACCACGCTTCGCGCGACCGGTTCCTGAAGCGGTTGATGATCAATTTGAACAGCCAGGGACGAAAGGCCGTCTCGTCTCGGAGTGAGCCAATTTTGCGCATCGCGACCAGCAGCGAGTCCTGGTAGAGGTCGTCGCCGTCGTCCCGATTTCCGGCCAGCCGTCGGCAAAAGCCCTCGGCCTGACCGTGCACCGGCTCCAGAAGTGTCCAGAAACGATCATTGTTCATCGGTTTTCAGCCCTAAGACAGCTTAAAATCAAAAAGGGTTGCATAAATATAAGTCATTATCTCGGAATACGGAATAAATATCGAGCCGTTTCGACCGGGAGAGTTCCTGCACCCTAATAATATTGGAGTCTTTGCATCCATTATTGCCGGCAAAATGATGTGTTATTGGCAGTTGCGGCGAAATGGGTTCGAATTTGAAAATGGTATTTGGCATTTCTCCCCCATTTGAACAAATATTCCCCCCGAATTTGGTGTACGCATAGCCATAATAAAGGGGTGCTGTTGGATTCTACATTGAGGTTGTATGGAATTTGATGGAATGAATGCGGGGATGAACTCCTGTAGGGCAGGACCCAAGCCTTGCGCCGTGGTCCTGCCAAAATCAAACCAAAATGGCAGAACTGTTACCCTTTAAAAGATGAGGGTCTTCGGAAAGGTTCTGCCTAACTTTTTCAACCAGAACTGTCACAAGTTCCTAAAATCTTCGGGTCTATGTCGTTTTGCAATTTCCTGTAAATCCATGTGTACTTTTTCCTCAGGCCGAAATCTGCCCGCAATCAATTTTGACGAACTCACCAAATATGCACCTACTAGAGAACAAAGCATTTCACCATTAGCTATTTGTCCTCTAATAGGAATTAAAATGACATTATTATTTATTAAATCTAATATATTGTTGAAATTCTTGGCATGCGAAAATGAAGAATAAATGCGATAAAATAATTCATATTCGACCGGTCTGTTTAAGAGTTTCGCTAAAGCCTCAATATTCCGAGGCCCTTTGTTAATTTGAAACCATCTAGTTATTTTCGTTTTTCCACTAAAAGCATCATAGATTGTCTTATTTCCCTTGTTCTTAAGGAATTTATCCAATGATTCTATTTTATTCCGTAATCTGCTGGAATTATTAAGCGCAAAATTATAAGAATTGGAAAATCTATCATTGCTTAAATCTTTTTTAAACTTGGCACCGATTTCGGTACTCGTATCAAAAGATTCATAATACCTCTTATCTATAATGATATTTTCTATTAGCCATGCAGTGGAACGGGTTTCAAAGTCATCTTTGAGTATATATTCCAAAGAAATGTCAGCTTCAAAAATGCTTCTTAATATTGGGACTCCTGCCATTAAACAACTATTTGAGATTAAGACTTCTGCGGCGTCGGCCATTTGAATAATATGATAATAGAGCGATAGTATTGAAATAGGATATCCCTTTACTCCTTTTGACGCATTTTCGCATCTAGCCAATAGATTGGTTGCGTAATTGACCAACTCGCGCAGATATGGAGAATATTTTTCGATTAATTCGCGGGCGTTGGCAATTGAAAGATTCCTATCCAAAATTTTCGTGAGCGGGCCATGTTTTATTTGTCCTGACATTCTCTGCCTCGTTATTCTCCAATGAATCATGAATTACAAAAAGGTTTTATAGACATCTATTATTTAAACATCAGTTCCCAGCGCAACCGGAAATTTCTCATTCCAGTTATGCCGTTTTCACCCTTAATAACATTGCGAAAGTCTTTTTCTGGAAAAAAGCTATCAGCTATGCACCGGCAAAATTCAAAACTGCGGCCTCGTTCACAAACAAATTCTAATAGGTTTATATCATTTTCTAATAGAGATTGCGATATTTCTTTGGCAGATTCTAAGTCTTGTGCACTAGGCATGTTAGTTGAATACAATGAAGGGTCCGAATTTGGATGATTATGAAATGTCATTACGGTTGAATAATTTCCCGCCTTGGCAATTTGATTAATGTGCGATAGGTTAATGCCATGATATACTCTCGTCCGATCTGGTCCTTTGTTAATCCAAATTTTGTTTATCTTTTGATCTTGTTCAAATGCAATTATAAGCCACTCATGTTTCTTGTATTTCAATAGTCCTGCCGCTAGAGATGGAAATTCAATCAGGCTTTCATCGATGGAATAAAATGAACCATTTGCAATCATGTTTTTTTTAAACTGCGGGTTGACTGAGCGCTCTCCAAAAGCAAAAGCGTAATATTTCAAAATGGCTTTGGCCCTGCGTTTTTGCGCAAGCGCGTCCATTTGTGCATCTGATAAGGCACGGCTTTGAATAATAAAAAAGAGAATACAAAAAAGGACTATGGCGCCGAACAGAATGACAATGCCAGCGAGCGGCTCTTCTTGTGAATTTATTATAATACTAAGCAATAATGAATACATCAAACAAAAGTACCCAATATATTGTCGAATTATATACCACGATTCCCAATAAAATAAGCAAATAAAGAAATGAAAGCAATAGGCGTATAAATCTACAGTACTTTTTAAACCACCAAAGTCCTTAGGGCAGAACTCGGAGCGAACCGGAGCAGTTCTGCCAATTTTAACGAAGACTGCAGAACCACGACGCAAGTCTTGGGTTCTGCCCTACTTCCCTCTATGAATATAATAATAACATGTAAAATTCCGCAGCGCATTTCATTTCAATAGCTGTTCTTTATCTAGTTCTGGCGGATTAATTTCATCATTAAGAAATTGGCACGCCTGTTTAAAAGAATTGGAAAGACTCAAATAATCAATAACGCTAATTTCAGGGGGATATGATTTTCGCACGAATCCTTTAGGCATTTCATTATCAGGCAGTGTCATATAAATTGCAGTTTCTGCTTGATTCATTGCCTTCGCAAACGTTTTCAATGCCTCAGCTGCTTCCGAATGCAAATATGCGGATGCAATTGCCATTGACCTCCGGAAATTATTGGTTTTTGACAAAACCTTTTCCCTAAATTCTCTATCGGTTAATAGAGGGGCAGCAGAATGTAGATTAATGACATCATAAGCATCATGGAGATTTGCGTTGAGTTCCAAAAAGTTCTTTATCCTTTCCTTGATGAAATAATCAGCGTACCATCGTAAGGCTTCGCCTTTTCTACGTTTCTCGTTAAAAATCTGCGTTATAAAGACGCTGACCAATACGATTAGAGCAGGGACAGTCGCCAATATTACTTCTTTAGTGATTATTTGGTCCAAACCTAAAATCATTCTTAAATTCCCCCTTTCTTGACTAATGAAATTTTTTTAAATATAATTTATGAACTCCCCTCAATCAAACATATTCCGTGACCGGAAGACGCCCTCGCTTGTTATGAGCTGCGAAGGGCCTGCCGGTTGTCACGGTGTGCGTTGTGATCGGCGGGTCCTCAGACCCGTTGCCTACCCGGTCGATCTGAGGATCGACCGGGCACAACGCTGGGACCTGTCCATCTGCTAATTCAATGATTTTATGAGCGGCACATGTCCACATGTGCTCAAGCGCTTGGATATGTCCCTGGGCAGACGAGGGCGTCTGCCGCTCACCAGGCGCGGGTATGACATATTGTTCAGGACAAGAAAAGATGTCACGCCGCCCTTCACCTCGTTCACTTCGCTGGCTCAGCGCAGGCAGGGCACTCGGCGAGTCGGCGTGACCTACAAAATATTGCGTACAACATACGCGAATAAAGCAAGATTCGGGTGGAAGGACCACTAACTCGTATATATATTGGCGGCATGAAAAGAAACGATCTGACACAAGCGGCCGAAGATTACCAGAGAATCGAAAAGGCCATAGAGTTTATCGAGAAAAACCATCTCGAACACCCGTCGCTGGATGAAATCGCATCGGCGGTATTCGTCAGCAAGTACCACTTCGAGCGGCTGTTCAAGCGCTGGGCCGGAATCAGCCCCATACAGTTCCTGCACTCCCTTACGCTCGACTATGCCAAACAAAGACTGGCCGATTCCGCGAATATACTCGACGCCACCTACGACTCCGGTCTTTCCGGGCCGGGCCGTCTGCACGATCTATTCGTAACTTTTGACGCCGTCACGCCGGGAGAGTACAAAAAACTCGGTGACGGATTAAAAATCGAATATGGTTTCCACGCGACTCCGTTCGGCGAGTGCTTGATAGCCATGACCGACCGGGGTATCTGTCACTTTTCATTCATCGACGGCAACAAGAAAGCCGGTGCCTTGCAGTCTCTCAAACGCGCCTGGCCCAAAGCGGAACTAATCGAAAACGATAATCGTACTGGTACGGCGGTCACCAACATATTTTCAGAAACACGAAACAATAATTCGCGGCCGTTTCATCTGTTTCTTAAGGGTACTAATTTCCAGGTCAAAGTCTGGCAAGCCTTGCTGGCTGTACCGCAGGGAGGTATGGCGAGCTATCACGACATTGCACGGTACATCGGCAAACCAGACTCGTATCGGGCCGTGGCCGGGGCCATTGCCAATAATCCGATCGCGTATCTCATCCCCTGTCACCGGGTGATAAAGAAATCCGGCGAGATTCATAACTATCATTGGGGCGCGGCGCGCAAAAAAGCGATTCTGGGCTGGGAGTCCGCTTCGGTCGGAGCAATTTCGGCTGTCCGATAAATGTCGGACCCGGGTGCCCGATATTTTTTATTTGACACCACCGGAATCCCGGAGCTACATTTCTTCTGATCGATCTGAAATGCCACAAATAATTGTCAGAGGGAGTGTCGTTATGGAAGAACAAGATTTAATCAGGGAAATCAGCCTGCCGATATTTCAGTCGAAAACGTGGCTGAAGCTTCTGGGCGTCGTCATGATAATTCAGGGAATCATCACGGCTTTCACTATCATCGGCATAGTAATCTGCTGGCTTCCGATCTGGCTTGGGGTGCTGTTATTTCAGGCCGCCGGCGCGGTCGAGGGCGCTCAGTTGAATGGCAGCAAGGTGCACCTGATGATGGCCTGTCGAAAATACGTATGTACTTCATGATCAACGGCGTCCTGATGCTCATCCTGATCATATTCGTACTGATTGGAATCCTGATTTCCGGCGGCACGATGCTGTCCTTGATGCACAATATGTAAAAAAAGCCGGGAGTGTTATGCTCCCGACAAAAATATATGCGTACTATGTGCCCATATTCCACGAAGAGAGGTATTTCTTCTGTTCGGACGTGAGCCGGTCTATCTTAATACCCATTGATCCAAGCTTCAGAGCGGCAATATGGTCGTCGATTTTCTGAGGTACCACGTACACCTGCTTCTTCAGCTTTGAGGCGTTCTTTATTATGTACTCAGCGGCCAGTGCCTGATTGGCGAACGACATATCCATCACCATCGCGGGGTGCCCCTCGGCGGCCGCGAGATTGATGAGTCTCCCTTCTCCCAGCACGTTGATTTTCTTACCACCTTTGAGAGTGAACTCTTCAACGAACGGTCTGACGATCCGGCGCTTCTTCGAGATTTTCGCCAACGTCTTGAGGTCAATTTCGACGTCGAAATGCCCCGAATTACAGACGATAGCTCCGTCTTTCATCTTTTCGAAATGTTCTTCGCGAATAACATGAATGTCACCGGTCAGGGTGACAAAAATATCACCGATCGGCGTCGCTTTGGCAAACGGCATGACTTCAAATCCGTCCATGGTGGCTTCGATGGCCTTGACCGGATCGACCTCGGTAACGATAACTTTGGCCCCCATGCCGCGTGCACGGGTGGCAAAACCGCGTCCGCACCAGCCGTAACCGGCCACGATGACGTTCGCCCCGGCGATCAGGTAGTTGGTCGCGCGCATGATGCCGTCAATAGTCGATTGTCCGGTGCCGTAACGGTTGTCGAAGAAGTGCTTGGTCTTGGAATCGTTGACGGCAATGATCGGGTACATCAGGGCCTTGTCTTCGGCCATGGCTTTAAGCCGTATGACGCCGGTCGTGGTTTCTTCGGTGCCGCCGATAATGCCCGCAAGCATTTCTTTTCTCTGTGAATGAAGTGTACTTACCAGGTCGGCGCCGTCATCCATGGTTATATGCGGCTTTATGTCAAGCGCCAGGTTGATATGTTTATAGTACACATTTCGATTTTCGGCGTTTCTGGCAAAGACAGAAATTCCGAAGTCCTTAACCAGCGAGGCCGTGACGTCGTCCTGCGTGGACAGTGGGTTGGAGGCGCACAGGGCGACATTGGCACCCCCGGCTTTGAGTGTCCGCATCAGGTTGGCGGTTTCGGTCGTCACGTGCAGGCAACAGGCCAGGCTGTGACCTTTAAGCGGTTTTTCTTTGGTGAATCGTTCGCGAATCAACGTCAGCACCGGCATGTTGTTGTCGGCCCATTCGATGCGCAACCGACCTTTCGTGGCCAGTTTTAGATCGGCTATATCGTATTTAAGCTTTTTCACTATCAGGCGTCCTTTTGAATGTCATTGACTTTATCCGTTTTTTCCCACGTGAACTCGGGAATTTCACGCCCGAAATGCCCATAGGCGGCCGTCTTTTCGTAAATCGGCCTGAGCAAATCGAGCTGCTCGATAATCCCCCTGGGCGTCAGCGCGAAATTCTCCCGGATTATTTCTTCGATTTTATCTTCATTGACTTTATGTGATTGATCCGTGAAAACCATCAGCGAAACCGGTTCCGGGACACCTATCGAATAAGCGATTTGTATGGTGCATTTGTCGGCCAGACCTGAGGCCACGACGTTTTTCGCTATGTAACGAGACATATAGGCCGCCGAGCGGTCCACCTTGGTTGGGTCCTTGCCGGAAAAAGCGCCGCCGCCGTGGGTGGCCATACCTCCGTAAGTGTCGACAATGATCTTGCGCCCGGTCATGCCGGTATCCGACTGCGGTCCGCCGATGACGAATTTGCCGGTCGGATTGACGAAGAAACGAGTTTTGTCATCGATTAATTCTTCGGGGATGGTCGGTTTGACGACCGCATCAATAATTTCCCGCCGGGCATCATCGGTTATTTTCTGGCCGGTACCATCGAGAATCTTGGGCGTGTGCTGCGTGGATAGGACAATGACATCAATCCGTTTCGGAATTTTGTCGATGTACTCCACCGTCACTTGCGACTTGCCGTCCGGTCCCAGATAATCCAAAATATTATTCCGGCGCACTTCGGTCAGCCGCGCGGTCAGCTTGTGGGCCATCATGATCGGCAGCGGCATCAGCTCCGGCGTTTCGCGACAGGCATAGCCGGTCATCAAACCCTGATCCCCGGCCCCGCCGATATTGACCCCCTGTGCAATATCCGGCGACTGGGCCCCGATGGCATTCAATATGGCGCAGCTCTGCGCCGCGAAACCGTACTCGGGGCGGGTGTAACCTATACGCCTGATCAATCCACGAGCCAGTTTGGGGATGTCGACGTATCCGGTGGTAGTTATTTCACCGCCGACAATCAGAAGGCCTACCGTCACGAAACACTCGCACGCCACCCGACCGTGTTTGTCCTGCCTGATTACTTCATCGAGAACGGCGTCGGAAATCTGGTCACAAACTTTGTCGGGATGTCCCTCGGTAACCGATTCGGAAGTAAAAAAGAAATCCCTGCGCGACATCTATGGCTCCTTTGATAGAATTCTTAGCGGCTAATGCCGGATGATTCACCCAGATTCAACTGGCGGTAATTGCCCCGCACTTTGACATTTTCGCCAATCAGCGACGATTCCAGAAGGCTGTCTTCGACCACCGCCTGCTCGAATATAATCGAATCCGTCACGATCGACTTGACAATCTTCGCCCCGGCCGAAACGGACACGTGGGGACCTATGATCGATTGGACCACCTCGGCCGATGTATCTATGTATACGGGCGGGATAATTATCGAACCGGGATAGTCTTTATATTCATTCATTTCTTCGAGCAAAAAGCGATTGGTTTCGAGCATCGTCTCGACCTTGCCGCAATCGAGCCAGGCGGAGACTTCACACGGCGAAAATTTCGTCCCAGATTGAAGCATGTAGTCGAGTGCATCGGTCAGTTGAATTTCCCCGCTGGTGCGTTTGTCCAGTTCAACCACCTTGTTCAACTGCTTGCGCAGAAGCTCGGAATTTTCAAAATAGTACAGTCCGATAATCGCGAGACTCGATTTCGGATGCTGCGGTTTTTCCTCGAACGCGACTATATGATCGCCGTCGATGTTGGCAACCCCGAACCGGCGTGGATCGTCGACTCTCTGCAGGCCGATTACATTCGACCCGGTCTTGACGAATTTTTCGTAATCGGTCCGGGCGATGGTATCACCCAAAACGATCAAGAGCGGTCCCTTTTTAATATGTCCCAAAGCGAGGTTGACGGCATAGCCGAGGCCAAGCAGGTCTTTTTGCTCGATAAATGTGGCTTTGAAGCTATAATTGGCCTCCACATATGCCTGTATCTGCTCACCCAAATAGCCGATTACAAAGCATATTTCCGACGGATTCAGGACCAGAAGCTGGTCTAAGACGTGGGCTATCATCGGCTTACCGGCCACCGGCAAGAGTGATTTGGGCTGAGTATATGTATGTGGCCGAAGTCTGGTTCCGGCGCCCGCAACGGGTATGATTATTTTCAGATCATCCGACATTTCTACAGCAATATATGCCTGAATTCAGGCAAAAAACAATCAATTTATGAAGAATTATAAGTTGTTACTTCAATTGTAGTTATACGCAGGGATTGTTTGGAGAATTGGACTCGACATTAAAATAACGATAAAAGGCTGTGGCCCCAATTATAATAAAGAAACTCGACCCGGCCGATCAAAAGCGAAATGCGGCCCATGACGGTATATCCGAAATGTGCTCCGAACGCTATCATGATAAACCAGATGCCCAGTTTAGCGGTCATGCCCATCAGCCCGGTATGTTCTTTTGAGAAGTAAAAATAAATCAGGGTCGAGATAACGCCGACGATAACTATCAATGCCAAAATCGTAGATGCTATGCCGCCGTCACCGTTCAGTGGAATCATGGTCGCCAATACTTGAGGAATCGCTTTACCGTGTAATTCAGTAATAATAAAGATTCCGGCAGTATTTCCCATCACGAAGGCCAGCGAAACCCGGCTTATCCATGAATAATTGCTGCTCAGGCGCGTGAACATGAGAAGGCCCAGAAATCCGGGAAAAACCAGCCACCACTGCCCCAGATCGAATATCGGATTAATCAGCTGCTGCAAGAATATGCTTTGCCAGACCAGGCCGATATAATATCCGGCCGATAGTCCGGCGAAGACGTGCTCGGAAAATTTATAAAATCTATTGTCTTTGTACAGAAATGAAAACAGGGATAGAATCAGATACGCTTTCAGCCAGATTTGGAAATGATCCACGAACGTCATTGTTTCCATCACGTTGTCTTCCTGTTATTGCGACGGGACACGAAATAGCCGATATTGCCGATCACCACGAATAACATAATCACCAAATGTACCAGCGATTGGGAATTCATTCCGCGTGTCGCCGCACCGGGAATACCGAGTTGTATTTCGTACTCGGCGGCGCCCTTCATGCCGCCCAGAAGGCCGGTCAATTGTTTCGACTCAACGTAGGCGTACATTTTGGGAGCCATAACCGAAGTCACTCCGCCGCCAACCGGAACGCCGTACTGAGCGTTGACGATTGAAATCCAATAATCAAGAGTGGCATTGTCCGCGACAACGAATATGAATTTGATGTCGTCGTAGTTTTTGACTTTTTTCATCAGCGGCAGATCGCTTAATAGATGACCGGTATTGTCGTAGGGGAATATTCTCTCGATCGACCCGGCCAATCCCTGCATGACGGCGACATAGCCATATTTATAGCCCAGATTGACAAAATCAACACCGTACACCTTGTTATATTCTTTTGCAATTTCCCGGGTGACTCTTTCGGCGATCGATGGGCCGCCCAGAGGTATATTGGAAATAGTAATAACTTTCATATTCTTCTTGAACATATGCCGTAAGGCGGCAATCGACATCGGTTCGGTTTCGGCCAGGGTCGACGGGTAATAGTCGAAGGTCAGCATGACGACGCTGCTGTCGGGCAACCTATCGATGGCGTTGAACAGCTGTCGCGATTCCGGGGTCAGTCTTACCGGAAATTGCATAGTTATAATCATGGGAAAGAGCACGGCGCATCCAACCAGCAGATAAATCCAGCGCCGGTCGATATTTTGCAATTTATCCCAGAAGGTCGGCATATCATCCTTTTCCCATATACGTGCGTTCTATGCCGAGAATTATGCGAAGCGACATCGAGGCCGCACCCAGCGTCGCACCGATTATGATTCCCCGCTGCACCGCGACGTTGAAGCCGTTCATGACGTACATATTTATAAAACCGGGCAGACTGTCGCTGAACAGGCGCAGGAAAGCCTCACCCATCGGTATGCGCCAGAGCATGACAATGGTCGCCGTAATCAGAAGGAGAGTCGCCTCGGCGTTGCGGGCTCGGAAGGCGCGGTACGCGGCCGATGCAATATAAAAGGCCAGCATAGCGAACATCGTTTCCATCATAGGTGAATCAAGGTTATTAAACAGTATATCATAGATGGATCCGGGCCCGGTGCCCATCATCGATTCCCAATGCGCTGGAAATATCGAATAGAAAATCTTGCCGCCGACGGTATTCTGCGATTTCGGGAGAATCGAGGGCAAAGCCATTGCCACGACGGATATAACTGTCGCCAGTTTGTACGGCCAGTCGCGTCCTCTTCTGGCTACGATTTTACCGTTTACCCTCAGAATACTATAAACGCCCAATGGCAGCGTAAAGCCGCCGACAATCGTCACCCACTGCAGAGCACTAAAATTTAAATCGCCAATTGCAGAACCGGCAAAAAAGGCGACGACCATGACCAGGCCGGACAAAAATGCAACTATGACAGGTACAGTTGTTCGCATAGTACTTATGGTATTCTAAACAAGGAAATAAACCAGTTACCTATTCCGAAGGTTGAAAATATCACTCCGATAATTATCGAAAAGACCAATATCATTTTTATGAAATCCTGGCCTTTAAGACCGCCCAATAAAAGCGGTTCCCGGCTGAGATAGCTCGACGCGGCGTAAAGCTCTTCACCCATCAAAGTGTAATCGCAGGCTGCGATGAAAAACGGGAGCTGTTCCGGCTGGGCGGTTCCGGCAATTTGTATGGCACCGGCCGCATTGCCGGTTTCGGCCAATAACAGAGATTCCGCAAAAAAGGCGCCCATATAGATGTTGGCGGCCGGTCTCTCGCGCATCATCCACCCGTTGACGGTCGCGGTGAAAGCGAACTGCTCCCCGGCGACATATTTCACGATATCGCGGTCATAAGAATCGTGGTGGCCGACTTCTATATAAGACTGCTCAACCACTTCCTGCCCCGCAGCCATAATCATCGGATAGCGGACCGGCACCGACAGCGGAGTATCGTACGTCGCCGTAATTTTTGCCACCCGGCCCAGAATAGACAGCCCGGCCAGAGTTTCGATTTCATCGATATCCGATATACCGGGGACAAACAGGACCGGTTTGCCCATCTCGGTGGCGCGCCCGACAGCTTCTTCGACTGCTTCTATGCCAGGGATCTTACGCACAAACAGGTCTTTTCCCTTCCTTGCCCAGCGGGTATACAGCAATATTGCGGCGCAGAAGATAATTAAAAAGACCAGCATGGGAATTCGGTCGGTTCGGAAGAGTTTATTCCTTGCCAGTTGTTCTACCCCGGCAGCTGAAGAGTCGACCGCAGCTGCACCCAGTACGGAGTCCGCTACGGCGGCCGAGTCGATCTTAACGGAATCGACCATGGCCGAATCGACGGAGGTTGAATTGGCAAATGATTGTGATGGAAAACAAAAGCAGGCGTATGTGAAGATTACGCCTGTTATGATTTTTAAAGTGGTGCGGAGATGTCGTCTTTTCACGGAGCTAAAATACTCAATTTCGAGGCGGCGGTCAACCGTTTTGATTGACGGCACTTTTCGTCATTTCAATTTCACGTTATCGATCAGCCGAACACCATGGACGCGCACGGCCAGGCTACAAACCGTACCCGGCGATATTTTCTCGAGCGGTTTCAGCGTTTCCGGATCGGTGAAGGCGATATAATCAATTACGGCTGACGGGCAGATATGTAAAATCTCGTCTCGCATCCGGCTGTCGATTTCCCGAACGTCCTTTATGCCGCTGTTTTTGGCAAACATCAGGGCTTTGTAAAGACAGGCCGCCTGCGGCCTTTGTTCCGGGCCGAAATATTTATTGCGAGAGGACATCGCCAGCCCGTCTTTTTCGCGTTTGGTCGGAGCGATAACCATTTTGATCGGGTAATTGAGGTCGCGAACCATCTGCTTGAGCACCATCGCCTGCTGATAGTCTTTCATGCCGAATACCGCGACGTCGGGCCGGACTATATTGAACAACTTGGCGACGATCGTTGTTACGCCGCGAAAGTGACCGGGGCGGATTTTGCCTTCAAGTGTCAGTGTTTTTTCGGATACTTCAACGTGAGTCTGGAAATCATCGGGGTAGATATCCTCAGCGGTCGGAATGAAAGCAATGTCTCCCCCGGCCTGCTCGATTTTCTGAACGTCGCCGTTTTCATCGCGCGGATATTTATCCAAATCTTCGTAGGGCGCGAATTGAGTCGGGTTGACGAATATCGATGTGACGACTATATCAGCGGATTTGAGAGCCTTTTTAATCAGCGAGAGGTGGCCCTCGTGCAAAAAACCCATGGTCGGCACCAGGCCGATTGTTTTGCCCTCGGCAGCGAGTTGCCGCGATACCGACTGCATTTTTTTAATGGTACGAATCACTTGCACGGTACTTAGTCCTTGATATATTTAAGCGCAAATTGGCCGTCCTCAAGCCGTACATAGCTGTAGTGCTCGATGAAATCGCCGGTATTAAGATATCGGCCACCGTCCATTTCGATGTTATCGGGATGGTGCACGTGGCCGATTAATACGGCGTCAAAACCGTCCTTTAATTTCATACGGGCGTAATTTTCGTAATCTTTAAGAAATTGCAGGGTGCGACCGGACGTGTGTCCGCGCGACGTGCTGGAAACGTACTTGGCCAGCGGTATCCCCCAGTCGGGCGGGACGCGCTGGTACAGCCAGATGCAGACGCGATTTCTCAGGACCGAACGGAGGATGCGATATTTCCAGTCCGAGGGAGAGAGCCCGTCGCCGTGAATCAGGAACACCCGCTGTCCCTGTTTGGTGAATTCGTAATAATCGCGGTGGATAGTAATACCTGCTTCCCGGCTCAAAAACTCACCCAGCCAGAAATCGTGATTGCCGGAAATATAGTGCACCGGGATGCCTTTTTCGACCAGGGCGGACAAGCGAAAGATGATCTTAAGATGGTCTTTGGGGACGGCGTGCTTGTACTCGAACCAGAAATCGAACAGGTCGCCGAGGATGAAGACCATCTCACCGTCGGATTCGATCTTTTCGAGAAGTTGGTAAAGCTTCTTTATCTTGATCTCTTCGCCGGCCTTATCGGCCGCCCCGAGATGCACGTCCGAAAAAAAGTATATCGCCATGATGGCAGATTATAATCATTTTGGGGTTAAAAGTAAATTAAAGAGATTCTTGTTGCTTTTGGACGTTTAGAAAGTGAAATTTATGATATGACCGATCAGTCGTTCATATATGGATCGTTCGGGAATACCGGGATGGGCGTGCATCGGCTGGGGCTTTCGGCCACACACCGACCCGGCAAGAAAACCATATATAAAGCGCTCGACGAGGGCGTCAATTTTTTCTTCTGCTATGGTTTCGATACGCACATGACCAAAGTTTTGAAAGACGTTTTCAAGACCCGACGAGATCAGCTGGTGGTCGCGACCGGCGCGTATAACATGCCGGTCTGGCATCCCGACGTGAGCAAGTCGTTCGAGAAGCGGCTGAAGCAATTGGGGACCGATTATATCGACGTTTTCCTGTTTCTGGGCGTCATGAAACCGAAGCAGTTTACGCCAAAAGCCTATGACGCTCTGCTCAAGCTCAAGGAAGAAGACAAAGTGCGGTGTGTCGGGATTTCCTGCCACAACCGTCAATTTCTGGGACGGCTGGCCGAGGCCGGGGATATCAATGCCTTAATGATGCGCTACAACGCCGCCCACCGGGGCGCGGAAGAAGACATCTTCCCGCATTTATCAAAGCACAATCCCGGTGTCATAAGTTATACCGCGACCCGCTGGGGATATCTGTTGCGACGGCCTAAAAATTATCCCAAAGACGCACCGATCCCGACCGCCGGACAGTGCTATCGGTTTGTGCTGCAAAATCCGAATGTCGACGTCTGTCTCACGGCCCCGAGCAATGAAAAGCAGTTGATGGAGAATCTCCGCGCCTTGGAGGATGGACCGCTCTCACAAGAAGAGAATGAATTCATCAAGGAGTTCGGTGATATGATTCATTATAAGATAGGTTTCCCGGATTAAAAAAAACCGTCGGGAAAGGGTTCCTGACGGCGCATTAAAAGGGTTACTTAACGGCGCATTAAATCCAACCTATGCGCGCTTCAAACGTAATAGCAAAACATCCTAAATTGTGCGCGGCACATGTCCACATGTGCCCGAGCGTTAGAAAAAGAAGTCACCCCGCCCTTTAAAAGGTTTAGGACCTTCGGCAAGGCTCTGACCTACTAAGACTCTAAATACCCAAATATTTTTTAATCTGCATGGTGTGTACGCGCTCGTGCCAGACGGCTCTTCTGAGAAGCTTGCGCGGTGACCAGTATTCTTTTGAGCGGCAGGTTTGCTGGTCGCTCCCAACGATGCGCGGAAGATTTTCAAGAGTAAAATTGCGAATTGTATCCAGCAGTTTGAATATATCATCATCCGGGCGCTGTTCGCGCGGGAAAGCCAGATTCAACCTGTCCCAGTACCACCATTCGGCGGTGCCGATATGTTTCACGATATGCCTGATATCCCCCTGCACTTCACCGTCGATAGGTCGGTCGAGGACTTCATCGGACAGGTTGGAAATGACGTTGAGCAGGTCCTTGCGGTTCAAGTCGAAAATGGTTTCGGCGTAGACAAGATCGGATTTAGCGAGCGGGATTTTATCGCTTTCGAAGAAAGCATTGACGATGTAATCCGGGGAGCTTTTAAATGACTGGTACTCTTCGGCGATTTTTATTGTATATGGTGATTGATGTGCGCTGGTATCGACCATGGTGTCATTCAACCGCGAGCGCATTTCTTCGATAGCCGAGGTGACACCGTTGAGAGCATCCTGTCGCGCGCGACCGCGCGAGCAACATCCCGGCCATTCGAAGACAAAGGCCACCCAGTTGTTGGGTTCCACGTCTTCGATGCCTATATGATATTCCACGTCTCCCCCTTCGGTTTTGAGATTAGTACCGCTCGAGAAGTTTCGGCAGACTTTCGTAGAAAGCCGTTTCCATCTGGGTCAAAGGCAGATCCACAAGGTCGTCTATTTTGAGTCTGTCGCCGCCGACCGTTCCGATCGCCTTGTACGGTACCCCGTGGTCGCTTAAAAGACCCTGAAACGTCTGAATATCATCGCGCGCGACGGTCAATATCACGCGCGACTGCGTCTCTCCGAAAAGCAGGCAGTCAGGTCGCAGCATTTCTTCTATCTGCACTTCGGCACCGCGCATATTCTCGCGGTCGGTGATGCAGCACTCGGCCAGTGTCACCGCCAGACCACCATCGGATACATCGTGTGCCGATTGTACTAATCCGTCCTGGATGGCATCGAGAAGCGCGTCTTGTATTTCTTTTTCGTAATTAAGGTCAAGTTCCGGGACGGGTCCGGTGTTCTTATGGAAAATCGTGTGCAGATATTCCGACGCCCCCAGCTCTTCCTTATTTTGTCCGATCAGATATATGATGTCGCCGTCGTTCTTGAACCACTGGGTCGTGATGTGCTTTATATCGTGTATTATGCCGAGCATACCGATGGTCGGGGTCGGGAAGACGGCGTGATCGGGCACTTCGTTGTAGAAGCTGACGTTACCACCCGTGACCGGTGTTCCGAACACGATGCAGGCTTCGCCCATCCCGGCGACTGATTCTGAGAAGCCATAGTATATTTCCGGCTTGTACGGGTTTCCGAAGTTAAGACAATTCGTGATCGCGACCGGCTGCCCGCCGGAGCAGACAACGTTCCGCGCCGCCTCGGCGACCGCCTGACGCGCCCCGACGCGGGGATTGAGATAACAATATCGCCCGTTGCAATCGGTGCACATCGCCAGCGCTTTTTTTGTTTTGCGTACTCTAAGTACCGCCGCATCGGAACCGGGGCCGACCGAAGTATTGGTACGGACGGTGCTATCGTATTGAAGATGCACCCAACTCTTATCGCAAATATTCGGCGCCGCCAACAGGGTCAACAGATCATCGTTCCAGTTGCGGTCGGTCGGATAGTCATCGAGATTGATCCGGGACAGTTTATCTATGTACTCCGGCTTGCGTGATTCTCTGTGATACACCGGTGTCGCGCCGCCAAGAGAGAGCACGTCGGCGGGAATTTCGGAGATTGTTTCACCGTCGAGACGAACCTTGAAAATCCCGCTTTCATTGGAGTATCCGATTATCGTGGAATCCAGTTCCCACTTATCGAAGATGCGCCGAACGTCTTCCTCGCGGCCCTTCTTGACGCACACCAGCATACGTTCCTGTGATTCGGACAGGAGGATTTCGTACGGGGTCATGTTCTCTTCGCGCACCGGGACTTTATCGATGTCGATGGTTACGCCCGCCCCGCCGCGGAATGACATCTCCGAACAGGAGCAGGTGATCCCGGCCGCGCCCATGTCCTGCACGCCGATCACGAGGTCTTCTTTGATGATTTCGAGAGTGGCTTCGAGCAAGAGTTTTTCTGTGAATGGGTCGCCGATCTGCACCGACGGCCGTTTCTCCTCGGATTTGGCGGTCAGCTCTTCGGAAGCGAAGGTCGCGCCGTGGATACCGTCGCGGCCGGTCTTGGACCCGACAATCATGACCGGGTTGTCCACTCCGGATATCGTTCCGGAAATCAGGCCGTCGGTTTTGACCAGCCCGACCGCCATAGCGTTGACCAGCGGATTGCCGGTGTAGGCGTCGTCGAAATACGTCTCCCCGGCTACGGTCGGAACGCCGAACGAATTGCCGTAGTCGCCAATCCCGCGCACGACGCCGTCGACGAGGTAGCGCACTCTTGGATTCTCCGGTGAACCGAAACGCAGCGAATCGAGCGAGGCAATCGGTCGCGCACCCATAGTGAAAATATCGCGCAGTATGCCGCCGACACCGGTAGCGGCGCCCTGGTACGGCTCTACGGCCGAGGGGTGGTTGTGCGATTCGATTTTGAAAACGACCGCGAGGCCGTCGCCGATATCGACCGCCCCGGCATTCTCTTCCCCGGCTTTGGACAGGAGCGCCTCGCCTTCGCGCGGCAGAGTTTTAAGCAGGGCTATGGAATTTTTGTATGAGCAGTGTTCCGACCACATAACCGAGAAAATACCGAGTTCGGTATAGTTGGGTTCGCGGCCGAGAATTTCTTTGATTTTTTCGTATTCTTCGTCGTTTATGCCGTGATCTTTGACCAGTTGAGGGGTCACCTTGGGTTGTTCCACTTCTTCCTCCGTATATTGAAAGCCGGAATATAGGGGGGATTTATGGGGTAGTCAAATAATATGTTGGGGAGGGTATAAAAAGTCCTTAACTTTAAGTCTTGATTAATCCGGCGCTAGGCGAATACGGCTTGGACTGGCCGGATCAGGCAATACTGTACAAGGATATTGTAATTACTTATGCCTAAACCTGAATTGCCAGATTATTCTCGTGACGATAGACCGATAGAATTAACGTCTCGCCAAATGGCACTAATGGCATCACTCGACGAAAAATATCCAGAATTAGGAGCAATGTATTATGGAGCATTGCTTGTGTTGCGCAACAAGAGTAATCCTGATGCAGTGTACCAATCATCACATTCTATAAGAGAACTCATTAGAAGGCTTCCACAAATCGTCCCTGTATTGACCGTTAAACCAGATAGAGTTAATATTGTAGAAAAATTAAAGGAACTAATTAATCGCTATCAAGACAACCCCGGACTCGGCAATTCAAATGAATGGATATCTGAAATATCTACTCTAATTGACCAATCATCATTTTCGCATAGGTATATATTAGGTGAGCTGTTTGATAAATGTGACCAAGCTGGTCTTTCTACTCAAGAGAAAGAGAGATCGGCTAAAAATCTTCACGATATATATACATGGTTTGTTGATGTTAGCCATCACAGAACGAAACCAAGTGTAAATGAAGTATCGCGTCAAATAAATAGATTTGAACTAATCCTGGAAGTGTTATTTAAACCATATTTCGAAATAGAACCTGAGATAGCCAAATTAATTGAAATTCAAAATCCTTCCGTAGAAAATCTAAATAGCCTCAAGAGTCTACTTATAAAGAGAGCATTTATTGAATACTGTTTTAGAAATCTGGATAACCGCAATTGGCTGCCTTTATTGAAAGATGCTAATTTTTTCACAAAACCTATAGGGATCATCACTCATGTGGATGGCGCGGTATCGTGTCCCTCATGGCCACAATCTTCATTTCTGATGAAATGTGCCGAGTCCGATCCTGATCTCGTATGCAAAATACTCGAAGGCGTCGAGGATACGGATAACGCAAGAGTTCATCAAGAACTGGTCGAAATTTCTTTGAGACTCCCAAGTTCTATGCTGGAAACGTTTGCATATCGAGCAAAAGAATGGATAAAAGATCAATACCATACTATCACGTTATTACCAGTCCGCCTTGCCGAACTTGTGGCAAAACTAGCTTCAGAGAATCATATACTTGTGGCGTTAGGTGTAGCTGATACAATACTGGATGTGAAAATTAATGAAGACAAATATAAAGAACAGCAAGAAACGTTGAGCCTTAAGCTTCCTCCCGAAGCAGAAGCCTATGTTGACGATTGGCATTATGGAAAATTGTTAGAGATAACCAAATCTGCCTTAATTAAAGTTGCAGCGATTGATTATCTAAATATAATATGCCAAAAATTAAATAAGGCTATCAGAATCGAACATGAAGCTAAGGGTGATAAAGAGGCAAAAATCGATTATACTTACATATCGCGTCCTGCAATAGAAGATAACGAGCAGAACACTGGAACTGACAAATTAAAAGACCACCTAATAAGCCATATCCGGGACGCGTCCATTCAAGTAGTGCAGAATAATGGTTCAATTGATGATATTTTGTCTTGCCTCAGGCAGTTTAAATATCCCGTATTTTTCAGGATAGGACTTTTTATATTAGCAGAATTTCCCGAATTGTGTGGAAAACATATTGTCGCAATACTTCAAAATAATACACTTTTTCCCAAGCCAGGAATTCATCATGAATTTTATCGATTTTTGGAAAAGACATTTGGCAGTGTGGATGCCGAAGTTCAAAATGTCTATTACGATTGGATATCATCTGGCCCCAATCTTGAACACTATAAGGTAATTTATGAGAAGGAAACCGGTGTAGAACCGCCTCCAGAACAGATTAAAGCATACATAGGTAGATGGAAATTAAGACAATACAGTCCAATTAAATCTCATTTAAATGGTGAACATAAAATAATTTATGAAGACCTCATGTCAAAATACAAAATTGAGGAATTTCCTGAATTTCTATCCTATAGAACAAGTTGGGTTGGCCCAACAAGTCCGCTAAACAATGAGGAATTAAATCAAAAATCAGTTCAGGATGTAATTAGGTATTTAAAAGAATGGATTCCTTCTGGAACACATCATTCGCCATCTTCGGAAGGATTAGGCAGGATTTTTAAAGACGATGTAAGAAACCGTGCAATTGAGTATACAAAACTAGCCGATTCAATTAATCCTGAAGGGATAAGACCGGTTTATATTTATTATTATTATTCAGGGATTGAAGAAGCAATAAGGAACAATGTTGAAATTGACTGGCAATGTATAGTTAAATTGTCTGAACGTTTAGTAAAGGATGATAATCTTCCAGAACCGGATAGAACTAAAGATGATTTTGAAACAGGTTGGCAAGGGGTCCGAAAGCAAGTTGCAAGCCTCATCTCAGAAGCACTTAAATCACCGGATATTATACCATTCGATCTGAGGGAAAATATCTGGAATTTAATAGAAATACTATGTAAGGATGGTGATCCAACCATAGAATATGAAGCAGAATATGGCGGCTCTAATATGAGCCCTGTAGATATGTCTATTAATACAGTTCGCGGTGAAGCTGTTCATGGATTATTCCATTACTTGATATGGGTCGATGAAAATATCAATAAGGAAAAGGACCCGAAAGATAAAAAGCATTCTATTCCGGAAGAAGCCAAACCTGTTTTAAATAGATTATTGAATACTTCAATAGAACCAACATTAACCATTCGTTCAGTAATCGGCTGGTATATTCAATGTCTTGCTTTCCTTGATCTGAGTTATATTCAAAGTAACCTGACAACCATAATTCCGCAGGATCCAGAATTAAGAAAATACCGAGATGCTACTTTTGAAGGTTATTTTTCATTTAACCACTCTAATGGTTACCTTTTCAGAAACCTCAGGGAATTTTTTACGGGAGCATTCGACTGGGCGAATGATAGTGAAACCGAAGACTCTTATCACACCCCAAAACAGAATTATGTTGAACATTTGGCAGTATTTTACTGGTGGGGAATTGATTCACTGACTAATGATAATTGCCTAATTAAAAGGATTTTTAAAAATGGAAATATAAAGTTGCGCTCTCATGCCTTTGAGTTTATAGGCAGATCATTAGAAAGACTATCGCCAATAGCCAAGGGCGGCCCGGAAGCTTTTAAGAGGCTGAAGGAATTATTGGACTGGCGTTTATCCGAACTTGAAGTATCGGATATTGAGCCAGAACAAAAGGCTGAAGAAATGAAAGAATTCGGCTGGTGGTTTACATATGCTCAGATGAATCAAGAGTGGCTTTTGGACACTATGCTTCGAGTGTTGTCAATTACAAATGGCAAAATCGAATGGACACATGAAGTGCTAAGACATTTGTATGACTTCATCAACGTCGACTCACAAAAGGTTGCGGCTGTTATGGACTCAATCGTCCGAGCTGATCCGGCTCCTTGGAATATTGAATATTGGAAGGAGCATTTATGTCAAATATTGGAAAAAATAAGGAATGATAAGCATAAGGAAGCCTGGGAAATTTGCAAAAGCACAATTAACTTTTTGGGAGAACGAGGATTTCGCTCATTTGGGAAATATTTAGAAAACGAATAATGAAGATGGCAGAACCGCCAATGGGTTCTGCCCTTGTATATTGGCAATTGTTTGGAATTTGTTGTAGATTGGCAAAAAAGAGATCTCCGTAAGAGGCGGAGATCTCCATGTGACGTCGAGATCGTTCTGCCCTGGGGTCTGAAACAAACCCGTTTGTAGCGTGATCCGACGTCATTATTCAGGCCGGAACCCGAACAGTCGCTGGGGACATTATACTATAATGAGCCCGTATGTGCAAGGAAGGGATTGCCATGAACACCCGTATTGGAATTGATGTCGCGAAAGCCCATCTCGATGTCTATGACACAACCACAACCCGTCATATCCGATTCGCGAATTCTCGTCTCGGAATTAAAAAGTGTCTTGGTCATATTGTCTCGTTACAGCCGGAACTGATAGTTCTGGAAAGTACTGGAGGATACGAGCTTGAACTGGCCATTGCCTTATCTGACGCCTCTTTGCCGGCCGCTGTGGTAAATCCGCGCCGGGTACGTGAGTTTGGTCGTGCTGTCGGACAATTGGCAAAGACCGATCGGATTGATGCCGCATTGCTGGCTCGATATGCCGAAGCCATACATCCTCAAGTGCAAACACATATAAACGCCCATCATCTCAAGATGAAAGCACTGGTTGCGCGCCGAGGACAACTCGTGAAGATGCGCACGGCAGAGATCAATCGTCAGGAACACGTGCGAGACAAAGACATCGCTCACAGTATTAAAGCTGTCATCAGGACTATTGAACGAGAGTTGGAAAAAATCGAACAAAAACTGGCGACACTGATCCGTCAGATACCCGAATTACAGAGAAAGATGAAGTTGTTGGTGACGGTACCCGGGATCGCTGAAAAGACAGCGACGATGCTGATCACGAACGTCCCGGAATTGGGGCAACTCAATCGACGCCAGTTGGCGGCACTAATCGGCGTTGCCCCGATCAATCGCGATAGCGGTTCCTATCGCGGGAAACGGATGACCGGCGGTGGACGTCGTATTGTGAGGGCTCGTTTGTATATGCCCACCGTTGTCGCCTGCCATCACAATCCGGTATTAAAAGCCTATTATCAACGGCTCTTGGATAAGAGAAAAACTAAGATGACTGCCCTGGTGGCCGTGATGAGGAAACTACTCGTTGTTATAAACACCATGATTGAAAAAGGAGAAGCCTGGAACCCAACTTCTCCTTGACAATTAAGACAGTCGCTACAGTTCCGCACAAAATTCAATGATCCCGCCGCAAGCGGTGGGCTACCAAAACACTTAAGCGGCTGCTGGGAATTTATATATTTTTTAATTTACGCCCCTCCCCTATATTCTCCGCGATATGCTTACGGCGAAGAAAATTAAAGAAAACATCGAGCGGTTTGGCCTGATCGAGCCCGGTGATGTTGTGTTGGTTTCATTTTCCGGTGGGCCGGATTCGACGGTGCTGCTTTATATATTGAGTCAGCTTGCCAAACCGATGAAATTCGATGTCAGGGCGTGCTATATTAATCACAATATCCGAGCCAAAAAAACGCTCGAAAAGGAAATCCGCCACTGCCGTATGTTCTGCGAGCGGCTGGGAGTCGATTTCGTCCTGCTTGAAGCCGACATCCCGACTATCGCCAAAGAAGAAAAGCTCACGGTCGAAGAAGCCGGGCATGTTTTTCGAAAAGAAGCTCTTCCGGAAATCTGCCGAGAAGAGGGCTGCAATAAAATCGCGACCGGGCATCATCTCGACGACCGTATCGAGACGATTCTATTCCGGCTTTTTCGCGGAACCGGTCCGGGCGGGATCGATCCGATCAAGCCCAAAGCCGGGCAGTTTATCCGCCCGCTGTTCGATATATCGAGGTCGGAAATCGAGGACTTCATCAAGAAAACCCGCCTGCTGCCGGTGCTCGACGAATCCAACCTCGATATCAAATATACCCGCAACTATATCCGCAACAAGATCATACCAACCGTAGAAAAGCATTTTGGACCGGGATTTAAGTCATCGCTACTCAATTTTTCGGAGATAATCGGGCAGGAGAACGTCTTTTTGGCCGACGTGGCTCTTCTGGCGATGAAAAAAATTGTCGAAGTCACGCCGGGAGGAAAATTAATTGTTGATTTACCCCGGCTGGCCGGTTATGATCTATGGCTAAAAAGACGTATTATAAAAAATTGCCTTGAAGAAGCTGGCGGGCGTTCGGGAGCGGGCAGTTTTGAGGATATCGGCCGGGTAGAAACGATAATATCCGGTAAAATCAAAGCCGCCGATTTGAGAGGCGGGATGCACGCCGCCTCGGACCACGACAAGCTGTATTTTTTCAAGGGCAGAATTAAAATTAAAGCGGAGGAAGCCGAAACCCCCGGATTGCTAACGATCGACGGCCTCAACAGCGCCGTCAAATTTAAAGAAATCCCCGCCTCAAAAGCGGTCCTGAAAACCCAGAGAAAGGGCTTGCGGGTCGATCTTGATATTGACCGCGTTGCCCCGCCGATTACGGTTCGCGGGATAAAGGCCGGGGATGTATTCGTACCGCTGGGCATGACGGGTAAAAAAAAGGTCGGCGACTTTTTAACCGACCAAAAGGTTTCAAAGTACATCCGCGACGAAATACTTGTTATCGAAGATAAAAGAGGCATAATCTGGCTGGCGCCATACCGCATCGCCGACCGGGTTAAAATTGATAATAAAACAAAAAAGGTGCTTAGAATTGATCTCCTCAAAAACGCAAACCAGCAAGGCCCTGAAGTTCGACCTCCTGTACGCCCAGGATAAAATCGCCAAACGAGTCAAGGAGCTGGGCAATCAGATTTCAAGAGATTATGACGGCAAAGACCTGGTGCTGGTGGGGGTCCTGAAAGGGTGTGTTATTTTTCTGGCCGATCTCATCAGGGCCATTTCGATTCCGGTGGAGCTTGAATTTATGTCGGCATCGAGCTATTTTAACGGCCGTGTATCCGCGGACAACGTGCGGTCGGGTTCGGTTGTCGATCTTCCACTGGAAAATCGCCACTTGTTGATCGTCGAGGGCATTGTCGATTCCGGAAAGACAGTCGCCTCCCTGATCGAAAAGCTAAATGCCCGGAAACCGGCGTCGATAGAAATCGTTACACTAATAGATAAAACTGCGGCGCGGGAATATAATCTTCGGATCAAATATACCGGTTTCGCCGCAGGTGATGATTTTGTTATCGGCTACGGGTTGGACGATGCTCAAAAATATCGAAACCTTCCGTTCATCGGCAAGGTAATAGCGTAGACCGAACGGCCGGACAATAAAGTTAGGCCATTTGCCGATAATTAAGTATATTATTAGGGAGTTGTATTTTTTTATGAAATTAAGATCAGAACAGAATTTTTCGGATAGAGATTCGGAAAGACAGAAACCACCGGGAAAGGGCAACCCCGATGGGCGCGACCCGTTCAGCTGGAAGGGACCGCTCAAAAGTCTCGGCTTTTGGGTTGTCATTATTCTGGCGTTTATTTTTGCCTTCAGCATTTATAATTCGTCGAGCGGTGACGTTGCCGAGATTTCCTACACCGAATTTCTCAATCAACTGAAGAATAACAATATTCGCGAAGTCACGTTTATCGAGCGTAATATCGAAGGTGTCTTGAAAGAGCAGACGACTCTGGTGACGCAGACCGCGACCGGTCAGTACACCAAATTCAAGGCCCGGATTCCTTTCGACGATAACAGCTTCACTCTCGTGCACCGTCTCGAAAACGCCGGTGTGACGATCAAGGCCAAGACCGAGGGACCGAATTACTTTTCGATCCTGATATCGATCGCCCCCTGGTTTTTGCTGATATTTGTCTGGCTGTTTTTCCTGCGTCAGATGCAGGGCGGCGGCGGTCCGCGAGGCATCTTCTCATTCGGCAAAAGCCGCGCGAAACTGCTGACCGACGAGCGCCCCAAAGTGACGTTCGACGACGTGGCCGGTATTGCCGAAGCCAAAGACGAAGTATCCGAGATTATAGAATTTTTGAAAGAACCGGCTAAATTTTCGCGCCTCGGCGGCAAAATTCCCAAAGGCGCTTTGTTGATAGGCCCTCCCGGATCGGGTAAGACTCTTCTCGCCCGAGCCGTGGCCGGTGAAGCCGGTGTGCCGTTTTTCTCGATGTCCGGTTCGGATTTTGTCGAGATGTTTGTCGGTGTCGGTGCTTCGCGCGTTCGCGACCTTTTTGAGCAGGGAAAGAAAAACGCTCCCTGCATTATTTTTATCGATGAAATCGATGCCGTCGGCCGTCACCGTGGGGCCGGATTGGGAGGTGGGCACGATGAACGCGAACAGACTTTAAACCAGTTGCTGGTTGAAATGGATGGCTTCGAATCCAACGACGGTGTTATTCTCATCGCTGCCACCAACCGCCCCGACATTCTCGATCCGGCCCTGCTGCGCCCCGGCCGGTTCGATCGTCAGATAGTTGTCGATTCACCCGACGTGCGTGGTCGTGAGGGAATTTTAAGTGTTCATACCAAGAAAATAAAGTTAAGCGAAGATATCGATATTAAGATTTTGGCCCGCAGCACACCGGGTTTGTCCGGGGCCGATCTCGCCAATATGGTCAACGAAGCGGCTCTACTGGCCGCTCGCAAAGACCATGATTCGGTGAATATGAACGATTTCGAGGAAGCCAAGGATAAAGTCATGATGGGTGCCGAAAGGCGCTCTCTGGTGATCCCCGAAGATGAAAAGAAAATGATTGCCTATCACGAATCGGGACATGCCCTGGTGGCGAAATATCTGCCCGAGGCCGACCCCGTGCATAAAGTAACTATCATTCCAAGAGGAATGGCCTTGGGCGTGACGCATTATTTACCGGTCGATGAACGTCATACGCATTCCAAGCGAAGGCTGGAAACTCGTCTGGTATACGCCATGGGCGGACGGGTAGCCGAAAAAATAGTTTTCAATCAGGTTTCAACCGGAGCCGCCGATGATCTCCGCCGCGCCACCGAAATTGCTCAGAATATGGTTTGCAAATGGGGTATGTCGGACAAAGTCGGACCAATGACGCTCGGACGCCGCGAAGAGCAGATATTTCTTGGCCGGGAACTGGCGACCCATCGCGATTATTCCGAATCCACGGCGCAACTGATCGACGAAGAAGTTAAATTGATAATTCATAAGGCCGAAGATACGGCTCGCCAGATTCTTACTGAAAATCGCAAATATCTGGATCTTCTGGCGCAGGCGTTGCTGGAGAAAGAAGTTATCGATGGCCACCAGATCGATGTCATAATCGGCAGAGATGGGCCCACCGATGTGCCGTCACCGGAACCGGCTCCGGAGGTCGATGGATAAGGTTAAGATTATCCGGGGCGCAAAACTGATTCTCGAAGGAATCGGTGAAAACCCCAACCGTGAGGGGCTGAAACGTACGCCGGAAAGGCTCTACGAATTTTATAAAGACGTCTTTTCGGGCATCAAAGAAAAGCCCGAAAAGACTCTTAAGCTTTACACTACCCCCAACAAAGATGAACTGATAATCGTCCGCGATATCAGCTTTTATTCCATGTGCGAGCACCACCTGGTTCCGTTTTTCGGACGGGTGCATATCGCCTATATCCCGAAAACCAACAAGATAACCGGCTTTTCCAACCTGGTTAAAACGGTTGAGGTTTTCGCGAAACGTCCGACCGTTCAGGAAAAGCTGACGTCACAGATCGCGGATTCGATATATGAAACGCTCGGCGCCAAGGGCATTCTGGTCGTGGTGGAAGCCGAGCACCTCTGTATGACGATGACCGGGGTCAAAAAACCGGGTTCGAAAACAATCACCTCGGCCGTGCGGGGTATTCTCCGCCGTGATGCCACCCGGGCCGAGGCACTGGCTTTGATCAAGCAATGATTGTTTCTTCATTTGTTGCTTGTAATTTCAATATTATCTTGCCCGTCGTGCCGGGCCGTTCTATATTTATGATAGACCTTTTGCGATCGGTATAGACCCATGGAAGGAATTGTCGTTCATAAGAATAAAATGCCTCTGCCCGACGGGCGGTTTCTCGATTTCGACCGTCCGCTGGTGATGGGTATCGTCAATGTCACGCCGGATTCTTTTTCCGACGGCGGGAAATTTATCGATGCCGACCGCGCCTTCGATCATGCCAAACAATTGGTGGACGAAGGCGCGGATATAATCGACATCGGCGGCGAATCGACCCGCCCCGGGTCCGACCCGGTCACCGAGGCCGAAGAAACCGTGCGAGTAGTACCCATCATAAAAAAGCTGCGGAATCACTGTGACATTCCCATTTCGGTTGACACGACCAAATCCGGGGTCGCCGAGCGGGCGGTGGCGGCCGGGGCCGACATCATAAACGACGTCTCCGCGTTGCGGCATGATCCGAAGATGGTCGAAATCGTGGCCGAAAACAAAACGCCGGTCGTGTTGATGCATATGCTGGGCAAACCGAAAACGATGCAGGTTAGCCCGTCGTACGCCGACTGTGTCAGCGAAGTCAAGCAGTTCTTTTCCGAGCGCATTCATTTTTGTCTGAACTACGGAATCGACCGTTCGCAAATCATTCTCGATCCGGGGATCGGTTTCGGTAAACGCCTCGAAGATAATTTGATCATTCTCAGGCGCCTCGACGAATTCACCAAGTTTGAATGTCCGGTTATGATCGGAGCCTCGCGCAAGTCGTTCATACAGATGATAACGCGGCGCAAAGACACGCCCGAAGACCGGCTGGGAGGATCGCTGGCGGCGGCCCTCTGGGGACTGACCAAAGACGTCAACATAATTCGCGTGCACGACGTCGCCGCGACGGTTGAAGCCATTGCCGTGGCCAAAGCCATTGAGGAAGCGAACTGATGGAACTGTTCCGCATAGATTTTCTAACCTTCAAGCTGACCGACCTGATCGACATCCTGATCGTGGCGTTTATCATCTATCAGCTTCTCGCCCTCATGAAAGGCACGCGCGCCGCCCAGATGGTGACCGGTTTGGTATTGATATTCATTGTCGCTTTTTTTGCATTCTGGTTTCATCTCGAGGGGCTGTCCTGGCTGTTTTCCAATCTCGCGACGGTCGGGTTTATCGTGCTGGTCATCGTCTTTCAACCGGAACTTCGATCGGTGCTGGCACGCATGGGGCACTCGCGAATATTTCAGTACTTCATAAAAGTCGAGGAACGAAAATCGGTCGAAGAGATCGCGCGGGCGGCGGTACGTCTGTCTGAATTGCGCTACGGTGGTCTGATCGTAATCGAAAACACGGTCGGTCTCAAAAATTATATCGAGACCGGCAAAAAGATTAATTCGCAGCTTTCGTCGGAGATGATTGTAACACTGTTTACACCGTACACTCCCCTGCACGACGGCGCCGTTATAATTTCCGGCGAGATTATCGCCGCCGCGGCCTGTACTCTCCCTCTGACCCAGAATCCGCGTTTCCGCAAGCTGTTCGGGATGCGCCACAAAGCCGCGATCGGCATATCCGAGCTATCCGATGCCGTCTCGATCGTCGTCTCCGAAGAAACCGGCGAAGTTTCGATCACGTCGAAAGGCTTCATGGAGAAAAACATCGAACGCGCCGAAATCAAGCGCCGCTTGGCGAATTACCTTAGTAAATAATTCTCATGCATAAAATCAAAGACTTTTAATATGTCAAAACTATCCTTTCTCGGTGCGGCCGGGACCGTCACCGGTTCGCGGTTTTTGCTCGAAACACACGGTAAGAAAATCCTGGTCGACTGCGGACTGTTCCAGGGTCCCAAAGATCTGCGCCAGCGCAACTGGGATACGTTCCCGACTGATCCGTCGTCGATCGATTACGTCCTGTTCACCCACGCGCACGTCGATCATATCGGCTATTTCCCGCGACTGTGCAAAGATGGTTTCGCCGGTAAGGCGATCTGTACCGACGCCACCGCCGACCTGGCTAAAATTTTGCTGTTGGACAGCGGCCATCTTCAGGAAGAAGACGCGCGCTGGGCCAACAAGAAGAAAACGACCAGGCACGAACCGGCGCTGCCACTATTTACGGTCGAAGATGCCGAAAAATCGCTGGCCTCTTTCGAGCCGCACCATTACGGTGAAGAAATACAACTCGGCGATGACATCACGGTCAAATTCAAGGACGCCGGGCACATACTGGGTTCGTCGTTCGTCGATATCCGCCTGACCAATGAGGGCGAACGCAGGAAGATTGTCTTCTGCGGTGACCTCGGACGTCCGGCGCGGGCGCTTTTGCGCGACCCGGTGCAGGTGTACGACGTCGAGTATCTCGTGATCGAGTCGACGTACGGCAACCGTCTGCACGAAGACAAAGATTTTTATGATTCGTTCATACGAGTCTACAACGAAAGTATCGAGCGCGGCGGCGTGCTGGTGATACCGTCGTTTGCGGTCGGCCGCACGCAGACGCTGTTGTACGTTATCCGCGAGCTCGAAGAAAAGAAACTCATACCCGCAGTACCGGTCTATCTGGATTCGCCGATGGCGCTTGATGCAACGCACGTCTACGAGCGGCAGGTCAAGAGCCAGAATCTCAAGACGCGCGTGATGACTATCACCGGCCAGAACGTTTTCAAGACGACGCATTTACACCTGTGCGATTCACGCAAGAAATCCAAGGCGATCAACGACATCGAAAGCCGGGCCGTGATAATATCTTCCAGCGGCATGGTCACCGGTGGACGTATATTGCACCATCTCATGCAGCGTCTGCCCGAGCGCAAGAATACGGTGCTGTTTGTCGGTTATCAGGCCGAGGGGACGCGCGGGCGGACCATTGTCGAGGGGCATGACGAAGTCAAGATTTACGGCGAGATGGTGCCGATTCGCGCGCGTATCGAGAATATTTCCGGGTTTTCCTGTCATGCCGACTACAACGAAGAGCTGGCCTGGCTTCTGGGATTCAATCGTCCACCGAAGAAGACTTTTATAGTGCACGGCGAGAAAGACGCCTCGGAATCGATGGCCGATAAAATCCGCGACCGTTTTGGGTGGCATTGCGAGGTGCCGACGCTGGAAGAGAGTTTTTTGCTGGATTTGTAAAATTACTGTACCGTGCGCGGCAGACGCCCTCGTCTGCCGCGTGATACCAAAAGCTTCTATCACTGGGATTTGTATCCCAATTATTTGCAAAATACAAACAACGGACTCCATCCTGCCAACCGGCAGACGAGGGCGTCTGCCGGTCACTTTACCCCGGCCTTTTCAAACCGACAAAATCACTACCAATGTTGTATTTTACACCCGTAACGACACCCCATTTTTAGCATGTTTTGGCATGGATAATCATATATCACCTTTGGGCTTGCCGGGAATTGGCTTTGGTCGTACCATTTTTAATTCCTAACTTGCCAAGGCTCTCCAGACATTTGCACTAAGTGGGCGGCAGATGTCCACATCTGCCCCATTGCCCCGTTAAGCCTAATCGCCCGGGCATATCCTTCAAAAGATCAGGAGGCCTGTGGACAAGTGCCGCGCACGCAAAGCGGTTTGGGGCGGCCTCACGGGCAAAGACCCGGTGGGTTTGAGAACCCACCGGGCACAACGCGTGGTTCTCGTCAGGAGCGCAGGGCTTTTGACTTGCATTAGAATGTAGTGGGCGGCAGATGTCCACATCTGCCCCAAGGATTCGAGCCTGTTCAAACGCTCGGGCACTTGTGGACAAGTGCCGCGCACGATAATGGGCATGGTTTGTTTTGGCATACTTATAGGCCTCTAATATAGTAGAACGTATGAATTCAACATTGATTTGGTGGTGATATTGGAATCTTGTAACTCACCCAGCGGGTGATTGGTTATGATTTTGCACCAAACAAAAAAAGATGTCAGGAGCGCACGGCTCCTGACCTACTAAGACTTGTGGACAAGTGCCGCGCACGTAACGTAAACCCGACCTACCGCAAGATCAGAACCCGGTCGGTCTGAGGGCCAACCGGGCACAACGTACGGGGCGATCACGCCGGGTCTGAAAACACGTAGGTCCGGTTCCGAGTCTTCGAGAAACCCGACAACAATAATTTTGCCTTCGGGAAAGGGTTCCCGACGGCGCCATAATACCCTGCCGCAAGCGACAGAGCACCCCGGCAAGATATAGGGTTTTTCATCCCCCGACATGGTCGGGGGATTCAGAACCCGAGCTACTTTAAGACTGGATTTCCGCACTTCATGCTTCAGCACCTTCGGCCTGCGCGGGAATGACATTATCAAAATAGAATGACATTTTCAAAACATTGGTGGAGCGAAGTGATTTCCATTCCATTTTTGTAGCCATAATTTTTGCAGTTGGCTATTGATGGGGCTATAGCTTATATTCCCCCAGCTATGTTTATCGATTCTGCAGAAATACAAGTCAGGGCCGGGAACGGCGGGCCGGGGTGTATCTCGTTTCGACGCGAGAAAAATATCCCCAAAGGCGGACCCAACGGCGGCGACGGCGGTCGCGGCGGTGATGTTACATTTATCGCCGACGAGAACCTCACCACGCTGTACGACTTCCGCTACAAGCGCGTCTACAAAGCCCAGAACGGTGCACCCGGCGAGGGCAGTCTCAAGACCGGCAAGTCGGGTGAAGACACATACATCCGCGTGCCGGTCGGAACCATTATCAAAGACGCCGAGACGGGCGAAGCTGTCGCCGACCTCGATGAATCGTTCAAACGGATCACGGTCGTACGCGGCGGCAAGGGCGGCCGGGGCAACAATCATTTCAAATCATCGACCAACAAAGCCCCGCGCCGAGCCGAACCTGGCCGTAACGGTGAAGAACGTAAACTCTCGCTGGAATTGAAACTCCTGGCCGACGTCGGACTGGTTGGACTCCCCAATGCCGGCAAATCGACCATGCTGGCGAGGCTGTCCAAGGCCCGGCCCAAAATCGCCGACTATCCGTTCACGACGCTGGTGCCGAATCTCGGTATCGTGCCGATTCGCGAGTTCAAATCGTTCGTTATGGCCGACATCCCGGGGATAATCGAGGGGGCTTCGGACGGCAAAGGACTGGGGATTCAGTTTTTGCGGCATATACAACGGACGCGTTTGGTATTGTACCTGATCGACGTCTTTGTATCGGACGTCGAGCAAACGCTGGAAGTACTAAAAAACGAACTGGCCGAATTCGATAAAACGCTGGCACAAAGACCGTCGCTGGTGGTATTGAATAAAATCGATTTGCTGGATGATGATGCCTTAAAAGTGATTTCAAAAAAATATGACGATAATTATATTCTGTTTTCGGGACAAGCCGGGTCCGGAACCGAAAATCTTATTTCAAGGATAGAAAGTGAGCTCGATAAAGAACGACTCCGCCGCGAGGCTGACTGATCTTATAACCCTGAACCAGATTCCGGGGATCGGGCCGGGCCGGTTGTACCAACTGGTGCGGACGTTCGGATCGGCCTCGGATGTACTTACCGCCGACCAGGGGGCCCTATCGGAAATCGAGGGATTGTCGGTAAAGACGGCCAGAGCGATTTTGTCCAGGGTCGATCGTGGCGCAGCGGAGAAAATTGTCGAGAGTATCATAAAGCTCAATTGGAAGTACATAATGTACGATGACCCCGACTATCCGGAACCGCTTAAAAATATCGAGGACCGTCCGCCTTATCTATTCTATATCGGGGATTTGAAATCCGACGACATCAATGCGGTCGCGGTGGTTGGTTCGAGACTGGCTTCGGAGTCGGCCCTTATATTCACTCGTCAGCTGGCCGAAGAACTGGCGCGTAACAACGTGACAATTGTTTCGGGCATGGCGCGCGGGGTCGATACGGCGGCTCATCGGGGAGCGCTGGATGCGGGCGGACGGACGCTGGCAATTTTCGGCTGTTCGCTGGATACTATTTATCCCCCGGAAAACAAAGAACTGGCCCGTCGGATTTCAGAATCGGGTGCGGTCGCCTCAGAATTCCTGCCCGAAACCATCCCCAACGGCTTCAATTTCCCTCGTCGCAACCGGATTATTTCAGGTTTGTCGATGGGAGTGATAGTGGTCGAGGCGGCTGAAAAATCCGGAGCGCTGTCAACCGCCAATCACGCCCTGTCGCAAGGTCGCGAGGTGTTCGCAGTACCCGGCTCGCCGCGCAGCAAACAAAGCCGGGGAACCAACCGCCTGCTCAAGGATGGCGCGGTGCTGGTGACTTCGGTCGACGACATTTTCGAGCATCTCCCCCGCCTGAAAGGCCGGGCCAAGGCCGCCAAAGTCAGGGTGACCGAAAACCTTACCGAAAGCGAGAAAACGGTGCTGAATCTTCTCGGTGACGGCCCGGTACATATCGATATTTTGTCGCGCGAAACCTCCTCCCGCATGGCCGACCTTTTGCAGATTTTACTTGCTTTGGAGCTAAAAGGCATTATAAAAGAGCTGTCCGGGAAGCGTTATATCCTGGCATAGACGGACATATGTATAAAAAAACAGCACAGGTTATCAATCGACTCGGTATGCACGCCCGTCCGGCGGCGATGTTTGTCTCGCACGCCTCGAAATACTCATCCGAGGTCTGGATCGAAAAAAACGGGCTGAGGGTTAACGGGAAGTCGATAATGGGCGTCATGATGCTCGCCGCCGAAAAGGGCTCGGAGCTGGTCATTTCGGCTGAGGGCGACGATGAACAGCGCGCGGTCGAGGATCTGGTCGATTTGATCCGCGACGGTTTCGGCGATTTGAAAGAGCTCTGATTTTTATTTTGCTCCTTCCCCGGTTTGGTGTTTATAATCTGAAGACAGATATTTATGGTAAATCCTAAGAAGACATTCGTAATCGGCGGCGCAGGCGCGTCCTCTGGCCTGACCTATGGCCTGGCACGGATCGTCTACAGCTGGGAAAGAACGGTCGGCGAGCGGATTTTGAACAAATCCGAAGTCGATCCGGAAATCGCCCGTCTGGATGACGCCATTAACGAGACGTTGCTGGAAATAAACCGCTGGAAAACGATGACCGGCGGCGGCAAGTCGGGCGGGCCGATCGGGAGAATTTTTGACACCCAGTCGATGATCGCTTCCGACCAGGATTTTTTAAATAATGTCAAGGATATGATTCGTTCGCGTCAGCGTAACGCCGAATATATTTACAGTCTCGAAGTCGAAAAGACGGTCGAGCCGCTCAAGAATTCCAACGATGAATACATGAACCAGATGGTTCACGAAATCGAGGCGGTCAGCAAGATGGTGGTCAGCCATTTGCGGGGCCACACCGAGCGCGATTTCGGGCAGTTCCCGGCCGACACGATCATTGTCGGGCGTAATTTCACGGCGGCCGAAATATTGAGCCTGTTCGACCGCAAGGCTAAGGGTATTGTCACCGGCGAAGGCAGCGCCACGTCGCATATGGCTCTGGTCGCACGTTCGCTTTTGATACCGGCCGTGGTCGGTGCTCAGCGGGCGCATCTCAGAATTCGTTCAGGTGACAGGCTGATTATCGACGGAGACAGCGGCGAGGTGACGGTCAATCCGCAGGATGCCGCCTGGACGAGCTTGGTCAAACAGCGCAAGACGCTTTCGGAAATGCCGCTGGCACGGTTGAAACGTCTGCCCAAACTCCCGATCAGGACCGCCGACGGCGTGGAAATCAGTTTGGCGGCTAATATTTCTCTGCCGGGACCGGTCGATGATATTCTGTCGAAAAATAATATCGGTGTCGGGCTGTTCCGGTCGGAATTCGTCTATTTGCAGCGCGGGAATTTCCCGTCATCGGAAGAGCAGTTCGAAATTTACGATCATGTCGCTGCGACGTATCATCCGCACGACGTGGTCATCAGAACCTTCGATCTCGGATCGGATAAGTATCATGAAAATGACAATTTCTCGCGCGAACGTAATCCGGCTCTCGGCTGGCGAGGAATCAGGGCGTCGATTGATATGCCGGGTCAGTTCCGGCGGCAGGTGCGGGCAATTCTCAGAGCCTCGCAGCGCGGCAATGTCAAAATGCTTCTACCGATGATAACCGACGTCTCCGAGGTCAAAAAGGCGATCGGAATGATCCGTCGCGCTATGGTGCAGCTTCGTAAAGAAAGAATCAGGTACGACGCCTCGATCAAGATCGGTATCATGGTCGAAGTGCCGGCCGTAGCGTTGAATGCTTCGGATATAATTTCCAAAGTCGATTTCTTTTCGATCGGGTCCAACGACCTGGCGCAGTACGTCCTGGCCGCCGACCGTGACAATCAGAAACTGAATAAAATTTTCAATCCGCTTCATCCGGCGGTGCTTAAGTTGATGCAGATGACCATCGACGCCGGACGCGCGGCGGGCAAACCGGTCAGTCTTTGCGGCGAGATGGCCGGCGACGTGCTCGCGATACCGCTTCTTATCGGCATGGGCATGGGGACATTGTCGATGAATCCGGCGCGGTTGTACCACGTCTGCAACCTGATAACGCGGTTGAAAATAAGCGACGCGAAAGTGCTCGCCAGCGAGGTGCTTCGCCTGGCGACGGTCAAAGAAGTTGAAAGCCGCCTGCTCGAATTCAACATGGGCATGTAATTAAATCAACAGGTGACATAATGAATACACTCGATTCCATAGAAAAAATCAAGACCATTGATAAATCCGGAATGTACGCTAAAATCCACGACTTCCCGGAACAGATCGAACAAGCGCTCGAAATCGGGCAGAATTTCAAGATCAACCGTGACGACTACGGTGAAATTAGAAATATCATCGTGGCCGGGATGGGTGGCTCGGCTATTGGCGGAGAGTTGGTGCGTTCGTACCTGAACGATAAGTTGACGGTACCTGTTTATATCTGCCGCAATTACAGCCTGCCGGGCTTTGCCGACAAAAATACGCTGGTGGTTGTGTCGTCGTACTCCGGCAATACCGAAGAAACCCTGTCCGCCATGAATGAAGCGATAACCAAAGGATGCTCGATTATATGCCTGACATCGGGCGGTAAGGTCGGCGAGCTGGCGAAAAAGAATCATTACGCTGTGGCGACTCTTCCCCCCGGATACCCGCCGCGCGCGGCGCTGGGGTACTCATTTGTTCCGCTTTTGATGCTGATGTCCAAACTCGGGTTTTGCAGCGATCCCGAAAACGATCTCAAAGAAGTCGCGGCTGGATTGAAATCCTACCGGACTCGCTACTCACTTGAGACGATAACCGACCAAAACCCGGCCAAGAAACTGGCGGTCAAGTTATACGGCAAAATCCCGGTCATATATTCGGGTCCGGACCGGCTCGATGCTGTCGGAACCCGCTGGAAGGGCCAGATTTGTGAAAACGCCGAAATGCCCGCCTTTTGCAACGTCTTCCCGGAATTCAACCATAACGAGTTGGTCGGCTGGCAGGTTCTGGGTGATTTTCGTAAGCTGGCAATAGTTATTTACTTACGCGACGCCGAGGACAACGAACGGATCAAAGCCCGGATGGAGACGGTGCGGGAGATACTGGAGAAAGAAAAGATTGAAATCATAGATATTTTCTCCAATGGCGATTTTACCCTGGGCCGCATGTTTTCGCTGATTCAGCTGGGAGATTTCGCGTCGTTTTACCTCGCTATCTTAAATGACGTCGATCCGACCCCGGTCGAAGTCATCGACTATCTGAAAATCAGGCTCTCGCAATTATCCTGAACCGTGGCATTCCATACTTGCCAAGTTAGCCGAAACTATTATATTTATCCGGCTGTTAAAGTATGTTGAGGAAATGAAATGTTGATATCTATATGCAAATCGAAAATACACCGGGCCACCGTGACCGAATCCAATTTGAATTACGAGGGTTCGATCACGATCGACGAAGACCTGATGAAGGCCGCCGAAGTTGTCGAGTACGAAAAGGTCCACGTGGTTAATGTCACCAACGGCGAACGGTTGGAAACCTATGTCATTAAGGGTGAGGCCGGTTCGGGCAAAATTTGCTTAAACGGCGCCGCCGCTCATAAGGGTAAACAGGGCGACGTCATAATAATCATATCATATGGTATGGTGGAAAAAGAAAAAGCCGCCGGCCTCAAGCCGAATATCGTCAAAGTCGATAAAAATAATAAAAAAGTCTGAGATTTTATCCCATGAGCACAAAGACCGCCGCGATAATTCTTGCCGCCGGTAAAGGCAAGAGAATGAAATCCAATTTACCCAAAGTCCTGCACAAGGTTAACGGAAAACCTCTGATTCAGATGCTGCTCGAAAACCTCGCCCCGGTGGGGCTGGACAGGATCATTGTCGTGATCGGGCATAAGGGTGAGATGGTCATGGAGGCGCTTAAGGACATGCCGGTGGAATTCGTCTGGCAGCATAAACAAAAGGGCACCGGGCACGCGGTCCAGATGACCGAAAAAGCTCTTGAAGGTTTCGACGGGACGGTTCTCGTCGCGACCGGGGATGCGCCTTTTCTAAGGGCTGAAACGGTTAAAAGTCTTTTTGCCATCCATGGAAAAAATAAGGCCGCGGCAACCTGCCTGTCGGCCGAATTCGATGACCCGACCGGATACGGACGAATAATACGCAAAGACGATACCGATATACTGCTCGATATAGTCGAACATAATGACGCCTCGGAAGATATAAGAAAAATCCATGAAATCAATTCCGGGACTTTCTGTTTCGACGGCCGGCAGATGTTCAAAGCCCTGCGCGAAGTGGGCGATGACAACGCCCAGAAGGAATTTTACCTGACCGACACGATAAAGATAATTCAAGGCTGGAATATGATTTGTGCCGTAGTGAAGGCCGACGATCCGATGGAAGCGGTGGGCATAAACTCGGTCAAGCAGCTCGATGAAGCCGAATCGGCGCTTTCGCAAAGAAAATTATGATCCTGAGGCGGGCGAAATCGTATAAATTTCAGGTAAGATATTGTGTGTCAATGAACCGCAATTATAAAGAAAAGGATTGACAAAAGTCAAAAACCTTTATTCTTTATAGTTGAAGCCGCACTACGAGGGGTTTTATGTTAAAAAGAATTATATTTATAGCGTTGACGCTGTTTCTACTTTCAGTCTCTTTGCAGGCGCAAATGGCTGACAAAGTGGAACTTAACTCGATCCAGAAAGACTACCTCGGGTTCAAACCGGCCGACAAGCCGTTTGCCCTGCTCGATTTGTCCCGTCTCCACTGGTCGAGTTCATATTCTTTTTCATATTTATCCGGCGGCGGATATTCTGGTTCGGTAGGCGTTTATACCGCCAGCTTCCTTTATGAGTTCTCCCCCTCCCTGCTGATGCACATGGATGTGGGCCTGGCCCACAATCCGGGTGCTTTGATGGACAGATCGGTCGGACTTGATGCCTCGGTATTGACGAATGTAAGGCTCGATTACCAGCCCTCGAAACATTTCTTCATGTCGGTAGGATTCAGTACGTACCCGGGTTCCAACGGCTATCGACCTGTCTATTGGCCGTACTACGGCCCCTAATAAGGAGGGGACTAACCGCCCATCCCGCATGTGAAGGTATTGAAAAACCAAACATTGAGCAGAACATCCAGAAAAACCACATCCACCGCACGCAGATCTTTCCGGGACAAAAAAAGTTCGCGATTTTTGGAAATGGCCATCGTCGCCATTTTCGCTCTGGTTTTTATTTACGGAGCGAGTTTCGCGATCCGGATTACCCACGGCTTCTCCAAAACGGTTGATATGCCCGAATACAGTATTCGCCTGCAGATACTCAACGGATGCGGTCAGAACGGGGTGGCATCGAAATTGGCCCAGAAGATACCGGCCGTAATCGGGCTGCCGCTCGAAGTTTCCGTGCTTGAAGTCGGGGACTTCGACTCATACGACGTAAAGAATACTTTTATAATTTCGCGCGACAAAGACATTTCACAATCCGAAGCTTTTGCAAAGCAGCTCGGCATTGAAAGCGAAGTTTTATACAGACCACTGGAAGATAACTACCGGGGCATTACGACGACCCTGGTCATCGGCGAAGACTACGCTGCACTGACGGACAAGGACAAACAGGAGAAATAAAGAACCGGATTGAAAACGACACCGCTTGTAATCGCCCGCGAGGCGGGCAAACTCGCCCTTTCCAAGAAAGGCAATAATGTCAAGATTCTCAAAATTAAGAACATATCCAATATATGCGATTATTTTGTCATTGCCAGCGGCGATGTTGACGTACACGTGAAGGCTATTGCCGACGCCGTCTATGACGGGCTTCTCGAAAAGGGCATGAAACCATGGCATCGCGAGGGGACAAAAGGAGGGAAATGGATTTTACTCGATTATATCGATGTTGTGGTTCATGTATTTCTTGAATCGGCGCGTGATTTTTACGCGCTCGAAAAACTTTGGGGCGACGCCCCAACCGAGGAACTCAAGTAGTTCCATCTGCCGTGTAAGACAAAAAATAATTCCAAATAAAGCGAGTTTGTTATGAATAAGACACAGGTTATTGAAAACGCTGACCTTAAAACCAAGACGATTGCGGAACTGACGCAGGTCGCCGAAGCTCTCGATATTCCGGGCATTTCCGGTTTGCGAAAGCAGGAACTCATCTACAAGATCATGGAGGCCACCACGGCCAAAGAAGAGGGCATGATTTTCGCCGAAGGCGTGCTGGAGATTTTATCCGAAGGCTACGGCTTTCTGCGCAGCCCCAATTACAATTATCTGCCGGGGCCGGACGACATCTATGTCTCCCCGTCGCAGATCAAACGCTTCGACCTGCGCACCGGCGATACCATCTCCGGGCAGGTTCGTCCGCCGAAAGATAACGAGCGATATTTCGCGCTTTTGAAAATCGAAGCCATCAACTTCGAGGATCCCGATATCGCCAAGCACAAAACGCTGTTCGACAACCTGACTCCCCTTTACCCCAACGATCCGTTCAAGCTGGAGGTCAACGCCGACGATTTGACGACGCGTATCATGGACCTCATGACGCCGATCGGTAAGGGTCAGCGCGCGCTGATCACGTCGCCGCCCAAGGCCGGCAAGACGATCATTCTTCAAAAAATCGCCAACTCGATCACGACCAATCACCCCGAAGTGAAACTGATCGTACTATTGATCGACGAGCGTCCCGAAGAAGTTACCGACATGCGCCGTTCGGTCAACGGTGAAGTGATCTCCTCGACGTTCGATGAACCGGCCGACCGTCACGTGCAGGTAGCCGATATGGTTCTAGAAAAAGCCAAGCGGCTGGTCGAGCACCGCAACGACGTGGTCATCCTGCTCGACAGTATTACCCGTCTGGCTCGTGCCCACAACGCGGTCGTGCCGCATTCCGGCAAGATTCTCTCCGGCGGTGTCGACAGTAACGCCCTGCACAAACCAAAACGCTTTTTCGGCGCGGCGCGAAATATCGAAGAAGGCGGTTCGCTGACCATCATCGGGACGGCCCTGATCGAAACCGGCTCGCGCATGGACGAGGTCATTTTCGAAGAATTTAAGGGCACCGGTAACCTTGAAATGGTCATGGATCGTCGGCTGTCAGACCGGAGAATTTTCCCGGCCATGGATATCAACCGCAGTTCCACGCGAAAGGAAGAGCTGCTCATGCCGCAGGACGTCCTGATGAAAGTCTGGATTCTGCGCAAGTTCCTGGCCGAAATGAGCCCGATCGAAGCGATGGAATTCCTGATCGACCGCATGAAGAAGACCAAGAACAACCAGAAGTTCCTGGCGTCGATGAAGGATTAATCCGGACTGAATCAGGAAATATCGGAGGGATCGCTGACGATCCCTTTTATGGCCGAAAGGGCCGCCGTCGCCGCGGATACCGAATAGACGGTACTCCCCCCAACAATATCAAGGTCGAAATCGCCCTGTCCGAAAGTGGTCAGGCAGACCTCGCCGCTTGACGGTCGGATTTGATTTAAGAAAAATTCGCCGGCACTGCCGGGATTCATGACGATCGCGCCAGCTTCCAAAAACGCCCGAATCAGACCTTTCTTGACTGCCTCAAGATATATAGGTACGCGACCCGGGAAAGATGTACAGCTGCGTCTCGCGGTGGACCTGATGGCCTTTGATAATATCCGCCGCCGTCCTGAGATCTTCGAACCGGCCGGTCGTGGCCGAACCGATGATGACGTGATGCACAGGTACCTGGACCATTTCTTCGACCGATTTGACGGTGGCGTCGGGGTACGGCCCGATTATCTGAGGCCTGATCTGATCGATGTTTATTTCGTACGATTCATTGTACACGGCATCCTTGTCGGACAGCGCCGGGCGGAACGGCATGTGCGTCCGGTTCACGAAATAGCGTCGGGTGACGGTATCGAAGGGGCATATAGTCGTCACCGCCCCGATTTCCTTGGCGATTGTACTTAAGGCAACTCGGTCGGAGATGGACATCTGCGTCACGGCCGTGCCGTAAAATTCGACGGCTTTGCCCTTCGCGCCGTTCGAGGAGAGCTTGCGCACGATGAACATGGCCACGTCGCGGGCGCACACACCCTGGGGCATTTTCCCGTTGATTATGATCTTGATCGTATCCGGAACGATCACGGAATAATTACCGTTGGCCCAGACGGCGGCCATGGCGGGGATGTCGATCTTGATTCCGCAGGCACCGACGGCACCGTACACGGTGGTCAAAGTATCCGTGCCCAACGCCACCTGGCCGGGCAGCACCAGCCCTTTTTCGATGACAACCTGATGACACACCCCCTCGCGGAAATCGTAGAAGTGCTTGATATTCTGCACGCGCACGAAATCGCGGATGGTTTTCTGGTATCCGGCGTGATTGTTATCGGAAAGACGCGAGCGCCAATCCAACGGGATGGCGATCCGGTTGGCGTTCCAGACGTGGCTGTGGCCGTTGCTTTTAAAAGCGGCGATCACTTCCACGGCGTTGATGTGTGCCATGACCAGGTCGGGCTCGAACGTGACGGTCTCCCCCGGTGTTATCGATTCACGCCCCGAAGCGCTCGTCATGATTTTTTGTATTATGGTTCGCTGGCCGAAGAGGTGCTTTTTGCCTGCTTTTTTGGCCGGAGCTCCGAGGTCCAGTTCGAGCTGCTCAAGTTTAAGAAAAGCCGGCTTTTGTTTTATATTATAGCGCCGCCGCCAGTTATAGAAGGCCGCCTTGGAAAGACTCAGTTCCAGCCCGCAGCGGTAGTCGTCGCCATAACGCTCCCAAAGTTCTTTGATTTCCGCTTCCGAAAACTTCGGAAACGAATGTTTGGGGATATTTTTTTTGCGACGCCAATAGGCCACCAACTGAGGAGAAACGTTACCGAGACGCTCGGCAATCTTCTCGTCGGTTTTATATAATTTTTGAAGCTGGATCAGCTCCGCTTTGGTCGGGATTTTCCGCCGGGGCATACCTCGTCAAACCCTTTTTTAAGCATCCCGTAAATCAAATCGTGCCCGAAAGAAACCACCCTCGTTTTGCCTACGACCGGCATATAGCTGGTATCCTCAGGCCAGCGCGGGACGACGTGCATGTGCATATGGCCGGGGACACCGGCTCCCGAACCGCGACCCATGTTCATACCAATATTGAACGATTCGGGGTGGAGTGCTTTCTTTATCGCTTTGACGGTCAGTTGTAAAGTCTGCATCATTTCCAGGGATTCCTCGTCATCAAGACGGAGCACGGTGCCGGTATGATGGTATGGTACGACCATGACGTGCCCGGAGTTGTACGGGTACTTGTTCATTATGACGAAAGTCCTGATACCCCTGTAGACGATTAAAGCTTTTTTGTCATTTTTCATTTTGAGGGCATTACAGAAAATACATCCTTTTTCCCTGGGGCCAAGAATGTATTCCGCCCGTTCGGGAGCCCACAGATATTTTTCGCGCATGAAATGAAGATAAAGAAAATCCGGGCGGATGCCAAATGGTTTCGCGGTTTCTGTGAAAAAACGATCGATTTACGCAAAAAAAAGCCCCTCGCGGACGAGGAGCGTAAATCAAAAGAAAAACCTATCGGGAAAACGAGCTTTCAGCTTTTTTCCTTCTTTTGTTTTTTTGGTTTTTTCTTTTCTTTCTTAACCGGCACTTTTCCGGGCATAGCGTTCAGCCTCCCAATCAAAGTTGATTGTCTTTTATAGGTACTACAATATTATACCGGTCGGCAACAAAAAGATTTAAAAATCTTCGGATCAGTGAATCGTATTCAGATTCTTGAGATCGATATCATACTGCTTGATTTTCAGGCGCAGGGTCGATTCGGGAATATTCAAAAAGGCCGCGGCGTGCTTCTTTATTCCACCCTGGTTGCGCAGGGCCTGAACAATAAACCTTTTTTCGTATTCGGCCAGATAATCATACAGAGAAAATTCTTTATTGAAATTTATATTAGTGTCGATATCGAGGTTCTCAGCTTCAAACGACTCGTTCTGGGCCAGTATTTTGCCCGACAGCAGCGACGGTTCCACCGGCCCGGATTCTCCGGCGAGCAACACCAGTTTTTTGACTTCGTTTTCCAGTTCACGGACGTTGCCGGGCCATTCAAAGGCCACCATGTATCTCAGAGTTTCCGGCGCGAATTTGACCCGTCCTTCGGCGAAATGATTCACCAGCAGCGGAATGTCTTCTTTTCTCTCGCGGAGCGGCGGAATTCGGAAACAAAGCGCCGTCAGGCGATAATACAAATCGGAACGGAACCGGCCGCCTTCCATCTCGGTCTTGAGGTCTTTGTTAGTAGCCGAGATAATGCGCACGTCGACCTTGCGCGGCCTGGTTTCGCCCAGGCGGACGATTTCTTTTTCTTCGAGGATACGCAGGACTTTGGCCTGTATTGAAAGCGGCATATCGGCGATTTCATCGAGGAAAAACGTCCCGCCGTCGGCTTCTTCGAAAAGACCGGTTTTATCCCGGTCGGCCCCAGTGAAGGCGCCTCTCTTGTGACCGAACAACTCCGATTCCAGAAGCGTTTCCGGCAGTGCGGCACAGTTCACGGAAATGAAGCGTTTCTCCTTGCGGTTGGAGCTGTAATGGATGGTTTTGGCCAGCAGGTCTTTCCCGCAACCGGTCTCGCCGGTGATGGAAATGGAAATGTTCGAATCGACCACCTGCTGAACACGCGACAGCATCTCCAGCAAGGCCTTATTGCGAGTCAAAATATTCGGGAATACGGCTTCTTCCAGCAGTTGGGCCTTCAGCCGCTTGTTGTCTTCTTCGAGCAGGACTTTGTCGTATTCGGCGACTTTGAATGAAATCAGGTCGGCAAAACCGACCACGAAATTAAGTTCATTTTGTCCGAACGGAGCCAGATTGCCGTTGGATGACTGCCGGTCCAGATAAATATACCCGGTGACCTCTCCGCCCAGAAGAAGCGGCGTTACGATCACGGTCGATACGGCTTTGTCGGCGTCGGCTTTCAGCAGTTCATTGATGAACGGATCGCGACGGCAGTCAAGCAGAAGGGTCGGCTTGTCGGTATTGATCTCTTCACCGAGCAAATCGGCCAATTGCTGGACAAATTTCTTTTTCTGGTGATCCGTCAACTGGACGCTTGAAAACAGCTGCGAGCCGTTTTCGTTTTTCGTATTGTAGACAATAATCCTGTGGGCTCCGGTCCTCTTCGACAGGATATTTATGATCTCCTCAATTTGGCCTGATTTTAATTCCCGGTATTCCGAATCGGAGAAGTAATCGCCAAAAATTTTGAATTCGTTTTCAGAGGAGACCGACAGCTCGACCGCCTTACGCGACAAGTCCTGCAGGTAGTGCCGAACGCTCCTGATTTTAGCTCGCTCGGAAATCTTATCGAAAATCGCCTCGGCTTCGTGCAGTTTGCGGAATCCGAAGGAAATGTCGCCTTTCTGACAGAAATATACACCCTGATGGAAACGCACCTCGGCCGACCAGTAAAATAGTTTCAGCTTGTTGAACAGCCTGAAGGCCTCGTCGAAAGTCTTTTCAATTTTGCTTCGGGATTTGTTGCCACAGTTGATATAAATCTGTGCCAGGGTCATCAGTGAACGGGCGATGTCATATTGATCGCCGACCTTGCGGAGCACGTCGAGTCCGTCGAGGGCGTGATCCACGGCGTTATCGTGATCGCCCCGCAACGAGAATATTCTGGCGATGAGCATCTGGCTCAGCCCGATTTCGCTCGCTTCACCGAGTTTATTGGCCACGTCGAGAGCCTTCTGGGCCAGCTTGAGGGCGTCCTCGTGATTGTCGAGTTCCATTTCGATCTGGGCCAGGCGACGGGTGTTCTGCGAAACCATATTGGAATCGGGGGCGATGTTGCGCGCTTCGGCGCAGGCCTCGGTAATGATGCCCTTGGCCTTGATTACGTCACCCATTTCGAGAGCCAGCTCGCCTTCGTATTCCTTGAGGATATTTTCGTCGAGCGGACTGGGATAATCCTTAAGAAGAAGGGCCGCCGATTTTAATTCTCGCGAGGCCATGATGAACTGCCTTTGTCTCAGGTAAAGATACCCGAGAGACAGATGACCCCGAATAATTGAAATCGTCCGGCCCATTTCGTGAGCCAGCCGGGTAGCGTCGCGCAAATGGCTTTCGGCTTCCGCCCAGTTCCCGTTGAAAATCTCGATGCGGCCGAGATTACCAACGAGGCGAATCATCCGAAGATTCTCGCCACGGGCGAGTTCGATGGCTTCCATGACGTGCTTTTTCGCGAGAGCGAAATCGCTCTGGTCATAGGCCAGACGACCCATGCCGCTAAGGGCATCGATCATGCCCTCGCGATCATCACATCGACGGAACGAGGCATAAGCATCGCGGACGTGGATTTCAGCTTCGCGCATTTTGCCGATATCGGCATATGCCTTATACAGGAGCCACTGAACTCGTCCGACACGTTTATGATAAGCGGTGGAGGCGAGCAGGCGGTAAGCGTCCTCGCCGAAAGATACAGCCTTATCATAATCGCCGCCCAGCAAGTAAAAATTGGCAACCAGCGATTTGAAAAGCCCTGTGCTCTCCGGCCCGGGTTCATAACCCGAGGAGATCAGGCTTTCAATCTGCTGCCCTGCGATCTCGGACTTTCCCTGACGATACAGTTCCTCAATTTCCAATAGTCCGGTATCGAGGGTATTTTTAGGGTTTGAGGCAAGGTTCATAATAGTACTTCGGTTAAATGGCTTTCCTTACATCATACTATTTGACGCTCACATTCTTTGATCCCGTATTTGCTTGGCCTCGGTTGTTATCGACAGTTACGCCTTTGTAGAGCGTAATTGTTTGGACAATGCAGCGGAAATCGATGTTTTGGAAAAACCAGATAACGCCAGTACTATATGCACCTGCGTCAGGATCATCCAGATCATCATCCCCATTCGGTGTTGCACCGACATACTCGAGATAACCTCCGCCATCGCCATCATTACTGCCGACGGTGTCTTCGTCCCACGGGTGTTTATCTGACGTACCCCCGCCGGAAATGGCAACCGGGGCGCTGATGAACACAAATGCCAGGATTAGCGCCATAACGAGCGATAATACTTTAGCCAGTTTCATCAAATTCGCCTCCTTCATGATTCAAACCTCTGCCCTTCGTGATGTGTACTTGTTGTGACATGATGCTTGTCTTTGTCATTGTGCGGCAAGAGGTCTTTCTGGTCGCAATTTTTGCTACATATATTTTACGTAAACCCTAATACTTTGTCAAGCAGAAAGTTTCGGCAACGCAGTTACTGCGCCGAGGTGTTTCTATCGGATGAATTTGCGGGCCAGCCAGCTTCGATCGACAAAAACGGCCTTCGATGGACATAATTCGTGGCAGCACCAGCAGTTAATGCAGAGATCATAATTATATTGAGGAATATCGCCTTTTATGCCGGTCAGGGCTTTAGTGGGGCAGGATGCAACACAGGTATTGCATTTTGTGCAGTCTTCGGACGCTATAGCCGGACGCACCCACACATACGGAGCGATGGCTTTAACCAGAAATTTTGGCAGTAATTCCAGTTTACGGTTCGACGTAAGGTCAAAATCGGCGATTCTGACATCATTAAGTTTTTGTCCCACAACGTCTATGGCCTCGACAAAACCGATCCCCAACCCGGCGTCGCTGGCGATACTTATGGTTGGGACCTTCGACGGCTTAAGGCCGATAATTTCACAGGCGACGGCATCGACCGCCACCGTGTCGGTTGAAGTCAGAATAAGGTCAGTTCGGCGGGGATAACCGGATGACGGACCATCGCCTTCCATGCTCAAAATGGCATCCATGATAGTCAAATTCGGCGGACAGAGAGATAAAATATCGACGACTATTTGAGCGAAATCTGTCGGTTTTGGGGCTTCTTTATGATATTTCGCTTTGCGGAAACCGGGAATCAGCCCGAAAATATTTTTTATGGCACCAGTCATGAGAGTCAACACGTGGGTTTTGAGTTTGGGCAGGCTAATGATAAAATCGGCCTCGACTGCGGGTTTGGCCAGATAATACGACCGGCTGCCTATTTTGAATTCGACCACACCGGAAGCTTCGAAACTGACCAGCTCCAGACCCTCTCGCTCGGCCATTTCGAGCATGCCGGTTTTGTCCCAGACATGCCGTACGCCGCGTTTGGCTCCGCCGGGGGAATTGCCGACCATCACTGTTGCGCCAAGCTTTTTGACTTCGCGCGCCACGGCCGCAACAAATTCCGGGTGGGTTGTGATCGCCCGGTGCGGTTCCTTGGCCGACAGCAGGTTGGGTTTGAGCAGGACTTTCAGGCCCGGTGTGATAAACTGATCGAGCCCGCCGATGAGAGATAATGATTCTGAGATTCGTTCGGATAGAAGCTCGGGGTTGTACCCTTCGCACCGGGTAATAGCTACTCGTGAGGCTGGTCCGTCAAGCATTTCCCAGAATATACGTCAAGTGTGAAGAAAAATGAATAAAGAAATTGAAAGTAGATCGGGTTCCGAGTTTTCGAGAAACCCGACGTAATTTACAATTACGGGTCAAAGATGTCGGGTTTTTCATTCCCGTAAAAACGGGAATTCAGAACCCGACCTACTGGAAACTCGAATCTGTCCCGCAGCAAGGGGCTTGTTGAAAAACCAGTAGGTCGGCTTCCGAATCCTGACGAAGTCAGGAGAGAAAGCCGACATCTTGTTGTCGGGTTTCTCGTTACGCTTCGCTCCACTCGGAACCCGACCTAATTCTTGCACCATCCGTGCACTATTTCAACAAGCCTCAAGCTGCGGGCGACCCACTTTTATTAAAAAAGGCAGAATCAATAAGGGGTTCTGCTATGAAGATTGCCTGGCGACAACTAAGAGTTGACCGGAGTTTTGGCGAAATTCAATTTCGTGATATCAATAAATACATCCGATACGATATTTTCAAGCATATCTGCTTTGACGTCCAGATGTTGATGTACTTTGTCAATTGCCTTTTTCCATTCTGATTCGGAACGGGGGCCGTGCATTTGATGATCATTGACGAAATATACAAACACCAGACGGGCATCAATATGGTTAATCTCTTTGAGAAAGTACAAATGCGCCAGCCGGTTGGCGTACTGGTAGGTACGGCTGGGTCCAGTCGGCATCGGGGACGGCTCCGAAATATTTTTTCGCTTTATCAAGACTTTGCGAAATCAGATCAATTGATGGCTGCGCCTCTGCCTTCATTTGCGACTTAAGCTCCGATGCATGAGCTTTGGCCTCGATAAGCAGGATTGTACCGCCCCCGATGCGAGCGAGGCCGTCCCAAACCGGACCGTGGGCGGGCCAGAATGATTTGAGAGGTTTCGCGAGTCTAATGCTTAAAAGCTCGGCGAAAGCTTCATCGCAGTACTCCGAAAATTGATCGTCGGGTAATGGCGAGAGCCATTCAATGTTTTCGTCATTTGCCAGACGCAAACGTTGACGGATTCGTTCATTAATACACTCGCGATTAGAAGTTATAATGCTTTGCAGCCAGTACTGGCTCCCATGATCGGCTTTTTTTTGAATAATTTTCGGTATGGATCCTCCCCTGTGATTAAAAGACGCTGCCATTTATAAGTATCGACAGCTATAGTTCTAAGCGCTACCAAATCGTGCCAAAATATTTAGAAATAGATCCACAAATTCATTGACAGTTTCTGACTATGTAAGTTTATGTGCAATAAGTTCAATTATTTGAATTCACGCCTCATAATCCGTGGGATTTAAAGGCATAAATTCTAATGTGACTTATCTCATAAGAAATTTATTGCTCAACAACTCAATCCAATCTATATTTATATAGAAACCAGAATCTGGGGGCATCGTGGACTTGGCAGTCTTTTAATGAATCAGATTCTAAAATAGCCCGGTATGAATACTCGACCGGCCACAGGAAAATTAGCATTTGTGTGAGGTTTGTTATGAAAAAGCTATTGTTTGCTTTAACGGTCACGGCGTTAATGTCTCTGGTGACTGCGTGCAGCGATAATATCGCCGTCGGTCCGCAGTCTACAGCGGGCGAGCATCTTCTTTATATCGCTCCGGCCGAAGGTAATATGATCAGGGTTTTTGCGATCGAGCAAGGAACTTTTATCGACTCCTTGGTTATTGACAGCGCTGCTGTCGACGACACTTTACGCTTGCATGTTATCGGCGATGATTCACTCTTGACCGTATCGACCAGGACAAAAACATTTATTGTCGATCTCAGGACGAAAAATGTCATCGGATCATTCGAAGCGACGCATCCGGTATTCAGCCGGGATTCACGGTTTTATTATACGGCAGGGTCGGTGAGAACATTCCCGGGTCAGCAGGAATTATTCAATCAGCCGGGCGGCATAGCCCAGGCGAGGTTTTGCAATCAGTCGGAGGTCGTCTCGTTCGTGTATTTTTCAACTATCGATACGGCGAAACTGGTTTTATACAACGTCCTCGCCAATTCGGTCGGCTATTCGATAAAAAAGATTGGCACGTTTGTTCTTGGACTTCAAATGATGTTTTGCACTCCGTATCCGGTTAACAGACTGGACAAGGTCTTTCTTAATATCGGGAGTCAATACGGGGCAACCGACTTTTTCACGGATACGGTAAGAATTCTGGATGCGGCCTGGATGGGAGACGGCGCCACACATGTGATCAGTCCCGATGAAAAATATGCCTTTTTTACAGATGTCGGAGCGAAATTTTGGGGCTATGTTCCCACCGGGTACTTATATGTTTTTGACGCCGCAAGCGAGGATTCTGTTGCCGCCGTCCATTATCAGGGAATAGACCAGTCGGACCTGCTGTTAGTATCGTACGACAGCAAGTACCCTGATCGCCCGCATGCGCTATGATTACGGCTTTGGGGATAATACGACATTTTGTCTGATTGACGTCAGGGATTTTTCGGTTGTCGGCGCGTATGATTGCGGTTTCCCGCTGGGTGATATTTCGTCGAAATACTGTGCGGTCAACGGGTTGGATTATTAGGTAATGACAAAAACCGGCAGGCGAGGCGGCTGCCAGTCACTCGATTTAAAAAGGCAGAACCGCTACCCTTCAAAAGATCAGGGTCTTCGAAAGGGTCCTGCCCGAAGACTGTCCCATAGCAAGCTATGGGCGACCCATTGCCCTACGAAGACTGTCCCATAACAAGCTAAGGGCGACCATTTCCCTACGAAGACAAAAATATATTCATGACTTATTTACAATAAACATCATTCGTCCGGCTGCCAGACTTTCCAGACTTTGCCGACCAGGTCCGGGCCGGGCTTAAGAGTCGGTTTGCCGGGTTCCCATCCCGCCGGACACGCCTCGGCGCCTTTCATTTTGCGGACGTGCTGGAAGGCGTGCACCTGACGGATCGTCTCGCTAATCTTACGACCCACCGGCGGTGTCATCACTTCCATCGCCTGTACGACACCATCAGGGTCAATAATAAACCGCCCGCGGATGTTTACGCCGCTGTTTTCGTCGTACACACCGTACACCTTGCCGATATTACCGGAACCGTCGGCCACCATCGGCCATGGAATCCCGCTTTCGGTCATTTTGGTGAGTTCTTCTTCGTCCCAGATTTTGTGGACGAATGTACTGTCGACACTGATTGACATGACGTCGACGCCGAGCTTCTTCAGCTCCTCGTACTTGCCGGCGACCGCCGACAATTCGGTGGGTCAGACGAACGTGAAATCGCCCGGATAAAAACAGACCAGCACCCATTTGCCGAGATAATCGGACAGCTTGACGCTGGTAAACTTTCCCTTGAGGTAGGCAGGGGCTTCGAAATCGGGCGCCTTCCCGCCGACTCGTACTTGTACCATAACTTCCTCCATACTATCTTTGTCGTGATTGGAATCGCCTTCACCCGGCGGGGACGGTGTCTGCCCGACTACGGTTCCGGTCGGACGGGCACATCCGACATCAGCTTCAGACATATATTGCCTCCCTTCCGTATATGTCGTTCAAGATTGCGATGCACCGGCGTGCTTCGTATTTTGCTATATTGTATGGATTGTGTCGTTAAAAAGCAAGCCCGAACTGTTTTAAAATGGACAAATCGGGCCTAATTTCGACTTATATGGTCCTGTTTAAACTAAGATCGTCTGTCTTTAGAATTGGTATGTTGAAATATTCCGCGCGGGCCTTTCCTGATAGGCTTTGCTGGATATCATTTCCTTGGGCATTTCCAGTCCCATAGTACCACAATATTTTAACGTGCCATCGTCATTGCATATCATACTAAAGTCTATATTTATTCCCGAGCTTGTATCCGGATTTGTGTTTACAGACCCCATCCTATTCTGTAGTTTGCAGCCCTGATATAAGGCTATGCCGTTAAATCCTTTGCGCAGTTTCGGAATGAAATCAAATGAAAATGAAAGTACACTACCTTTTCTCAACGGAGCTTTATCGATAGTAGATGCGTCAATATAATCTACATTTAACAATCTCAATATAGTTTTGTCTATTTCCGACAAATCTTTGTTCGCTTTTAAAGTATAGAAAATGGTTGATCTATTGCCGATCGAAGGTATTGGTTTGATAACGGCATTATACTCAAAAGGTTGGTTGGATTTTCCAATTTTGGGGGTCATAAAGACAATAGAGTCTTGATTATAAAAAATATTACGAAAATCATGCTTAAGACAATTTTGTTTTCGGCTAAATCCCGGGAACACCTCACACTTATCAAGGAAACTAAGATTGCCATCTTCATCAAAACAGTAGCCAAAAGCAATTCCGCTATTACGTAACTCCAAATATCCGCCTAAGTATATAGAAATTCCCCCAAAACCTGCCATATACGGCATAAATTCAAATTCCCCTTGAAATTTGTCTCCAAGTTTATGTGGGCCTGGCCAGTTAAAAGTTGAATCGCTCAAGAGTAGAGTGGTTGGATAGCAATTTAAATTAATGACCCAGTCTTTTTCAGAATAAAATCCCTTGTTTAGAACTTCCAATGTAAAATGAACCTTGGTGGGGGTGGCCGGAATAGGTACATTTTCAAATTGAAAATTGCCAATAAAAGGCCTGGGTTCTTTTCCAAAATCAGCCAGATATATTGAGTCATAATCAGAAATGCTGGTTCTTATATCACCGGCAAAAATCGAAGATGCGATTTGCAAAAATATCAATAAAATAAATACAAATATGATATTCGATTTCTTTCCGTTGTCCGTCCTTTTAATCACGCCAATCAAGTCCCGATCATTATTGCATAATTATAATATCTATCCGGCGGTTTTTGGCTCTACCCTCGGCGGTTTTGTTCGACGCCACCGGACGCTCAGAACCGTAACCGATCGACTGAATACGGTCGACCGGGATCTGCATCGCCTGACGCAAGTACTGCATGACCGCGAAAGCCCGCTTTTCGGACAGGCGCATGTTGGTTGTGGGTTCGCCGGTATCATCGGTGTGCCCCTCGACCATAACCTTGGAGTTCGGAAACATCTCGAGGATGGCTTTGATTTTCTCCAGCAGCGGAACATGTTCGTCCTTGATATCGCTGGAACCGACGTCGAACGAGAGTCCGCCCAGGCGCAGGACGATATCGTTGGTGGCGTTGTATAAAACCTCACCTTCCGACGGCGAAATCATATCCTGGGCCTTCTGGAACTTAGCCTCCTCTTCCTTACGTTCCTCAAGTTCCCCGGCCATTTCTTTGTGCTCCTGACCCAGGTTTTTCAAATCAGCCTGGCAGGCATCAAGTTGATCGGCCAGTTCTTTTTTATCGGAGACGGTTTTGATCACCGCGTCTTTAACCATCGTTGCTCGTCCGGGGAAGTCTTCGGTTACGGTCGTGACACCCATCGCGGTCAGGGCCGCTGTCAGGCTTTCGGTCGCCTCGGTGATCTCACCGTGAGATTCGTCCATCACGTCGCGCATGGCTTTGATTAGATTGATCAGGCTGTCGGCGGCTTTGCCGGGACCTTCATCGAATGGTAGAATTCCGATATGGAATTCATCGGCGACCTGCTGCATTTCGATTTCATAGACGAGAATCAGTTTTTCCCAGGCTTGATCGTTGCGCTCCAATGAGCGAACCATCTGGGCGATATTGGTCGAGTGGAGGGCCTCATATTCGGCCAGCGAGGCCTGCGCCAGCGATTCTTTTCTTTCGTAGCGATTGGCGCTCAGAATCGAATCGGCTTTAGCGCGGGCCTTGACCGCTTTATCGAACGTTGCCAAAGCGTACTTTTTGGCGTCACCGGCGGTCGCTTTTTCGATCAACGAATCAGCTTTGCCCATAATGTCGACTTTGATGGCGGCCATTTCGGCGGCGTCGAACAGCGGCACCGATTTTTGTGCTTCCTTGATGCCTCCTTTGACGTCTCCCGATTCGACTTTGCCGGTGGCTTTGACAAATTGAAGTTCACCGTCGAGATATTCTTTGGCGGCCAGGTCACGGGCTTTGGCGTCGATAGCTTTCTGCCTCGGTTCGAGATACTCGACCAGCGCCAGCCGCGCCACTTCGGTGGCCTTGAGGGCGTTCTCGGCGTATTCGATAGAGTTCTGCAATAGCCGGTTGATCGTATCCGAATTTTTCTTAAGTTCAATCGCACGCTGGGCCTCTTTGAATTCATTGGCGGCCTTGGTATACGCTTCGGGGGCAAACACTTCGGCTTCGATCGTTTTCATCGAATCGAGCTTGGCATTGTAGTCATCGATAAGTGGACGATCCTGGGCCAAAACTTCGGCGGTCAGTGCCAGTATCCCGATGATCGTGAATATCAATATCTTTTTCATTGTTCAAGACTCCTTTTTGATTGCTTCGGTATCGTCATTCTAAATAAATGAAAAAACTACCGCAAGGATTATTGTCGGGCGGGTTTCATTTTACGCTGGACGAGATAAACTCCGCCGATGATAAGAAGACCACCGAAATAGCTTAGAATCGTAAGATGCTCGTTCAACAAAATCAGAGCGGTAATAGTCGTGAATATCGGTTCGAGATAAATGTAAGCACCGGCGCGCGCCGCACCGAGCCTCGATAACCCGTGCAGCCAGAGCCACTGGGCAATACCCATGGTTAAAATACCGAGGACTATTATCGCGGCCAGAACACGCGATGGCATAACGGTAAATTTCGACAAATCACTCGTGGCGAGAACTGTACGTAGAAAAACCGATCGCCGGAAGAACCAGCAACGCCAGAATCATATTAAGGGGGTCGAGCCGCCGGGCGATATTTCGAGTGCTGATGGTATAAACCGTCCAGGTTACGCAGCTGGCGAGAATCATCCAGTCGCCGGTCGATTTCAGCCAATCCAGTTGTCCCGGGCGACCTTTGGAAACGAGCAACACGACGCCGATGGCAGCGATCAAAATACCGCCCAGCTGAAGTACGCGAAGTTGCTCGTTGAGGATAAAATATGATGCCACAGCAATAAAAATCGGCGCCGTGGCGATCAGCCAGCCGGTATTGGTGGCGCTGGTATGATTTATGCCATTGATCTGAATCAGGAAGTGGAGCGACAGAACCGCCGCAGCGAATAGCAGCACCGGCCAGTCGGAACGGGGAATTTTTAATCGTACTTTTTTCATCGACGCTATAATTGCAAGGACGATTACCGCCAGCACCAGACGCCACGTCAGCGTTTCGGCAGGCGTAAGATATTCCAGGGCTATTTTGGTCAGGACAAACGACGCGCCCCACAATATCACGACCATCATGAGTTGAAAGTTGGCCATATAATGTCATCCACCGGGTTTAATTTTATCGACAAGCATAATACCGTTTTCTATATTGGACAGGCAATATATGAGATTGGTCATATGGTAAAGCAAAGAACTTTATATTTCACTCTGATATTTGCGACTTTCGCGGTATCCTGGGCGGCGATTCTTATCAAGCTGTCCGGGGCCGGGCCGTTGGCTAATGCTTATTATCGTATGGCCATCGCATCGATGGTGCTGATTTTCCCGTTCTTGCCGAGGATTCGTCAATTGGCCAGACTGAGCCGACGCGAAAAATACCTGCTGTTGCTTTCGGGGCTGATGCTCGGCCTGCATTTTATAACGTGGATCACGTCGCTGTACCATACGACCATTTCCAATTCTGTCATACTGGTGGCGACCTCGCCGATATTCGTCTTGCTGCTGGACTTCATTATTCTCGGAAAAAAGCCGGAACCGAAAGCCCTTGTTGGAATCCTGATCGCCATTGTTGGCGTGTTCGCAATATCGGGCGGCGATTTCCGGTTTGGGGAAGATCAATTATATGGTGACCTGCTGGCCCTGTCCGGAGCGGTGTTTGTTGCGGTGTATCTTTTTATCGGCCGCCGTCTTCGGGAGAAAATCGACAATATTTGCTATATCACGCCGGTTTATTCGGTCGCGGCGCTGACGGTTCTGACTGTGGCCCTGATTAACGGTGACAATCTCGTGGAATTTTCGGCCCGGACATGGTTGTACTTCGCACTGTTGGCGCTGGTTCCGATGCTGATGGGCCACTCGCTGTATAACTGGCTATTAAAATATGTCCCGGCGCATAAAGTCTCGACCACCACGCTGGGCGAACCGATTGGTGCGACGATCCTGGCGATATTTTTCTTCAACGAAATTCCGGGCTGGGCGACAATAATCGGCGGGCTGTTGATTCTGGCCGGCATTTTTCTGGTGTTGAGGCCATCACGACGATAATTCAACCTTGGGTAGTGGGTCAGTTTGATTTTTACGGATTTAATTTTAATGTATCGTGATTACGAATGCACCTGGCCGTTATTATTTCTAAATTATTTTCATGTTCAATATTAATGGTCACGTAGAGATCATCGGCGGCCTTTATATATTGTATCGTTCTATCTTGAGGAAGCGGACGTTTATGCATTCCGGGCGTGAATCCTTCTTTTTGTATTATTTCAAACGTGTCCCGGATTTTTCGTCGTTTATTTTCGGATGCTTTTTTAAGTTCTTTTGTAAACTTAGACGAAAAAACTATTTTTCGTTGTATGGGAGGCACGGATTCTTTTTTGGACTCATCCGTTTTCTTGGATTTCTTTTTCTTGGGCATCGAAAAATGCAAGAAGCTCTTCAACTGTATTTACAGTATCAAATCGACCATTTTCAATATCTTCGTCTGCTTCACGTTCATGGGCCATCCAATAATCGGCAATAAACCAATTGGGATCATCGCTGAGCGAATAGGCCGCTTTACTGGCGGGATAAAAACTGGCCCATGAAGCCCAATATGACGTGGCAAGCGGTTTTGAAACCAGCTTAGCACCTATAACTTGATAATTCGTATTAATCAAAGCAACATTTGTCATTTGTCGCCTTCTTTCGTCATCGGAACTTCTTTTAAGGCTCCCTTTGAAATAAGTTCGTCAATTTGGACTTTTATTATTGTAGATAACGATACCGCAACTTCAAAGGGCAAAAGTATTTCTTGAAAAACGATAAATTTTCCGTCTTCGGGCCGCATTTTACCAAACGATAAAAGCATCCCCCGTGGAAAAGAATTAAGTCTTACATAATCCGAATAGGCGTAATTTTTAACATCTTCATTGATGTATTCAAATTCAGGTTTAGCCATTTGTTTCGGATTGTCTTTTGCTTCTTTATTAGTCTTATTCGCCATATTCTCTATCTCGGCAAGACAAAATTAAAACTTTATTGCATTTATTATAACCATTCCTGGCCTTTTCTGGTTCAAAAATAAGAACTTTCCGAAGAAAAGCAAGGCATTTTATCTTGACAAGATAATCCGGTAACACGCCTCTTAGGGTGTAAAGAATGGACTAAGACAATAAAGTATGTGTCGAACATGTTAATAATGGAAACCAATTATTGTCCGATTCTTCCCTTATGCTTATGATAGGCGAACTTGGTCGGACCGACGATTTTCTTTCGCACCGGGACGATTTTTATGTGATTTTGCACACTTTCACGGTTGCTTTGCAAAAAAGTGCAATATTTGAACAACGACCTTCATACAAAATACGAATCTATGAAATTAAATTGTTGTGTATAAGACACTTAGCTTGTCGGCACCACTTTTGCATACTTACGACTTGTTATATATTTATAAACGTGAAAATATAACTCACTTTGCATAAGGGGAGACATTATGAAGAAAAACATCCTGACGCTGGCTTTGGCAGCAATGCTTCTCATTCCGTCAGTGATGATGGCCAGCCCGACGATGTCCGAGAGTATCTTCACCAACTTCTTTTCTCTCGAAGACTTTCACACCTATGATTACGCTTCATGGGTTCATTTCAGCCATAACACCTTTTTCGGATCGGCTCCCGGAGCTTATATCGGCACCGGTTATGGTTACGACGATGAACTGAGCTGGGGCCACACCCTCCCGGCCGGATTGAGCGTGCCTCCCGACGTTATCACGCGCGCCCGGCTCTGGATCGATGGTGCTCAAATCGACAGCCACAACAACGAAGTAGCCATTGAAGGCGTTTTCGACTGGGATCCTCTCAATCATCATTTCCTCGATAACAGCGTCTTCAACCTGACCAATATCGACACCCCCGGATTCTGGAATGATGGAATCCTGGACGTATCGATTTTTGCGGGTGAATGCAATCTGCGTATCGACAATGCCGTTTTGATGCTCGACTACAGCTCAGGCGGCAATAACGTACCGGGTGCCGTGCCGGAACCGGCCACGCTGGCTTTGTTCGGACTGGGCATGCTCGGTATGGGCATACTCAGACGCAAAAAAGCATAATTTATAAAATTTTTCGATAAGAACCGCCAGTGTCAAACCCTCATGATACGGCGGTTTTTTTATTTGGGGTATTTGCCGAATATTTTTAGGATGCCGCCGTGCAACCGGTGAATAAAATCGGTCTGCGGCAGAAACATGAAGGGGCACAAATCCGCAATCAGCACGACACCGTTGGTGCGGCATATTTCGTCCAGATCAGAATATTTCTTTTGGCTCCCTCTGATTCCGTAAAGCCAGATACGTTTTATCCCGGCGTCAAGGCACTGCTCTGTCAGTTCGCGATATTTTTCCGGCGACGTCATTATTATGGCCCCACCGACCGGGTATTCTCCATAATCGACCTGCATGACATCGGCGATGCTTCTGTGACACGGGAAGCCGTCGATTTGATCAGCGTTCGGGTTAACCGGGCAGACGTTATATTTGCGGTCGATCAGTTCGCGAAAAAGCGCCCGGCTGAAATGTTTGGGCTTCTGAGACAGCCCGACCAGCGCGATTCTTCGCTGGGCCAGGAATTTATATACATTTTCAAGATCGGTCATGATATCTCCGTTTCGTTCGCATCTTCCCTTTACAGGTTTATTTAACGATGGACACCGACATTTGCAAACTATAATTTATACGCCATGATTGAATTTCCGATAAGCGGCGTGGAAACGTGGTGGTGGCTGCCGATAATTGTGGCCTATTGCATATCGACGCTGGCATCGACGGGCGGGCTGTCCGGGGCCTTTATATTGTTGCCGTTTCAGGTCAGCATTCTCGGTTTTACCGGACCGGCCGTCACACCGACCAACCTGTTGTTCAATATCGTGGCAATACCGGGCGGGGTTTATCGCTTTTATCGCGAAAAAAGAATGCTTTGGCCTCTTTTATGGGCAACTGTACTGGGGGCATTTCCGGGTAATATTCTGGGAGCGATCATACGGGTTAAATACCTGCCGAATCCGTCGGCGTTCAAGTTCTTTGTCGGGCTGGTGCTGCTTTATATCGGCGTCCGGCTCGGTCTGGGCGTCTTTGATAAAGCGGGAAATCAATCGAAAGACATGAATGGATTAAAGGGACTTCTTATATACGAGGCCGCTATCACCGCTCGGAATATTTCATTCAATTTCGACGCGCAGAGCTACCGCGTCCCGACCGTATCGTTTTTCCTGATCAGCTTTTTTATAGGAATTGTCGGCTCGATTTACGGTATCGGTGGTGGGGCGCTGCTGGTACCGATTTTGGTGGTAGTCTTTCATTTGCCGGTTTATGCCATTTCCGGGGTCGCATTGGCCGGGACGTTCATCAATTCGGTTATCGGGGTAGTTATTTATATCGTGCTCGGGCAGTTTTATGGCCGGCCCGATCTCGTTATAACCCCCGATTGGCTGCTGGGCTTGCTGTTTGGAATCGGCGGCCTGGCCGGGACCTATACCGGCGCGAGCCTTCAAAAATATATGCCGGTCCGGCTAATAAAGGGCATTCTGACGGTTTGCCTGCTGTTTATCGCCGTCAAATATGTCTTGGGGTTTATAAGCGGCCTATAAAGATATTTGACAGAAACGCCGGGTATGATATATATTTAAGCCATGACGCATAACTTTGAACAGAAGAAACTCCCGGTGAGGCGGGTCATCGAAACGGTGACGCTCGACTCCCGGTATCAGCCCGATAATGCGCCCGGTCTTCAGGACACCTGAGACCGTTTCATTTATACATCCGCAAAAACAATTTGAACCGTAAGGTTCTTTACATACTGAGGTGAAATATGACCATGCAATTGAACGGCCATGACCTGACCATAGAAAAACTGGTCCAAATAGCCCGGCAGGGTGAAAAAGTCGAACTGGCGCCGGAGGCCGTGGAAAAAATAAATAAATGCCGGGCCATGCTGGAAAAGAAAATCGAGGCCGGAGAAATAATGTACGGCGTTAATACCGGAATCGGTGAATTTTCCGAAGTCGTCCTCAACGATGAACAGGTCCAGGAATTTCAGAAATATCTTATCTATAATCACAGCGCGGGAATCGGCGACCCGGCTCCGATCGAGTACGTCCGCGGGGCCATGGCGGCACGAGTCAACGTGCACGCCCACGGGCAGTCCGGCTGCCGGCTGGAAATCACGCAGACGCTGGTCGACATGCTCAACAAGGGCGTGACGCCGTTTGTTTGCCAAAAAGGATCGGTCGGTGCCTGCGGCGATCTGGCCCCGATGGCCCAGATTGCACTGTTGATGATGGGTGAAGGTAAAGCGTACTATGAGGGTGAATTGCTCGACGGCAAAGTTGCTCTCACCAAGGCCGGGATACCGGTGCCGGGTCTCAAGGCCCGCGACGGGCTGGCTACGATCAACGGTTCCAACGTCCTGACCGCCATGAGCGCGATATTTTTATACGACGCCGAACGCTGGCTCAAGCAGGCCGAGATCGGGACGGCCATGTCTCTGGAAGCGCTCAAAGCCAACATGAAACCGTACGGCACCAAACTGCACGAGGCACGCGGTTTCAAGGGTGCAATCAGATCGGCCGCATCCATACGCAAGCTCGTCGCCGGAGGTGATCTCGCCGAAGGCCGGGTACCGTGCAAGGTGCAGGATGCCTATTCCATGCGTTCGACTCCGCAGGTAATCGGGGCGGCGCACGACGCTTTGGCGTACGCCCGTTCACAGGTCGAGATCGAACTTAACGGCGTCGGCGACAACCCCGTTTTCTTCCCCGATGAAAATCTCCAGCTCTCCGGGGCTAATTTTCAGGGAACACCGGTGGCGGTGCCGATGGATATGGCCGGGGCGTGCATTACTATGATCAGCGTCATGTCCGAACGGCGCATGAATCGCCTCAACAATCCGGCTTTGTCGGTCGGCCTGCCGCCGTTTCTGACCAAAGGCGCCGGTATGTTTTCCGGTTTGATGCTGTCACAGTACACCGCCGATGCGTTGATTGTCGAACAGAGAATATTATCCGCTCCGGCGTCGATTCAGTCCATCCCCGCGGCGGCGGATCAGGAAGATTTCGTTTCGATGGGGATGACCACGGCCATCAAGAATTTTCAGATTCTGGACAACGCGTACGGCGTGCTCGGCATCGAGATGATGGCGGCGGCACAGGCGCTGGATTTTCGCGATTATAATTTTGGCGACGGGGTCAAGAAAGCGTACGAAGTGGTTCGTCGGCACGTCGATTTTCTGGACGTGGACCGGCCGCTGTATCCCGATCATACAAAAATGAAACAACTGGTCAAGTCCTGCGAAGTACTGCAAGAGGTTGAGAAAGTCGTCGGCTCGCTCGGTTAAGGAGGAAACATGGAATTCAAAGTAATCTGGTTTGATCGCAAATTCAAATTCATACTGGAACCGGAGCAGTTTCCGGCGGTGGTCGAGCGCCTCCGCGCCACTCCCCCGGCGCTCGAAGAACTTGTCAGGAATATCCCGCAGGAGAAGCTGATATACAAACCTAATAACAAATGGTCGATTCAGGAAAACGTCGGGCATTTGATTACGGTCGAACGTCTGACCACCGGACGTATTGACGATTTTCTTCAGAGCCAAGAGCAGCTTCGCCCGGCCGACCTTTCAAATCAACTGACGGAAGATTCCAACTTCAACGAACGTACTATGGAAAGCCTCCTGAAAGAATTCCGCGTCATGCGTGCCGAAGGGCTGGCCATGTTCGATAAAATGTCGGACAGTGATGCCGAACTCGTATCGCGGCACCCGCGTCTCGACCAGCCGATGCGCCTGATCGATCATGCTTATTTCATCGCCGAGCACGACGTGCATCATATGGCGGTGATTACGAGGTTGTTGAGGAAGCAATCGTAAGGATATAGTGCATTTTATGCCTTGTCGGGAATGCTATCCCAAAGGTTTTTGCCGAAACGTAAGAGCGTCAGGAAATAGTTCCTGACGCGCTGAATCCGACCTACTTAGCCTTTAATGCGGCGCTCGGGCAGATGTGGACATCTGCCGCGCACAGTACCCGACCTCCCGGTGCCTTTATCGAAGATCAAAGATACATAATCTGAAACGTATGTCATGCCACAACCTGTAACGGATCTCATGATACTTTACAGTGGACATCTGCCGCGCACAGTACCCGACCTACTGGTGCTGTCGCGTAAAGTATTCAGATTCGGGAGAATATGTTATTATTTAATAGTTTTGCTGCGCGAAAGCTGTATTGCCAGTTGAATGTACGAATTGGTACGGACCGCCATAGATTCGTATTTATTTTTCAGCGTGTCTTTCAGATTATGCTGTAAGTACGGTTGTTCATTAAGATCGTACAAGTACTCTCCCGCCCCGGCCCAGTGGAAGTACAACATGGAATCTTCGACCATGCCGAATTTTTCGTCGGCGTCGATGACGGCAAAGCCGTTATCGCTGTCGGGCAGGTTTAAAATATCCCGTCCCCACCGCTGCGTATCGATCTTTTCACCGAGCAAACCGGCCAGAGTCGGTACGATATCGACCTGGCTGGCGATCTTGTTGACGACCTGAGATGAATCGCCGAACAGTGCCGGGGAATAAAGCAGCAGCGGGATGTGGAAGGTCGTCGGAGTCAGCGGGTATTTCGGCGTTTGATGGGCACAATGATCGGCCGTTATGATGAAAATAGTACTGTCCATAACCCGGTCGTTTTTCAAGGCATCGAAAAGTCGCCCCAGTGACCAGTCGGTATAGTAGAAGGCATTGAGCAAACGGTCGTGCTCGTTGGACGGTTCAAACTTGACAAAGCGATCGTCGGGGACACGGTACGGTTCGTGGAAGCTGAGCGTGAACACGGTCAGGTTGAACGGACGCGGAAAAGAATCGACGCGTTCCGCCAGCGCCTCGAAAACATCGTGGTCGTCTACACCCCATTTATTGAGTGTCCTGCCGTGGAAGTCCGACTGGCTGTAGAATTTTCGATAGCCATGGGCCCGCAGGAATCCTTCGATATTATCAAACTGAATGTCTCCCCCATGCGCAAATATGGAAGTATAGTTGCGCCGGCTCAAAATCTCGGCGATGGATGTAAACGGCCGCCCGGCCGAGAACCGTTTCATGATCGACCGCCCGGGCAGCGCCGGATAAGAACAAAGCACCGCCGGAATACCCCGGTTGCTGCGAATGCCGTTGGCATAGAAATTTTTGAAAAGAATGCCGTGTTTGGCGAGGCTGTCGAAACGCGGCGTGACACCATACTCGGCACCATACGTCCCAATATATTTTGCCGACCAGCTTTCCATAATGATAATGACGATATTGGGATTAAAATTCCAGCGAGGTCCGGATTGCGTGGAGGACAGTTCGAGTTCATTGGTCGAACAAATGTCCTGTAGACCAAGCATCTGCGAGACCGTCCGGCAGGCGGAAGCGGTATCGTAATAATGGTACTTACCGTTTTCCGGTTCGCTGACGTCACGTCCGGCCCGACGTTCTTCATAGATGGAGTTGGCCAACGTAAAGCAGCCGTTCAGCGCCAGTTGATTGGCGAACGAGTCGGAACTGAAAAAAGCCGCACCCCAGTCGAGGCCTTTCTGCCCCAGGCGGCCGCGTATACCGAACACGAGCAGGGCAATAAGAAACAAGTACGATACGATTTCCGGGATAATCGCGGCCTTTAATTTGAACGATATGACTTTCCGTATGACCGCTTTGAGTGCCCATACGTAAACGGCAATAAAGAGCCCCGCTCCCAAAAGCGTAAACCAGAAACCGATATCAGTGTACAGGGTGTAGAACATCATGGAAGCGTCGTCGAGATATTCCACAGCCAGAAAATTCAGGCGGCTGCCGTAGGCTTCAAAAAACCTGAGCTCGGCCAGACTCAGCATAAATAGAAAGCCGAAAATGACGGACAGTGCTATGACATAAATTCTCCTGACCATTTTCTTATCGAATGACATACCGGGGATCAACGAGACGACAACCAGCGGAAGCAGAATAATACTGATGATCTTGGCATCGAAGCGATAACCGATCCAGAAGGCGTGCAGTATATCGACCAGGCTGCTGCTGGCGGCGATGCTGCGGAAATAGATCAGGAAGAACAGGCGCAGGACGGCGAAGAAGACGGCATTGAGCGCGAACACCGCGGCCCAAACCGCAAATTTGGATGAAATTAATGATTTAATCGTCCGGCGCATAATTTAACCAAATACGGCTGATTCGGTCGATTGCGCCAGATAAAAAGCAGAATTTAAACAAAACGCCGGACCCCGAATGCGGTCCGACCGGAAAGATTAGATGTCTTCGACCGTAACGGCCGTGCCGTAGGCCAGAAGCTCGGCGGCCCCGGTCATGATATATGAGGTCGAGAAGCGCACGCCGACAACGGCGTTGGCGCCAAGTTCGACTGCCTCGGTGACCATGCGGTCGATCGACTGTTCGCGGGTTTCGGCCAGCATCTTGGTATAGTCGGTTACTTCACCGCCGATAATATTGCGCAGCTGGGCCATGATATCGTGCCCGATATGCCGCGCCCGAACCGTATTGCCCCGCACCATCCCCAGGCTCTTGACGATCTTCTTGCCGGGAATATCATTGGTTGTACATACAATCATCTTTTCACCTCGTGATATCTGTCGCGCTTATAGGCAAACAGGTGTTCCCGGATAATGGAAACGAGCATGATAATCAGCCCCAACAGGCCCGCTCCCACGGCGACTTTCAGGATAATCGACGTTTGGGGATTCATAAAAAAATCGAGAAACAGGTAATAGCATCCGACCGCCGCAAAAAGGACGGCCGAAATCGACATCAGTATCCACCCGAAGCCCCGCTCCATTCGTTTGTATACCGACGCCCAATAGCCCTCCCAAACCGATTCGGGAATGTCCGCGTACTTCATAGCCCCGGTTATCTCCTTCAGTTTCTTGAACGTCTCGAGTTCTTTGCGCAGTTCGGGATCGCTTTTGAGATGACTCTCGAACAATATCATTTCGTCCTGAGTCAGCTCTCCGTCGACGTATCCCGACAGCATGACATTGATATTTTTCTCAGACATATTTTGCCAACCTTTTCGCCAGTTTTTTACGGGCATAGTACAGCCGGGACATCACCGTGCCTTTCGGTATTTTCAGGAGGATGGCAATTTCGTCATATGAGTATTCCTTGAAATGCTTGAGCATGATAATCTCGCGGTCCTCGAAATCGAGTTCCATCAGAGCCTGTTGGATATCGCGTATTTGCTCTTCTTTGATCACGGCATCCTCGGGATTGGAATCCGCAACCAGCAGATATGCGGCATCATCGAGATTCATTTCCCGCGACTCCCTGTTTTTGCGGCGAGCCAGGCAGTCTTTGCAGAGGTTGACCACGATGGAATAAAACCAGGGGAAAAAGTCGCGGCCGCTCTCGAATTTCGGGGCCGACTTGAACACCCTGATAAAAGCTTCCTGTGAAATGTCAAAAGCCTCATCCTTATTCCCCACTATGCCTAAGGCCAAAAAATAGGCCCGTTTCTTATAGCGGTCCACCAATGCCTTCATAGCCTTTTTGTCGCCGTCGGCAATTAAAACCACCAACTCGGCGTCACCGGCTGTTTTGTCTTCCGATTTATATACCGCGATAAAAATCATATATTCAAATTAATTTGTAATTTATTCTCAAGTGGCACAACAATATAAATAATTAAAATTCGCTACGAAAGCCCATTATCGCCGAGGCTGAGCATGCGCTCGATTTCCCCCGCCTTATCTTTGTCATCCAGTTTCCTGACCGAGATGACCCGCCGCCGTGATTTGCCGTCGGAGGCGATCTTTTCGACCGCGAAATGATGGTCCGCCAAGGCTGCGATCTGGTGCAAATGAGTGATGACCAGCAATTGATTATCCCGACCGAGAGAATTGAGCTTTTCTCCGACCGAGCGGGCGGTGTGGCCACCGATACCCGAGTCGATTTCGTCGAAGACCAGAAGCGGCTGGCTTTCTTTGCGGCGGGCCTGTTCGGCAGTTTTGAGCGCCAGCATAACGCGCGAAATCTCGCCCCCGGAGGCCGTCGACGACAGCGGTTTGAGCGGCTCGCCGGGATTGGCCGAAAACATGAAGCGGATGTCTTCCAATCCGGTCGGTTCGGCTTTCAGATGACGACCGCCATATTCGATACCGTCGGGGTCGTCGGTTACCATGAACTCGCATTCGAACCCGGCGTCGCCGACCGCAAGATCGGCCAGTTCTTTTTTAACCATTTTTGACAGCATTGCCGCCGCCTTGAGTCGCTTTTCTGAGATTGCTGCAGCTTTCTGAGAGTAATCTTTTTTATGGCCCTCAGACTGCTTGCGAAGCTGAATTATATCCTGATCGATATTGTCAATTCTGCCCAGTTCGGCAGTTATCTCATCGAGCGACCGTAGTATGCCTTCCTCGGAACCGCCGTATTTTTTCTTGAGTCGGTAGATTTCGTCGAGCCGAAGATTGATTTCTTCGAGTCGGACGGGATCATCGGGTATCGACGACATATACGCTTCAAGTTTAGAGCGAAGTTCTTCGAGGTTGACCGTAGCATTGTCCAGCATCTCGCCCAGCGGCCGGAGATTTTTGTCGACCGGCAGTATATGCCCCATTTCCCTGGTGCAAACGCTCAACCCGGATAATACAGCGTTGTCATCGCCGTCGAGGACGATTAAAATCGAAGCGCATTTCTGACCGAGGAGAGCAGCCGAGTCGAGAATTTTGCGCTCGGCCAGAAGCTCCTCTTCTTCTCCGACCCGTATGCGGGCCTTTTCGATTTCCTGTTTCTGGAACTGCATCAGTTCGCGGCTTTTCTCGCTCTCGGTTTTGCGGAGGATAGCTGCTTTCAATCTCTGCTCGGCGTTTTGCCAGTCGGAAAAGACTGCGGTCAACTCTTCGACCGACGGCAGCAGCCCGGCAAAAGAATCCAGAAACGACAGGTGGTTTTTCTCGTCGATCAATTGCTGATGCGAATGTTGACCGTACAGTTGCGCCAGATGATCGGTTATGTCTTTGAGCAGCTTGGCCGTGATTTGCTGGTCGTTGATAAAGACCCGGGTGGCTCTATCACCGGCGAACATTTCTTTTCTGATTAACAAAGTGCAGTTCTCACAATCGAGGCCGTTGTCTTTGAGCAAACCGACGATTTTCTTCGATTTGGTTATATCGAACTCGGCTTCGACGACGGCCGTTTTTTCGCCGGAGCGGATATCATCGCGGTCGGCGCGTTCACCCAGAACCTGTGCCAGGGCGCCGATAATCACCGACTTGCCCGCTCCCGTCTCACCGGTGAGGACGTTCATCCCCGGAGCGAATTCGATCGCCAGTTCGCGCACGAGGGCGAAATTCTTTATATAGAGACGCCGCAGCATTAAATCTTACTGCTCCCGCCTTTTAATCAGGTCCATAATTTCGTTTTGCAGCTTTTCGGCCGTTTTCGAATCGCCTTTGCTCTCGGCGTCCTTGAGCTGACCCTTGAGCGTATCGATTATCCGTTCGCGTTTTAGGTCTTGTATCTTTCTCACCAGGCCCCGGACAGTCGACGGTACATTGTACCCCGACCAGTCGATCGCGGCCAGCGCGGTAATATCAGCCAGCAGAGACTGATCTGCGATTTGATTGACGAGTCCCGACTCGGTGAATTCTCCGGATTTTTTGAAAACGTCGATGATGCTCTCGTAAATCGCCCGGTGCGCCGGAATGTGGAAATCCTCGGGGGTCAGCTTTTCCATAACCTTCGCGATTTCCTCCGGGTTGCAGATCATTAGTGACAGCAGGTCGCGTTCATTGATTTCTATTTTGCGCGGCGGCTCGACGGCCGTCGATCCCGATGATGCATCTCCCTTTTCATTCATGATATTATAAAACTGCCGGGGCGGAATTTTCATTCGTTCCGCGGCGTCGAGGATCATAACATCGCGGCGGGTCGTATCGCCCACCTTTTTAAACAGCGCCACGAATTCTTTGATCAGTTTTTCCCGCGCAATAATTCCGGCCGATTCGAGGTCAGCCCGGCGGATGCGATATTGTATAAAACTTTCGGCTTCGGAGTGGACTTTCTCGATCGCGTCCGCGCCGCCTTTGACCGCCAGTGAATCGGGGTCATCGCCCTCCGGACCGGATATTACTTTGACTTCCAGCCCGGCGTCGTACAGCGCATCGACCGAGCGCAAAGCCGCCATCTGTCCGGCGGAGTCGCTGTCAAAAAACAGAAAAGCCGTATCGGCAAAATGCGACAGCAGCCGCGCCTGTGTCAGAGTGAAAGCCGTCCCCGACGAGGCCACGACGTTTTTTATGCCAACCTGATACAGCGAAATCAGGTCGAAATATCCCTCAACGATGATGACTTCGTTTTTTTCGCGGATAAACTGCCGAGAAAAGTTTAGGCCGTACAATATGCTGCTTTTATGGTACAATGCCGTCTCCGGGCTGTTGACGTATTTTGCGACCTCGCCCTTTTTTAGGGCCCGACCGCCGAAGGCGACGGCTTTCCCGCTCTGGTTGAAAATCGGAATCATCAGTCTCTGACGAAAACGGTCGAAATAAGAATCGCGTTTTTCGGAGCGGATCACCAGCCCGGCCCGCTCCAGATCTTTGTCGAACAGGTCTTTCCTGAGGGTGGTACTTAAGAAATCCGTCCCAGCTTTCACCGGCCAGACCCAGGCCAAAAAACTCGATAGATTCTTCAGTCAGGTGACGGTTCTCAAGCAGGTATTTCATCATCTTATCGCGATACTGATCGGACTTGAGCAGTTTCTGATAGTACTCCAGCGCCACCGTGTGCGCATAGTACAACCGGTCGAGCTCGTCTTTGGATGAATCGCTCCGGGTTTCTTCTATTCTGATGCCGGCCTTATCGGCGAGAAAACGGACGGCTTCGATGAAAGTCATGTTTTCGTGTTCCATCAGGAACGTGAAGACGTTTCCGCCGGCGTCGCAGCCGAAGCATTTGTATATCTGCTTGTCGGCCGAAATCGAAAACGACGGCGTCTTCTCGAGGTGAAACGGGCAAACCGCGAAATAATTGCGCCCGCGCTTTTTGAGCCGGAGGTACTGACTTAGAAGCTCGACGATGTCGGTCGCCTCGCGGACGCGGTCTATGGTATCCTGCGGAATCACGACTTAATCTTTCAGTTTGACGATGGTCACCCCGGCGCCGCCTTCGTTCCAGTTGCCGAGACGGATATCGGCGACGGCCGGATGGGCTTTCAAAAATTCGGCCATTTTCTTTCGCAAAACCCCGGTCCCCTTGCCGTGGACGACGTACACCTGCGACAGCCCGGTCAGTATGGCCGTGTCGAGAAATTTATCGAGCGCTTCCGAGGCTTCATCGGCGGTCATACCTCTCAAGCTGATCTCCGGACCGGTTCGCTCGAAATCCGCGGACGGTTCCGCGTTTCCTGTGGCTGTATTATCCTTCACGGGACTTTTGGCGCTGGCAACGTCGGTGCTGTCCACGGTGAACATCATATTGGCGATGCGCACTTTGGCATGTTTGTCGCCGAGTTCGATCAGTTCGCCTTCTTTCCTGAGCGATTCGATCCAGACCATATCGCCGGCGTTTAGTTTTCCCGACTCGACCGGAGGAGTGTACTTCTTCTTGAGATGTTCCTGCTTGTTGGCGGTTGACTGCAGAAATTTGTGGGCCTGTTTGACGGAATCTTTCGAGGCATTGGTCTCCCGTATACGTTTCACCAGCCGTTCGATTTCGAGGCGGCTTTCGGCGAGCACGTTTTCGAGCTCCTGCAGATGTTCGTTTTTACTCTGCTCCATCTCGCGGGAGAGCTTTTCGCTCTGGCTTTTATAGAAGTCCTCGAGCTGGGCCGTATGTTTGAGCTTGTCCTGCAGAGCGGCCTTGTCTTTTCTGAGCGCCGCCAGTTCGGATTCGAGCGATTCGATGAGCCCGGTCAGCGAGCGCTCGGTCTTGCCGAGAAGCTTCGAGGCGTTGTGAGTAATTTCTTTATTCATGCCGAGCCGTTCGGCAATCTCGACGGCGTACGACGCCCCCGGTATACCGATTTGCAGGCGAAAAATCGGCTGAAGAGTCTTACGGTCGAATTCGAAGCTGGCGTTCTCAAGTTCGGGATGCTCCATCGGGAGCGTCTTCAATTGTGAGTAATGTGTCGTCGCGATTATCCTGGCTTTGTTTTTCACCAGCTTTAAGAGGATTGCCTCCGCCAGCGCCGCACCCTCCTTGGGATCGGTCCCGGCGCCGATTTCGTCGAGCAGCACCAGCGCCTCCGAATGGGCGTTTTCGACGGCATAGGCTATCTGCCGGACGTGCGAAGAAAACGTCGACAGCGACAGCTCGATTGACTGCTCGTCGCCGATATCGGCCAGGACGTTGTGAAAAACGCCGACCTCGCTTTTTTCGTCGATCGGCACGTGCAAGCCCGATTGCACCATAAGTACAAGCAGCCCGACCGTCTTCAGGGCCACCGTCTTGCCGCCGGTGTTGGGGCCGGTGATAATAAGACCGAGCCGACCCTTGTCGAGCGCCAGATCGTTGCCGACCACGGTGTCTTTCTCTTTCGTATAGTACATCAAAAGCGGATGACGGCTGTTAATCAAATCAAGTCGACTGGTTCCTTTGATCTGCGGCGGCGCCCCGTCGATCTTGATCGAAAAATTGGCCGAGGCATGGATCAAATCGAGAATACCGATCAGGCGGGTATTGGACAAAAGCCCATGGTGTTCCTCCCCCACCTGCGCCGTCAGGGCCCGCAGGATGCGGTCTATCTCCAGCCGCTCGTTGCGCAGCTCCGATCCCAGCCCGTTGTTCAGCTCTACCGTTTCGTTGGGCTCGACATACATGGTCGCCCCCGACTGCGAGCGGTCGTGCACTATTCCCGCATCCGGCCGAAATTGCCCGGACAGCACGGGAATGACATAACGCCCGTCTCTCATCGTAATCATATCGTCCTGCCAGCCGGGAGTCTTCTGACGCGCCGACAAAATGCGGTCGAGCCTGGCGACGATTTTTCTCTTTATATTGGAAATTTCCCCTCGAATCGCCCTGAGCTTTTGCGACGCCGAATCTTTTATCTCACCGTCGTTGTCGATGGTCCGCCCGATTGTCTCACTTAACTCAAATAGAGGGTGCAGGTCTTTCAGATATTCCGCGATCAACGGGAATTTATGACGATCATCGGGTGCATAGCGGTGCAAGGCATTGCAGACGTCGATTAGTTCTTTCACCAACAGCAGGTCGGCCGGTTCGATAAAAATTCCGACCGTTTTCGAGCGGCTGATTATGCCGGTTATATCGTCCAGACGATACAGCGGCAGGGCCGGGCGAAATTGTACTATATCCCGCATTTGGGAGACTTCGGCCAGGCGAGTGGTGATGGCTCCGGAATCGGTAAGCGGCGCCATACGGTCGACCATTTCCATCCCGTAACGGGTCAGACACAGTCCGTGCAGGATTTCCAGAATCCTGGGTACTCCAGGACACCCATTGAATGTTCATCAAAGTTCAAGGCCACACTCCGTAAAATAAAAAGCCCCGATTCAATCGGGGCTTAATATAAGCATTGATTTCGCAAGAATAAATATCTTTATCAGTTTATATCTGTCCGGCTCCGGTCCCGAAATAGCGGTCAATCTGGTAAATCACGTGGTAGACCTGTTCACGGTCCTCGCTGAAATCGAAATTGGGTGTATTGGATTCGCTCGACGGCCTCAGCAGCAGAGTATGTTCGACCTTGTCCATGAAATTGCCGTTCTTGGGGTGCAGAGTGGCCGAGGATTCATACAACAGCGGCAGGGTCTTGGCGAAAGTCGGTCCCAGGAAAGATTGGCCGAAATCATCGTAAAACTTGTCCGGCATCGGCAACAGGAAGACAATAAAGGTCACGAAGCTGATTATCACCCAGCCGCGCAATGCCCCGACCAGTGCGCCGCCCAGCTGGTCTTTCTTGCCCAGCTTCTGGAGATGGGCGAACTTATAAAACATTATTCCGAGTAATTTAAAGACGGCATAAACAACCGCCAATAGTACAACGAAAGAAATTATGGCCGTCACCAACGGCGACCCGCCCAGTGTCTCGTAAATTTTGACTGCGATAATATCGATATAATTGACGGAAACGATAACGGTAGCGGTCAGGACGGCCAGAGCCATCAATTCTCTGATCAGTCCTTTTTTAGAACCGATAATAATGGCCGCCACCAGAAGGATCAAAAGGATAATGTCGATCCAGTTCATTTCACTACTCCCTGTATGGCGTCAAATCCTTAATGAAGAGCTACCGGTCGGCGTCCGAGAGCATCTGTCTGACAAGCTGACTGACCAGCTTGCCATCGGCCTGACCTTTCAGCCGGGGCATTAGGTCTTTCATCACCGCTCCCATCTGCGCCGGTGACGACGCCCCCGTTGCTTCCAGCGAGGCCTGGATGTGCTCTCTGATTTTATCTTCGGAAAGCTGTTCCGGAAGATACCCCTCAATAAGTTCCAGTTCTCTGGATTCCTTATCGACCAGATCGTCGCGTCCGCCTTTTTTGAACTGCTCGATCGAATCGCGACGGCGCTTGGCGGCGCTCTGCAAAGTCGCGAGAATATCTTCATCGGTCAAATCCCGACCGAGATCGATCTGGCGATATTGAATATCAGATTTAAGGCCCCGAAGAACGGTCGCTTTAAGCTTATCCCCCGCCTTCAGGGCCGATTTTAGTTCTTCATCTATTTTAGGTAAAATAGACACAACAAGTCTATCCTTCTGCCTGGTGCAGCTTACGCATCTTGCGCCGTGCGGCATTCAATTTGCGCTTGCGGCGTTCAGACGGCTTCTCGAAATGCTGATGCTTCTTTATGTCCGACAGTATTCCTGTCTTTTCACAAAATTTGTTGAAGCGGCGCAGGGCTTTCTCGAAGGATTCGTCGTCGCGAACCCTTACGCCTGTCATAGACACCCCTCCTTTCATGCAATATTTTGTCAATTAACAATTTAGCAATGTAAAATAACAATTATAAATTCGCTGTCAACACATTAATTTCAGGAATATTTCCGAGTTTGGTCCAATTTCCCGAAAATCCTCCAATATTTCGCGACCCAACTTATTCAGATTCAGCCCGATTTGTCGATAATTATTATAACCTTAAGAGAAAGAACACGTTATGTTAGCAGTAGCCGGCCTTATATTTGTCTTTGTATGCGTCATGGGCGGCTTTCTTCTGGCCAAAGGGAATCCAATGGTTCTCCTTCAGCCTGCCGAATTTGTCATCATCGGCGGGGCCGCTCTGGGCTCGATGTTTGTCATGGCGCCGCCGAAAGTTGTCAAGGCTATTTTAGGCCGTCTGCCTAAAATCATGAGTTCCGGCCCGAGCAAACAGTCCTATATCGAGCTGTTGGCAATGATGTACGAGCTTTTCAATGTGGCTCGCAAGGACGGTCTGGTCGGTTTGGAATCGCACATCGAAGAACCTGAAAAAAGCTCGGTCCTGACGAAGTACCAGTATTTCCTGAAAAACCATCACGCCGTTGACTTTCTGGCCGATACGATGCGACTGATTATTATGGGCGGTATTCCCGAACACGATCTTGAGTCGATGCTCGACAAGGATATCGAAACCCATGAAATCGAAGAGGAACACGCGGCCACGACCCTTCAGACGATCGGTGACGCTCTCCCCGGTCTTGGTATCGTCGCGGCCGTACTTGGGGTGGTTATCACAATGGCCTCCATCGGCGGCTCGGTCGAAGAGGTCGGTGAGCACGTGGCGGCGGCCCTGGTCGGCACGTTTCTCGGTATTCTCATGTCGTACGGTGCAGTGCAGCCTCTGGCGAGCAACCTGCATCATCAGATCGCCGCCGAAAGTCAGTACTACATCGTCCTGAAGCAAGCCCTGCTGGCGTTTCATAAAGGATTCACCGCTCAAATAGCGGTCGAGTTTGCCCGACGCGTAATTTCACACGACGTGCGTCCGGGCTTTACCGAAGTCGAAGAAGCCTGCCGCGCAGCCAAAGCCGGTAAGCTGCCCCAACAGCAGGAAGCGGTCGCCGCCTGATATGGAAGATAATGAAGAAAAGCAAGCGGCACCGATCATTGTCGTCAAGAAAAAGAGCGGTCACGGAGGTCATCACGGAGGCGCCTGGAAAGTCGCGTACGCCGACTTTGTCACGGCCATGATGGCTTTCTTTTTGGTTATGTGGATTATGTCCCAGTCCGATGCCGTCAAAAAGGCGGTGCAGGGGTATTTCCGCGATCCGGTCAGTTTCATGAATAAAGCCGGCCGGGGCGTTCTTGAAGGCGGCACTTCGCCGCTTAACACCCGCATCCGCAAGAGCGAGGAAGGCGGCAAGATGGGCCAGACATTAGAGCGCCTGAGCGAAGCCGGGAAAAAAATTCGCGAGGCTCTCGATAAGATTCCCGAAATCGCCAAGCTTAAGGATTTTATACAGATAGAAATTATCCCCGAGGGATTGAGAATTGAACTGGTAGAAGTCTCCACCAACCCCGATTCGAGCAATTTCTTCGGTCTGGGAAGCGCCAGGCTTAAACCAACCACACAGTTGATTTTGAAAGCTATCGCCGGGGAGCTGGGAAACCTTTCCAATGATATCATAGTCGAGGGCCACACCGACAAAACCCCCTACTCCGAACGAAATCAGTATTCCAACTGGGAGCTTTCAGCCGACCGAGCCAACAGCGCCCGCCGCTATATGGAAAATGACGGCTTGCGCAACGGCCAAATTGTCGAAATCCGTGGATACGCCGACAAACATCTCAAGGTTCCCGACAAACCGTATGATCCACGCAACCGACGGATCGCCATTATTGTCCTCAACGAAGGTTATCAGGAAAGTTTCCGCTCGCTGGCCGATGACGGTATGTAAAAGCTCTTTTTTTCAGATCAACCGAACATCTCCAAATTAAGCCCCGAATCCTCTTGCGATTATTGCCTTCAAGCGTTAAAATTAGGCAAAAGCAATTAAAGATCGAGGAGGTAATTATGTCCGGCCATTCAAAATGGGCGACAATTAAGCGTAAGAAAGGCAAAGCTGACGCCGAGCGCGGCAGGATGTTCACCCGTTTCATCAAAGAAATTACGGTGGCAGCGCGCGCCGGTGGCGGAGACCCCGATGCCAACCCCAGACTGCGGACAGCCATTGCAACGGCCAAAGGCGCCAATATGCCGCAGGACAATATCAAGCGGGCCATCCAAAAGGGTACCGGCGAGCTGCCTGGGGTATCGTACGAAGAAGCCAGCTACGAAGGTTACGGTCCGGCCGGGGTGGCGGTCTACCTGATGACGCTGACCGACAATAAAAAACGTACCGTTTCGGAAATAAGGCATCTGTTCACGAGGTTCGGCGGGAACCTCGGTGAAAACGGTTGTGTCGCGTGGATGTTCGACAGTATGGGCATCATCACTGTCGAGACGTCGGTCGTCGACGAAGATACGCTCATGGAAATAGCTATCGAAGCCGGAGCGTCAGATATGATTAATGCCGGCGACGTTTATGAGATCACGACGCCGCCGAGCGACCTCGAAAATGTGCGGCAGGCACTTGAAAATAAATCGATTCCGATCACATCGGCCGAGACGACCATGATTCCGCAGAATACTATCTCTCTCAATGAAAAACAGGCCGAGACGATGCTCAAGCTGTATGAAGCTCTCGAAGAACACGACGACGTCCAGAACGTATATAGTAATTTCGATATCGCCGACGACATCATGGAAAAACTGGCCGGGTGACCGCCATGGCCGTGACCATTGTCGGCATCGATCCGGGCCTGCACATCACGGGTTATGGCGTCATTAAATCGAGCGGCAGCCAGATAAAAATCCTCGAGGCCGGAGTCATAAAGATTCCGGCCCGCGAAGAATTTCCGGGCAAACTCAAAGAGATTTACAACGAGATGGGCAATATCCTCGACCAGTTCAAACCGGATTATATGGCGGTCGAAGAACTGTACTCCCATTACGCCCACCCCAGGACGGCCATAATTATGGGTCACGCGCGCGGGACGATTTTTATCCGGGCCGCTCTGAATAATATTCCGATAGTTTCCTACGCCTCGACCCGCATAAAAAAGTCATTGACCGGGAACGGCCGAGCGACTAAGATGCAGATGCAGAGGATGATTAAATCGACTTTGAAACTGACCGATGACGTCTATTCGGCGGATACGGCCGATGCCCTGGCGGCGGCGCTCTGTCATCACAACGCCTTGATTGGAAAATGATTTCACAGATTGAAGGGAAAATCGCCAAGCTGACCGAAGAGTCGGTAATAATCAATCTCGGCGGATTGTACCACGAATTGATGATACCTTCGGGATTATATAATACCCTGCGCGATGCCAAAGCCGAGGGCCGCGAGGTGATGCTTCACACGATTGATTATATCGAAGCCGGTGACCGCAAGAGCAATCATTTTCCCAAGCTGATCGGCTTCACCGACGCTCTCGATAAGGAATTTTTCCTGCTGTTCACGACGGTCTCGGGCATGGGTTTCAAAAAGGGCCTGAAATCACTGACTCTGCCCGTCCGGGACATCGCTACGGCCATCGAGACCAAAGACGCCGGGACCCTGTCACGCCTGCCGGGAATCGGCAATCGTCTGGCCGACAAGGTCATCGCCGAACTCAATGGCAAAATGGCCCGATTTGCGTTGTCCAAGACCGAGCAGCCTTTGACTGTCATACGCAAGGAGCAGGCCGACCTCATGAATGAAGCGGTCGAAGTCCTGGTGCAGCTGCAGTACAAGGCGTCCGAAGCCGAAAAGATGGTTTTGCGGGCGCTCGAATCGAATCCCAAAATCGATTCGACCGAGAAACTTATAGCGATCATTTTTCGGCAGGAAGCCGGAGCCGATAAGGCCGAAGTACGATGAGCCGCGAAAGAATCATAACCGGCGAAGTCATGACGCCCGAGGAAGAATCTTTTATTCTTTCGCTGCGGCCTAAATTTCTTAATGAGTACATCGGGCAAATAGAATTAAAAGACAAACTGCACGTGTCGATCGAAGCCGCCAAAAAACGCGGCGAACCGTGCGAGCACGTGCTTTTCTATGGTCCTCCCGGGTTAGGCAAAACAACGCTGGCCAATATTATTGCCAATGAGATGGGCACACGACTGGTGTCGACGTCGGGTCCGGCCCTGTCGCGCACCGGAGATTTAATGGGCATCCTGACCAACCTGACCGAGGGCGATATACTATTCATCGACGAAATCCACCGCCTCTCCCCGGCTATCGAGGAGTTTATTTATCCGGCGATGGAGGATTTCAAAGTCGATTTCGTGGTGGATAAAGGCGCGTTTGCCAAAGTCATTAATATTCCGCTGAAACGATTCACCCTGATCGGCGCCACCACGCGGGCGGGGTTGTTGTCGCCGCCGCTGCGCGACCGGTTCGGGTTGTACTATCATATCGACTTCTACGATAAAAAGGAACTGGCGGAAATTATAGTGCGTTCGGCTGGATTGCTGGAAGTTAAAGTCACGACCGAGGCCGCGCATGAAATCGCCCGACGTTCGCGCGGGACGCCCCGCATCGCCAATCGACTGCTGCGACGGGTGCGCGATTATGTAACGGTCAGGGCCGACGGTGAAATAGATATCGACCTGGCCCGCACGGCTCTGGATAAAGAGGGTATCGACAATATCGGTCTCGATGCGCTCGACCGCAAATTGCTGCAGGTAATCATCGAATTTTACAAAGGCGGGCCGGTCGGAATCGAGGCATTGGGTGCGACGCTCAACGAAGAGATCGATACGCTGGTCGACATGGTGGAACCGTACCTATTAAAAATCGGCTTTTTGCAGCGGACCAAACGCGGCCGTATGATTTCCAAAGAAGCCGCCGAGCATCTTGGTTTCGAGCTTGATCAAAGCAATCAGCAGAGCCTGTTTTAAATTATCATAAAGACGTAGGTCTGGTTTGAATTCCCGTTGCAACGGGAATGTAAAACCCGACGTCTTTTTGTCGGGTTTCTCGAAATCTCGGAACCCGACCTGCTGTTTTTATTGGCTTTCGCGGGAATGACATTTTTCGTATGCAATAGGCTCAAACCGTACGTACGTTGTGCCCGGTGGGTCCTCGGACCCACCGGATTTAACATTACTTTGTCTGCGGTTCTTTCTTTTTATAATCCTCCAGAACCGTCTTCCATGAATTCCTTTCGAGGAAGCTGCCGTCGACGTGTTCTTCCATCTCCAGGAACATTTTGTACGGAACCGAAAAAGACATGACGTTGTGATCCAGCATTTTCATGACGTACTTACGGGCCGATATATCGGTCAGGCCGATGATCGCCTGCGGATTATCGGATTCCTCTTCGTGAATCGGCAAAATACCGATCTGATGGCACCCCGCTCCGAACGGCGCGACGACGTTGACATAACCGGACCGGGCATAATTGGCCAGAACGATCAAGGCCGAAAGCTGATCGGGGTGTACGACGAATATAAGCGATCGAGGAGTTTCGTCGAATGTAACCATATCCAATGGTTTGAGGATGACATATTCGGCGGGCACGTCGAGCATCGGGAGATTATCAATAAATTGCTGCGCGATTTTCGGATTCTTGACATACCGTTCGCCTTCGGCCAGGTCCGGCCGCCAATCCAGCATCTTCTTGCCGATATCGGAGTTACAGAACTCGGCGTTGCCGGTCGAAATATATTCGGCGATACCGCCCGGGAAATTGACGTACTGATTGCCGAAGCCCAGACCGACCCCGCCGCCGATGCAGCCGAAGGTATTGCGGTCGGCGACAGCGACCTTACCCTTGACCGCCGCAGCCAGGAGGAACATCACGCACCCCCATTTGCCCGGAGCGAATTGCACTGCCCCATCAGGTTTTTCATCCGACCATACTATCGCCACGGGTGGGTATTTCATGCCTGTTGCTTCGTATATTTTGCTTTTCATCCCTGTTTCCTCGATGTCTATTTGCACTAAACTCGGTTTTTTTGTCGGGTTTCTCTCCCGATTACATCGGGATCGGAACCCGACCTACTATTTTCTGGATTCCCGCTTGCGCAAGAATGACATTATACGAACATTATATATTCGTGTGCGGCAGACGCCCTCGCATGTCCTGAACTTTGAAGGGTCTGCCGCCGAACACGAAATTTATAAGTCCAGCGTCGTTTGATTGCCTTTCTTTTCCAATGCCTTATATACGCGGAAGGTGTTGCGGGCGTCGAGTGAGCGGCAGATGTCCACATCTGCCCATCTTTATTATGCATTTACTCACAAATCCAGCGTCGTTTGATTGCCTTTCTTTTCCAATTCCTTATACACGCGGAAGGTGTTGCGGGCGTCATCGATGCCCCGATGCCGTACGCCTTCGAATTCCAGTCCGAGCGTTTTCATCGCCCGACTGAGCCCCATACGCTCACCCATAATGCGTTTAAAATATATTTTTATATCATAATGATTTTCACCGAACGGATAATCAATTTTATGATAGGTACAATCCTTTTGAAACATCCAGCGGTCGAAATTGCTCCACGATGAAAATATCGCCCGGTCGAGGTCGCCGATCCAGTCAAGGAATTGCGCGAAGACAACCGGAAAATATTCCGCTGCTTCAACGTCGCTCTGATTTATCTTAGTCAGGTCTTTGCAAAAATCGCTCAGAATCGGATTGCGGCTTGGTTTGATGAAGCGGTCAAAATCGTCGACAATTTTCCCGGATTTGAGATCGACTTTGACAGCGCCGATTTCGATTGCCTCCATCTCGTTGTCGCGCATTTCGTTACGATTCCAGCAGGTTGTCTCCAGGTCGACGATTACCAGGTATTGTTTCTGGGTTAGAAGATTCATTGTTTGTTACAATTCACATTCCGTTGCGGCCACACGCAGCGCCCGGGCACATGTGGACATGTGCCGCGCACAATCATTGTATTTGGGTTAATAGGTTCATTATGTGATCTAAATTTGTCAGGAGCGCTCTTCGCTTCACTCAGAGTCTACGACGAGGCTTCTGACCTGCAAGAGATGCACTTATCGCTTGATCCCCTTCTCCGTGATATACCCCGTCACCAGTTCGTGGGGGGTGACGTCGAAGGCCGGGGCGAAGACTTTTATGCCATTCGGGGCAATTTGCACTCCTCCCCCGTGCGTTATTTCTTCAGATTCACGTTCTTCAATCGGGATGTTCGCACCGGTCGGAATATTTTCATCGAACGTCGAATACGGCGCCGCCACATAAAATGGAATACCGTGACGGTTCGCCTGCACCGCGACATTGTACGTGCCGATTTTATTGGCCACGTCGCCGTTTTTGGCGATCCGGTCGGCCCCGACAATGACGCATTTGATCTTGCCTCGCCGCATAAGTTCACCAGAGGCGCTGTCAACCAGAAGGGTCACGTCGATTCCCGCCTGCTTTAATTCCCAGGCGGTCAGGCGCGCTCCCTGCAAAAGCGGCCGGGTTTCATCGGCGAAAACTTTTATTTCCTTGCCCTGTTGGTGCGCCTGATATATCGGCGCCAGCGCGGTTCCGATGCCGCCGGTGGCCAGCGCCCCGGCGTTGCAGTGGGTCAGGACGCAATCCCCGTCTTCCAGAAGCTCCGCCCCGTACCGCCCGATGGCCGCACACATCTGCTCGTCTTCGTCGTATATGGCGGCGGCTTCATCCCAGAAGATTTTTCGGAACTGCTCGACGTCGGTTCCGTCGTACAGCTCAGCTTTCTGCAGCACCCGATCCACCGCCCAGGCCAGATTGGCCGCGGTCGGACGGGCATTCTTGATTTCATCACTAACACCTTGTAATATATTTTTCAGCTGCCCGGGCATGGCATTTTTAATTTCGGCACACGACGCCACCGCCAGCGCGTACGCCCCGGCAATCCCAATCGCGGGAGCACCGCGAATTTCAAGGCGCTTTATAGCCCCGATTATATCGCGATAATCATCGTACTTATGATAAACAAGCTCCGTGGGCAGTCGGGTCTGATCGAGAATTTTGACGTTTCTATCGAGAGGCACCAATACCTTAAAACCTAAATCCTCCTGTATCATCATTCCCCCATTATTTGTACTACAACTTTTCGCTTGCGGCTGCGGTTGTCGAAATCGAGAAAGACTATGTTCTGCCACGTCCCCAACTGCATCGAACCATCGACAAACGGCACCGTGATATCCGGACCGATCAGTGCCGAGCGCATGTGCGAGAAACCGTTGCCGTCGTGCCAGGTCAGATCGTGATGGTACGGCTTATCCGACGGCAGCAGCTTTTCGAAAAACTCCGGCAAATCTTCGAGCAGTCCCGGTTCGAACTCGATCGTGGTCAGGCCCGACGTCGCCGACGGCGTGAACACGGTCACGATGCCCGACTTGATGCCCGACCCGTGTACTTTCCGCACAATTTCCTCAGTCAAATTGACAACGTGACAATAGCCTTTGGTCGAAAACGATATTTCTTCGGTCGCGATCATACTACTATCGGTATAAATTCCTTTTTATTTTTCTGGTCGAGGTTTTCTCGAACGGTTCGGTGCGAATCTCGAAATTGACGATACGCTTGAAGTCGGCGATGCGCTCGTTGACGGCCCGAATTTCGGACTGCATCAGTTCTCTTATTTTCTCCGGCACCGGACTTTGCTCCCCCAGCGCGATTTGGATCTGCTCCAGGCAGGGATAAATTATCGCCCAGACCTCTTCCCCCGCTTTGCCGGAGCGGGCCCGTCCGAGCACGATGGCCTCGGAGATGCAGGGAGACAAATCCAGTTCGGCTTCGATCTCTTCGGGATAGATATTCTTGCCCGCGCCCGAAACTATCAGATTCTTGGCCCGTCCGGTGATATAAATATGGCCCCGGTCGATTTTGCCAAGATCGCCGGTCATCAGCCAGCCGTCTTTTATCAGTTCCGCCGTGGCGGCCTGATTGTCGAGGTATCCCGGCGATACACTGGAACCTTTGACTGAGATTTCACCGATTCCGTTCGGACCGGGATTATCGATACGCACATCCAGACCCGGTAGTGGCGAACCGACCGATCCGAAGCGAATGTCATCGGGATGGTTTACCGAGATCACCGGTGAGCATTCAGTCATGCCGTAGCCTTCCAGAAACGTAAACCCGGCCAGGTTGAACCATTCGGCGACGCGTACCGGCAGCGGTGCTCCGCCCGAAACAAACATGCGGATCGAACTCAGACCGGCCTGCTTTCTGAGCGATGCAAACAGCGGTCGCCCGGCCTTGATTCTCGCCTTCCACGCCAGGCCACTGATTCCATGCATTGCTCCGATAAACGTCTTTTTGACGGTACCGGCTTCGGCTATTTTCCGCACGATTGAGGCATACATTTTTTCATACAATAACGGCACGGCCACCATGACCGTAATCTTGTACTTATCTATGTCTTCTTTGATCTCGCGGGATTTAAGCGACCGGGCATAGACGATGGTCAGGCCGCAAATGAGCGGCAGTAGAAATCCGCAAGTGGCCTCGAATGTATGGTGCAGCGGCAGAATCGAAAGAAATTTATCATCGGGCAAAAGTTGAAGAGCCGTGCGAGCCGCTTTGACATTCGAAACAATATTGTCGTGTGTTAATATTACACCTTTAGGATCGCCGGTCGTCCCCGACGTAAATATAATCGCCGCCGTATCGTGCGGTTTGGTATCCGGTGAACTGTAAGTGCCCGCACTATCCGTCGAAGCGCCTCCGACCGCCCCGCCCAGATCGACGGGCTTGATATCAAGACCATTCAATCCGATGACGTTCCGCACCGGGATCAGCCATTTGGAGGAGCAGGCGATTATTCTGACGCCCGAGATGCGCAGCAAAGCCGCCACTTCGGACTCTTTCAGGTTGTTGTCGAGAGGCACCGCGACCGCCCCGGCGGCGAGAATCGAAAGATAAAATATAGCCCATTCGGGGCAGTTGTCACCTATAATCCCGACCCGGTCCTGCCGGGCTATACCCATCCCGTTCAAAAACGCCGCAACCAGTTTTACTTTTGCCGCGACATCGCTGTATGTATATGCTTTATCCTGATCGGCGGCGCTGACCAGAGCCGCTTTTTCGGGATATAGATCGGCCGAAGAAAATATCGTTTCGTGGATTACATTCGGTATATCGTCCCGTTCTGACATAATTAAATCTACGCAGTCGGGCCGAATTATTCAACCGGTTTAAGAAAAAAATTAAGGGCCACCCGAATGATGGCTTTTCGGATGACCCTCTCGAAACAAAACAGGAGTACAGGAAATCTATTATTGGAGCGAAACCTCCGCGGTCATCGTTATGTTACCGCGCGGATCGTTATCGACTACCTGAATAATGGCTTTTTCATCGGAAATATTCGGGTCGGCGGCGGGAGCGTTATAAAGGAATCCGTTCGCTTCACCATACTCATTGGTATGCTGCACGCCGTTGGTGATGGTTCCGCGGCCGCTGACACCGGCTATTACCTGGTGGCCGCCGAGCGGGTTGCCCCAGCGGTCTCTAATCGTAACCTTAAACGGCACCTGCGTGCTGTAATTGATGGAAGCGTTGATTGTCAGGGAAGAACCGTCCGAATAGGCCGAACCGGTCCACAGGGTACACGGATGAGTTACCGAGACAAAGCCCTTATAAGTTGACGTAATCTGGTCAATAGCGCCAATGCCGTCGTCCTGCGTATCGGAGGCGCTCCAGCTGTAGTCGTTCTCGAGCGTGACGGAAGTATAGAACGACGTCATCACCGAGGCGTTACAACCGTCCACAATGACGCCCGAGGCTACCGTCAGATAATAATTTTCAACGTCTATTTCGGTCTGATCGATGACAAAGTTGTCATTTATGTCGCGGACCTGGAGTCTGAACTTACGATAAGCTTTGCCGTCGGCCATAACCGAACTCGGGAAAGGTTCCTCGTACCACATCGTATCGGGATACCAGCTGTTGTAGAAATAGCAGGTATCGGCTACCGTTCCGCCGCTGGTTTCGGCAATAATCTGGACAATGCCGTCTCCGCCGGGAGGGATATAACCTGACAACCAGGACGTTTCGGCAATACCCTTTTCATCGGTTGTTCTTCCCTGATGCGCCATTATGACGCCTTCATCGGTCGTGAAATAGACGGCAACTTCATTCCGCACCGGATTGTTATAAATGTCCGAAACGAGGGCTACAATATCAACGTCGCGGTTTACCCAGCCCCAGGCCTGGATGTTGCAAACCTCGGCTCCGACCACGATATTGGCAGGAGGTCCGGCATGCACCATTAACAGGGTGGAATTGGAAAGAATACTTCCGACATAGGCGCGAATGCGAATTGTCCCTGAAACCGTCCCCGACGAAACCGGGCAATAAGCCTCACCCAGCGCATTGGTCGTGGCAATGAACGGGCCATAATCTTCGGTGCCCAGTCTCTCACCACCACCCGGACCGTCGGTAATAATAAAAGCAATCTGGAGGCCTTCGGGCACACGGTTGCCGTTGGCATCGTAACCGGTTGCGGTCAACATGGCGGTTTCCATACCGCCGGTCGATTGTACGGCCAGACTATTGGAATCCGACATCAAATATATGCTTTCAATCGCGGCGTCGGGTGTGAGCTGCAAAGAAACTTCGGAATAACCCACGTAGTCTCCGTCGGTAATCGTCGCTTTGATATAAACCGTGACGGCATCGGTTCCGGCGATATATGTCACCGTCGCCTGACCCTGCGTGCCGCTGACGGTCGCGGTCGAGGGAATAATGCCGATCGGGTTCCAGGTGTCGTTGTTTATGACGTCATAAATAATGCTGTCGACACCGGCCGTGAAATATCCGTTTCCATCAACGTCGCCGAACCGTTCACCCGCGGCCAGGCGGACGATGGTCCCTTCGGGAGCCGGATTGCCGCTGCCGTCCTGGACGGTTATGGTCAACTCGGCGGTGGAACTTCCGTCGGCCAAAAGAAGCGAAGGCGTCAAGGCCAAATCGATATTGCCCGAGCCGACCTGCTGACTGGTTTCCACGCTCAGCGAAGCCGTTCTGTAAATCGCGTCGCTGACGCGCGCGGTTACGGTTACGTCGCCCGTCTGGGACGCCGTGAAGGTCGTGGCGACCAGGCCGTCGGCATCACTGACCACCATCGCCGGATCGAAAGTACCGGCCGAGGTCGGATCAACCGTGAACTGTACGGCGCGGTTGGCCACCGGGTTCGTACCATCGGTTACCTGGGCTTCGACCACACAGGTGGCACCGACGCCGATCGACGACGGATTCACGGATAGAGTGGTTACCTCAATCGATCCCGTCGCCGTATTCGAACTGGAACTGGAATCGCACCCGGACAAACAGAATATCGCGGAGGCGAGTGTCAGTAGGTACAGCAAGGATCATGAGTGGAGATTTTTTGGAATACATAATGACTCCCGTTAAAAACACAATATGTTTATTTCCTGATTCAGATTTTCCTGTCTCTATTGATATTATCGGCCATTCCCGTCTTCTATTAAGCAAAAAAGCCCCGATAAATCGGGGCTTTTAAGCTGAAACTGCTTTATTTACGGGCCGGTGTTGGCCAGGTCATCCTCGACGATAGTCGGGGTAACGAATATGACCAGGTCGCGGCTCTCGTTGCTCTTCGTGTAATAACTGAAGAGCAGTCCGATAATCGGCAAATCCTTCAGGATCGGAACGCCTTCGTGATTTTCCGTCTCGTCGACGGTGGTCAGGCCGCCGATAACCGCCGTCTGGCCGTTATTGACGACGACGTTGGTCTCGGCGTTATTGGTATTGATGATAATACCGCTGACGTCCGGCTGAAGCGAGCTTCTCTCCGGCTTCAGGTGCATCAAAATTTTATTCTCGGCCGTAATGTGCGGGGTCACTTCGAGGATGGTACCGACGTCTTCGTATTCGATGACGACGTTACCGGACTGGTCAAATTGCTTGACGGGAATTCGCTGACCCATCTGGATCCGAGCCGCCTTGTTATCGATCGTCGTGATTTCCGGATGCGCCACGAGCTTGCCTTTGCCGTTGCTCAAAATAGCCGAAACGGTGGCTTCGAGGCTCCAGTTATGCGGGAAAAACCCGACATTGTAGGAGACAAACGGCTCGGTGACCTGATCGCCTTTTTGCGTGGCGGTCTGGTCTATGTGACGTTGTGGATTCGGCACATAACTGCCGCTGGCCGTCCAGTCCACACCCAATTCCCAGGCATCCTTGGATGAAATGTCCAGAATCTGCGTGGAAATCTTGATCTGCTTGGCCGGGCGATCCAGTTCCTTGATGAAGGCCATGACGCGGTCGATGTTCTCGGGCACTTCCTGCAAGATCAAAGAATTGGTTCTCTCGTCGGCGTCGACTTTCCCGCGCTGGGACATAAGCGACTGAACCGACGTGGAAATCTCGGCCGCGGCCGTATTGGCCAGCTTTATAATCTTAACGTCGAGGGGCGCCAGCGTCTGGCGTTCCAGATTGTGCTTGTCTACTTCCGTCTGCTCCTTGCGAAAATCTTCAGCGGGCAGAACCCGGATATAATTATCGTCTTCGAAAACAACGGCCAGGTTATAGGTGCTGCCGATTATTTTCAGAGCCTGTTCCCAGGTGACGTCGTGCAGGTTGATCGTCACGGAACCCTGGACATTGGGTGCCACGACGACGTTGACCTTTCCATAATCTGCCAGAGAGCGGATGACCGAACGAATGTCGGCCGCCTGGTATGTCAGGTTTTCGATCGGCACGGTCGGATTGTCCGGCTTGTCGATATCCTGGGCCAGGACCGAAGCCGACAAACTGAGATACATGACCACCATAAGGGTCTTCAAAATTTTGCCCATATTCTTATTCCTCACTATCGCTACCTGCCTTTCTTATTCATCACCGAGATGCAACGCCACGGTTCTGCTCCAGCCGTATTCGTACAACTGGAAGTATGCTTTATCTGAATCTATGCGTGAAACATAACCCTTTTTCACTTTGTCGCCTTCACTGAGGATGTATCCGAAACCGTCCATATCTTCGAGCAGAGCCCGGTTTTTGCCGTTAGCGGCTTCGATCACGCCGACCAGTCGCAGCGCTTCGATATCGGGGACTCTCTTTTGCATCTGCGAATCGGTCTTCTTGGTATCGTCGATCAGCGTCTTGAAAGGATCACGGGACATACCCGGAGTGTACTTGATAACCATACGGGTCGGGAATTGCGCGACAATAGTACCTTTCAATTTGGCCGGGAGGCTCGGTTGCCGACGGAAACGCGAGGTCGGTTTGGTATTTTCTGCCGGAGCGTTTCCGGGGACGATTTCCGCGGTATCCGGGGGCGTCGGGCTGGCACCGGCCAGCATGGGCTTATCCGACGACGGTGACGGTTCTTCGGCGGTCACCGGCCTGGATTTCTTAAATGGCTTGTCTTTTTCTTTCTTCTCGGTCTTGGCAGGTTCGACCTTCTTATCACCCTGATCGGATTTGGCCGGAGCATCATCTTTCTCAAGAGCTTCGTTCCGGTCGGGCTGATTGGGTTCGGTCGATTTCTGCGTCGGCTTTTCTTCGACAGGCTTGTCCGGCTCGTTCTGAGCTATTTCGACGGGCTTGTCGGCCTTCGACTGCATCATCCATTTCTGAGTCTGATTCTTATCAATGTCCAGAAATGAAGACTTCTGAGCCTGGTAATACGTCGCCACTTCTGGGGCCGGAGCCGGTTTTGTCACTGCCGGTTGCGGCTGCGGCGTCGGTTCGGGCTTATTGACCTGCTTATCTATTTTAGGCTCGATTTTTTGAGCCATAGGCTGATTTTCCGGCTTGTCTTCGGTCGGCGAACCCATCGACGGCGGTTCGTGTTTCGCCATCTGAGGTTTTTCTTCGACAACGGGTTTTTTCATGTCGGATTTTTTTGTATCGCTAACCGCGACCGATTTCTCAAATGAGGCTTTGGCAGGCTGCGACTTCGATGGTTCGGTCCAACTGGCCCACTGGGGATACGGTTGGCTGTTCTTGTCCGGCAGATAAACCCAGATTTCGTTGTTTTTCTTTTCTATTCTATAGGGAACCGATTCTTTGAGGTCGAATACGATTCGCACGACTTTTTCAGGGCTGACCGCAAACTGGCTGGACCGGATCGAGGTCACTATTGAAGGCGGCAGGTTGTCGAAAGCTTTGCTGCCGAGGTCGTGCACGGCCGGAAATATGTCGACCAGCACCCGGTACGGTCTCCCTTCGACTTTCTCCGGAATCTCGTGGGTGTACTGGAACGGTCCGGTCGCGTATATCTTGCATACGGTTTCCTGACCGATCTTCTCCAGCGAGACTCGGCTGACGTCGACTTCGGCCGCCATGCTTACCGTCGCCATCAGGACGACGGCAAAAACTATATACAAAAATTTGGTTTTCATAATTTTTTATCCGCCTCCTATAATACCAGTTCCTGAAGTCGTTCATCGGCCTTGACATAATATGTGGAAAGCTTGAAACTCGCCGTCATGGTCGGCTTGGAACCGACTTCCTTCGGGCCCGTATCGGCTTCGGTCGTCGCGATATTGGCGGCCGTGGTGGTCTCCAGCTTCATTTCGGATATATTCGCGATAAACGGGAAATTGGCTACATAGCCGATAAACTTCCCGAAATCGTTGTACGTTCCCGTCATTTCGATTTTGAACCCGGCCACATTATAGAACTGTTCCGGAACCACCTCCAGGGGTTCTATTTTCGTGATGCGCGTTCCGGTCAGAGATGAAGCCGTGTGCAATTGCACCAGAAACGACGGAATCTGCTTTACTTCCGGGAGGAGTTGTTCGATGTCCTGATAACGGCTCAGGAGATCTTCGTATTCCAGCTTGAGAGCTTCCAGCGATTTGGATTTCATCTCCACGTTCTTCAGATTAGTAATCATGGTGGAGTATTCGGCCGTCAACTGATTAAGCTGGTTATTATATTTGGTATAAACACGGTTATACCAAAAATAGACAACCACACCGAAAGCGATAACCGCGATGGCTATTTTCTGAACTTTGGGATCTCTGAAATCCATAACTTCACTCTCTCATCTATGAGCCACTGGTGACAGTCACCTGTTCCGCGGCCAGTTTTTCGAGTTCTTCTGCCGACAGGAAATGAACCGTGCAACCGAGTTCGAAACTGTAGACCTTCTGCTTGCCGAGTTCGACCTGTTCGGTGTTGCGTAAATCGACATTATCGAAATAGTCCGATCGCATCAGCTTGATCATAAACGAGGCCAGGGCGTTCAGAGTAAACGAGAACCCCTCGATCTTGACGTCGCGCGTGGGAGGCAGGCCGGCTCCGGCCTGGGCCACGGTAACGGTATCGGTCTTGGCCATGTTTTTGGAGTTAGCCGCGGTCTTGGGAGCGGCTATCGCAGTCGGGGCGACTTCTTCGAATTTCGACAGCCAGATGAAGTCCGGAACGTCACCGGACAAATCTTCCAGCAGCTTCACCCAGGCGCTCCGATGGCGGTCCAGCTTTTCGACAGCCGACATACGATCGGTAATCTTGGTTTTAATATCATTGAGAGCATCGACCAGTTGAATGTCCTTTTGCAGTTGCATGGTCCGGGCCCGGGCGATTTCCATCTGGCCCTTGAGTTCGCTGATCTGATGCATCTGGTATAACGAAATCGCTCCGATCATGAGGAGGACGCCGACCGCGGCGATGGCGGCATACATGCCGTGCTTGCCAATCGCGAAGCCTCCGGAGCGCTTTTTGAACTGCTTGGGCAGCAGATTTATTTCTATCATCGTCATAGCGCTACCTTACCTTCCTCATTGCCAATCCGACCGGGACGGTCAGGAGAGGGGCGATCTTTTCCGGTTCCAGGTATTGAAACATTTCCGGATCGAAATCTATATTTCTAAGCGGATTGAGAATTTCCAGCGGTATGCTCAGTTTGGACTGCAGGAACTCCGGCAAAAACGGCACCAGCGCGCCGCCTCCGGAAAGAACCATCCAGTCGATCCGGTCGACACCGGCCTGAGACTTGAAGTATGAAAAGGCCAGTTCCATTCCGGAAATTAATTCTTCGGTGGCCGAAACGACCGTAGCCTTAAGCATATCCTGGTCGATGGAATCCTTCATATCACCTTTGATGGCTTTATTGGCCAGCTCGGCGTTGAGCCTGAATTCTTTCTGAATGGAGTTGTAAATTTCGCGCGTCCCGGCGGAGATGTCACGGGTCGAATGATAAAAGCCTTCGTGGATATAAAGCACGTTGGTCACGTCGTAGCCGATATTCACGAGCACCGTCGTCCGCTCCGGGTCCACGTCGTAATTGAACAGGTAAGCGTTGAGAGCCGCAAAGGCGTCGACGTCGACCACGGCCGGCTGCAGGCCTGCATCGCTTATCAGTTCGATGAAGGAATTGAGAAATTCGTTTCGGGCTGCTACCAGGAGAATCTCCTGCTTCTTGGTTTCTTCGTCAACCCGGATTACGTGATGGTGCATCGTCACGTCTTCGACGTCGAACGGGGAGCGCTGCTCCGCTTCGAACAAAATGGCCTGCTCCGCTTCGGAGCCGGTTTTCTTGTCGATCGTGAATTTATCGGTAATGACACCATACCCGGATATTGAAACCACTACATCCCTGATCTTCGGGTCAACTTCGTCAATCAAAGACTGGATATTGAAAATGACGGCCTCGCGATCCTTGATCTCATCGGCCACAATAGCCTCGGGCGGAAGCTCCCTCATGCCCAGTGCCGAGACGGCAAAACCATCTTTGAGGCGATCAAGTTTGACCAGCTTGATGGAATTAGCGCCAACATCCAGACCGACTGCGGTTTTGTTCCTTTTGGTAAGTAGCATATTTGCGTCTCTTTAGTGAAACTTTTTTTTTCAATCTTATTATTCTATCGTCATCTATTTCATAAAATTAACATCAATCAGTATGGCCCAATCGGATGTACCAGGTTTAATTTCGGGTTAAGGCCGCATTTGCTTTTTTTATCGGCTGAAATGTTCTTTTTTTTTACTCTAAATAGTTATTTTCCAATAAAAAACCCCCGTCGAAAGGCGGGGGCTTACCGGAGGATGAGAAAGAGGGAGACCCAATTCTAAAAGTCTAACACCTTGTTAGCCTTGGGGATTGTCCACCGAGGTTGTTCCATCCTGATTGATATACATGATCTTGCACCGGCCCGTAGAGGCTAACACGTTGATCTGACTCGTCTTATATGATTTTGACGAAGAATAGCGGATTTCCACGTCCCCGGTTTCGGAGGCCGTCCCATTCGGCTGGAAAACCACGGACGAGGTTGTAAACGAAGTGTAGCTGCCGGCATAGTTGACTTCCACGCTGTCAACGTCGACTATCGGATCAGCCCCGACGTCGTACTGCGAAGAGCCCGGATTGATTGAATCCTTGAACATGACAACCAATCCTCTCGAGAAATCGAAATTCACCCCATAGGGCGTCTTTTCCGAAATAGCCATCGACCGGGCCGTTCTGAGCATGGATGTGATGTTCTTGGCCTGACTGCGGAAACGAACCTGCTCGATGCCCCGCTCAAAGAACGGAGTGGCCATAGCCGCCAGAATCCCGACAATTACGACTGTCGTCATGATCTCTATTAACGTGACACCGATCTGAGACTGCAATTTCTTCTTCATAATATATACCTGATTTAAGTTTATTCTCTGGCCTTTATATTTGCATAACTAATGCCGATTACTGGAAAAACATAAGAGGCGATTGCAGTTAAATTAGCCGCTTATTTGACAAGCACTTAGAGACGCTTAGCGGAGATTGAATTGTTTTACGGCCTTTATATCTCGTATAGATTTTAGTGGATATATGGGATTTGTCCCACATATCTTGATATAAACCCATTTTTGATGGAACATAAGGGTAAACAACCTGATTTAATACATAAACCCGCCGCCATAGATAACAACCGGGAAATTATGAGAATACTTCGATATTGTTTTATCATAACCTTGCTTCTGGGCCTAAATGCAGTCGCCGAAACGGGCCCCAATTTCATGGCTTCGGCATTCGTACGCCCTGTGCAGCCGGATAAAATTTATCCCGCCCTGGCGGACAAAATCGCCGCCTCTCCGCAAGCGCGGATAAAAATCTGGACCTTCTTCACCGACAAAGGTTTTACCGATAATGCCGGCTTCCGTCGGGCCGCCAGCTCCCTGTCCCTGACCGACAGGTCTATGTCTCGGCGGGCCAAGATGGGTTTGGACGGCATCGTGTTTGCCGACATTCCCGTTTCCGAAAATTATATAGCGAACATAGAAAATCTCGGAGCCGAATTCCGCCGATCATCAAAATGGCTGAACGCCGCGAGTTTTGAAATCGACGCAAACCTTCTGGATCGTATCGCCGCCCTGCCGTTCGTGGCCGAGATTCGCCCGGTGGCCGGTTTTAAAATGGAAAAACCGGTCTCGCCATCTGAGGAACAGTTGAGACTCCCCCCGATTAAAGCTCAATCTGACGCTCTTAATTATGGTGCGTCATTCGGCCAGGTGAGTATGATCAACGCTCCCGCCCTGCACCAGATGGGTTACAACGGTCAGGGGGTGGTCGTGGCCATTTTCGACACGGGCTTTTTCAAAGTGCACGACGCCTTCGCCCAAGCCATTGCCGATGGCCGCTTGCTGGCGGAGTATGATTTCATTAACAACGACGGCAATACTCAGAACGAGGGCGACGACGTTACCGGGCAAGAGAGCCATGGAACCGAAACTTGGTCGGCGCTCGGTGGAGATGCACCGGGGCACGTGATCGGTCCGGCCTATGGAGCGACGTTCCTCCTGGCCAAAACCGAAGATATTACCAGCGAAACGCCGGTCGAGGAAGACAACTGGATTGCCGCTCTGGAATGGGCCGACTCTCTTGGCGCGGATATTGTGTCGTCATCGCTCGGATATATTGATTGGTACACTTATGCAGACCTGAACGGCCTGACGGCCCCCATTACGCTCGCGGCCAATACCGCCGCCGGTCTGGGCATACTGGTCTGTAACTCGGCGGGCAATGGCGGCAGCGGCCCCGGAACCATCAACGCCCCGGCCGATGCTTTCAATATCCTGTCCGTTGGAGCGGTACAGCCCGACCGCACGATCGCGTCGTTTTCTTCGCGGGGACCGACTTATGATGGCCGTATCAAGCCCGAGGTTTGTGCCCAGGGAGTATCGTGCGCTCTGGCCAGTCACAACGCTGTCAACGCTTACACATCGGGCAACGGGACGTCTTTTTCCTGCCCGCTGGTGGCTGGCGTTGCAGCCCAGCTTCTTTCGGCTCATCCGGAATATACTCCTTATATGTTGCGCGACGCCTTCATGCAGACGGCCGACCGGGCTTCAAGCCCGGACAATAACTATGGCTGGGGCATTATCGATGCCCTGAGGGCCTTCAACTGGGGAGCTAATTTCACGGTCGACACCGCGTTCGGCGTGGGCAGCCTGACCGTTCAGTTCACCGACAGTTCGTCGGTGACGGCCTCAAGCCGGACCTGGTATTTCGGTGACGGAGATTCTTCCACTGCCGTAAATCCCGTGCACTATTATGCTGCGCCCGGCATGTACGATGTTTCGCTGGTGCTGCAATCGGTAGAAGGCACGTTGGTGCGCCACAAGCTAAATCTGATTGATATTGTCGCCGATACGGTGCAGATAGCCTCGGATTCGGCTTATGCCGGACAGGAACTGGCCATTTCCATAAACCTGACGAATTTCATTGACCTGAACAGAATTACCATTCCACTGAGCTTTCAGGAAAATGGTCTGGCCCATCTCGACTCGGCTGCGCTGGGAAACCGGACGGCCGGAGTCAGCCAGTTGTCCGAATTGTATCGCAATGATGCCACCGGTGAAATTACTTTCGAGGCGGTGACGAACAATATGGACAACCTGATTACCGCCGGGACAGGTGAAATCTTCAAACTGTATTTTTCGACCGATTCCCTGGCCGAATCGGGGACGCTCGATCAACTGACAATAGTTCCGGTCGGGGGTTACAATCTTGAATTGGCCAATGACAGGTTCGTATATAAGCCGTCCCACACAAGCGGACAGGCCGTCATCAGGACCGTCCTGCGCGGCGATTTCAACAATTCCGGGACGCTCAATCTGCTGGACATTCTGGGTATGATCGGTTATTTGTACGAGTCTGGAAGCGCTCCCCTGACCATCGAAAACGGCGATGCCAATTCGGATAATACCATCTCGCTCACCGATATTCTGACGCTTATAGATATACTATATTAAGTATTCGGTCAACTGGCAGAAGGTATCCAGCACCAGGTCCGGCTCAGATTCCATAAATCCGCTATCATTGCCAAAGGGTGACCTGATCCCGATCACAAACACTCCGGCCGCCCGGGCGGCCAGAATATCGTTGACCGTATCGCCCACCATGACGGTTTGTTCCTTCTTCGCACCCAGTTCGTGCAATATAAATTTAACCTGTTCCGGGTCGGGCTTGATTTCCGAGACATCATCACCGCCGGACACGGCGGCAAAATAGTTCACCCAACCGAGGCGTGATAAAATACTTTCAAGATGTTTGCGACACTTGCTGGTCGCCAGGGCCAGCCTGTGGCCGTTTGCAGCCAGCAGACTCATAGTCATTTCGACGCCATCGAATGGTCGTGCCGCATTGACAATAACATGGTTGCCAATCTGCCGAAATATCCTTTTGAATGCTTCAAAATCGTCGGCCGGATAATCCCCATAAAGAAGCTCAAGAGGAAATCCGATGCATTTCTTGATTTCGTCATCGCTCCGGGAAGGCAGCCCCAGCCGTTCGAAGGCTCCCCTGGCGGCGGCGATGATCCCGGACGAGGAGTCAATCAGGGTGCCGTCGAGGTCGAATATTATGTTGCACACATTTGCAAATTTATCGCGATTGTCAGCCATGTATCTCACTTCCCAAAAATGCGTTGCGGTGTAGATTATCAGCACAAAAAAGCATGTAATTCACAAAAAACAACCCTTTTGATCCACAATTTTTCGGCGCTGGAATCCGGGGCGGTTCAACCCGGCTAATAATCCCTTGCGCGACAAGGGCTAAACCCTGCGGAAAAATAGATTTCATTTCAATGGTGCATGATTCGTATTTATGACGGATGAAACTAATCTCGTACATCCCGGCTTGGCAGACTTCATGCTGTTTACGTATTGCGGAAAAATAAATGAAACGTTAAAATACATATGTGCGTTAAATTATTAAAATATAACAACCCCAAAGTTGGCTTCAACCCTTCGAACCCTCATAGAAGTGCGGATGATCGTCAGCCGGGTTTATTGCATTGGAGGTAATAACTTGAAAAAGTTCACGCTTACGATACTCGCCTTGACCACGTTTTTGATGGGATTGATCTGGGTCGTCGGCTCCGGTGAAGCGACACCTCCTCCAAAAACCAATACCGTTTATTTAAGCGGTACGACCGATATAAACGTGGCACCCCAGTCGGAGGCCGCCGGAGAGGTCAAAGAGGAAGATTCCAAAGAGACGTTTTTCAAGGAAATCAAAAAATTCAATCAGACGGTGTACGATATCAAGAACCGTTATATGGAAGACGTCGACACCCGTCAGCTTATCAATGCCGGGATACGCGGTATGCTGGACCAGCTCGATCGTTTTTCGGTCCTGATGGAAAAGCAATCGTACGATCGGCTGATGGAATCGACCAGCGGCAAGTACGAAGGTCTCGGAATAGAAATCGACGCCCGCGACCATTATATTATCGTCGTGACAACGTTTGAGGGCTCGCCCGCGTACAAGAAAGGGCTCCACTCCGGCGACGTTATCGAAAAAATCGAAGGCCAGTCGACTTATGATATGACTACCAGCGACGCCTCGCATCTAATGCGCGGCCAGGCCGGCACGGCGATCAACATCTCGATCAAGCGGCAGGGCATCCCCGACCTGCTCGATTTCAACATCGAACGGGCCGTCATCGAACTCAAATCGGTTAATTTCTATGGAGTCGTCGATAATTCCAACGTCGGCTATATCCGGCTGTCTCGTTTCGCCGAAGAAACCAGCGCCGAACTGCGTGAAGCGGTCGATAGTCTCAAAAAAGCAGACGTTGGCAGCATTATACTCGACCTCCGCTCCAACGGCGGCGGACTTTTGCAGCAGGCGGTGGAAACGGCCGAGTTGTTCATAGAAGAAGGCAAACTGGTTGTTTACACGAAGGGTCAGGATCCCAATTCCGAAATACGCCATTATTCCCGTCGTCTGCCGCTTTTCCCTGACAAACCGATGGTTGTCCTCGTGGATGAAGGCACGGCGTCGGCGTCGGAAATCGTCTCCGGCTGCCTGCAGGATTGGGACCGCGCCGTCATTATGGGCCAGCCGACGTATGGCAAAGGTTTGGTACAGCAGATATTTCCTATCGGCGACGATGACGACGCCAACCTGAAGCTGACTACGGCCAAGTACTATGTTCCGTCGGGCCGCTGCATCCAGCGCCCCGAGCGCCAGAACAAGCCGGGCCACAACCCCGATGAAATGGCCGCCGTGTCAGATTCTCTGGCCAGCGACAGCCTGTCCGGCGATACTTTGAAAACGGCTGAAAAAGAAATTTACTACACCAACGGTGGGCGCGTGGTATATGGCGGCGGCGGTATCACGCCCGACGTCGAGCTCGATCCCCCGGCGTATTTGACGCCGATCGAGATTAATCTCGAACGTCAATCGCTGTTCTTCGATTTTGCGGTGGCTTACGTGGCCGAACATCCCGATTTGGGCCTCAATTTTGAAGTGACCGATGATATGATCAGTGAATTCAAGAAATTCATCAAGAGCAAGGACTTCACCTATAAAACGGCAATGGAAGTCTCTCTCGACAACATGAAGAAAGTGGTCGACGATGAAGACAAGGGTCCGCTTTTCAGCAAGTACATCGGCGAATTGGAAGGTCAGATTGAAAAAGAGAAAGATTCGGACTTTACCAAATCGCGGGATTATATAGCCAAATCGATCAGGCGCGAACTGGTCGCCAATCTCGGCGGACAGCGTGCCGTCTATGAGCAGATCATACTTAAGACCGATCCTTCCGTCCAGAAGGCCGTGAAGCTGCTGGAAAATCCGGAAGATTACAGCGCCAAATTCACGACCAAGGGTACGACAGGTCAGAAACCCGACGAAGGAAGCAATTGATCGGATAGAACCAGAACTTGACGCCCCGACCGAAATCGGGGCGTTTTTTTTATTTGAATTCGAGATTGCGAATCAGCCAGCGGTCTTTTTCTTTGCCGAGCGTTATCTCCAGCGGACGGCCCTTGTCGTCCTGCGTGGCCATTACGACACATTTGACCACGGCCCTGTCTTTGGTGTAGAAAAATTCCCTCTGCCCGAACGAGTAGAAACTCTCGCCGCCGCCGTAAATGGCGCTTATGATGCCATTGGCGTCGAGATTGTTCTGGGCGGCGTCGGACGACAACAGAGAATCTATTTTGACCGGATTTTTGTCGTATAGAGCTTCCTGAAACTGCGCCAGGGAATCCTTGATTACCGGGATTTCGTCTCTCGGAGGATTTTTGTCCGCGCACGCAACAAACATCGCGGCCAGCAACATACCGATTATTGGATAAGTGTATTTTTTCATCGGTTCAACGCCTTCTGCAGGGAATAGAATCCAAAACCTTCCGGTGCCGCTACGCCATCCGCTTCAATCCGTTTCATTACTTTATCCACGACCAGGTTCCAGCACCAGTATTTAACACCGCGCAGATAACGGCCTTCGTCGCTGCTGCTGAATTCTTTCTCGACCGCTTTCTTCAGGCTGTCGACGTAGGGTATCGCTCCGTCCATCAGCATGGAAACCGGCTTCTGCACTTTTTCATCGGTGTACGTATAAAAAATGGCGGAGCTGTCGCGCACGAAGGACCAGTCGACTCTCTTATGCTTGAGGAAATCGTCCCGGTAATTCTGGCCGCATATGATTGGCATCGCGCTGGTTCCGCAATGCAGCTGATATACATTTTTATCCGGAATGAAATAATAAAATCCCGGACTCGTGTTTTCAGGCGATCCGCTGACAAGGTACATATAGTCGGACATATAGGCGTTGCACGGATCGGACAGCTGGAAAATATTGAAAACATTACCGTTATTGACGAATTCCCGGCCCAGTACGTTCCACAGATACAGGCACAATATAACCGGGTGTTTGTGATGCAAAATCGACCCCGGGTCGAGAATATTGTTCTCCTGGCCGGTAATCTCCCCACCGGCCACCATGGCTTTCACCGTACTATCGTAAAGCGGCATATTCTTCTCAATGACACTTACCAATCCGTCCACGGTTGCATCCATGGCCGGTCGCAGACGTTGGACGCGGCTGTCGTTTATGACGTTAAACGTAAGCATGGGCTGATCTGCGACTATTTTCGCGTATCCGTACGTCACCAGCGTGTCGATCTCCGAGCGCACGAAATCATCATCGGTCCCGGTAATCTGGGCAATTTCATCGACACTTTTGCCCTGCGACAGGAAATAGGTCAATATGCGGCCGAAATCGTTGTCGTAGACGGCCGTCTTATCCACGTAATCGGGAACCATCAGATCCCCGTTCAAGGCCGCACTCAAACTCGCCGGCATTAAAAACGAATGACTGAAATCTTTGGAAAATACCTTCTGAGATTCCATGACCCGGTCGAGGGTATCGACGACCGAATAGACGGACAGGTTGATATTACAAATCCCATAATTGGCCGGAATACCTATCGGCAATTCCTCTTTGGCAGACGCCCCGGGTTCGAGAATCTCGGACCCCCGGTTCATCCTCCACGGTGACAATTTTCCACCGGAATAACTCAGGGTCACGATTGTCGTCAGATATTTTAAATCTTCGGTATTGTTTTGGGCAGTGAAAGAAACGGTCCGGTTTCCCCACGCCAATTTTGAAACGGCCGCGTCCGTAACGTCGACGTCGGCGGCCAGGGCGGACATCGCAATCATTACCGCCAGAATCGTAAGAATCATGATCCGACCGGTTTTAAGCATAACCACACTCCTTATTACTATTTTTTGTATTTTCCCGCCAATTGCCCGCAGGCGCCGTCGATATCGAGACCCCGGCTCTTGCGAACCGTGACCGCCGGTACGTGCGGATATAATTTCTGTGCGAATCTGTCAATTTCATCTTCGGTCGGCCGCCGGTACGGCAGGCCCTCGACCGGGTTATAACTGAGTATATTTATTTTACAAGGGATACCCCTGACCAGCCGTGACAGTTCCTTAATATCTTCATCGGAATCGTTAAAATCTCCGATTAAAACATATTCGAATGTGACGGGGTTTTTTCTGATTTTCGCGAAATACCGCGCCGCTTCGGTCAATTTGTCCAGAGGATGTTTTTTCGCCACCGGAATTATCCGGCGGCGTTTGGTGTCGTTGGCGGCGTGAAGCGATATCGCCAGATTCACTTTCAGGCCGGTATCGGCCAGGCGGATGATTTCCGGCACGATGCCGACCGTGGAGACCGTCACCTTGCGCGCCGCAATCGACAGCCCAATGCCCGAAGAGATAATTTCAACCGTCCGTACGAGGTTATCGAAATTCAAAAGCGGTTCGCCCATGCCCATGAAGACGATATTTCCGAAGGCGTTCTCACCATCGCGGCGGCGTAGATAAATCAACTGCCCGACGATTTCGGCCGTGGATAGATTGCGCGTGAAACCCATCCGACCGGTGGCGCAGAACGTGCAGCCGAGCGGGCACCCGGCCTGGCTGGAGACGCAGACCGTCCGCTTGTGGCCGTCCTTGAGCAGGACCGACTCGATCAATGCCCCCTCGGACAGCCGGTACAGAAATTTTTCTGACCCGTCGGATGACACGACGGTTTCCTCTGGAGCCATGCCGATAAAAGAAAACTTCCCGCTGAGCCTTTGGCGCAGATCGCGCGAAAGATCGGTCATGCGCTCGAATTCATTCTCGCCCAGCTTGTAAAACCACTTAAACAATTGCCGGGCGCGGTACGGCTTTTCCCCGATTTCGAGCATGAGGTTTTCAAGATCGGTAACAGTATTTCCAAACAAGTTGATTGGTTCCACCCGCCCAAATTAATCAGAATTTTTAAATTATCAAGGGCTTTCCGGGTCAAATCCAATCCATAAAAAAATGGCCCCAATTATTCGGGACCATTTTTCAAAAAGTGTTGTCGGCCGGGCGATTATTTGTTCATTTTATCGATGGCCTGGCTCAGTTTGTCCAGCTTCTTATTGAGAGCATCGATGTCTTTCTTACTGGCCAGACGGAGCTTGTCGATCACATTCGCGATTTCTTTCTGGATATTGCCGGTCTCCTTCTTGACCTTCTCGGTGAAGGCTCCGGTCTGCTTTTCGGCTTTTTCCAGAAGCTCCATGACGGCGTCTTTGCGCTGCGACTGTGAGATTTCGCCCGCCTTGATCAAGGAATCGATTACCTCTTCGGCCTTCTTTCGGGTGAGGTTATAAACGCCCACCGACGCCAGGTATGTGTTCTTCAGAATTGACATTGACTTTTTTCCTCCTGAAGTTATTGCGTTCATCAATACGTCTTTCGCTTTATTCAAATCCTGCCAGTGGTTGACCTCCCCGGCGATCACCTGGGCCAGGACGGCCGGGGTTATATCGTAACCGGTCACCGAGTCGACCACTTTAAACGAAACGTCGCTGTCAATTATCGCGATAAGTTGCGCGTGTGTAATATAGCGCTTGTCTTCGGTATCGTACAGCCGACGGTTCTTGTATCGTTTTATCAGTTTCATGGGCGGCCTTTTATTTGTCTCTATATCTTTATACACAATATAGTGCGCCGCACAATATTTTCAACAAAAAAAATTTCCGGAGGTTTCAATGACGCGACGTTGACATAAGAATAATATTGACGATTTCCAGAAGGCGCTCGCACGAAAACGGCTTTTTGATGAACATATCGCCGCCGACCTTGAATGAGCGGCCCATGTCCTCGTTCATGTCTTTCCCGGTCAGGAAAACTACCGGCACATTGGCCAGCCCCGGGTCGTTTTTAATTTCATTACAGATGCTGTAGCCGTCGGTCCCCGGCATCATGATATCCAGCAAAATAATGTCCGGGCGGACTTCTTTGGCCTTTTGAATGGCCTTCTTGCCGTCGTTGGAAATATGCACTTCATGACCGGCATTGACCAGGAAAGCCTCGACAATCTCAGTAATCTGAGGCTCGTCGTCGACGACAAGAATCTTGGTTACCTTTGTTTTTTGCCCCACTGCCAATTAATATCTCCGTTAATTATTGGGCACTTATCTTTAATTTATTTATCGGCAGGCTACATGAAATTATTAAGCTATAATAGAGGCAAAAGCAGCGGGCAATGCCGGCTTGCCGACACTATCCATGAAGGCTATAAACCATAACGGCTTAGTAAAATTCAGGACGACGGTCATCCAGCAGGTTGTTGCGCGGGGTAATGCCTTTTTGGTCGGCCAGGGCGGGATCAATATCACACGAGGCAAAAGCGGTCTCATCGGGTCCTAATTCGGCCAAAACCCGGCCATCGGGACCGATAATTCTCGAACGCCCGATAAAGACCAGTGCCGAACCGGTGCGATTTTCGATTCCCGTGCGGTCGGCGGTAATGGTGAAGACCTTATTTTCCAAAGCCCGGGTGACCATAGCGTCAGGGCAGTGGGGCAGGACCAGATTCGACGGATGACAGATGACCTGTGCCCCCATAAGGGTCAGCTTGCGGGCCGCCTCCGGGAAACGCCAGTCGAAGCAGATCATCAGGCCGATTCGGGCGCCGTTGTAATCGAAAACTACGAAGCCGGTGTCGCCCGGCTCGAAAAAGGCCTTCTCGGTATCGAACAGATGGGTCTTGCGATAAAGGTGATTGTTGCCGTCGGGCGCGACAGCCATGGCGGAATTATACAGCCTGTTATTTTCGCCCAACTCAGGAAATCCGTAGACAATCAGAGCGTTTTTATTTCGCGCCAATTCACTCATCTTCTTGAACGTCATACCCTCCCCGGCGCGGTCGGCCAAAGATGTTGCTTCATCGACGATTTTAAACTGATATCCCGTTGCGAAAAATTCCGGCAGAACCAGCAGATCGAAATCTTCTTCATCGACTGCCGTAATTACTGATGATACGTTCTGTTCGATCTTTCCGAACGACGGATTAAATTGATATACTGCGACTTTCATAACTTCCCCTTTCAGCACTCGTAACATATAAAGATAATAAAACAATTGCAACGATTATGCCCCCCCGATATATTAGCCTGCATGTCGGAAAACGAAGCCAAAATCAAGGTTATTGTCACCAATCGCAAAGCTTTTCGCGATTTTGAAATAATCGACAAGCGCGAAGTGGGTATTTCACTGGTCGGCACCGAAGTCAAATCCCTTCGGGCGGGCAAAGTAAATATTTCCGACAGCTATGCCTCGGTCGTAAACGGCGAAGTCATACTACACAACCTGCACATTTCACAGTTCGAGCAATCGTCGCAAACTAACCACGAGCCGACCCGGCCGCGCAAGCTGCTTCTGCACAAACGGGAAATTCGCAAACTGTTCGGGGCCACCGCTGAAAGGGGCTTTACGCTTGTCCCGCTCAGGATTTATTTTAAGGGACCCTATGTAAAAATCGAACTGGCGGTCGCACGAGGACGTAAAAAATATGACAAGAGGGAAGTCATCGCCAGGAAAGAGGCCGACCGGGCCATGCAGAGGGCTCAAAAGAAGAATCTATGAAAACGCGAGTCTTAAATAAGTTATTGCTGGTTCTTTTATTGTTGGTCGCAGCAATACCGATCAAGGCCGATGATATCGATCTTCAGATATCCGGCGGCAAAGAAAAGATCGGCTATCATAGAGAAGGCGACATCGATTATTTTTCGCTTTCGGAGTTGTCTTCGGTTATGGGCGATCATATTTCGTGGGACATTGTCGGTCTTTCGGTGATGTATCAGGTGCAGGGGCACAAAATTAAGTTTTTCGCCGATTCGCCGTACTTGAATGCCGATGATTCCGTGCTCAACATGACTTATCCGGCGCTGTTGATTAAAGGACAGATATATCTTCCCTGCCAGACTTTTATCCCTATTCTTGACAACATCCGCTCCGAGCGGGTAACCTGGGACCGAGACCGAAAATCGATACGGGTCGACTCGGAATTTTTCACGGTTACCGATCTGACCATTTCGGCCAAGGCTAATGGAATACTGATTGAAATTTTTCTGTCCAAGCCCACCGATTACGAAATCTATGAATCCGAGGGCAACTGGCTGAACATCACGATCCCCGATGCCACCGTCAACAGGCGTCAATTTCTTCTGCGCCGCGACCGAAATTTCCTGAGGGATATGAACGTCTTCCAGTTCAAATCTTCGGCGCAAATTTCTCTCCGTTTCAAGCGTCCGATTCAAAAATACAACAACCGACTGGCCCAAAATCCGGTCCGCATACAGATATCGCTTCTTGATTCGACCGCCGCTCCAATCGCCAGCCACGGTATCGGCAAGGTCGGCCCCGACCATAAAATCGACAAAATCATAATCGACCCCGGTCACGGCGGCAACGATTACGGGGCGATCGGGCTCGACAAGACCAAAGAAAAGAAAATTGTCCTTGATATTGCCAAAAGATTAGCCAAACTTATACGCGATGACAAAATATTCGAGGCCGTCCTGACCCGGTCCAGCGATAAATATATTTCACTGGAGGAACGAACCCGCATCGCCAACGAAGCTGCCGGCGATATGTATATCTCCATCCATGCCAACGCTTCGCTGAACCGCTCGGCGCGGGGGTTTCAGGTATTTTTCCTGGCCCCGGCCAAAAACGATGAGGCCCGCGCCGCCGCGCAGCTTGAAAACGCCTCGTTTGCCGAGGAACTCGGATCGCAGGGTTCCGGCGAGGAGGACAACCTGAGTTTTATTTTGAGCGACATGATACAAAATGAATTTCAGGAGGAATCCGCCGACCTGGCGTCGATGATCGACCGGGAGTTCAGGAAATCACTGTCCACCAAAACCAAGGCGCGGGGTATCGACCAGGCGGCGTTTGTCGTCCTCAACGGCGTCTATATGCCGTCGGTACTGGTCGAGACGGCTTTCCTGTCGAACCGTCAGGACGAGGACCTGCTCAACGAAAAGAACTATCGCCAAAAGGTCGCCGAGGCGATTTACGATGGCCTGAAACGATTCAAAGCTAAGTACGAAAGTTTGCAATAATGAACGATGATGCCAAACAAAAGCCTATAGGTATATTCGATTCCGGCGTCGGCGGCCTGACGGTCGCGGCCGAAATAATGAAAAAGCTGCCGAACGAAAATATCGTCTATTTCGGCGACGTCGGCCGGTACCCCTATGGCGGTCGGTCCAAAGAAACGATTGTTTCTTTTACGCGGCAGGACATAAACTTCCTGCTGGACCACCAGGTCAAATTTATCATAGCCGCCTGTAACTCGGCCACCGCCGCCGCGCTCGATACGGTCGTCGGGGAGTACGATACAGGTATTCTGGGCGTAATCGAACCGGGCGCCAAAGCGGCCCTCAATTATACTTCCAACAATCGCGTCGGCATCATCGGCACGGTCGCGACCATCGGCTCCGACAGCTATGCCAAAGCGATACAAAAGCTGAACCCCGACGTCAAAGTCTTTTCGCTGGCCTGTCCCCTGTTCGTGCCGCTGGCCGAGGAAGGTTACATCGAAAAAGAAGCGACGTACCTGATCGCCCGAGATTACCTTAAGACTCTGATCGACGTCGACATCGACACCCTCGTCCTCGGTTGTACTCACTATCCTCTATTAAAGGGTGTTATCGGCGACGTCATGGGCGACAAAGTGCGGCTGGTCGATTCGGCCGAGGAAACCGCCCGCGAGGCCGTCGCCGTCCTGAGCGAAAAGGACCTGCTCCGGCCGAAAGGCGGCGATGTGTCGCACAAGTTTTATGTCTCCGACGTGCCCGATAAATTTTCCAGCGTCGTCAAACAGTTCATAGGGTATAGTATCAACAATATAACGCGCATCGACATAACCAGATATTGATATGGAATATGCTATAACAGGAATAATCGTCGCCGTTCTCTTTGCCGTGGTAGTGCTGTACCTTCAGTACCAGAACCGCAAAAGCAATCAAGAGCTGGTACAGCAGATTAAAACCGACGTGCTAGGCGAAATCGGAAACACTTTCGGCACGGCTTCGCTTAAGGCTCTTAAGGATAACTCCGAGCAGTTTCTGACGCTGGCCGACAAGACCCTGAGCAACCAGACTAAAGAAAATGTCCGCGAACTCGAAGGTAAAAAAGAACTGATCGACAACACTCTGACACAGATCAAATCCGAAATGGACAAAGTCGAACAGTTGATAAAGACTCTCGAAAACGATCGTGAACAAAAATACGGTGAACTCAACAAAGGTCTGGAAAATCAAAGTGCCCAGGTATTGCGGCTCTCAGACCAGACATATAAACTCAATGAGTTATTATCCGGAACCAAAACCCGTGGGAACTGGGGCGAGCGTATGGCCGAGGATATCCTGAATGTAATCGGCATGGTCGAAAATATAAATTATGTCAAGCAAAAGCAGGTCGAGGGTGGCAAAGGACGGCCGGATTTCACGTTCCTGCTCCCCGATGGGTTTAAAGTCAATATGGATGTCAAATTTCCGCTTGATAATTTTAAGAATTATATCGAAAACGATGATGAAGAGGCTAAAAAGGGCTATATGGCGGCCTATATAAGAGACGCCAAAAATACGATCAAGAGTATCGACACCCGGGAATATATAAATCTCGAACAGAAAACGCTGGACTTCGTGATAATCTTCATTCCGCACGAGCAAGGTTATGCCTTTCTGATGGAGCACGACCCCAATTTCTTCGACGATGCCTTAAAACAAAAAATCGTCGTTTGCTCGCCGTGGACATTGTATGCCTTTCTGGCGGTGATAAAGCAGTCGGTGGATAATTTCAAACTCGTCCAGTCGGCCACTGAAATTCTCGCACTTATGAGAGCTTTTTACAAACAATGGAACTTGTACGTTACGGCCCAGGATACGCTGGGCAATAAAATCGAAGCCGTCCAGGCGGAATACAATAAAATTATTACGACTCGAAAAAATCAACTGGAACGCCAGCTGCAAAAAATCGAGGAGCTCGCCAATCAAAAGGGCCTGAGCGCGATCGAGTCGGCAGAAGATGACCAATTTATTTAAATAAAAAACGGATATGTCCTATGGATCTGGTTAAACAAAAGATAGTACAGGCGGTGGATATACTCAACGAACTCGATCTGGACCTATGGCTGATTTTCTGCCGCGAAACCGACGTCATGGCCGACCCCTGCCTGCCGCTCGTGGTAGGGCACAAGGTCGTCTGGCAGTCGGCGTTTTTTATCGGCCGCGACGGCGACACCACCGCCATGATCGGCAGCTACGACACCTCCGATTTCGAGAAGTCGCAGCGCTTCAAATACGTCATGCCGTACGTGCAGGACTGCGGAGTCCAGATAAGAGAATATATTGAAAAGCTCAACCCAGGCACGATCGCTCTCAATTATTCGATTGACGATCCGTCGGCCGACGGGCTCGCGCACGGGATGTACAACCTGTTGTGCGATTATCTGAAGGGTACGCCATTGGCACAGCGGTTTGTCTCGGCCGAGAATCTGGTTTCACTCTTGCGCGGACGGAAGCTCGATGAGGAACTCGACCGGATCACGTCGGCGGCGATCCTGGCCAATAATGCCTGGTTCAATGCCCTCGACGACATCGAAGTCGGCCTGACCGAAATCGAAATCGCCGAAACGATTGAAAAACACGTCGCCCGTCTCGGAGCGAAAAAATCATTTGAAATCCTCGTCAACGCTGCCGATAAATCCGACGCCGGTCATGGCACCCCCGGTACCGCCAAACTGGCTCCCGGCGACCTTTTGCACATCGACATGGGCGCCCGCCTGCACGAGGACCTGTTCCGATATACAGCGCCTTGTGTACTACCGCCGTTCAGGAGAAAGCGGCGCTCCGGCCGAACTGATCGATGCCTTCAATGCCGTTCGAGATATAATAACCGAAGTCGCTCAGTTGTACCGTCCGGGCGCGATCGGCCACGAGATCGACGCCGTCGCGCGTCAGCGTCTGCAGGAACGCGGCTATCCGGTGTATGAACATGCGCTGGGACATCAAATCGGTCGTTCGGTTCACGACGGCGCGGCCGTCGTCGGACCGAAATGGGAGCGTTACGGCAAAACGACGTCGATACCCCTCGAAAAAAACAACGTCTTCACGGTCGAATTCGGCATCGAACTCGGCGGCATCGGATATGTCGGGCTCGAAGAAGACCTGGCCGTCACCGATGAAGGCGGGAGATTTTTGTGTCCACGACAAATGGAGCTTATTATTGTATGAAAAAATTAGCTGTTCTTATAATACTTTCAGCTTTATTAACCCAATGCGGTCCACCCAGAACCGGCGAAGAGGCCTTTTACGGTGCTTGTGGCCCCGGCAAATTAACAGTCCAGCCCGGCAACCGTTCGGCGGCGCTTAAATGGATCACCCCTTGCCCCGACAGCGTCAAAGTAGCCGGATACAATATATATCTGTCCGAAACGTCGCTGGACAAGTACCGTTATAAAAAGCTTCCCTCGCGTTATGAATCGTATAATTCCGCCCCCTACCCCGGCGACGCCGAGCCCGAAAACGGCTTTGAAACGATGACCATAACCGGCACGGAAAACGGAAAGACCTATTATATATCGGTACGTACGGTCTACACCGACGGCGCCTTATCACCGGCATCGAACGAAGTCGAAATTATCTGTCGGCCCGAAGGAGAGTTCGACCTGACCTATCGCTATACCGGGCACGACGACGGCTTTTCATTCGCCGATGACTCCGCCGCCGCTTCCGATGGCGATAAAAACGATCTGTATTTTTACATTTCCGATGGTATGGACTTTCTGGCGTCGCCGCACAGGCTCAATGGATTTATCCGTCATTCGGGATTTTATTCGCTTGGCAAGACGAGCGATATCTATCAGTATCCCGACCTGAAACTCGATATAGAACCGGTCGACCGGGTACCGGTCGGTGTCGGAGAAAGCTATCTGGTTAAAACGGCCGATGGTAATTTCGCCAAAATTCGAATCGAAGGTGCACAGGGTGAAAAAAGAGATCGGGTGCTGAAAATCAGGTACATATATCAGACCATAAACGGCCTGATGAAATTCTAATACACCGGGAAAGGGCACTGCTGTAATGTCAACCGGAAAATTGTCGGCACCGAAATCGACCTGGCAAAGCCTGACAAGCAGACAGAAAAACGCCCTGTTGATCATTATTATCGCCGCGCTGGTGCTTCGGCTGGTGATGGCCTTTGTCTCCGATAGTTTCAATCACCCCGACGAGAATTACCAGATAATGGAGCAGGCCCACCGGCTCGTCTTCGGTTACGGTTTCATCCCGTGGGAATACCGCTTTGCGGCGCGTTCGTGGATGGTGCCCGGCATCATGAGCCTGTTCCTGTTTTCGTTCAAATGGCTCGGCATCGACCGGCCGGAAATATATGTCCCCGCCGTGCACGCTATCATGAGCATAATATCCCTGATCTTCGTGCTTGTCGCTTTCAATATTGCCACCCGTCTGAAATCACCCCGGGCCGGTCTCTGGGCGGCCTTTATTACGGCCGTGTGGTACGAAATGATATATTTCGCGGTCCGTCCGTTAAGTGAAGTCTGGGGCGCTCTGTTTTTTATTGTCGGTCTGGCATTGGTCGTTAAAGCAGGTCGGGTTCCGGGTCCCGCATTGCGGGATGAGAAACCCGACAGAAAGCTACCATTGACGTCAACAAGCGGAATTTTTTGGGGCACTCTTCTTATATGCCTCAGCGCCGCCATACGAATCGATCTGATCCCCCTGGCCGCGGTCGCGGTTTTATTGTATGCACCGTGGCGAAACAAAACTCTGCTGCTTACGACCGCCCTGGCTTTTATTGTCTTCGTTGTTTTCACAGGCCTGTTCGAGACGATAACGCTGGGCAAGTCATTTGAATCGTACCTGCATTATTATTTGGCCGACAAAACTTTCTTTATGCAGAACTCATTCGGCGATACGTTCGGCTACGATTATCTTCTCTTCCCGGGTTTCGCATCGCTCTTTTTATTTTGGGCCGTCTGGCTGGCGGGCCTGGTCAGATGGAAACAATCCGGGAAAATAGTCGTGCTCTGCCTTGTCGTTGTACTATCCCATTTTCTGGTGCCGGTCAAGGCTCACGAGATAGACTACCGCCATGTGTTTATCGTGATCCCGCTGACTTTGATTGTCGGTGGAATAATCATCTCGAGAATGCAGGGTTTCGTCAAAGATGAGAATATCAGGAAATATTTTGTCCCCGTTATGGTCGTCCTGATAATAATCATCAGTACAGCCGGGGCCTTCATAAAACTCCCACTGGAGAATAATATCTATACCGGGAAACCGGTCGACGTATACAGTCATTCGATATTCTATAACAACCCCCGCCTGAAGGCATATCTGTACCTTTCGGGGCAGGGCGACGTCGCCGGGGTTTTGGACGACGCCGGCCTGTGGTTTCGCTCCGGCGGTTATTATTATCTCCATAAAAATGTCCCGCTGTATTTTTCAAGCAAGCCGCCTCGGGACCCGGCTTATTTCAGCCATGTCGTTTCACGAGAGGGTTCCTACGTCCCGGAGGAATTCGAACCGATTAAGGCGTTCGATGACATCATAGTCTACCGCCGTAAAGATACAAGTTTCATATACAAGACTGACCCGAATTTCACGTACGATATTTTCCAGGACGGCATCGACAACAACCCCGCCCTCCTCGACAATCTTCGTTAACATACTGCCGGACAATATAATACAAGGCTTTCAGCACCCCTAATAACGGCCTTACATTTATCTGTACCGGAACCATTTTTGTGCATTTTGGTTTTATTTAGAAACAGAATACGGAAGAGTACAAAAGTTAATATTATTCGAACGGAGGTTGTTATGGTAATCAAGATTCTTCTGGCAGCGGCGGCGCTGCTGCCGATCTTCATGGGTGTATCGCAAGGGGCAGTGCAATACGTCAGCGATCCGGCCCATTCCTCGATCGATTTTTCCGTGCGACATATGGTTATTTCCACCGTCAAAGGCTTTTTCGACAAATTCGAGGCGACGGTAATGTATGACACTATGGACGTCACCAAATCCAAGGTGAGCGTTTTGATAAATCCGGCGAGCATAAGCACCAACAACGAAACGCGGGACAAGCACCTCAAGAGTCCGGATTTCTTCGACGTCGAAAAATATCCCGAAATCACGTTCAATAGTACGAAGATAGAAAAGACGGCGGACGGCCTGGTCATGACCGGTAACCTGACTATGCGCGGGGTGACCAAAGAAGTGTCGTTCCCGTTTGTCATCAATGGGCCGATTACCGATCCCTGGGGCAACCAGCGTTTCGGAACCGAAGCCAGCCTGACAATAAACCGCCAGGATTACGGGGTCAGCTGGAACAAGGTTCTCGATTCCGGCGGCCTGACCGCCGGCAACGATGTCAAGATCGACATTCAAATCGAAGCCGTTCACGCTACCAAATAAATAAAAGGCCGGGCAGCAACCCGGCCTTTTTTCAAGCAAGTTCTATCGGTAAATTATTCCAGTTTTAAGATGCCATAGCTATTGGGATGATAATCGATTTCCATCCAGTCCGCGACGGCATCCAGGCGCTTTTGTTTGCGGCGGAAATTAAGATTCACGGTTTTGCCCTTTTGGGCAAGCGTCCCGAACTGCTTTAAAGGAATCCTGGCCTCAAGCGACCAGTAGCCATCGCCCCGGGCCGTCCTGACCTTATATGTCCCATCCCATTTTTTATCACCGTTGGCGTAACCGTCGGCATCGACGGTAATCTTCGAATCATAACAAGTTCCCAACGGATTAAAATATATCTGATACGATACCATCGAATCCGGATCAGGTCGTATGAAATACCCGATGCAATCCTCGCCGTACACTGCGCCGTCGTGGTCCGTGACATTGGCAACGATCGAATCCATATGGGAATCATAGCACACCGCCCCGAGGTACAGATTGTTCTTGTCGTACGCAAACGCGAACACGGTGCTGTCGGCTCTCACCGGTCGGCCGTTCCAGTCATAAAATTTCTTTACCGGATGGCCCCAGAACAATTCGTTTAATAGCCCGTCGATTTTCATGCTCTTCGCGGCCGATGCCTCGGCCACGCGGGCAATCCTCATTGGTTTGTGAACCGTGAACTCACGCCCCTCCGTAAACGGCATATCTATCGCGATTTGCGGCAGGGGATAAATGCCGCCGCTATTGGCCGCATGGAAAACGCAGGTCTGCGCCTGACCGGAATCAAGATGTATCAGCTGTTCCTGCGGCTGCACGCTCCACGCCGGCGGAACCTCCCAATAGAGTGTCTCATCGATCACCGATGGAGACAAATTCCTTATGTTCACCGTAAACGTACTGTCCGGCACACCCGAAGCCGACTCGATAAGAAACGGCTGTTCCATATCGACGGCATGGTATTCGATATCGCGCGCCACCCGCCGCTCGGATGCGGTCAGATCATCCCAGGGCCGGACTCCCCCCTTGTCGACTAACGCAATATCAATACCGGGATCGTTAAGTGTCACCCACGCGAAATGATACTGCACGCCGGTCGGTCCGGGATTGGTTTCCGCCCCGCTGCTGCTGACCGATAAGTACTTGATGCCGTCATATAGACTGGAGAAATACTCATGATAATGGCCGGTGAAAACGGCATCGACCCCGTACTGCTTGAAAATATTGTGCAGGGTATCGGGCTTTCCGACCGCAATCGTCTCGTTCCAGAACGGCTTGTGGAAAAACACCAGCGTCTGCGAGGCATCGGTGTGGTCCTGCAAATCTTTTTTCAGCCACGAAATTTGATCTTCCGGCCAGCCGTACGGATCATCGAAACGGCTGTTGTCGAGGACGACAAAATGCACGGTGTTAAAATCGAAGGAATAATACGCGTGCGGCCGGTCGCCTTTAAAAATGGACTCCGAGACGTCGTTCCAGATGTCGTGATTTCCGGGGGTAAAATACAGCGGGGCCGTCAGATTCGATACCAGCGAATCATATTCTCTTTTTTGCTGCATGATTTTCGCCGAATCTTCGACATACCCTTCGATCATGTCCCCCACCGTGACGATGATATCCGGCTTCAACAAATTTACTTCTTTCACAATCTCGCCGTAGACGCCCGGCACGTGCCCGCCGGTCCGGTCGCCCAGTACGACCAGCCTCGTCGCAGGAGGCAGGTTGGCGGCGACACCATCATCGGCTGAGACCGATCCGACCATGACCAGCATCAGGATTAAAAACAGTGACTTTGATAAAGACTTCACGGCCCTCCTCCTTTCAGGAAAAATGAGGAGCCAAAATAGCAAAAGTCTAATCAGTCGGCAAGGATATTTTTAAATGACTCTTTGAAAAATCAGTGAGTTTTTTTGATTTTCATATCTTTGAAAAGCTCATCCCGGCACTCGGGACAGATACTGTGCGAAAATTCCGCCGATGAATACCTGTGAATGTATTCCTCGACACTGGTCCAATAGTCCTTATCATCCCGGATCTTCTTGCACCAGGAACAAATGGGGATAATACCCTGCAACACCTTGACTTCGGTCAAGGCTTTCTTAAGCTCGTCGATTTTAAGGCGGAGCGACGACTCCAGGTCGATAATCTTCTTGCCGGCGTTGACGCGCGACTTCAGCTCCACGGCGCTGACCGGCTTGACTATGAAATCATCCGCCCCGGCCTGAAAGGCCTTTTCGATATCTTCCAGGGTTGACCTGGCGGTCAAAACTATAACATAGGTGAACGGTCGGTTTACGATGCCTTTGATATACCGGCAAACCTGAAGTCCGTCGAGCTTCGGCATCATCCAGTCCAATATGGCCAATTGCAGCTGCTCGTCGCTGTCGAACGTTTCGACGGCGGCTTCGCCGTCTATGGCTATTTCCGTTTCAAAGCCCCAACGGTTGAGATTGGCCTGAATCAAACGGCCCGAAATCGGATCGTCTTCGGCGATAAGTATCTTCATTCAACTCCACTTACAAACCCATCGCTTTAATACGATGAATAATTTCTATATTCGTGAAAGGCTTCGATATGAATCCGTCGGGTTTTTCGGTCGCGCCGGGTTCTTCTCCGGCCTGTTTGCCGTAGCCGCTCATAAGCAGGAACGGGATATCCGGGTATTTCTCTTTCGAATTCTTCAGCAGTTCAAAACCTGACTTATGGGGCATCTTTACATCCGACAATACCAATGATATTTTATTCATCTCCAGTTTTTTCAGCGCCATATCCACCGATTCGGATTCAACCACACGATACCCCTCTCTTTCGAGAATTTGGCGCAGCAACTCACGGAACATCGGTTCATCGTCGACCACCAGCACCGCCCCCGGACGATGCTCCAGAGCTTTGTTGATTTTATGCATCAATATTTCGGAATCGACCGGTTTGACGATGTAATCGACCGCGCCCAGCCTGCGGCCTTTCACGACCGATTCCATATCGCTCAGGGCGGTACATAATATCACCGGTATCGTTTCCAGCCGTTTCTCGGACTTTATATACTGCAAAAACGTGAAACCGCTCGCGTCCGGCATCATCAGGTCGGACAGTATGATATCGACCACCATGCCGGTTGTGAAAAATTCTATGGCCTTGTTGGCAGAATTCATTTCAAAAACGTCAAAATCGTTTTTGCTTAGAATCGCCGACGCCAGTTTCATCGAAACCGGATCGTCTTCAATAATCATCACTTTCATTGAACCGCCTCCTTCATTTTCCGTGAAGCCTCCTCCACAAAAGCCTGAAAAGCTTCCTGCAAAGCCTGATCGACCGGCTTGCCGAAATCGACCTGGAACCCCTGTATTTCCAGTTCCGCGGCCATGCCTGACAGTTCCAGCGCCCCCAGGTTGGCAGCCGACCCTTTGATCGAATGAGCCTTGCCCCGGAGCGACTTGCCGTCGTATTCCGCCAGCGCCCTGCTAATGTCTTTCATTAATTCCGGAAAATACGTTTCGAACGAATCTATCAGTTCCGCCAGAAGCTCCTTGTCGCCGTCGGCAATGGATAAAGCCTTTTGAAAATCGAACCGCGTCATTGTTTACCCCCTGTTGGTTCTTGATTGAAGTTTACACCGATGAATTTATTCATCAGGCTCGTCAGTCTTTTTGGATCGATCGGTTTGCTTATGTAATCATCCATGCCGGCCTCAAGGCATTTTTGCTGATCGCCGGACATGGCATTAGCCGTCATCGCGATGATAGGCGTCCTTCGGTTGGAAATCGCCTGATACTCTCTGATGGCGCGGGTCGCGTCATAGCCGTTCATGACCGGCATCTGCACGTCCATCAGAATCACGTCAAAATCGTTATTTTTAATCATATCGCAGGCCACGTTTCCATCACCGGCCATCGCTACCTCGCAGCCGATTTTTTCCAAAAGCCGGCCTGCCAGTTTCCGATTTACCGGATTATCTTCGACCAGCAATATCTTACCGGTCCCGCAGGAATTCAATGATCCGGCCCACGCTTCTTTCTCGACAGTCGCACTGTTCCCGTCGGATTCGTCCGGCCGGAGTTTTATATCATCCTCGCTGGATTTTATCCTGGACAAAATTTCCCGCAGCTTCAACTGCGAGACGGGTTTGGACAGTAGAAAATCGGCTCCCACTTCGGCCGCGAAGGCCACGTTCTGCCGCTTGTAAGGATTACCGATAAGTATAATCGGGCAGTTTGTCCCGCCGCCCTTGAGATCGATTCTATCATCCGGATTGTATGTACTTACATCGATCACGTCGGCATCGAGTAAAATCAGGTCGTACGATGATGATTCGTCAGCAGTGTGTTTTAGATAATCTCCCCAGCCGGGTCCGGTGTCGACGGATGCCGACCAGGATTCAAGAATTCCGCGCAAAAGGTTCCGGACATAATCGTTCTTGACTATTACGAGCGCCCACATGCCCGCCCATGCCGGGTTTTCGGGCATAGTCTTTCCGAACGCTCCTTCAGGCAATTTGAATTCGAGATTGATGTGGAAGGTCGTGCCCGGCCCGCCGTGGTTTGATTTATTGGTCGGGCTTTCGGCCCGGATTTCACCGTGCATCATCTGGATTAAATGCCGTGATATAGTCGTCCCCAAACCGGTCCCGCCGTACCGGCGCGAGGTCGACCCGTCGGCCTGCGTAAAACTGTCGAAAATTTTGTCCAGCCTGTCTGCCGGGATACCGATACCCGTGTCCGCGATTTCAATTTCACACTTTATTGATGTCTCCAAACGCTGCCCGCGTATACGGACGACGATCTCACCGATATCGGTAAACTTTATGGCATTGCCGACCAGGTTCAAAATTATTTGCCGCAGCCTCAGGGGATCGCCGACTATCCCGTCCGGCAAATCAGGAGCGATATCTATGATCAGTTCGATGTCCTTCTCGACTGCTTTAACCAGCGTCGGCTCCAGCGCTTTTTCGACCGTTTTACGGAGACTGATATCGACCTCGTCCAGATGCATTTGCCCGGCTTCGATTTTCGAGAAATCCAGAATGTCGTTCAATAACGCCAGCAGGCTCTCAGATGAATTTTTCACGACCATCAGATACTCACGCTGCTCATCGCTCAGGTCGGTCTCCAGAGCGAGGCCGGTCATTCCGATAATTCCGTTCATCGGGGTGCGGATTTCGTGGCTCATATTAGCCAGAAACTGGCTTTTTGCCTTGTTGGCCTCTTCGGCTTTCTTTTTGGACTGATGAAGTTCTTTGACAAGCAGCTTCAATTGGGCCGAATTCTGCTCCATATGTTCTTTGGCGGTAATGGCCAATGTCAGGGCTTCGTCCAGTTCCTTATTCTTGGCCACCAGCTGCGTCGAATAGTGGTTTATTTTTTCTTCGCTGAGTCTGCGTTCGGTAATGTCCAGCATAGCTCCGACGATTCCGCCCAACCGACCTTCGGTGTCCTTAAAGGTGGCCTTATGGAAGGCAAAGAACCTGGCCTCACCGGTGGTCGTCACGACCTGCCCTTCGTACATCTGCGTGCCTCCGGCGGCCATAAGAGCCAGGTCTTTCTCCTGATATTGGTCGGCTTTTTCTTTGGGAGATAGTTCATAAACCGTCTTGCCGACAATTTCGCCTTTGCTCTTTCCCATTATTTCCTCAAAGGCTTCATTACACCCGATATATATGCCATAGCTGTTTTTGAAAAAGACCGGGACGGAAATCGCGTCGACGATAGCCTGAAGAAATGAAACATTGAGGTTGGCTTCCTTTTCGGCCTCCCGGCGCAGACTGATATTTTTATTGAATTTGCGACCGATGACGATAATGACCCCGACTCCCAAAAGCCAGAAAATGAAATGAAATATTACGTCGTTTACGGTTTCCCCTCCGAGTCTCGCGTAAATCGGCGCCATGGGGATCGAAGCGCTGATACCACCGTGCGGATCGCCCAGTTTATATCCCTGCGAAGCGTGGCATTTCAGACAAGGGGCTTCGATATACAACGGTTTCAACAACCGCATGTACTCCTGCCCGTCCTCAACCCGGAAATCGTTTACCAGGAGTTTGCCCTGTTTGACTTTTTCCAGGGCCTGCTTTTCCCACGGATCGGGGGCGTTTTCGGGACGCATCGGCGTGAGGCTTGTCAAGTGCGATTTTATATTCGACAAAGAACTTTGAAGTTCGTAAACCTGGCGGGTCATATAATCATGATTCACCAGCGTCAGGGCCGTTCCTCCCGACGTGACGATATCGCGGCTCTCCGCGTCCTTCAGGTACTCATTTGGAGCGGTCGAATCATTGACGGCGACATAAACGCCGCCGTGAGAAGCGTTCCAGCGCCGATAGATCATGTCTTTTTCGATCAGGCTTTCGGCCCACAAGGCGGCGGTGGCCTTTATCGTTTTTTCGTGATGCCAAAAAAAGACCACCATCGACAGTCCGACCAAAATTGTCCAGATTATCAACGGCAACAATATATATTTATGCGCCTTCATTATTCCAGTATCGACCGGTGTATCGCTAATCGGCCATTAATATTGAATCGTACAATTTGCGTCCGCACATACCTGACGATGTTATTCTCTTTGCAGCACTGCGAATCGAAATCGAATGCCGGTAATTTGCCCCTTAAATAACTCGCAACTAATACCTTTTAAATCGGCAATAAATAATTCGTCATTAGTCGGCAAGGTGAAGAGGGCGGCTCAAGTAATATTGGCGGATAAAAACCTGGCTGCGAAACGTCCGCTCCCCAAATTTCGCTGATCAAAATTTGAACAAGCCGGGAAATTTAAATTTTATTGTCATGGAATGGATATTTCCTTACATAAATAAATGAAAACTGACAGAAATCGAAAGGGCGATGATAAGACTAATCCTGATCCGCCACGCCAGCGCCGAAGTAACCAATGCGGACTCCGGTGATTTCGGGCGGCGATTGACCGATGACGGCCGCAAGAAATCGGCCCGCATGGCGTCGAAACTGGCCGACCTTCAAATCGTGCCCGATATCATAATTTCCAGTCCCGCCGCCCGGGCCCTGGAAACCGCCGAGATATTCACGGAAATTTTGGGATTTCCGGCTAATCAAATCGTGCAGGAAAAGACAATTTACGACAGTGCCGATTCGAGAGACTTTTTTTGGATGCCTCGATGGCCTCGATGACGACATAAAGACCGCCGTCGTGATCGGGCACAACCCAACCATGTCCGAATTCGGTTGGTATTTGTGTCCCAGCTTTCGCGGCAGTATGAAAAATGCGGCCGTGCTCGGTATTGGCTTTGACGATTCCAACTGGAGTTCTATAATCCCGGGGCGGGGCAGGCTGCTTTTCTACTGGACTACCGAAAAAGATAATTAACCCGGTATAGAGCTCCCAATCTCCTGATTTACCAGAAATCCTGAAAATACTTGAACAGCATAACCGTGATAAACTGCAGTGTTAAGATATAAAGAAATACCTTTCCCGTGTTATGGGAATATCTCCTGACTATCTCCGATACCGCGACGATGCACACCAGCGGTATCATGAAAATCCACAATCGGCCGACCTCGCCTTTGGTCTCACCAAAAAAAGCCATCCCCCCCAGAGCCAAAACTGTGATCATTACCGGCCAACGAACGTCTTTGAAACGCTTTGCCAATATATCTTTGACCAAATCGTACGATGGCATAAAAAACAGCACCGCTATTGGAAGACCCAGCCAGCAGAAAAACTCGATCAGATTCAGCACGCCGAATTCAAGGGCGTTGAATAGACCCGGCTGCCACGCCTTCCACGCCCGGTGATAGGCCATCGCGTTTTCGAACCGGGTAAGGGCGGAATAATTGAAAGCAGCGTAAAACAACCAGTACATTACCGCCACCCCGGCCATCGAAAGCAGTACCCCTTTCCACCAAAAGCGCCTTTTGCTGACGGCCGTCATTAGGGCTGCCGCTACCGGCCAGACCACAATCAAGGAAAACGATACAAAGGCCGCCAGATATACAAAGACCCCGCACAAACCGGCCCAGATATAGTTCGACTTCTGGCCGGCTTTCAGGCCGATAAGAACCGTCAGCATAAATAGCATCGGATAGAGCACCTGGTCGAGGTGCAGTATGACCAACAAAACCGATGGCACAATCAGGTACAGGGTCGCAGCCATTAGCGCCGTTTCATGATCATACAACGCCCGAGCTACCGCATACAACGGCCAGATGACCAAAAAGGCCAATAGCGGCCAGACCAGACTGATAAACATCGTGAGCTTTATCACGCGAGGTGCATATGAAGTTGAAGGCGAGATAAACTCCGTAATTCGTTGTGAGACAACGTAAAATAATAGCTGTCCCGGCGGCTTGGTGTGGGCGAATTTGATTTTGGGATTGTCGGCAAGAATGTCCTCGTAATTAGTGACAACCGGCTTGGCCTCAAGATCGGCGCTGGCCAGCTTAACGAATTCCGAGTGTCCGAAAGACAACAGACGAGAACGAAAGCCATCGATGCCGTGGCCGTCGAGAAAACCCGTTCCGACCTGCAATATATATCCCAGCAAAATAAGAACGATTAAAACGGGCGTCTTACGCTCGCGAAATATGTACACCAGATAAAGGCCCAAAGCGGCAATCAGCGTCAGTGGCACATAGAGCCACGGGCTGCCCGGCGGCTTATCCATAAACCGCATAAAATGCCAGAAATATCCGGGGATCATGGTAAATACCGGCAGACGAAATATAATTATAGTCCAGTAAATGCCGGCCAGCCCGGCCGCGACGATCAACGGGGTTTTGTTTTTCATCTAATTCTCAAATTACGGCATAAAGCCCCCTCCCGGCAACCAATAAAAAAGGCGGACGCGCATCCTGCATCCGCCCTAATCAAATTCAGAAATCGAGCTATTTCCTGGTGTACACGCCCCTCATCGAGATAAACCAGTTTTCACCGTCCATGGAATTTTCCATCATCCACTTGAATTCCTTGTCGGTTATGTCATACGTCGTAGTGCGTGTATGCATCTTTTGTCCGTTCATGAGGTCTTCGCCGCTCATGACCATCTTGCCGTCGGCGAAGGTGCCGGTATACATCGACAGCCGGGCACCAACATTGTCGAGCCAGGTTTCCTGCCACATTTTGGTTTCACGGTCATAAGTATTCAGTCCCATCCCGTGATATTCCATGCCCATCATCATTCCGGTCATATCCATTTGCAAGGCTGCACCGTCGCAGACGAATTTGAACGATGCATCCGCCTCGTGGGATACCCAGTCGGCCTCGGGGGACATCTTGAATTGCCCGGCGTAATGCCAGTCACCGACCATACTGGCCACTTCCTGGAGCTCCTTCGGCGGGCCCATTTCCGGCATTTGGCCTTCCTCAATCATGCCCTCGCCCTGTTTCATGCCCTCCTTTTTCATCATTCCTTCGTCCTGGGCCACCGCGACCGACACCAGCAGGGCCATCAGCGCCAGAATCAGAATAGCTCTTCCCTTTAGATTCATTACATCCTCCATCAAAGGTTTTTAGGTTACGTACGGTATTTTTATATCGTGATACGATATTTCTCGTCCGATAAATTTACGCAAAGTCCCGTGAAAAAGAAATCACAATTTGAGGGTATGGAAAATCTTTCCATTTGCAAGTGATTATAAAGTATTACTTTAAGTAAAATCAATAATTATATAAATAGCAGCGAATATAAGCGGCCAGAAATCAAATGACGATATTTTCAGATTTTCACTTCACCACCTATTTCCTGGCCATCGGAGGATACGCCTATCCGGTTACCGGACTGACATTGCTCGCAATGGCAAGATCCAATGGATTTTGCACTGCCGATCCCTCCGGTATCAGTGTCTTCAACTCGGCACTTAGTTCATTGAGGTCGGCGAGGAATTTCCCGCGCTGCTCCCGAGTGAATTTATCTGCCAAGTTGAAATAATATTCGATTCCCGCCTGCAGGTTATCCCTGAAATCCATATAGTACTGACCATTACGGCGGGCTAATCCGAGCGCTAATCGATCCAATTCGGTCTTCAGATAATCCATATACAGCTTTAATTCCCGGATGAACATGTGCGGACGGTTGCCATTGGTAATAAGCGAGAAGCGACCGTATATATGATCCACCATTTCATCGAGACTGGCGACACGGGAGAAATCGGCTATTCCCGGGCCTGGGCAAATTGCGGAGGCAATTTCCGGATCGAAGCCATGCTTTATCGCGGCCCCGCCCGATAACTCATGGCATATGCAGGCTTTGGCCAGGACCTCATCGGTCAGGAATTTCTTCTGTTCCGAGGAAAAACCGGCGGCGGCGATTTCGGCAAGTTTCCTGGCCTGATATGCCCGAGAAGCCGTGCACATCGGCTGACCCGGATAATCCGTATTATAGCGAAGATATCCTTTCGGACAGGGGCTGCCGGGATGCCCTGATTTTATCCTCGACCGGCGCGAGATTTCGCTGGCGGACGTGTGAAGATTCCAAAATGGAACTCCCAGAGGCGAAGCAGCACTCAAAAATATATCCGATTCGTCCGCCCGTTCAAGCTTGCTGAGAAGTTCATTATCAATATTGGTTACTTCGGGGACCAATAAGAACGGCGTCCCCCATCCGGTTCCGTCGATATCATAATAATGCCGCAGGAAGCAATCTTCCTCAAACGTGCCAATCCCCCCCTGTACCGTAAAGCGGGTTGAGGGTAATTTTCTCGGAATCGGGCGTCCGGCCGAAGTAAGAGCCTTGATTAGAATCGTGAACGAGCGATCCAGCATCGATGAACGCTCGGTTCGGAACGTCTCGATAATTGGCCCCATCAGGTTCCCCCTGGTCGGAAAGGCATGCCCGCCACAATTCAGACCCGACTCGACGCGATATTCGGAAACCCAAATGCCTTTCGAGGCGAGCAGCTTTCCCTGAATTTCGGCGGACCTGAAATTGCTCACCTTGAGAATGATCTTTTTTTTGATTTCTCCATCGGTCCCGATGAAGAAATCGCTAAATTGTCCCAGATTGCCGAAAAGCCTTCTATTCATTCCCGCGGAAAATACTATACTTGAATGCAGATCGGACCGAGCGTAACCGTGCAATGCCGATACCGCGAGGGTCCGCTCGTCCGGATTTTTTACGTCTCGTCGGTATAACGTTCCATCGACCTTGGTCATAATATTTACATCTATACTGCCCGCTCGGATCGAGGAACGAAGTCTATCCTGCATTCTTTTCCGCAATTCGGGATCAGTGGTTGTCATCATGCGTCGATATTCGCGCTTGAGAGGCGCCTCGGGCAGTAATTCGAAATACCGGCAGATATCGCTGCCCGGCTCGAAGGACTCTCCGCGAAGATTTTCAACCTGCTTCACCACAATTTGATTCAGCAGATTCAGATAAGCCGTGATACGATTTACGCGGGCATCGGGAGCATCAACATCTATCGGGCAATAGTCATGACCGAATTCGCGGCACAACTGCTTCCGCATGGACTCGATTAATATATCGTCCCCGATTGATAAAACCGAATTGATGCCGTATCGGGCCACCCGCACCGGAGCGTCTATTGTAAACCCGGTCCCCATAACCGGAATGTAAAAAGAGTGGGGCTGAGTAACGGTGGTGGATTTATCTTCAACGTCCTTAGTCTTTATATCTTCGGGCAGGATGTCCTCTCTCTTGCAAGCCATCAGATCACCTCTTTCGTATTCCATTATATATCATGTCTATTATTACGGCGGCGTAATCCGAGGCCGCAATACCCTGGGCCTCCAGCACCCATGGCAATTCAATCGACTGAAACGTCACCGCCGTAATATGGGCGCACAGATCAACTCTTTTCATCTGCAGTTCGCCATCGCGGATGCCCTGTTGCAATATACGTTTAATTATATCCTTTTCTTCTTCGAAAAACCAGCCGGCCAATTTACTAAGATAGGAATTGAAGGCTCCCCAGGAATCTTCGTTAACACCATACCTCACGACCAGTTCGCGGACTTTTGTCAGACGGGTCAGAATATATGACCGGAATTTCTCCACAGACGTCGCTTCCGCGTCAACCACCGAACCTAAAGCCACCAAAAATGTCCGACATTCTATTTCCACGATACGCTCGAAAATCTCCGTCTTGTTGCGATAGTGCTTGTATATGGTCGCTTTTGAGATATGGGCGGCCCTGGAGATGTCATCGGTGGTGACCTTTTTGGGTCCGAATTTCGCGAAAAGCTCTCGCGCCGAATCTAAAATTTTATCTTCTTTTAACATATACTCAAATTTCACAAAAAACGTATTTTACATTATACGTTTTTACGTTTTTCGCGCAATACAAATCTATTGTTTTCAAGAAGAATCTTGTACCAGAAGATTGGGCATCCCGGTTGATGCCCCTCAATAACCGGGATATTGGAAATTTATCTGAAAAATGGCCTGCTATCTTTTCGCCGTCAGTCTCAGTCTCTGTGGTTTCGATCCCGGTATACGTTCTATAATCCCCCGTCTTTCCATGTCAAGTTTGACCGTCGTCGTATACCAGCCGATCGACCCATCGAACGGCTCTTTCAGCACGGTCCGGACTTTGGCCGGGAGATTCTGGAAAGCGATTTCGCCGTAGCGGCCCAGCACTTCCAGAATGCACTCTTCGATTATTCCGTATTTGGCTTTATTGACCCGCACGCCTTTTTTGCCGGGCGTGACGGTTTGTGTAAGCATGGTCTCTTTTTTATCCATCATAAATCTCCCGTAGTTAGTCTTCCTCGTACTGACGTTTGAGGTTTATCAAAACGTCGGGGTCGGCCAGCGTCGTGACGTCCCCCAGCACCTGGCCGGTGGCGATATCTCGTAGCAGCCGCCGCATAATTTTGCCCGAGCGAGTTTTGGGCAGATCGGGGGCGTGAATGATTTTCTCCGGGCGGGCGATGCTCCCTATTTTTTGCGCCACAAAATCCTTGAGCCGCGCCACCAGTTTGTCATCGAATTCGTACTTGCCGCCCAGCGTGACGAACGCCGCCAGGCATTTCCCCTTGAGTTCGTGCGGAATCCCGACCACGGCCGCTTCGACCACGGCGTCGTGCTCGACCAGCGCCGACTCCACTTCCATCGTCGAAATGCGGTGCCCGGCCGTGTTGATCACATCGTCGACCCGTCCCAGTATCCAGAAATATCCGTCTTCATCGACTTTGGCCCCGTCACCGGGGAAATATATACCATCCCATTTCGACCAGTACGTCTCAATAAATCTTTTACGGTCACCCCAGATACCGCGAATCATGCCCGGCCACGGTTTCGTGATGGCCAGGTACCCCCCGCCTTTCCTGATCTCTTTGCCTTTGTCGTCGAGAATTTTGGCTTCGATGCCCGGAAACGGTTTGGTCGCCGAACCCGGCTTGGTTTGGGTTACTCCCGGCAGAGGCGTTATCATGATATGCCCGGTTTCGGTCTGCCACCAGGTATCGACAATCGGGCAGTTTTCATGGCCGATATATTCGTGGTACCATATCCACGCTTCGGGATTGATCGGCTCACCGACCGTGCCCAGCAGCCGCAGCGAACTTAAGTCGTGCTTTTTGGTCCATTCGACACCCCATTTCATGAACGCCCGGATCGCGGTTGGGGCGGTGTAGAACACCGTCACGCCGAAATCCTCGACCATCTGCCAGAACCGGTCGCGGTCCGGCCAGTCCGGCGCGCCCTCGTACATCACCTGGGTCGCCCCGTTGGCGGTCGGACCATACACTAAATATGAGTGCCCGGTCACCCAGCCGATATCGGCCGTACACCAGAAAACGTCGTCATCGCGAATATCGAAAACATATTTCGACGTCGCGTATACTCCGGTCAGATAACCGCCGGTTGTGTGGACTATGCCCTTCGGCTTGCCGGTCGTGCCGGAGGTGTACAGAATAAACAGCGGATGTTCGCTGTCGACATAGGTCGGCGGGCAGTTCGCGTCGGCTTCCTGCATGTGGCGATGGTACCAGTGGTCCCGGCCCTCTTTTACGCGCAGCAGGAAATCGCCGCGCTTGACGATTACGACTTTTTCGATAGTCGGGCACTGCAAAAGGGCGGTGTCGGCATCGTGTTTGAGCGGGATTATCTGCCCGCGACGATAACCGCCGTCGGCGGTGATCAAAAGCCTGGCCCCGAGGTCATTGATACGGTCCCGCAGCGATTCCGGAGAAAAACCGCCGAACACGACCGAATGTATCGCGCCGATTCGCGCGCAGGCCAGCGACGTGATAACCAGTTCGGGGATCATCGGAAGATATATCGCGACGCGGTCGCCCTTCTTGACGCCCAGCTTCTTGAGGACGTTGGCGAACTTGCAGACGTCGCGGTGAAGCTCGAAATAGGTCAGCGTCCGGCGGTCGCCCGGTTCGCCTTCCCAGATCAGGGCCGCTTTGTTTTTGCGACCGTTGACAAGGTGACGGTCGAGGCACGACTCCGTTATGTTCAACTTGCCGCCGTCGAACCAACGGGCATCGGGCGCTTTCCACTTGAGGCCGGTCGTCCATTTTTTCTTCCAGACCAGCTCCGTTGCGATATTTTCCCAGTACTTGACGAAATCTTTTTTGGCCGACGAATAAAGCTGTTTGGTTCCGTTGGCGTGGCGGATGAAACCGTTGGGTGGACGGAAGGTCCGCTTTTCGGTTAACAGTGTGTCTATTGTGGCGGTTACGGCGTCTTTTTTAGGTTTGGATTTTTTGGCACCCGCCCCCGAACTGACGCTCTGCCGAGTGATTTTGCCGTTTCCGATTGCGGTTTTGCGCTCGGTTGTGACGCTTCGGCCGCTTTGAGCTTTTTTGCTGGAGCGGTTCGACTTTGCCTTTTGAACTTTTTGGTCAGCGTGGGCGGCAGACCCTTCTGGATTCAGGGGGCCTGTCCACATCTGCCCCTTGTCCAATGTGCTTTTCTGTCCGCCTTTTGCACTTGACTTTGGAACATAGCCGGTTGTTTTTTTCGTCGGCATATCTTTCTCCGATAATGATTTAATACCATATATACGACGAAATATAGAACAAATCAGGACAAATTCAGTTCCCATTTGGGGGGTTGGTGATTTAGTGGTGTGATGGGCTGACGCAGCATGATTGTCAGGAGCTCGCGGCTCCGGACCTACTGGGACTCATGACTAACTGGGCCGGCAAGCAAGGACATTGTGATCGACAGACGCCCTCGTCTGTCGATTGCCAGTAATGGCATTATAATTGGATTTTGTAATAAAGATCAGTTATGTAATCCGGCCGTTTAAGATTGATCATATTCGCGGCAGACGAAGGCGTCCGCCGCGCACAGAAATTGGGGTGTTATGGCAGACCCTACGCTTTAAGAATGATTGTCAGGAGCACACGGCTACCTATGGGACTTACTACCTAGCACAATTGCGAAAAGTGAAAAGTCGCGAAACGCCGATACTTGTAATAGCCGTCAATTAGCGTTGTTGCCGCACCCACAGACGGACGCCAGCCGAGTCCAATCCATTATGTGATCGACAGACGCCCTCGTCTGTCGATTGTCAGTAATGGCATTATAATGGGATTTTTGAATAAAGATCAGTTATGTAATCCGGCTGTTCAAGATTGATCATACTCGCGGCAGACGAGGGCGTCTGCCGCGCACAGAATGCGACGCGACCATTGTTGTATCTTCATGTTGATCTGTGGACGTCCGCAATTCGCAAATGGGAGCAAATCCCGCTCGATACATCAATATCCTTCACTCCCAAAAGACCTGAAGGCAAGCTCGTCTTTACGATATCGTTCTGAAAAAATTTCCGTCTCCATAACCGCCCAAAACCCTTCAGTTGCGGGCTTTTTGGACAATCTTGTCCAATATCCAAAACAGGCACGGATATAATTCATTGACACATTTTGGGTTTCACGGTATATTTTATGCAGGTTAGCCAAATCATAATTCCTTTAAATATCCGCTTCCAAGGAGGAGGCCATGAGCAACTACCACAAAACTTCCGCATTCGCGGTCCTCTGCATGATTTTCATCTGTGCTCCGATCATCAATGCCGCCAATGTCTTCATCGACGCCCAGGTGACGTCGCTGGGGTCCAATCCCAATGTCGTTAAAATGGGCGATGACTTCACGATCGACATCTATATGCAAAATTCGTCCGGCGGCGTCATCAACGGCTACAGCAGCACCTGGATCATATACAGCCCCACCGGGGCCAATGTCAGTTATATCGATCTGGGTGGAGGAACCTATGGTTTCCCGAGCATGATCCTTCCCAGCGATGGCTGGCTGCCATCATTTACTCCCGGTGCATACTACTGGACCACGCTGAACACGTACACGCTGTTCGGCATGGACGGTAATTTGCCGGATACGTTTAACCATACAACCGTGGGAATTCCTCCCAATTCCGCCTGGCCCGCATCCGACAATACGCGCCAGCTGCGTTTTCAGATCGGCATGCACGGCGACGAGGGCGGTACGATTTGTATCGATTCCACAAGCTATGCGCCCAACCCGGATTACAACTGGCTCTGGCTGGCACCGTCAGTACCGGAATGGGTGGGCGATGCGTTCTGTTTTGAAGTCGTCGCCCCTGCCCCGCCTATCCTGGCTCCTATCGGCGACCAGTCCGTAACCGAGGGTGATACGCTGACGCTGAATCTTTCGGCGACCGACGCCGACAGTGAAGACCTTACTTTTTCGGTGGCGCCGCCGGTCCCGCACGCAACGCTCACGGATCACCATAATAAAACCGCGACATACAAATTTATGCCCGATTTTAATCAGGATGGGGACATCAATGTCACCTTCACCGTCTCTGATGGTGTTCTTACCGATGACGAAACGATCACGATAACCGTAATCGACGCGCCCGACTCCGACAACGACGGTTTTGCGGATAATAAAGACAACTGCCCGACGACCTACAATCCCAACCAGAAGGATACCGATCACGACAGCATCGGCGATGTCTGCGACAACTGCCCATCGGTCGCCAATTTCGATCAGTCGGATTTTGACGGCGACGGTGATGGTGATTTGTGCGACGCCGACGACGACAATGATGGTATCGACGACGTCGCCGACAACTGCCAGTTCGGATATAATCCCGGGCAGGAAGACGCCGACGGCGACGGTATGGGTGACGCCTGTGACCCCGACGACGACGATGACGGCATTCTCGACGACGGCGACGGCAGTGGTGTCGCCGGAGATTTCCCATGCACCGGAGGGCTGACCGGTAATTGTGACGACAACTGCCCGACCACGTACAACCCGGATCAGACCGACGATAATTCCAACGGCGTCGGTGACGTCTGTGAAGCCGACATTGATGGTGACGGCGTTCTGAACGCCAACGACAACTGCCCGTACACGTACAATCCCGGTCAGGAAAACAACGACGAAGACTCAGAAGGTGACGTCTGTGACCCTGACGACGACAACGACGGTGTCCCGGATATAAGTGACAACTGCGTGTTGGTCTACAATCCGGATCAGAGCGATTTTAATGGCAATGGCGTCGGTGATGCCTGCGATTATAAATGCGGCGATGTCAATATCGACGGATATGTAAATCTGATCGACATACTTTATATTCTTAACTACTTGTATCAAATACCGCCCGGACCAGATCCCTATTTTCCGGCTTCGGATACCAACGGGGACGGGACATTAAACTTGATTGACGCAATTTACTTGATTAACCATTTATACAGGGACGGCCCGGTTCCGATATGTTAGTGCCGGCAGTGTGATGAATTTCTGGAGATTAAAAATAAATGGGGTATATGTACGATCATATGCCCCGTTTTGATAACTTTATAGTAAGATATTAGCATGATAAATGTTTTCAGAAACCCGACATGGAATGTCGGGCCACTTCGGCCCTTCCAGCCTCTTTTAAACTGTTTTAAATAAGACCAAATGGCGCCGAAGCGAATCTCAAACAGGCAAAAACCTGTTGATATTTGAACCAAATGCGCTATATTTTATTTAGACTTGAGAAACAGGTTGTAAGGCAATTTCAACCAAAGATCAGACTCTGCTTCGCCTTATTATTCGTTGAACGCCCAGGAGAGTGTATGAAATGTTTTAGACATTTCCTGATTAAGTGCATTCTACATATATATGCCCTAATTATTTTGGCTGCTATAGCCCAATTGATTTCTTCCGATCGAGTAATGATTGATCAATTGCGCAAAGTATTTTTTTGCGGTCAGCAAACTTGATGATTATTTGGCAGGAGGGATTATGAGACAATCTTTAAAGACGTTTTTAATCTTCGTCCTTTTGGGCATTCCCGCAATATTATATGCGGATATTTGCGGAGACCCCAACGCTGACGGCAATATCAACATACTTGATATAGTTTATCTGGTAAACTACTGTTATTCTTCTCCTCCCGGTTAGCCTCCCGTAGAATGGGATGATGGCGATGTTAACAATGACGAGGAAATCAATCTGTTGGATATTTTGTATTTGATTGACTATACGTTCGGCGACCCCCAAGGACCTGAACCGCAATGTTCAGGGACGGTCCCCGGCGAGGAATATATCGCTAACGTTTTTATTGACGCTGAGGTTACTTCAGAAGGCGATAACCCTGATGTCGTGGAAAAGGGCGATAATTTCACAATTGATATTTATATGCAAAATTCATCAGGTTTTAAAGTCTATGGTTACAGCTGTACCTGGAAAATTTATAGTCCGACCGGTAACAATGTAACCTATGTGGATATGGGGGGTGAAACTTATGACGTGCCAAGTATGATTTTGCCCTTTGGCGGCTGGCGTCTGTCATCTACGCCCGGCGAGTTTTATTGGTCGCTTTTAAACTCTTACACCATGTTCAATATGGATGGAATCTTGCCCGATACATTTAGCCACGTTGCAATCGACATTCCTAATTTACCAAATAGTGGAATATGGCCGGAAACGGATAATTTGCGAGAACTTCGCTTTCAAATAGGAATGAATTGCGCTGAGGCCGGGATTATCTGCATCGATTCTATCGACTATTCGCCGAATTCAAACTACGACTGGTTATGGGCTCCTCATTCTGATCCTGAATGGCTTGGAGAAGCCCTTTGTGTCAATATTGTCGATTCCTTACTCTGCGGTGATACTAATAGCGATGGCAATGTCAATCTGCTGGATATTCTCATAATTATTGGATATTTATATGCAGATCCCCCGGGCTATCCCCCTGTGCCCTGGGATGCCGGCGATGTCAATAATGACGGGAAAATTAACCTCCTGGATATTCTGTACTTGATTTCATACCTATACGTTTCGCCGCCAGGCCCGGACCCACATTGTATATGATAAAGGGCCAACAATGCCGATGAAGTGCGTGCTCGAACATGCACCCTATCCAAAATATATTTCGCGCGATATAATTTAAATACCCCCGGCAGGACTCGAACCTGCTACCCTCTGCTTAGAAGGCAGATGCTCTATCCACATGAGCTACGGGGGCATTGGATTTTCTCAGAACAGTCTGCGTCAGGAATCTACAGGATTCGCCCGGTATTGGCAATAGATTTTTGATCGGGACTTAAAGCACGGTCAAAATCCACCGCTTGCGAATGCTCGCGGGAAAGCAACTATATATCTGCCGATGGCCAGTTTTCGTTTACTGCTCCAATTATGCATCGGACGCTATTTAAAATACAGCCGTAAATCGATCTGGAAGCGGTCGAAATTCAGTTTGCGGTTTAAGTCCACGATGCTGTGATAATAAACCAGCCCGGCTTCGGTGTTCGGCGCCAGCATGTACGCCAACCGAGCCTCATGGCCTTTCTGGTTGGTGCCTCCCCCGCCGAACAAACCGTCGTTGAACTTCCCGATCACCACGTCGCTTTGCATATACCGATAAAAATAACTGAGCTTCCACGTGCCCGGCCCGCCGAGCGTACCCGCATGACAACATATCTCATACCCGGTATTGTTGCTGTCGGCGGCGGCATTGCCGGCATAATCGAACGCGAGCACCAACGGAATTGTACTTAGATTATAATCCAACTCCAGAAACGCCTCGACAATATCATAATCCCAAAGGTAATTGCCGTTTTCGTCGAGCGTATTGCCGAATCCTCTGGTCGAATCATAGAATGGCTTAAAACTTTTGGCATTAATATAGCTGAAGTACGACATCCCCCAGTGCAGTCTGTTCTTGTCGCCACCGAGTGGATAGCTGAAAACACCCTGTATCCAGATGGTGTACGAGTCCTTGCCCTTCATGCGTTCTTCGAGCCAGTACCCGGCGAGATTAATTCGGAAATTGAGTTTATCGTAATCGGTCGCATAGGTTGCCGCCAATCCCTCGGGCGTGACATTTTTCTCCCAGATCATTTCGGCTTCACCCGGCCGGAAAAACGGATCGACCATCTTGCCGCCCCAGATTTCCAAGCCTGAAACGCGCGTCGCCTTATAATCGAAATAAGCCTGGTCGATATAGACATTCTTGCTCGAAAAGCTGCCGGTCAAAGTCTGATTAACCGCGGTTGGATCAGGCGATCCGGCCCCGATACGCAGCACCGCCGTCATATCGTCGTTAACCTGACCGACCACTTTAAGCCGGGCGCGGACGCGATGTCGGCTCTGAGAGTAGCTCGTGATTTGATCGGTTCCGGAGTTGTACTCTTGGGCGTCGGTTGTCTCGTGTCGGTACCGCATGTCGCCGGAGAGTTTTATGTTGTCGGGCCAGCCCTCGCCTCGCGCCGAAAAGACAATCGTCAAGAAAGACAGTGTAAGATATATAAATGATTTCACGGTCGCCTCCACCAAAAGCAGTTTATCTCGACGGGAGAATATATGCGGAGGTCCGGCATTGTCAACCGGTCAATTTGAGATATAGGTGGTCTGGAGGATTTACCGGTGAATTAGTTTTTGTCGTTAGGATATCGGCCGACCGGCGGAAGAACGTCGCGGCCGGTTATAAGTCGTGCCGCCCGGTTGAAAGTCAGATAATTCCAGGCCCACTGCACAAAGACGAAGAGACGGTTTTCGAATTCCACGAGATTCATCAGGTGTATGAACAGCCAAATCAGCCAGCCGAAATAGCCGCCAATTTTCAGACGGCCGATCCTGGCGACGGCTTCGGAACGACCGATGGTCGCCATGATGCCACGATCAATGTATTTGAATTGCGGCGTTTGGCGATTGGTCAGAATGTTTTTTATTCTTCGGGCGGCGTATCGTCCCTGCTGGACCGCTACGGGTGCTACACCTGTAAGAGGTTTCCCGGCAGAATCTTCAATACATGCCAAATCCCCGGCCACGAAGATCTCGGGGAATCCCGGGAGCGAAAGATCGTCGGCGACTTTAATCCTCCCGGTGCGATCGACTTCCAGATTGGTTCTTTCGGCCAGCACTTTGCCCAGTGGCGAGGCTTTAACGCCAGCCGCCCACAGAATTGTCCGGCTGTTCAGGATTTCCCCTTTTCCACCGGAACTGACTTTAACGTAGCCATCGCCGATTTCGGTTACCGGGAAATCGGTCATAACTGTCACCCCCAATTTATTCAAAGCGCGGACGGCATTGTCGATCAATGAATCGGGATAGGCGGGCAGGATTTTGGGTCCGGCTTCAATCAACGTGATCTTTGCCCGGGCGGTATCGTACGATTTAAAATCATGCCGGAAAGCATCGTGCGCAATTTCACCCAGCGTTCCGGCCAGTTCCACCCCGGTCGGTCCCCCGCCGATGATAATGAAATTCATCCAGCTTTCAACGGCTTGCTCGTCCGATTCTCTTTCCGCGGTTTCGAACGCCAGTAATATCCGCTTGCGTATTTCGAGCGCATCCTCGACCGTTTTAAGTCCCGGAGCGTGCTCGATCCAATTGTCGTGACCGAAATAAGAATGGCTCGATCCGGTGGCGACGATTAAATGATCATAGGATATTTCCCCGTCGCTCAATACGACCTTCTTTTCATACGGCTTAAAATCGGTTACTTCGGCCATCATGACCCGCACGTTTTTCTGCCGACGTAAGATACGCCGCAAAGGTGAAGCGATATCCGCCGGAGACAGGGCCGCCGTGGCTACTTGATATAAAAGTGGTTGAAAAAGGTGGAAATTGCGCCGGTCTATCAGAGTTATTTCCGCCGGAACCCTGTTCAGAGCCCGCACGGCATTCAAACCGGCAAAGCCACCTCCGAGAACGACGATATGCTGCAGATGATTTCCAGTCATTCAATTCACTCCTTTGGTTCAAGAACAGCGATAGTTTTCAAAGGTTCGGGGAATATCCGGACTGTTTGCACTAATGTTGCATTTGTCTCTTGACATTGAGTACGAAATATAATACGGTATGCCGAAATTAACGAACCTGATGTTGATATGGCAAAAATGTCGGCACCGATAAATATCGACTCGAAGGGCAACATTTCCATCACATTGAATCTCAAGCTGGTTTTCAGGCTTATTATAATCCTGGGCTTGTCGTTCGGCGCGTATTATATCCCCCTGTCGGGATTAGAGACGGGCAGCCGGATCTGCCTTATGATATTTATCGGGGCGGCTGCTCTCTGGGTCACCGAGACCATTCCCCCGTTTGCGACGGCTATCATGGTTATCGTTCTGAGCGTATTTCTTCTCGGACAGCCGGGCGGACCGCTCGGCTTTGACCGATCCGGCTATGAAATTTTTCTGAACCCGATTGCCTCTCCGGTTCTGGTTCTGTTTTTCGGCGGTTTCATTCTGGCTATCGCCGCCACCAAGCATGGCCTCGACGTCCGCATGGCGCGGGCCTTCATCAAGCCGTTCGGGACCCATCCGCGGATGGTGTTGTTGGGCATAATACTCACTACCGGCGTCTTTTCCATGTTCATGTCGAACACGGCCACGACCGCTATGATGATCGCGATTATGACCCCGCTGTTTAAACATTTCGAGGGCCGCGATCCGTTCAAGAAAGCGATGGTTCTCGCGATTCCTTTTGCATCGAATATCGGCGGACTGGGGACGATCATCGGCACGCCGCCCAACGCCGTCGCCGCGTCGGTCATGGCCGGGCTGGGGCATCCCATATCGTTTTTCAAGTGGATGCTGGTCGGTGCGCCATTGGCCGCTTTGCTCCTGATCGGTTTGTGGATTGTACTTATAAAATTTTTCAAAATTCGTACGGATCATTTCGAAATGCTTTTCCCCGAACAGCTCAAGGTATCCTGGGATCTGCTGGTGGTCGTGATTACTTTTGCCGTCACGATCCTGCTCTGGCTAACCGAACCGTTGCACGGCATCCCGGCGGCGGTGGCGGCCCTGCTGCCGGTAATGATATTCACTGTTTTCGGAATCATCGACCGTTATGATATGAAGAAACTCGACTGGGATGTCTTGATACTGGTCGCGGGCGGACTGACTCTGGGCGTGGCGATGAAAGTCTCGGGCTTATCCGAAGTACTGGTTAATCAGCTCAAGTTTTTGCATATGGGTTCGTTGGCGCTCCTGATCATTATCATAATATTTTCCATCTTGATATCGAATTTCATGAGCAATACATCGGCCGCCAACCTTATAATCCCGATTGTAACCGCCCTGGCAACGATAGATCCCGGTGTCGGGGCGATGGGTGTCGCGTTCGCCTGTTCCATGGCCATGAGCCTGCCGATAAGTACTCCCCCCAATGCCATTGCCTTCGCCACCCAGGAGATAGAAACTCGTGAAATGGTCAAGTACGGGACTATTGTCTCCGTTATTGGGCTGGTTCTGATTGTCGGGCTGATGTTTATACTAATGTAGTGGTTTTTCTCAATTAAACACTAACTTATCCATAAACCCAAAAAATAATTTGAAAAAACTTGTTGGCCTCGCTCTCTGATCCGGCTATTTTCGTGGATAGAATATATCAACGTTTAACCGGGGTATGGCTGGATGGATACATTAGCTCTTTCACGGTTTCAATTCGCCCTGACGATAGGATTTCATTACATATTTCCACCCTTGAGTATCGGCCTGGGCCTTATACTGGTCCTGATGGAAGGCATGTACATTAAAACGAAAAAACCGCTGTACCATCAGATGACCCGATTCTGGGTGAAAATATTCGGGCTTATATTCGCGATCGGTGTGGCCACCGGGATTGTCATGGAATTTCAGTTCGGCACCAACTGGTCGGTTTACTCGCGGTTTGTGGGCGACGTGTTCGGCAGTGCGCTGGCCGCCGAGGGCGTCTTCGCGTTCTTTCTCGAATCGGGCTTTCTGGCCGTGCTGCTTTTCGGCTGGACCAAAGTCAGTCGCGGGTGGCATTTCGTCGCGACCATCATGGTTTGCCTCGGCGCTCATTTTTCGGCAATCTGGATTGTCGTCGCCAATTCGTGGCAGCAGACTCCCGACGGTTTCCATATTGTCGAGCACGCCGGGATTCCAAGAGCGGAAATCGTCGATTTCTGGAGAGTGGTTTTCAACCCATCGTTTCTCGACCGTATTTCGCACGTCTATGTGTCGGCGTGGTTGAGTGCGGCGATGTTTGTATTGAGTGTCAGCGCGTGGTATATATTGAAAAACAAACATCTCGATTTCGCCAAGCGTTCCTTTAAAATCGGAATAGTTTTCGCAGCCTTCGCATCGATTCTTCAGCTTTTCACCGGGCACGAAAGCGCCAGGACGCTGGCCGAAACCCAGCCGGCCAAACTGGCTTCTTATGAAGGTCATTGGCTGACCTCAGAACCGGCCGGGCTGTATATGTTCGGGTGGGTCGACGAAAACAACCAGCAAACTTATGGACTTAAAATCCCCGGCATGTTGAGCTATCTGGTCGGCGGTTCCACCACGTCTCGGGTGACCGGTTTGGATACTTTCAAACCGGAAGATAGGCCCCCGATCAACGTAGTCTTTCAATCGTACCATATTATGGTCTTGATTGGCCTGTCCCTGATCCTGCTCAGCTGGGTGGGGCTGATACTCTGGTGGCGAAAATCACTGTTCAGGATACGCTGGCTGCTGTGGGTTTTTGTCTTTTCGGTATTGGGGCCCCAGCTGGCCAATCAACTGGGCTGGATGTCGGCCGAAGTGGGCCGACAGCCGTGGATTGTCTACGGCCTGCTCCGCACCAAAGATGCCTTTTCGCCGGTCGTTTCGAGCGGCGAAGTGATTTCTTCGCTTATTATGTTTTCAGCGATATACATTCTGCTCCTGGCCCTGTTCGTCTTTCTCCTGAACATGAAAATCCAGGCTGGTCCATCGGATGATGACCTTAACGTGGAGGTGGCGACTCATGGGATGGCTTGATCTGAACAGTATCTGGTTTATTCTGGTCGGCGTTCTGTTTTCCGGCTACGCCGTCCTCGACGGCTTCGACCTGGGCGTGGGGGCCCTGCACCTGTTCACCAGGGGTGACACGCACCGTCGCCTCATGATTAACGCTATCGGCCCGGTCTGGGACGGCAACGAAGTCTGGCTGGTAACGGGCGGCGGCGCGTTATTTGCGGCCTTTCCGATCGTCTACGCGACAGCATTCTCCGGGTTTTATATCGCTCTTATGCTGCTTCTGTTCGCTCTGATATTCCGCGCCGTGGCGATCGAGTTCAGGAGTAAAAAACCGGAGTATGCCTGGCGGCAAACGTGGGATGTGAGTTTCAGCATCAGCAGTATTTTATCGGCTCTTCTAATCGGAGTTGCTCTGGGCAACATCGCCAAAGGCGTCCCGCTCGATGTCTCAGGAGAATATGCCGGTTCATTTTTCGGATTGCTTCACCCCTACCCGGTCCTGGTAGGTGTCACGACGGTGGCGCTGTTTGCCATGCACGGGGCAATATACATACTGCTTAAATCCGAGGGCGAGCTGCACGATCTGATCCGCTCCTGGATCAACCGGCTGATTATAATATTTATGGTGCTTTATGTAGCTACTTCCGTGGTGACCATAGTGTTTATGCCGCAGATGACCGCCGCTTTTAAAGAAGCTCCGATTTTGTTTATAGTACCGGTCTTGAATGCGCTGGCCATCGCCAATATTCCGAGGGAAGTACATCACGGCCGCGACTGGCGGGCGTTCGTGTCATCGTGCTTTTCCATGATATTCCTGCTGGCGATTTTCGGGATCGGCATGTACCCTCACATGATTTATTCGGTCCCGAATCCCGAGCATAGCCTGGATATCTATAATGCCGCGTCGTCGCAAAAGACTTTGAAAATAATGCTGACAATCGCCCTGGTCGGCATGCCGCTGGTGATTGCCTACACGACCGTCATCTACCGGATATTCCGGGGTAAGGTTCAACTGGATGCAACCAGCTATTAGGGATAAAGCCGGGACAAGTATGCGTCCTGGAGCAAAAGAATGATTGAATGGTTCGAGGATTTAAACCCGGTCGGGCAGGCCTTTGCGGGGACTATATTCACGTGGCTGATGACGGCTCTGGGGGCGGCCGGGGTGTTTCTCGCCCGGGAGATGAAGCGCAAGACGCTCGACGGCATGCTCGGCTTCGCAGCCGGAGTGATGATTGCCGCCAGCTTCTGGTCACTTCTGGCTCCGGCGATTGAAATGTCCGAGGGCAAATCAATTCCGGCCTGGATTCCGGCGGCAATTGGATTCCTGGGCGGGGCACTGTTCCTTCGACTGACAGATTTCATCCTCCCGCACCTTCATCCCAGCTTAAAGAACTCAGAGGAGCCGGAAGGCATCAAGACTACTTGGCGCCGGACAACGCTGCTGGTGCTGGCGATAACATTGCATAATTTCCCCGAAGGGCTGGCGGTCGGGGTGGCGTTCGGTGCCGCCGCAGCGGGTCTGGAGTCGGCCACGCTGGCCAGTGCCATCGCGCTGGCTCTGGGGATCGGTATACAGAACTTTCCCGAGGGGCTGGCAGTGTCGATGCCGCTGCGAAGAGAGAAGGTGTCGCGGTTCAAGAGTTTCTGGTATGGTCAACTGTCAGGTGTGGTCGAGCCGATTGCGGGTGTGATTGGAGCAGCGACGGTTATAATTGCCCGGCCTATTCTACCCTATGCCCTGTCGTTTGCTGCGGGGGCGATGATTTTTGTGGTGGTCGAAGAAATGGTGCCGGAATCGCACCGGGGTGGCCACAATCACGCCGCCACCCTCGGAGCCGTCCTCGGGTTTGCGGTCATGATGACTCTGGACGTAGCTCTTGGCTGATTAGATTATTATGGCTCCAATAAAGTCCGACTCTACAGGCAGAGCATGGTCGGTTTTGTTTTGCGGTGACGATATATATAATCTACGGCCCCGTAAAATATCAGGACAAGAACGGCCATGGCGACGATCATCGGATTCAAATCGGCGCTCTTAAAGAGAGTGCCTATATAATCTATCAAATTGAAACTCAATATGGCCTTTACATAGCCCAAGCCGTATGAAAATTCCGGCCAGCTTTTGGGGATGGCATCGAAATAGTACAAAACGCCGCAAACCATCGCCGCCGCACCAATTATATAAAAAACCGGCTCCCAAAAACGCCACTGCCGGGCCGTAACGGCTTCGGGATATACTTCGGCCATCACCTTGTCGGCGAAATTGTACGGAAACCGGAATTCGGAATCATCGCCCAGGCCCTGAAAGACAAGACGATACTCCTCGATACGTGACCGGCATTGTTCGCACGATTCGAGATGCTTTTCAATATCCGGCGCACATGCACCATCGAGATAGTCCTGAATCGCCTGATCGTCAAGATGACCTAATTCCATAAATCCTCCTGGCTGTAACGAGCCAAAAGTCTTTCTTTCAACAGTTTCCGTCCTCGGAAAATATAGCTTTTTATGGTTCCCTCGGGAACTTTCATAATATCGGTAATCTCATTATAAGACATACCGTCCAGATGATACAAAGTCAATGCCGTTTTATAATATACAGGCAGTTTATCGATTTCATTCCTGACCAGTTCGGATATGACTTTCCGCTCGGTATGCACATCCGGGGAGGAGACCCGGGGTATGTCGGCCTCAGTATCTTCGTAATCGAGGACGGCTTCATCGACCAGTGGAATATTTTTCTTTTCGACAAAGCTCAAGCCCATATTATAGGCGATCCGGGCTATCCACGTGGACAGTTTGGCCTCGCGCCGGAAATTAGAAAGATTCCGATACACCCTGATAAACACCTCCTGACACAAATCTTCGCGGTCCTGACGGTCGCTAACCATCCGGAAAATAATATGGCTGACCAGACGCTGGTTTTGTTCGATCAGTTTCCTGAAGGCAGCTTTATTGCCGCTCAGGATTTCGTCGATCAGCGCGCCGGATTCGGGCGGACCATCGTTCATATATAGATTTGACCTCGTTTCCATGAATTTGTTGCAGCAATATTTTCATAACGCTCTGCAACATTTTCCGACGGGTCAAGTCTAACTTGTCAAAAGCGAACAAGAAAGGAGAAAATAATGTTTCAAGCCGATTTTATAGGGCCTCTGAGCTTTTTCGTGGCCTGCATTCTAATAGTCAAAATCGTGCTCGACTATCGCCTCAAACGCAAGCTTTTGGAGAGGGGCGAAATCGACAAGAACGTGACTTCATTATTTTGCAACAGGTCAGAATATTTCGCCCCCACCTCGCTGAAATGGGGCATGGTGCTGATCGGCATCGGGCTGGCAGTCGTTATCAGCCAGATGCTTCCGTATGATTATGACCGAGGGGAAATCACTTTCAGCCTTATGTTGATATTCGCCGGAGCCGGGCTCCTGATTTATTACTTTATCGCCAACAAGAAGATGAAGGAATACCGCGAAAATCAAAAATACAATTCTCCTTCTCCACCCAGCGTGTAACCACCTGGTGGAACCCTGAAAAGCCTCCCAACCACGGGGGGCTTTTTTATTATTTTGAGTACATCCGGGAAGAAATTCGTCTTAACTGTGTAATCCCCTCAGAGACCAAGTCAAACCAAATCACCAGTTAAGGAGGTGGATTATGCGATCCATGGCCAAAACCGCAATCATCCTCGCCTCGATTGCCCTTATCACTATCCCTCTGCTGCTTTTCGCCGGGGAAACCGGCAAGGTCAAAGGCACCGTCGTCAACAAAGAAACCGGCGATCCCATACCGGGAGCCGCCGTCCAGCTTTTGGGCACTATGCAAGGATGTGTCACTGACAGTCTGGGCAAGTTTATGGTCGTGCTGGTAGCACCGGGCGAATATACCGTGAAAGCATCGGCGGTCGGATATACGCCGGTCGAAATGTCACAGGTAGTCATCAGTGCCGACCTCACCACGGACATAAGAATCGAACTGACTCCGGCTCCAACCGACCCCGGTAAAGTGATCAAAGTCACTGCGGACCGCAACAAGATCGATATCCATAAGGTATCGGACGAATCCGGAAATAACAGTACAAACCTGCCTTTAACCAGTGTCGATGATATGCTTAAAAAAACAGCCGGTGTCATAACTGATAAGAACGGCGAAATAATTATCAGTGGCGGTCGGGCCGGTGAAGTTGCTTATATCATTGAAGGCGTCTCTGGCAGCGATCCCTTGGGAGCAGGTAACCGACAGGCAATCGAGGTCAATAAACGAGCCGCCGCTCAACAAAATGCACCGGGCTATTATTCATTTTGCTATCCGCCTCCGGCGCACGGTGGGACAAGCATCGTCAACGGTGAACCGTTCGATGCCATGTTCTTCGAAAGCTATGGGGTTAACCCGTTTGTCGATACCGAGGACGATCACCTGTCGACTTTCGCGACCGACGTCGACGATGCCTCATTCGTCATGGCGCGGTCGTACCTCGAACGCGGCGAACTTCCGCCCAAGGACGCCATCCGGGCCGAAGAGTTCATCAATCATTTCGATTATGAATACACCGCCCCCGAGGAAGCACCGTTTGCGGTCTTTGTCGAAGGCGGACCGTCGCGTTTCGGGCAGAACAGCCGCCTGATGCGGACCGGCATCAAGGGTCGTCAGATCAACCCGGAAAACCGAAAACCGGCCAATCTGGTCTTTGTCATAGATGTATCCGGTTCGATGGACCGCGAGGACCGTCTGGAACTGGTTAAAAAAGGCCTGAGGTTTCTCATTAATCAATTGAATAATCAAGACAGGGTCGGTATTGTCGTCTATGGTTCAAACGGGCGGGTTTTGCTGAGACCGACGTCTATCGGTCGCCGAGGAGAAATCCTGAGCGCGATTGAAAGTCTTGGACCCGATGGTTCCACCAATGCCCAGGAAGGGCTCATGCTGGGTTATGATATGGCCGACCGTATGTTCGAACCCGGGAAGACCAACCGGATTATTCTCTGCTCTGATGGGGTCGCCAACGTCGGCATCACCCGCGCCGAAGATCTTCTAAAAGACATCAAGCGGTATGCCGACAAAGGTATTACTCTCTCGGCGATCGGGTTCGGCATGGGTAATTACAACGACATCCTGATGGAAAAATTGGGGGATAAAGGCAACGGGCATTATGCCTATGTCGATGATATCCGCGAAGCCAAGCGGGTGTTTGTTGACAATCTGACCGGTATGCTCGAAGTCATCGCGCGTGACGTCAAGATCCAGGTCGATTTCAATCCGGAAGTCGTCCGTTCATACCGCCTGATCGGTTATGAAAACCGCGACGTGGCGGACAATAAATTTCGCGACGACAAAGAAGACGGCGGCGAAATCGGGGCCGGGCACGACGTTACCGCTCTGTATGAAATCAAGCTGCAGCGTAGTGTGCCCATCGAGCATTTCGCAAAAGTTTATATCCGTTACAAGGCCCCCAATGAAATGAACCGGGCCGATGAAATCGAGTTCACGGTCGACCGCGGAGATTTTCACGACAATATTGATAAGTGTAGTCCTTCGTTCAAGCTCGCGGCAGCCTCGGCCGAATTCGCCGAGATTCTGCGCAAATCGGTACTGGGCCAAAAACTCTAACCTGAGTGACGTGCTCGATTTGGCGCTGGACGTCTACAATGCCAAGCAGTCGCCGGAAGTGCTGGAGTTCATGAATATGGTTTCGATGGCTCGTCAACTTGGCGACCAGAGAGCCGAAAAAGAATAACATACAATGCACCGTACGTACAAAACTCCCGGTTGTTGATGTTCCGTCAGGTCATGTCCCGATGAAATTGGGATGAGACCTGACGGCTTTCTTAAACGCCCCGACGCACGGGACCGCCGGGTCTCATTCCCGCTACGCGGGAACATGACCCGGCGGAACAATTCCGAAACCTAAGCGAATATTGCAATGGACGTATAAAACCCCCCGATTGATCGGGGGGTTTTTCTTACAGCCCGTCTGTTCGTTTCTTTTTTTTATTCACCACCAATGGAAATGGTTTCCGGGTTTTGTGCTATAGGCTCCTCCTCTCCTTTTTTGGGCTCGATCAGGTTTTTGACCTGCGAACCGGAATTAATAAGGACACCGTGATCGTCAGTGCCGGCCAGGACCTGACGACCGAATCTTTCAATAGAGGTGGCCGGTCTGTCTCCCAGATTCTTGACGGGAAGGAATTCGTTGTTGAAGTACGATATTACCCCACTTCGGGTCGCAATCAGGACGACCCAGTCGGAGGCGTCGATATCGGTGACCCAATCCGACGGCAATCCGTCCTCGGCCGTCAATTGCTGCCAGCTTCCACCATTGTAGGTAAAAAAACCATCGTCGGTGCCGACATAAAGGTGGCCGTGGTTGAAATCGAGTGCCCGGACGTCGTCGAAAATGGTCGTGTCGCGGTAAAGATATCGCTTCACGAATTCCTCGCCGTTCCAGCGGTACAACCCCTGGCCGTCGGTCGCCACCCAGAGCCCATTGTCGTCGGCGGTCATGCGCTTGACGGCGAAGTCGGTACTTACGGTCATGTCGCCGATCGTGCTCTTTGAGTACAGCCCTTTGTCCGTCCCAATCGCCAGAGCGAAGCCATAGGCGTACAGGTCATTAATGGTGCCTTCGAACTGCGCGTCGACCGGTATCAGCGAGTCATCGGAGACGGTATAAAGCTTCTCGCCACCGACATAAACCTGATCGTCGAACCGCGCCACGGCATTGAACACCTCGCCGGTTTCGATAAAGACAGGTGTTCCCACGGCGAAATCATAGACGATGACACCGCCGTCGTAGACGGCATACAGCACGGAATCGACCATGAGCATATCGTTGATGCCGCCGAAATTGGTGACATTTTCAGCCGGGCCGATCTTTTGGGCATCGCTGTCGGCCGCGGCAAAAGTGGCGTCGACAAATTCATGCCCCACGTCGCTGGCGATAGTATCAATGGCATCGGCCAGCGAATCATTTTTTGTCTCGGTCTTGTTGCCGCTGCATCCGACAAAGAGCAGCAGCGCTAACGCGGTCATTGCCCCGGCGATTTTGAGATTTCTTAAGTTTTTCATAACTCCTCCTTTGTTTGTTGGTTTTTGGCCGGTTTTAATAGAATATCTATTCAAAGATTGTGCCAAGGCACTATGTGCCTGTATTTCAGTGACTTACGAGGTTATACCTGATCAGGGAAAAAACAAAATCGTGTCAATATTGACACATAGTGCCGATATAAATGTATAACCTGTTGAACAGAAGAGCTTTTTTATGTGTCATTCTTGACACAGGGATTTAGATTATTTGTAATGAATTTATCTGGCGGATTGTCTTAATGAGTAGCTGGAAGAATAATTATACTGTGATCATCGTGATCGCCCTGGTTTCAATATTATTTTCTGCCGTCTTATCAGTCGATGCCACAGAACTGAAAACAAATATCCTGCAGTACAAGCAGGGACGATTTTATTTTCCCGCCGGGCGCGAGGCTCTCGTATATCCGCACTGCTCGTACGTTTTATTCAACGGCGATGATTCGATTCTGTCGGGCAAAATAGAGGTTTCCGCGCTGGGTGTAAGTTATAGTGATCAGGCCGGAGCAGCTTTGGATAGTACAATTCTCGATAAATTGACCGCCGTTATCACGACCGCCGATATCGACAGCACCGCCGCAATTGCAATTGGGGCCGTCTATTTCAGCCAGGTGCCGTACAGCTCGATGTTCCCCGACCTGTTCGGGCTTTTCGCCTCGCCGAAGAACAGCGCCATATTTTTCACGGAGGCGGGCAACGCCATCAAGATCAAGCGCTACCTCTCCCTCACCGAGATGAAGCTTGCTTTTGAATCCGGTGCGATCGATGGCTATTTTTCGTACAATTATCCTCAGACGTGTGACACCGACATGATGATAACGTCGGCCCCAGCTCCGTATTTCGTAGCGCTTTTGCCCAATATATCGACTCTATATAACCAACGCGGTTTGATGACGACGTCGCTGTATTATCGTGTCGACAACGGCAATCTTGGCAACCTGTTCGGCGGAGACAAGGCGAGCGCTCAAAACTGCCCGGAACCGATGCCCGATTCGTGCCCGCGCCCGCTGCCATACGATATGCTCAAGGGTCAGCAGTTATTGAACGTCCTCAAGCCGATCAGCGGTCCGGTAAGGATTGCTTCATCGGATCGCGAATTTCAACCGACCGCGATGTACTTCGCCGACGTCCTGTGGCGGGAGAAAGTAGAAACGCGCCTTCAGATCGGTCGCGGCGGAGCGGACATCTATATTGCGCCGGTGCCGGTATCGACCGACAGTTTATGGCTGAGCCTGGAATACATTAAAACATTTCTATCGCAGGATACCATCGCCGGGCGGAGCGCCAATAAAAACATCCAGCTGCTTAGCAATTATATCAACGAAATAAAATCAGCCGACAGTCTGAACCGAAAACTGGAATACGTAAAGAAAAGCACCGAGCTTCTCTGGCAGGATATAGGAGTTTTTGCGCTGTATCGGCCGAAAGTGTATTTTGTATGCCGACAGGACATCGGGAGTGTTGCTTTCAATAAGGATGGGTATGTAAATCTAAAGGAGCTTGTAAAGCTCCGTCTGCCGAGCGGAGATTAACGATACTATGACTACGACCACACGCATACGGCTGTTTCTCGTTCTGGCGGCGATTCTTCCACCGATATTGATATTGTCCGCCCTGCACCTTATTACCAATCAACGACAGGAGCAATCGGCCCGAAGAAGCGCCGATGAGAGTCTGAACTCGTACGCTCAATTCGACATGGCCTATCACGAGCGAATGCACGACCTCAACGCGGAGCTGATCAAGATGGAGGCGGTCAAAGACGCCGCCCTCAGGATCGAATCGCACGCAAAAGGTCAAATAACCCTCGGTTCTCTTCCCCCCGGTATCGATTTTATGGAAATTCTGTCCAAAGATCTAAAAGTAATCGTTTCCGCGCACCGTCCCGGTCTGGTCGGCGAAAAAATGCCGCTGGATACAATAACACTTGACTCGGAAGGCTACCTGGCCCGCACCGAATACGACATCGGCGGCCCTCACGCGGCTTATTCGTACCTCAGCAAAATAGACGATCATCTTTACTTGTACTCCGGGACTTATATAGACCGCAGCTACCTTGATTTGCTGGCGGAAATCACCAATGCCAATATTGACCTGGTCATGGCCGATGATTCCTCGTCGGAGTCATCTTATTTGAGCCGGCTCGACGCAAACCAGTTGTACGAAAGAGGATCGTCCCTGATAGCTGTACTATCGGGAGGAAAGCAGGCGGGATTCTATATAACGGCGACTTTCAGCACCAAAACCGACAGCCCCATATTCCAATCGCTGTTTGAAGTCACCGCCCTCGCGGCGTTGGTTTCCGTAATATTGGCAATCTTCCTCGGCATGTATATCACCGGCAAAACCAAAAAAGAAATCGACAACCTCATCACCGCCAGCCGACAGGTCGCCGAGGGCGACTGGACGACACCGGTCATGGCCTATGAAGAAGGTGAATTTTCCGAGCTGGCCGATTCGTTCAACAGTATGAAAAGAAATCTCAAAACCACACAGGACCGTCTGACTACCGCTGAAAAAATAGCCGCCTGGGAGGCGATGGGCCGCAAGGTCGCCCACGAAATAAAGAACCCGCTGACACCGATCTCAATCGGCATCGACGATCTCAAGGCCGCCTACAGCGAAACGCCGGAGAACTTCAATCAAACGCTCGATCAGACGGTCCGCACCATCAAATACGAAGTCAACCGCATGAAACGCCTGCTCGATCAATTTTCGGCCTTCGCCCGCATGGCCCCACCGAATATTAAAGAGACCGCGGTGACATCAATGATCGAGAAAATAACAACGCTGTATAAATCCCAAATCGAAAGCGCGACGCTGAGTATTGACATCAATGCCCTGCCCAAAAGTATCAAATGTGACGAAGAGCAAATCGAGCAGTTGCTTATCAATCTGATCAAAAATGCGCTCGAATCCGGCGAAAGTACTAAGGTTGAAATCGTGTGTGGCGGCACCGACAAAGATATTACTTTTACAATTCGCGATAACGGGCCGGGATTTGATGACAAAGTATTATCGAACCCGTTTGAACCGTACGTGTCTACCAAAAAAGACGGCTCCGGGCTGGGGCTGGTTATCTGCCGACGGATAGTACACGATCACGGAGGCAGGATCGAGTTGCGCAATCGTCGCGAAGGAGGCGCGGAAGTACTTATTGCACTACCGCGCTAAGACATGGCAAGAATTTTAATAATCGACGATGAAGAAAATATACGTTCGTCTCTGAAAACGGCTCTGGACAGGCGTGGGCACGACGTTGTCACGGCTGAATCACTGGGACGGGCGGAAGAATTCATCAAGGCCAGATTCGATATAATATTTCTCGACGTTGTCCTGCCCGACGGCAACGGCATCGAATTCATGAAGAAAATAATACTGTCCGATCCCCGGCAGTTAATCGTCATGATATCCGGCCAGGCCGACATTGAAATGGCGGTCGGAGCTATACGCGGCGGGGCTTATGATTTCATAGAAAAGCCGCTGTCGCTCGATCGCGTCCTTATCACAATCGACAACGCCCTGACGAAAGGTCGGCTGCTCGATGAAAATATCCGGCTGACTTTTAAAGCGTACGGTGAATTTGTCGGTGATTCTCCTTTTATCAAAGAGTTCATTTCAGATATTCATAAATCGGCGCCGAAAACATCGCGGTTTCTGATTCTCGGCGAAAACGGAACCGGCAAGGAGCTGGTCGCGAATATGATCCACCGTCTCGGCCGTTTCAGCGGCGGGGCTTTTGTCCCGGTCAACTGCGCAGCTCTACCATCGGAATTGGTGGAGTCAGAGCTGTTCGGGCACGTCCCCGGCGCGTTTACGGGCGCATCGAAAGCCCGCGCCGGGCGTTTTGTTAAGGCCGACGGCGGTTCCATATTTCTCGATGAAATCAGCGAGATGCCCGCCGAAGCTCAGGCCAAAATGCTGCGGGTGATAGAAACGGGCGAAGTCACCCCGGTTGGATCCGATAAAGCCCAAAACGTTTCGTGCAATATTATCGCCGCGTCCAACCGCGACCCGGAGAAAATGGTCGCCGACGGGAAATTCCGTCAGGACCTGCTCTATCGCCTGAACGTGGTGCAGTTTCAAATACCGCCTTTGAGAGAAAGAACGGGGGACATAAAACTTTTGTCGGAGTACTTCCTGAAACGTTTCGCCGAAGAAACCGGTGGTAGAATCAAAGAGTTGGATAAATCGGCGTTGGAGCTTTTGGGTCACTACTCGTTTCCGGGTAACGTCAGGGAATTGAAAAATATCATGGAGCGTCTGAATATCTATTGTGACGCTGACGTCGCCGGAGAGTCAGACCTCAAGCCGTATCTCGGTGAGGCAATGTCATCCGATTTAAAGCTCAAAGACGCCGTCGATGATTTCGAGCGCGATTTCATCGAGCGGGCCATTGCCCGCAACGCCGGGAATATCGCTGAAACCGCCCGACAGCTTGGCCTGGAACGATCCCACTTATACAAAAAGATGAAAAAATACGGGATCAATCATCCTTGAAAAAGCGGATAATTTTATCTATACTCCGGGCAATATTAGATAAGGGGATTTAAATGACCGCCATAGATATTGCCCGGGCCTATTACCAGGCCTGGAACGATCATGACGCCAAGGCGATTTCCGGCCTGTTCATCAACGATGCCGTCTTCACCGATCCATCGGCCGGAGCCATACAGAAAAAATCGGCCATAGTCGAATACGCCAGGATTATGTTTCTGGCCTTTCCCGATATTAAGTACGACGTCACCGCCCAGCACGACACCGGCACGGGTAAGATTATCACGGAGTACACGATCACCGGCACCAATACCGGGCCGCTGCCGGGAATGATGCCGACTTCAAAACCGATGCAAGTCGAGGCAGTCGATGTTATGGTAATCGACGACGGAAGAATTAAAGTTCTGAAGGGCTTTTTTGATCGTCTCGCCATTGCCGAGCAGCTTGGCTGGGTACAGCAGTAGACCTGCAATTTTAATATCAGATAAAAAGCGAGCCCATGGCTCGCTTTTTTTAACCGCTTGGATGGACTATTGTCGCTCGCGACAATATTTATTATGCCGACGCGTGCTTATGCGCGGACTTGCCAAAAAACAGCTTGCGCAGGAATATTTCTGCCGGGCAAAACCCGGTAAACGACGACTGCACCAGGTTAAAGCCGACGAAAGCCGTCAGCAAAAACCAGTACTGCGATACGAAATAGCCCAGCGCCAGCGAAGCCAGCACCAAAATACCGGCCACGAGTCGGACTGAATTTTCCAGTGTCATAATTTTCTCCTAATAACCATAAGTAACTTTCAGGTACGCATTATCGTTCTTCTGAAAAGCCCCGAAGCTGGTGTATTCGTGGTTACCACCAAAAATATTCGCTCCCACCGCCAAAGTCAGGGCATCGGTATATTTATAACTTATCGAAAACCGGCCGTAAAAATCCTCCTCGTTGGGTGAATAGAATCCGAATGCCGAAACCGTGATCGTCTCCATTTTCAATAGCTGCGTGATACGCGACGTTATCAGATGGTACATCTCATCCATCTGCGGCATCTGCGGCGCAAGATTCTCAACATAGACGTTATGATCGAGCATGAAATCGTTTTGATACTGCACGTTGACGGTCAGGTTGGAATTCAACTGCCGCTCGAATCCGATCATGCTTTTTATCGAGGAGTTCGGGATAGCCGGATTGCCACCGCCGGCGTCTTCGCGCGAATCATAATAGCCGCCCTCCAGCCATGTAATCCCGCCTAAAATCGGCATACGAATCGAGGCCCCGTATACATCTAACGAGGGATAGTATGCGCCGCTGTCGTTCATACCGACCGGGTTTTTGAAAAAGCCGTGGTAGCCGTAGAGCGCCACGTCGGCCGTCCCGAAATATCGGCTGAAACGCCCGGCGAACTCTCCGTTCTTGAACCTGGCCGTCGGCATGATGCCCTCGAAATACGGTTCTCCACCGACAATGGTCCCGGCCATCGGGTCGAAATAGCTTAAGCGCTCTCCGGTCGGAATCCGGTTGGGCGTGAACCTCGGAGTATACACGAAATTGAACGTCCCGATCGGATTGTAATAGGACATGCGTAGGGCATTTTGCGGAGCCTTGAGGTACTGATCGTCACGCCCGCTGAAAAACGACCGATAGTCCTTCGCGAAAAGGTCATTGATAAAGATCAGGTCGCCCGTGCCCCAGGTAATTATTTGGCGGCCAATTTTGAAGTCCACATGGTTGCCGAAACGGAACTTGGCGTAACCTTCGCGCAGCTCCATTTTGAGTGACTGCTCATAAAAATCATCGTACGTAAAATCCAGCCGCCCGAAAAATTCCGCGGCGTCGCCGTACGATTCCAGTTTTAACTGCAAGCGCGTCTCGGAAGCCGTCAGTTCCGACGGCGTCGGATTGTTTTTATCCAGTCCGCCTCCGTAAAGACCCTGAACGAACCCGCCGAGGCTGACATCATCGGCCATTGCCGATGATGCCAATACCGCAATTATTAATAATCCCAGAATATATTTGCTAAGTTGAATCACTTTTCCCCCCTACTTTATGAATTCGCGGGGCGGATTCTTCATATAGCGTTCCGTGAAGATGTCCTCACCCAATCCCACGTTGTATTTGATATTTCCGAATTCGACCGTGGTGTACTGGTTTTTCCTGACGTTTTCCATCTTGCGCAAAGTCGGCGTCACGATGCCATCGATGGTCTGAATTTTCTCGGCCGTGAAGACGCGTTCCAGTTCGTTCTTATCGTCGTAATATTCCTCTTTCAATGGGAGGTAGTTTTCCTTGTCGATATAAGACACCTTGCGGGAAAACCCCTTATAAGGCTGTTTCGGAATCGATTCGATGACGTATACGTCGCGGTTTCCGAGCTTTTCTTCGCGAAGCAGCTTGTGATTGTCCTCCGTCCAGTGACGCCCGGATACGTCTTCGTACGTGAAGTCCGATCCGACAAAACTGGAATTCTTGTCATCGGCCGATATACGCTTGACCAGATCGACCGACGGGATATACAGCCAGCGATTGTCGGTGGCATCGGGAATCTTGTGAACCATAAACGTCAGCCGGGCCACGTCGCTGGGCTTTTTGAAATACGTATAGTACATCTGCTTGCCGCCGTCCTGCTGGTCGAGGCGAAGCATCGTGAATTCGCGGACGCGCTCCTTGCCTTTGGAGTTGACAATGCTCATGTGGACGTCGGCGACGCCGTCGTCACCGGCATAATACATGGCCAGGTGCGACTTCTTCATGATCTCTTCGGCCCGGTCCTGGGCCATAAGGTTGACCGCACCGAACATCAGGATGAGTGTCATTATTGTGATGAGTTGGAATCGTTTCATTTCTCCTTGCCTTTCTTTATTATTGTACTACTTCTTTTGTCTCATGGGATGTTTCGACGACAAAATCCGGAAATATCTTTTTCCTCATGACGATGAAGATCGAGGGCAACAGCAGCATGGTGACGGCTCCGGAGACAACCATGATCGCGAAGAAAAACGAGCCGACCGTGATGTATGGCACCAGCGAGGAGAAAAACATCGGCACGAAACCGATGGCTATCACCAGCACGTTGCGCGAGATGGCCCGCGCCAGGCCCTCGAACATTTCGGGGAAGGTTTTCTTGAAGTCCCCCGTTTTGGCGTGAATGTATTTCGATCTCTGTATGAAATGGATGGCGAAGTCGATGGACAGCCCCAGCGTCAGCGACGACAGCACCGCCACCGGCATATCGTACGGTTTCCCGATATAACCGATCGCGCCGTAAATCGCCATAATCGTGATGCTCAAAGGCAGCATCGAAATGAATCCGAGCAGGATCGAACGGAAGAGGAAGATCATCATGATGAAAACGACCAGGAACGAACTCAGCAGAGCCGAGCGCATACCGCCGACCATCTTCTCCTGCCAGACGACGTTTATGTAAGGCAATCCCGCCCAGTTCATGGTCAGGTGCTGCGGCGGCGGATTTTCCGCGAAGTACCGCCTGGCATCGTCGACAACCGATACGACCGACTGGTTGTCGCCTTCGCGCAATTGAACCCAGAGATTGAGCTTGTCATAATCGGTGGTGACGAATTTGTAAAGATCATCGGGATTGCCGCCAGAAATTTCGAACAGGAACAGGTCCTGAGCGACCTCGTTTTGATTGTCCGGGATGGCGAACTTGGAGGGTTCGCGGTTGAAAAGCTCGTAGCGCACCTTCTTGACAATGTCGGTCAGTCCCGTCGTGCCCCCGACCACACGGTTGTTCTCGAGTGCGCGTTGGAATTTTTCGATGTATTTCAAAGTCGCGGGGTCTTTGAAACCGTCGACGTCATCGCTTTCGAATACGAGGTAGTTCATGTACGTCCCGGCCAGGTGCTTGTTCAATTGCACGTCGGCAACGCGCAGAGGATTGTCTTTCTTGAACCATTTGACCGGATTGTCGTTGACCTTAATCATATTCAGACCAATCGCGGCCACGACAATAATGATGGCCGAACCGGCCAGAATGAGTTTGTAATATTTTTTATTTATGTCGCGAAAGACGTGCATCAGCCGCGAAAGAGGACCGCTTTCATCTTCCGTCCGTCCGAAATTGCGCAGGGTCTTATCCGAAATGAGAACCGCAAAAGCCGGGTTAAACGTGATGGACAACAGCCACGCGATGAGGATTCCAAACGCCACGAAAATACCGAACACCCGCACTGGTGGAATCGGCGTCAGAGCCAGTGACAGAAAACCGACAATGGTCGTCACCGACGTAAACAACAGTGGGACAAACAGGTCGGATATGGTATTGCGGATGGTCGTGCTTTTATGTTTGTACTTCTGATACCGGTCGTGAAATTCGGATATAATGTGAATCGAATTCAACACGGCGATCGGTATCAGGAAGATTGGAATCATCGAGCTCATTATATGGACCGTGTTGCCGGTCATGATCAGCAGACCCATCGCCCAGATAACCGATACGACCGCGACGATCATTGGCGCCAGGACGATTTTGAAATTCCTGAAGAACATCAGCATCAGCAGGAATATGATCAATCCGGCCATCGGCGCGCTGATCGCCATCTGTTTGAACATCTCTGCCCCGAAACTGTCCTCGGCCACCGGCAGACCGGCGATAAAATACTTTTCGCCGGTCGAATGACGTTCCGTGATTTCCTTTATTTGAGTGGCGATACGATAGGACATATCCTTGGACTCGATGGGGATGAACATGGCGATGGCTTTGCCGTCGTCCGACGCTAGCTTGCCCTTAAGTATCGGATTGTCTTTGATCCGGTTCAAAATGAACTGGGCCTGAGCGTTGTCCTTTGGCTCGCTTTCGAGAAGTTTGTGAACCGTCAGGACACCGTCGACCTGTATGATATCGTCGACCGTCGAAGGCGCGAGGATATCATCGACAATAACTCCGTCGATTTTGGAAATGTCTTCTACTATCTTATATATATTGGTCAGCTGTTCTTTGGTGAAGGCGCCTTTCTCATTGACGACTCCGATCGCGATAAAATCATGAATCGCGAAATCCTCTTTGGTTTGCTGGTCAAACAGGCGCACCGGTTCATTGGCTTCCAGCATGTTTTCCGGATCCGTATCGATTTTAATATTAGGCAGTTGGGCCGCGAAAAAGGCCGTAATCAGAATTACCCCTACAATAACTGCCCAGGGGTGGTCGATAGAAAATTCCGTAAAAAACCTTTTCATTAGTCCTTTCCTTTCCAATTTTAAATGACTATTACCCTTTAGATAGAATATGGACTAAAACGATTCAATTTTTTATGATTTTTATCGCCGAATACAAGTTATTGCTAAATAATGAGTTGAAATGGACAGGGGGTTGTGGAGGTCCGGCTATTTCTTGCCGAATTTTTTCTCCCAGCGCTGTTTGAGGGCGCTGTTGAGCTTGGATTCGATCTCCGGAGGGAGACTTTCCTTCTTGCCTTCGCGGCAAAGGACGACCGTCTGCTTGAGCGAATCGACCATTATGCGGCAGTTGTTGCAGGTCTTGAGATGTTCCTCGAGCTGGGCGCACAAGGTCTCGTCGATTTCGCCGTCGATATAGTCGGCGATGTCCTGTATGTATTTGCTACACGATTTCACTTTTGCGTTCCCGGAATGAATCGGTCAAAGTCTCGCGAATTGCCAGTCGAGCCCGGAGAATTCGCGATTTGGCGGCCGGTAATGAAATTTTCAGCATCCTGGCGATATCTTTAACCGGCATATCTTCCATATATCTTAGGACGAACGGGACGCTGTAGAGCTGGGGCATCTCGGCCAGGGCGGCCTCGATAATTTCGCTTATCTGCTTTTGTTCAAACAGCTCGTGCGGGTCGCCCCAGTCGAAAAGCTGCTGGCTGGCTTCACCGTGGCCGCCCGACGGCAAGTATTCTTCGATCGGCTTGAGCGGCATCTTGTTGTCCTCTACGGCCCGGGCCCTGAATGTGTTCAAAGCTATCGTATACAGCCAGGTCCCGAACGAGGCTTCCATGCGGAACTTGTCAATGTTATCCACAGCTTTCAAGAACGTTTCCTGCAAAATATCTTCAGCGTCTTCTTTATTTCCGGACAGCTTCAACGCCAGCCGGAATATTTTATCCTTGTGGGCTTTAATCAGGCGGTTGAAGGCATCGAAATCGCCCGACTGCGCCCGTTCTATTAATTTTCTCTCATCCATTAGATCGTAATATAGTCCAAACGATTCAAAAAAACAATTTGGCATATTATTATTGACCAATCTTAGCACTATTTATTATTATTTCGATATCATGCAAATTAAAAGAGGGCTTTTCAAAGCAAAGTAAAATATGTCATCGGCAAATCGTGATATAATTAAGAAACAATATAAAGACCGTGAAAAAGCACTAAATAATATATTGGATTCAACTGCGCCCAGAAAATTAATCGTCGCCGGACCAGGCACAGGAAAAACCTACACTTTTAAAAGGCTACTGGTTAAGAGTGAGTCTACAAATAATCTCGCAATGACATTTATCAACAATCTCGTAGCCGATATGGAAGTGACATTGGACAATTACGCCGAAGTTAAGACATTACATAGATTCTGTACATGGGTTTTGCATAATATAGTAGGCGATTTTGATATTGTTGCATATTTGGACAAGATAATTAGCAAAGATTCGGAATTCATTGGTCATTATTGTCAAGATTTTCCTTCATATATTCGATCTCTAGATGAATCTAATGGCTATATAAATTTCTTTATAAAAAGAGGTGATTATTATAATGCATTCGCTTTTGATGACACAGTGTATCGTTTATTAATTCGTGCCAGAAATAATCCCAGTATTATCCCTCGATTTTCTCAAATTGTAATCGACGAGTTTCAGGATTTTAATTTGTTAGAAGTTGAATTTATAAAGATATTGGAAAAGCGAGGCAATATTCTAATAGCCGGCGCGTGTAAATATTTTTGTGTAAGTGGCCATGACGTATATATAGTTGAAGGAGGTATATCATGGCCAAGAAACGTGACGAAGCTGACAAACTGATCGACGAGATGATCGCCGGCAAGACGCCGGAAGAGATAGTGGGTGAGGGCGGTCTTCTGCAGGCGCTCACGAAACGGGTGTATGAGCGCGCCCTCGCAGGTGAGATGACGCATCACTTGGGCTATCCGCCCAATGCTCCCGAAGGCAAAAACAGCGGCAACTCTCGCAACGGCAAAACCAGCAAGACGGTCAAGACCGGGTCGGCAGATGTTACGCTGGAGATTCCGCGGGACCGGAACGGCGAGTTCGAGCCGCAGTTGGTTAAAAAGCACCAGCGGCGCCTGCCCGGTTTCGACGACAAGGTGTTGGCGCTGTACGCTCGGGGTTTGACGACGCGGGATATCCAGGGTCATCTTGAGGAGATGTACCAGTCGGAGGTTTCCCCGGCCTTGATTTCGGCGGTGACGGACGCCGTGCTTCAGGAGGTGACGGTGTGGCAGAGTCGGCCGCTGGAGGCGGTCTACCCGATCGTCTATCTGGACGCCATCCACCTGAAGCTTCGTCAGAGCGGCCAGGTCAAAAACCAGGCGGTCTATTTGGCCTTGGGGATCACGCCGGAGGGTTACAAGGAACTCTTGGGTTTGTGGGTCGGCGATCAGGAGGGTTCGAAGTTCTGGCTGTCGGTGCTGACGGAGCTTAAGAACCGGGGCGTTCGGGACATCCTGATTGCCTGTGTCGATGGTCTGACGGGGTTCCCTGATGCGATTGAGACGGCCTTTCCGCAGACCCAGGTGCAGTTATGTCTCGTGCACATGGTGCGCAACTCGCTGAAGTATGTCGGTTGGAAAGAGCGCAAGGCGGTCGCGGCCGATCTCAAGACGATCTACTCGGCGCCCAACGAAGAAGCCGCCGAGCAGGCCCTGACGGCGTTCGAGGCCACATACCGGGACCGTTTCCCGCAGATCGCCCGCTCATGGCGGTCCTGCTGGATGAACATCATCCCGTTTTTTAGCTACCCCAAAGAGATTCGAAAGGTTATCTATACGACCAACGCCATCGAGTCGATGAATGCTCAGTTGCGCAAGGTGACGCGGAATCGCGGCTCGTTCCCGACGGTGGAATCAGTCAGAAAGGTGATCTACCTGGCGATACAAAGAATCTCGAAAAAATGGAAGCGTCCGATCAAGGACTGGGTGGCGGCCCTTAATCACTTCTGCATCGTCTTCGAGGGAAGGATCGAAAACACATGAACCGGCCGCTTACACAAAATTCCGTACACTCCCAATAGCCGGTGATGATGACCAAGCTATATATTCCAAAAGGCAATCTGATCCTAAATATTTGCGGGATTTCTTCAATTCTGGGCGCTATGACCGATTTACTCTTCCGTTTTGTTCGCGTTGCCCATCTGCCGTTATAAACGCCACAAATAATATGCTCAGCATAGCTCAAGAGCGCGGCATGCTTAAATCCCGAATAAGCAAACCATTCGAATGCTTTTTGGATGAAAAATTAACAGATGACGAGAAATATCCTGATATTATTACAGCTCATTGCAGCACGGCCGCAACAATAGCCAAGTACATTGTAAGAGAAATACAAAATATCGATGAAAATGACATATTCGCTTCAAAAATAGCAAGCAACGAATATCCTACGGTTTTAGTTGTAGGCCAAAAACAATATTTAAATATAATCGAAAAGAAACTTAAAAAGCACTTTACGGGCGTCAAGCGCAATACCAGCGATGAGATAAGCTATGATATTTCTAATGGTTATGACATATTAATTGACAACAATAATTCAAATTTGGGTTGGCGAATTATCGCGGAATTTATATTGAGCTCGAGAGATTTTAAATTTGCTTTATCTCGTACCACTGATGGCACACCGATGAATGAAATACTTACAAGGAGTATTATTTACAATCAAAACAACATAATTAACATGTTGAATGAGGCTAGGATTAATTCAAAGATGACCAATCAAATGAAATACGATTTAACACTCTTAATTCCGGAACACGCTGATGCAATAATAAATGCCTTCGATACAAGGGATACTGCATCTCCAAAAGATGAGATCAATGACAACGATCCAACAATAATGCTAACAACTTTTGAAGGATGCAAAGGTTTATCGGCTGGACATGTATTTATAGTGGGAATGAATAATAATGAATTGCCAAAGAATCCTGGAAATGTAACTGATATAGAGTTGTCGAGGTTTATCGTAGCTATGACACGAACTAGGAATTGTTGTCATATATTATCAAATAAGTATTTTGTATTCGATTCCAAACAAAATAAATTCCCTCCTCCTAATTACCGTTCAATATTCATAAATTGGATACCACCAGAACATTTAAATGATTTAGGACAACTTAAGGCGGGCAATATTAGTATTGTATAGTAAATCAAGTAATTAGAATATGAACAATACAGACTCAATAATCATCGGTATCAGCGCCTGTCTGCTGGGGCAGAAAGTACGGTTCGATGCCGGACATAAATGGGATCGCTATATCACCGACGTTCTGTGCAAATATTTTAAATTCGTCCCGGTCTGCCCCGAAGTCGAAGCGGGCATGACCACCCCTCGCGAAGCAGTGAACCTTATCGGAAGTACGGCAAACCCGCGTATGGTGGGAGTAAAATCCGGTGAAGACTGGACCGCGCGCATGATTCGATACTCGAACAAACGCGTCAGACTTCTCGAACAAGACAAGCTTTCCGGCTATATCCTCAAAAAAGATTCGCCGAGCTGCGGACTGGAGCGGGTACGAGTGTACGGTGGTAAAGGGGTTCCATCGCGAAGCGGACGCGGACTGTTTGCATCGGCTCTGATCGACCGCTTCCCTCTGCTCCCGGTCGAAGAGGAAGGCCGTCTGCAGGACGCTCGACTTCGCGAAAATTTCATCGTCCGGGTCTTTTCTTATAAATGTCTGCAGGATTTATTCTCGTCACCGTACAAGCGCGGAGAACTCGTCGCTTTTCATGCGCGGCACAAGTACCTGCTCATGGCCCACAGTGTAACTCACTATCGCCAGCTGGGACTACTGGTGGCGGGCATAAAACGATATAAGTCGGCCGAATTCAAGGACAAGTACAGCCGGCTCTTCATGGATGCCCTGGCGGTCAAGACGACACCGCGCAAGAATGTTAATGTATTGCAGCATATACTGGGATATCTTAAGAAAAACCTCGATGCCTCAGAGAAAAAGTACATTCTAAGCGTAATTGATGATTATCATAAAGAGTTGGTGCCGCTGATTGTGCCGATAACTCTGATACGCCACTATATCGAGAAGTTCAACGTTGAGTATATCCGCGACCAGGTCTATTTGAATCCGCATACCAAAGAGCTGATGCTCCGCAATCACGTTTGATCATTATATCGAATAAGGCCGATTATTGCGGGCAATCGGGTGATGCCCCCGGCGGATCGTTATACAAATAAGCTATTAAATACAGAATATCTATCAGGTCGATATGTCCCCAGCCGGAGGAACCGTCGAGATCGCCGGAGTTGTACGGGTTCGGTTCGGGACCGAGTGGCGATCCATATACGAAGTCAATCAGATATAATATGTCGATAAGGTTGACGGCGTCATCACTGTTGACGTCACCGCAAATATAAAAGTCAGGCAGCCGCACCACGATCGAATCCAATGTAGAAAACTCGCTCCACTGGCTGTCGGCATCCATGGCCCTGACACGATAATAGTACACACCATTGGTCCGGGCGGATACAGATTCCGTAGTATCGATAAGAGATGAAGAAATAGTCCGGCTTGAGTCAAATGTCTGCACCGGCCATAAATCATCGATTCTGATTCCTGCCCCGGCTTCGGCTACGTGAAAGTCACGATAACTGATTCGTATATGCACCTCCTGCCCGACGAAATCCGCCAGATCAAACTGCCCCGGCACCCAGAACCCGGCCGTGGTGCCCGTGATACCGTGGCCACGGTTGTATCCCTGGGGATTGCTGTCAGTCGTAATATTCCCGGCAATCGGCGCGAAATTAAAGCCGTCGGTCGAGATTTCGACATAAGCGTAGTCCACGTCATTATTAAGCACGTAATGAGCCCAGAATTTCAAGGTGTCCCCCGCCCTGACCCTGTACGGTGCAATTGTCTGATAATACCTTTCGATGGTCGTGGCCGGTCCGGAATAGGAACACAACGTCCCCATAAATCCCACGCCCGTCTGAGAAAATCCGTAATTGTCGAAATTATCATAAGTATTCAGAGAATCCATAATCAGGATTGGGTTGGTATATTCTATCAATTCGTACGCTTTGGGTGGATTATTCGAATCGTTGCACTGCCAGTCTATCTGGTACGACCCGGTCTTGCTGGTATCCGGTACAGCCAGTTCAGGTGGGTTTGGCGGCAGGGCACGATTGATATTGTCCGATATATCAGTCAGATACAAAGCAACCGGAAGATTTTCGTTAACCAGCGGGAGAATCCTGTCTTCGGCCGGCCAGAATCCATCGGCCGCTTCCCCAACCTCGATGGTGAAGGAAGGCACCCGGCCTTTTGTTGTCGTATCCCCGTAGCACCAATCGTCGCAGCACCCATTGGTCGGATACAGCGCCCAGCCCGGGCCGGGATAATAATGATTCCGGGCATTGACGGCCCTGCCGACGGCGGTGAAAGTGCTGTCATCGTCGCAGTACGACCCGATCTGGTACGACCAGGGATACAGCACCAGATCCGCAAAGGAATGAAAATTGACGACCAGGTTAAAATCACCGTTGACGATAAAATCGCGAAGCGCCTGAGTCTCGGGCTCGGAAAAGGCCCCAGTCCCGCGATAGGTTTCATCCCCGCCGTCGGGTGACGACCCGATATCATCGTAGCCCCATAAATATCCGAAATTCCGATTCAGGTCGACACCGTATGTGCCGTCGCCGTTGTCCCGGCGATTTTTGCGCCACAGCCCGCCGCCCCAGGGATCGGTCACCCCATTGTAATAATACCCGTCGGGATTTACCACCGGCACGAACCATATTTCGCGATTGTCGACCAGATACGTAACCTCCGAATCGAGACCATAATTTTCCGTAAGATAATTCATATAATTAAGGAGAATCTCCGGCGTGATGACTTCACGGGCGTGGGTGGCGGCCGTGAACAGGATTTTCGGTTCATTTTCGCCGACCAGTGGATTGTCGGATACCTTGTATACCGGGATATTTCGCCCCTCGAGAGTTTGGCCAATACTGCCGTACGGTGCAACAATCTCAGGGTGACCGGCGGCGATCGCGGCCAGGCTGATTTCTATTTCGGCCAGGGTTTTATAGCCGCCCATTGTTTTCTCAGACAGCCGGGATTTATAGAATTCTTCGAGATTTTTATGAATTACTTCGTAATCGAAGCCGAGCTGAGCGAGAATATCCAAGTCACTTGAGTCGGCGATCAGGTCGACCGATCTTTGGCCCATCTGGATTATATCAAAATGATGCGATATTAGCGACAGGCGTTGATTGTCATTATCATACTTGACTCGGACCTGACTGTGAACAGGCCTCTCGACACCTGCAATTGCCGCTGCCGGAATTAGAAGCAGCAACAGGGAAGTGATGATACTTCTTGCATTCATAGTCTTGATCCCAACCCGCAATCTACCCCGGATCGATAATCAATCTACGATATATTATATCGGCCTTTACGCCGCAGACTTATGGGCAGGCCGGGGCCGGGCCGGGAGGATCACCATAAACAAAATCGATCAAATAAAGGACATCCAGCAGGTTTACCTGGTTGTCTCCGTTAACGTCGCCCGATGCCATCGGCTCGGGAGCCGGGCCGCGCGGACTGCTGTATATAAAGTCAATCAGATAGAGAATATCGACGAGATTTACAGCACCGTCCGAAGCCGCGTCGCCGCACATGTACGGCAGCGTAATGCTTCCGACTTCGTAAATCGGCGAATAATTCAGGATATCCCAATAGAAGGTCGGTAACTGCGTCAAATAGCCGCCGACCATTATCGGCGCCGACTGGCTCGCATTCGCTCCCGATGAAATCCGAAAATACAATTTCAAAACCGGTCCGGAGCCGGGCGCCAGGTCCGGCGTGGACGGTTGATTATTGTAAAGCGTGAAAGTCGCCCTCTGGCCCCACGGGTCAGAATGTATTAGCGCCAGGGTATCGAAGTAAGCCGTACGACAGCCTTCTTTGGTGTATGATTCCAGCGAGATGTTCATGCTTCCCTGTCCGTACTCGACCGGAATTTTTATTTTTGAAAGGGGTACGGTATTGTTGACATAAATCGGCACTTCGACCAGGTCTCCCGGCGCGCCGGTCACGGTGCCGCTAATCATGGTATCGGCCAGCGAAATCACGCAATTGGTTCGGTTGTAAACCGAGGTATCCGTCCCAGCCACGACGCAGGCGGCGACGTCGAAACGCCCCGGCTGGCTGTACGTATGGAGCGGAGATTGCACGGTCGCCGAATCGCCGTCACCGAAAGACCAGATCCACTGGTCCGGGCTAAGAGTCGTGACGCCGCTGAATGAGACGTCGAAAGGCACCTGACCCCAGGTCGTATCCATGGTAAACATAACGCCGCGATCGGGTTCGATTCCGGTCAGCATCCATTCCCAGTACGTGGCGCACCCGTCCCACGGGCAATAGAGATTATCCACGGTGTACCAGGTATTGTGCGAATCGGACCAGCCGTAATTCATGTGTACCTGGTCCAGGCCGAGAACCTGCCTCCAGCCGTCACAGACAATGGAGTGACTGTAAATCTGATATTGTATCAGGCGATTGGCCTCGATTTCCTGACGAATCATGTTGGACCAGTCGTAAAGCGAAAAATCCGTACGGTCGCGCTCCTGGACCGTGTTCATGTAGCGAAAATAATTGTGATAAACGGCCGCCGAATTTGACATATAGCTACCCGACCCGCAGACACCGTAATCCATATCGAAAGCAATGCCGACTTCGTAACACAATTCGGACAGTGCCGCCATCTGGTCGGCGTCGCATCCGCCAAGGCATTGATCCGGCATGTTATCCCAATCATAAGAATCATTGTAATCCGCCGTCAGAGTCTCACCCGGCGATGATCCGTTGCAGGACTGGTCGCCTGCCCAATAATAATTTTTCGTACCCTGGCCTTCGGGCGGCCACTGGTAATAGTGCATGATTTGCGAAGCGGCCGTCGCCACGCACCCGACCACCGTCCGACCACCGTCGCCGATCGGACAAATACTGTTGTACGGGTACCCCTGGTCCCACCTCGAAGTCATCAGCGGACCGACGTCGTTGGCATCCAGCACCGCTTTGTCGGCCAGTTGTGCCTTAAAGGCGTTATCATCGAGCAAAAATTGGTCCCACTGTTGTCGACCCGAGGGGTCAAACACCGGCCGGCCTTTGCTGACCTGCGCCGCCTCAAGACTGCCGTTGGCAGAAATATAAATTCTGGCCTGGTGGATGAGGACTGCCTTGATGATACCACCAAAACTCTCGGGGTCATCCAGATTAAGCGGCGATTCATCGGAGTATGCTTTAATGGGAGACTCCTCCATCAGAATCGGCACGACAATATATCCCGCCGGCGCTATGTCGTAGCAGCGACCGAGCAGAGTATCGTTGACGATTATATCGCGGACTTTATCGACTTTCGGGGCGTCGGTACCGGCCCACCCGCCTTTTTCCTGAACTATATAATTGAGCAGGTTGCGGGATACCTGATCGGTTTGTGCGCGCGATGCGACCGTTGCCTGTACTTGCGATCCCAGAATGATCAAAAATGAAAAAACCACGACAAACGCATTGAACCTGAATGACATTTTGGCCTCCAATAATGGGCGGTGGCGATGAGGGTAAACTTGTAATTCCAATATTAAATATACAATGTGTCTCTATTTTGTCAACTACTACAATTCAATACGGCTCATATATGATATTGAATAATAATGATTTAGAGGAGACCAAATTTTGGCAATACGGGCCGATCAAGCCTAATTTGCCGAAGATTGCGAGGTGCCCATCAGGCGGCTGATCATGCTGAGTTCCGGAACCTGTTCCATGATAATTTTGAAAAGCACAAGAAGTGGAACCGACAGAAACATCCCCCAGATTCCCCAGATATAGCCCCAGAATACGAGGCCGAATATGACGGTCAACGTATTAAGCCGCAGGCGGTTACCCATGATGATCGGCTCGATGACATTGCCCATGACGTTTTGGACGGCAATCAAACAGATTAGAACCAGGATCATAATCCTGGCCGAATCGAACTGTATGACGGCCATTAAAAAAGGCGGCAGGACGGCAATAATCGACCCGATGGTCGGGATAAAATTCAAAATAAAGGCCAGCAGTCCCCAGAAGAAGGCGAACTTGATGCCGAATATCATGCAGATGACAGCGGTCAGGAGCCCGGTGACGACGCTGATAGCCGTCTTTATTTTCATATACGATATTATCGACTGCTGAATGCTTTCATAATTCTGTACGAAGCGGCTGTTCATATTATTGCCGCTGACATACGCCAGGAAAGTTTTATAACGCGGCATACTGGCCAGCAAAGCCACATAATAAAGCACGAAGATGAAAAACGAACCGGTGAAATCGCCGATGGTACTGGCCGCCTGACCGATGAGCGATGATATCGTGCCGGGATTCAACTGAGACGTTATGAATTCGAAGTCAAAGCTGGTTTTGAAATATTTCTGGGTTACGGTGTCGATCCATGAGAAAACCGAATCGAGCTTCAGATTAAGACGACTCAGAAGATAGCTCTGCTGTGAGCTTATATCCTGGCCCGTCTGCCACGCGATTTGAAAGATCAAAAATAATATCAGCAGGGTAACGATCGCGATTATCGGCAATATGAGCCAGCCGGGGAATTTCTTCTTTTTTAAATAGAGCGCGAACGGCTGAAACAGGCTGGCACAAAGAAAAGCCAGAACCAACGGGATCAGCAGTGAGGACAGCAGTGAAATAAGATAAATTATCAGAGCGAAAAAGAAGAATATCAATATGCTTTTGGCCGTCTTGTCTTCCAGAATTTCCGTCATACCCACTTTCCGATAAGAGTAATCAACACAGCCCCAATTTCCGGAAAATAGCGAGCCAAGTAAAGAAAGAAATTTAATAATTATCCCGTCAGGATTGCCGACTAATCCCGGGTCGGGGCGATTTTCATTATTCTTCCGATTACGTTGCTCAGGTCACTGGCCCGGTACGGTTTGGCGAGCCGTCCGCAAAAACCATAATCTTCATACCGCGCCATCACCGGATCGTTGGAATAGCCGCTGGACACGATCGCCTTCAGTTCCGGGTCTATATCGTGGAGAGCGCGGATAATATCTTTGCCGCCAATGCCTCCGGGGATGGTCAAGTCAATCATAGCGGCATCGAATGGTTCGGCTTTTTCACGCGCCTGCCGGAAAAGGTCCAGAGCCTCCTCCCCGTTGGATGCTGCACTTACTTCAAATCCCATTTTCCCGAGAATGTTGCTCGCCAGTTTGCACACCCATTCGTCGTCGTCTATCACCAATATTCTGCCTTTGCCCGAAGCCAAACCCGCCGCTTCGTTTGAAATCACTTCCTCAGGCTTCTCGGTGGCGGGCAGATAAAGCGTAAAAGTTGTCCCCTTACCGGGTACCGATTCGACGTCAATGTGACCACCGTGCTTCTTGATAATCGAATAACAACTGGCCAGTCCCAAACCGTTTCCATTGGCTTTGGTAGTGAAAAACGGGTCGAAAATCTTCTTCATTATTTCCGGTGGAATACCATGACCCTGATCAGTGATCGATATCCTGACGTAGTCACCTTTATCCAAAGGCAATCGACTCGGATGAGTTACCCGCGTATTGGCCGCCTGGACGAATATCGTTCCACCCCTGGGCATGGCCTGAATGGCGTTAATTATCAAATTGTTGACTACCTGGCTGAATTGGCCGACGTCTACCTCAACCCGGAAAAGTTCGGGCTCGATATTATATTCTCCGATCACGCTGGCACCGTGGAGGGAGAATGATACTGTCTCCTTTAGCAGCTTTTGTACGTTGGCGATCTTTTTAATGGGCTCTCCTCCGCGAGAGAAGGTCAAAAGCTGCTGCGTCAAGTCACGGGCTCGTTCCGAAGCATTTTCCGCCTTACTAAGCAGGCCGAATACTTCCGAATCGGGGCCAAGGTTAAGCTTGGCCAAAGATATATTTCCCAGTATGGCCACGAGTATATTGTTGAAGTCATGCGCGATGCCGCCGGCCAGGATTCCGATAGATTCCAGCTTTTCGGCCTTGAGGAGTTCTTTCTCCATTTTAAGACGATCCGTGATGTCTTCAGTAACTTCTATGACTGATTCAATACTGCCGTCTTCTCCTTTTATCGGAGCCGACAGAATTCTATAATTCCTGATTTCATCGCCCGCAGGCGTTTCTGTAATACTCTCATGCACCTGTCCGTCTTTAAAGGTCCTGGTAACGGGACAATAGGTGCAGACGTCTTCGCGGGGCGGATCGTTAAAGGCGCAAAAGCAGTGCGGGTTTCCGCTGAAATCAACTTCGGGGTACCATTTCTTCATTTGCCTGTTTAAAGCCTGGACTCTCATATCGGGATCGACCAAAGTCACACCGATAGCCATATTGTCGACGACACTGCGGTATCTGGTTTCGCTTTTTCTGAGTTCCTCCTGGATGCGACGTTGTTCGGTAACGTCGCGCAAGATTAGCATGCAAAGTGGCTCGTCAAGACGTATTAGCGTGCCGGATATTTGTGCAATATATTCCTGACCGGATTTCCCTAATAGTACAATTTCATAAGCCGGGACCTGTTCGCCATTCAATCTTTTCCGGAAGTTCTCCTCTATTTTAAAATGCGAGGCGGGGTCAATAAACGATAAATCCTTCGCGAGTTTGCCCAGATAATATTCTTCACCGTATTCAAGCCATTCGTGCATTCTCTTATTGACCGACAATATCCTTGATTCACGGTCGATCAAAATGATCCCGTCGGGAGATAATTCATAAAGCGATTTATATTTTTCTTCACTCAGACGAATGTTTTTTTCGGCTTCTTTTATATCGGTGATATCCTGAGTCGTGCCGTAAAGTTCGGTGATCTTGCCGGTTTCATTATAGCGGGGAAAGCCCTGCGTGCGTACATTGTGGACGGTTCGGTCGGGATGAATAATTCTCAATGTCAGATCGTAAGGGTTACCATCTTGGCATCCCGCAATGGCCTTTTCGAATATATCCCAATCGTCGGGATGAATAAATTTCCTATATCCTTCAAATTCAGGGGCGCCGTCTTCGGGATTTAAACCAAATATTTTGAATCTCATCCGGGACCATTCCGGTCGCCGGGTCTCAAGATTATATGACCAATACCCTATCCGGGCCATCTCCTGCGCCGCTTCGAGGGACTGGTTCAGATTGCTTAAGTGCTGCTCAAAATAAATACGTTCGGTCACGTCTCTTAAAACGACCTGGACGGAATCCCGGTCATTGTCGAAACTAACCTGGCGCGCATTTGCCTCGAGAATTACCCGATTGCCTTGTTTCGTTATTATTGTAAGCAAAAAAGGCGGGCGCTTTAGACCGCCTATAATAGCCTCAAACTCTTCCAGACCGGTTTCGATCGATTCCTTCGTCAACAAGCCAATCTCGGTAAATTGTTTGCCGATGACTTCGTCTTGCGAATATCCTGTAACCAGTTCGGCTCTGAGGTTATAAGATTTAAAACGTCCTTCCCGGTCAAGTGAGACGATTATGTCAGGCGATTGCTGGACTAACTGCGAGTATTTTCTTTCGCTTGCTTTGAGTTGTTCCTCGGCTATTCGCCGCTCGGTTATATCAGTAAATACCGTTGCGAATTGATTCTTTTTTGGGCTAAAGGCGACAACTTCGAAATATTTGTTTAGAGCGCCGGTATAGTTTTCGAATCTTATTGAAACGCCGGTCAGGGCCACCTTGCCATACGTATCAATCCAATAATCTTCTATTTTCGGCAGGACTTCCCGGGCCGTCTTGCCGATAACTTCCGATGCCTTCAGTCCGGTAAGCTTCTCGAAGGCCGGATTGATTTTAAGAAAACGATAATCTATCGGCTTGCCTTTTTCATCGCATATAATTTCGTGGACCGCGAACCCGTCGAGCATAGTGTTAAAAAGATGCTGGTACCGTCTTTCGCTTTCGGACAGAGCCAGTTCCGCTTCCATTTGCTCCGTAATATCCTGAACTGTCCCCCGCATTTTGACACATTTGCCGTTTTCAAAAACGGGTTTACCAAAGACCCGAAACCATCGCAGTTCATTGTCTACCGTATAACACTGCAGTTCCAGATCGAAAGGTGTCCCGTCGTTAATTGACCGAGTGTACGCCTCTTCGAGCACCTTGCGATATTTCGGAGGGTAATAGCTCAAATGATCGTTTACTCCGGGTGGATCAACCGATGGATCGATACCTATTAAATCGTAAAGCGTACGAGTCCAGACGGCTTTGCCCGTGACAAGGTCGTGCTCCCACCCGCCGATTTGCGCCATTTGTCCGGTTTGGTCCAGAATCTGCTCGCTCGCCCGAAGTTTTTCTTCGGCACGTTTCTTCTCGGTAATATCCTGCGCAGTGCACAGCATCCCGTCATATTCGCCGTCTTTAAGGCGAGGAATCAGCCAGCCGGATTGTACCGTTTGGCGACCGGAAGGGGTGACTATTTCAGCTTCGTACTTCTGTGCTTTAAGATCTCGCTTCGCTTCTTCATAGAAACCGATAAAATATTTTATGGTCTCGGGCGGAAAGTCCCTCGTCACCTTTTTCCCCAATACTTCGGCAGATTGTATACCCGCATTCTTCTCTATACCGGGGTTGAGATAGATCAGAGCATCATTTTTATCTGTCACCCAAATACCGTCGTTAACATTATCCAGAATAGTCTGATAGAATTCTTTCAAACCGGCGATTTCATCACCGATCATATTATTTAAATTATCTTCTGAAATTGTTTGAGATCGTATTACGGGCATAGGCCCCGTCCCGGTTGTTTTGGCAAATGATTCAAACCCCATAAGTTTCGCCCCTTGAATTTTCTGACTGATAATCTTCGGAGCTCGGCTCAGATTCATGTCAGATTTCTTGGTCCTCTTGTCTACAAGTTTTATCGGTAGATTTGGACTAAAATCAACGAAAGCAACAAGATGGGGTCCGATCTGATTTGATTGTGATAATTGATTTGTTTCGCTATTTTCGGTCCAATAAAAAATAGCGGTGCAGGGACTTGAACCCCCGAATCACTCAGACCCTCGCCTCCAATATATGACGCACCAATAGATAATAGCGCAAGTCATTATGCGGCATAATTTTCCAAATGATATGTATTTGAGTCTATTTTAAATCAACTGAATTGAATTGAATGAGTTTTGAATTGAAAATGATACAAATCCGTCATAAAATATGAAAGTCGGCTTGTTTGATCTGCGTACGAACCAGCAATATCAGGGCGACCTGATTTGGCTGCCCTTTTATTTACGTAAAATCCCAATTACTTTAAAAGTATCATTTTCCTGCAGTCATCAAAGTTGCCGGCCTTAATCCAATAGAGATATACCCAGGAAGTGACTTCTTCGCCGTACTCATTTTTACCATCCGAATTTACCATGGGGGAGTCCCGACCGTATAGTCGGCCACCATTACTATAACGTAATGGTGTACAAATACTTGAGCCCCTATAATTTTAGCCGGTATTTTTTCATGGATACTGCAAATAAAAATATGATCACCCGTTGGGAGTCCCTTTGTGAAATTTGACATATTCTTGATGATTTTCTGCATGGCCAATTACACCACATCATTTTGAGCCATTATTTATCATTTGCAGCTATTGCAGTCAATCAAAGAAGTTTCTGGCAAAAATAAATCCTGGTGAATGTTCACGAATAATCCTGCATGATTTATATTAATCAGGCTGTTTAGCCACTCATCAAGGGGAAGGAAATATGAGAATTATCGGCATGAAAAAATAAATGAAATCATACTCACCTGGGCCAATTTAATATTTATATATGCTGGGAATTCGATAAATTAATATCATTTATGTGGTATTTAAATAACGGCGGTGGAAGCAACCAATTTATAGGCACAAAAATGATGTTAAGGGTAAAGACATTGGGGCAAAAATTGGTGAAGCGGCCTATGAATGATTCGCAATTAAGATGGCTATTTATAGCAATAACTGCAGTTAACATTATTCCTATAATTATCGTAAGGCATGTTCCTGCGGTTGATCTGCCCAACCATGTTCTGGCGGCAGCCGTGGCTATAAACAAAGCCCAATATTATCCGCAAGGACCATTGACATTTAAATTTTTCTTTTCGCCGTATATCTTATTTACCGTAATCATAACCGCCCTGCTGCCAGTTTTCGGGAAAATCTGGGCGACCAAAATCGTCCTTCTGGCATACTCGGTGGGTCTACCATTAAGCGTCCTGAAGTACATTAAAGCTTTTAATCAAGAAAGCTGGCCGCTGGCGTTTTTAATTTTCCCATTTGTTTATTCATATCATTTTGAATTCGGTCTGATTCAATATTGCATAGGTATTCCATTGGTGTTTTTGGCATTGGCTTATAGCAAAAAACTGTTCGATCGAACAGATACTATTTCGGTATTGCTTATTATTTCCATTCTTGCAATCGCCATATACTTTAGTCACTGGGTTGATTTTCTGGCCTTCTCTGTTGGGTTTACGGCAAAGTATCTGTCATTAATTATTCGTCATAAAAACAGTATCAATAACAGACTGAGCAAGATAGATCGAACCCTGATTTTTGTCAAATCCGCGGCCATTTTTATGGCACCGCTCATATTTTTCGGAATTTACCTATCACAGGTATGGAGACGATCACAAATGAGCCACCTTACGATGGCGAACTTCCAATATAAAAGTATTTTGTGGCAGATCATAGAGCCGATGAGGACGCTCTTTTCCAATAGTCTGCTTGCCCTTGACATAATACAAATATTCATTTTGGCGGCACTTATTATCCTGGCCTTTATGATTCGAAAAAGAAGGCCCTCAACAGCCGGAGGAGTTCTGCCATTCGGATTAATAATGTTACTGCTGGCGACCTTGATACCGGGCCAGGCGTTTTTAAGTTCCTGGAGCCAAAATTCTCGATTTGTCGTGTTCGCTTTCGTGCCGATTATTGCCTGTATCTCTTTGCCATATGGAAGTTGGCGTAATATCGGCCCAATAGTCATGACCGTGCTGGTCGTCGTCCTGACAATTTTCCGGGCCGAATACTACATAAAGACCGATCGTATTGCCGACGAATATCTCGGCGCCTTGAAGACGGTGGTCGGAAGCGGCAAGAATGTTTACAACCTGCTGGCGGGAGTTCCCGATCCACGGCCGGGAAACCTGCCCGTCTTCATGCACACCATATCGTACTTTCACGTCGATTCCGGCGGATATAGCCCGTTTCTCTTTGACTTTCAGCCCTATGTGTCAGGATTGAGTGCCGATATCGATTTGCCAAAAGGACCGGAATATTCAGAGTGGGAAAAAGTGAATCCGAAATCATTTTATAGAACCCTGTCGCGCTGGGATTATCTGGCTGTAATGCATTGCGGACAACCGGTGCCGGATTATATAAAACGACTCCAACCGCTAATAAAATATAGCGGGCCGAATTGTACTATTTATACGACCACCGGGATAACTGATCTGATACCCGAAGATTCGGTCCCTTAAAGACAATCATCGGGGAATCACATCATTCAATTGCAAATATCAAGCGGCGCGGGACCGGGCGGATTACCATATACATAAATTATCAGATACAGAATATCCAGAAGATTCAAATCGCAATCGCCGTTGATGTCACGCATATGACCCGGATCGGATGGAATGCCGTCGCCATAAAGCACTTTAATTAAATCGAGAACGAACAATAGATTAAATCCGGAGTGGTCGGTCGATTCAAAAGCGCCAATAAAATACGGCCAATAGTCGCCTCGTCCGCCGGCAGACGCCGGGCTGTTGGATTCGATTCTATAATTATGATCGGCGGCTCCCAGAAATTCGGGGTTGAACTCCATCGAATGCATTCCATGACCGGCGATCACACCATTTGGGCTGGACGCCCGCCATTGGGAGATATTGTATTCGGAACCGTGGGGATAGACATAATAAACATGGTCCGACCGGCCATAGTACAGATTGTAATCTTCATAAAATCTTTCCGGGTTTTCTCTCTGGTTGTCGATGCCTATGGCCGCCTTGTATTCACCGGCGTCAGGATCCATCGGTGAATTGTAAAATATATTATTGAAGATGGAGACACTGTCCATATCGCCGTCCTGAGACCGGATTCCGGCAAAGCCACCCGTGCAATCGAAGGTGTTATTATATATCCAGGCATTGACCAAAGCGTGGGCCGTATCGGAGTTCGACGGAAATGCGATGCCCATGAGTCCGCCGGCCTCGCTGAATGCTCCCTGATTACAGATACCATTATTGTACAGGATATTATTATAGACATGAACGTCGGACCATTTGCCGCCGTTGCCCAGATACATGTTAAGTTCATAGCAATCGTATATGACGTTATTCGAGATGACCACCGGATGCCCCGAACCCGTCGAATGCGGATTGCCGCCCTTCAAATATATACCCATGGCGCTGTTGTGGAGCCGGTTGTTCTCAAGATAAATGCAGAAGCCGGGATAAAACTCGATGCACCCGAACTGACCTGTCCCGCCGTAATTACCATACTTGCCGACATAGCCGATGTCACAGTTGATAACCCACAAGGAATCGGTCCAGTCGGACCGGTTGCTGCCGCCCTCGAGGACGTTGCCGATGCCGGCCCCGTTGTCATAGCTGCAGCTGATCGAATCTATCTTGCAGTTCTTGATCGTGATGCCGCTCGAATTACCCAGCATGATCCCGAACCAGCCGTAATGAAAATACAGCGAGTCAAACGTGATATACGAACGGTCATCCAGCCAGGCTCCCACCCGGCCGCCGTTGCTCCCGCTGGCGGGAATACCTTTGATGATCGGCATCTCTCCCGGATAACCCTTGAAAACGATCTGGCCGTCTCCCAGATAAGACGACCCGCTCCGGGCCGGTCTCAATCCGGCGTTGACACTCCAGCTTTCCGAGACACTTTCAACCTCATCCGGAGAATTCTCATCATAGACCCCCGCACGAATATAAACCGTATCGCCCGCAACCAGCGTCGCGCAGGCCTTCTGAACGTGCTGCCAGGCCTGGCCCTCGCTCAGACCGTTGTTGTTGTCGTTACCCGACGGCTTAACGTAATAGGTCGCACCCATAGAGACGGATGCAAATTGACATATTCCGATAAAGAATACCATTATTCCCCATCGAGAAGGCCTAAAGTGATTAAACCCTGTAGACATGACCTTACCTCCATGCAAGTCAATGATGCAGTAAATTAAATGGCACAGCCAGCCCCAAACGCACGCATGACGTTCTGCTTAGCGACTGTTCATAAATCCCCGGTGCCTTTCCCTGTTGGAGGTCATGTCAAACATTATCACATCAGAAATATGTAAATTGAAAATATGCCAGCTTTTAAATAATATGATTCAATAAGGCAAGTACGTTTTGTCATTACTTAAAATAATAGAGGCACCCGCGTATTCTGTCAATAATAAATATGCATGGTGCAAAAATTAATATCCACGGCGCCCGGCGCACCGTCAGCGTGAAAATGTTAAGTCGTTCTCACGTCAATACATAATGATTAGTGCATTTTAAAGATCGAATAAGCGTAAAAGAAAAATCGCAAATATTGCGATCCGGCGGCGTGTCCGGCCCTGCTGCAGCGGCTGCAAAGCCGGGTATTTTGTCAGCGAAATGTCAGGGACGAAGAGTCTTTTATTTTGAATTATGTACCGGGGCCGGCCTGATTATCGATTTAAAAAATCTGCGGGCGTCCAGGAGGGCCTTGGTCAGAACACCCGGCATAGCGGCCAGAATCCGATAGGACATTGGTAATTTCCTCAAGTCCGCCATTTCCTCCCGCGCTTCACGAGACCGTCCCTGCAACAGGAATCCCTCGACCCTGAGTATTTTCTCTTCTCTTAAGATGGCATCGTATAGGTCCCGGTTTTCTACAAGAAAATCGGCGTCGGCGCCCCAGATTCTTTTCCTGAATTTGATTCGCGAAGTGGCGTATTCGAACATATCGGCATTGGTCAATCTGTTACCGAAATGATGGAAAATCCATGCGCTTTCACTGTGAAGGTAAAGGCTCTTGCCTTTACGGGCGAGCCGGGCACCGCATTCCCATTCCTCCGCCGTTGACGTGTCTTCGGCGAATTTGAAACTGTCACCGGCCTCTTCTTTTCTTACGATAAGCGTGCTGACGCAAATATAACTTTGGGAACACAGTGATCGGTATAACTTGTCACTTTCATAACACGGGAAATCATCGACGCCTTCAGGTAATTCTATCATGGTCGAGGCCATTTTTGAGGGACCCATGATTTCTTCCCAATTCAATTCGTAACCGTGATGCAATTCCAGCGCAAATCGGCGTACTGTCGTATCGGGAAATCTCGCCGCGTAATTGGTGAAACAAAACAAAAGGTCGGGCCTGGCCTTCATAATATTCCGCAGCAGAATATTATGTGTCGGCATCCAGGCGTCATCGGAATCCAGGAAAGTCACGAGGGGACGGGAGGATTCGCGAATCCCTATATTGCGGGCGACGCCCGCTCCACCCTGGACAGTTTGGATGTACTTGATCTTCTTCCCGTATTTCGATACGACCGATGCCGTATCGTCCTCGGAACCATCGTCGATTATAATCAATTCATCATCGGGCAGGGCCTGCATCAATACGGAGTCGATCGCCCTCGTTATCAGGTGGGCGCGGTTGTGAGTCGGGATGATTACCGATATGGCTGTATCATTCATACTGGATATTATTTATTCAGCATGGGCCGCCGAAGACAATTGCCGGCCATGATCCTCAAGCCATTTTGTGTATAGCGGCCGGAAAAATTTCATGAATTCGTCTGCCGCCGATTTGTTCGCCAATTCATTCGGGTGAGCATCATGAGGATTTTTATTCCGATACTCCGGTTTCAGGACGTTTTTTTCGTCGGTCAGAAATCCGAACAGGTCAAAAATCATGAAATTATCCAGGCCGCTGTCGGCCCGGTATGACGGCAAATATTCGTTGATCAGCCAGTCATTGAATTTTTTCGCCCGTTCGGCGTTTTCACTCGACGTTTCGGCCGGTACCAGTGGAGGGAATGTCCAGTATATAAAGAGTTTATTCGGATATTTCCGCATTTCCCGGCCGATACCCTCGAATACGTCTTTGTAATTCACTATTGTTCTGGTCGTGCTCAACGGGTCTCCCGGCCCCGATCCATCGGCGTCAATATCGCTGTTGGGGAAACAGGACTTGAACATTATAATATCATTTTCACGATCGTCGGCATAATAAACATTGGGATGGTTTTTGAATTTAAAAATGGAATTCATGTCACCGCCGAATTTCGGCAGCCAGTTACACATATCGGTAAATTGACCGACGGTATCTCCATAAGTCATCCCCTTGACGGCGATGCCGAGCTGATTGAGACTGTCTCTCAAGTGCCCCTGGTCCAATATTCCCTGGCCGACGGAATGGTGTATAAAAATCAATCGGCATTGGGCACCGGACTCGTCTTTATCCGTCAGGGCCGAAATAGTCTTTTCGGAATCCTTGAGGTTGTTGCGCAACCAGCCATTCATGCCGTTAGCCCGCCAATATTTATAGGCGAAGAACAGGCCGACAAAATCGCCCAAAACGGCTATGACCAATACGGCTATAATTAATTTGTTCGTATGCAACCCTTTCGAGCGGTTTTCAGGTTTCGTGCCCATGATTGACCCTCGAGTTTAAGCGTTAAGTTATAAATCCGCATTATTTTCGTCAACATTATTATATTTTAAAGCCTGTCTTTTATCATCGCAATATGGAAATTCACAGGCATTTAATATTAATTTAAGGCCCCGGGCCCCCTTTTGTTCCCAAAATTAAGCGCGTTTTTGAAATAAGGAACTGACGGTGGTCCTTCTCGATAGCCACGAAAAACGCAATTAAGGAATAAACAACGAATGAGACCGCAATAATGGACCAGAACAGGACAAAAGTGTTTATCTCTATAAAACGGCCGGAGAGCCAGATCAATGCCCCAAAAACGACGGCCGGGATAAACGGCACCAGATATGATTTCAATAAATATTCCGGCAGCCCGATTTTCAGAGTGCGGCACATATAATATGGTAAAATTATCGTGCCATAAATGGTTAAAGGAATGGCCGTGCCCCAGGCAACGCCGTTTATACCATAGGGTTTCACCAATAATATACTTATTGCTATATTGAAAACAGCCATTCCCATATTGAGAATAGCCAACATTTTGACCTTGCCCAAACCGTAAAATATGGAACCCGATACAAACTGCGACAAATATCCGAAATTGGCCCACATGAGTATTGTGAGCACGGTCCCGGACGGTCCTCCGTATTCAGGTCCCATCCAAAGACTAATAAACTTGTTGCCGAGAATAAGAAAGGTCATCCCGATCGGGAATATTAATATCATGCAGTATTTAGTTCCGATATATAGCAGCTTTTTCATGCGGTCATCGTCGCGAGTCGCATCCAGACCCGAGGCTACCGGCGTGATAGTGGTTGACATATGAGAGATGAGATTGGTCAAATAATCAATCATTGTCGCTCCGATGGCGAAAAAAGTAATAGCCTCGGGATTCATAAAGGTCCCGATGACAATCGAATCAGTCTGGAAATTGATCCGTCCGGATATACCGATAATAAAGGTATAGACGCTAAAACTGGTAATCATCTTTAAAGTCGCTTTATCGGCCCGCTTAAAATTTATCTCCATAGACTTATTAATATGCAAACACCAACGCGCCTTTATCAGGAAGCTCACAAGGCTCGCCGCGAGAATTATAATGGCAAGCGAAACCAGCCCGCCGCCAAGTTTCAGGAATATTACTATGCAAGCCGATCGTGCCAGGAAAACGGAAATCTCAATAATGTTATTAAGATCGAATCTCTGCAGGGCATTGAGAACGGCATTGAAGACACCGAAAGGAAAACTCGCCGCGACATTCAAGCCGACTATAATGACGATCAGTCTGAACTGATCGTGAAATTCCGGTGGAACGTCCACTACCTTCGGGGCGATATAAGCAAGTACCAAGCTTGCCAGTATGACCAGACCCGCTATGGATGAAAATACCAATAGCATGGTATTGACTATTTTGTTGACCATCGAATCATCGTTAAGAGCCTTATAGCGGGAAACGAATTTCACGATGGCCGGCCGCATGCCCAGATCCAATATGCCAAGATAGCCAGTGATGGATCCGACCAAAACCCAGATACCATACCCAGTATTACCCAGCGTGTGTACCACGAACGGTGATATAAAGAAGGACACGACTATATTGACAACATAGCCCATCCAATTGGAAAATACGTTCTTAACGATTTGCTTTATTGATATCATATTCCAACAATATGTATAATCGAGCCTTTCACGCCAGATATTCCAGACTCAGAGTCCGCGATATTATAGGCCGCGACGTCGATAATGGCATATGCAGTCGGTGGAGCATGAAAAAGTCGGACCGGGGGGCGACATTGCCGGTCATACTGGCACAGGCATATTTGTAGTCATGTTTCTTCAGAATCGGGACGAATTTTTCATAGGCGATTATGTCGTGACCGTAGGGATACGCAAAACCGGTAACAGGCAAACCTATCGCCTGCTCGATGTCATTTTTGGACTTCAATATTTCGAGTTCAGCAACTTCAAAATCGCAATAAGACAAATTAATGTGAGAGCAGGTATGAGCACCGAACCGGATGCCGTATGATGACATTTCTTTTATCTGGTCCCAACTCAGAATATTTTCCTTGGTTTCTCTGATGATTTTGTCACCGACCAAAATGTCGCGCAGGGCATCAAGCATATCCTCGCGTCTGGAATCATCCATACGCCTTATAATGTTTTCGACCTTCGTATACAGGGCATTATATAGATTGGCGTCGCCGCCGATCACGTCCGGATTCAATTCAATGGATCTGTTCAACAGCGTCTCGATTTTTTTGATCAGTTCATTCGAGATGACGCAATTTTCCACAAAATCTCCGAACATGCGCCACCAGGGGTATATTTGTCGTCCTATCCAGTCGGTCGTAAGGTAGACGGTGGCTTTCAATCCGTGCTTTTTTAATAAAGGAAATGCCATTTTGTATGCGGACAGGTAACCGTCGTCGATGGTAATGGCAACACTTTTTTGCGATAAAGCACCATGGGCATTAAGTTCTTTTACCGCATCCTCGACCGTAATTACACGGAAATCTTTTTTTAGCGTAATCAAAGCCGCTTCAAACTGCGAGGGATTCGGGCTGTCCCGATAAAACCAACTGGACTTTTGAACGGCCTCATTGACAAAATTATGATACATGAGTATCAATAATCTGTTTTCCTGCGGTTTTCTGGCAGTTTCGAGGAATCTATAGTACCCACCGTAATACAAGCCCTTTTTAATAGTGGATTTTATTGAATCATTCATTCTATCATCTCCGGGCGACAATTATCGCACTATGAGCAGCGAGGACTAACATTTCTATTGTTCTGGTGTCGATCCGCCCGCGTCCTTTTTTCTCAGACCCTGCATATACTTTACAGCGTGTTTCAGGAATCGGCGGCAATATTGTCTCAGTAATAGCAGCAAGGCCGGAACGGATCGATTATAAAATGTAACCAGCCATTCACGCCGTTCTCGTTTTGTCCAGTCGTACTTATAGCTTTCGAAACCCCGTAACAAATCCAGTTCGTGACAACCCCGCTCAATTGAAAGTTTTACACAATATCCAATCACGACCCGTCCGATGCTGGCTTTGGGAACCGCTGCCCTGTCGACACCAAGCAAATAGTAATACATGATTTTATTATACTCAAAGCCGTAAAAGCTGCCGATCGGATTACCATCGAGATTCAAGGAGCATAATAACAATTCATTTCGAGAGACCCGATTCTCGGCAAACTCCCTGTGGAAAGTATTGAACATCTCAGTATTGAAACTTCCGCTTTGTCCACGATCCTGCCACGATAAACGGTGCAATCGGATATGGGTAGCCATAAGTCTGTCGAGATCCGATATATCGGTACAAACGTCCCATTCCACGGTTCCTGCCTGCTCGATAAGGTCCGTCGACACTTTCAGCGCACGCCTCTGATTCCCGCTTAAAGATGACACATAATTGTCCCAACTCTCCGTCAGGCTAATGTAAGGACATATGCTATAGCCCTCGATTTCGTACTTCAAGCACCGAGCGTCGGTTCCGGCCATCTGGCAAAACTGATGCAATATTTGTGAGTCGGACGGGACATAATGATATTCCCATATGTCCCAATATTTATGCAGGGGGCCAAATATATATTCCCAGAATATTTTCGGAATTTTATTAAGATATTTTTCGGCTATAATAAAGTCAAGGTGATCGGGGCAAATCTCTTCAGATCCTATAAATCCGAGTATTCTCAATTTGATAATACCGAGATAGCTCACCTGTTTCACCCAAAGCGGTGCCAACCCGACTAGCTTCTGTTTGTCATAAATGGCGATACAAAGCAGTTGATCGGAATCAGTATAGACGTTTATCCAGTTCCTGATCCAGTCCCATGTAAGTGATAGAGTATTATTTGGGCTTTGGGCAAGCAAAGCGTCCCAATCATCCGAAATGACCTTAAGTTCTTCGAGATTTCTGAAGTATTTTATATCCATAAAATTCAGCTTCCGATTAACGCAAAATAAATTCAGTTTCCGGATTTACACCAAATAATATCAGTAACTTACTCAGGCAGCTGTTCGACGGGGTTTTTCCAGACCAGAAGGCTCGCATTATTATAATCACTAAGTACCACTCGGCCCGGATTACCGGCAGCCAGGCTCCTTTCGGGGATGCTGCGGGAAAGGACACAACCGCTGGTTATTGTTGCATTATCTCCTATGGTAATTCCACCGGAAATTATGGCCCCTGTCCCTATCCATATATTATTGCCCAGCACGGGGATCCCAACGGCGTTTGCCGCATGGCCTATGCCGATTGTCGTGTTGTGCGACAAACTGACGTTACTCCCGAGTTTCGTGGGTCCGACGTATATGGTGCCGACGTGGCCGATATAAAAACCGGGTCCGATTTCAATCGCTTCAATATTTACATGGTGGACCATCTGAATAAGATAATTTAATACCGCATACATTAGCTTGGGGATTAACCCCAACAATTTATTCAATTTGTACATGCGATCGGCAAATTGGCCCAATCTATAGCACGCAACACAGTGCAGACCAAAATTTGTTACCCATAATCTAAATACTTTGGATGACCGAGGATTGGTCCGACCATATTCAATCAGATAGTACTTCTCCAGATCGTATTTAAAATTCTTTATTTTAGCCATTTCAAAAGAGTCAGTGAGTGAGATTATGACGCCCGCCGACTGTGAGATAAAATGATCCTGGTCGGATTCGAGATACTTTGCGTCGACTTGACTTTATGCCAGGAAACAGGGTGGCGTCATGAAAATCAGCCATACGGGTTAACATAGAAACGCTCCCACGTGTCTTAAGGTGATATCCAAAAAGCATTCCGAATGTATAAATAAAATTGATCTTGCCGTTCCTTATTTAATCGACTTGAAATGCTTGAGTGAATTAATCTTCGGCACTACTGCCAATATCGGGAGATTTGTACACTCCTTAATTTCCTGGGCGCTCTTTAGGGAAGAATCGAACAGCTCTGCCACGAGGCCCGCAGCCAGGCCTATAATCATGCCAAGCATAAATCCCGTTAGTGATATTTTTATTCGATCCGGTCGCACCGGACTTACCGGCAATTTCGCCGGTTCCACTATACGATATTTTGTGGACGACATATCCCTTAATAAAGCTTCAGACAGAGAAGATCCTTCCTGCTGTTTTGCAAACTTGTCCCGCAATTCTGTAATTGTAGCTATCTCCCTATTTAGCTTGTCCAACTTTTGACGGTTTTCCAGCATTTCGTTGGCCTTATTCTTAAGTTGATCGAGAGATGCTTTCAAATAATTTATCCTTATTTCAAAAATATCCAGGTTATCCCGGACCGTGAATAAACGCGCAACCATATCCTTCTGATTCTTATCCATAGATGAATATTGAGCTCCAACAAGCCGTTTATTTTCATTTTCGATCTCAAGCATCAGGGAATCCTGCTTTAAATGGTAATTCAACATTTGCGGGTCATTCCAGGGGTATTTTATAACCATATCACCTACAGAGCGCAAATGGTCTTTTAAATTTTTCCTTTCCGTGGCCTTGGCATCAGATTCTTTGATCGAAAGTTTGGCTGGATCAATATCGGCATTTTCCAACTGCCCCATTAAATCTCTTTCTTCTTGTTCTGAATCCGAAATATCCTGCTCTGTTTGATCTATCTCTGATTGGATCTGATCATAATTGTTCTTCGAAACAATAGTTGAGTCGAATTGACTTTGAATCATGCCCTTTTCAAGATCTGTCTTTTCTTTTGTTTTTTCTTCAAGCGTGCTCTTGTATTTCTGCAATTGAACGCTTGAAAAATCCTGAGATGAACGTATGGATTTCACATCTTCCTTCAAACGTTCTTCAACAAATAACTCGGAAAGCGTATTGGTAATATCACGTGCCATCACTGGATCGGACGATTCAGCAGAAATTCGTATTTGTTTTCCACCAGCATGGTTGACGAAAATGTTTTTCGCGAGACGACCCTGAAGTATATAAATTATGGCCTGCTCTTTGGTCATTTGGGGTGTCTTCGCGACAATTTGATCGACTTGGGCCAACAACTTGGGGTCTTTATCCAATTTAAGCCTTACGGCCAGTTCGGAAATAAATTGCGATGAGATCAATTCATTTCTATAACCTCGCAACTCATCATCCCTCAAGGCGTCATTTTGATACCCACGCCCCATCCCCAAAAGGCCTTGCAGTTCTTCAGATAGCCTTATTTCCCGATCTATCATTATGATTGAATCGGCCCGATATTGGGGCGTTAAAAATTTGGCTCCGATATATACGGTTGCTGTAACTATAATCCAAGGCAATATGATAAGCCATTTCCTTCGCCATATTGCGGGCCAGATATCTTTTACATCAATAAGTTTTTTGGTCGGAGCTTCGTCCATCTAATATCCTCTGCCATTTAGAGTTATTTTAAAACAAAATGTAGATAATTCCAACATTATTCCGAATAATTATTAATCGTCTAATTTAAACATCTATTTAGCTGAATGGTGCCAATGATTTACGGAAAATTATTGATTCAAACCACATTGACAGCCCGAGAATTTTGGTCGATATAAAAATCAATGTTTCGCCTAATACCCAAGATCAAAACACAACCTATCTGACTGTATTGCAATCTCTTATAACTTATATAAAATGATGTCTGCTGCCACAAGACTCTGCTGTCCATGACCTTAAAGGGTGCAAGGGAATTAGTCCCTTTGTGATTAGTTTGTGCCAAAAGGTTCTTGTATCACAATTTGAATCAGGAAATCTAAATTCTATGGGAGCTTTTTTTTAAATTGGCTTAACAAATTTGTAAATATATGCGTTTTATGTATATCGGCCATGTTAGAAATGCTCGAAAGAGCCTTATATTAAACAGGTACTGGATACCTGCTTTGGTCTTTTTTGCGGAAATATGTATTTCTCATTAGTGATTGCCAATGAATCATAAGGAGGCCTAACGTGCGTATTGGTTTTGATGGAATGCCTTTTACATTGAATTGGATTGAGGGCATGCTTGTATATAACAATCGCCTCCTGGGTGCACTTACTGAATTGAGACCATCGGACGAATACTGGTTTTTCTTTCAATCCCTACGACAGGATTTCAATGACGTGCCTTTGCCAGGGAGCAGTAATAATCGCAAAAAATCAATCGTAAGATTACCGGCCCTTCCCTATTTATCTTTCATTCCGTCAAATGCGATAAACCTCGAATTATATTTCGACGTGTATTTGCCATATCTGCTGAAAAAGAACAAAATCGAGATTTTCCACGGTCTATTTTATCAGGTGCCGCGTCGCACAAAAGCACGCGTTGTCACTACTTTTCACGATATATTCGCCTGTTCCATTCCCTGGGCCCTCGCTCCCGAAGAGATTCATATCCGCAAGAAATGGTACGCAAAAGCACTAAAGCGTTCGGATATTATAATTGCCGTATCTGAATCAACGAAGCAGGAGTTAATTATGCACTATGATGTGAATCCTGAATATATTATCGTGATACCGCTGGCCAGTAGTTCGGTATTCAAACCAATCAAAGATGACAACGCCCTTAAAGCGGTCAAGAATAAGTATGCACTGCCGGAACATTTTATCCTGGGATTGGGAGCAACTCACAAAAGGAAAACGCCTGAAACATTGCTTAGGGCGTATGCGGAATCTATAAAGATGCAAGACCACGAATGCGACCTCGTATTTTTCGGCGGTGGTTTGGGCCTTCAAAAAACATGGGCGGGTTTAATGCAGGACTTAAAAATAAACTCCCGCGTAAAATTCATTCATTCGATATCAGCTGAAGAGCTGGCGGTGCTTTACTCCATGGCTGAATTATTCGTGTTGCCGTCGAAATTCGAAGGTTTCGGCATCCCGATTCTGGAGGCCATGGCCTGTGGAACACCGGTAATCACTTCAAATATATCGGCGATGCCGGAAGTTGCTGGAGGTGCGGCCAAGCTTATAGATCCATTCAATCAGGAAGAGTTGGCGACGGCCATATCTAATATTGTCGAGGATGATAGCCTCAAAAACGAAATGAAGAGGAGAGGACTTATTCGGGCCAGTCTATTCAGCTGGGAAAAAACTGCCCGGGAAACAGCAAGTGTCTATGACGCAGCATACAGCTCGCTTCGGTCAACGTCGACGCGAAATCAAAGGCCAAATTGTATCCGGAGTAATTCTGCAGGATAATGGGTCGTCACTAAGTGCTTCTTTCCAATACATCAAGTAACGCTATTATGCCGAGTTTATTATTGTTGATATCTTGAGCAACCCTGCTACATTTGCATTATGTCGTCCCAAAAGCCGCAATTATGAACGGAAATTTGAAAACTAATTTATCTTTAATCATTTTCGCACTTGCAATTCTGTTTATCATTCTGTTTGTCAATCTTCCCGGCAATTCTATATTTATGGATGAAGTTCAGAACACGGGTCATAGTATTGCGTTCGGGGCGTTTTCAATCATAATATTGGTTATCGTTCAAAAGTCCAAATTAAACGCGAAAAGGGGACAGCTTTTCCCCTATTTGTTCGCGCTGGTTCTATCTGTCGTGATGGGAGGCGGGACAGAATTCATTCAACACTTTATAGGGCGCGACGCAGAAGTAGGAGATATTATAAGAGACGCGCTGGGATCGGTGGCCTTTTTGGGCCTGCATTTTTCGTTCTGGCGAAAGCCCGATGAAAATGGTCGCAAGCACCTGAAATTATACGTCAGAGTTTTCTCCGCATTTTTATCCTTACTGCTGTTTGTACCATTGTGCTTGAATGCCAGAGCCTATCTCGAACGCGATGAGTCATTCCCGATAATTTGTGATTTCGGGCAAAACTGGATTACCCAGTTTATATCTCTCCGGGATTGCAAAATGAAGATTGTTGAGGCGCCCGATAATTGGGCTGGCGAGTTTCCCGAACGTGTCGCTCACATTTTATTGAATAAAGCTCAATATCCCGGTTTCGCCATGCACGAGCCATATCCGAATTGGTCCGATTATTCGGATTTGAATTTTAATATTTATTCCGATATGAAGGATACCGTATTTCTGACTCTTAGAATAGACGACAAGCATCATAATAATAATTACAACGATCGATATAACAGGACATTCCCAGTTGCCCCCGGGGCAAATTCTTACCGTTTTTCCCTGACGGACGTTAAATTCGCTCCGGCAACGCGAGAAACAGACATGAAATCCATCGGGGCATTTGTCATTTTCGGGTACAATATCGACCGGGATATATCAATCTATCTGGGTAAAATCGGGCTCGAATAACGTCGGTAAATACACCGGATTATCGTATTTATCAACCGGCGAAAGGCGTCATAAATAAGAGCCGAATTTACCCTATCTTTGAATTATGATCTTCCCGTGAATGTCGCTGTCTTCCACGTACCAAAGATAGACACCGGAAGCCACCAGATTGCCGGAGGAATTACTACCATCCCAGGAAATATCGCCGTTTACATCATTCCAGGACTTCACGAGTTCGCCGTTTAATGTCATGATATGCAGCGACTTGCCTTGAGGAATACCGGCGAAGGTAGTATTTGATTGTTGTGATAAGTTAAGGGGATTGGGGTAGGCATGGGCGGACGGCTGAGTTTCGAAATTAAAGACCGCTCCAAACGCTCCACTATTCGCTCTGGCCCTCCAGTAGTATTTCAGGCTGCCGTTGAGCGGTTCGGGAACCTGCCACTCGGTCAAGTCACCCGGCTGCTGCTGAATATTTTGTCCGGAAGCCACAATTGATACAAAATATGAATCAACCGCCACTTCGAAATGATAGACGTTATAAGGCTCGCTGTCTATGTTCACGACTTCTAATGTCGGGCGGGTTGAATTTACGCTCGAGTTATCGGGAGGTGACAACATTAAATCGTCCATCAATGGAGGATCATCATCTCCACCGGTGCTTAAATCGAAATAGGCTTCGGCCGAAGCCAAATTGGAAATTCCGGAATAATTAAAGGCTTCATCGCGAGACTGAATCACGAAATAATACATCTCACCCGGAACGAGATCGCTTACAACCATCTGCTGATCGGAACCTGCGACAAGTGGCTCGACAGGATTTTGTGTTATGGACGCGAGTGCGAAATTATCTACCGTAATGGGAAGCAGAGAATAGCGAATGCTGTAATCAGCGGCTGTTCCTTGATCACCGTCATCTCCCGGTGCTGTCCAGCTCAAAGTCACTTCACCATCATTTGCGCCTGTCTCGGCATTCAAATCCAAAATAGTTTCTGGGGGAATATCATCAGTCTGTCCTTGTCCGCTGGCGGCCTCCGCAGATGCGACATTGGAAATTGCCGAGAAATTATCAGAGTCATCCCATGACTTTATTGCGAAAAAATATGTCTCACCGGCATTCAAGTCACTTACGACAAAATTATGCTGGGAACCTGAAGGCATCGGCGATGGGGGATTGGAAACCTGTGATGAAGACGAAAAATTCCCGGCTGTGATTGATTGAATCGAATACCGAATATCATATCCGGCCGCCGTCCCGATATTACCGTCGTCGCCGGGAGCTGTCCAGCTGAGAACCACGTCGCCCTCGTTACCGCCTGTTGCGGCACTCAAATCATCGATGTCTCCTGGAGGAGTATCATCAGTGGTCTGATCCAGGAAGGCCCCGGCAGAAGTCAGGTTAGACATTCCCGAATAATTATTGGCGTCGTCATGAGCCTTCATCGCGAAATAATACGTCTGCCCCGGTGTCAGTCCGCCGACCGTATACTCCTGCGAAGCGCCGGCTTGAATCGGTGCCGGGGGCGAAGATATTTGAGAAGCAGAATTGAAATTAAGCGATGTTATCGGCTGTGATGAATATCGGATATCATATGCGGCGGCGTAACCGCTGAAGCCATCGTCTCCGGGAGCCGTCCAGCTCAAGTTGACTTCTCCATCGGCAGCGCCCGTTTCCGCATTCAGATCATTAATGTCACCGGGAGGGGTATTATCCTCCTGTGGAGACCCCGTCACGTCCGCGCCCATACCGCTCGGATACGCCCCGCCCCGGCCGTTGGTCAAAGCCGGGGATCCCGATTGCAGCCTGTAATCACGATTGGCGGCATCCATAAATAAGGGATCGGATTCCATGGATTGCATGCCGTGCCCGGATATCACACCATTCGGGTTGGACGTTCGCCATTGGGAGATGTTATATTCCGATCCATGCGGATAGACATAATAGGTATTATCTGACCGACCGTAATACAGGTTATAATCCTCGTAAAGGCGCTTGGGGTTTTCTCTCTGGTTGTCGATGCCTATGGCCGCCTTGTATTCACCGGCTCCGGAATTCAAAGGAGGATTATAAAATATATTATTGAATATGGAAATACTGTCCATATCGCCGTCCTGAGACCTGATTCCGGCAAAGCCACCCGTGCAATCGAAGGTATTATTATATATCCAGGCATTGACCAAAGCGTGGGCCGTATCGGAGTTCGACGGAAATGCGATGCCCATGAGTCCGCCGGCCTCGCTGAATGCTCCCTGATTACAGATACCATTATTGTACAGGATATTATTATAGACATGAACGTCGGACCATTTGCCGCCGTTGCCCAGATACATGTTAAGTTCATAGCAATCGTATATGACGTTATTCGAGATGACCACCGGATGCCCCGAACCCGTCGAATGCGGATTGCCGCCCTTCAAATATATACCCATGGCGCTGTTGTGGAGCCGGTTGTTCTCAAGATAAATGCAGAAGCCGGGATAAAACTCGATGCACCCGAACTGACCTGTCCCGCCGTAATTACCATACTTGCCGACATAGCCGATGTCACAGTTGATAACCCACAAGGAATCGGTCCAGTCGGACCGGTTGCTGCCGCCCTCGAGGACGTTGCCGATGCCGGCCCCGTTGTCATAGCTGCAGCTGATCGAATCTATCTTGCAGTTCTTGATCGTGATGCCGCTCGAATTACCCAGCATGATCCCGAACCAGCCGTAATGAAAATACAGCGAGTCAAACGTGATATACGAACGGTCATCCAGCCAGGCTCCCACCCGGCCGCCGTTGCTCCCGCTGGCGGGAATACCTTTGATGATCGGCATCTCTCCCGGATAACCCTTGAAAACGATCTGGCCGTCTCCCAGATAAGACGACCCGCTCCGGGCCGGTCTCAATCCGGCGTTGACACTCCAGCTTTCCGAGACACTTTCAACCTCATCCGGAGAATTCTCATCATAGACCCCCGCACGAATATAAACCGTATCGCCCGCAACCAGCGTCGCGCAGGCCTTCTGAACGTGCTGCCAGGCCTGGCCCTCGCTCAGACCGTTGTTGTTGTCGTTACCCGACGGCTTGACGTAATAGGTCGCACCCATAGCGCAGGTAGCTAATGCGCTAATGAGTGAAATAAGAGCTATATTTTTTACAGTATTCGTGCCATTGAGCTTGATCATACTCCTCACTCCTGTAGCATCACTTTATCTTCGTTTGGATATATCATATACAAATTAAACGTACCTGTTAAGGAAATATTCGGCACTTCCCTGACTTTATTCACCGAATAAATCCATGATAAATTACGGCATATCAAACTTCATTTTCTAATTAATAGTGTAAGCTATAACCATGCCGTTCTTAATTTTAAAAGATAATTTATATGACGTTACCCCACAGTAACTTACGCAGATAAAAAATACCCGGCTTTTATTATTTTTATAAAAGGCTATATTAATTTTGAGCAAAGTACAATTTCCGAACAGCTCGAGCCTTTTTACGATTGGCAATCGTAGATTAATTACCTTGACTTGCTAATTGTCTGGAGATATAAATCCTGACATTTACCGACCATCGTGGCTTTCGAGAAGATTTGAACCGCCCTTTCTCTGCCGGACCTACCGTGCTTACAAATAAGTTCTTTATCCTGCAGATATTTGATCATATGTTCCGCCAGCGAAGTCGGTGAAGACAAATCAACGAGAAAACCGCTGACTTTATCGGAGACAATTTCCAGCGGTCCTCCTGCTTTACATGCAATTACGGGCTTACCGCAGCTCATAGCTTCAATGTATACGTATCCAAATGTTTCGTACCGGCTCACCAGCACAAAACAATCTATTGCGGAATAGAAGGCTGTCATATCTTGTACGGTGCCTAATAACATTATGTGGTCTTTGTCAGGACTTTCGGATATGCGTTTTTCCACACTCCGGTAGTAATTGTCGCCGTGGTGTGGCCCCGCAAACAACAGATATATGTTTGAATCCCGTTGACGGATAGTCTCAAATGCCGAAACAACTGTAAGATGTTCCTTCCATTCGACAAATTGCGCGGCACAACCGAACACGATGGCCGAATCCGGGATACCAAGCCGTCGTCGTAATTCATCTCGCTTTTCTTTAGATTCCATAAACTGGGCCGTATCGATGCCCAGATAGATTCGGGCGATCTTCTTTTCAAATCCTTTCGACGTCAGCAGATCATCGGTTGCCTTTGATATACTGATGATCCTGTCTGCCAAAATCGATTTCAGTCTCCAGTTAAGGCTATGATTATTCCACTCAAGATTAGACTTTGTGTATATGTACCTGGCCCTTGAACTCACTTTGAATATCAAAGCCTCGGTAAATACCGATTGGTATAAAAAGGAATGAACTAAATCATACTTTTTTCCTGCGAGTTTTATCGGACTGAAGGCAGTTTGTGTCAGGCGACGCAAGTTATATGGCGTTGTTGGAACGGTCCTAAGTTGAAAATACGGTACATCAAGTGCCTTAATCTCGTCAAGGGCCTCATTATCAATGTCTAGTCCCGCTATCTCAAACTTAAAAATGTCTTTATCCAATCCTCGGACAAGGTCACAGATATTGCGCAATTTGGACCCGTACATGAATTCGCTCATGGTCAGTAGTATTTTATATGATTCTTTCATTCGCCAGGAAAGTCGTTTAAAAATTTAAGGGTACCCGAGAAACAACCCACTTATATTTTCCCGCAGCCGTGCGTGGAATGGTATCAACGAATTCCACTTCGACATTAATATCAGCGCCCAGACGTTTTTTGAATTCTTCTTTTAAATAATCGGTATCAGAGCTTTTATAGGAATCGCGCTTTACAATCAATATCCTGATTTGATACAGGCTGTCCTGTATAATCTGTGATTCCGCAACAGAATGCATCGGTTTGAATGGGTGCGTCAAAATCGAGGAGGATATGAAGCGGCCGTCGGGAGTCGTCACTATGTCTTCATCTTTGGTCATGACATTACTCATCAGAGGGAAACCTCGTCCGCATTTACATTGTTCGGGGGATGACGAGGATATATCACTTGTTTGGTATCTTATTAACGGCATAGCGTAATTATGAAGCCCGGTTGCTACGATTCTACCCAGTGAACCTGCTTTTACCGGGCGGCCGTCTGGCCCCAAAAGCTCCATTATACCGAAATCGGAATTTTGATGTTTTCCAGCATGAACCTCGCATTCGGTCGCGAACGCTACCCTCTCCGCCATCCCGTAATAATCAAAGACAGAAGCGTTAAATACTTTCTCCATTAATTCTCTCTGGTAAGGTTGTAGCGGCTCCGAAGATGTAAACACCGCTTGCAGTGGCAGTGTCCGGTTGATGCTTTCGAGGAACGCAGCAAGAATATAAATAGTTGAAGGGTACCCCTCAAGGGCTTTTGGCTTGAACGCCAAAAGCTTGTTAATATAGGCCCCAATATTGGCCTTGGATAAGTGAAAACTCGAAAAATACAGATGTTTGAGGACCCAGTTGTATCGCCAAAAGGGAGGACTTTTTCTTTTGATTGGCACGACCATCCGGCCCAGAAAAAACGCTATCGGATCGCCAAGCTTGATACCCGCGACACCCTTTTGGCGCCATTCCGCAGCGTTCTTGGCACGACAGACATTGGCATCATAATAAAATTCCAGTGGCGATCCGGTCGTCCCGCTGGTATGGCCAATAATAAGCGAAGAATGATTGAAATTCATGGCAGTCAGAGCGTCAAAATTATTCCGGACGTCATCTCTGGTCAGAACAGGCAATTTTGATATATCGCCGACTGTCCGAATATCTTCCGGCTTAAGCCCCCGGTCATCCATGATATTGCGATAGTATCGGACATTTTCATAACAATGGTCGATTAATTTGGCCAATTTCTGATTCTGGAAATTTTCCAAGTCTCCGGGAGAGAACCATTGGCGTTTTTCATAAACGTCCAGGAGCTCTCTTAATTTTGATCCATATTCTCGCCGGTAAAGTTTTAAACCGTAAAACGACACACCGATGTTCTGAACAAAATACGGACTGTGCTGGTACAGTTTGTCGAAAAACCCTGACATATTATTCATTACTCTTTCGTAATTTTCCGGAAACACGCATTATCAAATATCCAAAGACAATCACGGATCTAATACAATAAAACAGGAAGTAAAGAAATAATTGAGGAAAAAACTGGCGGGCACTGCCATAACGATAAATCCTGTACAGTGCGGTAACCACGGGAACGAAAACAATTGATCCGACCAAATACCACGGACTAATTTTCCCGGCCGCTACCGGAAGCACCAAGGCAGCTGCATTCAACATGAATAATATAAAGGCAAATGTCATCAGAAGCGGTTTATCAACATATTTCCAGCCTATCTTTTGCGTAATACCAGTGCCATGCCAGTATTCCTTCCGCAAAAATTGTCCTAATGTTTTTGCATTACCCAGGTGAACAGATCGAACTTGCGGTGCCTGGATGACTTTGAATCCCTTTTCCCTAAGCCTTCTGCCGATATCGGTATCTTCGTCACTGGATAATTTTTCATCAAAGCCTCCGATCTCTTCAAAAGCGTACTTTTTTACTATTAAATTACCACTCACAATATACTCCGCCTCAGTCGGATTCTTCATTCTTGGATACAACCAGGCGCGCTCGATCCAGGTAGATTGCTCGGGTAGATCATAATGTGAGCCCGTGGCCGCGACGGATGTATCGCTGTTTAAGATGCCTATCGCGGCATCGCGCCAGCCGGGACATATACGGCAATCACAATCTATGAAAGCCAATAGATCTCCGGATGCGAGTTTGGCGCCTTTGTTGCGCGATGCGGAAACTGTCGTGCCCTGGCTTTCGATCAGTTTAATACCGCCGAAACCGGTGGCTATCGCGACTGTACTGTCCGACGATCCATTATCTACAACCAATATCTCGTCGGTGCTTTTCATCTCACTTTTGATATGTTGCAAACAGCCTAATAAGAATCTTTCGCCATTTAAGACGGGAATAATAAAGCTTATTCTGCAACTATTAGGGCATAAATGCATTTTAGCTTTGTTCCATTTAAGCTGTGATGAACCTTCTTATTTTTGGGCCAATGACTCTTGAACAAGAAATCGGTATTTTTTTCCAAAGGGCGATCAGAAGTTTATATTTAAGTTTTTCCTGATCCGACTCGGTGAGATCCTTAACCCCCAGGTTAATTTTCTGCCAAAATAATTGCCTTTCCTCCGCACCCCAGCGCTTCTTAAACGTATATGTTCCCGACCCTATCGTTGATCGGCCAAAATCAAAAAAACGAAATCCCCTGCTTATGGCATAAAGCATGGCCTCCCAATATAGAATGTTATTAGGGTACAAGTGAAAGGTCTTGCGGAGGCTTGATACCCAGGGAAGGGCCAATTTTTCCTTATAGAACAGGCTGATCGCTCCACCGATATACTCATCATTATATTTGACAAGCATAATATTGGAAGAATCAGAAAATATTTCCAAAATGTTTTTGAAGAAGTCATAACTATGTGCCGGCGAACCCAAATCCCGCATGTTCTCTGACCAAATTTTAAAGAATATAGGAAGCATTTCTGGCCCGACTAATTCGACACTCAGGCCGGAATTTCGCGCCTTTTTCACTCGATTGCGTCGTTCCGAAGAGAGTGATTTAAAAAGGGCTTCCTCATTGTCGGGCAGTTCAATAACGAGCGTGACTTTGAGGGTACTGTTTACAAAATCGCCCTCTGATTGCTTTAGCTGCCTTAGTTCAACAAATTCCAGACCATTGGATTGCGCAAAGTCCATACTGCTTTTGATTATCGCTTCACTCGTTTCATTATTATTTGAAATCAATCCGGCATAGTCAACAAAAGGCAGGGAGGTCAGAGAATTTCCAAAAATACGGCTCTTAATCATAACCAAAGGCAAAAGCCCATGTATTTTGCCATAATTATCTATGGCAGAGATATAGTTGCCCACATGCCCGTACGTTCGCTTTATTACTTCTCTCCACCCAATGAGGTGATAGTGCCAACCATCTGGATGTTGTAGTACGAAATCATCCCACTGCTTTGTCATTTTATCGGAATACTGTACTATTTCCATGGGAATTATAAATACCCTTTATAATGATTCATTGGGTTTACAACTGGGAAAGCATAGTCCTTCATAAAGGCTTACTACTTTCGCAGCCATCGCTTCTTTTGTAAAGTCTTTAATAACATGGTCCCTGCCATTGTTCCCCAATTGCTTTCTAAATTCAGGATCAATTATCAATGAATCGCAGGCGGCCGCCAGTTCGTCTTCATTCCGTGGAGTTATTAAAAGACCGGTTTTATTATGTGTAACGACCTCGGGGGTACCGCCAACGGCCGTTACGACAACAGGAATCCCAAGTGCCAGGGCCTCAAGCAAAGAGATTGAAATTCCTTCATGCAAAGAAGATAAAACAAATATATCAAAAAGGCGCATTATGGCCGACACATTTTCCGTAAATCCGTAAAATAATATATTTTCTGAGATATTTAATTCATTTGCCAGAGTTTCGAGCGAATGGCGCTCCGGGCCATCGCCAATAATCATAAGAAGTAGGTTATCGTGGCGATGACAAAGAGTTTTGAAGGCCTTTATCAAATATTCGTATCCTTTTACCGGGGTTAGTCGACCGACTGTTCCAATGACTATTTGGTCGTCGTCTATCCCAAGTTCTGACCGGGCTTTTATTTCTCCGGTACCAGTTGCTTCTTCGATGTCAATGCCATTATGTATAGTCATCAATTTTGCTATCTGGTATCGCGTCGAAAGTTTATTTTTAATATCCTCAGACACCGCTATCACTTTGTCGATTCTCCGTCGACCAATATAATATTCGCACATCTTATAAAATGATGCTTTGATCCTCTGGAATCCCGTGAATGGCTCTGCCAAACCATGAATTGTACAAACCTGGAGTTTTATATCAGTGTTATACCTGGCCAGCGCCCCGAGTATATTTTCTTTATAGCGATGCGAATGCAGAATATCGCAACCTAAATTTTTTAGCAGGTTATGAGTCTTATATGTGAGCATGAATGAATTGTAAATATTTTCATCAATAATCCAAACAGGTATGCCAATCTTTTTTAGGCGCTCGGCTAAGACACCATCATTAAACAAGATAACGGATACCTCAATATTCTGGTACTGCGTCAGACCGGAAATCAACGTTGCCAGCTGGACTTCAGCGCCCGCCCAGAGATCCCCTGAAGCCAGGTGACACACTCTTATCTTTTCGACGGTTCCCAAATTATGAATTTCCTTCCCAATACGAAATTATACCATGCAACCAGTATCGATAAATTCGCAATACTGAAAAAACAAATCACCCTGAATGGCGCAAAAGCCTGAATTTTCTCGAACCTGTGTGAGAGCAGGGCGATTAAATAAAATAAAAGCTGCAGTATCATTGCCGACTGATAGAAGACGTCTTTTGGAACAAGGAATATATTACTCACTAATATTAAAATTAAAAAAAACGGGACCAGCCAACGCATCAACTTGTGACCGATCACCTCGAAAGAGTAAAAGCCATAGCGGAAAGGATTAAGAATGCCCTTGAATTCGAACAGCACCTCAATACCGTGAATTATTGTCCTGACCTTCCTGATAAATTCCTGTTGATGGGATGACACGAGCTGATAATAACCTATTACTTTGTCGTCAAGTATTGCCCTAAATCCCAGCATCACCGACCTGATGGCAATATAATAGTCATTTGACAAATAAGGGATCCAGTTGTCACATAATTCCTTTCTTGCCGCATAAAGCGACCCGCTCATGCCTGTCGAAGAGCATACTTTGCTCTCCATTTTTCTAAGCCACATATCGTAACGAATGTAAGCGCCTTCCGAATTAATGGCCTTACCTTCCAGCTCTATAATCTTGTCTGTGCTCGAAACGCAACCAACCTGCGGGTCCGCGAAATTTCTTACAAGAAGTTCGATCGTATCCGGAGACAGTAATATCCCCACATCGGTAAATATTACAATTTCACCGGTGGCTTCTTTAAGTGCTCGTTCCTGGGCATAATGCTTGCCTGACCTCTTTTCAAGGCGAAAGTTCCTTATCCCGCGGTCAGCGTACGATTCGGCAATTTCATCAGATGAATCCTGTGAACAATCTGAGACGGCTATTATATCCATGAGTTCCTTTTGGTAATTGAGCTGTAACGTATTGTCTAATTTCTTTGAAAGCTGGCCTTCGGCATTGTAGAACGGTATAATTATTGTCACTTTTGGTAGAATGATATTACGTTTGACTTCATAAGTATTGAATAGTGAATAGAGACTTAGTAATATCGGGTAGCCGAAATATGTAAGAATAACCAATGAAATGCATATCCAAAATAGCCAGATCATGACAGGATTGCCTTGCTCTGTAAACATGACGTGCATTTAACGCCTTGGAGATGTGTCGCCATTAATGATGCAAACAACTTCTGTATAAATCAGCATAACGGTTTATATTTTCGTCTATGCCGAATTTATTACGTACTGCTATCTTGCCGTTTATTCCTAATTTCACTGCATAAGTTTTATCGGAGAGTAGTCTGATTACGCCTTCGGAAATAGCCTTTGAATCTTTCGGGGGCACAATGAGTCCCGTCATTTCATTGTCCACTATCTCTTTCGGGCCACCTGAATCAGTAACTACCACCGGCTTTCCCAAAGCCATAGCTTCTATCGTGGCAATAGATAACCCTTCAGATATGGATGGCAGTACAAAAACCTCCAATTGCCGGATGATTGAGGAAATATCCTCACGAAATCCAGTTAACAGCACTCTATCCTGAAGATTCAAGGAACTGATTAAGGCCCTGATGCTATTCAGAATTTTACCTTTGCCTTCTCCAACAATAAAAAAATATGCATTCGGCACTTTCTCTATAATCAAAGGTGCCGCCTTTATTAAATAATCAAATCCTTTCCATACTTCCATATTGCCAATTGTCCCGATTAGCACGGATTTATCGTGCAGATCGAATTCCGTCCGCAAACTGGATCCCTCTTTCTTTTCCTCCAAGGCATCAAAATCAACGCCATTATAAATTCGTCTCATTTGATTATCTTTGAAGCCACCCGCTTTTACAAGCTCAGCCTTCAAGAAATCGGAAACTGCGACGATATATTTCGCATGGTGTCTCACTATGGCAAGTTTTATGGAATCTTTGAAGTTTTTTATATGCCAAGTCCCAATCATTCCATGATAAGTTGCAACCACTGGTTTTCGGCTCAAGGTCCCTATAATATTAGCATAAACATTCGTGTCATCCAAATGAGAGTGGATAACATCTACTTTCTTATTTTTAATTAGATTTATGACTCCTTTTATAAACTTCCAATCATACGCTCCGGAATTTTTGATAATTTCAGGTTCAACGCCAGTCTTCACTATATTATCGCACAGCCACCCTTCTCCTGCCAATAATACTACGGGGACAAACTCCTCTCTATCCAGCCGCTTTACAATATCGACAAAGACACGTTCGGCACCGCCCGGGCCGGTAGTCTCTATCATATGCAGGATCACGGATTTACTATCTTGCATACTGTTGGTACCTCGAATAATTAATTATGTGCTCTGTTGAAAATGTCCACGCACCACATGCAGCAAATTTATTCCGTAATTAGGGCAATAAGCTGCCCTTATTCCTTGTCAAGATCATGTTTATTTTTTATGAAACCAGTCAATATACAGTTCCCTGTTTCTATTCGATCAAAGCAGTCGGTGTATGTGACAAAAAAATAACGCTTTCGAAAAACCTCCCAACAGGCCCCTGCAAAATCCATCGTGGATGTTGATCCTGTTCAATGAATAAATATCGCCATCCTCGGGCCCGCCCGCCGAACCGGTCGTCAACGCGCAATAATACCCGGTTTTACGGGCCAGCTCCTTGATGCTCGCGTCATAATTGCCGTTCGGGTATGCCAAAGATATTGACGGCACCGAAAGTTTTTCCTTAAGAAATCTATTGGATTCGGTCAGCTCATAAACCTGATCATCTTTGTCGATCATTGTCAAAATTTCGTGATTGACGCAATGCGAACCGAATTCAATATTAAAGTTTTTCATTTCCTCTATTTCTCTCCAATTTAATAATATCCGACTTGCCTCGTCCATACTGCCATCCTCGGGTTCGTGCCCAAGTATTATATCGAGAAGGGCATCCCGATCCGTCGGCGCGAGGCATTTCATGTTTTTTATCAAGTCCGTAACATAGTATTCGCTTTTGCTCTTCTTGTATTCCGGTCCCAATTTGTTCAGCAGGCCACAAGTCTCAGTGGAAACGAGTTTTGACAATTTCTCAAGAGTTTGGGCGTCGATCACATTGTCCATTCTGAAATAATTAATCAAACGCTCCGGCCAGAAGACATTATTGGAGTCGATAAATCCCGTGGGTATGAATATCGTGGCCGGTATATTGTATTTTTTAAGCACCGGGAAGGCGTAAACGTAATTATCTCGCCAGGCATCATCAAACGTTATAACAACTGTACGTCGGGTGACCTCTTCATTCGCACCAATCCTGTCGCACAATTCCTTCAGGCTGATGATATCATAATTGTCCTGCAAATATTTCATTTGCGCATCAAATAAATTACTCAAGACAACAATGCCGGGATGTGATTGTATGCTCATCCAGGGCTTTACATCAACGGGATTGATGTCGGACGGTATCACCCTGTGGTACATCAATATTAAGTAATTTCCTGTTTTCGTATTTTTGGCCAGCCAACTTTTTCTGAAGGGGAAAAAGCCGATATAATAAATTAATGCAGCTATAGCAATTTTAATAGCTCTTCTTATCATGCTTTCAACAATTCCATTTGTATCATTCTGGATTCGACATGTCGTTTAACTATGTAATAAAGGGATACTATCAGCGCCGCAAGAATGTACAGGTGCGGATAGTAAAGCACAGTTAAGAAGGAACCGTGGACTACGAAACCAATCAAAGAACAATCCAGGGCATGCGAGAAATTTATGTACCATGGATCTCTTATATTGTTTTTCTTACACAACATGCGAGTTCGCCGATTATGTTTAAATAATACGACCAGCACCCCGACCAAAACTATCAAACCACCAATGCCAAGTTCCGAGGCCGCCTCTATGAAGATATTATGGACGACTGTGGCACCCCCTACCCCCGTGGGTCGATAATGGGTTGTCCAGGCCACCGGGAAATTATAGATGCCGACGCCTGTTAATGGATGATCTATAAACATATCTATTCCAGCCTTCCAAAGCCTAAGCCTGGATGATGCTGTTTTATCTTCATTATAATCTTTGGCAGAAATAAAACGATCTTTCCAGGCAGTTGGTGCGGCCGTCCAGAAGCCGACGGCCAAAATGACAACCACAATAAGGCTTGTAAATTTACTTTTGCTTTTGACCCAATATGCAATGAGGGACGCAAATAATCCAAGAGCCGCTCCCCTCGACCCGCTTACCATAATAGAAGTCATAAATGCCAAAGTAAATGCGCCAGAGATTATTTTGAGCGCCAATGACTTCACTGATTTATATAAATAAAATGCAAGTGGAGCGACCACCACCATGGCTATCCCGAAATCATTGGCGTTGTTAAAAAAGCCGCCCGAGCCAACCCCGACACCTTCTTGTATGAAGAATCGCAAATTTTCAGCGGATTCATAGCCGGAATGAAAACTCCTTAATTGGAACTGGCTCATTTTTAGATTAAGCAATAGAAACAGCCACATGAAAATCTGCCATTTGGATTTAGTATTCACGAGGTTCACTATCATAAAGACTATCGCAAACCACTTGGCTAAGTCAATCGTCGCTTCTAATGCCACGCTCTTGTCGAAAGCGAACATAGTCGAAATGAAAGCTAAGATTAGCCAGGAGATAAACAGCGAATAGATTTTGTCATATTCTATTTTAATGTCCCTCAGTACGGCGTAGCGTACTAACATGATGCCGATTGTAGGAAGCACGATCAATTTACCTACCTGCAGAACGTATAATCCCGGAATCATGGCCGAAAGACGAGCATATTCAAATGTAATATAAGCGACGGCACCAAGATATGGATAGTGAAAAAGTATAATCCCAAGTATCAGTATCCCTATAATTCCGAAAACAATTACTGGTCCCAGTATCAATAGCGCTATACCGCTTAAAAATGCTCCTATCATAACAAGCAAATACCATAGATGATGCGGTTCGATTATATGAAACTGCCGGCCTTCGGCAATTTTAATGTCTTGCGCCACTCTTTATTTCCTTTTGAGGCGAGCATTGTGTCTTTGTCTTGTCCAGCACGTGGGCAAACCGTTCAGTTAGATTTCGGTATTCATATTTATTTATGCAATTAAAATCAGGTGATATCCTGAGTTTATTCTCCATTTTTGCCAAATACAACTCATACAAATTGGATTTTATCCGGTCAACTTGATTAAATGGAACCAGAATGCCACTCTTACATTCAACTATAGCATTGCTAACCTCACCCTCACGACCAACTATAAATATCAGCTGACCGGCCTTCAAATACTCGAACACTTTTCCCGGGAATTGTTGATTCGTTATGGTCTGAGGACCCAGCAGCAGCAATAGTATATCTGCGCTCATCATATTTGAAATCGCGAGAGTATGTTCACGAAATCCCAATAAATGGACAATATCCGTAAGATTCAATGCATTGATCTCACCCTTGTAACTGTGTGGTACATAACCAATAAAATTTATTTCGAAACTTTTGCTTATCTCAGGGTGCTCACTTTTTAAATCTGCAAGTGCTTGAAAAAACTTGCCTGCCGTCCCAGCATATAAAGTACCCATATGTAATATCGTGAATTTGCTCGCAGGATTGTGAGAAGACTGGATTTTACAATCTATAAAATCATCGGCATCGAACCCATTGGTTATGCATTGGCATTTTGATCTGTCGATTTCCGGAAATTGCCCGACAAGATCGTCGATATTGCCTTCGCACATTGTTACTATTTGATCCGCCTTTCTGACAAACCTTCGCATAAGCCACAAATCGAGCCTGCGGCGGTATTTGCTGGAATAGGCATTGGGATATCCTACCACCCAATTATCCCTTAGATCAACAAGCCAGGGTTTGCGAAACAGGAACTTCAGGGTCAATCCGACAAATTGAGTGGTTGGCGGGGCGGAGGTCGTGCATACCACATCTGGCTTCTCATTCATAATGATGCGGATCGCTTTAAATAGCGCAAACGGATACCAACCGACCTTGGAATCCGGGAGATATAACCAATTTTCCACGAATCTATTCAACTTACTAAGGATATTATTCTTGATCCATGTCTTTATTGATATGCGTTCCTCAGACCTGTAATTGGAGACATCGTTATCAACAGACGGTGCCTTGGAAATTGAAGCAGCAGGTTTGCCAAAAAGCAAGTTATATATTTTATCGTTAATTTCTGTCAAATCGATTGAATAAGCTCGGTTTATCTTTGTCCCGTCAGGTATATCTTTAAGAAGGGTATGATCGAGTGCGTCAACATATGGATTCCTGGCAGTCAGCACAATCGGCTCCCAACCGAATTCCCATAAATGTTTCACGAATTTGACCGGACGATAGATTCCCGATGTGCATGCAGGAGGGAAATCATATGTTATAAACAATAACTTCTTCATTTTCAAATATATAATCAGCCTTTAACCACAGAATTAATAAAAATTACTAAATTACAAAATTGTTGTCAAGTTCTTATCAATACATAAGTATTTATATATCTTGCGGTTACGGCGGCGGCCGCAAAGAACCATTAACCGCAGCTATTGTCCCAATTAGAATACAGACAACGATATATTGTGTATATACGACAATAGGACCATTTCTGTAGAGCATTAATGACCTGATTAATAATTATTTATGTGTGAATGTGACCCTCGGGGAATAAATATTTTCAAAATTCATTGATTTGTGAAGGATAATTAGGAACAAATGCCCGGAGACCATATTTTAATTGTAAATTGATCATAATTGCCATTATCAAAGGCGATACAAGATTGGCAAAGGCGGAAATTCCGGAATAAATTTAGACTAATTGGGTAAATCAATAATGCCGATTTATCTGGTATATAAAAAGGAATAAATTATAATTATAATAATTGGTTGGTTGGTAATATAATTAAATTTCGGAGCAAACTATGGCAATAACAGAATTTTACAACTTGAACACTCCCGAGGGCACGGAGGTTCAAAAAGTACTTCGGTATATTTCTAAAACAACCAATGATGCTTTTAAAACGCTGATGGTAACCTCCACAAAAAGTTCGGAAGGCAAGTCCGTAGTTTCGTCCTTAATTGCCATGACATATTGCCAGGAATATAGTAATAATGTTCTTTTAATTGATCTCGATTTAAGACGACCTTCAATTCATACGCTCTTTGACTTGCCATTAGGCGACGGCGTTATAGATCTCATTCAAGGGCATTTGACAATTGGCCAGGCGATTAAGCACTCCAACATTGACGGTTTGGATATTATAACATCAGGTAATATTTCCAATGACGCCAATAATATTCTCGCTAATGCGAGGATTATGAATATGTTGGATCAATTAAGTCATAGATATGATAAAATAATCATTGACTCTCCTCCCGTATTGCCCGTCATAGACGCATTGACGATACTTGATTATGTTGATTATGCAGTGTTGGTATTAAAATTGTGCGACACCACTCATCGTCAAGCTGAACTTGCGATGAAATCATTATATAGCCATAAAAAGAAAATTTTGGGGGTTATCGTCAACGACTCCAATAGGCGTTTGCCCACAGAATACAGATATTACGACAACAATTATTATAAATAGCATGGATTAAGCAATCGGCTTCCGGCCGCTTTTTATCGTGCAATAGTCGTTCTTTTGCTTTATCAATATTAGCCAAATCCGTTCTTACGGCTTATAATATCATAATTAAAAAAGCGCCGGCGCCTGATATAAAATACATCAAAAGCCGATCATCACAACAGGGGTCTCCTGTGGGTTATTGAATATTATCGACCTCAAAAATTATCATCTTCATTTTCATATATTAAGTAACTCAGGCCGATAAATGATATGGGAATAAAATCACGAAAAATGGGATAATTCCCATAGAAAATCAGGTTCCGGTCTTCCCGGCGTTCGTTATATCACCCCGATGGCCGTAATTCGTTACATAGCATAGCAATACGATGCCATTAATGCCACCCCCATTGGCCTGTATTTTGCGAACCTATATTGCATATGGATTTATGTGAGGCATGAAATATTATCATCGGGGGATGGTGTGAAGAGTGATGTAAACACTACCTGGGAGTCGCTGCCCAAAATCAGTGTCGTTATTCCGGTAAAAAATGAGGCCGCGAATCTCGAACGTACAGTCAGCGGCCTTTTATCGCAAAGCTATCCAAATGGTTTTTTGGAAATTTTGATTATAGTCGCCGATTCGTCGGATAAGACAAATGAGATTGTTCAGGGCCTGTCGGCAAAGCACAGCACAATCAGAGTTTATCATAATCCGCAATCCGTTTCTGCCGCAGCGAGAAATATTGGCATCAAAAATGCCCGGGGCGATATAATATTATTCGTGGACGGTCATACCTATATTGACAATAACCAGCTCCTGCTGAATACTGCAAAATTAATGAGGACTCATGGAGTATCTGTACTAAGCAGGCCTCAATTTTTAAGAACACCTTACAATAATTTCATTCAAAACGCCGTCTCTCTGGCAAGAGAGTCAGTCATCGGGCATGCTTCCGATTCCACAATATACGAAAGGCAGGAAGCGTATGTGGACCCATCGAGCGCGGGCGCGACTTACGAAAAAGAAATCTTTAACACGGTCGGCATATTCGACGAGGACTTCGACGCGTGTGAGGACGTGGAGTTTAATTTCAGGGTAGCTCAAGCCGGTTACCGAGCGTTCACTTCTTTGAAATTAGGTGTTTATTATATACCGAGAGATTCTCTCGGGGACTCTTAACGCAAATGATGAGATACGGTCTTGGCAGATTTAAATTAATACTTAAGCACCGGAAGTCACTGAACGCCGCGACATTGATCCCGCCCCTTTTTACGCTCGCCATCCATATGTTGCTGGGGCTTTCATTTTGGGACCATATGTATGCCGAAGGTCTGCTGCTAATCCTGATTTTTTATTATGCTCTGGTGTTTTTTTTCTCAATAAAGATAAGCGTACATAACGGATTTAAATACCTATGGACTTTACCCGCCGTCTTTACGGTGATTCATATAGGATTGGGATATGGTTTTATTTGGGGTTTTGCAAGATACATTTTTGAACGAAATCATAAAATCCGAAGCGGCCCTTAAGACTTTTTGAGCCATGCGGGATATCAATTGGGACGCATCTCCAAAAATTCCTCCAAATTCCCGGCTTTTTCAGGATCTATTGCATTCAAAATAGTCAGTACTTCTTTTGCCTTCGCGCCATTATTGGAAAAATAATATGCGACCCCGAGGTTATAATACGCCTTTATAAATGTACTATCGAGTTGGATTGTCATTTTCAGGGCATCTATGGCTTCATGGTAACGTCCCAATATTCCCAGTTCAATGCCCAGGTTACAATAGGCTTCAGCGTAGTTTATGTCGTGCTTAATGGCCTGCCGGTAACTATTAATCGCTTCCAAAGCCTTTCCCATGTCTCCGTAAAGAACCCCCAAATTAAAGTACAATTTCGGATCAGTGGGAGCTTGTTTCAAGGCCTTTAGAAATATTTTTTCCGCTTCGTCATATTTTTTTATTCTGCCAAATACCGTTCCGAGGTTGCTGTAAGCCTCAACATAGCCTTTGGAATATTTTATTGCCCTTTTATATGCAGCTATGGCTTCACCATAGTTATGCAAATCACTATGAATTAAACCCAAACCGTAATGTGCTTTGGCATATCTGGGCGATATTTCCAGACAAGACCTTAAGTCATTCAAGGCTTCGGGAAAATTCCTCGTTTTCGCATACAATGCCCCGCGATTGCAATAGGCCTTAAAATTATTCGGGTTAATTTCTATTGACCTCGAATATGATCTAAGTGCATTATCGGTGTCCTGCAATTTATTATAGATAATGCCCAGGTAATAATAGCTTTCACTATCCCCGGGATCGACCTTTAATGCCTTGTGGAAATACCGCAAAGCCTCATTGAAATTTCCGATTTTCGCGTAAGCAATTGCCAAATTGAAAATCGCATCGGCATCCTCCGGATGCACCATAAGCTTTTTCCCCAGCGAATTTATTAATTCGCCGGAAGCGGTACTTAATGCTATATTTGTATTTTGATCCATATTGTCACATTGACCATTAAGCAAATCGATTGCGATATCTGTATTTATAATACGCTTACGCATAATATTTCTTTGATTCAATTTGCAGATAGATGCTACTAAGGGCCGGGTGAGCCTCGGCCATCTCCTTGGCCTTAAAATTCTAACCTGAAGCAATTAAACCAGGAATGGCCCAAAAAAAATCAGCAGGGAATTTTTTAAAGTCAAGTCAGTTAACAAGTCCTTTGACTCAAAAAATCGTCGTCCTTACCTCCAAGGTTAAGTCCCTATAAGTTATGTGCAATTCCCTAAGCTGTCGCGGATATTAAAATATTACAAAAGTAGCAGCAAAAGTTCTGCCGGAAGGCTTACGTTAAATCACTCCGACTCCTAAATGTCCCGAAAGCCCATTTCCCGCAATATCCAATGATGAAATCTCCCTTATATTTTAAGGGATAAAATTAAAATAGCAATAAAAATTTGTCAAAAATTGACGCAAAGGAGCCCCGAAATTATGCATATATTAGCATATATACGGGTTGAACAGCCTGCCATTTCGGTATTTTGGCGTGTCGTTTACCCGGCCAACAAATATCGCTGGACTTTGCCTGAAGGCGATTTAGGGATACTATCCCGATATTCAATCATGGCCGGGACTTTATATAAAGGGAGATTTTTATGGCATAATTTAAATATTTCATTTTCAGGAGTGTTGGATCCATCTTTCAACACCACAATCGCCTTAATCTTTTCGCCGAGCAGGTCATCGGGTATCCCCAGGACGACAGCCTCCTGCACACCGGGATGTGTCATGATAATATCTTCTATTTCCTTGGGACTGATTCTATACGCACCGGATTTAATCATATCATCCCGACGTCCTACCACATAAATGAATCCATCGTCATCCATCATAGCCAGGTCATTCGTATGCAAACCGTCTGTTTTGAGCACTTTTGCGGTTTCTTCAGGACGATTCCAATATCCCAGCATAACATTGTCTCCCTCGGCGACGATCTCTCCGATTTTCCCGGACGGGCAAATATCGCCGGATTCATTACGAACCGTTAACCTGACACCGGGGATTGATTTCCCGATGGAACCTGTTTTCGTTGGATGCAAAGCCGGTTCATAATATGACAATCGTGCCGAAGCCTCGGTCTGGCCGTACATTACGAATAACCTGACCCGGGGTAATGCTTCAATGATGTTTTGTGTAATTACCGGAGCCATGGGGCCCCCCGCCTGAGTCATATATCTCAGATGCTCCCATTCGCTTTTAAAGAAATTCGATTTATTCATCAAGATAATAAACGTCGATGGGACCCCGGCAAAACCCGTGACTTTCTCTTGCGCCATTATTTTTAGAATAAGGCTCGGAAAAGCAAAGCGGTTATCTATGACCACACTGCCGCCGACTCGCATGTGTGTAAGAAGAACGGAGTTGCCATAGGCATACGTAAGCGGCAGGACGTCCATCGCAATATCTTGGTCGGTTAATTCCAGATAGCTGATGATCGAATTGCTGTTAGCGACCAGATTGCGGTGTGACAGCATAACGCCCTTCGGAGCTCCCGTCGTACCCGATGTATAAATAATCATGGCCGGGTCATTGGGATCAATCGTTACGCTCGGGCCACGGCTGGCATTTTCAGCCAGAATTTGGGGGAGATAATCCGGCTTTATGCGGGACGGGATTTTCTCATCATCCTCCGCTCCATCGACTATAATAATTTTGAGGTCTTCAAGGTCATCCACATAATCCCCGATAAGATGCCAATGCCTGGTCTGAATAATTATAACCTTGGGAGTGCAATTGATTAAAATGCCCTTTTCGGCAATCGCAGATGACACGGGATTACGACCCACCACTACGCCACCGGCCTTCAACACGGCAAAATATGATATAACGTAATTTATGGATGAATCCCAAATAATGGCTGCCCTGTCGCCTTTTTTCAGGCCCGATTGATTCAGGAAAAGCGCCAGACAATCCGCTTGCCGGTTCAAATCTTCATAGTTTACCCGGGTATCCATATAAACGAGGGCGGGACAATTTGAATGAGTTTCCGATGAAGATTCGAGAAAATTATGCACCAACATCTTGCTTCTCCTTCATTTTAGGGCACAAAATAATTTCACACGGCTCGGAATACTGAGACCCATATTTCTCATCCGAGCTTTAATTAATATTAAGGCGCTTCAATGATGTCATATGACAACAATGGGATGACTAAATGCCGTCAAGCGGCACTAATAAACAGCCCCGCGATCAATTGGCACCTTTTGACGATTGGCCTGCGATATGCACCTTTACAATATTCACACATAATCGATTCATTTATCAATATCCAAATGATACTTAATATTTCTATGATTACAATTAATAAATACGCGGCAAAGTCTGCAAAATGCGCAGAAAATTATATGGCTGAGTTTGTCCAATAAATGGCTGGTGTGATTTTGCTTTAAGGAAGTATAAAATGGCGTTTAAATCCGGTATTGGCATGGACTAACGAGGAATATATAAATATATTTAAGGAATTTTTGCCATTTACAGGCTCAGATGACTTACACCGAATCCACAAGAGAATCTCCAAAAATCCGCGTCAAAAAATTGTCACAAGCCAATTAAAGGCAATTGATTCGACAATTAACATTATGTCAGGAAATAAGTTAAATAAAAAATAGCGGTGCAGTGACTTGAACCTTTACTGCACTTTTCGATTCCGATAGAAATCGACCGACTAAATCCCATTATTCCCCGTTTACAATCGGTGTAAGTTATTGGAAAAAATATTAGAAAATATACAGTTCGGAATAATCCCGAAAGGGTATAAATACTAAATATTGTAGTAGTCAATCCCTTATAGCCGCCGGAAATACCTTCTTATATTATCCTTGCCGAGGCATACTTAATATTCGATTAAGAAATAACAAAAGAGTGGGAGGGAAATTGATAGCGCGATGATTCAAAATAGCTTCTGATTGACTAAATCCTTGAAAATGATATATTAATTTTGGTTTCGAGCACAGATCAGGAGTTGTGTATGGAGCCTCTGATTAATCAACGAACCGAATTTGGACCGGGGGTTAATTCAGTGAGGACTATTCGCTGCACCTGCCCAATCATCCCTGTCCTTCTTGTGATTTCCTTGTTTATGGCAGTGCCGAGCTTGGCTGATTCCACTGGTACTTCCGCACGAGTCCAACCCAAGCGATGGTTCTCACTCACTCCACGACCGTTGTGGGAATGCCAACATTTCCTCATCACCGAATTCGGAGTCGTGTATCGGTGCGACAAGCCACCAAAGGCCGAGGCAGATGTGTGGACAACCTTTCTGGCCGAGGTGGGTTTTATGCGCAACCTAACCCTCCGATCGGCGGTCGGCTGCTCGTTATTCGGCGAAAGCGGGGGCGACGGCTCAAGGGCAGGGATTCGAGGCCGATATCGGCTGTGGTTAAAGCCTCGCGGGAAGGGGCCGCCTTACACCAGCGTAGATATAACCCCTGGGGTTATTCTGTGGGGATCGCACAGGTACGCTTACCCCCCACTTTCAGGACCGGATGATCCCGACCTATCCAATACTCGCCTGCTCAACGTCCGGTATCCGGGCTTTGCGACATCTGTCGCTCTGAACTGGCGCGAATGGCTGGGTATCATATTCCATGCCGAGTATATTCCGCTCGACCAAGTGAGTCCACCGCCTCTGTCCGAAACAGAACCGCGTCGCACCCACGATACGGCATGGTATTTAGGATTGAGGACGGGGTCATATGGCGGCCCGTTGTTGTGGGTGTCTGTCGCAATCGCCACTATTGCCATGGCTGCTGTATTCAGCGGTTCAGGCATGTTTTAACGTCAGGGCGGTGCAGCTGCGGGAAAATTCGGTGGTCTGCATTGTTGCATCCCAGTAACAACCTTGATTGCTTTCAAAGCGTCGGAATGGGTGTAATCGAGATTCCCAGACCCATGAAAACACCCCTGCCAGAATTAGTGCAATATGTTTGACCCTGTCAGGTATGGGGCACATATGAATTAAAGTTTGACAAAATGGATCGGAATAATTATTATTATTTATAGTTCAGAAAAATATATTTTATGGACTGACCCAAAAAAGCCAGTCGCGATTTATCATCCAACAAAGGAGTATACCCATGAGGCGGGCCATAGTGCGTGGATTGGTGCTGGCCACTCTGCTGGCCGGTTTAGCAGGTGCTGTCGGCATGATGGTGGATCTCTCGGGATGGTGGACAGTTATCGGGGACAATGGGCATTTTGTGAAAATAACGCAACAGGGTTCAAACGTTATGATCCGGGATGGCGATGGAACATTTCTCAATAACGGCGTCTTTGCCAATGACACCATGTTACTATACATGACCAATCCCATCCCTGATACCCTCGTCTGGCTATATGCCAATGATACCCTTTATGGCCATAGCGAGGAAGGCGAGCCAATGACGCTGGTTAGATATGAAGTTGATCTCAGCGGTTTATGGAAGATCCTCGAATACGACAACTTCCTTATAATGCACCAGCTGGGTTTTGACATCGATGTCTGGGAAGTCGATTTAACCGGCTGGGCAATTGACAGCAGCTATTTTTTCGATGGCATCTTTGCCAACGATACGCTGCAGCTTTTTCTGCAGCCTCCGGACGTCATGATTCTCGTCTACGCCGCCGATACTCTTCGCGGTGTCGATCCGGACGGCGTCCCAATTACTCTGGTGCGCGCTCCGGACGGTCCGTGGTCGCATGTCAGGTGCGGGACAATTACGGTCGACGGTGTTGTCGAAGATTGGCCTGAGGCGTTTCTCGTGGCCGACGATCCTGATAACGATGGTACCGGAAACCTGTCTGCTGAATTGGATAGACTCTATCTCTGTCGGGATGCCATGTACTTGTATTTCCGACTCGATTGTGTCGGCGACGCCGCCTTCCCGCATTCCGGCGATTCCGGCGACCGCTATCTTATTTTTCTCGGTCGAAATATACATCAGCAGTCCGAATACGAAATCCGCATCTGGGATGCCTATGCCATCATTTTCCGCAACGGTAACACCGGCCAGGAGACCACTCTGGATGCTCCCGGTGTAATGGGACACACCATTGAGGGGCGAATTCCCTATTACCTGCTTGAAGGTATCGAAAATGCCGATATCACGGCCCAGTCAGCTTATTATGACTGGGAGTCCGGCTGGTTAGCCTATGATAAGATCGAAACTTTGGCTAAAGAGAGCCCGTGTGTCTGCGGTGACGCCAGCGGCGATGGAGTTGTCAATCTGCTGGATATATTATACCTGATTGCCTATAAGTACAATACTCCATCCGGTCCGGCTCCCGAACCGATGGAAGCGGGCGACGCCAACGGTGATGGTAGTATCAATCTGATAGATATTTTGTACCTGATTGCATATAAGTACAATTCCCCTCCGGGACCGGAGCCGATTTGCCCTTAGTACATACGAATAAACAAAGGGCGGAGTTTTAATCAAACTCCGCCCTTTCTATTTTTTAGCGGTGCAGGGACTTGAACCTTTATTACATTTTTCAATCCCGATTGAGATTGATATCCTATTGCCTTTGATGAATATTAGGAAACGTCCCAATAAATGAAGTTCTTTTGGATTTGTATAAACCTTCTGTTCTGTAATAATTGAATAATCCAAAAAGTGTCCGGCTTGCTGATAAAAAATCTTATAGCCTTTGGCGGAGCATGTGTAAAGTCGAAGACGCAGGGGGCATCGACCTCACAACTCACATTGTGACACAAGGATTTACACCCCATTGGGCCAAAATGTGACCGTTTTCAGACGGCATCGGATACTCCTCAGGGAGTACTTTTCGGCTGTCCGTCTTGCTTGGCTTGTTTCTCTTGCTTTTCTTGCTCTTTCAAAACGTCTTTGCTTTTCTTCTGCTTCTTGCTTTTATGCTTGTCCTTTTTTCCGCCTTTGTCACCCATAGCAGGTTTCCTTTCTACAAATATGCCATTTCGCGATCATCGCGATTTCGATATAACAAAATCCAACTATTCTTTCAACGAACCGTCTAGTATGCCGGATGTCTCGCAGGGAACAACTTATCAAGTCCTTACACTCAGTCGGCTAATCTTACTTTGTATCCAAGATTATCGGCAAACCGTCTTTCCCCGCACCGATAACAATTACTTTGGCGTTCGGTGAAGTTGCAAGCTTTTCTGTCGCCTCAATTCCTTTCCAGCGCAGCAATTGTTCGCTAATACCTGCGGCGACAATTGTCTGGAAATCAGCAATGCCTTTCGCCTCAATTCTTTTACGGTCAGCTTCCTGTTTTTCTTTTGTCAGAATGAATTCCATTCTCTGGCTCTCCTGGTCCGCTTTCTGCTTTTGTTCAATCGCTTCAGTAAGCTGAACCGGCAGCGCGACATTACGGAGCGGGGTAGTTTCAATAATTACTCCGCGAGGCGCGACTGTTCTGGCAAGTTCTTCTTGGATCGTCATACCAAGCTGGTCCCGTTCAGTTGAATAAAGGGCACTAGCCTGAAAGCTTGCGGTGACAGCGCGACTGATAGAACGAAATTGCGGGATGAGAATAATAGTTTCGTAGTCGCCACCGGCCACGGTCTTATAAACGCGAGCGGCAGAGTCGGGGTCGAGCCTGTAAAGTGCGCTGATTTCCAATCCGATGGTGAGCCCTTCGCGCGAGAGGACTTCCATTGTTTCCTTATGCTCTTTGGTCTGAATTGAGAATTTCACGACGCGCGCCAGTGGATTCACCAAATTTATCCCAGACGGAAGAGTCCTCGGCGACACAACGCCAAAGAAATCAATCACGCCAACATGTCCTGCCGGAACCTGCGTGAAACACTGGGTCAGGGCAAGAATTCCGAACACCACTGCAGCGACAAGGCTCGCGGTGCCAACAGATTGGAATGCAGCGTTTTTTTGCTTAACCTTCCGCATGGCGCCAAGCCAAACAAAGAAAGCAATTATGCTAATGAGTACTGCAAATATAAATATCATAAGTTATTTCCTCCAGTATCTTGTTAGAGCCTTTTATCGCTTGATTGAGCCTTAACTTTTCGAGTCATTGCTCTACTTGCAGGGTCTTTATGACGAAGGAAAGAATCACTTAATCGAAGACACAAAAGTATTGCGGCCTTCAGTGCGGTACTCTAACTTTCCCTCGCGCGCCAACCAGCCAAGCGCCTGGTAAACCACGGAGTCACTCTTTTTCAGCATTTTCGGCAATTTCGAAATTGCCACTTCGCCGTTTTTCTGCAGAATTCGCCAAATTTCCCCGGCCGATGTTCCGATTTTTTCTTTCATCTTATCCTTCTAAAAGCATTAGGCACAACTTGAGTGTTAGACCACGGAGATGATATCATGTCAAGGCCATAAGGCAAGCATCACAAGGACGCGTGCTACGGTTCGTCGTTGGCATTCAAGTTGGCACCGTTTTTTACAACTCGTTCCTTTCGCCCCCGGTCACTCCAGTGCACATTGTTAAGTTGATACATTGCCAAATGATGCGGGACGTTCCGTAGAACGTCTTTTGAAAAATCACTTGACGCAATATTCTGAGATAAGCACGCTTGGGCTACTTTCTCCTGGCAGCCGCCAATGGTTTGCTGATAATGATAGAACGCATCCAGGATTCCTGGGATGCAGGTTGCTCCAGCGTCGAAGAATGTTTGTGCTGTACTTACTATTATGGAAGTGCTCCAGAGACCGCCGGCCTTTTGGATACTACTGATTTCCCTTACACGTGGCTTTTCAAGGTAACTTGTCACAGAGCTCAATTGATTCCCTCCATAGCTGGCAATTTTGGCCCGGGGTAAAACGTAACCATAATCCGATTCCTCTTTGTCCGGTGTCGTTGCAATCAGCATCAGTTTATCAGGAATCAGTGCACTCAAATTGATCGCACGTCGAATTGATGTGACAAAAGTGGCTTCCGGCTCAACAAAGTGATCGGAGGGGAATATCACCACGTGGGCCCTGGGATCGCGCGACATAATGTGGCTTAGAGCATAGTATATGGTACCGGTAGTTCCCCGATTGGCAGGTTGTACCAACAAGTCAACACGCCGTTTTTCAATCTGTATTTTCGATATCTGTTCAAAATCACGGGTTGTTATTGCTACTATTTCGCCATCTGGTGCGATTTGTCGAGCCCGATCCAGAGTCAATTGGAACATCGATCGATTGCGACGTAGAAGGTCTAATTGCGTGGAATCCAGGACGCCGAATACAGTTTGAATCCAAGCATGCATCCGGGCACCTTCTCCGCCTGCCAAAACTATTGACCAGAGGCGTCCCAGATTTTCAGCGTAATCAGTCATGGATATTTGGCTCTCCGTTTTAACGTTCGGCTGAATTGCCGGTGTCTTCTTCCAAACTGTTGGGAGTGCGGCCGAACCAATTTCGCAGGAAGATAACATATTCCTATCCTCACCATCTGCCGCACATTATCAATACGCGCACAAAATCGAGTCGGCTTGAAAGGCGTTCCATTTCCCTTCAAGCCTTTCGATCCAACGATCCTTTACTTCCTGGCAGGATCCGGCTTCCTATAATCTTCATAGGCCTTGCCGAGTTTCGCGTCATGGTGCGTTAGTTTCTCGATAACCAGTTTCCGCACTTCCGAGGTTTTCATACCTTCTCTGTGATTGACGCCATCGGAGATGCTTCGCGCCGTTTTTTCGTCGGCCCCGGCACTCCTGATTGATTTCTCAATCTTCTTGCTCGCGAACTCTTCCTGTTTCTCTGAACGTTTCTTGATGTTCATCATGATACATTCTCCTTATTTAGAGTTATAATGTGATTCCGATTCTATTATTGGCTCAAGACCATAGACGAATTACTTTTGTGTCGTTCTCCGTGCAATTTGATGGCGAGCCATTCATTGGGTACGACATCACTTCCCGTTGTTGTCGTATAGATCGGTTTCCACATTTGCAAGTAAGCTCTTTAAGTTACAAAGGTCAATCGGCCGAAGGAGTGGTTTTGGATCTAGTCCTTGTGATTGATAGAGTATGATTGCGAAAATTCCAGAGTAAATAGTGCTAAGAAAATTAAGAACCAAGTTCTTTAGCTGCCCTTCCCGGGCGGTAGTGCATATTCGGCAAGCCATTCGACATTTTCTTGTTGACAGCAATTGGCGGCCATTTTATACTTTAATCAGGTTATTCAATAATCTATTATGGAGAATTTTTAGTGCCGAAGATAAGCGTGCTCTTGATTGAAGACAATCGCCTTCTGCGTGAGGGAATTACTAAAATGCTGAATGAGGAGGCGGACATCAAAGTGGTCTCATCTTCAGGCAATGGCGATACCATTGAGAAGGCCAGAAAGCTGGTCCCGGATGTTGTACTGCTGGATTTGGGTCTTAAGAATCAAAACAGCTTGAAAGTTGTCGGATTAATAAGAAAGCAATTTCCCGAAACCCATGTTGTTGTCATGGATTTGGTCCCGGCACATGCAGAAATTGTCGAATTTATTAAGGCGGGAGTTGCAGGTTTTATCCTTAAAGACGCGACTCTTAACGATTTTTTGCATACAATAAGATCGGTAGTAAAAGGGGCAAAGATCCTTCCCCCGCCGATGACCGGTTCGCTCTTTTCTCAGATCGTGGAGCACGCTCTCCAAAGCGGCAAACTTGGGGAATTGATGTCATCCGTCAAGATAACCAGCCGAGAACGTGATGTGATAGGTCATATAGCCGCTGGAAAAAGCAATAAGGAGATCGCCCGGGAACTCAATATTGCCGTCCATACAGTCAAGAGCCACGTGCACAACATATTGGAACGGCTGGCTATCCACACCCGTCTGGAGTTGGCGACATTTGCCCATTCACAGGAAATGAAAGCCAAAAATACTTCGGGATCTTCCGGAGATCAGGATTAGCATATCTGTCAAAAGGATTAATTCCCTTTTCATTCTTTTGGGCGATTGACCCTCGTTAATATTTACCGTATTCTTATATGGGAATACATTATATGGTTCCCTGGTTTCTTCATGCGAATCTTATCAGCCATGAAAAGACTGCATAATAATTGATAAAGGAAGTGATCAATTATGGCAAAGATAAAAGTTTTACTAATCGAAGACAATCGTCTTTTACGTAACGGTACAACAGCAATCCTCAACGAACAGAAGGACATCACGGCGGTATCGTCCTCGGGAAATAGAAGTGCCCTTGAAAAGGCCAAGAAGTTAAAACCGGACGTGGTTCTGCTTGACCTGGGGCTCAAGAGTCTCAGCAGTCTGAAAGTGCTTGAATTAATAAAGAAACAACACCCACATACGGAGGTCGTCGTCTTGGACCTGATTCCGGCGCATTCCGAGGTGATTGAATTAGTCAAAGCAGGAGTGTCCGGTTATATTTCTAAAGATTCGACTCTTGATGATTTTCTGCACACCATCCGATCAGTTGTCAAGGGAGTAAAGATACTGCCTCCGACCATGGCCGATTCGCTTTTTTCGCAGATTGTAGAAGGGGCTATTCAGGCGGGAACAGTGGATAGAGTGATTGACGCAATCAAATTGACAGAGCGGGAGCGAGAAGTAATTATTCTTTTGGGAGAGGGAAAAAGCATTACGGAAATCTCTCTTAAACTCAAAGTTGCTATCTTCACAATCAAGAACCATATTCGCAATATATTTGATAAGCTGGCTCTTCACACCCGCCTGGAATTGGCTTCTTTTGCCCATAAAAGTGATTTGCCCTGAAATATTTCGACGCGACCTCGAATCTCGTGTCTAACGCCTCAACCGAATTGATTAATCATCTTTTCAATCGTCCGGCCGATTGACCATCTGAACAAATCAATTATTTTTAATATGTACCTGTAATAACAATTTATCTGGAGGATAAATATGAAGATACATACGCTTTTATTGGTGGTTGGAATTGCTGTAATTGCCTCATTCATTGCGCTCAACTTGAACGCGATTATGACGCCGACGACTATTACATTCGGCGTTGCCGCCATTCAGGCGCCGCTCGGGTTTTTTATACTTGGGCTAATGCTCCTTTTCGGAGCTTTGTTTATTGTCCTTATAATCTATTTAAAGAAATCGGGATTCTTCAAGGAACCCCATCGCGTGAGGGAGTCGCATGCCAGACAGGAGCCCGAAAACAACAATGAATCCTCACATTTCACCAAAATGCGAGAACTTCTGGAAGTAGAGCTTAAAAAACAGGCGAACCTTCACTCGGAGTCAACGGCGATGTTGCTGTCAAGGCTGGATCAGCTTGATGGTGCTCTCTTTTTCGCGACAAATGGGTTGGACAGAAGAATAATGTAGAAACAGAGATTACTTGATGAATGAAGATTTGAAGAGCCTGCCGAACCTCAACTTATTCCCGCGATATTCTTCTACCTCCATTCTCAACATGGTTTCGCAGTCAGAACCGTTTGTCGAATTTTCTGAAAAGAAAGGAAAATTGCTATATGCTTACCATAACTAAACGATCAGGTAAGGAAGAAGAGTTCCATAAAAGCAAAATTGAAAATTCAATGAGGAACGCTGGAGTCAGTCAGGAAGCAGCTCAAAGAGTGGCGAGTGATATTTGCTACCACGGAGGCATAACCACTTCGGAGATCCGCAATCGCGTTATTGGCGGTATCAAAAACCGTGAGCCTCAGGCCGCCAAGCAGTACGAGTCGCATCCGAAAAAAACGCATAGTATATAAATTGAAGTTGGTTCGGACCATAAGAAGTTAAGTCATGAGAAAAGCGGAATCAGATCAACAGCAGCAGTTAGATAAAAGCAGCTTCCCTCATTCCAATGACTTAGCCCACTTTTCAATCCTCTGGCCGATTGACTCACCGCACTATATCGCCGTAATTGGTATTTGAAGCAGAGGGTATACTTCCCGGAGGTGCCGGGAGTTTTCCTGGATATCTTTTTTGGGCCTGAGAGTGGCGGGAACTTTGAAATTTCCAAGGTTGGTCCGGGCTGCCCTTCTACTGAATCCTGACAAGACAGATGTCGCGTAGCAACATGATTATATGGAGTAGTAACCAATGGTGATGAATCGCAGAAATAGGCTGGATTTTAAGGAAAATATTCTGCCTGACCTCGAAATTCTTATACACTTCTCTTTATCGCTGACAAAAAATGGACGCGATGCAGTTGAGTTGATGCGCGAGTCCATGGCAGAGGCTTTTCTATCATGGCATGAGGCAATGCCGAAAAAAAATCCTCAAATTTGGTTGCATGAATTCATTACCAGACGGTTCCAGGGCCGCAATCAATGCTATACGCACCCGTCGGCCCAGCCCCCCGGTGAGGATGTTGATGGAAATGCCGGCAAGAACGATACACTGCATCCTGATACGACGACCGGGGCTCGGCCACACTCAAGACTAACCGGCGAGTCGGATAACGATGTCGATTTCCTTAAAGCTTTTGCCACCCTTCCTTCATTGTTCCGGTCCGCAATGATTTTATCGTATCTCGATGGCTTTTCAAGAAAACAGATTGCCGGCCTGACCGCTGTTCGGCCGCCGGTAATTGAATCAGTGCTTATTCGGAGCCGAAGATTCATCCGAGAAGAACTCTTCGCTTATCTGATGGACAATGACGGTCCCCTCACGGCTGCGGGCCCGGAAATGGGTCCGGGATGAAGCGGAATCATGAATGATATGGAATGAAAGAGAATATGGCGAAAAAGAAGGATTTTGAAGCACTGGCTCTGCCCCAGCTTACGAATTTGTATCGTACGGCCTTATACATTTTAGATGACAAATCCGATGCACAAGAAATGGTTCAAGATACATTTGTCAGAGCGTACCACTCATGGGACGAATGTCAATTGGACCATAACCGCCGCATTTGGCTTTTTGGGATCATGACAAATGTTCTCGTCAACAAATATCGGCCGTCTCCCGGCCTGTCGGCCGCAACAAATAATATCTACGAGATTGATAGCCACGCACTGTATTCCCAGTGGGTGAATCAATTATCCAATATAGATCCCGGTCACGCCCTGCTTTCAACGATATCTGAAAACCATATCAGGAAAGCCATTGGAAACTTACCTCTAAATTTAAGGCTGATAGTTGTCTTCTCTCTGCTGGAGGACTTTTCTTACCGGGAAATAGCCAATATTACGGGCATTAATTTGGAAACTGTCAAATCCGGGCTGTATCTGGGTCGCATACTCATGCAGAGAGAGTTATTCGATCTCACGGAGCGCGAAGGCAAGCGCGAAGGCGAGTATGATACACCCGCAGACGGAGTCAGGAGTAACAAATCGGGTTAATGATCTGGGATCACAATGAAATTAAAAATTCGAATCTTTAAAGGAGTCATTATGCTTAAGTTAATCAGTCTGTTCCTGACGGTTTCGGGACTGCTTCTTATTACAGCTTGCAATACTGGAACCACGACCGAAAACCTGACGAAAGGCACTACTTATGTTAGCATGCCGGTAAATACGGCAATCGCAGTAACTCTGGTCGATTCCATCGATACGGATATCAATGTAACGGGCGAGCAATTTTTCGCCAAACTTTCTCAACCCATTATCGTTGATGGGCACACCCTGTTTGCAAACGGTGCCGCGGCGAAAGGGGTCCTGATAAAAGTTGTTGAGTCCGGACGCCTCAAAACCCCCGCCGAATTAATCTTTAATTTGACGGCTCTTCAGGAGGGGAATGGGAATTGGGTCAACGTTGGCACTTACGCAGTCCAGGAGAAAAAAGGTTCGCATACGAACAGAGAAGTTGCCATGATCGGTGGCGGGGCCATAGTTGGTGGCATCATAGGCAAGATAATTGACAGAAATGGCAGCACCGAAATAGGCGCCGCCGCGGGTGCGGCCGCAGGCACAGGCCTGTCTGCAGCAACCGGCAAGGATGATATATTCTACGGAGTCGGTTCGGAAATCGTGTTCTATTCGAATCAGTCTAAACAGATCGCACTGAAATAACGGCAAGGTATTACAACCATCGTCCGCAAAAAAGGGCCAGGGAAATAACGAAAGGATTAAGTAATGAAAAAACTTCTCATCTTCTTACTGACAACAGGTTTGATCTGCAATTTCGCAGCCACCGCAAACTCACGCTCGGCCGGGTTTCACGGCGTGGGACCGAGAGTAGGCTTTACGATCAATCCGGATCAAGTCCATTTTGGCGGCCACATTGATTTTGGAGACCTTGCTGATAATCTAATGATGCTGCCGAATCTGGAAGTTGGGTTTGGTGATAACCTAACCACGGTTGCCCCCAGCTTTGAACTTGATTATCGCTTCCGTTCCGACTGGGGTGTTTGGACTCCTTATCTGGGTGGCGGCGTCGGTCCGGTATTTTATTCCTTCAAGCACGGAGGCAGCTCGACCGAACTTGGTCTCTACATGCAGTTTGGCATTGGGAAAGGAAACTCGGGGAATCAGTCCGGGCATTTCTTCATAGAGGGAAAGCTCGGTTTGGCCGACGCTCCGGACTTCAAAGCAACTGTCGGCTGGACCTTCGGAAAATAGCCTATGCCAGAGGCGTCAAAAGCAATGAATTCCGGAATGACTGGCTATTCCTTGCAAGACGTGCGGCATGGAGAATAGGATAAAAAACCAAATGACCATCAAAATATCGCAATCCTCGACTAACTAAATTGCCGGATCGCTTCCGGCCGGTGACAGTGATGCACCGGTCGGCGGCGAATCCAGGACAAACAAAAGGAGAATCGTATGCTGTGGACATTAGCATTAATTCTGTTGGTTCTGTGGGCGCTTGGCCTGGTGACAGGCTATACGTTGGGTGGCTTTGTTCACATTCTGATAGTCATTGCCATAGTGGCGGTGCTATTCAGAATAATTGCCGGTCGACGAGTGGTGTGATTGAAGGCTTGTCCGAATATGAGCCGTAATGAACATAGTCTCTGTATCCGCCAGCATTTCCGTAATGGTCGGCGCGGTGGGTATTATTGGCGAAGAATTACTTGAACCTTCAAAAGGATAAGGAAAACATGTTCAGAATAAACAAAGCGGGATTCCTTTTGGGCATTCTCCTCCTATTGCCATGGTCCGTTCGCAGTCAAACGAGTGTGTATGTTGGCCCTCATATAGGCATACAAAAGTCTCCAGATGCCCAGGACGCGAATTATTTGGTGGGCGCAACGATGCGCCTTAGACTATTGCCGGTCCTCGGCGTGGAGGGCGATATTGGTTATCGTCAGGAAAAATATGGTTCCGACGTGGTAACGGTCAAAAACTGGCCGGTGACGGTAACCGGGTTGCTCTATCCGGTGCCAATAGTCTATGGAGGTGTCGGTGCCGGCTGGTATAATACGACTTTTGATTACGCCGATAGATTTAACCAGATCGGCTATGGTGATGAAACCGTCCAGAAGTTCGGCTGGCACCTTGTTGCCGGGATTGAGATTCCGGCTTCGCAGAATATCAAATTGTTTGGCGATGTTCGTTATGTGTTTCTTGACTACAAATTCAAAGAACTGCCGGGCGCTTTGCTTGATGGAGTAAAATCGGACTTTTATTCCATAAACATCGGTCTGCTTTTCCGGCTTTGAGATGGCAGTTGCGTCCCGGTTTTGCTCAGGTAAATCTCCTGATCGAATAGAAAGGAGCTCTTATGAATACCATAATTTTGGTCGGCATCATTCTCATTACGCTCGGCGCGGTGGGACTGATATGGGGAGGAATTAGTTATACTTCTAGTCGGAATGCCGTTGATATGGGATCGATGCACGTCCAGATCGATCAAACAAGCCATATCCCGCTCTCCCCGATCGCCGGCGCGGCGGCAGTGGCGGCTGGCATAATACTGATCTTTGTCGGGCGACGACGCCAATTGGTGCGATCATATTAATTCGCTGTACATTCTTTGACTGATCGATCATCTCTATGGCACTCCAAGGTGAGACTCCAGCGCCTTGGAATGCCGGGGATGCTTATGACGACGGGAATATTAACTGTTCGGATGTCCTATACATGAAAATTACATCCGGATAGGCAGGAAAAGAAAAAGGATTCAGAATTTAGTATAATGCGCGAGACCTTTTAAATCCCTGCTTGACGAAAATTCGTCCCAATAAAAAATAGCGGTGCAGGGACTTGAACCCCGGACACGCGGATTATGATTCCGCTGCTCTAACCAACTGAGCTACACCGCCATTTTCAAGAAATCCCAATGTAATATAAAATGCCTAATTGTCAAGAAAATTGGTTGCCGTCAGGCCAGACAGCGATTGATCGTGGCCTCGATTTCGGCCAGGTCGATACAGGTATTTTTGCACGGTCCTTCGGGGCGTTTGTTGGGAAAACCGATGACTGGTATATGGACGTTTACTTCTTTGAATCCGGAATAAAGATCGCGCTCGCAGGCAATAGCGATAATCAGTCTCGGCCGCAACTCCCGGATTTTTTGGCGAGCTTCCGTGCCGCCTCCGACCGTCACCATTAAAAAGCCGTACTTATCCCGCAGCTCTTTGAGCATTGTGTTTGTCTCTTTGGTCAGGCAGCGCGGCAGGAGCAGAAGCAGCTTTTCGGGTACCGTCCGGTTGGGTCCGCTGTGAATCAGAACATTGTGAATTTTCAAAAATGAATTGGTGATGCGATCGGCCGAAAGGCCCATTGTCTTGCCGATCGCTGTCGTTATAGCCAGCAGTTTATTCACCAGATGTGGGACAATAATAAGCGGCGTGATCGGCCAGCTAAACACCGCCGAGACTATAAATATGGCAAGCCATAAAACCAGCACGGCACTGAAAGCCAGATACACAAAGGCAAATAGCTGAGGCAGGATCGAACTCATGGCCATCAGGCGCGGATAAATCAGCCACAGGAAAATCCCGGCCAGAACGATCAGTGAGGCAATCGCGATTACGGCAATCCCAAGAAATATCTTGTAATCGGTTTCGGTCTCTTCGGTTTTGGCCGTGCCATCCCAGTCCAGCCATTCATCGCCGAGCTTGCGGTCAATGATTTTGTTGGTCGTTTTGGTCTTATCCATATCGATTGAATATACGGGTTGCCCCGGTCGCGGTCAACCGGGCAATTATTCTCAAATTCAATGTCACTGAATTAAATACGATAAGAATTTTAATCGCGGCTATCAGGAAGACCCATTTTCGGATCACGTACATAAAAAAAGCAACCGCGCCCTCACTACGCGGCTGCTTCATCCCCACCTCTTAATTACCCTTTACCGCCATACTATTTATGAGTAACTAACCTCAGCCTAATAAATAGCAGGGGTTGTGCCAAAAATGTCAAATTATGATTCAGGTTTCGTAAGCAGCTGACATACATTACGTTACCACCAAACGATAATTCTAATAATTCTACATGCAAGCAGTTTTGATCGCAGCATATGCGCCGGAAGCAATGCCGGCATATAGACCACGGAATTTATCCTTTGTAACACATATATTTACACCGCACAACTTCTGCGACACCGATTTTGGCGCCTTTTGTGAGAAAACCAGCGAGCCTTGTGATATAACATCATGTTTCGGACATAAAAATAGCCCCGGATCAATAAACCGAGGCTATTGAAAACAAATTTCTTAATTGCCGGCTGTCACCGTAACAACCACAACACCGAAATCTATGGTGACATCGACGCTCGGCTGTGACGAGACAATATAAATGCGAAAAATACCCGAATCGGCGAAATTTTTCAGGATCGAGACGTTCTTGACTTTGGTCAACGACGTCGACCAGTCGATAGTCGTCTCACCATCGGCGGCAAAAGTCACGTTGTCCAGTATAAGATCGGCATTGTCCTGAATATCGGTTAAATTGTCATAAACGGGATCGCCAACATTATCGATATACATTTTTACATCGACTGCCGATGCCTCATGGTTGGTCACCTGAAGGACGAAGCCGACGTTGTCGATATCCTTGATTTTATCTTTATGGTCCTGCCAATCTGAATCTTCAGTCAGGTCTATGTCATAATGAACCAAACCGGTGAAGGAAGCGTCAGAGGCGAATTCGAAATCAATCACAAACGTCCCGACCACGATACACCCGGTGAGCAGCAGCGCACCAAGAAGGCCGGACAGTAACCAGACATGGTTTTTAATGCGTGTCATATCCATACCTCCTTAATAGCCCAAATAATAGAAAAAGCCCGCCGTCACCAGGGCCGATTTCTTGGAGCCGCCACCCTCGGTGCCGATGACAACAACCTTCCCCCGAAAATCGAGGCCTATTTTGGGGGCCGGGTTGATTTCAAAGCCGAAACCCGCCGACCAGCCCAGCCTGGTCGTGCTTTCGTCGAAATCCCGCGACGTATTATAAAACGCCGCCCCGAAAACACCATAAGGCTTGAAACCGGGCAGACCGCCGGTACCGCCGCCGAGAAGCAGGTTGATACCATAGGAATTCACTTTGGAACCTGCGATCGTGTTATTAATCGAACCGATCTCTTTCGAGGTCTCGCCGTATTTGCTGAAGGTAAGGTTCCCTTCGGCGACCAGCGCCGGGATAAGTTTGATTTTTCCGTGCAGACCGAAAGCGGTCCCGGTCGATTGATCCTCCTGCACTATGGGGATATTCGCCCCTCCGAAGCCGCCGACGCCGATCGGCCCGGCCGACAGCATCGGGATACAGATAAATGTCAGGAGGAAAGCCAATAAAATCTTTCGCATAATGCCTCCACTTTGGAATTTCTCTGAGTTCAACATTATATTTATAACTGTGTGCGCGCCGCTCGTCAAGAACAAAGCGCGAATGGGCCGCCCGGCCCGATTATAGATAAATATACTCTATTTTCGAAAATCGGCAAGTTCTTTTGCCGCCTTCGTGACGATTTTTTACTAATCTCACAGGCGGCTTTCGGCCGCCTGCGATAATTCGGAGGTCTATAATTTAACCAGTTCAACCCGCCGATTATTGGCTTTGCCCTCCGCGGATTCATTGGTGTCGATAGCTTTCGACTCGCCCCAGCCTTTGGCTTCGAGACGGTCACCGCCGACACCGAAACTATTCATCAGGTATGATCGAACCGATTCGGCCCGATTTTGCGACAGGGTCATATTGCCGTCATCGGAGCCGTCGCTGTCGGTATGGCCTTCAATCGACAATCGAAGCGCGGGATCGTCCTGCATTAACTCCCCGATCTCTTTCAGGGTTTTATACGATTCGCCCTTGATCGTGCAGGAATTGACATCGAATAAAATACCGTGGGTGACGATTTTGCCGGATTCGTCCAGCTGTTCGCGCATGCTTTTACCGCCTTCAGCAAAGCGGAAACCACGGAATAATGCGGGATTTTCGGGATTGCTGCGCGGACTCACGCCCAAAACAAAACCGACCGGATTAAAACCTTCCACGTTGGGGACATTAGCCACTCTTTCCTGGTCGAAATAACATTTTATTGATCGGTCGGTCGCCATTATCCGCAAAAGGTGCGGTCCCGGACTGAATGATTCGGACAGGTTCTTACTGGCCTTGCTTGTCCCGAATATACTCAAATTAGTGCCGGATGACCCGGATGAACTAAAATACCCGATCGAATTATTCTTGGCATCCACCCAATGGATATAAAAATTCGCCAGCGAGACATTGCCTTTATTCATGTAGACTACGAGTTCGACAGTATACTTTTTGGGCAGAGGCCCGGCCGGAATTTTGGGACTGATTTTGCCAACGTCCGTGCAAAGAATCCAGAACTCTCCTCCCATGCGGGCGATTTCAAAGACACCATGATCAAGGTTCCAACGGTACGGGAATTCGCCTTCTTCCTCATTGCTCATATCATCATAAAATATGACCTTATCGCCGGGCACGAAATCGAACTTGGTATACAAAGTCATGTCTTCGGCGACGTTCTTTTTGGGAGCCGCTGATACTGCGGTCGTGGCGGCACCGGTTGAACCACCCTGCTGGTTTTCACCTCCCGTTGAACCGGCGGCACCGGAAGAACCGTACTCGGCCGTATATTGACCCTGGCCGGTATAGCGGAAATAGTCTTTCGGGGTTTCTTTAGCGATTTCGTTGACGGCCTTGCGCAGGACCTCGCGGATCGCGTCTTCCATCGGTGCGTTGGAGTAGGCGCCCAGTGCTCCGGCCATGGCGACGTCTTTGGTCCAGCCTCCTCCGGCCGCACCGGCTTTCCACTTGCTCGATTTCGCTTCGAGCGACATAGCTTTGATAATTCTCCGGGAACGAATATCGATCAGTTTGATATCCATATTAATCTGGGCCGACTTTTTGGATATTCCGGCCGCACCGAAAGCCTTTTTGGTCAGTCCCCCGAGGGCCCCGCCGCCGCCGCCTGCGTCCGGCTCGAAGCCGGTGACGGCTCCCGTCACGAGGACGTCGGCGCCTTCCATCAACCCTTTATCCGGCCCGCGACCCGATTCGACATATTCGGATTCACCGAGGTCGATCTCATCGATCAACTCATCGACTTCCTCCTGAGATGCCAGCACTATAAATTTATCGTTATTGGCCAGGGCGGTCGAAAGCATTTCCCCAATAGCCCGGGCTTCGTCCGATGAACAATCGGCCTTGTCCTTGATCGTCCCGACCGTGATTCGGGCTTTGTTTCCCTGATAGGTGATATTGTCTTGCATATCCCCGACGGCGAGGCCGGACCAGAAGACAATACAAACCAAGAGGATTAGCGACAAAAGAGTAAAACGAGACCTTGGCATAGTCTTCCTCCTTTTTACCTTGGATTTTTAATTATATTTTAAGTCTAAACAATATATAGACAGCCTCGCCGGACTGTCCACTACTTTTGAGAATTTTTTGCGGCTACTTTATTTGAATTGATTTCAATTTTTCGCGCGTGGACGGCGAGTACCAGATATCCGTAAACCGCTGCAGCAATTCAGCTTCATAGAGGCGCATACGCTCGAAAATCGGCCGACGCAGCAGTTCTTTGATCGCACCAAAAGAGATCAGATCGACCGACATATACTGCCCCGCCTTATCCAGAATCTTCTTATTGAAGTCATCCTCATACGCCGTATCATCGACCAGCCCCATGTTGAGCGCGCCCTCGGCCGAATACATTTCCCCGAAGCCCGCGATAATTTCTGCCCGGCGGCAGCCGCACAGGAATTTGAGCATTTCCATGGCCCCGTGGAATACAGTCGAACCGAAAGTTACTTCGTTAAGAGCGATACGATAACGCCCGATCATCATGATGCGCCAGTCGCAGGCGGTCGCCAGCATGCAGCCCCCGGCGATAGCATGACCGTTGATCGCCGCTATTACCGGCTTGGGATAGATGAATATCAGGCTGTACAAATCCGTGAACCTGGTTATGAATCGGATGAAATCCTCGGGTTTGTAATCGTACAATTCGGGCACGTCCAGTCCGAACGAGAAAAACTTATCGGTCCCGGTCAGCATGACAACGTGAGCATCGTCGTTTTCTTCCAGCTGATGAAAGGTACTGCCCAACTGCTCGACGTGCTCCTCGTTTAAGGCGTGTACTTTTCCGCGCTCCATGCGCACCGTGGCGATATGATTTTCAATAGTAGTATGTACAAACGGCATTTTGTCCTCCGTACTATATTTATATGCGGTTCATGAATGGCGGCATCATTAAAACAGACCTTTATTCTCCAATATACGCCTTCCCGTCAAAATAACTCATAATTATATTAGGTGACAGCTATCCTGAACCGGCAAAACATGCCACCCCGAAGAGCGGATTCTATAAGTTCCACTTCGACCGGACGGTCCAGCATAAGTTCGTACCATTCCTTCACGTATCCGAGCGAGCAATCGCAGTACGTTCCCGATAATCCCTCGGGATGAGATTCGGTCAGGGTGCAGAGGCACTGCCCCGCTTCTGCGGGAAGACCGGTTTCGGCGGCAGAGCTGAACATGAAATGAATAACGTTGTCTTCGACACGAATCGAACCATCGCTGACATTTTCTTCAACCCAGGTTTTATACTTTTCGAGAGTAATCGGATTGATCTTCCGGCCGGACTCCTCGATCCAGGCCCGGTAGCATTTGCGGCCGTTGGCCATCATTATTTTGCGCCGGGTCGGCTCGTCCAGATTTTCGTCGAGGACGTCCATAAACCGCTTGAGCCATTTTTCGGCAAACTCCATGCGGACTTCGGATCTCGGTTTTTCGACCGACTCGGGCGGGATGCCTGAGGATTCATCGGCATTGGCGTTCATCAATCCTCCCATCAGGACACAGGCACAGGTGCCGACACAGCAGCGCCCTGCGCTTTTTAAAAATTCTTTTCGATTCATCGGTATATCAGACATAGTCACCTCACGATATTTATATTTGAACAACGTCCAACTATATTCTGGTATTCAATATATAACATATAACGAAATTAAAGGCCGTGAGTTTAAAACCAGGCTAAGCTGTCGATGCCCGGCGGATTTACCATTTCTTAAATATAAAAAAGACGGCGGCAATAATAAAGCCGAAACCGACGATATAATTCCACTTGATTTCCTCTTTGAGATACAAGACAGAAAAGACGCAAAACACTACCAGCGTGATTATTTCCTGAATGGTTTTCAACTGCGCCGCAGTGAACATCCCGTGACCTATCCGGTTGGCCGGGACCTGGAAACAATATTCAAAAAAGGCAATGCCCCAGCTAACGAAAATCACCGCCAAAAGCGGGGCCTTTTTATACTTCAGATGGCCATACCAGGCAAAAGTCATGAATATATTAGAGATTGTCAAAAGCAAGATGGTTTTCATACGGGCCTTTTCCTTTTATGCATCAATATTTCAGCCGGATTACAGCGGATATATTAATTCAGGAGGTGCCCGTATGGCAATATAAATCCGTCAGTATATGTTCTTACGGCTCCGGTCTTATCCGGACGCGGCGTTTGACCGTCTGTTCCCCGGTAGATACCAGGATATTATAGGTTCCTTCCGGCTGCCCGGTAATGTCGAGCGGCAGAATAGTGTCTTTCACAGCAGGATAGTCTTTTTCGAAAACGACAACTTTAGTGGAATCCGATTCGATTTTTATCTGCACATCGCTCGGGTCATCGGCGAATAAATACAGATCAAACGGCCCGCCTGTCCGAGTCGGAAATAGTCGGACCAGAGGCAAAGTGTCAGATATTTCCGCCGGCGGGGCGTCTTCGGAAGCGGTAAAACAGAAATTTATATCCCGCCCGAAATCGGAATCGAAATTTTTGAGCAAATGCCCGTTCATATCCAGCAGGCGAACATACCCGTAACCGCCCTCGGTATTGAACCAGAATTCGAGGCCATCACCGGCCGTATCGGAAACGAGAAATTGATAGCAGCCCGGCTCCAGCGTAATGGTGTCGCGATAGGTCGAATCCGCGACCAGCGAGCCCAGCGCCCGCCCCTGCACTATAATGCCGTCGCCATCGGATATCTGGTACGAATTATGCCACGGTTCATTATTGGTCCTGAAGACAAGAATGAATTTATTGTCGATCTCCGGCTGGATTTTGGCAGTCGATGATGCCTTGTTGTCATCCGGGCATTCGTCGGTCATTCCGTTGGGCTTTTCGAGCGCTACCGTAAACGTCCGGCTGCCGCTTTCCGGCGAAAAACCTCCCGGCAGCGTGACATCTTCTATCTGCTGCGAGGCCAGATTTCCCCTCCATTTATATGTCGACATCTCCCCGCCTTCATAGCCGTAATGAATCATAACCGAGTTGAGTTCTTCGCGGCCGTTGTTCTTTATCTTGAGTTCCGGCTGGCTGCAGAGCGGGTTCAGGCGGGAATATTCATCGTCGGTATTGGGCGAGATTATCTCGTCGACCGAAACGTCGTTGGCCGCCCATGGTTCAGTGCAATAAAAAAGGTAGGAATAAATACAATAATTCGCAGTCGGATGGTTCGGATCGACATACGATTGCATATCGATATTAACCGAGTATGTCGACCCGGGTTTGATTGCAAAATCGTAATCATCGGGAGCGACAATCGAACCGGGACACCAGTTGGCGCGGTCGAAAATCCACGTGCCCGCCTGCGGATAGAGCGGATTACTTCCGCACTGTTGCCAGATTTCCCTGTGATCGATCAGCGTCGTGTCCAGATAAACCCGACGATATTTCTTGCAAAACTCGGCGCAGTTTTCGTAGTCATCCATGCCGTGCCCGGTCTGCACTATGCGCATGCGGGCGATTTTGGCCTTATCGTTCGAAAATGAGACGGGTGTAAGCAGGCTTTCTATCGGTTTTGATGTGTCACCGTACGGAAACGTCCCGCACCAGAGGGTATCCATACCAAGGCATTGCATCGCCGGACGGCCCTCGGTCAGAGCAAAATCAACCGTAACTTTCCAGCCGCGATCGGTATTGCTTTCGTAACCGCCGTGACGAAACACCACTTCGACCGAATCGTGCAGCAAAAAAGCGAAGTCGGTTATATCGACGTGCCATCTAAAATGCCAGGTCGAATCGAACCACCAGCCATACGGTGAAATTATCCGCGCCAGCTCCAGATCGAGCGTATCGCCGTTGCCTTTGTACTGCCGCAGCCAGACGTTGTCGATATAGTCCCATTCTCCGCAGTGAAGGCTGTCGGGACATTCAAAGGTTACATACAGCACTGCTTTTCTATATTGCACGCTGTCGGGCGGAAACAACGTCGTGCTCGGGTACAGGCTGAAGCCTTTCGACGGATCGGTCCTCGCTATTATCTTATCATGGCTGACAACATGAACCACGTCCCCCTGTCCGGCCTGAACTGGTTGAAACGTATACATAAATATGATTACAACGGCGACAAAGATAACCGCAGCAAAGACGTTTGATATTTTCAATTTAATTTCCCTCTCATATTACATATAGACCCAAAGTAATATTTTAGATAATCCCGCCGCATTTGTCTATTTGTTTTTAATTCTTGCAGGTCAAGCCCACTTGGGGGGTCGCCCACAGCTTGCTGTGGGTTCCGTCGATTTAATGATCCAAACAATCAGTCCCACAGCAAGCTGTGGGCGACCCGATCCAATGCCCGGATTAAAATATACGTCGTGATCGGTGGGTCCTCAGACCCACCGCCAACCCGGTCGATCTGAGGATCGACCCTTCAATATTCAGGCCAGGCCGGGCACAACGCAAGAAAGATCGGCTGGATCCGGTGCCCCACCACTTTAGTGGTGGGATGTCTTTGGAATGAGAAGAATGTCACGCCGCCCTTCGCTAGGCTCAGGACCTTCGGCGAGTCGGCGTGACCTACGGGATTATTTATGTCTATTGTACTTTGCTATCTTAGACTGGTCGGTAAGAATATCTCCTTTTTTCGTAATTAGCACCAACGAGCAATCCTTTTTATCATCAATTTTGGGGAAACTGTTCAGCGATTTTCCTGCCGGTTTTGCGATGGTCCCCGTGTAACCAATATATTTTAAGCTGTTATCATTGTTGAAAACAAATTGTATCATTATAGTTTTGGTGTTCGGTGAATTACTGGCCGCATTCCATCCTGAAAAATAAATCCCCAAGTCATTATATTCTCGAGGAATAGGTTTGAAGCTAAACTCTAGTTCAATGATGTCGCCTTTATGGATTGAGTATCCTATTGGATCGGGATAAGATAATATTTTTATGCCTTTGGTGCTTAGATGGATATCGACTCCGCCATCCGAGTCAGCGTTTGCTCTGAGTATGAAGTGAATAGAAGAAGTGTCATTAATCTTCGGTGGCGGTGAGATATAATAATTGTAAGAGAAACCCCGGTCCAGATGCGGTTGATTTATGCCCTGAATAAATAGCGTGTCTTTGTTTTTATCGAAAAATGATACTTTAGATGACTCGCAATGTATTGCCAGAGGCTTATATTCTCCACAATATTGCAATAATCCATCTTCATCAAAACAATATGAAAACGATATTCCGCTTATCGGGCTTAAGTAACACCTGTCTTGATTGAGTCTATATAAATATAGTCCGATATTCCAGGTCCCAGATTTTAAAGGCTGAAGTTCAAACGAACCAGTAAATTTATCTCCTTTTTTATGCGGACCCGGCCAGGCAAAAAGCGTATCACCAATTATCCGGCTGCCATTTTCACCAAAATCCAGCTTCAATTCCCAATCCTGGTCGAGATAATACTTATGGTCGTTTATGATCTCGATTTCATAATTTACCTTTGATATTTTATCCGGGGACAAGGCCGGCTCTATCTTGAAACTCCCAATAAATGGTTTGAGTTCAGGGCCTATTCCATTTGGGAAAAGTTGTGTCGTATCCGCAATATATTGATTAACATCGGCTCCTATCGCCAAGCCGCCGTATATTGTCAGTAAAAAAAGTAATAATATTCTCACAACCACCTCACCCCTTCGCTTCCTGCCACCAGGATTCCAGTTCGTCGAGCGAAAACTCGGAGAAACCTTTGCCGGACTCGCGGACTTTGTCTTCGATATAATTGAAACGCTTCTGGAATTTCAATAGTGTACGGTTCAGCGCCTGTTCGGGGTTTATGTCCAGCTTACGGGCCAGCGATGATATCGCAAACAGCACGTCGCCGATTTCGTCTTCGAGTTCGTCCTTACCGCCGTTGTGTATCTCATGCTCGATCTCGCCGATCTCTTCTTTGATTTTGTCGAGCACGTCGGACGGCTTGTTCCAGTCGAACCCGACCCCGCCGGCCTTCTCCCCGAACCGGAACGCCTTCACCAGCGCCGGGGCGGATTTGGGAATGCCGTTGATAACCGATTTCTTCTCCCCCGATTCGACCTTGATTTTCTCCCACTGGTCCCGCACCTCCTGCGGATTCAGGTCTTTCTTCTCACCGAAGACATGCGGGTGACGGTGAATCAATTTGGCGTTGATCGCGTCGAGAGAGTCATCGATATTGAACCTCCCCTCCTCCTCGGCGATCTGCGCGTGGAAGGCGATCTGGCAAAACAGGTCGCCCAGCTCTTCTTTGAGGTCGTCGTCGGATTCGTTTTCAATGGCTTCGACCACTTCGTAGGTTTCTTCGACGAGGTACGGCAGCAGGCTTTTGTGCGTCTGCTTGCGGTCCCAGTTGCAGCCGCCGGGAGCGCGCAAAGTGGCCATAATTTTCCGTAACTTCATAAACGGCGTAAGGTTATCAAACATATTCGATTTTTCCTCTTGTCTCGCAACAATTTGACGATATTTAACCTTAATACGAAGGCATATACCCAATATTGCGACTTTTTGGCTTTCCGTCAACTTGACAAACAGGTATTTTTGGGTATAATCCAAGGTTTATATGCTAAAATATAAACGGATTTAGATTATGGCAACAGAGATAAAGACAAAACCGAAGGGCAAGGCCTACGATCCCAAGGCGGTCGAGGACCGGCTTTATGAAAAATGGCTGTCGGCCGGATATTTCAAAGGCAACCCGGACAGCGACAAGAAGGCCTATTCAATTGTCATCCCACCGCCGAATGTCACCGACATTCTGCACCTCGGCCACGCTCTGAACAATACCATTCAGGATATACTGGTTCGCCAGAAGCGGATGAACGGCTACGAGGGTGAATGGCTGCCGGGTGCGGATCACGCCGGTATCGCCACCCAGGTCGTGGTCGAAAAGCAGTTGGCCGCCGAGGGCACTACCCGCCGTGAACTGGGCCGCGAAAAATTCCACGAACGCACCGCCAAATGGGCCTATCGCAATAAAGAGATAATCCTCGGACAGCTGAAAAAGCTCGGCTGCTCGGCCGACTGGGACCGGACTCGGTTTACGATCGACGACGCCATGTCCGATGCCGTCCGCGATGTTTTCATACACCTCTACGAAAAAGACCTGATCTACCGAGGGCACCGCATCGTCAACTGGTGTCCATCGTGTCTGACGTCGATCTCCGACGACGAAGTCGAGCACGTCGACAAAGACGGCAACCTGTGGTACATCAGGTATAAGATAAAAGGGTCCGATGAATTCCTGACGGTCGCGACGACTCGTCCGGAAACGATGCTCGGCGACACGGCGCTGGCGGTCAATCCCAAAGATACGAAGTACAAAAAATATGTCGGCAAGACGGCCATATTGCCGATTCTCGAACGGGAACTGCCGATCATCGCCGACGGTTACGTCGACCCGCAGTTCGGCACGGGAGTGGTTAAAGTCACCCCGGCCCATGACCCCAACGACTTTGAGATCAGTCTGCGTCACGACCTGAAGGAAATCAATATTCTCAACATCGACGGTACCCTCAACGCCGAAGCCGGCAAGTTCAAGGGCCTGGATCGTTACGAAGCCCGCAAAAAGCTGGTGACCGAACTGGAAAAGAAAGGGCATCTGGAAAAAATAGAAAAACACGACCTCGCCGTCGGTACCTGCTATCGCTGCCACAAAGAAATCGAACCGTACCTTTCGGAGCAGTGGTTCGTGCGCATGGCTCCGCTGGCCAAACCGGCGGTCGAAGCGGTCAAGAGCGGCAAGCTTTGCTTCCACCCGGAGCACTGGTCCAAGACTTACCTGCACTGGATGGAAAACATCCGCGACTGGTGCATCTCGCGCCAGCTCTGGTGGGGGCACCGCATTCCGGTGTACTATTGCGAGGACTGCGGCGAAATCATGGTCGCCCGGGAAATGCCGGAAAAATGCACCAAGTGCGGCGAAAGCAAGATTGTGCAGGACGAAGATGTCCTCGATACCTGGTTTTCCTCATGGCTCTGGCCGTTTTCCACTTTCGGATGGCCGGACAAAGATGATCCGATGCTTATAAAGTTTTATCCAACCAACGTCCTCGTGACCGCCCACGAAATCATTTTCCTCTGGGTGGCGCGGATGGTTATGGCCGGTTATGAATTCATGGGCGAACTGCCGTTCACCGACGTTTATATCCACGGCATCGTCCGCGATTCCAACGGGATTAAAATGTCAAAATCGCTCGGAAACGGAATCGACCCGCTGGAAATTATCGCAAAGCACGGCGCCGATTCTCTGCGCTACAGCCTGCTCCTGGCGACGCCCGATGGACAGGACCCGTGGATTTCCAAAAATACCTTCGAGATCGGACGGAATTTTGTCAACAAGATATATCAGGTGTCGCGGTTTGTAATGATGCGCCTCGGTGAGCAGCAATTCGATTATAATGATTTCAAAGAAGATGACCTGATTCTCGTCGACCGCTGGATTCTATCGCGCCTGACCAATACCATCGCAACCATCAATCGCAATTTCGCCGAGTTTCGGTTGTCGGCGGCGGCCAAAGCGCTTTATAGCTTCGTCTGGAACGACTACTGCTCGTGGTACGTCGAGCTTATTAAGCCGGATGCTCCGGATCTGCCAATACGCGAGACATCACTTAAGGTGGCCGTCTACACGCTGGACAAGATTCTAAAGCTTCTCCAGCCGTTTATTCCGTTTGTTACCGAAGAAATCAACTCCGATTTGCGGGAGAGATTTCCGTCGAATCCGGAGACGCTCTTCTTTGGCCCGTGGCCGCAGGAACTGGCCAAGTACAAAGATGAATCGCTGGAAAACTCGCTGGAATCGATTCAGGCCGTCGTAAATGCCGTACGCTCGGTTCGAGCCGAGATGAATGTCCCGCCGGGCAAACGATCTGATTTATATATTCGTGTGGCCAACGCCGACCTGGCCGAAGTGCTCGAAAGCTATCAGGATTATTTCCGGTCGCTGGCCAAGATTGAAAAGCTGCATATCGGTCCCAAGATCAAAAAGCCGGGGCTGTCGGCATCGGCGGTTATCTCGGGTGCGGAGATATTTATTCCTCTCGAGGGCTTGATCAACATCGATTCCGAAAAGGTCCGTCTCGAAAAAGAGCTCAAGAACCTGAAAGGGCATTTGGAAAACCTGTCCAAAAAGCTGGCCAATGCCGACTTTTTGAAAAACGCCCCCGACGATGTCATCGAAAAAGAACGCATGCGCAAAGCCGATATCGAAGACCGGGTCGAAAAGCTCAATAAAAATCTGGAACAACTCATGGGCTGGTAACCGAGATTACCGAAAATAAAAAAACCCCCGACCAAAGCCGGGGGTTTTTTTATTCAAAATTTTTCTCAATTACCTTTGTTAAACTCGCCAATATAGTCCTGAATAGCCCGCGCGCCGACGGCATCGGGGTACGATGAAATCTCCACGGGAATAAAATGATCTGTTGCCTGCGGAAAATATTCTTTGCAAAAACCATTAATTTGCTGTCCAAGCCGCCTGGCGGCAGCCTCTGCCCCCTGACGCGAGGTCTCGGGAAGCAACAGCCCGACTTTTATGTTGTTGCTGTTTGAAATGGCGTCGATCTCGCGAACAGTATGGCCAATAAATGAGCGGATATCGGAAAGAAATTTCTCCCTAATTTCTTCTTCGGTCACACCGGCACTTCCGCCTCTATCGACGACGGGTCCGAGATTGAAAATCAGCAGGGATAAAAAAATGCGGTATCGCTCCGCCCGTTTTAGTTCATACTCTATTCGTGAGGCAAAGTCATGTTCTATCAGTGCTGCCATTTTATGCTCAAACATGTTTATCAAATCTTACGCACTTCGCAGTTAATTTATACATTTATACAACCACCATATAAGCAATTTTCGTTCCATATATCACAATATATACTTTATAATCGTATAATAGATATATATATCTATTATAACGGCCGGAGCGCCTGTAAGCGAGCGGGTTAGAGGCATAAATCTTTTCCTTGCACAAACTTGCCGCCATAAAGTCGATGAGGTTATCAACAATTTGATAGAAATGCACTGCACAATATATGCATAATTTTGCATGCAATCGGTCGATAAATGCGCAGGAAATTTATTTTGTGGAATTAAGATTGTAGTCTTTAATTTTATACAAAAGAGAGCGATAGCTTATTTCGAGAATATCGGCGGCCTTGCGACGGTTCCAATTGACGCTGTTTAGAACGTCCCGGATCAGCCGTTTCTCCTCACGCGCTATGGCCGCGCCGACTCTTTTCTTGAGAGAGAATGTCCCGGCCAGTTCCGGATCGCTGTCGAGATCATCAGCTTCCGCCTGGGCATTTCGTACGGTGTGTCCCGATGACCCGTTGGACAGGTCCTCGGCAATAGATTCATCGCCGCGCACAACAATCTGCTTGATAAGATTCTCAAGTTGACGGACATTACCCGGCCAGTTGAACCCGACCATTTTTGCCATGGTGTCAGGCGACAACGGCGGAGCTTCTTTTTGATAAAGCTGATTGTACTTTTCGATAAAATGATTTATTAAAAGGGAAACATCTTCTTTTCTTTCCCTGAGCGGCGGCAGCGTGATGGTAATTTCATTGAGACGATAAAACAGATCGTCGCGGAATTCATTACGGCCGATGGCTTCATCGAGATTTTTATTAGTGGCACAGATAATTCGCACGTCGACGTGGATATTGTTTATCCCGCCGACCCTGACAAATTCCTGCTGCTCCAGAACCTGCAGCAGCTTCGATTGCAGTTCCAGTGGCATATCGCCGATTTCATCGAGGAATATCGAACCCTTGTTGGCCACCTCGAAACGCCCCGGTTTGGTCTTGTGGGCCCCGGTGAAGGCGCCTTTCTCGTAACCGAACAGCTCGGCTTCGAGAAGATCGCGCGGTATGGCCGCGCAGTTGACCTTGGTGAACGGCTGGTCAGAGCGTCCGGACATCGCGTGCAGCATGCGTGCGACTATTTCCTTACCGGTCCCGGATTCACCGCGAATCAACACCGACAATTCCGAATCGGCCACCTGCTCGACGATGTCTTTAACTTTGACCATCTTGGAGGAATCGCCGATAAATTTTTCGTGGGAATTACGGGCCTTAAGCTCGGTTTTAAGAACCCTGACTTCGTCTTTAAGCCTGGTCTTGTCCAGAATGGTCTGGATATGCAGCTCGACTTCTTTGACATCGAACGGCTTGTTGATAAACTCAGCCGCACCCAGATGAATCGACTCGACAATATTCTTGGTCTCGCCGTGACCGGACAGCATGATGATTTCGGGCCGGTCTTCCAGACGACCCAGCTTTTCAAGGACTTCCAGACCGGTCATGCCCGGCATCTTGATATCCAGAAGAATCAGATCGGGCTTTTCGGTGGACACCATTTGAATACCCTCGATCCCGTCGCGGGCCGAGGTTATTTCATATCTTGACGGAAGCCCCTCCGAAAGAATCCACGAAACCTTGGGGTCATCGTCGATAACCAGTATTTTTGTCTTGTCTTTTTTCATATTTACAGGACTTATATATTTATCGTCAATGGATGTGAAAAATCAAGCCATTTGTTAAATTTATGCTATTTTTTTGCAACATATTGCAGGATTAATTGGGGAAATAAAGCGTGAAACTGGTCCCTTTTCCCTCTTCGGATATGACTGCCAACGTCCCCCCATGAGCGGTTATAATGCGCTCGACTACCGCCAGCCCCAGCCCGGTGCCGGTTTCCTTGGTCGTATAATAACGGTCAAATATGCGCGAAAGGTTCTCTTTCTTTATACCTTTGCCGGAATCGGTGACCGTAACCGCCAGGTAGTCGGTTTTTTTAAAATCCGGACGATCTATCTTGCCGGATACAACAATCTCACCTTCATCGTCGATGGCATCGATGGCATTCAAGAAAAGGTTGAGGAAGATTTCGAGAATCTGGTTTTTATTTATTGGAATTTCCCAGTTGCAGTCTTCAAAATTTTCGCTGAATTTAATCTTTTTTTTGCGCATATCCGGCTTGATCAGTTCCGCCGCCCGGCGGATGACCGACCGAACATCCCTCAATTCGGTTTCGTACTTTTGCGGTTTTGAAAAATCAACCAGCTCTTTGACCAGTTCATTAAGCCGCTGGATTTCTTCTTCGGCCATGTGGAAAAACTGGGTATCTTCGGTAACCTGCGGCCACTTTTCGCCGAGTATCTGAATCCACCCCTTGATATTGGTCAGAGGCTTGCGCAGATCGTGCGAGATTTCGGAAATCATATTTCCCATAGTCAACAGGCGGGTGGCGTTCAACAGGGCCTTTTCGCGTTCATAGAACCCCGTCGCCTGGGATACCATAAGTTTTATCAGCGATAAATCCTGCTCGGTAAACGGGCTGTCTTCCTGTGCGTCGATGCAGAAAATATACCTCAGCTCTCCCTCCTGCATCACCGGAAGAGCCGTGAATTTTTCGGTTGTTTTGGGATAAATCGAATATGAATCGACCTGCTCGCCGATGTATTTCGAGAGTGATTTGATATCGTTTATATCCACCGCCGCCAGATCTATGTTCTCCAGATTCAAATCTTCGGCTTTCACCATCTCCAGATTGATCGATCCGCTTTCGGTCAGAGGGATATCGGTGCCGGTCACGCCGACCGGTCGCAGACTTTTATGAAGAGGCCGCCATTCGAACCAGAGGGCGAAATCTATCGGCAACAATTGCTTCATGTAATTGAAAACCGCATTGCGCATGGCTGAGACCGACCCGACCCGAGACAACTGGTTGGATAGTTCAAAGAGTATCGAAAATTCCTTCAGTTTGCGCTTGTTGGTCTCGAACAATCTGGCATCGTATATAGAAATCGCGGCCTGCGATGCAAACGTGGTCAGCAGTTTTAAATCATGATCGTCAAATTTGGAGCCGTCCTTACGGTTGGCCATATTGATAACGCCAAGAATGTTATTGGTGACTTTCAACGGCACCGATAAAAGCGATGAGGAACTATAGCGCTCTTTATTGATGCGTTGAAAACGATCGTCTTTCTCGACGTCTGATATTATAATCGGCTCGCCGTTCTGAGCCACAAAGCCGGCGATAGATGAACCCACCGGCAGTTTGACCGACTTTGCGATTTCCGGCTCGAGGCCGATAAAAGCCTCTATTGTCAAAAGCTGACCGGTCGGGTCGACCAGCATGATCGACCCCAGTTCCGACTGTGTAACGGTCGTCGCCAGCGTAAGGATTTTATCCAATAGTTCCTGTATATTGAACGATGAACCAATCGACGTGGCGGCTTCGTACAGTGCGTTTATTTCTTCAAGGCGATTATACAGATTCAGGTTGGCTACCTGTAAATCGTTCAGAAGCTTTTTGCGGGCCAGCGAGGCCTTACGTTTCTCCAGACCGCGTTCGACCGAGATTTCGAGCTGCGTGAATTCGACCGGTTTGAGAAGATATTCAAACGCCCCGCTCTTTATGGCATCGAGCGACGTCTCCAGCGAGGCATAGCCGGTCATGAGAATGACGATAATCTCCGGGTCGACGTCGCGGGCGGCGCGAAGAATATCCATGCCCCCGATCTCGGGCATTTTTATATCGGTCAATACCAGGCTGAACTGCCGGCGACGCATGAGGTCGATGGCTTCTTTGCCCGATTGCGTGGTGATGACATCGTAACCGTCGGCGGTGAGAAGTTCATACAGCGAATGGCACATCCGCTCTTCGTCGTCGACCACCAGTATTTTTTCAGATTCCCCAGTCATATTCTATATCTTCTTGTTCTATCGGCAGATCGATATCAAAACACCCGCCCTTTTTTGTATTGTGGAAATTTATCGTACCACCGTGGTTGGATATTATTCCATAGCAGACCGACAGACCGAGCCCCGTCCCGCCTCCGCCTTCTTTGGTCGTGAAGAACGGTTCGAAAATGTGCGGGATATGTTTTTCATCGATACCAGTACCTGAGTCCTCTATGGATATCGACACGCTGTGTTCGTGAGGTGACAGGCTTATATGTATTTCGCCGTCGGATTTGACAGCATCCTTGGCGTTCAGTAGAACATTTAAAAATACCTGCTTTAGCCCTTCGGGCCAGGCCATGATAGCAGGGAGTTCCCCATTGATATCGATTTTTAATTTTATATTGGCGTCCTCGAGCTGATGGCTTAAAAGCGAAACGACCTCGCGGAAAACATGATTCAAATCGGTCTGGAGAAAACGCGCGGCTTTGGGTCGGTGAAAGTCCAGCAGCTGACGAACTATCTGGGCGATGCGGTCGATTTCCTGACGGATTACACCGACGTACTCGGAAGCTTTGGGTGCCATACCCTCCTTCTCACATTCACGTGAAGCCAGATGCAGATAATTTTTTATTATGCCGAGAGGGTTGTTGACCTCGTGCGCTATCCTCGCTGAAAGCTGTCCCAGCGCGGCCAGCCTTTCCGACTGCACCAGAAGCTGCTGGGTTTCCCGGAGCTTTTCCAGCGCTTCCTTTTCGGATTCAAACAGCCGGGCGTTTTCGATCGAGACGGCGGTCTGGCTGGCCAATATCGATAAGAATTCTATATCATCGGGCTGATAGTTCTGCCCCGATTCTTTTCTGGCGATAACCAGAATCCCCCCCAGTTTGGTTTGGAAGACCAGCGGCACGATCAATCCGTTCGGGAAAAACTCCAGAAAAGCCTGCACTTCTTCGGTCTTGAATTTATCCCTGATTTCCGGTACCGGAACCGGTCGGTTGAGATCGGTTATGTACTTACCGAAACTTTTCTGAGGCTGGATAATTATTTCTTCGGCGGGAAACGGTGCCGGTCCTTTGATCCGCACCATTTTGAATTCGGTCTGACCCGGCGCCGGAGGGAGATACAACGCCGCTTTGGCCGAGCCCATTTGTCCCAGCGAAGTCAGCACGAACGAATCGAGCAGAGTACTGAAATTAAGCACCGCGTTGAAATTGCGGCTGAGTTCAAAAACCGTATACAGATCGAATATTTTTCTTTTAAGCTGGCGGTTGGCCTGAGTCAGATCGGCCAGGCGTTTTTCAGACTGACGTTTGAGTTTGGCAATGGTTTCTTTCGATGAAGCAGTTGTCTTTTTCTTTTGGGTCATAAAATATCGTTCATCTCCGCCATAAATTCGCCCACCGCAAAATGGGACCCGCAGATAATTACGATATCGTCAGGCCGGACGTTTTTTATGACTTTACGGGCCGATTCGACCAACGATTGCGAAATCTCCACCGGTATTTTGCCGCTGAAATGGGATGCGATCTCCTCCGGTGGCGTGCTGCGATAAGTCTTCAGCAGGCACACCTGCGCCGACAGGGCTATTTTTTCAAGGGTCGCGACAATTTCTTTAAGGCTCTTGAATCTAACGAAACCCATCACCAGATGCGCCTTGCGGCCGGGAAATATTTCCTTGAATGTCTCGACCGTGGCCCTGACACCGGCCGGGTTGTGACCGACGTCAAGAATGATGGTGGGCCGGTCTTTCTTCCTGATGATTTCAAACCGGGCGGGCCAGTCGGTTTTCCTGAGTCCGTTTTTAATTGCGGTCTTATTAATATTGAATCCGTTGTCGTTGATAAACCGGCATACTTTCACCGCCAGCGCGGCATTTTTAACCTGATGTAAACCGGGCAGCGACGGCTGCAGGTTCATCTTCCCCCATCCTGATTTATCGTCGCGGTAATAGAACCCGAACGGCTTTCCGTCCATCGAGAAATCATCTCTATCAAGTGACTCAAGCGACGTCTTTCGTTCACGGCAAACCTGCCTTACCGTCTTGCGGGCCAGCGGCGGCAGCAAACCGATTTGCACCGGCACGCCCGACTTGATAATCCCCGCTTTCTCCCACGCGATTTTGTCAAGAGTATCACCGAGAAGATTGGTGTGATCATACGATATATCCGTAATGACCGAAAGCAGTGGCCGGAGCGTATTGGTGGCATCGAGCCTCCCGCCCAGCCCAACTTCTACTACACCCAGATCGACCTTCTTCGATGCAAAATAACAAAACGCCAGAGCGGTGCAGACCTCGAAAAAAGTAATGTTGTGCTCTTCCATCACGTCCCGGTACTTTCGTACAAAATCACTTATAAACCGCTTTGAAATTCTTTCACCGTCGACCTTTATCCTCTCCCGGAAATCGACCAGATGCGGCGACGTGAATATCCCCGTACGATACCCGGCCTCGCGTACGATGCGTTCGACATAAGAAGCCGTGGACCCCTTACCATTGGTGCCGGCGATATGTACCGACGGAAACTTGTCCTGCGGGCGACCGATGGAGTCCAGGAACCTGGAAATGTTCTCCAGACCGAGTTTTATGCCGAAATGCTCCCGAGCCAGAATAAAGTCCAGAGCGTTGTCATAAGCGCTGATATTGGGGGACATACTTACCTGTGATTGATGTATTCGAGAAGTAAAGCCAGGGTGTCACGCAGTTCGCTTCGTTCGACGATCTTATCCAGAAAGCCTTTTTCTTTGAAAAATTCAGACGACTGAAATCCGGGCGGAAGGTCCTGCCCGATTGTCTGCTGAATGACGCGGGGACCGGCAAATCCCAGCAGGGCTTTGGGCTCGGCGATGATCAAATCACCGAGAGAAGCATAAGAAGCCATCACACCGGCCGTTGTTGGATTGGTCAGGACCGAAATATACGGCAGCCTCTTCTCGGCCAGTTTGGCCAGAAGTGCCGATGTTTTCGCCATCTGCATCAGCGATAAAATGCTCTCCTGCATGCGAGCCCCGCCGGAACAGGAGACGATAATCAATGGAATCTCGCGATCAAGGGCCCGCTCGATAGCCCGAGCTATTTTCTCGCCGACCACCGAACCCATCGACCCGCCGATAAATGAAAAGTCCATTATCGAAAATGACAGCTCGATCCCCTTTATTTTGCCAATTCCGCAAATGACGGCGTCATTCAGCCCGGATTTTTCGATCGCGGCCCTGATGCGGTCGGGATATTTCTTGGAGTCTCTAAATCGCAGCGGGTCTTTGGACACGAGATTGTTATCATATTCCTCAAGCTGCCCGCCATCCAGAAGGAAGCTAATATATTTGCCCGACGTTATCCGGAAATGATACCGGCATTTCGGGCAGACCCACAGATTGGTTTCAAGCTGTTTGGTATATATGACCTCGCTGCACTCTGGGCATTTTGTCCAGAGGCCGTCGGGGATATCTTTCTTGGCCTGAGCGCTTAAACCGGATTTTGTCTTTTTAAACCAATCCATGGCTTCTGTCAGCCTTCCCGCAGGTTTTTCACCATAACAAGGGCGTCTTCGGTCGGAGAATGATAATAATTCGCCCGACAATACAAATCCAAAAAGCCGAACTTCCTGTATAGACTTATAGCCGCCTGATTCGACGGCCGCACTTCAAGGAAAATGTGATCGCAATCGGCCTTTTGGGCGATTTCTAAGATATGGTTTAATAATGTTTTCGCAATAGATTTTCCGCGATATTCCGGCGCGACGGCTATATTGATAAGCTGCGCCTCCCCGCCGCCGATTAAATATCCGGCGTAACCGCATAAGGCTCCGTTACTTTCGGCCAACAGAAAACCACTGTTAACCGAATCGACGTCCTGCTCGAACGCCTCCCTCGGCCAGGCATCGGAAAATATCTCCTGCTCCAGAAGCGTCACCAAATCGAGGTCGGCTTCAACCATCGGTCGAATCGTTATGCTTGGTTTTTTGGCTGACAAAGTCTATTGCCTGGGTTTTACCGGGAAAGTTTGAATATACAGCGGCACCAGCCGGTCGATATCATCGCCTCCGGACTCGCGCAATTTCTCGCGGCCCGTCTTGACATAAAGACCGGTCGTTATGGCGAAATTATCCGCAGTAAGATGGGTCATGGCTTTCAACTGATGATCGTTGATATTTTGATCTGTTAAATATACCCGTTTGGCTTGCGTCAATGATGCCAACTCAGCCGATTTTACAATCCTGATGCTATTGGCGTCGAAAACTGATTCCGAAGATTCATACATATAATACTCGCCACGTCGGGACGGAATTAATATCATCGTCTGGCCGAAGGCAGCGTGCAACGGCGCGGATATCGCTTCAAAGGTCGTAACCCCGACAATTGGGAGGTCGAGCGCCAGTGCCAATCCTTTGGCAGCCGCCAGACCGACCCTTAAGCCCGTGAACGATCCGGGCCCGGTCGAGACCACCAGACCGTCAAGGTCGGTTTTCCGCATCGAGGCTTCTCTAATCGTCTTCTCTATCAGGTTAAAAATAAACTCCGCGTGACGGAAACGATCGGTGCTGATTTCTTCTGTCACCATATCATTGCAGGCAACCCCGACGCGCAGCGTCGACCCGGAGCTGTCGATCACAAGCAGATTGTCATATTGTTTCGATCCGTTCATTGCGCAAACCTGATGTCGATGTCCCGCTCGTTGTCGGACACGATCGCGATATTAATTTTGATCACGTTATTCGGCAGAAGGCCGTCGGCCTTCTCGCCCCATTCGACCACGACTATGCCGTCGCGGAGCAGGTAATCATCCCAGCCAATATGGTATAATTCTTCGAGGTCGTTCATACGGTACAAATCGAAATGATACAGGGTCCATTTCCCCTGATACTCGTTGACCAGCGTGTACGACGGCGATTTGACCCAATCTTCGGCAATGCCTATCCCCCGCGCCAGGCCTTTGATAAAAACCGTCTTGCCCGCTCCGAGCGGTCCGGTCAGGACGATAACGTCGCCGTCGACAAGGTCCCCGGCCAGGTTTTCACCGATTTCGATGGTTTCCCGTTCGGATGATGAATGTGCTTTCCGGCTGTCGCGAAACATATTGTTATCGGGGCGTCAGCACGGCCACCGGCACAACCAATTCTTCGAGCGAAATGCCACCGTGCTGGAAAGAGTTCTGAAACTGCCGGACGTATTCATTGTACTTATTGGGATACACGAAATAAAAATCTTCCTTGGCGATAATATAAGTCGTCGCGAGGCTAAATTTGGGCAGATGATATTGTTCCGGCTTTTTTATCAGAAAAGCGTCCCTGGAATCGCAGTTCAGATTGTCACCGTACTTATAACGCAGGTTGGTCGAGGTGTCTTTCTTGCCATGAGCGATCGTCCCCCGCGAACAAAGCACCGACCCGTGATCCGACGTCATAACCACCGTGTATCCCTTGGCCGCGAAAGATTTCAATATCGTAAACAACGGCGAATGCACGAACCAGCTGTGCATCAGCGACCGGAAGGCCGCCTCGCTGCCGGCGATTTCCTTGAGAATCACATTGGTCGACCGGCCGTGCGCGAGAATATCCAGGAAATTGAAAACGAACGCCACCGCCTGGCTCTGGAAATAATCCCCCGTTTTCTTGGCCAGCGCTTCACCCTCGGTATTGTCGTATATTTTCTCGTAGCGAAGCGAATCGGCCGCCTTGATCCCCTTGCGCTTGAGCTGGTCGGCCAGATAGCGGTCTTCGTTACGGTTGAGCGAACCCTCGTCGACGTTCTGCCAGTGTTCCGGGTATATACGCGCGATTTCATCGGGAAACATCCCGGCGAAAATGGCGTTGCGGGCGAACGGCGTCGCCGTCGGCAATATGGAAAAATACGTCTCGCGCTGGACGTCGAAATATTCCGCGACGCTCGATTCAATGGTCAGCCACTGGTCCAACCGCATGCAATCGACCACGACCAGCAGGACTTTCTTCCCTGATTTTAGAAGCGGTACCATGTACTTATCGAGCAGATCGGGCGACATGGTCGGGCGGTTATCCGAATTTACCCACGCCAGATACTGCTTGTCGAGATACTTCGTAAATTCGGTGTTCCATTCGCGGCGGGTTCCGGTGTGCGTCTCGAAAAGCCCCTGATCGGGACTTTCGTCCAATTCCAGGTCCCAGGAGGCCAGCAGCCGTCCGGCTTCCAGCCAGTCCTCCGGTTCCATGGCACCGTACAATTTCTGATTAAAACGATTGATATCGGTGATGTAGCGCTTCATCTGCGTCGCCGATACGATGCGCTTTTGCTCCAGCTGACGCTTGGCCACCATGAGTACCTGAGACGGATTTACCGGCTTGGTCAGATAATCATCTATCTTTTGTCCGATTGCGTCTTCCATGAGCGATTCTTCTTCGGATTTGGTCACCATCACCACGGGAAGATGCGGCCGCAGCTCTTTTATTTCCTCAAGAGTCGTCAGGCCGTCCTTGCCCGGCATCATCTCATCGAGCAGGACCAGGTCGATGGTTTCGGCCGCCACTTTGCTGACGGCATCGTCGCCTGAAATGGCCGTAATGACCGCAAAGCCTTTTTGCTCCAGAAAAAGTATATGCGGCTTAAGGGAGTCTATTTCGTCGTCTACCCAGAGTATTTTCTTTTTATCCATAGTAATTTCCCGTTTTATTACATCCAGCCGCGAGGTTGCGGGACGTTGTATAATTTTTTTCGTTTTACCCGGTCGCTCTTGTTTACAGGAAGGACGATCTGAAACGTCGTTTCGCCCGGTTTGGATCTGAGAAGTGCAATTCGTCCGCGATGGTACTCCTCGACTATTCTTCTCGCCAGCGTCAATCCCAATCCCCAGCCGCGCTTCTTGGTCGTAAAACCGGGCCGAAACAGCTTGCGGGCCGTCCCCGGCGGAATGCCCTTGCCGTTATCGGAAATTTCCACGACGACAAATCGGTTATCCCTGGACTGATCGGAAAATATCTCGATGCGCCCGGCCTGGGGATCGACCGCTTGCAGGGCGTTTTTCAGAAGATTTTCAATGGCCCAGGTGATCAACTGCCCGTTGAGCGAGACTTCGGGTAGTGGATTGAGCTTGCAGACGATCTCGGTTCCTTTACCGTCGAACGGCAGCCGTCTTCGGAAATATTCAGCCGTTACATTCAGGAGTTCGTTCAGGTCATCTTCCTTTAGTTCCGGAAGGGAGCCGATTTGACCGAAACGATTGGCCACGCGCTGCAGGCGGTCCACGTCGGTGGACATTTGCTGAAAGATCTCGGGGTAATCCGGTTTATTGCCGGAGGTGCCGCCCTGACCTTCGGCATTGTTATGGCTCAGCAGTTCCAGCCAGCCCATGAGCGATGATATCGGCGTGCCCAGTTGATGCGCCGTTTCTTTGGCCATACCGACCCAGATATGCCTTTCCTCCGAGCGGCGGATGTTCTGAAAGCCGATGAAGCCGACCAGTATAAAGGCTCCAACCAGACCCAGTTCCACGAACGGCATCCACTTCAGCTGACGGATAATTTTCGAGTCACCGTAATAAAAATAAGAAATAACCCGGTCACCGTATGACAGTGGAATCGCACCGTTGGCTTTTTTCATGTCAATGGCCAGTTCCCTGATTTTGGCGTGCACCGCCGGGTCGGGGTCGTTATCTGAAATATTGGGGATGTTCCGCCAAAATACCGGATTACCCGCCGTATCGGCAATAATCACCGGAAAACTCGCCTTGGTGATGATTTCCTCAAAAATAATCTGGACTTCGCCGGTCGAGGTATCTTCGTTCGCGGCCAGCTGCCAGAGCTTGACGTATGACCGCACCGACTTTTCCGCTTCGGCCTTGAGCTGACCGATCACATCGACCGTGTAGTAAATAAAAACGCATGATATGACGATCAGTCCGAGGATCAGAAAGAGCTTGAAAAAAGTCGTTCCCCCGAACGAATGCCGTATGCTGTATGAATCATTCACGATCGGTAATTTCCGCCATGCCCCCCATATAGGCGCGGATCGCCTCCGGAATCAGGATTGAACCGTACTCGGTTTGATTGTTCTCCAGTATGGCCGGAATCAGTCGCGCCAGGGCCGTCCCGGAGCCGTTTAATGTATGCACGAAACGCACCCTGCCGTCTTTGTCGCGGAAGCGGGTGTTCATTCGCCGCGCCTGAAAATCCTCGAAATTGGAAACCGAGGAGATCTCGAGATATTTTTCCACCCCGGCCGACCATATTTCGATGTCATAGCATTTGGCCGCCGCGAACGATAAATCACCCGTCGCGAGCGTCCGCACGCGATATGGAATATTAAGACCCTGCAGTATTTTCTCCGCCTGATTAAGGAGCGTTTCCAAATCATTATACGAATTATCCGGGTGGACGATCTTAACCATCTCGACTTTCTCGAACTGATGCAGACGCAGAAGGCCCCGTGTATCCTTGCCGGCGGCCCCGGCCTCACGACGGAAACAAGGGGTGTACGCGACGTACATTTTAGGCAGTTCTTCTTCATCGAGGATCTCATCACGGTGGAGATTGGTTACCGGCACTTCGGCGGTCGGGATAAGATACAGCGTCTCATCGGACAGTTGATACATATCCTCAGCCATCTTGGGCAACTGTCCGGTCCCGGTCATACTGTCGACATTGGCCAGAAACGGCGGCGCGATTTCGACAAAACCGTCTTTGATGTGCGTATCGAGCATATACTGTATCAATGCCCGCTGCAGACGAGCCCCGATGCCCCTCAGAAGATAAAACCCGGACCCGGTCACTTTTGCCCCGCGAGGCAGGTCCATAAGCCCCAGTGTCTCCCCGATCTCCCAGTGAGGTAGTATCTTATAATCATAAGACGGAATTTTGCCCCACTCTCTGACGGTCACATTGCTGTCTTCGTCGGCCCCGACCGGCACCGACTCATGCGGGATATTGGGTACGCGCAAAAGGTGAAAATCCAGCGCTTCTTTCACAGAGCGCAGGTCATCGTCCAGGCTGGCGATTTGCTGCCCAACCTCTTTCATTTGGGCGATGTCTTCGGCGGCATCCTCTTTGTTTTTTTTCTTCCTGGCGATCTGTTCCGAAACCGTATTGCGCTGCGCCTTAAGCTGCTCAACCTGGCCGATTATTTCGCGCCGGTTAATATCCAGTTCCAAAATTTTGTCGATATCGGCCGTTTCGTGCTTATTGATTATGGCCTGCCTGACTAAATCAGGATTTTCTCGGATGAATTTCAAATCCAGCATAATTCTCTATCTTCTTTCATGTCTTTTCATTATAAAACGCCAATATTTATAAAATTCGAGGGCAAAATACGGGTTTTAATCGGGGGTGTCAAGAAAACCCTGAGGGCTCTGCCGGTGGCTTTTGACGCTTATAAAGGTTTGATTTTAATGAAATTTAGTTGGGAATTTCCTTGATTTTTTACCGAAATTGTTTATAATAAGCGACTTTGAGAAAAAGAGGTTAAGAAGTTATGTCAAAAATTTGTGAAATATGCGGCAAAGGGCCGGTGTTCGGTAACAGAATTTCGCACGCGCACAATCTGAATCGGCGTCGCTGGAATCCGAATCTTCAAACGATTCGGGCCAACGTCGATGGCACCGTCAAGCGCGTCAAAGTTTGTACGTCCTGCCTTAAGGCCGGTAAGGTTATGAAGGTCTCGGTTAAGAAAAAGCCGCAGACGACGGCACCCGCATAAGACCGTTTTTATTGAATTTGAAACCGCCCCACAAAGGCGGTTTTTTTATTTGCAAAATTTTTAGGATGACAGAATCGGACAATCGCCGTATATTTACAAAAGACTACTTACGATTAACCGCAATTGGAAAAAACAACTCGCCGGAAAACCCCGATCCAATAGCAGTCCTTATATCGAAAATACACTAATCCCTTATGCAGGAGGGTATCATGCTATTAAAAAAGCAAAGCCTGTCGGCCAGAGCGGTGATTAACGGATTAATCATCGCCATTTGTGCCGCCGGAGCTGTTGGAAGTGCCTTTGCCCAGCAAAACATGCTCTTCAAACCTGAACCACAGAAGGCGTTATTCGTCCACGCCTACCCGGCCATTATGGACACCGTTTTCATCGGCGACCTGGTCGATTTCGACTACGACGCAGTCGATCCGTCGAGCGTCATGATCAATGGCTCCATCCCGGCTACGAGTGTAACCATTCTCGACACACACCCTGATTTCACCGATCGGGCTCTTCAAATCGTCTTCCCCGCCCGGAGTTTTATCGAAAGTTACGGTATTCTTTTTGGTGAATCGACGCAGTCGTACAGCGTAACCGGTAATTTCGTGGCGAAGCAGGATTTCACGTTTGACGGTGAAGTCGCCTTTATCGGGCATTTGCTCGGTGACGTGAACGGCGACGAAAAAGTCAACCTGCTTGATATTACGTACTTGATACAGTATATTTATTCCGGAGGTCCCGAACCGAAACCCGGCCGTGAGTACGGAGACATCACCCGGGACGGCAAAATTAATCTGCTCGACATCTTGAAGATTATTAAAATTACTTATTGATTAATAGGTTAGTTGTTTCTTTTAATTCGTCAAAGGGGTCATTCAAAAATGAATGACCCCTGCAATATTCCCGACCATTATTGATTCGCGATTAAATTCAATACAGTGGTATCCGTTATATGAGCGTGCGCGAGGAGCGATATGCCCGATTGTATCAACAGCCGGTTCTTGAGCATACTGGCATATTCGGAAAAATAATCCGTATTGCGGATATTTGATTCCGCCGCGGAGAGATTCTCCAGCTCTACGCTCAGACTGCTGCGGCGGCTTTCGTAATCGTTGCTCTGACGCGCCCCGACGGCCGCCAGTTTTTGATCGAGCGCGCCGATTTGCTCGTCGATGGAATCGACCGCCTGCGACGCCGTTTCGGCCGAAGACACGTCGATCTGCTCCAGTTTCGGCACGTCCGCCACCGCTCCCGCTGAACCGTCGAGCAGCTTCTGTGTCCCGAACGATGTACTATCGATCACCATATTGTACGACGACACCAGTCCATCCATGGCCCCCTGCCAGGCCTGATAAGTGTTTTCATCGCCGAACCCCGTCCCGGCCGCTTCGAGAGCGTACGTCCGCATCTCGGTCAGCGTGTGACGCATCTCCAGCAAGGCCGAATCAGCGGTGTTGTACTTGTAAGAATTGTAATTGATATTTTCGATTTCCCGGTTCAATGAGGCGATACGCGACCGCATCTGCTCGGAAATCACCAGCCCGGCGGGATCGTCCGACGCTCTGTTGATCCTGAAACCGGAAGACAGTTTTTCCAATGAGCTATAGAAACCGTCCATGGCCTTGTTAATACCCGACACGATATTGACACTCAGGGCGCTTTGATTGGTCATGGCCTTACTCCGGAAAAGTTGGCATCATTCAGGGCATCTTTATGCAAACCCCATGCCCCTGCCCTACAAATATTATCTTATTGGGCCTTAACCGTTTACGAGCCAAACCTGACTATTTTTATATGAAATTGCCGGAATTGACCAATACTATATCGGTCTTTTCGGCCGCCGGTCGGAAGTCCGACCGACGGCCTTGTGGAGGAACCAAGTGGGAAGATCCTTAGTTGTCTTCTAACCGCCTGATGTAAGCGGGTATTTGTCGGTTATCATCGTCGAAGGCGGGCATACGATTTCGACCGCCCCCGTTACTGCCTCCGACAACTTTGCGAACCGGAAAATGAGATTCATCGGGAAACAGCGACATGACCTTTCCCGGCTGACTGCGCGCGATGACCTCGGCCTCCTCTTCTTTTTCCGCCAGCCTTTCGACGACGGAACCGAACCCGGTCGCGATCACGGTCACTCTCATTTTATCTTTCATATCCGAATCGAGCACGGCGCCGAAAATGATATTGGCGTCCGACCCGGCCGCCTGATATATGATCGACGTCGCTTTGTTGACGTCGAACAGCGTCATGTCTTCACCGCCGGTAACGTTTATCAATACGCCTTTGGCGCCGGAAATCGAGACTTCTTCGAGCAGCGGCGATGAAATCGCCTCGTTGGCGGCCATCTCCGCCCTGTTTTCGCCTTCGCCATATCCCGTACTCATCAAGGCTTCACCGCGCTCCATCATGATAGTACGGACGTCGGCGAAGTCGCAGTTGATCAGACCGGGGATGGTAATCAGGTCGCTGATACCCTTGGTCGCCTGATGCAGAACTTCATCGGCGAACATGAAGGCTTTGGTAAGAGTCGTCGTCTGGTCGACAATTTCGATCAACCGATCATTGGCGATATTAATCAGCGTATCAGCTTTTTCCTGCAGTTCCCTAAGGCCTTTCTCCGCCTTTTCAAGACGCCGCTGACCCTCGAACGTGAACGGCCTCGTCACGATCGCCACCGTCAGCGCTCCCTGCTGGCGGGCGATTTCGGCCACAATCGGGGCTGCCCCGGTCCCGGTGCCGCCGCCCATACCGGCCGCGATAAAGACCATATCGGCACCGCTCAATACTTCGCATATTTCTTCGCGGTCTTCTTCGACCGCTTTGCGGCCGACGTCGGGATTGGCCCCGGCGCCCAGGCCTTTGGTCAGGCGCTTGCCAATCTGGATTTTTTTGCCGGCCCGATTGGTCTCCAGTACCTGGGCGTCCGTGTTGATGGCCACGAATTCCACGCCCAGCAGACCGGCCTCGATCATCCTGTTTACAGCATTTCCCCCGGCGCCTCCGACGCCCACGACTTTGATGCGGGCATAGTTGCTCACATCATCGTCGAACGTGAATCTGATGTTCCCGTCGTTCATTGGTATCCTCCATGATATTAGAAATTGCTCGATATCCAGTTTTCTAGTTTCTTCATCAATCCTTTAAGGCCCCCCTTGGCCACGGTTTTTCCGGTCCCATGACGATGACCGTACAGCACCAGTCCGATGACGGTCGCGTATTCCGGCGAACACAGGTTTTCCGGAAGGCCTTCGATTCCGGCTGGTATGCCGACCTTGACCGGCATGTCGAGAATCTGTTCGGCCAGTTCGACGACACCGGGGAGGCGCGCCCCGCCGCCGGTCAGGACCGCTCCCGCCGCCAGCGGATCGACCGCCCCGGCCTTTTTAATTTCGCGCTGGACCAGCGACAATATTTCTTCCATGCGCGGTTCGATAATCGACGCCAGCACATTGCGTGAAATTTGCCTGGGTTCGCGGCCGACTGCGGTCGGCACTTCCATCATCTCTTCCGGGTCGACCAGCGACGTCAACGCCGAGCCGTACATATTCTTCAGACTTTCCGCCTGCTCCAGCGACGTTCTCAGGCCGATCGTTATATCGTTGGTGACGTTTCTCCCGCCCAGCGGCACGACGGCCGTGTGGCGCACCGAGCCGTCGAAAAAGACGGCTATATCGGTCAGGTCGCCGCCGATATCTACCAGCACCACGCCCATGTCTTCTTCTTCCTGACTTATATTGGCGTATGCCGAAGCCAGCGACTGCTGCACCAGATGATCGACCGCGATTTCGCACCGTTCGATGGAGCGGTACACGTTGCGGGCCGACGTCACCGCCGCCGTGACTATGTGCACCTCGACTTCGAGACGGACACCGGTCATTCCGACCGGATTCTTAATGCCCGATTGCTCGTCGATGGTATATATTTGAGGCAGAACGTGGATTATTTCACGGTCGTTGGGGATTGGCACCGCGCTGGCGGCTTCGATCGCTTTCGAGACGTCCTTTTCGCCGATTTCATTATCCGTTCGCGAAATGGCAATGACGCCCTGGCTGTTGACCGACTTGATATGATCCCCGGTGATGCCGGCGACGGCCGAATCGATGTTCAACTGCGCCATAAGCTCGGCGTCTTCGACCGCGTGCGAAATGGATTCCACGGTCTTCTCCATGCTCACGACCACCCCGCGCCGCAGCCCGGCCGACGGTGCACTTCCGATCCCGATAAAGACCGGATCACCGCGTTCATCGCTTTCGGCGATGAGCGTCCTGATGGTCGTCGTGCCGATGTCTATCCCGGCTATGATTCTTGTTTCCGCCATTTTAATCCACAGCTATAATTAAACCGTCCGTCCTCAGGTCCAACTGTTTTATCTGCGACAGATCGTGATTTTGACCCATCAAAAATAATTTCAATTTGGTTATGCTTTTTTGAATCGATCCCGAATCGGTCAGGATACTGAACGGCAGCCCCTCGACATACAGCACAACATTCTCCGAATCGGAAAGGTCGATACTCGTCAGGGACAGGTATGAATCCATATCGGTTTCCTTGATGTGCGTTAATTGCTCCAACAAAGGTGTGATCCGTAAGTCGTGCAAGCGACCGTGCAATTTATAACTGTCAAGCCCGGTAATGATCGGATAATCCAGGCCGTACGTTTCATAATCGTACTTATACACGACCCCGTTCTTGTCCACGCAAAACAGCGTGTGTCCATCATGGGCCAGCAGCAGCGCCAGCGGGACAATGTCATTCAGGTGTATTTCGAGCAGGCCGGGAAGATCAAAATCGATGTCGACCCGGTAAACGTCTGAATCCTTCAATATTTTGTCGGTGATCTTGTCGAGCGGCAAAGCCAGCATATTCGCGCCCTGCTCGTCTTTAAGCAATTTATCTCCTGCGTACAATTTGGCCGGGACGATCTGGACGTCGTTCAGCTTGAACGCATTAAGATAACGCACGGATAAGAGCGATCCGCCCAGTACGACCGTCGCGATCAATAAGTACACGAATTTTTTCCTGACCTTAAGGTTCATCTATCTTTCAATTTCTTCAGTATTATCGGGTTAATGCGATATATACTGCCCGCTCCGATATTGATAATCATATCTCCCTGATGTACCAAACTGACTATCTTATCCGCAGCGTCTTCCCACTTTCCGAGATATTCAATTTTTTTCAATCCGCTTTTTTGGGCCCAGTCGGAAATCAATTCCGAAGTAACACCCGGTATCGGCTTTTCACGGGCCGGGTAAAGATCCACTACGAACGCCAGATCGGCCAGCTGTAAGGCGTCGGCGAATTCACGATAGAATCTGTCGGTCCGGCTGTACAAATGCGGTTGGAAAACCGCAATGACGCGCCGATCATAATAATTTTTGGCCGTACTCAGCGTGGCAATCAGTTCGGTCGGATGATGCGCGTAATCATCGACTACCATGATATCATCGACAACACCTTTGATCTCGAACCGCCGCACCACACCGCCGAACTCCTGCAGAGAATCGGCTATGGTTTCAAACGGGATTTCGAGTTCCGCCGCGGTCGCGGTTGCGGCCAGAGCGTTGAGGACGTTGTGCCGCCCCGGAACGCAAATCTCGACCTCGCCAAATATTTCGTCTCTTTTCATCACCGTAAAGCGCGATTTACCCTGCCCCGATGTAATGTCCACCGCCCGGTAGTCGGCTTCTTCGCTCAGCCCGAAAGTTACCCAGGAGCGCTTCATCTGCGGCAGCAGACGCGCCAAAGTCGGATCGTCGATATTGAAAACCACTTCGCCATAAAACGGCGTACGGTTCATATATTCCAAAAATGAATTTTCCAGATGGGCCAGATCATCGTAGCATTCCAGATGATCCGGTTCTATGTTCAGGACGACCGCAACCGACGGGAACATCTTTAGAAACGACCGGTCGTACTCATCGGCTTCGGCCACCATGTACTCACCTGACCCGAGCGACGCCCCGGTTCCCTTGCCGACCACCACACCGCCGACAATGACGGTCGGATCGAGCGCGGCATCGGTGAGAATCTTGCCGATCATGGACGTCGTCGTGGTCTTGCCGTGCGTTCCCGCGATGCCGATCGAAAACTTGAGCCGCATCAATTCGCCCAGCATCTCCGCCCGTTTGATAATCGGAATACCGCGTCTTTTGGCTTCGGCCACTTCCGGGTTGTCTTCGGAAACCGCCGAAGATATGACAACCACGTCGGCCTCGCCCACGTTCGCACCATCGTGACTTTTTTGGACCGTAATGCCGAGCTGTTCGAGGTGCTCGGTGATTTCGCTGGGCGACGTATCCGATCCGGTCACGGCATAGCCGAGATTGTTTAAAATTTCGGCCATGCCGGACATCCCCGCTCCACCAATGCCAACCAAATGGAGTCTCATGAATCTGCCAAAAATCACTTTGCTGTTCTCGAATTTCCGTACGGTCGCGGTTTCATTTATCACGCTGTCTCCTTTAACACACCGGTCAGTTCCAGGATGTCGTCGACGATCAAATCCACGGCCGGTTTCTGCTGCGCCTGCTGAATTCCGCGCACGCTGTTTTTCATAGCTTCCAGTTTGTCCGAGTTCAATATGTCCCGGGCCATCCCGGGCAGACTGATTTCGCTTAGCTGCGCGTCATCGACCAACACTGCCGCACCTTTTTCGACAAACGACTCGGCATTCTTGCGCTGGTGGTCGGCCGTCGCGTACGGAAACGGGATCAATATCGACGGCAAACCGGCGGCGGCTATCTCCGCCATCGTCAATGCCCCGGACCGGGAAATTACTAAGTCCGCGGCGGCATAGGCGAGCTCAATTTTATCGGTAAAAGCAAAAAGGGCGCGGCCGGAAACCCTGCCGCCCGCCGAGGCGGTCACTTCCGTGTAAGCCCTCTCTCCTGTTTGCCAGACAAGCTGGATATCATCGCCGAAATCTTCCATGTTGTTCAGCACATTCCGATTAATGCTCATGGCTCCCTGACTGCCGCCGAGGACTAATATGGTTTTTTTATTTTTATCCAGTTCAAAATAAGCCAATGCTTCGTCACGGTCGGCCTTTCCGATGCTCTTTCGTATCGGGTTGCCGGTCACCACCGTCTCGCTGTTCGGTAAGTACCTTTTGGCGTCGGCGAAGCCGAGATACACTTTGAAAACTTTCTTGGCCAGCGTTCTGGTCGTTACTCCCGGAAAAGAATTTTGTTCCTGTATGACGCGCAACGTATTAAGCGTTATTCCGCCCAGAAGTATTGGCCCCATGACATACCCCCCGGTGCCGATAATTATTTTTGGTCTGAACGTCAGTATTACGAACATCGACTTGAGGTAGGCCCAGAACAGCACGAACGGAAAAACTATGTTCGACAATATCGCCGACCGCATATACCCCCTGACGCTCATCATGATCAGCGGATAGCCCAGTTTATCTCTCATGCGGTATTCCAACCCGCGCTTGGTCCCCACGAACTTGAATTTTATATTATACTCCGGTTCCAGTCGCTCCCGTAAAGCCGCTGCGATGGTCAAGGCCGGAAAAAGATGTCCGCCCGTACCGCCTCCTGCGAATATGGCTTTAAAAGCCTTCACCGTACCTTCACCCCTTTGCGGCGGGACAGGTTCAGCAGTATGGCGACCGATGTAATCGACACCAACAGCGACGTGCCGCCGTACGACAGAAACGGCAGCGGTATGCCCGTGGTCGGCAGAAGCGACGTCACCACGCCGATATTAATTATCACGGCCACGAACAGGGTCGCCGTCACGCCCGCTCCCAGCAGGTACCCGAACCGGTCCGGCTGGTACATCGTAATTTTCCACCCCCGCCAGATGACGACATAGAACAAGGCGAGGATAGCCAAAAGGCCGATAAAGCCCAGCTCTTCGCCGATCGTGGCGAAGATAAAATCGGTATGAGGGTACGGCAGGAAAAACAGCTTCTGTCGACCGTCGGCCAGACCCGCGCCGAACACCTGTCCAGCTCCGAGGGTCAGTACCGCCTGCTTGACCTGGTAGCTCCCGGTCAGCGGATCACGAATGGCAGCCAGGTAATCCATAACCCGCGCCTTCTTGTACCCGACCACAAAAACCAAAAATGAAACCATCGCGGCCAGCGGCACCGTCAGCGACGCCAGATGAATCAGACGTATCCCGGCCAGGAAAAAAACGACCGTGATCGAAAGCCCGATAGTCAGGGCCGACCCCAGGCCCGGTTCGAATATGATAAGCAGTAATCCCCCGCCGATAAGCGGCGCATAAGGATACAACAACTGTTTGAAATCGGATATATCGCGCTTTTTCTGCGACAGAGAAAAAGCCAGATAGTACAGCACGATTAATTTGAATATTTCCGACGGCTGCAGCGAGAACCGACCGATAAACAGCCAGCGGTGCGATCCGTTGCGCGCGGGCATTACAAACACCAGTGCCAGCAGGGCCAGCATGCCCAGCATCGCCGGAACCGAATATACTCCCAGTTTCTTCAAATCCAGACGATAAATTCCGTACCCGACCCCCAAAGCCAGAAGCAGCCACATAATCTGCCGTTTCAGAAAATAAAACTGTGATCCGAACCGGCTGTCGGCCATAACGCACGATGATGAGTACACCATTACCAGACCGATAAGTACCAATCCTGCTGCACTATATAATAATTTGCGATCCATAACGAATTTACCGGGTGGAATTCTCCGCTAAATCGTGTTTTTCGGTTTTCAACTTCGCCACGGCCTTTTTGAACACATCGCCGCGATGCTCGAAATTGCGGAACATATCGAAACTGGCGCAAGCCGGTGACAGCATGACGATTTCGCCCGGCGACGCCGCGCCGAACGCCACCGTCACCGCTTCTTCCATGCTCGACGCGAACTGTGCCGGGAACGATTTACCCAGCGCGTCGAACATCTTCTCCCTCGCCTCGCCGATGAGGACTATCTCTTTTATCCTGCCTTTACCCGCCTCGATAATCGGGTCGAAACTGGTCCCCTTCTCGCGGCCGCCCGCGATGAGTACGACCGGGGCGTCGATCGAACGCAGGGCGTAGCACACGGAATCGACGTTGGTCGCCTTGGAATCGTTGATGAAACGAATTTCCGTGACGGTATCGACCGCCTCCATACGGTGTTCCACTCCGGGAAATTCGCGCAAAGTCCCGGCGATAGTCTCCGACTCGACTCCCAGCAGCAGCGCCGCCAGCGAGGCCGCCGCGGCGTTCTGGAGGTTGTGCGGTCCGGGAATGCGGATGTCTTTGGCGTCGATTATCGGCGCCTTTAAATCACCCACACTGCCGACCAGTGTCTCTCCCCTCTGAAAGACCCCGGTCGACAAAGTGCGGGCAACGGAAAACTGTATTTTTTGAGCTTTTGTCCCGATATTGTTTTGAGAGATGACATGATCATCGGCGTTCAATATCAACCAGTCATTATCCTGCATGTTTTCCGCGATGCGATACTTGGCCTTGCAGTACCCCGCGAAATCCTCGTACCGATCCAGATGATCGGGCGTCAGGTTAAGAATCATGGCTATATGTGGACGGAAATCTTCGATAAGCTCCAACTGAAAACTGGAAACTTCGAGTACCGCCACGCCGTTATCGGAAATGTTCAGCACGGCGTCGGAAAACGGATAGCCGATATTCCCGCACACGACCGATTCCACACCGGCGGCGTTGAGAATTTCACCAATGAGCGTGGTCGTGGTGGTTTTTCCGTTGGACCCGGTGATGGCCACGATCGGAGCCCGGCAGTACCACGACGCCAGTTCTATCTCCGAAAATATCGGAATTCCCGCCCGCTGAATCTTTTGTACTATCGGTGCGGTCAACGGGACTCCGGGCGACAGAATCACGAAATCCGATTCAAGGATGCGATCGGTATGACCTCCGAATTCGTGGTCGATATTCAGCGCCTTGAGACCGGCGATTTCCTGAGCCAGTTGTTCGGCCGACCTGGTGTCGCTGACAAAGGGCGTCCCGCCGATGTTCTTGATCAGGCGAGCGGCCGCCATACCTGAGCGCGCCATCCCGACCACGCCGACTTTTCTTCCTTTAACTCTTTCTTTTGCCGTCATCGTATTTTTAAAGTGGCTAAGGTTAATAGTGCAAAAAGTGCTCCTATGATCCAGAAACGCGTCACCACTTTCGCCTCGGCCCAGCCGAGAAGTTCGAAATGATGGTGAATCGGCGCCATTTTGAACACTCGTTTTCCTCCACGGTACCTGTATGATAAAATCTGTATAATCACCGACAGGGCTTCGATTACGAACACCCCGCCGACAATCACCAGAAGCAGTTCTTTTTTTATGAGTATCGCTATCGACCCCAACGCTCCGCCCAAAGCCAAAGCCCCCGTGTCACCCATAAACACCTCGGCCGGGTTGGAATTAAACCACAAGAATCCCAGCGCCGCCCCCAGGGCTGCTCCACATAGTACGGCAAGCTCACCCGCTCCGGGAATGTACTCGATCTGCAAATAACTCGAAAAATCCGCCCGGCCCGCAAGGTACGCAAAAGCGGTGAACACCAGAAACGCAATCCCCGACAACCCAATCGCCAGACCGTCGCAGCCGTCGGTCAAATTGACGGCATTGGAGGCGCCGGTCAGGACGAGTATGATAAATGGTATGTACAATATGCCGAGGTTTAACACGAAGTTCTTGAAGAACGGAATATCGGTTGTACCGTCGAAGCTGGCATTGGGCGGCATGTACACGAGTATCAACCCGAACACCAAACCCAGCGAAATCTGCCCGAATAACTTTTTACGCGCCACCATCCCCTTGGTCTGATGCTTGATGGCTTTGAGATAATCGTCCATAAATCCGATCAATCCCAGCCACATTGTCACCAGAAGCACCATCAGGATGAAATAATTGGTCAAATCGGCCCAGAGCAGGGTCGGGATCAATATCGAAAAGAGTATGATCAACCCGCCCATCGTCGGCGTTCCGGCCTTGGCCAGATGAGATTTCGGCCCTTCGGCCCGTATTTTTTCTTTAACCTGGTACTTCTTCAGCAACCTTATGAAGTACGGCCCAAGAAACAGTGAAATCAAAATGGCCGTGATGGTCGCGAAGGCCGCCCTGAACGTAATGTATCGGAACAGGTTGAACCCCGACACGTACGGTACCAAATGTGTAAACAGGTGATAAAACATATCAGCTCTTCTTAGCCGCCCTTTCTTCCAGGAGATCGAATATCTTATCCAGCGCGATTCCGCGCGATGCTTTCAGATAAGCAACATCCCCCCTCAGAGCGTTGCCTGTCATAAACTCACCGACCGCTTTGGCGTCGGCGAAGTGATGTACCTCACTTTTGGCGATTCCGGCTTCAATCGAAGCTGTACCTATATGCTGCGCCAGTCTGCCCACGGTGCAAATCAAATCGAAATCCAGTTCGGGAAGTATCTTGCCCACTTTGCGATGAAAGTCGACTTCGCCCGACCCGAGTTCCAGCATGTCACCCAGCACCACGATAGTACGGGCATATTTATCTCCGGCGTCTTTGACATAGCGTTTGAACGACTTAAGGCCCGCCATCATGGAGACGGGATTCGCATTGTAGCTGTCATCGACAACCGTCAAGTCACCAAAATGCACTATCTGCCCCCGGTGGGGCGTTTTATCGAAATTCAAACCGTTCAGTTCGTCTTCGGTGGGGAAAAAGCCCAGTTCACGACATACCGCCGCTCCCGCCAGAACGTTATATATCTGAAAATCTCCGAACGTCGGTATCGTAAACGTACTCCGCTTAATCCTGTACTGAACGAATCCGTCTTTGTCGACACCCAGTTTTTTGGCCGAAATATCAGCCGCGTCGGATAGTCCGAATGTCAAAAACGGCCGGTCGCGCCGAAACGCTTCGACGGCGATAAGATTGTCATCTATATTTATTATGGCCGGATGATCCGGCGACGAATTATCTATCAGGGCGAATTTTTCGACCGCGACGTTTTCGACCGTACCGAGTGTCTCAAGATGGGTCGGCCCGACGTTGGTTATGACCGCTATATCGGGATGCAGTATTTTCGCCAGGCGCGCCATCTCACCCGGGACAGAAATGCCCAGTTCGAACACGCCGTAGCGCGTGTTTTCCGGCATGGCCAAAATCGACAACGGCAGGCCATACAGATTATTGAAATTGCCGACCGAGCGGTAAGTACGTTCTTCCCGGTTCTTGATCATATCGTACGTAATATCTTTAGTCGTGGTCTTTCCGTTCGAGCCGGTTATGGCGATGTACGTCCCCGCCACGTGCTTGCGATAGGCAATCGCCAGGTCGATCAAAGCCCGGTGGGCATCGTCAACCATTACAGCAGGTGTACTATTTTTCATTTTCGGCGTTAATGCCGATTCATCCGAAATAAGCACTCCGGCACATCCACGGCTTATAGCCTCTTTAATAAAATCGTGGCCGTTGTTCTTTTCACCGATTATGGCCACAAACAGCATATCTTTTTCGATAGCACGTGAGTCTATTGACACGCCGGTAAAACGCACGGATTCGTGTTTATTTTCGGCAAGCCTGCCCCGGACGGCCCTCGCCAGAGTATTGCAATCTATATTTATCATTGGGGCTGTTCCTCGGTAACACCCAGTTCAATCAGGGCCTGTCGAATTTCTTCGATTTCGCTGAACGGATATTTCACCGCCCCGATCTCCTGATAATCCTCCGCTCCCTTACCGGCAAATATCAGAATGTCGCCCGGTTTGGCGCGGGCGATCATTTCGCGGACGGCCTGCCGACGGTCGACGATAACGACTTTATTGTCACCTTTGATGCCCGGAAGAACCTCCTCGATGATATCATCCGGATTTTCGGTCCGGGGGTTGTCCGACGTTACAACCACCATATCGCTGTTCTCCGACGCCGCCGCACCCATCAGGGGACGCTTGCCCCGGTCACGGTCGCCGCCGCAGCCGAACAGGGTCAGCAGTCTGCCGGTTGTAATTTCGCGAGCGGACCGGCAAACCCGCTCAAGTGCATCGGGCGTGTGAGCGAAATCTATGAGGATCGTAAACGGCTGACCGAAATCGACCGGCTGAAAACGACCCGGTATCGGAGACGCCGTCTTCAATGCCCGGACAATCGTATCGAAATCGACGCCCATGGCCCACGCCAGTGCGGCCGCACCCAGGGCATTGGTTATATTGTACCGCCCCGGCAGACGAATCACGGCATCGTACTCACCGTCGGGCGTAATCATCCTGAACTCCGTCCGGTCGGGGTAATATTTATGTCGGCCGATGGTAATGTCCGAAGGCTTCCCGGCCGCCGAGTACGTCACCACCGGGCAAAGGGCGGTCTTAATAAATGTCCGGAACTCCGGGGCATCGTCATTGATAACCGCGCGCTTGTTGTCGCCGTCCAGTTTGTACATCAATTTTTGTTTGGCGCGAAGATATTCTTCCATCGTCTTATGAAAATCGAGATGATCCCGGCTGAATGTCATGAACAGGCCGCACTTAAAATTTATATTCTCTACCCGGTTCAGCACCAGTGCGTGCGAGGAAACCTCCACAACCGCGTGCGTACTTCCGGACTGTACCATTTCATACAGATATTTTTGCACATCGAGCGATTCCGGTGTCGTACGGTCGGCTTTGTACTTCGTGGAGCCGGTGTCATACACCAACGAGTTGATCATACCCGTCTTGTGTCCGGCCGCCTTCAGGATATGCCCGGTTAGCGCCACCGCCGTGCTTTTGCCATTGGTTCCGGTCACCGCGGCCACTTCGAGTTTGTTACCGGGATAATCATAAAAGGCCGCCGCCAGAGACGGCAACGCCGCACGCGGAGACTTGACCACCGCCAGCGGGGCGTTGACTTCAACTTTGGCGTCGGCCACGACCGCCACGGCGCCGTTCTTGACAGCCTGGGCAATGAATTGTTTACCGTCGAATTTGAATCCGGGAATCGCCACGAACAGATAGCCCGGCTTGACCTTCCGGGAGTCGTACTCGATCCCCTCTATTATGACGCCGCCGTCGCCGATGAGCAATTCCACGTCGACCGGTGCCAGTATGTCAGATAATTTTTTTTGCATGTCTTATCCGGTGCCGCAAACGATCCGGCAATGGCTTTTGGCGCTCAGGCCCGAAAAAGCCGGAAGGCTCTGTTTGCGGACAATTCCGCTCCCCGAGATTTCATAAGTTATTCCCTGGAATGCAAGAAACGAAAGGGCTGCGCGCAGGTTTAAACCGGTCAGGTCGGCCATACGGGTCCGGCCGTTTTGGGTAACGACTATCACACGGGCCGGGCCGGCCGTTTCGCGTTCTGCCGGTGGATATTGCCATACTATTATACCCGTGGTGTCTGAAAAAGTCAGGTCGATCCCGTCCTCTTCGGCCATTTTTTGAGCCGACTCAAAGCTCCGGCCTACAAACCTGGGAATCTCGAATGATTTGATGTTGTCATCATCGGCCACAAGATTGACCGACGGCAGCATTTGTTCAGGATTGGCTATGGCGAACCGTTCGGCGATATTGCGGAAAATGGGACCCGACGTCCATCCACCATAATGAATCGGCTCCGGCTGATTCAAAACCACTATCCCGGCGATCAGCGGATTGTCGGCCGGGAAAAAACCCCCGAACGAAGCGTTGAATTTATGCTTTTTGTATCCACCGTTAACCAGATCGACCACCTCGGCCGTGCCGGTCTTCCCGGCCAGCGTGATGACATCGGACTTGGCCTTGGTCGCCGTGCCGTGGTCCACAACTCCCATCATAAATTCGCGCAGCAGCGAGGCGGTCTCTTCGTGCATAACCCGCGCCACCTTGTGAGTCGTCGTTTTCTTGATAAGCTGCCCCTCGCCGTTGATTATACCGCGTATGATTCTCGGCTGGTAGAGCGTCCCGCCGTTGGCAACCGAGGCGATCCCTGCGGCAAGCTGCAAGGGCGTCACGGCAATGGAGTGTCCGATTGACAGTGCCGCGATGTTATATTCCGACCATTCGCCCGGATTTCCGATTTGGCCGGTCGCCTCGCCGGGCAGATCTACATAAGTTTTTTGACCGAAACCGAATTTGCGAGCATTCTCGACCAGCTTCTCACCACCGAGACGGAGAGCCAGTTTGCCCACGCCGATATTGCTGGAATATTCGAAAATTTCTCGGAAAGTCAGCGAATCGAGCTTTTTATCGTCACGCAGCGTCTTTCTGCCACAGTGCCAGAGCCCTTCTTCGCAATAAATTTTTTCATCGAGATCGACCAGCCCGCTTTCGATCAGCGCCGCCGCGGTGAAAATCTTGAAGACCGACCCCGGTTCGATGCAGTCGGACGCCGCCTTCAATTTCACCGAGTTGTTCTTTTCATCGCGGCTGTAATCGGCGGCAGCCAGAATTTCCCCGGTGTGGCAATCGAGAAAGACGGCAACACCATCGAGAGCGTTGTACTTCTCAACCCCGGCCTTGAGTTCTTCTTCGACGATTTCCTGAAGATACCAGTCGACCGTCAGGACAATGGAATTGCCGCCCACCGGGCGCAACAGCGGTATTTCCTTTATCTGGTATGTATTGCGCTGGCCGTCGCGCAAATAGTCAATCAACCCCGGCCGTCCGGATAAAACCGAATCGAAATTGTACTCCAGACCGGAAATGCCGATACCGTCGATATCGGTACACCCCAGAAGCTGACACCCGGTCGAACCGAAGGGGTACTTCCTCTTGAATTCGCGGCGCACATAGAGGCCCGGAATACTATCACGGTCCAGGCGCGCTTCTTTATCCGGATCGAGGTCGCGGTCAATCCACGAAAATCTCCGGGGATCGAGATCGTAATTGCGCCGCGAAAATCCTGAATTATGATCGTAGATTTTATCCAGGTAATGATAAATTGAACGAATTTCTTTTTTATCCGATGGATACGCGAACAAGGCGTCGCGATAGACGTTGATCGCCACCTCGCGGCCGGTTCGGTCGAAAACGACCCCCCGTTCGGCGCGGATTTCTTTTTTCCCGGTGGATTGTCTTTTGGCAATATCGCTGTACCGGGAGCCGCGTATTATTTGAATCTGAAACAGCCGTCCCGCCAAAACCAAAAATGACAGTGTCACGATAGCCAGTATAACCACCGGGCGAATCTTGCTGAGATTATTTGGCATCGAACAGTTCCTCGTTGGCGGCTTTGGATTCGCTCACGACCGGAAGATGGTCGGCGAATTTCTTGATGGACTCGACCACTTCATCGATACCGTCGTTTACGTCGAGCGAGCGGTCGACGGTCAGCGTGTACATATTTTCCGATTTGACCGGCGTCATATGCAGCTGCTCGGACGCGATCTTCTCAATTCGTGAGAGCCTGCTTAAATCTATTATTTCCGCCCGCTTCTTTTTCAGCGAGTCGTGTAGAGTCTTGTTTTCCTGTTCCATAGCCGAGACTTCGCCCACCAGGCCCATAACATAAACGTTCTGCCAGACCAGGATGCACGGCAGAAGGATCAAAGTCGCCGCCACCAGCACCGGCACGATAAAACGCGAAGAAACAAGCTGCCTTAAAAAGCTGTGCTTAAGTTTATTGGTGTGACGATATCTATCTACAGATTCTTTCATTTCCTACATTGCCAGTTTCTCGGCGGCTCGGAGTTTGGCCGACGTGGAACGCGGGTTTTGGGTTGCTTCGGTTTCGGACGGAACGACGACTTTGCGGGTCAGGACCTTAAGGCTCGGCTTCCTCCCGCAAACGCACATCGGGGTCTTGGGCGGACAGATGCACCCTTTGGCCTCCGCGGCGAAATACCTTTTGACAAGACGGTCTTCGAGCGAATGATAAGAAATCACGACCACCCGCCCGCCGGGGATAAGGTGTTCGACCGCCGACTCCAGAGCCGTCTTGAGCTGATCCAGTTCATCATTGACTTCGATTCGTATCGCCTGGAAAATTCTCGCGAGCGATGCGTTGAGATGCCTGCCTGCCAATACCGGTTCGAGAATCTTCCGCAACTGCCCGGTAGTGGTCAGGCGGTTCTTCTCGCGAGCGTTGGCAATCGCTCGGGCGGCACGAGCCGCGCGCTTTTCTTCACCGTAATTTTTGAACAAGGCGGTCAATTCTTTTTCCGAATAGTTATTGACGATCTCGGCCGCCGTACGGGCCGCGCCGGTTCCCATCCGCATATCCAGCGGACCGTCGGACATGAACGAAAAGCCGCGATCCGGAGTGTCGATCTGATGCGAGGACACCCCGAGATCAAACAGGAATCCATCAGCTTGTGTGAGGCCAAGATCGGAAATCACGTCGTCCAACCGTGCGAATATATTGTTTATCAGCTTAAAATTCTGTTTTATCGATTTCAGGTTTTCGCGGGCCGTTTCGATGGCCTCAGGATCGCGGTCAAGGCCGATCAGTTCTGCCTGAGCGTCGAGGTGCTTCGACAGACCCAGCAGGTGGCCTCCGCCGCCGCACGTGAGGTCAAAATAGACGCCGTCCCGACAGGTTATCAAATAGCTGATTACCTCGTCGAGCATCACCGGGCGGTGAAAGGGTTCACTACTCCTGCCGTTTTGGTGAGTCAAATAATTTTTCCGCTACCTCTTCATAACTCTGGCCGTATTCGTCCAGATAACCCAGATACCGATCCGGCTCCCACAATTCGATCCATCGATAGGCGCCAATAACCAGCACTTCTTTGGCCAGCCCGGCGTCCTGCTGGAGATGGGCCGGTATCAAAAGTCGTCCCTGACGGTCCAGAGTGACCGACACAGCCGCCGAATGCAGCATCCGGCTGAAATACCTGAAATCCTTGCGAGTAAAGCTTAATGTGTCCAGCCTCTGCTGGATTTTCTCCCACTCGTCAGCGGGATAAAGAGCCAAACAGCCGTCAAGGCCTTTGGTCAGAATAAATGTCTCTTTGGTCATCTCTTTTTTGGATTCGGGGCGTAATTTTGAGGGAAGAGAGATTCTTCCTTTTGAATCCATTAAGGCTATAAATCGACCGAAGAAACCTTCCACCAAGCTTCTCCCACTTTATTCCACTTTATTCCATTATTTACCCCATTAAGTCACTTTTTTTTAAAAAAGTCAAGCCATAATTTTCAATATTTTTTTGTTATAACCCTTTAAAATTCAATGACTAAAAGAATTTGTTTAAATCATTTGGGGTAAGAAATTGGATTACATGCAGTTTTGATGACGACTTAAATGACTGACTTTAAATTAAAACTTCATGTCCTGCCTATAATGTATAGGCTATAGCCAATAATCTTTGATAATCCGGCTTTGATTAAACCGGCCCATGAAGGCTGCCGGCACTTTCTATCTTCCTCATTCTTAGGATGTTACATCGCAATTTTGTGTCTTTTTTATCTTCCCGGCATGAGGGCAGGCCATATGCAGATTTAGTCTCTCGATTCAGGCTGAAACACGGAGGCTAAAAATGAAAGAAAAGGCCCGATATTTAATATATTTCCTATTGGCATTTGGTACTTTTGCCGGCCTCTGCCGGGCGGGCACCCAGGTTATAGATTTTCCTGACTCCCATCTGACCCGAAGCGAAACGGGCTACCACTATACTCTCCAAAACTCCGACCGTTTGACAATCAACTCCGCCTTTTCACTCCCTGTCCGGACATATTATTTCGACATTTCCGGACAGCCGGATATGGCAAAACCTGTCGTAGCTTCGCTCGACCGAACCTTTCTCGGATTCATACCCGACAACTTGCGCGCGTTCGACAGAAAGCCCACGTCGGCGGAGACGGTTCACTTGGCCCCACCGGAACCCGAGGATTTATCCGATGTGATTTACGAATCTGATATAATTTCCATAGATGGCCGCAGCTACCTGCGCCTGTCCGTCCTGCCGGTTACGATGACCTCAAACGGCACGCTGCTGTTTAATACACGAATAGATTTGGACATTCCCGGTGTCGATGGCCCTATCATCTCCAAAAAACTTATTACCGATAAAATCACTCAAAGGGATGACAACACGCGCATACATTCAACTAATGCTTCATCCACCTATGGACTTCCACTCGGTTGTGAATATGTCATTGTTACCACTCCCGCTCTCGACAGCGCCTTCAGCGATCTGGCCCGGTTCAAACGCCTGTCCGGGATGAGCACCGAAATCGCCCTGATAGATTCAATTTTCACCTGCTACAAAGGACTCGACAACGCGGCCAAGCTGAAAAATTATCTCATTGATTTCTACAACGCCGGCGGGCGTTATGTTCTTCTGGGCGGCGATGACAACCTCGTCCCCGTTCGGTATGTCTACTATTATAACGCCGTCTCCACGGTCAATCCCGACGACCTGATGCCGTCTGATTTATATTACGCCGACGTCGACGGCGACTGGGATTTCGACGGCGACGGCATCTATGGGGAACCGGATCAGGACCATCCCGATATTTTGCCGGAACTGAAAGTGGGGCGCGTTCCGGTCGCGGCCGACAGCCTGGCGCGCCATTATGTCAACAAATTGATCGATTACTACACCAATCCCGGCGGCGGCGATTTCAGCTATTTGACTCGGACACTGTTTTTCACTGCCGACCAGATGCGGGACTATCCCGAGGGCGGTCAGCACGGGGTTATCGCGTCTCAAATCCCCGGCGATTTTGCGGTCGATACCACGACCGGCGTGGAATACCCCTCAGGCAACGACCCCAACCCCACCAATCCCGGAGGGCCGGAATGCATCGACAGCATCGCCGACGGATATGGGCTGATTCATATTCTCGCCCACGGGCGCACCGACGGCTTCATGGTTCGCTCGGCCAATTACGCCGAATCACCGGCATCATACATTTTGACTTCTCGCCAGATCGGCGGTCAGGGTTCGCTTTACACTCTTGAGGCCAACGGCAAAACGTCGGTGTACTATTCCCTCGCCTGCTATATGGGCGGCTTCGATCGCGATACCATCGGCGAACTGCCGTCGAACTGGTCGTTTGTGGAAAGAATTATCGGCCTTGAAAACTCCGGGGCGGTCGGCATGATTGCCAATACCCGCTGGGGCTGGGTTTATTCGAGCTACTTACTGGAAAGCTCGTTTACCGCCCACCTGTTCGGCGACGCCGACGGCAGCCCGGTGACGGCCATGTATCTCTCATGGCAGGACTATCCATACTATCGCGACCTCGTTTACGGACAAAACTTCTACGGCGACCCGACTTTGATAATGTACCGTGAAGAGCCGGATTTCATGGAAGCAGGCGTCGACCCGCTTCAATACAACAAATTAACCGTCAAATCAGGACGAAGCCACATCTCGGTAACCGGGGCTTCCGTTGTGCTGTCCATCGATGACGAAATTATCGAACAGGGCGTCACCAATGATGCCGGGGACTACTTTTTCTCCACCCCGCTTGTCAACAATGACGGGTACCTCCTGACCGTCGTCAAGGACGGTTTTACTATTTTACAGGATACTTTCGCTCCGTCTCTCATACTTGACAGCGATGACGATGACAACACGGTCGTGCCCGATGAATTCCGACTGGACCAGAACTACCCCAACCCCTTCAACCCCGTCACCACTATTTCGTATACTTTGCCGCTACGCTCCGACGTTGTCCTCGAAATTTTCAATATTCTGGGGCAGCGGGTTTGGAATGAAATTATGTCCGGTCAGGCCGTCGGCTCGCACACGATCACCTGGGACGGCGTCAATCAGACCGAGCGGCCGGTTGCATCCGGGATATACTTCTACCGCGTTACCGCCGGTGAGTACAGCCAGACGAAAAAAATGTTGATGTTGCGCTAGGATTATTTGCGCAGGGATGCGAGCGCCGCGCGGATATACGCTCCTATATAAAGAAGCGGTGTCCACAAAATCAGCAGGAGTTTTTCGATAAGGCTCCTGCTGTATTTTTTGAAGTACAATATCATCGCCCGGTGGGATTCGACAATCAGCCGAGGTTTGTCTTTGCGGACGCTTCCCCCTTTGTAATGTTCGACTACTGCATCCGGATAGTACACATTTTTAAAATCCCCCTCACAGACCCTGCGGCAAAAGTCGACGTCGTTGAAAAATATTTTGAACCGTTCGTCGAACCGTCCGATCTTTTCTATCACCGCGCGGCTAACCATCAGCGCCGCCCCCATCGGCTGGTCGACTTCGCGTTCGCTTAGATGATCGAACCAGCCCATCCTCCATCGCCCGAACAAGCGCGATCTGGGAAATAAAAAGGCCAGACCGGTAAAATCGAACAGCAGATGGCGATATTTCGGAAAAGACCGGCAGGAATACTGAAGCTGGCCGTCAAAGCCGATCAGCTTCGGCCCGATAGTCCCGATTGACTTATCCTGTTCCATGCGCTCAGCGAGTTTCTCAATCGCTTTGCCCTGAATCCGGGTGTCCTGGTTCAAGATAAATACATATTCTCCGATGCATTTTTCCAGACCTTGATTGACCGCCAGTGCAAAACCGAGGTTTTGGCTGTTTTCAACGAGCGTAATACCAGGAAAGCGCATTTTGATTATATCAAGCGTTCCATCAGTAGAGCCATTATCGACGACTATTATTTCATAATCCGTACCTTGAAGAGATTTCCGCACCGAAGTAAGGCAATCGCCAATGAACTCTTCACCATAGAAACTGACTATTATGATCGAATAGCGCATTTATCTTCCGGCTGTGATATTTTTGATTAACGAAGAATATTTCTGCACCATCGCGGTTGCGGTGTAATTTACGTATTGATTGTCGTCCGAAAAATCAATCGGACCATCAATTAACTCAAACATCCTTCCCGCGGCCCACTCAAAATTAATAAAGTCAGTGACAATATTATTCTCACGCTTTTTTAATAATTCCGCCAGATCGGAATCGGGATGGGTTACCGCGAGAATCGGCTTACCCGATACCAGCATATCGAATATTCTGCCCGGCAGTATATGATATTCACCCTGATCTTGTACCGCGATATATAGGAGATTCGAATCGGCCAGTGACTCGATTGCCCTCTGATGCGAAAGATATCCGAGAAGCCTCACATTTTCTCCCAGATTGTACTTATGGGCTAACATAAGGACTTCTTCAGGATTGCATTTACCCGCATGCGTGACAAATATATTCTTCCTTAATTCAGAGCGGGATTTAATGACTTCGCTCAATATTGCAAATAGCGGCTCGATCGGTGTCAGGCGGCTGATGGTCCCCAAAACTCCGATTTTGAATTTGCTCTCATCTCCTTTGTCCCGGTTCTTCCAATAATCGATCACGCCGTCATCGGCGGCATTGTATATCAGCTCGCCCCGTCCAAGGTATGATATGATGCTCTGGTTAACTCCAACGACCTCGTCGGCACTTCTGATTATCTTATCTTTCAACTCCCGGGCGAATTCGATCTGCGATTGACGGTGGTACACCTTTTCAATCGGCAGCGAATGCCAAAAATCCTGAAAATCCGCGATCCAGGGCAGATTGTATCTGGTTTTCAGCTTAAGTCCGATCATGTGCGTCGATGGCGGCGGGGACGTGGTAATAATGCACTTTATTTTGCACTTCTCGATAATCGAACGGGCGCTTCCGTGGGCAAAATAATTCCAGCCTCTCTTGAAGTCGGGTCGACGCAAAATCCCCGAAGAAAAAGTCCCGACGTCCGACTTACGAGTGATATTGCGAATTCCCGCCAGATACAGCAAGCGCGACGGGTCCAATGACCCGGCCCGGTAAATTCGCGATGTATCGACGTCATCTAATAAGCTGTTATCGTACTCGGGATAGACGATGTTCTTAACCGTAAGTACATGCGGTGTTATATTGTACCGTTCGAGATATTTATAAAGCTCCAAAGCGCGCCAGACGCCCCCGAGCCCCAGCGGCGGGAAATAATAAGCGATCAGAAGAACATTGATTGGAGCATCAGGCATGCACCAGGTCCTGCATCGTTTTGATAGCGATTTCGATAGTTTCTTCGAAACGTCCGCGCCGCTCGGCTTTCTTACGATTGCCTTGCAGGATGTTTCCGATTTCGATTTGCCCCGATAATAACCTATCGAACTGCTGTTTCAATGATTTCGCGCTTGATACATCGAACATCAAGGCGCTTTTATCGTCGGCCCAATCCCGGACGCCGTCGATATTGCCCACGACCGGAAACAGCCCGGCCGCCATAACCTCGATCAGCGACGCCGGTGATGAATCCGACAGGGCGGCGGAAAGATAAACGTCGAATCCCGATAAAAACTTCGGGTAGTCCGGACGCGCCACCCGGTTATAAAATTGTACCTGACTCGCACTGTACTTAGTGCGGACTATCGCCTCGAAGCCGTCGAGCCTTGTTCCCCAGTGCGGAAAGGTCAAAGTGATTTTGTTCTGCGAGACCAGGTCGCCCAACGCTTCGATAATCAGTTCGTTGTTGTAGACTTCTTCCTGCGGCCTCGGGATGAAAACATCGATTGTCGGTCTTTTCAGGAAATCCGAATCACGCTTTTGTGTATATATATCGAAAATATCCTGCTCGGCGCCCCAGTACTTTATTTTGACGTTCGCTTCCGGCTCGATCTCGCGAATTTTCGACGCCATATGTTCCGAATCCGAAAAAACCACGTTGGCCCGTCCCAGCGCGGTTCGCACCCGGGCTTTGTGTATCGCGGTTTTGTTCGCCGAAATCAAAATATCAGAACCGAGGCAGGTTAAAACCAGCGGCTTCGATTTCCAAACCCGCGATACCGCCGCGGAAAAACCGTAGCCCGACGCCGAGTGGGCATCGACAATGTCGATTTTCTTTTCGTTAACGATTTCCGCGATCTGCCCGGCGGCAAAGAGATAATCAAGCCCGGTAATGCCCAAACGACCCTTCAGGTGAATATCGACAATATCTCCTTCTTCGAGCGACGCCACCCACACGGTCATCTTGCGCTCGCGCAGGGCGGTCACATAGCGTTCGCCGTGCACCGAACGCCCGTCGTCGAGAACCAGTATGTTCAGCGGTTTTTCCATCGATAATAAAGTGCTCCCATAGCGCTGTAATACGTGTACGACTTCACTTCCGTTTCCCGTCCGCCCCAGCGTTTTTTAAACTCGATCAGCCCTTCGGCGTCGCGCGGGGAACCACCGAGGTCGATCTTATTTATCCCCAGCTCACGGGCGCGTCCGATAATATAATCCATCAGCAGGTAATTAGCTTTAAGATTTCCATGCTCTCTGTCGGAACAACCCTGCCAGTTCAGTATGCGATCGCCTAAGATAAAACTTATACTTGATGCAATAAGTCTATCCTCGTATTGTGCCGCAATCCAAATAATGCGTCTGTCGGTCCTAGATAACTCGAGCAGGCGCTCAAATAATGTCTTATCGTAGCGCGGAACCGTTTTGTGACGCCCGGACGTTATTGCGACAAGGCCGTGAAAATCATGCAGCCAGCCTGGATTATTGAACACGACTACTTCTGCGTCGCGCCTTTTTCCTGTCCTGATATGTATATTAACGCTCCGATCACGCCCGGCTTCGGGGTCGTCGAGATCTAATATATGGGTCAAGTGTGTACTTAACCGGTACTCCGGCGGAGCCGTTTCTGTCCCGGAGTCATGAATCGTTGCCCGGAAAAACCTGTTTTTGCGGAAATAATCGAGCGTCCGTTTATATAATTCCAACTTGATATCCGGATCGTCTTTGACCGCAATGGCACCGCCGGGGAAGCCGTCGATCATCGATTCAAACCTCGGCATCAGGCGACCGCCGCTCAGGACCCCGGGCATACCGGCCAGAATCCGTTCATTTTCTTCAAGCGCGAAAAAAACCGGCCGAATTTTACTGTTTTGCCAGACGGCAACAAAATCCGGTGAGGCCATCAGGGATTTTTCGGCCAGGATGCTCCATCGCTCCCGGTTCAGCGTTTCCCCGGAATATATTTTAAACGAAATCATTGCCGGACTAATAGAATCTTGCCCCGCCCAACCGATCCGTCCTCGGCCGTCAACAGGTAAAGATAAACCCCCGAAGCCACGTCTCTCCCCTGCTGGTTTTTCCCGTCCCAGTTCTCATTGATATTCAGAACGCGGACCAGGTCTCCGCTGACGGTGTATATGTGCACGGTCGCTTCGCCGTCGTAATTGAATTTCAGTTCGTCGGAAGCGTTGTGGATCACATAGGGATTGGGAAAGGCTATGACGTTTTTGAGATCCGACGTGATCGGCCCGAATTCCGACTTTCTGATCGAGAGCCCGGCCGACGTGCCGACCCAGGTGTCACCCGTACTATTGTTGATTGCCAACGCCGTCACTCGATCATTGCTTAGTCCCGAATTCAGCGTGGTAAACACTTCGACGTCGCCGGTCACCGGATTCTGACGCCCCAATCCGTTAATGGCCGCCATCCACACGAAATTGCGGCTGTCCACTTCTATCTTCGTAACGCCGGGTCCGAAACCGAGCGGAAGTGAGACGTCGAGGAACCGGTCAATCCCGGCATCGTAATAAGACATCCCGGCAAACGTCCCCACCCGAAGGGTGCCGTTGTTGTCGAAATTGACGTCATAAACGATGTTCGATCCCAGCCGTCGGTTGTCCTCCCGAAAATTGACCAGTGAATCATCGGATTTGTCGAACGGGTCCGGGCCGTAGTAATAATAAAAAACCCCGGAATTTTCCGTGCCCACCACGAAGACCCCGTCAAAGGCCGCGATCACCTGAACCCGGTCGGTCGTAATGCCATCGGCCAGGCCGAAAGAAGCCCACCGGCCGGGATCGTACGGGTCCGTCAAATCCACCACCGATACCGGGTTGCCATCCAGCGCCCGGTACGCGGTTACGAACATATAGTTGCGGTCGATGGCCATGTCGCGCACCACCACATATGTGCCGTTTTCCGATACACCGCGCAGCGTGGAATTATTTTCATCGAAATTCACCAGGCCTTCGGGCGTGACCAGATTCAACCCGCCCCCCCACTGCCCGAGCCACAGTCTGCCCTGATTATCGAACCGAGCCGATGTCACCCAATCGCCCGACAGCATTTCAATATTGTTAAAGTCACTGCCGTCGTACAGACTCGAACCGTTATAAAAGAAACCGCCCCCGATATCTATACCGTCCGAGGCCGCCAAAGCCGACACGTAATTTCCCGGCAAACCCTCATCGTTGACGTTTTCGTATCCCGAATCCCCACCGAAATACACTCCGTTCGAGGCTGTGCCTATCCAGTGTTCATCCCCAATTATAATACCGCCCGCAAAATCACTGGTTGGTATCGATGGCGTATTGTTGGCAATAACTCCGCTTTCTCTGTAAATGAAAAAACCCCGATCGGAGTAAATGTACAAGCTGTCGCCGTGGATTCTTAATCGACGAATCTCATTCGGCTCGCGGGTCGGGATTTTTATAAACGACGTATCAGCGCCGTCGATGGCCAGCTTGAACGCATTGCGGCCATTGCCGACAAACAACGTATCGTGAAATATCCTGACCGCCGTGGTTTTGTCCACCAAGAGTTCATTGTATTCTTCCCGCTTAAATGAAACCCAGTTGGCAAATGATTTTAACTGCCGGGGATCGGTACGGTCGGCGACCGCCAGTCCCCCGGACGTGGCCAGCCAGATGGAGTCGCCCGAAAGCTCGATATCATACACCTCCGACTCCGGATCAAGACCGCCGAAACGATAATAGAAATCTTCGATTTGCCCGTCATACGTCGTTTTGGAAAACAAAGCCAGGCCGACCGACGTGCCCACCCAGAGGTAATCGCCGTCGTCCGCCAGACAGTACAGCGTTAAAAGTTTATTGTCGCTGTCGAAGAACAGAAACGGCGTAAAAACACCGTCTCGATACCGCACCAGACGACCGGCCCCGGCCAGCCAGACGGTACCCTTGGCATCTTTGAGGACGTAATGCATATCATTGGTGCCCATGCCGTCGGTATTGGTCGTCTTGCTTATACCCAAAGTGGTCGGATCGACCCTCAGCCATCCGCCCGAGGAAATCACCTGTACCGAATCGTTGAAATAGTCGATATAACGAATTTCGCGGGCCGACGTGATCGACGTCCAACCATCGGTGGCAGCTCCTTCGGCGACGGCGGCGAAAAACAGTACCGCAAATATGACTGACGAAATCCTTTTCATTTCACTCTTTTTACGAGACCTAATATCAATAATATAGACAATATCGCGACCGTAAGCAACCAGCTGATTCGGCCAACAATCGGTCCCGTTTTCGTGAATATCGAATAGCCCACGGCCGGGGTGACGCCGCCGATAACGACTTCTTTCTTAAAAAGCCCCGTCTCCTCACGGACGCGGCCGTAAGGATCGATAAAGCCGGAAATCCCGCTGTTGGCACACCGGGCTATCCAGGTGCGGTTTTCCACGGCTCGGAAGACGACCAGGCGCAAATGCTGAAACGGACCGGAGCTTCTCCCGAACCAGGTATCGTTGGTGATATTGACGATAAACTGAGCCCCATTCAAAACGCCTTTTCGGACAAAATCAGGAAAGGCCGATTCGAAACAGATCAATACGCTGTAACCGACGTCGTGGCTGCTGAACAATATTATTGAATCACCGGGATAGAAATCCGACCACCACTGCACCTTGTTGGTTTTTATGGCATCGAGATATTTTCCCAGAAAATCACGGCTCAAAAATGGGAGATAATTCTGGTACGGAGCCTGTTCCGAAAACGGGACCAGTTTATTTTTGTGATAGATATATTCTATCCGTCCGAGCGTGTCGAACTGGAAAGCCGAATTGAACGTTCTCTGTTTGCCGTCGGCCATGGATGCATCCTCCGCCCCGAGCAAATTAGGTGCGCCGCTTTTGCGGGCGGTTTCCGCCAGTATCTGGCGATAATGGCTGTCCCAGCGAGGATAGGCCGGGGCAGCCGTCTCCGGCCAGACAATCAAATTGACCGAATCACGTCCCGCCACCTGTGCCATTGAATCATATAAAACGAAATTCAAATCGCGCGTATTTTCGCCCCATTTCTCGTTCAGTGGGACATCTCCCTGCAGCAGTGCTATCGGGTATCTGGGCGGCACTTCCAGCGGCGGCAATTCCGCCCATCCGAAAACGTACACGATCAGCAGCAAGGCCAGAAAGCCGACCGCGCTGGTTACCCGGCGCTCCAGCCGGTTCTTTCCGGAAAACAGCTGCCAGACGAATATATTCATTATCACCAGCACGAACGACAGCCCGTAAACTCCGATGACCGATACGATTTGTATCATGGTTAAATAGTACCCCTGGCTGTAGCCCAGATCGGTCCATGGAAAAGCACATTGAGTCAGACTGCGGAAATATTCCATACCGACCCAAAGAAAAGGCAAAGCCACCAGCCCGATATTTCGGCGATAATGATATAATTTATTATAGGCCAGTAGTACTATCGCCGGATACAATGACAGTATGAATATAGCCGCGACCATCCCCGGCGGCGTTACTATCGCCACCCAGTACAACTGAAACAGGTTGGACATGAACGAATAAAAGTACGCGGCCCTGAAGGCATCTTTGCCCTTCAGGTTGGAAATTATCGCGATCGGGCGGGCCAGAGAGATCCATCCCAGAAAACCGAGCGGAAGAGGAAGATACGCGAGCGCGAGAATAAAAGCCCAGAACGTCAGTTCCATCCGGCGAATCCGGATCGACGCGTCCTTGGGCCAGAAAAATTCTTTAATTCCTCGTAACGGGGACTTCACTCGGTACCAAAAGATTGCGGCCGGTCATCTCGGCCGGTTGTTCTATGCCCAGGCAGTGCAGCATGGTCGGCGCCAGGTCGGCCAGAATACCGCCTTCTCTGACTTTGATCTTGCCCATCCTGCCCGTGCTGTCATAAAAGATGCACGGTACAAGATTAGTCGTATGAGCCGTGTGCGGTCCGTGGGTTTTTTCATCGTACATTTTCTCGGCGTTGCCGTGATCGGCGGTCACGATGGCCAGCCCCTGCTGATCCTTGACGGCCGCCAGCACTTTGCCCAGTCCGGTATCGACCGCCTCGACCGCCTTGACCGCGGCGTCGTAGTCGCCGGTATGGCCGACCATGTCGCAGTTGGCGAAATTCAGTATGACAACGTCGAATTTGCCCGAACGAATGGCCAGGGCGGCTTTATCCGAAACTTCCACCGAGGACATCTCGGGCTTCAGGTCGTACGTGGCGACCTTGGGTGAGGGAATCAATATGCGCTCTTCGCCATCGAACGGCTTTTCCACCCCGCCGTTGAAGAAAAACGTCACGTGGGCATATTTCTCGGTTTCGGCGATACGAAGCTGTTTCAAACCGTGCCTCGAAATCACTTCGCCGAATATATTGTTCAAATGCACCTGCGGAAACGCGACGTGCGCCCCGGTCAACAGCTTGTCGTACTGCGTCATCGTGATCAGATGCACTGTCGGATTATCGGGATGAGACCACCCCTCCGGGTTATCGCCGGTGAGAATATGGCACATCTGCCGCACCCGGTCGGCCCGAAAATTGAAAAATATGGCGACGTCGCCGTCCTGCAGCCGACCCTCGTTTTCATCGCCGAGATTTATCACGACCGGTAAAACGAATTCATCGGTGACGTCATCTTTGTACGATTGCTTTATGGCCTCGACCGGATCGTCGGCTTGCACTCCTTTGCGGTGCACTATGGCATCGTATGATTTCTCGATACGCTCCCAGCGTTTGTCGCGATCCATGCCGTAATAGCGACCCGACACGGTCGCCACTTTGCCCAGACCTGTTTTATTGAGAAATTCAACCGTATCCTTCATGTACCCTTCGCCCGAATGAGGCGGCGTATCGCGACCGTCCATAAAGGCGTGCAGGTACAACTTCGTGACGCCGGTGTTTTTGGCCAGTTTGACCAGCGCCTGGAGATGATTCAGCGAGGAGTGTACACACCCGTCGGAAACCAGCCCGAACAGGTGGACGGCTTTATTATCCGAGACGGCTTTTTTCATACCGGTCAGGAAAACGTCGTTTTTGAAAAAGTCGCCGTCGCTTATGGATTTATCAATGCGCGTAATATCCTGATAGACAACCCGGCCCGCTCCTATATTGAGGTGGCCGACTTCACTGTTGCCCATCTGACCTTCGGGCAACCCTACCGCCAGGCCGGAACCATCAATGGGCGCGTGCGGACAAGTTTTAAACAGTTCATCGACATTGGGTTTTTTGGCGCCAAAAACGGCGTTGAATTTTTCTTCTTTACTAAGGCCGAAACCATCAAGTATGCATAACAGAAACATGATTAACCTTTCAAGACTACTTTTTTCTCGCCCGAAGTAATACGGCCTATCTGATAAGCCTTTTCACCCAGGCCATTTAAGTCTTGAACCACCTGTCCAGCCAGTTGTTCCGAAACCACCAGGATAAAGCCGATGCCCATATTGAACGCCGGATACATATCGTCTTCCGATATATTCCCCGCCTTCTGCAGATAGTTAAAAACCGGCAGGACCGGCCAGGAGCCTTTGTCTATTTCGGCTCGGCAGCTATCAGGGAGAATCCTGACCAGGTTGCCCGGGATGCCGCCACCTGTAATATGAGCCATACCCTTAACCGGGTGTTTTTCCAGAATCTTGAATATGGAGTCTTTATAAGATTTATGTACAATCAGAAGTTCATCGGCGGCCGTCCGGCCCAGTTCGGGGATCATTTCGTCGTGTTTTAGTCCGGCAACCTCGAATACGATTTTGCGGGCCAGCGAGAATCCGTTGGTATGAAGGCCGGTCGAGGCCAGCCCTATAACCGCATCTCCGGCTTCAATATTCGAGCCGTTGATAATTTTCTCCTGATCGACAATGCCGACAATAAACCCGGCCACGTCATATTCACCCGGTTGATAAAAATCCGGCATCTCGGCCGTCTCGCCGCCGATCAATGCGGTCCCGGTATTCTTGCAGCCCCGGGCCAGCCCCTCGACAAGTTCGGCGATAATCTCCGGATTTAATTTCCCGGTCGCTATATAATCCAAGAAAAACAGCGGCCGTGCCCCGTGCACCAGGATATCGTCAACACAGTGATTTACGAGGTCTTCGCCGACCGTATTGTTCCTGCCGGACATAAAGGCAATCTTAAGTTTGGTTCCGACCCCGTCGGCCGAGGATATGAAGACGGGATTTTTAAAACCACCGAAATCCGGTTTAAAAAAGGCCCCGAACTGTCCGATCCCGCTGAGCACCGATTTATTGAACGTGCTTTTGGCCAGTTCTTTGATTCTTTCGACTGCGGCCTCACCCGCGGCAATATCGACTCCCGCCGACGCGTAATCTAATTTATTCTTGTCCATATACTTCCACCGTATTTTCGATCTCAATAAGGGGTTAAGCTAACACCCGCCGGTATTAAAGTCAAGAAAATAGCCTAACAGACATAAGGCGTTCGCGTTCAGTTGCGTTGGTTCTTAAGAAGTTCGGTCAGGCCCTGTCCCGATGAAATCGGGATTGTCGCTTTGTACGTTGTGATCGGCGGGTCCTCAGAGGCTGTCCCAAAAGTATTTTTTTTAAGTTCCGCGGGGTCTTGTCCCGACGAAGTCGGGATGTGACCCTGCAGTCTTTCAACGGTTTCCGTCGGGTGACAATTTCGACCACGTCGAAATCAACACCCGACGGAACACTTTTGGGACAGCCTCCGGACATCTGCCGCCCACTTGACTCGGAGCGTAGCGGAGCAGTTCTGCCAATTTATAACCAGGATGGCAGGACCCCGGCGCCAGGCTCACTTCGAATACTCAGTGCAGGTGGTTCCTGCCCCACAATAATCCTCGGCGCTGGGGAAATTACGAAATCGTAATCAACCACCCGTTGGGTGGGCTGCAAGAAATTCATTCAAAGAAAGACTGGATTCCCGATCAAGTCGGGAATGACATTGCAACCAACACCGTCTTTTAACCCATCCAACGGGTGGATATATGATATTTTTATAATTTAAATTGTGATTTAAGAAAATCCAGCAGTGCTTTAAAATCCTCGGGCGGCTCCGCCTCGATACTCATCTTTTTTCCAGTCACCGGATGACGGAATTCCAGACTTCTGGCGTGAAGTGCCTGACGCGGCATAATCGCCAGCGCCTTTTTCGCGATCATGCGATCATTGGAGAAAATCCCCAGATGCCATTTCTCTCGACCACCGTAATCAGGATCACCGAGAACCGGGTGCCCCAGATGAGCGAAATGCACCCTGATTTGATGCGTCCTGCCGGTGCGAAGATTTATATCGAGATAATCGTACAAACCATAGCGCTCCAGCAGTTTATATTCGGTTATCGCTTCTCGTGATTTGATTTTTGTTACGGTCATCTTCTTCCGGTCTTTCATCGACCGGCCGACCGGAAGATCTATCGTACCGTCGTTTTCCTTCATATGCCCGCAAACTACCGCGATGTACTTCTTAGTGATCGTCCTCGCTTTCAGCATATCCTGCAGCGCCTGATGCACTTCATCTGTCTTTGCAACCATTATAAGGCCACTGGTATTCTTATCCAGACGGTGCACTATTCCCGGACGCTCGGCCGCTCCGGTCGACAAAGATTTCGTATAGTGCAGCAGGGCGTGTACCATCGTTCCGGTATAATTTCCCGTCGACGGATGAACCGTCATACCCGGAGGTTTGTTGACAATCAGAAGATATTCGTCTTCGTACACAATATCGAGCGGGATATTTTCCGGCGTCAGTTTCATCTCCGGTTCGGGGGGAATCGATATTTCGATTTTTTCACCGCCGGTCAGAATCATCTTGCCGACCGCCGGAGCGCCGTCAATGCTGACAAGGTCGGCCTCGATAAGTTTCTGCAGTCGACTGCGCGATAATTTGAGTTCTGGATTTTGACCAATGTACTTATCGAGCCGGATTTTTTCGATATCCTCGGGGATTACGATCGACAACCGTTTAATCGGTTCGGATTTGTTTTCTGTGGCCATATATTACACGAAAGGATTTTCTTTGGTGCAGGCCAGAAGCATTTTACTCATGTCACGCACGGCTCGCTCGATACCGACAAGCAGCGCCCGGGCCAGGATATTATGCCCCACGATGTACTCATCAATTGACCCCAGCGCAGCCAACGCCCGGATATTAAGATAATCCAGTCCGCCGCCGCATGCAACGTTTATCCCCAGCTTCCTGGCTGTCTGGGCGACCTGATCTATAGTCTCGGCCTTTGAATTATAATCCACCGGATCTGACGAGGAGTAATCGTACGCCGCCAGCTGCACCGCCCGGCATTTCAAACGCGCCGCCTCTTTCACCGAATCGGCGTCGGGATTGACAAGGCACGAATACGATACCCCGGCGTCGTCGAGCAGCACTGCGGCATCGTGCAGCCGGTTGGCCGCTCTCGTAAAATCGATCCCGCGCGAAAGCATCTCACCCTCAAGAAGCATTGGCATGAGGGTCACCCGGTACGGTTTAACTTCCAGCGCCAGCTTGATCAAATCCGGATCGGGGGCGATCTGAAGATTCAGCCGGGTTTGCACCGTCTCTTTGAGCAAATAAATATCGCGGTCTTTCAGAAGCGCCCGATCCACTCGCAAATGAGCCGTGATGCTGTCCGCCCCGGCCGCTTCGGCCATTACGGCGACATGAACCGGATCGGGGACACGAGTCCTGGTCGTCCTTCGCAACGCCGCGACGTCGTCTATTTTTATCGAAAGCTGTGGCATATCAAACCCCTGTGGAAATTATATCAAATCTAACGGCTTAAACGGACGGACTCAAGAATTATTTGTTTTTTTAAGCAGGTCCGACAAGCGAATAAAATCTTCGATCGACATCGCCTCGGCCCGGACATTGGCGCTCCTGCCCAGATTCACCAGCTTTTCTGATAGTATAGCTTTATCGCCAATACCGGCTTCCGCCAGATTATTAACCAGCATCTTGCGCCTGTGAACGAAGGCCGCCCGAACCACCCGCTCGAAAAATTCAAAATCGTCCACTTGATATCTGTCAACCGGCTCGAACACCAGAACCGATGAAAACACTTTCGGCGGCGGGTAAAACGCCCCCGGCGGAACTGTCCTTGCTTTTTTAATATCAAAAAACAACTGCGTAAAAATCGAAATCGGGGCCCAGTCTTTGGAGCCCGGTCCGGCCGCGATACGCTCGCCCATTTCTTTTTGAACCGTAATCACCACCCGTTCTATCACTCTCCGTTGTTCGACAATCCAGCCAACCAGCGGCGACGTTATATCATATGGTATATTCCCGATAAGCTTGAACGACCTGTCGCAGTACTTCTCCGGTTCAACTGTAAGAAAATCCTGATTGATAATTTTGAGTTTCTCCTGTCCGGAAAATTTCTTTTCCAGTTCCGGCATAAGATTTTTATCCAGCTCGAAAGAAAATACGGTCGCCCCGGTATCGGCGATTATTTCGGTCAGGCCGCCGCGTCCGGTGCCGATCTCGATGACTATGTCATTTCTCTTGATCTCAAGGTATCCAACAATTTGCCGCGCGATATTTTTATCTATGATGAAGTTCTGCGAAAAGCGTTTCTTGGGACGAACCGATGGCATCTCAATCACCGAAAACTTCGACCAGGCCGAAAAGCTTCTGCACATTCCGATCGGCGATTTTTTCGACCTCTCCGACCGGCATATCTTTAAGCTCGGCCATTTTTTGATAGACGAATCTGACAAACGACGGTTCGTTGCGTTGGCCGCGTTTCGGCACCGGGGCCAGGTACGGACAGTCCGTTTCGAGCAAAATATGCTCCATCGGCACTTCGGCGGCCATCCGCGCCATGCCCGCTTTGGGAAACGTAATTATTCCACCCACGGATATTTTGAAGCCCAGGTCAATGACTTCATTGGCTTCGTTCGCATCTCCGGGAAAACAGTGAAAAACCCCTCCGACCAATCGCGGTGCGAATTTCGTTATTATCTCGACCGATTCCTTAAACGACTCCCGCGTATGAATCACGACCGGGAGATTCTTCTGCACCGCTATTTCGAGCTGCTGCTCGAAAACCTGTCTTTGCAGTTTACGCGGCGACAGATCACGATAGTAATCCAGTCCGATTTCACCGATGGCCTTAACTTTTTCATGATCGGCCAGGCTCGCTATTTTTTCCGCGGAACTATTATCGAATTTAGATGCATCGTGCGGGTGCACTCCGACCGTGGCATACACGCAATCGTACTTTTCAGCCAGCGCCACCGACATTTCCGAATGTTCCAGATCGACCCCGATATTGACTATCGTGTGCACCCCGGCTTCGAGCGCCGACGATACGACGGCGTCGCGGTCGCTATCAAAGGCATCGAAATCAAGATGACAGTGAGAATCGATCATCAGCCGACTTCTGCCCCGGCCTCGATATCCTGTTCGGGCGTAACCAGTGTCAACTGTTTGCCCTTCTTGGCCGCCAGGAGCATACCGTTGGATTCGATACCCCGGATTTTGGCCGGTTTGAGATTTTTCACGACCACGATCTGCTTGCCGACCAGGTCTTCCGGCGTGTAGTGCAACGCAATCCCGGCCACGATCTGCCGCTTCTCGCCACCGACGTCTATCTGAAGTCTGAGCAGCTTATCGGCCCCTTCGACCTTCTCGGCTTCGAGCACTTCGGCCACAACCAGCTTGTTTTTGAAAAACGAATCTATATCGACCAGCCCGTCGTCTGATTCATCACCCTTGTCGGACGTCTTTTTGGCCTTTTTCTCCTGCAAACGCGGGAAAACGGAATCTTTCAGTGCAATCCTGGTCCCGGCCTCCAGACGGTAAAACGTCCGTGCCGATTCAATGCTCAACTCGTCTTTATCGAACCCAAAAACCCCGAGCATTTCGACCGCTTTGTTGGGCATGATCGGGCTTATCATAATTGCCGTAATTCTGATCGCTTCGGCGCTGATATACAACACGCCCCCGGCCTTTTTTAAGTCCCCGTCTTTGATCAGATTCCACGGAGCGTTGGTATCGAAAAATTTATTGGTACTGCGTACCAGACTCATGACGGCCTCGATAGCGTTCAATAACCTGTAATTCTTGATATGATCCAGTACGACTTCCGGCAGCTTTTCGGCCACGGAGACGAGTTCATCGACCCCTTCGATCCCGTCGGCCGGTGCCGGAATCTTGCCGTCGAAATTGGCAATTATCATCTTGGCCGTCCGTGACACCAGATTGCCCAGATCGTTGGCCAGGTCGCTGTTGTACTTGGTGACAAACCTCGATTCCTGTATGTCGCCGTCGGCCCCGAACGGATACTGGGTCAACAGGAGATACCGCGAAGCATCGGGCCCGAACCGCTCGACCATGTCGCGCGGGTCGATCTGATTGCCCAGCGATTTCGACATTTTCTCTCCGTTGACCGTAAAGAATCCGTGCAGGAAAATCGTTTTGGGCAGCGGCAGCCCGGCCGCCATCAGAATTGCCGGCCAGTAAATACAATGAAACTTCAAGATATCTTTGGCCATTAGATGCACGATTTCGCCGTCATACCACCACTTTTTAAATTTCTTGTCGTCGGCCCCATACCCGATCCCGCTGATATAATTGATCAACGCCTCGACCCAGACGTACGTTACCTGTTTCGAGTCAAACGGCAGTGGTATACCCCATTTGACTTTTTCGCGCGATATCGAAAAATCCGTCAGATCCTGATCGAGCAGGCCCATAACTTCGCGACGCCGTTCATCCGGAAGAATGGCGATTTTGTCCGTTTCTATCAAAGATCTTATCTTGTCGACAAACGCCGTAAGCCGGAAAAAGTAGTTTTTCTCGCTGAGCACCTGCGGAGCGGTTTTATGGTGCGGACACAGCCCGTCGACCAGCTCTTTTTCCGTCAGGAATTTTTCACACCCGGTGCAGTACAATCCCTCATAGACGTCGGGATAAATCACCGCCTCACCATCGGGGGTTTTCGCTTCGTGCAATATCGAAAGCAGCTTTTGCACCGCCACTTCGTGTCGTTTATCGGTCGTGCGGATGAAATCGCTATACTCGATATCGAGTGCTTTCCAGGCGTCCTTGTATTGTTGCACCACTCCGTCACAGAATGACTGCGGGTCAAGTCCGGCCTTTTCGGCGGCTTCGGCCACCTTGGTGCCGTGCTCGTCGGTGCCGGTCAGGAAAAACGCTTCGCGGCCGTTGAGGCGGTGGTACCGCGTAATCAGGTCGGCCGCGATGGTCGTGTACGAATGGCCGACGTGCGGCCTATCATTGACATAGTATATCGGGGTCGTTATATAAAACGGTTTGCTCACGTCAGGTTCTCCGGTTTATCGCTGTCTTCTTTAAGAAGTTCCTCGGTAATATCTTCATCCTGCTCCGGGCGGGGCACAGCGACCTGCTGCTCTTTTTTGTTCAGGGGCGGAAGGTTGTGCATTTCGCGATAAAATTCTCCCTGCTCGAGACGATTATCCCCGACTTCGGAGCCGGGCACTTTAACCTCTTCACCGTCCTCCAGTTTGACCACCATGTAATCTTCGAAAACATTGATCCGATCGACCACGCCGTTCTTACCATCGACCGTGTACGGTTCACCCGGGTCGGGGTACCTGCTGCGGGTCATGGCATAATAATCGACTTCATACTTCAGGCAGCACAGCAATCGTCCGCAATTGCCGGAAATCTTCGACGGGTTAAGCGACAATCCCTGTTCCCGAGCGTCCTGCGTGGAAATCGGCTCGAAATTCCTTAAAAACCTCGAGCAGCACTGCTGATGCCCGCAGATACCCTGGCCGCCGATGCGTTTGGCCTCGTCACGAACCCCGATCTGCCGCAGTTCGATACGCGTCTTGTATTCGGACGCGAGGTCGCGAACCAGCGCCCGGAAATCGACCCGGTGATCGGCCGTGAAATAAAACGTCATTTTATTGCGGTCGTACTGGTACTCTATATCCACCAGTTGCATTTCCAGCTTGTGCTGGTCGATCAATCGTACGGCATTATCCCAGGCGGAGGATTCATCGTCACGGTTCTTATTCAAATTGGCCATATCTTCGTCGTTGGCCGGACGTAATATTGACCTCGGCTTTTCGACGAATGAAAAGGTGGAATCCTTTTCGATACGGTTCAATAAATGTCCCATATCTTCCCCGCGCTCCGCCTGGACGACGACATAGTCATTCAGTTTCAGGGAATGATAGAATTTATTAAAATAAAACTCGCGCCGATTGCCCTTAAATTCGACAAGGTATAAATCTGGCATATATTTTCCTCACAAAACAGGTAAGTTAACCAATGAAACGCAACTGTCAAGCAGATTGCGCCATTGCCCGCCGGGCTTTCAGGACAAAAGCCGCCATGGCCGGTCGTATATGAACGTTGAGTCGCAATGCGCCTTGAAGCTGGCCGATCTGGTCGACCACTTCCGCCAGGCTGTCCGGCCCGCCGATTTTGCCCGCCAGCTGTTCCAGTTCGGTTTTAAAATCGGCGTTAATTATCCTGTCCGAACCTTTGCCATATCTTACGCAAATCAGGTCGCTAAAATAGGACTGCCAATAGGATAAAACCCTTTCGGCCGAGCCGCGATCGTTGGGATTCAAAAATTCGACCGCCGTGTTCACCGCCGACGGTGTATTCCCGGTCAGGATTTCCTTGAGCATCAAAAGCGATACCTGCCGCAGCGAGCTGTCGCTTTCGTCCGAAACCAGATCCAGGGCCTGGCCCAGCGAACCCAGAGACAGGCGCGCCGCAAAACCGGCCCGACCTTCCGGGATTTCATATTTGGTAGACAGATAGCTCGCGATGTCGTCGGTGGCGACCGGTTTGAACCTGATCTTCTGCGACCGGGACTGTATAGTCGGCAGCAGGTTATTGGGATCGATCGCCGTGAGTATAATTACCGTCTCCGGCGGCGGTTCTTCGATAAGTTTCAGAAGCGAATCGGCCGACGACGCCAGCATTTTCTCCATTTGATAAAAAACAACGACCCGGGTCATGTTTTCGGTCGGCTTGACCGATGTTTGTCGTTTGATTTCGCGGGCACATTCGATCGGTATAGTTAATTGGCGAGTCGACGTTACGATCTTATACGGCTCTTCCTTTTTTATATCGAGATACTCCCTGATGCGATCTGGAATTTCCTTGTCGCTCTTGCGCGGCGGCAGGGGAACCGCAAAATACATCTCCTGAAAAATCAAATTGGCAATTGCCCGGCAGTTGCGGCATTTCCCGCAGGCGTCGATAACCCGACCATCGTCGTCTTTGACGCGGTCCTCACAATTTAGAAGCGCCGCGACGGCCATAGCCATCGACCACTTCCCGACCCCATCGGGGCCGTAGAACAAATAGGTCGAAGCGATCCGGCTGCGGTTGTACGAGTTCAGAAGTATTTTTTTGGCCAGGTCCTGACCGGGGATGTCATTTAAACGATTCAATCTTTATCCATTCCACCGGGTCGACCGGTTCTCGTCCCCGTCGCAGTTCGTATTTTACCAGCCCCGTCGACGAGATACCGATTATTTCGGATTTATCCACGATCTGATTTTTCTCTACATAAAGGTCGCTTATCCCGGCAATAGTCGAATAATAACCGTCCTCATGTTCGATTATCACAAAATTGCCGTATCCCCGAAGATTCCCGGCATAGGCGATCACACCGGGAGCAGTCGCCAGAACCCGACCGCCTGTGTTGCCCTGAATCTTTATGCCGGGTGAGTACGATTTAAGTTTTGTCAGCTGATCGGTCTTCCAGCCAAAATTGTCGGTAATTTTTCCTTTAAACGGAGGCGTCAGGGCGCCTTTGTATGATGCAAAATTGCCGGTTTCATAATTGAACGTCGTCGCCTTCGGGCCGCGCTCTCTTTCTTCGCGCTCTTTTTCGAGCCGTACGATCAGTTCTTCCATCTGCTTCGCGGCTTCGGACAGCGTCACCAGACGGTCGGCTTCGGTTTCTTTTTTCTGGCGCACCCGGCTCAGGTCCTTTTCACGGCTCGCCTTCTGCGACGAGATAACCGTGTATTCCCGTTTCTTTTGTGACGCGGCCTTGTCCACCCTTGTTTTTTCATCAAGCAGATCCGAATAATCACTTTGCGCCTGTTGCAGTGATTGTTCGGTACTGAACAGGTTTTCGCGGTCATATACAGATAGTGCTTTAAGATATATTCTCTTTAAAAGAAAATCCTTCTCAAGAGTGAGGTCTTTTTTTAAACTAATATTAGGCTCCTGCGTCGCCGAATAATAATAGGTCAGGTTTTCGATATAATGGCTTTTGGTCGACTTGTACGAATTTTCGGAATTCTCCAGCGAACCTTTGGATTGATCTATGTCTTTTCGCAAACCGGACAATTGATTGTTGAGGCGATTCAGCACCGTCTTGTTCATGCTGGCCTTTTGTTCGTAGTCGGATATTTCCTTTAAGACGCCCTTTTCAACATTGCGTAATGAATCGAGGTTCTTCTGCGTCCCCTCGATCTCTTTCTTAATCTGCTCCAGCTCTTTTTTCTGGGTGACGACATCATGCGATTGCCCAAAAGCCGTGCCGCCGCATATAACACCGACGGCAACGAATAGAAATATTTTGATTAGCCTTGAAATCATAACTTATACCGAACGTTTGATGCCGAGATATCCGCCTGCGATACCCATCAGCAGAGCGATCATGCACGAGACGAATATATCGTTGGTTGGCGGGCGGGCAATCAAAATGTCCCCGATCTGTATGCTGCCCTGAAGGTACAACGCAATCGCCCAGCTTATACCGGCCGCAACCAGCGTATAGAAGAAACCTTCCAGCAAAAACGGCTGCGTTATGATCGATATCCCCGCCCCGAGATATTTCAACTGGCGGAGCTCATCCTGCCGCACGCGTACCGTCAGTCGCGCCGCATGCACGACGTTCAACCCCGACGTTATCAAAATGACCAGTCCCAGTAACATAGCCGTCCAGAACAACCACTTTAGAGTCTTCTCCGTCTCGGCCAGCCAGTTTCCCGGATAATGTATTTCCATAACTCCGTCGCGGGCGCTCAGGTTATCGGCGAAATTCTGCAAATTATCCGACGTAATCGCAGCTGTGTTAAAATCTATCATCAGCGAACGCGGCAGCGGGTTATCATCGAGTCCTTCGAGCAGGTCGCTGCCCATCAAATCCTGCAGTCTCAACCGCGCCGACTCTTTGGATATATAATCGATATTCTTGACATCGGGATTATCGAGAATCTCCCGCCGCAACACGGTGATGGTTGAATCGGGCAGGGATTCATCGAAAAATACTTCCATATCAACCGTATCCATCAGCCCATGAAAGTACCCGTCGGCGGTCAGCAGAGCCATCCACGTCAGCTCCAAAAGCAGGAACAACAGCAACAGGGATAATACCGCGCTGAGTGTGGCCAGCGGACGCCGAAATACATTCGCCGCGAAGATGCGTATTGGGTACCAGAACTTGCTCATATTAGCGCCCCGTCGGACAAATGATATTCTTTCGCATCCGGAATAAACAGCCCGGTCTGGCCCGAGGTCATGATCAGCATGGAATGCCCGCCGATGGCAAAACTCTGCAGCGTCTTGTTGACATGCTGAGCGGTGGTTTTGTCCAGCCCGGCGAGTGGTTCATCGATCAAAAGCAGAGGCTGATCGGCAACGACGGCTCTCGCCAGCATGACCATATTCTTCTGGCCCTGGCTTAAATCCCCGGCCAGATCGCCTTTCCAGCCTGCCAATCCCAATTGCCCCATAACGCGAAGAGCCTTCTTCCGCTGCGCCGTCGTCTTTTCACCGCGGATAATCAGCGGTAATATTATATTTTCCATCACTGTCCGGCTGTCGATCAATTGAAAAATGCCGCCCACGCCGCCGATCATTCGCCGCAGCCGGAATATTTTTCCTCTGCCGGCTTTGCTCAAACCCTGTCCGAACAGGAATATTTCGCCCGCATCGGGGGCTTTATTGCCTATTATCAGCTCGGCCAGCGAGGTCTTGCCCGCCCCGGTTGATCCCACAATTATAGCCGTCCGCCCCTTTTCCAGCGAGAACGACAGCTTATCGAAAATGACGGCCCCGGATGGATTCTTATACCCGATCTCATCGAACTTTAATATGGTGCGGTCCTGATCCATGACGAATTTCATACTTCCTTATACAATCGGGTCACAAAATACGTTAAATGCCATTGTTATTCAACTAATATTAAAATCCGAACCCCTGTATATGATATTCCGGGCGAAAAATATCCTTGACTTTGACCTGCCCTTTAGTAAGATTAAAATTCGTGAAACCCGACTTCGATTATAATTTCAAAAGCCTCCTGACCGCTCCGGCCAAGGCATTGAAAGCCAAGAAAATATTCGTCTGCTCGGTGGCGCTGCTTCTGGCCCTCGCGGCCTACGACATATTCGCTTATGCCGCATTTCTGGTCGACGGCCAGTCACTGACAACCACCCTCAACACTTATTGCGTTTTCCCCTTCGAGATCGCCGGGTTTTCATCGATCCTTTCGGTAATCCTGTACTACGTGGGCATATTCTGTGCGGTTATTATGATTATGCTCGGCATGCTGGCCTGCACTTCGTGCGATTTCGAGGAACTTCGCGGCAACCCGTTTTTCTCGGCCTATGATTCGATCAAATTCGCCCTCTCGCGCTCGCCGCAGCTTTTGATCTCGATTATCGCCGTCGCCATGTTTATCGCGTTGATCATCCTCCTCGGCATACTGGTCGGGCTTGTCACGCGGATTCCGGTCGCCGGTGAACTGCTGTACGCCATCTTCTTTCTGTTTCCGAATTTCATAATCGCGATATTCACGGTTCTCATAATATTCGTGTTTTTCGTCTCGTTTTTCATCATGCCGATTACCGTCGCGGCCGACCGCAACAAGGAATCGTTCAACTCGATACTGGAATCGTTTTTGACCATCACCCGTCATCCCTTCCGCTGGGGATTGTATACGGCCTTTTCACTCGTGGCGGCCAAAATTTGCGGGTTTATTTATGCTTTCTTTTCGTACAAGGCCGTGCAACTGATCGAAGCCAGCGCGGCGGTTGGTGGCGGAGATAAAATCCACAAGCTGATGACATCCGGGTTCGCCTCTCTTCCGCTCGAAAGCGACGCGGTCGGATTTATAACCAACGTATTTCCGTCGGTGAATGTCGGCTTCGATATATCGACCCTCGGCGCCGGCGGCACTCCATCGGTCGCGGGGTACATCCTCGGGGCCATGTTATTTTTGATATTCGTCTCGGTCCTCGGCTACATGCTGTCGGTGGTGGCGACTTCGCAGGCGTATTCGTTCGCGATCATTAAGTTCGTCCGCGACGGCCACAAAATCACCGATGAGGATTCGCTGTTCTACGAAGAGGAATGGGCCAACCCGTTGATCGACGAAGAAAATAAAACCGAAGAAGAAGTTTAGATACAAGATACGGCTTTATGACATTCTGGACATATTTCTGGCTTTTCGTACCGCCTTTTGTTCTCGTCGCGATAAGCCTTATTTTTTATTTCGTCACCGGTGAAAAGGGGACCAAATGAACGCCATCCTCATCGGTTTCGTGACCTACCTGGTCGCCCTTTTGATTATCGGCTTCATGACTTTTCGCTTCAATAAAACTATTGCCGATTACGTTCTCGGCGGGCGTAAACTCGGGGTCTGGGTCGTGACTTTTTCAGAACGTGCCTCCGGCGAATCGGCCTGGTTGATTCTTGGCCTTCCCGGTGTCGTTTTCGCTTCGGGCCTGGCTGAAATATGGGTCGTGATCGGATGCACCTCGGGCATTCTTTTTTCATGGATGTTTGTCGCCCACAAACTCCGTGTTGAATCGGAAAGCAATTTTGCGCTGACCATACCGGAGTTTTTCGAACACCGCTTCAACGATACGACGCGTACCATACGGACGCTGGCGACGTTGATCATCGTCTTCTTTTTCACCTTCTACGTCTGCGCGCAGTTTATCGGCGCGGGTAAAGTGTTAAACGTCACCTTCGGTATGTCGCAGACAAACGGCATGATCCTCGGCGCGTGCATAATTTTATTCTATACCGTCATGGGCGGTTTCCGGGCCGTCGCCTGGACCGATTTTCTTCAATCGCTGCTGATGCTCATCACTTTGGTGGTCCTGCCCATCACCGCCCTGATCGAACTGGGTGGCTGGGACAAGATTACCTCGGCCATCATCGCGCAGCATCCGGGACACCTGTCGGTCCTCGGCGGCGATCATGGCCTGATGGCAACCTTCTCGATCATCACCGGGTTGGCCTGGGGCCTCGGCTATATGGGCCAGCCGCATCTTCTGGCTCGCTATATGGCGATCAATAAACCGGAGAAACTGCGCGAAGGTGCAGTCATCGGCATAAGCTGGGCGGTACTGGCTTTCTGGGGGGCGATGTTTATCGGACTGTTCGGCATCGTCATGTTTCAAAACGGCGCCATTGTCGATCAGGAAAAAGTCATGCCGCTGATGGCCACCGAGCTTCTGCCCGGATGGGTCGCGGGTATTTTGATATCCGGCGCCATCGCCGCCATGATGTCCACCGCCGACAGCCAGCTTTTGGTCACGACGTCATCGGTCGCCGAAGATATTTATCGCAACTACATCGAACCAAATGCCACCGAGGAAAAACTGGTGACGGTTTCGCGGATCGTAACGATACTGGTCGGAATCGCCGCTTTTGTCATTGCCATCTATTGGCAGGAGCTGGTATTCAAAATGGTCGCTTTTGCCTGGTCGGGACTCGGCGCGGCTTTCGGCCCGGCCCTGATTTTGACGTTATGGTGGCGCAAGACTACCCGCGAGGGCGTGCTGGCCGGGATGGTGGTCGGGACCATGACCGTCCTGATCTGGCGCTTCACGCCGTCCCTGCACGCCACCGTCTATGAACTGGCGCCGGCCTTTTTCCTCGCGCTCACCGCGGTCTGGCTGGTCAGCCTGGCAACCCAACCCAAAAAACAGGTAACAGCATGAATACCGAACTTGTAATCATCGGCACCATACACATCGGCCGCGAAACGTCGCCGCAGTACGCCGACTTCCTGACCAGGGCATTCGACGGCATCAAACCCGAATTTATCCTGACCGAAATCGCCGGCTACGAACGCGAGGATAACCGTCTGGCCGACGTCAAACCGGAATACCCGGAGATTATTTTCCCCTACGCCGAAAAACACAATATCGAAGTTATTGGTGTGCTTCCCGACGAGGAACAGCGCAACAAGATGGAACAGGCCAAGGCCGCGGTCATGGCGCAGATCGAAAACAACCAGTGGATGCGTATGATCTGGGAGTACGCCAGCCAGTGGGAGGACGTCGCCTATGGACGGATACTCAGTATGCTGGAAAATCTGGTTTCGATGGAGCGCCTGCAGATGCCCGAGGTCGACGTGCTTCATTTCTCGGCCTGGTTCGATTCATTAAGTAAGTACTTCCCGGAATATCTCGAACTCTGGAATCAGTGGAACGCCCTGATTTTGAACAACGTGCAGGATGTCATCAAAACGCACAATGGCAAGCGGCTGATCCTGACTATTGGTCAGGCTCATAAGTACTGGCTGACCGAAAAGCTCTCCGGCCAACCCGGTATATCAGTGTACGATTTGATTTCGTACAAAAGCAAATAATCTAATGTAGGTCAGGGGCCGTGCGCTCCGGACAATTCCTTATGATTCGCCACAACAGGCGATAGAAAAGCCGACATTTATTTCTGTAACCGGCAGTCTTCGTAGGTCATGCCCAGTTGCCTAAGGTCCACACGAAGTGAAGGAGGGCATACCATCTTTAAGTCATACTGTACAATGTCATTCCCGCGAAGGCGGGAATCCAGTCTTTTTATGAAAATTCTTGTGACCGGCAGACGCCCTCGACAGCCGGTTTGTTTGATTGTAATTTAATCAAGAAGACCTGTAGGTCGAAACCCCCGTGGTTTCGACATCTTCCCTACCACCGAAACCCCGCCCATAAACTCAAAATCCCTGCCAACCCAATGGTGATTCGTGTCGCTCCCCTATATATAGAAAGGAGCTTCAATAACGCCACGAACAAAACAACAACTTGTTTCAAAGCAACGCAAAGCGCAAAAATCAACCGGCTTGGAATCAATTATGAAATTCAAAAAAATCCAGGAACGAACCCATTTCCTCATAACGAATATTGAATTAAACACTTGCGAGATATTTTGTGGGCGGCAGATGTCCACATCTGCCCCTTTTCCGTGTATGCACCAAACGCTCGGGCACTTGTGGACAAGTGCCGCGCACATAACGAGCTTTGGGTACCCCATCACCCGAAGGCTCTGAATCCTATGAAGGATTAGTGGTGGGATCTTTATGACCCTAATAACCGGAGACTTCCGATTACTTCTTGCCCGGATCGGGCAGTTCTTCTTCGATACCCGCCAGACGCCGTGCCATCTCGACTTTCTTTTCAAGCTGACCCATCGCGTTGATCACCAGCTTGGCGCCGTCGGGAGAGCCGCCGCCGTGCATGCACCCCGGCACGCCGGCCCCGATAGTCGCCCACTCCACCAGACGAGCCGCGCGGGCTCGCGTCTCGGCATTGGAGCGCGCCTTCATGTACTTCTCGATAAGGTGCCCGTACTTGGTCGATTTGAAATCTTTGTACGACGGCATGCACCCGGTTTCGGCGATACCCCCGGCGATGTCCTGCGCCAATCTGGAAGTCTCGTAGGGCAGCGTCGCCACGTGGACCTTGTTGACATTGGACAGGAGCATGTCGCTGACCCAGGCCCCCGACGGGTGCTTGCGGCCCATCGCCGCCGCCGCAATGCCCATGCCGAATGTCGTCTCGTTGTTGATATTCATCTGGACGATTTTGTCGCGAAACACTTTAGAATTGAGACCGTTGGCGCGCGCGGTGAGAATCGCCGCTCCGATTTTGACGTCGCCCTGTCCCGCGACGCATCCGCCGATCGCAGAGCGGTATGTACCTATGAAGTACTGCACCGCTTTGAGAGCGTACTTCGTCTCCCCGGCCATGAAGACTCGTTCGTTCGGGATGAAGACGTCTTCGAACAGCAGGTACGCCTGCGTGATGCCGCCGTCCTTGACCGGTATGTCGAACCCTTCTTCACCGTCTCGGGTATCGCTGGGGTGCCGTGTCTCGACAATGGTCAATCCCTCGATGTCACGCGGGACGACAAACGAGACGGCATAACTTTCGTCCCCTTCACCGTAACTGGTGCCGGGCAGTATGAATATTTCATTGGAGGCCGCCACGCCGCAGATCATGACTTTTGCACCGCGCACGACGATACCGTCATCGCGTCTTTCCACCATGCGCAGGAACATATCGGGGTCGTCCTGTTCCGACGGTTTTTTGGTGCGGTCGCCTTTGGGATCGGTCAGAGCGCCGGAGATCGTGATGTCGCGCGCCTGGGCGTCTCCAAGCCAGGCCAGAAGCCGCTTATGATAATCGGTTCCAAACTCTTTGTCGATATCCCACGTGGCGCAGAACATGGCGTTCATGGCCGTCCAGCCGACACACCGTCCCCCGGTGCACGTCCCGGTCTTCTGAAACATGGTTCTTTTAAGACGGCTGTTGGCGTACATATCCTGCGGTTCCTGTATGACCGACAGGTACCGACTGACCGGCTCACCGGTCAGATGTGAGACGGTCGTGAAGACGTCCTTCTGTTCGTCGTCGAGCGCAGCCTTGTAAATCTGCCCGTGTCCTTCGATCGTGCCTTTTGTCGCCGGGTGAGTGGTGACGTCTTCGATAAGTTCATCGAATTTGTAAATATTGGGACGCATCTTTTTGAGCGATGCGATATATTCTTCATACGTCCTGATGGCCATGACCGGCTCCTTTTTATTGGATATGCATTATTTTCATTCCTGACATTGAATATAATCAGCATCGATGGGTTTTGCAACAATATGCGAACCGCCCCGGGATTTTGTACAATAAAAAAAACCGACCTGAAGGGCTTGCTGAAAAAGTGGTGATATATGTTCCGTCAGGTGCTGATCCCGACAAAGTCGGGATTGACACTGACGGCCCCTTTGGTTTCAATTACTTACAATGCAGTCAGATCACACGTCCCCATAAATCTGGACGCAGGACCTGACCGGACGAGCTTTTTCAACAAGCCCCGAATTCGGGGCTTGAAATCAATACTTTATTACTGCGGATTAATGATTATATAAAACGGTTTTGATCCGGAATGTTTGTTCGGGCTGTTGGCCGGGTAGTTATGATTGACAGCAATTGTCACCTGTACCGTGTCGACCGATGATAAATCGACGTCGTCATCGTGGCCGGTATCCAGTGCGCGGGACATGACGATGTCCCACTTATGATTGATATTGTCATATAACGAATAACTGTGGACGTCCCAGCGACTGAGGTCGGCGGTCGAAGTATCGTGGAACATGGAATCGATCACGAAACCCGGCACCTCATCGCCAGCGGTGAAATTCGCTTGCACATAATGAACGGTGTCGTGTGTAAATAAAAAGTCACCTGTATAAGCACCAAGATTATAATGCGTGAAGTAAGGAGCATGTGCAATATTATTGTAGTTGTCTTTGTACACCGCATCACTTCCGGCTGGATAGTCGAGATCGGTTCCGGCGTCATCCCACCAGCCGTCATCGTCCAGATAGGCCGGAGCGGTTCTGGCGGCGCGCCATATCCAGACGTCGGCGTTACCGCCGCCGCTGGTATAATGTTCTCTGGTATCCCCCACGGCATGACACATAGTAGCGCAGTCGGCCCTTTCGGTGCCGTTATTACCGGCGTCGAATATGATGAAAAAGACGTCTTCACCTTCATTCGTCAGTATGGACCAGGGTTGATCGGTTATCGACAAATGCAAACGGTCAAGACGCCGACTGGCGTTGCCGTCGGTCCAACTGGCGTAAATATAAAGCGTATCGTCCTTAACAATGGCCTTAAGCGTGGCGCTTGTGTTGAAACCAATATTGGGGTCGTAAAAGCCCGATCCGCTCGGATATTCTCCGATCGGGACAGTGTACGACGTCACGGCATTCCAGATATTCGAGATTGTGCTCATCATATCGGCGGGAATGGTGACCGAAGTATTGGCCACGATATAAACATCACCCGGGGGTTGATTACTGGATGGATTGCTTTTGCTGCCACACCCCCAGACAAAGAGGCCAGCCAATATTACAGCGAAAATCACGGATAACTTCATTATTCCTCCGGAGTTTTGATATTATCAATAAACTTAAGCAGGAATACGATATATGTCAATGCGGAAAAAGCGACTTACTTTGTTTCCAGCTTCTTGATGACGACCATAGTAACGTCGTCGAAGACGTGATCGGGCCGGGCGAATTCTTTAATAGTATTAAATATCGCCTCGTGAATTTCCCGGGCCGGCAATCCCGCGCTGGCCTGGAGCAGTTCATTCAGGCGTTTTTCGCCGAATTGCGTGCCATCGGGTCCTTCGACCTCCGTAACACCGTCGGTGTACATAAGGATGACGTCACCGGGTCGGATCGAGATGGGCCGCTCTTCATATTCGGTGTCGTTCACCACCCCCAGAGCCATACCGCCTTCATCCAGCGTTTCGATAGTACCGTCACGGCGCATCAGGATCGGCCGGTTGTGACCGCAATTTGAAAAGGTAAATATGTCGTTTTTGGAATCGAGAACTCCGTAGAAGGCCGTAACGAAATTTTCACGTTCGAGCAATTCAAACATCAGGCTGTTGACCTTACGGCAGATGGTACGGATGGCATAGTTGTTCCGTATCTCGGCGATAAGCGAGGCCCGGAAAGACGCCATAATCAGGGCCGCCGGTATACCTTTGCCGGAAATATCGGCGATGGCTATCCCGGTCTGACGAGTCACGATATCGATGAAATCATAGTAATCGCCGCCGACTTCACCCGAGGGAATATTGATCCCGGAGACGTCGTACCCCGCGATTTTCGGATCACTCTTGGGAATAAAACTCAGTTGGATATGCCGTGCGATGGACAACTGCTCTTCGAAACGACGGTTCTCGAGCATTTTGTCGTGCAATTTGGCACGCTCGATAGTCAGCGCCGCCTGACTCGCAAAGGCCCGCAGAAGTTCCAGGCTGCTTTTATCATAAGCATTAACTCGCGGCGATTCGAGGTTTATCACGCCTATAACGCGGTCATCGATTTCTATGGGGGCCACCAGTTCCGACCTCGTATCGGGATCACCCGCGAAATAGCGATCATCCTTGGTGACGTCCGCCACTATGACCGGGTCTCGATTCTCCGCGACCCATCCGACCAGACCCTGGCCAACCCGCAGTTGAATGTACTGATCGGCATTGGGATGATAGCCCTGGGCGAAAACGGACGACACTTCGCGCTTTTCTTCGTTAATCAGGAATATACTTATGGCGGAATAGTCGACGACTTTTTTTAACGTGTCGCAGATCATTTTGAGGGCTTCATCCAGATTCAAAGTACTGGACAGCTTCTTCCCGACTTCATACAACAGCTCGCGCTCCATCGCTTCACGGCGGGCGTCGCGATAGAGATTGGCGTTGTCTATCCCGATGGCGAACTGGTTGGCGAGGCCCATAAGGGTATCCATATCGTCTTCATCGAAAGCTCCGTCGCCTCTATTTAAGGCCTCAACGACTCCAATCAAATGTCCTCGTCCGATCAGGGGAGCGAGTATAGCCGAAGTCGGTTCGATATCGATAAATTCTTTCATCCGGGGCTGATAGCGGCTATCGTTTACAAGATCGTAAATGATTTGCGGCTCATGGTGTTCGGCGACCCAGCCGAGAAGACCCTCACCCCGCGACATCTTAAAATACCGGAATTCCCCGGTTTTTGCGTTTAAATATCTTGTTCCGAGATCGGGGGCTTTTCGGTCGATTCTATAAACCAGCGCGGCCTCGGACCCGGTGGCCTGTATGGTCAGTTCGAGGACCAGGCGCATCAATTCCTCATAATCCAGTGTGGAATTGAGCATTCGCGCCGAATGCAGCAGCATTTTTTCCATTTTGCTTTGTTGGGCCATATATTTCTCTACGTAATTATGCCAAGTTACATGTGACCGCAAAAAAGTCAAGAGGCTCATATTGATATATGAGCCTCTGCCGTCAAGAATCAGGCGATATTGTTAAAGCCAGAGGTTTCGATCGAGCGACCGATAATGAATGGCCTCGGCAACATGACAAGAGTCGATAATCTCGACTCCTTCGAGATCGGCGATGGTTCGTGCAACTTTTAAAATTCTGTCGTAAGCGCGGGCGGACAGCCCCTGTGCTTGTATGGCCAGACTCAGGAGCGATTTCGACTTTTCGTCGATGGCGCAATAGGCCCTGATGTCGCGGGACATCATATGGGCGTTGCAGAATATTTTTTTCTCGTTCTTGAATCTTTCCAGTTGCCGCTGACGGGCCAGATTGACTCTCTGCCTTATAATCTCGGATTTTTCTCCGCTGGCGCTTGATGACAATTCCTCGAACTTCACCGATGGAACATTTATATGAATGTCGATGCGATCCAGCAGCGGGCCGGATATGCGCGACATATATCGCTGTATTGCCCCCATAGTGCACGTGCACTCGTGGTTGTTATCGCCGAAATATCCGCAGGGACACGGATTCATGGCCGCCGCGAGCATGAATCGCGCCGGGTACGTCAGGGTGGTCGTAGCCCGCGACAGCGTCACCTGACCGTCTTCCATCGGCTGGCGCATAACTTCAAGGGCGTCCTTATGAAATTCGGCGATTTCATCGAGGAACAGAACTCCGTGATGAGCCAGTGATACTTCTCCCGGCTTGGGTATTCTCCCGCCCCCGATAAGCCCGGCATCGGAAACGGTGTGATGCGGTGAGCGAAAAGGCCGGGTGGCGATCAGGGCCATATTTTCGGGAAGCAGACCGGCCACTGAATGGATTTTTGTGGTCTCCAGCGCTTCGGGGATAGTCATCTCCGGCAAAACCGTGGGCAGGCGCCGGGCCAGCATTGTTTTACCGGAGCCGGGCGGGCCGATCATAATAATATTGTGCCCACCGGCGGCGGCTATTTCAAGAGCGCGTTTGGCCGATTCCTGACCTTTGACATCGCAGAAATCAATGTCATATTTCCTCGAGGAATCGAAGACGGATTTTATGTCGAGTTTATAAGGAACAACGGCGGCCGGGTCTTCCAGAAACTGCACCGTTTCTTTCAGCGAGGCCACCGGAAAAACCGGAATGGATTCGGCCATGGCCGCTTCCGGGGCATTTTCTTTGGGGACGATCAATCCCTTTATGCCGCGAGTGCCATCAATCGACATTGACATCGGGAGCACACCGGGTACCGGCCGCAGCGCCCCATCAAGCGACAGTTCGCCCAAAAGCACATAATCATCGAAACGATCGCGAAGAATCTGCCCGGTGGCGGCCAAAATACCCACCGCTATCGGCAAATCGAAGGCTGTCCCCTCTTTTCGGATATCCGCCGGAGCGAGATTAATCGTGACCTTTTTGGATGGAAAAATAAAATCGGAATTTTTTATTGCGGCCGTTACCCGTTCTTTGGATTCTCTAACCGCACCTTCCGGCAAACCGACCGTAATAAATGCCGGAAGTTGTTGCTGGATATCGGCTTCGACTTCAACCGAATATGCGTTTACACCCAACGTTGCCGAAGAAATAACCTTGGCAAGCATATATATCCCCCACCATTTGATGTCAGGCCGTATCAGGCCGCCTTGCGGCGACCGGCATCCGGCGGATATGGTATCACAGCGCTCTCCGGCCGTCCCACTTGACAATATAACATGGGGGACTGACAGATACTGTCAGTGAAATATTATAAAAATGAAAAAAATCTAATTAATATTGAGTTCTATTTTACGATAAATATCCGTATTTGGCGCCGGTGGATACAAATTCATGTCGAATTTCACAAAGACGAATTTATTATTGTCCACATAGTAATAATACGTTTGTTCCGGGTTTTCCTCGGCGACACAAATATCGCCGGATTGGTTTAACAGGTGAATTCGCAATGAATCGACTGCGAACTGCCAGGTACAAACATAATCACAAAAATTCGGCTGACCGGTCATGGTTGAATCGTTATCCATCAACAAAGTATCGACGCTGCCAGTTTCGAGGAACTGAAACGTCATCGTGTCGATATAAGTTCTTGGCGTCCCCGTAAAATCCCGGATCACGGTATATGTGCCTTTGTATACGCCCGGACCGAACACCGGCTCATCTTTCTTATTATTGCTACAGGCAAAGACCAAAATCAATATGACCGCGATCGCTGTGGCAATGATCGATTTTTTTAATATGGAAACCATCGTATCACCCCTCATTAAAGAATAAAGGCTTTTCTGGTCGCCCGCCAAGCTGGCCGGTGCTACTGAGTTATTTTTACCATTTTTATGATGAAGTTAAGTGACTGTTCGGGTATATAGTGTGCAATCTCTATGGTATCCTCGACCGTTTTAAAGGTAAAAGTCCCATTGACCAGAGTAGCTATGTCGCAGACGCTCCCAACGCCGGCAACTACTTTGGAAAAGGATATATCATTAACCGTTGCCCGGCTGTATTCCCCGGATGATACGTCGCAAACGCTGTTGTCGGGATCGGTAAAGGGATCCTCATTATCTACCGAATAGTTGAAGGCTTTATCGCTAAGAAAATTCCAGTTTAATTTTACTTTGATAGTTTTCGCTGTACTGCTGCCATAATCTTCCGTATAATAGAAATACGCATCATAAACCCCGACCAGTTCGGTGGGAGGAGAGAGAATGATGTCCTTGGCACAACTGGCCAGCAAAACCAAAGCGAAAAGGGTAAGCCAAAAATACTTGACCATAGATACAACTCCTTATAATACTCTACCTATTTCCCAAATGGCGAAGATACATAATTACGCCCCGTTTGACAACCTTTATCTTAATGGGTTCTTAATTTTATACCATTTCGGGGCAAGGTTTGTTTAAAAGAATCTGAGTCGATAATTCGCCGGAATTGGTCCCCAAGTTTTTTTAAAGCCGTATTTTTATTTCCGGGATTTCGATAACCTGGTTGATGTAAGTAATAACGTAGTCCGGTTTCTCCGAAGGATATCGCAGTTTCTGATCTTTATGCGGTCCGATCCTCAACCAGATCGTCTTCATCCCCAGCAATTTTGCCGGGATTATATCATTGTCCGGACGATCTCCGACCATGATGGCTTCTTCCGGCTTTGAGCCAAGGTTTTCAAGTACCTTTGCAAACATCCTGATATCCGGCTTTGAAAAACCTATTTCTTCGGAGACCATGGTTGAATCGAAATACTTCAGCACACCGTTTTGGGCAAGAAAGTCATACACATCGGTTGGCTGGTTGGCGGCAATCCCCAGTTTGAACCGACCGGACAGCTTTTCGAGGACACCAATGACGCCGTTCTGAATACGATAAGGACACTTCTTATAATATTCCTCGAAACCTCCCCGAATCTCCGCAAAGGCCTCTTCGTCGGGCTGCACGAATTGCCAGATGACATAGGAAAAAAGCGAAGGAGAATAACAGGCGATGCCTTCGTCCTGGGCTCGCAGGACGTCGTCTCTATTGATATTTTTCCCGGTTTTATTTTTGACGGCGTCGATTATGAACCGGTACCAGCCTTCGTGAGCCTCGGTTTCGTCGATTATGGGCCAGCCGACATCGAACAAAATGGTTGTGAACCCGGGCATAGCTCCCCCAAATAACTAAGGGCAGGAAGTATTCTTCCTGCCCCGATGATAAACCACTCTATGATTATTTATCGCGTTCGGCGGATTTCTTTCTCGCGTTGATGGTCGATTGTGCGGCGGCCAGCCTCGCGATCGGAACCCGGAAGGGCGAGCACGAAACATAATTCAACCCGACTCGATGACAGAAATCGATCGACGACGGATCTCCACCGTGTTCACCGCAAATTCCAACCTTCAAGTCAGGGTTGGTTTTGCGGCCCCTTTGTGTTCCCATTTCGACCAGTTGTCCAACACCTTTCTGATCCAGCGAAATAAACGGATCGGCCGGCAGAATTTCCTTTTCGACGTAATAGCGCAGGAACTTTCCGGCGTCGTCGCGGGAAAAGCCCATCGCCATCTGCGTCAGGTCATTGGTGCCGAAACTGAAGAATTGCGCCTCTTCGGCGATTTCATCGGCCGTCAGGGCGGCGCGCGGAATCTCGATCATGGTGCCGACCAGGTATTCCAGGTTCTTGACCTTGTACTTATTAATCGTCTCGTTGGCGATACGTTCGACAATTTCTTTCTGGTTTCTGAATTCGTTAATATGCCCGACCAGCGGTATCATAATTTCCGGAATGACCTTTTTCTTGTCGCGGTATATTTCGCAGGCAGCTTCCATAATGGCGCGCACCTGCATCTCCGTAATTTCAGGAAACACGATGCCGAGACGACAGCCCCGGTGCCCGAGCATGGGATTAACCTCTTTCAATTCATCGATACGCTGGAGGATCTTCTTCTTACGGGCCAGCTTTTCGTCGTAAAGCTCGTCGGCTTTATCAAGTTCCTCGATTTCCTGCTTGATGTCCAACTTATTGGGCAGGAATTCGTGCAACGGGGGATCGAGCGTCCGGATCGTCACCGGATAACCGTGCATTTTAGAGAACAGACCCTTGAAGTCCTTCTTCTGAAAAGGCAGGAGTTTGTCCAGGGCCTGCTGACGTTCCTCGGTGGAGTCGGCCAGAATCATCTCCTGTACTATCGGCAAACGATCTTCGGCGAAAAACATATGTTCGGTGCGGCACAGCCCGATACCTTCGGCGCCGTACTTTAAGGCCTGTTCGGCGTCGTGCGGCGTATCGGCGTTGGTGCGCACTTTAAGTTCCCTGATTTCATCGGCCCACGACATGAATTCCGCGAATTCACCTGATAATTCCGGTTCGATCGTCGGAACTTCACCGAAAATAACCTCACCGGTGGATCCGTTCAGGGTAATGATTTCCTTTTCTTTGATCGTCAACCGCCCGATTTGCAGCTGCTTCTTGGATTCATTGACCCGGGCCGCTTCACACCCGGCGACACAGCATTTGCCCATACCGCGCGCCACGACGGCGGCGTGGGAGGTCATACCTCCGCGCGAAGTCAAAATACCCGCCGCGGCGTGCATGCCTTCGATGTCATCCGGGTTGGTTTCCTGACGCACCAGGATAACCGGACCGTGCTTGGTACCCTTGACGGCGTCTTCGGCATTGAAATATACCGCTCCCGAGGCCGCTCCGGGCGAAGCCGGAAGGCCCTTGGCAATAACTTCAAATTTTGCGGCGGGGTCGAGACGGGGATGCAGGAGATGATCGAGCTGCGACGGATCGATACGCATTATGGCTTCTTCTTTGGTGATTAGCTTTTCCTTGACCATATCGACCGCGATTTTCATGGCCGCCTGGACAGTCCGTTTGCCCGTGCGCGTCTGCAGCATGTACAGTTCGCCTTCCTGAACGGTGAACTCGAAATCCTGGACGTCGCGATAATGACTTTCAAGAAGGTCGGTTATTTTTTTCAGCTTCTTGTAGGCGGCCGGCATTTCTTCGGCCAGCTGCGATATCGGCTGAGGTGTCCGAATCCCGGCAACAACGTCTTCGCCCTGGGCATTGATCAAATACTCACCATAAAACTCTTTTTTGCCGTCGGCGGGATTGCGGGTAAAGCCCACACCGGTTCCGGAATTATTACCCATATTACCGTAGACCATAGCCTGAATATTGACGGCGGTGCCCAGATCGCCGGGAATATTGTTCAGACGCCGATAGCTGATGGCACGCGGATTGTTCCACGACCGAAAAACGGCATCCCGGGCCATACGCAGCTGGACGTATGGATCATCGGGGAATTCCTCGCCTGTCTTGCGACTTACGACGCCTTTGAACTTCTTGATTATATCTTTGAGGTCTTCGACCTGAAGGGAGGAATCCTGCTTAATCTTGCGATCCTTCTTCTTTTTATCGATTATGGTTTCGAACTTATCCTTGTCGATACCCAGAACGACGTTTCCGAACATTTGAATAAAGCGTCGATACAAATCGTACGTGAACCGTTCGTCACCGGTTTTGGCCGCCATACCCTGAAGGGTCTCCGGATTAAGGCCGAGATTGAGGACGGTATCCATCATGCCGGGCATGGAGAACTTGGCCCCGGAACGGACCGATACAAGAAGCGGATCCTCGGGATTTCCGAATTTGGAACCGACCAACTTTTCGATCCTGGCCATATATGTTTCCATCTCTTTGTCAATATCATCGGGAATAGCCAGATCGTTTTCATAATATATCTTGCAGACTTCGGTCGTGATCGTAAAGCCCGGAGGGACGGGTATCTTCGCCAGACTCATTTCGGCCAGACCGGCGCCCTTGCCCCCCAGAAGATCGCGCATCTGGGCACTGCCGTCGGCCTTGCCACCGCCGAAGAAATAAAACGCGGGATGCTCCAGCTTGAATGCCTTCGCCTGGCTGACACTTTGGCGGGTCATCTTTTTGGTTGATTTTGACTTTGCTGCGGTACTCACTTTTGATGTCTTTCCTTTAGTTAATGTTTTGGCTGATTTAGGCTTGGTGGCCCTGGTCGAAGCTTTTTGGGCCGTCGTCCGCGAACGAGCCGTCTTTTTGCCGACGGTCGGTTTCGTTCGTCTCGTTTTGGCCGGTGCGGCCTTTTTGGCGACTACTTTTTTCTTGGGAGCCGCTTTCGATTTGGAAATTTTTGATTTAGGCTTCGCTTTGGTCCCGGTTGACTTCTTCGCAGGTGTCTTTTTATTCGAAGCAGTTTTAGCTGATGCTGTTTTGTTTTTTTTCTTGACTGGCACCATTCTGCCTCCCTGCCATGGAAATAGTTTGCTATTTTGCGAAATTATATCATGCCACTAATTATAATACAACAAATAACTTAATTCGATGACCATTCGTTCCGAGAATTCTGGCCAAACTCATAAAAAAGGCGGCTGTCGAATAAATGACAACCGCCCGAATTTCTCAAAGAAGTCAACTACATGGTGAACATTCGCTCTCCGCTTACTATTTTCTCCAGCATCTTCAGGGTTTTTTCCACGGGAGAATGCATCAAATCAGACGTATTGAAGGTCATACGGACGACTTCGCGCGGACAGGAAAAGTTGGCTTTGCCCCGCCCTCCGCGGGCCTTTTTCTTGTGAGTCAAATTATACTGCCGTTGATATTCCTTGGCCTTCTCCTTGTGCATCTGATAATAACGACGCTGGTATTCGCGCCGCGCCTCAGGCGTGGATAACTTCCCTGATCCTTTTTTTCTGCCGCGAGTACTTTTCTTCGGACTCCCGGCAGAATCTGAGGTATTAGCCATCCCCCACCTCTCTTTAAGCAGTAAAAGGTTATTCGCCCTTAAATAAGTTTAAGGCCTGACTGGAGTATTCCGTAACTTCTTTAGTTATACGGAGAAACGAAGTATTTGTCAAGCGAAAAATGCGTTTTCAGTAATTTTTTTTTCAATAACTTGTTATCCACAAACAACTTAACTTTACACATAATTTTGCAATGCGTAACTTTTTGTGCCTCAAATATTTACTGATATATCCACATTTTTTCAACCAAGTGCCTTTGGCCCTTAAACTAACATAAAAGACAAAGGCCCCATCAAAGAATGGGGCCTTATTTCTAAAATTAAATCAATCTATGCCTCTCGTTTTCGACGGCCCAAAAATTGGATAAATTCATAAACCGCCAATAAAACAAATATTCCAATTGTTATAAACCAGATGACGGGATAGGTTCCGCCGCTTGTCGACCAGGCCGTTTTGGTCCAGTCGCCGACATATTGAATGCGCTGCACGAACAGTGAAATACGTCCCATCACGGTATAACCGAACGAGGCACCGAATCCGACCATCAGAATCCAAATTCCAAAACGCGCGACTCCTTTAAAGACGCCGGTATGTTCCTTGGAAAAGAAGAAGTAAAACAGCGCGGCTATGGTTCCGACGAAGATAATCAACTGGGATAATCCCGATGCCGGATTTATCAGTGAACCGCCGAAAAAGTTGCCCCAGTCGACACTGGTCATCGACGAATATATCTGGACATTGACGCGGTTCTTCATTTCGAGCGGGACCGATACGCCGGCCGCAATACCCATGTATAGTGCAATCGGCCAGCGGCTGATCCATGACCATTTTCGTGAAAAACGGGTCCACATCATCACGCCCAATAAGGCCGGAATAAGGTACCATGGCTTGCTGGAATTCAGCCATACCATGTAGAAATTGCCGTCGTTGAGACGATCAAACAGGTTCGGCTGAAGGCCATTGTGCCACAAAATGATGACGAAGTAACCGGCCGAGACGCCCACTACCAGGTGTTCCGCGAGTTTATACAGCGGATTGTCCCGATAGAGAAACGAATAAATGCACAGGGTTAAGAAGGCGCCCAGCGTGGTCCATAAGAACGTACCTATTGACATTTCCTGCATTATAAACTCACCTCCTTAAACCTGCTTTTTCCGACGGGAAACCAGAAAGCCGATATTGCCCATCAGAATGAAAAGGATTATAACGATATGTGCGTAAAGCTGAATTCTCATACCGTCGATTGCCGGTCCCGGATTATCGGCCAATTTCTCGTACTGGGCGGCACCGAGCAATCCACCCATTAATCCGAAGACCTGACCGGAATTCAGATACGGATAATAATCGGCACCCATGACACCGGTCATACCCAGCGCCAGCGGGAAATTGTATCGTCCCTGTCCGTACGAGATCCACATATCGGCCACGTTGCCGGCTGCGAAATCGACGACGCACTTGATCTGATCATAGTTCAGAATACCTTTCATCAAAGGTATGCTGTCGAGCGGAGTGCCGTAATAGTCGGTCGGAAACGGGAGGCGGAAATTCTGCCCCATGCCGAGAATAACGAGGGCCGGGTACGGTTTGTAGCCCAGGAAGACATAATCCTTACCGTTGACCAGTTTACGGGGCGGATATTCAACGCCGTTATAGATTTTGTCTATCATAAGCGAATCCGAAATATCACGAATGGCCTGGTCGGCCATACCCGGACCATTCTGAGACAGGGTCACGAAAATCACCTTGAGGTTCTTGCGGAAAGCCTGCTCGGCGATTGCGTACGTCATCGGGTGCAGTTCCGCGAGAGCGTTGGGGTCATAATCGATGGCCAGTAAAATATAATCGCCTGCTTGAAGTGATTCCACTTTATCGTATATGCTTTTCACTTCCGGTGTGACTCTGATCTTGATCGAAAACGGGATTAAGTACGTAATCACACAGACAAGGGCTATAAAGAGGAAGACCCAGCGGCGATCGAGCGACATCATACGATCGAATATATTCATTGCTCCATCCTCCTCAATCCTTGCCCAGATAGGCGCGTTCAATGCCCAGAATTACCTTCAGGGCGGTTGCCACCATGCCCAGCCCGACGCCGATAATAATGGCGCGTTTGGCCGCCAGGTTGGGAACGTTCAAAAGCCAGCTGGCTGTCTTTTCGATATAATCTCCAACAATCCCGAAATACGGATTAAAGCGCAGCATGACGATCAACGCTGAGATAAGCAGCAGAGTCGCCAATAGCGACCGGGCACGGAACGCCCGGTAGGCCGCCGACGCAATGAAAAATGCCAAAAGAGAAAACATGGTGGCCTGAATCGGGATTAAAATGTAGTCGAAGAAAGCCCGAAACATATAGTTCGATAAACCCTGAGAGGAAAAGAAATGCCGTCCGTAATCGAAGCCAAAAAGGATCATCAAAAATAAACCGATCAGGGTTATAACCGAATATTGCCAGTTTGGTTTCTTGTATTTGATCTTATCATACGAGACACGGATCAGCGACCAGATGCCCAAAGCAAGGGCAAAAATTCCGATGATGTATATCCAGTCGAGGAAGAACTCGTATATCCATTCGGATGATCCATGAGGTACGAAATATTGGAAGATCATGAAGATACCGAATACGAATACGAGCATTAAAGGAATTTGTCGTTTCATATCTTCACTCCTCCCTAATTACTTACGTAAAATAGGTGTTTAAATCCTTCGACCCCGAAATTCATCAAAATGAATCCGATGATCGCTATAATTATCGCGACGGCCTTGGCGTAATCCTGAGCCTTAAGAGATCCCAGAAGCAAAGGTTCGCGACCCAGGTAGGCCGACGCGGCATAAAGCTCTTCACCGATAAGAGTGTAATCGCAGGCAACCACGAAAAACGGAATCTGTGCGATTTCATCGGTTCCGGCAATCTGAATCGATCCCGCCAGGGCACCGGTTTCGGCCAGAATCAGAGACTCGGCGTAGAACTTGCCCATGTAGATATTGGTTGCCGGGAGTTCGCGCAACATTGTGCCGTTAACCGCGGCAACATAGGCAAACTGCGACTGCGTCACGAAATACACCATATCCTCATAATATGAATCGGGGCGACCAGCGTCCATGTACGACGCTTTCACCGTTTCCTGAGCGACGGTCATGACGATCGGGTCATAGCACGGTACTATCAGGCCGGTTTGGTATTCGGCTACTTTCTTGGCGACGCGGCCGAGAATAGTGTACGACGCAATCGTCGCGATATCGGCAGCCGTGCCCAATCCGAGGACGTACAAAATCGGTTTGCCCATTTCGGTGGCGCGTCCGATGGCTTCATCGACGGCTTCGATACCTGCCAGACGCCTGACAAACAGCTCGGCTCCTCCCCGCGCTTTCTGAATGAAATATATCGTGATAACCAAAAAGAAGACGACAAATGCCAGAACCGGGATACGACCGGTATTAAACCACTGCCCGTAAGAATATACCGGACCGTAGACGTCCGAATCAGTGTAAACCAGGCTGTCCGCCGTCAGCGCCCTGACCTTATAATAGAAATTTACATGGTCGGGCATATAATCCGACGCGTCTTTCTCCTTGGCGCCGACGTCCACGTACCCATTGCTGCCCGCCGGCACTATAGCCCTTTCCACATAGGGGCTGTCGGGAGCCAACGACCGAAAGACTTTGTATCCAATGACATTATTCAGACCGGTTCCATCATCGGCGGAAGATTCCCAGCTCAATGTGATGGAATGACCGTGGTCATTGTCGGTGTCGACCCCGCGTACGTTTAACGGCGGCGAGGGCGGCGTTATCGTCATCGAGTCGGGCATCGCCCCGGTTTCATCGGTGCCTTGAGCAAAGCCGCTCACGGCCAGGATAAAGCACAGAAGAAACAAGGCAATCGGTAGCTTAAGCTTCATGTTTACCTCGCGAATTTATGTTTAATGTATCAGCTGCAACCAGTCTCGGAAGAGAAAAGTGAGTCGGCCCACCAACAGCGAAATACGTCCCATCACGGTGTAGCCGAACGAGGCACCGAATGTAATCATCAGCACCCAAATGCCGATTCTCGACGCTCCTCCGAAAAGCCCCCTATGCTCTTTCGAGAAAAAGAAATATATTATGCCGCATAGTACCCCGATAAATATAACCCAGTTGCTCAACATCGTGACCAGTTGTCCGTAGGCGTTAAGATTCATATCGCCGAAAAATCGCCCCACCCCGTGCCAATCTACCAGAAGCGGGACGAACGTGGATGAAACCTGTTCAATAAAATCCGAACGCAGATACCGTACTAAGTTGAGCCCGGCCGTGGTGCCGACAATGAACGCCAGCGGCCAGGATGAAATCCACCCGGCCTTTTTGGACAGGCGCATCAACAGCAGGACGCCCAGAATAACCGGGATGAAATACGAAATTTTGTCCGGCAGGAAGTATAGGGCATATTCATCCTGGATATGAGGTATCTTAAAAAAGGCCGACAGCGACGTCGACAGACGCGGGATCAAATTGCTGACGATGGTCGACCAGAAACCGAGCGACATCCAGTACGCCGCCGAAACCCCGACAAAAAGATGTTCCGCGAATTTATAGAACGGATTGTCTTTATACAAAAACGACAGTATCGCCAGCGTCAGAAAAGCCGCCAGCGTCACGAGAAAACCTCGGAATATATAGTCGTCGTACTGCCCGGCGTATGTTGAGGATTTGGCCACCCAGCTTACGGCGAATAATATACAGACTATCGCCAGGATGATTATTATGGTCCGGCTCATTGTCTTCTCCCCCGTCGGCGGGCCACGAAAAAGGAAATGTTACCCAGAATAATAAAGGCCATGATAACCACGTGCGCCAGTGTCTGCGGACCCATCATACGCAGACCCGGTGTGTCGACATGAGCAAATTGTTTATAATGATGAATCAATTCCGACTCGTATTCGGCGGCGCCTTTAATACCGCCCAATATACCCAGAAGCTGCTTGGGATAGTACGGGTACAATTGCGGCGCCACAACCGCCGCCACTCCGCAGCCGATCGGAACGTTGCCGGGGTCACCGACAAATAAAATCCATTCTTTGACACCCGGTTTGCCGCCCCCGATTGATACGATCAGATTTACATCCTGACAGGATCGAATCCTTTTAAATATGGGTATGCTGTCGAGAGGGACGTTATTGACGTCGGTCGGAAACATCTTACGGAAATTGGAAACGATGACGTTCAGGACGCCTTCATTGCCCGCCTTGTATCCTATATTCGCATAATCGACGCCATCGACCTTGTCGGGGAATTCCGCTTTAACCACGTTTTGCATGGTTGTGTTCAAAAGCGACTGCCCGGTCGCCCAAAGCGACATGAATATGACCTTTTGATTCCTGACAAGGCAGTGGCGGGTGATGGCATCGGCCATCGGCTGCACTTCGGGAGCCATGGCCGGGTCGAAATCGTACGATATTAAAACGGTCGAACCGTCAGGCAAGTCCTCGATTCGGTCAAAAAGCTTTTTAACGATCGGTGTGGCCGTCTCGGCAAACGTAATCGGAAACAGGATCGGCACTGAAACGGAAATAAATATAAAAAGAAAGACAATCCTGCGGTCCACGTCGCCCGCCTTGATCGACTGAAGCAGCAGCCAGATCATGCCGCCGCCGATAACGACCAGCGATATAATAACACCAAGATCGCTGCCGCTGATGGCGATGATGCGCGGGACCCAGTTCATCACTGCTCTTCTCCCAGATAAGATCGCTCGATCCCGAGCAAAATTCGGATCGACATGGAAACAACACCCAGCCCGATCCCGATCATAATGGCTCTTTGTCCGGCGAGATTTGGTCCGTTCATAACCCAGATGGCCAGGTTTGGTATCTGGAGGATAGAAAACTGATCCGGAACCCACGAGGTAAGCATCGTGCCGAATGGGGTTCGTCCCAGAAGAATAATAAAGGCCCCGATCAGCAGAATAGTCGCCTCGCGGTTTTTGGCTCGAAAAGCCCGGTACGATGCCGACGCCACAAAAAACGCCAATAGTGCGTACATCGTCGAACCCAGCGGTACCAGTACGAAATTAAACAATTCCTGGAATAAAGAATCATCGGCCGTAATCGAAGCGGCGACGCCTCCGGGGTTGCCGATTTTAAACAGCCCGATAGTCAGCATAAAGGCGAAGCCGATTACGGTCACCAGCGAAAAGCCCCAATCCTCTTTTCTTCCCTGCAGCTTGGATAAGTGTACCCTCAGCAAATTGCCCCCGCCGAGGAAGAAAGCGAAGACCGCGATAATATCGAAATAGAGCGTAAACGTCTCTTTAAGCGACGTCATAGGCGGAATAAAGACCGATATAATCAGCAAGGCGCCGATGAAAAAGGTAATTATGAGGGGCACCTGTCGTCTCATGCCATCAATTCGTTCTAAATAAAGAGTTAAGCAGGTCAGCGAATCTCGATATAAAATCTATATGCCAGGTATGCCCGATGGTTGTAGCCAGCGCACCGAGAATTATCGCTATCATGGCCAGCGCTTTGCCAACGTCCTGCCCTTTGAGCGACCCCAGCTGCCTCGGTTCGCCGGAAAGATACGCCGACGCCGCAAACAGTTCTTCACCGATCAGCGTAAAATCGCACGCCGCCACAAAAAACGGAAGCTGCGGCGGATTGGCGGTACCGCCTATTTGTATAGCACCTATGGAATTGCCCGTCTCGGCCAGGATCAGCGATTCGGCAAAAAAGGCCCCGAGCAAAAATGTCGTGGCCGGTTTCTCCCGGATTATCATTCCATCGACTGCCGCCACATAACCGAACTGCTCGTCCGTAATGTACTGTGCCATGTCTTCATTGAAGGCGTCGGGCCGTCCGGCGGCCATGTAGGCCGCCCTGAGCGTCTCGCGCGACGCGGTCATCACCAGCGACCGCGACACCGGCACTTTTATTTTTGTATCGTAATCGGCCACAACCCTCGCGACCCGTCCCAGTATGGTCAACCCGGCGATGGTCTGGACGTCGTCCATGTCCTGGATACCGGGCACGAACAAAATGGGACGACCCATCTCGGTGGCCCGGCCGATGGCTTCATCGACCGCTTCCAGACCCGCAATTTTACGGATAAATAACGATTTGCCGCGCTTGGCCCTGGCGATGAAATATATTACTGCGCCGCAGATGAATAGACCGATCAAAAAGAGATTGGTCAAACGGAAATCCAGCCACTCCATGTCCGGAGTTATCGGTGCCGACGGCTCCGACGGTCCCGAACCGCCATCGCAGACAGCGACGACCTCGTATTCGTACGATTGCCCCGGCTCGACCGATTCATCCTTGTAAAAAGTTGTCCCGGAAACTACGGAATCAATGGAGACAAAATCCCCGTCGGCCGCTTTGCGCCTCAATATCTGATAGCGAAGAACTTTTCCGGCGGCGTTATCATCGGCCGAAAGAACCCAGCTCAGGTCAACGACGTTGCCTTTGTCGTAAACGGCGTCGATAGCTTTGACATCGGTCGGAGGCCGGGGGATACAAATTTTGGTGGAATCATTGGGATCGGGTACAATCAGTTCTTCGGCGGCAAGGCCGGAGACAAGAGAAAGCAATATTATGACAAAAAAAAGCCCACCAATTCTCTGTTGGGAAGTCTTCATAAATTAGCTGATAAGGTGCAGCCAGTCCCCGAAGATGAAATACATCCGTCCTATTAATAGCGACATACGGCTCATAACGGTGTATCCGAAGGAAGCACCGAAAGTTATCATGATGATCCAGATACCAATCTTGGCCGCTCCGCCAAAAGCTCCCTTATGTTCCTTGGAGAAGAAAAAGTATACCAGGCCGGTAAACGTTCCCCCTGCGATAAAGATATTCGAGATAATATCAAAAGTCGAACTTGAGAAAAGGGGATCACTATAGCTGGCGCTGAACAAGGGCGTGATGGTACTTTGTACCTGCAGCATTACGTTGGATGAGAAGTAATTCAAAAGGTAAAACCCTGAAATGGCTCCGACTACGAACGACAGCGGCCAGCGGGAAATCCACCCTATCCGGGGAACGAGCCTGAGCAACATCAATATGCCGAGAATGGCCCCGACAAAGAGGTAATATTCATGACGGTCAAAAACGCCTATCCAGAATTTCCCCACGATATTGTCCCAGAAAAGTGCGACAAACCAGTATCCCGCCGAGACGCCAACGAAAATCGCTTCGGTCAGTTTGTACCACGGATTATCTTTGTACAAAAATGATATGATGCCGAGGGTAAGAAAGGCGGCGACCCAAAGTCCGATCTGCTGTTCCATCAGGACGCCCCTCCCGAACGGAGATTACGTTTTTTATCACCCAGGAAGAAAGCGGCATTGCCGATTATAATAAAGGCGATCACGACCACGTGCGCAAAAGACTGCGACACCATAAATCGAGTCCCTTTGGCGATTCGCCTGGTGACTTTCTCGAATTCGGCCGCGCCGTTTAATCCTCCCAATAAACCGTGCAACTGCCCGGCTCTGAGGTAAGGATACATCGCCGGAGCTTGTACGGCTGTGTTGCCGGCTCCCATTTTAAGACCGTAACGGTCGACGGCCACCTGAACCCATTCCTGCGTACCGGGATAACCGGCGGAGAGGTTAAAGGCGAAATCTATATTGCTGAAATTTTTTATATTTCTGACCAGCGGCAGAGAGTCATAAGGAGTACCATAGAAATCATTGTGAAACATGCTCTCGAAATCTCCACCCATACGTTGTATGACGAATTCATTCCCGGCTTGGTACCCCAAATTCACGTAATCGGTCCCGTACTTCCATGATTTCCCTGCAAAACTTTTTTCGTGCAATATCGTCTGCATGGCCATATCGGCCTGTTGCGGTCCTTGCGGCCAGAGTCCCATGATAACTATTTTCAGATCGCGTTCGATACACAAGGCAAAAAACGACTCAGCCATAGGCTGCAGCTCAGGCGCCGAAGGAGGGTCGTAGTCGAAAGACACCAGCACTTTGGAGCCCGGTTTGAGAGCCATCACGGCGTCATACAGAGATTGCACTTCGGGAGAGACTCTGATCGGCTGCTCAATTGTCATAAAAAACGGCAAAATAACGGCGGCCCCGACAAAGATAAAGACAACGCGCCGGTCCACCAGATTGCCCAGTATCGTGCGGACAAGTATAAGCAGCAGGACCAGTATTATAAAAACTATGATAATAATCGAAGCGGTCGGCCCGAGGACTATTGGCTCGGTTATGACGAAATATCCGATGAGTGCCAGTGCCAGCAATATTAAATATGCTATTATCTGCTTAAGCACGATCAATCTCCACCGAGGTGCGCCCGTTCGATACCCAGAATGACGCGTATCGACGTGGACACGACACCCAAAGCGATGCCTATCATAATGGCCCGTTGCCCGGCTGTGTTAAACACATTCATAATCCAGGTTGATATGTTCGACGGATAAAGCGAGGGAGGATACATATGGTTTCCCCATTGGAGCTTCATGGCTATCGCATCTCCGACCGGTACCCGTCCGATCATGACCAGAAAAGCGGCCAGGAGAAGCAACGTAGCGTCGAAATTTCTCGCCCTGAAGGCCCGATACGAGGCCGACGCCACGAAAAAGGCAAGCAGGGCAAACATGGTCGATGACAGAGGAGTATAGACATATTGATACAGCCAGTCGAATTTAGTCCCGATATCGCGGAAAGCCGCGCCCCCGGCAAAACCTACAATGGCCATAACCAGGAAACAAGCGATTATGACCAGGGAATAAAACCAATCCTCTCGCTTGCGATAAACTCTATCGGCCGAGACTTTAAGCAGATTCAAAGCCCCCAGCCAGATCGCGCAGGCGGCAATAATCGAAAACCAGTCCGAAAACCAGTTATTCAGTTGATTGAACGGATAGTGCGGAATAAAGTACTGGACGACGAAAACGACGCCGACGATGCCGGTGATCAAAAGTGGAACTTCTCTTCTCACAATCCGATCCTTTTACCTGACTGAAAACCAGGTTGAAATCTGGAAAATACTGAACGATTCCAGAATCAAGCCCAGAATTATAAAAACCAAAATGGCCGCTTTACCCATATCCTGCCCTTTGAGGGAACCGAGCAATTTCGGCTCTTTCGACAGGTAGGCCGAAGCGGCGAACAATTCTTCACCGATTAACGTATAGTCACAGGCTGCGACAAAAAACGGCAGCTGTGACGGCTGGGCCGTGCCGGCGATCTGAATGGCCCCGGCGGCGTTACCGGTTTCGGCCATAATCAACGACTCGGCGAAAAAGGCACCCATATAAAATATCGTGGCCGGTTTTTCGCGCACGATCATGCCATCAATGGCGGCGGCATACCCGAACTGATCGTCGGTGAGATAATGCACCTGATTGTCGTTAAAAGCATCGGGCCTTCCGGCTTTGACATAAGCCTCTTTCACGATTTCCCTGGCCGTAATCAATACCAGCGATTTGCACACCGGCACTTCTATCCAGGTCTCGTACTCGGCGGCCAACTGGGCGACCCGGCCGAGGATTGTCACGCCGGCAATGGTCTGGACATTATCCATGTCATTGATTCCGGGCACATAAAATATCTTGCGACCCATCTCCGTCGCACGACCGACGGCTTCATCGACCGAATCGAGCCCGGCGATCTTGCGGATGAAAAGCTCTTTGCCGCCTTTGGCTTTGGTAATAAAATAAAGTATGGCGCCGCAGATGAAAATGACGCCGATAAATACATTTAATCTTCTGAGATCAAACCACTGTGCCGATGATTTGACGGGGCCAACCGGTTCCGAATCGGCCTGCACCTGCCATATCAGTTTGCCGTTGTCCTGCAGGGCATTGACGGCCGCGACTTTGTAAAAATACGGGGTTCCGTCGACGGTGCCGTTATCAAAAAATTCATGATTACCTGAGGTTACATCGCCGACGATTTCATACTCGCCGTCGCGCGAACCCGATCGCAATATGACATAAGAAGTGACTTTACCGAGATCATCGTCCGGCGACTTATTCCAGGTCAACATGACCGAGCCGCCGTCGTCGTTGGGATTATCCTTTACGACCAGATTGCTGACCGCCCGGGGCGTCGAGCCTTCCGGGGCCGTCATGGTGGAATCGACAAAAACCGTGTCGGTCGGTTGAGGGGTATCCTGGGCAATGGCAAAATTGCAGAAGATTAAAAGTAGTGCGACAAGGGCGGTAAAGTTAAGCAATTTTGACATACCTCAGGTTCCAATAATAAAAAGCTCACTACCCGGATGGCTAATACCCGATTGTGAGACGAATCATCTTAGTCCTTTATCCAAAACCCAATTAAAAAATTCGTACACTATTTACTGCTTAGTTAAAATCGTTGCCGGTTCCAACCGGAAGGTCTTAATCTAAAATTAACATTGGGTTGTGTCAAGTGTAAAAAGTGATATTGAAGCGATAAGAATAATGATGTCAGGGCTTGACAAAATCGGATCTTCTATTAAATTATTGTTGGAAGTTTACCGGAAGCAACTGACGGAGATCTCCCCCTCTGTCCCCGTCACTCCTACTCGGTAGGCTTCCTTTTTTATTGGAATCGAAAGGGATTTATTTGAAGAGAGCCTCGATCGGACGGGCCCGAACAAACAACTCTTTATCTTCGGCTTTCATAAGATTGTGGGCCCGCGGCCCTCGCGGACCATCACTGATGTCGAAAATAACTTCCAGGCCGACTCTAAGTTCACTGAATTTAAGACGCTTCATCCAACGCTGATGAAAGAAGATTTTTCGTCCGTCTTCGGCCTCAATGAAACCATAGCCGTTTTCTTTGACGATTTCGACGATTGTTCCCTGAATCATAAGATCGCGATTTTTAAATTTTCGAAATTACCGGGACCGTCCCGAGTTTCAGTTCAGCCGATTACATGGTCCTGAAACTATAAATTTTCCAGCGACCGTTTATCTTGTGCAATCCGAATTTGTTAAAATACTGAATGCCTTTGGCCTTATCCACGAATGAGATTTCAACAAAAGCGGTGTCACCTTTTATATCGGCCGAACCGACCACTCTCTGAAGTGCGAACCACCGTTGCCGCGTCACACCGTCGCCGGTCAAATCGTCCAGGACTTCGTCCGGGCTGTGAAACACCCTCGGCGAATCGGCCGCGAGGGCGTAATCCTCCGGGCTCTCCTGCATCAGCGATGGCAGATCAAGAATATCATTGACGGCGGCGCGGTCGTTGCGTTCCATGGCGCCGAATAAATGGATGACGGTATTGCGCGGTGAATCCTGAGGTTCCCCGCACGAAACGGTCACCATAAAAAGCAAAAACAATATTAATGTAATTCTTACGGTCATCAGAATGTATCAAAGCCTCCCGATATTGTCAGCCTGTGGCTGGTACCCAGCTCCGCCTGCGGTGACAAGGCATAAGAAAAATTGATTTTTTTGTAATCGACTCCGAACCCGACCGAAAACCCGGCCAGATCGTCCTTGCTTGAATCGGTTTTAAAATTATTACCGAAACTCGACCACCCGACTCTCAAAAACAACGGCTTGATTTCCAGATACTCGATTCCGATGGCGCCGTAGGCGTCGTTGTCGCGAGGCAGAACACCATCGACGGCAATCATAATGGGCAGACCCTTGGGACGGTGCGCGGCGCCGACGCGGAACCGCAGAGGAAGCGGGTCTTTCACGCCGCCGTCGACAAACGACTGCAATTGAAAGCCGAGATTTTGTATGGCGGCCCCGAATATCGTGCGACCGCGAGTCGTTTCATAACGGACACCCAGATCGAATGCAACCGCCGATGCCGAAAAAGCGTCGATCTTTTCGTAAATAAGCTTCCCCGCGATACCGGCGGAAATGTTTTCATTCATCGGACGTGAGTACCCCACCGCTAAAAGCATGTCTCCGCCGGAGAAAGTGCCGTCGGAAACTCCGGCATCGTCGGCCCGAACAAACTCTCCGTAATTCAGATAATTTATGTATGAAAATAAGTATTGCCCGTTCTTGATCGGGTGCATGTATCCCAAAAATCCGGATTGCATGTCAAAGACGTAATTGTGATAACCGGCGATAAAATGCCGCCCCTCCAGTTTGACGACACCGGCCGGATTGTAGTACATCGCCGATTCATCGTCGGCCGCCGCGGTATAGGCCCCTGCCAGGGCCTGCGGTCGGGCACCCATATCGATCTTGAGAAAATCGAAAACGCTGGTACCGACGTTGGAATTGTTTTGGTCGGCTCTGACGTCTTGTATTCCGATACCCAGCCCGAGAACTGCCAGCCACAACAGGATATTCCGGTATTTCATGGTACTTCGCATGGTTTGTCCATTATTGTTTGTTATACGGTTTAAATCAATATAAAATTACCAGTTCTTGGTGGTTCTATTTATAATATCGATAACCAGCTTCTGGGCCGCCCGGCTTTGACCGTCTTCTTCGGTTTCGCTGTCGGCCAGATAGATGCCTTCGCTCGTGAAAGACTGCTTCCATAATTCTTCGTCGGAGCCGCCGCCCTTCTTTAAAATCAAATCGAACACGATATGCACCGCGTAGCGTGAAACGACATCGTTGGCATCGAACGTCTGAGGATCGCGGGAATAACTGGCCAGCGTACCCTCCAGCACGGCGTCGGCGTCTTTTTCCGAAACCACTTTTAAATTCCCGTCGGCGATAAAGGCCTTGACCACAAGGTCAGTCATGGTACTGGACAGCCCCGCCTCGATCGTTTTGTTTTCGAATTGCATGACGGCGATCGATTTAATCGAGGATTTTCCCCCCGGAGAAAAACTGTACACACCACAACCCGTCAGGGCAGCCAGAACCAGGGCTATGACGATTACTTGCTGTAATTTGTGCATACGATTCTTAAACGCCCGCAATGCAAGCTGGGTTTCCCGATTAATCGGCGTTAACGACGATTTTTCCATTTTTAATCACGGTTTTGGCCAGGTTGACTCCATAATGATACGGCAATTCACGATAGTCGGCCATATCCCAGAGGACGATATCGGCGGGAAGGCCCTCATTGAGTTGCCCGATTTTCCCGGCCCGGTCGACGGCACACGCCGCATTAACGGTAACCGCCGAAATAGACTCGGCCGCCGTCATGCGATAGTTCAAAGCCGCCAGCGTGATAATCAGCGGCAGCGACTCGGTATAGCTCGATCCCGGATTACAGTCGGTAGACAGGGAGACCGTCACGCCTTTTTCGATCATTTTGCGGGCCGGGGCATAATTGCCGCGAAGAGAAAAACTGGTTCCCGGCAACAGCACCGCCACCGTCCCCGATTTGGCCATAGCCTTTATACCATCGTCTGATATATAAATCAGATGATCGGCGGAAACGGCCTTCATTTCGGCGGCCAGTTCGGCACCGCCGGTCGACGCCAGTTCGTCGGCATGAAATTTAAGTTTCAATCCGGCCCTTTTGGCGGCCGACATAATCTTGCGCGATTCCACGACGCTGAAGACATCTTCCTCGCAAAAAATATCGCAAAATTCGGCCAGTCTCTTATCCATCACGGCCGGGATCATCTCTTCTATTATAATCCTGACATATTCCTCACGGTTCTCACGGTATTCATCGGGAATTTCGTGCGCCCCCATGAAAGTCGAAATCAAGTCAATCGGACGGGTTTCATTCAGGTTCTGGATTATTTCCAGAGATTTGATTTCCGCTTCAGTCGAAAGCCCATAACCCGATTTGGCCTCAATTGTCGTAATGCCGAACGCCAGCATGGTTTCGAGACGTTTGGCGGTCTGCTCGACCAGTTTGGCGGTCCTGGTTTCACGCAGGTCACGCACCGAAGCCCGGATACCGCCTCCCTCACGCGCGATTTCGGCATAGGTTCGGCCTTCTATGCGCATTTCGTACTCGGCCTCGCGCGTTCTGGAAAACACCGGGTGCGTGTGCGGGTCGATCAGCCCGGGAGTTACCACGGCCTTCCTGGCGTCGATCACATGACAGCCCTCGGCCAGGTCAACCTTGCCTTCGACGTCCGCTGACTTCCCGACCGCGAGGATTTCCTCACCGGCCACGGCTACCCCGCCGTTTTCGATCAGGCCGAGATTTTTCATCTGGTCGCCGACACGCGGAACCGGCCCCTGCATGGTTATCAACTGGCCGATATTTTTAATTAGTAATGTCGCTTTTTTCTTTAAACCCATGATGAGAAATATATGAGCTTTACCTTATACGTCAATCCCAAACGGACAACGTCCGTTTTCCACAAAGAGACATGAAAAAATGCGGCCAAAGGCTATTTCTTCAGCATCGGGATTTTGATTTTATGGCTTTTCGCGAATTTTATCGCTTCTTTATATCCGGCATCGGCATGGCGAGCCACCCCGATTCCCGGATCGTTGGTCAGGACCCGCTCCAGCCGGACTTTCATTCTTTGTGACCCATCGGCACAGATGACCATACCGGCGTGGATGGCATTGCCCATACCGACCCCGCCGCCATGATGAATCGAAACCCAGGACGCGCCGGAGACGGCATTCAAGAGCCCGTTCAACAGCGGCCAGTCGGCGATAGCATCGGAGCCGTCTTTCATGCCTTCGGATTCACGGTACGGCGACGCCACCGAACCGCAGTCGAGGTGATCACGGCCGATTACAATCGGGGCCGAGATTTTGCCCTTGGCCACCATCGTATTAATGATATCTCCGAATTTGGCCCGCTCGCCGTAACCCAGCCAGCAAATTCGGGCCGGGAGCCCCTGAAACGGCACTTTCTCCTGAGCCAGTTTGATCCAGTTGCAAAGCGGCTTGTTGTATTTAAACTCTTTCAATATGACTTCGTCGGTGGCGTGGATGTCGGCCGGGTCGCCGGACAGGGCCACCCAGCGGAACGGACCTTTGCCCTCGCAAAACAGCGGGCGAATGTATTCCGGCACGAATCCGGGAAAGGTGAAGGCTTCTTTAAGCCCGCCCTTTTCGGCCTGACCACGAAGATTGTTCCCGTAATCGAATACGACCGATCCGGCCCGCATGAATTTAATCATGGCCGAGCAGTGCTTGACCATCGATTCATAAGCCCGGTCCATGTATTCGCGCGGATTTTTCTTGCGAAGACGCACCGCCTCGGTGACCGTCAAACCCTCGGGGATATACCCGTTAAGCTCATCGTGGGCTGAGGTTTGGTCGGTGACGATATCGGGGATAATACCACGGCGGAAAATTTCCGGGAATATTTCGGCACAATTGCCGACCAGCCCAATCGAAATTGGTTTGCCTTCTTTGGTATTGTCTTTGATCATCTTGAGGGCTTTGTCGAGCGTTTTGACTTTGACGTCGCAATACCCGATTTTCACCCGCCGGTTGATTCGCTCCTCATCGGCCTCGACCACCAGAATCGATGCCCCGGCCATGGTCCCGGCCAGAGGCTGGGCTCCACCCATACCGCCCATGCCGCCGGTCAAAATCCATTTGCCGGTCATATCACCGTTGAAATGATGTTGAGCAACCGAGACGAAGGTTTCGTACGTCCCCTGCACGATTCCCTGGGTGCCGATATAAATCCAGCTTCCGGCGGTCATCTGACCGAACATGATCAGGCCGAGTTTGTCGAGCTGGCGGAATTTTTCCCACGTCGCCCATTTGGGCACCAGGTTGCTGTTGGCGATCAATACACGGGGAGCATAATCGTGAGTTTGAAATACACCGACCGGTTTGCCCGACTGAACCAGCAGGGTTTCGTCGTCGCCGAGAGTTTTGAGCGATTTGATAATGGCGTGATAGCAGTCCCAGTTGCGAGCGGCTTTGCCGATGCCGCCGTAAATAATCAGTTCTTTCGGTTTTTCGGCGACTTCCTCATCAAGGTTGTTATTGATCATCCTGAAGGCGGCTTCCTGCGGCCAGCCTTTGCAGGTGAGTTTGTTTCCACGAGCGGCCTTGACCGGCTTATATTTCATGATTATTGTCCTCCATTAAAGACGCAAATATACCGACATCTCCACATTTTGGCAAATGGAATCTGAAGCAGGACTTATCATTATAATTTTGAAGGAAATCAACGTGGGATATTGACGATTGCCGCCAATTAGTTATTTTGCAGAATCAAACAAAATATCGAAATATGAAAAGGGGTTATATTTGAAATTAATTAAGCCCGAAAAAATCAGTATAAGAAATCACCCTGAATTAAATGAAAAATGGGTTCAGGAGATTATTGCCGATGACCCTGCCATACTTGGTTTGGGTGATTTGATTCTTATGGAAAAGGAGAGGATACAACCTAAAGCTGGAAGACTTGACTTGCTTCTTCAACATGCTGATACGGATCGACGGTTTGAAGTGGAGATACAGCTTGGCAAGGTTGATGAAAGTCATATCATCAGGACAATTGAATATTGGGACATTGAAAGAAAACGATATCCCGGATATGATCATTGTGCCGTAATTATCGCGGAAGATATTACGAGCCGGTTTCTTAATGTTGTGAATCTATTTAACGGTTTTATCCCGCTTATAGCCTTACAAATGAGTGCCATGAAATTCGGGGACAATATTGCCCTTATATTCACGAGAGTTCTGGATGAAGTCGTTTTGGGATTGGAAGAGTACGATTACGAGTCGAACGTCACCGACAGAAAATATTGGGCCACGAAGGTAAGCAATAAAGCGACAGTTGCTCTGGCTGATCAGATATTGGAAATCATCCATGAATTTGCGCCTGACCTGGAATTGAAATATAACAAGTATTACATAGGCTTTGCAGAAAACAGCAAGGCCAACAGATTTGTCACTTTCAAACCAAATAAGAAGTCATTTATTTTAAATTTGAAGTCGGCACAATCTGACAAGTTGTATGAATACTTAACACAACTGAATTTAGAAGTAATCGATTATCGGGCGAGGATAGGCAGCTATAGGATAAGACTGACCAGGACGGATATAGACAAAAATCGTAAGTCGTTAGCAAAAATTTTGAAAGCAGCCTATACTCATAAGCTGCCGGAATGATCACTTCAGCAGCAGCATCTTTTCGCTTCTGGACTGATTGCCAGCTTTGATTCGATAGAAATATATTCCGCTCGATGACTCGCGGCCGGAATCATCCCGACCATCCCAATCGACCGCATGATACCCGACACTTTGTTCTTCGTCGACCATGGTCCGAACCTTGCGTCCAAGAATATTATAGATGGACAGGTCCACCGCCTCGCGTTGTGGCAGAACATATTCGATTACGGTCGAAGCATTGAACGGGTTGGGGTAGTTCTGCGCCAGATACAACTGATCCGGCAATAGACTTGCGATGTCATCATCCAGACCGGTGGCAAGAAAATACTTATTGCGGGCCCGGATGGCACTCGAACGAAGCTGATTGATATAATCGGCCCCGATGACGGCGAAGATGGCCGTGTCGGCCTCACCCGGCAGAAGCGTGAACGGGCCGGTCGCTATAATGTGCGCGAGGTCCTGGTTGATTTCCGCCGTCTGATTGGTATCGACAAAACCGCCGGAAAGAAAATCGAATTTGTCGGCGTCGGGATAACCGTGGCGGTTCCAGATATCCCGCTTTAGCACCCGGTACGACTTCGCCCCTTCGAAGTTGATGACCGAAATCCCGCGATACCACGATGAATCTCCGGTCGGGGTATAATCTCGGAACACGTAGCCCATATTTTCACCCGGCGAAAAATGACCTTCGACATAGGCGTCGTGCCACCGGTAGTACATCCAGTCGAAATATAGACCGATATAAAAATTGGTCAGGATATTAGAACTTTGATTTTTAAAGGCGTACTCCAGCACGACAAAATTGTTATCGGGATAGTTGTTCCAGCTGTATGTCCTCTGGCTAATTTTTACCCCAATCGGGTTTTCGGCGAAGCTGTCGTCGAAGTATGAATACGTTTCCTGATCGGCGAACTGCCCCGGCACCGATACGGCCATCTCTCCCCCGACTCCGATTCTGAAATCTTTTTCGAACTCATCGTCCGGCCCGGTCAGCCCGTCGGAGACCTGATCCGTCGACCGCCCCAGAACCAGAGCGGCTTCATACAGGTTGTTGGTGGTCGTGTCATCGTACATGAATCCGCAATAACCCCGGTTGTTTATCGAGCCACTGCCGAAACCGTACTGACCGTAATTGGAAACCGTGAAGCGCATCACTTCGGAGCCGTGCGTGTAAATGGTCGAATCCGGATAGAACCCGACGTGCAACTGAAATTCAACTTTCTTGTCATAAAACCGTGCACCGTGCAAATAGTACGACCCCATGATGACCGTCCCCGGAAACAGCGTATCATCGGTGGCGATGTGCACGTATTCCGGTGCGGCGACGGTATCGAAATAGCCTATATGCCCGATGTACACGGAATCGGTCAGGATGTCCAGTCCCGGATAAATATTATTAAACTCAATCCATACCGAATCGGCGTCACAGGCATAATTGGTCAGGGATATTTCCACGTCCACTTCTCCGCCGGGGTCGGTGGTATCGTAGTCGAAGCTTGCAATACGCAAGTCCGGAGAGAGCCTGTCGCCGAGGTATTGCAGGGCACCGGGAATATTGAGAATGCCCCAGCCGTAGGCATTGTTCGGGTACGGGTCCCCGGTCGGTGTGGCACCGAGAAGCAACGCTTCTTTGATCTGATCGACCGTAGCCTCGGGCGCGAACTGCCGCAATATCGCCACTGCTCCGGCGACGTGCGGCGCAGACATCGAGGTGCCGCCGTGGACCGAATACGTTCCCCCCGGCTCGCACGAACGAATCTCGCCGCCGGGCGCGACGACGTTGGGTTTGATCGAAACCGAATCGCAATCCGACGGTCCCCGCGAGGAGAAATGGGTAATCAGCCCCGTTACATGATGAACCGCTCCGACCGCGAAATTGGTCAGTGAATCCACCGCCCGGCTGGCGGGTGAGCGAATCGTCATCGACGCCGTACCTTCATTCCCGGCCGCGAAGATGTTCACTATGCCCAACGCTTCGGTATTGTCGATCATGTCCCAGAGCCAGTCCATGCAATCGCCGGTCCAGCCCCAGCTGTTGTTGACAACGTCGGGCACGTCGGCCGTGGTGTTGGGGTTTCCGTCCGGGTCGGCCAGCCACTGGTAGGCATCCAAAGCGCTCGACGCCGCCGTCGCGATCCACCGGGCATCGGGCGCAATCCCAACCGTATCGCCGGTTGCATCATCGTGACCGACCATGATTCCGGTCGTGTGCGTACCGTGATAATATCCGGCGGTCGGAAACATAACCGAATCATCGCGGACATAAAACGCTGCCATAGTGTCGCCGTCGAGACCTTTCCAGTTATTAAAGAGCGCGGGATGATGACCATCGACGCCGGAAACGTCGTAGTTGGCGACAATTCGTCCTTTGCCGGTCAAGCCCATTTTCCAGGCCGAATCGGCTCCGACATAAATTAAGTTGGCCTCGGCCCCGGCGGTCGATGTATCTCCCAACTTATCGGGGAAATCGTCGATCGGCAGAATCGGTTCGAATACCGGGACCGATCGTATTTCGGTAACATCGGATCGCTGAGATAATTCGTAGATTTCGCTTTTTATGATTCTGGCTTTGACGGCATTGACGATCCAGTATGATTTTATGTTCGAGGCTTTACCTTCGTTTTGAAGTTCATCCAGATATTCAAGAATATCGGACTGGGCGGCAGTCGTGGTTTTATGGAGTCGAACCATCGCCAGCTTGTGCCTCGCCGAATAGGATTTCACCGATTTCAGTTCTTCTTTTAACTGGTCGGAGGTCAGGCCTCCGGCTACACCTATTATGACATCGACCATGGTATTGTCATCGAGTCGGGAAAGCCGGGATTGGAGATCGGGATTGATTGAAGCATTCGCCGGTACGGTTATCGTGGAAAGTAATAGAATGAAAAAAACAAGAGCCCTGCTGCAAAAGTTCATGGCCGCATCCAGTTAAAATATATGCCGCCGGATCAGAAGTATTATCCCGCCGGTCATAAATAATTGTCTCCCCCTTTATAATATTAATTTTTTAATAAAGGTCAATTACTAAAACGGGATAGAATAATACACTACTATTTGTGTTTGATTTTGAGCCAGTCATTGCCTTTAATTCGATATGGACTTGAATCATATTAAAGATGAGATGACGGCGCTCGCGAAAAGCGGCGGTGCGGTGGATACGGGAATCTGTCGCCTCGACGAGCTTCGCCCCAATTTTCACCATGAATTAAAAAGTGTCTCACGAAAATTAAATACCGGCATCGCAGTTGGCGTCTCATTATCGAGGCCCGTTTTGGAAACAATTACCTGCCGACCGAACCAGATTTATAAGGCCCACTACCAACAGGTGAATCGCATTTTGAACGACCTGGCATATCGGATTTCAGAGAATTTGCAGCGACAGGGAGCCCGGGCCCTGCCCATTCCGGCGTCTCAGATAATCCGCTGGAAACCGATGCGGGCGCATCTTTCGCACCGGGAAACCGCCTTCAAAGCCGGACTGGGCTGGCGCGGGAGAAATAATTTGCTGGTCAATCCGGTTTATGGCTCGCAGTACCGCCTAGTCACGGTGCTGACCGATCTCGAACTCGAACCCGATGAAACCTGCAATGATGATTGCGGCGATTGCCGGGCGTGTCTTAAAGCCTGCCCCGCCGGAGCCATCGGGGAAAACGTCGAAGATTTCAATCTGGACGCCTGCCAAGCCCAGGTCCGCGAGTTCTCTCGCGCACCTGATATGGGTCATCTGATCTGCGGCCTGTGTCTTAAAGTCTGTGTCGGTAAAAAATCGGGGAGAAATTAAAAATGGGAAGAATCAATGTGCCGCTGCCCGGCAAAATGATAATGTCGGCCCTGTATTCCAGCCTAGATAACATGATCCAGGCGCTGGATCATATCGAAAAAAAACACGGCCGGATTGAATTCGAAACCGATGAAATGGAATTTCTGCACACGAGCTATTACCGCGAGGAAATGGGCGAAAATCTTAAACGTAAATTCTTCTCGTTTATCAATCCCATTGACCGGGCCGAACTGGCCGATCTCAAAATCTGGACCAACAAGCTCGAAGAAAAATTCGGTGAAAAATCCGGAGACTATATTTTCAGGACCATCAATCTCGATCCCGGAATTCTGTCTCTGGCCAACCTGACTCTGGCCTCGACCAAGGATTTCGCACACAGGATATATCTCTGCGACGGCATTTATGCCGAGACGACGCTTATTTTCAAAAACAATAAATTCGTGGCTCTTCCCTGGACCTATCCCGATTACATCGAACCACCGGTTACGGAATTTTTGACCCGCGTCCGGGAAAGCCTCGGCATGCACGAAGTAGAAATTTAGATAGTACCGGTATATAATGGCTTGTTGATCAATGGAGTAACCAGGAACGGGCGACCGGCACAGCCCACGAGTATCGGTGGGTTTATATTACTGCTTATTTTGCTTGCCCGATTCCGCCTGCATCCATTAAATGCGACATGAAAATTCACGTCTTCCAGCACGTCTCGTTTGAAGGCCCGGGATATATTGCGCACTGGGCTGAGAAAAATGGATACGGTATATCCATAACGCCCGTTTACAGAGGTGAGCGAATTCCCGACATAGATAACATCGATGCTCTGATCGTCATGGGCGGCCCGATGAACATATACGCCGAAAATGAACACCCCTGGCTTAAAAGCGAGAAGGTCTTCATTAAAAGGGCCATATCTTCGGGAAAAATCATCCTGGGTTTTTGTCTCGGGGCGCAGTTAATCGCCAATGCGCTGGGACAAAAAGTATATTCGGGACCTCATAAGGAAATCGGCTGGTGGCCGGTGCGAATCTGTCGCGAGCCAAATTTGCCGCCTGCAATAGACGACTTCCCCGATGAATTCACGACCTTCCACTGGCACGCCGAGACGTTCGACATTCCCGGTGGAGCCATTCGATTCGCTGAAAGCGAGGCCTTTCCGAATCAGGGATTCGTTTACGGGAACCATGTCTGGGCTTTTCAGTTTCACCCGGAAATGATTCTTGATGGCATCGAAAAGTTGGCCGAAAAATGCGCTGAAGATTTGACCGATGGTCCTTTTGTCCAGAATATCGTCCAAATGCGAGAGGGATTTTATATTCACGGCAATAAAGCCAACGACCTGTTGGGCCGTTTATTAGATAGAATATTTGTTAACCAATAACTACAGAATTAATCACTAACGAAATAGAAAGGCAAAAAAATGGAACACTGGACCAATCTGATCACCGAATGGCTGGCGGCGTACGGCCTCAAGGTAGTCGGTGCGCTGGCCATACTTATTTTCGGACGCATTATAGTGGGACTCATCGCGTCGATGGTCGGCCGTTTGCTCAAACGCGCCAAAACCGATGAAACCCTTACCAAATTCGTCACCAGCCTTACAAAAATCGGGCTGTTAATCTTTGTAATATTGGCGGCGGTTAACACGCTCGGCATAGAAACGACCTCATTCGTGGCCGTCATCGGCGCCGCCGGTTTGGCTGTCGGTTTCGCCCTGCAGGGATCACTGGCGAATTTCGCGTCGGGCGTCATGCTGATTATCTTCCGACCCTTCAAAACCGGGGATTTCGTGGAAACAGCCGGCACGACTGGAAGCGTCGACGCCATTCACATTTTTAATACCGTCCTGAAAACGCCGGACAATAAAATGATTATTGTACCTAACAGCGCCGTGACCGGCGGAAACATCACTAATTATTCGGCCCACGAGACTCGTCGGGTCGACATGGTTTTCGGAATCGGTTATGACGATGATATCAAGAAAGCCAAACAGGTTCTTGAACAGATTCTGGCCGCCGATGATCGAATTTTGAAAGACCCGGCCCCGGTCGTGGCCGTCTCCGAACTGGCCGACAGTTCGATCAATTTCGTGGTCCGGCCGTGGGTTAAAACCTCGGATTATTGGAGTGTCTTTTTCGATATAACCGAAAAAGTAAAATTGACTTTCGACGAGCAGGGCATCAGTATTCCATACCCACAGCAGGACGTGCACATGCATCAGGTTGTCACGGAAAAGGCCGCTTGATAGCACCTATCATAAAAATAAAATAGGCCTCACAAGTTCCGTCAGGCCTTGATCCCCGAGCAATCGGGGATTGTGACCTGACGGATTCGAAATAGTGAACCTGATAAGACGGCCGGGTCACATCCCGATTTCATCGGGACGAAGCCCGGCAGAACTTATAGGCACTTATTATTCAATTAGTCTTCTTGATCTTCGCCGGATGAGCCATTGAATGTCTTCTCAAAACTGCTCATCACCGATCCCCAGGCTTTGTCGAAATAATCGTACACCGCCTGCCAGTCCTCTCCCTCACCCCAGCCATGATGCGTCAGCGTTACTTTGACTTTATTATCAGGCAACGGTTCGAACTGCATGGCGACAATAGTGTGAGTTCCTCGCAGGTCGCCGAACGAAGGCGGTGCGTTCCACTCGAAACTCAGCATTTTTTTGGGCAGGTAGCTCAAGACCCGGCAGAATTCCGAGCCCCGGGACCCGTACGGGGCCGACATATCAAAATAGATTTCGTACGGTCCGCCGACGCGCAGATCGACCCTGGCGTTGGGCGAAAAGAACGATTTTACTCCCTCGGTCGTAGTCCATGCCTTCCAGACGTCATCGAGCGACGCCGTCACCGTTACCTCTTTAACGACGGCTTTATCGGTCGGCTCCGTGACAAATCGATACGGCGGCGTGTAATCGCACAGGAGCGACACGTTCATTTTCGACATTTTATAGGTGTGGAGCCCGGCAACGACCGATGGCTCCGTATCCATTATTTCGTGGGCTTCCTGTTCGGAGGCGACCTGCAGGATTATAAGGCCAAACTTAAAATCGAATACCGGTCCGGCCGTGATGACCTTTTTATCGTGGGTCAGCCTTTTAAGATATTGAAAATGTTTGGACATTATCTTCAATTCTTCGGGGGTTACGTCATCGGGCCAGGTGGGCCTGGTGCCGATCAACTCAACGAGGTACTGCTCGGGCCGCTCCATCTTCTTTCCTCCATCCTGAGCCGATATTGTTGGTATCGAGAATATCAGCAATAATACTGCTATGACGGTTTTTTTCATTAGACTTTTTCCTTGTTGAATTGTCACAAAGTTGGTTGGATTTTTATTACCAATGTGCCTGCTAAGCGCGAACCTGTCAAGGACATAATGATTATTGTTTTAAGGGGATCAATAATTTATCCTGCATTGTTGACAAATCGTGTCGAACAGATTCGACAAAGAAGCGTTAAAAATGTAAAGGAAAATTGATGGATAAATTTGTTATTTCCGGCGGGATGAAGCTGAGCGGGACTGTCAGGACCGACGGCTCGAAAAATGCTGCATTACCGATTATCGCCGGGGCCATACTGGTCTCGTCCGGCGAAGTCACCCTTCACAATATTCCCAACCTGCGCGATATATTCACGATCAAGAAGTTATTGGAAAGTCTCGGGGCCAAAGTCGATTATACTCCCGACGAAGGCACCATGGTCATCGACAGCAGCGAGCTTACCAACAATGTCGCCCCCTACGATCTCGTCCGTCAGATGCGAGCGTCATTTCTGGTGCTGGGTCCGCTTCTGAGTCGCATGCACGAGGCCAAAGTGTCCCTTCCGGGCGGTTGCACTCTCGGAGCGCGGCCGGTCGATTTTCATATCAAAGGATTTCAGGAACTGGGGGCGGAGTTGACCGAGGACGCTGGTTACATCGTTGCCCGGGCCAAAAAACTTGAAGGCGCGACCGTCATATTCGACCGACCTTCCCACACCGGCACCGAGAACCTGATTTTCGGCGCGACTCTGGCTGCGGGAACCACCCGAATCATAAATGCCGCGTGCGATCCGGAAATTGTCGATGTTTCCAATTTTTTGAACGAAGCCGGGGCCAAAATCTCCGGGGCGGGCACGGCGACAATCATGATAGAAGGCGTAACCGAATTAAGGCCAATAACTTATCGTGTCTCGGGAGATCGCCTGGTGGCCGGCACATATATGTTTGCCGCCGCCGCTACCGGGAGCAATCTGGAGATTGAGCGCATCAACCCTCTTCATCTTACCATGGTTTCCCGTAAATTATATGAGATGGGCTGCGAGATCACCGAAGAACGAGACAAGCTTAGCATCAAGGCTCCCAAGCGGTTAAAGCCTGTCAAGGCGGTAACCTACCCCTTCCCCGGCTTTCCAACCGATCTTCAGGCTTGTTTAATGGCCGCGGCGACCACGGCCGAGGGAACAAGTAGTATAAAAGAGACTGTTTTTGAAGACAGGTTTGCCCACGTTATGGAGCTCCGTCGGCTGGGGGCCGATGTGACCGTCACCGGTGACGAAGCTATAATCAACGGTGTAAAACACCTTAAAGGAACATCAGTCATGGCCTCCGATATCAGGGCCGGGGCCGGTCTGGTTATAGCCTGCCTCGCGGCGGAGGGTGAAAGCGAAGTCCTGAGGGTTTACCATATAGACCGTGGCTATGAAAAGCTTGAGCAAAAACTTTCAGCGTTAGGGGCCGATATAAAAAGAACAGACCGTTAACGCTTAAAACTAACATATGAAGCGGAATTTTAACATGTTGAGAAAATGCATTTTATTGGTGAGCCTCACGATTTTGATAGCCGGTTCGGTCGGAGCCCAGGAAACTTATTTCGGAAAGAATAAAGTTCAATACGAAACGTTCGACTGGCGCTATATCCAGACCCGGCATTTCGATATTTATTTTTATGGCCGGAGCTATGACAATGCCAAATACGCCGCCAAAGTACTGGAAAACGCCTATAACGTCATAACCTGTCAGATAAACTATCAAATCCACACGCGCGTCCCGGTTTTTCTGTACAGCGCTCGAAACGATTTCCAACAGACTAATATTGTACCATCACTTATCAGCGAAGGTGTCGGTGGTTTTACCGAGGCTTCGAAAAACCGGGTGGCGATCTATAATGAAGGTTCGGTCGAAGATCTCAGGCACGTCCTGCACCATGAGCTGACTCACGCCATAATTTACGATATGATTTATGGCAACCTGTTCACGTCGCTGTTGAGTCGGCGACGCCTGTTTAACCTGCCACTATGGTTCGCCGAGGGTTATGCTGAATATAGCTCTCGCAAAGAATGGCACTACCGGGCCGATATGATTGTCCGCGACGCCACCGTCAATAATTACCTGGCACCTCCGGACTATATCGGCGGCGGGATGGAATATTACGAGGGCTACGCCATGGTGCGCTTCATTGCTGAAACGTATGGGCAGGAAAAAATCGGCGAGCTTCTTGCCAAGGGCAAGGTTTATCTCACTATGGATAAAGCGATCGAGGCCGCGATTGGTGTCAAGCCCGAGGAGTTCTGGGACAAATTCTCGCTGGAAATGAAACGCCGTTACTGGCCGGAAATTTCTCTGCGCAAGCAGCCCGATGAAATCGGAAAGGCTCTCACCGATCATACCAAGGATGAATCGCATTATAATGCCAAACCGGTCTTTTCGCCGCAGGGGGACAAGCTGGCCATCTTCTCCGACCGCAGCGATTATCCGGAAATATATCTGATTTCGGCTATCGACGGCAAGGAGATAGACAAGTTGGTCAAAGCCCAGCGATCGGGCGAAATCGAAACCGTCTATTCATATTATTCGTCGATAGGTTTTTCACCCGACGGCGAAAAGATCGTTTTCGTAACCAAATCGCAGGGGCGCGACGCGCTTTTCTTCCTGCGTCTGAAAGGCAAAGATATTTATCTCAAGAAATACTTCGATTATAATTCCATTCTGTCGCCGGTCTGGTCACCGGACGGAACCAGGATTGCTTTCGCGGCCCTCGACGGACCCTGGCGCGACCTGGTCATATATGACATTGAAGGCGATTCCACTTACAGTCTCATGCGCGACCGCTACGACGACATGGAACCGTCGTGGGGCCTGGATTCGAAAACAATCTTCTTCTCATCCGATCGCCCCCATCCCCAAACCGAGAAAATACTGTCGGATCTGACTCAGGACCTCGGCGACGGAATAAAATATTCGACGATATACACCGATCATAAGTACGGCAATTACAGCATTTTCTCGATAAACATCGACACCCGCAGGATTACGCCGATCATGTGCGGCCTGGGGCAAAACCGCGAACCGGTGGTGTCCCCCGACGGTAAAAAAATATGTTTTGTTTCTAATCGCAACGGGATCGACAACCTGTACATTTCGTACCTCGATTCCTCTTCGACGTTCGCAATAACCGATATATTAACCGGCACCCAGTCGCCCTCGTGGTCACCGGACGGCACCAAAATAGCCTTCTCCTCTTTCCAAAAGGGCGGTTATGACGTCTTTGTCATAAAGGACATCCAACCCGCCGGAAATAACGGCGTTCTGGAACCGACCGGATTCGTTAAAGGCGAATACGGCCAGCCGATACCGTCACCATGCACGAAAGATTCGGAAGAGATCGCGGCCGTCGATACAACCGCCGATAGTACTATCGTTCATCCCCTGGTTCAGGCGGAGGGTTCATTCACTCCCGCCGATTCCGCCGCAGCCGATACGACCGCCGATAGTACCCAGCATGCCGCGGTCGACAGTACAAGAATCGAAGGCGGTGATTTCGTATACGTGGAACCGAACAAAGAAACAGAGAACCCGATGGACACGCTTTTCACGCCCGTATCCGACAGCACCGGTTCGGGCAGTACCTATCGTACCAAGGAAGAACAGGCCGTGTTCGATTCCATCGGCGCCAACAACAAACTCCCCGATGGTGAGTACAAAGTGAAGCCGTACCGGGCCAAATTCACGCCCGATTACGTCAGCGGCGGATTTTCGTACGATTCATTTTTCGGTCTGCGCGGGCAATCGGCCTTTATATTTTCCGATTACCTCGGCGATAATCAGATATACCTGCTGACCGACCTGGTCAATACCCTCGACCAGACCAATATCATGGCCTATTATTTCTATAACCGGCGGCGTACCAGCCTCGGGGTCGGGATTTTCCACAACCAGAATTATTATCTCGACAATCAGGATTTCCTGTTCAGTGACCGGTTGTACGGCATGCAGTTCTTCGCCTCACATCCTTTCTCGAAATATTTCCGGACCGAGACAGAGCTGTCACAATACTTCATCGACCGGCATTATCATGACGTCGGCGATCCGCGCCAGGATCGGTCAACCAAGGTTTCTCAGGCGAAGTTATCGCTGGTCCAGGACAATATCATCTGGGGCGTTACGGGTCCTCTCGACGGGCGTCGTTCCCGGCTGGATTTCACGGCCGCCAAAGATCTGTTCAATGAAAGCGATATATCTTTCTACAGCGGCGAATTCGATTACCGCCGTTACTGGCATATAAAAAGCCTGTTTTCATTGGCCGCCCGTTTTTCGGCCGGAGCCTCGGGCGGAAGAACACCGAAAAGGTACTTCCTCGGCGGGACCACCAACTGGATCGGCAACGTTGTGGTCGATGCCTCGGTGTACGACGTCGAAAACCTGTACTTCTCGGACGTTGTCACCCCGCTCAGGGGGTTCGACTATTACGAACTTTCGGGCACCCGATATTTTCTGTCCAATCTGGAATTCCGTTATCCTTTCATCGATTACCTGAAAACCAACTTCCCCCTGCCGATGACCATCGGGTACGTAACCGGCAATATATTCTTCGATATGGGGTCGACCTGGGACGGGTCCGATTTCAAGGGCGGGACGACGGTTGACGGTCCGGCCCGGCTGCAGGATATTAAATCGGCTTTCGGGTTCGGAATCCGGGGCAACCTCGGAATCTTCGTCCTGCGCTATGACCTGGCCTGGCGCACCAATTTCAGCGAGGTGGCGGCACATCCCCGAAGCTATTTCTCCCTCGGCGCCGACTTCTAAAGCTGGCCTCTAAAATAACCAACCCCTCCTGATCTGCCGGAGGGGTTTTTATTTGCCCGGCAACGGCCCGACTATGAAATATTGATGGACAATTTGGGTAAACCCGGTATATTATTGCAACAGTAATTAACTTATAAGGCAGGGGTTTGCATTCGAAAAGGCGGGAAAATCCCAGTTTCCGCCGGACCTCGATAAAGCTGTACCAACCATTTACCAGCAATAAGCTATAGAACCAAAACGTCGATATTAGATTATGCCGACAACTGATTCGGGGTGCTGTATCCCGGATGTCGGGCAAAATATAACCATTCCTTTCTGAGGAGGCAGTCATGAAAAGACTGCATTTGATTGGTTGTCTTCTTGGTCTTCTTTTTACGGCAAGTCTGGTTTTTTTTACCAACGGTATCGCGGAGGCAATACAAGCCGCAGAAACAGCCGTGCCGAATGTCGGGGCATTCCTTGCCGCCGACGGCAGTATCGACTTTGAAGCCGCCCGGCTTTCGGGCTACGAGGGATCACTCGATCTGGATGGATACCAGGTGCATATGGATCCTCAGTCCGGCGAACCGATCGTCGCTCCGGCGTTCTTGCAGGAAATGGCCGATAGCCCAGACGATAAGTACTGGTCGCCAATTTTGACCACTTCCGGGTTGGGCATCGACGGTGACATTTATTCCCTCGCCATATATAACAATAAGCTTATCGCGGGAGGACTTTTCACGACGGCCGGCGGACTCAGCGCTCCTCATATCGCCGCCTGGGACGGGATATCCTGGGCGCCGCTTGGAACCGGGACGGACAACAACGTAACGGCCCTGACCGTCTTCGACAATAAACTCATTGCCGGGGGGCTGTTTACAACTGCGGGCGGCAACCCGGCCGCCAATATCGCCTCCTGGAATGGTTTCTCATGGTCCGCGCTTGGTGATGGAACCAACGGTAATGTCTATGCCTTTTCATCATTCGACGGCCAATTGATTGTCGGAGGTAATTTTACTTCCGCCGGAAGCCTGGCCGCCAACTATGTTGCCTTATGGGATGGTTCATCATGGTCGACTATGGGAACCGGCATGAATAATTTCGTGAGGGCCTTTCAGATCTATAACTCGCAGTTGTTCGCGGGCGGGAGCTTTACTACGGCTGGAGGGTCGACCGCCAATCGCATTGCCGTGTGGAATGGCACGTCGTGGTCACCGGTCGGCTCCGGGTTTAATAACAACGTCCGCGCCTTTGCTATTTATAACGGCAATCTGATCGCGGCGGGGTCTTTTACTCTCTCCGGAAGTACAACCCTCAACCACATAGCGTCCTGGAACGGGGCGTCGTGGTCATCCATAGGTACAGGCATAAACAGCAATGTATATTGCCTTGCCATATTCAACAATAACATCGTCGCAGGCGGCAACTTCACGGCGGCGGGCGGTGCTTCGGCACCCAATATCGCCGTCTGGAACGGCACGGCCTGGTCGTGTCCCGGATCGGGAACAAATAATTCCGTCTTCGCCCTGACAGTTTATAATTCTGACCTCGCCGCGGGAGGTTTGTTTACAACCGCGGGAGGAGTCAATTCATCAAAAGTTTCCCTATGGGACGGTACAATATGGAAGAATTTCAGCATGGGCCTGAATAACGTCGTTCGCGCTTTCACGAATTATGACAATAGACTGATCGCGGGCGGAAGCTTCACCAGCGCCGGGGGCGTCGGTGCCAATTATATCGCGGCCTGGGATGGAGCGACCTGGTCGGTTTTGGGGACCGGCACCGATGGCCTGATTCGGGCATTTGCGATATATGACAACAAACTGATTGTCGGTGGATATTTCGTTAACGCCGGTGGTGTGACCTGTAATAACGTCGCGGCCTGGGATGGTTTATCATGGACTTCCCTCGGTACCGGCACGAATGATATTGTAAACAGCCTGGCCGTCTATAACGGTCGGTTGATTGCCGGCGGACAATTTACAGACGCCGGTGGTACAGGCCGTGAATTATGTCGCCGCCTGGGACGGGTTCTCCTGGTCGGCCCTTGGTTCCGGTATGAACAATTTTGTATATGCGCTCACGAATTACGCCAACAAACTGGTGGCAGGCGGAGCTTTCACCGATGCCGGAGGCGCCGTGGTGCATTTTATCGCGGCATGGGATGATATTTCATGGACCGGGCTCGGCGGCGGCGTAAACGATTACGTTCTCGCGCTGAACGATGAGTACGCCGGTCTGCTGGTTGCCGGGGGATATTTCACTTTGGCGGATGGACTCACGGTTAACCGCATTGCGGCCTGGAATGGGTCGGTCTGGGCACCGCTTGGCACCGGCATGAACGGCATCGTCCGCGATTTGACCGTGTTTGACTTCAAACTGTTCGCGGGCGGAGCTTTCAGTACCGCCGGAGGCATTGCCGCCGGTTACACGGCCGTTTGGGACGGTACCACATGGGGAGCGATGGGCTCAGGGCCCAACAATTTTGTCAGGGCTTTGTGCGCTTATGACACAAGTCTGGTGGTCGGCGGCGATTTTCTGATAGCCGGAAACAAAACCGCACGATACGCCGCTGCCTGGAACAAAGCCACTATGGTAAACTGCTGCGAGACCTGGGGCACGCCCGGCGACGTCAACAGCGATAACGCCGTAAATCTCGTGGACATTTTGTACCTGATAGCTCATCTGTATAATAAACCGCCGGGAGCGGGCAACCCCAACGGTTGTGACCTCCTGATGGATGCCAACGGCGATAATGCCGTCAATCTGATAGATATATTATACCTGATAGCCTACCGGTACAACCATCCGGCCGGACCGGCTCCCATGTGTCCCGTTCTGGAGTAGTGGTTGAAACTCGGGCGGGATCATCACAAAATTTCTCTGCGGAAGGAAGCGGATGTTCCTTTTCAGTCCGGACCCCGGGCGTAATCGACAACCAGAATGTTGCCTTCGTGCAGGCTCCCGTGCAGTGCGGATTTGGCCCGCTCGGCATCGCTGTCGCTTTTCATCCTGACAAAGCCATAGCCTTTATCGGCGATAATTTTGGCCGTTTCGACTTCACCATAAACTGAAAAAAGTTCCGCCAACTGACTGACGGTAGTACTATAGGTCAGATTCCCGACGAATAATTTCCTGCCCCTCATGTCTTCATCCGCTTCTTACGGCGGCCCCCAAATCGTGAAGTAGCGCGATAGCGTTTGATGCACTATCGTCACGTTTACTTAAAATTTCTTCGGTCCCGTTCAGTCCGGCTGCTATTTCTTTTTCTTCTTATCGTTGCCTTCGGTTTTGTCGGTTTTGTCATTTTTCCCGTTATTCTCTTCCGAGGTGGACTTGAACTGCCGCCCCAGACGATCCAGTTCTTTATCGGCCAGGTCGAATATGCTTCCTTTGCTGAAACCGCCCGACTTGAGCTCTTTGCCCGCCGGTTTGCCGGTCAATATTTCTATGCCTTCTTCGATCGTACCAACCGGATAAATATGGAATTTGCCTTTTTCGACGGCTTCAATCACGTCGGAGCGAAGTTGTAATTCTTCGACGTTTTGTTTGGGCATGATGACCCCCTGCCGTCCGGTCAGACGTTTGTTCTTGCAGACGTCGAAAAAGCCCTCGATCTTTTCATTGATGCCACCGATAGGTTGAATCTCGCCATACTGGTTGACCGAACCTGTGACGGCAATCCCCTGGTCTATCGGCACACCTGACAGGGTCGACAGGATCACGTAAATTTCGGTCGAGGATGCCGAGTCCCCGTCGACGCCCGAGTACGATTGCTCGAAACAGATCGACGCCGACATAATAAGCGGCTTATTCTGCGCGAATTTACCGCGCAGGAATCCGCTTAATACCAGCACGCCTTTGTTGTGCACCGGGCCGGAAAGATCGGCTTCGCGTTCGATATTGATGACCCCGGCCCGACCGACCGACGCCCTTGAAGTGATGCGGACCGGGCGACCGAAACTGTGCTCGCCAACGTTGTAAACCGACAGTCCATTGATTTGACCGACCGCCTTGCCCGATGTTTGCACAAGGTAAATATCGTTGTCGTACAGTTCCTGAATTTTATCCTCGATCAGATTGACCCGGTTGCGCTGATTGGCTATGGCCGCCAGGACGTGGGTCGAATTGACCTTCTTCTTTTTCTCGTCGGCAGCGACAATGGCCGATTCTCGAATCAGATCGGCGATTATCGTAAATTGCGTCGAAAGCTTGTCCTTGCGACCGGCCAGACGGATGCCGTGGGCCGCGACTTCCCGCAATCCGGAAAGGTCAAAAGGCAGGAGCGAGTCATCATCCACGATCTTGCGTACGAATGAAACGTATTCCTTAAGAGACGCCCTGGTCAACGGCGTTACATGATCGAATTCGGCCTTTACCTTGAATATTTTCTTGAAATCTTCTTCATAGTTCCACAGCACCGAGTAGGTGCGCCTGTCTCCGATAAGAACGACTTTGACGTCGACGTTGATCGGCATCGGCTTAAGGCCGGAGCCGGCCATCTGATAAAAAGGATCGTAACCGGCAATTTCCAGCTTTTCACTGGTCAGGATTCGTTTAAGAGGTTTCCATACGCCCGGCTCAGTGAACAGGTCGAGGGCATTGATGATCAGAAAGCCACCCGATGCGGTGAGCAATGAACCGCCTTTAATGCGCGAGAAATCGGTCCGCCAGTAACCGAAACGGTCCACCACGCGCTCCATCGTCCCGAAAATATTCCTATATGACGGTGAATTTTCCACCACGATCGGGACTTTCTTCTTGCCGCTGTTATCGAGAATCAGGTTGACGGCGAATTCCTCGAACGGCTCTTTTCTGCGAAAGGCCGGCGCTTCTTCCTCACCCCGGCGCGGACGGGCTTCCTTGAAACGATCAAGGTCGTTCAAAAGCGCTTCCTCGGCCGAACTCAGGTAATCTATGACTTCTTTTTGAGTATACTTCTTTTTTATCACGGCAAACTTGTCCGAAATCTGTGGAGATATCATGGAATAGTCCAGTTTGGATAGAGCGTCATCGAGCTTCTCGGCCAGCTTTTTGGATTCCACCTCAACCAGGTTCATGTCGTTCATGAGCTTTTCGCGTTTGCCCTCAAGCTCCTGGAAGCGTTCTTCGGAGAATCTTTTTTCCATCACGAGGTGTTCCAGCCGGGCCAGTTCCATCGGTTCGCCGTCGATCATGGCCTGCAATTCGTTCCTGACCGACATCCCGACCTGCATTTGTACCATGACAAATCCGGCTTCTTTCATTTTCTTCTCGAACGCGGCGAAAATCTCTTTTTGTCGGCCTTCAAAATCGGCCGCTATCCGTACCCGCCGGTTTTTATAATCCTGACCACCCAGTATTTTCGGCACCACTTTCCGTAATGAATCGATGATGTACTCGACGTCTTTCTTGAACTGCCGCCCCTGCCCGGCTTCGAAAGTTATGGCGAGCGGACAATCGGGGTCTTTGAAATTATTGACGTAACAAACGTCATTCAATTTGGGCGTGTTATTGTCGAGGTTTTCCAATAATTGTTTGATCGTGGTCGAGCGGCCGGTGCCGCTCAGGCCGGTGACAAATATATTATACCCGCGCCGCCTGATTTTCAGGCCGAGCTGGATGGCTTTGACGGCTCTATCCTGACCAATGATCTTACAGCACGGTTTGGCGTCATCGGTAGAATGTATCTTAAGAGGCGCAAAATTTATGTTCGCGGCAAGATCGCGGGTTTTTAATTCTTTATGTTTTTTGGCGGGCATTGGTCCTCCTGTACCGATTTTGGAAGAATATACAGCCTGCGCGTTTATAAAACAAGCCTGACTTGACAAATATACGGCGACCTGTATATTAGGGGCGCAAAAATCGATAAATGGCGGTATCGTCTAGTGGACCAGGACGGGTGGTTCTCAGCCATCAAACCGGGGTTCGATTCCCCGTACCGCTATTTTTTTAAGCAATTCCTCAGGCTCATTTGAGATAAAGTGGTATTTGGACCAACATTTCACCCAACTGAGTATTACAATATTCCCGGGGCAAGCCGCGATGGCTTTTTTTCGTATAACTATGTAAAACTGGAGGCCGAGAAATGTTTGCTGGAAAAATTTCGAAGATTATCCTGCTGCTATTTGTTTTCGCCGTTGCGGGAATAGGTGTAGTAATTTATTCCTTTCACCATAGTGACTCCGCTAAACTGACAGATTTCTCCTCCGCGTACGAACGATTCGATTCGGCCATTTCGACGGCACGGGCAGATGGTTCCGGCAAATCGGATTACATGGCGGCTTCGGCACTCGACGCTCTTATCGCAGGGTCGGAGTTCCGGTTGTCATCCTTTGTGGAGCACGACGCGGATTTGATGGTTCAGGCGCAGTTGATTGCCGACCTGGCCGCCGAACAACTCAAAACACTCAAGTCCTGTCGTAAGGGTGCGGCAGGTCAGAATGGAGACCGCGATTTTCTATCAGGGGACTATAACAAGGCGGCGGAAGCTACGGAAGACGCTTACCGCCGATTTCAGGGACTCGAGGGCTTGCTGCAATAAACATCGTTTATATACAATGGGCAGGTAAATGGTAGGGCTTTAATAAGATACTGAACTATATTCCAGCTAATCGTGCTTTTTCAGTTTACCGCGGTTTTTATTGCATGCGTACGTTATCTTTCAATAATAATCTTGCTCTATAATGCAGATCAGCGATCTTTGAACTCCTGGGCCCAGTTCTGGACGACAACTATTTCGCCGGGATCGGAATCGGAAAGCCGGGCGTTCAGCAGAAATTTCTGACCGTCGGCGGAGACGTCGTAAGGATAAAGCACGTTGAAATTGGACTGCGGCCGGAATTTGAACAACTCGACGGGTTGCCCGGCTTCAAAAGTCGCGCCGGTATTAACCTTTACGACCATAAGCTCCGACGCGTCGGTTAAATAATAAAGCTCCGTACCATCACCGCTCCACATCGCATTGTCGGCGTGTTCGGTGGAGATTTGCCATTTGCCGCCGGTGCCATCCAATTTTCTGACATACACTTCGCGCCGACCGGATTCACTGCTGGTGTAAGCGACGAATTTCCCGTTCGGCGATACCTTGGCCTTCGCCTCATAGTACGAGCTGTTAACCAGATTATCCACCCTATTACTGTCATTCATATAGAGAATACCGATATCCCACCCACGTTGCACCTGATAAATAAGCATCCTTGATCCGTCAGGTGTAATGTCGCTTGGACTGACATGACTGCTGTCGGTGCCGTAAATAAGTTCAGCCTGGCCAAGCCCGTTGGTGCCCTTCCGATACATTTTGAAAAACTGCCCGCCCCGGTCGGATGCAAAATAAACCATTTGCCCATCGGGCGACCATACCGGCATGGCATCTATCCCGGGATCGAAGGTTAATCTCGTAGGCACGTTTCGTTTCAGATCATAAATCCAAATATCCGGGGAATTGGCCTGGCCATCCAGGGCTATGTATGCTAACCTGGATTCATCCGGTGAAAGAGCAACGTCACCATATTTGCCTTGTTGACCTATCGTCTGCAGTTTCTTGCCCGTCCTGTCAACCCAGACAAGCTCACTCAGGGATGACCGATTATTGGTTTGATACAAGAGCGTTCCGTTATTGGTTACGCTGAAGGCATAGGTATTTTCAGCCGCTCCTATTTTCGTGGCAATCGGTTTAGGTTCGCCGGTTACTTCCAGTTTTTTTGCGTCAAAGGGAAGTCCCATTAAATTGTCCACGGACACGTACAAAATATATCCGTCGTTGCTGTATTCGACGCGATCAATAATCTGATCCAATTCATAGAGAGTTACCGAAGAGGTCGTATCGATTGAGCCGAGTTTAATCCTGTTTCTTGTATGTATATTATCTTTGCCGTGCCTGACGGAGCACGTAAAAATAAAATGTTTACCATCGGGCAAAAACCATGGCCAGCCATATCCGATTTCGCCTTCGGAAGTATCCGGCAGAGCTGCCGGCTTGGGCAAACCACCTCCGGCCGGAACAAACTTCAAAGTTTCATTCAAATTGCCATCGAAAATGATCAGGTTATTCGTGCCCCAGCAACCATCGGCACCGACCGGTCCCTGGCATACAAGCTGTGCCTGGCCCCCGGTAATCGGAATTCGCTTCAGTTGATTACCTTCAAAAAATGCCACGTTCCTGCCATCGGGCGACCAGAAAAACCGTTTGGCGTTTTCCGTATTCAAGAGCGGATAAGCCTCCAGGGAGTTGATCGGGCGCACCCAAATACGGTTGGTGCCGGCGGAATCGTCGGCCTGAAAAGCCACTGAACTTCCATCGGGTGAAATGCGCGGCCAATAGATATTGGACAGGCCCTGCTTGATATCAACCGTGTATCGGGCGACCGACAATAAAGGCGCCGCTTTCGTTTTCTCGGCATAATACAGATAGCCCAGACACACGGTGCTCAGTATCGCTACGGCGCCGATCACACGAGCCAGGTCGAATTTAAATTTCCTTCGGGCGGAGACATAAGCCGGTAATCCAACTTGCGAACCGGCTTGAGATATCCAGCGCAATTCGTCGGATAAATCGGAGGCTGACTGCCATCTTTTGCGAGGGTCCTTTTCAAGACACTTTTTGACCAGCCGCTCTAAAAGCGGCGGCGTATCCGGCCTGAGGGCGGAAATCGGGGTCGGCTCGCGCTCCAGTATGGCCGCGATCAATGCCGCGCTCGAATTGCCCTCGAAGGCTCTCTTGCCGGTAATCATCTCATAAATCAGGGCCCCGAAAGCAAAAATATCCGACCGCGTATCGGCCTCATTGCCTTCAAGCTGCTCCGGCGACATATATTGTATTGTCCCGACAATCGTATTCGCTCCGGTCAAAGGCGTCGTCTGAGTTATGGCGGCCAATGTATCGGTTCCTTTTCCTTGCTGAATTTTGGCTAATCCGAAATCCAGAAGCTTGGCCCCCTCTGAAGTCAACATGACATTGCCCGGTTTCAAGTCCCGGTGTACCAATCCCCGTTGATGAGCCAGATCCAGACCGCTGGCGATCTGAACGGCGATCCGAAGCACCTCATCGTATGGTATCGGACCTCTCGCCAGCCTTTCGGACAGTGTCTCCCCTTCCAGGAATTCCATAACGAGGTAGTCCATCCCGTTTTCGTGACCGACGTCATAAAGAGTGCAAATATTGGCATGATTCAGACTGGAGATGGCTTTTGCTTCCCGGTCGAACCGGTCTTTGAATTCGGCGCTTTCGGCAATACTGGACGGGAGTATCTTTATGGCGACGGTTCGATCCAGGCGGGTATCGATGGCTTTGTAGACCTCGCCCATCCCCCCGGCGCCGGCCTGTTCGATAATTTCATACGGCGTGAGTTTATCACCTTTAACTAATGTCATTTCAATTTCCCCGTTTTATATTTTTACCCGATCCCGCTCAATTTCAGTCCACCTTGCGATGGATCAGGTCCTCGACCACGCTTTGAATGGTCGTACCCGTCCTGGCAACGAGAATTTTCAGCTTGCGATGGGTCTGTTCATCGAGTCTAATGTGTATCATCCGTTCTTTGGCGGTGTTTTCATGGTCTTTTTTCATTTTAATAAATGCTCCCTATGGCGATCATGGAGCTACAAATGTAACAACAAATTAAATACGCAGAAAAACGTTATTTAGATTGAATTAGTCCATTAATAAATGCCACCCGCCGTCAAAATTCATTCCATGTCGAGAAGGGTGAATTTGATCGACACTCGCGATTCAATCCTTGACTTAAATTCAAAGATTTTTTAAAGTTATATATTATCTCAAAACTCGGGGGGTACTAAAGATCATGAAAACTGCGAAAATCTTAATCATCGCAATTTGCCTTTTAATACCGATTTCTTCGCTGGCTTTCGATGGTAAACGCAAAGGCTTTGTCTTCGGCGGCGGCTTCGGATTCGCGCCCTTCTCCAAGTGGAAATCCGATATTACGACAACGGATGGCTCTCCGGGCACCAATTCCGAAAGTAAGGCCGGCTTTGCCTTAAACTTCCTAATCGGCGGAGCTTTCGACGAACACAATATGCTTGTTTATGAGGGCAATTTCACCGGATATAATTCTGATTATTTTAATCAGTCTTTGGCACAGGGTTTTAACGGAGCCGCATGGTACTATTATTTCGGGTCAGCTGGTAAATCGGTATTTACAGCCCTTGGGCTCGGGTTTTATGATTTCAAAGTGAATGGCCGCAATCGACCCGATCCCGGGCTTGCCATATTGCTGGGAGCGGGCTACGAATTCACGCGTCATTGGCAGGTTGGTGGTTATCTGTCATTGGGCAAAACCTCAGACAATGAGTACCGCAACAGAGCCGATCTCAAACATTCGCAATTCAGCTTCCTGGTAAACGCCATAGCCTTTTAACTTTAATAAAACAAAAAGGCGGCCGAACCGACCGCCTTCTTTTGTGAAAATAGAATACTACCGCGGACAGATCGGCGTCGAGCCGGGAGACTTATCGTACATGAATGAATTCAAGTATAAGACGCCCAACAGGCTAACTGATAGTACTGTTCAACCGGTAATTGTTCGATGCATTCTTCCCTTGACTTAATTTTATGGATTTCTTAAAGTCACTTATAACCTTCAAAACTCGGGAGGTATAAAAGCTCATGAAAACCGCGAAAATTTTGATCATCGCGATTTGCCTTTTAATGCCGATTTCCTCGTTGGCATTCGACGGCAACCGCAAGGGTTTCGTACTCGGAGGAGGACTCGGATTCGCCCCTACTTCCAAGTGGGACGTTAATGTTGATTTTTACGACCTTGATTTGGGCAGCGTCGATGAAAGCAAAGCAGGTGTTGCTGTCAATTTCATAATCGGCGGAGCCTTCGACGAACACAATATGCTTGTATATGAAGGAAACGTAACCGGTTTTAATTCCGACCTGTTTAATGAATCGGTGGCACAGGGGTTTAATGGAGCCGTATGGTACCATTACTTCGGGCCTACCGGCAAATCGGCCTTCACCGCCGTCGGACTCGGGCTTTTTTATTTCAAGATAGGTGATTTTGATCCAACCGATCCGGGCGGCGCCATTCTTCTTGGTGGCGGCTATGAGTTTGCACGTCACTGGCAGGTTGGTGCCTATGCGGGCTTCGGGAAAACTTCGGATTCGGCAATTGGCCTTAAAGGTAAATTCACCCACTCACAATTCAGCATCCTGGTGAGCGCCTTAGCCTTCTAAGCTCCATACTTTCTAAATAAAACAGGCGGTCAATCGACCGCCTGTTCATTTAAGTCACATTTCAAGCTTTACGGACACAAGGGATCCGGTCCGGGCGGATCGTTGTATTTGTACGCGATTAGATACAAAATATCGATCAGGTTGACATTGCCGTCGGCATTGGCGTCGCCCGCTTCCATCGGATTCGGGGCCGGGCCCGGCGGATCGTTGTACTTATACGCGATCAGGTACAGAATATCGAGCAGGTTGATTATCTGATCGCCGGTGGCATCACCGCAAACGAAAGTAAACTGCTTGAGCATGATGGATACTTCGTCATCGTTGCGGTTGGCACTGATGGCGTCCAGATAACCGTCGCCGTCGAGGTTGGCGGCGTAGGCCGACCACGGCATGGACGGCGTCGCGTAGGCATGTCACGGGCGAACATCGCCGGACCCTCATCGACCTCAATGAAAAACGACCAGATAAAACTCTGGTCGAGCGGGACATTGGCTGATGATTCAATTGCGTTGGTCAGTATGGCCGTCACCTGCTCCCCGATCACAAAATCATCTGACGGATCGAGCGAAGCCGTCTTCGACGGGCCGTCATAAAAAATCGTCGCCGAATGCGGACCGCTCGAAGAGGCTTAAACAATGAAGCTCAAAGCGGTGATGGTTGTCCCATCCATATCCGTATCGACCGTTACGCTTATATCGGCGGCGGCCGAATCGTCGGCCTCATTGGCCGCCGGGCTTGCCGATGAAACGGCCGGGGCCTGGGCAAAAGCCGCGCCTGAAAGCGCGAAAATAATTACAATAGCTGGACTTTCAATCTGGAAATCACGAACATAATCCCTCCTTACATGATTTCTATATACGTTGCCGATAGTCCGGACAAGTACAGCCTATTTAAATAGAGGCCGACCGGCAATTTTGTCAATGATTTGTCGACGCGGCAACCGTTTCCATAAATGCAAAAGGGGGAAGCTTATCCGAGCTTCCCCCTTTTGTTATCCTGAAACAATACTGCTTTACCAGCTTTTCTTGCGGGTGATGTCGGATATTTTCTGGTCGAGATTTTGTTCGAATAGCGACAGCTTTTTGGCCTGTGCCTCTTCGATTTTGGTCACCAGCGATTCTATTTCAGCAGGTTTTTCGAGGAAATCAGCCGCGCCCAGTTTCACGGCCTCCACGCCCTTTTGAACCGTCGCCTGCCCGGTCAGAACTATAACCTGCAAATGGGGCTGCTTTTCCAAAAGACGTTTGAGAGTTTCGATGCCGTCCATCTCCGGCATGGCTAAGTCGAGAATTACGGCATCATACGATTTCGATTCGATCATCTCCAGAGCCTTTATGCCGCTCTCGGCCGTATCCGTTTCAAGTCCACGGTTAGACATTCGCTCGGCAAGCACGTCCCGGAAATCTTTTTCATCATCGACTAAAAGGACTTTTGCCATATATATCTCCCTGAATCTTTCATCTATTATACGTCTTTCCGCAACTTTAAAGGTAAGCGGATATCTATGGAAACGGCACTCTCTTTACGATCAGATATTATCTCGGCACCGATCTCCTCTGCAATTACCTCTGCTTGTAACATATCGAGCGGTTCACACGCATGATTCCTGTCAAGCTTAATACTTATATGTGCGGCATCATTAGCTTTGTCCAGCGTCAAATCAACATTATCACCCTTCTGCATTTCGGGCAATATCGCGAGAAAGGCCAGAAAAACCAACTGTTGTATTTTGAATTGATGACCTTCCATCTCCAGTGTCATATCATCGGGAGGCAAACTCAAGACGGCCCCGCGCAAAATCACCAGCCGCTCAGCCAATTGTCCGATATTCAACAGGGTTTCGGTCAGGTTGAAAACGCCTTCAGGCTCATCGGCGCCGTGAGCGAATCGGTTCAGGCGGTTGATTATTTCTATGCTGCGCTCGGTTTGAGCCGCAACTTTGTCCGCAATGCGCTGCAGCAATTCGAGAGGAATCTCCCGCCCCAGCCGCTGCCCGGCCAGAAGATCCTCGAGCAGACCACCGGTCTGGCTGATTATGGACATGACATTGTTCAATTCGTGCGTGACCGACGCCGTAATCGTCCCGAAAAATCTGGTTTCCGTATCGGCCGGATAGCGTGTCTTTATTTTTTCTCTATCGTCGTTCATTGTTTGTTCATTGCGTGGCGCATTTTTTCGATAAGGTCGTCGATATTTATCGGCTTGGCCAAGTAATCGGCCGCGCCTTTGGGCATATCCTGCATTTCCGCCGACGACCCATGTCCCGTGATTATCATTACCGGGATACCCGGATGTTCTTTGTTGATTACCCTCATCGTCTCCGAGCCGCTGATTCCGGGAAGTTTGAGATCGACCACGACGACGTCAAAGCTCTCGCGACGCATTCTCTCGATGGCCGACGCCCCGGTCAGTTCATAGACCGCTTCGATATCGCGGTACTGCAAACGCTCAACCAGTGTGGACACCAGTTCTTCTTCATCGTCGACGAAAAGTACTCTGAATTCGCTCATTCTTGCATCCTAATACTTTGCCCGTCGGGGAAGACTGATAGTGAAACTGGTCCCTTTACCCTGTTGACTGCTCACGTCGATTTGACCTTCCAGTTTCTGGACAATATCGCGCGTGATTGATAGGCCCAGACCCGTCCCGAATTCACCTTTGGTCGAATAGAACGGCTCGAAAATATTCTTAAGATTTTTCTCGGATATCCCGACTCCGTTATCGGTCAGAGTTACTTTAATCATATCGTTTTCGGCGTCTCTGGCGGAGACATCTATTTTCCCTCCGACGTCGACCGCGGCAAAAGCATTGTTAATGATATTCAAGAAGACTTGCTGGAGCTGACCCCGGTCACTTTCGATCGGTTTCAGATCGGCCGGGATATCGAACGTAACATTTATATTCCGATGCATAAGTTCCGTTTTCTGGAAGCCGACCACTTCTTCGAGCAGAGTTTTCAGATCGATCGATTCTTTGCGACTGTCCATGCGCCTGGCGAACCCGAGCAAGCGGTGCGTCACCCCGCTGCATCGCTCCACCGATTTCGTGATCGATTCGGCCAGGCCGAGAAATTTATCTTTCTGCGGCAGGTCTTTTATATGATAAGCCATATCCTGCAAGAGCCCTGCCTTTTCATTGATTATGGCCAGGGGATTGTTGATCTCATGGGCCACGCCCGCCGCCATGCGGCCGATGGTCGCCATTTTATTGGTATATTCGACATTGTGAAATATGCGGGCCCGGCGTTTGTCCAGCTCCCGGAGCCGCTTAATCGTATGCCCGGCACCGTACATAACGACAACCAGAATCAGCGCCGCACTGACAACCAAAAACCACAGCAGGCCCGTCCGCCGATAGAACCAGTGCAAAAAAGGATTCTCGCGCTGCTTGATGACCATCAGGATGAACGGTGTCGATTCGATGTACCAGTACCCCGTGGTCAGCCATTTCCCCTGCTCTTCGTATTCGTCGATAACTTCCCGATGCCGGAAACTGCGCGGCACATCGAAACTCATTTTTGTAAGGACTTCACCGTGATAAGCAGAATTGGTCTGGAGAATACCGTTTTGGTTGATGAGAAAGGCATCGGTTCCGGGATCGAGGTCAAGCGCATAGAAAATTTTGTTGATCATCTCCATGTCTATTGTCGCGCGCAAAATGAAGAACTCACCGTCGGGACGTTCGTGCCGGAACGCAATAACAAAATGCGGCAGGTTGCGATGACCCATGAAGACATCGCTGACATATTCGCCGCGCACCATGACTTCATTGAACCAACCCTGGTCTCTGTAATTCTTGCCCTTCAAATCGTACGGCCCGACATAAATCGTCTGATTGCCCAGCGAATCGATCAGCCCCAAATCCACAAAACCGCCGAACGAACCGTTGAGATCCTTCAGCACCGTTTTGAGACGGTCGTTTTCGCTCAGTTCGCGGTAGGAATGCTGGGTGATAATCAATGACAGCGCGGCGCGACGCTCTTCGATGACAAATTCCAGCGTGCGCTTGTTATTCGAGAGAATCCGCGAGATATCGTAGCGGCTTTCGGCATGATATGAATCCTGATCCTGATAAAAGTTCAGCACGACCATGATAATCAACGGCACCAGCGCCACCAGCGACGTGGCAACCACCGAGATACGGCGCAGCCGCCGATACCTCGGCAAAGTCTGGCTGGGATCGGCTTCGACATGGATCGTATCGGGCTTAAATTGTTCTTCCATATCTCTCGATGATTTTCTAAAAATCCCTCTACACTTCGGGGTCAGCCGATGTTATTCATCGGCACTGTTTTCAGTTCGATCGCTGCTCACATTCTTCAATCGGTTGATTTTCTGATATGCTTCATTCATGACCCGGGCCAGCAGGTCGATATTGACCGGTTTGCGCAAATAGGCGAACGCCCCCAGGTCCTCGGCCATTTCTTCCTCGCGTTTGGAACCGTGCCCGGTCAGGATAATTACCTCGACCCTCGGATAATCTCTCTTGATTCTCCGCAGGACTTCGATACCATCAATGCCGGGCATCATAAGGTCGAGCACCATGACATCGGGTTCGTCCTTCTTGACAAATTCCAGCGCCTGCTCGCCGTCGTAGACGACCGATGACTCAAGGTTGCGTGACTTCAATCTTTCCGAAAGGGTTTGCACGAATTCCTGTTCGTCGTCGACCAAAAGAATCTTGGGTGGAACTTCGATATTCGCCCACGGATTCATCGACGACGACTGGAATTTTTGCCCGATTCTGATTTCGACGTCTTTGACGCCTTCGACTTTCGCACAGACGGCCTTAAGATCGTCCTGGTACTGCTGCATGCGCAGGACCTCTTTATTTATCGTGACAAAAACTTTGCCGTTTTCCGCTGCGACCTCAATTATATGCCCGGCCTCGACCAAAGCGAGGTTGACTTTGGCACTCAGGAGAAAATCCTCAATGGCCTTCTGCGATCGTTCCGACGTGGCCAGCTGCTCCCCGTTCGCCAAATTGCGGATAGTCTCGACGGCATCCGGAACTGAAACCGAATGGGTCGGGATTATCAAGTCATATAGTGATTCATCGTACGGCGGTTTGCCGTACAGGTAGCTTGTCCATTCCAGATATTCGGAATCATCTTTGCGAACCAGTTTCCGGGCCTCCTTTTCGGACAGCGAATTGCTTTCACCCGCGATCCGCACCCGGTAATCGAAATTCGCGATGATGCACGTCCGCAATATGTGTGCGGCCGTTCTCGGAAACAGATGCCCGGCCGGGCCGGTCAGGACGATATTATCGGACGCCGCCATCTCCGCCAGCGTCAACTTGACACGAGCGATCGCCTTTTCCCGATCGTGGGTCAGTCTGCTCAAGAAGGTGACCTTCCCAAGCATCGCCTTGAGCAGCTTCTCGGCCGACAAGTCGTACTTCTGCGAGGTCAAATCATATAATTTTCGCTCTATTAGCTCATAATGGAGGGCCTCGGCCACTTTCGGAGCGATTTCCTCGCCGTGGCAGAACGAGCCGCTGAATATTGATATTATGGCCACCTGTTCTCCCTTGTCAAGGTGGATACTTTACACACCGGTCAATTATAACTCCGCCGCCTTCACAGAGCAAGGCGATAAATCAATAAATATTCCCGGTTGCCCCGATAGCAATAAAAATCGTATTTGTATGCGGTCATCTTTTCGGCTTCAATTAGAGCTTGCCATAAGCAGCCGGATATCTTAACTTCTTGCCTTGATTACTTGGGTCAAAGGGGACATTTGCCCGGAGGCATTTCCGATGTTCGTGGTCCGGGGGAATGCAGTGAAGCGTAAGACCTGCTCGGGTTCCGGGTAGCCGGAGTTTTGTTTTTGAGATTATGTTAGGCAAGACACGAAAAAACGGGCAGCTGACTTCAAGCTCAGAAGTTCTATTTAAAATTTTTCCATTTATTTTCTGGTTTCGTGCCTACGACTCGACCAAGCTCCGTCAGGATTTTATATCGGGGCTGACCGTCGCCCTGGTGCTGGTACCGCAGTCGATGGCGTACGCCCAACTGGCCGGTTTGCCCGCCTATTATGGTTTGTATGCCGCTTTCCTTCCTCCCCTGATTGCATCCCTGTTCGGCTCGAGCCATCAACTGGCCACCGGGCCGGTCGCGGTCGTGTCCCTGATGACCGCCACGGCGCTGGCGCCTCTGGCCACGGCCGGGGGCGAAGCCTTCATCGCTTACGCCATCCTTCTTGCGTTATTGGTTGGAATCTTCCAGCTGGCCCTGGGAGTTCTCAAGCTCGGACTGGTCATAAACTTCCTCTCCCACCCGGTCGTCAACGGCTTTACTAACGCCGCCGCGCTTATTATCGCGTCGTCACAGCTGTCCAAGCTGTTCGGCGTTACGGTCGATTCAGCCGAGCATCATTACGAAACTATTTACAACGTCATGAAGGCCGCAATATCGTACACGCACTGGCCGACGCTCGCCATTGCCATTCTTGCCTTTGTTATAATGATTACTCTGAAGAGGCTGGCGCCGAAAATACCAAACGTCCTCGTTGCAGTGATAATAACGTCTATCATTTCCTGGACGCTCGGATTCGAGCACAACCAGAAAACCAGTCTCGACGCTATCGAGAATAATCAGGCTCAGGAGATGATCGCGCTTTTCAATCAGGACATCGCCAATATCGTAACAAAATCCGAAGAACGCGTCGAACTGGCCGCGGAGCTGAGGGAAATCGAAGACACCTATGGCGACCGATCTGTGAAAGCCCTGGAAATCAGGCACAAGATGTCGCTTTTAAACGTGGAGATAACCGAATTAAATGAGGCCTCGCACGAACTTCGCGAAAAAATCAGACTGCTGCATTTCAAGGGAATCGAAGGCCCGGGGGGGCACTTGCGTTTTTATGCCATGAATGATACCTCCACCGACCACCCCGACGACGGCCGTGACTGGCGGCTTAAAGTCGGTAATTCGACTATCAAGGCGGACGCTGTATCTTTGACCGGCGGCGGATCGGTCGTGGGTGACATCCCCAAAGGCCTCCCCGGATTAAATCTTCCCAAATTCGACGTGAGCACAATGATTTCTCTGTTCCCTATGGCCGTCATCATTTCCCTGCTCGGTTTTATGGAAGCCATTTCCATCGCCAGGGCCATGGCGGCGCGGACCGGGCAAAGACTCGATCCCAACCAGGAACTGATCGGGCAGGGCCTGTCCAATATCGTCGGTTCGTTTTTCCACAGTTACGCCGTCTCCGGGTCGTTTTCCAGGTCGGCCGTAAACATTCAGTCGGGGGCCGTGACCGGCCTGTCCAACGTTTTCAGCAGCTGCGTCGTTGCTGCGACCCTGCTGTTTCTTACGCCGCTGTTGTACTATCTGCCACAGGCGGTGTTGGCGGCGATCATCATGATGGCCGTCATAGGACTTATCAACGTTCGGGGCTTCATCCATGCCTGGAAAGCTCAAAAATACGACGGCGCCATCGGCATAATTACCTTTATCGCGACCCTGGCCTTCGCCCCGCATCTCGACCGGGGCATCATGATCGGCGTCGGGCTGTCCCTGGGACTGCAGCTATTGCGCAGTATGAAGCCGGACATGGCACTGTTGTCACTGCACCCCGACGGTACCTTCCGCAATCAAAAACGATTCCACCTCAAGCAGTGCCGGCATATTGCATTGATCAGGTACAACGGCTCTCTTTATTTCGCCAATGTCAGCTATCTCGAAGAACAGATTCTGGAGCTTATATCCGGAATGCCGGAACTTCGGCATATCATTATCGTCGGCAACGGCATCAACGAAATGGACGCCTCCGGTGAAGATATGCTGTCGATACTGGTCAGCCGCATCCGCGAAGCGGGGTACGATATTTCGTTCAGCGGTCTCAACGATGACGTGCTTGACGTCTTGCGGCGAACCCATCTGTACGAAAAAATAGGCGAAGATCATCTGTACCGCAACGCGACGAGGGCCATCGACGGAGTCTATGCGATAACTCACGCCGGAAGCGGTGAATCGCCCTGTCCCCTGCGTTCGGTCGTCGCCGTCGGCCTGCCGACCATATTCAGCGAAGAAGGCGGCGAAAAGCTGTTCTAATCTCACGACCACTCTTCGACCATTCGTTTTTGCGTTCCATTAGTACAATCCGACAAACATCGAAATTATTAAAAAACGGCCATCCTCCATGGATGACCGTCAATGTTGCTGGAGCAAAAATCCTAATTTATTCTTGCGGAGGGAATGATTTGTCTTTATTTATTTCAGTCTGAAAAATCTCATCGGCGGCGTGTTCGTGCCGATACACCGTCTCCGGCATCTTTCCGGTCACCCACGACGGATTCATCGGATAAACGTCGGGATTGAAGACGGTCGAATACATATGCCAGATCGCTATCGCCAGAGTCGCCAAAACCGCTTCATAGTAATGGACAATCAGCGATATATCCAAAAAGCCTTTGGGGAACCAGCGCACGGCAAAATTATCGAACCAGAGGAAAAAACCGGTTATAATCATGATGGCCGTGCCCCAGACCAGCGCCCAGTACTCTGCCTTCTCGACATAGCTGAATTTCCCGAAATCGGGCTTTTTCCTGGATAGTCCGATATTATAAAGATTCATCTGTATGAACTGAGTAAAGTCCTTCTTGAGCGGACGCATGTCGAACAAAAATCCCCGCCCGCGTTTAGTCGTCAGGTACACGATATGCCAGACTACGGTCAGGATAAACAGCACCGCCGCGACTCGGTGGATAATTCCTCTTAATGGGAAGCCGCCCTCCCAGCCGAACAGGAAATCCACCCACCATGATTGTGAATATCGGAGGGCAAAACCGGTTATGACCAGAGTGATAAAAGTCAGCATCAGGAAGGCGTGCTGCCATACTTCGCCCAGCGTCATGCGCCGTACCTGTTTGACTTTCGAAGTATTTTTGATCTTCCGCCACAGATCGAATAGCCAGTGCACGACCATCAGGCCAATGATAACAAAAATCGCGATGACATAAAGAGTCCGCACGACCTGCGCCGTAGGCGTTCTCGATACACCCGGCGTACCATGAATCGGCGCCGTGGCCATCGCCTGCGTGATACCCGGATGGCACCGCCCGCACGTTTCGACCAGATTGCCGGCATAAATCGACGACGTGGAATCGGTATGAGGCAATATCCGGTGAGCCCCGTGACACGACGAGCAGTTGGCAACCGACAGATCCCCAGCCATGCTCTTCAGACCGTGATAGCTGTCCACCCACGTTTTCAAACGCTCGGTCGGAATCCCGTACTTTTCGTTCAGACGAGCCGATTCATGGCAGGGTGCACAGGTGGCCTCAGCTACCCGCGACGGGCTGACCCGCGACTCGGGGTCCGACGGTGAAATAATGCCGTGTTCACCGTGGCAGTCGGTACACACCGGCGCGTCGGTTTCTCCCCGTTCGACCAGTTTTCCGTGAATCCCTTCCCAATAGTCGTTCTCCACGTTTTTATGACACTTGCCGCAGGTGTGCGGAATATTGAAATGGTTGATGGTCGACCCGGAATTGCCGGGACCGAGAATCTTATGAGCCGTGCCGCCGGTCGAATGGCAATCGTTGCACGAAGCCGCCGTATACACGCCACCCAGAGAAGCCTTGCCGTGGACACTGCTTTTGTATACTTCAACGGCCTTGCCATACAGAATCTCATGCCGCTTGGTCAGGTTGATATTTTCGTGGCAGTTGCCGCAGGTCTGGGGCAGGTTTACCGGGTTAACCATTGACATTTTATTGGTCGGCGGAAGTATATCGTGCGTCCCGTGACAATCGGAGCAGTCGGGAATGTCTTTGTCGGCCCCGACCGCCATCCGGCCGTGATATTTATAATCCTCGGCGGCCTGGTCGTGACAAATTCCGCAATCGACTTTTTCGAGTGTGTCTTCGTGGGGCAGATCGACTATGTCGGTATGGCAATCGGTGCATTCCATACCACTGTGAGCGGATTCCGCGATTAAGGCGTGATAAGTCCTGGTCGTGTCCTTGAGAGTCGTTTCATGGCAGGTCAGACAATCTTCGCTGTCCACCGCCTGAACGGGCACCGCCATGAGGGCCAATGCCATGATTGCAGCAACACCGACATATATTCTGAAAAGAAATATTTTCGACCTGTCCGGTCGTCCACCGGACAATATTCGCCCCGATCCCTGTATTGCCTGTTTCATAATCGGCTGCACCTGCTTATTATATAAACTATGTTATTGTCTTTGTTTTTTCTTGTGTTTCGTCTTGCTCATTCTATCCAGCTTGTGAACCATCTCATTGCGCTTTGTAATCCCGTCAACCAGTATGGATCGAATCATCGAACAGACTTCGGGAAGACGCGGGTCGGTCAGGCTGTAAAATACGGTTTGGCCTTCCTTTCTGGTCTGGACGATATGGTTGTCGCGCAAAATCCGCAGATGCTGGCTGGCGTTAGCGACCGAAATATCGAGCCCGGAAACCAGCTCCCCGACGCTCCGTTCACCGTCTTTCAGAAGCGCCACTATCATAAGCCTTGTCCTGTGCGCGATAGCCTTGCACAGGTCGGCATGAATATCGTATATGCCGGAATCATCTATTTGCATACTTGCACCATTTCGCAACTTCGACAATAATATGTACTATATTTATCGACAGGTCAAGTGAAATATTTCACAATCAATAACAAAATAGATATTTTTATCAAATTTGTCGTGAAATGTCAGGAAAAATAAATAACTATAATTCCATGTACTTACCGTCCAAGTCGGCCCGGTTAAGCAAATAGGTCTTCAATTCTTCCAGATAATTTACTTTGGTTTCGAGATAGGCTTTTTTGGCGTCGAGAAATTCAATCTGCGATATGCGCCCGTCGTCAAACCGGGTTTGGGCGATATCAAGACGGTTGCGGGCGAGGTCGATCTGCTTTTTCATGATGTCCAGACGGCGATAACTGACGTCGAGGGTATTGATCAAATTCACTATTTCGGCTTTGGCGTCCTGGCGGGTCCGCTCGAATTCCAGTTTGGCCTGCTCGGCCTGAAGATTGGCCGCTTGGACCGCCGCCCCCGAGGACCCTCCGTCCCAGAGCGGCAACGAAAAATTGAGAGCCACTCCCCACCCTTTGGTATCGATATTCTCGTGGCCGAAATCGGTTTTTATGTAGCCGTTACCGCTCGAATAATTGGCGGTCAGATCACCGGTCAAACCATGCCCGGCGGCGCGATAATCGGCCTCTCTCTGAGCCTTTTTATACTGAAGCTCGGCTTTTCTGGCGGGCAAAGATTTTTCCCAACTATTCAGAAGCAACGACTTTCTCGCATCATCAATATGGCCTTCGACGACCGGCTCCGTCATTTCCTGTTCGGGGGCGACGTCCTTATCGAGCAAAATGGCCAGTTGACGTTTTATTTCTTCCATCTGGGTTTCAATCTCGAATTTGTCCAGTTCGGCATCGAGGCTGGTCGAAACCGCCCCCAGATAGTCCTCTTCGGATAATATCTCATCTTCCATTTTGAGCGAATCGATATTCGTTTGCAGGCGGGCCGACTCATAACCCGCTTCCGACATATCTTTTTTCACCGATAGTTGAAGAACTCCGAGGTACGCTTCTATGATTTCTTTTTTCAGGGCCGTTTCGTCTTCGATCCTGGTCAGTTTCGCAATCTCAAAATCATCCTTCGTGTTGTTCAGTTCATGCTTGGCATCCGATGGCTTCAACAGCGGCTGGGTATAGCTGAATGTGAAAAAGCCCTGCCGCGTTCGCTCATTGATGAAAGAACCGTCGTCCAGCTGCGTGTTGGGGTAGCGATCCTTCTGAGCCAGGAGATTGGCGGTAACCCGGACGTCGCCCCCCGTCAGCAGGCTCTGGTTCAGTTCGATAAAGGAATTAAATCCGAGATCACTCGTTTCAAACAGCTTCTTGACGTTCGAGCCGCCGAAAAAACGGTACGATTCATCGACCGAATAAGAAGGGACCGAGCCCTTGATCGATATTTCCGGAAGATAGAAATTGATCCGCCTCGCAAAATAGTTTTGTTCGGCTACGTCAAGATTGCCGTTGATCATACCGCCCCGCGATGTATGGTTCAAACCGATGTCTATCGCTTCGTCGAGCGTCAGCGCCGACGCCCCCGAGAACATCATAAGTACAAGAGCCAATGCTATGGCGGTTGCACCCGGAAAACGCGATTTATCGATTAAATTCTTCATGATCACCTCTATAAAACAGTACTCTTTTATTCATAGCGCAGCGATTCGATGACATCGAGCTGGGCAGCCTTACGCGCCGGGAGCATCCCGAATATGACTCCGACCGCGGTCGAAACGGTTACGGCCAGGACTATCGATGTAATCGACACGATTGTCGGCCAGCCCGCGTAAAAGGTAATCCCCTTCGAAATCACGAGGCCCAGTAAAATGCCGATAGTGCAGCCGATCATGCATATGGTCACGGCTTCGATCAGAAACTGCCGCATTATATCCAGCCGTTTGGCTCCGACCGCCCGACGAACCCCGATTTCGCGGGTTCTCTCCAGGACCGACGCGAGCATGATGTTCATGATACCGATACCGCCGACCAACAGCGACAGCCCGGCGATAGCCCCCATGACTATATTAAAAATCTGCTGGGTTTTCTGTGACTGCCGCAAAAGCGACTCCGGGACGACGATATCGTAATCGTCGACGTTGTTGTGCCGACGCTGCATGATTCGCTCGACCAGCTTGGAGACAGCCGGGACATAATCAAGTTCTGAGACGGTTATCGTCAACTGGTCCAGTTCCGGCGTATTGTACTCCTTTTCGCTCCCCGAAAATGACCCGCCGATAATGATCACGGTCCCGCCGAAACTCTGTTGAGCTTCCCGGGGCAATTTTTTTTGAGCGGTCGTCAACGGGATGTAAACGTCTTCGTTGAGATTTTTCAACTGCAGACCTTCGACCTTTCCCCGGCCGATGTACTTATCGGTCATGACGCCGACGACGGTAAAATCGAGGTCGCCGATACGGATGCTTTTCCCGATCGGATTATCGAAGGCGAAAAGTCCGCGCTTAGCCTTGGCTCCGAGGACGCACACCTGTGAAAAATCTTTCATGTCCCGGTCGTTTATAAAACGCCCATAGTCCACGTCGACCGATGACGACTGCATGAAATTGGGCGTCGTCGCCACCACCCGTACCGGGGCTTCCTGGGTAAAATAGGATACGACCGCAATCGGTTCGTAACGTTGCGGCACGACGTTGGAAATCAGTTCTTTGAAATGGGCGATATTGTCCGCATCGGCCATACTCAAACCCGACGAGCGCTGCAGGGAGATATTGGAATTTTCGTTGGTTACCGGGGTTTTGGCGTTGACGATTATATTATTGATACCGAGAATTGAAATCTGTTCGAGCGCTTCCTGCTTGGCGCCTTCACCTATGGAAAGCATCGACACCACCGCCGCCACGCCGATAATGACGCCCAGCATGGTTAAAAAAGTACGGAGCTTATGAGCGCTCAGAGCTTCGAAAGAGACCCGGAATAAAAACGATTCGTTCATCTACCGACGGCCTCTCCGGGGAGAACCGTTGGATGGAGGCAATTGCCTTCCCTTATTCAGCTCCGGCTCCGAGGCCTTTTCACCGGGCATCCCGGTTTCGTCCAGAGTCGGATCGACCAGACAGACTTTTTCGCCGCCTTTCAGTCCGGACAATATTTGAATGGACATATCATTGCGCTGACCGACCTCCACCGGCACCATCTTCTCGTTGTCCAGATAAACAACCGCCTTGCCGTCTTTCTCGAAGACCGATTCGAGCGGCGTGTAGACGACGTCGGGCAGCTTGTTTATTATGATCTTGCACGAGGCCGACATGCCGGGCTTGACACTTTCATCGTGATCGTTGATCGCCACGGTAACGTCGAAGACGTTTATCTTGGAGCCCGATTCCTTGCGCCGGGCCAGCGTACTCTTGCTGGTCACCGCCCCGTGATATTCCTTGTCCGGCTGGGCGTCGAGCGTCACGATGACCGTCTGCCCCGAATCGACGACGCTGGCATCCACCTCGGATACCGTCGCATCCACGACCATTTCGGACAAATCCGGAATCTTAATCAATCCTTGTCCGGGCCAGGGCGAATCGCCTTCCTGGACCTTGTCCATCGAGCTGCCTTTCCAGATTTCCAGATAAACTACCATACCCGGAAGCGGGGTTTTGATTATGGTCTGCTCGTATTCTTTCTTGGCCTGCTCGACTTTATCTTCGGCGCGCTGCACTTCCAGTTCCGACTTGGAGACGTCCGCCTTGTACTGATCCATTTTGGCCTTGATATTCAACTCGGCCAGTTCCAGTTCGATGCGGGCCTCTTCGGCGATTTTGGTTGCCTCATATTTTTTTTCATCATAGTTGCGCTGCGCTTTTTTAAGATCCAGATCGAGCTGTTTGCCCTGAATCTCATACTCTTTCTTGGCGCGCTCCAGCGTCTGCCGGGCAATCTTGAGCGAAGACTCGTTTTCGGCGATATCGGCCAGCTGCTCGGTGGCGTCGAACTTGACGACCGTGTCTCCTTTGGCAACCATCGACCCTTCGGGTGCCAGCCATGTAATCTGAAGACCCCTCATGCGCGGAGCAGTGATGGTATAAGCGCGCTTGGCGTCGACACTGCCATTGGCAACCAAAGGAATGACAAACTCCCCTTTTTTGACGATGGCCGTGGGAATCTCCTGTGAGACCGAGAAAAAGGCGTTCACCCCGAAATACCCGCCAAAAATGACAATGACAATTATACCGATAGCTATGTACTTTTTCATAATTATATTGCTTTCACTTGTTTAGTCGCAGATTGACATTTCTCCACCCAAATCATAACTGTCTCGAACCCTAATTATATTACTTAATTCCTCGATCTTAGTTGCAATATTTATTGTGCGAAAGCATTTATTCATCCTGAGCCCCTCGATTCGCTTTTTGACGTTACCCCGAATCTTGCTGCCGCCATAATTATTGTATCGTAGAAGAAAATAAGCCCTGTCCCCACCAGAATCGATTCGGTCGCCAGGGCGGGATAAAATATCCTCGATCCCTGTCCAAAAGTCACTCCAGATAAAAAAGCGAAATACAATACATTCAACAACAGTATTGCGGCTATCCTTCTATTTTTCCGCCATAAGACCGCAAAGCCGATCAAAGCCAGGACGATGTAAGCCGGCTCATCATAGCCCCTGTGGATATACTCATCGAAGTCATCGAAGGCCTTTTTCCACGAGGGAATCAGAATATTCTGTAAACTCGAAACCGCCGTAACATTGTACAGCACAACCCTGAAATACTGCTTAATGAACAATGCCGGAAATCGTTTAAACGTCGCGAAGATATAGTCAACGCTCTCCTGTCCATTTTCCCGGTACCGGTTATTTTCGAAATCGTGCAGGGCGGCTCGAAAAACCGAATCCCGGATTACGACCGTACGCTCCGGCTTTTGACGTTCACCCTCGACAAGTACTTTGGACGTGAGGTAGGTCTTGGCCGCCAAAAGTCCGGTCGCCGAAATCGTGAAAGTACCATGCTTTTCGTAATTTCGTAAACCCCACGACGCTGAAATGGCAATGATTATGGCAGCGAAGACGATTGCGTTGAGAATTGTTCTCTTTTTTTCCGCAAGTCCCTTAAATCCGGTAAGGACAAATGCGAAGACAATCAATAGCATTGGATATAACATGAACACCGACCTGGTCAAAACCGTCAGCCCGCCGACAACACCCGCCAAAATCACAGGCCGCCAGCGTCTATCGGGAAGATATTTAAAAAACAGGTACAGAGTCAGTACCATAAGAAAGAAGAACAGCGTCTCCGAAGCGATCGCATTGGCGAGGGTAATCGAGGTCATCGATATCGCCAATAATGACCCCGCCATAAAAGCGATGCACTTATTATCCAAAAGAATCTTCGTAAGTCGAAATATCAGGACACATGAGACGGCACTGAGAACTATCTGCAACAGGATTATCGGCCAATATATCGGTCCTATGATTAATTTTGAAAGTCCGAGCAAAAACGGATAGCCCGGCCCGACCAGATACAAATCAATTTTGCCTTCGGCGTCCCCACCGAACAAATAGTCACCGGCCCGGATGTACTTAATCGGATCTGGGTACTTGTCGGTAAGATGATCGCCGCCGAGATCGCCGATCATGGCCATCATAAAAACCAGGCGCAAGGCCAGCGCCACGACGAAGATCGTAATCTCCATGCGGCTGAAATTGAATTTCTTTTCGGTTCGGCGTTTCATCGTCGTTTACTTTCTTGCTCAAAGGCGCCATCGAAGATATGCGGCAGGGCTTCCCGGCGAACCAAAGTCACCAGCGTGATTGCCACAATCATAAAAAAAAGAAACATGTATTCTTTGGAACCCGTTTCTACCGAACCGAGGTAGGCCGCCAGTGTCCGTTTCGGGACAGTCCCGCTGCCCTCCGCTACCGCCAGCGTATCGACGACGGTAATCTTGCTGAGAAATTCCGACGACAACCAGGTCCGGCCCGGATGGCCGACTATCTCCCACTCAGTACCGGAAACCTGGTACTGCCCGGCAATATACATTCCATTGTCTTTAAACCTCTCCTTCACGACCCGCAAAAACGCCGAAGGGTCCGCCTCCGTACGATGGAATATGTACTGCGAATTAACCCGATAATCGAGATTCTTTATTTTATTATAGTCGATATCTTTCCAGACGAAACCCAGAACAGGTACTAAATGACAATACCGCGGCCATAATAATTACGACCGTCCTCGGCTTACACCTGAATGCTTTTTTATTCGGATTCGATATCATCTTCACAGCCCACCTAATGACTGAAATCGAGCAGCCACGGTTGCCGGCTCTCTATTTCCCGCGTCAAACGATTGACCGTCACCGTGTCCCCCACTCTATTCGCCAGCTGCCCCAGCCGCCAGCGCGACCGGCAGTCGTCGGGGTCATCCGCAAGCGCCTGCTCAAAATAATCCTTTGCTAAATTGGCACGGCCGAGACGGTACAGGCATTCCGCCTTGTAATAATTTAAAAATCTGCTTTCATCCGAAGGCAGTGCCGCAGAGGCATCCAGAATCAAATTTAGTGCCCGCTCATTGTCACCATGAGAAATACTGGTAAGTGCATCATAAAATAGGTTTACAAATCTGGCGTCGGGCAATATCTCGTCATCCGTGAAATTAGTGTTATTTCTCTTTAAATAATAATAACTCCATCTTGTACCATTGTCGCGATGAAACCCGGTAACCATGTAATTTTCGCGAAATGCCGAATGCATAAAGAGCGCCTTCTCTGCTGGCGCTGACGGTTTCATATTAGTCGAGAACATGACTATGTCCGGCTGCTGTTCCAAAATATAGCTCGAATTGTATCTCCTCTCTTTCCAGGTAGATTCCAGGTCGGAGATATGTTCCGGATGCCGCGCGATGTACTTATCGGTCAGGCCCAGCATATCTATTAAACGATGGTCCCGCAAATCGTACCCCAGCACACCGATAGTACTGGCCGCGATCGTAAACGAAGGACCCATGTACTGTTTCATCATGCCGGCGGCGAAATGCATTTTTGACGTAAATGCGCGTTCATTGGCCAGAAACGTATTGACATGCTTTCGGGCCAAAAGGTGGGATGTCACCGCGAATATGATTATCAAAGGAGCCGCTATTATCCACTTATGTTTCAGCCCCGCATTGAATTGCCGCAGCCCTTTCTCAATTAAGACCGGCACCGAAACAACGAACAGAAAAAACAATACGGGTATGACCGGGACGAAAAAGCGATACACTTTAAGAACGTCCCCGCCGATGAATATTATATAGGCCGTGTAAATTACAACGAACAAGTACAACAGCCGGTATTTGTGCCATAAAGCCGGGGCTGCCAGAGCGACCGGCACCAGAATAAATCCGTACACCCCGACCGTCTTGAAGAAATGCAGAGTATACTCCCAGCCCGATGCAACATAACTCAGCCCCAGTCCACTTTTGGCATAAAATGTATTGGGCAATAACGAATCATAGTAGAACAGCTTGAAAGCCGCAAACGGCAGCAACAGCAGTACATAAGTCACAACCAGCTCAATCGCGGCCCGTCGCACCGAAATGAGACGATGAATTAGAACAATTGCAAAGACGACTGCCCCGTCGGGACGAAGCAAGGTCGCCGCTGCAAGAAAAGCTACCGTCAATCGCGGTCTGTACAACTCCGATGCCAGCGCCGCCAGAATCATGAAGGCGTAGGCCGACGTTTCCAGCCCGGAGATCGACCAGTACGGTATTGCCGCGCAGGATAACAACATTATAAGTGAGTATACCACCGGCAAAACCGGTTTTTCACGATTATTCCTAGACATTAGAAATGTCATAAGTATAAACAGTCCTGCCCCGAAAGCTGTACCAAAGATTTGTGCACTCAGGACATAATCAAATCCGAGAAATTTCTTTAAAAGAATAAGCCCCATCACCCAGAGGAAATTGGTATACCCCTCGACCCGTTCGCCTTGATTATAAACGAGCCCCTGGCCGTCGATATAGTTGGCGGCGTATCGAAATGAAATATAGGCGTCGTCCTGAACGAAGCTGTAATGATCGCATAAGGCTATGAAGATGCCGATGGCAGCAATGACAATTGCCGCGAGGATATAAATACGAAATCCGCCCGGAATTTTGACCGAAGAAATGCGCATGGTCCTGCAATTTAATACACAACCCGCCCGCCCTCAAGGGCAAATAGCAAAATCAATCGGAATTTATAAACCAATCATGGGCCAGCTTTTCGGTCGCCTTAATAATGTGCTTGTTATATTCCAGCAAGGCTTTGCGCTTGATCAGCCCATTGACGGCTTTATGCAGCAGGACCATTTTATCGCGAACCGGTATGATGGCCGGGTAATATTCGTTGTTGAAAAATATCCGAAAACGCTGCCGGAGATGATGATCATCCAGCATTCTCCCGATGGCCTTTTCCAAAGCGGCGCCGGTCTTGTCCCGGAGCTCTTCTTTGGGAGAAGACATCAGCCCGATCGATTTTTTCAGGTCCTGATTCGCCTTTAAAGCCAGTTTCCAGCATTCCACCAGACCGAGGGAATTGATCACCAGCACGTTGACGGTAACCTTATTGTTCTCGAAATCGCCCTCGACGCCTTTGGCAAACGGGATGAAATAATTGTCCGTAATCGCACCGAATGCGCTGATTCCCCCGGCGAACGGTTCTTCGACAATATCGGACATGGTAAAGTACGGTTTCCTTTCGAATCGGGCGTCCTGGATCATGATAAATTCTTCTTCGGTGAAATGAAATCGCTCCTTCCACTTGTCTTCAGGGGTAAGATTTTTATTGGTCAGGCTCGACTGGCTGGTCAACATTCCTATCGCCTGCCCGCCGCGCCACACGAGCGGCAAAACCCCGATAGCCCATTCGGCCGAGCCGCCGATTTCACCGATCATCGAATTCAATCCCCGACCGTCGGGGAATACGACCCCCTCAAGGCCGCACAATACGACCGGCAACAAGTCACCATCCTGATCGAAAGGAGTAGAAATACCGGCAGAATTGAGACTGTCCATAGCCGGATAGTGACGGTGACGGTCGAGGAAAAACGCACTCAGTTTGGTTGGGTCGTTAACGCCATATGATCTCGCAATAATATCCGCCGCTTCCAGAAGATCGACTTCACGCGGGTTGAAATCGTTGAAATATGCCCCGCCCGCCCAGCGCTGAACGTAAATGTCGGGCAAATGCCGTTTGACACCCGATTCGGTCACGAACAAGGCCGTCATCGACGAATGTATCCCCTTGACCGATTTGGTCGTACCTTCCACGACGTCGCTGCCCATCGAAAGCAGCGTGACATTGGCCGGCATGGTCAAACCGTATTGCGACTGGTGGTGTTCCTTGCCGAAAACGGCGCCGACCGCGATAGTCGGGTTACCGCCCGGCTCTTTGCCCGGCTTCGGGCGGGCTCCTTCGGTTATGGCCGATTCGATCAGGACTTCTTCACCTATAGGCAGCTTATCCGTGGTGGACTGAAGGACTTCCGCCATCACCTGGGCCGCCGTCCGGTCATTGGCCCGCTTCAATTGGTTGATGACTTCATTGGTCTGTTTGACTTTGGGAATATCATTCAGACTGCCGCGTCCGTGCAGTCCTACGGCTATGGCGGACAGCCCCGCCGACAAAAGAACCGACTGCCGCAACTTGCGGTTTCTCAAAGCCCCCAGATTCGACTTTTTGTTAATCTCTCCGCTGAGGGTGATGATGGTGCACGATTCAAGGACCAGATCGTAATTGGTCAAGGCGTCGTGATGGCGATGATTGAATTCGATCACACGGTCATCATCGAATACGAATTCTTCACAACAACCGGTATATGATAACCGCCGGTCGGCTATATTGAAACGAAGATCATTGTGCATAGAGAACCTAAAATATGTTTAAATACTCGTTATTCTCAAGATTGATTTCAGCATACATTTTTCATAGTAAACATATCATAAAATCCTTTAAAAAGCAAAAAGTTCGGACAAAAATAAGATTGAAAATCGGAGGAATCTTTTATAAGCGGCTAAGCACGGGCGTTTTGACCGACCGGAACTACCTGAGCGGGCTTCTTCGGGAGATGAGTCTCAATAAGTTCATACAGGCGTTCGGGATTAATCGGTTTGGAAATGTGATCATTCATTCCCGCCGCCAGGCATCTCTGGCGGTCGCCTTCCATAGCGCTGGCAGTCAGAGCGATTATCGGGACCTGATTATTGAGATTATTGGCATCGTCCCGGATTTTTTGAGAGGCTTCCAAACCACCCATAACGGGCATCTGTATATCCATCAGGATAAGGTCGAATACGTCAGCCCGTGTTTTATCCACGGCCTGACGGCCGTCGGTGGCAACCGTAACTTTATAGCCTTTTTTTGCCAGCAGCTTTTGAGCCAGCTTAACATTGATTAAATTGTCTTCGACCAGCAGGATACTGTATGAAAGCCCTGGTTCCCCCGCTTTCACATGGCCGGCACGACCCTCAGTGGAAGGTTCGTGTGCTTTTGTTTTTTTCATAATATGTTTTGCAAACCGCGAGATCAAAAGATCAAAAATGGCCGAATGCCACAACGGCTTGCGTACGTGGATGTATTTCGTATCTCCGAGATCGATATCCGCCGCCGAATCGGGCGTCCCGCTGTCCGCCAATATTATCAAATGATTTTTGGAAAGTTTCAGCGATGAAATGACCGCTTTCAGACAAACTCGGTTTTCTTCCGTCGGTTCACAATCGACAATAACCAATTCAAACTTACCGGAATTATTGCTTCCCGGTCTTAACATTTCCTCACATTGTTCCATTTTGCCGCAAGCCGTAACACTCCACCCCCATTGATAAAGCAGCCGTGCGAGAATTTCTCTGTTGGAATCATTTTTCATCAAAATGAGGGCCCGGATATTCTCGAATATCCGCGATTCTATTTCATTTTTGCAGGCCGCCTCCGAGACGGCATCGGATTTGACCGTAAAATGGAAGGTTGTGCCCGGACCGCCGAGTTCTTTTTGATTGGTTGGACTCTCCACCCAAATTTTCCCGTCCATCAATTCCACGATCATTTTCGAGATACTCGTTCCCAGGCCGGTTCCGCCGTAAAGTCTCGTGATGGAATTATCACCCTGGCTAAAGCTTTCGAATATTTTGTCGTGCTTTTCGGGCGGGATACCGACCCCGGTGTCGGATATTGCGAAATGCAGCCGGTACGGTTGCTGACTATCCCCCGGTTCGGCGGAAACGCGGAGTGATATTTCTCCTTCTTGCGTGAACTTGATGGCATTCCCGGTCAGGTTGATAATCACCTGGCGAAGCCGTCCCGGATCGCCTTTAATCGTCTCAGGTATCGACGGTGAGATATCATAAACCAGTTCCAGATTTTTCTCGCAGGCCTGAAAACCCAATGTCCGCAGCGCTTCTTCGACTTCGGATATCAGATTAAATTCGACCACGTCGAGATACATCTGACCCGCTTCGACTTTTGAAAAATCCAGAATGTCATTGATAACTCTCAACAGGTAGCGCGAGGATGACTCCACCATCTCGAGAGATTCCCTCTGCTCCGAAGTCAGTCTCGTTTCCAGGCAGAGAGCCGTCATGCCGATAATCCCGTTCATGGGGGTGCGGATTTCATGGCTCATATTGGCCAGGAATTCGCTCTTTGCCTTTGAAGCCGCTTCCGCCTCTTGTTTGGATTTTTCCAATGCTTCGACCAGCCCGGCGAGTCGTTTTGTGTTCTCTTCAAGAGCTTTGAGGTTCTTTTTACGTTCGGTTATGTCTTCGATAATATTTCCAATGTATATCGTTTTTCCGGAATCGTCTTTAATACTGAAAATATTCTGATTGCATGGCATCTTTCGGCCTTTCAGCGAAACCAAATCCGATTCTGTAAGCTGACGGGTGCCGGTTGCAGCCATCTCTGCCACACCCATATTGATCGAATGCTCTGCTTCGGTCGGGTAGAAATCCGTTATGGGCTTGCCGACTGAGCCTTTGCCGGTGGGATCATCCAGCATTTCACACAGAGTCGGATTATGGTAAATCGTAAAACCTTCCAGGCTGGCCACCCCCATTCCGAGCGGGGCCATCTCGAAAAACTTCTTGAAAATGGCCGACTGCTCCTCGGCGGCGCGACGGACGGATATCTGGTCCTGCAATTCCATGGTCCGTTCACGGACGCGGCTTTCCAGTTCATCACGAGCCCTCTTGAGCGCCTGATCGCTGTGCTCGATGCGATCCAGCATTTTATTGAACTCTCCGCTCAGCAGTGCCAGATCATCGCTCCCTTCCGCTTTGACCCTGATGGAAAAATCATAAGTTTTTGAGACTTCGCGAACCGCCCCCACCAGTTTTTTGATGGGATCGGTTATAGTCTTGTGCGAAAATTGCGACAGTCCGAAGACTATAATCAACCCGAATAAAATCATGAGTGACAAGGCCAGAGTGCTCGCCCGCGCGACGTCGTGAAAGACTTTCAGGTCATACTGAAGATAAAGCACGCCATAGTACGAGCCCCCGTTCATTATTCTTTCGTACACCTCCACGTATTCATCGCCGAAATCGACCACATAATTTTCCTGCCCGGCCACGAAAGAAAGCATTTGGGCCGTCGCAATCTGGCAGGTGCTGTCGGTCCCTTTGAATTTGGCGAAAAGCACTCCGGAATTGTCCAGCAGACGGGCCCCTATGATTTTCTCGTCATCTTTCAAAGTGCCGAGAATGCGGGTCGCCATTTCAGGATCGTTCGACATCAATGACGGGATGCTTTGCACACCAATCAAATGGGCAATTGAATTGAGTTTGGCAGCGGTCACATTTTTGAGAACTCTGGTATCGTATATTTTAAGGGCTACTGTACAGACGATCAGGACGATCAACGCCGTGACAAGCTGTATAAAAAACAGCCGACTCTTTATGGATTTGCCCCTGAACATATCGATAAAATCCCAACCGTCGCATTAATAGCGGCCGGTCTTGAAATACACTCAATGCCCCCTTCGCATTGTATATTTTGATTTCGGCAGCAGTTTGTAGCCGCCCTTAATTCTCTATATCGGCAACAGGATGATATTAATTAGCGACTAACGTATTGACATAAAAACGGTTACGGGCCTGCGTGCTTAATCTACCGCAACTCCGTTTGAAAAATGAAAGGTGTTATAAAAGTTCGCGGACGGCCGATGCGGGATGGTTCGGATCAAATTTCACTATCGCCAGTTCCGGGCCGCTGTGGGCCGCCGAAATGCAGATCGTGTCGCCGATGCGATCCTGCCACGATCCGGTCACCGATGGCGACTCGTGGATATGCCCGCTCAGCACCACAAGGGGCCGCCGCTCTTCGATCAATCTCCGCAACGCAACACTTCCGACATTACGGTCTTCCTCGGGAATGCCGGCCCAGCCCAGACGGTCGAGATTGGTCTTATGCGGCGGGGTGTGGATCATCAATATGGCCCGGCCCAAGTCATCCTGACCGGTCAATTCGTTCAGATCGGCGGCGATGGTCCGGCTGCGGTATTCATCGGCGTCGAATTGCACCGTGTGTATGCCCTTGTCCGGAGCCATGCAGCCGTTTCTCAGGGTAAAATCGATATCGTAGCGCTCCCAGTCCTTAAGACGAAACGGCGTCGGGGGCACGTACGTATATCCGTAAATGGTGCATTCTCCCAGTGTCGCTTTTTTGAAATGAACGTACTCCCACAACCCGTTCTTCTGCGCTTCGATAAAAGTCTTCTCGGTACGGCGGACGTCGTCGTTGCCCATTATAAGAAACACCCGGGGATACTTATCGCCCAGGCGCGTTTTGGCATGTCTGAATTCTTTAAGCAAAAAGTCATGCAGAAAATCCGCCCCGCCGCCACCGGACATATATCCGTGGGGAAGCAGGTCGCCCCCGAACAGGACCGAATCGGGAACTTCTTTTTCGATCGCGGCCAGCAGTTTGTTGTACCGCGATTCCGATCCGTGCAGGTCGGCCACGAAAAAACAGCGCATAACCCATCTTATGAATTTTCATGATATATTGCCAGATATAATTCAATAAAAAAGGCCGGTGAACGATCACCGACCTTCGGAAACAACGTAAGAATCTATCAATGGAACTCATCCCATTCGACAAAGCCGTCTTTGACGTCGGTCATGGCATTGACAACCAATTCCACCAGACCGCCGTACTGCATATGGACTCTCTCCCAGGCGTCGTAATAGGTAATCAAATCGCGAATCTGTCCCTTGCAGTTGGAACAGGGTGCGCAGACGTATTTGTTCTTCGACGGATCGAGTTCTTCGTGCGTGAAAGCTTCGAGAATCTGCCGGAATTTGCGCCGTCCCGAAACCGCCGAACGCCAGTTCGGGAAATTGTTCGACTGCATGATGGCAAAACCGCTGCCGCCGCCGCAGCAGTAATTGTGGACGCCGTGCGGGGTCATTTCACGGAACTGCGGGCAGATTTTCTTGATGACGTTTCGCTGCGGCATGATGATACCCATCGAGCGGGTGATATTGCACGGGTCGTGCAGCGTTACCGGGAAGTTGTTCCGTTCCGGGTCGTACTTGATCTTGTTGTTCAGGATGATGTCTTCCAGCGTCACGAAGCACGATTCTCTCGGGATATTTTCTTCCTGCAGCCAGATACGATCCCCGATCGCCATGGCGGCTTTGTGGGCGTGGCCGCACTCACCCATCACGACTTTTTTGACACCGAGCTTCTTGGCGATCTCGGCGTGCTTGAGCGTCACCCGGGCGTACTGGGCGTCGTCGTAGAAAAGGCCATAGTTGACTGAATCATAACCAACCAGGTCGCTCGACATGGTCCAGCTCAGACCCGCCGCTTCGAAAATGACGGCGAACGCTTCGACGTTCTCCGGCCAGGACAAAAACTCCCCGGCATTATGAATCAGCAATATATCGGCACCCGCTTTATCGAACGGAAATTTAACCGAAAGACCGGTCCTATCGGTCAGGTCTTCCTCGGCGAATTCCATCATATCCATCAGAGCCACGGGTGAAATACCGGTCGACGACCCCGTCGCCAATTGCTTGACGGTTCCGTCGGCGTGCAGTTCCTGTGGTGCGATCCCCAGTTCCTGGCTGAACAGCTTGCGGATTTCGCGAGCCAGCAGGCCATTGTCGACACCCATCGGGCACGTCTGCGCGCACCGGCGGCAGAGAGTGCAGCGGTACGACATCTGGGCCAGGCGGGCGACCGTCTCCCAGTTCAGATCGATATCGGCCCCGGTGAATTTGGCCGTAAGCTTCCCCCCCGGCTTGATATACTTGCGGATAATTCTCCTCAGCGTATCCGACCGGAAAAGCGGGCGGTATATTTCCAGCCGTCCGCTCTCATTGAAAACCGGACAGGCCGCGCTGCACGTATTGCATTTGACGCAGTTATCCAGCGAAAGCATAAACGGTCTTAAAAAGGTCCAGTTGCTGTCCTTGTTCAGCAGCTTCCGGAGGCCATTTAAAAATTTCGCGACCATTTCCTTTTTGGCCTCTTCCGTTTCAGGGACCGGCACCTTGACGTTTAAAACGCCATCGAGGGAAAGATCAATTCCGGCCCGTTTGTTTTCCGGCACTTCGGGCAGGTCGGGATCGACCCAGTCCTCGTATGGGTACGGAAGTTTCGGCAGTTCTTTGAAATCGAATTGGAACAGCCTGTCGACGTCTTTGCCGAGGTCTTTTATGCGAATATCTTTATCAGTCATTTTTCGGCTCCTTCGCAACTTCGCCCCAGCTCTTCCCGGTTTGGATGTGCCCGGCGGACCAGCCCACCGGCCGTCCCAGAAGATTCACTATCCGTCGCTCGATCCTGCTGCCCCGCGCATTGGGAGTATCGTTCCACCTGACGGCATGATACAGGAAGTACTTGGCCACGAAATGCGACATCCTCGTCAGCGGGATATAAAGTATAATCAGCGAAATCAGGACCAGTTCGGCCGCAAACAGGCCGCTGGGAACAGTCGCGTTCGAAAACGAAACCAGCGACGCGACATACGACCGCGTGTATACAAACGAGGGGTCGGCGCCAAGCTGGCAAATCAGCGTCACGGCGGTCACCGCCACGAAGAACAGCAGGTTGAAATATTCAATAGGCGCATTGAATTTTCTCTGGTCCTTGTCACCCAGACGCCAAAACAAAAGCCCAATCGCACCCAGCCCGGCCAATACCAGGCCGATATAGCCGACCGGTATCGTAACCGCGTGGACAATCGCTCCAAAGCCCGAAGCCTGCGGACCGACGGCAACCCCGGCCAACTGAAGAATCGCTCCGAAAAGCAGCAGCACCAGCCAGCCGATGGTCACATACAATCCGAAATGGAAAGGAAAGCTGAAATACCACAGGGTTTTTTTATTGTGAAAAATGCCCTTCAGGAAAATTATCTCCTCACCCATTTCTTTGAATTCATTAATCAGGTCGGAATGACGCGGCTTGGTCCACCAGTCCAATTCTTCCAGGTACGACCCGCCATACGATGATCGGCCCTTTTCGTGCGGGACCGGGTACAGCTCCCAGCGCATGGACTCCGGGGCGGTCGCGTAACGGTATGCCTTATAAAACATCGCCGCAAACGACACGATAAGCGAGATGTAAGTTATAATCTGTACTGCCGGCATTAATGCAACTCCTCTTTATTTATCTTTGCTCTCATTCTTCAATACCTACGGGCACCCCTGGGCGGCCACGTCGTCGCTGTCCCGCATAACCTCATCGGGATTCGCGTACGGCACCTCCTGATATTCGGACCGGACGCGGTTGATCCAGTTCTTGTCGATCAGGTCGGCCAGCGTAAATTCCTCGAGCGTCTGCATGACGCGGTGATTGACCAGCGCCCAGATCAGTCTCGTCTCGCAGAAGCAGCTCGCCAGACAAATATCCGGACGGCTGACACATTCGGTCAGGCCGATCGGACCTATCAGGGCGGTAACCACATCGGCGACTTTAATCTGGTCCGCGCCGTGAGCCAGCCGGTAGCCGCCGTTCTTTCCCGAAACACCGATCAACAGCCCGGCCCCTTTCAGCGACATCGCCAGTTGTGCCAAATAGTTTTCGGACAAAGCCGTAATACGGGCAATCTTGCCCAGATGGGTCAGTTCGTCGCCGTTGTTGGCGCGCGCCAATTCGACCATCATCCTAAGTCCGTATCTGGCTCTTGTAGAAAACTTCATATTTATATTCTCTGCATATTAGACGCTAAACATTAGTAAAATGATAAGTTTTATAACAAAAAATGTCAAGTGAATCTTTTCACTTAAAATGAAATCTATGAATTGCTAAGCTATTAATATATACTAAGATAATAATTCTAGTGAAATATTTTCCGACACTTAATTGAATAAAGCGGGATTTGGGTCTTACGGACACGACGGATCGGGGCCACTGCCGTAGATCGAGTCGATCAGATACAAGATATCCAGCAAATTCAGACTTTGGTCGGAATTTACATCGCCCGACTCCGGCGGGTCCGGATCAAGTCCGTCACCATAGATAGCATCTATCAAATACAAAATATCAAGCAGGTTTATGGCTTCATCGCCGTTGCAGTCACCGCATACGAAATTGCCATTCGTCAGATTTAAAAACACCGCGAAGTTATCGTCCCAGAAATTGGCCACGGCCAGATCAATATCCCGGTTAGCGTCAAAATCCGTCGTGCAAATAGCCACCGGGCAGTCTCCGGCCGGGTAGGTCGCGGCGTTTACGAATATCCCGTCACCCTGATTCATAAGAACCGTAATATCATCCGAAAGGCTGTTGGCCGTGACAATATCAATGTCGCCGTCAAAGTCGATATCAAGCAGGCCTATATCGGCCGGCCACTGCCCCACTTCGTAATCGACCGCCGGTGCGAAAGTACTGTCACCGTTATTAAGTATGATTGAAACCGAATTGCCGTCATAATTGGCGATAGCCAGGTCGATCGTATTGTTGCCGTCCAGAAGTCCCGCGGCGAGAGCGTACGGCCCGGTTCCGGCATTGTGATTGAGCGGAGGATCGAACGTGGCGTCGCTGTGATTGAACATGACGGAAATCATGCCGGGATTGTAATTCGCAAGGATCAAATCCTCTCCCCTGGCTCGGTCCAGATCGGCGGCAGCCACAGCGGTCGGGCTGCCCCCAACCGAATGAGAGACGGCCGGGAAAAACGTCCCGCCTCCCTGATTGTGAAATATGGAAACATCGTTCGACTGGGTATTAGCTGAGGCCAGATCGATGTGACCATCGCGATCAAAATCGGCAGCGCAAAGCGACCTCGGCATAGATCCGGCCGCATATGTGACGGCGTCGTCGAACTCCCCGTCGCCGTGACCCCAGAATACCGAAATATCATTACTGCCGTTATTGGCACAAACCAGGTCAACATATGAATCTCCATTTAGCAGCCCGGCATAGATCGAAACCGGGTACGTGCCTGTAACACAACTGTCCGAAACTGTAAACTGGTTGTTTCCAGTGCTCAGCATGACGATTATCGCATCAGCGCCTGAGACAACCACGGCAACGTCCGGCTCACCGTCGTTATTGAAATCTTTCGATACAATATCGCGGGGAAACGACCCGGCCGGGTAAAAAACAGGTTCAGAAAAAATAGCGCCCTGGGCGTAAATATTGGAGAATGTCGCCCACAAACCGATATACAGTATGAGTAAGACGGGTTTCATTGCTTATCCCGTTATTGCCAAACGAATTATATTGACGGCAAGTAAACAGTTAAAGATAATATAGCCTGTGGGGCCGTTATGTCAACATCACAATTCACCCTTAATGCGATCTTAATGCGTATAAACATAGGCTATATGAATGGTTGACATACTGGAAAAAGTTGATATTATGAAATATACCGCCCCTGGATACTGCTTTGAAGATTTTATGATCGAACCATCGTTACCCTTTATCGGTTCCATATAATAGAGTATTGCTGTGCCTGTGGGTAAATAAAGTTAAAAAGGAAAAACAACTATGAATTCCAAGTCGATCGGCAAAACGACTGTCTTATGTGCCGCTTTCGTTTTGATGCTGGCCGTCGCTTCATCAGGAGTAAGTTTGCATCCCGATGTCAAGGCCAAACTCATGGCTGAGGGAAAATGGGAGGATTATGTCGCGCAGGACATAATTAATCATCAAAGAGGAATAGACAACCCGCCTCAAACACGCGCCAATGCCATAAAAGCGCTTGGCGAAAACGGTGTCGTCGATACCGTGCACGTCTTGATTTTGCTGGTTGATTTTTCCGATAAACCATACACCGGCGGAGCCGTCGCCGCGACACCGGCGCAATTCGATTCGGTTCTGTTTTCACAGGGTCTGAATCCGACCGGCTCCATGACCGAATTTTATCTCGAAAATTCATACGGTAAATTTTTTATCAGCGGTGAAGTGTACGGCTGGTTCAGGATGCCTCAGACCTATGCTTATTATGTCGACGGGCAAAAGGGCTTTGGATCATACCCCCAAAACGCCCAGGGCCTGACCCGCGACGCCGTCCTTGCCGCCGATCCGACCGTTGATTTCTCCCGCTTTGATAATCTGGGTGGTGGCGACGGTTATGTCGACGGTCTTTTCGTTGTCCACGCCGGGACGGGTTACGAAGAATCCGGCAACGTAAATGAAGTTCACTCGCACCAGTGGAACCTGCCGTCCAGTGTTCTGGTCGATGGCGTCAGAGTTAGTGCCTATTCCATGGAACCCGAGGAATCGGCCATATCGGCAACAATCTCACCCATCGGCGTTTTCTGCCATGAATATGGCCATGTGCTGGGGCTTCCCGACTTGTACGATATCGACGGAAGCCCGTCAACGTCCGACGGCCTGGGTCGCTGGTCGCTGATGGCCGGAGGCAGCTATAACGGTGGATCGCGAAGCCCATCGGAATTCGACGCCTGGAGCCGGGTTTTTCTCGGTTTCGCGCCGGCGGTCCCGGTCACGGGCAACTTGACCGGTGTTGAACTTCCCGAGGTGGAACGCGAACCGGTTATTTATAAGCTTTGGGCCGGAGGAGTATATTCCGGGCCCGAATATTTTCTCGTGGAAAACCGTCAGAAGGTCGGATCAGATCAGGCTCTGGCCGGTGATGGATTGCTGATTTATCACGTCGACGATTCCCGTTGGGGAAATTATGACCCCGCTCATTATCAGGTTGCGGTGGAACAAGCCGACGGCAAATTCGACCTTGAATATGGACCGGGGTCAAGCGACGCCGGTGATCCCTACCCGGGCTCCAGTAACGTCCGGTCATTCGACGATCTGACAACGCCCAACAGCCGAGACTACAACGGAAATATTACCCAGGTATCCGTTTGGGATATTTCCAATTCCGACTCCTTGATGACGGCCAACCTCGACGTTTCCTGGTCGCGGCCGAATCTGGTGATGGACTCGTCCAATTTTGTCGATGCCAGTTCCGACGGCAATTTCGATCCGGGCGAATCGGTCCAATATTATTTTTATCTGGAAAATGCCTGGCTCGACGCCACCGACGCCACCATAACCATGACGTCCACCAATCCCGGAATCGTCTTTGGCAATGCATCGGTTTATAAATCCAGCATTCCCGGCAACGGGACCAAGACCGATAATATCGGAGAACCGATAACTTTCACGATACCCGACCCCGTTGAGCCGCGCTACGATACATTTTACGTCGAGATTACCGCCAACTCCGGGGCATACACCCAGACCTACTCGTTCGAACACATTGTCGGGACTCCCAAATTTCTTATCGTCGACGACGACCGGGGCGACAATTACGAAGAAACCTATTTTGGCGATCTTTATAGGCTGGGCATCCCGACACGTACCTGGACCGAACTCTCGCAGGGTGCACCTGCTACGGGTGATTTAAGCCCTTATGATTTTGTGATCTGGTTCACGGGCGACACGTCATCCAATCTCATACAGCCCGACGACATAACGGCCATGAAGAACTACCTTGACGGCGGCGGCAATTTGTTTTTAACCGGGCAGATGATCGCCGAGGAACTCGACGCCGAAGACTCCACGTTCATGGCCAACTATTTGCACGCTACCTACGGCGGCTTTTATTTCGGATTGGTGCAGCAGGGTATACCGGGTTCGATAGCCGATGGATTAACCGTCCGCTATACCAGTTTCGCCCATCAGTCCTATCTTGAAGGCAACTCGATCAATCCCATTAACGGCGGGCAGGCGATGTTCCAATATCAGGGCGGACCGATCTCGGCCGTATCGTACGATGGTGACTACAAAGTTGTCTTCTTCAGCTGGGGCTACGAGGACGTCTCAAACGATTTCGGCAGTTACGATAAACGTGATTCGGTCATGGCTCGGGTGCTCGATTTCTTCGGCGGCAGTGCTCCACCCGCCTGCAACTGCACGCCGGGCGAAGCCGATGGCCAGCCCGATACGAACCTGCTGGATATCTTATACCTGATATCCTCGGTCTATGAAAGCGGTCCCGATCCGACACCGTACCCCATGTGTTCCGGTGACGCCAACTGCGATTGTCATGTCAATCTGCTGGATATATTATATTTGATTTCTGACATCTATTCCGATGGTCCCGCACCGTGCGATTGCGCCGGATGGCAAGGCTCCTGCGGCACCCTGCAATAGACTAATTTTCGAGCATATAATAAAAAGCCCCGCAATTTGCGGGGCTTTTTAATTCATACCAATCAACTTCACGCTATCCAGATCGTCTTCAAATTGACAAACTCTTTAATCCCAAAGTGCGACAGTTCGCGCCCATAACCGGATTTCTTGATGCCTCCGAACGGCAGGCGCGGATCGGACTTGGTCAACCCATTGACAAACATCGCACCGGTTTCCACCCTTCGTGCGACCGCTTCGGCTTTGGCCAAATCCCTCGACCAGACCGATCCACCCAACCCAAACATGGAATCGTTGGCGACCTCAATCGCTTCCTCCATGTCTTTCACCGGAATAATCGCCGACACCGGCCCGAACGTTTCTTCTTCGTACGCCGGCATTCCCTTTTTGATGTCGGTAAGTACCGTCGGTTCGTAGAACGCCCCCGGGCCGTCGATAATTTTCCCGCCGCACAAAAGCCGCGCTCCCATCTCTATTGATTTGCGAACCTGCCGGTCGAGGTCATCGCGCAAATCCTGTCGGGCCAGCGGTCCCACCTGCACTGATTCGTCGAGCGGGTCGCCGACTTTCATCGCCTTCATTATGGCCGACTTCTGTCCTTCGAACTGTTTTACAACACTTTCAACGACAATGAACCTCTTGGCGGCAATACAGCTCTGCCCGGCGTTAATCATGCGGGCGGTGGCGGCTGTTTTCACACAGGCTGGAAGATCGGCGTCTTCGAGCACGATGTACGGGTCCGAACCGCCCAGTTCCAGCAGACATTTCTTGATTTCGCGTCCAGCCGCCGACGCCACCGCCATCCCGGCCGGTTCGCTGCCCGTCAAAGAAATCGCTTTGACACGGTCGTTTTTGATCACGTCGTCAACCAGCCGAGACGAAATCATCAATGTCCGAAACAGGTTTTCCGGAAACCCGGCCTTGTGGAAAATCCCCTCAATAGCCTGTGCCGAACCGGGGACGTTCGAGGCATGTTTTAATACCCCGGCATTTCCGGCCATCAAAGCCGGAGCGGCAAACCGAAACACCTGCCAGAAAGGAAAATTCCACGGCATGACGGCAAGTATCACACCGAGCGGCTGAAAAGCCACGAAACTGCGCGAGGCATCGGATTCGATCACTTCGTCGGCCAGAAATCTCTCGGCATTGTCGGCGTAGAAATCACACACCCAGGCACATTTCTCGACTTCGGCCCGCGACTCGGAGATTATCTTGCCCATTTCGTTCGACATCAACCGCGCAAAATCATCTTTCTCCGCGCGAAGCACCTCTGCCGCACCGTGCATAAGTTTGCTCCTGTGCGCGAAATCCGTTTTGCGCCAGGACAGAAATTCACGGTGCCCGTCTTCGATAATGGTCGACACCTGTCCGGCACCGTGTTCAGGATATTCTTTTATAAGTTTCCCGGTTGCGGGATTGATCGCTTTCACATCACACTCCGTACGTTTATCAAATCCATTTATTATATATATACAATATTACCGGTCTGGGAAATTATAAAGATTCCTGCAGGTCACGCCGACTTGCCGAAGGTCCTGCCTGCGCTGAGCCAGCGAAGTGAGCCTTGCGAAGGGCGGCGTGATTCTTAATTAACGCTGTCATTATTTAACGAAGATGTCAGGCCCCGATTAGGCCTGAGACTATGGAAAGGCCAAAAACAGGCGATGCCTGTCACCTCGGTATGTTCCGTCAGGTGTTGATTTCAACGAATTAGAAATTGTCACCTGACGGTAAACTGCTGTTTACGAAAACAGCGGATTGATCTTTTCCGGATCGATATTCAGATCGCCCGCGGCCCTGGACGGCAATTTCTTATCTATGAATCCATCGCGACTCAACCCGTACAGCGCCGCCACGACAATATTCCTGGCGTCGACTTCAAAATGCCCCCGCAATTGTGTCCGTCCGTCGGAGCGACCGAACCCGTCGGTCCCCAGCACAATAAAGCGGCCCGGCATCCATTTACCGATCGAATTGGGCACGGCTTTGACATAATCCGAAGAAGCTACGAACACGCCTTTTGTGCCTTCGAGATACTCATTGACGTACGGTACCTTGGGCGATTCCTCGGGATGCCGTACATTCCACCGCTCGACGTCGACGGCATCGTTATAGAGCTCTTTATAGCTCGTCACCGAATATACGTCGGTCGGGATATTATAGTCCTTTTCAAGGATTTCGGCTGCCTTTAAAGACTCGTTCAAAATCGCCCCGCTGCCGAATAGGTGCGCCTTGAACCCATTTGCTTTTTTCGAGGATTCTTTGTATCGATACATGCCGCGTAATATATTTTGTCGGACTCCTTCCGGCATCGGCGGCATGGCATAAAATTCGTTCATAACCGTAATGTAATAAAACAGGTTTTCCTGGTTTTCGTACATCCGGTGCAGGCCGTTCTTGACTATCACCGCCAGCTCGAAAGCGAAAGCGGGATCGTACGCCTTAAGATTCGGCACCGAAAAAGCGTAGAGATGGCTCTGCCCGTCCTGGTGCTGCAGCCCTTCCCCGGCCAGGGTGGTCCGGCCACTGGTGCCGCCGACAAGGAATCCTTTCGCCTGCATATCCCCGGCCGCCCAGATCAAATCGCCGATACGCTGAAAACCGAACATCGAATAATATATGAAAAACGGAATGATATTGATACCGTGCGTGGCATACGCCGTTCCGGCGGCGATAAAAGACGACATCGACCCGGCCTCGGTGATACCTTCTTCAAGGATGACGCCGTCTTTCGCTTCTTTATAGTACAACAGGCTTTCTCTGTCCACCGGCTCGTACTTCTGGCCCTGGCTGGCATATATCCCCACTTTGCGGAAGAGCGATTCCATGCCGAACGTCCGGGCTTCGTCCGGAACTATGGGGACGATTGACTTTCCGACATTAGCATCGTCGAGCAGCTTGGAAAGTATGTGCACGAGAACCATGGTCGTCGTCACTTCACGCTCGCCCGTGCCCTCGTAATATTCATCGAACAATTCCGGCGATTTTACTTTAAGCGGACCGACCGTAACCTTGCGCTCCGGAAGATACCCGCCCAGCGCGTTGCGGCGATCGTGCAAATATTTGTATTCCGAGCTGTCCTCCGGCGGACGGTAGAACGGGGCCTCGGCCACTTCACTATCCGAAATCGGAATCCCGAACCGGCTGCGGAACTCGCGCATTTCCTGCTCGTTTAATTTTTTCTGCTGGTGCGTGATGTTTTTGCCTTCCCCGGCTTCACCGAGACCGTACCCTTTGATCGTCTTGGCCAGAATGACCGTCGGCGATCCCTTATGCTCGAAAGCGGCCTTATAGGAAGCGTAGACTTTCTCCGGATCGTGGCCGCCGCGACGAAGTTTCTGGAGTTTCTCGTCCGAATAATTCTTCACCATTTCCAGAAGGCGTTCGTCCGTACCGAAAAAATCCTTGCGGATATAATCGCCGCCGGTGACGGTGTACTTCTGATACTGCCCGTCGACACACGACCCCATCCTGGCCACGAGAACACCATCGGTATCACGGGCCAGAAGCGGATCCCAGTCCGCACCCCAGATGACCTTGATCACATTCCACCCCGCGCCTCGGAAAACTGATTCCAGTTCCTGAATAATCTTGCCGTTGCCCCGCACCGGTCCGTCCAGTCTCTGGAGATTGCAGTTCACGACAAAAATCAGGTTGTCGAGCTTTTCGCGCGAGGCCAGCGTAATCGCCCCCAGCGCTTCCGGTTCATCGAGCTCACCATCACCGAGGAAAGCCCAGACTTTGGAATCAGTCGCTTTTTTCAGTCCGCGATCGACGAGGTATTTATTGAAACGCGCCTGGTATATCGACATGATCGGCCCCAGTCCCATCGAAACCGTCGGAAACTGCCAGAAATGGGGCATCAGCCACGGGTGGGGATATGATGAAAGCCCGTCCCTGGATATAACCTCATGGCGGAAATGCTTGAGGTTTTCCTCGCTCAGACGACCTTCGACAAACGCCCGGGCGTACATTCCCGGCGCGGCATGCCCCTGGAAATAGACAATATCGCCCTCCTGCTTATCTGTCCGTCCCCGGAAGAAATGATTGAACCCGACCTCATACAGCGTGGCGCTGGAGGCATAGGTAGAAATATGCCCGCCGATGGAACTGTCGGCCCGGTTGGCCCGAACCACCATCGCCATGGCATTCCAGCGAATTATGCTCTTGATTCGTCGCTCGATCTCGCGATTGCCCGGAAAGGCCGGCTGACGGTCGGCCGTGATAGTATTCACATATGGTGTATTGTCCGAAACGGCCAAATATATCCCATAATCCCGGGCCTTGCTTTCCAGCTTGGCCAGTATATCGTACACCCTCGACGAGCCTTCGGTCTTAAACAGTTCATCGAGTGAATCGAACCACTCGCGATCTTCTTCGACCGCATCATAGGTATTATCCACGTCTTTATCTTCTGACATATCTTAAACTCCCCGCATTATAAACTAATGCCATAAAAGTAAAGCAGACTGTGGGTCAACAGCAACGTCAAAATTCAGACGCTTCTGCCTCCTCGCCCCAATCTTTAATAAACTCTAACATGCCGGATTGAGAATGGTTTCACGAACGTTGATTTTTCGTCGGGAGCTGGGACTACGAGACGAGTTCCGCAAATGGATCATTGAAAATGCGGTCGCTCTATGCAGTTGAGCGGGAGACCGGTGATATTATCTTGTGAGCGGCTGCGATTGAAGCTATAATGAGGATTGGGACTAACCAGGCCAAAAGGCTGGCTGAGGTATACAGGCGGAGTGCTGCCCGGATGGAGCGGCGGTTGATTGCGGGTAGTCCCAAGGGCAACGATAGCCCGAATAGAAAGGAGCGAGCCGATGGAGACCGGTAGACGATCGGCATTACGATTTGTCGTCCTCCTCGGGCTGGTCAGCCTCTTTGCGGACGTCACGTACGAGGGTGCCCGCAGCATCAACGGACCGTATCTCGCCATACTTGGAGCCAGCGCCGCCGTGGTTGGTTTTGTCGCGGGTCTGGGTGAACTCATTGGTTATGGCCTCCGGATCATCACTGGACTAATAAGTGACCGCACCCGCAGGTACTGGGCTATCACAATCATTGGTTATACGGTCAATCTGCTGGCTGTCCCGGCCCTTGCCCTGGCCGGACGCTGGGAAATCGCCGCCATACTCATGATTACTGAAAGGCTGGGGAAGGCTATTCGGACACCCGCGCGTGACGCAATGCTTTCCCATGCTTCATATGAAATGGGCCGAGGTCGGGCGTTTGGTCTCCACGAGGCCCTCGACCAGGTCGGGGGAATGCTGGGCCCAATCGTAATTGCTGTCATTCTGGCTCTCAAGGGTGGCTATCAGAATGGTTTCGGCATTCTGATTATTCCGGCGGTTCTGGCACTGACCGTACTTGTGGTCGCCCGGCGAATTTACCCGCATCCTCACGATCTGGAGCCGTCGGTTTCCGGGCAGTCGACCGGATTTCAATCGACATACTGGATATATCTGGCCGGAGTCGCCTGTATCGCGATCGGCTTTGCGGACTTCTCCCTGATCTCGTTTCACATGAAGACCGCCGGAATTGTCCCTGACACATGGATACCTTTGATATACGCCCTGGCGATGGGCATCGACGCGTTGAGCGCCCTTGTCCTCGGACGATTTTATGATAAGCACGGACTCAAAGCGGTCATGGTGTTGGTCGCGATTTCGGCGTGGTTCGCGCCATTTGTCTTTCTCGGCGGACGGATCATGCTGATCGCAGGCATGGTTCTCTGGGGAATTGGCATGGGCGCGCTTGAATCGACAATTCGTGCTGTCGTCGCCGATCTAATTCACCGTGACCGACGAGGTACCGGCTACGGCATGTTCAACGCCGGGTTCGGTATCGCCTGGTTTGTTGGCAGCGCCGTGATGGGTATCCTTTATGAACAATCGTTACTGGCAGTTGCGGCGTTCTCGGTCATTTTTCAGCTATTGGCACTGCCATTCATGTATGGCGTGCAGAAACGAATGAGCAAATGACTGCCACGATTGATAATAGCTTGCAAAGAGTGATATGGGGAGTTGACCGATCTGTAATATATGGTCGGATAATAATTTAGAAAATGGCGGGCTTTTTCTAAAATTAAAAAATGGAATCTATTCCGAATCTTTGTCCTTAGATCCTACATTTGCTTCCTGTTTGCGGTCGAGTTCATTCCTGACGGCGCGAGCCAATGATTTAATTGTCAACGGCTTGCGAATAAAAGCCCCTGCCCCCAGATGCAGGGCTTCCTCTATTCGTTCGCTGTGGGCAAAACCGGAAACCACGAGAGCCTTTTGATCGGGATTCAGCCTTAGAATGCGACCAAAGGTTTCGGTCCCGTCGATTCCCGGCGGCATTATCATATCGAGGATAATCAAATCGGCCCCATCGTCCCTGAAATACTCGACCGCCGCTTCCCCGCTTTTAACCGCCTGCGCGTCATAGCCCAGGTTGCGAAGTAGTGTCAGACAAACCGTCCGCTGAAGTTCATCGTCATCGACGACGAGGATTTTTTCATTGCCTCCGACAATCGTACTGTCTTCAGCTCCGGGCAGCGATTCCCGGGTGACGGGGAAATACAGATAAAACGACGTCCCCTGCCCCAACCGGCTGTCGAAATCGATGTATCCGTTGTGATCTTCAACCACGGCATGGACGACGCTCAAGCCCAGGCCGGATCCCCGGCGCCGGTCGCTGGTTTTCGTAGAAAAGAACGGATCGAAAATTTTCGCGGCGACTTCGGGCGGTATTCCCGAGCCAGCATCCGAGACTGTCAGTTTGACATATTCCCCGGTCGGCACGCGGTTGTTTTTGCCCAGGGGATGATCGACATAGAAATTTTCGGTTCTGAAATAAAGAGCCCCCACTTCTTTCATGGCATCGAGGGCATTAATGGCCAGGTTCGAAACGACCCTGAAGATCTGGGACGCCCCACCCTTGAATAAGAACAAATCCTTTTCATAATCGGCGTTCACTTTGATGCCGACGTGCAAAGATACATGCTGCTTGATTACGTCCCGAACAATGGTGTTCATATCCAGCGGTTCCAGATTATAATGACCGCGGCGGCCCAGTGTCAGAAGTTGCTGGTTAATTTCGGCGATTTGCACCGCCGCCCGTTCCATGTCGTTTACGTATCCGATTATGGGGCTTTCGGGCGAAATTTCATCCCGGATCAATTCCGGATAGGCCATAAGAGGCGCCAGAAGATTATTGAAATCGTGGGCCACCTGTCCGGCGATTCTACCGGCCGTTTCCAACCGCTGTGCCCGCTCCGCCAGGTCGCGCAGGCGGTTGGTTTCGGTGACGTCGCGGAAAACAAGAACAACACCCAAAATGGCACCGTCCCGGGCCCGTATCGGTGCACCGCTGTCGGCGATGGCCCGTTCGGTTCCGTCGCGGGAAACCAGCATCGTATGATTGGCCAGTCCGACTATCGTATCGAATTTAATGACTTTTTCCACCGGGTTATCACAACGCTCCCGGGTCTTCTCATTAATAATATGAAATACTTTTTCGAGCTTTTGTCCCAAAGCTTCTTCCTTTTTCCATCCGGTCAGCTCTTCGGAAATGTGATTAAATATTACGACAGTCCCGGATGTATCCGTAGCGATAACGCCGTCACCGATAGAACTTAATGTGACAGCCAGCCTTTCTTTTTCGGCTTCCAGGACTTCCCTTGCTCGTTTTCTTTCAGTGATATCCGTCACGATACCGACAAACCCCGTGAGCTTTCCGTTTTCGTTGTAGCGGTAGGCCCAATCGAGCTGGATGTCGATTTCATCCCCGGTTTTGGTGCGGCAGGCACGGATAATTGGCTTTGGCTCCGGCTGTTCTTCCAAAATACTTTTGAACAGACCAATATCTTTTGCTCGCTGCATATCGTCGGCAACCACGCTAAGGAAGTTCATTCCGATCATTTCGCCCTTTTCATACCCGAAAATCCGGTGATACGATTCGTTGGCGTACATAATGCGTCCGTTCGCGTCGATTATTTTGACACCGTGGGGAATTGTCTGGACCAATGATCGAAACTGATTTTCGGATTTTAACAGTGCATTGATTGCGGCATTCTTTTCCGTGATATCGAGGCCGGAACTAATAGTCTGTATTATATTCCCGTCAGCATCCCTGATGACCGAATTCTGCCAGGCAATAACCCGAGTCTGTCCGTCACTGGTCAGGACTTCATTTTCATAATATTCTGCCGGCTCTATTTCCCCGGACATTAATTTTCCATAAACAGCCTTGACATTATCCCTGATTTTTTCCGGAATCACCAGGTCGAACCAGTTTTTGCCCAGAATCTCGTCTTTTTCAAATCCCAGGACCTCACACCCTTTTTTATTGATCAGGCTTACGATCATGTTGCGGTCGATCGCCACAAAAATCGACCCGGCCAGACTTAGATATTGCTTTGCCCTGTCGCGTTCGCGGAGGATTTTCAATTCAGCATTACGCCGTTCCGTGACGTCATGAAATACCAGCACGGCTCCTTTGATTGCACCTTTATCGTCTTTGATGGGAGCTCCACTGTCTTCAATCGGATATTCCTGACCGTTTCTGGATATAAGGACCGTATGATTAGCCAGACCGACTATCGTTCCCTCGTGAAAAACCTGTTCAATCGGATTATCAACGGCTTCCCGAGTCAATTGATTTATTATTTTAAAAATGTCGTTCAAAGGTCGACCGGTCGCCTCTTCCGACTCCCACCCGGTTAGTTCTTCTGCGACGGGATTAATGAAAGTCACCGTACCATCCACGTCCGTGCAAATGACCGCGTCGCCGATGCTCCTTAAAGTCGTCGAAAGCCACTTTTTACTGGTGGCCAATTCCGCCACGTGTTCGTTGCGAACCTTCTGATGATCTATATTCGCCAGAGCCAGAGATATATCATCGGCGATCTCTTTTAACAACTGTTGTTCCTGATCGTCATCAACGAATTCGGGCGAACCCGATACCACCAGGGCTCCCAAAACTCCGATTCTACGACTTAACCTTACGGCCAGAATCCCGCGATTGAGGCAAAATGAATGGCCGAGGCATGCCTCGCATTCAGCATTCTGCATACGAATGACGCCCGAGTTCTCGGTATTAAAGACCATGGTAAGACAAGTCGGCAACTTGCCCTCATCGAGCGATTTCTTAATGTCTTCAAACTGGCCGCCAAAACCCGACTCGGCGTGTTTTATTGGTTTGCCCGCCTTATCAACCAAACATATCCAGCTGGTATGATATTCTCTGCTTTTGGTTAATTCTTCGCATGCCCTTTTAATCAGTACATCCTTGTCATGCACGCGCGTAATTATTTGATTGATATTTCTGACAGCCGCCAGAACGGCGTTGACGTGAGCCAGGCGCTTCAAATTATCATTCTTAATGCCAACCTGCCGGGCTATGAACAGGCCGAATGATGAAATAATGCCAATGATCACCAGTCGCATGAATATTTCATGCCCCGGCACATGTGTAAAAGCAATCGACCAAAAGTCCTGATTATAATAAAAAAAATGATCAACGAGGCTGTCAATGAACCACGAAGCAGCCGCCAATAAAACGGTAAACAAAATTATATTTATTCTAGATTTCATCCAAAACTTCCCCCAATTATCGATCGTGAGCACGTTGTCGATCTATACCGGATGTTTTAAAATACAAACATGTCCATTTTAAATCAACAAAAAAGTAGGGGTTTAGTCGACTTTCAGGATCGAATTTAGCACAACCCTGACACTGTCTGACATGATTTCATATCCGGCTCGATTGGGATTGATAGCATCCCTGGCGTAATCAGTATTTAAAAAGCCCTTCGGGTTCTTCAATGCTGAAAATATATCGATCAACGCGATATTATTATTACGGCAATATTTGCTCAGCCATATGTTATAAGTCGTTATGCTGTCGGCAATTTTATAGGCACCGTTTTCGAAAACGAAGGCGCTGTCGGCCAAAATCGGCATCAGGGACAACACTACCGGGACAATGTCATTCTGACGCGCCAGATCGACCATGCTGACGAAATAATCCTGTATTTCCGCCAGCGACTCGGGCAGGCGAAGATTATATGAGCTGATCTCCAAAACAACGGCTTTGGGATGCAATTCAATGACATCGGGACGGAATCGCAGCAGCATTCCGGCCGCGCGCTGACCCGGTATCCCCCGATTGACGGCCTCAATCTCAGGAAAGGACGATTGCAAATCCCAGTTTTTTATAAGCTGCGTTCCGAAAAATACCACGCGATTGGAAACCAGTGTATCGCTTTTCAGGTGTTCATTTTCATTTTGATAATATTGTCGACCGGAGAATTCCTCGACGACGCTGACATATTTGTCCAACCATTCATTGATATGGCCGCGATATTCCAGCGCTTTGCGGGCGACATAAATGACCCCAAGGTTGCCCACCAGCGATACGATCAGGACTATTTTCCAGATTCTTTTCATAACAGTACCCGAATGAATAATCCCATCCCCATCGGCCCGATGCAACAAAAAATATTTTAGTATTTCGCACCGCCTATTAAAGGGTGCTTGCCGATTCGCCAATTTAAGCGTATTTTGGGCACCTATGAACCTCTCGATGGATTACCTCGGACGCATCTTCGCCCTCGCCACGGCCATCATCTGGGCTTTCGCGGTGGTCCTTTTCAAGAAAAGCGGCGAAACGGTCCACCCCATCGCTTTGAACGTTTTGAAAAACCTCCTGGCGCTGATTCTCCTGGCGCCGACCATCTGGCTGGCCGGCGGCGAAATTTTCCGCGACAGCCCGGCCCGGGATTATATTCTGATATTCATTTCCGGCGCTCTTGGTATCGGCATCGCCGACACCCTTTTCTTCATGAGCTTGAACCGTGTCGGGGCCGGACTATCAGCCATTTTGTCGTGTTTATACAGCCCGTTTATGATCGGTATGTCAATGATATTCCTGCACGAAGAAATGACCTTCTATCAAATTTTCGGAGTGATGCTCATCATTTCCGCTATCCTCACCGCCGCCTCGCGCAAAGGCGCCGGGAATATCCCACCCAAAGTATTAATGCAGGGAGTCTTGCTGGCCGCCATAGCCAACCTTGTCATGGCTTATGGTATCGTACTAATTAAACCGATTCTGGACACGGCTCCCCTCCTCTGGGTGACAGAAATGCGTCTGGTGGGCGGCATGATCGTTCTGGCTGTCGTGCTGGCGGTTTATCCCGGACGAGTGAGAGTTATGAAAACGCTGTCAATAGGCAAGGGCTGGAAGTACAGCCTGGCCGGATCGTTTTTCGGTACCTATGTGGCTTATACTCTCTGGCTGGCCGGAATGAAATTCACGAAAGTATCTATTGCCGCCGCGCTCAACCAGACCAGCAATATATTCCTGTTTATCTTCGCGGCCCTGATTTTGAAAGAAGCCATAAATTATCGCAAGACGGTAGGAATAATTCTTGGCGTAGCCGGCGCATTGATTATAATACTTGCCTGATGACTCGACAAAAATTACAAGTCATATATTTCGGAGACCTATCATGAAATTTTCAAAAATCGCTGTGACATTAACTTTATTGTTTGCAGCAGGCGCTTTGTCCCGGGCCGGTGAAGTCAGCTACGCCCGCTACCCGGCCCTGTCGCCCGACGGCCAGACCATCGCCTTCACATATATGGGTGACCTCTGGACCGTCCCGTCATCGGGCGGTGCCGCCAGCCGCCTTACCGTGCACCCGGCCGAGGACATAATGCCGCAGTTTTCACCCGATGGATCCAAAATCCTGTTTTCCTCCAATCGCTTCAACAACTATGACGTCTTTATCATGCCTGTCGAAGGTGGCCCCCCGGAACAATTGACCTTTGCCTCCAGCACCGATATTGGCTCATCCTGGTTTGCCGGAGGAGATTCCGTGCTGTTTACGTCGCGTCGTGAGGGTTGGGCCGACATTTACAAAGTATCGGCCGAAGGCGGTGCAGCGATCAAGCTGACCGGATACCTTCACGAAAAAGAGCATTTCGGGCGCATGTCTCCCGATGGTAAATTTCTTATTTACAGCACCGGTTCCGGAGATTCGCGCTGGTGGCGGCGTGACCTAAGAGGCGGCCGCGATTCCGACATATTCATGTTCGACCGCAGCCAGGAAAAGTACACGTCGAAAAGACTGACCGACTTTAAAGGACACGACTTATGGCCGGTTTTGAACGACGCCCGACGCGAAATATATTTCGTTTCCAATCGCGATGACAATTACGCCCAGGTTTGGAAAAAATCCCTCGACGGCGGCGAGGCGGCCGCCCTGACTTCGTTCGACACCGATGGCGTCCAATGGCTCAATTCAAACCCGCAAGGCGATATGCTCGTCTTCGAGCAGAATTTTAAAATATGGACGCTGAATCCCGCCGACGGCATCATAAAAGAAATCCCGATTGACATAAACAGCGATGAGATAAAAAACCCTGTCGAACAAAAGGTATTCAAAGACAAGGTCGAGCGTTTTACCCTTTCCCCCGATGGCAAAAAAATCGCGGCGGTCGTGCACGGTGAAATATTCGTCATTCCATCGGAAAAGCCCGAAGAAGGTCGGCCGGTTACTTTCACATCCGCGAGAGAATCCTACCCCGCCTGGGGAAAGGATTCGCGCATTATTTATTATTCATCCGACCTCAACGGCAATAATGATATTTTTTCCGTCGATGCCGCCACTGGTGAGCAAAAACAGTTGACGTCCTCCAAAGAAAACGATATGAAGCCGATTGTCTCACCCGACGGCAAATTTCTCGCCATCTACCGGGGCCTGCACAAAATCGTTCGCTATGACCTCGCGAAAAATACCGAAACCGTCTGGGTGAAAAGTGATTTCGGGGATATGGAACTGGAGGGTACTATCGATTACGCCTGGTCGCCCGATTCCCGCTGGCTGGCCTTTTCCGCTTTTGGCCCGACCATGGAATCCGACATATATGTCGTCGATCTCGACGGCCGAACGCACGATGTATCTCAATTCTACGGCTGGAATCTCGATCCGAAGTTCTCATCGGACGGGAAAATGCTCTATTTCACTTTTGCGACGCGTTACGAATCGCATACGTACAAAATCGATCTACAGTACAAACCGGTCGAATATTTCGAAGCCTTGCTGGACAGCCTGTTCGCAAACGATGACGGCGAAAAGACCAAAGAAAAAAAATCTGATAAAAAGGCCGATTCGGCCGCGGTCGAACCGGTGCGAATAAATTTTGACCGTATTGTCGACCGGCGCTCACTGGCCGCGAAACTCCCGACGTCAGATGAATATCCCGTCCTTGGCCCCGACGGCAAGAAATTTTTCTTCGTCTCCTCCATACTCGGCCGGCCGGAAATCTGGTCGGTAAACGTCGAGGGCAGCCCCGACCTCGAGCAACTCACCAAAACCGATGGATCGGAGAGCAACCTCGTGATTTCACCCGACGGCAAAAAGTTGTACTACTTGGAGGGAAGCGTTATCAGGTGGACCGATACCGAGGGTGGCAAGACGACGTCACTGGCCTTCAAAGCGCCGCTCGAGATCGACCGGATGGCCAACAACCGCCAGAAATTCATGGAATCGTGGAAAATGCTGAACGACTATTTCTACGACTCAACCTTCCACGGGGCCGACTGGAAAGCCGCCAGGTCCAAATACCAGCCGCTGCTGGATAACATCAGCACCGACGCCGACTTTGAAAACCTGATGTTCGAACTGTTCGGCGAACTGCGCGCTTCGCATCTCTGGATATACGACAACGGCCCCGCCCCGTCGGAGATGGTACAAACCGGTGCGACCGGGATATGGATCGACTACAAAGCGCTTGACCGCGACGGTCAGTACAAAATCGACCGTGTCTTCACATCTTCCCCCGCTGCCCTGGCCGGAATCAAGCCGGGTCAGTACCTGCGGACTATCGACGGCAAAACCGTTACCAGAGATACCAATATGTACCGTTTTACGGCCGGGACCATCGGCCGCCGCTTGAAACTCGGCATCTCCGACACTCCCAACGGCAAAATGACTGACGTCTACGTCAAACCGATCTCGATCCTCGCCGAACGCGACCTGTGGTACGACGACTGGGTAGCACAACGCCGGGCCATGGTTGACAGCCTGTCGGACAGACGGCTCGCCTACATTCACATTCCGGCAATGAACCAAAACGCGCTGGAAAAATTCACCGAACAACTGGTCTCGATCGCCGAGCCCAAAGAAGGACTCCTTATCGACGTGCGCGATAACGGCGGCGGAAATATAGCCGTCTACCTGCTCGGGATGCTTATGAAATCGCCGTTTATCATGCGGGAATTTCGAGAGTCGCCGGTAACGTCGGAAAACAAGATGCGCTCCAAAGCCGTCGAAAAACCGATGGTACTTCTGATCAATGAATATTCCGGTTCTAATTCCGAGATTTTCGCCGAGGGTTTCCGCAAACTCGGCCTCGGTAAAATAATCGGCACAGCCACGTCCGGCGGCGTAATCGGAACGTCATCATACACATTGATTGACGGCACTCGCATTAGGCGGCCTTCGACGGGTTCGTTCACGACCGACATGGAGGACATCGACCTCCAGCCCCGGCAGCCGGACATATATGTAGAGAACCTTCTCGATGATTTCATCAACGGCCGTGACCCGCAACTGGTCCGGGCCGTACAAGAGCTTCTGAAAGAACTTAATCAAGAATAGGCTTTATTTAAGGCGGAAGACAATAGGCTCTTCCGCCTTTTTTATCTTCCGGGTTTTCTTGACTTTATTCGCGCTCGCGGTATATTTCGTCCGGATCCTAAGTCATTGTATGTTATGAAAATATTATATCTGACAATTTTTTTGCTGATCGCTGTGTCGGCTGAAATTGCACCCGCCTCGACACCAATTGTACGCGAGTTCAAGCCCGCCGAGGACGCTCTCATCCTCCCCTATCGCTTTGAAATCAGGGATAAACTCATTACCAGATCCTTCGACTATACATATCCGATAAGGATTCACAAGGACGGCAGCTACGGTTTACTCCTCGTCGGCGACCGAGCTCTGGATGAAAACACATCGAGCATACTCTTCTACGACGACATCCAGCGCCAAAATGCCATCTGGCACTATCATATACCGACCGGTCATTTGTCCGCACCGTTGATTGCCGACTTCGATAACGACGGCCTCGAGGACGCCGCCACCTGTTACGTGATAGCCGACAGCCTGTGGGTCGAAATAGTGCAGGTTAGCAAACAAACACTGTTCAAGAAAATGATCGCCTCAGGCGTTGATCGCGATAATTCAGGTGTCTGGGACGCTAACGGCATTATGCTGAAAGCTTTTGACTTCAACGGCGACGGGTACAAAGACATTTTGTTTTCGATCGACTGCGGCTATGATCTGTACCCTCGCAGCGTAGTATGCCTCGACTGGAAGAACGACGCCATTCTCTGGCGCTATGATATCGCCGGAATCATAAATTCTGGTAATACATTTATCGTAAAAATTCCCGCTGACGGCAGCTTGAGAATCGTCTTCGGCGTCGCGTCCAAAGGCAATGCCGCCGTCGCGGCCGACATGGACGACAGCCATTCATATACGATCGTCCTTGACGACCACGGTCGACTTCTCTGGCATCTGCAGACGGGCGGATCATTTACGAATGCAACTCCGGTGGTGTACGATTTCAACAACGACGGCATCCCCGAAATTCTTGTTGCCAGAACTCCGGCTATGCTATCCGAAGGCACGGACCCAACGCTTAATTATTTTTATCTCGATATGTACACTCTCGACGGCAATCTAATCTCCGAAAAGGAGCTCGGGACCGGCTCGCTGCCGCGTGAAATGCGTTTGTTCGATTTTAACTCCGACGGGACTCCGGAAATATTCGTGGAGACTCGCGAACGGCGACTTATCATTCTGGATCTCGAACTGGACGAACTTGAGGTATGCACCGCACCTTCCATCTTCACCGTATGGGACTGCCGGGATTTTCTCGGTCGGGGAGACAATCAACTTCTTATGGTGCTTCATTCAACCTGTCTGCTTTTGACCGACGGCAACTTCAATCCGCTGGCACAGATCGACGCCGACGGCCCCCTGCACGTCAATAGTTATATGGCTGCACAAATTTCACCGCCGCAAAAGAAATATTCCATCTTTATCTCTTCCGGTCTGCTTGCCGACAGCTATGTCTACGAACTCGCCCGCTCACCCTGGTACACAGTATTTTCACGGAAGCCGTTGCTGGCCTTTCTGGCCGGGGCGGTCCCGCTGGGAATTATCGCGGCCGTAATCTGGTTCATCTTGACCGCCTTCCGCCGCAAGAATAAAATAATCGAAGATCAGAAAAACCGTCTCGATAGGGCGTTAACCGACCTGCGCGCGGCCCAGGAAGAACTAATTGCCGCCGAAAAATACCGCCAGGCCAAAGACATCGCCGGAGGCGTCGCCCACGAAATACTCAACGCCCTCTACCCGGCCCGCACCGCCCTTGACAGCCTGAAAGAAAAGCCCGAGGCTGATACAGCGGATTCCCGCGACCGCCGCATCCAAATGCTGAACCTTGCCGAGCGCGCCGTAAACCGCGCCATGACTATGGTCGAGCTGGTTAAAGTCTATTCCCGGCTCGACACCGAGAAAAAAACCGAAAAGACATCGCTGGCCGAAATCGCCGCCGAAGTCATAGAAAGCGACCAAGACAGGATCGAGAAGGTGACGGCCGAAGTATTCACGGATATCCCCGATGATCTGTCCATCAATATGTACAGACTCCATGCCTACAGCATTCTAAATAATTTATTCTTAAACAGCCTGACAGCAATAGAAAATTCGCCGCAAAAGAAAATATATATAAGAGCGGCAGAACACGAAGGCAAAGTTCGCCTGGAGATAGAAGATACAGGTCCCGGAATCCCCGATAAAATCGTCGAGCGTATATTCGACGCCTTCTATACGACTCATCCCAACTCGGGAACCGGCCTCGGGCTGAGCATTGTCAAACGCATTGTTTCACTTTACGAGGGCCAAATTCACACTGAATCAGTGCTGGACAAGGGAACAAAATTCATTATATTATTTTATAAAGCCTGAGTAATTCATCTGCAGCTTAAAATTGTAATTTTCCCATAAGGATAAGGGTATGGCCGATCGAATACTGTTGGTTGATGATGACCCTATGGTCATGGAGGCTTTAAAGCAGGTTTTCGACGAAGAATACGAAACGCTGGCCGGCGTGTCGGGATTCGAAACCCTCGAAATCCTGAGCACGAACGACAACATCAACACCGTCATTCTGGATATTCGCATGGCCGAACTGGACGGGCTCGAAACCGCCCGTAAAATCCACGAAATTAATCCCGAACTCCCCATTATATTTCATACCGGTTACCCCGGCGATTATTCCGAGGGTGAGATCGAAAAAGAGTACAGTCCTTTCGATTACGTCATTAAAAGCGAGCGCCTGGCCAGATTGCGCCGGGCCGTCAAAAACGCCGTCAAGCATTATAAACTTCGGACCGATTCGCAGACCTTACGAAAAATCGCGCTGGAAAATTACGGCCTTGTGGGCAAGTCTGCCACCATGCTGAACGTCTTCAAAAAAATCGAGCAGGTAGCCGCGACTGAAAGCAAAATTCTTATCCTCGGTCCGACCGGCAGCGGCAAGGAACTCGTAGCGCGGGCTATACACAAATCGAGCCGTCGCGGCGATGCCCGTCTGGCAATTTTAAATTGCAATCATAAATCATTCGACCTGGTCGAATCGGAGCTGTTCGGACATCTGAAAGGCTCATTTACCGGGGCGGTCGCGGACCGGGTGGGACTATTCGAATACGCCGACGGCGGCACCGTTTTCCTCGATGAAATCGGTGACCTCGACATAACCACCCAGGCCAAAATCCTGAGGATTCTCGAATCCGGCGAATTCAGCAAAGTCGGCTCGCCCGAAGTGCAATCCACGGATATTCGCCTGATTTGTGCCACGCATCGCAACCTCGAACGACTGGTCAGCGATAATATATTCCGCGAGGATCTCTTTTACCGCATAAACGGCATTACTATCACCCTGCCACCGTTAAAAGACAGACGCGAAGATATTCCACTTTTAATAGAACATTTCGCAGAAAATTATTTCATGCGCAACGGATGCGGACCGAAAATCTTCGAGCCCGACGCCATCGATGATTTAATCGCCTTTGACTGGCCGGGCAACGTGCGCCAACTGCTCGACGCCGTTCAGTCTCTTTTCGACCTGACAGCGTCGTCATACATAACGCGCGCTCATGTCGGCGAATATCTGAACAGACATCCGTTAGAAAAATCAAATGGCCATTCGCTGTCCGATATTCTCAAAGATTATAAGAAAACTGTCATAATACAAACTCTAACCCGGCACGAATTCAATGCCAGCGCCGCGGCCCGGGAGCTTCAGATTGACCCGGCCAATTTCCATAAGATGATCAACGACCTGAACATATCCAAAGGTTAATTTCACCAATCCGATTTGCCTCAATTCGTGTATATTCAACTAATTTCCGTATCTGCCCTGTTAGCCTTCATCGTTAGTTCATAGACCACAACAATTTACAACGAGTCAAAACGCCACCACGGTCGGCACGCTATTCGATATATAATTTGTAAATTCTGCCATAAAAACTACCCGGTAGCAGAAGACCCTGCTTCAATGGGTTTTTCCCATGAGGGGGGACTCAATTCGGCTGATTAGCTCGATTGAGTAGCACGCCCCGATGGATGTCCGTGCTCGCATCCTCGGGGCTTTTTTATTATAAAGGTATCAACATTTGGACCCGCGTTTTCGCATCAATAAACAAAGATCGCATTTTGAAATACGTATCATATTTACCGCGTTACCAAAAGCTAAAGGGCGAGATTATCAATAATGTGCCTTAAAACGGCTAAAAACATCTTTGCAATTTCCGATAACCTGTTATATTATATCCAATTACAACACAGGAGTTCACGATTACCCGCCCGGGAGGCAAAATGAAAGCTCTATGCACCTTCGTTTGTTCTATGATGTTCATATTTCTGTTTGTGCCGCAGGCCTTTTGCGACCAGGCCAAATCCATCGAAGCCAAAGTTCATCTTCAAACGAAGGCGGATTATTTGACTTTCAAAGCTCTCGGACTGGATGACGTCCGCATGTTCAAGGATTTTGCCGACGTCATTGTCGACAGTACAACTTTTCTAAGGCTGCAGTCCACCGATCTCAAAATAGAAGTCCTGCATGACGACCTGACCGCTTTCTATCAGTCGCGCCTGCTTAACAAAGACATGGGCGGGTACATGACCCTTTCCGAAATCGAAGCCAAAATGGCCCTGATGCACGTTCAGCATCCCGGCATAACCACCGACACGATGAGCATCGGGCAGACGATACAGGGACGGGATATCTGGGCTATTAAAATCTCCGACAATCCCAACGTCGACGAGGACGAACCCGAGGTCCTTTTTACCGCCGCCATACACGCCCGCGAAGTCATCACCCCGTTGGTGCTGTTTAACTTCACCGATTACCTGCTCGACAATTACGGCACCGATCCCGATGTCACCGACCTGATCGACCATCGCGAACTTTGGTTCATCATGTGCGTCAATCCCGACGGTTACTACCACAACGAATTTACCAATCCGTCCGGCGGCGGTCTGTGGCGAAAAAACCGCCGCAGCAACGGCGACGGTACTTATGGTGTCGATCTCAACCGTAATTTCGGCCATGAATGGGGCTACGATAATGCCGGCTCTTCACCGATTACCGACGACGAAACCTATCGCGGCACCGGGCCGTTTTCCGAACCGGAAACGCAGGCTGTCAGAGATTTTGTCGAAAGCCATAATTTCGTGATTTCGATGTTCTTCCACTCTTATCAGAATTTACTGTTGTGGCCCTGGGGTTATCTGGACGGCCTCATTACACCCGATGAAGATATCTTCGAACAAATCGGCGATACCGTCCAGGCTTTCAACGGTTATGATCCGGGACCCGGCTGGCAGTTATATGTGACCAACGGCGACAGCGATGACTGGATGTACGGCGAACAGGTCGCCAAAAACAAAGTCTTCGGCATGACTATGGAGGTTGGTTCATTCGATGACGGTTTCTGGCCCAATACGTCACGAATCCCGCAGCTCACCTCGGAAAATCTCCAGCCGTGCCTGTTTCTGGCCCGCATCGCCGGAGACATATATTCACTGCGGGCCCCTGCCCCGCCGGAGCTTTTTGTTCAGGATACCGTCGATTCCAACGGTTTCGACTTAAACTGGACCTTCTTCGATACCCTCAATCCGGCCGTCGATTATGATCTTCAGGAGCTTCAGAACTTCGAATCCGTTCTCGATTCGGCCAATAGTTTCGAGAACTGGTCGCAGTCCGGTTTTGAGCTTTCGAATGCGCGGAGCTATTCCTCGCCCACCAGTTTCTTCTCCGGGGTGGGCAATAACCGTCAGTACCATATCACGACCGATAGCTACTACACCGTCCCGTCCGACGATACTCTTAAATTCCGCATCTGGTACGCCATTGAAGAAGACTGGGATTACGGCTACGCTGAGGTATCGACCGACGGCGTCAATTTCACTCCGCTGGCGGGTAACATCACGACCAACACCAACCCCAACGGCAACAATCGCGGCAACGGCATTACGGGATTCTCGTCGGGCTGGGTGGAAGGTCGTTTTCCTCTGAACGCCTATGCCGGTCAGGACGTCCTTTTCCGGATTTCGTACTACACCGATGAGTACGTCAACGAGGAAGGCTTCTATGTTGACGATATCAATCCCGTCATGGGGTATGCCACGAAGGTGGATTACGCCGCAACCGATACTACCTACTCGTTTACAAGTAAACCGGCCGGTCAATATTATTATCACGTTCGGGCCCGCGACGCTCAAAATCAATGGGGCAATTACAGCGCTATCAAACCGGTGGCGGTTATCCCGGGAGCGACTTTTACCTGCGGCGACGTCGATGATGACGGCGCCATCAATCTGATCGACATTCTGTATTTGATCGACTTTATTTACGGCGACCCCGCCGGGCCACAGCCCGATCCGCTCATTTCCGGAGATGCCGACGGAGACGGTTTCGTTAACCTGATAGATATTCTTTATTTAATAGATTTCGTATACAGTGAACCTCCGGGGCCGGGGCCGGTTTGCGGAGGATAATTGCATACCGGCCAAAATGTTACACTGGCCGCTTAAATTTCTTTTAAGGGCAAGGGATTGGTTAAAATTCCGATAATTATGGTAAACCCGAAATCTGATGGATATTGAAACAGGGATAGGTAAAATCAAATGAGGAAGATCAAAACAATTGGATTGTGTTTTATTGCCGTTCTGACCGTCGCAACAACCGCCTTCGGACAGCTCAGCAAGGGCGGCCGACCCTACACCTTCGAGAATATTCTCTCCGCGGCCCAAATGGTTATCTCCGCCAGGCAACTGCCTTCGATCGACGTCGCTGCCTACAAATTGCAGGATTCGATCGACGCCTCCAACAAGGACATCCCCTACCGCTTCGGCGCACCGATGGCCGTCAATTATACGCTGGACAATTCCGGTACCTGGGAGACGCTGGCCAACGGTGATCGCTTGTGGCGGCTTAAAATTTCTTCGCCCGGCGCATATTCTTTAAACCTCGTTTACGATCATTTTTACCTTCCCGAGGGAGGCAAGCTTTATATTTACAACGGCGACGGCTCTTATGTCATCGGAGCTTTCACGTCGGATAACAATAAAAAGCACGGACGCTTCGCGACCGCTCCCGTCAAAGGTGACGTCAGCGTTCTGGAATACTACGAACCCAAAGACGTAACCGGTCAGGGGATCATTTCCATATCATCGGTAGTGCACGCCTATCGTAATCTTTTTGACCGCGACGAACTTAAGGCCGCCACCGACTTCGGCAGTTCCGGGTCGTGCAATAATAATGTCAACTGCCCCGAGGGTGATCCCTGGCAGGCCGAAAAACGAGCCGTGGCCATGATCCTGACCGCCGGAAACTCCCGCATTTGCAGCGGCTCCCTGATCAACAACGTCCGCGAAGACCAAACCCCGTACTTCCTGACCGCCAACCACTGCCTCCCCGGTTCGGACACGTGGATTTTCATGTTCAACTATGAAAGCCCCAATTGCTCCAATATCAACGGCCCCACGTACATGACTCTCCAGGGCTCGACCCTGCGCGCGACTTATTCCACGTCGGATTTTTGCCTGCTCGAACTCGATGAAGCGCCCCCGGATTCATATAACGTATACTACGCCGGGTGGTCGGCTGATAACGTCGCCTCGACTTCTTCAACCTGTATTCACCACCCCAAAGGCGACATCAAGAAAATTTCTTTCGATTATGACCCCGCTACCTCGGCCAACTACCTCTCGACCAGCGGTACCACTCACTGGCGGATAGGCAGTTGGGATGACGGCACCACCGAGGGTGGATCATCGGGCTCACCGCTCTTCGATCAAAACCATCATATCGTCGGACAGCTGCACGGCGGTTATGCCTCGTGTACCGACATATCTTCCGACTGGTTCGGCAAATTCGCTATGTCATGGAACGGCGGCGGATCGTCGTCGACCCGCCTGCGCGACTGGCTCGATCCCGATAACACTTCGACGACCATTCTCGACGGTTTGGATCCGTTCGCCGGGACCGATATTACCCACACGCCATTGCCCAATACGTCGGATACTACGAACGATTATGCCGTTTATGCGACCATCACCAGCAACGATCCCCTGGTCGCCGATTCGCTGCTGTTGTACTATCAGATTGCCTCGGTTTGGTACGAGGACACCCTCGAAGCGACCGGTCAGCCCGATGAATTTCTTGGGTACATACCGGCCCAGCCTCCGGGGACAATCATAAATTACTATCTTTACGCCACAAATACTTCAGGCGTTCCCAATACGACTGAAACGTATTCATTCGAAGTCCTCGATTACGGCCTGAGCATTACGGCGGCCGTCGACTCCGGTTTCGCTATAACTTACGATACCGTATGGTTTGACCTGACCCTCGCCAATGACGGCGTCTTCGATGACTCCTACACTCTGCAGGTAACCGGTGGGACCTGGCCGGTTTCGATCTGGGACCAGGCCGGAGCGACACAGATTTCAAGTACCGGTACGATCGTATCGGGCAATACCTTTGATTTCAAAGCGGCCGTCGAAGTGCAGGGCACCATTTACGGCAATTCCGATATCGCCGAAATCACGGGCACGTCAGTGGCCGATAATTCCGTCACCGGCTCCATAAATCTAAAAGCAATATCCGAGGGCCAGCCGGTAACGCTGCCGTTTACCGATAATTTCCCGACCCAGACGCTCGATCCTTCCAAATGGGTATACAAATCATCCGGCTCCAATATTAACGACGCCGGGGCCAACGAACCGTCGGCCCCTTACAGCCTCGATTTCGACGGTGACCCGGGCGGTGCCGATACGGTCGTTTCGCAGGTAATGGATTTGAGCGGCCTTTCCGATGCCCGCATTTCATTTTACTACGAGCCGGGAGGTAGCGCCGAGGCACCGGATGTCAATGACAATTTGTACTTCGAATATCGCAATTCCTCGGGCGGATGGGCCCCGCTGCAAACTTACTACGGCGACGGATCAATCGCCACTACGTACTATGAAGAAGTGATGACACTCCCGCCCGATGCCCTCCATTCCTCCTTCCGCCTGCGCATCCGCAATACCGCCACGCCCGGCAATTTCGATGACTGGTTCGTGGATGATATCTTCATCGGAGAACCGCCGGCATACGCCGCCAAGGTCACGCCGTCCAGTCAGGGACAATACGGCGCTGCCGGAGACAGCGCCCTTTTCCGCATTAAAATTTTCAACCGGGGCATGTATGATGACGTCTATGACCTGAGCGCCTCCGGGGGACTTTGGGCCGCAGCGTTCTTCGACAGCATCGGGATGACCCAGATATTCTCGACGCCGACTATTTCGGCCGGAGATTCGGCCGGCTTCGTGGTCAAGGTAGCCGTACCAGCCGTCGCCGATCTCGCCGAGGGCGACACGTCAATGGTAACGATAACCTCGCAGGGAGACGCGGGCGTCTCGGCAACTTGTGAAATCAGAAGCTACTCATCCGGTCCGACCGGTGCCTTCCCGTGGTATGAACCCTTCCCGGAAGACACTTTGTATTCAATGCGCTGGATTATAAACAAAGGTGCCGATGTAACCGGCGTCGCCCCCAACCCGCCGAGCAGTCCCTATGCATTGAAACTTGACGGCGGCAATGATACGATCGTCAGCCAGATAATCGACCTGAGCGGCAAAGACGGCGCGCTGTTGACGTACTATTATGAACCCGGCGGCGGCGGTGACGCCCCCGACGCGGGCGAATATCTCCGGGTCGATTACCGGAACGTCAAAGGTATCTGGATAACGATCGATACTCTCGAAGGCAACGGTGCGACGTCAACTTCATTTACCAAAGTCACTATACCCCTGCCGATCTGGGCCATTCACAGCAACTTCCAACTGCGTTTCCGCTCAACCGGTACCTGTGTCGATTGCGATATCTGGTACGTCGATGATATCAACATCGGCTACATACCTGCTATCGAAGTCCAGCCCGCTATTATGAGCAAGACGATGGTTCAGGGTGATTCGGCTTCGGAGCAGCTGGTTATTTCAAACACCGGCGAAGGTGAACTCGATTATAACTTATCCATCCTGCCGCTGCTGAACAAATCGGCCAGGCTCTCCGATCTATTGGCCGACAGCCTGCTCGAACCGGCTCAGCGCGTTTACCCGGAAGGTTTCGACGAGTACGAAGATATCAAAGGCGTCGATGACCCGCGCGACGGCTATCCGGTCGATAAATCCGCCGGCGGCCCCGACGGGTCAGGTTATTACTGGATTGATTCCGACCAATTGGGCGGACCGACTTTCTCCTGGGAAGATATAACTTCCACGGGGACGCTCGTTACCGGCCTCGACGATGACAATTATGTCGGGCCATACGGCATAGGTTTCGGCTTTACGTATTACGGAACGACATATAACTCGCTCTATATCGGCTCCAACGGTTTGATCGGTTTCAGCCCCACCGACCTTGATGTCAGGGCCAAAAAGTCCATCCCGACCGACACGACCCCCAATAATTTCCTCGCCTGGATGTGGGACGACCTCGATCCGACCAACGCCAACAATCCCGGCTCACAGGTATTCATGTACAACGATGCTTCGCACTGCGTCATACAATTCGTTAATTATCCCGAGTACGGAGCGGCTGCAGGCGATATTATCAACGCTGAGATTATTCTCTTCGACGACGGCACCGTCAAATTCCAGTACCTCACGATTGCCCCGGGCTTCGATATCGCCTCTTCCACGATCGGTATAGAAAACGCCACCGGAACCGATGGCCTTGAAGTCGCCTATCTGACGCCGTATTTAAAGAACAACCTCGCTATTCAGTTCTATCATCCCGATATCTGGATGTCGTCAAGCAAGGCCTCCGGTGAAATCCAGCCCGCCGAGGCCGACACGGTCGAGATCAAAATCATGTCGGCAGGCATGGATGAAGGCACCTATCACGCGCAGATTGCCATCAACAGCAACGATCCCGACCCCGGCGACAATCCGTTCGTCATCCCGGTCGAACTGACCGTCCTGACTCTGCCCCAGTTTGTTTGTGGCGATGCCAATAACGACGAAGAAGTGAATCTGCTCGATATATTGTACCTGATCGCAAACATCTATGGCGACCCCGCCGGTCCGCCTCCCGATCCACCGGAATCGGGCGATGTCAACAATGACGGCTCGGTCAACCTGCTTGACATCCTTTTTCTTATATCATACAAGTACGACACGCCTCCCGGTCCGTCCCCGCAGTGCCCGTAAAAAAGCCAAAGCGCCGTTTATTTAATTGACGGCGCTTTTTTTTAAGCCTATTTTTAAAGAGTTTCTGTGTAATACTAACTGGCAATTATAAACCGGATTATATTTCGAAAATATCGCTGTCTTATTTTTATTTCAAAATCAGACGTAGGTCGGGTTCCGAGTAGAGCGAAGCGTAACGAGAAACCCGACAACAAGATGTCGGCTTTCTTTCCTGACTCCGTCAGGATTCGGAAGCCGACCTACTGGTTTTTCAACAAGCCGCGAGCAGCGGGGCACACCGCCTGCCCCAAAAGTGTTCCGTCGGGTGTTGATTTCGACGCAGTCGAAATTGTCACCCGACGGAAACCGTTGAAAGACCGCAGGGTCACATCCCGACTTCGTCGGGACAAGCCCCCGCGGAACTTAAAAAGAGTATATTTGAGACAGCCTCACCCCGCCAGCCCCTGCGTCGTGCACAAACATCAATGCCATTAGATTTTTCACTTGACAAAATACGTTATCACCGGTATTTTCGGTTTGTAAATGGTTTAATACCGGCTCCGCTTTAAAAATCTATCGGCCGGACAACATAATAGGGTACGTATAGCGCTACAGCTAAGGGATTAAAAGACTTAACAGCATTAACGGAGGTTGAATTTGCAACCCGGTTTAACAAATCCCGTGCTAAAGCGTTATTTTTTTGTACTGGCATCAGCGTATTGTCTGTTTTTCCGGGGCTTCTAAATTTTTTAGACATTAAAACTATCTTCCGGCATCGTGAATTCAATGGAATTTTTCGATAATTAAAGCCTTTGCGTTTATATGCCAGCCCATTAAACGCAAAGAGGGGGACGGGTTGAAAGAACCTGTCCCCCACGGCTATTTATAAGCCTGACTACCCGCTCACTTTCAAGTTCCATCACGTCTTGATTCCTCTCAGGGGAACTGTGACGTGACGGTTCTGCAAGTTCAGGCAGGTCATCAGACCTGCCTGTCTTTTTATTTCAAAATCAGACGTAGGTCGGGTTCCGAGTGGAGCGAAGCGTAACGAGAAACCCGACAACAAGATGTCGGCTTTCTTTCCTGACTCCGTCAGGATTCGGAAGCCGACCTACTGGTTTTTCAACAAGCCGCGAGCAGCGGGGCACACCGCCTGCCCCTGCGTTGTGCCCGGTGGGTCCTCAGACCCACCGGGTCTTTATTCAAGTTCCGTCGCGTCTTGATTCCACGAAGGGGAATTGTGATCTGACGGTCTCAAAACTACTCGCTGACCTGCTCGGTCAATTCGTAACGCCGATAAATCCGCGCGTACTGCCCTCCCCCGCGCATCAATTCCTCGTGCGTCCCCGACTCCACCAAACGACCGTCCTCGAGCACGAAAATACTGTCGGCCATACGAAGCGTATCAGAACGGTGAGTTATCAATATCGCCGTCATATCCGGCATGACTTCGTGAAGCCGATTCCACAGGGCATCTTCCGTCCGCGAGTCGAGCGCCGACGTGCAGTCATCGAGAATCAGAATGTGCGGCTTTCCGGCCAGCGCCCTCGCCAGCGACAACCGCTGTTTCTGACCGCCCGAAATCGACATCCCCCGTGTTCCGATCTGCGTTTCAATCCCTTTCGGGAAGGTCGCGATTTCATCCTTGAGTTGGGCGATATCGACCGCCCAGTGCAGGACCTCGTCGGATATGTCGGTCCGCCCGAACAGAATGTTGTTCTTTACCGAATCGCTGAACAGGGCCGGTTCCTGCGGCACATAACCGATAATCCGCCTCAGGTCTTCCAGCTTGAAACTGCGCAGGTCTCTGTTATCGAGATATATATACCCTCCGGTCGGATTGACCAGCCTCGGGATCAGGTTGATCAGCCAGCTCTTGCCGGAGCCGACTTTACCGACCAGTGCCACCGTCTGCCCCGGCGTGATTTCCATCGATATCCGGTCGATTATCTTGCGATCGGATTCGGGGAACCGGAACTCGACGTTGTCGAAGCGGATGTGCCCGGGACGATTCCCATCAAAGCCTTTTTCTCCGGAATCTTCAACCATCGGAGCCATATCGGACAGCGCCTTAAGTCTTTCGATCGACACCGCCGACTGACGCGATTTAACCAAAAACTGGCCAATATCGAACATCGGAAACACCATATAGACGACATAGTATATAAACGCCACCAGTTCCCCCAGCGATAAACCCCGACTGATAGCCATGTATCCGCCCGACAGAAGGACGATGACAATACTGAACTGCCAGATGTACATGTACATCGACTCGACGATTGTCGTCGCCTTGATCGACGATATCTCGGCCGTACGTCTTTCCCGTGCGGCGGTATCGAACTTGCCCTTCTGTTTGTCCTCGCGGGCGTACGCTTTCACCACCCGGACTCCCGAAAAACAGGCTTCCATGACGTCGTTGAAGCGTGAAATTCGACCCTGAAGATAATCGTATCTTTTCTCCAGCACCGAAGCGCTTTTGAAAAAGATAATTATCAATATCGGCAGCGGCCCGGCCGAAAGCAGGGTCAGCCTCGGATTGATGCTCATCATCATGGCCAGCGAAAAAGTCACCATCAACAGCGCTTCGTACGCCCGAAAAATCCCCGAGCAGGCGAACCACGACAGCTTTTCGGCGACGTCGTCGGTCAGCCTCGTGACCAGGTCACCGGTGCGGAACCGGTTGAAAAAGTCCGGGCCTTTCGTCGTGATATCATTGAACGCTTCCTGACGGAACAGCCACTCCAGGCGTAGATTCATCCACGCCCGGTGCCCCTGCACGAAGGCGTACAGGAAACTGGCCACGAAACCGATCGAGATCAACGTCAGCATGAACGTCGCCGCCGTCGACAGCCCCAGCCCCGAGCCGATATCGTTCAGCCAGAGCGCGGCTTCGTTAGTCAGCTTACCCGTCTTGACAAAGTCGACCATGAACTCAATCAGTCGCGGTATCGTAACCTGGAAACTTACCTGCAGCGGTGTCAGGACCACCAGCACGAACAACATATATCGGTAGCGGCGGTAATATTTCCAGAACCATTTTATTTTATTCAGCATGGGTTACCACCCCATTTCTATTCTTAAACTGCAGGTGGAACAGCTTTGAATAATAACCGTTCTGCAACAGCAATTCTATATGCGTTCCTCGTTCTATTATTTCGCCCCGCTTTATAACCAGTATCTGGTCGACGTCCAAGATGGTCGACAATCGGTGAGCGATAATTATCGACGTGCGTCCGGTCATAAGACGCTTGAGCGACGCCTGTATCGTACGCTCCGTCTCAGGATCGACCGAGCTGGTTGCCTCATCCAGAAGCAGCACGTCCGGATTGACCACCAGCGCCCGGGCGAACGACAATAGCTGCCTCTCTCCCCGGCTGAAATTGGCGCCCTTCTCCGACACTTCGGTCTTGTACCCCTGTGGCAGCCGGTCGATAAACCGGTCGGCGGCCACCGTCCGGGCGGAGCTTACAATCTGTTCATCAGAGACGTCATCGGCCTCCAGCGATATGTTCGACCGGACGTCCCCCGGAAACAGGAAGATATCCTGCAGCACCAGCGCGAAATGCCTGCGAAGCTCGGCCTTGGAAATATCGCGAACATCGATCCCATCGATCAGTATCCGCCCTTTCTGCGGATCGTACAATCGCAGCAGAAGCGATATAACCGTCGTCTTTCCTCCACCCGTCATGCCGACCAGTGCCAGGCGCTGTCCCCTGGGCACTTCGAACGTCGCAGCTTTAAGAGCATAGTTGTCGTCACCGGTGTACGAAAACCAGACGTCTTCGAACCGGATCGAATGTTCCAGCCCGCTCCATTCCTTTGGTTTATCCGGGTCGGGCAAACTTGATTTCTCGCTCAGCAACGCAAAAATCCGTTTGGCCCCTGCGATAGCTTTCTGTATGTTCGAAAGCTGCTCCGATGCCCGCCAGATCGGATCGAACGAGCGCCAGATCAATATGATAAACATACTGATCGTGCCGACCGTAATAAGTCCCTTGCTGATCCACAGCGCTCCGAAGAACAGCACCAGCCCGATCATGACATACTGCAAGAAGAAAATCGTATTGAAGAACAATATTACCGCCGTGTTAACATAAACGTCTTCGGTGAATTTCCTCTTATTGGCATAGTTCACTCTATCCCGGGCGTACTGACCACGGTGAAAAATCTGCACGATCGACATCCCGTGCAAAAATTCAGTCAGAGTCGCGGTCACCTCGGCCATCCGCTTGCGAACCTCCAGAAACCTCCGGCTCGTCTTGCGCTCGAAAATAAATATCATCAGCGAGACCACCGGGACCGCCGTCACCAAAATTGCCGCCAGCCGCCAGCTGTAATAAAACATGACGGCATAAATACCGGTAATCAGGATCAAATCGCCGATCAAGAGGACGACTGTATTCGTAAACAGCATCCGCAGTGATTCCGTATCCGACTCGATTCGCGCCAACAGGCGGCCAACCGGGTTGCTATCGAAAAACGACACATCGAGCGATAGAATATGGTTGAACAGCCGTGTCTTGAGATCCAGCATGATATCCTGGCCGATAATTTCCAACCAGACTCTCTGGATAAACTGTATGATCAGGGTCACGCCCTGAATTGCCGCGATAGTCAGGACCGTCACCAGCAGCCCGTGGAAATCGTCATTCTTTATATTGACATCGAGCGCCCGTTTGATGAGAATCGGCCAGTATATCGAAAGCAGCGTTCCGGTCGTCAGAAGCACAAGGCAAATCGCCAGCCGCTTTTTATGTTTGGCGATAAAAGGCATCAAGCGCTTGAAAGCCTGCGATGATTTGATGTCTTTTTCGGCCTTTAATTTTTCGTCTTCGTAAAATTCCGTCGTCATGGCAAACAACCTTTAATCTGAGTTTTTACTATCAGCTGCGATCGACGGGATAAAAAAAACCCGCCGAACATTCCGGTTACGGCGGGTTTCCAAAGCTTTGTGAAAATTATCACAATGCGGAAATACCTCCACCGCCGCGAAAACCGCCCATTACGGTCGCGTTACAAATAAGAATGGTATTCTGGAATGTTACCATTAATACTCCTCGCGTCGGTTTAAGGTTAAATCAGCATTCTTTAATTAACGAATTTTCTAAAATTAAGTTTCTTAATATAAAACTATTTTCGGCACTGTCAATAAAAAATCTATACACTCGTGTCTATTTTTTGACACTCGTGTCTTTTTTTTATGTTTTCGCTGAAATTTCATATGTTTGGTCAAATGGTCCCGTAATCAATCTTATTGACAGACCGGCTCTTTCCCGTATTTTAGTATTATACCGCTTAAAAATTCCGCATAGTTTCGCGGCCCGCTTACATGGAGGTATTATTTTATGTTGCGCCATACTATTATAACGCTCGCCTGTCTTTTGCTTCTTGTATCCGCATCTTTTGCCGGTGACAATCCGGCCGTCAAGCCCGACAACAATGCCAAATCTCTGTCATTCGAAAGTCATACAACAAAACCAAAGCTGATCGAGGAACGCCTCAAATCCCCCTCTCCTTTGACGGAAATGCCCCTCGATCTGCAGCCACTCCCGGCCGAAAAAACTCCCTCGACCCCCGGCCAGTACCACCCCGCTCTCGGCGACGCCTTCAATGACACTCTTCTGCTCGGCTACGAATACACAGACGGCGTCAATCCGGGCTATGTATTCTGGGTTTATTCCACCGACAATGGATCAAACTGGTCGACCTGCTGCTATCACGACCTCGCCGGTGCCGAATTTCCCTCGATCGACCGTTACGGCAGCGGTTCGTACATGAACGGCACCTTCCTGCCGCCCTTCGCGTGGGGCGGTGGCGGGACTTTTGTTTTGCTCCGATTTCCCGACCCGACCAATCCCTTCACGTGGAGCGGTAGCTATTCCAACTGGACCGGCTCGGGATTTTACAATATGAAAATGGACGATATCGCCTCCGACAACGGCCAGCAGATCTGGAACTGGGGCTTTATATCCGGCGTCATCAGCCGCAATGCTCCTCCGTCGGTTTACGATGACATCCCGATTATTTTTTATCAAATCAATGATCTCGGCTATACATATATAAGTTGGTACAAAGACTATGAAGGCTGCGCCACTACTGCCGCGACAATGGACCGAACCGCCGGACGCGCCCTATCGGTATACGACCGCTACAACACCACAACCAGCCAGTGGGAGCTTTTCGCCCTGAGCCACAATTTCGCCGACTGGACTGAAGATGGCTTGTATTTCGTCAAAGCCTTCACCGATCCCGATATGAACATAACCGAGCCCGACATCGCCGCCGACAATAACACCGTGCTGGTCGTCGGTACCGCCTATAATTCTACCGATACCGTCGACAAAGACGTTATCTGTTGGTACACTAATGATCCCTCTTTCACCGATTTCGAGGGCTTTTCGACCGTCGCCGCCACGACCGATCCGGAAAGCCATCCCCGGCTCGCGTTTATCGGCGGCAGTGAGTACGTCTGTACGTTCACCAAAAACGATGCGCTTTACGCCTCATACACCTGCGACGGCGGCGCTGACTGGTCCGACCCGGTACCGATTTCACAATTTTACGAAACCGTCTCCGATGAGTACCGCAACGGCTCGGTAGCCAACGGCGGTCTGATGACATCGTACGAGGTCACCGCCGCGCCCGAAAACCAAATTACCTTCGAATATCTGGAAGCACCCGATGGCGACAGCGACGGCCTCGCCGACGTCTGCGACAACTGCCCGGCTATCACCAATGCCGATCAAGCCGATGACGACGATGATGGAGTCGGCAACGTTTGTGACAACTGTGCCTTGGTCTCTAATCCGGATCAGCTCGACACCGATAATGACGGTCTCGGCGATGCCTGCGATGCCTGTCCCAACGACCCGGACAACGATCCCGATGGCGACGGCGTCTGTAACGATATCGACAACTGCCCGGCTCTCGCCAACGCGGATCAACTTGATACCGACGGCGATGGTGTCGGTGACGCCTGCGACAATTGCATCAACAATCCCAATCCCAATCAGAGCGACAACGACGGCGACCTGATGGGCGATGCCTGCGATCCCGACGATGATGACGACGGCGTGCTTGATATTGCCGACAATTGCCCGTTCAATTACAATCCGCTGCAGGAAGACAGCGACAGCGACGGTATCGGTGACGCCTGCGAGTATCTCTGTGGTGACGCCAACAATGACGGCAATAAAAACCTGATCGACATTTTGTACATCATAGATTTTATATACAACGACGGGCCGCAACCGTACCCGATCATGCAGGCCGGTGACATGAACAACGACGGTGACATCAACCTGCTTGATATACTGTACCTTATTGACAACATTTACGGCACGCCGCCCGGCCCCGACCCGGTCTGTCCATAAGTCATTATCTAATAACTAATTTTATAAAGGAGGCCTTCGCCTCCTTTTATCTTGACACAATTTGGGATATCCCTATCTTTTATTTAGGTTAACGTCTGTCAATTCGGTGGGCTAATCTTGGATTTGAGATCGCGACTATAATTTAATTTTCTGTGGAGGGCAGGGCTATGTACAGGAAAATCTTATCACTAATAATCGCACTTTCGATTCTTATACCGGCTAGTATTATGGCCGTCGATTTCGAGGTCGAATTCCCTCCGCCATGCGGTATATATGGCACAACAGCTGGATTTATCCCTATTAAAATCTACATTGATAATAATGATTTGGATCGCGACTATTTCCGCCTGCCCCTTGTCATATATAGCCCGGACAACAAGATAAATCATATACAATATCCCAATATGTCCGGTGGGTATGGGCCCCACGGAAGCATTTTATTCTTAAACGGGTTTGAACCCGGTGGATTTTGGGAATCGGGCGTGCAAATCCAGGAAGGCGGCTGGGACGGATACTTGCCAGACACCATCTGCTTTTACGCCGAAAATCAGGTCACCGGTGACAACTGGCCTCAGGGACTGGGGCTTCAGGAATATATAGATATATTTTTGTATATTCAGGACTTGGCTGAACCATATGGAGCTAATAGATTATGTATTGACTCGGCCGATATGGAAGACCCTTATAACTGGCTTTGGGAGGAACCATCACCGCCCTTTGGTGGACCGTACTGCACTAATATTACCTGGAATTGCGCTTTGCCCCCGTATATAACCAACTGCCCCCAATCAATGATTACAATGAGTTATCGAAATAGCATATATAGAGCTTTTGAGGCACAAGACGGAGAATACAGCCCCATAATTGATTGGCAGCTTTATGGCCCCGGCACTTTGACTCCTATGGGTCAATATGTTGCTCAATATGAATATACCCCTGTATTTGAAGATTATGGTGATACATTGGAAGTCGGAATCTGCGCCGCGACCCAATGGTTTCCCTGCTCTTTGGGCGCCGTCAGCTGTTCCTTTGAAATATATGTGCGCGCTCCCGTGTGCGGGGACGCCAATAATGATGCCAAATTCGATTTGCTCGACATATTAGGCATTATCGGCGTGCTGTACTCTGTTCCTCCTGACGAATTGGACTATGACCCGATGGTTGTCGATGTCAATTCCGACGGAAGCATCAACCTGCTCGATATATTGACGATGATAGGTGCGCTCTATAATAATCCGCCGTCGCAGTTGAATTGCACTATCGAGTAACGCGGGTTTAATGTCGATCTAAATTACCTGCCGGGTCATATCTTGATAAAGTCAAAATGTGACCCGGCAGTCCTGTTAAGTTCCTCACTTCATTCCATCTCAGCATAGATTCGGGATTAATACTGTCCTGATTAGTCTATATTAGACTTGACAGATATAACACTTCCCGATACATTTATAGTATAAATGATCGCGCTCTAAATCTATCTCCATCGCACACTCGGGCGCCCAAAAAATACTGTTTCCCCAGGGAGGGATTATGAAAAGGTTTATTTTTATTTTAATCGTGGCGCTGATGGCCGCGCCTCTCACGACGTCGGCCCAGCCCCAGTACCTTTGCGGCGACGCCACCGGTGATGGCGTTGTTAACCTGCTCGATGTACTGACAATTATATCCGGCATTTACAATACCCCGCCCGGACCGATCCCCAACCCCGAAATGGCCGACGTTAACAACGACGGCGTGATAAACCTGCTCGACATTCTGAAATTTATCACAATCGTTTATTACGAAAACGACAACTTCTCATGCGGATTGCCGTACGAAGACTACGATAGCGGCTGCCTTGGAAAACAGGAAAAATCCGGCGATACGATGTACGTCGAAGTAGACGGCTTCGATATCCACGTCCACCACGACAACGCCTATTACGACTGCTGTCTCGGATATTCCACCACCAACAACGTCAATTATGATACATTCATAATAACCGAACACGACACTATCCCGGAATGCGACTGCTATTGCTATTTCAACCTCGAAACCGTCATTCCCGACGTCCTCCCCGGCACATACGTCATTCAACTGATCGGCCTCGGGGGCGAGACGGTCGGCGTTGATACGGTTGCAGTCGGCGGCTCGTCCGTCTATCAACATTATGACCAGCAATCCGATTGCGCTTCCAGCAAAGCCGATCCCGGTGACGACTCGGTGTTTATCAACGTCGTCGGCAACGACCTGACCATATATCATCTGAACGCCTATTACAACTGCGGGTTGGCTTATGCCCTTGAATATTATATCGAAGATAATGCAATTTACGCTTTGGAAACGGATACCGGCCAGGCCGCCGATTGTTACTGTAATTTTAACCTTCAATCGGCACTTTATGACCTGCCCGACGGTGATTATGACGTCTATTTGGGTGACATCAACACTATCTTAATATTTTCGGGTCATATTACTATCGACGGAAACGGGGGACTGATTACTTTCGACGACAGTGGCTGCCTTGAGAAATCCCCGGATAAAGATGATCCGCAACTCGTATATACGTACTTTAACGGCCAGCTTACGATGAACCACTACGACGCCTTCTTCAACTGCGGAGCGAATTTGGTCGTCGCCTTCGAACAATCGAACGACACTCTTCGCTTTTTTGAAATAAATGTCTCGAACCAATATATGTACTGCATGTGCATCTTCGCAACGCAGGCCATCGTTGGTGGCATTGCACCGGGGGAATACGTCCTTGAGCTTTACAGCGATGAACCGTCTACCCTCTTCGAACGTCGCACCATGACATTTTAGAGACAGTTTCGAAATTTAAAGCTTCCGATGTTTTAAGGCGGGTCAATCGACCCGCCTTTTGATTTTCTTTGTCGTTGACAAAGCAATTCATACAGGATATAATTATCAATTGAATTTGCAGGGAGGTTTTGCAAGGCGACTTCAATAGAAATACATCCGGGAAAAGCTAAACCTGCGAGTAGCCCATTCAGAGAACTGCTCGTGCCAGCAATATATGCCTCCCGTAATATTAAAGGCACCTGAAAGGTAGATATTTGAACGAAAACGATACCTTTGAACAATCCGATTTGAACGATGACAACCACGACCCGCTCGGCATTATCGGTTGGCAAATCGGCGGTAAGTATAAAGTTACCAAGCACATCGGGGGCGGCGGTTTCGGTGAGGTTTACGAAGGCTTCAATGTCAACCTGCCGGAACAAAGACTCGTCATAAAATTTTTCAAACGCGTCCAGTCGCGCGATAAATTCGCCAAGGAAGCCAAAATCCTCTGTCTGCTCGACCACCCGCACATCTGCCGGGTAATCGATTTTCTGCCCGAGGAAGGCGCCCTAATCGTTCCGTTCATCGACGGCAAAGACGGAGCGAAGGTCCTTCGCGATTCCGGCCCGCTTAGCGAACCCGATTTTCTCCGTCTCGCCCGCGACCTGACCAGCGCCCTGGAATTCGCCCACAGCCAGCGGGTCGCTCACCGCGATATCAAACCCGGCAATATTCTGATAGATAAAAACGGCCATATTTACCTTATAGACTTCGGCATCGCCAAGGAAGTCGGCGAGGCCGCCACCCGCACCGCTTATCAGGCTTTAACCCCTCAATTCGCCGCGCCCGAGCGCCAGACCGGCGATGCCAAGTACGATCCGTTCTTAAGCGACGTCTACGAACTCGGCGTGACTCTTTTCAATTTCGTCACCAACAGCATGCCCTACCGCAACCCGGCCAATCCCAGTATACGCGAATGGGGCGGCATGAGCGTCGAGGGCCTCTCCCACGACCTGGTAAAAATCCTTAAGAAGGCGACCCATCCTGACCCCAACGCCAGGTATTCTTCGGTCAAAGCTCTCCACGATGACCTCGTCGAACTGGATGAAGTCTATGCCAAACCTTCGAAGGCCAAATGGCTGATCCCTGCGATAGTGGTTGTGGTCCTCGCTGTCGTCGGTTTTTTTGGCAGAGTCCAGATCGTAGGCTTGTACAATAATTTGTCCGGATCCTCGTCGACTACCGAACAGACAACGACCAATCCTGAACCGAAACCGCCAACGACACCCGAGACGCAAACTGAAACCGAATCGGCTCAGCCCGTCGTAAATGAAACGCAAAAGCCGCCCGTCAAACCGGTCGAGGTCGCGACCAAGCAGGATGCACCGAAGCAAGAGCCGCCACCGCCGCCTAAGCCGATGCTCAAAGTCGCCATCGTCCCGGCGTCGAACGCCGTCTTGCGCGTCGACGGCCTGATCAAGCCCGCCGGAGAATATATGGTATCGAGCCGGGGTCAACACGACCTCGAGGTCTATCACAAAGACTACCCGATTTATCACAAACGAATAAATGTAACCGACGATTCTACGGCAGTGAATATAAATTTAAACAACGCCTTTGCCTCATCGGCCCTGCTGGACTTTCAACTGGCCCTCTTCCCTTCGGCCGATAACAAAACCCTTGAATTTTCATTGAACGGGCGCTCCCGCGAATTCAAAAGTTTCCCGGCCTTCGGCCTCAAACGAGCCGCCGGAGAATGGGAAGTCGGCGTAAACCTCTACCCGACCGGGTCGCCCAAATCCAATGAATTGAAAATCGACTCTTGTGTGACCTTCCCCTACGGCGGCGGTCCGCATCTGGTCATCAAGGGCAGTTCGGGCAAAATGGATTTCGCCAGGATAGCCGGCGACGGCGGGACATCCGTGCCGCTGGTTATTTTCTGGTCAGAAAAGTAAGACGAAATAACTAACTTCAAATCCCTGGGAGGTTTCATGAAGCATAAAAACCTTCTTTTTCGGATAATCACGTTCACCGTCCTGACGGCTTTCATGCAGTTGACATTTCTGCCCCTGATGAGCTATGCGCAGGCCGGAAATTGTGATTACGATCCGGAAAAGCCATCGGTTGAGCACGCCCGCGACAGCTTTAAAATGCTCAACTACAAATGCGCCGAGCAGGAACTGAACGATTATCTGGCGCAGGACAACATCGGCATCGAGGAAAAAGCCAGCGCGCACATCCTTCTCGCATCGGTGTACTACGCCATGCTCAAGAACGACACGGAAAAGCGCGACCGAGTCACCGAGGAATTCGTCAAAGCCTTCAAAGCTTACCGTGACTGGCGCGGCGAACTGGATATCAAATCCAGCGAATTTCTCGATCTGATGGAAATCGCCAAAACGCGCGTCGACGATGAGGCGGCCGAAGAAAACGTCGCCATCGAGGAACCGGCTACGGAAGAGCCTGAAGAAATAGTCGTCGAACAGCCGGAACTTCAACCCGAACCGGAAACATCGGCGGAAACCACAACCCAAACACAGCAGACCGAACAAAAGAAGAAAAAAGCCTGGTACACCAACTGGTGGGCTATAGCCGGTGGCGTCGGGCTGGTTGCAATAGCAGCGGTGGCCCTCGGCGGCGGCGGCGGTGACGGAGGCGGTGAACCACCTCCCGACCTGCCGGGCATCCCCGATCCGCCCATTAGCGGAAAATGAGGCATAGAGACATTTAATTGGAAATAATCTTTATAAAAGGACATACAAAAATGAAAAAAGGAATTGTACTCGCATCGGTCTTGATCCTGATGCTGGCTTTATCGTCGATGGCCCAGGCTCCCGATTCATTCGTCTATCAGGGCCGACTAACCGACGCCAGCGGTAACCCCATAGCGACCACGACGGCCGTGACTTTCAGATTATATACGGCCATAACCGAGGGCTCTCTGATTCACTCGTGGAACAATGTTTCCGTTTCGCCCGACGGCAACGGCGTCTTTGCCGCCGAGCTGACCAATATGGATCGAAACGATTTTGTCGCCGGCAACAAGCTTTACATCGAGCTCGTAATCGGCGGCAATCCACTCACCCCTCGTCAGCTTCTTACTTCGGTGCCTTATGCTTACTCTGCTGAATATGTGGCAAATCTGGCTAATAATTCAGTAACCTCTGCGAATATAGTCAATAACAGTATTACATCGGTAGATGTTCTGGATGAGCCGGGAATTGCATATTCAATCAATGAAGGGAGTGCTTCGCTTGCCACGTCAATGACGGATATCGTTACGGTTACTATTACGACTCCGGCCGCGGGATATATTGATGTTGAAGGTACCTGCTTTATCATGTTTTCCGGTACCACCGGCCCCAACCAGGCCATATTTCAAATCGATCAGACGGCTGGCGGAAGCTATATACTTAAACATGAAACGCGGGCCGGCCTCGATGCATATACAGTTTCAACCGATAATGTGTTTCCCGTTTATGCAACGAGATTATATAGCGTTGCAGCAGGCACTTATACCTTTAGATTGGAAGGCATGGCCCAACAGGGAGCTCCTGCATCAGCACTGGCTTGGTATGGAAAGATTAAAGCTACGTACTTCCCGACAAGTTACGGCACAGTTGCAACCGCGGCTGAAAACAACAATGACAATAATGAGCAATCATATAACACTAACATTAATCCGAATACAGGTTTAATCGATGAAGCCGTCCCAGCAGGTACTCAGGAGAAATAAAATGAGAAAAACAAAATATCTCTTTTATATCCCAATACTCCTCTGCCTGCTGATCGCGATGGCTTCCGCGCAAACGACCTGGCAAATGCAAAATGACAATTTTGCCATAACGCCCGGTTCTCCCGTCGGCGGAGGCGGCACCAGCACCTCTGCAGGATATATAGTTGTCGGTTCAGTCGGAGGAAGTGTCGCGGGTGCCTCGGTATCGGTCGGCCATTTTGCATCCGGCGGCGTTATGGCGGGCGCCTTTGCGCGAGCCGGAAGCATTGCCAGCCCCGTCGCCATGCCCGACGCCAGTTATCGCGTGATAGGCGTGCCGGTTAATATTCTGGGTGAGTGCGACGCCGACCACGTCCTCGCCGACGATCTCGGCGGCTACGATATCAAATACTGGCGCTTCGGACGCTATGATAACGGCGACGATGCAACCTATGAGCACGGCTCCGGGTCGCTTCCGGACATAACCCCTGGCCTCGGATACTGGCTGATCGCCCGTGGCTCGAAGACAATCGACGCCACCGGTCTGCCGGTTATGCCCAACGTCACCATTGGCAGCAATGATTATTATATTTCCGAATCTCCCGAACTGACCCTCGCCGTCGGCTGGCATCAACTTGCGAATCCGTTCGGGTTTGCCATTAATTGGGCCGATGTCCGCTATAAATCGGGTATATCGATTCTCGGAGCCATGAGCGGCGTCGTGCAAGGTGGCGATATTTACATTTATCAGGATGGAAGCTGGACCACTCCTGATATTATTCCCGCTTGGGGTGGCTTCTTCGTTTATGTGATACCCGACGGAATTGAGCCTGTCTTCCCGTACTCGCCGGCAGTCGTTCTGGCCCCGTCAAGGAATAATACGCCGATCGCCTCCGTCTCCGAAGACAACTGGACCATCGACCTGGCTTTAAAAAACGGAACATGGGTCGACGCCGGAAATCATGTCGGCGTGCGCAATACGGCCCAGGCCGGCTTGGATCATACCGACCTGCTCAAGCCTCCTCCGGCTCCAGGCATGCCGATGCTGGCCATGACCGTCGAAAACGAAAAACCGGCGCTTTCCGCCGATTACCGGCGACCGTTCAGCAGCGGCGACACCTGGCATTTGCGTTTCTCGGACGGTGAAAATCGAATACTTGTGCTGACCGGTCTCGATCAGATTCCAGGCGGTATGCAGGCCTGGCTTATTTTCGACGATGAAAACCGCGTTTCGCCGGTTGAGGGCGGCGAAATAATTCTTAAGGCCGAAACTAAAGGCGCCGAGCTTGTAATCGGAACCGAAGAATATCTCGCTTATCGGATTGGAGACCTGGTGCCCAAAGACTTCGCTCTGCACCAGAACTATCCCAACCCGTTCAACCCGACCACGACCATACGGTTCGATCTTCCAAACGAGGCCATGGTCCGGCTCGATATTTACAACATACTCGGCCGCAAAGTACAAACTTTGATCGATCAACCCATGCCGCCCGGCTATCACAGTGTCGACTGGGACGGCAGCGACAGCAATGGCCGCACTATCGCCAGCGGGATCTATTTCTATCGTCTGGCCGCGGGCGATACAGTCGCCAAAAGGAAAATGGTCCTGCTGAAATAATTCTCGAAATGTTCTGATTAAAACCCGGATCATCACCGACCCGGGTTTTTTATTTGTAATGTTCCGTCAAGTGTTGATCCCCGCGCTGCCATTCAAAACTTGTTCGGAACAAAAAGTTCCGTCAGGTGCTGATCCCGACGAAGTCGGGATTGACACCTTGTATCTTTGCGTCTGTTTATATATTAGCTATACTTTGCATATAATTAGGGAGATCTTCGGAATGTTCAAAGATCTCCCGGTGGTGCCGAGATCGTTGACACCTGGGGCTTGCAAGCCCGTCGTCAGCATGATCCGGCATCATATATTCAGGTGTTAACCCGAACAGTCGCAAGGGACATTGTACAACAATGAGCCCGTAATTGCAAGGAAGGGATTTCCATGAAGAATTTTGTTGGCATTGATGTCGCCAAGGGTCACATTGATCTGTATGACACAGAGACCCAACGGCATGTCCGATTTGAGAACAATCGGTCGGGCATCAGCGAGGGTGTCGAGCAGTTGACCGGATTGCAGGCTGATCTGATCGTGATTGAGAGCACCGGTGGTTACGAGTATGACTTGGTCATCGCGTTGGATGAGGCGTCATTGCCGGTAGTGGTTGTCAACCCGCGTCAGGTTCGTGATTTTGGTCGGGCCGTTGGTTATTTGGCCAAAACTGATCGGATTGATGCGAAGTTACTGGCTGAGTATGGAGCGGCAATACACCCGCCCCGACGAGCTCTGCGGGACAGTCGCAGTCGTCAGATGAAGGGCCTTGTGGCACGGAGGCGTCAGTTAGTAAAGATGCGCACCTCTGAACTTAACCGTCGTGAGCATGTCCATGACAAAGCGATTGCTCGAAGCATCGCCGCCGTTCTCAAAACGATTGATCGCGAATTGAAACGGGTGCAACGACAGCTGGTCGATACGGTCTGTCATTCGTCCGAGTTGCAGGCGAAGATGCGGGCACTGGTGTCCGTGCCCGGAATCGCTGAGACGACGGCAACAATGCTATTAACCGAGGTGCCCGAGTTGGGCCAACTGAATCGACGGCAAATTGCGGCTCTGGTCGGGGTAGCGCCGATCAATCGCGACAGCGGCAGTTTCCGAGGCAAACGTATGACCGGTGGAGGACGAAAGGTGGTTCGAGCCCGCTTGTATATGCCCACGGTCGTGGCCTGTCACCATAACCCGATGATTAAAACCTTCTACCAGAGACTTCTGGATAATGGAAAAACAAAGATGACGGCGCTGGTGGCGGCCATGAGAAAACTGCTCACCATTATCAATTCCATGCTCGCGAAAGGAGAGTCCTGGAACCCAAAACTTACTTGACAAATTAGACAGTCGCTGACGGTCTTCCAATGCAATCCTTTCCTTATGTTCCGTCAGGTGTTGATTCCGACGAGGTCGGAATTGTCACCTGACGGAATTCTTTAATTCACCGGAACTTCCAAAATTCATTTGCAATTATAGCTTATATGGATATATTAAGTCTACATTACTTGCCGTAAAATGAACCTTCTTTTTCAACCCAATGAGGGAATAAACATGTTTAAAAGAATCTTATCGACGGCCGTTTTATTTTCGGCCATTCTCGGTCTCCTGGCAGCCGGTGCCTCGGGCGGTACCAACGCGACGGCGCTGACCACCGTACGCGTCGCCAACGGCCTGACCAAACCCGTGTTCGTCTGCGCCGCCCCGGGGGACACACAAAGATTGTTCATCGTCGAACAGGACGGCAAGATCAAAATCCTCGAAGGCGGCGCGGTCCTGACCCGTCCGTTTCTGGACATTTCCGACATCGTCGGTTCCAGCGGCAATGAACAGGGTCTGCTCAGCCTGGCCTTCCACCCCCTCTACCAATCCAACGGATTCTTCTACGTCGATTACACCGACACCAACGGTGATACCCATGTGTCGCGTTTTCAGGTTTCAACCGATCCCGACAGCGCCGACGCCTCCAGCGAATTCAACCTGCTTTTTGTCGACCAGCCTTTCTCCAATCATAACGGCGGCTTGCTGGCTTTCGGACCCAATGACGGCTATTTGTACATCGGGTTCGGCGACGGCGGTTCCGGCGGCGATCCCGGCAACCGCGCTCAGACCGACAGCACCTTTTTGGGGAAGATACTCAGAATCGACGTCGACGGCGGTACACCGTACGGTATCCCGCCGACCAATCCCTTTGTGGGCAACCCTTCAGTCCCCGATGAATTCTGGGCCAAGGGCGTGCGCAATCCCTGGCGTTTCAGCTTCGATGCTGCCACCGGCGATTTGTACATCGGCGACGTCGGTCAGAACAACTGGGAGGAAGTCGATTTCCAACCGGCTTCCAGCCCCGGGGGTCTGAATTTCGGCTGGCACTGTTACGAAGGCAATCACGATTACAACACAACCGGTTGTTCGACGCCCGATAACTACACCTTCCCCATTACCGAATACGGCCACGGCCCGGAATGTTCGATCACCGGCGGTTATGTCTATCGCGGCTGCGCCATCCCCGACCTTCAGGGAACATATTTTTACGCCGATTATTGTTCTGCCGAAATTTGGTCGTTTCGTTATGACGGCGCGAACCTGACCGAATTCACAAACCGCACCAGCGAACTCGCACCGGGGAGCGGGCAGGATATAACCGGCATCTCCTCTTTCGGTGAAGACACCTACGGAGAGCTTTATATTTGTGACCTGTCCGACGGCGAAGTTTTCAAAATCGTCCCGGACGGCGTCGCTTCGGCCTGCGGCTTCGTCTGCGGCGACGCCAACAGCGATGATGCCGTCAACCTGCTCGACATCCTCTTTCTGATCGACGGCATATACGGCGAAGGTCCCGATCCGCTGGTTTTCAATGCCGCCGACGTCACCAACGACGGCAATCTAAACCTGCTCGATATTCTGGCCCTCATCGAATACAAATATGGCGACGGCACTCCTCTGAACTGCCCGTAAAAAATTATATCCGGCAATTGCCGGTCAGGCCCGGAATTGTTATTATGGTATCGGATAACGAAACCGGGCTTTTTATTTTATGCTTATATCCGACTCGATAAAAAATATTGCTCTCGCACTCGGCGCCGATGCAGTCGGGATTGCCGAAGCCGCGCCTGTTACACGCCGCGAGGAATTCCTGACGTGGCTCGATGCCGGTTATGCCGGTGAGATGGACTATCTGCATAAATATAAAGGCGAGCGCTTCGATCCCCGCGTTTTATTGCCGGGCGCCAAGTCGATAATTGTTATCGGCGTCAATTATTTTCAGGGTGATGAACCTAAAGTCGAAAGAAAATTCAAAGTTGCCCGATATGCCCGCCGCCACGATTACCATCACGTCCTGCGCAAAATGCTCAAACGCCTCCGCCGTCATCTGAAGGAGCTCTCCCCCGGTCTGAAAGGCCGCATATGCGTCGATACGGCTCCCTTCATGGATAAATACTGGGCTCAAAAAGCCGGTCTCGGCTGGCAGGGACGCCACACTAACCTCGTCTCCCGCGAGTTCGGAAGCTGGCTGTTGCTCGGGAGCCTGATTATTACCGAAGAAGTCGATTCCTATGACCAGCCCGAAATCGACCATTGCGGCCGCTGCCAGCGCTGCGTCGTTTCCTGCCCCACCCAGGCGATCTTTAAACCTTACCGCCTCGACGCCACCCGCTGCATCAGCTACTGGACCATTGAGTCGCAAGCGCCGGAAATCGACCCGGACGTTGCCGAGCGCATGGACAACCAGATTTTCGGCTGCGACATCTGCCTGGACGTCTGTCCCTTCAATAAATTCGAGAAACCGGGCGCACTCGACGCGCTCGCGACCGATCCAAACGTCGACTTGATCGAAAACGACCGTTTAGACGAGCTGGACTCCGACGGCTTCGACAATATATTCGGCCGCACCCCTCTGTCGCGAGCCGGGTTCGACGGCCTTAAAAAAAACCGAAAAGCCCTTAAATGATCGCGATTAAAATACGTATCTTATTGATGCGACAGTACTTGACAAGTGCGGGTTGATTGCGTATAATATATAAAATTATTACACGCGGGATATACTACTTTAGGGTTACTCTAAACCACCCGTCTGCAAAGAAAAATGTTTAAAAGACTTAAATAAGCGGAAGCGAATTTATCATGCATCACTATGGTGCATTTTTCGGCTGTGATTGAAAAGCAGTCGGTTGGATAAAACAAATTACTGCTTGACGTTCTGCAAATTAAGTATTGCGCTTTACGACGATATTACACCACACCGTCCATAAGCAAAATTCCGGAACGTCTGCGGAACCCGGCGAGAGATTGCAGACCTCTCGCCGTTTTATTTATAACGTTTTGAAACCTATTTTGATCAATTTTCGTTAAAAAAGATATTATAAATCCATTTTCAATCCACGCGCAAGGAGGCCTCATGCCCGAGCAGACTTTATCCGAAATCGATGGAAAAATCGAACGGCTCGAAGAACAACTGAAGGCGACCCACCGGCAATTGGCCGAACTTCGACGCAGCCGCCCGCCCGAACCGGTGGGTGAATACACCCTTTATAATCCCGACAAAACACCGGTCAGACTTTCCGAACTGTTCGGAGATAAAAACGATTTGATTCTCATTCACAATATGGGCCAAGGGTGTCCGTACCTGTACCCTCTGGGCCGACGGATTCAACGGCGTGCATCAGCACCTCGAAAACCGGGCGGCGTTTGCGCTCGTGTCCCACGACGCTCCCGGCGTCCTGAAAGAATTCTCATCCGGTCGCGGCTGGAAATTCCGCACTCTGTCCAATAACGGCGGGACTTTCACCGCCGACATGGGCTTCGAAAGCGATCAAGGGAGGCCCCAGCCGGGTATGTCCACTTTTCATCGGAACGCCGACGGCAAAATCTTCCGCGTGGCCCACAGCTATTTCGGACCCGGCGACGATTTCTGTTCACTGTGGCACATGTTCGATCTCCTCAATGGCGGCGTCGGCGATTGGCAGCCCAAATTGAAATACTGATACCTGGAGCATTCGGTGTCACGAGGCAAACCTTTTCGGGTAATAATTTCTTTGACTCAAAGTCATGACAGATTTAATTTATAGCAGAAGGCAAATAATTTCCGGAGCTAAACCAATGATTTCGTTGCGCGATGTAACCCCTGACAATTTTGATGCCGTAGTGGCCTTGAAAGTCGCCCCCGGTCAGGAAGGCCTATGCAGCACCGTGACCGAGTCGCTGGCACGAGCCTTTTTGCGCATCGACGGCCCGCAGTACACATATATGCCCAAGGCCGTTTACTTCGATAACGAACCGATCGGTTTTATTATGATCATATACGATCCGGGGAGCACCGATGATTACTGGCTGTCCGGCGAAGTCATCGACAGAAAATACCAGGGAATGGGCCACGCCAAGGGTGCGATAATTGCGGTTATTGAACTGATCAAAGACCGACTGACCAACTGCCGGATGCTTAACATATCCTGCCACCCAGATAACCAGAGAGTTATCAACATGGCCACCTCTCTCGGATTCGCCGCGACCGGTGAGGACAGAAATAACGAAATCGTATACCGCATGGATTTGCGAAATTAGGTAAATTATAAAATCCCAATATCTTATCTCTCAAAGGAGTAACTCATGTCAAAAAAAACAATTGTGATCCTCGGTCTGGCACTTTTGGCTCTTGGCCTGGCCGGACCGTCGGTGCACGCGCAAAGCAAGCCGGTGCAACTGTCGCTGCTGGCCCCGATTCAGCTTTTCAACGAAAAGCAGCCCATATCGGGCATACGGCTTAGCCTTTTCTACGGCAAAAACGTGGCGGTCACCGGGCTGGATTACGGCCTTGTTAACCATACCACGACCGGCAAATTTGCCGGAGCCCAGTTCGGCCTGGTCGGTCTGGCCGACTCGCGCTTTGTGGGATTCCAGAACAATTTCATCAATGTTGCCAAGCAGGATTTCGAGGGCTTCCAATGGGGTTTCGTGAACCATGCCCATTACGCCAACGGCTTTCAACTGGGCGTCGTCAACTATGCCGGAAGCATGAAAGGACTTCAGATTGGACTGGTCAATATAATCGGACAGGGCGGCCAATTTCCGGTTTTCCCGATTATCAACTGGTCATTTTAGTAATTAAAATGTTTGGCACTACTTGCCATAAACGCTTTTCAATGTCATGCCCGCGAAAGCGGGCATCCAGCTCTTAGCTCTTTGTAGTCAGGAGCCGTGCCGCAGGTCCTGAGCCTTGCGTTGGGCGCTCCTGACGCTTTAAATATTACACACAATGGAAAACAACTCTTCGTAGGTCGGGGGACGAAAAAACCCGACATCTTGATCCGACAGTGCAACCAACGTTCCGTCATGTCCTGCTTCGCGATTTATCCCGGAGCATGACATGACGGTTTTTCATTCATTTCCTGGTCCGCTGCACCAGCGGTTTAATCGTCAAACCCTGCACCAAAATAGAGAAAATTACAATTATATATGTGATCGACACGATCAAATCCCGTTCGGCCCCACCTGCCAAAGACAGCGCCAGCGCAATCGAAATACCGCCCCTTAACCCCCCCCACGTAAGAATCGTGATGGCCCGGTCGCTGAACTCCTGCGTATACTTAAAGGCATGCACTACCGTCGAGACCGAAACCAGCCGGGCCAGAAGGATTACCGGGATCGCCAGGAGACCCGCGAAAAGATTATCCCGTCCGAAAACCAGGACCAGCATTTCGAACCCGATCCAGACAAACAATACGGCGTTCAATATTTCATCGACCAGATTCCAGAATTTGTCGAGATGATCTCGCGTCTTTTCGGACATCGCAAACGCCCGGCCGTAATTGCCGATCAACAGGCCTGCCACGACCACCGCGATCGGTCCGGAGGTTTGAATCTGTCTGGCCAGAGCGTAGCCGCCACATACCAGAGCCAGTGTCAATAATACCTCGACCGAATGGTCGTCGACTTTCTTCAACAGCCGGTACGCTATATATCCAATGACCACCCCGAAAACCACTCCGCCGAGAGCTTCCTCGATAAACAATAGCGCCACGTCGCCGATCGAGATCCCGTGCCCCGCGCCTTCAGCGGCCAGACTGACCAGCACGACAAAAACCACCACCCCGACTCCATCGTTGAACAGCGATTCCCCGGCGATTTTCGTTTCCAGTCTTTTGGGAGCACCGACCGATTTTAGCACCGCGAGAACCGCCACCGGGTCGGTCGGGGAAATCAAGGCTCCGAAAATAAGGCAGTATATATATGACATCGACAGCCCCACAATTCGGAATATATAGTACATCGCCGTCCCGATAAAGAAGGTCGATATGATTACACCCACCGTGGCCAGAGCCGTCACCACCCACTTTTCCCGGGCCAGATCGTTAAGGTTTATCTTAAGCGCCCCGGCAAAAAGCAAAAACGACAGCATCCCCTGCATGAGGGCGTCGCTGAAATTGATATTACCGAGGAATTTCTCGGCCGGAGTCCGAAGATCAATCCCCAATGCGTCGATCAACAGTACCAGAAGCGACATGCCCAGCCCGATCACCATCAGTCCGATCGTCGACGGCAGCTTTATATAACGGTAATTGATATATCCGGCCAGCGCGGCCAGGGTGATAAAGACGGCGATTATCGAAAAAATACTCATCCCGAATTTGTAAAATCCCTCTCGTTTTATTGTAGCCAAAATACTACCGTTTGATTTTGTTGACAACAAATGATTTTTCGGAACTATACCACCCTATATCGGTTTATGGATATAAATCGACACGATAGTGCAGCAATCGCTTTATAAAATTAAGGAGTCACGCATGAATCAGGATGCGCGCAAAGTTTTACGCAAACTCGAATACGGTGTTTACATCGTAACCATGGGCCGGGGCCAGTCCGGCAACGCCCTGACCGCCAGCTGGCTAACCCAGGTAAGTTCCGAACCGCCGATGATCGCGCTGGCCGTCAAATCCAGCCACCAGTCTGCGCAGCTGATCGCCGACACCGGCAACTTTGTCGTCAACCTGATCGCTGAAGGTCAGGAAGAATTCGCCAAGACGTTTTATGGCCCCGCCGAATCGGGGTATAAAAAGCTCGACGGGGCGACCGTCACCGACTCGCCCGCATCAAGCTCACCGGTCCTGAGCGGAGCGGCAGGATACCTCGACTGCAAAGTCGTCAACAAACTCGAGGTCGGCAACCACGTCCTTTTCATCGCCGAAGTATCAGCCGCCTCGCTCGATTCCGACGGCTCTATTCTGACTACGGCCAACAGCAAACTGCATTACGCCGGTTGATGAAAAACATTCTGATAGCCGCTTTGTTGCTTCTGGCAGTGAGCTCGACGTCCGCCGGAGAATGCTCGCAAAAAATAAAAATCGACTCGGTAACTTATACTATTCCGTCCTGGTGGTGCAACCGTACCATTGATTCGTCCCTTATTCCCAAACCCGGCGATTTCATGCGTCTGCCAGCCGAATTTTGCCATAACGATTTCAGAATTTATGTCCGGAAAGACGCCGGGCAGGCCTTTGTCAGGATGGCTCGTGCCGCCGCCAAAGATTCCGTTTATATCAAAGTGAAATCCGGGTTCAGGTCGGTTCAATACCAAAAATCCCTTTTTCGGAAATACCTGTCCGACGGAACAACGTTCAACAAAATCGCCGAGCTTGTGGCTCCCCCCGGCTACAGTGAACACCATACCGGCCGGGCTTTCGATCTGGCCAGAGGCGCTCTCCGTTTCGATAAAAGCAAAACCTACGGGTGGCTCAAAAAAAACGCCTCAAAATACGGATTTGTCGAAAGCTATTCGAAAGACGCCAATAATGGCATTCGCTGGGAACCGTGGCATTGGTATTATAAAGGAATGAAATAACAGGTCACCTGGGCAGCTTGATGGTCGGATTGAGCTTCAAGGTCCGGTCATAAAATGACTCCGCCAGTGTACTGTCCTCTTGATTTTTCAATTGATTGCCGAGAAACTTATAGCACTTAAATTCAAAAGCCATGACCTGGAAATTTTGCGGATAGCCGTCCGCAAGCGTCTCCAGTTCCTTTATGGCTCGATCGGTCTGACCGAATGATATATAATTTATTATAAGGTTGAACTGCGCGGACAGATTGTCCGGATATTCCATACAGAATTTTTCATTGTAGAAAAGTACCGAATCATAGACCCCGGCCTTGAAATCGAATACACATCTTTCAAAATCCGTAAGCGGTAAAGTATCCCCCGACACACGGTAAATATCCACGGTTCCGTCGCGAACCAGAAATCGACTGAGCTGCAGGGCGTTTTTTAAAAAAGGAAACAGCTTGAGCGCTCCCCTCCAATTGCTGACGTCGGCCACGACGTGCGTAACGGGAAATTCAGTAAACAGATTCTTTTCCACGTCGGGAAGACCGAAAACATATATGACGGCCTTCAATTTATTATCGATCGTGAAGGCCGGTGCGTACGGACCGGTTAAGACCGCGTCCGGCCCAACCATTTCCGCCACCTCACGGTTCATGTCGCGCAAATACGGCCCCGGTTCGGCCAGACCGCGATAAATCAAATGCCCCTGGAAGATTACAGTCGCCGCGACCAAAACCAGCAACGCTCCGGAGAGAATTTTCATCTTCAACCGGTTTGAAAGTTTAAAAAGCGCTACGAAAATTACAGCCGTAATCACTATCGCAATCAACACTGCCCAAAACAGAAAACTTTGTCCCGTGCTTAGCGCCTCTTTATCGACGACCATGGCCATTTTAGTTTGAATAGTAAGATAAAGCACGATTATAAAAACGAGAGGTATCGTAATCAGTATTCTGTCGGTTGAAATTTTTATCTTCTGAGATAACGTCCCACCGACCGCCCCGGCGCACACCGCCGACAGCGGCATAAACAGAAACAGCGTATAGCGCAGGGGGCGATAGACGAAAGGCGACAGCATCAGCATGCCCAAAAGCAGCCACGACGCCATGAATACGACCGGTATATTTTCCTCGCGAAATTCCAAATATTCCTTTTGACCCAGCAGAAAGACTATGGATGAAAGCCCGGCCAGACTTACCAAAAACGGCGAAAGACGGAAAAATCCCGATTCTCCGCCATACGTAATAAGATTCATAAAAAAGCCGGACAGCGATGCGAAACCGGTCGGGGTACTGTACATCCCGGTGGTCTGTTCGTGATAGTACGATAACATCGTCTGATAATCGCCGCCGTAAAATATGGCGATATAAATTATCGACCCCGCCACCATCCCCAGTACAGTCAGCACCAACGGTACATATAATTTCTTGTGGAAAATAAATAGGTAGGTAATTGCTACCGGAACGATAATTATAAACCCGAAAAGCTTCCCGGAAAAAGCGGCCAGTCCGATCAAACATCCGATTAATAGCTGCGCCCATCGACGGTTATAATATCGGGCGAAAATATAATAAATCAGCCCGCACCAGAAAATCAGCCCGTTTTCAAGGAACGGCAACCGGGCGTAGAACATAAACGAGGCGCATAAAAGTGCCAGGAATGCGCCGAACAGGGTCTCGTTCGAAGAGCGGTGCCGCCCCACCCCGAGATACATCAACAAAAGTCCGATAGAATTCAAAAACAGCCCGGCCAGGTTGGCCGTAACCCGAGACACACCGAACAAAGAAAAAACCAGAAAGGCCGCCCCGGAGACAAGAGAATTTTTAAATACGTCCCAGCGATGAAAATCGAACGGCGTCCAGTCGCCGAACAGGACGGCATTGCGGGCATGCAAAGTCAGGTGATAGGGATCGGTCAGGTGGGCCTGCGTGATGCCTGCGAAAAAGTACGGCGGGTCGATTTCCAGCGATACAAAACGAAGTATCGCCAGAATCGGAATGGCCGCCAGCAGAAACCATTTAATATAAGTCCCGGCCTTTGTTTGAAAATCGACAGAACCCATGCCCGATTAATATAGTCTTTTCGACAATAAAATCTACCTGATTATCCGGCCCAGGCGGCTCCAGCGAACCCGATCGTAAAAATGGACGATATTATACACGAACATACGCGGCACCGACAGCGGTTCGCTCAGTTCGGCGCCGGGCGAATCCGGATCGGGCGCCCATGACCAGTGAATAATCATCGCCTCACCCTCAATGAGGTCGCGATGCACCGGCCCCCAGAACCGGGAATCCAGGGAATTATCCCGATTGTCCCCCATCATGAAATAGTAATCCGGCCCCAGAGTGTACGGACCGAAATTGTCGGGCGTATCCCGTCCCGACGCCGGCCGTTTCTTGATTTCCGGGTTTATGAATTTGCTGTGCGGCGGATTGGGGAAAAGTATCCCGTCGACATAGAGCTGCTTGTCTTTTACTTCCACCGTCTGACCCGGCGTCGCCACACACCGTTTTATATAATTGGTCCGTCGGTCGACCGGCCATTTGAATATGATCACGTCGCCCTGTTTCGGGTCGCGCACGGCTGGAAGGCGATATCCGATAAACGGCAGCTGGGCGCCATAGATAAATTTATTAGCCGCCAAAAAATCCCCGATCAACAGCGTATCTTCCATCGACGCCGAAGGAATCTTGTACGCTTCCACGATCGACGTCTTAATGACGACGGCCAGAACGACGGCTATTAATAATGACTTTACATTGTCCCAGACGGCATCGGCCATGTCGGACTTGCCTTTGACCGGTTTGGGTTTTGCTTTGCTTTTTCCCTTGGCTGCCATAACTCTTTCTAAAATACTCCAAATTGCCGAGACGGGCAAGATATAAGATTAGGCGAAAATCAACGATATTCCTGTCTCACGAAACCGGGCTGAGGAGGCGATTCCAGCGCACACGGTTGAAGAAATGCACTATATTATACACGAACAACTTGGGTACCGAAAGCGGATCGCGCAAACTTGCTTGCGGAGAATTATCGTCCGGCTTCCACGACCAGTGTATGAGCATCGCCTCGCCGAGAATCAACTTACGGGGAACGAATCCCCAGTAGCGGGAATCCGAGGAATTATCGCGATTGTCCCCCATCATAAAGTAACACTCATCCGGGACGCGGTGCGGTCCCCAGTTATCGCGACTATCCTGATTATCGTACGGTCTCTTTCTTATCCGCGCATCCGTGAATTTGGAATCGGGCGGGTCGGGAAAAACCTTGCCGTTTACGTACACGACCTTATCCTTAAGCTCGACCACGTCGCCCGGCTCGGCGACGCATCTTTTTATGTAATTGGTCGTCTGATCCAGAGGATATTTGAAAATGACCACGTCGCCCGGTTTGATTTCGTGCACCGCCGGAAGACGCCAGTCGACCACCGGCAGCCGCGCCCCGTAGACGAATTTATTGGCCAATATAAAATCTCCCACGAGAATCGTATCTTCCATCGATCCCGTCGGGACTTTGTATGCTTCGACAATCGATGTCTTGATTATCAGAGCCAGGATTATGGCTATACCCAGCGACTTGACATTCTCCCAGATAAAATCAAGAATATCGCCCTGCTTTTTGGTTTTTTCTTTGGCCATACGAATTATTAAGGGCCGGTCATCCCGTACGTTGTCTTTTCATTTCTACAAAATATCAACGGGTAAGATCGTTAAATGTTACAAAAATGACCAGCAGCAGGACAAATGCGATACCGATCTGCTGTATAAAGACCCGTACTTTTACCGAAACCGGAGAGCCCTTGATTTTCTCAATCAGGAAAATCATCAGGTGACTTCCGTCGAACAGCGGTATCGGAAGGATATTCAATATCGCCAGGTTAACCGACAAAAGCGCCATAAAATCGAGCAGCACGTCGAACCCGGCTCGCGCCGTCGCCCCGGCCACTTTGCCGATAAATATCGGTCCGCCTATCGACGATGCCTTATACTTCCCGGTAAACAGCCCGCCGATAAAATCGAATATGAGCCTCGCGTATTCCAGCGACCGGTCGACCGCCGCACCCCAAGCCGCGAAAAACGGCTGCTTTTGGAAAGACATCATATTGCCGATACCTATCTTGCCAACCGTAACACTGTCGCCATTGATACTCAGGACTCGGTCTTTATATGTCGTTATCGACGCCGTGACAGTATCCGGTGTCGATGAACTTTTATCGACCCAGCTTAATTCAACCGGCTTTTCCACTTTATCATAAATGAGCGCCGCCATCTGATCGAAGGAATCAACTTTCACTCCATCGATACTAAGAATCTGGTCCCCGGTCTTGATCCCGGCCTCGGCGGCGGGTCCGTTTTCCAACACCTGGCCGACCAGTACTTCCTGCTTTTCGGTTCCACGGAAAAAGAACAGGCCGAAAAGGATAAATACGGCCAGAACGAAGTTAATAAGCGGCCCTGCCAAAACCACCAGACTTCTCTTCCATACCGGTTTGGACATGAACTCCCACGGCGCACCCGTGACGCCTTCGATCGGATTATCCCCGGCCATTTTCACGTAGCCTCCAAACGGCACCGCCCCAATGCAGTATTCCGTGTCTTTGCCCATCTTTTTCTTGAGAATGGTCGGAGGGAAACCCAGCGAAAAGCGCTCGACCCGGATTCCGGACCATTTGGCAACCAGGAAATGCCCCAGTTCATGGAAAAATACGAGGACTCCCAGTACGAATATCGTGGCTAATATTGTTAGAAGCATTTATTCTATCATCTCCTGTGCGGTTTGTCGTGCCCAGCCGTCCGCTATCATTATATCTTCCAGGGACGGATTTTCAACTAATTTATGCCGCTGGACGGTATTTATAATTATATCGGATATACGGTTAAATTTAATGACATCTTTTAAAAATGCTGCCACCGCCACCTCATTGGCGGCATTAAAGACCGCCGCCGATGTCCCCCCTGTTCCCGCTATCTCAAAAGCCAGCTTCAAAACCGGAAATTTATCGAAATCCGGCTTTTCGAATGTCAACTGCCCGATCTGCGCAAAATCCGCCGCCCCGAATTCCGATGGCAACCGATTTGGATAAAATACCGCATACGCTATCGGCAGCCTCATATCCGGGCTGGATAGCTGCGCGACAACCGTCCGGTCGGCAAATTCCACCATGGAATGAATAACCGACTGCGGGTGAATCACCAGCTCGATCATATCCGGCGACACATCGAACAGGTTGACCGCCTCGATAATCTCCAGCGATTTATTCATCATCGTGGCGGAGTCTATGGTTATCTTGGCTCCCATATTCCATGTCGGGTGCTTCAGCGCTCTTTCTTTAGTTATTTCTTTGAATTCCGAGGCTGGCGTCTGCCGAAACGGCCCGCCCGACCCGGTTAATATGATTTTCCTGACCTCTTCCTTTTGACCGCAAAACAGCGCCTGCCAGATTGCCGAATGCTCCGAATCGACCGGGATAATCTCCGCCCCGGATTCATCGGCCGCCGCATTGATCAAACTCCCCCCGACCACCATCGATTCTTTATTCGCCAGAGCCAGCCTCTTGCCGGACTTGACTGTGGTCAGCGAGGCCTTCAACCCTGCCGCCCCGACAATTGCGTTCAGGATTACATCGCAGTCGGTTTTATCTATCAGGTATTCGACGCCTTTATCGTACGGCAATAATTCAATATTACCGCCCGTCAATGCCCGCTCGACAGCTTCCCACGCCTCGGGATCGGTCATTTGAATATACTTGGGATGAAATTCAGCCGCCTGCTTCAATACCAGATTCGCCTTAGTATGGCCGGAAATTCCGACCAGATCGATTTCGTCCCTGTGTTCTGCGACCACGTCCAGTGCCGAAACACCGATCGACCCGGTCGAGCCCAGTATTACCAGTTTCTTTTTCATCAATTAATCTAACGAAAGCGCCTGATTAGGGTTCCACTATGGACGCAAATCAGCTCTCGATGTCCTTCAAAATTCTGATGCGCTTTATTATCACATAGCTCACCGGCCAGCTTTCCTCTCCGCCGAACGGGCTCGGCTTGACCGGAACCTGTTCGATTTTATCGAGCACGTCAAACCCGTCGAGCACCATCCCGAAAACCGTGTATTTACCATCCAGGGTCGGAGCGGGCTGAAAACAAATGAAAAATTGACATCCCGCCGAATTTATATCCGGTCCCCTTGCCATTGACAGGGTACCGCGTATATGGGGAAGGTCCGAAAATTCCGCCGGGAGTGTGTATCCTGCTGATCCGCTGCCGTTTCCATTCGGGTCGCCTCCCTGCATCATATAGCCTTTGATGACCCGGTGAAAAGTCAACCCGTTGTAGAAACCCTTACGTACGAGCGACAACATGCTGTCCACGTGGGCCGGGGCGACGTCCCGGTACAGCTCCAGTTCGATCGTCCCGTAGTTCGTATCGATAGCTATTTCGGGATTTGATGCAAGACGCTTATCCCGGCCACATCCAATGGCCAGGATAAGCACCAAAATTGAAAAGAATAATAATTTGCGGTTCATCGACGATGGAGCTTCCTACTCCTCCTTCGATGCGGCCGATTTAATATCCTTGAGCACCGTCATCTTTTCCATGATAACGTCGTCAACCGGAAGAGCGTTTTCATGGGTCATCGGGTTCATTTTAACCGGAACATTCTCGATCTTGCTGAGTACATCGTCACCCGTCATCATCTTGCCGAACACGGTATATTTTCCGTCGAGAAACGGGGCCTTTTTAAACACGACAAAAAACTGGCAGGAGGCGCTGTTGGGGTCCTGTGCCCGCGCCATCGAGAGAATGCCGCGATCGTGCGGAATATCGGAAAATTCGGCCTTGAGATTATATCCGGCGTTTCCCGTGCCGTTGTCCTTGGGATCGCCGGTTTGCATCATGAAGCCTTTGATGATGCGGAAGACTTTGCGGCCGTTATAGAAGCCTTCTTTGGCACGGGCCAGCATGCTGTCCACGTGGGCCGGGGCGACGTCGCGATACAGTTCGAAAGTCATTGTGCCGAAATTGGTCTGGATGGCAATTTCGGGATTGTCCGCGTTACGTTTGACATATTTTTGCATTTCGGTTTTTTCCTTGGGAGCGGTTTTGCCGTCATCCGCGGGCTTGTCGCCGGCCAGGGCTATCCCGAAAGCCGCGAGCATAAAAAGGGTTAAGAAAAAGTAATGTTTCATGGAGTCGTTTCTCCTTTCCAAAGGTGATGATTCTCAATTTTGGGCCGCAATATACCCTTTTGGAATTATACTGTCAATTTCTAACACGGCCTAAAAAATAAGCCCGAATGGGGTCTAGATAGATATTATGTATTATATTTTGTCCGAATGTCCCATACAAATTGAAACCGGGCTGAATATCCATCTTCAAAGTATTTTTCACATATGGCATTAGCCAATTCTTTACATTCGTTTGAAAATAGGAAATTCAGAATATTCTCAATATGTTCTTGCTTATACTCTGGTTTTTGATCGCCTATTAATTTAATAAAAATATTGGCAATATAGTGAGCTGTTATTTTGGGATCACCTTTGGATTTTAACCTATCTAAATGTTCTATAAACTGAGCAGTATTAAAAAGTTTCTGGACATAAGGGGCAACCTGAATTAGCCAATTATAATTTTCTTCATCTATTTCGCTAATGAATGGAATTAGAGTTGAAACATTTGACAATATCCCTTTATCTTCATCGGTAAGTTTTTGTGCATCTAATGTCCGATATTTGTTATAGGCCTGCTTCCAAATATCTAGTATTCTTTTAACAACTTCATTATCGCGTTTATCAGAAGCATTTAAACCCAAGTGATATTGGTTACCCAAAAATCTAAGCAAGTGATTTATTCTCTCAATTTGCCATTCCTCAATAATAAGCTTCATTGCACCATTATTTAGGTCAAAGCCCTTTAGTTTTAATAAATATCCTGTAGCAATATGCCTGATAAGAAGTTCTTCTGAATCCCATTTATTAATAGGATGCAATATCGCTTTTTTGTAGTGGTCAATCATGTTGGAGTAGAATGAAGGGTTACCTAGCGAACCGAAAAGGTATCCGTAAAAGAATATTTCCCAGACGGCTTTTTTTTCTGAATCAAGAATGACCCTTTGAGCCATATCCGCATATTCTTTATCAAGATAACTTATTTGCGGCAACATCCAACCAGTAAATACTAATGCCTCTGGATAAGCTTCCTTCACTGAATCGCGAAAAACTTCTTTGAGTTCAGGATCCCACTTTGCAACAGCTTCACTATCTTTGTCAGGCCTATTTCTGGCAATTCTTAACGATAAATAAATACAAGCTTCAAGAATTTTGCCTGGAGTTGAATTTGCCGCGAAATCAACTGGTCGTCCTTCAATTGAATATTCTCTATTTGAAGCACTTGCAGATAACCCACGCCATATGCGCTTAATAAGCTTGATTAGAATATCATTTAATTTAAAATTTATTGCGTGCTTATCATCATCCGTTCCATCCTGAATAAGCCATCCAATAATACCTAACACCCAATCATGATTGGCAGAATAATCATCTCCAGGGACTTTGAAAGTATCATTCCAAAACTCGTCTCGGTCAATATAACCATATAGAAATGGCAAAAGATTCTCCCAATTTATATCTTTATTTTCTTTCCATGCTGATCGCAAGCCGGATAAAATATTATAAAGGTACAAATAGCCGGTATTTATAAATAAATTGATATTTTTAGTAAAGTATTCTGGTTTTGCATGTGCAGCATTACTTATGACTTCTGCCAAGGAGTTAACATTAGGTCCCCTCCATTTATCCGAATTTTCAAATTCGTCAAGGTTTTCAACTAGTTCACCAGGTCGTTTATTAAAGATTTCCTCCACATTTAGTGGTGATTCGCCGTGACCGATAAATGAAGTTGGTTGCCTAAATGAAGGTTCGTATTTTTCATCGAATAAACTTTGGTATTTTTCATACTCCTTTAAAAACTGATCATTTTTTTTCAAAGCGGAATACCATTTCAGCTTAAATGCATTTTGCTGGTACTCCTTTTGATCCTCAGGCATATCAGAAATGAAAAACCTACCTTTTTCAATGATCTCGCGAATTTTATTTATTTCTGTTTCGGTTAATTTTTCTGCGATATTTTCAAATAGAGTAAATAATTCAGCCTCATAGGCGTGAAAACTAAGCAGCATATAGCTTTCAGGATAGCCAAATATCTCCCAAAATATATCTTTTAACTCTTGCCAGTTCACTCCAATGGCTAAAACGATCGACCTTCTAAATACAAAACTACGATATTTGGTATTGCTAAATTCTCTAAGAATTTCTTTCATATCCTTATGCTTAATATATGCACCCGCAATTATCATTTCTTTAAGGATAATCATTAATATATGATGCGCTTCTCTATGGTGCATATCTTTAATCTTGGATAAATCCCTGAACCATATATTCGAATGATCATCGATGAGCATGTGATAATGATACATTAATTCAGCTTCTGGAATCTGATGAATGATGTTCAATATGGATGGATTATCTTTTTGATCATTTATTGCCTTTATGAATTGTATGTGCTCATCAAATGGGTGGACCGAATTAATAATCCCAAAATTATGATTATATATTGGCTCATTTAATTCAGGATTTGTAATTTTCACTATTGTTTGATTATTATCATCAAGGCCAATATCAATTCCGTAAGTTGTATCCTCATATTCTACTGTCGGTCTAGATGGTTCTTGCAGTTTCGGTATAATTTCTAGTAGTTTCTTGGCCACAACCATAATTAGTTCTTTGCATTCAATTTGCATTAACTTATGCAGATATCCTTTTTTAGTTAATGCTTCAGTAATCCAGTAAGGCTCTGCAAATAAGAACGGTTGGGGTCGTTTTATAATCGCCGCTTTGTTTTCACGCCATTCATAAGTGAATAGTCCATCTAATATCTTAACCAATTGCGCAATTGCTTGTGGGTTAGTACCATCTTTCGCGGATTTCGCAATATGCGGAATTAATTCACGGGTGATTGACGATGTAGTCAAAGTGTTGTCGAAATTTGATCTAAGCCAGATCGGAATATAACTAAATACATCGGTTGCAATCATATTTGCGGGAATATTCGATAGTATTTTCACAAATGCGGCCCACGTATGATGATTATCTATATGATTTTCATCAGCGTCTTTATACTCTGAAACAGATCGAATTATGTCTATTAGACCTTGAGAAAATTCAGCATAATGCTCGTTATCATGCTTCATTGATAACATAATCAAATAATCCAAGACATTCCAATATGGTATTCTGAAAAGCCCTTTATCAGTTTCTCGGGGTTTAGGATTATTCTCCGGTTTAAAATGCCCACGATCTTGTAGAGGATAAAACCACTTTACTTCTTGAGCATTCTTAAAGAAGTAATCACTTGCGGCCGGATTATTTCTAATATGGTTTAAAACATCCCATTCTTGGACGCTTAAATTATATTTTGACACCCTTAAATACTTCCTCCATACCTTCTAAAACGGATGGTGGTTTGGCCACAGCGGAAATGTCCGATTTCCATATCTTAATAATTTCTTCAATTTGATCTTGGCCTCTAATGTCTTTTAGAAATGGTAGCAACTCAATGCCAAATTGTGAGAAGTACTTCTTATAATGGTTAGCGAGTTCAAGGCTGCTTTTATAAAACGCAGATAAAATAAAGTGATTGCCACCAGGATCAAATTTAAGAAACTCTAATATTTCAAGTTCAGACGCGCCTGTCCCCGCAAATAGGACAGTTTTTTTTCTAAAAACATCTTGCAGAAAATTCCTTTTTAGTATAGAAGTGGGCCGATCTTGAGCATAAGCGTCTATATAGTCCTTAATTGTAATTATCATGTGGTCAGGCTCTCTAATGCTCCCATGTAAATGCTTTATTCTATCTGGCATAAGACTGTGAAGTGTCATTTCTTCGTCGGTAGAAGATGACATATTATTGTTATAGATAATGTTTAGATCTTTTTGTGGCGGTGATGAATCATCGGCTTGAACGGACTTTATGCCGTATCTATTCGGATTAGACTCGATTGCTCTTTTCAAAGCATATTCGATATTGAGATCATAATTTACAGTAATATAAGTCGCCCTAAATTCGATTAAATGATCATAGATGTTTGGTTCATAATTATTGGGAAATATATTTTGCCAGTTTTTCGCATTCGGAAACAACGTGCGATTATTATTCATTATTTGCCAAGCAATTGACAATAATCTTCTGGGATCCTTTATTGTTCTTAAATCCTCCAATTCTTTAAAATTAATCCCACCCGAATTGTATATGTGATCTAGAATTTTGTTGGCCAAGCCAAACCAAGTGGGACATTTATTTCCCGAGCACATTGACAGTCCTGAGCCAACAAATATAACCAAATCTGAATTGCTCGATGCATCCAATATCCTATTAGGGATATCGGGGATAGGTAGTATTTCTGTTATTTTATTCATAAATCACGCAACTTATCGAACCCCCGAATTTGTCGAATCTAATTATTCATATAATATATATTTCCATCAAATTAACCAACCCCAAAATCCCAACCGAATCAATGGCAAATCTGCACGTCACGCTTTTATAGAGGCTATAATTATGTTTGATAATAGCGGAAATTCGATTGAAACGGAGACAATCGCGGGCGAAAATTTAAAAAATGAACAAACAAACCCAATTCCCGGTAACAGCAACGCCCATATGTGGTTATCTATGCCAAAACACCCCGAAATCGACCCCAAAATCAGGCCCGGGTCGCCAGCAGCTCGCTGTGGGATTCCCCTATTTAAACGCTGACGATCAAGTGATCAGTCTTGGCAGGTCGAAACCCCTGCCGAAGGTCCCGAAGAATGAAGGGCGGTTTCGACATCTTCATTATGCATCTTAAAAGATTATCTTTATTGCTTTATTCCATCTCTCACACTCTAAAAAATCAAACAGGGCGGCAGTGCCGCCCTGTACTATTCAGATGCTTAAAGTGGACAAACCGGCTCTGGGCCGGGCGGTGAATTGTACCGGTAAGAAATTAGATACAATATATCGATTAGATTGACATTGGTATCGCCGTTGGCGTCGAGGAGCTCATCGCACCCCATGGGATTTCCAGGACCCGGCGGATCGTTGTACAAATGCGCAATCGTGTACAAAATATCGATCAAATTGACATTCAGATCGCTGTTGGCATCGCCCGGAACTCCCCAGGCCTGGCAGCAGTTCAAATTTCCTGTTTCAAAATTCTGCCAGAACCCCTGGTGTACCGCGAAGGTGCCCGACGATACCGAACCCGCCGCGGTCTGACCGACAGTTCCGCTCAACGAAAAACCCCCGCCTGAGCTGTTTGTACTGCTTCCCGACGAAATCACCTGCCAGGGAATGTTCTCTCCGGCGGCAAATGCCCCGGAGAAAAGCAAGACCACAGCCATAAACCCACATACTAAGTATGTTCGCATACTCATTATATCCTCCCGGGATTATTTCTCGTTGAGCATTTTTTCCAGAAGGGCCTTTACTTCCGCCAGTTGATTTCTCAAGTCTTGGTTTTCCTTATTAAGTTCTTTAATAGCGGCCAGGGCTATTCCTGAGGGGTCTATGGTTGAGATGCTTTTATCATTGTCACCCACTCCGAAAACCGCCTTAAAATCCTGTGCGGTCGGACCGATATGAGTGATATTGTCCGACTCGTTTTTATAATTCCATTGGCTGATGTTCAATTGATCTATCTGCTGCAATAATTGCCGACCATCGACGGCCCGGAAATTTTCCTTGAGGTTGACGTCGGACGCATTGGTCCAGACGCCACCGGGCGTGCAGTGGGCGCCGGAGGCCAAGGCCAGCGGATTGACCGGATCCTGAATGCCAACGCCAAAACGACGTGCAACCATGCCGTCGCCTTCGGAATTGAATTCGACCTGACTGGCACCATTACCGTCAATGGAAAGCCTGCCTTTGACGGTACCGTCCCAGCCCTTCCTGAAACCCATCGCGACCTGGACGCCCGGCTCGTCAATCGCAATAGCCGCCGTGGTATCATCCACGTTTGAACTTATTTGACGATCAGCTACGCCATCGGCGTCAAAATCAGTCGCACAAACGACGCTGCCGGAAAAGGCATCGGTACTGGATATAATCGAAACGGTGCGATTGTCATTGGCCCCGGTTCCTTTAGTTTTTATTGCCACGCTGGACGTCGTCGGAGTAAGCAGCTGTTCAATTTCCTGATCCGGGACCATGTCTCCGTCATCATCGATTTCACAGCGATGAACGGCATTGGCTTCATCGGTACTGGACGAAACAGATAAAGTGCGGTTATTATCGGCGCCAGTTCCTTTGCGATTTATCGCCACACTGGACATGGTTGGAGTAATTTGCAGAGTTGCATCGCAATCGTCCGTGCCGTCGCCGTCCAGGTCGCCTGCGACCATGACCGAGCTATTGGATTCATCGGTGCTGCATGCCACCGTCCGCTTGGCACTGGTTCCTTTGCTGTTGATAGCCAAACGCGCCCCGGCATCATCGCAGTCGTCATCTATCGATCGATCCAGTATGCCGTCGCCATCGAGATCGATAGCACAAGCAACACTGGCGCCGGATTGACTGGTACTGGAAATTACTGAAACACGGCCATTATCGTTAGCACCCGTCCCCTTGGTCTTTATGGCGACACTGGAAGTCGTCGGGGTGACGATTGAAGAAATATCTGACTCGGGGACACCATCGCCATCCACGTCACTTTCTATTGCCTGAACTGCCGAATCAGGATACGTCGTATGGCTGATCCGATTATTGTCGGCGCCAGTCCCCTTGGTTTTGATGGCGACATTGGAAGTTGTTGGCGTTAATCGCTGTGAATATTCCGTTTCCGGAACTCCGTCATCATCTTGGTCCACTTCCATAAGCATGAGGCCCCCGGCACCGCCTCCGCTTCCGAGAGTCAGAGCCATACGGGAGTCTGTCAGGCCATCGTCATCGGAATCGCAATCGCGGCTATCGGTAACAGAATCCGCTTCGGCTCTTAAAGTTATGGTGCCGTATTTGACTCTTCCCGGTCGTTTACGAGCGAGTTGGACGGAACTTGAGGCAGCATCGTCAGTGATCGATACACCGTCCAACCCTGATGAACCGATGTTGCTGACCCGCATACTACTTGAAAAACCATCAGTTAACAGTTCGACACCATCGTTACCTGATGAACCCAAATTATTCAGCTTTAATCGCCGGGAGTTTCCTTCAATTTTAACTTCAACGCCATCCTGTCCAGACGAACCAATATTGTTCATGGATAAACGCCTGCCAGTGTCGTCGGCTACAATCTCGACACCATCCTGGCCGCTGGAACCAATGTTGTTAAGTGTTACCCGGCTTGTGGTCGCGTCAGCCGAAATACTCACTCCGTCTAAACCACTTGAACCGAGATTGTCTCGCACAAGTAATTGTCCGCTGGCGGTTTGAATATCGCCGGAGACACGGCTGGCCGCGATCGAATACGGCGCGGATAGCAAAGGCGTTCGGGGCGACATGGGCGGCTGGCCGCCCAGCTGGACTTCCAGGTAAATCGCCCCGCCCGCACCGCCGCCACCGCCGCCACCGGAACCGGCCAGAATATCGGCCGTCAGGGGCACGGTTTCACCGATTTCGACGGAAAAAAGCCCGTCGGTCACATGGACACTGGCGTGGTCTTCGGTCCAGAGCACCGTTCCCCCTGTTGGCGCATCGTACAAAGAAAAAGTCATGGAATAGTCACCGGTTACCGGCTGGCTGCTCGCATCGAGAAGCCGCCCCTGGTAACTGATACTATCCGGAACGCCGGCAAATACGCCCGGCACCAAAACCATCATTGCCGCGGCAATGGACGCAATGGCGCACTTTAAACGCATTTCACGCTCCTTCTTGTGATAGGTTTGTTGTGTAATCCTGCTTTAGGTGTTTCTCGATGAAATCCCACAGCTATATTCTTAAATACGCAGCCTTGCCGTAATATAGAAGATATATTAGACCTATAATATCCAATTTATTAAATAAATTCCGCCCATCATTGCCATACCCCATCCCCCGTTACCTGTTCTGGTTTTTAATTTTTAGTGAAATTTACAGATTACTTATTTAAAATCGCAGACATTCCCAATACAAATGACATCTGACAAGATCGCACAAGATGTTGAATAACTGAGATTTATATGAACCTTGCGGATTTACGTCCGGGTGGCCACTCCAAACTTGTTTGGAGTGGGTGTTCATTGAACATGCAAAAACAAAAATTTCCAAATTCGAACCCATTTCCCTGCAACCTGTATCTGTCAATGCGGTTATGAAAGATATGAATGCGAAAGACGTTAATTACGACCGCCCAAATTTGACTGGCTTTGGCGTATATGTGATTACTATATTATGGCTTCAATACGACTGATTAAATGATGGAGGGCCTAAACGCATTATGAAAATTGTACTATCAATAGTGATGTTCCTCTGGAGCTTGTCGATGCTTATCGGCTGCAGCTCACCCCACGTGCAGCCGTCACTCATTTCCCCCGAAACAAAAAGTATCGACACATGGTACATAAACCTTGTCAATGACCGAACCGCGGCCGATTCGCTGCCGTCGATCGCCGCCTTACGTCAGGAATTCGGGGTCGACGAAAAAGCCAAAGACTACATTGAAGCCGTCAAAATACATCTCGTCGACAACGGCATCAACGTTTCGGACGACCCGACCGATGCCGTAGGTACGATTAATGTCAAAGTCCAGGGACCGGGAATGTACGGTGAGATACACGACGTTCAAAAGGGCATGCAAGCGGGGTACACGAAGCGTGCCCCGGACGATACTGATACCCTGACTTCCTATGTCGAATTAAAAGAAACCAACAACGTCTCCGAGGTTAATATCAACCTGAAAAGCCCCGACGGGCGTTTCCTGGGGCAGGTCGACATCGACGGCCACAGAATCAAGCCCGAATTCACTGCCGACGTTATCAAGAAGTTGATTAGAACGGGAGAATACTGACAATAAAGAAAGGCGGTCTCAAATCGAAACCGCCTTTGTACTATGGTGACGATATTTTGTACTAAAGCTATTCTTTCAGTTTCTTCTCAACTACTTGTCCGACTATGGCGATATCCATCTTGTTGCCGTTTTTGATTTCGACTCGGTCTTTATGCAATACGGCTCCCAGGATACCTCCCGCGGCCGCCCCGACCACGGCACCTTTGGCGGCACCCGATGTTTTCTTATTACCCCCGGTGATCGCTCCCAGAACGCCTCCGGCGATGGCTCCGATTCCGGCGTCCTTGGCTACCGTCCCGGTCTTGCTCCCGGCCTTGATCACACCGTCGCCGTCATTGGTGACGATGTACCCTTCCATTGGAACACCATTCTCACCCGGAAGAATAAACTTCGTGAACTTGGGCAGTATCCACGCCGACTCCCCCTCGCTTTTGCCGTCGGACATCTGCGCGATCTCGCCCTCGATTATCGTCCCTTCCGGAAACTGTGATGGCTGACCTTTCTCGGCCGGACCAAGCACCATGACGCGGAATTTGTCGCCGACCTTATTGGTTTCGGTCGAAAGATCGGTCAGCATTTCCACCTCCAGCTGATCACCCTGATTAAGAAGCACCGTCTCGACATATTGAGGCTTCGGCACGGGCTTCGGTTCCGGTTTCAGCTCCGGTTTTGGCTGTGGTTTGGGCTGGGGTTTGGCTTCCGGCTGTTTCTCCGCAACGGTCGGCTGCGGTTTGGGTTGTTCCGTCACGGTTGTATCGAGGAGGGTCGATTCGCCTGTATCCTGCGGCAATACGGCCTGATCCCCGGTTTTTTCGGATTTGCCCTCTTTTTCGCCACCGCAGGAAATAATCAGAAGTCCCGCGAACAAGGCAACTGTCATAAAAATCAAAATCCTCTTCATGGCGCTCTCCTCCAAAATTGCGTTATATCCTTTTTTAAGCATTATATGATTAAACACTCGTGGTTCCCATTTCAACAAAAAGATTGGGAAATCATATTAATCCAAAAGTCCTTGATTTTGCCCGGAATTTGTGTTTATTTGACCTTTTGCAATTGGCGACGGTTTAAGTATTAGCCGTCGTAAAGTATAAAACTGGGGCAGTAGCTCAATTGGGAGAGCACCACGTTCGCAACGTGGGGGTCGGCGGTTCGAGCCCGCTCTGCTCCATTTTATAATCTTGGGGAGAAAGCTGTAAAGGTGTGCTAGACGGGAAGCTAGCGGTGTCCTGTTACCCGGAATCCGCTCTACCGGGGTCGAATTCCCACCCCCGGCTTAACCCGTAGCTTGTGTGGAAAGAGCAAGCGGCGTTGATGGTTGGGTCTCGTACAATGCCGGCCCACTGAACCCCGCCAGGACCGGAAGGTAGCAACGGTAGGTGACAGCAGGTATGTGTTGCGGGGTCGCCTGATCGGAGTTGGCTGCTGTGGAAGCCTTGAAACGGGCGGCCAAAGGTGGGTGCACACCATAAAATATCATTATGTCATACCAGGTTCTGGCCAGGAAATATCGCCCGCAGCAGTTCGATGATATCATCGCCCAGCGACACATCTCGAAAACGCTGAAAAGCGCCATAGAATCGGGACGGATTTCATCGGGATATCTTTTCACCGGTCCGCGCGGCACCGGCAAAACCACGACCGCCCGCGTCCTGGCCAAAGCCCTCAACTGCGTCGAAGGCCCGACCCCAACCCCGTGCGACAAATGCGCATCATGCAAAGAAATCATGTCAGGTTCCGCCCTGGACGTCCTCGAAATCGACGCCGCATCCAATACCGGAGTCGATGACGTTCGGGCTCTGCGGGAAAACGTACGCTATTTGCCGACTACCGGCAAAAAAAGAATATATATCATTGACGAAGTCCACCGCTTGTCCGGTTCGGCCTTTGACGCTCTGCTTAAAACCCTCGAGGAGCCGCCGCCGCACGTGGTCTTCATATTTGCCACCACCGAGCCACATAAGGTTCCGGAGACGATTCGTTCGCGTACTCAGCGCTATGATTTTCACCGGGTTGGTGTGGCGGAACTCGCGGCGCACGTGTTGAAAATCGCGGAGAATGAAAGTCTGATGCTCGATGACGCCGCGGCCTTTATCATCGCCCGCAAAGCCGATGGCTCGGTCCGCGACAGCCTGTCACTTCTGGACCAGCTATCCGCCTTCTCCGGAGAGAAAATCGACGCCGAAAAAGTGGTTGAGGCGCTCGGCCTGATCGACTCAAGGTTTTTCTCGGACTATATCGAGACTATCGCGTCCAGGGACCAGTCGGCGGCCCTCGAAAAAATCGTCGAACTGGTCAATTCCGGCGCAGAAATTTCAGAATTCTGCGGCGGGCTGGCTCTTTATGTGCGGAGCCTGATGATCGCCAAAAACGCCCGGAACCCGGATAAAATCCTCGAGGTCACCACGGCCGAACTTGAAGAAATAAAGAAACAGGCCGAATATTTTTCGACCGGTGACCTGCTTCGTATGATCAAAGCAGTGACCGATATGACACTGGATTTGAAAAGCGGGCTGGACCCGAGGCTTTTGCTCGAAACAATGACCCTTAAATTAGCCAGCATGGAATCTACGGTTCGTTTCGAAGAAATTTTGGCGCGGCTGTCCGAAGAAGATTCGGAAACATCGGGACCGAACAGCGGCGGAGATCTGTTTGGCAAATCGACTGCTCCGCCGGTCAAGAAGGATTTTCCTTCAGGAGAAGATCCGGTTGCCTCCGCTCCCCCTCCGCGCGAAAGCGCTCCTCCCCTGACCGGGGCTCTTGTAAACCTGCCGATGGTACAGTCGAAATGGGTCGACTTCACCGAGCAGGTAAAAAAGCACAATCGAATGCTCGCGGCTCTTCTGTCGATGGCCGAGATACGCGAAGTACGCGACAATGTCATCACCGCCGTATTTTATAACGCGGGCGGGACATCCAAACAGGTGCTGGAAAAAGCGGACTATATCACAGCCATTCATAATGAGTTGCGTTCGTTTTTTAAAACGCCGTTAAAAGTAAAGTATGAAATTGATCCGTCAAAAAAGCCGGAAAGTTCCGAGACCAGAGCCCCGTCGGTGGAAAAAATCGACGCTGATAAAATACTTGAATCGGACAAAAAACTGAAAGATATTGTCGAACGTTTCAACGGTGAAATTGTCGGAAAAAAGAAAGTGGATGATTAACATAAAGGAGCATCGTGATGAATAAAGGTCAACTCGGGGGTATGATGAAACAGATTCAGCAGATGCAGGCCAAAATGGAGAAAATCCAGGCCGAACTTGAAGAAATGGAAGTTGAAGGCACGTCGGGCGGCGGCATGGTCAAATGCACCGTCAACGGCAAACAGGAGGTGCTGGAAATAAAGATCGACCCGGAAGTGGTTAATCCCGATGACGTTGAAATGCTTCAGGACCTGATCGTGGCGGCCGTCAACCAGGCCCGCCAGAAGGCCCAGGAAATTCAGCAGGAACAGATGAGCCAGTTGACCGGCGGCCTGAACCTTCCCGGCATGAACCTGCCCTTCTGATCGAATATGTTTGACCGGACTGAATCCGTCAACCGGCTTATAACGCTTCTGGCCCAGCTGCCCGGCATCGGGCGAAAATCGGCGGGACGGCTGGCGTTTTATATTCTCAAGGCTCGCCGCGAGGACGCTCTGGAACTGGCCGAGGCCATACAGGACGTGAAAGACAAGGTCGGTTTCTGCACCCGCTGTAACAATATTACCGAAGACGACCCATGCTATATCTGCACCGATCCCAGGCGCGATCAAAATACTATCTGTGTCGTCGAAGAGGCCATGGACCTGGCGGCGCTGGAAAAATCCGAGGGCTTTAAGGGTGTTTATCACGTTTTGGGCGGACGGATATCCCCACTCGACGGCATCGGCCCCGATGATATCAAAATCAAGGAACTGCTCGAACGGCTCGACGATAATACGAAAGAAATAATTATCGCCACCAATCCCAACGTCGAAGGTGAAGCTACGGCTATCTATCTGGCAAAACTTTTGAAACCGATGGGTGTAAAAATAACCAGGATTGCCCGGGGCCTGCCGGTCGGAAGCGATCTTGAATACGCCGACGGTATGACCCTGTCGAGAGCCCTGGAAGGACGCCGCGAAATCGATTAGAGCGTTATGAGCGAAAAAAAAACTATCTTTGAATATCTGAGCTATCTCGCGATCGCGGTTTCCGTCATACTAATCCTGTTCGGCGTCGACATTTTCAAAAACTCCTGGGGCCTGTCCGGCCTGCACTATCTGCCGTCATACGTGCTGTACGTATGGGTCGGTTTGATCGTACTAAGCCTGATTCCGTTAGTCCTGAAAAAATCCATCTGGCCGTTTTCGATTCTGGAAAAACATCTTTGGCGCCCGGAATATTCCAAAATTCAATGGACCTGGCTGGGCTTGATAATCGTAATTTTCTGGCTCCTTCGCATACAGGGACATTTCTGGGGTAATGGATATATCAACCTCGGTAATTTCGCCAGGCACGATGTGACGATATTTCGTTGGTACGAGTACGGCGGAACATTGGTCCCCTGGTTCATATACAAATTTTTCGTACTTATCGGAATTTCCAAAATGGCGGCGGCATTATGGGGCTATCGACTGATTTCCTCTGCTTCAGGAGCCGTCTATATAATTTGCGCCCATCGGCTGGCCCGGCTGCTTTCCGATGACGATCGCACAAGAACCGGTTTTCTGTGGTTAGTCGTGTTTGGCGGGCAATTGTTGTTCTTCATGGGCATGCTGGAAAATTATACTCTGCTTCCGGCGATATTCATGGTGCAAACGGTGCTGACGGTGAAAAGGCATATTTCCGGTTCGACCAACGACCTCTTGAAATTATGGCTGGTGACGACGATAGGCGTCTTCGCGGATTTCATGTTTATTTGTACGTTACCGGCCGTGATGTACTCCACGTTTAGCCCCGGCCGCAAAGACCAGCCTCGTCCGGGAAAAATCGGTCTGATTACGGGATTACTTACAATCGTGATCGGCCTGGTTTTGGTTTACTGGAAATCATCGACCGATATTTTCGTAGAAAGCCGCCTTTTGCACGTCTCGGTTAACCCGGCCACGCCTTATTACAGCCTGATCGGCATGAAAAACCTGTCCGAAAAATTGAACGCCATATTTTTCATAGTTCCTCTTGTCCCCTTGTTCGGCCTGGCAATCGTGATGAGTCTTAAAAAGTTCTCACAGTTCAGACAAACCACTTATTTTATTCTTGTTACGTTAAGCCAATTGCTGGTGATATTTATCGCCAATCCCTATAACGGTACAGCTCGTGAAATTCCATTTTACGGCTTTTTAAGCCTCGGTCTGGTACTTTGGGGAAGCTATGCCCTGGTCAGTGCAGGGGCTTATATTAAAATCGGTCTGGCCGGACGATTACCCCTGATAGCGCTGGTGATGGCGGTGCCGGTCATCTGGTTGTGGCACGCACCCGAATCCGGAGTCGCATTTCTGAAAAATTATTTTGAACACAACCAAACCAAGTATGAGCCGGCGCTGGGGGCTTTCAGGGATTATTATTTCGTCCGGGGTAATTATGCCCGGGCCAACGAAGAAGAGCAATCCATCCGGGGCAGCGCGCCCGGACGGCTGGAATCCGATCTGATTTCCGACCTTTATTATCATGAACGTTACACCGATGCTCTTGAATACGCGGACCGGCTTGTTGAAAGATACCCGTATCAGGGCAAGTACCGTATCCAGCGCGGCAATATTCTGGAATATTTTAAAAGGTTCACCGAAGCCGAAAACGAATTCAAGACGGCCATTAAACTGAATCCCGACGACATGACCGCTTACCATTTCTTATCCGAGCTGTACCGACAAAACAAGCTGGAACATAAATGCATCGAAGTGCTCGATCGAGCCCAGGCAATCGCACCGGGTGACAGCCTGATAGTTATCGACCTGATCGGATATTATTATCGAATGCGCGATTTCCGCAAAACCGACAGTTTGACCGACATGATTTTGAAAGAGCACCCGGGAGAACCGTACGGTCATATGTACAAAGGACTGTTGCTGGAGCAAACCAAACAACCGGACCGGGCGGTCGATCAATACCTGGCTTTCATCTGGCTGAATAAGGACCTGCCCGAGGTTGAGATAATCCGGAAGCGGCTCGAAAAAATGGCGCCTCAAAGACTCGATTCGCTCGACGTCGCGATCAAGGGAAAATATTACAAAGTTGGAGGCACTGCGCCTGCCGTTCCCGCCACTCCTACTCAATAAATATGGCATCGCCCATGTCGGGCGGATGATCCCCCAGGATATTTTTGTCGAAATAAGCCGTTACGGTATTTTTGGAAGAATCATAATAGTCGTCACTGGGATCGAAACTCGTCACATATTTCGCCACCAGTCTGTTGATGGCATAGTCGTAAACCCCGATTTCGTTTTTGTCAAAACGCAATCCGTAGCGATACCCGTCGTACAATTCCGTATCTTTGAACTGATCGGCCATCAACTGGGAAGAAACGCCTACCAACCGAGGGTCTTTGCCAAAGACTATTCCGATATCGAACAATTTATTGTCACTGCCGGTGTAAGTCACTTGAATCCATTTATCCGATGATGTGATCTTAACTCCGTTTTTGTCGATCAGGACCTTATCCGTTTTGACCTTTCCCGGGAATATGTCGCCCCCGTGTCGATTACTCTCCGAGGCGAATTTGACCACGCCGGAATCGATATCATTCCAGTCGGCGTCGAAAGCCTTGGCCAGTATACCTTCAATAATGCGTCCCTTCAAAGAATCATCGGGAATGTCCAGGGCGGATAATTGCGTAAAGCAATTCAAATAATTATCCAGGCCGAATCTGTATATCAGATAATTGGTCAGGCATGCCTGAGCCGGTAGAGCGATATCTGTCGTGTTGTTGTCGGCATTGATATTAGTGAGTAGCAGGGTATCGAGGTCAATCAGATTATACTTCATGATGTACTCGCCGAAATCGAGGAGAACGTCCGGGGATCGCTGCCACCCCCCGCCGAGGTACGCCCTCAAACCTGAACGCATAAAATTATCCGAAAAGAAAGGCAGCTTCTGTAATTTAAAATTAACCAATTGATCGGCCACCGGTGAGGTATTGGTCAGATATGTACTGAAGACCGCGTCGGCGTCTTTTCGATACGCGCCGTCGGACTGAATCCCCGCCAGCTTCACGATATCTGCAGGCGAACGGCAGAGATAGAAATGAATCTTTTTATCGGCCAGCAAGGCCAGTTGATTGTCATCGAGATTCAGCGCCCCGGCCATGCTTTCCACCATATGGTCCATCGCGGCCGCAGCTACGTCATTATAAGTCTTCTGTTTATCAGGATTTATATGGTATATGAAATATTTCGTTTCTTTGGTCGGCCAGTCCGAGGCATATATATCGTGTGGATAGGCCAGCCAAAAATAACCGCCGGTTCGCACGATATAATACATATAACTGGCCTTATCGAGATTCGGAGCGTCCAGCCTGAATCGAAAGCGCAGAGTGGTATCGTTTATTTCGGCCTGGCTGTCGATTCCCGAAGGAACTCCCGCGGCATATTCCTCCACATGATACACTGCCGGAGACAGACAATCCGGCTTGAAGCCAATACCGTCATATTCAATCCCCAGCCGGTCAGCCTCTTTAATGGACGCCGGCAGCCATAAACCCGCGGCGGATTCATAATTGCTGGACGAAATCAGGTCCAGGTAATAACCGATGGTTTCCCTGGCCACGTTGATGTAGGGGTTTTTGGCCAAAACCGGGGCTGCCACGAGCCAGCCCGCAAAACAAATCGTAAAAATAACCCGGACTATTTTATTAATCATAATTTCTCCCGTGAATAGAATATACGGTTCAATATAGCCTATTTTACCCTAAAAGACAAAGAATGTCCGAAAAAAAAGCCCCGATTTTGTCGGGGCTTTTAAGCGGATTAATTGATTTCTTCAAAAGCTGACGCTGGCCGAGAATTTATGAACCGACTCCAATCGACCGAAATCGACCCAGGCATAGTCGAGCGTCAGACGGGTATTTTCGGTCAGGTTGGTCTTAAGACCGCCGCCGAAACTGAAATTTTCCTCGTCGAAGTTGACCTTGTAACCTGAACGGAGGAAATATTTATCATTCCAACTGTATTCGGCACCGAGCGATCCCTGTTGTTCGTGATCATTGGGATGCTTGGCTTCGACAGCCAGCAGCAGATTCGATTCCGGTCCGAAATCGACGTCATATGCCATACCGACCCGGAACGTAAGAGGAAGGCTGTATCCTTCCACCTTCAAACGGCTGTCGAAATTATCATTATTGGGATTGGTGGCTTGGTCAGGGTCGTAGGCAACGTTAAGGTCAGGACCGTCGAATTTCAATTCCGGCCCCATGTTGGAAATATTCATACCCAACCGAAGCGTCCGCCAGCCGGTATAAAGCAGCGTGCCGAAGTCGAAGGCAATACCGGAGGATTTCTCGCGGTAAATTTCCTCTCCGACGTACTTCATACTGGCCCCGAAGGCAAACTGGTTGGTCATGTAGCGGGCAAAGCTGATCTGAAAAGCATACGACGACGCGGAATAATATTGTCCCGTGCCGTTTTGCTGATCCTGAGCCACACCCGTAATTTCCTGGTCGCCCATCGACAGAATGGTCGCCGAGACACCAAAGGTCCCGATGTCCTCGAAATTCTGGGCATAAGCGACGTAGTTAAGGCTTATATCGGCCACGTAACTTACATGAGCGAAAGCCACTTCTTTGCTGGTAATCTGCGACAGCCCGGCCGGGTTCCAATACATGGCATAGATGTCTTCCACGGTCGGAGTGGCCGCTTCACCCATGGCGTTGTACCTGGAGCCGACGCCTATTTTAAGGAACTGCGCGCCGGACGTGCCAACCTTGGAAAAGTCACTGGCGACAGCCGTCCCGCAGAGAATGGCCATCAGCACTACAGCTAATATTATCTTAGTCATGGCGTTTCTCCTACTTTATGACGGCAAACCGCCCGGTGCGGTCGCCATATTTCGATTCAATGTGATAAAGGTAAATACCGGATGCAATCGACAATCCGGCATCCGACAACATGTTCCATTGATACGTGCCGCCCGTCCCGTAGTGATTGGCGGTCTTGACGAGATCCCCCGCCAGGGTGTAAATCCTGAGCGTGCATTCGTCGGGAAGATTGATGAAATTCAATTCTCTTTCGTACTCACCATATTCCTGACTTTGATGCGCGAGATACGGGTCGGGATATACCCTGATTTTATCCATTTCATTTCTGGCTGATGCGGGATTGACGCCGTCGACGCTGAATACGAACTCATCGTCGGCCCCGTTCAACGGTGCACCTTCAATGGTATAAACGTCGCCGCTATTATAATCGGTATTGTACGGGTCAACAGCGAAAAACCAGACGTGGTTATATGGAAATGCCTCAGGATGTGGGTCGCCGTCGTACGGCGTATCGACAATCGAAATATAATCGCCCGCGTCTGGATTCCATTGACCGTCGTCATCCCAGTCATATATTTCCGCATTGACCTGCTGGTTGAAAGTCGTGTTCCAGACTTCGAATGGCAATGGTATTACGGACGTATGGTCAAACATGAGAAATCCATCTTGCCCGGTTTCCGTGAACCTCAGTTCATAAGTACTGCGGAAATGCTTGTTGCCGCCCAAAGGCAGTCCAAAGACATAATCGAGATCGCCGAGGAAATCGTACATGGCAATGGTCGTATCACCCGGTACTCCGAACTCCGTCTGGCCCATATCGCGCGGGACGCGGTCTCCGTCACGGACGACAATTCTGATACCATCGCCGACGGGGTACAATCCCGGTTCGGCCGTAGGGGATTGCAGGGTTTGCTCGACCAATACGGTATCGTGATTGGTCATATCTTCCAGGTTCCAGTAGGTCTGGTAATCATCTTCAGTAAAAAATACCCTGTATTCACTGCCCTGTACCAGGTTTTCCTGGAATCGGATCGGATAAACGGCACCTTCCGAAGGCTGATCGTTACCCGTATAATTGTGATCTATCGTCGAATAAGCATCGAAAAAGCCGGCGGGATCGCTTCGGGGAACCATTTTAACCGCATTCTGATCGAAACCGGGTGTACCGAAACCGTTCTGCAAGGCACCGATCGGCACCGTACTGTCACCGCCGTCGAAAGCCACGAGGCAGTACCAGTATTCGGTTCCGTTGGTCACCGTGGAATCGATAAACGAATGGGATATCGGGTCCCCGGCTTCTTCGACACCGTACGCCGCGACCGGGTAATAATCGAAGCCGAGGCAGTCATAAATCTGCGTCTCATCTCTATGACCCCAGGTATAGCCGCGATTGTCGGAACGATATAGTTTATAACCGCGAAAATCCTCTTCTCCCGAAAGGGGATCGACACTGGTTTCCGATGTATCGGTCCAGCTTATATAAACTTTCCCGTCCCCGGCCTGGGCTGTCAGATGCGGTGTCTCCGGTGGCTGAGGACCGACGAAGTAATTGTCGTACAGCGTTTGCGCAATATCAGCATTGGCGCGAAAATCCGTTTCGTCCTGACCGGCGATTATCGCGAATACGACACGAACCGTCTTACCCGCCGTCAGATCAATACCGCGCGTGCACTGCAAATAGTACTGGTCGGTCGGCGGCAGTGACTCATCGTACTGCGACGAATTGATCAATTCGTATTTGGCGGGGTCGGCGGCCTGATAAACCTGTTCCCATTGACCGGTGCGGAAAGCCGTCATACCGATACCGTCAGGGGTTTCAAGGTATTTGGTACCCATGACGCCGGTTCTCACAGTCGGGCCCCAGCCCGGATCATAACCGTCTTCGTCGTACGTCCAGGCAAGGTTTTCCTCCTGGTCAAAAGCCACCAGGTCTCCGAGACGGCCGTTCTCGCCGGAACCGTCGGGACCGCCGATATCGAAATCGCAGTACAGTGCGAAAGCAAAATCGGGATAATCGACGTCGGAGGCGTTGGTGATTTCCAAAACGCAAAATATAATATCTTCATTATAGCAATAATTCCATTGATACATCGTCTGCGAGACTTCGATTCCCAGTGCATCGGGATTCAGACCGTCATCGAAACGATAATACGACTGCTGCAGGGAGGTCGGCCCGCTCGGTACAAAGCTGTCTACTTGCACGGAATAATTTTGATTGTAGGTCCATTCCAGCTGGTCGGGATCCCACACTTGCCAGCCGTGGGCGGGATTACCGAAGCCAAGTCCGACCGTATCCAGCGGATCGTACTCGAACGAGGTCGTGTCAGTGGAAAGCCTGATTCCGTACGTTTCATCGCCCGAAACCAGCGACGGTATCGGCTCGAAATCTTCATCGGTATCGGCGACGACGGTGTCGGTCGCTGATTTCACGGCGCCCATCCAGAACTTGATTTCGCCGATATATTCGTGACCGGAATTGCGCGGCCATTCGCCCGAAGGCCGTCCGGGTATGCCCCAATAACCGCCGATCAATCCGTAATTGTCGACCGTGGTGGCGATGTTTCCCTTATTTTGGACAATCTGATCCCATACTTCCAGCGGCGGCGTCTGCGATTCCATGGACTTGGCCAGGGCGTTTGACACCGAGATTGCCAGCAATAGGAAAAATATCCGCCCGATCAAGCGCATATTCTTCGTTTTGTTCTTCATAATCAACCTCTTAAAAATTGTATTCAAGCCCCAGCCGAATCGTGCGCGGCCTGGAGTAATGGGTCGGATCTTTGGCAAACAGGGCGTACAGCTCTCTCTTTGCCTGCGTTTCTTCGGCGGTCGTGCCAATTACATCATTAAGATTGCGGTCGACGTCGGCCCGGCCCGTGTTGCCGTAAACATCGATTACGTTGCGGCGATCGAACAGGTTGTCGACCTCGACAAAGAAGGAGAAATAGCTTTCGGTTCTCGGCATGAAGAGATTTTTATAAAAGCGCATGTCAACTGAATAGTTGGAAGGCAGGCGGCCCTCATTCACACCGACCTGACGACCGGATTCGTCAAGAACGTTATAAGGCATCCCCGAACCGTAGCGGCCGAGAAGATTAAGGCCCCAGGCGCCGGGAACGGTCATACCCAACACACGGCCTTTCCACCCTCTGGGCACGCGATACGACAGATTCAACGTAGCCGTGTGGCGCTGGTCGAAATCGAGCGGATATTCCTGCACCGGCAAAACCGTGCTGGTATCGACAATAAACGAATAATATGCTTCGGTCGAATTGGAAGCATTACCTCGGGCTACCATATAACTGTAAATGAATGATCCCGAAAAGTTGCCTTTGCCTATTTTTTCAAATGTGATGTCGAGTCCCTGAACCGAACCATAATCGTCATTGCTGTATTCCGCTATCGGGTAACCACTGTTCGACGGGACCAGAGAACCATCGGCCTTGTAAACCGGTCGGGCCGAAATCAGGTTTTCGATATCCTTAAAATAGGCCGTAACATCCAGGCGGTAGTCATCGTTAACCATCTGGTTCAGACCGAGTTCATAACTTATAGTACGTTCATCCTGAAGATCGGGATATCCGAATATGGGTATCCCCTGATTCTGGTCGGCCTGGATATTGGTGTACATATACTGGTATGTAGGCGCCTGATAATAATATCCATAGTTGAATCGAATCATCGAGTTTTCCGAAATCGGGTGCGAAACACCCAGCCTCGGTGAGACATAGGATTTGGATTTGGATTTAACCCGGTAATCTTTATCTATGACATTATTCCAGTAATTGACTTCACTGTTGAAATAATCCCAGCGCATTCCTACGTTTATCACAAAGTCGCGGGTCTCCATTTTGTCCTGTAAGTAGGCCATGGCGACGACCGGTGACTGCGCGTATTTTTCACCGTACGGCTGATCGTTGTAAAATTGCTTGGCATCCCAATCGATGCGATAATCCCGCAGTTCTCCGCCTAATCTGAGCTGATTGTCCCGGTTGACCTGGGACGTAACCGTGCTGGAAAAGGCGTTATACCTGGCGACTCGGTGAACGTAGGTGGGATTAAAATCGTTACCCGTCGTATAACCAATCCAGTAATAATCCGACGAAGCCAGGTAATTATCGTCGTCGATTTGACCATCATAGACACCGGAGTCATTCACGCTATAGCCGGGCCATTGATCCCAATAGGTATCGAAAAGCTGCTCCGGTGCAGTCTTTGTTTCGGTATAAAAACGGTTAAAGGCGAACGACAGGATGGTTTTTGCATCGAGGCTATAATTACCCTTCAGGCCCCACAGGTCGGCGTTCTTTTTGGTCAAACCGAGACCGTCGAGGTTGAAATCATAAGATATGCCGTTAACGTCGCGATGGAAATAATTCTGGTATTTATTCCGGTATATACTCCCGATACCGGTCAACTTCATGTTCGGAGTCGGCTGCCAGTTCAATTTGGCCGTATGCGTCCAGCTCTCACCTTTATTATGTGGCAAATAGCCGTCATCCCGCAGCCATTCACTGGCGACGAAAAAGGTCGCCTTATTCGATGTCAACAAAGGAAGCGGCCCTGATAAATTGTAGCTGACGGTATTGTTGTTCGTCCGGGCCAGGCTCTTGAATGAACCCGTATTTACGTCCCAGGGACGAGTGTAACCGTCATACATCTTAATTTTGCCGTGATAATCTCGGGATCCTTCCTTGGTTACGGCGTTGACGACACCGGACATCGCCTCGCCGTACTCAGCGGTGAAACCACCGGATGTAAGGTTAAGTTCTTCGAGGGCGTCGGGCATAATTCTTATTCCCGCGATATCATAGAATGGGTCCTGTACCGAAAAACCTTCGTACGTATACGAGACCTGCCCGTCGCGGCCACCGCGAACGTGGAAACCGTTATCCCGGTCAACTACCGTCCCCGACATATTAGCCAGGATGGCCTGAACCGTGACGGAATTGGGAATTTCGGCCATGCGATCACTGGTCACGATGGAGCGAGACGCCGTGAGGTCGCGTTGGATGGGATCGCGCTCGGCGTAAACCTTGATCTGACGTTTGAGCGGCATATCGACTTGCTGGATTTCAAAATCGACCGGAGTCGTCAGGTCGAGAAGAACGCGTACGTCCTGTTTTTCCAGCTCGCCGAAACCCATCATGGTGACCGACAGGTTGTACACCCCGGCGGGTAAATTCAAGAAGTAGTACTCGCCGTCGGCGTCGGTTTGCGTGACGAAGTCGGTTCCTTCGACACGGATAGTGGCTCCCGGTATCGGTTCACCGGATTTGCCGTTTTCCACAATACCGGCAATCTTGCCGGTAGTACCTGCCCGTACCATCGGAGGCAAAACAATCGTGCACATCAACAGGAAAACGGGAAGTACAACTACAGTTTTTTTTAGGGTAGTCAAATCATACCTCCGTACAATTGTTAATTATTTTTATGCTCATTTATAATTCGCAAAATGCGATCCAATACAATTCATGTGACATATTTCGCCACTTTCATTTTATCGACGTCTCTTCGATTAACTTTATAGGTCTTGCCCGATGCGAACCGGCAATTTTCATCGTAATTTTGACAAAGTTGTCAATTATTGAGCGGCAGGGCCGTCAAGTTTCGTCGCAATCGCCCGATAAAGATAGGGTGACTCAATAAATACAAGGATTTGGACGAGACAGTGATAAAAGCGTGCCGCGGCATGCTCTTTTATAAAGCTACTTGGTTTATGATTAACCGATCACTTCTTATAGCATTGGCCGTGGTTCTCCTGGCAGGGAGCGTAAGCGCCCAGGGCGCCAAGCTGGTCATTGTCTTTTCGGATAGTCTGAAATCAACCCAAAGAACCATCAGGGGCATTACTTCAACCATCGAGCAGGGCTGCCAGAATTGCGAATTCCACGAATTTCTACTCGAACGCGACACCGATCTTATCTCGGGTCAGATAAGCAGGATTAAGGCCCTCAATCCGGCGCTTATCGTCACGGTCGGTTCGATGGCGACTCAGATCATGTCCGACAAAATAACCGACCGGCCGATAATCTTCTCAGCCGTCCTCAATCCGGAAACATCGGGATTTGTCAAGTCACTGGCCAGGCCGGGAAAAAATATCACCGGGGCGTCGCTGGATATTCCATTCGACATCCAGTTCACCTATTTCAAACAGGTTATCGGAGGTTTGAAAAAAATCGGTGTATTGTATACGACGGAAACGGCTAATTTGATCCCCCCGGCCAAAGCCCTGGCCCATACCGAAGGACTGGAGCTCGAAGCCATAGAAGTAAATTCAGAAAAAGACATCCCCTCGGCCCTGGAAAAATTGATCGGCGACGTCGACGGCATCTGGTCGGTGGCCGACGCGCACATTTTTACGCAACGTTCGACAAAGTTCATTCTCTTAAATACATTGCGGAACGGTGTCCCGTTCATGGGATTTTCCCGCAATCTGGTCGAATCGGGAGCCCTCTTCGCGCTTGATTTCGATTACAAGGACATCGGCCGTCAATCCGGCGAAATCGCTTTGCGCGTTCTGGGCGGCCAGCCGGCTTCCAATATTCCCGTCGCCGTTCCCCGCATCCGCTGGTTCCATTACAACGAAAAGACCGCCAAACATATAAATGTCAAGATTCCGGATGAACTGGTGGCCGTAGCCAAGGAGGTTTATCGATGAGCTTCTTTGGTTCCATCAGCCGCTTTGCCCTGCGCGGGAAATTCGTCCTGCTGGTTTCGGTCGTGACAATCGCCAGCATGCTGATTATTTCCGGCTACCTGATTAAGCGTCAGGGTGTCATTTATCATGACGAGCTTGTCAAACGCGGAGAAAATTTGGTTTCCAACCTGGCGTATAACGCCGAGTACGGGGTAATTCTGGAGTCGTCCTCCGAACTGGAAAACCTCATTCGCGGCGCGGCCCGTGCCGATGATATCGTCTATATTGCCATTTCCTCGTCCGACGGCCGCATTTTGGCTAAAACCGGAGCGAATTACGGCGATAACGGCCGAACCATCGATAAAGATATTTACAGCCCTTCGAATGACCAGAAGTTCCGGTACCGTCAATTCATTTCCTCCAATAATATCGAATATGTCGAATTAATATATCCGGTTGAAACGCAAAGGATGTCGGTTTCCAAGGAAAACCTGGGATCATTGTACTCCGATGCCGAAGACACCGCCGTCATGGAAAAAATCGGCGAGGTCAAGGTTTGTGTGACACTGGAAAATCTCAACAAGGAAATCGACAAGTCCGAAACGACGTCGACTCTGCTGGCCATACTGGTCATAATTTCCGCCATTATAATTATGTCGGCTTTCGCCAGGGTTATCACCCGCCCGATAGAAACGCTGGCCACCGTCACGGATCAGATATCCAAAGGCGATCTGACAAAAACGGTCGACATCAACCGGTCCGATGAAATCGGGCATTTGGCCCGGTCTTTCAACCGGATGATCGACTCGCTGAAACGATATCAGGACGAAGTCGAAGAGTACAACCGTACGCTCGAAGAGAAGATAATCGAACGGACGCGCGAACTCGATGAAGCTCAATCGCAATTGATTCAGTCCGAAAAAATGGCCGCCCTCGGTCAACTGGCAGCGGGCGTGGCCCACGAATTGAACAATCCGCTCGGCGGTATTCTCGGTTATGCCCAGTTCACTCTCGAAAAAATGGAAAAGAAACCGCTGGAACAGATGACCGATAAAGACGTCGATTCCTACCGTCGGTACTTGAAAGACATCGAAACCCAGGCGCGTCGGTGTAAGACCATTGTTCAGAATCTGCTCAAATTCTCGCGGTCGTCACATTCCGCGGAATTCGAGATGCTTAATATTAACGACATCATCAACGAAACCATGACTTTTATAGAACATCAGCTCATGATGCAGCAGATTCGCCTTACCCGTAATTTCGGCGATAATCTCCCCGACATTCCGGGCAACGCCGGTCAGCTTCAGCAGGTTTTCACCAACATCATCATTAATGCCATGCACGCTTCAAAATCGAATACGGAAATCTGCATCAACACCCGTTATCTCCCGCCGCTCGGAGAATTTACCGGAGCCGTGGAAGTCACCATTTCCGATCAGGGTTGCGGAATAAGTGAGGAAAACATCAAGAGGATATTCGAGCCGTTCTTTACGACCAAGGAAGTCGGAAAGGGTACGGGGCTGGGCCTGTCGGTCAGCTATGGCATCGTAAAAGAACACGGCGGGGAAATAAAAATCGACTCGACCGTCGGCCAAGGCACGAACTTCACGATAATATTTCAACTGGAGAAATCGACCCAATCGGCCGATAAAGCCAATAAATAAAAAAGTTTGGAATTGCACCTGAATTATGGCAATCGCAACAAAAAGTATCCTGGTAGTCGACGACGAAGAGGTCATGCGGGAATTCCTCTTTGAAGTCCTTGAGGACTTCGAAGTGGAAAAAGCATCCGACGGCGATGAAGCCATCACGCGTTTGAAAGACAAGCGCTTTGACCTCGTTATTACCGACATGAAAATGCCTCGCGTGCCCGGCGAGGAAGTTGTCCGATACGTAAAAGAGAATTACCCCGAATCGGGAATTATCGTAATATCCGGATATTCGTCTCTGATGTCGGTGACCAGTGCCGTCGGGCACGGCATTGACGCCTATCTTTCCAAGCCGTTCACTATCAAACAACTCAGGACCGAAGTGGAAAAAGCCATGTACAGCCGTCAGCAGCCCGAGGATAGTGACGAAGGGGCCCGGCTATGAAACACCGTGTACTGGTAATTGACGACGCCCCGGTGATTCGAGAACTTTTAAAAGACGTCCTGACCGACCTGGGGTTTCACGTTGACCTGGCCGGGAACGGTCTGATCGGCACTCAGCAGGTCGAAAAAAATGACTACGATCTTATTTTCTGTGACGTTCATATGCCCGTCCTGAACGGTCAGCAGACGGTACTGCGCATCAAAGAAACCAAACCCCATATACCGATAATAATGACCGACTCTTTTCCCGACCTCGACGCTCAGGAAGCACAGGACGCGGGCGCCATTTGCTGCCTGAACAAGCCCTTCGATCTTGATGAACTCAGACAAATGCTGAAACATTTTCTGAATGTTAATGAAATAAAAGTTTTTTAGGCGAGTCATCGTAGATGGACGCGCAGACGACCAAAATCATAATTGTCGATGACGAAGAAATAGTCCTCTCCCTTGCACACGACGCCCTCGAAGACAGCGGCTATGAAATAGAACTGGCCAGGAGTGCTGATGAGGCCGTTCAAAAGCTGGAAAAAGGGTTCTTTGATTTTATCCTGACAGACATTCGTATGCCCGATTGCGACGGCATTCAGCTGGCCCGCATGGCTCGGCAGTTGATCCCTTCAATCGGCGTTATGTTCATGACCGGCTATGCCAACCTGAATTCCGCCAAGGATGCCATCAAGGAAGGCGCTTATGATTATATCATGAAGCCGTTCGAGTTAAACGAGATCAGACAGGCCGTCAAAAACGCCATCGGCAAGAAAAAGAACGAAACCGAAAAGACTCTGAATAACGAACTCAGCAGGCTTTCGGAACTGAACGAACTCATGTACACCATGGGGGACCGCAAATCGCTCGTGCGCCTCTCCCTCGGATTCGCCATGATGCAGGCGCGGGCCTCGCGGGGAGCCATTGTTTTCAAGACTGGCGCCAAAAACGACGTCGAAGTAATCTCCACGGCCAACCTTGCCGGAAACGATTTTGTCGAATCGATCATCTCACTTGAAAAAGACTATTTCTCACGATTGACCCCTGACCTCGACGTGCCCGCCATAATTGGTTCCCTGGACGAACATCCGCTGTACAAAATGTACAGGTGACCGGAGCATGGCGAGCTTCCTTATTCCGCCATGGTTCAAAGAGTCGGATCAACTGGTCAACATTGCCCTCAAACGAGGCTCCCGACTGTTCGGAATGCTGATTATGGGCTACCAGGATGATTCGGATACGCTTAAAGGAAGTGACCTGAAATTTCTCGGAATCACGGCCAGCCAGATCGCCATTTCGCTGGAAAATATCGCCTTGTTGGAGGATTCCCGCCACGCCTATGCCCGTCTCAAGGACCTTCAGGATCAGACCATACAGCTCGAAAAAATGGCCGCCAAAGGCGAAATGTCGGCCGAGATTGGTCACGAACTCAACAATTTTCTCGGCGTCGTATCCGGCAACCTGTCGCTGATGGAACATCATCTTCAGAAAAAAAATTACGACGATCTGGAGAAATACCTGAAAGCTATTATCGCGAACCTGGAACAGATGAAAAAATTCACTTCCAACCTTATGGATTATTCCGGGACCGACGGCGACTATACTATATGCAATATCAATGATCTAATCGACAACATCATTCAGTACCCTTCTGGCCCAAAAGAGAATGCATAATGTCGAAGTGAAATTCGACCGGTCACAGGAAGATATTATTACCATGGCCGATAAAAGCCAGTTTCAGCAGCTTCTCTATAACCTTATCAACAACGCCGCCGATGCCACCCGCGATAAGGCCGATACCGGCGGTACGGTCAGAGTCTCAACCGAGCTGTCGCGAGACGCCGGAAGTTTTACTTTGACCATCGAAGACGACGGCGTCGGATTTTCCCCGGAGCACCTCGAACACGCCTTTAATGCGAGATTTACGACCAAGGAAAACGGTCACGGTTTTGGGCTGTTGGTCTGTAAGAGAATTATAGAAAATCTTCACGGACAACTGCACGTCGATTCTCAGCCCGGGTCAGGCACAAAAATAAACATTGACGTGCCGGTCAAATCCGAATCTAAACTGCCCGTCGCGGCTCTTTGATCCCAAGCTATATTTAAATAAAAAAGGCGGAATGCTCTATTACCGTCACATTCCGCCGGGAAAAAGGAAGAGACAAGGGTGTTACTTTTCCAGCGATATCATAATGCCCCACTTTTGCGGATTCATGGGTGGCGATGCGTTAAAATCCGGGAAAGAATGCGAACCATCCGTAACATAGTAGGCGTAATAAGAACCCTTTTCGAGATAAATTGACTGATTGACCATGCGGTTCTTGTTGGCGCCCCCGGCGTGCCGGGTTTTGCGGTAGGTCATTTCCCAAACGACATCGCCGTTGTCGGCCTTTTCTATCCATCCATAATCGTACATATCGCCCGATGAACCTTCGCCCAAAGCGCTTATCCGCACCTTGCCGTCTTTATCCAGGGTGAATTTTTCACGAACGTCTTCATCGTTGCCGACTCCTGTCAAATCCACCAGGAAATTGGTATTTTTGGGCAGGTCCTCGAGGACTTCTATTTTGCTTTCATCGAAATCTTTGCCCACGCCGGAAATAGTAATGCCATACAGGTCCTTATCGATCGGCGGCGAGGCATTCCAGTCGCGGTAAGCGTGGGAATCATCCGTTACATAGTACACGGCATACGTGCCCGCCGGCAGCTTGATGTTACCGTCGAACTTCCTGTTTTTCCGCGCTCCCCCGGCGTGCTCGGTGTTGTCTGCCGTCATTTCCCAAACCACTTCACTCGCATTATAATCTTCGATCCATCCGTAATCGGCAAAATTGTCGTCACTGCCTATTTCTCCGATCGCGAGAATATGCAGTTCCATCGGTTCTTTCAAGATAAAGCCCATCTGCTTGAACTGGCTGTTGCGGACTCGCGTGAGGGAAATTATCGTCTTCTGGGCGAATTGATCCTGATACTCGTGAATGTACTGCTTGTCGTTCGGATCGAGGGTGTATAAAACCATGCCATAGTGCAAAGGATCGTACGGCGGCGGGACGTTCCAGGCGCCGAAACTATGACTGTCGTCGGTTCCGACAAAGGCCAGGTAATTTCCTGCCGGGAGCTCTATTTCGCCCACGAAACCGCGATTTTTCCGGCCGCCTCCCGCCCACGACGTGTTCCAGCGATCCATCGACCAGATTTTTTCTCTCGTGTCGGCGTTTATGATCCAGCCGTAATCGACAAAAATCCGATCACCGCTGGAATACTCGCCTATAGCATCGATCTTGATCTTCATATCGCGATCGAGGGTGAAGCCTTTCTTTTCGTAAAAGTCGTCATCGGGTTTGGACAGGTCGACAAAGGAGTTTTCTTCCTGAATTTTGACCGGATCGTATTTCTCGAAACTTCCTTCGGGCGCATTGATCGTCATCATTATCAGGTCCGAGTCTTCGGTATATTCGCCATCGTATTTTCGGACTTCGTCGCTGTCAAAAATGTCACCGATAATTTCGAAGACGCCGTCCAGACCCTTCAAATTGGTCGAAATTCCTGAAAAATAATAGGGGCTGCCAACATAAAAATAGGCTTCATAGCTGCCCGGATCCAGCGTCAATTCACCGGAATATTCCCTGAGATACTTGGACCTTTTGTAACGTTCGGTATCATCGGCGTTGAGCACCCAAACCGGTTCCCTGCTTTTGGCATCCAGAATCCAACCGTAAGCGAACATCTCATCCGAGTATTTGGATTCGGCTCCGATCGCCTCGATTGAAAGTCTGGTCTTTTCCTTTAACTTAAAGCCATCGACGGCCAGGTCGCCAGTTCTGAAATCCCGCATGTCTATTACCGTCTCGCCGGCTTTGGCGGTGGTGGTACCGAAAGCGACTATAATCGGAAGAACCACGACCACAACAGCCGTCCCCAGCAAGGCCTTAATTTTCGCCAAAATTTCTCCTTTCCCTGTATATGAAACTCATACTAATCTGGTTTACGAATCCGTAGGTTAAGAGTTTCAAGAGTTTGGCCTGATTATCATCGCCCCGCAGATGATCCGCGGGGCGATGATTTTGGCAAAAATTATTAAAAGTCGGTGGTCCCTGTGAATTTGAAGGAACCCAGATGCAGGGCCGGTACCGCCAGACAGCCGACGGCATCCCACCACGACGGAATCAACTGCCGGTCTTTCGAAATGCCTTTAACATTCGAGAAGGCCCGGATAATCGAATCGGTGAAGCGCAGGTTTTTGATACCGTGTTGGATTTCGCCGTTTTCCACCCAGAACGTGCCGTCGCGGGTCATCCCGGTCAAGACGGCTTTGGGCGTATCGATAAAGCCGTTGAGGTAGTGGAAACGAGTAATCAAAATTCCGCGCGGCATCGAGTGCAGCATTTCATCTCTCGCTTTGTCTCCCGGAGCCATAAACAGGTTCAGGGCTATCGCTCCTTCCCCCTGGCTGTCGGCAGTCAGGGCATGACCGGTGGATTGAGTCCCCGCTCGGGCGGCGGAAGTGCGGTCATACACGACCCCTTTGGGAACGCCTTTATCGACGAAGACCACTTTCTTTTTGGGCACACCTTCGAAGTCGAACGGTATCGCGATGCCGCTCGGATCGTTGCCGTCGTCATAGATCGTTATGGAATCGTCCATGATCTTCTTGTCGAGATTGTGGGCGATAAACGACGTCTTCTCTTCGAACGCCTTGGAACCGAACGCAATATAGTTGGTCCATTCCATCGCTTCGGCTACGGCCGCCGGTTCGAGGATGACTTCGTATTCCCCTTCCTTGAGCGGTTTCGGCTTTTTCGCTTTGTACGCCTTTTCGACCGCAATATCGGCCAGAGCAACGGGGTCAATGTCTGCGACATTGCGCGACATGCCGCTGGCATAACCCGACGACGAGTTAGACATGGCGATTACATTGAGACTGGAGCCGGTCACCGGCTGATAGCAGCGCACTCCGTTGGTATTGAATACGGCTATTTCGCCTTCGCCGGTCGAGAAAGCTCCGGCCATCGTGAACTTGCGGCGATTGGAACGATAGATCATCTTTTTGACCATGCGGGCCCGGTCATTGGGCTTATAATTGGCGGTCGCCTCGAAATACGTTTTTATATCAGCGTACGCCTCGGGCCCAGGTAAACCCTGAAAATACTTGTTGTCCTTTTGGTATTTCGAAATCTCGATGGCGTTTTTAAGCGTCGCCTTAAGATCGTTTAAGGCCATGGAATTGGTCGAGGCCACACCGATTTTTTTGCCGCGTATCGCCCGGAACATAATCGTCGCATTGGTTTCGTGGACGTTTTGGTGAATCGTCGAATTGGCGTAACGGGTCAGCCCGGTGTCTCTGCCGATAAAGACGATTTCGGTCTGGTCGGCTTTCGATGATTTAGCCACCGTTTCAAAAGTCGAAAATATCTTGTCTTTGCCTATCATTTGCTCACCCCCACCTTGATCTGGCGGAACCGAGCTGGCGACGTTCCGTGCGCCACGTGGGCCGATTGCATCGGCTCTCCCTTCCCGCAGTTGGGCACGCCCCACACATGCCAGTTATTTTTATTGCAGATAGCATCGCAGGAATTCCAGAACTTGGGCGTCATGGCCGTGTAAAGAGGGTTTTTGTACATCTTGCCCAGCTTGCCATTCTTGATTTCCCAGGCACACTCCACACCGAACTGGAAATTGAGCCGCTGATCGTCGATCGACCACGACTTATTGGCATCGAAGAAAATGCCGTCGGCGGTATCGGCGATTAGATCGTCAAGCTCCCATTCGCCCGGTTCAAGATTGATATTGGTCATGCGAATGAGCGGTACCCGGTTCCACCCGTCGGCTCGCATCGTACCGTTGGAGCGCTGACCGATAACCGGTGCGGTCTCGCGACTGGTTTGATACCCGACATGCACGCCGTTTTGAATTATCGGAGCCCGCTGCGCCTTGACACCTTCGTCGTCGTAACCGAACGACCCGAGGCCGCCTTCGACCGTAGCATCGGCGAAAATGTTGACGATGTCGGAACCGTACTTGAGCTTGTTCAAGCCGTCGATCTGCATGAATGAACCGCCGGCCAGCGAAATTTCGGTCCCGAGAACGCGGTCGAGTTCGGTCGGATGACCGCACGATTCATGTACCTGCAAAGCCATCTGCGAACCGCAGATGATAATGTCCTTGACCGTATCGGGACAAGCCTCGGCGGTCAGAAGCTGTAACGCTTCCTCGCGCACCCGGTCGACGTGATCCGGCAATTTCAGGCTTTCGATAAATTCATAACCCAGGGTCGCGAAATCGCCCCTGTGCGAGTTTGGATATGAGCGCTTTTGCACGTCGTTGCCGTCGTACGCTATGGCCTCATACCCGGCACCGGATTCGAGCAGGTCCTGTTCGATCTCGGCGCCTTCAGTGGAACAGAAAACCTTGTTGTACTTGAAAAAGTCCATCGACCCCGAAGCCGTCTTGATGCGGTCGTCGGTTTTGAGTTTGTCGCAGATTTCCAGCAGCAGGCCCATCTTTTCATCGAGCGGGACAGCGAACGGGTCTTTGGCAAACCTGGTCTTGTAATGATCCTTGAACGCTTCCTGTTCGGCGAGACGGACCGCCTCTTTCTTGGTTGTGGCCGAGGCACGGGCTATCTGAAGAGCCTTGTTGGCGGTTTTCTTGATATCGCCATCCCTGGTCGACGCGATCGAGGCAAAGCCCCAGGCCCCGTTATAGAGCACCCGGACGCCGACCCCGACATTGACTTCGCGGTTGAGCGTATCGACCGTGCCGTCGGTCACCCGGACGGATTCGGTTTCCTTCCGGACGTACCGGCAATCGGCATAATCGACCGATTTGCCTTTGAGCCAGTCGAGCGCGTTTGATAATTTATCTTTCATCCTTCCTCCAAAACACGGATTGATATTTCACATGCAGAAATTACGGATTTTTAATTTACGAGTTTTGAAAAATAAAATCAAGGAGGGAAAATAAAACCAAAATCGTAAAATCCGAGGTTAATTCAAAAATGTCAACTCGTAAATTACGATTTGAAATTCGTTGGTCCTCGTAAATTACGAGATAACCTCCTTAACATCTATCTGCTCTATCTTTATGTATTCATAAATTTGACGTTTATTGACAAAGGCTTACGAGCCAATTTTTTGTCACATTCATTATCGGCACAAATCTTGATTTACAATTTTATGACATCATGACAGGTAGACATACCCAGCCTGTACCTATTGGTTAATCGAGGCCGGAAATACATCGGGCCGGTCGGATGGCGACCGCCCGATCCGGCCATAAATTGGAAGGGGGTTTATTATTGGATTATTGGATCGAAAATTCACGCGGTTTAATCCGCAGAAATCATTTGCATTTTTAAAGTGGAAGGAGTAAACTATGTTTAAGGGAAGGCTCTTTAAAGCAGTTTCATTGTTAATCGTGGTGGCCATGATGAACCTTATGGTAGCATGTAGCACATCCAAAGCCCCGACCGGGGAAAATTCGTCAATTGATAAAAATCGGATTGATTCAGCGCCGCTGACCGGCGCAGATAATATGGACACACAAATTCAGTATGTAGGCAATAACACGATTAAAACCTTCGAGTTACCGAATGGGGTCAGCATTGACATAACTGACTACAAAGTTTCCGATGACAACTATGTTATAAGATTCCAATATAATTCGTCCGGCATTATCGTAATCCGCGACGCCGTCATTTCGTTCGATTTTACAAAATTAAATCTATATGATCTTTTTGGTAACAGGATTTATCATTACGCCGTCAATTTGGCGGAGGACAGCAATTCCGTCGATTTTACGTATGACACAGATCAGGATGAACTCATTGTTTCTTATTACACCAATGAAACGAGGCGAAGATACGAATTCATGGGCGATGTTGTCGATATTTCATTTGAAAACGAAGATCAATTGGACAGCGCAGGATGGTTATTTCAGAATTATACGGAAGAAAACAAGTTCATATTATCGCAGGATGATCTTGCATTATACGAAAAAATAGCCAGCGTAAATCAATTGTTTTCGGCACCAAGTTCATTTACGGATAATACAGACGCCGAGGTTTCAGCTTATATGGTAGGATATGAACCGTTTATAAAGTGGGCATTCACGCATGACAATGAGCCATCAATGAAAATGAAATATCCAAAATGGTGGAATCCGTTTTGTCATGTTGCAAATTACGCGACACTAACGTGTGCCTGCTGGTTTACGGGTTTGTGCATAATCATTTGCGTCCCGGCTGTCGGAATTTCAATAGTGTGCGAAGTCACATATTGGTATGATGTCTTTAGCAAATAGGAGGGGAAAATGCCTTATGTCGTCAGCGTATTAAGTCTGCTATCTATGCTTTGCGGGGTGGTATTCATAATTATTGGATATTCACAACACAATCCCGAAAAAAGCCTGTTCAGTTTTAAAAACCCCTTTAACCCGCTCAAAATGCGGCCATGGTTTAAAAGTAACTGGGGATACAAATTCGGTATATCCGGCGGCTTTTTATTAGCATTTGGCGGATTACTTGGATTGGTTCGCCAATGGATAATGAAGGGTTAAGTATATCTAAGCGAAGATATACGCAATATTGATGGTCAGGTGCCACCTGCGCACCTGATCATCAATAGAAAGTTATGTGAAGCGATTACATCAATTGTTGTCGTTTGCTATGTCACAAAAATTACCGGCGCGGACGCGGCGGCGCCTTAAAAGAATGAAAGGACAATATGGCACAGCATTTAACAAAATGGTCTCTGCCGCAATTCATCATCACTGTCATTATGGGCGCCTTACTATTTAAAGGCGCGGACTATCTCCTTAAATCAGGAAATGGCGACACTCTGGTTATTGCAAGCGGTATGTTAATTACAGTCGGCTACTCAGATTTAATAACGGTTTTGCTCAGGCTATGCAAGAAGGAAAAGTCTGAAAAAAAGCGGGCCGAGCCGCAGAATCAATCCTGATTGCTTCCGTTTGAAAGGAGTCATAGTATGGGTGTAATTTCTATAATCCTTCAAATTGTATCGTTGGCAGCTTTGGTTGCCGGATTGATCCTTATGGTCTCTTCGCGCAAATACAGAACACAGGAATATCCACGGATGACTTTAGCGAACTTGTTTAATCCCAAATACTGGATCCCGTTCTGGAAAGCGCAGCAGTGGTTTACTCCGGGCGGCTTCAGGATGTATTTTTGCGGGGTGATTTTTGCCGAACTTGGCGCAATTACATTATTAATTAATAGCTACCTTGAACACGGGCAAATACTGGGGATAAGATTTTAAAGATTCGGTTGCGCTGGAGATGACGTGCGATCTCCGCTCTATCGGTGTAACCGGTTACGCCGCATTCACTTTGTCAATTTTTGTCACAATATTACTCCTTGACAAAGTTTTAATCACTTTATATAATTTTATAGAAATAGGCCAAAAGGGCTGGGATTATATTTCTAAGATTCTTTCAACGTCTGTCCGATAATTAAACCAGCCATATAAATGGTCACAATTGAACGGGGGTGGATCGTTTTATTTTCTGAAGCGGCATCATTGAAGCGACATCACAATTGGTTCGAAAGCAAATTTAACAAATTAAAGATAAGACCTCACACATACGGGGGATGTGAATAAAATCTAATTGGTGAGGAGACAAATATGAAAATGATAAAGACGACTTTCGCGGCAATATTGCTGATGTTGTTGTTAACCTCAATATCTTCAGCCTGGCAACCGCCGCCGATTAATGGGCCGATTAGAATAAGTGATGTTGATGGACATCCGTGGGGAGGAACTTCTGTTGAATGTGATATTCTGAATCCATCTGAAAAAGCTTATTCGTTGAATGAAAATATTGGATTTCTGATTGAATCAGCATCAATCAACTTGATACAACTGATATTCCCCAACTTTAAAATTAGCATTAGCGGGAAAACCGACAATTTAATAAATTGGAATAGGGTATCATCGGAAGATGAAAGAAACAATAGCGGAAAACCTTAATGCGATTAAAGGGCTGATCGGTGAAAAGAAATTCTCTGAAGCACTGATCGAAATTGAAAACATCGAGATATCGCAATCAAATAATGCCGAATATGCCTACTATTGTTTGATATATGCCGATATCAAACTCTGGTTGGGTGATTATAATAGTATTATTCCATATCTTAATACTGCCTTAAATTATTATAAGACCAGTGCGGACAATCAATATTATGCGCAAGCGAAATATTTGCAGGGGAAGTACTTGGTCTTTATTGGTCAGCGGATAAATGCGCAGGAAAAGCTTTTGGAAGCTTACCTGAATTTCAAGAGATACGAAGATTTAGAATCGGCTCAGCGAGTTTTAAATTATTTGGCTTTTGTCCAGCATCAGGGCGGAGCAATTAACGATGCCATATTGAATATTCGAAAGTGTATTGAAATCAACCAGAATTTGGGGAAATTGGATAATGTTTTAACGCTTAAACGCAACTTGGCTTTGGTGCAATTGACTTGCGGACAGATTCAATCTGCCTTGATGCAACAAAAAGAAATTGGACGGGAAATTGCAAATGCAAGAATCAATGACAGGGGTCAGTATTACCTTATTTTATCGTTAGTTTTAGGACACCTTGGCGATATTAATAGCGCCCGCGAAAAGATGGCAATGGCCTTACCTTGTTTAGATGATTACCAACGCGAACACGCCATCTATTATGAATATCTCGGCTGGATATATAATCTCGATGGGCAATATGATAAGGCTGAAAAAGCCCTCAAATCTGGACTTGAGGTCGCCCTGAAGATTGCTCCGGAAGGCGATCTCGTCTCCCAAATAAAACGCCTCCTGGCCGACGCCTATTTAGGTCTGAAACAATACGACAATGCATATTCGACCGCCGAAGAAGCGCTCAAAGTCGCAGAGAAAATAAACGAACGAGCCGAAATTGCAGCCTGTTATCGTGTGTTTGCTCAAGTGGAACAACAGCGAAGAATAAGTAACAAAGCGCGTGAGTGGTACAAGAAAGCGGTTGATTTATTTAAACTAATCCAATCCCGCTATGAGCTGGCCGCGACACAATATCTTATGGCTGAATCGAACTTATATGGTCCTCAGGAACGAACCGCCCTGTTATACATGGCAAAAGAGTATTTCGAAGCCGAGGATATCAAACCATATATTAATAAGATTAAGACCCTTGAATCGGCTCAGCACAAAAATCCAAAGACTGTACCGTTAAAAGCCAATACCGACGGACAACAAGCGGTGCCGCGATTTATCGCGGTCCACCCCGCCACGAAAAAAATTGTCGATATGGCCGATCACATCGCCGGTTGCAATATGACGGTGCTCTTAACCGGCCCGACCGGATCGGGCAAAGACCATCTCGCCGCCTATATCCACGAGCAATCCGGACGAACCGGCGAATTCGTAACCATCAATTGCGCCGCGATTCCCGACAGTATGGTCGAAGCCGAGCTTTTCGGCTACGCCAAAGGAGCTTTCACCGGGGCGGATGGTGAAAAAACCGGCCTTCTCGAACACGCCGACGGTGGGACGGTGTACTTAAACGAAATCGGCGACGGCACCGAAGCGTTGCAGGCAAAGCTGCTGGAAGTCATAGAAACGCGGCGGATCAGACGCCTCGGCTCGACTGAATCGAGACAGGTAGACATAAGATTTATCGCCGCCACGTGTCACGACCTTAAAGAGCGAATCCAAAACGGCAAATTCCGGCTGGATTTGTACCATCGCCTGAACGAAATTCCGATATTTCTTCCCCCTCTCGACGAACGCAAAGATGACATCCCCGAGCTGGTGCGTCACTATCTCTCGTCCATGGATGCATCCATAAAGGCCGGGAACGGCGACCTCGAATACGCCCGCCTTTGCGAACTGCTGGTTGACCGAACCTGGGCAGGCAACATCCGGGAACTTCGGCTAAAATTAAACTGGCTGCACAAAATGTTCGGGTCGGACATATCCGGCATGGTTGACCACCTGGAAGCTCAGGAATTGAGCGATCGTGAACTGCTGCTTAAGACACTCGAGGAAACCGGCTGGAACCGCTCGGAGACGGCCCGTCGCCTCGGAGTCACCGAGGGAACCGTACGGTATCGCATCGCTAAATATAATCTTGTCGAACGGGTCACGTAATCCTCAGGTTTTCTTTTTTATCATTCAAACCAGCATTCCAGAATTCGTAATTTACGAGTTTTTGCGAATGTGACCTCGTAATTTACGAATCGGGACAATATACTCCATTATTATTCAGGCTCTGTTTATATCTCCTAATTAATTATAGGGCAACCAATTATAATCTTGTTCAATCGGTTGTCCAAAATCGGCACAACATTTGATTTATACTTTTTAAGATATGGGGAAGGACAGACATTCCAAGCCTGTACCTATTGGTTAATCGAGGCCGGAGAATAATCGGGCTGGCCCGAAAATGACCGCCCGATCCGGCTCATAGATCGGAAAGGGGGTAGATATAGCGGTTTAAAAATTACAATGAAAATTACGCAAATTCGTCCGTAAAAAACCACTTGCATCTTAAAAAGGAAGGGGTAAGGGATTATGCGCACCAGGGCGTTATTAATTTTGGCTGCCTTTTTATTGGGGCTGTTTATGGTGGCATGCAATGATGCCAAAATTCCGACAAATCATTCAAATAACATCATCCCGTATAATACTAAAATCATTTCACTTTCGGATGAGATGAAGCTGGAAGATAATATCAAAGCGGGCTTTAATCCCAATCCACTCCTGGTTGATACGCTTTCTAATAATACAATAGTAATCGTTAATCAGGCCAGTACAATGGGAGACATCGTTACCGCATATTTCACCTATATTCCCGAAAACGAATCTCCACGTGAACGTATTATCAAATTGCATAAATCACTATATTCATTAGCGCTTTATGATAATAGTGGAATATTGCTGTGCGGCTATGATGCAACCCAGTCGGATTCCAATAATGTGAATTTATCGGTTTTCAGTGAAAACTTCAAATTAGGCATTTCCACGCCAATAGAAGGCAACGGCAATTTGAAGTTTGAAGTTATCTGCGATGGTGTACATGCCTATACGGAGTTCGCCAATGAAGCTGTTTTCGACTCTGCCATTAGTATTTATGAAAATGTCTATGACAATGGGTACAATAGGGAGCTTTTATCGCCCGAACAACTTGAGTTATTGACTAAATTGGAAAATTTCAATGTGTGCTCAGGCATATTCGATGAAATAGACGAATCAGAGGTAGACATTTCCAAGGTTCTGGCCGGGAGTAAACAGTTTAAAGAAGCCATCGGCATATCAGATTCGGGCAACTCAGTTATATCAGAAATGCCAAAATGGCTGAAAAAAATATGCACAATTGTCAATTACGCCAAAAAAATCTGCAGCATAATTGGCAATACTGTGATATGTGAATATGTTGAGATATTAAGTATTATCTGTGATATGCTCGCGGAAATATTCGAGTAATCATAACCCCCCCACGATTCCGCCAGGCGACGGCTATCTGGTCGTCGTCTCGTTTTTTAACATAAGTCCTTTCGGCAATACAAACAAGCTGTCGGCCAGGTTCCGCTTTTCGAGATTTATTACTTCGTTAGAAAATGATATAAAATTTATGAGCGAATCGTTCGATCCGGATCCGAACAGCTTTTGGAACATTGTGAGGAAATGTGTTTCAAACGAATTAGAAGTCGAATCCATAGAGTCGGGACTATCGCCAGCAGTTGATAATTCATCCGGCGCATTAAAGAGGCCAACTCCGGCTTTTGCATTTAGATCAAATTTCATGATGATACGGCCGAAGACCAATGATCTGCGCACGAGTTCTTTCAAGTGCAATTTTAATATATCACGAAAGCCTTCCACGTCATCGAGGTCTGATTCGGCAACGCCGGCAAAATCATTTAAGCCGAAACCATGCCTCTGATTTATCTGATAATTTCGGTAAATATTCATGGCGGGAAAGCTATCACATATCCAGATATTTGTTACCATTAACATTGAATCAGTCAGGGAGGGTTTGCAACAGGAGTAGAGGCTCACTCGATAACACGGGTATCCGTTAATTGTATCCGGTACGTTCGATGCATCCAGTGTCGTAATCCAGGTATATTCACCATTTGATGTATCCTGCGGAAACTTGAATGACACAAATCCGGTATCAATCGGACCTTGGGAATCATCGGGCATTGGACTCAAATCGGTTATATCATAAGTATTGGCTAACAAATCAATATTCCAGGCGGTCTGACTGCCATAATCCTCTATGGAAAGCGTACTTTCGGCATTGGACTCAGGATCAAATCGGGATAATCCGTATGGTTCCGATACGCATTCATTGCGGGTCTTATTGTCTGTAATAAAGTCCACCATTTGACTTGTTTCCCCACCCATACCCATAAAATTGCAATTCAGTTTGCTATTGATTACAAGTCCTTCTTCGGCCGTACCGGTCGAAAAGAAAATAACCAAAAGCAGCGCCGCCGGTAGCAATGAATTCATTTTCATGAACGCCCTCCTTTAGATGATAAAAATAATATACTGCAATCAACCCCAAATTTCAAATAATTTTCGGCAATAATCAGAGCAGGTGAACTTGGCATCAATTACTTTCATTTACTTTCATTCCCTTATCTCGTCACATGTCAAGTCGACCATTTTAAATTCGTGCACAAAGCATTTATTCATAATGACATGCAATTCCATTTTTTGTCACGTGCATCTTCGGCACGGCATTTGACTAACACAATTGTGACATCATAATGGAGGATTTTCATGGCTTATGCCTTTTAATTAATCGATATTGTAGATAAATCGGGCCGGCCCATAGATAAAATTAATATGCGAATGAACCGACTTAAAACGACTTACCAGCGGAATTTGTTGCTGGGACAGGGGGTGTCGCTTTTGATCGCGGCCATTGCGATATCGCTGATGCTCTCATTGCAGAAATCTTATGTCACCATTGATCTGCAGGATAAAAAATGTTCGGAGTCGTTTCCCGCGGCCCTGGACAAGGCACCACATAATGGGGGAAATGCTATTCATATTCGGTCGTTGTCCGGCGTCCGGATTGATGCGGTAGCCGGTAATGGATACAACATAGTGAATTATCCTAACTACTCCCCCGATTTTGGCAAAACTGACATTGATAGGGGCGATTTTATGATTTTCGGTGATTATTACGGCAATTCTGGCGGTGGCTTGAATCCAGTAATCAAATCCGGGGATACTTCGGATGCCTGGCCGATAGCGAACAAGCATACTTTTTTGCAGGATTATTCGATTGAGTCCTTCTTGTCCGATCGCGTCATTACTCCACCCGGCGAAAACCGCCCCTTAATAATCAATTTAGTCAAACCGCAATACCCCGGCCGCCTTCGTTATAATTGCGATGCCATTGTGAAGCTTGGGTTTTCTGTCACCGAGAAAGGGTTTATAGGAAAAATCGATATTATCAACGAGGACCCGGTGGGTTTTGGATTTGCCCTCGCGGTGAAGGAAGCCTTAAGAAACAGTTGGATATGGCCAGCCGTAAAAGACGGTCATAAAATTGGGGCATATTATACCTTAACATACGAATTTTGCGAAAAGTGTCCGGACAAGCCGGTCGTTGTCGAATCCGAGGGCGATGTCGTTGTTACCATAAAATAAAGTGCGAAAGTATCATGCCGGCATTGAAGTCTAAATGCTATTGCGATGGTAAGGTACATATAACAATATATTGTTGGAGGATTTCAATGGTTGCCGTCGAGTATTATTTCGACGAAGTCGAAATTGTCACGCAACGGAACTCCATTATAATCCCAGAGTCCTGCCGTAAACCCGAGAATATTTTAAACAATCTCTTGATTGATGCGTGTATTATATACCGGAACGATCCGAGGTATATCATCCCCTTCCGAACATCGTTTTGGAGGTAATTTGACTGTCAGCCCCTTAAAAACAAGTTACCAGAAATCGATTATCGCAGGATTGCTGGCCAGTTCGCTGGCCATGATTGCGGCGGCGATATTCCTGTCCAATGCCGGTTCCTTGGAACGACCCGTGAAAATACGAACGGACAAAAGTATTTATACGATCGTCTGGGCTAAAAGCAGGGATCGATCGCAAGACAACTGTGTAAGTGAAAGTTCTCCTCCGGCCGAGACCTCAAACGAATCCAATGCCAAAAGGACCATGCCCGAAACTCAGGATATTGATTCACATCATGCCGTAAACGAAAGCCCTGTCCCGGCGGGATTTTCACTGGCGCAGTATACGACCGGTGCGTACGGGATGAACATGAACATAACCGTGCCCACGCAAAACGCTCCGGAATTTGTACCAATGCCTGGCAATGGATTAACCTACGGTGCTAATTCAGACGGTACACGGGACATGGAAATGCCGTTCGGAAATATGAGCCATCAACCTCTTTTCATAAAATTATTCAGCCTTAAAGCTCCGGATGAGTGCAAGGTGCGTCAGGATACAGTCATAGTATTGCTGAATATAGATGACAAGGCACAAATTAAGAGCATAGAGACCATTTATGACAGCAACCCGGGCAACGGATTTGATACAAATTTCAAGAATGCCATTCGCTATGCTCATATCAGACCCGAAATAAAGGACGGCTTGCCAGTCGGAGGAAGTTATTATTTATGCTGGATATGGGGCGAACATGGCCGCGTGGGGGTCAAAAATGCCGAGAATATTCGCATTCAGTTGGTACCGATCAACCGTGCAGGTTTTTAATTGACAATGGTCACCCGGCCGTGCTATTTTTAATTAATAGAAGTCGTTAGTTCGACTTGCCCGGGCAAGGCAAAAAATCGGAGGGAATATTATCATGATGTTGCCGCATATTTTGAGTACAGCTCAATTGATTTTATGGTTGTTCAGTTTCGTGCTCTGGATTATGTCAACCTACCATCGTGATTATAAAGTGCAATTATCCGATTTGCCGCCGTCCGCGAAGTATATAGTGTACAAACGTCGCACGTTTTTTAGAACCGGCACCGGATTTTTGTACTATGCTATCGCCTGGACATTATTCGGGATCGGTGCGGTACTTGGCATTATTTCCGGATTTATTCGTTAAATACGCGGAATCTCATTGAATGTATTAAGGCCGGAGATAATTCTCCGGCCTATGGATTACTTCTTTACTTTCTTCCCCCGACCGCTGTCGCGCAGCGCCTGGCGCAGAAGATATTCAATCTGTCCGTTGAGCGAGCGAAGATCGTCATCGGCCCACTTCTGCAATAGTTTCAGCAGTTCGGGGTCCATACGAAGCAGGAATGACTTCTTCTCTCCCACGGCTATTGATACAACGTCCCCGTGTTTATCACCGGCTGGGTCGAGGTCTCGCCGCACAGTACAACCAGCAGGTTCGAGACCATCGCGGCTTTGCGCTCATGATCCAGATCGATGATGTCTTTTTCCTTAAGTGCATCCAGCGCCATCTCGACCATACCGACCGCGCCTTCGACTATCAACTGACGGGCCGCGACAATCGCTCCGGCCTGCTGACGGCGCAGCATGGCCTCGGCGATTTCCGGCGAATAAGCCAGATGGCTGAGGCGTGCCTCGATAACATCCACCCCGGCCTGGTCCAGACGCTCCTGGATTTCACCCTTGAGCTGTTCCGATATCGCCAGCGTATCGCCGCGAAGTGACAGGCGGCCGTCGACGTGCGTATCGTAAGGATGATGGGTCGCCAAATTACGTACAGCGGCTTCGCTCTGGATTTTGACGAATTGCTCGTAGTTGTCCACCTGGAAGCTGGCTTCGGCCGTATCGACCACTTTCCAAACCACGATCGTCGCGATCTCGATCGGATTGCCGTCGATGTCGTTGACTTTCATACGGCCAGTCTCGAAGTTGCGAATACGAAGCGATAGTCTTTTCTTGGTGTAAAATGGGTTGGCCCAACGCAGTCCCTCTTCCCGGCACGTCCCGACATATTTGCCGAACAACTGCATAACCCGCGCTTCATTGGGGTTGATGAAAAACAATCCGGCAAACAAAAACAAGTTAACCAGCAACCAGACTCCGGCCACGATTTTGATAACCGGAACCAGAAAGATTACCGCGAAAACTCCGACGATCAGGGTAAACAGGAGAAGGAACAACATTCCCCAGCCCGAACCGACTTTTCTTACTCTTTCTTTAATCATCTTTGCTCTCCTTGTGATATCATTTTGATATATTTACTTCGGAAAAATGATAATATTCAAAAAATCGTAAAATTCCACGCGGCGGACACAAGCCATTGAACTGCAATGCATTACGGCGTCACGTCGGATTTTTGACACGAAAAATGTGCGGAAAATAAATCGGCCCGCCCGGATGGGCGAGCCGGATTAGCCTATTAATGTTTTTTTACATTACTTCCTAAGCGGCAGGCCGCACTGCGTAACCCAGTCGTCGCACGAACACGGCGCACTGCCCGGAGGAGTATCGTACTTGTAAGAGATCAGATACAATATATCCAGCAGGTTCACCACGCAATCGCAGTTCGTGTCGCCCGAGCAGGTATCGTACGGTATCGGTGCCGGCCCCGGCGGCGAACCGTAGACATAATCGATAGTGTACAGAATATCGATCAGGTTGAACGCAGTATCGTTGTTTGCATCACCGGGAATACAATCGCACGTGCTTTCTCCCGTAATGACGAAAGCCAGATCGAGTGAGCGCTCGAAATCCGGCGGATAGGTACATATCGGTCCAGAAAAACGGTGGGTCGTCGACCCCGCGCACGGCATCGTCATTATACTGCTCTGTCGACGTTTTCCAACCCCATTGATGCGCAGCCGGGTCATCGATAAAGGCACTGATACACAACCAATAAATCGCGCCCTGGGTTTGGACAAACGGCTCAAGCCCGTCCGGCAGGAATACATTGTACTCGAAGTAGCGCAAGTGATTATCAGGGAAAAATTGGGCCGTTGGAGGGTCGTACCAACCCTGCGGTGAGGGATCCATCTCCACCGTGAGGACTTCGGGATACGGCATTATGAACTCCCAGAGCAGATCGCCGGGCATGCTGTACGGATTTTGAGGCGGGTCGGCCGGAATATCGCTGTAAATACGGATTAAAAAGGCCCCGAGGTTGCCGACGGCGTCATTGTTCCACGATCCCCAGAAATGAAAATCTGTCACCGGCCCGCTTGCCGAACAACGCCAATCATCGGCCAGCAGGAACGGGTGGGTTGCGTTCACATCCCAACCCAGCGGGTCGGGCAGCTGCGGGAAGTGCATCTTGTGAGGATCGCCCGGCTCCCACGGTTTTTGATAGCAGGCGTCGTCGATGCCGTCACCGTCAATGTCCCCAAGACAGACGGTCGAGACGGTTGAAACATTTCCGCCCATATCATCGCAGCACAGGGGATCAACCATGACACAGCTTCCGGTGCCATCATTGAGACAACACGCTTGAGGCGCCGAACATAACGTCCCCGCTCCCTGCGGGGTGCCACCCTGATCTATGCAGCACAGCGGGTCAAGGTCGGCGCAAGTGCCGTCGGGCAGACAACAGGCTTCGGCAGCGCTGCACGTCGTCCCCGCTCCCTGCGGGGTGCCACCCTGGTCTATGCAGCACAGAGGATCGAGATCGGCACAAGTGCCGTCGGGCAGGCAACAGGCCTGGGCGGTTTGGCACGTCGTCCCCGCTCCCTGCGGCGTGCCGCCCAATGCGTTGACACAGCACAGGGCATCGGCGTTAAGGCAGTATCCGTCGGGCAGGCAGCACGCTTCGGTGCCGCCGCAGACGGTACCGTCGCCCTGATAAGAACCGCCGTACTGACTAATACAATCAGCCGCGGTGGTTTGAATACAAGAGGCCAAACCTACACCGGTCGGATCGTAACAGCAGGCGCCGGTCGGCTCAATCGGGTGGCCCGTGATTACAAAAGCCAGATTTAAAGATTCTGTGAATCCCATAGGAAGATACATGTCAATCCACTCAAAACTCAAATCAAAAAACCAGCAGGCATCGTCATTCCACGGATCTATTGTTGTTTTCCAGCCCCAGGCAAATTCCGACGATGGTAACTCAGGTCGTATTGCCAGCCAGTAAATCGTCCCCTCTTCCTGCATAAACCAGTTTTGTTCAGGAAGAAAAACGTTGTACTGAAACCATTCCACGTGATTTTCCGGCATTGCTATTCCTTCTGTCGGGCTGTACCAGCCCTGTGGCGAAGCCGGCATAGGTTGAACAATAACCTGGTCAATGGGTACGAAATATTCCCAGATAAGCTGGCCGGGCGTGCTATGGGGCCAATCGGGGGGATTGGCCGGAATATCCGACCAGATCATTAAATAGAATCCCGACAATGGCCCCACCAGATTATCTCGCCAGGAACCCCAGAAATGAATGTCGCTGACCGGACCGGTTTCGGTGCACATCCAATCATCCCCTAGCATAGTCTGCGTGGCATTGACATCCCACCCGAAAGGGTCGGGGTGCTGCGGGAAATGCATCTTGTGGCCGTCGGCATCAACCCAGTCGGCCGCGGCCGGGATCGCCAGCAGACACAATACCACGAGGGCACTCAGAAATGTTCGCGCTCTCATATTAAAGTACCTCCCAGAATTAAAAAATCTTAAGTGTTTGTTGAATAGGCGAGCAATGTATAAAAGCAGTTATAATCAAAGCGATTCGGGGATAATACATGTGCAGGATACTGTTTCCGGTTCAAGCGCCAAATTTGCCGTACAGATTCCGAATAAATCAAGGCTTAGCGAATCCGTTCGCGCCGTAACGCCCCGGCCGGAAGAATATGTTCGTTGCACCAGTATCGACAGACCCCCGAATCGCATTTGTTAAGTCAGTTTTTGACGCAATCCAAGCGTCGATATTTTTCTTGTCTTAAGTTTTTAAAAAGCGAGTTGAAAAACGAAATTACATCAAGAAGTCCATCCGCTGCACTTATAATATACAGCGCGGTTTTAACGGGTCAAGCAATAATTGGCGAAATTAACATGCTAATTTGCGGAATAAAGCTGCAAGATGGTCCACTACAATATGTTAGGAGATGCGATATTTCATAAGAATACGATTCCGCGCGGCCAGATTGCCTGCTTTCGCGGCTTTGGACAAACTGGAGGATACGACAAACTCGGCCAGGAAGCCGGCCCCGAAACAGTCGCCACAACCGGTTGTATCGCCGCTAACCGCCCGGCCCTTGACACCATAGAAATGCAGTTCCGGTTTTTCCTCGCCAAGATAATATAGATAGCTCCCGCGAGCACCGTCGGTAATGATAAACAATTTTCTCTCGATATTTACTTCGGACTTATTCAGTTTGTCGATACAGACCGAAATATCATTTTTCAAAGATTCTCCATTTGTCGCCGGGTTTCCAACTGATCTGCTCAATAGCTCCAGTTCCCGGCGGTTCATCTGAATAATGTCGCTGTACCTGACCACGGTCGGCCAGTGGCGCGGAATCCGCAGATATCTGCGCCCATCTTCTCTTTTCCCAAGTGTGTACGAATGTATATCCGTATACAGGAATCCGCCGAATCGTCGTCGGAACCCGCCCAACGACCGCAGGTCGATATCTCTGCCGGAGATGAAATTCAGCAGGACGGCATCACACCCCAACAGGCCCTTTACGCCATCTAACTTCAACGGCGGAACGCCTCCTTCGAGGATTTCCGACTTGGACTCATCGTCGTGATAGACAAGATGACAATGATTGTTTTTTTCCGGGACGCGACGTATCAGATCGGTTCGTACGCCCGGAATATCCTGCAGTATCTCCATAATCTTATCGTACTGGTTCTGTCCCACGTTGCAGGCCGGAATAATATCGGCGTGTCCGTGCAGGCACGATGACAGCACTATTAGATTATATAATAAGCCGCCCCAGCCGTTATAACTGGTCCCGTCGGCCAGGGTAACCGAGTCTTTATTTATGGTTCCGATGACACCGATCTTGATTTTGTTCATTCCAGATATTCCCCCGCCGCTTGTAAAACCTCATCGACCGTTATCCGTTTCATGCATTGCATATGCCTGTCCCCCGACAACGGACAGCTGTTTTTGACGCACGAAATACATTCCAACTTGTTTTTTATAATCACGGTTTTATTGGCGGCCAGTGGTGACGTTTCCGCCGGATTATCCGCCCCGGACAGTACAACCAAAGGGATGCCGACAGCACCGGCCAGATGCGCCAGGCCGGAGTCATTGCCGATAAACAAAGCGGCCATCGACAGGACAACCGCAGCCGTATCTATGTTCGTCCGTCCGCATAAATTGACAGCATCTTCTCTGTTATTTCGAATTTTATCTCCGGCTGGGCTCTCGGCTTCGGTTCCGAGGATGACGATATTCAATTTCAAATCCTTGGTCAGTCTCCCGGCCAAAGAAGCGTAATTATCCGAGCCCCAGCGCCGCGACGCGGCCACAGACTGCGCGGCGATAGCGACAAAACGGGCTTGGCCTTCAATTCCAGATTCTTCGAGCATATCAATTGCCTTTGAATCACACTCTTGCGATTTTGAGATTCGAGGTATATCTATCTGTAACTTTGTATCGAATAATCTTTCTACCAAACATCGGAATTTGTCTGCACGGTGCATTGGTAACGTCTTCGAATCAACCGGATCGGTTAAAAGCAATGTTCGGCCATCCGTTGAAAGGCCGATCCTTTTATTGATCCCGGCCAGATTGAAAATCAAAGCCGAAGAAAACGACGGTGTCAACAGCAGACCGGCATCAGCATTTATATCTTTAATCATTTCACGTTGATTGAGAATTGCCGCAAATCCGTGCAGGGACCCGGCCGGTATAGGGTGGAATTTCGCCCCCGGCAGACCGCGATACAGAGGCTCCGCCCAGTCAGGTGCCAAAAGAGAATATTGCATCGTGTCGGGCAGGGCCTGCAGGGCCGCCAGAGCCATGATGCAATCGCCGAGATGATTGGGAGCACGAATTATATACCCGGACATATAATTAACCTCAATCGATTTTCCAGCGACGGTGGGTCCACAACCACTGATCGGGATATTTACGAACCGCCTGCTCGAGGTACGATGTATAAGCCTGGGTCATGATCTGGATATCGTTCTCGGATTCACCGGTATGCGGAGGAAAAATCGGCGGGAAGATAATGGCTCTGTGTTTATTGTATCCCAACCGCAGATACACACCGAATAATATCGGGCAATCAATTTTGACCGCGAAAGCGGCCGGACCTTTGGGGGTCGCCGCCGGGCGGCCGAAAAACTGCACTTTGGCTCCACCCAGCGGGGCATGCTGATCGGACACAACCGCCACCATACGATTTGATTTAAGTGCTTTTATGACACCACGGGCAGCCATACCGATCGGAATAATCCCGACCCCCAGCGACCGCCGGAACGATATCAACAGCTCATCGACTTTTCGATTGTGCTGCTGTCCAACCAAAAAATCGATGGGAAAACCGCACGCCACGGCCCAACCTCCAAGTAGTTCCCAGTTTCCGAAATGCCCGGTGATGAGCATGGCACCTTTGCCCTCATTTGCAACCTGTTCTATATATTCTTTACCCTCATATTCAGTCCAGGCCAGAATCTTCTCGGGCGTATATTTGATTTGGCGCGAGAATTCAACCAGCGTTCGGGCAATATTCAAAAAGACATTTTTTATGATCAGTTCTATTTCACCGTCGGTTTTATCGGAACCGAAAGCTCGCTTGAGATTTTCCCGGGCGATTCGACGGCGAGAGGTCAGTACGGCATACGACAAACGCCCCAATACAAAAGCGATGCCGTCGGCCACCCGCCCCGGCAATATTTGTACCGCCCCCGTCAGGACGCGGACGGCTATGTACTCAAGTCCATGGCTTATCGTCATCGTCTGCCTGCTCCGGATAATCGGGATCACCATAGTCAAAATCGGTCGACTGGTACTTTTCTTCGTCGTCCCATTTCTTGTAGTACTTATGCCGCCTTATCGTCTTCAAGACAAAGCCGATAAAAACCACCAGCGCCAGAAAGATCCACAAGAAGTACGTATCAGTAAATATACTAACCAAATTATACCTCCCCGTCAGGAAGTTATGAAATTCTTCTTCAAATTCCATATAGGTCGCCCCGATCGCTTCGGTCAGCGCCCGGTCGACGGTTGCCCGGCGATGGAACTGGTCCAGCATTATATTGAACGGACCGATGCCGTACCGGTCGAGAAGATACTTGACCGCCAGATAACTTTCGGCGTATGCGGTTTGGGCCTTGCCCTCGCCGAAACCGTTCAGACCTTCAATTTCGTGCAAAGCTATGTCCGACCTGAAAATCATCGATCGGCTCATGGCGAGGTTGTCGGTCCAGCCCCATTCGGCCGAAGTGTACATCGCGACACCCTCGTCGATCCACCGCGGTACCCACTGGCCGTTTACCCTGTTGGCCAGCGCGAGGTGGGCGTACTCGTGCTTGACCAGCTCCACCAGCGGCTTGCCGATATTGAAATGAGCCGGTGACTTGAAAATAATCTTGTGCTCGAACGGCTGTGCCGCCGCGGCTCCCCAGTCGGGAAATACGCTCCCGATAAGTTGGGTGAATTCCTTGCGGCTTCCGGCAACATATATATTCGGTTTATAATTCAGCGAATCTCTGAGTATCCCAATAAGTTTCTTGCGGGCGGCCAGAACGCCTTGTTCGATTTGGGGTTGAAATTGCCCGGTTAATCCGTAATATTTATACAAAGGATATTCGCGCTCGAATTCCGCCCTTACCCCTCCCGCCGTACTCAATGTCAGGATGAGTATAATTATGAACGCCGACATTTTTTTCATGAGGCCAAGATAATAGAGCGATGAGTTCAAAACAACCATCACCGGCATAAAAAATATGGGTGCAAGTTATGATATCGCGCGTTAAATTATATTGACATTAACCGGCTCAACCCCAATTTTATCGGATTAAGCAAGGATTGAGCCACCAAACGGGCAGCCAAATGATGAATGTTCTTAGCCATAACGTCCTCGTCCTGAATCAGAATTATGAGCCGATGTCGGTCTGTTCGGCCCGTCGTGCCTTCATTTTGATGTTCCTCGGCAAGGCGGAATTGATCGAAAAACAGGACGGCATAAAAATCCGGTCGGTCCTGTCAAGTTTCGATCTGCCATCGGTCGTGCGCCTGGGTCGTTACGTAAAAGCGCCGCACAAGAAAATACTGCTGTCGCGCAAGAACATTCTCATCCGCGATGATTTCACCTGCTGTTATTGCGGCTCCCGCAAAGGTCCGATGACGGTGGACCACGTGATTCCAAAAAACCGGGGCGGCACCGATACCTGGGAAAATCTGGTCTGCGCCTGTGAAATTTGCAATAATAAGAAGGGTGATCGCACCCCGGCCAAAGCGGGTATGAAACTTAATCGTGTCCCCAAACGGCCCAATCATATTACATATATTCAGCGCTTTGTCGGTATTCGCGACACCCGCTGGAAACCTTACCTATTCATGGATTAATTTATTGTATGAGCACCAAGATCGAAAAAAAGGAAAAAGAGACCATTTTATCCGGGATGCAGCCGACCGGCGAACTGCATATCGGCAATTATGAAGGAGCCCTCAAAAACTGGGTCGCCCTCCAGAACGATTATAATATGTACTGCTGTATTGTCGACTGGCACTCCCTGACGGCAGAATACGAAAATACCGAGGTCCTCAAAGGCCGAATATTTCAGGTGGCCGTCGATTATTTGGCCGGAGGTCTCGATCCCAAAGTCTGCAACATATTTATACAGTCCGATGTCAAAGAACACGCCGAACTCCACCTGATATTCTCCATGCTGATAACGGTCCCGACCCTGACCCGCCTTCCCACTTATACAGAAAAGAAAGAAGACAAGGGCCTCGATAGTTATGGCTTTTTAGGGTATCCGGTTCTTCAGGCGGCCGATATATGCGTCTATAACGCCGACAAGGTCCCGGTCGGCAAAGACCAGGAGAAACATGTCTGGCTGGCGGCTGATGTCGCCAGGCGATTTAATTCCATCTATGGACCGACCCTGGTTGAACCCGCCGTATTGTTGACCAAAATCCCGGTTATCCCCGGCCTGGACAATCGCAAGATGTCCAAGTCGCTCGACAACCATATTTCGCTGGCGGCGTCGGAGGAAGAAACGGCGGCCCGTCTGAAAAAGATGTTTACCGACCCCCAGAAACTCCGCCGTAACGATCCCGGCCGTCCGGAAATTTGTCCGGTGTACTCCCTGCACCGGGTCTATACGCCGACCCATGAAACGGAAATTGCCCCGCCCTGCCGAACCGGGGAGCTGGGATGTGTCGAGTGCAAAGCGAAACTGGCAAAAAATATGAACGCCATCCTGGCCCCCATCCGCGAAAAAAGGGTTGAACTTGAGAAAAAACCTGACTATATCTGGGATGTGCTGAAAACCGGCGCAGGCAAAGCCCACACCCGGGCCGCGGAAGTTATGGACCGGGTTCGCAGCGCCATGAAAATGAAGTACCACGAATGACAAATACGCCAAGAGACAATTATTCGGTTGATCTGGATGTCTTCCAGGGACCGCTGGACCTGTTGCTTTACCTGATTCGCAAGGACGAAATCGACATTTATGATATTCCTATCGCTCGTATCACCGAGCAGTACATGCAGTATGTCGAGATGATGAAAATACTCAACCTGGAACTGGCGGGGGAATACATTCTTATGGCCGCGACCCTGATACGGATCAAGGCCAAATTGCTTCTGCCCCGCGATACCGCCGACCTCGAGGATGCCGACCCGCGTCAGGAACTGGTCGCGGCCCTGCTGGAATACAAGAAATTCAAAGAGGCCAGCGAAATTCTTCGCGAGAAAAGACTTATGGAGGAACGGATTTTCACCCCCCCGGCCGTCGACGGTAACCGCAAATCGAAAGTCATTCTTTCCGATTCGACGACCCTCTACGACTTGATGACGGCGTTCCGGGACGTTCTGGAAAGAATCGGCAAAGACCAGTTTTATGAAATCTCGCCCGAGGAGCTGACCGTCGAGGACCGTATCAAGCGCGTCATAGAAGTGTTGTCCAACCGGGATTCGGTGGCATTCCAGGAGTTGTTTTTGGACATCCCGCGCAAACTGGTCGCGATCATGACCTTCATGGCCATCCTCGAACTGGCCCGGGTGCACCGAATTATGATCCGTCAATCTCTCCCCTTTTCCGAAGTGCGCGTGTACCGGGGAGACCGATTCGACGAAGACAAACTGAATTCCGAACTCATTGACCATATAAGTGTCGCATAACTCGAAAGATGGAAATGGATAATTTAAATCACGATTATAGAACGTCGGTTATCGAAGCTTTGATACTGTCATCTCCCGAGCCGCTTCCGGCCGGAAAAATCGCCGAAGTGGTCGAAAATATGACGCCGTCTCAGGTCGCCGGGGCGGTCGAAGTGCTCAACGATAAATACCGCCAGACCGATTCATCGTTTCGCATCCGCCAGATATCCGGCGGTTTTCAATGCTATATCACCGAAGAGTATTCCCCGTTCGTCGATGAACTCCATACCCGCCGCCGCAACGTCCGTCTTTCCCGACCGGCCCTTGAAACGCTGGCCATCATAGCCTACCGTCAGCCGGTCACGAAAATCGACGTCGAGATGATTCGGGGCGTCGCCTCCGATTCGGCCATTCATACCCTGCTCGAGAGAAAACTGGTAACTATGGCCGGGCGGTCTCAGACTATCGGGCGGCCGTTGCTGTATAAAACGACCGATGAGTTTTTGAAATATTTCAACCTGAACACTCTGAACGATCTGCCGCAAATGTCGGAGATCGAGGAATTAATATCCTCGGATGAAGATTCGTCACAGCAGCATCTGCCTCTCGGACCTTTCGCGAGCCGTTACTCCAACGGCAAATCCAAAAAGCTCACCCTCGAAAAAGGTTCGGAAGAATCAACAGAAGCAGTAGAATCCGATAATATCGAGGATTCTCCTGATCCCGAATCAGATTTGGAAAATCAGGGACAAACCGAAGCTACCGGTTTGGAAAGCGAGGAAGGCGTATATATTCCCGCCGAAAACTCCGCCTCATCCGATCAAATGGAGCTCGAGGATGAACCCGAATCGGATTTTGAAGAACCTGACAATGAAGGTGCATTCGAGGAATCAACCAACGACGAGCAGCTTCAAAGCGAATTCGATCAGGGTTCTTCGGATAGTGAATCCGAAACGAACGAGGATCAGGACCAATCGGTAGAAACCGAAATTCCGAGCGATCTGGCCGGGGTAAAAGAAGAATGAATTCCGGAAACGCGCCGGAAAATAGAAATAGATTTGAAGCCTGCCATAACGAGGTCGTAAAACTTCACGCATGAGTCCGCAAATTAGGATCAATAAATTTCTTTCAGAATGCGGTGTAACTTCGCGCCGAGGGGCGGAAGCACTAATCGCCAGGGGTCGGGTTACAGTCAACGATGAAACCGTCACGAAGCTCGGAGTTATCGTCGATACCGAAAACGACATAGTTAAAGTCGATGGCACCGTGGTCAATCAGGTAATCAAGAAATTTTACGTGCTTTTAAACAAGCCCTCCCGGGTCATCACGACCCTCCACGATCCCTTCCACCGCAAGACGGTCGCCTATTTCACTCGCGGTGTACCGGGGCGCGTTTACCCGGTGGGGCGTCTCGATTACGACACCCAGGGAGCTCTGCTGTTGACCAACGACGGCGAGCTGGCGTTCCGTCTGGCCCACCCCAAGTATGAAGTCAAGAAGGTTTATCATGCCGTAATCAGCGGACATTTTTCGACCGACATGGCCGACAAAATCAACGCCGGCATAAGACTCCATGACGGGCACATCGGCCACGGCGAGGCCGAGTTTCTCTATATGAAAAACGGCCAGGCATGTGTGCAGGTGACTCTCACGGAGGGCCACAAACACGAGGTCAAGCAGCTGTTCAAAGCGCTGAGGACACCGGTCAAATACCTGACCCGGGTGGAATTTGCCGGGCTGCGCACCGATGGGCTGAAAGTGGGCCGCTGGCGCTATCTGAATCATACTGAGATCAGGCGGCTCAGGGACCTGGTCGGCCTGTAAAAAAAACGGGCCGCCCCGAAGGCGACCCGAATCTATTATAAAATCCATATATAAAAGAAAGTGCCGAAATCAGATCTCATTGGTTTCTATTTCGTACTTTTTGATTTTGTCAAAAAGCGTTGTATAGTCGATCTTCAAAGCTTCCGACGCTTTCCGTTTGTTACCGCGAACCTGCTGCAAAACCCGGATTATAGCCGCACGTTCGGCTTTCTTCTGGGCGTACGCCCCAATTTCCTTCAACCCCGCTCCTTCGCGAAGCCTGATTTCTCCGGGCGTGGTCAGACGTATCGCCAGGTGATCCGGCGTGACTTTCTTGCTTTCCGCCAGGATAATGGCCCTCTCGATCGTATTTTCCAGCTCCCGGACGTTGCCCGGCCAGTGGTACTTTTCCATCAGGGCGGCGGCCTCCCGCGACAGATTCTTCAACGGCTTCTTCATTTCACGGCAATACTTCTGCATGAAATAATCGGCCAGCGGTTTGACATCATCGCGGCGCTCGCGCAGCGGCGGGATCGTTATCGGGAAAACCGACAGACGATAATACAAATCTTCGCGGAACTGTTTTTTGCGGATCATCTCCTGAAGGTCCATATTAGTGGCGGCGATCACCCGCACATTAACCGAGACCGCCTTGGTCCCGCCGAGACGTTCGAAACTTTTCTGCTGCAACACACGGAGCAGCTTGGCCTGAAGCGATATATCCATGTCCCCGATTTCATCGAGGAAGATTGTCCCGCCCTCGGCGATTTCGAATTTACCCATCTTGCGGGAGACGGAACTGGTATAGGCGCCCTTCTCCGAGCCGAACAGCTCGTTTTCGAGCAGGTCGCGCGGGATGGCGGCGCAGTTGATGGCGACGTACGGTTTATCCCGGCGCGGGGATAAATTGTGTATGGCCCTCGCGAACAGTTCTTTTCCCGTTCCCGATTCGCCCTGAAGCAGAACCGAGGTGTCGCTGTTGGCTACTTTCTGAATCAGCCGCGAAACTTCCTGCATCTTTTCGTTCTGCCCGATAATTTCGCTGAACCCGAGGTTGTGGGCCAGTTCTTCACGCAGGAGGCTGTTCTCGGCGATCAGGCGGCGATTTTCAAGAGCACGCTCAATAAGGACGTTCAGATGATCGGGATCGAACGGCTTGGTAATAAAATCACAGGCCCCGCCTTTCATGGCCGAGACGGCCGCTTCGACCGTACCATAGGCGGTCATAATTATTACGGCCATGTCCTGATCGATTTCTTTGAGCGAATTAAGAACCGTCAACCCGTCCATTTCCGGCATTCTGAGATCGGTCAGGACCAGGTCATAATTCTTGGCGCGGGCCAGATCGACGGCCTTTTTCCCATTCTCGACCGCGTCGACCGCATAACCCTCCTCGCCAAGCGTCTGGGACAACATAGTCCTTACCGTGTCTTTATCATCTATGACAAGTATGTTGGGCATCGCAACTCCCTGAAGTAGTAAAAGCTCATAAGTCCGTTTATTTAATTATGGCTGTGCTCCCTTATTTTATCGGCTTTTGCCGATATCGGTACAGATCAAAAATTGCACATTTTCGGATGGTCGTACAAACCTATCGGGAGAGAGATGATAGACCGATTTATAGGGCCTGTTAAAAAACTAGTAGGTCGGCTTCCGAATCCTGACGAAGTCAGGAGAGAAAGCCGACATCATGTTGTCGGGTTTCTCGTTACGTTTCGCTCCCCTCCGAACTCGACCTGCTTCTTGCACTATCCGTGCACTTTTTCAACGGGTCCTATAATGGAAGGAATCTACTTTAGAACGCCGAAATCGCCGGACCGGTAGTTCAGCCGCCTGGTGCTGATTTTACCGCAAATATCGAACTGGTAATAATACACGCTTTCAGGCAGGCGGGTCTCGTGCTTATCAAGCGTGTTCCAGGTGATCTCATGCAGGCCGTGAGTGAAAACACCGTCTATAACATGGCGCACCGGTGCCTTCGGCGTCAGGTATAGGTCTATGGATACATGGCAGGAATCGGCGTCGACAACGCTGAATTCAACCTTGAGATTTTCAGGGGGACGCTTATAGATGATCTGGCCGGTGATGTCATTGACGCTGTCGAGGTCTATCGTCCGGGGCGGAGGGCCGGTATACACGACAAAATCGCCGTCATCAATGGCATTTCCACTTTCCGGGGCGGTTTCGGTCTTGTGCCCGCAAGCAACCAGAAGCCCGGCCAACAACACGACAATCAGGATTTGGGACAAATGCTTCATTAAAACTTTTATACCACAAAATCCCGAAAAAGCAATAAAAAAGGCGGATGTGCCTGAATATGACTCGGAATCAATTATCCAATTTTACGGCTCGTCCGGCAACACCGCCGTATCCCAGTCAAGCAGGACTTGGCTGTCGGAGCCATCGGCGTTCATTATGATAACGTCGTCATGACCGGGGTCCAATACCGGATCGCAATAGACTATTTTTGTGCCGTCCGGAGACCAACTCGGGTCGTCTCCGCCATTTACCGTTAGTGTTGTAATATTGCCGTTGGCGATATCAAGAATTCTTATCTGGGCGTCCAGACTAAAGGCGATTTGCTGGCCATCGGGTGAAATATCGGGGTTATAATAGGTTGTGTAAGGCTTACCGGTTTCTACTATTAGAATCGGCCTTTCCGTCGAATCGACCAGATTCATATAGGCCATTTTACCCTGATTGTTTCTAATACTAATAATATAAAACAGGCTGTCGCCGGGGCCAAAATCGATAAGTCCTCCATACCGTATAAACGGGCGGATATCACTGCCATCCTTACTCATAATCCAAGCTCCGGAATTGTCCCCGCTTGAGTGTTGGAAGGCAATTAAAGTATCCGAATCCGACCAGGTGCAGGTATAGTTTTCGCCGTTAAAAGTCAGCCGCGTCAGGCTGTCCCCGTTGATTTTAATCTTGTAAATATCGGTTCCGACGTTGAAAGCCAGCCACTGTCCGTCCGGCGACCAGCACAGATCAATCACGTACGGCAATCCGTCTATGCCCGGAAATTGCTTAAATTCTGACCCGTCGGGACGAATCAAATACACCCCGCGCGGAATCCGACCCAAAGCGGGGAAGCGGGAAACGGCTATCCACTCTCCGGTCGGTGACCAGGCCGCCATTGCTCCCGACGGCGGGATGATAATCTTTGAATCATCGTAATCCACGGACTTTTTCCCACAGCCCCAAATGGTGTAAAGCATCATTGCCAACGCAACAGCACATAAGATCAATCTATTGCAATTCGTCTTTGTCAATTATTCCTCTCAGATATCTGGTTCCAATAAATCGCAAAATTATGTTAGGTCAATTATCATTCATAGTCCCACTGTTTTTAAATTTCACGCCGGACAACTCCCCCTAAACAGGGGCTTGTTAAAAAAGTGGTGCATATATGTTCCGTCAGGTTCTGATCCCGACGAAGTCGGGATTGACACCTTGTATCTTTGCGTCTGTTTATATATTAGCTATACTTTGCATATAATTAGGGAGATCTTCGGAATGTTCAAAGATCTCCCGGTGGTGCCGAGATCGTTGACACCTGGGGCTTGCAAGCCCGTCGTCAGCATGATCCGGCATCATATATTCAGGTGTTAACCCGAACAGTCGCAAGGGACATTGTACAACAATGAGCCCGTAATTGCAAGGAAAGGATTTCCATGAAGAATTTTGTTGGCATTGATGTCGCCAAGGGTCACATTGATCTGTATGACACAGAGACCCAACGGCATGTCCGATTTGAGAACAATCGGTCGGGCATCAGCGAGGGTGTCGAGCAGTTGACCGGATTGCAGGCTGATCTGATCGTGATTGAGAGCACCGGTGGTTACGAGTATGACTTGGTCATCGCGTTGGATGAGGCGTCATTGCCGGTAGTGGTTGTCAACCCGCGTCAGGTTCGTGATTTTGGTCGGGCCGTTGGTTATTTGGCCAAAACTGATCGGATTGATGCGAAGTTACTGGCTGAGTATGGAGCGGCAATACACCCGCCCCGACGAGCTCTGCGGGACAGTCGCAGTCGTCAGATGAAGGGCCTTGTGGCACGGAGGCGTCAGTTAGTAAAGATGCGCACCTCTGAACTTAACCGTCGTGAGCATGTCCATGACAAAGCGATTGCTCGAAGCATCGCCGCCGTTCTCAAAACGATTGATCGCGAATTGAAACGGGTGCAACGACAGCTGGTCGATACGGTCTGTCATTCGTCCGAGTTGCAGGCGAAGATGCGGGCACTGGTGTCCGTGCCCGGAATCGCTGAGACGACGGCAACAATGCTATTAACCGAGGTGCCCGAGTTGGGCCAACTGAATCGACGGCAAATTGCGGCTCTGGTCGGGGTAGCGCCGATCAATCGCGACAGCGGCAGTTTCCGAGGCAAACGTATGACCGGTGGAGGACGAAAGGTGGTTCGAGCCCGCTTGTATATGCCCACGGTCGTGGCCTGTCACCATAACCCGATGATTAAAACCTTCTACCAGAGACTTCTGGATAATGGAAAAACAAAGATGACGGCGCTGGTGGCGGCCATGAGAAAACTGCTCACCATTATCAATTCCATGCTCGCGAAAGGAGAGTCCTGGAACCCAAAACTTACTTGACAAATTAGACAGTCGCTGACGGCCTCTTAAGTTTCAATTACTTACAAGACGGTCAGGTCTCACGTCCCGATAAATCGGGACGCAGGACCTGACCGAACGAGTTAGATTTCACGCCAAACGATTCCCCCTAAACAGATCCGGGCTGAAAGTATTGATTTATATCTATAACGAAATTACCGAATGTGGCGTTTAAAGTCAACCTATTAATTTTACTCACGGACGGCAGTTGCGGCAGGGAGAATAGCCCGCGCGGAAAGCCTGCTCGCGCGAATCGAACGGTATCAGTTCGCTCCAGTCGGCATCCTTGACCGCCCCGCAGATCGGCCGGTGAAACCGGAGACTTCCCTTTTTGGCCAGATAGACTTTTTCCGGTTCATGAGCTATCGACCAGACACCGCGTCCGGCTTCCATTGCCTCGTTCTGGGCATCCAGCAGAATATTAATCCTGGCCGAATCGGCGATATTGTCGTCGAACAGGTATATATGACCCAAACCCTGTCTTAGAATTGCCTCATTGATAAAAATCGAATCGAGATAAATATACGCCAGAATCCGGCCGTACCCATCGCGGCGGCGATTCGAATATTCAACCCCGGTAATTTGACCGTCAATCAAAGACGCCAGAAAAGCCGTCGCCGAATCATAAAACGGTTCGCCTTTCTCCGGACAATCGATTGCCAGCAGACGGACTTTGTCGCCGCCGGTCAGTTCGATTGTATCACCATCAACGACTTTGGTCACCGTAAAGCGGTCCTCGTGCGATACATCGTGATCGATTTTTTCGACAAATCGAAAGACGATCAGCAGAGCGATAAAGACCGGGATCAAAATGCTTTTTTTCGGGATTTTCATAGCCTTCTCTTATAAATAAGATATTCTATGTTCTATTTCTGAGCAACCATTTCCTTTATTGACACCGGTTATATTTCGTAAACTATTAATTATTAAGCGGTTACGCAAGAATTCAGTCTAATCTATGATAGTCGGAGCGGAAAATATTTCCCATTTTTTTCTTGACAAAAATCATTTAAAAACTATTTTGGGATTGAGCGTGTGTAATAAGTTGTCGCTGCTTGAGAGCCACAAAAAGCGGTTGCGACTTTTGCCCCAAAATTATTTACCTCTTTTGCACGGTTCGAATTGTTAAAGGTATAAAATCCCGTCCTCCGGGGTTTCCTTTAATTCGCACAAGTAATTTATATCTTTTATAACCGGTCGTTATAGGACATAAGGTCTTTGCGAGTTGAAGTTTCCGGCAGCAATCGAATTTAGTCACCTCATTTCTGGATATGTCAATGTTTAACGTAACTCATAAGCAAGTGCTTTTAGGAGGTGAAAACTTAATAGATATCAGAAGGCTATTTAATTGGAGTTTACAGAAGTTTTATCAACACAACATTTCGGGGTTAAATCCCTACAATCCAGTTTTCGGATTTGACTCCTTACTCCATAGGAATGATTTTGAAACTATTGACCAAGATTAATTCTCACAAATCCCTGGACACGGGTGAGCTATGAAGAAACGCCGCATAACCTTAATTGATGTCTCCGGTGGGCAAAGATTTCACGATTTTTGCCGACATGAAAGGTATCAGCTTGGTTTGGCCTTTTTTCAGATTTTGGTTAATATGTGGAGCAGTATTCCTAATTTTAAGGAGGAAATAAATGTTGCTTAACAAAAAGCTGACAATTGCGGTACTTACACTGGGGTTGTTGCTGACCCTTGCAAGTGCGGCATTTACTTCCGAAACAACCAAGGTCAAGACTGACGATTATCCGATGAGATATCAGACGATCAATACGGATAATCCGAGGTACCAGCTTTTGAGCCTCAAGATCGCCAATAAGCCGGTCCACTCGTTTAGTCGCCCGGATCTCAGCCTGAATGCGATTACTCCCGCGACGGTACTCCCTCCGGACTACCAGTGCGACCTGCTTCAGTACCATAATGAGGATTGGTACGTATACGTGCCGATGCCTTATCCGGCCTATAGCCTCGGATCTATACTGATGCGTATGACTCCCGAAGCAGGTTACACCTGCACGCTTCATACGGTCAGTGTGATCATTTACGGCTATTACCTGGTAGGCTCTCCGGACATGTATGTTTTGCTGTATGACGATGCCTTGACTCCGCTCGATTCGGTTGTGGTTCCCTTCTCTGAAATCCAGACGGCCGGCGATCATTTTGTAAATGATGATGGCGACCCCTATGTCTATGCCGATTTCAGCTCGATGGGATACGCTTTCACCGATGGTGAGGAGTTCTATGTCGGAATTCGTTGCAAGCAGAACGCTCCTGGCGATACCCTCTCTACTCTGGCTGGCGACGTCGGTTCCGGCGGCGGCCGCCACGTATGGTGGGGCGATGCGGGTTCCGGTTTTGGCTGGTATCAGTTCGGCAGTGACCGGGCCTACGGTTTCGGATCTGATGTCTGCTGCGACCGCATTCCATACACGAGTTGTTACACTCAAGAATACGATTGCGCGACCCCCAATGTCTACTGGTGGGAACAACCGAACGCCTATAATGAGGATTACTACAGCGAGCGCTTTACGGCTGGCGGTCAGGATACTCTGACGGGCTTCGGAATTGGTCTCTTCAGTTATGCGGGTTATTTTGAACCGGTTGGAACTCCCGACCTCGACGTTTTCGTCTGGGGTGATGACGGTGGTTTCCCGGATACGACCGATGTTCTCTTCACCACGACCATCCCGTTTGCCAGCCTTCAGTATTGGCCGGCTACGAGTGGTTTCAATGATGTCACCATTCCCGGTGGCCTTATTGTTCATGGTGATTTCCACATCGGTTGGTCGACGAATGACGTTACCGGCGGCGTGCTGGCGGCGTTATCGGACGACGGCACCCTGTGCGGCGTTGGCCGCAGCAACGTCCTCTGGACTCCGACAGGAGATCCGCTGGACGGCTATGCCTGGGGCTCGATGCTCGCATCCTGGGGCGCCGACGTCAATTTCTGGATTTATGCCGACATCTGTAAAGATGAATTCTCGGAATGCCAGATTCTTTCCTATTATGGCGGAGCTGCCGTAGGCTGGGAAGCACCGGATGAATATGGCGACAACAATTACTCAGTCCGGTTCACGCCGGTGGCTGAAGGCTGTCGTCTTGAGACCTTCTACTATGCTCTCTGGAATCCGGCAGGCACTCCGTACTATACGCACGATGCCCAGTTGCAGGTTTACGATAACACCGGTGCCGGTGGTCTACCCGGAACCCTGCTGGGAACCGTGGATCTGACCTCTCCCGGGGATTATTATATTCCTCTTGGATATTACGCTTTTAACAATCGTAGTTTCCACGATCAGAATATCCGCTTCGACGGCGATATCTGGGCCGGCATCGAATCATATTCGCCGACCAACACTGAAGGTCTGATTCTTCTGTCCGATGACTGGGATTCCAACCCGCTTATGCGTTCCGCTGAAACCTACGGCGGATCGTGGGAATATATTCCCGACGGTTGGGGCCAGGACGTCAACTTCTTAATGGCAGCTGATGTCTGCTGCGTCCCGGTTCCGGAAAGAATCTGTACCCCCGGCGAAGATTGGCCGGTCAAAGCCCATGACGACTTCCGTTCCAATGCTTCTTTCAACAGCATGGGTGATGCTCAGTGCAATCTTACCAAAGCCTGGGAGTACGATGCTACTCAGACCATGGTTTATGGTTCTCCCGTCATCTGGCAGGATACCGTCGTAGCTATCTTCGGTGACAGGATAATCACGTTTGATGTCAATACTGGAGCTCCGATGGACTCCGTGGTCGCGGGTGATTTCGGCGGCTTTGTACTGTCTTCGGGTATGTTCTCGACCCCGTCGGTCGTCAACTTCGCCGGTTACGGCATGGATCAGACTATGATCATTGTTGCCGGCGCCGGTGCCCGTGCTTTCTCGGCCTTCGATCTTAACACTCTCGATACGGTTTGGTCCCGCAAATACGACGTCCACGGAACGAACACCTTCACTTATGGCGCTCATTCCATCGTCGACGTCGGCGGTGTTCCGGAATTGATTTACTTCTCCGATGATGGTGACATGTATGCCTGTAACGCCATGACCGGCGCCAGTATCTGGGGCCCGATTCCGGTCGGCGGCAATGTTACCTTCACCGCAGTTTCCAATGGCCAATATATGTTCGTTGGCTTTGATCAAAACGTCACCAATGGTGACGTCAAAGCGTTTGACCCGTCCGATGGCTCGCTGGTCTGGTCGCTTTCCACTGTTAACGGTGGTCTCCTGGGTGGAACGGTTGTTCCGGCCAAGGACTATCCGGGAACAGAAGGCTTTCTGGCCGGCATGAGCTATGATCCGGATCCCAATCTTGCTTTCGAAGGCACGCTGTATGTCGTTTCGTCCTATGACCCGGCTGATAACTCCAACCCGGTTCAGGACGGTGGTGTCATGTACAGTATCAACGCCTCCGACGGTGTTGTAAATTGGGTCCAGTTGTCCAACGGTGGTTTGGGTTCGGCCTTCGCGACTCCGGCTATCGACGCCAGCCGTGTGATTTTCCAGGGCTGGTGCCCGTGGACGACTTCCGGTCAGAGACGTGGTCCTATCGCTTATTATAAGACAAATGGTGTTATTTCCTGGGATAACACGTTGACGAATCCTGGTTCATACAGTGCCGCCAACGGTGGATTTGCCCATAACTGGTTAATGGACGGTATGCTCTCCTGCGAGCCGGGCGCGCCTGACTTCTATATGGCCGCCATGAGAGAAGACTATTTGAATGTCTTCAATGCCGACGATGGAACCCAGTTGTGGCATCGCCGCTTCGCCCTCCAGCAGAACCGCGGTCATCGGACCGCTCCGGCTATGGACGACGGCCACGTGCTGTATACCTGGGGTTGGAAACTGTTCTGTCTGACTAATCAGACCGATCGTCAACGCCTGAGTATCCTTAATTACAAAGTCGATGTGCCGGTCGAATTCGGCGGCGGCCCGAGCGAATTGGTCACGTTCCCGGATATCTTCGAGAACGCTGGCTGCGCTCCGCTGACCATTTTCGGCGTCTACATTGACAACGTCACTAATAACACGGTTCCTCCGGTCGCGTCCTTCACCACTGGTGAAGACAAGGTCGGACACTCCGAGCAGTACCTGGCCAAGATGACCGACAAGGCCGATGAACTGGTGAGAAACGTGGCTGCTCTCGGTGCCAATGTGGCCATCGAGAATATGCGCTCATCGAGCAGCAGAGCTACGTATGCTCCGCCGGCTTACATTAACGGTCTTGTGTCACCGACGCCCGGTACCATCGTTAATGCAGGTGACCCGCCGGTTGATATCGTGCTGGATGTGAACGCCTCAATCGTAACTCGTGGCGCTCATACATTCTATGCCTTTATCGATTCGGATGATCCCGATTACTTCCTCGACAGTGCCTATCAGGATGACAATGCTAACTACCTGATTCCCGCTGTCCAGTTTACAATAGTCGGTGGTTGTCTGTATGCCGATGAAGAACTCGATTTCGGTAATACCAGCGATCTGAACTTCGCTATTGTCTTCAATTCCGGCAAGCTGGCTGACGGTGACTTCGACTGCTTTAACGTCGACGGTCAAGGCGGTCAGTTCTGGCAGGCCGGTCTTATGTTCGGCTCCTCCAAGTATCGGTTGGCCTTCCATTCCGACAACTGGCAAGGTGCTGACTGGGAGTGGAATACCCTCCTGGCCGATGTCAACTGCGCGACGTCAATGTGTGAAATCGGACATGAAGTCAACGTCCTTCTGGGTTACATTTCAAAAGACCTGGGTGACACTTATGAGCCTCTGTACGGCGAAGTGGCAACCTTTGGATTCGTTGACTCCGTTCAGAATTTCTTCGACACATTGCTTTCTCCGCCGCGTTGGCATTGGGAATGGCATAGCGACTATGGCGAAGATCCGCCTTATGATGATACTCTGACCATGGGATTCAAGGCTTGCGGCAAGGTAATTGGCGCTTATACTGATGATACTGTGGGTGTCCTTGACAACTTCATTATCTACAGATATGCCGTGTATTCCCGTTACGGACAGGCTGTCAATAATGTGTATGCCGGAACCTTCGATGACTATGATACCGGACCGAATAACGCCAATAACGTTACCGGCTATGACGTTGCTCACTCCGTAGCTTGGACCTACGATTGTGCCACGCCGAGTCGTGCATTTGGTCAGGTAAAAATCCCGTTTGGCGGTTGTTATGAACCCATGATTAACGCCAAATGTATGGATGCCCAGGGCGGAGGTTTCTGGAATGATAGTGATCTCTGGTTGGATTCAGCTTACTACTGGATGTCCAACCCGTCGCTGTATCATACGGTTACCCATCAGCCCGGTATTCTGCCGTGCGTCTCCTCGTCCTCGGACCGTAATGCTTTCTTTACGATCCAGAAGGCCGACCTGGCGTCATGGACTGCCGATCCTGAATCGACCATCGTTTGTTTTGCCAACTTTGGTATGCTGACGGCAGATGCGTCGGATCCTACGACGTTCTTCCCGCTTGCCAACACGGCTAACAAATGGGCCGGTTTCGGTCGTGGTGACGTCAATGATGACGGCGCTATCAACCTCGTCGACATTATCTATCTGGCGAACTTTGTTCTGGATCCGATCAATAATAATGGTCCGTATCCGTTTAAGTACTCCGGTGATGTCAATGCCGATGGTTCTTATACCCCAGCTGATGTGACGTACCTCATTGATTATTACTTCAATGGTGGTGCTGATCCGCTTGGTGCTTGGGAAATCTAATCAGCCTTTTGCTGATAGATCGTTTTTTCGGAGCAGGGTCCAACGACCTTGCTCCTTTTTTTATGCCCCTCCCCGAAATGTTCTTGCCACAAAAGAATGAACCGGGGTATTATGAGAGCGTTATAAGTCAGAGAATGCTAACTGGAGGTTTGCCGCCGGATATATGAAAAAACCCGACACCATATCTCAGACCATCTATTACCACATGACCGACCTTTATGATGTCGGAGCCATATACCATCACGGCAACAGCCTGATATTCCGGGCCATTCCCAAAAAAGACCCCACCCACGCTTTCCAGGTCCTGCGAAAGCGGTTGAAATCGATCGGCTTTAAGGCTTCATCCAAAGAAGATTTGCAAGGTTACCTGATAAGTGTCGCGGAACTGCCCTGGCAGCGTCGGATCCCGCCTTTAAACGCGATCCTGTTTTTCGTCACGCTGATTACCATGTTCTTCGCACCGATTTTCTATACGCATTTGAGCTTTTCCGATATGCTGTCGTCCGCATTCCTCCTCGATCGCCTCGAATTCACGATCGCGCTTATCGTAATATTGCTCTTCCACGAATTCGGGCATTATCTGGCCGGGAGACGTCGCGGTCTCTTAATGACCCTGCCGTATTTTATCCCCGCCCCGAATTTTGTCGGGACTTTCGGCGCAATTATCAAATCCCGTTCGCCGTTCGGCAACCGTCGCGATCTTATCGAGGTCGGCGCGGCCGGACCGATATCGGGATTCATCATAGCGGTCTTTGTCCTGATGTACGGACTGCAAAACGCCGTCATTGTGCCGTCCGGAGGCGGCCTGACCCTTGGAGATTCACTGCTTATAAGATTTCTGGGCTGGTTGATTATCGGACCGCTGCCGGCCGGTCATGACTATATGCTGTCGTCGGCGGCGCTGGCGGGATGGGTCGGTCTTTTAATTACTATGCTAAACCTGCTGCCGCTGGGTCAGCTGGACGGCGGGCATATCATATACGGTCTGTTCGGCCGCAGTCAGTATATTGTCAGTTTCGTTGTCCTCGCGGCCATGCTCACCCTGGGATTTTGGTGGCCGGGCTGGTGGCTGTTCGGAGCCCTGATTTTTATTTTCGGACTGAAACACCCGCCGACGCTCGACGATTCTCAGGAATTATCGGGAGCAACGAGATTCATGGGGATCGCGGCGATTCTGATTTTTATTCTGTGCTTTGTGCCGGTGCCGTTTAAGCTGTAACCGGCGGTCTCATCATCTTGATGGTATCGTCGGCGCGCCGTACGGCCCGGTTGATCAAACCTTCTTCGTAGGCTTCATGAAACAGCGTAACGAGATCCGGATCGAACTGGGTGCCGGAATGTTCGCGCAGTTCCCTTAGTGCGAATTCATGCGTTTTACTCTGGCGGTAGGGCCGGTCGGAAGTGATGGCATCGAATGTATCGACCACGGCCAGCAGACGACCTTCTATCGGGATTTCTTGGCCTTTCAGGCCATTGGGATAACCATTGCCATCGAATCTTTCGTGATGACATAAAATGTAAGGTATGACCGGCTTTAGGTAAGGCACCTGCCCCAGTATAGCCGCGCCTCGTACGGGATGCTGCTGCATGATCAGGCGCTCTTCGTCATCGAGCCGCCCCGGCTTGTTGAGAATGCTGTCGGGTATGCCGATCTTGCCGATATCGTGCAGCCGACAGCCGGTTTTAAGCCGGTTCATGCGCCTTTTATTCCAGTTCAGTTTACGGGCCAGAATCTCAGCGAGGTAATACACGCGATCGGTATGTCCGGCCGTGTAATTATCGCGAGCTTCAATGGCATTGGCCAGGGCTCCGATGGTTTGAATATATGATCGTTTCAAATTATAAATAAGCCGGGAGGATTCCATCGCCGCTGCGGCCTGCGAAGCAAGCAACGAAATCATGTGCATCTGGCCGGGAGTTATGTGCTTGAAACGGTCATCATAAACGACGTTCAAATGCCCGAGAAGAATGCGTTTGGAAATCAACGGGCAGGAGACTTTCGAGCGGCGGTACGGCATATCATCTTTTTCGATTTCGATATTCTCGCAGAAGACGCCGTCGCCCCGCTCGGCAATCGCCCGGTCCAACGTCTGACCGTTCAGAAATTCATTGATCTCAGGATTGTCGTATTCACCGCCGATGCACTTCACACGATTACATCGCTGTTTTTTATCGTACAATAATATCGACGAAGCCGTCGCCGGCAGTTGTTGCAGCAATGTCTCATTAATCAAATTCAGAATCTGATTGAATCCTATGCCGCGGGCCATAGCTTCGGAAATTTTCCTAAGTTCGGCCTGGCTTTTCAGGGCGACATTTTCTCGCCTGAGCTGCTGATGATCCAGCCCCCGCTTAATTGTCGAGGTCAGGTCTTCCAGCTTGAAAGGTTTTATAAGATAATCATAGCCGCCTTTTTTAAGTACTGATATGGCCGTCTTGACGGTCGGATATCCGGTCATAAGAACCACAATGCAGTCGGGATGATTCGCGAGAGCTTTCTCGAGAATTTCAACGCCCGAATGATCACCCATAACCAGGTCGGTCAGGACCAGATCGACGGTATTTTTGTCCAGATGATCGAGCGCTTTAACCGGGTCTGAGAATTTGCTGACATTGAAATCCTTAAATTCGCCCAGCGCTTCAAGGATTATATTGCAAATGTAGACTTCATCGTCAACGACCATGATATCTTTCATATTATCTCCTGTCGTAAAAACTCGAAGCAAGTAAAACCAAATTACATCACAGTCCTTATCATCATTATCGACCGGAAAACAGGAGGCAATATGGGGGTAAAATTGATTGTATTAAAATAAGGCGGCCTGTGGGACCGTTCCCATCATGACCTGAACTGCTCGGCGGCATTGTATGAAGAACGTACCAAGGGACCTGCAAAAACGTGCCGAATTCCCGCAAGTTCGGCCTTTTCGGCCAGTGCCGAGAATTCATCCGGGCGGTAATATTTCTGGATCGGATAGTGCCTCTTTGACGGAGCCAAATATTGCCCGATTGTCAGGCTTTCCACGCCGGCCCGCTTTAAATCTTCGAAGGTTGTTACCAATTCATCCTCTGTCTCACCCAGACCGACCATAAGGCCGGACTTGACCATCATGCCCCCAAAGGTTCGGGCAGAGTCCAGAACGGCCAGAGACCTCTCGTAAACCGCCTGTGGTCGGACATCCGGATACAGTCTTTTGACGGTCTCGACGTTGTGATTGAATACTTCAGGACTCTCCGCGAAGACCGTATTCAGGGCTTCCCGGCTGCCCTGAAAATCGGGTGTCAGCACTTCAATCGTCGTGCCGGGGCTTGCGGCCCGTACGGCCCGAATTACCTCGGCGAAATGTCCTGCGCCGCCATCGGGAAGATCATCGCGCGTAACGGACGTTACCACGGCGTGTTTCAAATTCATGATTTTCACGGCTTCGGCCACCCGCGACGGTTCTTCCGGATCAAGCTTTCGGATCGCACCGCTTGTCACGTTACAAAATCGGCAGTTGCGGGTGCAGTTGGGCCCCATAATCAGGAATGTGGCCGTCCCGCTGGAAAAACACTCTCCCCGGTTGGGACAATTGGCTTCCTGACAGACGGTATGCAAATCGTGCTGTTTTAAAAGAGCCTGCACGTCCAGGTACTGCCGGCTGAAGCCCGCCTTGACCTTAAGCCAATCCGGCTTTCTGACCCCGACGGATTCTTTGTTTTCAGACATATTTTCTTGTCCAATTCCTGCACATAAATTGGCCCAAAGCCCATATTGCGGGCCTTTGCAGAGCTCAGGCATCAAGTTATAAAAAATTCGCTCGATATCAATAGAAAGATAAAAATTATTGGAGCTCCCATCGATGGTTCACAGAATTATTCTGTCTTTGGCCGTTGCTTTCTTGTTGTTTTCGGTCGATTCGGCCGCTGCCGGAAAAAGTAACGCTTGTTCCAAATTGCTGGATCCAACAATAAAAGTCCAGCGTCCGGGTGGTTTCGATCATCTGGCCGCGGCTTCCGCCTGCACCGTCCTGATGAATCAGGATATGGCCTGGCTTATATCAGACTGGGTGGTCGGCAACGAGCTCTATAAGGGTTATCAGAATCCTTCACAAACCTGCACCGATCCCTATCCATTTACCGTCGAAGAAGTCTCCATGGTCTTGTATTTTTATCAAGCCTGTGATATTTATGTGTCCGTCGACGTTGAGTCGATCGATAATTCGACCCCGAGCTGTCCCGTACCGGGCGACATGCTGTCGATTTCATCAGAGTATACTATAAGTATTCCGGCTGCGGATTTGTACGAAGTGACCATTCCCCTCGATGAGCCGGTCGCGGTCAACGGCCCGTATTTTGTCGGGTTCTTTTTATCTTTCGATGATCCTTATACTATGATCGACCTTGTTACCGACTCGGTACCGATAGGCTGTACTACTTTCAACATCTGGGATGAAATGATCGGGTACATCGATCTTAACAATAATAATTACTATGATTTCCCCGGTCGAATATTCCTCTTTTCGTACGGGACAACCGGCGGCAACAGCGGTGGCGATGATACAACCGGTACCGGCACGACCAATCCCGAACCGTCCACCGTCATGCTCAAGCCGCTGAACAATGAGCTGATTCAGGGCCAGCCCCGAATTTGGGCGTCGGAAACTTCGGGCAGCTCCATCATAGACTACATGGCTTTCGATTACCGGAGCTTGGGCGGCGGATGGAATTTGATCGGTTACGATTTCGACGGCACGAGGATTCTTCGCAACGGCGTCGATCCCGCCGGAGCCGGCGATGGTTTCAGCATTCTCTGGGATTACACGGTTCTCCCCGAGAACCAGTACCTGGCTGCGATCCCGGGTGCTGGATACATTGGGACGCTCCGACGTTGACTCGCACCTGGTCGTGGTCGACCCGACTCCGCCTCAGGTGCAATTGAACGGCGTTACTTTTGGTCAGACGTTTTGTACACCTATGACAATAACCGCACAAACTCAGGATGAAAATATCGACAGCGTCGTATTTGAAAAGAAGAACGTGGAGTTTAATTACGAAATTCCCGTCGCCCATTTGAATCAGAACAATTTCGGCAGCGGATCCGGACAGTACTACTGCGGGCCGGTGGCGGCCGCGACAGCCGTGCAGTATTATTTCGATCAGGGATATACGTACCTGATGCGCGAAGGAACGTCGGTTCTGAGTATCGATACCGTCGTGGAACGGCTGGCCGAAGCGATGCAGACCGACAGGTACAACGGCACCTACGACGACCTGTTTTATCTCGGCCTGAACCAATATGTTCTGACTCACGGTGGAGAATTGGCCCTTGATGTAGTCAGGAACCCGCAATATGGCACGATTCGCAATTATTTTCAGGAACGCGAGAATTTCGTCGTCCTGGCTTTGTCGGGAACGCCGGGGATTTATTTAACTCTGGCCGGTGTCTATGGTCTGGCCGATCTGTCCGCTCGCTATCAGGTCAAAATCACCGATCCGCTTAGCGGTCAGCTTCTTTCGACCTATATGCAAAACGGCCCATCCACGGCCCGCCTGTATTATAACAACGGATGGCACGACGTCGATATGATTTTCACCATTCGTGGTTACAATCAGGTAACGCAGAGAACAAGGCTTGGTGTCGATAAAAGCAGTTCCGGTGGATGGTCATATATCTGGGACAGCTATGATCTAATCAATGATTCTTTGTATTTCTTATCGGTCACGCCTTATGACGCTTCGGACCTTCATACGACGACTACGGTCCTGATGCAGTACGATTGCAACTACGTTAAAGGCGATTACAACGGCGACGGACAGGTTAATATCGGCGATGCTTTGTATTTGATAGATTATTTGTTCAAAGACGGAATTCCGCCCGTCGGTGGCGAAGGCCGGGCCGATGCCAACGGCGACGGCTATATTGACATTGCCGACGCCGTATACATCATCAAGTACGTTTACGGTACTATTTCAGAGCCACAGTACTGATTAAAAGCAGAATCATCATTTCAATATCGCAATCATCTATTTACGTGCCAGCGCCGCGCTGGCGGCCCGTTCCGCGATTTCCCGGTCGATATTGCAAACGTCGATTATCTTGTCGACCGCTTCATCCAGATATTTCAGCCACTCTTTGTCGGGATAACGCCGCACCAGGTCATCGGTGATTTCATCGGCCATGGTGGCGATATAGACGGCGTATCGGCGGCGATGCTCCAGCTCAAGAAACGGCAACAAATAAGTTTTTGCGAGGTAGGCCAGAATCGCCATGAACAGCGCTCCGACTCCTCCGGCCAGCCCGATTATATTGTGGGCCACAAACTCCAGCAGGGAGCTTAATATGGGTATAAGTGCCAGTGTCATGAATTATTCCTTTCCTTTACCAGGTTAACTGCCATGAATTCTGATCGGGGACGGTGACTTTCTCGCGCAAGATGGCCCCGTCCGATAAAGTAATACTTATTTCATAAGTACTCGAATCCGGCTCGAGCCGAACGCTGGGAATAAGATCGATATAGAAATACCCCAGGCTGTCCGATTGCGTTTGACGCACTAACGGTGAGACCACTGCCCCGCCAAACCTTCTCACCCCGGGACTCAGGTGCGCCTCGATTTCGGCATTCATCTCGGGATTGGCGGCGATATCATAAATATAGCCGTAGACACGACATAAATCCGGCTCCGGGGGCAAACCGGGATCGAAGTGGTATCCCATGAGGCTGTCGCAGCCCGGCCCCTCAACCGATATTGTATCAAAAGACTCAAAAATGTATGACGGTGCTTGAGCCAGAATCAGGAAATCCCCCACATCGAGGTTGAATCCGACTTCGCCTTCGTAATTGGTAACACCGCCCGCTATAAAAACCATTTGGTCCACCGAACGCACCGCCACCCGAACGCCCGGCACAGGGCTTTGTGTGGTACTATCAATGACTGCTACAGTCCGGGCGTACATTCCGTCGCCCAGGGATGACCCGGCTTCGGTCCTGTTCGAATCAACCCAGCCGCCTTCGACCGTTCGTCCTGAGTAATCCCAAATACCGGCCGCTGACAGACCGGAGGCTTCCCCCTGATAGGCGGCGCTGTCGTCGGCCGACCAATCATCCGGTGCGACCGCCAGTATCTGACCATCAGAATTGGAAGCATTAGCCGTGATCGTCCCGCACCAGTTGCCCAAAGCGTCTCCGCTCGGCGAATTGCCGACTATATTCAAGCCAAACAGATTGTCATTGTCACTTTCCCCGTATAGATATAATCCAGCGGCTCCCGCGATTTGGGACGACGTCTTGAGGAAGGCTGCGTTGCCTGCTGTATTTTCGACATGTAGCGCACCTTCGGTGTAGAAAGTGCCGCTTAGTTTCAACTGGCTTGCCGATAGTTCCACTCCGTGCGTATGACCGGTTCCGTCGAGGAAATATTTCAGGTTGTCGGCGGCATCGCTGTCGCCGGAAATCGAAAGCACGTTGGAGCGGGCATTCACCGAATCTGTCGAGGGATCGAACGTCGAGAGACCGGCATTAGCCAGTGAAGAGATATCGGCGGCCGTCGAATCGACCACTGTCACTTTGTTTGCAACCGATGCCACCGAGCCATGGAGATTGCCGTAGATTCCGGTATAGCTGCCGGCTCCGATAACGCGCAATGGAGCTGTCTGACCTGATCCTGCCAATAAAGCCAAACCGTACGACCAGTTTTCTCCGGTGGCGATATGGCTGGTATAGAATTTCGCGGCACTTCCGCCGGAATTATAAACATAAAAGGCCGCGTTGCCGTCGTTATTTTCAAGTGACAACCTCCTGGCCGATAGTACCTACATCGTGACTCGAACCCGTGCCGTCCATGAAATATTTCAGATGATCGGCGGCGAGCGCACTTCCTGATATTCCGGCCAGGTCGGCCATGATCGTGTCGGTCGCCACGTCGAAAATGTCGGCCACGTAGATATTGTCGAGCCGAAGAATGTACTCTTTTCCCTGGGCTTTCCAGCGGAGGCGCGGGCTGTAGACACCGGCCGAATCGGGCGTGCTGAAAGTATAACAATATTCGCCGGTGCGGCCGTCCCAGTTTGACATAACGGTTTCGTCAACGACCGCCGTCGATCCCGACCCATAATAAACCGAAATAAATATCGAGTCTGGTGTTATTGGCTGACCGTCGGACGTATCCGGGACGACAAACATCACCGGAACGTCTTCGCCGAAACCGTAAGGATCGCCAAAAGCCGGGATCGTTCCGATTATCATTATTATGAGAAAAGCTGTGACGCCAATCCTTTTCATTTGTTTATATTCTCCTGTTTACTGATTAAATATTCGAACATGCGGTTGGTACGGCCGGTCGTTGTTCCGCCTTCTCCCCCGCCCGGGAGATAAATCGAATCACTGACCGCGGATGACGCATTGCCCGCTACATCCAGCGCAAAGATTGAAAAGTACACCCAGTCCGGCTGCACCAGGGACAAAGCAAAATCATCGTTTTCGTTTTCCACGGCTGCCCCGGCATAAAGAGAATATCCATCGGTCGTGTCCTCGGGGATTGAAGTCGTATCCCAGCGAATGATCGTTCGTTCCAGGTCGGTGGAATCGACCGAGCCGATCCCAAGCTTGACGCTGTCGGGGTCGAGATGAAGCACCGCGATCGCGTTCAAGGCGTCATACGAATCGGGTGCGGAGCTATCCTCTCCGCCACCGCTGCTTCCGCCAAAAACGTGCAGGAAAGGGCCGACCGCCGATGAATGATCCGATGAATAAAAGCCCAGATAAATCGCTTCTGTCCCGGCTTCATAGGACATGTCCAATACCGCCGATTCAAAGGCCATACTGAAATTGACACCGAGTCGTACATAAACCGTGTCCAGAGCCGCCGTGCTGCCATCGTGCAGGATCAACGTATCGGCAGGTGCATCATCAAAACGGTCATCACCTCCGGCGGCTCCCGCCGTCGCCCAGTCATCTCCTGACGCAAACTCATTCCACGTAGCCTCATTTTCAACCCAATCCCGTTTGCAGGTACAGGCTTTCATGGACAGCGTATCTCCGGCCTCAATCGAACCGGTGCACACTAAACCAATAAAGGCGCTGTCAATGTCACCCTCATATACCGGCAGGGCCAGGGAATCGGACAGATGAGGAAAGGCGATCAGGATTGTCATCGTATTCCATTGAGAACCGAACAACATGGTGGCGTCGCTGCCGTAATTGGTCGTCGGCAGGTTGGATCGCATGTATGTGTCAGCACAATCGGCGGTATCGCTTCCGCTTATGAAGAAATCCCACTGCGCCCTGACCGGGCTTGACGCCAATAGAACCAAAAGCAGCACCAGCGTTGTTTTTCGATTTATATTCATTTGATTAATCTCCTCAGGCGTTTGACCGGACAAGCACTTTTGCCGGATATTGAGCCAAAGTACAGAATCCATATATTCCAGCAGTCGAGGCGTCCAGGCGGTTACCAGACTGTCCTGCATGATTTCATTGGCGGCAGTATTGGGATGATCGTCGGTGCCTTCATAAATCGTCTCGATGCACGCCCAATTGGATGAATCGACACTTTTCTCGACCAGCATATCGAACAGGCTCCATGTCAGGAAATTGGGCCAGTCGGCCGTGTCCTGAAGGGTATCCCACCAGAAAGCGTCGAACGAAAAGGCGTTGGCTTTTTCATTTGCCGTATAGGAATAAGTGTTTTCGACGTACGCCCCTGCTTTCATCGGCACCTGCATTATATAAACGAACACGATATTCGGATACTCGGCCGCCGAATCACGCCAGGACAAAGCCTGAGTTCTGTACGACGCAAGGCTGTCGTCTTCGATATTACCCCAGTGCCAGTACGCCGGAAGAAACCAGATGCAGTTGTACTGCGTGATATCGACCAATGTATCCGGGTCGGGATCCGAATCAATAACCGTATCGCGGTGCAGCAATCCGGCCTTCATACTGCTCGTATCGTCCCAAAAGCGGGTCAGGTGATCGAGCCACATATTGTTGGAGCAGTATCCATAAACGTCGCCGATCACCCAACCCGATTTGTGATCCGCCGAGTCGAAACGGGCCGTCCGCCATCCCGCCCAGTTATCTCCCGGATCGGAATTGGTTCGATAATCCCAGATGCCGATCGGCCAGGATTCGGCGCCGCCCAGGCTGTCGAGGCGTGATTTAAAGCTTTCGAGCCGGGCGTTCATAATACGCTGGCCGACCGAAGAGTGCTGCCACATGATCTTGACCGAATCCGGTCGATTATCCGCAGAACCATGACTGGCCTGCAAAAGGAGCACAGCTATGAAAACATAAAGGGTCTTCATGCTATTTCTTGCGGCTGCCCTTTTTCGCAGTCGTTTTGGGCTTTTCCTCCGGCTTTCCGCCGAGCTCTTCCTGCCGAGCATCGTTGACCATATCCCAGAATTTCTTTTCGGACTTTCCGGTCACGGCCAGTTTTTTCTTCAGTTCTATTACTTTCATAAGATCACTCACTTTCATTGTTGATTTATCCTTTTGAAATTCCTGGTATAGAATATTACGTACTTTTTCGAGCATCTCCAGATCGCTCAATGACTCACCCGAGTTTATTTCTTTTTTTTCCTCCGCCATTTTATCAATTCCCCATTTCGAAGATGAACAGGTCGGCCGTAACCGGCCCCGAAGCCGAGGGATCGCGCGCAACCCGAAAACCGGTCGAGCTTTCATCGCCGATAAGAAAAACGTTGTACTTACTGCGCGGTCGCAATATGATGCGCGGAGCATTGATTGATTCCGGCAGGTTGTTACCCTTCCAGTCGACCAGATCGCTGAAGTTAACATTCTGCTCCAGACCGCCGATTATCGAGGATCCGAACATGAGGCGCCCGGTGGAATTGATCGCCGCGGCCCCGAGATAAAATATCTCGGCGTCGTCTTTCAGGCCCCAGACGGAGTAATCCCGCACCACCCACATTCGGCGGCCGCGCAAATACATCAATGAATTCAATATGACCTCCTATGTCAGCACCGGTGGCTTTGGCCGCCCGGCGTCGGGGTGAAAGTTCTTGATCATTTCGTCGAAGTCGCGTCGGTACGATTCCGCCAGAGACAGCCAGGCCGCGGCGTTCTGGCTCGTGGCTGCGCCGGAACCAAGATCTATCGCGGCTGCCATGCGACACACGAACGAGACCGCCAGGAAAGTCGCGGCACCCTGTAAAATCGGGCTCGCTCCGAACTTCCCGCCCGGGTCGACCTGGGCCTCGACAATGCCGTTGGCATGGCCGACGGCGGCCTCGATAATACTATCTTCGCGACCCGATGGTGACAATTCATAATCGACCAGTACCTGTTGACCGGAATTGATGGCGCTTCCCGAAAGCCTGCTGACCCGTCCTTTGAGATAATCCACCTGATAATCCTGATTTTCGACGTACGCCTGGTATCGAAAATACCAGACCGACAAAGCCGACCCGGCGGTAATGGTACCAGTTGATATTCGCGAGACGGTACAGCCGGAGTAATCGATCATATAGTCGACGTTCTCTTCGAATATCCGGCCCAGAGACGAATCCGAAGCCACCGCTACCGGCATCGGCACTGCCGGTCCTCCCGATAAAATAACGGGTACGTCGGCCAGCGTGATCCGCTCATAGTACGGTTCAGTGCTGGTGATTGCTTTGACTACGACACTCGCTTCTTTTATGACCTCGCCGGGCAGTTCGGCCCAGTCGGTCCCGGTCAATTTGGCGGGGTAATCGAATATTGCCGATGGACTCATGGCGCTGAGGCGGATATGGCTTTTAACCAAATCTGTATTCGTATAAGACATTTATTGCTCCAATATCTGCACCGCGCTGGTGCCGGGAATCGCCGTCAACCGGGTCCCGACCGGTCCGGCGTTAAACTGCGAACTGACCAGAGCCCGGATCCAGAAATGATAGTGCCCGGCGACGTCCTTCTTCTGCCAATCACCCTCTATCGAGGCGTAATCGTCCCATAAAAGCAGCTCTTTATCGAGACTGTCGAAAGAATAAGCACCGCCCGACGGCACAAAACCGGTCCAATCCTGCCCGTTGAAATACTGCCACTCGACGCCGCCGCCGGAACCGGCCGTACTTAATATCAGCTTCAGGTAGTTGAACTTGTCATCCATCCCGAGATAAAGGGCGTCACCTGCGTTCGCGGCCAGCGACGACGACTCCGAATGCAGAACGTCACCCGCGGTTTCATCGGCCGCGGCCGAGGTCAGGTCCTCGTACGTGCCGGAACCGGCGTGAAAACACAGCACCTTTGCGAAGGTATTCTTGCGGGCATCCAGGATAGCCGGGTCGGAAAATGATCCCGCCACGCGGCGTGAGTACAGCAATTTGTTTTGATTGCTCCCGACCGACGACAGGTACACTACATAGGGATTATTGTCGAAGTATCTGATTTGCGGAAACGATCCCTCATTCTCATCGATAGTCGATATCCCCGTCCACCCGCTCCCGTCGTACTCCCGGAATTTCAACTGGCCGTCGTCGAAGACGATTCCCATGCGTCCGTTTTCGGAAAGGGCGACGTCGAAATTATCGTCGAGTCCCGCTCCGCTGGCGATTTCCTGCTCCGAGTTCCAGACCGGCGTCGTGAGGTGTTTTCGCCGCAAAGCCAGCTTCGCGCCGCCGAGGGTATAGATCGCATCAAGAAACGCCCCGAATATAATAATTCGGGAATAGGCGCTGTCGCTTGGTCCGGCAATAGACCAGCCGAAATCATCCGGTCCATTCATCCACGTGACTCCGTCGTCATCGGAACTTTTGGCATTCACCATAAATTGGGAGTTCGACTGGCGGCTGAAAGATATCCAGAGTTTATCCGTAGACTCGATTAAAATCGAAGGATAGAAACACCCCGTCACGTTATAAACCGTACGAAGCGTTCCGGCGTGCCATCCGCCCAGGCTGAATGTAAGTTTTCGGAATACCAGACTATAACTTGAACCAAGAGTGTACGCCACATAGATGTCTCCCGATGGACTCATGACGGCGTCGAAGGGATAGTCGGCGCTGTCGGAAATCATCGTCTCCGGTACCGCCCATACATTGTATGGAAAATCGGCGTATGTAATTTTGAAGACGTTACCCGACGTGGCCATGAGCATGGCAAGCCGACCGGCGTACGGGCCGGAATTTATCTTGAAAATCTTCTTGCCGGGACTGATCCCGGCTTTGTAGAAGGCCGATGAGTTCGTGATAAAATTTCTCATAGCTGTTCCAAATGGGTCCGGTCCAAAACCGGACCCGGTGGAGTGTTTACGTATGAACCACGTCGAGAACCACGGCGGCTTCACGAATCACTTTGGCGTAAGCGACCGCTTCGGAAATCACCGCTTCCTCGAAACGCTGTTCGATTATCTTGTCGGTACTCGACCATCAAAGGCTGAGTGATGACCTCTTCGACCGCAAAGCGCGAATCGAGCCCGATTACAAGGTCACTGGAGACGTCGTCACAACGCACCAGCGCCGAACCGAGCGGGCTGAACAACTCACCCTTGTTCTGAAAACGGAATCCGGCCATGGGACCCTTGAACTCGTCCAGAGTCAAAATCGTTTTCAAATTGCCGACCGGGCAAATCAGGGTATTCATTTCGAATGGTGCGAACTGTGACCAGAGTGTGATCAGGTCATCGTAATCGAGCGCTCCGGAGACGGCCGTATCGACTACGCTGGCGGCGTTATCGTTGCCGTCACCGTTGATAATGCAGTCGACCACGAGCCCGATCTTGTCGGTCTGGAGCTTGAAACCGATGTACCATAAGAGTACCCTAAATTGGGCCGTAGTACGATACCGCAGCGCTTTGTAGCTGGCCTTTAGACCGAGCCCGTACTCCGGGACGTTGAGGGAATGATTTTGCTCGGTGACCAGCAGGTGCGGAATATCGGCACCCTCACCGATCGGCCGCAGAGACAGGCGATCGGTGGCCGATGTGTCGATATGAAACGGCGTGTACCGATTATTGGCGACGGTCGTGGTATTGGCGATGATCCGCGAAAGCTCCGGCCGCATGGCCATCCCCTTTTTAATCTCACGCAAAATGAATTCCGGCATAAGCGACGACGCCTTTTGATAGAACTGCTCGACCGTCGACGGATTCTTGCCGCCAAGCTTGACACCCGCGAGGGCCAACTGGCGCTCGAATGCATCCAGCGGCGATCCGTCCGGGGTCGGGTCGTACTCATCGGTCTCCAGAAGCTCGGTCAGGCTGAAACCCTGACCGTCGGCCTCCAGGTACGTCTCCCGGTCGATCTTCAACTCGGCGGCCCGGCTTAAATCGACCGCTCCATCCATAAGCTGGTCCGTCGCCGCGGAGTCATCCTTCAAAACGGCCGGTGAATTCAGAAAAGTATTAAAATCCATGACTGGCTCCTTAATTCAAAAGTATGGTGCAATCGGTGGTTTCGTTGACTTCCAGGACCGTGCCCCGGGAGATGTTGCCTCCGGCCGGATCATAGCCGGTCAACACGGGAGCCTGCTTAACCGTCCCCCCGGCCCCGCCGATAACCCGGTTGCCGACGACTGGATAGCTGGCCGATATGGGCAGTCGGCATACAACGCCGATTTGTACTGTCGCTATCCGTTCGCCGTCGTCGGCGTCGGCCAGGGTCAGGGCAATCAGTTTTCCCAGCAGGATCGAGTTATTGGCACAGGGGCCGATTTCATAACTGTCCGTCAGGCAGACGGCACAGCCGATGTCATCGTCTTTGAGATCGTCGACCCCGGTGGTCAGGTGAATTTTGAATGTCGCCAGGACGGGTGCAATCGTCTCAAGGTTATGCTCTCGAATTGTCATATTATTCCTCCGTTATTATGTTAAAGCCGATCGGGCATACTGCCCGCATGACCGGAGGGGAATTTCCCCGCGATTAAAGTTTATGATCCATCCAGCCGTTCTTGCGGGATACCGAACCCGGCATACCCATCGCATATTTAAAACTGGCCGGGAAACTGTCGCGAAACCGCGCTGAGATTCTTTTATACAAAGCAATTAGATCAGGTACTGTCGATAGTGCATGCGTCGTTGCCCAGCGCGGCCGCCAATTCGGTGTCGCTTTCTTTGGACCGGCTTACCATGACCGCCTTGAGCATGCCGACAATGCGCCTTCGGTAATCCTCTTTGAGGACGTTCAGCTCTTCCGTTACAGTATTGCGTTCATTGAGCGTCTGTTGTATCTGCCCCAGGACTTCGGTAGCCCGGTCGAAATCGATCAATTCAACCGCTTCGCCTTTTATGTTTTCCAGCAGTTGCGCGATTTCATTTTTGAGCGATGCCTTGGCGTTCACTTCTTATCTCCCTTATTTTCGATTAAATGCGATTCTATCCGGGCCAGGCGACTTTCGACATTGGTCTGGAATTTGAAAAAGTCGTCTTTGCCGATAAGACCTTCCCGAATCAAAATTTCCATCTGAGCCAACCTCTGGTCGATGGCATTGACCAGCACCGTTTCCGCCTTCGCGGCCAGTTCGGCCTTGATGCTGCCGATAGTCGTGAAATACGCCGCCGAAAGCCCCAGCAGCATGACCATGAAATTCAACAGGTGACGGTTCAAAAATGAAGACCAATTGATCTTGGGCGATACATCACTCATGTTTTGCCTCCCGACTGAATATGAAACAAGCCTGTCCATTGATTTTGGCGGGACGAAGATAAAACGCACCCTTGAGCGAACCATCCAGATGCATATTAATACATTCGTTTTTATTTGAAACCTCGAGCACGCGGCCGTTTCCGAGCGGGTTCGTTTTGGCTTCTGGTCTGACGGGTTCAGGTGCGGCCAGGAATCTCCGGCCCGAATTCAGTTTATCGAACGAGAAGTTGCGCAACTGGAAGGCTTGGACATCATCGCCAATTTGGAATTGAAGGATTACGTCGGCGCCTCTCTTATACACCGAATATTCTCGAGTATTCTGTTTGATACCGAGTGAAGATACCACTAAAGACAGATCATCACAAATATCATAGAATTCCGAACAATCGACCGGTTTGGGATGCATCGTCGCCAGCTGGCCGTCAATCTCATGCACTCCGTTGACTTCCAGAATGACCGTACTACCGGAAGCATATTCCGGCCACGGCTTAACTTCGGCTGTAACTTGTCGACTTTTTCCATCTATAGTACAATCAAGCGAACATGGCCGATTATTTCCCCCGAGAACTGTACTCCCCCGGCCCGCGATAATCTTGCGATGTGTCAATAAAAATCGATGGTGGCCGTCGACGACCAATATTTCGCAGCCGAAGCGGGTGGAGACTTCTGCAATCGCGGCCGCCAGCTTCGTCCCCTGACAAACAACCGTTTTGGGCAAAAGTCCGTCGTATTTGTCAAACAGTTCGGTCAGGATGGCGCGGCGTTCTCGCCCGGTGGCAAACTCGAAGCTGATATCATCCAACAATAAAATGTCGTACAGCTTGAGCTCGACACGAGTTACCGTTGATTTTTCGTCACGTAGATATTTAGAAACTTCCGACAGAGGCTGTCTTTCCTTGCCGCGATAGCCGATCAAGCGCCCGTCGAGGACGTACTCTCCTTCCGGCCAGGTTAATTGTTCCAGATATTGTCCGAGTCCGGCGGATTCGATTTCCCGACCGGAATATTTCCGAACCGTTGCCTGACAATCGTTAACTTCAACCAAAACCGGTATCGATTCATAGGCCGGATATACAAGATATTCCTTTTGAGAGTCGAGTTTTTCGTGGTCCCAGATTATATGGCGCGCAGGTCCCGCGACCGCCGAGGGCTGCTTTTCCTCATGCACATCAAAAGCCAGCGCTTTTTCAATAGAAGTATTCTCCACCGATCCGCGATAAACCAGCGACGTTTCCAGCACTCTTTCTATTTTGCGATAATTGAAAGCCGCTTTTGTCGGCCCGGTCGGTGTCTTGTACTTCACGAACGGCTGATGCGGGCAGTTGCGGATATCGCGTCCGCAGATAGTACATTCCGGCAACGAGAAAATGAAGCTGATGGAACCTTCTTTATATATGCCCGCGTCGATATTCTTGCGGAGATTTTCACCACCCTCGGCCGTTTTTAGCCAGTAGAAATAGACTTTTATCCAGTTGGCCCCATCACGTACTACTTTCTCGGCGTGAAAATTCCGTGCGATCGGCAGACTGTCCTTGCGGTGCCCGACCAATACCGGGGAATCGACCAAAAGGCCCGTCAGATGGTCATGATCCTCGGCGGGAAATCGTCCCCCGTAACTGTTGACCCGGTCCGAGACGATATACATAGCCCGGATATAGACAGCCGATGCCTCTATCGGCTCGGGTGGCTTAATATTGGCGTTAAGGATTTCTATCAAATCGCTTCGGCCGCTCTGCTCTTCACGGGCCAGTGAGGCCGTCATCTTTCCGATTAGTTCTTTCATATCACCTCCATTACTAAAGGTGATTGTCAGATTTGCCATCGAATCGGTATCGTTTTGCCAATACAAATCTATGCAGAAAATTTCATCAGAAAAATCCGAATCGGGATTTATAACATATTTACACACATGGTATTATACTGCACGACAACGACTTACAACATGGCGACTGGCCATCCCGAATCGGGCATATGCCTTGCAGTATAGATTACCGGATTATAACTTTGACAGGAAACTAATATGATAGTTTATCGAGCCAAAAAAAGATCGAATTTATTCAAACTGATTATCGGGCTGGTTGCGTTCGTTGCGGCAATGTGCCTGACTTTCGGCCAGTCCGTCAGCGGCGCCTTCTAAATAGCCCCGACTCTCGGAGCAATGGCCGGACTGCACGATTTCCGCAACGGCCACACGGCCAGCGCCAGTGCCATTAGACCGTCGCATGTATTATTTTCATCCCATCGCGCCGAACGAAGGTCATCTTCAAGCGACCAAACCCGCCCGTTATTATCTGCGATTTCCCAGCGTTCATATTTAATCCGTTCCATGCCATGAATCATTTCCACGTTGGTTAATAACTCCGCTTTGGATTTGGGCGAGAAAATAAACGCCGTCGGATTCAAATCACCGAGCTGCGACACTACCACGTCGCCCAGACCGGTCGCGTCGATTATCAACCTCCCCGGGAATTTTGCTTGTTGGTGGCGGATTTTCTGCAATATAATATTCCAGTCCCACTGTCTGATTCGCTGCACCATAACTACCCGCGCCTTATTGTTTTCGATTTGCACCGTCACACCGACCGTAGCCGTCTTTTTCCGTGCCAGGTCCCAGCCGGTGATGTAATGCTTATGTCCCTCAGGGCAACCCGGAGGACATACCGCATCCGGCGTCAGGGCAATATCAATATATCGGCCGGGGATTACTTCCCCGCCGCCGTCGACGAATTGCCCCATAATATTCTGGGCTACGCGCTTGTCGCTTAAATATTCAATCTGTGCTTCCAGATACTCCTTCGATATATGGCAATTCTCCCGGGAATCGCCGGAGTGCACATAGGCGTCTTTACCCCGTTTCGACAACTCCTGCATTTTGCGATAAAACCAGTTGCGTCCGTTCGGCGTTGACACCAGGTCCAGCTTGCCCCGGCGGTCGGCCAGGCGCATTTTGATGACTTCATTGACGACATACTCGGCTTCGGGATCGAAGGCAACTTCATCGTAAATGAAATAATCATAATCATTGCCGAGCAAATATTCGCCGCGGCGCTGAGTCGAGCGGGCGTCGATAACCGCGCCGTTGCCAAGCACCAAACGCGGGTACGGCGTCACGGTATACTTCTTGATCAGCCCCTCAATGCAACAGGTGCTGTTTAAAATACGTACGACCGTATTGAAAATTATTTTAGCCTGATCAAGCGTTATGCAGGCCGTAACGATATGATATTTCCCGCAGCCGTCATAGCGAAGGTCGCGAATCCTGAAAACCGCGTGGTGAATGATCTTGATCGCCTGTGCGAATGACTTGCCCCAGCGATTACCCGTCACCAGAAGGTTTTCCGAAGTACAACTGCCGTTAAGCCATTTTTCCTGACCAGGATGCGGCTCAATACGCAGGAATTTACGTGCAAAAAAAGGGATATCCTTAACCGCCCGACTCCAGTCCGCCTTGTCCAGCAAATTTTCTATATCAGCTCTCCGGCGCGTCGAATGGCTTCGTTTTTGGAAATCAAACCCTGCGAATGCAGTTTGATCAGGTTATCGACGTCGCTCTGGCGTATCTGCGCCTGTTCCGAAGCCAGATAGCTCAGGCTGTTTTCGAACACAAAGCGGCACCGACAATCGTAGCCTTTCAGAGCCAGTTCGACATCGCCGATCCACTCCAGAAAACGAGCCGCCTGCCGCTGCACCGAATGCACCTGCCTCATGACAAGATCATACTTGAACTCGGCCCACTTATGCGCCGCACCGTAGCTGTACCCCAGAAGAAACGGCGACAGATTCGTTCCTGAACAGATCTCTTCGATCATGGCCCGGTGGTTAATCGACCCGGCATTGGTCGCCGTGCGAATATTCTGTGGTCCGACATATTCGATCAAAACATTATCCCATGTGACCGGGTTGTCGTCCGGGTCGCACTTCTTTATCATCGAAACCGTCTGATCGAAATACTCGTTGATCCGCTCTATATAGGCCTGATCCGATTCACCGGAGCTTTTTTCGGGCGGCGTGATCTTGACATGGAGACGGTGGTACCCGGAATTGTGCATCGTCCGGCGCATGTCATCGGTCAACTGCTGCTCGATATACGCCACGAACGGCACCGAGCGCATGATCGATTTCCCCAGCCCGTGATTGAGATCGGCATTTAGTCCTATATAGTAAAAATCGTTGCCCTGCGGCCGAATTTCACCTTTCTCCGTGCTGATGGTAATCGTCGATTGTCCGGCTTTCGTCCGCGCCAGGCCGATGTCTCGCGGATCGACAGGAATAAAACGTTCCACTCCGCTCGCATCGGGACGGACAATCAGGAAACCGGCGAAAGCGCCGTCGGTGAACAGGCTGCTGAACAGCAATGGCAAAAATGAATCCAGCGCTCCGGCCCGGTCGAATTCAAACGGATAAATCCGGTCATACAGAGATTCCAAAATACCGATTGCTTCATTCTCTCTTGATTTCGAGACTTCCCCGGTTATTTCAAACCTTCCCGGCGCCGAAGCCAACCGGCTCCAGGTCCAGATGCAGGCGCTCAAAACAGGAATATTGTCACGGAAAAATCGGTAAAGATCGATTCGAAAGCGGTTGTGCCAGTTTTCCTCGGCGCGCCATACGAGGGAGTTTCCGGAAGGCCGGAAAAGCGGCCGGTCAGCGACGGATGATCGGCTCGACAGTGATTTCACAAAATCGACTGTTTTCAATTGACTTTTCGAATGTTGGTCCTGTTGTAACATTGCAGCTCCTTTTTTAAAGAGGCGCTGCCACTCCAATCAACCTCAATCCGATAGTCATTTTGACGAATAAGCAGAATGCATACTTAACTGTCTGGAACCTATAAACTTAAATAGGAATAGGCTTCATTAAATATGCATTATTTTGCGCAGATTCTTACCATAACCGTAAATTCAGCCTTTGCTGTGCCATTTATACGACTACGGTACAACAACTTACGCTTAGCAAACTAACCTCTTCGGGCGGCATACAAGTTGCTTATTATCTGAACAAATAACTATAACTATTTTTTTTGCGGGTGTCTTATGAAACGAGTTTTAATTATGATGGCGATTGTCAGTCTTATGGCCTCTTCGAGTTTTGGCTTTGCCTGGCAAATGTACGATTTCGGATCACAGATTTTCGATCACAATAACAACACCGCTCCGATTTATTACCCCTACGGTGTCGGCTCTTTGCCGTCGCCCGGTTTGATCGGTGAAGGCGGCGAAAAATTTGACCTTGAAGGATTCCACTTTGCGATGGAAGGCAACACCGCTCATGTTGCGATAGTCAATTCCTTCGGCATGTCGGCTTATTCGACCGGCTGGCACCAGTCTTATGACCTCGGCGATCTCTTCTTCGGCTTCGACGGTTCCAGCACCCAATACGCCATAGACATGCAAACCATGCGGCTTTACGAAGTCAATTCTTTCACCGGGATACCGAACCTTCCCGGCAGCTATTATAATTATCCGACCATCCGAAACGCCGTCGGCGCCTGGGATATGACCGGCGGCACCGAACTTGGTATGGTCAACCATCAGATGTCGTTCTGGGAAGATTTGGAATCCGATTATTTGATGCCCGGTAACGGCGACACCTACGTTCTCGAATTTTCATTCGATATGGGCCTCGTGGCCGGAGCGACGGGAGCTTCCAGCATCTCGTTCCACAACGCTGTCGGCTGCGGTAACGATTTCATGAACGAATCCTATAATTTCGTCCCGGAACCGACTTCCCTGCTGCTCCTGGGATTGGGATTGGCCGGTCTGGGGATATACCGCAAACGCCTTATTTCGTAACTTCATTTAATGCTCGTTTCATAAATTTTAAAAGCCCCGTTTTGACGGGGCTTTTTTATTGGCTATTACTTGACACCGATATGCTTTTTTTACATCTTAAGCAAGTTTGCGAAATTCGCCGATAACTTATATGGTATAAACGGTTAAGGCCTATTTGGTACCATATAGTAAACAGGGATATTTTATGACCAGGGAATTCAGGTTTTTATCGATCATCGCAATTGCCATTATTCTGTCCGGTTGCTCGTCCGACAATGCCATTCAAATCAGGTTCAACGCTGAAAAACTGTATCACCACGCCGACAAGCTCTACGAAAAGGCCTCGATCAAACCTGACTTGCAGGATGAGCGTACCTGGTCCGAAGTTAAACAAGCATATCTCGACGTCACCGATTATTGTTGGAAATATGTCGATTCAATTTCGACCGAAAAAAACCCAATCCCAAAAAAGGAACTGGAATCGGTGGTCTATCTGTCTACCCTCAGGCTGAGCAGCATATACTTCGCCGAAGAGAAACTCGATTCTTCCGTCTTTGTGCTGAACCAGTTGCTGAATATGACCCACCTCGAAGGCAATCGGCTCCTGACCGCCCGCCTCCAGCTGGCCAAGGCCAAGCATTGGGAAGGCCACCGCGATGAGGCTCTCGTGATATACAAAGGAATAATCGATACCTTCTACCCGCCGGTTGACAACAACAATAAAATCCTGACCGACGTCTTAAACCTCCCGCTCGAAATTATCAGCATTCACCGGATACTCAATAACGAAGAAGCTATCAAACAGGAAACTCAATCGGCTGAAAAATATTATTTGCGAATAATCCACGACTGGCCCGGGACGGCGCTGGAAACGGCCGCCCGTGGCGATCTGGCCCGCGTATACAGCGACGACAACCAGCCCCAGAAAGCTATCGACCAACTCTACCAGATTAAGGATTCCACGGGCCAGGTGCCTCTCGAAGCTCAGGTTTTGGCCGCCAATATTACCGCTTCCGGCTTGAGAAAGTACGAGACGGCCGCCGGTATGTTCGACGAGCTTATTGCCAAAACCAGCGATACGCTTATACTACCGAATTTATATGTCCGAAAAGGCGCCGCCCTGTATGAAAGCCGTCAATACCAGAAATGTCTCGATATTATGGATCTGGTTCGCAAACAATATGAATTCTATTATCAACAGAATCCCATCGCGCAGAAATATATCGCCATGTCTTATAATCGCCTCGGCGAATGGGCCAGGGCTGAGGTGGCCTTTATGCAATTGGCCGATAATTACGCGACCACGGAGGACGCCTTCAACGCCTACCTTTTCGTCGCCGATCACTACGATCAAACCGGCAATAAATCGCTGGCCGAGGTTTGGTACAAACGCGCTGAGGATTTCTACGATAAAATGGCCCGCAATTATTCCGGGACACCGGTTGAAGCCTCGGCCCTGTCATTTAAGGCTGAAATAGCGCGGCGCCATCAAAACTGGGAACAAGCCGTAGATATACTGGTAAAACTCTACGACAAGTTCCCCAACACGGAAGTTGGCTATAAGGCCCTTTTAAACGCGGCGGCCGTATATAAACACCGTCTCGGGAACGATAAAAAGGCCGAGGAATTGGTCGATATTCTCAGAAATCGCCTGGTGCCGGGCAAAGATAATAAAAATATCGGCCCAAATACCGATGTAAATAAGTAAAACCTTTAATATCAAATGGATGGAGGAATAATGAGCTTGAAAAAGACAGCTCTCCTGACACTGGGGCTGGCCCTTCTTTCAGCCATAAGTGTATTCGCCCAGAAGGACACATTGGGAAAAATCGATACACTTTATGCCGAGCCTTACCAAATCGACGCCAAAAACTGGGGTATAAATGTCTCCCTGACAAATGACGAAGATATCGTCGGCATTTCAGTACCTTTGAGATTCACGTCGGGCAAAATTCGCCTGGTGGCCGATTCGACCATTTTTAAGGGTGGACGTGTCGATCATTTTCGCGTTAAATTCGCCCGCGCCGACACGGCCATACAGTGCGTCACAATTGGCCTGATTGCCGATATCGGAGTATCCGTCCCGCCGATGCAGCCGGGCAGTGGAAGGATCGCGACCATTTTTGTCTCGTCACTTGACGGCGACAAGATTCCGGATATGAAGGTCGACACGACTACGACCAACCCGGGCAATACGCTGCAGATGGTATCGCCTCCGGTTAACGAAGTAATTCCCGTCTTTGTCGTCAAACAAGGCAAAAAATAAATTTAAGGGAAGAGACACTTAAGCCAAGCTGATAACGACCCCGATTTTTCGGGGTCGTTTTTTTTAGGAATCCTCTTTATCCGAATTCGCTTTCGCCGTTATCCGGGCGCTTTTTTTTGTAATCAAAAAGACCCTCAATTTATCGCGCAGCTCCGGCGGGAGTTTTTCCGCGCGGTAAAACTCTTTGTACAAGACGTTCTGATCGAGCTTAAAAGCCTCATCCAATCCGGCGTCGCGTGCCAGAATCGCAATATTAAGATAGGCGTCGGCGTTGGCCGTTTTCGACGGGAATTCCTCGGTTTCGCCAAACCTGACACTAAGCTCCCCCGCCGGTGATGATAACCTGGTCAGGTCGGCTTCATCGCAGAAACGAACGACGTCTTCTTTGAGAGCCTTCAACTCGGCAGACTTTGTCTTGATTTCTTTATCGAGAACAATATATTTTTCGGCCAGTGTCTCCCCGACTTTCTCATCGAACTGCTCGTCCTGATTGCCTTCAAGAGCCAGCTTGTGGCGTTTGGCCGGACATAGGCTGTAAAAATCGCACCAGTTGCACAGGTTGCTTTCATTGGGCGGGAAATTATCGTTTTGGGCAGCGTCCTCGATTTCCAGAATTTTCTGATACAGGGCGTAACGAATCTCTTCCAGCCTGCCGTCGTCGATATTGGCCGCCATTTCGACACCGTGCCGGATAAAAATCTGCCTGGCGCGCACGCGCTCAAAATCGGGCCAGAGATGCCGCACAGCTATCAGGTATAGGGCCATCTGGGGATCGTTATCCAAATCGCGCTGAGTAGGAAGCATCGCCTGAGTTTTATAGTCAATGACTTCTACGGTACCGTCGCCGCGCTGCACCAGCCGGTCTATACGTCCCCTGATTTCGAACCGCCCGTTCGGGTCGAGCGGGAAAGTTATAAACTGCTCGACCACCAAAGTCTGGCCGTCGTCGAACGGAGCGTATTTGCCATAAAATCTCCTGAGGCCTTCGCGACCGGTTTCGATAAAATCTTCAATCGAATCGCTTTCACGAATGACCACAATGTGATCTTTGTTGGATTCATCCCACTGCTTGTTATAGAAATCAAGGAGTTCATCGAGCGGCATGACACGGCCGTTCAGCTTGGTCTTGTATAATGTTTCCAGGGCCTTGTGGACAGTACTGCCCAATAGCAGGTCGGCGGTGAGTTTTTTCTCGACCGTCACTCTTTCGATATAGGCGAACTTGTACTGGCGGGGACAATTGTTGTATGTGCCGATGCTGGAATGACTGTATTTTCTGGCCATGACATACCTCCGTGAAACGTTCGGTACAAGATAGCCTTTAAGACGGCCCGGCGCAATCACATATAAAAAAAGCCCGACGGGAAGTCGGGCCTTTTTTCAGCTTGGTCAATATTTCTAATCTTACGGAAGCTTGAAATTGGCACTGACCGATATGGAGTTGTACTTGGTAACTTTGACCGGCGTGTCGATCCAGTTCAAGCGATATTCCGCCGTAAAGGTCAGCGGAAACGCGGGCGGGGCGATTTCGGCGCCGCCGACCAGATGGTAGCCGAGACGGCTTTCATTCTCGGGCACCGCGATGTCGTTGTCTTCCAGCGACAGCGAGAGCGGACGAGTGTAATCAAACCCGAGGGTGTGAGAACTCAGGCCTCCGCCCAGATACGGCGAAACCAGCTGGAGTTTGATCGGGTACAGCGCGGTGGCGCTGAACACGAAATCGTGACGCTTCAGCTCGAAAACGTCGCTGCCATAAGTCTGACTCTGGTTTTTCCAGGCGTAATCACCGGCGATCAAAACGTCGAACAAAGGCAAAGTCGAAATTTTGACCTGTCCGCCGACAAGATTCATATCGGCCAGATCGGCGCCCGGCAAAGCCAGCGTTTCCTGATCGTAGTTGGTCACCATGCCGCCGCGAATACCGAGAGTGACCCCGGTCAGAGCGAACGACGGAGCGGCGAAGCACAGCAACACCAACAGCATAAGTAGTCTTTTCATACATAAACCTCCGTTTAATCCAATTATCGACCGGGGGAGGTATTTCTTAACATTATAGGTTTATTTCCCTAACCTGCTCGGATTTTATACAGGGGCCCTATTTGCTTTATTTCCCGCCTCAGACAAATCTATTGACCCACAAAGGGTGGCCCCTTCAAATTCAATTGGAGGGGTTTTGGCCATAAATGCAGATTTGACAATTTTATGAAATGATTCCGGCTTTAAAAAATTAACGGGCAGGCCCCTTCAATTTCAATTGGAAGGGATTTATCTGTAATGCTGATTCATAACCACTCCAAACAAGTTTGGAGTGGCCACCCAAACGTTGTGCCCGGTCGGACCTTGATTCCCGTAGGTCGGGTTCTGAGCGAAACAACGTTAAGCGAAAAACCCGACATCTTATCGTTTTCGCGCGCCGGGCGCTGCGCGCCTTAATTATGATCAAACCGAATACAAGTACAGCCATTATTGTCATGAAGCCAATAACCGCAGCAATTTTATTTATCGCCTTCCATATACGCATTTCATATTTCTCATTCTATCTGAAATGCTATTTTATCAGGGTATTTATCCATAATCTCATGGATGACGTTGTCGTCGTGGTCTTTTATCCGGAAAAACTGGATGTAGGAATCATGTATTTTATTGACGGAAAAGCCCGATAATCTGGCTTTCTCAACATTGGCCGGAAGACATTTATAATAGCCTGCGCGGACTACCGTCAATTCGGCCATCGAGGAAATCTCTTTCCGAAATTCGCGAAGCCTCTTTGTGTCATTGCCTTTGAAAATTATCCAGCCCACGTCGTCGGGAATTTTCAAGGTCGGTTCGAGGCTAATGTATTTTACTTTGGCGTTCCAGGCGTCCTCTCTAATCGTCATGGAATCGGTCAGAGTATCATAATTAAGATGATAATTGACGGTATCGGCGTCGAAAATTACCTGAAGCTCGAAATTATGCGGGAAACGATAATTGGCTTCAAGATGTTCATATTTCAAATCGCTGGTTAATTGTAGTTTTATTTCAGCGGTGGAATCATCGATCATTCGTATGTCGAGAGGCTCGAATCCGCCGCGAGATATTAAACTGACCGACCAATCGGCACATGCACTAAAGACGGCCTCCCGACACGGAGGCAAAATCAAGAGCCTGAATTTTTCTATCCGCATGGACATGCGCCGATACGCGGTCGAGCTGTAATGTGTGGTCGGAGCCTCCCCCCAACCGACGTCATAATCCTGGGCCGGCCCGATTGAGGCACAAAGTATTATTATCAACGAGACCAGCCAGAATCGGACATTAAGCGACTTATAGAATGTAATTTTGTTCTTTGACCACATTGTTTTTCCTCCGGATCGGAGTCAATGCCGATAATCCGAGTTGATGGAAACCGCCCCGCTCCATTTGTCGATCAAATTGGAACCCGGTTAATAACTCAAGATGCTATAAGAAATCATATTTATGCAACACAAGAAACATGCCAGATTGAGGCGACCGCCGCCAAAAGGCTGGAATCACATGGTATTCAACAAGATATGTTAATCCGGAGTTTTGCGTGAGATGGTATGTTAGTCGTTTGAGCCCGTAATTTACGAGCAAGATTTTCGAAAAACTCGTAATTTACGAGTTTTACGATAGAGGAAGATGTCGAAAGCGCGATTTTGGGCAGATTCCTCAAAGGAAGATGCCGAAACCGCCCTTTATGCCTCAAGACCTTCGGCAGGGGTTTCGATCTATAGCGCTAAGATGTAGTCCACGGCTTTATCCAATATTTCTTTTCCACCCTTAGGATTGCTTTCTATTCTGATATGCTATAAAGGTATCGTAAACTACCCATTCGTCCCACATCAATCGATACATAGCACTGCAATAATCCAATGTCTCTGCCAATATGATCAGGTGTTCTCTCTGGCATGTCTCATTGCTCTCAATCAGTGATTCCCATATTTCTTCTCTGGTTTGGCCTATCATACCGATATGGGCTATGCGGCGTCGGCAAGTTAATATGCTTCCTGATAGACCAATCTTCTGCATTCGCTCAAATTCGTGCTGGGCGACTACACCCAGGGATGCCTCATACCTCTGATGGCTATTGTCATCAATGAAGAAGGAAAGCTCCCAATATACATGGTGGTAGGAGTCTCTTAGATGGCTAGATAATTCAGCGTATTCTATCTTGTATGCAATTGCGAAACTCTCTCGTGCAGCGTGCCATGGGCAAGGTAAGCTTGAACGCTTCTTAACAAGTTGTCCTTGTTCATTAAGATCGGCATATACTTCTCCAACTTGTGAAACGAGTTCTGCTGCATGAGGATAGCTAATGCCTTCAGCACTTTCGTCGGATCGTGGATTTCCAAGCATCATTCATCCTCTTGGATCAAAGTAATCCATCATTATTGGGTTCAATGGCTTCACTGAAGTAACTCCGGATGGTTCTCTCTCAACCATGCTGTTATTTGTTGCCCTAATTTCGTAGCCACCCTGATCGCCGCCTCTGCCTCGGCATCCGAGATCATATCAACTGAATCATAGGTGGCCACATGACGCATCTTCCTGATCTTGTGTAACAGCTTCATGGTGCCAGTTTCAATCGAGGTCACAGTGTGAGCAAGCGAATCGATGGTCCGTTCGTGCTCCCGTTCACGAGCCCGGACGATAGCCGCAAGCATACAACGCCGCCCGAGCGTACCGCAACGCTGCCGTGTAGCCCATGTTGAGTCTCCATCCGGCTGCAATTCCTTTAACCTGTGCGCATCTTACATCTTCCTCCGCGCTATGCAACAAGGTCTGGATTTCTCCGGCACTGGTTTCATGGCTATGAATCCACCGGTTATTCAGCCAATCGTCTAAACTCATCTTCTGACCCGATCACAAATTCCTTCTCGGTAGTGGCCATTGATCTTATGAAATGATTTGTCTGTGACCACTTCTTCTTGAACTCTGCCGCTGAGAACAGAGTGGGGTTGATCTCTCGCCCCATTGCTTCCTCGACTTTTGAGAGAACACCAACCAAGTCATCGAGTCCGATATCGCCGATGACGAACAAGTCAAGGTCGCTGCTTGAGACTTCCTCGCCCCTGGCAAAGGAACCGTACACGAATGCAACATTGATTTGCTGCCCCAGCGGTTCGAGCGCTTCACGAATCCTACCAATCACACCGTACGTTTTGAATATGATGTTTCGCAGATCTCGGAAAATGGGGTGCTTCTGGTTGACAGTATAAAACTTCTGACGCCCTCTTTTCTCCGACGTCAGGATCCCCGCTTCGGTAAGACTCTTCAGTTCTCGCTGAATTACGCCCTGACGCGTCGCGGTTAGTCGAACGACCTGGGAAAAATAGTACTCCTGATCCGGATTTAGAAAAAACAGCGCAAGAATCTTACGTTTCGTCCCCGGAAAGAGAGCCGCCGATATGTCATTTGCTTTCTTACCCATTTAGGGTAAAAATGTACCCAGATTGGGTAACATTGTCAAGAAGAAAACAAGATTGGTCTGAAAGTTTGCTGAGAGTGAGATTGGCTGTTTCCTTAAGTCTATAACTGATTGTTGTTTAAGGGGATATAAAAAGCGGTGTCATTGTCATGCCGCCCCTCGCAAGGCTCAGGACCTTCGGCGAGTCGGCATGATACAAAATAAATTTACGTCCTACATTTACCCCTGCCCCTCGGCTTTTTTGTCGCGTAATGCTGTAATGATGCCGTTGAGGCGTTCCACCTCGGCGCGGGCGGCCTGATCGAAATCTTCGCCGTCCGAGGCGTACAAAACACTTCTCCCCACATTTATCACGGCCAGCTTGGTGAAATTCGACGTGCCCGCCTTGGCCGATTCCTCGAGGTCGCCGCCCTGCGCGCCGACGCCGGGAATCAGAATCGGCATCTCACGGGCGACCGAACGTATTTCGGTCAGTTTGCCGGGATGAGTCGCACCGACCACCAGCCCGAGGTTCTGCTCTTTGTCCCAGTACGCCACTTTCTCGGCGACGTACATATAGACCGGCTTGTTGACGACGTGCATCAACTGGAAATCGCGGCTGCCGGTGTTCGAGGTCAGGCATAGTATAAACGCGCCTTTGCCGGGATAATCGAGAAACGGACGGATGGCATCGTAACCCATGTACGGGTTAAGTGTCACCCAGTCGGCTTTGAAGCGGTCGAAGGCGGCCGAGGCGTAGTAACCGGCGGTGTTGCCGATGTCCCCCATTTTGCCGTCGATGATGACCCGTATTTCATCGGGGATGATCTTGATAACTTTTTCGAGCAGTGACAACCCCTCCGGTCCCAGCGACATATAGAAGGCGATATTGGGCTTGTAGGCACAGACAATGTCCCGCGTGGCTTCAATGATGCGGGCCGCGAAATCATAGTACCCTTTGATCGACCCGGCAAATTTCTGCGGTATTTTCTTGGGATCGATATCGAGCCCGACACAGATCATCGATTTATTTTTATCCTGAACTTCTCTTAAATCGGTTATTGCACTCATCTACCAGACCCTGACCTTTCCGATTAAATCTGTTACGGAGCCCAATTTACGATTTTTAAGATATTTTTTCAAGCCCTCGATAATTTTAACCGGAGCATCCGGTTCGACAAACAGAGCCGTCCCGACCTGCACCGCGCTCGCTCCGCAGAGCATGAATTCGATGACGTCGGCGACGTTGGAAATACCGCCGACGCCAATAATCGGTATTTTGACCGCCTGATACACGTTATGGACTTTGGCCAGCGCCACCGGCTTAATGCACGGCCCGGACAGTCCGCCGGTGTTGTTGGTCAGGCGCGGACGCCAGGTTTCGATGTCGACCGCCATGCCGACCAGCGTGTTGATGAGTGAAACGGCATCGGCTCCCCCTGCTTCGCACGCTTTGGCAATCGCGGCAATATCGGTCACATTGGGTGAGAGCTTGGCGATAATCGGTTTGGCGCAGGCTTTTTTGACCTCGCGCACTGCTTTTTCGGCCAACTCGGTGCTGACGGCTATCTCCATGCCGAATTCGACGTTGGGGCAGGAGAAATTCAGTTCGATCATATCGACGCGCGGATAATCGTTCAAACGCGCGCACAGTTCGACATAGTCGCTAATTTTCCACCCGGCGACATTGACTACGAGGACAAGATCGAGCTTGTCGAAAAACGGCAGCTTGCTTTCGATGTACCTATCGACACCGACATTGGCCAGGCCGATGGCGTTGAGCATACCAGAGGCGGTCTCGGCGGTTCGCGGCGGCGGGTGACCGTCGCGCGGCTGCGGCGTGATAGTCTTGGTGATGATGCCGCCAAGCGTTTTGAGCGGAAAGACCTCGGCCAGTTCTTCACCGTAACCGCACGTGCCGGAAGCGGTCAATATCGGATTTTTGAATTTTACTCCGGCGATTTCGACGGACAGATCGGGCGTCATAGAACCACCTCCCCGATTTCGTAGACCGGACCCTCGCGGCAGACGCGGGTATAACCGCCCGCGCGAAGAGTCCTTATACACCCCAGGCAGACTCCGATACCGCACGGCATCGGCGCTTCGAGCGAAAGCTGTCCGGGGATATTACGGGCGCGGCCGAGGTCATCGACCGCTTTCAGCATACCCTCAGGTCCGCAGGCGTACAAGCGGATGTTTCCGGCTTCGCGGTCTATGGCGTGCGCTATGGCCTCGGTGACAAGTCCTTTGAATCCGGAGGAACCATCGAGCGTGGCGGGGTATACTTTCACCCCGGTTTTGCGGATGCGGGTGATATCGACCAGATCGGTTCTCGTATTGCCGCCGTAGAAATATAAAATCTTTTTGGGATCGTACCCTTTTTCCACCATGCGTTTGGCGAGGAAATATATCGGCGGCATGCCGATGCCTCCCGCGGCCAGAACCTGAGTCTCGTTTTTTTTCGGCAAGACAAAGGAATTGCCGAGCGGGCCCAGAATATTCAGGGTGTCGCCATCGTGCAGCCGGGCCAGGAGGGTCGTGCCGCGCCCGAACACTTTGAAGATGATTTCAAATGACCCGTCTTTCGGGTTAATATCGTACACCGAGAACGCCCGGCGGAAATAAATATTGGTGTCGGGAATTTTGAGATGAATGAACTGTCCCGGCTTTATATTTTCCACTTTCGGAAACGGCCCGACGGAAAACCGATAAAAGCCCTGACCCAAATGCTGCTTTTTCAATATGGACGTTGTCGCGACTTTTATCAAACTCATTTAAGGCTCTCGGGCAGAGGGACAAAAAACTTGTATACAAACCAACTGTCAAACAACTCCGGTGGTATCCACCCCGTATTAAAATGTGAGGCGAGAACCGTCTCGGTAACTTCTTCGTTCAGTTCCGTCGACGGTGAAGGGTTCATCAAGCGCACATTGGTCACGTCACCGAATGCATCTATCTTGATCTGACAAACCATGTTACCTTCGAAATTCAAATAGTACGCCGCCGGAGGATACCTGAATTCGCGATCGACCTTTATGGGTGCTTCCTGGGCGTCATAGATTTTATTACCATCGGTATCGATATAATATTTCTCTTCGACCGAAAGGGTACTTCCCTCGGTAGAGTCCGTAAACTGGGCGTTCGAGTCAAGTTCATTGGAGAAAATGGTATCCGACTCCTGATCCTGGCCGACGATTTCGGTCCGGCGCGGAGCGCCTTTCAGCAGACCGCGAACTTCATTGGAAAATTCATTATTGGGAAAAGAATCCACGAAATCGGAGTAGGCGAAAAATACGGAGGAGTCGCCCGGATTATTGTACTTATCGGTCAGCCATATCAGGGCGTAGCGGGCCTGCAGATTAAGATCCGAATCGGGCAGGCTGTCCGCTATAAAATTAAGATAAAACCTGGCTGAATCCCACGTCAGCGAATCGAACATGTACTTTTCCGCCTGGTGATAATAATACGCCGCGTAGCCGGTGTCGGCAACGGTTCCCGACAGCCCGAGCTGATCGATAACGGTGGGGATATAATCCGAACGCGGGTAATGCCTGAGTATCGAACGCAGGCTTGTATCAAAGGTCAGCGTGTCATCGTAGTAGTCGCGGTAAATATAGGCTATGGCGGCCTTGGCCTCGGGCGCGGCCTGGGTTTCGGGGAATTTATCGAGGATAATCTGAAATTCTTCGAGGGCCGAATCCGGTTTGTCCAGCTGGGTAAGATACAGCTCGCCGAGAAGGTACTGAGTGTGCGCCGCGTTTTCGTAATCATCGCTCGTGGCGGTGGAATCGAGTCCGAGGCTTTTGGAATATTCCTCGAGTTTTCCGATATCGGTCGAGCGCTGAAGCGCTGCCTGACCGATGTCGCCTCCGGCGCGTTTGGCCTTGTCGTAATATTCTTTGGCCTTTTTATAATCCTCATAGTCCGTTTGATAGATCAGCCCGAGGTTAAAATTAGCCTGCGCGGCCTCGGCGCTGCGGGGGCTTTCGACCACGACCTGATCGTACGTGGCTTCGGCCAGAAGCAGGTCGCCATCCATTTCATAGCCCTGCGCGATTCTCATCTTAACCGGCGCCAGGCTGTCAAAAAACAGTTCGTCGCCGGCCAGGTTTTCGAATTTCTCCAAACCCGACTCGGTATCACCGAGGAAATAATAGCACCGGCCCATTTTGAAAGTTGCCTCGTAGATGAGTTTATTGTTCGGCTTCATATCGAGAACCTTCTGATAGTCCGCGATCGCCTTGGTATAATTGAACCGATTCATATTTCCGTCCGCGATATACATTTGCGCTTCGGGTTTGACGGTTTCATCGCCCAGCGAATCGATCAAAGATTGGAAATACGTGGCGGCGCTATCGTAGTTTTTTTGTTCGAAATAATACTCCCCGAGAGCCAGCGCGGCTTCGGCTTTGACGTCCTTCTCTTCGCTTTCATGGTACAGTTCCTCAAACAGATCCATGGCCGTGGCGACTTCATCCAGCTTCAGTTTCGTCTTCGCCAGGTACACTCGCGATTCTTTATAATATTTGGATTTGGGAAAATTGGCCAGAATCTCGCGAAACCTTCGTTCCGCGCGGACATAGTTCTCGGTGTAATAATTTGAAACACCGTTGATGAACAAGGCATCGTCGTACCATTTCGAATTGGGGTGGTTGTCGATAACTTTGTTGGATTTATCGATGGCCGTCGTGTAGTACGTCGCCAACCCTCGGGTGGTCTGGCCCCGTTCGAGATGTTTGCGTTTGGATTCGGCTTCGTTGAACGCTTTACGGGCGTGATAAAACATATTGTAATAGACGCACCCGGACAACGCGAGCGCAACAATGATCAGGATTAATATTATTTTATGCCGTTTCATTTTCCATGTACTGTATAAATCCGTTGGCCAGCCCGACCCGCTCAAAGGACTCAAACGCCGTCTTGAACTCATCCGGTGTTATCCGGCGGCTGATCAGAGTATCGCCCGGAGCCTTATAGGCCGGAAAATACTGGCTCATAAGAGATACGTAAACGTCAGGTGAGACTTCTTTCGCCAGGAATTCGAAAATTCCTTCGGAACCCGAGATTCCTCCCGGCAAAATCAGGTGGCGGACAATCAGGCCTTTTTGGGCCATACCCCGGTCGTCGAGTTCCAGAAGGCCGACCTGACGAAACATTTCCGCTATGGCCGCACGATTGGTTTGTACGTAGTTTTCGCAACCGGAATACTTTTTAGCCGTTTTATCGTCGTTATATCGCATATCCGCCAGGTATATATCTATTATACCATCGAGCTGCTTCAATATCTCCAATTTCTGATACCCCGAGCAATTATAAACTAAAGGGACGTTCAAGCCGTTGGTTTTGGCCTCGGCGACAGCCATAAGAATCATCGGCAACATATGATCGGGCGTCACGAAGTTAATATTATCGGCGCCACGTTTCTGGAGTTCCAGCATACGATCCGTCAGGCGTTCCACCGTGTAGGTATTGCCCGTATTGAGTTGGGAAATCGGGTAGTTCTGACAGTACTTGCAGAAAAGCGAACAGCCGGAAAGAAAGACGGTCCCCGAGCCTCCTCCCCCGGACAGCGGCGGCTCCTCGCCGAAATGAAGATTGATGCTGGCGATACGCAGCTCGGCCGGAGACTTGCACTTTCCCGATGGATCGACAAAGCGATCGACGCCGCATTCATGGGGACACAGCGTGCACGCATGCATCGATTCGTACAGGCGCCGTCCCAGTGCCATTATTTCTTTGGGTGATTTTTTCACTATTTTTTCAATTCATCCATAATTATCGGCAGAATCTCTCCCGAGCGACCATGAAGGCTGAAATCACAATATTCAGTCAGAGGGGTCGGTTCGAGGTTGATCTCGACCAGATAAGCGCCGTTGCGTTTGGCTGCCAGAGGCATCGACGCCGCCGGGTGTACGAGCGCCGACGTCCCGACCGAGAAAAACAACTGGGCTCGGCTGCAGGCGTCAAAGGCACCGTTGATGGCTTTTTCCGGCAGCATTTCTCCAAACCAGACGACGTCGGGCCGGATTCTGCCGCCGCAGTCGCACAGGGGCAGGGTGTTGTTTTCGAGCGATATTTTGCCTTCGTACGGCCGGTTGCAGCTAAAGCATTTATTGCGGGCGATGTTGCCGTGCAGTTCGAGGATATTTTTCGACCCGGCCCGGCGGTGAAGGCCATCGACATTTTGAGTAATCAGCGTAAAATCCGGGTAATGCCGTTCCATTTCTACGAGGCTGTAGTGTCCCGAGTTAGGCTCGACATCGTTCATGAGCTCGCGTCGGTACAGGTACCACTCCCAGACAAGGGACGGATTATCCATAAAAGCCTCGACCGTCGCCAGTTCTTCTGCCCGGAACTTTTTCCAGAGGCCGTCTTCTCCCCGAAAAGTCGGCACCCCTGACTCGGCCGATATCCCGGCCCCGGTCAGCACGGCGACGCTTGACGACTTCTTCAGCGTCTTAATGAATTCATCGGATAACTCATACATATCCGGCTCAAAATATGAAAATTCTGCCAAACGGGAAACAGTTATTTATTTTTCTCGGATTTTATTATATTGAATCCATGGACATAAAAAGGTTGTGCTTCACAATCGCAGCTTTTCTTCTCGCGTTGTTCCTGATAGAAGTCTGCGCCAGAATAGCCGAAAAGACCGTCGGATCGGTTCATTTGACCTCGGTTCGTCAGCCGGGCTGGCAGACGGAATTTTTCAGCCACAGCATGGATTTCCACGAGCCGGACCCGAGGCTTTTGTGGCGGCACCGGGCCAATCTGGATAATCCCCTTATTCAAACGAACTCGGACGGACTATTAGGCGGAGAAATCCCTGATGAAAAGGACGGCTTCGCGTTCAGGATTTTATTGCTGGGAGATTCATCGCCGGTCGGTCTCGGTTTGCAGATGCGCAATGAGGCTTTCGGTGAACAGCTCAAGTTTATGCTCGACCAGTATTTTGCAGGAACCAAAAGGGTGGAATTAATCAATGCCGCCGTCAGCGGTTATTCCAGCGAGCAGGTTCGGCGATTTATGGAACTTCGCGGGCTATCCTATAATCCTGATCTCGTAATTATCTATTGCGGCAATAATGATGCTTCGATCTCCGGTCAGTTTACCGACCGGCAATTGATGGAAAGCCAGCCTATTGCCCAGGCGAGGGATTTGTTCGGCAAGCTCGCCATATACCGCATCTTCAGATCGTGGCTCGGCGGCAGTTCCCGGACGGAAACGGAAGACCCGACGTCGCTGGCGGTGAGGGTATCGCCGGAGAGGTACTATCAAAATCTGGAAAGTATCGCCGAGGCCTGTCGCGCAAATAATCTGCCATTGGTAGTCATCAAGCCCCCGGTTCCTCTGCTTTGGCCGGCCGGCTTACAATTCAAGATTTTCCGCCACATTACCGGAGACGACGGGCAGCCGATTTTCCCGAAGGCGCTGGCCGATATTCTCGGACGGGATATCAAATATTGCCTGAAAGAGGACAGCAATCAAACCAAAGACCGTTTCGCCCAGGTCGTTTTTGCATCGGCTTTCGATGCATTCGGGACACCGACCGAAACGATTGACGAAATGAAAACGGACCTTCAACACGACGGCGAGAATCCTCTTTTGGAAAATAATCTGGGTGTTTCCTATTGGGAGACAGAACAGTTCGACAGTGCTCGTGTCTACTTAAATATGGCGCGACGGGATTTTTGCCGCGAAAATCAGCCGGATGTTTGTCCTGCTGTCGTGGCCGCCGGGTCGCCTTTCTTATTCAATCAGGGCGTGAATTATCTTTCGATGGGCCATGAAACCATGGCGGAAGTCCTGCTCGACTCGGCATTGCAGGCCGATTACTTTTCGCTGAGAATCAAACGGGAATATTGGGAGGCTGTCGATTCTGTCGGTCATCTCGACAATGTCACCGTAATCGATCTTCCTTCGATTTTCGAAGAAAGCGGCGGTGACTGCCTTTTTGTGGATCACTGCCATCCGACTTTGGAGGGGCATCGCCTGATCGCCCAGGCGCTTTTCAATGCCATCAGGAAAATAATCTGATGAGATGATTTTATTCGATCGCCGCACGCTCCGAATGAGCCAGAAAGCGGGGCGGCAGGTTTTCGGTCTTGCCTGCGAAAAGCAGGATAGTCATCTCGATCGGCAGGCCCGCTTTCAAATCGACCGGGACAATCGACACCAGCGACGTGCCCTGATAAACTTTTTCAAAACCGCTCTCGGATAATGACACGGTCAAAATCGGTGCCTGCCAGAGTTCGACCTTTTTATCGAACGCCAGCGCCGAAGAAACTCCGCGCCATTCATCGTGCAGAATCACGTTGCGGCATTCCGTAACGCCATTGACCGAATCGAGAAAACTCTCATCGCTTCTTTCACCGTTAAAGAGAACATACCGGTCGGCGGCGTGCCCGGCCTGGAAATTGAAATTGTTTTCGACCGCCAGACGAAGACTCCAAATGTCCTCATCGGGGGCGATAAGCTTATAATTAACCGAAATGACATCCGATTGCGGCGAGAAGAAAAATCTTTTTTCCACGTTGAGATTTATGGGTCGGCCGTCGCGCCAGATATGCCCGTTGCGGGTCAGGGAGACGGAATTACTCTCTGATTGAGTCCGGCAGCGGTACGGCTCCAGAACGAAATCGCCTTCGTCGTGAAATTGTCCGCCCGCGAAACCGTGAAGATTGGAATCGCCGGACAGGAAATGATCGACAAAACAGCGGCGCGGGTACCAGTCGTCGACCAGCAGACGGTCGAGGCCGTCTTCTTTGGTCAGAACTAAATCGTGAATCGAGGCTGTTTCGCCGGCATCGGGCGGAACTTCTTCACCGGATTTGCGGGCTTTGGCCAGTTTACCGTGATAACCTTCGATCCGTCGGCGCAGCGTGTCGATTAGATTGAATTGCGCGTCATAGCTGTCCAGCTCGATCAAGGCTCCCCCGCGCGAGGGCTTGAAAAAAGCCGCGAATTTATCGGTACGGACTATCAATTCATCATGGCCATCGCAGTCATAATCGACCAGCTGCGCTTGAATCCTGTCCCCGGTTTGAATCAGCAGTTTTTCCGCTTTGATAAGATTTTCGAAAATGGCCTGACGTATATGCGGTAAGTACAGTCCGCCGAAAACTCCGTGCCAGTACGGGCAGTTACATTGCCCGGCATAGAGATAATGCCGTGCGGCGGGTACGATGTTATTGTCCGGGCCGTGTTCGGCGATGTACTTATCGAGCAACTGCGAGACGGTCAGCATGCGCTTATGCATCTGGTTGCTTTCGTCGTACTTGGCCAGGAATCCGCGCCAGTGACCGCCTCGGACGAACCGTCCGAACCGTCCCAGAAGCCCACCGGCTTTCAGGTGGCTTTCGAATTCCTCGTATTCGATATAGGCTTTCGCGGGCAGCGACCAGTGCAGCATTTCGGCGTAGGACGCGCTCGGCAGAAAGGCCTGGCCCATCGATTTGGTCCGCGACGCCTCCCCCAGCGTACAGATTTCCAGCCACTCGTTATTCTGAGACAGCGCCTCGAAAAAATTTTCCAGCCAGCCGTCGTCGTAGCAATGCTTGTACGTGTCGGGCCAGACGCCGAATTTCTCGCCGTCGTCGGCATAAACGGCCAATCCCTCGGGATTGCGTTCGGCCTGGGCGCGAAGCTCGGCCATGACCTTGTCCACGGTTCCGAATGGAATCAGATAGCGAAGCTTTTTTTGTATTGGTAATAGAGTCAGCGGATGGCCTTCGTCTTCGGTGACAAAGACGCCGCGAAGGTTGTCCTGTTCGAACCCGGCGTACAGGAAGTGGGTGTCGTCGATGGGGATATAGCGCACCCCGGCCCGGTTCAAAATCTTCGGCAGCTGCGGTTCCCAGACGCGCTCGGTCAGCCACAAGCCTTCGGTATCGAAACTGAAATGATCGTGCAGGTAGCGCGTAAGCAGGGCAATCTGACCGGCTTTATCGGTATCGGGGATCGACGGCAGTATCGGCTCATAAAAACCGCCGGTCATGAGTTCGATCTGTCCGTTTTGCACCAGTTCCTTGACCAGATCAAAATATTCCGGGTGGTGGCGTTCCTGCCAGTCCCAGAGAATGCCGGATTGATGCAGCGATAATTTTATATTGGGGTATTTTTTTACCAGTTCCAGAAACGGCCGGTAGGCGTGGAGATGTGCGTCTTCGAAGACGGCATCGAAATTCCCGACCGGCTGATGGTTGTGCAAGCCGAGGGCCAGCTTGAATTTTGCCATTAAAACAACTCCACTGTCAAGTTGATATATTTGCGGGGATTGGCGCGAATATCGTTGATCAGATCATCGATATTGTCGGCCGTACGGCGCAGGTCGTCGTAAAGGCGGCGGTCATCGACCAGCATCTGCAGAGTGCCGTCACCGTTTTCCAGATTGTCGGCAAAGGATCGGGCGGTGGTGGCCACTTTTGACAAATCCGCCACGACCGAGTCGATACTGGCGACGGTATTATTGAGGCCGGTCATAATGGTGTCGATTTTCTGGCCATTGGTGACGGCCAGATTGCGAAACGCCTGTGATGCTTTAAGGAAATTCTGGGCGCTTTGATCAAGTCTGTCTTTATTGCGGTCCATGTAGTCGGCCAGGGACTCTGTCACTCTCTCCATGTTGGATATTGTCGCCGAAAGTTTGCCGAGGTTGCTTTCGGACGCGATGGAATGTTTAAGCGACAGCACCAGATTTCGCAGTTCGGTGATCATCTCGCCCATCATGCCCATGACTTCGGGTATGCCGGTATCATAGGAGCCTTTGATCGGATTGACCGGGTCCAGCGGGACGTCGCTTTTGCCCTGGGTCACGGCGAGAAAGCGCTCGCCCATCAGGCCGATATTTTTGACTGTCGCGGTGGCGTCCTCTTTGAGATGAACGTCGCCGGAGACGGTAAATTCCACCAGGACGCCTTTATCCGTCAGGCTTAACTGCTGAATCTTGCCCTTGCGCAGACCGGAAATCATAACCGGGTCGCCTTTGGACAGGGAGCCGACTTCATCGAAAACGGCATAGACGTCGATATTCTCCTGCCCGTACCGATAGCCCTGAATCCAGAGGATTGTTGCGACAAAAATTATCAGACTGGATATAATAATCAGCCCGACTCTTATTTCTATGTTTTTGGCGGCCATAATTTTTGGTCTCTGTTCAATTATTCGACAATATTATTCAACAATTTATCCCTTCGAATAATTTAAACAACCTATAAAGCGATTTGTTAGAGGGAATTATAGATGGAAACATAGCTGTCGTAACGAAAGCGGAATATTTTTCCGGTTTTGACGGCCTCTTTGATGGCGCAATCCGGCTCGGGAATGTGACTGCAACCGGTGAAACGACATTTTCCCTCGAATTCGGCGAATTCGGGATAAAAACCGGCGACGTCGTCTTTTTCGACTTCCCACAGCCCGAGAACTTTTAAGCCGGGAGTATCGACCACAAAGCCGCCTTTGGGCAGTTCATAGAGCTGGACGCTGGTTGTGGTATGGACGCCTTTGTCGGACGCTTCGGAAATATCTCCGACCCGTATGTTGACACCGGGCAAGAGACGATTGAGAATGGTCGATTTGCCGACGCCGCTGTGACCGGCAAAAATAGTTATATGATCCGCGAGAGCTTTTTCTATCTGCACCATGCTTTTATCACCGGTCGCGGAAATGAGATATATGGGTATATCCAGTGATTGATATCCGGCCATAATTTCTTTTAATATTTCGGGATGATCGAGATCGGTTTTGTTGATCATTAACAGCGGCTCCAGATTGCCCAGACCGGCGGCGATAAGGAAACGATCGATCAGACCCGGCTTCAGCTCGGGGCTTTTGACGGATACAACAATCGCCAATTGATCGAGATTGGCGGCGATCACCTGTTTTTTCCGGGCCGAACCTTTGGCAGGGCGAAACAGCATCGACCGCCTCGGACCGACTTCCCGGATCATGCCCGTGGACTTATCGGATGTCTCGATTTTTACATGATCTCCGACCGCCACCGGGGTGGTGGCATCGGCAGCGTGTTTAACCCGACCGCGAATTTCGCAGGTAAATTCGGTATTATCCGCCCGTACGATGAAAAATTTCCCGTGTGCTCTGACGACAATTCCCGAAAGAATCATGCCGTCAGATCCTTGTTACTCCTCATCCAGATCGAATTCCTGATCCTGTTCCTCCTCATCGTCTTCTATTAGATCTTGCCAGTCGCTTACGTTGCCCTTTTTACCAGGCTTGACATCGCCTTTATCCGATTTCTGGCGACGCTGCAGTTTTTCACGAAATCCTCTGTCACTCTCATCAAATTCATAATGCTTTTTGGATTTCTTGCGTTTCTTAAGCACCTGAATTAAGCCTCCTGATGATGTTATAATGATTTAGTCCCGACAAGGTGAGCCTTCAATAATTATTCAATTTTCGGCAGCGGCCCGGGGCCGTTTTGAACTTCTACCCTTTCAAATAATTTTCGGAACTTTGCGCTATAAATGTACTCGCGGAATGAATTTTCCGCAACAAAATTATAAACCAGTGTTATAAAAACTATACGGTTGAAAGCGGCTCTTTAATCATATATATTCCCGCATACCGTTGAGAAAGGACCGAACGATGAAAAATATAATTACGCAAATATTCGGCACCAAGCACGACCGCGATATAAAGAAAATTCAGCCCGTCGTGGATGAAATAAATGGGGTTTTTGAGGGTCTCTCCGGGCTGTCCGATGAGCAGCTCAAAGCCAAAACCGATGAATTCCGAAACCGGGTGAACGAGGGGGCGGAGCTTGACGAAATTCTCCCCGAGGCTTTTGCCGTGGTCAAGGAAACCTGCCGCCGCCTGGCCGGACAAAGCTGGGACGTTTGCGGCATCGATATGGAATGGCAGATGGTGCCCTATGACGTTCAGCTTCTGGGCGGTATCGTCCTGCACCAGGGCAAGATCGCGGAGATGGCCACGGGTGAAGGCAAGACGCTGGTCGCGACCCTCCCCATGTACCTCAACGCCATGTCCGGCAAGGGGGCGCACCTCGTGACGGTCAACGATTACCTGGCTCGCCGCGACTCGGAATGGATGGGCCGGATTTTCAAATTCCTCGGGCTGTCAGTCGGTGTCATCCAGCACGACATGGACAGCGCCCAGCGGCGCGAGATGTACAACTGCGATATCACCTACGGCACCAACAACGAGTTCGGCTTCGATTACCTCCGCGACAATATGGCCCCGACGGCCGAAGAACGGGTCCAGCGGGGATTCAATTACGCCATTGTCGACGAGGTCGACTCCGTCCTGATCGATGAAGCGCGAACGCCGCTGATTATATCCGGGCAGGTCGAGAGCACAATCCACAAACGGTACGAAGAAATGCAGCCGACGGTAAACACGCTGGTACGCAAGCAGACTACGCTGATAAACGACAAGTTGACCAAAGCCGAGAAAATCCTGAATTCCGAAGGGGGTAACAGCTACGAGGCCGGGGAACTGCTGCTGGCGGTCAGCCGAGGCGCCCCGAAAAACAAAAAATTTTTGAAGATGGCCAAAGAGCAGGGTGTGATGTCGCTGGTGCAGTCGGTCGAATCCAATTATCTGCGCGACAAGAAGCTGTTCGAAATCGACGAAACCTTGTACTATGTCATCGACGAGCGCGAAAACTCGATTAACCTGACCGACCACGGCCGCTCGCAGTTCTCCAAAGAAGAGCAGGAGCTGTTCGAGATTCCGGATATATCCGAAACGCTGTCGGAAATCGAGGGTGATGAATCGCTTTCGACGGATGAAAAAACACGACGGGTCGACGAAATCTATCGCCTGCACGCGGAACGCTCCGAAAAAGTCCATTCCATCAGCCAATTGCTCAAGGCCTATGTCCTGTTCGAAAAGGACGTGGAATATGTCGTGCAGGATGGCAAGATTCTGATCGTCGATGAGTTCACCGGTCGTCTTATGCCGGGTCGGCGTTATTCCGACGGTCTGCATCAGGCCATTGAAGCCAAAGAGAGAGTCAAGATCGAGGGTGAGTCACAGACGCTGGCGACTATCACTTTGCAGAACTATTTCAGGATGTATGAAAAACTGGCCGGTATGACCGGTACCGCGGAAACCGAAGCCCAGGAATTTTGGGATATTTACAAGCTCGACGTGGTCTGCATTCCGACCAACGTACCGGTCCGACGCGATGATCGCGAGGACGTCATATATCGTACCCGCCGTGAGAAGTATAACGCTATCATAGATGAAATCACCGATTGCCACGAACACGGACAGCCGGTGCTGGTCGGCACAGTGTCGGTCGAAGTATCGGAAACGCTGTCACGTATGCTGAAGCGCTCGGGTGTCCCCCACAGCGTTTTGAACGCCAAACATCATCAGCAGGAAGCTGAAATCGTGTCTCGGGCGGGCAACAAAGGTACGGTAACCATCGCGACCAACATGGCCGGGCGCGGAACCGATATCAAACTCGGGCAGGGCGTGGTCGATCTCGGTGGGTTGCACATTACCGGCACCGAGCGTCATGAATCGCGGCGCATCGACCGGCAGTTGCGCGGCCGAGCCGGTCGTCAGGGCGACCCCGGTTCATCGCGGTTTTTTATGTCGCTCGAAGATAACCTGATGCGCATGTTCGGCTCGGATCGTATCGCCAAAATCATGGACTCGATGGGGGTCAAGGAAGGCGAAGTCATCACTCACAGCATGGTCACCAAAGCCATCGAACGGGCGCAAAAGAGGGTCGAAGCACAAAACTTCTCGATTCGTAAACACACGCTCGAATACGATGACGTTATGAACTCGCAGCGTGAAGTGATTTATGACCGCCGTCTGGCGGCTCTCGAAAATGAATCGATCAAGGACGAAATTCTGGAACTGATCGATTCGGTGCTGGAATCACTGGTGAAGCAGTTCTGCCCCGTGAAAGAATATCCCGAAAACTGGGACTGGAACACGTTCAAGGCCGAACTTCGGCGGATATACCTGCTCGATTTCAATATCAAGGACGAAGAAATTCCCGGCCTGACGCAGGAAAGCCTGACAGAGAAACTCAAGAACGCCGTCATGACCTTTTACAATCACAAAGAGCAGCTGTACGGCGATGAGATCATGCGCAAGCTGGAAAAATTCGCCGTCCTGAATACGATCGACCGGCACTGGCGCGATCATATGTACGAGATGGATCAGCTCAAGACCGGTATCGGATTGAGAGCGTACGGCCAACGCGATCCGCTGATCGAATATAAAAGAGAATCCTACCGCATGTTCGCCGAAATGATTGGAGAGGTGGACCGTGATGCGGTCGCGATGGTGTACAAGCTGCAGGTCAATATTCCCGACAAGGAACTGGCCGAGCGGCAGCGCCGGATGCAGCAGCAGAATCTGGTGGCGACCCATCAGGAGACGACCGGCCTGGGACTGACCGGTTCATCGGCGGCCGAGGCATCAAATCCGATCGTGGAAGGTTCGAAGCGCGGTAAAACGCAGCCGATCCGTCGCGAAGGACCCAAAGTCGGGCGCAACGATCCCTGTCCCTGCGGCAGCGGCAAGAAATACAAGAAGTGCTGTGGCAGAGATGTGTGATAATGAGAGGAAAAAGGTCGGGAATATAACCGGCACTGTAATTCACCTCTATAAAAATCAATCCATTTATGAAGTCAACTTCCCTCATTTTTGTGTTCATAGACCAGATGGTAGAGACAGCGATTTATACAAGTTCCCGGTAAAAGAACGAGGCGATAAAGAGCATCCCAGCATTAACGTATATTTTAGTTTGACACTAATTAGTACGCACACTGATAATAAAACAAACGAAACAGAAAGCCAGAACGAGATTAACATTGTTGCAGGCAGAGCTGTATTTAAGGCGCTTGGAGGGGATCCAAATTCGATATTTATTAATACGAGTAATTATAGTGAGTATCTATATAACCATACCATTGACTATAAGCCATTAAGAAAAAAAATCCTAGATTACATTGATGATCGCTATGAGCGATTATTCGACAAGCAATTTTTGGTTTATGAGATAGTAATCGCACTAACTTACGATTATAAAGAGATTTTGTCTCAAATTAAATATTTAATTCAAGAAAAAGTTCTATCGATGAATATTCGAATGGATGAGTTGTACAGATATCATGATTATGAATTTGTAAGATTTGAATTTACTAAAGGGGAAAAATTCGAGGATTATAAAACTTCTTTCAATAAAAAACTAAATAACAAACGAAGTTCTGTTATTAATTTTAATGATAAATACCCTTACTTAAATATAGACAGATGTAATGAGGAATTTCAGGAAGCCTTAAATCTAGTTGAAAGTAATCCCGACAAGGCGCTAAGGATAGCCTGCAGCTACCTGGAAAGCATTGCAAAGCATATACTAGATTATTTTCATAAGCCTTATCCTGAAAACATGGACGTTCAATCTCTTGTGAATGAATGTATCAAGTATCTGAGATTATCAAATGATTCAAAATCGAAAAGTGAATTAGTAAGAATTAATCGAAGTATTCTTAATATTGCATCTGGTATTGGAACAATTAGAACGCATTTTAGCGATGTCCATGGAAAAGGCATGGCTGAAGATGAATTAGGAGTAAGGCACGCTCGTTATATAGTGGCACTATCGCGTTCGCTATCTATTTTTCTAATTGAAACACTGGCCGAAAATTTGCAAGAAAAGAATCCATAAATATGTACCACACTGTATTTTTTGACGCCGGCGGGACGCTGGTTACCGGGGAATCATCGCTCAAAGTCATTGCCCGCGAAATCGATCCCTCGCGCGAAGAAGCAATTTTTCGCTACCTGGTCGACGAATTCATGAAAATCTATCTCGACCCCTCTCCCCCGCGCTTTTATTCGATCAAAGAACTGCTGGCTTTAACCGCCCGCATGGCGGCCGGATATTTCAGGGCGACCGATGTCAGCGACCGCGCGGTAGAGCTGTATCGAAGCAATCACCTTAAAAACGATTATCTCTACGAAGATACCATCCCGACCCTGAACAAATTAAAGTCGAATGACGTAAAGATAATATTGATTAGCGACGCCGACGCCGACGTGCTGCTGGAGCAGTTGGAAATGTTCGATATACTGAAATATTTTTCGGCGACGATCATTTCCAATCAGGTGAGGGCGTACAAACCGTCGGATAAGACGGTGGCCGAAGCATTGAAGCACTGCCGGGAGCCGATGGAAGGTATTCTTTTTGTTGGCGATACAATTGTCGATATGCAAACGGCGGCCAAAATGAAAGTGACATCCTCTTTGATAAACCGTAAGGGTAAATTCAAGCACGATGCCGATTACCATATCGGCGACCTGTCCGAAATATTCCATCTTCAGGAAGAAGACGATTAACTGCAAATATCAAGGAGCTATATGAAGGTAACGAAAACATTCTGCACGGCGGGTCTTCTCGTTCTGCTGCTGGCGGCGATCGTGCCGGCCCAGAGCCAGCTCAGGATTCCAGTGCAGGAGTTCAAACTCGCCAACGGCCTGACGTTTCTGGTAGTGGAACGTCACACCGCCCCGGTTTTTTCCGGCTATATTACCGTCGGAGCGGGGTCGGCCGATGAGAAAATCGGCGACATCGGCACGGCGCATCTTTTCGAACACATGATGTTCAAAGGATCGCAGTCGGTCGGGACGACCGATTACGAGGCCGAGAAGAAAATAATGGACAGCGAGGATTCGGTCTGGGCGAGAATCGACGCCGCCCGACAGCAGCTTCGCTACACCAAAATCGACAACCCGGAAAAAGTCCCGATGCAGGAGCAGTACATCAACGATCTCCAGACAATTCTCGATTCGCTGAGTGAAGCCAGTTCGAAATACGTTGTCCCGAACGAATTCGACGGCATCTACACACGCAACGGTGCGGCTGAATTCAACGCCGTAACCGGCTACGATTTCACGCGCTATTTCGTTTCGCTTCCGTCCAACCGGCTGGAACTGTGGTTCGCGCTGGAATCCGGGCGTCTGCTTCATCCGGTGCTTCGGGAATTTTTCCCGGAACGCAACGTGGTCAGTGAAGAACGACGGCTGTCCGTGGAAAACAATGCCGACAGCAAGATGTTCGAGCAGTTGATTGGGACGGCTTTCATCGCCCACCCATATCAGATTTTCTGGGAATGGCAATCCGAAGAAAACAATTTATCACGCAGCGACCTCGAGGAGTTTCATAAGACGTACTATACACCCGGCAATATCACCATCGCGGTCGTCGGTGACGTCAAGCTTGATGACGTCAAGAAACTCGCCGAGAAATATTTCGCTCCCATGCCCGAAGGTCCGAAGCCGGACCCGATCTATACCCGGGAGCCGGTGCAGCAGGGCGAACGCCGGGTCGAACAGGAGTTCGAGGCCAACCCGGCCGTGTTCATCTCCTATCATATGACGGCTTTCGACGATCCCGATGAACCGGTCTTCAGGGTTTTGCAGCGCTTGCTGGCCGACGGTCGGACGTCGCGGCTGTATAAGTCGCTCGTCATCGATCAACAGCTTTGCGTCGACGTCAGCATCGATATGTTTCCCGGCAATCAGCTCGGCGACGTATACCCGAGCGTTTTCAATATTTATGCCTATCCCAACGATGGCATCACGACGGTGCAGGTGGAAGACGCCATATACAAGGAACTCGATAGTTTGGCGAACATTCCGGTTGATTCGCTGGAGCTTCAGAAAATCAAGAATAACATCGAAGCTGATTTCATCTGGTCATCATATTCCAATATCGGGCTGGCCGGATATATCGCCGGGGCCGATCGCCTGGCCGGCAACTGGAAATTTATCGAAACCATCCGCGATGATCTGAACAAGGTCAATGCCGATGATATCATGCGGGTGGCCAGGCAGTACTTTACGAAGGAAAACCGCACCGTCGCCACCCTGGTCCCCAAAAAGGAAGGGGGTGAAATGTGAGAAAGCATGTACTTATCATCATTGGCCTGACGGTGCTATTGGCCGCTTCGGCTTTCGCCGTTAATCCCCGCGACATGAAATTCCCGCCGCTGGAATTCAAACCCGGCGAGCCGGCTCGTTTCGTGGTCGACAACGGCATGATCGTGTATTTCTTTGAGTATCATGAACTGCCCGTGGTCATGGCGACCGCCTATTTCCACGGCGGCGACGTCTATGATCCCGAGGACAAGATCGGGCTGGCGTCGGTGACCGCGGACCTGATGCGCTCGGGCGGCGCCGGAAAACGCACCCCCGACCAGGTTGATTTCGACCTGGATTTCATGGCCGCGAGCATTTCCAGTTCGACCGACCCGGATTATTTGACCACCCGCTACCGGTCGCTCATGAAAGACGTCGACAGCGGGCTCGGTATCTTCGCCGATATTTTAATGAAACCGACGTTCGACAGCTCCAAAATGGCTTTGGAAATATCCAACCGCAAAGAGCAGATTCGCAGACAGAATGACAATCCCGGAAACGTCACGCGGCGGGTGTTCTACCAGGAAGTGTACGCCGGGCATCCGTACAGTTATTACCCTTCGCTGAAGACGATTGGAAATATAACGGCTGAAGATATTAAGAACCAGTACAGCAAATTCTATACGCCCGACAACTGCATTATGGCTATCGCCGCCGATATGACTCCGGACGAAGCCGAAGCTCTCATCAATAAGTACTTCTCCGGCTGGAAAAAGGCCGGTAATACGATAGAACCGATCGCCAAAGCCGTCCCGAAATTCAAGCCGGGTGTGTACTACGCCGAGCGGGATATTAACCAGGCCCAATTGCGCCTCGGGCAGCTTTGTCTCGATTCGCACGACCCCGACCGTTTCGCGATGGAGGTGCTCAATTTCGCGATGGGCGGCGGCGGGTTCACCTCGCGCATCATGCAGGAGGTTCGGACCAACGCCGGGCTGGCGTACAGCGTCGGGACATACCTGTTTAATCGCCCCTTGACCGGGACGCTGTTTGCCTACTGTCAGACAAAGGCGGAAACGATGGCCCAGGCGCTGACCAGGATCATGGATATTATCAAAGAGGTCAAAAGCGACGGCATCACTGAAGATGAAATGAACATGGCGAAAGAATCGATCATCAATTCGTTCGTGTTCAACTACGACAAGCCGGATGAAATTGTCAACGCCGGGGCGCTGCAGGAACTCCAGGGCTTTCCGCCGGATCAGCTCGAAAAAGACCTTGCGGCGTACCGGGCGGTAACGATCGGGGACTGTGACCGCGTGGCAAAGCAGTACCTCGACCCCGACAATATGGTGATCGTGATTACCGGCAACGAGAAGATGTTTGACCAGCCGCCAGGCACTTTTGGACCGGTCACGCGCGTTTCGATGGAAATTAAATAGATGGTGCAAAACCGAAATGGATGCCGCCGGAGACCGATCTTCGACGGCATCTTTCATAACGGGGAGACAATGAATAAATTCGGCCTTTTGGCATTCGTACTATCGGCCCTGATCGCGACGTCTCTTTCGGCGCAGGACGTCGTTACATTCAATCTGGCACCGCAGTTAAGCGGGACGTTCGGAAAAACCGAATACGAAATGGATTTGCACTATGTCGACAGCCTGGGGACACCGGAGCGCACGCGAAGCCTGCTCGAATTCCCGTTGAACACCATCAATGCCGGTTTCAGTGTGATCATTAAAGGCGGTCGGGATAAGTTCGATACCGACTGGAAAGTCGAGGCGACCGTCCTGACGAATATTAAAGACCCGACGGGCACGATGTACGACCACGACTGGTATTCTTCCAATAATGAACCGTTGACCAAATTCAGTTATACCGAATCGAATGCCAGGTTGAAGTCGCTGCTGATAGAAACTTCGGGAGCGAGAAGGATACATTCCGGGCCAATCGAGATTTATTTCCGGATTGGTTTCGATTATTATCATTACGATTACGAGATCATCGGTTTCACCGGCTGGCAGCTTGTCGGCGGCGTCCCGCATTATTTTACCAGTTCTCAAAGAGGCATTCTATATAAAATCAACTACTACTTCCCGCATGCGGCCGTGCAATTCGAACTCGGACACTACGGAGGAAATTGGCTGGGTACGCTTATGGCCGGGGCCGGAGCGGTCTTTTATTCGGACGAAGACGATCATCCGCTCCGGTTCAAGACCGCCGTCTCAAGCGGTACCGGTTACGGAGTCATGGGCGGATTGACAATCCGGGGCTATTTGGGAGGATCTGTACAACACCAAAAGACCGTACATCGAAGCCGCGAGCAACGTGCGCTATTATAACGCCTCCGGAAATCAAACGCAGACGTGGTACGGTGACGATCCGGCATCGGATGGTTTCGACGACACCGGTAATTCCATTACGGGCCTGCCGCACGACGTCCGCGAGTTTACTTTCCGCATCGGTCTCAAACTGGGATTGACTTTCTAAATTGATATGCCAATAACTGACGGCATAATAAGAGAGCGCGAAAAAGTCCGGCTCAAGGGCAATGCCTGCAAAATAGTCGAAAAACTGTACGATAAAAACTTATTCAGGACGACTATAGTCGAGAAAATAGCGTACCTGTCCGATGGCTTGCTCGTCAGGGGTTACATTGCTCGACCGTCGGTTGGCGGCCCATGCCCGGTCCTGATCTGGAACCGGGGCGGCTATGGCGACAAAGGTGCGCTCAGCGATCTTACGGCCTATCTCATTCTGGCCTCCACGGCCGCGTGGGGGTATGTCGTGCTGGCGTCGCAGTATCGCGGGAACCGTCAAAGCGAAGGGCTCGAAGACTGGGGCGGCGACGACCTGCACGACGCGCTGAATATGGCGCGTGTGGCCGAGAACGTCCCTGAATGTGACCCCACCCGTATGGCAATCGAAGGCCCCAGCCGGGGCGGCATGGTGACATACCGGGCATTGGCGCAATATCACGATTTCAAATGCGCTATGGTTCATGCCGGAATCACCGATTTAAGACACATGATAATGACTAAACCGGATTTCGAACGAATAGTCGAGCGGCATTTGGGAAAGCTGTCCGAAGCCGAAAGAAACATTCGGTTGGACGAACTCTCCGCGACTCGTATAGCCAAAGATTTCCCAAAAAACTGCCCGATTCTGATCATGCACGGCGATAAAGACAAGACGGTCCCTATTGAACAGTCGGAATTACTTGTAAAGAAATTAGTTGAGTACGATATCCCTCATAAGTACATCAGGATAAAAGACGGAACGCACGTGGCCTTAAAAGACGGGTCTTATAAAGAAATAGACGAGTACCGCCGTGATTGGCTGGCCAAATATCTGACCGGATAAAATATCAGGCCTTGGCGTCTCCCCTTTTAAACCACGCTTCGAGCACTCTTTTCTCTTTATCCGGGTCGAGCCCGGCTTTGGGCTTATAATCGGCCGGGAGAGTCCGGGCCCATTCGTATGTATCCCTGACCGTTTCCACCATCGTACGGAACTTAAGACCCGTTTTTAGTGCCTTTGAAATATCAGCGTCCAGCATCCCCGCGCTTTTTTCTTCGGCAATCCAGAGCGGCAGCTCGGTCCACGGCGCGACGTCGTGGTCGAGCAGAAATTGCCCGTCAACCCAGTACGTTTCCGAGCGGGCCCCGGTAACAGTGCGGCAAACCCCGATTAATTTTTTCATGGTCAGGGTATAATCCGGACCGGTCGCGTTGTAGGCACCTTTGGCGTTGTTTTCGACCATGCTTATCGTCCACTCGGACAGATCACGCACGTCGATACACTGCAATTCCCGGTCCTCCGGCTTCGGCACCAATATGTCTCCGCCTTCGGCACAGCGGGTGACCCAGTACGTGAACCGGTCGGAAAAGTCGTGCGGTCCGACAATCAGGCCCGGACGAATAATCAAGGCTCTATCGGGGAAAGCTCCCTGGATATTGTTTTCGCAGATGACCTTGTACGGCCCGTACGTTTCCCCCGTAATTTCTTCTTTACTGGTATCGTCGATGGTTGCAAGCGGCGCCTTTTCATTGAAGCCCGGTCGGCTCAAGTCTTTATAGACCGAAATCGATGAAATAAATGTGTAATGTCCGGTCCGGTCCTTGAAGAAATCGGCCGATTGCTGCACTATCCTCGGAAAATAGCCGCAGGTGTCGATCACGGCATCCCAGCGCCGCTCGCCGAGAATGCCGAGACCGCCGTCGCGGTCGCCGTGAAATGTCTCGATATCGCTGAACAGTTCCGGGTTGCTTTGGCCACGATTGAACAGCGCCAGGCTGTGTCCATGTTTTTGTGCGGCTTCAACAAGATAGCGACCCAGAAAACGGGTGCCACCTACGATTAGAATTTTCAAAGCGTTTCCCTCTTTTTATTTTAAGGATATTACGAGCCCCGCGACGAATTGTTCACCGCTAATATTCCGCAGACTCGACCAGCCAGAATGCCTCGTGGAGAAAATCGATCAGGTCGCCCGCGATCAAAGACCGGTATCCCAGTTCGGCCGCGGCCAAATCGCCGGACAGACCGTGCAAGTACACGGCGCAAACGGCGCTATCGACCGGCGACAATCCCTGCGCCAGAAATGACCCGACTATCCCGGACAGGACGTCGCCCGTCCCGCCGGTCGCCATGCCGTTGTTGCCTGTTGGGTTCAAGTACAACTGCCCACCCGGTTCGACTATGACTGTCGGCGAACCTTTGAAGATTATAACCGCGTTGTACTCACGGGAGTATTTTCTTACGAGATCGTACAGTTGTGGCAAGGCCTCCGGTATGTCTGCATCTATCAAGCGCCGGAACTCACCCGGATGCGGCGTCAGAACCAACTCAGGATGAGCAGACTTGAGCGGCTCGCGATTTTTGGCAAAAGCGTTTAATCCATCGGCGTCGAGTATGGCCGGTTTGTCCAGTTTTTCGAGCAGACGGTGCATCAGCATCACCGTGTCGCGATGACTGCCCAGCCCCGGTCCAATCACGGCGGCATCGGTCTTATCCAGCCATTTCCTGATTTCGCCCAAGCCGCGAAGCGCCAGGCAGCCCTTTTGGCCGACGTCGGGCAGAGGGAATGTCATGGCCTCGGTTAGTTTGACTTCGAGGATTGGATTAAGGCTTTTCGGGCAACCAACCGTCACCAAGCCTGTCCCGGCTCGCGCCGCCGCCGTGGCCGACAGCGTCGCCGCCCCGGTCAGACCGGTCGATCCGGCCAGCACGAACAGCTTGCCGAAGTCGCCTTTGTGTCCGTCGGGTTTTCTTGCCGGAAGTCTCTCCGCTACCATTTCGGGCGTGATCAGGTTTTCCGCGAAATTGAAGCTGTCGATGACGTCATCGGGCACGCCGATAGGTACAACTTCGACGATTCCGGCTTTTTCCCGTCCGGGCGAATAGTACAACCCAATCTTGGGCAGCGCCAGTGTATACGTAAAATCGGCATTGGTAACCGAACCTTCGTACTGTCCGGTATCGACGTTGATCCCCGACGGGCAATCTATGGCGACCAGCGGGATATCGTACAAATTGATATGATCGATAAAATCTGCCAGAAGACCTCCTGGGGCGCCGGCAAAACCGGTTCCGAATATAGCGTCTATGACAAGATCGCACGACAACTCTTTCGGAAGTTCCTCGGCCTCGATTATTTCTATAATTTTAATGCCCTTTTGAAAGGCGCGGTCATAGTTCAGTCTGGCATCGTGAGATAGTTTGTCCACCGGACCGGGGAAATAAATCGAAACCTTGGATCCGTACTCGTGCAGATACCGGCCGACCACGAATCCGTCGCCGCCGTTGTTACCTTTGCCGCAGAAGATGATCACTTTTTTTCCGTCCGGTTCGACGAGGACGTCGTCGCGGATACGTTCGGCTATTCCCCGCCCGGCGTTTTCCATAAGTTCCGGCCCGGGAATACCGCGATTTTCGATAGCTTCGCGATCCACCGCCCGCATTTGTTCGGCGGTCACCAGTTTCATTTTTTGCGACCTTTCGAGGACTGGCCGTTTTTGCCGTCGAGCGCAATTTTCAGGACCTGCGCGACATTATCTATGAACTTGAACGTCATACCTTTTTTAATTTCCGGCGGGATGTCGAGCATATCCTTCTGGTTTTCGCGCGGGAGTACAATCAGCTTGACTCCGGCGCGGTACGCGGCCAGCAATTTTTCTTTGAGCCCGCCAATCGGCAGCACTTCGCCGCGCAGCGTGATTTCCCCGGTCATGGCTATGAGCGGACGAACCGGCCTGCCGGATAACAGCGACGCCAGTGCGGTCGCCATGGTGATGCCCGCCGAGGGCCCATCCTTGGGCGTCGCTCCCGACGGTACATGTATGTGTATTTCGTGCTTGTCGCAGAACTCGGGATCGATTCCCAGATCGTTGCAGTTGGTGCGCACGTACAACAGCGCCGCCATCGCCGATTCCTTCATGACGTCGCCGAGGTGACCGGTAAGAGTCAATTTGGGCTTTCCGCGCATGGCGGTCGCCTCGATGTACAAGATTTGCCCGCCGTAGGCCGTCCAGGCCAGCCCGGCTACGACACCAACCTGCCCGGTACGTTCCAGGAGTTCGTCGGAGAACCGTTCCGGCCCGAGGTATTTATCGATATTTTTATCGCTGATAACGAATTTCGTTTTCGACCCCGCCGCGACTTTGCGCGCCACCTTACGAATCACTGCCGCGATTTCCCGTTCCAGATTGCGGACACCCGATTCACGGGTGTAACCGCGAATAATTCTCGTTATGGCCGAATCGCTCAGTTCCAGATTGCTTTTCTTGATGCCGTGATTGTCGAACTGCTTGCCGATCAGATGGCGTTTGGCGATCTGCAGTTTTTCCAGGTCGGTATAGCCGGGGATGCGGACGATTTCCATACGGTCCAGCAGGACCGGCGGAATCGGGTCGAGCAGGTTGGCCGTGGTGATAAACATCACTTTCGACAAATCGAACGGCACTTCGAGGTAGTGATCGGAAAACGTATTGTTTTGTTCGGGGTCGAGCACTTCCAGCAGGGCGCTGGATGGATCACCCCGAAAATCGCTGCCGATTTTGTCGACCTCGTCGAGCATGATAATAGGGTTGTTCGAGCCGGTGCGCTTGATGCTCTGGATGATGCGGCCGGGCAGGGCGCCGATGTAGGTCCGACGGTGGCCGCGGATTTCGGCTTCATCGCGCATGCCTCCCAGGGCGATACGCTCGAACTTACGGCCCATGGCACGGGCGATGGATCGTCCCAGTGAAGTCTTCCCTACTCCGGGAGGCCCGACAAAACAGAGGATCGGGCCTTTGACGTCGCTTTTCAGCTTACGCACGGCCAGGTATTCCAGAATACGGTCTTTTACTTTTTCAAGGTCGTAATGGTCTTCGTCGAGGACCTTCTTGGCCTTTTTGATGTTCAGCCTGTCTTCGGTGGATTTATTCCACGGCAGGTTGACCAACCAGTCGAGATAACTGCGCGAGACGGTATATTCGGCCGACGCCGGATTCATGCGGGAGAGGCGGTCAAGTTCCTTTTTGGCGGCGGTTTCGGCCGCTTCGGACATGCCGGCTTCCTCGATAAGTTTGCCGAATTCATCGATTTCAGCGCGGTCGTCTTTTTCGCCCAGCTCCTTTTTGATGACTTTCAACTGCTCTTTTAAGATATACTCACGCTGCAGCTTACCCAGTTCCGATTGAGCTTCGCTCTGAATTTTTTTGGAAAGTTCCAACACTTCGATTTCTTTGATAATCAATGCAAGCAGTTTTTCCATGCGCTTGAAGACGTCGGCCTCTTCGAGAATTTCCTGTTTTTCCTGTAAAGCGATATTCAGACTCGACGCCACCAGGTCGGCCATCTTGGACGGAGTTTCCTGATTGATCGCAGATACATACAGCTCTTCAGATAGGTTGGGAGCCAGGTCGATAACGGCTTTGAGCCGTTCCAATAAATTTCTCTGCACCGCTTCCATCTTGACATCACCGGCGGTCGATTCGTGCATCTCTTCGACTTCGGCGGTGATGTAAGGTTTATCCTGAAGAAATCTTTTTATTCGGATTCTTTTCAAACCCTGCACCAGAAAGCGCGTGGAACCGTCGGGGAAACGAAGCATCTTGAGGATATTTCCGGACGTCCCGATACGATACAAATCGGCTTTGCCCGGGTCCTTGTTGTCCTGGTCCATCTGCCCGAACAGCCCGATCGTATTGCCGCGCATAAGCGCTTCATCGATCAATTTCGCCTGTTTCTGCTCATTGACCATGAGCGGGACAATCAGCGACGGAAACACGGTCGTGCCGCGCACCGGGAGTACCGGCAATATTATGGCGCTCGTTTTGCTTGCTTTTTGGGCTGTTTTATTCACTGTATTTCCCTGTATAATTTTCGGTGTTATACGTTAAACCTGAACAGGATAACGTCGCCATCCTGAACCACATAGTCTTTTCCCTCTATATGAAGTTTGGCTGCGGCCTTTAGCGCCGGCAGCGTCTTGTGTACCATATAATCGTCATAAGTGGCGACTTCCGCCTTAATAAATCCGCGTTCGAAATCGGTATGAATGGCACCGGCGGCCTTGGGTGCCGGAGAGCCTTTCTTGATCGTCCACGCCCGGCATTCCGGTTCGCCGATGGTAAAAAACGACATTAGCCCGAGAAGAGCGTACGATCGTTGAATAACCTTATCGATAACCGGTTTTGCAATACCGAGATCGTCGAGGAAGGCCTTGCGGTCTTCCGAAGCAAGCGAGGCCAGTTCCATCTCGATACTGGCGCAGACGACCACAATGTCGCGTCTGCCCTCAACCCGGTATTTTGAATAATCGCTGTATAATTTATCCGTATCGGGTAGCTTATCTTCGGAAATATTGAATACCAAAAGCTGCGGTTTCCGGCTTAAGAAAGCATAGCCGCGCAGTAACTTCCAGTCTTCGTCGCCGAGATCGAGTTCGGAGACCATGCGTTCTTCATTGAGTATGTCCCGGCACTTTTCCAGAAGCTCCAATTCGCGGGCACGTTCTTTTTTTCCGGTAACTTTAATAATTCGCGCGATCTTCTCGACGTTATTTTCCACGACGGCCATATCGGCCAGGATCATTTCCTCGGTTATTGTCTGCAGATCCTTTTCGGGGTTACGCTCGCCCGAAAAGGCATCGAGTACCAGTATAAAGGCATCCATCAGGCGCAGCTCGTTGGGGATGCTGATATTCCCTGATTGTTTGCCCTTGCCCGTAAAGGCGGCGGCATCGAGAAATTCTATTTCGGCATAAGTTACCTTTTTAGTCGTAACCAGCGTCGTAAGATCGTCGAGACGGCTGTCCGGTACTTTAATTATAGCGCGGTGTTCCTTTTGAGAAAAGTCGCCAACCTCGACGGCATTGCCCGAGGCGGCGTTAAACAGCGATGTTTTGCCCGATTGCGGTAGTCCTAATATTCCCAGTTTCATAGCCTTATTTCACAGCGTCCTGTGTTTCCTTTACTTTGATTAACGATCGTAGCGTTTTCATGTTTTCAATGTCTTCTTTATAATCCGAACCCTTTGACGTTTCCAGAATCATCGGGACGCGCCTCAGGCGGCTGTCGTTCATGATAAACCTGAACGGCTCGATACCCATCATCCCCTTGCCGATATGTTCGTGGCGGTCTTTGCGCTGTCCGAACGGCCGAATAGAATCGTTGAGATGAAATACATTGAGATATTTATAGCCGATTAAGTTGTTAAAATTCTTCATCGTTGCCTTGTATTCTTTTTCGGTTTGCATGGCATAACCGGCTCCGAACATGTGGCACGAATCGAGACATACGCCGATACGGTTCTTGTCTTCGACCATGTCGATAACCGCCGCCAGATGCTCGAACTTATAGCCGAGGTTGGTCCCCTGTCCCGCCGTAATTTCAAGACAGACCACGGTTTTGATATTTGGCAGTTCCGAGAGCAGGCGGTTAAGGGCACGACCGATTCGTTTCAAACCGGCTTCTTCGCCGGAACCGACGTGCGAGCCGGGGTGCATGACGATATTGGGCAGCTTGAGAGTGTCGCAGCGCTCGTACTCTTCTTTCATCGAAGCGTACGATTTCTCCCACAAATCATCGTTGGGAGAAGCGAGGTTAATCAAATAGCTGTTGTGCGCGCAGGCTGCGGTTACCCCGGTTTCCTTCTGTTCCGACAGAAAAAGCGATACTTCTTCATCGGTCAGCGGCTTGGCGCGCCATTGATTGGGCTGCCTGGTGAAAATTTGAACGACGTCGCACCCCGCCGACGCACCGTGCCGGACGGCATTAAAAACACCGCCCGCGATTGACATATGTGAACCTAACGGCATTGCTGTCTGATCCTTTCTATATTCAAAACAAACCCCGGAAACGCATCGGGGTTCATATTATAGATATAAATTTCCCCGGCGGCAATCAACCATTTTACAAACTCGGGTGTTCTTTTTAACCTTAGAATTTGAGCTATCATGTATGGGGAAATTCCCACAACTTAATTTGATTTCGAGCTTTCATTCTGTCAGCACAGCGGGCCGCGGCTATTTTAATCATTTTCGAGACACATAGCCAATCTCTTGAAATTCACGAACTTGTGCTGCGTCACAGCTCATTTCAGGATCAAAATATCGACAAAATCCACAATTGTTTCAATTTGGCAGGCCATTTTCAACATATCCGGGAAAAGAATATTACGAGAGGTTTTTAATATGAAGAAAATCAGATCCGATGAAGGCTTCACAATCCTCGAAGTCATGGTTGCCCTCATTATTTTATCCGTGTCGCTCCTGATGCTGCTGCACATGGCTATGATCGCAATCGATGGCAACGACTGGTCCAATCAGGCGACCCGCTCCACACAACTTTTGCAGGAAAAACTGGAAGAGTTGCGGACGGATATGCTTTTATCAAACGGTGTCGATACGGTCGACAATATTTCCCGTTCCTGGAGCGTTTCCAATTCATCCAATCATCTGCGGCGGGTGGATATCACCGCCTCCTGGCAGAATCGACGTGGAGACATGCTGAATAATTCAATGACGGCTTTTATAAGAACCGACAGTCTTTAAGAGGTATGCTATGAGGGAATTAAAACTTAAAATAAAATGCATCGGGGGGTTTTCCCTGCTGGAAGCCTTGATCGCAATGGTTTTGGCCGGAATCGTTACGACGGCCATTTTTAAAGTATATGTCAATCAGCACAAAAACTGGAACCAGCAGGAAGAAATCATCGATATGCAGCAAAACGTCCGCGCCGCCATCGATGAACTTACCCGACAGATTCGTATGGCCGGGTTCGGGCTGCCGCTGCAGCTCGACGGTATCGAGGCCTATAATACAAATCCCGATACGATCGTGCTCAACTATTCCGACGCCGGCTGTGACGCCACCATCGAGCATAAGATGCCCAATCCGTCGGCTGAACTTCGTTGCGACGGGCACGATGTCTCCTGTTTCTGGGACGGACAGTGGGCGTACATTTTCGATCCGGATTCGGGCGGCGGTGAGTTTTTCGAAATAACACAAGTGCAAACGGGGTCATCACACATTCAGCACAATACCATGTCTCTGACCAAAGCATACGACGCCGGCGCCATAATTTTGTCTTTGAACCATGTTAAGTTTTACATAGATCGCTCGGATACCCTGCATCCTAATCTCATGATGGAACTTCCCGGACAGGCTCCTCAAGTCTATGCGGAAAATATCACCGACCTGCAAATTCAATATGTGATGAAGAACGGGGCGATCCTGGATCAACCAGCCATACCCGAAGATATTCGTCAGGTAATTATAAATATCACGGCTCGCACCAGCGATCCCGATATCGATCTGCCGGGTCGACCGTACCGAACGAGAAGTATTTCGTCATCGGTGAACGTGCGAAACCTTGACGTTTAGGAACACAAGAAATCGGTAACAAAATGGTTACAATATGGAATTCTCGGATACAATCAACATTCCCAGCGGGGTAGCATCCATGTCAGCCTGGGTGGTTACTAAGGTAACCCTGTCAATTCCGGCTGCCCGAAATCAAGACTGCAGCGAACGCACTTTTACGCTGGTTCACACAGGGCAGTGCGAATTGCCATGAATGAGGTACGCTATGCAGAAGTTCAAACTCAAACTGAACGGAATTTCGGGATTCACCCTCCTGGAAGCCCTGATCGCAATGGTCCTGGCCGGAATCGTGACGACCGCGATATTTAAGGTATATGTCAATCAACACGAAAACTGGAATCAGCAGGAAGAAATTATCGATATGCAGCAGAACGTCCGCGCCGCTATCGGTGAATTGACCAGGCAGATTCGCATGGCCGGTTTCGGGCTGCCGTTACAGGTCGACGGCATCGAAGCCTATGACTCCAATCCGGACACGCTGATTGTGAACTACGCCAATGGCGACGATAATGCCACGGTCGAATACTCTATGAGCAGCATCTCATCCGAAATACGTTGCGACGGGCACGACCTCTCCTTTTTCCACCCCGGACAATGGGCCTATATATTCAATCCGGATTCCGGCGGTGGAGAGTTTTTTGAGGTATCTCAGGTTTTGTCCGGACCATCGCGTCTTCAGCACAGTACTATGGACCTGTCCGAGGCTTACGCATCCGGTTCAGTCGTTATGCTGCTAAACCGCGTTAAATTCTTTCTCGATAATTCCGATACCCTGCATCCCAGCCTGATGATGCAGCTTCCCGGCCAGGCCGCGCAGGTTTATGCCGAGAATATCACGGACCTGCAATTTTATTATGTCATGAAAAATCGGGCGGTGGTCGCTCAACCGGCCATACCGGAAGACGTGCGCGAAGTAGTCGTCACCATTACGGCCCGAACCGATAAGGCTGATGCGGAAATCGCCGGGCAGCCGTACCGGACCCGGACGATCACGTCGGCCGTCAACGTTCGCAACCTTGATATATAAAATATTTTTGCACTCTGATACAAGGCAGGTGAGAACATGAAATACTTTAAGCCTATCAAAAACTCACGTGGTGTGGCGACCCTGATAGCCCTGATGGTCATGATAATGCTGACCGTCGTGGGTCTGGCCGCCCTCAAACTGGCCGACGATGAAATAACCATCGCCGGTAACGAGCTCAACGAGATGTCATCGTTTTACGCGGCCGAGGCCGGGCTGGAAACGGCGGCGGCGGCCATGCAGACGCAGTACGAGGCGACCGGTGTGCCGCCGACAACTTTGCCGTCGGGCACGGCCAACGTCAATGACTGCGTGGTCGCGTACCGTACCACTGACGGTGGCGCCGCCACACAGGAAGTCCTCACGCAGGGAGCCCTGGCGGGACTGCATTCCCTCGTCAAGCGGTTTACCATTACCTCGACCTCGAACTCGAATATCGATAACTCGTCGGTGACCCTGGTCCAGGACTGGCAATGTGACATGGTGCCGATATTCCAGTTTGCCGTCTTTTACGGAAACGACCTCGAAATCGCCCCTGGCGCCGACATGACGCTAATCGGGCGGGTCCATTCCAATGGCAACATGTGGCTGCAGGCGGCGTCGAACCTGTCCATGGACAGTTATGTAACCTGTTCGGGGGATCTGCTGCACGGACGAAAAGGCCCGGGATCGACAGATAACGGCAACGTCATGATCAAGGATGAAAACGGCGTCCACCAGAATATGAAAAACTCCGACGGCTCATTCCTCGAAGCGTCCGATGCCAACTGGTACGATTCTGCCTCCTCGCGCTGGGGCGGCCGGGTACAGGATCACGCCTTCGGGCAGGGTGAATTGAACCTCCCGCTGACCAACGTCGGCGACCCGCACAAGCTGATCGAACGCGCCTCCGGCAATCCCGATTCTTACGAGAATAATGCCGACCTCCGAATAATCGACGGCTCTGTCGAAGCCAAAGTTGCGGGGACGTGGGTCGACGTCACCGGGGCCATGCCGGCCGGTACGGTCACGAACAAGACTTTTTATGACGGCCGTGAAGGGACTAATGTCTCGGCGACCGAAATAGACGTATCCGCATTGAAGACTTCGGCCTATTGGCCGACCAGCGGCGTCATATATTTCTCCGACGAAAGATCCGGTTTTAACGCCGCTCGCCTGGTCAACGGGTCAGACGTCGGACAACCGATGTCATTCTTCTCGGAAAACCCGGTCTATGTCGAAGGTGATTTCAACACCGTCAACAAGCAGCCCTGCGCCATCGCCGGAGACGCCGTGACGTTTCTTTCCAACAGCTGGAATGACTCCAAGTCCAGTTGGGCGAAGGACTATCGTGTGGCTTCCCAAACGACCGTGAATGCTTCTATCATGACGGGTAACACGAATACCACTTCGTCGAACTACAACGGCGGTCTGGAAAACCTGCCGCGTTTTCTGGAAGTCTGGACCAACAAGAAATTCATCTGGAAAGGCTCGATGGTTAACCTGTGGAATTCCCAACAGGCGACGGGTAACTGGAACGGTACTTATTACAGCCCGCCGATTCGTGAGTGGTCTTATGACGTAGATCTGGATGATCCCACTAAGCTGCCGCCGGAAACACCGATGGTGCGTGTCTTCCAGAGAACCGGATGGCAACAGACCAATATCAGTTACGCGGGCAATTAGGGACGGGCTCTCTGACGACGCGATATAATACGGACAAGGAGAAAGTTCTCATGCGGCAAATCAAAAAACTCAAGGAAAGAGACGGCATTGCCACCCTGGTTGCATTGATGGTTATGATTATGCTGACTCTAATCGGCCTGGCGGCCCTTAAACTGGCCAACGATGAAATATCCATCGCCGGCAATGAATTGAACGAGATGAATTCGTTTTACTCTTCGGAGGCGGGACTCGAAATAGCCTCGGCTGCGATACAAAGCTATTACGATACGTACAAAGCCCCGCCTCCGCAGGAATACCTTCCAACCGGCTCCCAGGGCATCGGGAACGGCGGATCGGTATCGTATGTCACTACCGATGACGGCCCGGCATCGCTGCAACGTCTGACTACCGGTGATTTTGTCGGGCTTCACGCCCAGCTTAAATCGTACACCATTGAATCCATCGGGACGTCCTTAGTCGACGGATCTCAGGTAAGACTGAATCAGAGTTTTCAATGCGCCAACGTCCCTCTGTTTCAGTTTGCGGTTTTCTACATGAATGACATGTACACGCAGCCCGCAGACAATATGGATATATCCGGCCGGGTCCATGTCAACGGCAGCATGTACTTACGCTCCTCCACCAGGGGCAAAGAGTTGACGTTCGACGGCAAAGTAACCTGCTCCGGAGATATACACGAGGGTTTCGGCGGCAGCGGCAGTGTCGGCGACATACTGTTCAAAGACGGTTCCGGCGATATGGTCAGCATGTTGCAGGATGGTCGCTGGGTTGACGCCGATGATCCGGACTGGTACAATAAAGCCTCACAGCTCTGGCAGGGGCAGGTCAAAGACAAGGCTTTCGGCCAGTCGCCTTTGAATATTCCTCTGTCCAGTGGCACTGACCCGTATCAATTGATACAGCGCGCCGCCGGGGGTAACGGCGATTCGTTCGAAGACAAAGCCACCCTCAAAATTATCGATGGTGTGCCCTATTCGAAAATAGGCAGTGTCTGGCAGGACGTCAGCGCCATGCTGCCCGCCGGGACGGTCAAACAGGACGCGACGACGTCGTTCTATGACAACCATGAGTACAAATGGGTGAACAATACCCAGGTAGACCTCGGTTTGCTTTCGAGCAGTGCCTATTTCCCTGACAACGGGGTCATATATATTTCGGATCATCAGAGCTCCGGGTCCACCATGAACGGTGCGACTCTGGTCAACGGCGATGAACTCGCCGACGGTATGACGGTCGCGTGCGAAAACCCGCTCTACATACAGGGCGATTTCAACACGACCGATAAAAAACCGGCCGCGGCTATCTGCGATGCCATTACGTTTTTATCCAACGGCTGGGACAAAAACTACGCCACCCCCAGTGCCAATTATAAGAATCGTACCGCCGACCCTACGGCGTACAACATCTCCTTTATTACCGGCGACGGTAACCATACCAGCCATGAGTACAACGGCGGTCTCGCCAATCTTCCCCGATATCTGGAACACTGGAACGGCCAGACGGTGACGATTCGCGGTTCCATGATCGAAGGCTGGCGTTCGCGCCAGGCAACCGAAGACTGGCGTTACCTGTCCGATCCCAATCCGTACTATTCGGCGCCGAGCCGCGATTACGGCTTCGACACCGACCTGAACGATCCGAGCAAACTGCCCCCGGAAACGCCGTCGATTCGCGTTTTCCAGAGAACCGGCTGGCAGCAGGGGGACGTCGGCATGGCGAGCAATTAACGGCGACGTGACAAACATAAAATACGCATAAAGAAAACCCCGGTTTCGGCCGGGGTTTTTCTTCGTATGCATCAAATATTTTTCATTCGGAACCCGGCGACATTAAAGTCACCGGCGCGATTTCGTTTAAATCACGTTTGAGTTGGTCGGGAGGACCGGCGATAAATATTGTCATTTTGGCCGGATCAAAGAAAGTCCTGGCGAATTCACGCAGTTGATCGGGCGTCACTTTGTCTATTTCCCTGATAACCTGTTCGGGGAATTTCACGTCCTGATCACAGGCGGCATTTTCGGCGATGTTGTTCACGGCATCAGCAAATGAAGCATAATTGCGAATCTGGCTCCCGGAAAAATAATTTTTGGCTTCCTGAAGCTCCACGACGGGTATCTTAATTTCGCCGAGTATCTTCATGGCATCCATCGTACCCTGAAGGGCATCGGCCGAAGATTCCACGAAAGCCCCGCCGTGCACATAAAACATGCCTCCAAGACGAGAACACTCGGCGTAGGAACCTATGAAGGTGCAGGTTGCGGCGTCGCGGACCAGGTCCTGAGACAGCCGGGAAATTTTCCCGCCACCTCCGAGAATGTAATTCAAAACCAGAAGCTTGGCATAGTCGGCCATCCCCGGAACCACGGCCGGACGCCCCATAACGAACTCCCCGATGGTCATGCCGGGATTGCCTATCAGATAAATTTCCAGCGAGTCGGGATATTGCACGTTTGAGATCGGTTGACAAATATCATCGCCCGGCGACCAGGCGTCGAAAATTTTGTGCATCAGCTTTTTCAAGGTGTTTTTGTCGAAATCACCTCCAATAACCAGTTCGGCGTTATTGGGCCGGTAATTCCGGGTGTAGCTGGAAATGATGTCATCTTTCGTTATGTTTTGAAGGCCCGCTACGGTACCATAAGGATTCAAGCCGTACCCGGCATCGCCGTAATACCGATTGTATAAGTCCTGCACCAGCGCGTCCGAATGAGCCGATTCGGACAGGCTCAGAATCGAAATCAGGCGCCGTCGCATCCGGTTGATGTCCTTGTCCCGAAAGTCGGCGTTCATGACCATATCACCGAGACAGTTCAGCCCGGTTTTGAGGTCCCGCGAGAGAAAATCCCCGGTGATGAAACAGACGTCGCGCCCGACGTTCGTCACGAGCGTTCCCCCCACCGAATCGACGACAAGATTCATATTGCCGTCGGGATAATTCTTCGTGTTTTCTTTTAAAATCTCCAGAACCATAACCGTCAAGCCCGATTTGGCCGAGTCGCAGGAAGAACCAGGCATGATATTCATACGAAAATTTACCATCGGCTGACGATGGTCTTCTATCATGATAACGTGCAGGCCGTTTTTCAGCTTGAATTCCGAGTATTTCGGCAGAAAAGATTCGGCCGCAAGCGAAGACGCCAGAAGCACCATAAAAACAGGCAGAATCGAGAATTTCTTTATATTCCGCATCATAGGCGTATCCTATTCCGTACTGTCGAATTCATCCGGAGGTTCCAGAACTATGGTCGTTCGGTTGGTCCGTCTAAAATATTTCCGGGCGATTTTCATAATATCATCGGCCGTGACCGCCCTGGTCTTCCGGACGTTATCGAACAGCTTTTTCCAATCACCGCGCACGACCTGAAACGTCGCTAAATTGGAGGCTGTGCTTCCGTAACCTCTCAGGCTGCGATAAAAATCGGCTTCGATCATATTTTTGGCCTTTTCGAGTTCTCCGGGCGGAACCGGTTCGTTTTTCAGTCGGTCCATTTCTTCAAGCATGGCATCTTCGGCGTCTCTGTACGATACACCGTAGTTCATTATTGACCAGATCCCCAGAAGCGAGGGGTCGGACAAACCGAAATAGTAACCTCCTGAAACGACCGCGAGATCGGTCTCGTTGACCAGCTTTTTATATATCCGCGATGACTCTCCCGCCGCCAGAAGCTCGATTAAAACCCCCATTGTGGAATTTTCGTCCTGAGACAAGCCCGGCACATGATAAGCGATAATCATCGCGCTGAGGTCGCTGGTTCCTCGGATAAAGGCCTCGCGTTCACCATCCTGCACCGGCTCAACGGGAATTCTCAACGGCCTGGATTTGGACGTCGGAATCGGTTCGAAGTAGTTCTGCAGGTCAATAATCAACTTTTTCGAATCGAAGTCACCGGCCAGGGCCATAACGGCATTACCCGGTGTAAAGAACTCCCGAAAGTGCCTGGTCACGTCATCGACGGTTAAGGATGACAAATCCGACGGCCAGCCATAACGCGGGATGCGGTACGGATGCGCCTGATAGGAGAGTGTTCTTATTTCCTGATTAATCCTGCCGTACAGAGTATTTTCGATTTCCGTGACACGATTCCTGGTTATTGTCTGGCGCGCCGCCACGACTTTTTCGAAAGTAATTTCGGTATTGGCAAGACGGTCCGCTTCCATTTTTAAAAGAGTATCCAGCATGCTTGAGGGAACCGACGCCGCAAAAAACGAGAAATCCATGCCGGTGGCATACCTCATGGTTCCGCCTCCCGATCTTATGGCTCTTTCGTATTCCCCCGTTCCGTAATTGGCCGTCCCGTCCTGATATATTTCAGCACACACGTCGGTGATACCGGTATATCCCGGTATCTCGTATTTTGTACCAACTTTAAAGATAAGATTCGTCGCTACGAGCGGGACCGAATGATCCTCGTACAAAATGATGGTCATGCCGTTGGACAAGACGGTTTCCGTAACCCGGTCCTGAGCCCGAAGTACAGGAGTGAAAAGCCCCAAAAGGAAAAGAAATAATATCGGCCGAGGCCTGAAAAGAAATCCCTGCATAGCCATTATATAATCAATCAAAATCCCTATTTCAACTCAAATTGAGCGATAGCCAAACCACAAGCATGAAACGATTCCGGGAGTGTAATTGTTGCGGAAAACGCCGGGGTCCCGTTTATCGGGATATATTATTTAAACGGGAAACCGTTTTGGGGATCTTCCTTTGGATGGTAGAAATATCCGCCGTACAGGGAAGTCCCGAAATGGTCGCCGTCTTTGTTGAAGCGGGTTTGGGCTCCCCCCATATAATCACCGAGGAAATAGCTCAAACCAATCTCGAAATACCCGCCGTTTTTATAGCTGGCGTAGCCGTGCAAATTTTTATATGGACTGCCTTCGATTCCGTAGGTATAGTCGGCCGAAGATAAACTCTGACCGGTTGAGAGACTGATCTCGACCGAAAACCACAGTGGCAGCGCCTGGGGACGATACGATATCGAATATATCTCTTCAATATCGGTTTTTTCACCATCGACACGGCTTTTATTAAGATTTGAAAAAAACATGGCGACTTTCATCTGGGGACTGCTGGCCATCATAAAACCGATATTCCACAAATGCTTATTATTATAAATGCCTGCCGCCTTTTTTACATAAGTGTATGACCCGCCTATATATGTATTTCTTCCAAGACCGCTGCCCGTGCCGAAAATATATTCCTCATATCCGGCTCCATCCAGATTGTCCAAACGCCTGTAACCTATCCCGATTCTGTCGCCGCTTATGACCCCGCCCCAGTTCTTGGCCAGTTTATCGTTGGCATACTCGCCGATCAATAAAAACCTGATCATACTTCCCTGACCGAGCGCGGCCGGATTGGTCCAGATTCCTTCGACGGCACCGACGGTCGATGCGAACCGATGATAATATACGCCGCCCGGAAGTATCAATCGGTTCTCGGCGCTGACCGGACCGGCTGACAGCCCCAGGAATATGGCCAGCGTGATTGTCAGAATTGTTATTGTTGTCTTTCGTCCGCTTATTTTCATTTCATTCCTGCGATAGTTATGTCACCCACTCCATTTATATCGGCACTGATGACGCTGTTGCCATCGCCCGCGGTCAATTCCATAAATTTGGGTTCTATACGGCCGGGCTTTACGGGTATATCCGTGACATTTATTTCCGAGTCGACCCCAACCGACAGGTTGAAGACCGCAGAACTCGTATCCGGGAGAAAAATCTTAACGTTATCGTTTTCATTGTCGATTGAAATATTCGCGTTATTCAGAGAAATCAGCCCCAGGTCGATCGGACAAAATTCGCCGTAAATTTTCAATTGCCCGTTGTCGGCGGTTGCGTTTTCGATTTTTATTTTACCGTAGCTGTTTTTAACCTCGACGTTTCCCGAAAGATCATTCAGCGTAATATCACCGCCCTGATTTTGAATCCGCGCCTGTTTATCGGCCGACAAACCGACAATACGAATTTCCGAATTTTCGCCTTTTATGTTCACGTCTCCGCCGATGTTGCGGGCGTTAACGTTGCCGCCGGTCATGGTCATATTGATTTTGCCGTCTATATCATTCAGCACGTAACGCCCGAAAGATGGTTTGCAGTTCAGTTCTGTCATAGGCCCGGAAATGGCAAAATCAAAATAGGGGCCGTCGATACTTACCCGGCAACCGATCGGAATAGTGAGTTTGCCTTCAATCTGTACGGAATTGTCGGTTCCGCTCCATGGTTCGGGGTTGGGGGCTTTTAGCAGGAGCCGAACAACCCCGGCCCGGTTTTCAAAAGCGACGTCTATTTCCCCGGCGTATTCCCGGGCGGTCTTTTCATCTCCGGCTTTGATCAACTTGCGATATTCAAACCCGGCGCGGTCACCATCTTCGGTAGTAATTTCAATCCGGCCCCTCAAACCGGACGCCGACTGAATTTCGATGGTCATATTGTCGGACGCTTCTGCCACGAGTTCTATTCGTGAGCTTATATATCGTCCGCCGCTGCGGGCTATAAGCTCTTCCGCTTTAAGGCCGGGCATAATGAAGACTATCGCAATGACTATTGCTATGAACAGATATTTCTTATTCATTGTTTACCCCACACAAATTATCATGGATTTGTTTTAAAATTATAGAACCGGCCACGGCGGCATTCAGCGATTCCACGCGGTCGGTGTGCACTATGCCGACCAATAGCCGGGCGTGTTTTAACACGGGATCGCTTAAACCCCGGGCCTCCGAACCGATAGCGAACAGCAGTCTGCTGCCGGATTTTGCGCTGAACATAGCTTTATCGATGTTGACCCCACCCTTTTGCGCCCCGAGCAGGATCGATTCATCGTCGCATAATTTCATTAGATCATCAATGGAACCGACCGCCAGCTTCTGGCCGAAAATGGCCCCGGCCGACGACCTGATCACCTTGCAGTTGAACGGATCGACCGTCGTGGGCGAAAGTACGACCAGATCGACTCCGAACGCCAGCGCCGAGCGAATCAGTGTCCCGACGTTACCCGGATCGGCGATATCATCAAGGTATAAAACAAATTTGTCGTTTTCTGAAAGTTCCTTTTTCAATTCGAGATCGGGAATTTTGAAAACAGCGACTATGCCTTGTGGTGTGACGCTTTCGGCCAGCTGGTTTATGTCCTTTGAATTGACGGATAGCATCTCGCAACCGGACCGTGCCAAAGAATCGACCAGTGCCTTTGCACGGTGGTCAAGGTTGGCTTCGGCAAAAAAAACGCTTTCCGGCAAGAAACGAAATTTGCACGATTCTTCGAGGACGCGGATTCCTTCGGCCAGAAACAGCCCGTGATTTTGACGTCCCTTGAGCGTTGCCAGTGATTTTAGCTTTTTCCGTGCCGCCTGGCCAAGCGAAGACATTTGCCCTTGCATTCCCTGCTTTAAAGTTTAATATGTAAAAAACAGTACAAAAAAGTCGAATAGCAAGTGAAAACTCCGGTTAAATTGCGGCACGTCCTTTTGGTGACGGCCACAATGAGCATAATTATATCTTCGGTATTCGCCCGAACCGATGTTATCGGATGGGACGGTTCCCGCTATTACGCTCCTAAGAAGACCGGCACGATCGGGCTCGCCCTGTCCGGCGGGGGCGCCCGGGGTTTGTCGCAAATTGGCATTCTTAAAGCCTTCGAGGAAACCGGCGTGAAGGTCGACGCCATCGCGGGCACGTCGATCGGCGGAATTATAGGGGGACTGTATGCATCGGGGTACGACGCCGACGAACTCGACAGCATTGTCTCGAAAATCGACTTCACCGATCTTTTTTCCAACCGCCCGGAGCGTCGCTCGATGTTTCTCACTCAGCGGCAGGAAAAGGAACGCTATATCGTATCGGTCGGGTTTAACGGCATTACGCCGTCTATACCACAGGCGTTGACGGCGGGCCAGAAGCTGTCCGATTTGCTCCTCCGGCTGACCATAAAGCCGAACTACCTGTCGGGCGGGCAGTTCGACCGGCTCCCGATCCCCTTCTTCCCCGTCACGACCGATATAATTTCCGGCAAACAGGTGGTCCTCAAAGAAGGCAATCTGGCCGACGCCATGCGGGCGACGATGGCTTTTCCACTGGCTTTCACCGGGGTCGAGTACGACAACATGGTGCTGATGGACGGCGGGATGCTCAACCCGGTGCCGGTCGGGGTGATTCGCCAGATCGATCCCGATATCGACCTGATCGTGGCGGTCAACACCACCAGCGACCTGTTGCCGGAAAATAAGATCGATAATCCGATCGATGTGGCCAATCAGGTCACGACTATCATGACGATGGATAAAAAAACCGCTGCGCTGGCCGAGGCCGACGTCGTGATAGACCCCCCGATCACGCCGTATCAGTCGACCGATTTCGAAAAATTCAATGCCCTGGTGCAGGCAGGCTATTTGGCGGGTCTCAAGGCGGCGACGGAAATAAATGCCAAAATGGATCAGGAGGATGCGAAGGATTCAGCCTTGGTTGATACTATTGTCGCCGACAGTAACATTTCGTTCAACATTGAACCTTTTGCATCGCTGGCGCATAAAAAAATATCGCGCGGGCAGTTGCAACGGGCGATAAATGCCGTCTACCACGAAAACAACCTGTTTTATCTGAAAGTCGAATCGGCCTCGAATACGTCCAACGCCAATGGTGACCGTACGGTAACCCTGCACGTATCAGGCGTCCCTTGCCCCGAGACGTCCAATCTCAACGTTCTACTCAAGGGTAATGCCAGCCTCCCCGATTCGGCAATATTGCCCCTGATAGAAAATACCGGTGAATATTTGCGGCCCGAATACATCCCGGCCATCCAGGACAGCATCACGGCTCTATACTCCGCGATCGGCCTCGATATGGTGCGATTCAGGAAGATCGAGTACGACCCCAATGCATCCAGCCTGATAGTCGATATCGACGAGGGATCGGTCGAACAGATTGACGTCTACGGCAATCATAAAACCAAGGAGTGGCTGATACTCGCCAATTTCCCGCTTTCAGTCGGGCATCCGCTCAACTTGCACGACGCCCGTCGCGGTATCGGCACCCTGTACAGCACCGACCTGTTCCACCGGGTGACGCTGAACGTCCTGCCCGGCGACAGCGGTGCGATAGTGCATATCAACGTCGAAGAAAAAAACGACACGAGGATGCGTTTCGGCTGGAACTGGGACGATGAATATCACAGCCAGGAATTCGGCGAGATTCTTAAAAGCAACCTGATGGGCGCCGGTCAGGAGTTTTTGCTCCACGCCCAGTACGCGCCTCGTCGGCAGATTTACAGCGTACATCTAAAGGCCGACCGATTCTTTTCGACCTATCTGACGTACAAAGCTGAAGTGTACTATCGCTATCTGGAACGACAGATGTACAACGACCGGGCCGAAAAAACATACCGAAACGAGGAAGACCGCTACGGTTTTCAGTTCATATTGGGGCAGCAGATTTCGCGGTTCGGGACGGTTACCGGTGAGATCAAGTGGGAAGAAATCGACAACCGCAACTCGGTCACGCGCGAGCTCGACGACACCCGCCTGCGCACGGTGACCCTGCGCTCGCTGGTCGAGACCATCAATAAGTACCCCTTCCCTACCCACGGTAAAAAGCACGAGTTTTATGTCGAGTTCGCTGCCGATATTCTGGGCGGTCAGGCGAGCTATACCAAGTTTTTCAGTTCGGTGGAGTCGTACTTCCCCATCACGCGCTATTTCAATTTCCACCCGAGGCTGGCGATCGGCTGGACGGCCAAGCAATCGGGCATACCGGTTCCGGAAAAATTCTACATGGGGGGGCAGTACCTCTTTCGCGGGATATCGTACCGATCAGCTCGTGGGAGACAATACCCTTCTCGGCAATATGGAATTTCGCTTCGCGCTGCCGTACAAGTTTTATATAACCGGCCGCTATGACATCGGGCAGATGTATAACAACCGCAAAGATATCACGCTGAGAAACCTGCGTCACGGTTACGGAGCGTCAGTATCGTATGACAGCCCGATCGGACCGATTGACTTCGGCTACGGCAAAGCCGAGCACGAGGACGACCTTATCTATTTCAGCGCGGGACTAAAATTCTGAACAACTTTGGCGGATATGAGATGTTGATCAGAAAAATATTATAAAGGAAATAATACTTGGAAGAAAATAACCTGGCCTGGACTGATGACAACCGGCACATAGTCCGAACCGTTTTTATGCTGGTGGGCGTCGGCGTTCTTATCAGATTGATATTCATGGGCATCATGGATGCTATCCCGGAAGAAGCGTACTATTGGAGCTATGCGCAGCATTTCGACATCGGCTACCTCGATCACCCGCCGATGGTGGCCTGGCTGATCTGGCTGTCGACGTCGATTTTCGGCACCAGTGAATTCGCGGTGCGTCTGCCCGCCTTCATCGGGTGGCTTGTTTTCGCGGGATTTCTTTTTAAGTACAGCGTCAATCTCTTAAGCAGACGGGCGGCGTATCTTGTACTCATTCTGGCGGCGCTTTTGCCGGTGTACTTCTCTATTGGGTACATGATGACCCCCGACGCCCCGATGTATGTTTTTTGGATGGCCTGTCTTTTCTTTATCGAGCGGGCTCTTGTAGCCGGACAGAGATCGGCCTGGTGGGCGGTCGGGATTTGCATGGGTCTCGGGCTGCTATCCAAGTACAGCATCGGTCTGCTCGGGCTGGCGACAATTGCCTATATGATCCTCGATAAAAATTCGTGGCACTGGTGGAAAAAACCGGAGCCGTATCTGGCGGCCGTGCTGGCCCTGCTTATATTCTCACCGGTTTTGTACTGGAACTATCATCACGCCTGGATGTCGTTCATGTTTCAGGGGCCGCGCCGCTGGAGCGGGAGGATGAGCTTCTCGGTGCACTTATTACTCGGCGGCGCGATTGTGCTTTTATCCCCCGTCGGGCTGTACGATGCGCTCCGGGGGCTTTTCAGAAAAAAAGCCTATGGCAGTTCCGGCAAAACGTCAGATATCGATATTAAAAGAAAATTCTTCTTCGTCCTCACATTCACCATGGTGCCGCTTCTTGTGTTCGTCATCAACAGCTTCCGCAGTCAGCCCAAACTCAACTGGACCGGCCCCGTCTGGCTGGCGGTGCTGCCGGTGGTGGGACTGATGATGACCAAACTTAAAACCGTACAAGACGTTCAAAAACTGGTTCTGCGGAGAGCCTGGTCGATTACATTCGCCGTGCTGATCTTTATCTTCGCGGGCGGCTTCACGTACATCGTGCTCGGCATGCCCGGCGTGCACGCCAATGAACTGGCTTTACCCACCGGCTGGGAGGAACTTTACAAGCAGGTCGATGTCATCGCGAAAAATCTTGAAGTTCAGACGCATGAAGCCCCGGTCATTGTCGGTATGGATCATTACTGGATCACCAGCGAGATGGCATTCTATGGAAAACGCTTAAAGAGTACACCGTTTGAAGTTGCGGGTCGGCATCTGTTCGACGACAACAGCCTGATGTGGGACTTCTGGGCGCCGAAAGATAAAATGCTCGGCAGGAATATGGTCGTAGTCGGGTTCGACAAAGAGGACGTGGAAAAAGAGCAGGTCGCAAGCCATTTTGAAAGTCTCGGCGACGTCCACCACGACCCGATTAAAAAGGACGGCGAGATCATGAGCTGGTTCTATTGGCGAATCGGATACGGTTATAAATATTGATAATCCGATTTCGCGGGTAGGTCAAGCCTCCATACCAAATGCCCTGAGCGAAGCCATGGGGAGGCTTCACATCTATGATTCATCTATGAATTAACAATGTCAAATCTCTAAGGAGATTTGATCTCAGCCGTATGACCGAAATATTTCATCTATTTCTATTAATATGTCCACAGCGAGTTACAGAGCCATCAATTATCTTTCCATCTTTCATGATAGTAATGGTTGAGCCAATTTTTGCAGGTCTATCTTGATAGGCCTTGGTTGATGTCATTTCTTTTGGATATTCCACGTTTACATCACCACAATACTTTAACATACCATTATCATCAAATATCATATGGAATATTAACATAATTCCCGCATTTGGCAGAGAGTTTGGTGCATCGCAGTCTTGAACAAAAGTGATTCCATTCATGCCAGCTCGCAGTTCGGGAATAAATTCAAAAGCAAAAGAAATTTCGTCGCCTTTAGCCATTGGTAATTTTTCAGGACTCGATACGCCAATATATTTCGAATTTGAAAATCGGAACGCTGTACTGCCAATTTCGGACAAATCTTGATTTGCTTTCAAGGTATAGTAAATAGTCGACTTCTCCCCTATTTTGGGAATAGGCTTAACGACCGCTCTAGTTTGAAAAGGTTGATATGGCGGTATGCCTCGATGTCTGTCCATTATGATTATAGAGTCCTGATTAAAAAATATATTCCGAAAGCCATACTTTGAGCAATTTAGTTTTGGCCGTAATGCCGGATACATTTCCCATCTGTCTAAATAGTTAAGTATACCATCTTCATCAAAACAATAGCCGAATGCAATACCACTGCAATGATAATCAAAATACTCGCTCAAATAAATAGAGATACCGCCATAACCTGCCATATAAGGCATAAAGATAATATCACCTTCTAATTTATCGCCAATTTCGTGTTTACCCGGCCAATCCAACGATGAGTCGCTTAATAATATAGTATTGGCAAAACAATCCAACTTAATGGTCCAATCCTTGTTTGAATAATATCCCTCATTTATTACTTCCAACGTAAAATGGACCTTATTGGGAACGGCTGGAATAGGTACATTTTCAAATTGGAAACTTCCAATAAATGGTCTTGGTTCTTTACCAAAATTACTGAGATATAATGAATCGTAATCGGATATGTTGGTTTTTATTTCCCCGGCTGTAATTTCGCCGGCCATTGAAATGCAATTCAATAGAGTACAAAATGCTAGTATTGCCAATTTCATATCGCTTTGACCTTATTTCATTAAAATCATCTTCCGCGACGTGCAGTGAGACGCCGTTTTCAACCTGTACAAGTTACACACCGGATGATACGGCCGTCCCACCGTCGTCTGTGCCGTCCCATTCGTATCTATGAACGCCGGCTGACAATATATCATCCACCGCTGTTCTAACCTTTTGTCCCAATATATTAAATATCTCGAGATTCACATTCTGCCTGGAATCAAGCGTGAAAGAAATGCTGGTGGTAGCATTGAAAGGGTTGGGATAATTTTGGCAAAGGTGAATACTGGTAGGTACTATTGGTTCCGGGTCATACCCAGTTCCGTTTGTAACATCATCACTATATCTTGCGAGCCCATAAAAATCAGCAACCAATATTTCCTTACCAGTAACAACAATATCCCATGCATTGCCAAGCGTATTAATCGATTTTTCTAAGTATATATTATCAGTATCGGATACATTAATAATCGAAATGCCATCGGTTCTTCTGGCCAAATATACTTCATCTCCATAAACTTTGATATCGTCTGATTCCCCTGGGCCGGTGTATAGTCCGGCTAATGTTGGATTGGTCGGGTCAGATATATTTACGATTTCAAAGTCACCGTATCCGTCCAAAAGATATATATAATCGCCTTCAATTGCTAAATCATTATAGAGGGAGGGACCGCCCGAATATGAATACTTTGTAACAAATTCGGGGGAAGCCGGATTTGATATATCCAATACAACTAATCCGGATCCGGCGATAAAAGCGTAATCGCCTGCGATGACCGATCTGAAAGCTAAGGAATCGAAAACATAAAATCCGATTTGGAGTGGATTTTTAGGATCAGAAATATCATAGATATAATAATTAAAATAAGATACCACGAAGGCCAAGTTGTTTTTTATTGTTATGCCTGTCGTAGGTCCAGGCAAATTTATTTCCTTGTCAACGCTTATATTAGCTGGATCTCCAATATTAACTACTATAAAACCTTTATAAAAATCAGTGGCAAGCAGGTAATTATTATAGATCGCCATATCGCCAAGGGCATTGTATGGTAAAGCACTATTAGAAATGCAATATATGCTATCGGACGACGATAGGTCTAAAATAGCAATCCCGCCAGGACTCGGGAAATCAGATATTCCTCCAAATGCAGCATAAGCCATGTTACCTTGAGTAGTAATCGAATTAACATAGCTTGAAAGAGAAAGGGCATACATGATATTCGGGAATTCCCTATCTGCCACATTTATAAATAATAAATCCCCCGGTTTTGAGGTTATGGGAGCCATTAAATTACCTGTTGCATGACTTATATTAGAACCACACATATAAAAGGGGCTTTCGTCCAGTATCCAATCAATTCCATCAAATAAAATGAGCATATCATTATTAATATCAAATGGACCACTCCTGCCTTGTGTATAGCAGCATCCGGTCAATACTGGACTATTTGGTTGATTAATATCGAAGATTACCAAACCGGACATTCCGGCATTTATATAAATATATTTGCCATCAGTTTTAATATTTCTGTTAGCGCCCAGTACTTCATTCCGGTTTTCTATAGACAAAGAGTTGGGATCAGATTTATTGACTGTCAATAGCCATGAATGGACACCGGGCGTAAAGCAATCGCCATCGGCAACATAAACATAATCACCCTGAACCGTTGCATCATAGGCACAATCCGGGGTTTCAATATGTCCGATCTCGGTCGGTTGATCAATGTCGGAAATGTCTATTAACCATAGACTATAGTAATTTGTCACATAGACTGTATCTTGAATTATGTGAAGGCTTGTAATACCGTAGTTAAAATCAAATATCCCGGCCGCAACAGGATTAAAGGGATCAGTGATGTCCATTACCTGCATCTGACTTAGGTCGAGCAAAATCCAATTAGTAACGCATAGTTTATGGCCACCCACAGACATTTCATGGATTCTATAAGGGAGTTTTAACTTAGAAACGAATTTAGGCAGTTCGCTATACCTTATGTTGTAAATTAGAACCGAGCTGTCGCAGGCGATATACAGCAACGTATCTTCCAATTCGATTTTTCCAAATGGTAAGCTATCTGCAACTATCCTTCCGGCCACTTCAGGATTAGCGGGATCTGAAATATCCCATATTTTGACACCGTACGGCATGGAACAATAGGCCAAATTGCCACGAATTTCTATGTCTTTGACTTCATTCCATAAGGCACTTCCGGTATATTCGAAGGAATCTTCGCGAATCCCGATTGGAACGTAATCTGGGCATAGACATGTTTTGGAATAATTATGATTATTGCCGAGAGACAATAAACCACGACCAGAATTATATATTTCGCCTTACGGGACATTACCCCCACCTTTGTGTTTAATATAAAAATATAACCTGTATGCAGAAATTGTCAATGAAATTGGGACGTCTCAAGGACGCCTCTCCCCATTTATTCCTTGACACAATGTACCAAGGCCGGTATATTGATTATAGGTTGAGCCTCACTCAACAAACGCCTCCCTCCCTCTGACCCATATATCGTTCCTCGTGTGTTCGTGCATCTTTGACCGAAAAACTAAACACCCTATCACCCTGCGCCACAACCGTGGACCGTTAAACATGGAGGTAGTTTGCCTATGGTGAGGTAGAGGCCGCTTTGACACCGACGAGTCAAATCGTTAGGTAAGCAGCTCAGCCATTTGTTTTTTTTATTCTTCGCAGTCGTATGACCGCTCCGCTGCAATCGCCCCCTCGGCATCGGCGCGGACCGGAAAAGAGGAAGATAAAATCTCCGCACCTATCGTCCTTTTTCCTCCAGGGCTGTGGAGAGTCGGCGCCCGACGACTTCAAGGACGGCGCCATATCGGGGGCAAATTAGTCCGCGATACGAACCGCCCCCCGCCCGAGCGGGGGGCTTTTGATTGTACCCCTGCACCTGTGGGATATAACCCACACTCCGTCCCAAAATCGATTTTTCAAAATCTTCCAAAACTGCTCAATCTTTGCACATTTTGATATATAACAACATGTCCCGCCACATGTTACAACGTCACCCACAATACCCCTCCCCTGCGGCATCCGGCTTGCAAATCTATTAAGAGCAAGAAGTTGAAAACCCGAACCAAGGCAGGTTTGACCAATGAGAGTCAAGTTTACACTGACCATGGATGATGTCACCGTTGAAGGTAAACAGATCGACACCATCATACTCGACTGGATTTCGGACATGGAGTACAACGACGTACTCAAGGTTTCACACAACTGGATCACGTCGCAGAATTTCCTGACCCAGCGCATGACCGGATTGTCGCGCGTCGGGGAATCCTCGCTGACGATTGAGCCGATGGAAGATTTTTAGGAGCCGCGCATCATGGAACAAATAATCAACTACGTGCTCGGCCTCCTGAAATTCGTGCCCGATTCACTGGAAGCGGTCAAGCAGCTTATCCAGCAGCAATTCGGGACCGCCGGTGTAATCGCGGCGACCATTTTCGTCGTGAGCCTAATCGCTCTGCTCTTGTCCAAGGTTCTCAAAGCCGGTTTCAATATCGTGCGCTACGTGGTGCTGCCGTCGGTGGTCGTGACCTTCATCGCCACCTACTTTCTGCCGTACTCGTTCGCCTATATCCTGCCGGTGACGGTTTCCTTCTTCTCGGTTGTACTTATGATCAAAGGTTAATTCAAACACACGGGTGTACCGATGACTAAAAAAACGAACGGCAGAAAAAAAGACGACGACAATGAAATCGAAAGAATCCGCGTGCGGCCCGACGCCGCCGATCTGGAGACGCCTTTCGACGACGAGGAAGATCCCGACGGACGAGTCTTCATCGAGTGTCCCGGCGCGACCATATACGATCCCGAAACGCGGCAAATTGTCAGCGGTGTTAAATTCGTCGACGAGAGCGATCCCTCGCTCGGTTACGAAATTATCGACAAGCAGGTTTTCGCACCGAACCATCGCCGCCGCCGTCTGGTCAAGAAAGAGCACGTCGGATTGATACGCCGTTGTCAGGCGTGTCAGGATTTGACGGTACGTATGATTCGCTCGGAGGGAGCCGATTTTTGTGTCCCGAATCCCCGTTTTCCGCATCGAAAACGGCTTAAATCGGTCGAAAAAAACTGGTAAGTTCATTTTAATTTTTTATATCAAAAACCAGTCTCACATTCGATGTAATCAATTGCCCGCCAATTGGATAATATGGCACTTTTCCCTTGCTGAGGTGTATAAATAATGTTATATTAAAGGGTTATGGTAAACCAACCGGACGGCCGCCAGCGGTCGGCCCCCAAACGGCTGGGATCGCTCATTGACGGGCTTCTGGGCCGCATGGGCCTGGCCTCGACGCTTGCCGGATGGAGGATTGTCAACGCCTGGCCTGAAATCGTCGGCGAGAAAGTCGCTGAGGTTACACGACCGATCCGCTACGAGGACAGCACTCTGATCGTATCGGTCCCGGATGCAGGCTGGCGCCAGGAATTACACCTCCAGATTGACACGATACTGGACAAGATTCATGAACTACCCGGCGGCAAGGTGGTTAAAAAAATTCGCTTCACGGCATAGATAAAAGATAGGACGACATATGGACGAGGGAGTAGCAACTCTGGAAGAAGAAAAGAAAGTGACTAAAAAAGGTAATTACGACGCAAATGCAATACAGGTTTTAAAAGGCCTGGAGGCGGTTCGCCGTCGCCCGGCCATGTACATCGGTGACGTCAGCTCGCGCGGACTGCACCATCTCGTTTACGAAGTTGTGGATAACTCAATCGACGAGGCGATGGCCGGAGTCTGCACGGCTATCAAAGTCGAAATCGGCGCCGACAACTCCGTTACCGTCACCGACAACGGCCGCGGTATCCCGACCGACATGCACCCGACGCAGAAAAAGTCGGCCCTCGAAGTGGTTATGACCATGCTCCACGCGGGCGGCAAGTTCGATCATACGACGTACAAAGTCTCCGGCGGTTTGCACGGGGTCGGCGTTTCTGTCGTCAACGCCCTGGCCGAATGGTGCTGGGTCGAGTCGAGCCGCGACGGCGAAGTGTATCGTCAGGAGTACGCCCGGGGCATAGCCACCAGCGAAGTCAAAAAAATCGGAACGCGCAAACAGACCGGAACCAGGACGTGCTTTTTGCCCGACGGTGAAATATTCAAGAGCATCGAATTCAAGTACGATACACTCGCCAACCGCATGCGCGAGCTGGCCTTTTTAAACAAGGGGCTCAAAATATCCCTGGTCGATCATCGCTCCGATAAAAATGACGAATTCATATACAAAGGCGGCCTGGCTTCGTTTGTCGAATATATCAACGAGGACAAAACGCCGCTCTTCAAAAAGCCGATATACATCCAGAAAGAAAAAGAAAACACCGAGGTCGAGATCGCCATACAGTACAACGACTCCTACGTGGAGAATCTTTTCTCCTACGTTAACAATATCAATACGATCGAAGGCGGATCGCACCTGACCGGGTTCCGCACGGCGCTGACCCGTACCATCAACTACTACATTTCCAAAAACAACCTGCTCAAGAACGGCAAGAACAAAAACGGTGGGACGGCTCTTCTCGGTGACGATGCCCGCGAGGGTTTGACAGCGGTTATATCGGTCAAAGTTCCCGACCCCCAGTTCGAGGGCCAGACCAAGACGAAGCTGGGCAATTCGGAAACGCGAGGCATTGTCGAGACGGTTGTCAACGAAGCTCTGTCGGAATATTTCGAGGAAAACCCGCCGATCGCCAAAAAGATCGCGGAAAAAATTATTTCGGCCGCACGTTCCCGTGAGGCGGCGCGCAAGGCCCGTGAACTGACGCGTCGCAAATCGGCGCTGGACAACGCTTCACTGCCCGGCAAGCTGGCCGACTGCTCGCTGGCCGACCCCGACCTGTGCGAGTTGTTCATTGTCGAGGGCGATTCGGCCGGTGGTTCGGCCAAACAGGGCCGCGACCGTCGCTCGCAGGCGATTCTCCCGCTCAAAGGTAAAATTCTCAATGTCGAAAAAGCGCGGCTCGACCGCATTTTGAGCAACGAGGAAATCCGCACTATGATTACGGCCATGGGGACCGGAATCGGTCGCGAGGATTTCAACATCGACGGCCTGCGTTACGGCAAAGTCATAATCATGACCGACGCGGATATCGACGGCGCTCATATACGCACATTGATTTTGACCTTCTTTTTCCGTTATATGCGCGAATTGATCGAAACTGGGCACATATACATTGCCCAACCGCCACTGTTCCTGGTGCGTAAAGGCAAAAAGGAAATGTACTGCTTCACCGATGAAGAGCGCGAACGCGCGATAGCTCAACTCGGCAACGACGGGATATTCGTCCAGCGCTACAAAGGTCTCGGTGAGATGAATCCGGAACAGCTCTGGCGGACGACTATGGACCCGGATACCAGGACGCTTCAATTGGTGACGATCGAAGACGCCGCCGAAGCGGACAAGCTGTTTTCGAAGCTGATGGGTGATGCGGTCGAACCTCGCCGCGAGTTCATCCAGAAAAACGCGACGTACGTCCGGAATTTGGATGTATAGAATATTGCCATAATTATATAATTTTTATTAAATGATTTCTCGTAGGGCAAAACCCTTTCGAAGACCCTGATCTTTTGAAGGGTAGTGGTTCTGCCTTTTTTTATCTTATATAACGGCAGGACCGAGGCGCGAGGCTCACTTCGAATACTCAGTGCAGGTGGGCCCTGCTCTACCCGATTAGCAATCAATATGTGATTGCGATTTCTATGTAATTCCATTAATTCATCCTGAACATAATCGCCGGTGAACCGTAATAAAATAGACATATACTATCTATCTTATGTGATAAACCTGTAACTCGAACCGTATAGTTTAACGAAAGGATTTATTATGCACGGTTTCTGTCACATTGAAATTCCGGTTAAAAACAGCGAAAAGCTCGGACAGTTCTATGCCGACGTTTTCGACTGGAAAATCACGGCTTTCGAAGGTATGGATTATACCATCTTCAAGCCGGATGATGGTGTCGGCGGCGGGTTCGACCGTGAAAACACACCGGTCGCCGAGGGCGGCATCACGCTGTACATCGAAGTTGAAGACATCGATGCAGTCCTGAGTAAAGTCGCCGATAATGGCGGAAAAGTTATGAAACCGAAATTTGCCATCCCCAATGTCGGGCATATCGCGCTGTTTGCCGACCCCGATGGCAACAGAATGGGCCTCTGGTCGAAGTAACCGTTCGGCCTTTGGCTGGCCACAATGCCCTGACTTGCGGTAATATCCCCCTCACCGCGGTCAGGGCTTTTTAATTTGGATTTGGGTCGTCCATATCTTGCTGTGGGTTCTTATGATTTTTTCAGCGGCGTCAGGAATCCTTTCCTGACGCTCTTGAACCGAATCTGAATGCTGTCGGGAAAGGGTTCCCGACAGCGCTTGATTTATGACAGTGCGTATCTACATCAACGGCCCCACGGCAAGCCGTGGGTGACCGCCCGGCCGTGGGCGGCAGATGTCCACATCTGCCCCTTTTTCCCCTAATCATTTAGGAGTGTTCCGTCGGGTGTTGATTTCGACAAAGTCGAAATTGTCACCCGACGGAATCCATTAAAAGACCGTAGGGTCACATCTCGACGACGTCGGGACAAGACCCTGCGGAACTAAAAAAAGCCGTGGGTGGTCCCGCCCGTGGGCGGCAGATGTCCACATCTGCCCCTCTTCCCCGCAATCAAGTGACCGGCAGCCTCCCCTCATCTGCCGGTTCTTCTGTACAATCGACAAAATATTGACCTCTAATCTTCCATTGACTTTCCTATCCTCTCCGAGTTTCTTTGTCGTAAATAGAATACAGAATAAAGGAGAATATTATGTCCGACGTTGCAGATGAACTCTGGCCCGAACTGAAGTGGATTAAAAGCGATGAGCTTCGTCACCAAACCGCCGCCACCTGGAAACTGGCGCTTGAAAAAAGCCCGCTGACGGCCAAAGATCTCGATGAAATCCCGTTCACGCTTTTGATCAAGGACTGCCCGGTATCGTTCATGGCTCACAAGCGCGCGGTAGTGCATATAGCCTTTGAATCGGCCAAAGTCATGGCGCATTTCTTCGGCAATAACCTGCCGTTCGATATGGACGTCGTGGTGGCCGGGGCGATCCTGGCCGACGTCGGCAAGCTGCTCGAGTACGACAAAATCGGCGGCAAAGCGGTGGTTTCGGATATGGGCAAATATGTCCGGCATCCCTTTTCCGGAGTCGCGCTGGCGATGGCCTGCGGTGTCCCGGACAATGTCTGCCATATAATAGCGGCCCACGCCGGTGAAGGCGACATGGTCAAGCGCACGGCTGAGGCGTTCATAGTGCACCATGCCGATTTTATGAGCTACGAGCCGTTCAAGAATCTGGCGAAATAAGCGCCCGGAACCCGCTTGGCTCTCCCGGGGTTTTATGGTAAAACCTCTTTAACCGGGAGAAAACGATGAAAAAGATACTGGGCTTCGCTTTCTTTATAGTCTTTATCCTGCCGATTATCGCCGGAGCGGCCGACAGCCTCAAAGTCGGCGATCCGATACCCGATTTCAAGCTTCCCTACGCCACCAAAGATTCAATAAATTTCGATGGCATCTCCAACAAAGATATGCTCGGGGAGCGCTATATGCTGGCCTTTTTCCCGGCGGCGTGGTCGGGCGGCTGCACCACCGAGATGTGCAGCTTCCGCGATAATTTCAAGCGGTTCGAAAACCTCGGCGTAAAGATTCTGGCCATATCGGGTGATTACGTTTTCAGCCTGCACGAATGGGCCAAATACCAGAATTTCGATTTTAAGCTCCTCGGCGACGAAACCCGAAATTACGGCCGAAAAGTCGGCGTGTATATGCCGAATAATGGCCGGTTCCATCGCTCGGTTTTCGTGGTCGGCCCCGACGGCAAGCTTGAATATGTCGATTACGATTATTCTGTCAAAGATGACACCGATTACAATGCGCTGGTGAAATTCCTCGATTCGGTGAAGAAAAAGTAGTCAGGCGTAGGTCAATCCCGACGCTCTTTTGCTGACCAGCGCTCGGGCGGATGTGGAGAGGCTGTCCCAAAAGTACTCTTTTTAAGTTCCGCGGGGTCTTGTCCCGACGAAGTCGGGATGTGACCCTGCGGTCTTTCAACGGCTTCCGTCGGGTGACAATTTCGACTGCGTCGAAATCAACACCCGACGGAACACTTTTGGGACAGCCTCTGGACATCTGCCGCGCACAGAATGCGGTGAAGAAATAGGCAACTTGTTATTATGTTCTGCCGGGTCTTGCGTCCCGATTTATCGGGACGTGTGACTTGGCAGTCTTGTCGGCTTTCTCTCCTGACTTCGTCAGGATTCGGAAGCCGACCTACTGGTTTTTCAACAAGCCCCTTGCGGTGGGTGAAATAGATCATGTAGGTCAAGCCTCTTTCGAGGCTTGACATTTTTTTGTGTCAAATCTATAAGGAGATTTGACCTACAAGAAAGCCACAATAAATAAAAGCGCCGTCAGGAATCCTTTCCTGGCGGTTTTCATTTATTCGGGCTATGACAAACAGCCAACCCCATTTTTCTATTTTGGGGCAACATTTGGCTGGAATTTCCGTCAAATACAACAAATGCCAAAAAATAAACAGGAGAACATCCCGATGAAAATATCTGTAACGCTGTTTCTGTCCCTAATTTTCATTTTCTCCATAGCCGGTGCCGACGAAACCAGCCACCGCTTCCACAGCAATAAGCCCGAGGGGACTCACTCATACAGAGTGGGTGATTATGTCAAGGCAGATAAAAATTTTGATTTCGACTACGATTATGACTATGACTTCGATTTTGATTTTAACAACGATTTCAGCCGCACCATCAATATCAAACCAATTCATAAAATCGACAGAAAAACCAGGCACTATGTTCGCTACAAACCGGGCATTCTCGATGGCATGGATTTAGACTACCACGGCTCGACATTGATAATTTCCAATGACCGTCGTGGTGACGAGGTTAAAATTACGGAAGACCACAATTTATACATCAATGGTGACAAGGTCGAATTGGATTCGGAACAGCGAGAAGTGGTCGGCGATTTCTATGAAAAAACCATGCACCTGACCGAACAGGCAAGGATCGTAGGTAAGGAAGGCGCAAGGGTCGGACTAAAGGGTGCCAGGCTGGGACTTTCGGCAATTTTCAAAATCATCCATCTCCTGTCACCCGACTACGATTCCGATGATATGGAACGGGAAATGGATGCCGAAGCATCGCTGATCGAGGATCAGGCCAATGATCTGGGGCGTTATGCCGAGGATCTCGAAGATTCGGCCGAGGAAGTCCAGGATTTGGCCGACCGGATGTGCGACAAGATACCGGAAATCGACAGACTGGGATGGTTTTAAATAACAGGTAGCCCCGTTTGCGGGGCGACCCCTCACTGCCTTAATATTCCCGCGACAGCGGGAAGTCTTCAGCAGGGGAAATTCTTAACCGGGAATTTCCCCTAATTTTATGCCCTCGTCATCTATACCGTTGCCAGACTGCTAATTTTAACTATCTTATCACCCTGATGAATACACCGGAACCGACATCGCCGAACGGACAAAGCCTTCTGGAACTGACCCCGGGCGTCAAATATATTTTGCTGTCCTCTTTCTTTTTCGCCCTGATGTTTGCCGGCGTGAAAATGCTGCAGAGAATCCCGAGCCACGAAATAGTCTTTTTCCGTGCCATTGTCACCCTCGCGATCGGCTATGTCATGATCGTCAGGGCCGGGCTGAAACCGTGGGGCAACAATAAAAGGCTGCTTATATTTCGAGGGCTGGCCGGGACCTCGGCACTTATCTGCCTTTTCTACACGCTCCAGAAAATGCCGCTGGCCTCGGCGGTGACCATCCACCATCTTTCGCCTATTTTCACCGTCCTGATTTCGAGTATTATTCTCCGCGAAAACGCCCGCCCGATCCAGTGGGTCTTTCTGGTGGTCGCATTCGGCGGCGTGGTGATGGTTAAAGGCTTCGACCCACGTATCACGATTCCCGAGCTTCTTGTCGGGATTTGCGCGGCGTTTTCGTCGGCCCTGGCCTACAATTTCGTCCGCAAACTCAAAGATTTCGATCATCCTCTGGTGGTTGTATTTTATTTCCCGTTGGTGACGGTTCCGATCGTCGGCCTGTACTGCCTGACCGACTGGACCTGGCCGACTTCGTACGAACTGGTGATTCTGATTATCGTAGGCATTTTGACAACGGTCGCTCAGATATTTTTGACCAAAGCCTATCAAACCGACCGCGCTTCGAATATCAGCACTTTCAATTATCTGGGGGTCGTCTACGCCCTGATAATCGGCTTTGTCTTTTTCTCCGAAACTCTTCCACCGCTGGCGCTGGTTGGGATAGGCGTAATTCTGGCCGGAGTTATAATGTCCAATCGATTTAAGATAAAACCGGCCCGGGAAAATCAGGCCTGATCCGAACCTTCCGGCAGCTCCAGAATGTCATCGAGCAGGCGGTCGAGCGCATCCTGTTCTTTTTCGGTAAACCCGAGCAACTGCTGAGAGTCATCTGAAGTATTTTCGCCGGATGTCATCTCTTCGACTTCACGGTGCGTCAGGAAGCGGATGCCGGTCTGGCTGACGTCATTATGGGATTTGGACCATACCGTCTGGCCTGGAATAACTTTCGGAAAATCGTCTTTGTCGAGATATATATGAACGAGAACGTATGAATTATCGCCGATTTCTTCGGTCAGTTCGATCATCACGCCGCTGGCGCTGATATTTTTGGTCTTGCCCTCAACGCCTTCCGGCGGGGGCTTTTTGTCCCCGGTTAAGTTCTTCAGTGAAAGCGGCTTAACCAGGGCATCCAGCTCCAGATTGGATCTCTTGTAGTATCGCATTCTATATCTATTATCGGATAAAAATATGCCGGAATTCAGCCAAAAATGCGGCCGGATGTGGTGAAATACTACTTTTTGACGGAGTCTTCCGGGAAAAGCGACTGAAGGTCTTCGGGAAGCTGAACCCTGGGCGCTGCGATGCCCAGCCAGCGCTGGTACCATTTCCAGTTCTTCTTTTCGGCCTTCATGAATTTCTTGATTTTTTTCTCGCGCTCGAACGCGATGGCATCGTACTTCTCTATTTTCTGAAGGAGATTTTCGACATTTTCCCGGCGCTCCATCGCCGTCCGGAAATTATCGTAATCCTTGAAATTAAACAATGATTGTACTACCGGCTCGAAAAAAACCATCACCTGTGATCCGATATAATTGAGCGGCTTGACCGACTCCAGAAACAATATCGCCGGGACGGCCATGCGCCACTTGATCACTTTCCTGGCGACCTTTTCCAGCACGGCGTTTTCTTCCTCGGGAATGTCCGGATGTCCGCTCTCGGGCGGGTCGACCGGTCCTTTGAACAGCGACATCACGCGATCTCCCCCAATTCGCGTCTGCGAATTTCTTCGATCTTACGAATCACATAAGCCATCACGGCGTCTTTATTGCCTGAAAAACGTATGTACACCCCCCGAAAATTTTCCAGCCTCGACGGCCGTCCGAATGGCGATAACAGGACACCGTTTTTGTCCGGATAGTACGACCGGTACTGCGACCATTTCCTGGTCTGGCGTTGAGTGGTCGATTTGATAAATATCTCGTTTTCGGTGAAAGTGTATTTTGTCGGGAAATAGTACGCCGCCAGCGAGCCGGTTAAAATGATTACGGCCAGGACCGTGAAGATCATCGAAAAAGTCCAGAAGTAAATACCCAGAACGACCAGAGCGATAAATACCGTGACTATGACCGTCCGCGTCTTATTCCGTTTGGCCGGATGACAGACCCACTCCAGAACTTCACCGTCGACAATTTCAGTCGGCTCGGCCGGTTCGGATTTTTCGGTTTCGGATTCAAACTCAAGAGACAGCTGCTTTTTTTTATCGTCTTCGCTCATACAATGGATCAGTTCTCTTTTTTCAGATCCTCCGGCGTCCGGTAGCGTTGTTTTTTGACTTCCTGCATCTTGTCAAGAAATTCCCTGGGGTCGATAATTTTCTTGTCGATCAACAACCCCACCAGCGCTTCCTGGGCAAGATTATTGGACAGGGCCAGTTCCTCAAAAGAAATCTCCCGTTCCTTGCCGTCGATCATCATCTTGAGCGCGAATTTTTTATCGGTCACGTCGTTCATCCTTTCCGATGGCCTCGTTCATAGATCCCGTCCGATACCCCTCCAGATCGACCGCGACATACTTGAATCCGGCTTTCTTTATTTTCTCGATCAATATCTCTTTGACTCCGCTGCTGAATACGCGCGGCAAATCCTTTGGCCTGAATTCCAGGCGGGCCACGTCGTGGTGGTAGCGCACCCGAAATCCCTCGAATCCGGCCTCACGGACCGCCGTCTCGGCCTGGTCGATCATGCGTAGTCTTTCCGGGGTAATCGATATACCGTACGGTATCCGCGACGCCAGACAGGCCGCGGCCGGTTTTTCCGCGAACGAAAGATTGTTGTCGCGGGCGATTTCGCGAATATCATCTTTGGTCAGTCCGGTTTCGCGCAGCGGCGAAACAACGTGCTCTTCACGTGCAGCCCTTAGGCCCGGACGATAGTCGATCGTATCCGATAAATTGGTGCCGTCGAATATGACGGCCATGTTTTCTTTTTCCGCGATGGATTTAAGTTCGGAGTACAATGTATGTTTGCACCAGTAGCAGCGATCGGTCGGATTCTTGACATAGTTTTCGTTATCCATCTCGCGGGTGACTATAAAGCGATGGCGGTTGTCAGGCAAACCAAGTTCACCGGCGATTTTCAGAGCTGATTCTTTTTCGCCGGTGGCGTATGACTCGGACAGCGAAGTCGCCGCCAGTACATTTTTGGCGCCCAGCGCATTAATCGACGCCCATAAGACGAGCGCCGAATCCAGGCCACCGCTATACGCCACGAGGGCATTATCGTACTGCTTGATGAATTCTATGAGCCTGTTCTGATTATTTTTTGCCAAGGCTAAAATCCACTCTTTGCGGTCTGCCATATTCAATGCGGTAAACCGGCAGATCGACGTTTTCCCGGTTACTGCCAAATGATACGTCGCCGGCCACGCCGTGGTAACCTTTGATTGACGATAAATAGCGGGCTATGTCCTCGCGGGAAAAATTTCCGTTGGCGAAAGCATCGCATAATAGAGAGGCGGCGTCATAGCCGAGCGCTTCCAGTCGTCCGGGTTGATGACCGAAGCGCTTGTCGAAATCGAAATAGAACTGCCGAACCCGTTCGCTTTCATCGTCTATGATGCGGCTCGAAGTGAAATAGTGCATTCCCAAAACGTTTTCGCCCAGATCGTACACCAATTTCTGGCCCCACCCGTCGGCCCCCAGCAGAGCGGTTTTCAAATTATAAAACTGAATCTGAGGCAGAAGCAGTCGCAATTGAGTTGCTTCGGCCGGGATATAAATGCAGTCGATCCACACCGGCACTTCCTCGGGGTCAATCGTATCACCCTGTTCGTTTATGAATATCAGCGAATCGAGCAACTCTCCGAGTATGAGCGATTTTATGTCTTTGACAAACGGCCCGAAATCGGTTTCGCGGACGCGGAAATATTCCACTGCCAGGATATGTCCGCCGCGAGCCTTAAACCGGTCGGCAAACGCGCGAGCCATCGACAGGTTCTCCGGCGACGTCGGCGTCATGATGGCAGCCGTATCGGCGCCGAGATAATCAATGGCGAGGTCGGCCATGCGCACGCCCTGCCAGTCGAGGTTCGGAGTCAACTGAAAGCAGGTCGAAGACAGCTCGGTCAGGTCGGCCTGCCCGGCCGCCGGTGCGATCATCGGCATATCGCCGCAGCTTAAGGCCGCCGAGGCCACCGCGGTCGCCTCCGACGTCAGCGGCCCGATCACGGCGCCCACGTCTTCGGCCGAAAGTCGTCGTATGATGCGCGCCGCTTCGAGCGTCTGTCCCTCGGTATCGTACACGACGCTCTTGACATTCATCCCCGATGAATCATTGCACTGCTCCACACGAAGTTTTATGCCGTTGAGGATGGCATCACCGTACGTCTGCATTTCTCCCGAGAGCGGCAGCACCGCCGCGATTTCCGCTTTCTGTTTGACATACTGTTCGGCGTCGGTCTGAAGAGCATGGGCTTCGGCCGACTGGCACGATGACAGCAGTGATTTGATCGGTTGATAATTTTTCTCACTGAAGAGCTCGCGGGCGAGTTTAACCAATAAATCACAACGGCGCCCCGATGGAATCGGCGCGGCGATGATGCGCTCCGATGCCTGCGATCCATAGTCCGCCACCATACCTATTAACGCCTTCACGGCCAGGTCGGTGAGACGTTTGTCGTTCGATGAATTATAGGCTTTGATATAGGCATCCAGAGCCGGGCCTACCTGTTCAAGACGATAGTTGACGTTTCCGAGGAAATAGTAACCGTACGGTACATAAGACGACGTCGGGTACGCGCCGATCAGGCGCTCCAGACCCATACGGCTCTCGGTATACAAACCGGCGTACCAGGCCGCCTTGGAGCGGAAAAATAAATATTTATCGATATTTCTGGAGCCGGAATAAGTTTCGGTCAGTTGAAGAAGGCTGTTGTACGCCGACAAATATTCACCCGATTGCAGAAGATCAAAGGCATCGTTAAACGATGCACTCTCGTGATCCGCCCGGACCGGAACCCACGCAAAAAGAAAAATCAAAATTGCGGCCGTGACTGCTCTGCGTACCATAAAATTCATCAAAGCGAATATTTGCCAAAATCTTCCGGATCAATTTTCCTCAAACGGTCGGCCAGTGATTCCGGGTCATTGGTCATTTCGGGCGGCTTCTCGGGCGACGCCTGCAGATTGAACAACTCCTCGGCGGCGAAAATCGGCGCACCCATCTTCAGCGCCAGCGCAATAGAATCCGACGGCCTCGCGTCTATCTGAAGTTTTTCACCGTTCGAAGCAATGCTGATTTTGGCGTAAAATGTCTGTTCCTTCAGTTCGGTAATCTCGACCCGCTCCATCGTGGCTTTCAAATGGCCGATGATATTTTTCAACAGATCGTGGGTCATCGGTCTCTTGGGACTTACCCCGGAAAGTTCCATCGCAATCGCCCAGGCTTCGCTGTGGCCGATCCAGATCGGCAGTACTTTCTTACCCTCCAGCGGCGTCAAAATGATAACGGGCGAATTGGTGGTGACATCCAGAGCCAGACCATCGACCTTGACCTCGAGCATCGCCATGATTAAGCCTTTCTTATGACCCAGACCTTGACGTTGGCGACAACGTCCTTTTCGATCTTGACCGGTATCGTATAAACCCCGAGCGACTTGATCGGGTCTTCAAGCGTGATATGGCGCTTATCGACTTTGATCCCTTCGCTTTCGAGAAGCTCCGCTACGTTCTGAGCCGTCACCGAACCGAAGATTTTATCTTCCTCGCCGACCAGGACTTCGATTGTCAGCGACATCTGTTCCATCTTGTCCTTGAGCTTTTCGGCTTCGTTGCGAAGCTTCCGCTCGCGGATTTTGTTCTGTTTTTCGATCTCCTCGATCGCCCGGACGTTGGCCTTGGAAGCCATAATGGCCAGGTTGCGCGGCATGAGGTAATTGCGGGCATAGCCGCTCTTGACCTCAATTATTTTCCCGGCCTTGCCCAGATCGGGAATATCCTGTTTTAAGATTACCTTCATCTTTATATCCTTTCGATTATTATCAACCAATCAGGCGCGCCTTGACCTTGCGAAAATCGAAATAGCTGTCCGCAAAACCGACCAGGGCGGCCAAAATCAATCCCGGAACCTGCAAAAGTAATATACCAATATAAAACAAAATTCTCAAGAAAAGCGACAGGCGTATTTTCTTCAAATAATATTCCAGGACCGAAAATCCGAACACGGCATAGAAAAACCCGATAAAAAGTATGACATTGTCGGCAACAACTTTCATGACCTCCGAGCCAAGCAGGCGCAGGACCAGAAAAATCCCGATGCCGTAAATATAATATTCGGGCATTTTCCAGTATAGAAAATTGCGGAAAGAGGGAGCATACTCGTCGAGACTTTTAAAGAGTATGATCAGCCCCACCCAGCCGACAAACAACTGGGCCACGGCCGACAGGGCCATCAGCGACGGCAGCAGTCTTTTGACCAGAGCCACGAATCCCTGCATCATATCGCGCGCCTCGGCGACCCGTGCCTGGGAGACGCTGCCCATCGACAATCCGTTTTCGAAATAATCATAAGCCTGATTCAAGACGCTATAGTACAAGTCTTTTTCGGTCCAGAACATTATCATCGTCGCGGCTACCGAGAAAAAGGCCGCTATCATGAACGTCCGCGACGTCGGCGCCCCGGCGTTCAACAGCCAGCCCATGACTGTCGCGGGAATCAGAACCGATCCCCACATAGCACCCAAAGGCAGGTTTAAGCCGAAAACCGAGGCCGCCATAACCAGCGACGCCAGCGCTCCGGCAATAAGAATCACCGCCCTCCGACGGAAAGCCAGGTACATCGCCGCGAACATGGCGCCCGTCTGGACGACATAATTCACGACCGGGATATAGGCCAGAAGTGGGAAAAACAGAATGGTCAATATTCCCAGCACCGTGACGATTTTGTCTGCCGGACTCCAGTCGAACATGGCACTATCCGCGATTAACGGTAAACCTCGCTGACAAAGGGCAGAATGGCCAGATGACGGGCTCTTTTAATGGCCCGGGTTAACGCCCTCTGATGTTTGGCACAATTTCCCGAAACACGACGCGGGACTATTTTGCCGCGTTCGTTGATGAACCGTCTCAAAATGCGGTCGTCATCGTATGGGATAAAATTCATGTGGTCTTCGCAGAAACGACATATTCTGCGTCTTTTTCTCTCAAAATCCGCCATTTTATTCCTCATTAAGTTATATGCAAATTAAGTTCAGATTATCATTTTCGAACGAACTCCTCCCCGGAAGACGGCAAGGAATTCCCGAACGAATATCGAGAATGGTCTTACTCTTTGTCATCCGAATCATTCTTGTATTCGCCGCCGTTGCCGCTTTCTTCGCTTTCGTAAGAAACTCCGGGATTGTCTTCTGCTTTGTCTTCGACTTTTGTTTCGACTTTTTCTTCAGACCTGGCTTCGGCTTTATCTTTCGTTTTTTCTTTGTCTTTTTCCGAATCGTCGCCGTGACTTTCGTGGTGTTTCTTGACTTTCGGCATAGGTTTGGAAACCTTGCCGGTTTCTTCGTCGAGTGTCCCTTCGAATACTACCGTCAGGTAGCGGATGTAGGCCTCTTCGAGGCGGTAGAAACGATCAAGCTCGGCCAGGACGCTGTTGTCCCCCGTAAATACCATGCGGGCGTAATATCCCTGGGTGTACTTTTTGATGGGATAAGCCAGCCGACGGATACCGATACGGTCCTCATCGAATATCCTGCCATTGTACCTTTTAATAACTTCCGAGACGGCGTTGATTTGACGATCGAAAGTGGCTTCATCAGCCTGGGGACCAAGAATAAACGTGGTTTCGTACAAGCGCACTAAGGCACCTCCCTTCGGACTATCGGCCCCGGTTATTCGTTTTCCGGAGCAGGGTTATTGTTATATATTGTCATCGCCTCTTCGAGGCGATTGGTTAATGAATATAATACGGCTTCGGCCGATTTTTCAAGCATTTTCTCGACTTTTTCGGACGCGGTAGAATCGAAGCTGCCCAATACAAAATCGACCGGATCGACGCCTTCCGGCACCGGCCCGATCCCGAGGCGCAGCCTCGCAATATTTTCCGTGCCCAGATGATAAATTATCGACGCCATCCCGTTGTGTCCTCCATCGGAACCGGCCAGACGAATCCGGAGTGTCCCCAGAGGGAGAGCATAATCGTCATAGACAACCAGGATTTTATCCAAAGGAATTTCATATTTCTCGACAGCCTCGGCAACCGCCCGCCCTGAATTATTCATGTATGTGGTCGGCCAGATCAGACGGGCCGTATTGTCACCGAATTTCTTTTCCAGAAGATAAAAGTCGCCCGGACCGGGCCGGGGCCGGGTTTTCCATTTATCCGAGATTTGGCTTAATGCTTTGAATCCGAGATTGTGCCGGGTTTCGGCGTATTTCTGGCCGATATTGCCCAGCCCGACAACGAGAGAGACGCTCATGCCGAAATTTCCCGGGTGTCAAACCAACGGATTAATAGCAGGTCGGGTTCCGAGTGAAGCGAAGCGAAACGAGAAACCCGACAGAAAAATGTTGGCTCCTGAGATTCTATGGCGAAAATTATATGCATTTTGGATTTACATGTAACCATAACAAGTTTCCAAAATACGGAGAAATTTGTCGGGACGCAAACATGAAGCGTCTGAATTTTATTTGAAACCGAGGGTCAAAAGAAGTTGCGGGCATTTCTTGAGCAGCTCTTTGCGGATCTTGACACGGGCCCGGTGTAAATACCAGCGTACAGTCGCCTCGGGCATGTTCATGACATTCGCGACGTCGTTGATATGACACCCGTCGACGTCGCGCAGGATAAAAGCCGACTTTTGCTTGTCGCTCAGCGATTCGGCGGCGTCGGTGATATACTTTCTGAGCTGGTCCCGCTGAAATGACTCTTCGGGTGAGTCGTGCTTTTCGTCGGCCTGTTCCTGTATATTTTCAATCGATTCGTGCTGGTGACGATGGTGCTTGCGCATATAATCGATCGAAGCATTAACCGTAATGCGGTAGAGCCACGTATAAAATTTCTTCTTCTCATCGTAGCGCCAGATATTGCGGCTGGTCTTGACAAATACATTCTGGGTGATGTCCGCGGCTTCATCGTAATCGCCGACCATTTTATAAGCTAGCGAGGCCACCTGATTGCGATACATCCGAACCAGTTCACCGAAAGCCCGGTCGTTGCCGCCTTTGATATCCCGGATTATCTCCTTGGTCTTGATCTCCAACTGAATGTCTTCAGGGGTCGGGACTTTTCTTTTTGACTGTTTAACTGGCATTACTTCCATTTCACTCGTTAAAAGCAGATAATTTTTGTTCTCTTTTCCCTATTTAAACGTACCCCGTTTAAATAATGTTCCATTAATTCCCGACTTTGTTTCGTATATTTGGGCCGATTTTCGATGATCTGCCTGCTTTCGGGCAATAAAAAAAGACCCTTGCGGGTCAATCCTTGATTCAAACCGATCGCCGGCAGCTAATTATTCAGGATATATTCCAGAGGATTGACCGATTTATTGTCCTTGATGACTTCGTAATGAAGATGCGGACCCGTCGAATATCCGGTCGAACCCATCAGGCCGATCAGGTCGCCCCGGCGGATTTTCTGGCCCCGCTGTACTTTAATCTGACTCAAATGTCCGTAGCGCGTGCGGAAACCGTAACCGTGATTAATCTCAATCAGCCTGCCCAGGTCACCCAGGCGTCCGGCCGTCTTAACTACCCCGTCGGCCGTGGCATAAACCGGTGTCCCGGTTTTGTTGGCGATATCGATTCCGGCATGGAAACGCTGATAGCCGGTGAAGGGGTCGTTTTTCATGCCATAACCCCGGCTCATATACCCGCGTGTCGGCATGATCGACGGCGTATGATCCAGAATGGATTTCTTCTCGACAAGGGTGTTGTAGACCTCTTCGTATTTAACTTGCTCGAATTTGGCCAGCCGCAGCAATCCCTCGACGTCCTGCTCCGTAGAATGGGCCAGGCGGATGGCCTCGGAGAAGTGCTCCGGATTTATACGGCTCGACGGCCCCCCAATACCCAGTTTGCGTTCGTCGGTGGATATTTCCGGCAGATTGAAAATATTGCGAATGACTATTTCCTTGTTGACCAGATCGCCGTAGATGTGGTTGATCTGGGCGACTTCGCCTTTTAAATCATCATATTTGTCGGACAAAATTTGATTCTCCGTCTGGAGGCGGTCGATTAAATGGGTATCCGATTTCGATTTGAGATATGATGATGTCAGGTAGATATTGGCGGCCACAAGCACGACCACCAGAAACAGGCAGCTATAGATAAGCCGGTGCGGTATCTGGAACTGCCGCGTACTTTCCCGGCTGCCGCCGATAACAATTATGGATAGTTTCTTATTCGCCATCAGCAAAAATCATCTAACACAAACCTCACAACAAAGAGGCCCATTTCAAGTTCCGGCCAACATATATCGAAAATGCCCTTTAGTCAATAAAAAAATCCGGGGCCGATTTGGGGCCGTTGTCGGTAAGTGCTACTTGATAAGCTGGAAATCCTTATTTAAAATCTTATTCACTACCTTTATAAATTTCTCGCCTGAAAGGCTCTGAAGACTATACAGGTGCCAATAGACCTTCCGTGGCAAGATGAAAACATCCTTTTTCTTATTTTCGGCCATTTTGATCCTTCCTTCCCGTCCGTCCCGGGTCTCGAGGGATCACAAGTATGGCCTAATCCCTATATCGACCCGTTTCCGGATTATTTAAGCTCCGGGTGCTTTATTTCCGAAGTGTAGTCTTGCATATAACATGCCTTGTAAACGCAGTGTCCGACATTTGCCAGATGATCTGTTATATTATTGTGCCATAACAATATAACGTGATGCTCAAAATTCAAATTTTGACTAATTCCGGCTTTTAAATTCAGAAATTGTGGGTAATATTCTACAATGTGATGGTTCTTCACGGATGGCCGGTGTATCGTTCTTGACACGGCCCATTTTTAAGGATAAATTGCCATGACTCCAAAATCGCCAATAAATGAGGACCATAGCTATGATATCCATGAAAGGTAAAACAGTCTTAGTATCGGGAGCCTCGGCCGGAATCGGCTATTTCACGGCCGTCACGTTTGCCCGCGAAGGCGCCCGCCTGATCCTGGCCGCCCGGCGGGAAAGCCGCCTCGAACGGCTGGCCCAAAAATTAAATGAAGAATATGGCACGACCAGTTTGTGCCTGAAAATCGACGTTCGTCAGCAGCGCGACGTTATAAAGCAGCTCAACTCCCTCCCGGCCCGCTGGCGCAAAATCGACGTGCTGGTCAACAACGCCGGACTGAGCCGGGGGCTGTCCAAAGTCCACGAAGCCGACCTGACCGACTGGGAAGAGATGATCGATACTAATATTAAAGGTCTTTTATACGTCACCCGCGTGATATTGCCGTGGATGGTCAAGCGCGGCTCGGGGCACGTCATCAATATCAGCTCCATATCCGGGCACGAGCTTTATCCCGGTGGCAACGTCTATTGTGCCACCAAGTTTGCGGTCGACGCCCTGACGAAGGGGATGCAGATGGATTTGGTGGATACGCCCATTAAAATATCGTCGGTCGATCCCGGTATGGTGGAAACCGAATTTTCGATAGTGCGCTTCCACGGCGACAAAGACAAAGCCAAAGACGTCTATAAAGGCTTCAAAGCGCTGACCGGTCAGGACGTGGCCGAAGCGGTATTGTTCTGCGCGACCCGCCCGGCCCATGTCAATATTAATCAGCTGCGTATCATGCCCAAAGCCCAGGCCTCAGCCCTGATAAATTATAAGGAAAAGTGACCAAGTTGTAATATTCGCCATGTTGCCTAAAAGACCAAGAAATCACCAATTGGAGGCCGAATCTAGAAGGGCATTTAGAAACGCCATCCCATCAAACTGGGTGGTTAGAGATAAAACCGATGACTATGGAATTGACGCTGAAGTCGAAATTTTCGATGAGTTAAATAATAGTACTGGGCATATTTTTTACGTACAATTAAAAGCAACAGATAAGGCTGAGTTAAAAGAGGCATTGAAGGTTAGACTGGAAGTTGACACATTTAATTATTTCTTCTCTTTACCATGCCCGGTACTAATAGTGCTTTATGTAGCAGAACGAAATCAGTTATTCGCAAAATGGTCTCATGCACCATTAAAAAGATCCCCCAAACTTGATCAAAGAACGTTCACCTTCAATTTTGATCCCTCCGATACTGCAACTTCATCATATTTAGAAAAATGTATTAAGGAATGGGTATATCTTAAAAAGAGACAAATATCTGTTCCGCTGACGATAGATTTGATATTTAATAAATATATTTCAAACAAAATATCATTTTTTGACTTAAATCACCAAAAAAACCAAATAGAAAGCGCCTCGCCTCAAAATCTAATAGACTTTAAATTTGGTTCATCAAATGAATCAATAGGCCGAATAGAATGTTCTGAAAACAAAAGCATGCTATTTATAGGTGGTGAATCTGCAACCTGCGAGATTGAGCCAATTGGCAAATACGAAAATTTAATTGAGTTTGTGGCGGATTTATATGTCGGGATAGGCATTTTATTATTGCATTTAGGGTATGAATCGCTGGCAAACGATCTAGTATCAATTGCTTTTAAATATTCCAAAAACTTTAAAAAAAATCCATTTCGGGTGATTGACTATTCACACCTTTTATTCAGGATGAAGAATTACTCCCAAATTATCCAATTATTCAAGGATATAATTGATGAAAAGATGCTGGTGGTAATTCAAATGACTATATCGCAATTTTGTAAACACTCTAATTTCAGGAACCCACAAGATTATAATCTTATATTAGATTCTTATAATGTAATTAATGAATATTTGCTTAATTCAAATTCACCGTCGCAAGATAGAGGGCATTTGTATTATAATATTGGCAATGCTCATTACCATGGAGGCAGACTATACAAAGCTATTAAGTATTATAATAAAGCAAGGAGGCTAGAAAGCAGTTACAACGATAAAGATTATTTTAATCGAGAGTTGGCTGGAATTCTATTTGATTCCTCCCGATTTAAATTATCTGCGCGCATATATAAAAGGGCCATGGATTTAGGATATAAGGATTCATTTATTATAGGCCTATATGCCGATTCCTTGCTATTTTCAGGCAATTACACTCAGGCAACAAGGTACTTTAAGAAGTACATTGATTCTATCGAATCGCCTTATGCGCTTTGGGTGATAAAATATTATTGTCTTAGTTCTATAGACTCTGAAAAATGCGGAACCAACGATAGGCATACTAGAAAAGCATTATGCTTAGCAGGTAAATTAAATGACGACAAAATGCCAGAAGTGGCTGATGAGATATTAGGTGTAGATTTATTATGCTACATATGTTGGCTGAAATTGGCTCATTATTATCATAATTGTCAAGAATATTCTAAGGCACAAATCTCATTTCTTTGGGCAGCGATTATTAACTTATCTGATATTAATTCATGGGCCAATGCATTCTTTTTAAGTTTTACGCCTATGAACTCTGAAGCGTGCACTTTGGCCAGTTTTATCTTTGAGGCTGCATATGTTGCAAATAAAAATAGTTTTATTGACATCTTATATGAGATTGTGGATGCTAGAGTAACAGCCAAAGATAATAATAATCGAATGAAGGAATTTATAAAAAAAATGAAAGAAGAAATTGATAATAGACAACCAAGTAATGAAATTGAAATTCGTCTATTTAACAAAGATTTCGAGGATACGAGATACAAAATGTAATTTCAACACTTAGCCGAATTTGGGAACAAATATGGAATTCTTATTACTCTTAATTGTCACGCTCGCGATTGCGGTCGCGGTATCGCTGATCGTAATATTATTTTTCCGTAAAACCATTGAGAAGATTTTCGTGCGCATCATCGGCGAGGAAATCGCCGTCGCGTGGAAGAAATTTTTGATTTTCGCTCTTTTCGTGGTCGGGGTGTCGTCGGGTGTAAGCATCTGGAAACTCGAGCAGTATATTCAGCCCGCGGCCGAGGGCGTCACCCGACCGGTCCTCAACGCCGAATTCTGGGGACTGGAAATTTACCGGACGATCATACAAACCCTCGGCGGTATGGCCTGGGCACTCCTGGTATTCTTCCTCGTGGCCCTGATCGCTTTTGTAATAGTGAAGAAAAAAGAAGCTAAATAGTTTTTCGTTGTGCCCCATCGATCCTCAGATCGGGTGGGTATACGCTGGGAGGTTTGAGTGAAGCAGTCTCGAACCAATGTTAAAATCTTTAAGGTGCTGTACGCCGTTATAATCCTGCTCGGTCTTGTAGCGGCAGCTTATTATATTTACGATATCATATCCCCGAATCACTTTGTCGGTGACATGTACGGCCTCGAAGTGCTGTATCGTGTCGCTGTATTGCTCTTCATCGCCATACCAATTGTCATAGGACTATTGTTTATAGCTTTCGCCCGAATGAAAAAACGAAAAAAGCCGGCCTTGATCGGCAATGTCTTAATCAGTGCTGCATTTCTGGTCATAATCTTTCTGTCAGTAAATGTCTATTTTGCGCGGCAAAAAGACGACCTTAGAAAATCATACTCTCTTAAAAGCACAGACGAGCTTATAAAGATCGCCTTAAAGAACAAAGACCAATTCGCGATTTATGAAATAATTTATAGAAATGACTCATCGGCAGTCCCGGCCCTGAGCAGAATTTTGCTCGACACCGCTCAGGATGACAGACTGCGGATTGAATCGGCTAATGCTCTCGGTCAGCTGGGCGGTGATTCTGCGCGGGCGGCATTAGTGCAGGCGTCTGCGTTGCCGACAACCAACACTTATCTTTCTGAATCAATTAAATATTCGATCGAAACCTTAGACAATAAAAAAGGCCGAATCGAATAAACGATCGGCTTATTAAACATCAATTTAAGTGACCGTCAGACGCCCCCGTCTGACGGTTATCCGATAAAGCACACAAACTATAAAGCAGCACGCGGCAGACGGTGTTGTGCCCGGCCTGCCCTGAACTTTGAAGGGCCGGTCCTCAGAGCGACCGGGTTATTGTAGCTTTTATATCATTTACTTATCATAGTACAATCTGAATTCCCATGGATGCGGGCGATAGCGGATTTCTTCGACGTCGCGGCGTTTGAGCTTGATCCACGATTGAATCAAATCCTCGGTAAAGACTCCGCCCTGCAGCAGAAAATCATAATCGCTTTCAAGGGCATTGAGCGCCTTGGTCAGCGACGTCGGCAAAAGCGGAATCTTTTTAAGCTCTTTCTCGGGCAACAGGTCGAGGTTCTTATTGACCGGTTCGCCGGGATCGATCTGATTTTTTATTCCATCGAGTCCGGCCATAAGCATCGCCGCGTACGCCAGGTACAGATTGCAGGTGCCGTCGGGAGGACGGAACTCCAACCGGTGGACGGCAGGATTGCGGATATAGCCCGGAATTCGGATACAGGCGGTACGGTTGCCGACCGAGTACGCGCCCCACACCGGCGCTTCGAAGCCCGGCACCAGGCGCTTGTATGAATTGGTCGACGGATTGGTGAACGCGAACAAAGCTCCGGCGTGTTTGAGCAACCCGCCGATATAGTACAGTCCGAGTTTGGAAAAATTGGCCGGGCCTTTGCGATCGTAAAAAATCGATTTCCTGTTTTTGGCCAGGTACTGATGCACGTGCAGTCCCGAACCCGGTTCGTTGAACAGCGGCTTGGGCATGAACGTCGCCGACTTGCCTAACGAATAGGAGTAATTCTTAACGAAGTATTTGACCATCATCGACTGATCGGACATGAGCACCATCTCGGTCAGGTCGGGCTCGATCTCATGCTGGCTGGCGCCGCCGACTTCATGGTGGTGATACTTCACATTGACGCCGACGTCGGATATCAGCGAACAAATTTCCGAGCGAATATTATACGTCCGGTCCTTCGGCGGTGCAGCATGATAACCGTGCTTGTACTGCACTTTGTAGCCAAGATTTTTGCCTCCCTCTCCCCCCGTGTTCCACTCGGCTTCCGAGGTATCGACAAAATAATAGCCCTGCTCCGGGCCATAATAGAAACGGACGTCATCGAAAATATGAAACTCGAATTCCGGGCCGATAATCAAATCGGTTCCGGGAATCATCTTTTTGAGATATTTATCGGCATCGCGCACGACCCGTCTCGGATTGCGGCTGTACTCCTCGACATTCTTCCCGACCGACATAATATCGCAGATGAAAGAAAGCGTCGGCCTTTCGTAAAACGGATCAATAAACGCGGTGTCGGCATCGGGAAGCGCCAGCATGTCGCCGCGCTCGATTGACGTGTACCCCGGCAGCGAGGAGCCGTCGACCCCAACCCCGACTTTGAACAGGTCGGGCTTAAGACTCGAAACCGGTATTGTTATATGATGCCAGTCTCCGATAAGATCGGAGAATTTGAGATCGATATATTGTACGCCGTGTTTTTTCACGAGGGCGCGCAGTTTTTTCAGGTCCGCCATAAAGCAAATCCCCTATATAGTGAAAATTTTCACAACTAAAATACCGAATTCCCCAGAATTTGGCAATGGAATTTTGTGAAAATCAGGGATTTAATGGGCCGGGCCAGTTGTAGAAATAGAAATCGAAATAGCTATAAATCTGCAAGGCTTGGGCGCCCAGTTCGGAACTACCGGCATCGTCAAAGCCTCCATCCCAAAGAAGCTTAAATTCCCAATTTGTTTGCTTGAAATAATAAAAATGGCTCTCAAGGCACCCTGACGGGCAATCACCCCATGCATCTCTGACTATGAAAATCAGAGAGCCATCGGCTTCGAGCCAGGGATAAATATTGGGAGCGTCTCCTATCGGATCTCTGGGTCGTATCATGCCAAGATTGTCAATGTTTTTATATTCATCATAAAGCTTTATTGGATTAAGTCTCGGCCGGAAATGTAAATCTGCTATATGCCATTCACTCCATGCCCATATAAAGGAAGTATCCAGCATCCCGGAATAATATTCGTTGAGAGAATCCCACATAGAATAGCTTCCCTCATGTATACTGTCTACGGCTTCATTCGTGAATACTATTTCAAAAACACTTGTGACAATTATCGACCGGAAGTGATTGTTCACTGCCGGGATGCTGTCCGCGTACTGGCGACGAAGGTTTCGAAGTGCGAATTTGATTCTCTGGTACAACTCCTGCGGTGCGACCAAATCTCCCGAAAGATACAAAGCCATCTCCTCGGCTTCGGCATCCGGCCTCGGAGACAGGGCGAGGTTTTCATCGAATGTAAGCGGCTGGCCGTTTGATGGCCCGGTCGAATTATCGCAGGAAAAGAAAAATAGTACTGCGATGATCGGTAATAGAATAAATAAGCGTCTGTGCTGCACGACGTCACCCCCGTGATAGTGGTTTTCAATACGTCCCGGCCAAATAGCCAGCCCTCGGAGCAGCCTTTTATCAAGGCGATGAAATGACAAGTATCAATATTCGACCAAATATCTATAAAAATATAATAATATTTCGCCAAAACACAACCGATAATATATTATGGACGACATATTTGTCTTGTTAAAACTATGTCCTATATTATATTAAGTATGGTGCAAGGCGTATGAGTAACTTACTTAAAATACACCGTCCTTTTGAGATGCTTCCCGATCTCACCCGGGTCGAGCAATCGTTGGCCGAAAAAGGCTACCGAATGGTCGCGGGTGTGGATGAAGCCGGACGCGGTCCGCTGGCCGGACCGGTCGTAGCGGCGGCCGTGATCCTTCCGGAGGATTGCAGCATAGTCGGCATCGATGATTCCAAGAAACTGAGCGCCAAACGGCGGGATATTTTATTCGACGAAATCGTCGGCTCCGGCGCCATCGTCTCGGTTGGGATCATCGACAACGAAGCCATCGACTCATGCAATATTCTCAAGGCTTCGCTGATGGCTATGCGCAAGGCGGTCTGCTCGCTCGAAAGCAAGCCGGACTATGTGCTGGTTGACGGGTCTTTCGCAATTCCGAATCTGAGCTATCCGCAGCTGGCCCTGGTCGGCGGCGACAGGTTGTGCAAGTCGGTTTCGGCGGCGTCGATTATCGCCAAGGTGACTCGTGACCGCATCATGGATCGCTATGCCGAGATTTATCCCGAGTTTTCATTCGCGAGCCATCGCGGCTACCCGACCGCCAAACATCTCGATGAGCTTCGGACTTTCGGGCCGACCAAAATCCACCGCAAGACTTTCAAACCGGTCGAAGAGCTCTTGCAGACGGTGGAATAATTTCGTTTCTTGTTTTTGTGGCTTCTTCCGAAAGACAAAAAGGGCGCAAATTTGAACAAATGGCCGAGGAATTTCTTCGCGCCAACGGTTATACTATTCTCGAAAAAAACTGGCAGGCGGGTCATAAGGAAATTGACCTGATCGTCGTCAAAAATAAGACTATCATATTCGTCGAAGTCAAGGCCGCCACCGGCCCCAAATACGGCCATCCCGCCGGATGGGTCGACAAGCGCAAACGTCAGAATCTTATTGCCGCCGCCGGGCAGTACATCGCCGACCGCAAATTAAAAGACCACGATTACAGATTTGATCTGATTACATTTTTCGACGGCCAACTCGAGCACTACGAGAGCGCCTTCACTGCCGATAACGATTAAATCCTGATCAATGCTCTATGATTCTTAAATCAATTTTATCGCCGTAGTACCCCGCCGCTGAGGCTGACACTAACCTGGGAGACTGACCATTGAATTTAATGTCCATCAATCTTCCCGGACCGGCATTAATTTTCGCCTGGTCTTTTGGGCTGTAAATTAATGCCGTAAGAGTATCATTGCTTTGAGAGTAGTCGACCATAAAATCCTCGCAATGGGGGTCCAGATCAACATTGCTTATGGAATCCGGGGCAAAGAATTTCAATAATATGGCTCCAACCGGGATATCGAACTTATGACTCAATGCCAATTCATTTGCACTTGAAAACAACATCAATAAGCCGTCGTATGACTCCTTAATGAACTTACGCAGGACTGGCCGCCGACAGGATGAATACTTGAATGCCTGAAGATCCAGAATGCTGCCGCAGATGCCGTCATTGTTCAGATCCGCCGCCGCCGTCTGACCTTCGATGTTTATATGAAAGACGCTATCGCCCCACAGGATGTATTTTCTGAACAGCTCAAAATCATCGTCGTCCATGCTAAGACCATTGAGATTCATATCCCCTTTAAAATTAAAGTCCTCGCAACAGCAGATAACTTTTGTACCCCCATTATAGAAGTCAATCGACGGTACGGCCGCAGGGTACGATTCGCGGATTTTCTGCGCGCACCGCAAATCATATTGCGGAAACTTGTAATACGGGGTCGTAGAGTCCATTGCAAAAGTGCCATCGTATATCCAGTACTTATTCCGTCCATAGGGTCGATTGCACGCAAAATAGGATTTGTTCATACAAGCAACAGGAGGGCTGCCTCCGTCGGAGGCTACAGATTTTTGAAAGAGAACATTATCGATACAATCTTCCCATATAAATTGAATCGGCAGTAAATGGCACTCGTAACTTCTGTCATTCGTTACGAAGAAATGCAATGTAAACAGATGGAGACTGTCGGTTCCTTCTGTCTTGCTCCTTATCAGACTTGTATCGACACTGAACCGGCCCCTGATACGGACTTCGTAATATCCGGGCTGTGAAATGTTTTGAAAGGACAAGTTTTTATACAACCCGTTTCCCGTACTATCGAAAAAATCATAAATCGAATGATGAATATACTCTTCTCTATAATGAGATTCGATTTGATTTGCAGAATCCTTGTATGTGTTCCCCGCAGTAAGACACTGCAATTTGAGACATTTATCATCGTAGCCTATCCGAAAATCGAATCGGTCGATATTGGCAACATCCCCGGTTATGAATACAGGAATGGCCGCGATATGACCTTGAAGCTGAGATAATTCCAGATTAATAAATATATCAAAGTCTGCCTCTTTGGCTTTAATGGATGAGATAGTTGCAAGACAAGCTATAACGAATAAACAGAAAAAGATATTTATCTTCATAACTTAGTCCCCTTAATGTTCAACGGTTATCAAATCGACCTTTTCACCATAATATCCCGCGGCCTCGGCCGAAATTAACTCGGGAGGTTGGCCGGTGTATTTCAGGTCCAGCAGCGGTCCCGTATTAGTAGCAACCTTCGATTTCGGATTAAGATTGTAAATCAGGATCGACAAGGTATCATTGCGCCAATACCGTCCGATTTCATAATTGGAGTATGGGCCCTTTAACTCTGCGCTGCTGGTCGAATCCGGCGCATTGAACCGCAGCAAAATGCTCCCGACCGGAGCATCAAATTTATAATATAGTTTTAATTCATCACGCTTTTTTATTTCGATAAGCTGACCATCAATAACATTCATGATTTCGGGATAAGGCATGGCATCATTTTGAATATATTTAACCAAGTACTGAAAATCCTGTACTGTCGCAGATCTGCCGTCGCCGTTTACATCGGACGCGGCATATTGCCCATCTTTATTGATTTTAAATACTGAATCACCCATAAGGAGATAATCTCTGAGATTGATCAGGTCCGCCGAATCGTGGGCTATTCCATTGAGGTTAACATCGCCTCTGGCATCGACGTCCAGGCAGTCAAAGGCTGTACCACCGTTGAAGAAATAAATCATGCGCTGAGAAATGTCACAATTAGTAAGACAAGAATCCACATTGCTTAAATCATAAGCCTGGTACATTTCTATTTTGCGATAATCTCGAAAGCCTAAATATATTTCTGCGGGCAAATCCCAATGATAAGGCATAAAGACGTCCTTAAGATAGGCCAACCGCGGCAGCATATTCCCGCTTACGTATTTATGATAAAAGATCGCGTTATCATTGCAGGACTCCCAGATAAACTGCACCGGAACCCAACGGAGAAGATAACTTATATCATGTGTTGTCATAAAATGAAGCTTGAACAGTATTAATTTGTCACCCGGATTATTTTTATCATATTCAATATTGGCTGTATTGCCCATCCGGGCGTTGATTTTAATGATACCCGGGTTGCTTGCAACCGGCCGCTCGACCTCGAATTTTTCGTACATCCATTGACCTGTAGTATCTCTGAAATCGACAAGCCTGTAATTTGCTGTGTCCTCTACTGAATTAAAATAATAGTTTCAAAGCTCAGGCTTTCGAGTTTGAAGACACCCGTATGATATTTAATCAAGAGGTGCAGGCTGTCGACCACATTGATATTGCCTTGAAAGTAAACAGGAAAAATAGCCTGACGTCCAAGAAGAAGACACTCGCTATAGTCAATTATAAGCTTAAAATCATCGGCTTGCCCCTGAACACAAGAGCCGGACGCCAGAATAATCGCTATAATGACGGACATTTTAAGAAATTTCATAGAATAGTCCCTTTTTCTGTTATACCAATAGAATCCCCCGAATATCCCCCGCCTGAGATTATATTGAGTCGGCTGCCAATGAATCCGCTGCCGCCGAATCCGCCTGAGCGTTAAGCTCTTCGATTTTGAGATTTGCCAGAGAATCGGTGATATTTGAAACCATCTTCCAGAAGGATGCCCAGTCGTTTTGATCGCCGGGAAAGCTGTCTTTGTATGTCAACATCTGCTCGGCCGTGACGCCGTATTTTTGCAAAATCGAATCGCGGGCAACCAGGAACGAATCGCTGCTGTTGCGATACAGCTCGGCCGCGATTGAGGTTTCGGCGATGACCAGAGCATAGCGACGGTATTCGGCTTCTTTTCTGTTGCGCAGATAATCTCTGCCGTAGAAATATCCACCTATCAACAACCCTATTACTGCCGCCGCGATTATGAATCTTGCAATCATATCCCATCAACTTTCAGTTGATATTCTCCATAGAACCGTTAAATTACGCCGGAAACTATCAAAGGTCAAGCGGCAATGGAAATTAGATTACCGATAGAGCGGCGGAAAAGCCGGGCGGTCAAATGCGGCGATGTTATCATCGGCGGCGGGTTTCCGGTGACGGTGCAATCGATGACCAACACCGATACCCGCGATGTCATAGCGACCGTCGCGCAGATAAGAAAACTCACCGACGCCGGGTGCGACATTATAAGAGTCGCCGTCCCGGACCGCGAGGCGGCGTCGAAACTGGCCGAAATCAAGTCGAAAATAACCATACCGCTCGTGGCCGATATACACTTCAAGTACAAATTGGCTCTCGAAGCGATCAAACAGGGGGTCGATAAGATTCGGATCAACCCCGGCAACATCGGCGACGATTCCAAGGTCACCGAAATAGCCAAAGCCGCCAAAGACGCCGGCATCCCGATTCGGGTCGGGGTCAATTCCGGATCGCTCCCGCAGGATGTGCTCGAAAAATACGGCCACGATAACCCCGAAGGATTTGTCGAGGCGGCGCTGCGGCAGGTTGAATTGCTCGAAAAGAACGATTTCCACGATATAGTCATCGCCATGAAATCGTCGAATGTCAACACCGCCTGGCAGGCGCATCTGCTTCTGGCACAGAAAGTAGACTACCCGTTCCACCTCGGCATCACCGAGGCCGGGACACTCGAATCGGGCACGGTCAAATCAGCCGTCGGGATGGGCGCGATATTAATCCACGGCATCGGGGACACCATCCGTGTTTCATTGACCGCCGATCCGGTCGAGGAAATAAAAGTCGGCAAGGCCATCCTTAAGGCGCTGGAACTGAAAAAAGAAGGCGTAGAAATCATCTCCTGCCCCACCTGCGGACGGTGCGAAATCGACGTCATCAAGCTGGCGCGGTCGATCGAAAAAAAGACCGCCCACTATAAGACACCACTCAAAGTGGCCGTCATGGGCTGTGTGGTCAACGGACCCGGCGAAGCCCGCGCGGCGGACGTCGGCATCACCGGCGGACGCGGCAAGGGGCTGCTTTTTAAAAAGGGCAAAATCGTCAGGAAGCTCCCCGAATCCGAATTGGAGAAAGCCTTACTTGAGGAAATCGAAATCCTCACCGGCGGGGAATGACATTCCACTAATCTGTTCTCTTGCAAAGAATTAGGCGGCTTGGAATCGCATTTTAAGAAGTAGGTTGGGTTCCGAAGCCCGATACTATCAGGACGAGAAACCCGACATTTTGATTTATGACAAGATGTCGGGTTTTTCCGTCCCCCGACACTGTCGCGTGACTCCAGAACCCGACCTACAAAAAACTGCCGGGAAAGGGTTCCCGACGGCGCTTATCGGCCAACGGATTTTTCGAATATTCCCGCCCTCGCCCCGGTATATTCTGCAACAAAACGATAACAAATGAAATCTATTTGATGGACGGAATGATCTATCTTATATTTTGAATGTAAAACAAGAAATCACCATGGAAAAAACTGAACGCCCTGTAATCAGGATGCCGCTGACGCGGCTGGAGAAATTTTTCGAACTGGTTGCCGCGACCGGTCTGTTTATATCGGTTTTTCTCATTCTAAACTATTGGTCGGCCCTGCCCGATCAGGTCCCCAGCCACTTTGGCGTGAGCGGTCAGCCCGACAACTGGAGCGGCAAGAGTATCCTGATAATTTTGCCGGCGGTATCGGTCTTTATTTATGCCCTGATTACACTGCTGGGCCGTATACCGCAGTACGCCAATTATGTCGTCCGGATTACCGCTGAGAACGCCGAGCGTCAGTACCTCCTGGGCCGTCAGTTTTCGTCGATACTTAAGGCCGAAGTTATCTGGGTTTTCACTCTGATTAACTGGGCGGCTATCGGTGTCGCGCTGGAACGCTGCCGGGGACTGGGCGTCTATTTTCTGCCGATATTTCTGACAATCGTTTTCGGATCGGTCGCGATATATATTTATAAATCGGTCAAATCAAAATAATACGGACGATATTGTTTTCGTATATGTGACTTGCTCTGCCAAAATGTGATTACACCCGGACAGGAATTGTCGCGTATAATAGGTATCGCGAAAAATCTCGAACCTTAAAAAAACAGGAGCATGAAATGGCTGAACAGAAACCTGTCCACGGCACGTTTTGCTGGAACGAACTGGTTACCCGCGATCCCGAAAAAGCGCACAAGTTTTATTCCGAATTGATCGGGTGGGATATTGTCGACAGCGGCATGGAGGACATGAAGTACCATTTCGCCAAGGCCGGTGAAGAACGCGTCGCGGGCATGATGCCGATGCCGCCCGAAGCCAAAGAGGTCCCCTCGCACTGGATGGCCTATGTGACGGTCGACGACGTCGACGGCGCCGCAGAAAAGGCCAGGACGCTGGGTGGGAGTATCATCCACGGTCCGGCCGACATACCGACTGTCGGGCGTTTTTGCATAATCAAAGACCCGACCGGTGCCGTGATTTCTTTGATCCAGTTCCCAAAGCAGTAATTGCTATAATCTGGCGAAAATAGTAGGTCGGGTTCCGAGGCCCGATAATATCGGGGCGAGAAACCCGACATTTTGATTTATGGCAAGACGTCGGGTTTTTCCGTCCCCCGACAGTGTCGGGAGACTCCAGAACCCGACCTACGAAGATCTTGCATCGAACGAAAGCTGTCGGGAAAGGATTCCCGACAGCGCACGATTTCAGTGACCGGCAGACGCCCTCGTCTGCCGGTTGACAGACCGGGCAAAAAAGTAATACATTTTCACAACAGAACGAAAATATAGAAATGGAATAACAACCATGCCCGAAAAAGTAAATCTCTCCGAAAAGCTGGCCCTGTTCGATGACGTCTACAAACCGAAAATAGTCGGTGAACTCAACGGTCAGTATATCAAAGTCGTGAAATTCTCCGGCGAATATGTCTGGCATCAGCACGAAAACGAAGACGAGATGTTTTTGGTGCTCGACGGTTCAATGAAGGTTCGCTTCCGGGATAAAACCGTCCAACTCGAACGCGGTGAATTCATCATTGTCCCGCGCGGGGTCGAACACAAACCCGATGCCGAAGTACTGTGCCAGGTGCTGTTATTCGAACCGGCCGCGACCCGTAATACCGGCAATGTCGATCATAAGTACACTATCGAAGCCGATAATCTGAAACGGATTTAGATTACGTCTTTATTGGTTTCGCGCCGGGTCTCTATCTCGTGACGCGCTGCGATATCGTTCAGTTCGACAACCTGCTCCCGGATCATGTTGTACCGGTATACGCCCAGGATCATCGTAACAAGCCCGATCGGCACGAATATCCAGCCGATGATCGTAAAATAAAAGCTGTCGAAAAATTTTATGAACGTCAGTCCGGCGATGACAAAAGTCAAAGCGGTGCGCATATAGGCCAGGATGGTGCGCTCATTGGCCAGCTTGGTGCGGACGGCATCGAGGCGGTCCCGGTAATGGCTTTCCCGGTCGGATGATCTGTTAAATAATAGCCGCATATTCCCTCTCGTCAGTACTTTCTAATATCGGCAGGAACCGATTGATTAATTATTAAGCGTTGTAACAGGATTTGCGGGCAACTGTTCCGCCGGACTCGTCTATTCCGGTTTCTGTGGCTCCACCATGACAGTTTTCTCGCGCTCAAGTGTCACCAGTCCCGGTTTGGCCTTGCGCGGTTTGCGCACATACCGCTTCTCGGTATAGGCCACCGGTACCGTTTTGGAATTGCGGGCTTTGGAATAATACGCCGCAATGGCCGCGGTCTCGGCGATTTCGGCCTTCGACGGTTCAAAACTCTTGTCGGGATATTTCATGACGACGTGCGAGCCGGGACATTGCGAGGCGTGGAACCAGAGCTCGTACGGTTTCGCGTGGTCGAACGTAGTGCGGTCGTTGTCATCACCGTCCTTGCCGACAAAAATCTTCACCCCGCTGGACAGCGTGTATTCCCGGTACGGCAGCCTCGGGGCGGTCTCTCTCTTTTTCGCCTGCGCCGGAAGAAGCTGCTTTATCTCGGCATCGTACCTTTTCGAGGCGCTCTCGAAATCTCTCTCGAGTTCATCGTGCATTGATTCGGAAGCAGCCAGCTCCATTTTGGCGATTTCTAAACGACGCTGCAATAGTTTCAATCCGTCTTTTCCTTTGCGATATTTCTTGAAATACTTATCAGCGTTTTCGGACGGGGTCAGCGACGGATCAAGTTCGATCTGCACCGTACCACCAGATGACGAATAAACGTCCTCGACTTCGACCTGGGCCATACCCTTTTTAATTGAAGTCAAATTGATCTTAAGAAGCTCTGCCATCTTGCGGTAGAGATCGTAATTGTCGGCGTTCTTCAGATCGTTGTCAATCAGCTCGACCTTGCGTGCGAGTTTCCTTAAATGTCGCCTGATCGCTTCCATGACAACCTGTTTCTGATCGACTTCGGCTTTGAACTCTTTATTGACTCGGACGCACTGATATACCGCCAGCGACAGCGATTTGGTTTTCTCAGCCTCGAGATCGACGGATTTTAATTTGAACGGATACGCGGCGTGTGGTTTCAGATTATATACATATCCTTTTTGATAATCATTGAACCTTTGGGCGAACTCCACAATTGCATCCACGAGCGTCCCAAAATCTGCATCAGATAGTTGCTTCACTGCGACATTTTGATCCAGCGACGCCGCGTACAGAATTTCATCGACCATGACGTCGTCCAGTCCGAGGATGTTCTTCTTGATGACATTTCTTAGCAGGTCGGCTGCGGAAAATGCCGACACTTCTATGTCGGGTTTCTCTCCCGACTTCGTCGGTATCTGAACCCGACCTACTTTTTCTCCCAATTGCGTCGCATTAATCGTGAAAGGATTCAGCCTGTCTACCGGGTCGGGAGGTGTGTACGGTTCCTTTGCATCGTACTTCTTGTTTCGCAGGGTCGCAAGAATCCTGTCGTCCTTATCGAGCAGCCAGATATTTCCATTGGGACCGATGGCCTCCACTATAATGCAGTACCTATCTGTCACCTTTTCTAGCTCGATTCGGAATATTCTGTCTAAACCATATTGTGAAATTGATGCGACGGTACTCTCTATGGCGTCCTGGAAAAACGGCCATGGCTTTTCTTTGGTTTCGATCTTGATTTTCGAGCGCGGCATAAAGAAAGACCCATAACCGACCGGATGATAGGCCAGCCCGAGCGCAAAATAACCGACGTCGGTCTTGAACAGCATATAGGCTTCGCGTTCTTTCTTGTAGAACTCGGTTGAGACGAATTTCGCTCCTATGAGCAAATCTTTAAGCTCGGCTACGAGCGTATATATGTGAAGCGACGTTTGCATGGCGGGAATATATAATGCGGGGATAAGTTTGGGAAGATATAAATGCTCTTTACAATGTCATTCCCGCGTAGGCGGGAATCCAGTCTTCTCTTATTGATGAAGTAAATATTCAGGGTGGCCACTCCTAACTTGTTTAGAGTGGTTATGCCAAATTAAAAGGCAGAACCGCTGAAGGGTTCTGCCCTACTTAGAAATTAATTATACTTGTTTTCTACATCTTCCCGTACTTCTCCATGCCCTCTTTGTACAGGTTGCCGCCGTGGCAGTCGAGCGCGACGATCACCGGGAAATCTTTAACCGTCAGCTTCCTGATCGCTTCGGCACCGAGGTCCTCGTACGCAATTACTTCGGCAGCCGTAATCGACTTGGCGATCAAAGCTCCGGCCCCTCCGACAGCCGCGAAGTAGACGGCCTTGTGTTTTTTCATAGCCATAACCACGTCCGGCCCCATTTCACCCTTACCGATCATGCCCTTCTGACCGGCCTCGATGACAATCGGCGTGTAGGCGTTCATGCGATACGACGTGGTCGGTCCGGCCGATCCGATGACCTGTCCCGGTTTGGGCGGGGTCGGCCCGACAAAATATATGATCTGCCCTTTGACGTCGAACGGCAGTTTCTCGCCTTTGGCGATCAGTTCCACCAGCCGCTTGTGCGCGGCATCGCGCGCGGTATAAATCGAACCGTTTATCAGTACCTGGTCGCCGACCTTAAGGCTCTCGACGACCTTGTCTGTCAGCGGCGTCGTGATTGTTTTTTTATCAGACATTTTCTATCTCCAATTTTTGCAGGCTCTATAGTACAACTTCTTTGTGACGCGCCGCATGGCACTGCGTATTGACAGCTACCGGCAGCGATGCGATATGGCACGGGTGCACCTCGATATGCACGTCGAGGGCCGTGGTCGTTCCACCGAGTCCCTGGGGACCGATACCGAGCTTGTTTATTTTATCCAGCAGCTCCAGTTCGAGGTCGGCGTAGTACTTATTGGGATGACGATCCCCGACCGGCCGCAGCAGCGCCTTTTTGGCCAGCATGGCGCATTTTTCGAACGTGCCGCCGATACCGACGCCGATAATAACCGGCGGGCAGGGATTGCCGCCCGAGCGCCGGACGCGGTCAATCACGAAATCTTTGACGCCGTCGACACCGTCGGACGGCTTGAGCATTTTAATCTCGGACATATTTTCCGAACCGCCGCCTTTGGGGGCGATCGTAATTTTCATTTTGTCGCCCGGGACTATCTCGGTGTGTATCACGGCCGGAGTGTTGTCACCGGTATTTTTACGCTCCAGCGGATCGCTCAAGACCGACTTGCGCAGGAAGCCCTCGGTGTAGCCCCGACGAATCCCTTCCTGCAGCGAGTCGCCGTAGTTTCCGCCGACAATTTTCACGTCTTGTCCCAACTCCACAAACAGCACGGCGAATCCGGTATCCTGGCACATCGGGGAATGTTCGTTTTTGGCTATTTCGGCGTTGGCCAGGACCTGGTCGAGAATACCTTTGGCGACCGGCGACTCCTCGACCGTCTTGGCCTTCTTCACCGCCTCGATAACGTCGCTCCCCAGGTCATAGCTGGCCTCGATTACAATTTTGCGGACCGCTTCGGTTATCTGGTCTGTGTTTATCTCACGCATGAATCAACTCCAACTTCCCGGCCACCGCCGGGCTCTATGTTAATTGTTTAATTCTGTATACACCTTATAAGCGCGTATTATTCTTTTGTTCAGCGACGGGTGGTCGTAAAACCAAAATTCAATTATAGGCGATGGATTCGGGTCTGACAAGTTAAAGGCCGATAATTTTTCGAAGGCCGACTGCGCCACCGCGGCGTCGACACCCGAAAGCTCCATCCCGTAACGATCACAGGAATACTCCATCTGTCGGCTGACCGCGTTCCACACCGGCTGCGCGAAAAAGCTGAAGACCGCGATAAAAAGCAGCAGCAGCGGATAGCTGGCGATATCAGAAGGCTTTTCAAATCCCAGCCGTTTTTTAAATTTCCTGATAAAACCCGGCATGGTTTTATCGGCCATGAATGCGCCGGCCAGTACGATCGACACGAAACCGAAGATGCCGTACCAGATATGATTCTTGACATAGTGCCCCATCTCATGCCCGACCACAAAGCGCATCTCGTCGAGCGTGAAATTGTCGATCATGTTGTCATACAGTACAATCCTCTTGGTCCCAAATACCCCGACAAAATAGGCATTGACCCTATTGGAACGTTTCGAAGTATTTACCCGATAAATGTCAGGGTTGTGTATCCCGGCTTTGTCGGCCAGTTCGGTCATGGCGGTCCTGAGCTGGCCGTCGGGGACCGGAATGAATTTATTGAATAGCGGATCGATTACGGTCGGATAGGCGATCATTATAAATATCATAAACGGCAGCGCCGCCCCGGCCAGATACAACCACCAGCGTTTGGTCTTTTCGAGAAGAGTATAAAGAATCATGATGACAATCAGCATGATGACATATTCGACCGCGTACGACAACAGACGGTCGGAAAACCACCCGCCGAAATGCTGATTGGTGAAACCATACTGATGCTCGATCACAAACCCCCGGTAATACGAAAACGGGAGTTTGACAATAAACAGCACGATCGTAAACAGAAACAGGTAAATCACGTAGCGAAGAATCCGCTTCGTCGTAATCCCGTAAATCCAGCTTCGTATTCGCGCAGAAAACCCGGTGAACAAAATAAGACTCAGGATGATGACTTCGATTCCAAAAGATACAAACCGCCAGATATTGACAAAATGTGCATAGGAATTCCTCTGCTCCTGACGTTCGGGAGTAAGTGGGAACTGAAAAGTCCCGGCATGAGATTCGACAATGCCGGTCGACTGAGCAATATTATTGCTGTCGGTGTTGGTGACAATCGTGGAATCACCGGCCGGGCACGACTGGCAAAACCACATCGAACCGACAAGCACCGCGAGAATAATCCACAAAACAGACCGCACCGCTTTCTCCTGTCTAATAATAAAGACGGAAAATAGCTAATCTGTACGACAATGTCAACGCGGCCGGATATCAGACCCAAAGGCATTGATTAAAATCCCTCTTTGTATTTTATTGGGCTATGATTTACGCCGGAGAATTAGCAGCCCTTCTGACCGCCTTCCTGTGGTCGTTTACAACCCTGTTTTTCACGTCGGCCGGGCGGCTGATCGGTTCGCTTTGGGTCAATCGAATCCGCATCCCGATGGCGATGATCCTCCTCGGCACGCTTTATTTTATCACGTCCGGCCATCTGTGGCCCTCCGGAGTCAGCACCGAATCATTTTTATATCTGGCCGCCAGCGGCGTGATCGGCCTGACTTTGGGCGATTCGTTTTTATTCAAAGCGCTGATTATTATGGGTCCCAGGCGGACGCTGGTCGTTTTCGCCACCTGGCCGATTTTTGCATCCATAGCGGCCTGGATAACGCTCGGTGAAACGCTCGGCGTCGTGGCGCTGACCGGTATCATCCTTACAATCGCCGGGGTCATCTGGGTCACCGCGGAAAGGCATTACGAAACCAACAAGGTCAAGTACGCCGAAACCGGCTCGAACCGTCTCGGCATCGGCCTGGCCATCCTCGCCGCCGCCGGACAGGCCATCGGCCTGGTGCTGGCCAAGGCCGGGATGGGCAGCGCGATCTCCCCTCTCCCTGCCACTTTAATCCGCATGGTCTCCGCGGCGGTGGGCGTGTGGATCCTGGCGCTCTTCAGAAAGGACATAAAAAATATCGCTACTGTATTCAAAAACAGAAAGGCCCTTGCATTCACTCTGGGCGGGGCGATCTGTGGGCCCTTTCTCGGGGTGTGGATGTCCCTGACAGCGGTCAAGTATGCCGCGACCGGCGTCGCGTCGGCGATTATGTCCATCGTCCCGATCCTGGTCATCCCGCTGGTGATAATATTCTACAAAGAGAAAGTGACACTTCGCGCAGTCATAGGTGCAGTGATAGCCGTCGCCGGGGTAATCATTCTCTTCTATGGTTGATCGTTGAATTTTCGTCTGACTTTTTAAATTTATTGAGTGCATTCGAGCAAGAATTTCGATTCAATCGATTTTGCCAGAACTATGCTTTAGTTATGAGATAATAGTTGACAATCCAACAGATTTGAACTATACTCATGCTATCGCTTAGTTCAATTGGGAGGGCAATTTACATGCATATTAGACGCATTTGTACAATAGGATTACTGGTTTTATTATCCACAGTTCCTATCACTTTATTATCAGCCGATTATGAAATTACCAAAGTTATTAAAGCGGGTCCGTGCTCTGGAGAACCGTCGTTATCACCGCTAAGATGGTCACCTGACGGGAAATATGTTGCCTATTTTCTGAATGGTACCTTGATGGTTTCGGATTCATTAGGGAATAGTCACTGCAATAACCAACTTTGATTATCCGCCTCGAAGGTTTGAGTGGTTATCGGGAAAAGAATTAATATTGCATTTGTCTAGGTGGGGCGAAAATGCTGCTATAGATCAAAAGTTAGTAAAAGTAGATATCGAATCAAAAGATGAATATACGTTATTATCGCACTATAGCAAATCCGGTCCGAGAACAAAGGACGAAGAGGATTCTTTTAATGGGCCATGGTTGACAGCTGAAGGACACTTATATATTAGGCAAAATGTTATACGAGCTACCAATAGGCCCGCAGGAAAGGGCTACTTGAATGAAAGCTTGGTATTTTTTCAAAGCAAGTATTCTAATGCGAAAGATGAAAACCCTGAGAAAAACGATCATATAGTATTTTGGGAAAATGATGGCGTATATTTATCCAAAACAGATTTTAGCCAGATAAAGAAACTGGCCCCAAGTGAAAAACACCCTATCCAAATGCGGCCAATTTTAAATAGCGATTTGACATATTATATGCTGCATTGGCTTATTTGCAGAATATCAGATACCTCTTGCATTAATATTTTCACTCACATTAAAGCACATCCTGTGGATAAAATCCTTACTGATCCCATTTACTATTCTTTTAATCCCCAAGCTCCGGAAGTATTAATAGGTTATGTTTATGCTTTGGATGAATTTAATGAAATATGGAGAATGGGTACTTTTAACTATAATAATCTCGAATTTACGGTGTTGGATGATGAAATTAAAATGTTCGGGTGTAGAGCTCCAGCCTATTGCCCTGACGGGCTTAAAATAGCCTTCATTTCACCAAATGATTCTCTTTGTATATTATACAGGAGGCAAAAATGAGAATGCGGTTATTTACATTTCCGCTGATATTTATAATTTTATTTTTGATTCCGCAGCTCAATTTTGCGCAATGTGATATCTTTGTTGATCCTGGTCATGGCGGGTGCGATAATTCTACAAATTTCAAGTTGTGTCAGGTCATTCTCATTCTTATGAGTGAGACCTGACACGAAAAAGATACATCAGAAATTTCATAGCTCACCCAACGGGTGAGTGAGTTCGTCGTTCAAGTTCTTCTGTGGGTGGCTGACGCCCTCGCCTGCCACTTCGTCATTTGTACCACAATCCGATTGAATTATACCGGTTAAACAAAAAAAGACTATTTTGACCAGTTTTGGATCAAAAACAAATTCCGATTTTATAAATTATTAGGTGATGGATTTCGTCGGGGGGATTATATTTTATTTATACGAATAATATCTCCAACCGGATATTTCTGACGCGATACAAAAGGCCGGGATATCCACCACTCCACCGGCTTATCGCGCATAAAAAGGATGTTTGCAATGGATAAAGATCAAGTAATCGACAAGAACGGCGGTGACCTCGACGGCAACGGCGCCCTGGTCGGGCTGGCCCGCGAAAGAACCAAACTTATGGTCAACCTCGTCGGTTTGGCCGAAAAACGAAACGAGCTGTCCGACCGCCGCACCGTCGCCGCCGACATGCGTACCGCCCTCGCTCAGGAGCGCACCCGTCTGGCCAAAGACCAGACCGGCTACAGCGCCCAAAACATGGAACTGGCCGAACGCCGCACCGAGCTTTCCGAAAAACGGACCAATTGGGCCGAGCAGCGGACGTCGATGGCCACCAACCGCACCGACCTGGCGCACCAGCGCACCACGCTTTCTGAACAAAGAACCGATTTGGCCACCGGGCGGACCGATCTTGCCCGCGAGCGGACAACCCTCTCCACCGCCAGAACCGATCTCGCTCACGAGCGCAACGAACTTGCTACCGACCGTACCGATCTTTCCGGCTACCGCTCGCTTCTGGCGCGGGGGCGTACCGAATTGGCGATGATTCGCACCGGTCTGGCGTTCGTAACTTTCGGTGTCGCCCTGATGCGTTATTTCGGGTTCGGATACTGGAGCATCCTCGACGGCGGTCTGATTCTTATCGGCGGCGTGTCGACGATTTTCGGCTTGAAGCATTACCTGACCACGCTCAAGTACAAACGCCGTTTCGACAACAAGCTGAAACGCCACATGCTGCTGGAACTGGAAGCCTCCGTCTCCGAAGCGTAGTTGAGCAACGCCAACTTGTGAAGTCGGCGTGATTAAAAACTGATTGAAAGTATGTCGAATATTTTATTGGTTAATCGTCTATTTTACTATATTACTAATGGGTAAAAGTTTTCTTTAGTAGGTCAGGAGCCCTGCCGAAGGTCCCGCCTGCACTGAGTTTGCGAAGTGAGCGAAGCGAGGGAGCTCCTGACACTCACGCTTAGTCGTAATTATAGGAACTAATTAATAATGATTTCTCTTTAGTAGGTCAGGAGCCCTGCCGAAGGTCCCGCCTGCACTGAGTTTGCGAAGTGAGCGAAGCGAGGGAGCTCCTGACAAATTTATTCATGGTTGAGAAATGTCAATAATCAAACGATATTGCAATTCCGGGAATATTTATTTCATTACGAATGTTTCATACAACCGTATTCCTATTCTGACGGACAATTACGACTTGCTGATCGACGCACAGAATAATATTAAAAACGACCTGCAAATAGACATCTTAGCGTTCGTAATTCTCCCCGATCATATCCATTATCTGATCGATACCAAAGAACATGATATTTCAACGATCATGCAACGAATTAAAATGGGTTTCGGCGCCAATTTCAGAAAACGGCATAAAATGCTCAAGGGGCGTTTATGGCAGAATAGATTTTGGGATCATATTATTCGCAATCAGGCCGATTTTGATCGCCATTTTGATTACATACATTATAATCCGGTTAAGCATGGATATGCCAAAAGCCCGTATGATTGGTCATTCACAACGATTCACGAATTTCATAATAAAGGAATCTATCAAAGAGATTGGGGCGCACGAGAAAAAATCGTGTTTGACGGCAATTATGGTGATGATTAATTTTAATTGTCAGGAGCGCGGGGCTCCTGACCTACAATGAAAATTTACGTTACCCACACAAAAAAAGCCCCGCAATCGCGGGGCTTAAAAATCCTAACACTTGTCCCAGGTTCTATTCGAGCACTGAAACAATCTTTCTGTCGCGGCCTTTGCGGTCGAACTGAACCACACCGGTAATTTTCGCGAACAAAGTATTGTCGCGGCCAATCCCGACGTTAACACCGGGATGGAAACCGGTGCCGCGCTGACGGACGATAATGGTCCCGGCCGTCACGGCCTGACCGGCATATGTCTTGATGCCCATCCTCTGGCCTTGGCTGTCGCGGCCGTTACGGGATGAACCAACACCTTTTTTATGAGCCATAATCTACTCCAACTCAAATTATTTTCGTAAATCAAAATACGGCCCGGTCAAACCGGGCCGCATAAGTATATAAAAATCTATCGAAAAAGCAAGCCCTTAATTGGGCACTTTTTGCTGTTTTTCACCGGCCGCCGGAAGCTCGTTGAACGTGAATTTCAACTTGTCATCCTCGACACCGATTTTCAGATTGCAGTCGCCGGCATATTGGCCGCGCAGCAGTTCCTCGGCGAGGGGATCTTCCAGATATTTCTGGATCGCCCTCTTGAGCGGCCGCGCTCCGAGCATCGACTCGAACCCGTTGGAAGCCAAAAACGTACGGGCCTCTTCGGTCAGCGTGAAACTTATCCCCCGCTCGGCAAGACGTTTGGCCACGTTGGCCACCTCGATATCGACTATCTGCTTGATATCGTCGATATTCAGTGCCCGGAAAATTATGGTACATGTCGATGCGGTTCAATAGCTCCGGATTGAACAGCTTTTTCAGTTCCCCGGTGACCTTTTTCTTCATCGACTCGTGATCGGCATCGCTTCTTTCCGAATCGAACCCGACCGATTTTTCGTTCTTGATCTGCTTGGTCCCGACGTTGGACGTCATAATGACGACCGTATTGCGGAAATCGACCTTGCGTCCGAACGAATCGGTCAGCGACCCATCGTCCATAAGCTGCAGCAGGATATTATAAACGTCCGGATGCGCCTTTTCGATTTCATCGAGCAGGACGACCGAGTACGGCCGACGCCTGACTTTTTCCGTCAACTGGCCGCCTTCTTCGTAACCGACATATCCCGGAGGCGCACCGATCAGCCTCGAAACCGCGAATTTCTCCATATATTCGGACATATCGATACGCACCAGCGAATTGGCGTCCTCAAAGAGGAATTCCGCCAGGACACGCGCCAGTTCGGTCTTGCCGACACCGGTTGGGCCCAGAAACAGGAACGACCCGATCGGCCGCCGTGGGTCACCCAGTCCGGCGCGGGAGCGGCGGATGGATTTGCACAGGATGCCGATGGCTTCGTCCTGACCGATAATTTTCTTTTTGAGTTCTTCTTCCATGCGCATCAGGCGCTTGGATTCTTTTTCTTCGAGACGGAACAGCGGAATTCCGGTCATCTTGGAGACGACCTGCGCGATATCCTCTTCCTGCAGAGTTACGCGCTCTTTGTCGCGCTGTTCGGCCCATTCTTCTTTCATTTTTTCCAGCCGCTCTTTTTTAAACTTGAGTTCGTCGCGGAGCTGAGCGGCTGTTTCGAAAGCCTGATTCTTGACGGCTTTTTCTTTTTCTTCCTGAAGCTTGGAAATTTCGTTTTCAATCTCGCCGAATTCTTCCGGCTTGGCAAACGACGCCAGATGCGCCCGGCTGCCGGCCTCGTCGATCACGTCGAGCGACTTATCCGGCTGGAATTTGCCGCTGATGTAACGATCCGAGAGTTTGACGGCGGATACGATGGCTTCATCGGAAATAATAATTTTGTGGTGCTCTTCGTACTTATTCTTGAGACCCTGCAAAATCTGCACGGTGTTCTCGGCAGTCGGGGCCTCGATCATGACCGTCTGGAAACGACGGTCCAGCGCACCGTCCTTCTCGATAAACTTTCGGTATTCGTTGAGCGTCGTGGCACCGATGCACTGCAATTCGCCGCGCGACAAGGCCGGTTTGAAAATGTTGCTGGCGTCGAGCGAGCCCTCGGCCCCCCCGGCTCCGACGATGGTATGAAGTTCATCTATAAAAATCACGACGTCTTTGGAATTGATGATCTCGGTCATGACCGCCTTGAGGCGTTCTTCGAACTGTCCACGGTATTTGGTCCCGGCTACCAGCGAAGCCATGTCGAGAGTTACGAGCCGCTTGCCATCCAGCGTCTGCGGAACCTTGCCCTCGACAATGCGCTGGGCCAGGCCCTCGGCAATGGCGGTCTTGCCCACCCCCGGCTCTCCGATCAAAACCGGATTGTTTTTCTTGCGGCGTGAAAGAATCTGGCTGACCCGTTCGATTTCATCGTCGCGCCCGATAATCGGATCGAGCATGCTGCGACGAGCCAGTTCGGTCAGGTCGCGACCGTAATGATCCAGCGCCGGTGTTTTTGATTTTTTGCGTTTCTTCTTGAACGACGACGGTTTGCCGTTCTGAATATTCTTCAGCTCTTCGTAAACGTCTTTATAATCGATTTCGTACATCGACAGTACCTGAGCGGCCACGCCTTCTTCGTCTTTCAACAAAGCCAGCAATATGTGTTCGGTATCGATGTCTTTCGATTTCAAAGCCCGCGCTTCCTGCCCGGAAACTTCGAGGGTCTTCTTGGCACGCGCCGTAAGCGGCAGCTGTCCCATGGTCATGGTTCCACCCGACGGCTGGACGACTTCTTCGATCGACGCTTTTAAATCCTGCGGCTCAATGCCGAGGTTGATGATGATATCGACGCCGCGTCCTTCGCCAAGGCGAATCATGCCAAGCAAGAGATGCTCGGTGCCGATATAGTCATGACGAAGCCGAGCCGCTTCATCTCGGGCATATTCAATGGCTTTGCGGGCAAGTTCTGTGAACATCTCATTCATAATAATTTACCATCCTGTATATTAAACACTTTTTTCCGTGTAATTGTGCACTCTAATTTAATTTTTCACGCACCATCTTGGCGCGCAGAAAATCTCTGTGGTCGCCGTCGAGTTCTTCATTGTTGAACTTCTGCAAATGCGCCGGCTGCGACAATAAAAGAATTTCGTTTATCTGACGTATGGTTACGTTAACAATAATTTTCATCGCAATCCCGAGCCGTACCGCAGACAAAAGATTCATGACTTCATCCGACGTCAGCATCCGAGCGCTTTTAAGGATACCGTACGCCCGCCAGATTTTATCCTCGATTTGCGCCGAGGCTTCGCTGCTGAGTCTTTCGCGTGCGGCGTTCTCGCTTTCAATTATGAAACGGGTCAGCTGTTCGATCAGTTCCAGTATCTGTTTTTCCGACACACCCAGCGTCGTCTGGTTGGATATCTGAAACAAATTACCGAGCACGTCGGTTCCTTCGCCGTAAAATCCGCGTACCGCCACGCCCTGCTTGGAAATTTTATTGATTACCCCATCGATTTCCTTGGTAATCACCAGCCCCGGAAGGTGGATCAGGACCGACGCCCTCATGCCGGTCCCGACGTTGGTCGGGCAGGCCGTAAGGAAACCAAAATCGGGATCATAGTCATACTCTATAAACCGGCCGATTTCATTGTCGTACTGCATGGCGAGCTTATACGCCTTCTCCGGTTCCAGCCCGGAAGCGAGCGCCTGTATGCGCAAATGATCTTCCTCGTTGACCATGACCGAAATCTGCTCGTGCGGACTGATAAACAGCGCGCGGGCCGAGACGTCCTGCATGAAATTCGGCGACATCAAATGGCGCTCGACGAGAAAGTCACGATCCAGCGGCGTTAGTTCCGCCGAACGGTACAACTTCCCCTTACTCAGCATTTCCGATCGGGAATAAGCCGATTCGAAAAACCCGACGACCTTTTCGCGGGTATTCGTGTCGGCCGCGGTCGGGTAAATCTGGTCCTTGACGTTCCGGGCCAGCCTGACGCGTGTCGATAGTACGACCATGCTGTCACGACCTTCACCCGCCAACCAGCCGCTCATCGATTTCGCCATATCTTCAAACATAGTAATCAAGATTCATCCTTCGGGGCCAGGACGCCCTCTCTTAGCTCATGCAGCTTATCCCGTAAATCGGCGGCGCGCTCGAAATCTTCAGCCTCGATCGCCTTTTTAAGCTCACTATCCAGCCGCTCTTCTTCCTGAATGGAGTGCGCTTCGCTTTCATCGGCCGCCGGAAGTTTTCCCTTGTGCAGCGATGACCCGTGCAGTTTGCGCATGATCGCCTCCAGGCGTGGACGGAAAGCCGTATAACATTGCCCGCAACCGAATCTCCCCTGCCGCGAGAACGCTTCGAACGTCAGGCCGCATTTGGAACAGGTAATCAACGGCAGGCTTTCATTCACCTTGTGCGGATACTTCTGCTGGATCATGCCGGACAGCAGTTCGGCCAGCGGAAACGGCATGCTGTCCAAAGGGCTGTGGAAACCCATCTTGGCCGCGCATTCTTTGCAAATTTGAAGCGCAATCTTTTCGTTATCTACGATCTGCGTCAAGTTAATCGTGGCCGGATTTTTCTTACATCTCTGACACAGCATATTATCACCACCTATCGGGTTGCCGTCTCGAGGACGACACCCCTGTCAATTTTTACGATTCTGTTGCAGCTTTTAGCCAGTTCCAAATTATGTGTAGCGATTATGAACGATGTCCCGTGAGCGCGGTTAAGATCGGAAAGCAGGGCATGGAGTCGTTCGCCGGTTGCGATATCCAGATTCCCCGATGGCTCGTCGGCCATCACCAGTTCCGGATTGTTTATCAGCGCCCGGGCCACCGCCGTTCGCTGCAGCTCTCCTCCCGACAACTGCCGGGGAAGATGGTTTTGTCTATCCTGTAAACCGACATCTGTAAGCAGTTGTTCCGCGCGCTCGACGGCTTCACTGCGGCCTATGCCGGCGACAAGAGCCGGCATCATGACATTTTCCTTCGCCGTGAAGTCCTCGAGAAGGTAATGGTGCTGAAAAACGAAACCGATATGTGCGTTGCGGAACAGGGCCAGATCTTTTTCATTCATGTTGTTGATGTTATTGCCTTTGAATTGCACGTCACCGGAAGTCGGCCGGTCCAGACCACCGAGAATGTGCAGCAAAGTCGATTTCCCGACACCCGATGCTCCCACTACGGCCACCATATCTCCCTGGTCGGCAATAAGATCGACCCCTCTAAGGACTTCCAGTGTTCCCTCGACCGTTTCGAAATTACGGACTATTCGATGGGCCACCAGAAAGTGTTTTTTTTCAGCCGAATCCAATGCGCAACTCCCCTAACTTCCCTGTTTATCATTATATAACTATTTTCGCCAGTATCGTCAAATAATTTAGGGGCGGGGTGCAAATAGTGCTCCTTATTGACGGATAACGTCGATAACCGATTGCGACGCCGCGCGATATGCCGGGTAGAGGGCGGCCAGAAAGCAGATAAAAATGGTTATGAGACCGGCCAGAATGAAGTCGAAAGGCTGGATCTTTATGGGCAGGTAACTGATGAAATACAAATCGGGCGGAAGTGAAATTATATTGTACGTATTTTGCAGCCAGGCCGCGAATATGGCTATCGCCCAGCCGCCGATTATGCCAACTGATCCGATTATGAGCCCGTTGTATACGAAAATTTTCCGCACCGACGGGGGTGTGACCCCTATCGCTTTCAATATTCCGATCTCCGAGCGCTTTTCCATCGCCAGCATGACCAATGTCGAGATAATTGAAAAAGCCGCGACCAGGACAATCAAAATGAAACCTATAAACAGAATTTTCTTTTCGAGAGCGATCCAGCTGAACAGGTTTTTATGCAGTACATACCACGGCACCACGTCATAATCGTACCCCAGCAGTTCCTGAAGTTCCGGCGCGATTTTTTCGGCCAGGTAGATATCGGTCAGTTTCAGATGAATACCGGTAACCCTCGGCCCCGTCTTGAAAAGGTCCTGTGCGACGGTCAGCGGGATGTATGCCATCTCGGCGTCGAATTCGTACATGCCGCTTTCGAAAATACCGCTAACGTAGAATTTTGCCACACGCGGACGGGTGGCGTGGCGAAGGTCCTCCCCGCTCAATGAGTACAGCACGATCGGATCGCCGATACCGACCCCAAGGCGGTCGGCCAGGGTACTGCCCATAATTATCCCGGCGGCGTTTTCTCCCGAGTCCGGCGGGCTTATATCGAAGCTGTACTCACCGGCCACGATATTCTTTGCAATATTGGCGGCTCGCGCCTCCTGGGCCAGGTCGATACCCCGGACTATTATGCCGTCGCCCAGCGACGCCGACTGTATGGCCGCCTTGTAGTAAATAAACGGCGATGCCGCGATTACGTCTGGCAGGGTTTCTATTTTCCTGACGACGTCTTCGTAGTCGCTGATGTACTCCGTCATTCGCGGGAATACCGTTATGTGCGAGGTGGTCCCCAACAGGCGCGTGCGCAGTTCGTCCTCGAAACCGTTGTGCATTGACATGACAAAACAGACCACGGCCACGCCGAGAGTGACGCCAAGGATGGTGATCCACGTCGAAACGGAAGTAAAAAACCGACCGGATCTGAGGTACCGGCCGGCTATAAAGCGTTCATAGTACATATTTGGGCGTCTTATTCATCGCGTTCCGGCTTCATCTGAGGAAACAATATGACGTCGCGAATCGAATGGCTGCCGGTCAAAAGCATGACCAGCCTGTCCACACCGAAACCGAGGCCGCCGGTCGGCGGCATGCCGTACATCAAAGCCGTCAGAAAATCTTCATCGAGGACGTGGGCTTCTTCGTCACCGGCTTTGGCCGCCTCGGTCTGAGCCTCGAATCGCCGCCTTTGGTCATCGGGATCGTTCAACTCTGAAAAGGCATTGGCGCATTCGAACCCGGCGAGAAACAGCTCGAACCTTTCCACCAGGCGCGGATTATCACGATGCACCTTGGCCAGTGGAGATATTTCCTGCGGGAAATCGATTATATAGGTCGGCTGCACCAGCGTCGGTTCGACAAAATGCTCGAAACACGCTTCGACCACTTTACCCCAGTTGATCGCGGCATCCACTTCCACCCCGGCCTCTTTGGCCGTCTTCTTGGCGGTTTCGAAATCCATGTCGATCAAATCGAACGCGGCCTTTTCTTTCACCGAGTCGACCATCGATACCCGGCGAAAATCCGGTTCGAAATCCACTTCATGGTCTTCGTACTTGATCTTGTATGAACCGTGCAAATCGTAGACAACCTTGCGGAACAGATCTTCAACCAGTTTCATGATGTCGGTGTAATCGGCGTACGCCCAGTACAATTCGACCATCGAAAATTCCGGATTGTGCATGCGATCCATGCCTTCGTTGCGGAAATCTTTGCAAAATTCCCAGACCTTTTCGAACCCGCCAACCAGGAGCCTCTTTAAGTAAAGTTCATCGGCGATCCTTAAGTACAAGTCGGCATGCAACGAATTATGGTGCGTCATGAACGGACGAGCCGTCGCGCCGCCGTATATCGGCTGCAAAATCGGTGTTTCCACTTCGAGAAATCCGCGCGACGTGAAAAATTCCCGGATCGACTGGACGATGCGCGACCGCTTAAGGAAGGTGTCGCGCACTTCCGGGTTGACGATCAAATCGGCATAGCGACGGCGGTAGCGCATCTCCTTGTCCACCAGCCCGGCGTGCTTGTCGGGCAGAGGATGGAGCGACTTCGCCAGCAGCACCAGTTCCTGCACATTGACCGACTTCTCCCCGGTCCTGGTCGTAAACAGTGTTCCGGCCACGCCGAGGAAGTCCCCGAGGTCGAGCTTTGAAAACACTTTGTATGAATCGGGCCCGACGTTGTCCTGCTTGACATAGATCTGCATCCGCCCGGTTTGGTCGTGAATGTCGGCAAACGAGGCCTTACCCATCTTGCGCTTGAGCATCATGCGCCCGGCCATACGGACGACCGTACCATCGGCGGCGAGCTCGTCGAACGATGCGATCACTTCGTCGGCCGAATGAGTCTTTTCGAAACGGTACGGGTACGGATTCACGCCCGCCTGGCGGAGTTCTTCAAGTTTCTGTCGCCGGTTGGCGATAACTTCTTCCAGCGTCTGCTGCTTTTCCTGGACCTGGTGGCCCGGTTGTTCTTTATCGGTCATAACCTATTTTCTTTTTTTTGGTATTTACTTTTTTGGCCAGCGCCCGCGCCACGGAGTCCGGCACCAGCCCCGTGATGTCACCGCCGTTGCCGGCGACGTCTTTGACTATGGTCGACGACAGGTACACCCACGACAGCGACGGCATCATGAAGACGGTTTCGACTTCCTGGGCCAGCTTGCGGTTCATGAGGGCCATCTGAAATTCATATTCGAAATCCGATACCGCCCGCAATCCCCGGATAATGACTTTAATTCCGAGATTTACCGCCAACTCGGCCAACAACCCGTCGAATTGAATGACTTCCACCCTTTTTATATCCTTCAAAGATTCTTTCGCCAGGCGGAAGCGTTCGGCCCGGGTGAACATCGGATCTTTTCCGGCATTATCCGCGACCGCCACTATCAGCTTGTCGAACAGGTGCACGGCCCGATTGACCAGCGACAGGTGGCCGTTGGTGATCGGGTCGAATGTCCCCGGATACAGGGCTATGCTGTCGGTTTCATTTTTCTTGCCGGACATAAATCGTAACCTCGGTTTGGCCGTATTTTTTATGACGGACCGGTTGCCAGGTTTCATTTTCTACATCCCGGCCCCGTCGGTGTTCAATAATAAGAAAACCGTTTTGCTCAAGCAAGTTATATTCGGCCACCCGATCGGCCAATTCCAGCGGCGTCAAAAGATCATAAGGCGGGTCGGCGAAGATTATATCAAACTTCTCTCCCGCCTCGGACAGCGCCAGGCAGGCCGATTTATAGTCATTTTCAATGACATTGCCGTCCAAACCAAGAGTTTTAAGGTTCTCTTCGATAGCTCTCGCCTGCGCGCGGCCCTTTTCTATAAAAGTCGCCGCTTTGGCCCCGTGCGACAGCGCCTCTATCCCCAGCGCTCCCGATCCGGCAAAAAGATCGAGTACGCGCGTGTCTTCGATATCGTGCATTATCATATTGAAAATCGCCTGACGAACTTTGTCCGGTGTGGGGCGGGTTTTCATACCAGACACCGTTTTTATCGTCCGGCCGCCATATTTGCCTCCGGTGATACGCAAGCGACTATCCGATCGTCAATCCCAGCGCGACCATCGCCTCGAGAGCTTTCAGATGAAGGTCGTCTTTGAATGACCCTTTCGAGGGCTGCACTCTTCCCGCCGATACTTTCAGTAGTTTTTCCAGTCGTGATAATATCACGTCATCGATTCCGGGCCCCGACACGATCAAACGGGAAAGCGGATCGGACAAACCGCCGCGACTCAGCTCGGCCAGGTGGTACTGTACGGTTGCAGCCAGATCGAGCATATTGCCGTCACTTTGCGAATTTGAATCGTGCCCATTGTTTGATGAAAACCAAAGGGCCCCCGGCAGGACAGCCGTTTTATCGTACACGAAGCAGTACGTACAACGATCTTTTTCGATATCGATCAGGCACACCAGCCGTCCGCCCTCGGCCTTGCACAAGTTTAGATAAGCCTTCGCCAGCGCCAGAGAGCGCAGTTTGAAACCGGCCGGGCGGTCCGGCCTGGTGCCCAGGCGGGCGATTATTTCGTCGACCTTGCTTTTATTGTACCCCACCGCCAGCCTGGCTTTGGTCGATTCGCTTTCGTGAATATCAATAAAATATTTTTCCGGATCGTCCAGAAGCGACGAGGCAAACTCGAACCTGGCGACGGCGGTTTCATCGAGGCCCAGATCGTACGGCTGCGCGATGCGTTTTATCAGGGCGTTGTTTTCACCGATTGAAAAATACAAGTCACCTTCGTTTGATTTTAGTCGCTTTTCCAGATTATCATCGGGGACCTCTTCGATCATGTCGATCACGTTCAAACCGGCCTCCATCGAGCGTGATGCCAGAACCATCCGGGAGCCGCATATATCCAGCCCGAACCGGCGGTGTTTGAGCTCTACCACGGATGAATCTCCAGGTACGGCTTAATTTTTTCAAACGTGACGCGGCCGATACCCTCGACTTTCATGACGTCATCGAGCTTGGCGAACGGCCCGGCACTGTCGCGGAAAGATATAATCCGTCCGGCCAGAACCGGCCCGATTCCCGGTACCAGTTCCAAAGAATCCGGAGGCGATAGATTCACGTCGACTTTGAAAACAGGGGCATAAGATTTATCACCATCACCCAGTTCCACAACCAGCTTGAGCGGCTGCGGACCGGCTTCGGAAAACGATCTGACCAGCCGGTACACCGACACCCCGGCCAGAACCAGACACAAAACGATCAGAACTTTGATTTGCCCGGATGTGAATTCAAACCATTTATTCATTTTCAGAACTCAATACTATGATACGACAATTGAGCAATATAGCCGCCTTTAATTAAAAAGCAACTATTTACGGGGCAGTGATGGCCGCCAAATCTCGCCTGTATACCCACGCTTCGTTGGTATGATTATGCCGGGGATTCATAAAATGCAAAAGCCGGTCGACCGTCGACGGCGTCGAATGAAACACAGGCTCCAGCGGCCCCAGAAAAGTCTCCAGCGATTCGCGATGCTGATCGGCGAAATTATCTGAATAAACAATTACATAATTGACACCCCGGCCGAGCGAATCCAGAGCCGTCGAGTCGGACATTACATCCCAATTGTCGAGAGTTTTAATAGGCGGTAGTTTTATTCCGACATAAGACACCGGCAGAAGGCGCAGGCGCTCCGTGCGGTCAACGAGAATCGCCGCAATATCATTGCGATGACTCAAATAAACGAAAGGCTCGACCATACCCTTATGGGCATAATTGAATGTAAATATCGGCAGGAGGATCACATTCAAAACGACCGCAATCCACGCAGAGACTTTGAAAAGCCTGTATTTCCAGGTGTCAGTCGCGGCCGTCTTAAGCCAGGTCCACAGCCCGATCGTGCCCATAATGGTGATCAACGAAAAAACCGTGATCATATACCGCTCTTCCTTTTGTCTGATCAGACTGTGCGAAATCACAAACGACGCCACTGCCGCTAACAAAATTATATGTTCGCGCACCAGCTCGCGGCGGAAAAAACTCAAAATGAAGAAGAGTGAAAACGGCGGGATGAAAATCCCGAAAATGAGCGAGATATACATCCAAAACGGTTGCGGCAGCGGTCCGCCGGTTTTTTGCATTTCCAGTGCGCTGTGAATCAGGTTCATGGTGCTGTTCGCAAACCGGCCGTAGTACGCCAGGTCGAGAAATCCGCTGATAACTATCATGACCACGACCCCGGCGCAAAAGGCCAGAGCTGGACGGATATTTTTTGCCGCGTACCAAATCGCCGGAGCCATGAAAGCCAGACAGACGCCGGTGTTGAAACGGATCATCCACGCCAGCCCACCCAGAAGTCCCGACAGCACCAGCCATTTGGTCTTTTTGTCTTTGACCCCGATATAGGCCAGGTAAACCGACGGCACCAGCGCGCCTTCGGCGACTTTCTCGATCAGCGTCCGCACCGACAGGTACGGCATAAGAAAATGCGCGCCGAGTATCAGCCCGATCAGAAGAATATATTTCCTGTCGCCAGTGGCACGACGGACATAAAGCATCCCGAACAAAACGGCAATCAAAGATACAATCGCATGCTTCAAACGAACGACGTACATGACGCAATCCAGATCGTTGCAGCCGAGTTTGGTCATTGCTTTCATAGTATAGTACAACGCGACATTATAAAGCGGCGAGCGATTGATTTCGGTCGGAGCCAGGTAGTTCCAGCGCAGATGCCCGTTTTGATCGAGAAGTCCGTGTTGTACCCCCTGCCACGCCACCTGCACCGTCTCGAAATGATCGTCGGACGCCATATACCCTTTGGAGAACGCAACCGCGAACAAACGCAGCACCAGGGCGACAATCAAACAGAAAATAATGGGGTGTTTCTTAACGAACTCCGGCATGCCTTTTCCTTCTCACGACCAGAACGACGCCCGACAGGACCATCACTGACCCGATTGCAGTGAGCGAATCTATCGACTCGGAGGCTATCGCCACCCCGAGAAATATGGCTATGATCGGCGTGATAAAAGTGATCATCGAGACAATAATAGCCCGCGTCTTTTTCAAAATCCAGTAATATCCCGAGAAAGCTATAACAGTCCCGAACACGATTAAATATCCGAGCGACAGCATTGATTTAGTGGTGACTTCAAACGACGACAGCGGTTCGGTGCCGACCGCGATCGCCAGCATGAGCACCGTTCCGACAATCATTTGCATGACGGCTATAATACGGTAATCGTAATCGCGCAGCTTGGCGCGGACGTGGACGCTGCTGAAAGCCGACGAGGCCGATCCGATCACAGCCGCCAGCGAACCGCCGAACACGAGGTCCGAAACCTGCAGCGAATTATAAAAAATCACGACTATCCCCCCGAACCCGACCACCAGTCCCGCCCAGGCCGGACCGGCCAGTTTTTCGTCCTTGAGCAGCGCCGTCGAAAAGAGCGCGATGAAAAACGGAAACGAAGCATAGAGCACCGCCACCAGGGCCGATCCGATATGCGTCTCTGCCCAATAGACGGTGAGATATGGAATCGTGTACATGAAAATCCCCGGCCAGGCGACTTTCCAGTATTCGGCGATTTTGGCCGGATAGCGGTTTTTAGCAAAATAATTAACGACCAATAGAATAACGCTGGCAGCGGAGAAGCGCAAAGCGGCGGACCAGAACGGCGGCGCGTCTTCGAGCCCGATTTTGATCGCCAGCCACGTCGATCCCCAAATCAGACAGAGGATTGTAAACACAAGGGTTGTCATGGCTAGCAATTAATCCAAAACGGCGCGGAAAGCAAATAGAATCGGCTACTCGGTAGTCTTGCATTTTGAATAGGAAATTGAAAAATTGTCGGGTTGCCGGAACTGCCCCGAGAAGACAAAACCGGCCCGAGCCATGATTTAAAGAAATAGGAAAGATTAACGTTTGATGCTTTTCATAAAGTCTTTATCAATTTCTTTTCTATCGTCAGCATTCTGCCACAGATCGTGGGCTTTCCCCATAGTTGTAGAGTGATATAACGTAATTACAACACCCTCGTCTTTGGCTACTTTAAAGGCGGGCAAAAAATCTGTGTCTGCAGTCAAAATAGATGCGTGGGTTATAATATGCTTTGTTGATAATAATACCAAATCCGTTGCAAGATAAACGTCTACACCCTTTTGCACAAATATGGGATTTCCTTCATTATCATTTCCCCGGAATTTTAATTTGCCAAGCCTGACCGTAAAATGATCGAGTTTTTCTAATGCATGATAAAATTTCTGTCGCTTCGAAAGCCGTTCCTTCTCTTGATCGCTTGGCGCATTGCTTTGATAAGGTAAACAATTATAATAATAGGTTCTAAGGTGAGAATAACCATTTGCCATCAGTTTTGATAATTTTAGGTAATCTATATGAAAATCATGAAATTCGTCCTTATTAATCTTTTCAATGTAGCCCCCGTCTATGAATACAGCAACCCTCTCTGACATACTATCCTCCAATGAAAAAGGCCAAGTCGCATATTACAACTTGGCCGGGTATCTTACACATTGTCTTCTTACGAAAACAATGAGGGATATTATTCCTATTAGAATATCGGCAATTTGTGCCTCTTGTCAAGCGCATTTTTTTAACGAATTTCCCCCAAAAAGGTATCACAATTATACACATAATTCACATAAATATCAAAGCAATAATTTAGCCAAATGTCCCAATGTAATATAAAGCGAACAATTCTCGCTTCTATAGTGAGTGTAACTTTTAAAGCTCCGTGAATCCGGGCAAAAATATAGGGCCAGAGATTAACTACAAACATTATCCTTTACAATCCGATAAAATGTTATATAATACGCTTAAATATGACACAATAACAAGGCATCAAATATGGAAACGGAACAGAAAAATATAGAAATCAAAGAATCGCAAGCGGTTAAGGATTATCCGGTGTTCTACACCACCGCCGAAATCGCTGATATGCTCAAAATGAATCCGCAGGTCATCGCCCGCAAAATCCAGCGCGGCGAACTCAACGCCTACAAAATCGGCAAAGACTGGCGGGTCGCCGAAAAAGATTTCTGGGCCTGGATGAAAAAACACTCCAACCGCAAGCTTTCGGACAAAGAAAAAGTGCTGGCGAATTTTGTCCGCGACGGCCGCGTCATCGAAATCCCGACCCAGCGCAAAAAACGCCGGTTTATTCTGGAATACATCCTGGAGAATTTCGAATCCAACCGGGTTTACCCTGAAAAAGAGGTCAACGAGATAATCCGGCATTTCCACGAGGATTTTTGCTTCATACGCCGCGAATTCATCATGAACCGGATGATGTCCCGCGCCGACGGCAAATATCGCCGCAACGACAGCTATATCTTCTCCGACCGTCCACTACGGCCGTGATGTTCGCTATGGTATCGCCTGGCCGGGCATATCGGTCCCGGTACTTCCCGGGCCGGTCATACCGCCGCCGAGAATATTCTGCACCAGCGGGTCACTGCGGTTCATCTTATATTTCGCGAATTCGATGGTCGCTTCATACATTTCCGTCGCACGGTTAAGATCAAGCAACACCTGCATAAGCTTGCGATACCCGTGGGGGTTGTTGGGATTCATATGGAACGCCTCCCAGAGGTCGGCCAGCCCTTCATCGCTCTTGCCCTCGATATGCAGGGCATAACCCAGGTCCTGGAGATAGAATATATTTTCCGGATTACGCCGGTGGAGATCCTGAAGCACCGAAACATAGCCGGCCATCAGGCTGTCGGCCTTGTCTTTCTCACCCCGCGCTTCATAAATATTCGCCAGGAACAGGTATGACTGGAAGAACTCGGGATACTTATCTATTACGAATTTTATAAAGTCCACCGCCTTATCTTCTTCTCCGCGCGTCTTGAATTCCTGGGCAATGCGGATGGCATTGAAACCGTGAGCGAACAGCACCCCGGTGGCGTTTTCGTCGCGGTATACGGTTGGATCGGCCATGCCGTCCCAGTGATAAACTTCAGTATACAGTCGATAGCCCTCGTCGGCGTCGATGTGCCGCTTATCCGGTTCTTGCTCGAGTTTATAAATCATTCCGACCGATTCTTCGAGATCGGTCAGTTTGAGCGGCGATTCCTCGTACGGCTCCGACGTGAAGCAGACCGGGTCTTTGAAATTGTTGCTCAGAACAACTTCATCGACCATCATATCCTGCAGCTTAATGATTCGGCCGTTGTACGGTGTCGGGATCAAGTACGTCCGGCGGTGGCGGGCGCGGTCATAGAACCATTCTTTTGGTCTCTGTATAGTACGTCCCTGGAAATCCATGTCGTACCATAAAATCTGGTCGTCGTTCAAATCGATGGGGACGTCATAAAAATGCTTCATCTGGTAAATATACCAGTCGGTATTGAACAGCGACAGGTTGACCACGCGCACGTCTTTGCGGAAATTATAGACCTCCTGCATGCACCATAAGGGGAAGGTATCGTTGTCCCCCGCCGTAAACAATATGGCATTTTCCGGGCAACTGGACAACACGTTGTACGAATAGACGTAGGGGTACCAGTTTCGCGAGCGGTCGTTAGGGAAATAATTTTTGGCGAGCGGAAACGCCGGCAAAACTACCAGCGCCGTCGAGGCGTACAGCAGCGGCCTTTTAACCGAGTTCGACATCCTGGCCGTGCGGACCGACTCCATCACGGCCGCCGCGCCCAAACCTATAGCCAGCCCGAATATGATAAAGGCCGGGGTGAAGAAATAATCCCGGTCTCGGACTTCCTGGTAGGCATCCCCCGTTCGGGCGTTATATTTTATCCCGTCGGCGAAATTCATGTACAGGATCAAGCCCACCGTCGTTAAAAGCAATAGCACAAAAAACGGCAGACCGATTTCCACTCTCTTCGTGATCGTGAACCAAATTCCGAACAACCCCAGAATGAACAGCGCCCCGAAAATTTTGGTCAGGCCCCACTGGTTCTCGAAATAGCTCCAGAAACCCATGTGGGCGTGACGGCCAAACTGGTTGGACCACTCTGCCCGACGGGTGAACATACGCTCGGTCATGGACATTTGTCCGTACTGCTTGCGGTCGAGATAATTGACAAACGTGCTGAAACCACGGGAAGTCATGTTTTCATCTATACGCGGGTGGAACTCCGAGCGAATCGGAATAAAAACGTGCATCGAAAAGCCAATGGCCGCGATAAAAATAATGGCCAGCCCGGTTCTCCAGTTGGTATTCACTTTAAGCGCCCCCAGGACGACCATGATGACCGCCCCGAAAGCAAGCCCGAAAGCGAACGGATAAAAACCGATCATAATCATGGAATAGGCTCCGATCGCCAGCATCACCGCCCAATTGATATACCTGAAGATCAGCACTCCCAGCACACCCACCATAAGAACCGTAACGGCGATAAAGGCCGGGTAGCCGCCGCGCCCGTCGGACAGGACGATGATCATTAACAGCTCCGCTACGAAAAAGGCACAAATGGCGACCCAGGCTTTTATGGGGGCGTCTTTCTTGAGAATGAAAAATATAGCCGCGACCGGCATTACCAGAAACGTTTGCAAATGCACCCCGACCCCGAGCATGGCGAGGTAACTGATAAAAACTACAATTCTTTGAGCTTTCGGTGTTTCGCGAATCCTGAAATATTTTAGTGTCAGCCACATTATGGCCATCATGATAACCGTTGAAAGGCCATAGACTTCGGCCTCGACGGCATTGGCCCAGTTGGTGGTGGCGAAGGCCATGAAAAAGGCTCCGACCACTCCGCCTATATATGAAATGACTTTTTTCCAGCCGGTTATTTCTTCGCCTTCATACCAAAATGCAATCATCCTGACAATAATCAAATATCCGAAAACGGCCGCCACCGCCTGCGACAGCGGCGAGATCATATTGATGCGGAGGCAGATATCCGACGCCGTCGGCAGAGCCGAAAAAATGCGTCCCAGCAGGATAAACAAGGGTGAGCCGGGCGGATGCGGGACACCTAAAATATATGAACAGGCAATGAATTCGCCGCAATCCCAGAAAGAGAAAGTCGGCGCCACGGTCATACGATAAACGATAAAAGTAAACAAAAACACGAAGGCCGCCACGAAGGCGTTTATTTTGTCAAAGCCGGGGGCGCGTCGATCAATATCAGGCACCGAAAACCTCCTAAAGTTCAAATTTCATTAAACCGATAAGCTATATAGCAATTAAATCGAAAATAATGGGTCAAATATAAACATAAACCACGATTCCACAACCTAATTTTATACAATGAGGTATGGGTCTGGTTGCGGATTCCCGGAGGTAAAAATGTTTACTTGGTGTATAATTCTCTTTCTGCTGGGTATCGCGGCCTTCATGGATACCATTTTCAACTATGGTAACATCTTTCGTCAGATCAACTCGGCCATGTTTATGCTAATTTCGCTGGGTTTGATGGTCCGCACGACGATCAAGATCAAGGAAGGCAAAAAGGAAAATTACGAGGACCGTATTAAGAATCTCGAAATGCAGTTGAGGGCTTTTACGACCGACAAAAGCAGGGAAAAAGAGACCGCGGACTATTAAGTCTGGTCCTTGGGACGGATATACCCGTCCAAAAGCTGCAACGATCGGCGCACCTCGCCGATAAACGGATAGGCCGCGTAATCGGATAACAGAGTGTTGTATATCCGTACGGCGGCCTCTTTATTTTCAGGAGATGCCGCCAGAAGGTCGGCTTTGAGTTTCAAACAGTACGGGTAAAAATAATCGTCTTCGTGCTGTCCCGCCATATCGTCGACAATCCCGATCGCCCCGGTTGTATCCCCGGACTGAACCTTGTCTTCGGCCAGCTTCAAAGTAGACAAACCATACAGCGCCGAGTACGGCAACTCTCTTATCGCCTCCAGACAAGCTGCCATCGAGTCGGGCATGCGGCGGGTTTGGTAAAATTCAGCTTCGGAATAAAGATTCAGCGCTCCCGGCGAGTTGATGGCGTTCTCACCGATGATCAGGCTGTGCATGAGAGCATCATTGACATGAAATCCTTTCGGATAATCCTCGATATGCTTGCGCATACCGAACTCGGCGTCGGCATAATTTTTCCGGAAAAACGTGATCAGAGCCAGAGTGTACGAGACGTTTTCGGCGTCATCCGGCACCAGTCTTTTGTCCATCATTTTCTTATACGCCGCTTCCGCCCGGTCGAGATCGCCATCGATTATCAGCATCTGCGCCAGGGCCAGACCGGCCGGGTTGTTGTACTGACCTATCTGATTTTCCTGATTGACCAAATTATAATAAACCCGGGCGGAATCGAAATTATTCAAGGTATTGCGATATAGGTCCCCGAGGGCAAGCAGGGCCTGAGCCCTGTCCCGGCGCAGCTCCTTGTGGATGGCCAGTTCATGATACTGGGCCAGCGCCTTGTCGATGTGCCCCAGGGCCGCCAGGGCTTCGGCATAATAGAACTTAGCCTGCGAGGACGATGAATTCTCGATATTATTCTTTTCCATATAATCGCCGGTAGCGATAACCTGGGCATAGAGTTTTCTTTCCCGACACCGCCGCATATATGCAAAAAGTTCGTGCCCGTGCTCGTCGCTCAAAGAGTCGAGCTTGATGCAGACATTGAAGGCTTCCGGATATTGCTCGTTATAGACATAGGCTTCGAGCAGGGCCCGAAGAGCCACAAGGTTATTGGGCAGGCTGTCGAGATATCCGGCCAGGGCACCGATCGCCTTCGGCGCCGCCCCGGGATACCGAATCAACAGGGCCAGCTTCTTCTCGGCGGTCGCCGCCGAAACGGAGTCTTTCTGACCCGCCCGCAAATATTCAAAAACCGCCGAATCATAATCCATGCGCGTTTCATAAACCGAAGCCGCGTCAAACCCGAACAGATCGTCCTGTCCAAGTTCATTACGGGCTCGTTCGATCAGTTTCATCGCGACATCTTCGCTGTTGTCGTTCATAAGCACCCGTATCAGGGTGTTATAAATCCCCTGATTGCCGGGAAAAAGACCGATTGCTTTGTCGACTATCCCGGCCAGCGCCGAATCATTTCCGATATTGTTGTACAGGTTTATCAGGTCGACATAATACGTCAGGTTGGTTGGATTCTTTTCGATCTGGCCGTTCAAAAACGTCTCAGCTTTGTCATAAGCCTTCAACTCAAAATAGCAGGTGATAAGCATATCGGTCACACGACGATCGTTGGGGTACTTTTCCAGAAGGGCCTCAACATAATCGACCGCCGACAGGTACGCCCCCTGCGCCATCAGTTGGCGCGCTACCGCCATATCCTGATCGGCCTGCGTCATCTCCGACTGAGGTGATATAATTTTAATGCTGCCCATAGGGCCATCGTCGGCGTGTGCTGTACACGCCGCCGAAAACAGGACGAGCATTAATACAAAAGCTGTTTTATTCTTTGTCATATGACGGCTGTTTAGAATTCAAGGTTGACTTTTCCAGCAACGCTTTAAAGTACGCTTTAATATGCTGTTCATACTCGGCCGGATAGTTCTCATTCATGAAATGCCGCAATCTGTCTTCGATATCCAGACCACCGTTCAACTGTGACCCGCTCAGCGCCGGGGGCGGCTGACGCAGCACGTCCTGCGCCGGAGTCGACTGGCGTTGGTCGGTGTAGTCTTTTCTTTGCAGCGTCCTGGTGGCGTCGAGCATGCGCGACAATATCCGCAATTGTCTTTCCTGCGTTTCCGGACCGATCTCGCCTTTACTCAAAGCATCGGATACATCTTTCATCTCATTGGCGACGGCGTCGAGCCGCCCGAGCACTTCCTTGCTGTCGCCGAATTCATCGGCCAGTTGTTGAAGAGTCTTGCCGATGTTGCTCTGTTCCCCGGCCAGACGCCGAAGGGCATCCTGATCGTTGCTCGCGTTCTTGCCCGGGTTATTGCACATCGACTGGGTCTGCTGATTGAGCTTTTGCTGTTTGTCGCACAGCGAATTCATAGCCATCGACGGTTTATTGCACGCCGCACCGCCTTTATTGCACTGCTTTTGATTTTCCAGCGCGTCGAGCATTCGTACCGCCGCCCGGTTGAGCTCGGTCATGGCTTCTTTCTGGGCATTAACTCCCTGCGGTCGCCGCCGCTCCGAAAAATTATCAATGGCCAAATCCATATTGCCGAGTACCGATCTGACCACGTTGTCCATTTCGGCGGCGATAAACGGCGATTGTTTGCCGAGCGCCTCGAGTCTCTTCTGCAGGCCGGTGACCGATTCCTTGATAATCTGCTGCTGGGCCGCGTAATCGCGCAGGACTTCGGAATTGTTTAATACTTCATCGGCCCCTTTGATCAAACCTTCCTGCTTGTCGGACAAATAATCTATATCGTCGATAGCCTTGCGCATTTCTTCGGCCGCTTCCTGACCTCCGCCCTGACACATGCTCGACTGCCCCTGCTGAAGTTTATCCAGCAATGAAAGCAGTTTCGAACTGGCTTTCCTGCCTTCCTGCACGGCGTCATTTTTCTTCTGCTGAGACAGGTTATCGGCCATGTTATTCATGTTCTGTCCGGCGTCGGTCTTTTCCACGGCGGTACAGAACTTATCGGCATTGGCGGCCTTGACATAGGCGAACTGGTCGAGCATCTCACGCATCTGGCGAGCCTGATCCTTGAGTGCGTCCATTTCACCGGACAGCTTTTTCTCGTCAGGGGCCATCTGCGGCAGATTTTTATCATTCGAGGAATCCGCATTGGAATTCATCTTGTCCTGCTTTTCCAGAAGCTCGCGGGCCATCTGTGTCATGGCGTTGACTTTCTGCTCGATCTGCATCTTTTTCAGAAGCGCGATGGTTCGGTCCAGCCGCTGCATCATTTCTTTCTGGGACATCTCGAAATCCTTCATCGCCTGATCGAGCTGCTGCTTGTCCATGTTCTTGAGCGCCTCCATAAGCTCCAACTGGGACTTGCGCATTTCCGGCGTAGCCACTTCGTCGAACAGCTTCTTTATCTCGTTGAGCTTCTCCAGGACTTCGGTCGACGCCAGACGGTTTTTCTCCATGTCCTTGATGGCATCGTCCAGTTTCCTGGCCGTTTGCTTCAACTGGTCGGCGATTTCGTCGTTGGACTTGGAGATTTCTTCCAGCTCCTTTTGCTGCTGCCAGTCCATTTTCTGGTTGCCCTGACTGCTCTGTTCTTCGAGATTGCGCGCGACCTTTTTCAACCGTTCCGACAGCTCCTGATGGGCCTTGAGATAGCTCTCGGCGTCGTTTATGACCTGGCTCTGTTCGGCGTCGGTCTGCGCGATAATTTCTTCCAGCGAAGGCAGGCGGGCGATATAAGAACGGGTCGTGGTCACCTTCGGCCCGGATATTGCGTCGTTGTCCGCCAGCTCGAACTGGTAGATGACATAATCCGACGGCTTCAGCCCGAGCGGTTCGACATCCCAGGAGAATTTGACGTCGCCTTCGGTTTTAATCTTGTCGGAAAAATGAAGGATGGCGACGTTTTCTTCGCCCATTTCCTTACCGGAAACGATTTTGTACTTAAGAACCAGCGATGTGAACCCGTAGTCATCGGATATATGCAGCGCGATCGGCACTTCCATTTCCTCATCGAGATTGATGTCCCGGCCGGGGCTGACCACGTCGATCACCGGATACTCGTCGGGCACCGCCGTGACATAGTACTCGATCGGGTCGGGGTTAACTTCGTTCTGGTTGTCGAGCAAATGAATATGGTAACTTTTCGATTCATCTATTTTCAAGGATTGCTCGCCCGACTGACCGGTCAGGGCGAACGGAGTTTTGGAGGAATCGTTGAAAACCATCTCAGCCTGCTGCAGCGGACGGTTGGTTTCGATCTGTATGGTGGCGCGACTGCCGTACACGGCCGTAATATTGCCATCGTTCTCGTCGATCACCTGCGGTTGCAGCCCGGTATACTTGGGATAAAAAACCGACAGCTTGATACCCGTCACGCGCGGACGGTCGACCACGTCGATGTGGGCCGTCTCCGTCGTCAGACGCCCCGACTTGACATAATAGTCAATCGAGCGGCGAACCTGTTTGAGAGTCGTGTAGAAAACCAGCGAATCTCCGGTGTCGATTTTGTGACGAGGAAAATCTTTCAAATCCAGCGGCGCCTTCTGCCAGGTTCCCCCGGCGAACCGATAGTACACCACGGCGTCTTTGGGGAAGCTGTCTCCGGTCAGGATACCGCCCAGGTCGACGTCGCGGTACTTGATCGCCATTTTCGTGCCCGGATATCCGGACAGCGTGTATCCCAGCGGAGGTGCGATAACTTCGCCCGGGTGCGAATAAACTTTGTATGAAAAACTGAACAGCCCGGGGAAAATAAACAACAGCGCCAACGCCAGGGCCGTCGCCACCGCCAGTGTCCGGGCGCTTTTCCAGATCGGATAAGCCGAAAGGATTTCGTTGAAATTGTTACCGGATGACCTGTCATACGCCTGCACCAGCGTTTCTTCCATCAATTCACCGGAATACCCGGCATAATTATTTCGATCGGCATAGGAAAACTGCAGTGCGGCGATCAGGCGGCCTTTGAGATCGGGAAACTTCTTTTCGAGTTTGAGCGCGGTCGCTTCCTGCGAACCGGTCAGGATTTTCGAAAAGACCAGCTTCCAGAACGCCCACAAGCCCGCTCCGGCCGATAAAACCAGCAGCACGGCCTTGGACCAGACCGGCAGGATTATTACCCCCGCCAAAAGTGACAGAACTATCGCGGCCAAGAGCACCACGGCCGCCGTCCCGGCCAGACCGCCCGCGAATAAAATCAGCCTCTCTTTGAAGAGAGCGTTTCCTATTTTCTTCCTGAGTGCAGCTATTTTGTTTTTATTATCCATGTTGCACCACCCTGCAGATTTAATGTGTCATAGCATAAACAAGGAGATTCATCCCCATCCGGAGCGCCTTGAGACGTTTTTCCGGCGGGTCATTGTGTACTTGCGGGTCCTCCCAGCCGTCGCCGACGTCCGCCTCATAATCATAGAACAGCACGACTCGCCCGTCGATTATGATCGCCCGCCCCTGCGGCGGTTTGCCGTCGTGCTCATGTATTTTCGGAGGCCCGGACGGAAAGTCGAAATAACAATGGTACAGCTCGTTGTCGAACGGAAGCTCCACGAACTCGCGTTCGGGAAACAGGTGACGGACTTCCTCGCGCACCGACTTGTCCATACCATAGGAATCGTTGATGAATAAAAAGCCGCCGTGATTGAGGTACGAGCGCATCCGCTCACGCTCTTCATCGGTGAATTTCAAAACCCCGTGCCCGGTCGCGAACAGGAAGGGATGTTGGAACAGATCATCATCCATGACCTGCACCGATTTCTCTTCCATATTAACCGGGAAATTGCTGTTATCTTTTATGAATTTCAGCATGTTGGGAATTGCCGATGAGCCCCAGTACCAGTCGCCCCCGCCGCCATAGTGCAGACGGGTGATCGATACCGCCGACGGATTCACTTTCTCCGTTTTGGGTAAAGCCAGACCGCGCTGGGCCAGAATATCCTCAAGACTTTGCTGGGCTCCCACGGTCGCGAATAAAGACAAGAGCAGTATTACGGCGAGCAGGCTAACTTTTGGCATAACAATTCCTTGCGTGTACATAGTATATACTCCTGAAATCGACATTTTGGCGAAAAAAAACGAGCCGAACTTCTAAAATCATTGAAATATGGCCCAAAAATGACTTCCCTTGCGTGTCAGTCCTTGACAACTGACGTAAAATCCATATTTTATATCTATCAAGAGAGGTGATCCATTCATGGATCAAGTTATATCTATTGGCTGATCCATCAGGGGTTTGAGCACAACCCGGCTGCACTTACTGGTTTTGACGTCCTGTTGGGAGGATTTGAGATTCCGTGCAGGTTACGGCTGCCTAAGTGTTTATCCTGCATCTGGATGGATATGTGTGATTGGTGCGCATATGGGCTGGCTTAATGCTTTTATGCCCTTGATTTTCTCCCCCCTCTGTCGATAATATTTTATATCTGGGTGGTGAGCACTCGCCCGGTCAAAAAATTAATTGAAGCACCGTTGTTTTCACTCGTAATTGTTAATCGTTCCAACCCCCGAAACGAGGTGGCCGAATGGACAACAAGCGCAAGCTTGAAAGAAAACGGACCGGAGTCTATGTGGCGGTGTTCGACGTGCGCACGAATGCCAGTCTGGGATGCCTGGTCGACATCACGACCGCCGGACTCAGGCTGATGAGCACCAAAGCGATGCCGACCGATCGGCTGTATTCCATGCGTCTCGAAATTCCCGCTCCGATCTCCGGCTCGAAACTTATCGTGCTCGAAGCCAAAAGCGTCTGGTGTCGTAAGAACAAAGAAACCAGCCTCTTCGACGTCGGCTTCATTATCAAAGCATTATCCGAAGACAACCTCCACCGACTCGAACTCTGGATAGAGCATCCGTCGTTTATAAAATCGGAAAGCCCGGTCGAAGAATCTCAGGGATGAAATAGACAAAGGACGGACCCAAAGGCGGCAGGTCGCAGGCCCTGCCGCCTTTTTTATAGTCTTATTTCATTACCTCCTATGGTTTGACGATCCCAACCTCCCAATATCCGCCTTGCCCCCGATATTTTTTCGATTATATTGAAATATCATATTTTCTATTTTGGAGGGCGGTCATGAAACATTCGTATAGAACCGTAGGCAATGTCGCCGTGGTAGAACTCAACGGCAAACTTATGGGCGAATCGGACGATCTGAAACTGATCGACATGTTCGACAAGCTCATCGCCGAAAATTATTTAAACATCGTCATGGACTTTTCCGGGGTCGAATGGACCAATTCGCGCGGGGTGGGCATCTGTCTGACCGGCCGCGACGCCTGCAAACAGCACGGCGGGGAGCTGATTATCGCGGGCGCCCGGGATAAGGTCCTCAAGATTTTCGATGTCACCAACATGCGCCAGATATTCGAATATTATGATTCGGTTGACGCAGCCATTTCCAGCTTTGAGTGAGGGATAATCAGGGGGTATATTTTGAGTACGAACACACAAAGGCTTTTGTCTTTCATATTAATCATCTTTGCGGCTATATCCATAACAAGCTGCTTCGGCCCGTTTTATACTCAATTAGCCACATATTATGTTCAAAAGAACAAACAAGATTGGAATGTAAAGTTTGAAGGATATAATTTAAGTCTCCACGTTGTTTCTGTCGAAAGCAATAATATAAAAGGCATCAATGATTTTTCGTTTCTAATAAGAGCGAAGTCGATAATTGAATACGGAAACGCCCCACAGCTGGACACAATACAAGCATTAAAAATGGAACCAATTTGTGTATCCTTTTTCACTGACGACACTTCTTATTGTTTAGAAAACAAGACAAATTGGAAATATGAAATATCTTTCTTTGATAAGAAAATCCAACAAGTACCTAAATGGGGTGCTTATTATGAAGGCCCTTCAATGATCAATTATAAAAAGAATGATAGCATATTGGTTACATTTAAGGCCATACTATATTCGGATAGACAATATTCAAATATTATTAGTGAAAAGGAGTTTTCGAGCGTCTTGTATCGAAAATATAAAAAGACAATACCCTTGAGTGATTGAGTTTCGTAGGGTTATAACCATAAATAAAGGTTTGGAGTGACACATTGTCCGCAATAGCAAAAAGAGTCTTATTTCTGACAGTAGCGGCATTAATGGCTGTATCCATATCAAGCTGTTTCGGCCCGTTTTATACGACATTGGCAACGTATTTTAAGACTGAGCGGAATAAAGATTATAATGTAGAGTTTGTTGATTATAAAATTAATGTTATAGTAGCAGCTATAGAGAGGGACAATCGCGAGCCACTTGAGAACTTCGGAATCTCTCTGAGGGCTAAATCAAATCATAAATATGATATAAAAAAGTCGAAATCAATTGATACAGTAAACGCCATCAGAATTGAGCATTTGTGTATCTATACATTTTCCAATGATAGCACACAATGTCCCGGATTATTCAAGGACACTTTATATTCGATTTTTCTGGAATCAAATCACATAATTCAAAAACCAAGGTGGGGCGGTTTTAATCCGGTATTCATCCCCGTGGATAATGATAGCATTAAAATATCTTTTACGGCAATCATGTATGATGACAACACATACAGCAAGATACTGGACAAAAAGGAGTTTTCGAGCGTCTTATATCGCAAGTATAGAAAAGCAATACCCTTAACCCGATGAGTTTCGACTGTATCCCATGGGCGGCAGACGCCCTCGCCTGCTACGAACTAAATTGACTTTGCCCACAGCAAGCTGGGGGCGACCCGGCCTCACAACGGCAACCCGAATCTTTCCTGAATTAAAACGCGGGCTTCGATTGAGAAGTATATGACACTTGATTGAATCTATTCCGCGCTGTAAATTGTGACAAATGAAAACTTTTTTCGCGAAAATCTGGTCGGGGTGGAAAATCTTCGCGCGCGGCTTCGCCCGCGTCCAACTCGAAATCATCCTGTTCGTCTTCTATTTTCTGATCTACACCCCGTTCGGACTGATAATGAAACTGTTCGGGTTCGACCCGCTTCGCACCCGGCTGAAATCCGAAACCAACTGGCAGGACGCCGACATCGGGCGCTTCGACAAAGAGCACGCCCGCCATCAGAGCTGATACTATGAATATCCTCGGTATATCCTGCTTCTACCACGATTCGGCCGCGGCGCTTGTGACCGACGGCGTCCCGGTTGCCGCCGCACAGGAAGAGCGCTTCACCGGCCACAAGCACGACGCCGACTTCCCGGTCAACGCCATAAATTTCTGTCTGGAAAAATCCGGCCTCACGACGGATGATATTGACGCCGTCTTCTTTTACGACAAACCGTTTCTCAAATTCGACCGCATTTTAAACGGGTATCTTCAGACCGTCCCGATGTCGTACCGCGCTTTCCGCACCGCCGTCCCGGTCTGGCTTAGACAAAAACTTTGGACACCGCATATAATCAGATCGAAACTGAACTATCACGGCGATATATATTTCATCGAGCACCACCTTTCCCACGCCGCCGGGTCGTACTATTCGTCTCCGTTCGACAAGGCCGCACTCTTGACCATCGACGGCGTCGGCGAATGGGCGACCGCGTCGATCGGCCGGGCCGACGACAACGATATAAATATTATCAAGACCATGAACTACCCGCATTCGGTGGGACTGCTTTATTCGGCGTTTACGTACTTTCTGGGATTCCGGGTCAATTCCTCAGAGTACAAAGTCATGGGTCTGGCACCGTACGGCCGACCCGTACACGCCGACCTGATCGAAAAGGAAATCGTGAAAATATTCGACGACGGCTCAATACACTTGAACTTGAAATACTTCGAATTCCACCGGGGCCTGACGATGACCTCAAGACGGTTTGAAAGGCTGTTCGGGCGTCCGCGCCGCGAGGCGGGACAGGAAATCACCCAGTCAGACAAAGACGTCGCCGCTTCGATCCAGGCCGTCACTGAAAAAATAATTTTCGCCATGGCGCGGCACACCAAAGAGGTCACCGGGTTGGACAATCTCTGTATGGCCGGAGGCGTGGCCTTAAATTGCACCGCAGTCGGGAAACTGCTCAAAAGCGGCCTGTTCGAGCGGATTCACATCCAACCGGCTTCGTCGGACAGCGGCGGGGCGGTCGGAGCGGCGCTGTACGGCCACTATGCACTATCCGACCAGACCAAGAAAATTAATGCCGAACCATCGCCGCCGGGGCCGTCGGTACTCGGCTGGTCAGGTCGAGGAGTTCCTGAATCAAAACAACATGCCTAATAAAAAATACGCCCGGCCCGATCTGGCCCGCGAAGTCGCACGCCAGATAGCCGACGGCAAAATAGTCGCCCTATTTCACGGCCCGATGGAGTTCGGTCCCCGGGCGCTCGGTTTCAGGTCTATTCTGGCCGATCCGCGCGATCCCGACACCAAGCGCCGCCTCAACGAAGCGGTCAAATTCCGGGAGCCATTCCGGCCCTTCGCGCCAGTAGTATTGGAGTCCCGCGCTTCGGAGTATTTCGACTGCGACCGGCCGTCGCCTTACATGCTGTTCAACTTCACCGTCCGCGAAGACAAACGGTCACAAATCCCAGCCGTTACGCACGCCGACAATACCGCCCGCATCCAAACCGTAAACGAAAAAAACAACGCGCTTTTGTTCGACGTCCTCACCGAATTCGACCGCCTGACCGGCGTCCCGGTGCTTCTGAATACGTCGTTCAATCTTCGCGGCTGGCCGATTGTCCGCACACCCGCGGCGGCTTTCAGCACGTTTATTTCATCGGGGATCGACGCTCTGGCCATGGAAGATTGTATTCTTGATAAAGCTGCAATAATCCCGGACGACTTTGAATCGTATAAAATCCGAAGCCGCTCCGATTGACAAAGCGGCCCTTGAAGTGTAATTTGATTAAATGCCCGGCAGGAAAAATATGAGCAGATGGCAATCGATAAAAGACCGCTTCGGCATCCTCGGCGAGTTCTGGTATTTCCTGAAGACGTCCCGCCGCTGGTGGCTGACTCCGATCGTACTGTTCCTGATATTTTTATCACTGCTGGTCGTCCTGACCGAATCCAGCGCGCTAGCCCCATTCATATATTCGCTGTTTTAATCCGATGAAAAGTAACTCCTCCAAAAAAAGAAAACTCAAAAGCTGGCAAAAGATTTTAATTTTGATTCTGGCCATACCGGTTTTTCTGGCGTTCAGTGAAATCATTTTGAGAATAGTCCCGGTAAGTACATTTTTCGAAAACCGCTTTTTCCTCGTCAACCGGGCGCTCGACTACCCGGAGGTTTTCAAAAAGGACCGGCGTCTTCTCTGGCGGTTTCGTCCCTCGCAGGAAATTACATCGAAGTTTTTCGAGGGCAAAACCTATCGCATCAACTCGCTCGGTCTGCGCGGTGATGAAATACCGCCCAAATCGGACAAACTGCGTATCCTGCTTCTCGGCAATTCATGTACATTCGGCTGGGGTATGAGCGACAGTGCCACCTACGCTTATCAGCTGCAAAAGCTGATGAACGCCGATTCCACCATGCCGCCAGTCGAGATCATAAACGCCGGCATTCCGGGCTACAGTTCTTTTCAGGGACGGCGATTCTATACTGAGGACTTGTACAAATTGCACCCCGATATAATCATGATGATGTTCGGCTGGAACGATCAATGGGCCGCGGCGGGTAATATACAGGACAAGGATCAGAAATTCCCGCCCGACTGGATTCTCGCTTTGCAAAATACATTTTCGCGGCTCAGATTGTACGGTCTTCTGAGGCGCATCATTCTCGGAAGCACCGAAGCCCCTCTCAAAGACAAGCTGTCGCTGAGCGACCAGCCGCAGTATCGGGTTTCTTTCGAGGATTTCCTGGCCAACGAGAAAACAATGGCGGTTTTCGCCCGACGCAACGGCACCGGCACGATTATTCTGACTTCACCGATACCGTCGCTGGAGCAGTACTATCCGCCCGGAAGTAAATCGTCGATGCACCGCTATCACGAGTTTTACAACATGATGGCTCGTCAGGCGGCCCGCAATACCGGTTCGGCCCTGATCGATCTCGACGTCGCTTTTCTGTCAAGAGACAGTGTGTTCGACGATGCCCAGCGCGACCCGATTCATTTCAATGCGAGAGGACATCGGGCGGTCGCCGAGATTATTTATAAATATCTCAAAGACAACCCACAATATCTGGTGCCGCCGCAACCGCAAGTACCGTTTGTCGCACCCTGGGATACCAAAGAGCGCCGAAAAATAAAAATCTACTGACCGGTCGCCGACCCGGTGTCGGATTCCTGCTCCATCGGTTCCTGGGTCATGGCCGGAGTAATCTTGAACGTCTTGCTCTCCAGCAGATTTCCGTTCGCGTCGAAAATCTTGACTTCCCAGTCCCCGACCCATCCGGGCATGATGTTTTTGCTCGACCAGGTTCGCCACGATGAGCTTCGCACGGGAAGATCGACCGAACCCATTTCGTCACCGTTGAAATAGTACACATGCCGCACGAACGTCGTGTCGGTCGCGCCGGTTACTTTACACCACGTAAACACTTTGCCGACGTCCGCGCCGAAGCTGTCGGCCATCCCGGTCGGCATACGGTCGGTGACACCGGAGCCAAGTTCCAATTCGACCTGAACGTCGGCGGCTTTCATAGCGGGCGCGGCCGCTTTGGACGTGTCGGCCATTTGCGTAGCGGGCGTTTCCTGCGCGGAAACCGCGGCGGCTGCCAGAAGCAGCGCCACTGCCAGAATCAGAAGCTTCTTCATATTTATTCCTCCTCAAGTGATTTTCGTGATTAAACAGGCGTGCTGTATCAAAAATAAACGTCTAACAGCCCAAAAAGACAACTAAAATTTATCAAATCCTTTTATCAAGCGGTCAATGTCTTTCTCGTTATTAAAAAGATGCACCGAAACCCTGATCGCCCCCTCGCGAAACGACGTGAATATCTTCGCCTTATTCAGTTTCAGATACAAATCGTGCGCATTATTACAGGTAAAAGACAAAATCGACGAGCGATGCCTCTTCTCAAGATTCGACACTATCCGGAATCTTTCATCGACTTTCAAGTACGAAATTAACTTATCAAGCAGAAAATGATTGTGCTTTTGAATATTACCGATACCGAGCTCGGTTAATATTTCCAGCGCCTTCGATAGTGCGAACACGTGACCGTAGGGGTACGTCCCCAGTTCGAACCGCCTCGCACTGGCGAAAAATGGAAGATCGTAGTGAAACAGATTGGTAAAATCAAGCTTCCAGTCGACCCCCAGCCAGCTTCCGAACGGCTGGCGCAGCTGTTCCTGCAAATCTTTCTTTACATAAAACAAAGCCGTCCCCAACGGCGATAGCATCCATTTCTGCGCCCCGGACGACAATATATCTATCCCGCACTTTTTGACGTCAATCGGCTCCACCCCGCAGCCCTGAATGCCATCGACGACAAAATATATCCCCCGTTCTTTGCAGATCGCACCGATCTTCACCAGATCATTTTTAAAACCGTTGAAAAACTGCACGTACGAAAGGGACAGCACTTTGGTTTTCGCGGTAATGCCTCTTTGCAATTTATTGATATCGAAAAAGCGGTCGGTCGTCTCGATTAATTTCACCCGCACGCCCTTCTGTCTGAGCACCAGCCAGGGATAGACATTGGCCGGGAATTCCACGTCCGACAGAAGAACCTCGTCGCCTTTAACAAGCGGCAAACCCTGGGCGGCGATATTCAAACCGAAGCCGGTATTGAATCCGAATCCGACCTCATCGTGCCGCGCCCCGAGCATTTTGGCTCCGAGTGTGCGGATATTATCGAGATGCCGAAAGGCGATGCGGTCGATATCCGGTCGGCTCAGAGAACCATCGCTGTACTGCGACATTTCATAATAGTCTTCCAGCGCCTCTTTTACCGGACGGCATAGCGGGCCGGTCGACGCGGAGTTGAAATACGCGATGCCCCTTTTCGTTTCGGCCAGCGGGAACTGTTCGCGGATTTTATCGAATTTCGAGGAAATATCTTTATTCATGGCGGGACCTTCAGGATGATGTTACAAAATATATAAATACCCGATGATGGCCATGCCCCCGATAAGTTTAATCAGCAAACCCAGCATCAGGTACAACATATACAAAGCCGGAATCTTGATTCGGAACATAGTGAGAATGGCCAGAGGGATCATGCCGAAAACGTACACGTACAGCCCGACCGATATTCCGCCTCTCATGCCATAAAACGGTATTACCGAATAAAACCAGCCGTACACCACGGCCGGGACGAACACGAAAAATATGAACTCGATCACGAAACACGAAATAAACCAGGAGACGCCGCGGCTTTCGATATGGCTTTCCGGAAAACCTTTCAGCGCCGGAATTATATTTTCCAGCTTGTACCAAACAAAATCGACCAAAAGCAGGTACACCGCTCCGGCTATCAGACAGGCGGTCAACAGCGAGAAACTGATCATCATAACCACGCCTCCATGCGGTACCAGGTACAGCGTTTCGCGAGCACCATCGGTAAAATTGATACTGGCTTTAAACCCCAGCTCCTGTTCGGCCCGTTCGGAACTGATCTCCCATGCCGCCAGAATTTCCCGGGCCTTCTCCATCGTAAACATCGGCGTCTTTCCGAATAGCCGCATTATCGACTCGGACAATCCGGCGATCAGCTTCACGGCAAAACCCGGAACGTAAATCGGCAGACCGAACCGTCCCGACGCTTTCGCCAGTATTTTTATCATCTCACGAAACGAATAACTTCGGTCTTCCGCAATAAAATAAATCGAACCGGATTTCGTTTTGGCTTTAACGGCGCACACGACCGACCGCGCGAGGTCATCCACGTGGATCAATCTCAAACGCCTGTTGAGCTTTCCGATATATGGCCGGATTCGACAGTCGACAATCTGGAAAAATGTCAGCATTTCTTTGTCGCCGGGCCCATAAACCCCCGAAGGCCGGACTATGACCGAGTTAACTTTGTCGACGGCGTTGAGAACCGCCTGCTCACCGGCCAGCTTGGAGCGGCCGTACTCGGTCAAGGGGTGCACTTCATCGGATTCGGTCAATATCCTCCCCGGATATGATGGCCCCGCCGCCGCTCCCGAAGAAATATATACCAGCTTTTTCAACCCTGGAATCCGGGCGGCCGCGGCCGTTATATTGGCCGTCCCTTGTTCATTGACTGTGTAAAAATATTTCGGGTTACGGGCCTTCACCAGACCGGCGTTGTGGATAATATAATCAACCCCCGACACCATCTCCGGCAGCGAATCCGTTAATGTCACGTCACCGAACCTATATTCGAGATCGAGATCCTCGATCAGGGCGACGTCGCAACCCTCCCGAACTCCCGCGATGACATGATATCCAGCATCCAGAAAAGCCCGGCATATATGGCTTCCGACAAAACCGTTGGCCCCGGTTATCAATATTTTCTCTTTGATTTGGTCCGCCACGATAGTAATGTAACCGCCCGACAATATAAAGACAAGCCCAACCGGTCGCAAAATCACCGAAAACAAAGAAATTTCTATATGGCGCGATTATTACCGATTTGTAATACTGTCTGAAGAAACCGGAATTCTTATGGTCAGACGATCAGCAACATACTGGGTGTCGTTCATAATATTACTGCTGCTGGCGTTACTGCATGTTTTTCACCTGTTGTCGCCGGACTCTCAGTTCTGGGGCGTCATATATCTCGGGTTCCTGTCCCGATGGTATACTTTCGCGTTTATCATGATATCGCTGGTCGGCCTGATTATATCGGCCTTCAATGCCGAACCGGATTCCGGCCGCTCGGCTTTGTTGACATTTTCAAAAGAGCTTTTCGAATCTCCCCGCGCCCTGTACTGGCAATTCGCCACAGTTACATTGTCCGTCGCGGCTTTTCTAATTTTCAGTATGCCGACTCATTTTTTGGGCGACGGGTACAGCCTGCTGTATATCATCGGCAATCCGCATTTATCCCTTGTAAAGTGGAGCGAACAGGGTATCTTCCATACCGTCAGGTTTCTTCAGAATATATCGGGCGGCCAGAGTCGCCACGCCGCGCTCGTGGCGTTTCGAATCGTCTCGGTGGCCTCCGGCGCGACAGCGATCTGGTTTTTTTTCAGGATTGCCGACAGTCTGTCCGATAGGCCTTTCAAGAAACTGTGGATTCTCCTGAATCTGGTTTTTTCAGGTTCGATATTGATGTTTTTCGGCTATGTCGAAAGCTATCCGCCCCTGTGGGCGACCGCGTCCGGCTTTACTTATTTCGCAATATTGTACCTTAAATCCGGCCGCGCCCTGATGAAATGCCTGTTGTTCATCCTGTTAGGTTTGTTTTTCCATCTGCAGACGGTAACTTTATTTGCCGGCCGTCGTTTTCCTGTTTCTGAATAAAAGCCCGCTGAGAAAAATATATGATAAGAACAAACCCGCGGTATGGCTGATTCTTGGCGCTTTTTCGATCGCCGCTATAGTCGCATTCGTTTATTTGTACCGGACCAATCTCTATTTTGAAAATATGTTCCTTCCACTTTTTAACGGCAAACCGAGCAGCCCCGAATATACAATTATATGTTTCCCGCACATTGTCGATGTAATCAGCGAACTTCTGCTTTTATCACCTCTGTTGCCGCTTTTGCTCTATGCGTCCCGGCCGCTGCGCCCGGCCCTCAGGGGACGGCCGCCGGCCGCGTTTTTGTTGGTTATGTCCGCCGCCTCATTAATATTTCTTCTCATAATCGATCCCAAACTTTCCATGCCCCGCGACTGGGACCTCTTCGCATTGACCGCCTTCCCGCTGGTTCTATTCCTGATTTACAACACCTCAGATGAAAAACTCGCCGATATCAGGAGGCTGTTCCCCATCGCCATGATACTGCTTGTCTTCTCGACGGCGACCTATCTCATCGTCAATCTCAAGACCGATACATCGGTGGCCTATACGAAATATTACATAGACCATGACCCGCCCAAATCCCTCGGAAGTCTGCGGCTTCTCATGATCGAGTACTATGATCCCCGGGGCGAAACCAAAAAGATCGATACGACCCTGAAGCTAATTGAACAGTGGTTCCCCCAGGATAAATTATATGAAGACGCGAGAATCGCCATCGACGCCGGGGATATTGACACTGCCCGCCGGATTTTTCGGCAAATCAAACCGGACCGGTTTTCGGTCAGATACCATAATCTGAAAGGTCAATTGTACCTGTTCGATAAACGGTACGATTCCGCGCTTTACGAAATAAGACAATCGTTGAGCCTGGGCAAATATTACGGGCGTACTTATCTCATAGCCGGTCTGATACAAATGCGACTCGATCAAGACAACCAGGCCCTGCAGACCTTCCGCACAGGTTACGAGCTCGAACCGAAAAACGATTATATTCTCGAAGAAATGGGCGTGCTGTTCTTCCAGCGGCAGGAACTGGATTCGGCTCTCTTCTATTTTAAAAAATCCGTCCTCGCCAACCCGAATAATATACGGGCGTACTATTTTCTCGGGGAGTTGTACGAAAATTTCAACGACATACCCAATTTGATTATATGTACGGACTATTACAGGAAGTACGGTTCTTATGATCCGCAGTATAAATCGCGTCTGGCAAGACTCGAGATGTACATTGAAAACGCCCCGGATTCCTTAATACCGGCTAAAATACGTCAGCCGTAAAGCGGTAAATTTCGGCCCGTTTGTCCTTATAGCTGCTTTTGGGCAGCCCGGCCTTGAGACAGGTTTGCTCCAGAAATGTCGTATTATCCCACCCGTACTCCGTCGCTACCTGTGGCAGCAGCAGCCCGGAATGCATATCCAGACGAATCAATAAGCCGTCGCGGCCGACTTTTATTTCATCGAGGTTGTCGACTTTAATAAGCGGCGACAGCGCCGAAATCTCGACTTCAATGTCATAGTACTCATCATCGGTAAGGTGCATGAACCTGGGGTCCTCAAAAACCGCGGCCTGCGCCATCTCCGCCACGGTTTGATAAAGCGGCTGGGCCGCCCGAATCTGTCCGATGCACCCTCGCAGGTTGCCGTTGATCTTGATCGTCACGAACACCCCGCGATTCTCTTTGAGTATCCGCGACGGCGGCTCCTCGTCGCGAACCTTCTCGCCCTTGAGACCCATCGCTATCGACCGCCTGGCCAGGTCGAGCAGGTACTGCTTGTCTTCTTCGGTGAGGCCGTCGTTATGTTTTTTTGGCAATGCGCCTATCGTACGATCGGCTTTCCTGGCCTTTTTCGTCGAGACGATCACCGCCGACAAATAGCCTACGACCTCTTCGAAGTCACCGGAGGCCTCCGCCGACGTCGTATAGTTGGTGACGACTATTTCCTCACCTCCGAGGCGTTTGGTGGCGATCATCGCCGCGATCACCGGGCCACCGCCGCAGGCTTCACCCTTGCCGGAACTGATCGCCCCGTGCAGCTGTCCCGGATTATAACTTTCGATTGCCTTTTGTATCTGGCTGTCGAGAACCCGCGCATCTTTTTCGGGATAGAAATGAGAAAGATCGGTCGAAGCCACGATCAGAGCGTTCTTGCCCTTAAGCGCCGACGCCAGCGTTTCCCCGAGAGCCTGCGACGTCGACAATTCCTGATCGCCCATGACAATCGCGACCAGCCTGAATTTGCCGAGAACCAGTTGCAGAAACGGAAGATGCACTTCCAGCGCGTGTTCGCCGCGCACCGAACCGCCGGTATGGCCTTTATTCGAGAGAAAAATCGACGGGTTAATCTGGGCGATGCGATTAGAGAGGGGTAGATCTATCGGTACCACTCCGATCGGGGTTTGGTACGCCCCGCCGTCGTACACCGACGCCCCCTGGAAAAAAACCGTGTGCGATGGCGAAATCACCACGACCGTATTGTATTCCATCCCTTCGAGCTGTTTGTAGGCCATCGCCGCCGTGCGACCGGAATACGTATATCCCGCATGCGGCGCGATGATACCTATCGGCCGTCCCGGTAAGACCTTTTTCTCGACCGATGAGTACATCTCGGCCAATGCCTTGGACAATTCAACCGGGTCGGAAGGATAAAACGACCCCGCCACGGCCGGTCGACGAACTTCTGTATTTCTGTTTGCCGATTTCATACAATAAAACCCGCGTCAATCTAACCAATTGCTTCGGCCAAGTCAAACACCATTGTCATTAAAAACGGAGGCCGAAGCCTCCGTCTCGATTAAAATCACCCGAAATGATCGATTTTTACTCAAGATTTCTTCGCCGCCTCTTGCATCGGTTTCTTTTCCGGTCCACCGTTTTTAATTCCTTCAACCATCGCCGACAACGCTCCGATTATCCCGCTTGCTTCGTACGGCAGGAAAATTTTGTTGGCCGAACCCTTGGCCAGTTCCGGCAGCATTTCCAGATATTTCAGCGTGATCAGCTCTTCATCCGGTTTGCCTTCGTGGATGGCCCCGAAGACATTCGTAATCGCCTGCGACTGACCCTCGGCCACCGCAATCTGGCGGTACTTTTCGGCGTCGGCCGTCTTGCGCACCGCTTCGGCCCGGCCCTCGGCTTCCAGAATCGCCGATTGACGAGCCCCTTCGGCCACCGTGATCGCCGCCTGCTTCTGGCCCTCGGCGTTGAGGATGGCGGCGCGTTTGTCACGCTCGGCCTTCATCTGGCGGCTCATCGCCTCGGTGATATCGACCGGCGGATCAATCCGCTGTATTTCCACCCGGTTGACTTTCACCCCCCACTTGTCGGTGGCGGTATCGAGCACGTCGCGCAGTTGATTGTTGATCACGTCGCGCGACGACAGCGACTGATCCAGTTCCATTTCGCCGATGACGTTACGCAGGTTCGTCTGCGCCAGCTTGGTCGACGCCATGGTATAGTTGGCGATCTCATACTTGGCCCGAACCGGGTCGGTCACCTGGCAATAGACGATACAGTCCACCTCGACGTTGACATTGTCTTTGGTGATGACGTACTGCGGCGGCACGTCGAGCACAATCTCACGCATGTCGACCTTAAGCACCGTGTCGAAGAACGGCAGGATCAGGTTCAGTCCCGACGGCAGCGTCCGCTGGTATTTGCCGAGACGTTCCACCAGGCCTTTTTCGTACGGCCGGATAATCCGTATCGACATGCCTCCCAGCACGAAGGCCAGGAAGACGATCACTATGACAAATACATAGGCTTCCATTTTTATCATCCTTTCCCGACGACCCTTGTCGTCGTACGTACTATTCTTCCACTTTCTCCACGGTCAACCGTGCACCGGTGATGTTGATCACCTTGATTTTCGCGCCTTCTTCGATCTTCGACGCCGCCTGCGCCTGCCACACCTGTCCGTCGACCCGCACCTGGCCTTTGTCGAGATCGGGATCGATGGTTTTGACCACCAGCCCGGTACGGTCCACCATGGCGTCGGCGTTGATTTTCTGCGGCGGCTCGATCGTGATCTTTCGCGCCAGCGGTCGGGTCAGAGGAATCAGAACTATCGAGATGACCGCGAACACGGCGATCTGCCAGATGTACGCCTCGGGGTACAAATAGGCCGTGACCGCTGCCGCGGCCGCCCCGACCACGAAACAGGCGTACACCAGCGTCGGTGTCGCGATTTCGACAATTACAAATATCGCGGCGGCCGCGAGCCATATCCAGAACAACGTCGGCATTCTATTCTCCTTTCGCCTTTATCATCACAAATATCATCCGGGTGCCCCGCCGCTCTGCGGTGGGTTTTTTGTTCGTTGTGCCCCGTCGGTCCTCAGACCGACCGGGTCTTAAATCTCATCCTGGTGCCCGGTCCTCGGATCAATGTCATTCCCGCGTAGGCGAGAATCCAATCTGGTCGGGTTCCGATCCCGATGTAATCGGAAGAGAAACCCGACATCTTTTTGTCGGCTTTCTACGTCCCGATTTTCGGGACTCCGGAAGCCGACCTACTTCACTTTTCTTGTGACCGGCAGACGCCCTCGTTTGCCGTATTATCTGTATTTATCCTATATACCTTCCCCCAAAATCCCCTATTCAAAAAATCGGATTCATCAACACGAAAACCGTTTAAGTGGTTGATTGTCAAGAAGAAAGTGGGGCAGATGTGTGGATTATCGTCTTGACGTTACATTTGTGCGAGGCTATTTTGTAGTATGGATTTCAAAGATTTCGTATTTAAACCCCTTTTATCTTATATCACCTTAATTCTTTTTTATGTGCCGCGTTTATTATTCAATCAAAAGCTTACGCAGTGGATAAATCAGATTTTGCCCACCACTCCCAAATGGAGCCTTGACTTGATATTAGTACTCATTTTAATAATTTCAATCCTACTTGACTTAATCCGATATTGGTATCCAATGACTAGAAAGAGACTGATCTTATCATACAGAAACGATACGAATTGCAGAAAAGTAACAACCCGGCGAGAATATAAATCAGATTTCAAATCGTGCGATAACCGATACACTACTTGGCAGAGCGAAACGTTAATATCATACCATAATGAAAGAAATACAGTTTATTTTAGAATCGTGGTGTCAACCAATTATTCGGAAGGAGTGACTAATTGTAAAGGAAGGATTAGCAAAGTCTTTAATGACAATGGCGTGCAACTAAATTCTACCTCAATAGAAATCCCATTTGCACCTGGCGAAAGTGTTGACGCATTTAATAAAAGGATCATTGAAGGACTACCTGAGTATTTGGACATTTTGTACATTACAGACGAAAATGTAATTCGATCTCCTATAAAAAAAGAAACATATTTTGAGGAAATAGGTCAGCTTATAAATGCAAAAGGCATTTACTATCTACAAATTATTGTGGATGGGCACAAAATTAGGCCGAGTCATATAGTTTTAAAATTCGATTGGACGGGAGATTGGGAAACGGCAGGAATCTCAATTTATAATTGATAATTATTTGTTGCCTTTCATTGCCGACGAATTTCTATAATTAAATAAGAATATAAAAAACGGCGCCCTTTTCAGAGCGCCGTTTTATACTTACCCGGTTTCTAAAACAAATCAATTGTCCGTCGAAAATCCGGATCGTGTCGTTCTATCGCAGTCTTAGTTACGCGGACGAGCCTCGTTGACATTAAGATTGCGGCCGTCGAGTTCGTGGTTGGACAGCTCACTGATAGCTTTCTGCCCTTCCTCGTTCGAGGCCATCTCGACAAAACCGAAACCGCGCGAGCGGCCGGTCATTTTGTCAGAGACGATGTTGACACTGACAACCTCGCCGTAGCTTTCAAAAAGCTGGCGGAGGTTTTCTTCTCTCGTGTCGTAAGAGAGATTTCCGACGTAGATATTCATCTTCTACTCCGAACTGGTTTACCGAATCGTCCGGTAAACATTCAATCGCGCCTTATTGCGCCTTAGAACCGGATTAACTTTGCAAGGGAATCTATTTGGAATAAAGGACTCGTCCTGGCCAACTTAATACGGATCAACAATTAACATATTTTAATATATCGGCTTCCTTTCGGATGTCAACACCTATTACGTATCGGGATAACGAATTAATTGAGGGAATTTTTTTGAAACGCCCGGATACCACACCGCTCTTTGGTTCGAATTATTATCAAAAATAATCTTCGTTGGTCAGGAGCCGTGCCGAAAGTCCCGAACGAAGTGAAGGGTGCTCCTGACATTTTCCCTGCAATTCACCGAATTACGATGACATTACAAAAGCCGCGCCGAGATTTTCTTCTCGACATCCTCCAGCGTCGCGGAAACGACATCGGCCTTATGATTTTTGATTGCACCAAAATCTTTCATGCCCGAACCGGTCAACATAAGGACCACTGTCTGGTCTTTGTCTATCCGTCCACTGTGTCGGAGCTTCTTGACCGCAAACAGGCTTGTCGCCGACGCCGGTTCCACGAACAGGCCCGATGCCGCCAGAATTTTCTGACCCTCAAGGATTTCCTCCTCGGTGACGTCCTCGGCCAGCCAGTTATACTTGCGGGCCTTGTCGAGGATTTCCACAGCACCCGAGGGATCGCCGGTCGAAATAGCCTCGGCTACCGTATGAAAATTCTTAAACGGAACAATGTGATCCCGACCCTCTTTTATGGCGCTCACGATCGGAGAGTTGTTTTTCGCCTGCACGATAATCATGCGCGGCAACCGGTCGGTCAGCCCGGCTTCTTTTAGTTCACGGTATCCTTTAAACAGCCCGCGCACGTGCCCGCAGGCCGACGTCGGCACCGCTATGAAATCCGGCACGCTTCCGCCGAGCTGCTCGTACATCTCGAACGCCTCCAGCTTATACCCCTCGATTCGCACCGGACCATTGCCGGAAATGATTCGCAGTCCAAGCTTCGGCCCCAGGGTCATAATGTGCTTCTTCATCTCGGAGTAATCCGGAGCCGTGACTTTTATGACGCACGCCCCGTGCATGCCCATCGCCAGGATTTTTTCATCCGGTGCGAAATCGGGCACTAAGACGATAACATCGATCCCCGCCCGGGCACCGTACGCCGCCATTGAATGACCCATATTGCCGGTGGAAACCGTCGCGGTGACTTTTTCGCCCGTCAGACGAGCCATCGCGATACATGCCAGCGAGCCCCGGTCCTTGAAGCTCCAGGTCGGATTTTGAGTTTCGTTCTTGAGCAACAGGTTGTCTATACCACAGAAAGCGGCCAGTTTTTTGTCGGTTAAAAGAGGCGTGTCGCCTTCGCCCAGCGACAGGCATTCATCGATATTGTCGAACGGCAGAAAATCGGCAAAACGCTGCCAGATATATTTCCCCTCCCGGACGCGGGCTTTGTCCGGATCAGGTATCAATACTTCCAGCGATTCGCCGTCGTCCCCGAATTCTTCGATTCGTTCGAACGGATATATTTTTTCGGTCAATGTCGAGATCAGTTTCGGCTTCATTTCTTTCCTCATCAAATAAGCCGCCAATCTATTACAGAGGCGGCGTCAAGTCAAGCCAGGAGCGAGCGGCCTGTGCTCCGCAGGCCATGAATGTCAATGAAGGTTCAGGCTGGGGTTTTTTAAATTGTAACCTTGAAATTTCAATAATCGTAGATTAAACTGCTCTTACAGGGTTTATAATAAATATAATGGTTTAGTCATAAAGCAGGTCTCATGTCGGACGATCTTCAATCTCGGCGAAAATTCATCAAAATGGTCCTGGCGGCAGCCCCGGTCATAGCTTTCGACTGGTCGGCTTTCCCGATTGGCGCTTTTGCGGAAGGCAGCAGCACTGACCAATGGGATGTCATTGTGATCGGCTCCGGGCTGGGCGGACTTTCGGCGGCAGCCGCGTTCGCGCGGCAGGGTTTCCGCGTTCTGGTCCTCGAAAAACACACCCGCGCCGGAGGCTACGCCACAACCTTCAAACGCCCCGGGGGATTTCAATTCGATGTTTCATTGCACTCGACCTCGTTGCCCGAAAAAGACGGACGCCGATATATACAGGGTTTCCCAGAAATCACGGGCGTGGATTTCGTCCCCCACCCCAGTACTTTCCGGGCCGTTTTTCCGGACTACGACATCACCTGCCCGCAATGCAAGCCGGAAGAATATGTCAACCACCTCAAAGACCACTTCCCTGACGAAGCGGCCGGCATAGATTCAATCTTCGAAACCATGCGCGGCATCGGAAGCGATATAAGCAAGCTGCAGAGCCTCAACGGCAGGATCGACTATAACCGATTTCCGTTCGACTTCCCATATCTATTCAAAGCCTACAGCCAGCCGTGGGGGCAGATCGTCGACGCGCAAATCAAGAGTCACAAACTCAGGAGTATCATCAACGTGCAGTGGGGCTATTACGGCCTTCCGCCGTCGAAGCTGTCGCCCATTTATTATGCCCTCCCGTTCATGGGCTATCTCGAAAACGGCGGCTATTATCCAAAGGGCGGCTCCCAGGTCATTTCCGATGCCTTCGTCAAATTCATCGAAGAGCATGGCGGCAAAGTGATGGTCGATACCCCGGTCATTGAAATTCTTATAAAAGACGGCGCCGCCTACGGCGTTCGAACCGCAGACAACAAAACATATGCGGCCCGGGCGATAATCTCAAACGTCAACGCCCATAATACTTTCAATAAACTCATGACACCCGGCAACAATCTCGCTGAATATCTCGAAAAAATGTCCAAATACACGGTCTCGCTCTCATCCTTCCAGGTCTGGCTGGGTTTAAAAAAAGACCTCGTTCACAAGCTTGGTCTTAAAGATACCGAGATATTTTATTTTGATGGCTATGACTATGAAGCCGCGTTCAAGGCTATGGTTGAAGGCCGGATTGCCGACGTCGGCGGCTACGGGTTAACTCTGTATGATAACTTGTACGATAGCTACTCACCTAAGGGCAAAAATACGGTCAACATTATCTCGCTGATGGGTTATGACCACTGGAAAAAATACGAAGACGATTATTTCAAAGGCCACAAAGACGTCTATAACGCCGAAAAGCAAAGAATCGCGGATTTCCTCATCGACCGGATCGAGCAAACCATGATGCCCGGCCTGCGCGACGCCATCGAAGTCAAAGAAATCGGCAGCCCGCTGACCAACGTCCGCTACACAGGAAATTATCGCGGCGGCATTTACGGCTGGGATCAGACGATAGACAATGCCATGCCCAACCGCCTGCCTCAGACGACCCCGATCGACAATCTGTATTTATCGGGGGCCTGGACCCAGCCCGGCGGCGGGTACGGCGGTGTCATCTGGAGCGGACTGAGTTGTTTCGGCACTGTCATGAAAAACTGGGGGTAATAAATAATATTTATCTGGCCCATTCGACAAAACGATCGAGTTGGAGCTTAAATGCGTTTTGCGATTGTTTTTGAATGAGCAAAGGAATATTTTCAACGAAAAGTATTTGCCACAAATCATGCGGAGATAAATATGTCGTATCGTTTCGAACCGATCACGGCCGACGACCGCGAGGCTGTCATCGATATATTCAACCACTTCGTCGAAAACAGCTTTGCATCGTACTTCACGAAAAAAATACCGTATGAATCTTTCAATCGTTTTCTGATACTGTTCGCCGACTATCCGGCGGTCACCGTTCGTGACGACTCGGGCACCGCCGTCGGATTCGCCTTCATGCACGCTTATCATCCCGCCGACGGAATGCGTCATACCGCCGAGCTGACTTATTTCATCATGCCCGACTATACCGGCCGAGGCCTCGGCAAACTCGTATTGGATTATCTGACCGAGGAAGCGCGCGAGCGCGGTATTACTATATTTCTCGCCCAGATTTCATCGCTCAACGAGCAGAGTCTGAACTTCCACAAGAAGTACGGTTTCCGTGAGGTCGGGAGGCTTGAAAAAATCGGGCGTAAAAACGGCCGCGATTACGACGTCGTCTGGGTGCAAAAGGAAATTTAGGGGATAAATGATGACAAGGCGCCATACCCGCAAAATTAGCATTATATTGGCCGCATTATGCATAATTTATCTGCTGCTCCTTATTCCCGACTCCGAGCCGGTCGCCCCGAACGACGATTCAACCGCGCAGCCGTTCGCGTGGAATCAGGATGATTACTGGTCGTCCCTTGAAGCCAGGTTCAACGACGCCCGCCGCCTCGGCTTTGATTCGCTTAATAATCAAATCGGTCAGGGATTTGATTCAACCGGCATTTTGATATCCGGCCTGGCCGTTGATTCATTACAACCCGACGATACACTTTTTAATAAAATCGAAACGCACCTGTTTGGCCTGTCGTGTCTGATAGCCGCCTGTCCGGACAGCCTCCAGGGCTTGATCGAGCTATATACCAGTCTTCGATATCGGCTTATGAATCAGGCGCAGCATTGGGACATGAATTCCCGGACCGCCCGCGACCGGGTGTATCGGCTGATCTACGGCGGCAGAACGGCTCTTGAAGAAGTCATGCTGCAGGCCGGTCCGGACAAATGTCCTGAGTTGGTTTTGGGGGTTTCCGATATTTTACCCGGGAGATCATTCCCATTTATGGGTGTTACCATTCAATCGGGCGATATTTTCATTTCGAGAGGCGGCGCGCCGACATCGGCTTTAATAGCCCGGGGTAATGATTATCCCGGCAACTTCTCTCATGCGGCGTTAGCATGCCTGGACAGACAGGATTCACTTAAGAACGCTTTACCCGAGCCACGTGAAATTTACTTGGTCGAATCGCACATCGAACAGGGTGTCGTGGTCAGCGATATCGACGAATATCTTAAAGACACCAAGCTGCGCATTCTGATTCTCCGGCTGAGGCCAGATCACCCGGCTCTTAAGACCATGCCCGAACTCCCGTTATCCGCTGCTCGTTGCGCCATGAGCTTGGCTCTCGCAAAACATATACCCTATGATTTCGCGATGGATATATCAGACCCATTGAGGCTTTTTTGCTCAGAAGTGGTTTCCTATGCTTATAGACAGCTCGGAGTCAACCTTTGGGCGAGCCGATCGCACATTTCCAGCCCCGGAGTGAGAAACTGGCTGGCCGCGTTCGGAGTCCGGAATTTCACGACCCAGGAACCATCGGACCTCGAATACGACCCGCAGCTCCAGGTCGTGGCGGAATGGCGCGATTATGAGACTTTATATAAGGACCACCTCGACAACGCCGTGGTCGATGTCATGCTCGAAGACGCCGATCGCGGCATGAAGCTCAAATATAATGTCTTCACGCTGCCTGTCGCCCGGATTTTAAAACTTTACAGCTCTATATTAAATCTTTTCGATAAAGCCGGACCGATCCCGGAAGGCATGAACGCCACCGCTGCCCTTAAAAATGAATGGTTTTCCGGACGACACATGGAAATTGAAGAAAAACTGGAAGACCTGGCCCGGCGATTTAAGGACGAAAACGGCTACCTTGCCCCTTACTGGGAAATTGTCAAACTTGCCCGGCAGGCAAAAGATTCGATATAATATTGTTGAATTTTTGCGTTCGGAAACGTATCTTAGGTTATGACACTATCTCCATATTAAACGTTTTATAGGTAGGGATCTTTTAGAAACTAACTGCAAAACCTAATGGGAGATTCTGCGCAATGATGCGCAAATGGCGTTTGTCCCGGGTAGTGGGTACGACGAACGAGTATCGGGACGAACAAATCTGGAGTGTAGAATGAATATCTACGTGGGCAATCTGTCGCGTACGACGACAGAAGACGATCTTCGCGACCTATTCGCCGAGTACGGCGATGTCAGCACTGTGAACATTCTAAAAGATCGCTACACAAATGAACCGCGCGGATTCGGCTTTGTCGAAATGCCCGGCAAAGATGAAGCCCTGAAGGCAATCTCCGAGCTTAACGGCGCGGAACTTGGCGGACGCTCGTTGACCATCAACGAGGCTCGACCCCGCAATGACAGTCGCGGCGGCGGCGGCGGTGGTCGCGGTGGCGGCCGTGGCGGCGGCGGTGGATATCGCAGCGGTGGTGGCGGCGGCGGACGCGGCAGATACTAAAAAACCGCTTCCTAAAATTAGCAAAAAGGGATTCCCAACCGGAATCCCTTTTTTACAAAGACGAAGCATGTGTTGAAATAAAAAGAATAAGGCCCCGATAATCAGGCTGATCAACATGACGCATAAAACATACGACATCGTAACCGAGCGGCTCAGGCTAAGGCGTTTTACACTGGCCGACGCCCCCGAAGTTCAGCGCCTGGCCGGAGACAAGTTGATCGCCGCGACCACTCTCAATATCCCCCACCCCTATGAAGACGGCATGGCCGAAAATTGGATCGAGACGCATCTTAAAGAGGTCGACGAAGGCAAGCTCAGCAATTTCGCCATAACGCTCAAGAACGATGGTCAGCTTATGGGTGCTATCGGCCTGCATATCAATCCCCGGTTCAACCGTGCCGAACTCGGCTACTGGGTCGGGGTGCCGTATTGGAGCAAAGGTTACTGCACCGAAGCCGCGCGGGCCGTCGTCAAGCATGGTTTTGAGGATTTAAAGCTCCATCGAATTTTCGCCCATCATATGGTCGGCAACGACGGTTCCGGTCGGGTCATGGGAAAGATCGGCATGAACTTTGAAGGTCATCTCCGCGAGCATGTCTGCAAAGATGGGCAATTTCTCGATTTGAAACTTTATGCAATTCTCGCGAAAGACTTCAACTCTGAAATATAGACTTGCCGACAATGAACCACAAAAAATATACCGATGCCAACCGCGAGGCGTGGAATGAGGTGACACCCATCCACCGGAAACACCGCCAAATCGACCTGAAATTAAAATTCAGAGAAAAGGGCTACTCCACGCTCGATAGTACAATCACGGACAAACTTAAGGAAATCGGCCTGAAAAACAAAACCGTCGCGCAGGTTTTCTGCAACAACGGTCGCGAACTGCTTTCCATGATAAACCTCGGCGCCGTATCGGGGGTGGGGTTTGACATTTCCGATGAAGCCATAAAAGAAGCCGACGAACTGAAAGCTATCTCTGGGCTCAGCGCCGAATTCGTCCGAACCGATGTCTATGATATTGATAATGATTACTCCAACAGATTCGATCTGGTCTTTCTTTCAATCGGCGGACTGGTGTGGGCGCCTGATCTGGACGGCGCTTTTGTTAGAATCGCCGCGCTTTTAAAACCCGGCGGGCATCTGGTCATCTACGACGAGCACCCGTTTTACTATATGCTGGCCTGCGAGGATGAAGAAGGCTTCGATCACAAATTTCCCGAAAAGCCGATATATTCCTATTTCAAAACTGATCCGTGGATTTCTAATTCAGGCATAGACTATATCGGCAAAACTACGTACAAAGCCAAAACGAATTATAATTTCACGCATAAATTTTCAGACCTGATCAACGCCATCGCAAAACAGGGTATAATAATCTCGGAGCTGCAGGAATATCCTCACGATCTGTCAGGAGAAATGGAATACCTCGAAAGTAAAAAAATCCTGCCCCTAAGCTATCTGTTGACGGGTATCAAGCGTTAGAATTCACCCCAGACCGTATCCATGTCAGCCTCGGGCTTGGCCAGAAATGTGTCAAAGTCGTACTTATTGATATCGCCGGCGGCGATGTACTTCAGTAGTTGTTTGAACCGCAATAGCGGGATATATCCGGTCCGGGCGCCCTGGAGCTTGCCGGTCTTGTCGAAAAAATAATGAGACGGAAAGGCATCGAACTTAAAGGCCTTCTTGAGCTGGGCGACAGTAATCGTATCGCCCATGAAAAAGATTCGATCTATGCTGTCGGGCTTAACCGAAATGCACGTGAAGTTTTCGTTCATGTACTTGATGATTTCCGGTCGTTCGAAAACGTCGTATTTCATCCTGCGACAGTACTGACACCAGTCGGCATTGAAGAACATATAGATGGGTTTGGTTCCGAACGGAAATTCCGGCAACGCCTGTTTGGCATCCAGGAAGGCCACGGCCGTTTTTATATCTTCGGGCGTTTTCCTCTTATCGCCGCACCCTGACGCGGCCAGGGTCACCAATATTAAAATCAAAATCGCTGTTGTCGAACGCTTCATAATTCTTTATACCTGCGGACCGACCGGTCCGTTTCGTCAGCACGAAGCTCAGCTAAACCCGCTTTTCTGCTTGCAGGAGCCTATGTCCGCTTTGCCCGAAAATCCCGATGACGCAAATGTCGAAAATTTCTTCTCCACCTTGTCCGACTTGCAGTTCGGGCATATCACCGGACTGCTCGAAGAACTCACCAGTTCTTCGAAGTCCTGCTCACAATCCTTGCATGTATACTCATAAAGCGGCATTATTTTTTCACCTCGCTTAACATAAACAGCACTCCGGCCGCCATCCCCAGCACTATGGCCCGACCGGGCCGGCACATCAACGGTCAGGTGGAGCCCAACTGTCCGTAAATCCAGCTTAAACCCCATCCCGCCAGTCCACCGAATATAAGACCGGCGGACAAATTCGCAAACAGCTTTTTACTTAACCTCATCCATAATGCTCTTCATGACGCCTTCGACGTCCCCGGCCAGCTTTTCCAGCCCGGCGTCGGGAAATAACTGCGAAATCATACTCGGCCGCGCCAGGGTCATGACGGTCTTCTCACCTTCGGAACGCACGACAATCTTGCACGGCATCATCAGCGCCACGTTTTTTTCTTTACCCAACGCTTCATGCGCAAACTTGGCATTACAAAGCTCGACTATTTTGAGCGGTCCCGACTCGAAACCCTTTTCTTTAAGAGTCTGCTGGACGTTATGAACCGCCAGCACGCGGAAGCCGTGTTCTGGAATCGCCTCTTCCAGCCTGGTTGAAACCTCATCGAACGGCCGCGATGATTCTATGGTATAGCTCATATCAAACATCTTGTCACTCCTCGATTATTTCATATTCCGACGTTATCTTCGCCGACATAAGCGATTGACTAACCATGCAATACTTGTCCCTGGACAGTCCGATTGCCTTCTCCACTTTTTTCGGATCGAGTTCTTTTCCGCGAAAACTATATTTAATTTCGATGCGATTGAACGGCTTGGGGTATTCATCGGGTGTAAAGCCCCGGACTTCTATATCCAATCCGGTCACGTTCTGACGCATCTTTTCGAGAATACGGACGATATCGATCCCGGTGCACCCGGCGACGGCAAACAAAACCAGTTCGGTCGGTTTGTATCCATTTTCCTCGCCTCCGGCGGCTTTGGCCCCGTCGGTTGCGATCGTATGTCCGAAAACCGACTTGCCCTCGAATCTCAGACCGCCGGTCCATTTGACTTTAGCTTCAAGCATCGGCATTATTCTCCATTTCTATTTAGATGCATATTTCCCCGTTTCGATTCATAAATTCGCGGTAAATATAAGATTTTTCACGGGAATTACAGGAGAATAAATGAAATTATTGGTTTTTAAGCCGCTCCCGAAGCTCATTGAGCGTTCCGGCCGGGGCTTCACAGACGAAATTGCGGCAAATATACGCCGCCGTCGGGCCCGACGACTCCCTGCCCTCCAGCAGCGGGATATTTTCCGAACCGTTGTCGGATACGACTATAACTCTATTGGGATGATAGAATTTAAAAATCTGGTCCATAAAGACTCCTCGGCTTTCCGTTCCGACCACGACAATCTCGACCTGCTCCGAAAACAGCATAAATAAAGCCTGCACCGCCGCCACCATAGCGTACGGAAGCTGCTCTATATTTCCGGCCAGCACCCCCAGTGATTTTTCCGCCTGTCGTCTTAATTTCTCGTTGCCGGTGATGACTGATAGACGAATCAGCCCCTGGATCAAGACCGAGCCGGGTGACGGGATAGCACCATCGTGGACGTCCGACGGCCGCATGAAATGGTCTTTCTGATCATCGGGAGCCAGATAGAAGCGGCCCGATTCATCGGCAAACTGCCCGACCGCTCTTTCGGCCAGTCTGGATGCTAATTCAATCCAGCCAAAATCATAAGTTATTTCATACAGGTCGATCAAAGCCGGAATGAGATAGGCATAATCTTCGAGAAATTCCCCATCGGATGTTTTACCATTTCGATATGAATGCAACAAGCGTTCGTCGCGGTACATTTCTTTCTTGATAAACCGCGCCGCTTTGACAGCCGCCTCACGGTATTTTTCGTTACCGGTGATCTGAAAGCCCCGGCAAAAACCGGAAATGGTCAGCGCGTTCCACGAAACTAGAATTTTATCGTCGGTACCGGGCCGGACGCGCTCCTGACGCAGGTCGAACAGCACTTTCTTACTCTCTTCAATAATAGCGTCAGACCGCTCCGGACCGCCTTCGAAATTTTCACGAGCCTCCTGCGAAAAATGATCTATGTTGAGAATATTGGTGCCGCTCTCGAAATTTCCGATATCGGAGATATTAAAGTACTTGCAGAATAGATGGGCCTTGTCTCCCAGTTCTTTTTCGATTTCCTGCTTGGTCCAGACGTAGAATTTCCCCTCCTGCCCCTCGCTGTCAGCATCAAGCGAGGAATAAAATCCGCCGGTTTGATCTGTCATTTCGCGGAGTATGAAATCGAGAGTCTCGGTTGCGACTTTTCGATAAAGCGTATTTTTCGTCAATTGACAGGCCTCGGCGTACGTGGCCGCCAAAATGGCGTTATCATAGAGCATTTTCTCGAAATGCGGTACCAGCCATCGGGCGTCCACGGAATAACGGTGAAACCCGCCTCCGATTTGATCATAAATCCCACCGTACGCCATTTTGGTCAGCGACCGCTCTACAACAGTGAGCGTTTTCTTGTCACCGGACGTGGCATAGTGTTTTATTAAGAATCCGAATTCCGAGCCGTGCGGGAATTTTGGCTGCGCTCCAAAACCGCCGTTGATCGGGTCGAAATTATCACAGACATGCCGGACGACGTTCTCGATCTGGTTTTTGTCAAGTCCTGTTCGCGTCTCGCTCGATTCGGCGTTTTGCTCAAGCGCCTCGGTCACCTGACCGGCGATCTGATCGACACGCTCCCGCTCATCGCTAAAAGCCTGGATGATTTGTATCAGCACGTTCTTGAATCCCGGCCGACCGTGGCTGTCTTCCGGAGGGAAATAAGTCCCGGCATAAAACGGCCTTAAATCCGGCGTCAAAAAAACCGACATCGGCCAGCCGCCGGAACCGGTCAAAGCCTGTGTCGCGGTCATGTATATCCGGTCCAAGTCGGGCCTTTGTTCCCGGTCCACTTTGATTGCTACAAAATGCTCGTTCAAAATGGCGGCCGTTTCTTCGTCTTCGAACGATTCATGCTCCATCACGTGACACCAGTGGCAGGCCGCGTAACCGATAGACAGAAAAATCGGCTTGTCCTCATGGCGCGATTTTTCGAGCGCTTTCTCACCCCACGGGTACCAGTTGACCGGATTATGCGCGTGCTGCAGAAGGTACCGCGAGCTTTCTTCGATTAAAGCATTGCTTCGTTTTATGGTATTGGCGGAATGGTCGGGGTTCATATTGTATTCCTCAGAGTTATTAACTCCCCTCGGGAGAATATTTTTCGCGCAAGGGTAGCGGCCATTTGGGCGGCTACAACCTTCGCAACAGGATTATAACTCTCAGTGTTCCGCAAGTGCGGTATTAATGAGAAATCAAAACATTCGATTATATGAAATCCAAAACAGACTTATTCGTCAGACGAATGAAGAGGGGATTTAGCAGGCGCCTTTGGCTTTGATTACAGCAGGGATCGTTTTGATGATAAGTCCGGCATCCCCGGCAAGCGACCAGTTGTCGATATATTCCAGATCCTGTCTCATCCAGTCGTCGAAATCGACTTCATTTCGCCCGTTAACCTGCCAGATACAGGTCAGTCCCGGCTTGACCGACAGCTTGCGCCGCTGCCAGGGCTGGAATTTTTCGACCTCGGACGGAAGCGGCGGGCGCGGCCCCACCAGCGACATATCGCCCTTGAAGACATTGTAAAATTGCGGGAGTTCATCGATAGAAAGCTTGCGTAGAATTCTGCCCGTTTTCGTGACTCTCGGATCATCTTTTATTTTGAAAACCGGTCCGGACATTTCGTTCAAATGCCTGAATTCGTCTTTCTTTCGGTCGGCGTCGGCCACCATAGTCCGCAACTTGATCATCTCGAACCGTCGGCCATTTATACCCGACCGCGTCTGCCGGAAAAAAACCGGACCTTTCGATTCCAGACGAATCGCAATCGCGGCCAGGGCCAGAATCGGTAACGAGAGAATCATCCCGACCAACGCTCCGACCCGGTCCATTATTTCTTTGGCAAACAGACGGTTGCGACAGGCCGGACTGCTCTGATAGAGAAACACCGGGGTCCCGTTCAAAGATGACGTATAGCACCGCGAAATTTTTTGACTGTAAATAAACGGAAGGATAATCATCCGTGTGCCGGTTGCTTCTATGCGTGCAAATTGCTCCTGACTCTTGACATAGTGCTCGGGCTCGGCGGCCATGATGACATAATCGACATGATTTTTTAATATTATCCTTTCGATGTCATTGCCGTCGCCGATCAGCGGTATATCCCGATAGCGCCACAAACCGGTCTTTTGGAAATCAACGAAACCGATTATGCGCGTATTCAAATCGGGATGTTTGAGGATAATATCGGCGGCGTTTTTGCCCCGGGCACCGGCGCCGATAATTACGGCGGTACGTTCCGAGGAGTCGGCCCGGCGAAGGCTCTGCGGCTGGATCAAGAGTTTATTATAAGTTATCCATAAAGAGTACAATCCAATTTGGAGGAGGAAGTTAATAGCCACGAATCCGGCGATCCCTTCGTTCTCGAAATGCCTCTCGAACAGGAAGGCAAGGGCACAGACGACAACGGCAAACAGCGCTTCCTTTTTAAGAAAAGCCGGGACATTGATTCGCTGGTAAGAAATCGGTTTTAATTCTGAAGCCGGCAATCGTACCGCCAGGACCAGGCGGATCGCGATGAATATCCCAGCCAGTTCCACCCAGTTAATATTGTCGCTGTATTCAAGACTCGCCAAACCGGCCAGAAATACGGAGGTCGTGATCAGGCCAATTTTAATCAGTCTGTAGACGGTATCTTCGATATTTATGCGCGGAATCTTCAACAGCCCCTTCCCCATAAACAAAATGGTTCGAATCCCGACACTTGTTTTAGCCCCGTAAATTTTATCGGTCGAATTGAGGAGGCGACTTTCATCCTCCTGATTCGTATATGTTGGTTTTTCGTCAACTTCACCGATTTCTTTAAATTTTTATTTTCGCTCATTCAGGGATGTATCGAATCCCCTGGCTCTCAACATTATCCTGGCTTTTGGCTTAAGCCGGGTCCTGGTGGAATTTTGGGGTTCGTTTTCAAAAGCTTCTGTCAGCAAGGTTCCAAAGTCGCCCGATCTGACCGGAACCATAATGTACTTTTCGAGTTGGTCGTACCGTTCGAGCGATAGAGCGAAAATGTCATTGTTTGTTAATCTCTCAATTATTTCCGTGGGGCTATCAGTCTTGATCAAAATATGACCCGACGGTGTAATTCGGCATGACGTCTGATTGGATCTCAACCGAACGGTCAGGTAAATCATGTATTCGTGAATACTGTTTATGCGTTCGTCGATACGATCCATATCCGCCAGAACCGCGGCCGCCGCGATATTGGCCAGAATATGCGGACTGTGGCCCAGGCGATAACGGTTCAACATTTTAAGATTATCCGGATGTGACAGTACGAACCCGAACGGCTGAGCTTCGAGACCGTAAACCCCGCCAAACGAACGTACCACGAACAAATTGCGGTAACGCTTCACGAGATGGGCCAATGAGTACTGACGCAGCATCAAGGTGCTTTCGTCGACAATAACCATCGCCCGGCCGGCGTTATCGAGAAGGTAGCGCGCTTCGGAATCACTCAATACGGCACCGCCCGGAAGTGACGGCTGCCCGATATAAATCAGCCGAGAGAAATCATTGACCCTTTCTATCAACCGGTCGACGTTGACATCGAATGGGGTCGGATTATTAACTTTCGTAACTCGCACACCGAAGGAATCGGCGTGACTGGTAATTCCACTCATCGTCGGCGCCGCGATCAGGATTTCCACGCCCGGTTCAAGATACGTCCGGCAAATGGCTTCGAGAGCCACGTCGGCTCCGGCGTAGGTCTGAATATAATCATCCTCCAGGCCGCAGAATCCGGATAGGGTACGGTGCAGCTCATTTTCATCATATTCGAAATGCCGGAATGTTTCCTGTCCCGGATTTTTGAGAGCATCAAGAACTTTTTCGGTCGGCAGCCAAATCGTTTCGTGGGCCAACGATACTGCTTCGATATCGTCGCGAGCCTGAACACCTTTTACTGCGCTGCCAACGGCGGCGTCAACGTCGGCCGTTGTACCATTATGCTTGGAATCCGTTTGCACCATCAGGACTGGTCTCCATCGGTTTTATTCGGTTTGCGATACAAATTCCTGATCGATGACATGACCGGCCCTATGGTTGCATCGACTATCTTGCCCAGAAGGCTGCTTCTGCCATCGTGACGTGCGGTCTTGACCACTGCCTCATCTCTTTCGGCACTGTACGCTTCATAGCGAAGCAGACGAGGAGCGTCAAGCAGGGTTTTTTTGATTTCATTAAGATCATTTGTATCGAAGTCTTCGATTTCGAGATAGGCCTTGCCGATATCGGCGATGCCGTGCGCATTGCTCCCGGAACACACGGCCATTTCGGGATTCACCGTCAAAAATTTGCCGGTATCTGTAAGGTCTTCCGGGTCGGCCCCGTACGTGAACGCCTCGACCAGGTCGATCTGTCCGAGAATCTTTTCGAACTGCTCGCCATCGTAAATTTTTTCCTGGAACCGATGGCTCAAAAATCCTGACCCTTCCCGAAACGGATGCGGCATCACAACCAAACCGTCCTGGGCGTGAATCTCGTCGATTATATCGAAAATATCCCGGCTGATAATTTCGCTTTGCAGAAACAGCCCGATAATATGTGTCCCCTGTATCGAGGTAATCTCCATGCCGGGAATAATCGTAATTTGGGGAGATAATTTTCCGACAAGTCCTATGGCCGACATCGTATCGTGGTCGGTGATCGCGATTGCATCGAGACCGGCCGCTTCGGCGGCGCGGATTATTTCGGCCGGTTCGCTCGACGAGTCGAACGAATGACTGGTATGAACGTGAAGGTCCAGTTTCATTTAATTGCCATCCATAGCATTTTTAGCTAACCGAATTGCAATAGTGATGCCCGAAAGGGCTTTTTTGTTTCGATTCGGAACGATTTTTAAGAGACTTAACCGCAACGGCTTATATTGGACAAAGGCAATGAATCTGGTGTAACCAGGAAGGAATTGTAAAGAATATTGAATATTTTTCCTTTATTGATGGAACGTAATTCCAAAAATTAGGGCCGCCCGGCGGGAGTTACTTTTGCCGGGCGGCCCAATTGGAAGGTGAGAATGGGTTGTTTGTCGTTATAGTCTGTCTATTATCAGGACGGATGTCAACACTCCGCCCAGTATCGTCGCTACGGTTGAAGCCGATTTCAGCCAGTCATGCTGCTTCTTTATCTCGATCGGGACGAAGATTACGTCACCGACGTCGACTTTCTTGTGCATGGTGCCGTTCCTGGCATATACCTGCCCATTGGCTTTAATAAGTTTAGTATCCGATTTTTGCGCCTGGCTGGTAAAATTCCCGGCCTGCTTTATATAATATTCAACCGACCTGTTATTATCGTACTTGATAGTCCCGTTCGAGGCGACCGCACCGATGACGGACACGCCGCTGGGGACTTCCGGTACGTATATATAATCGTTTTGCTGAAGCCTGATATCTCCCTCACGACCCTCGGTCGAGAAAATCTTATCGACGTCGACTATAATCCGGTTCATTTTATTCGGATCGAAGGTTCCCGTGTCGAGCTTGTGGACGTTGCCGATGGAATCCTCGACTAATGGCTGTGAGCTGGAAATTATCTCCGGTATGTTCTGACGTACCAGATCATTGCCTATCGATTTGCGCTGCAGGACCAATCCTCGGGGAAAAGCCCGTTCGGTAAACCCACCGGCACGTCGTAATAGATGGTACAAAGTTTCCTCACCCGATAGCAATGAATATCGTCCGGGGAAACGCACTTCGCCTTCGATATCGACCAAGCGGTGCAAAAACCAGTCGGGGATTTCACGGACAAACAGGCGGTCGTCTTCTTTCAGTTCGATCTGCCGCATTCGATCATCGGTGATATCTATGATCTGGGTCGTGATGGACCCGGCCTTATCGGTCCGGGCTAGTTCCACCCGGTACTTATAGGCGTTGCGCTTCAAATTCCCGGCCAGAAATATCAGGTCGTACACGGTCATACTGTCGTACAACCGGTATTTTCCGGGGTCTTTTATCTCCCCGTCTATATAAACGTACTTGTTCCACTCGACTTCATCGATGCTGTAAACATAAAGCGAATCGAGGTCTTTCAATTTGTAGTCTTTTTCACCGTCCAGCACTTCTTTCAGATTGATCGGAATTATCTCAACCCGGCGGTCGGGGTACTTACGGAAGATATTGGCTCGGTCGAGATACACGTTGTCCGGCCGCAGTTCTCCCCGCGCGATCAGGTCCGATACGGTTGTCGAATCGGTCCGTTCGTACGTACCCGGGTGCTGCACCATCCCGCCGATTTTCACCACGTTGCGGTGAACGTCGAAAACGGAAAAGACCGTGACTTTGTCGCCATCGGACAGACATATATCCGGATTTCGTTCTTTTTCATTAGGATTGAGATTGACATCGAGGACGATCTTCTTGTTGTCGTCGGAAATCCTGTCCAGCATAATCCGGTCGAGAAAAGCCTCGGCGGTTGTCCCCCCGGCCAGATCAATCAATTGCTCGACCGTCTCGACCTCGGACAGCTCATAAATAGCCGGACGCTTTACCTCGCCGGTTATGGTGACGCGCGGCCCGGACACCGGAACAAAAATAGCATCGCCCGATTCCAGCCGGATATCGCCTTCCGCGTCGCCCTTTAATAAAAAGCTGTAAATATCAACCGTCTTTTCAAGATGATTGTTGCGGATCAGGCGGATATTGCGCAGCGATCCGCGCTCGTTCGGACCTCCAGCCAGGTACAGGGCATTAAATAAAGTCGTCAGAGAACTGACCGTGTACGCACCGGGTTTCTTGACTTCGCCGGTAAGGTACACCCGGATCGAGCGTATCTTGCCCAGCGAAACCGACGTTTTAAAATCCGTATATACCTTCGATAATTTCTGCTCGATATCGGAAGTGAAATCGGCAATGGTCATGCCCCAAGCCGTGGTCGTCCCGATCTTGGGAATGAACACGTTACCCTGCCGGTCGATAGTAAGATTGTACTCTTTTTCGACCCGCCCCCATATGTTGATGATAATATTGTCACCGGGACCGAGGACATAATCCGAAGCCGCGGCCACGTCGATCGGTCGCGACAGCTCATTCGGCGAATTGAACAGATCGTATCCGAACGGCCGAAGATTTTTGGGATTGTCTTTATGCGGCGTTGCCGTTGTCTCCGCTATTGAGGGTGTCTTGATTTCCGGCGTTTCCGCATCGGTGGAAGTTCCGGCCGCTTCATCGGTGGTGAAATAGTCGGGGCTGTTGTAGGTCGAAGTTGATTTTTCGGTCGGCAGGCTGCCGGGATTTTCCTTCAGATAGGCGTTTATCAGGCTGTCGTCGACATTTTCATTGCAGAACGCCGGTCGAAACCAGGTTATCGACATGAGGATCAGTACAAATAAAGCCAGTAAAATTAACTTCTTCATCTCAACCTTCCTTGTAATTCATCATAACTCCATTCTCACTGAACCGTAAATCAAAGATCGTGCCATTTTGTCGCCGGATGTAACCTGTTATAAGACATCACATTTTGATAAAGAACAAGCTAAGTAAAGTTGAAGCTGGGAAGATTTTGGCCGATGACCTCGGAAAAATTTTCGTGTTAATCCGATCAATTTGGTCTTTTATATTCGGCCGATTTTATTATAATAGGACCTATGGACAACAAACCTGTTTATCTGTCAAAAGACGGACTTCGCAAACTCGAAGTGGAGTTGAAGAAGCTCAAGTACAAGGATCGGCCGGAGATTATTTCCGAAATCAAGCGGGCTCGGGAGTTGGGTGATTTAAGCGAAAATGCCGAATATCACGCCGCCAAAGAAGCCCAAACCCATATTGAAAGAAAAATCGCCGAACTGGAAGACAAGCTGAGTCGTGCCAGAACTCTCGACACGGATAACATTCCGTCGGACAAGGCTTATATTTTCGCCAGGGTTACGATTAAGGATTTGAAAAAGGGATTTGAAATCGAGTATACGCTGGTGCCGCCGGACGAGGCCGACGTCGACAACGACATGATTTCCACGATGTCACCGGTTGGTGCGGCACTTCTCGGCAAGGGGGTCGGCGAAAAAATCGATATTAAAGTCCCGGCCGGACTTCTGCAGTACGAAATCATTAAGATCTCACGCGATCAATAAAAAAATCCCCGGCCGTATTCGCCGGGGATGCATTTCTTCCTTAATGTCTGGATTTATTCTTCGTAGTCGTAAACTTCAAGATCCAGATCGTCCTGGTCGTACTCACCGTCTTCAGCATCATCAAGATAGGTGTCGTCATCTTCTTCTATTTCGGACGCCATGTTGGCGCATTCGACCGAACAGAAGAACTCTCCGTCCTGCTTGATAGGGTTGCCATTGATGTGCTCGCCGCAAAATTCACAGCGCATCTTTCATCCTCCTAAGCCTGATTGCAACGCTGTCTTCCGGGACTTAACAGGTCAATATCCCGGTCGGGTGGACAAAAATTTCAAAGACCCATAAACACGCTTTGAATTAATCTTTCGTCATATATGACGACAAATAAAGCATTCCGGATTATTTTTTTTCAAGAATTTTTTTATTGTTTTCAAAAAATTTTTTGCGGCCCCCATATACCACAAAAGCCCCCTTTTTAACCTGTAAAAGTGCGGATTTAAACCTCCGGCGGCTGACCGCCGAAATTGGCCCATTCCTCTTTTGACGGCCCGTAAATTCCGGGGACTTTCAGCCCGGCCTGGCGCATCAGAACCGTCATCTGGCCCACATGATGTATCTCGTGGTCAATCAATATCTTAAGTGACATACCGCGCTTCCACTTCTCGCCATACATATCGTCCTCGACCATCATGTCTTCGTCCTTCCACCCTTTAACCTGTTCGGTCAACGAGCCAGCCAATGCCTTGTAGCCCTTGACAATGTCGGCCGCTTTGGCCGGAATCGGGTCTTTCTCGGCCGGACCCTCGAGCTTCATCCCCAGATGCGATGGCATTTCGGCGATGGTCGTAACCACGTGCCAGGCCACCCGGCCCAGAGTGCGGTTTTCGCCGGTTATCGCCTGTTTCAGGCTGTCGTCGGAGAGTGTTTCAAGAATTTTGATGGTCCTCCCAGAATGGGCCTCCCACGTTTTGACGAACGAATCGACCGACGTGAACATCAGATTTCCAAACATATTAATATACCTCGCTTAAACAGGTTTCAGATTATCCGGTTTTGGTTATTATACGCCCCGGTGTTCCGGCTGACAATCACTTTGTTTTTTGCGGAGATAATATCTTTCGCTCTTAATTATATTTGTTACTTATTATTATCTTTAATTATCATTATTTGGTAAAAGAATATACAGCCTTAAAAATATAGAGGGATTATGATTAAAATATTATTACCGATTCTGGCAATCGCGATCTTTTTTGCACCAGCAATTTCGGCCGATGAAATCGTGCCGGTTATTTCAATCGACAGCCTCCCTCCGTCGGTGATTACAACCGTACCCCAATTCGGCGATACCGCGGTGGACCCCGGCCTGAAAGAAATCCGCGTGACATTCAGCAAAGAAATGAAAGTGACCGGCCACTGCTGGTCATGGTGCTCGATACAAGACGGCGCCTTTCCTAAGCTCGACGGGAAAACGGAATTCCTGCCGGACAATCGCACCTGCGTCCTCCATGTGTCGCTCGAGCCGGAAAAAACCTATGCCATCTGGATAAACACCGATCAGTACCATTCTTTCCAGGACCCGCAAGGCCACACCGCCGTGCCATACCTGCTGGTTTTTAAGACGGCCACAGTCAAGTAGGTCGGGTTCCGAGTCTTCGAGAAACCCGACAAAAAGATGTCGGGTTTTTCATCCTGTAAACGGGATTCAGAACCCGACCTACTATTACTGTGGGCGACCCCGCAACCAGCATATTTGACCAAAACCCACAAAAACCTATTGACAAATCGCGAAAACATCGTATAATATGGACAAATGAAGTCTATCAAGTTAACATTTCGGAAGCCGACAACCAACAGCCTCGACATAACCGCCTGCTGCTGTTGTACTTCCTGCCGGGAGGCGGGGATGACGGCCTAAAATTACGGCTCATCGACGCTTACCGGCCCCGTCTATTTCGGGGCTTTTTTATTGGAGAAATTTTATGAAATCAAATGCCGTCCCAAAACACGACAAAATCACGGCGATTCGACCCCGGCCCTTTTATAAGGAGAGCATCGCCGATACCGTCGGCAACACGCCGCTGGTCCGGCTGCGCCACATGACCCGGAACCTCAGGGGCACCTTTCTGGTCAAACCGGAATTTCTGAATCCCTCGGGGTCGGTCAAAGACCGTATGGTCGTCTACGTTCTCGATGCCGCCGCAGCCGCAGGCGAACTCAAGCCCGGTGGCACAATTATCGAAGCGACGTCCGGCAACACTGGTGCGGCGGCGGCGATGTATGCCGCGGCCAACGGCTACAAGGCCATCTTCACCATCCCGGACAAAATGTCCGACGAAAAAATCGACGCGCTAAAAGCGTTCGGAGCCGAGGTGCACGTCTGCCCGACCGCCGTCCCGCCCGATGATCCCCAAAGCTATTATGAAACCGCCAAACGTATTCACCGCGAAACACCGGGTTCATATTTTTTGGGCCAGTACGAAAACCAGAAAAATATCGAAGCTCATTACAGAAACACCGGCCCGGAAATCTGGGAACAAACCGAAGGTAAAATTACTATCCTGGTCGGCGGCATCGGTACCGGCGGCACTATCTCCGGGACGGCTCGTTATCTGAAAGAACAAAATCCGGCTATACGAGTCGTCGCAGTCGATCCCGAAGGGTCGGTGTACTACGATCATTTCAAGAAAAACGATCCTTCCGAGCCGCACCCCTATCTGGTCGAGGGAATCGGAGATGACATGCTCTGCCCCACGACCGATTTCAATGTAATCGACGAAATAATTCGCGTCTCCGACCGCGATTGCTTTCTGACCGCCCGCGAACTGGCCCGCACCGAGGGCATTCTCGGGGGAGGTTCCTCGGGCGGAGCGGTTTTCGCAGCCATGAAATACGCCCGTGCGAATATGTCTGCCGATGATATCGCCGTCATATTACTCCCCGACAGCGGCCTTAAGTACCTGAGTAAAATTTATTCCGACGCATGGATGCGCGAGAAGGGATTTATTGAATGAAGGATAAAAAGCATTTCAACACCCGCTCCGTCCATACCGGACGAGGATTCGACGGCGGCACCGGAGCCGTGACGACGCCGATATTCCAAACCTCGACCTATAAACTGGCCGCACCGGGCGATGATTCCGGCTATGTCTACAGCCGGACCGCCAACCCGACCCGCGCCGCCCTGGAGCAGTCTCTGGCCGATCTCGAAAACGGCGCGCACGGTTTCGCATTTGCCAGCGGTATGGCGGCGGTGAACACCGTCATGAACCTGCTTTCGGCGGGAGATCATGTCGTTGTCGGTGATGATTTGTACGGCGGGTGTTTCAGACTATTCGATAAGGTCGCCAGTAAGTACAACATTGAATTTACGTGGGTCGACGGCCGCGATTCTTGCAATTTTGAGCGTGCCATTCAGGACAACACCAAGCTGCTCTGGCTGGAAACTCCGACCAATCCCCTGATCAGATTGTACGATATCGAGGCGGCGGCCTCGATAGCCCAAAAGGCCGGACTTCTTCTGGCGGTGGACAACACTTTCGCCACTCCGGCCATACAGAGGCCTTTGGAACTCGGCGCGGATATTGTGGTGCATTCACTGACGAAATATATCGGAGGGCACTGCGATACGGTCGGCGGAGCTATTGTCGTCAACGATGAATCTCTGGCTGAAAAGATCGGCTTCTATCAAAACGCCGTCGGCGCCGTGCTCGGACCGTTCGATTCCTTTCTCGCTCTGCGTGGTCTCAAAACCCTGCCGCTTCGCATGGAGCGCCACAGTTATAATGCCCGCCAGATTACCGAATTTCTGGCGACCAGAAATGAAGTCAAAGAAGTGTACTATCCGGGGCTCGACGACTCCCCCCTGCCCAACCGCATGTCCGATACCGGGGGCATGGTCTCGTTCGTGCTCGATGCCGACCTCGAAACGGTCAGACGGTTTGTCATGTCGACCTCGGTTTTCATCCTGGCCGAATCGCTCGGCGGGGTGGAATCGCTGATCAACCACCCGGCCTCCATGACCCACGCCTCGATCCCGCCGGAAATTCGCCGCGAACGCGGCATCGACGACGGGCTCATTCGTTTATCCGTAGGATTGGAACATATAGATGATCTCATAATCGATCTGGAACAGGCCTTTCATTCAATAGAGAAAAACACGGTGCAGAAAAAATAAATCAGGAGAACGGTAATGAACATCCATCTATTCGACGGGGTCGCATCGGAGTACACCACCGAAGTGTCACCTTACCGCCACGCCCAGTTTCTGGCTATGGTGCATGAAATGAAACTCGACGGCACCGAGCACATCCTCGACATCGGGTGCGGTCCGGGGGTCTTGTCTCTGGAAGCGGCCGCGCGCCTTCCGAAAGGCCGTCTGACCGGGATCGACCTGTCGCCCCGCATGCTCGACCTGGCCCGGGACCTTGCCAACAAAGCCGGTTATCGCAACGTCCGCTACGAACTCGGCGACGCCATGAACCTTAATTACGCCGACGGCAAATTCGACTATGTGATGTCGTCCAACGCTTTTCCGTGGGTGAGTTCCCGGACCAAATTCCTGGCCGAGGTTCGGCGCGTACTGAAACCGGGCGGCCGCCTGGCTTTGGTTTCTTTATCGCAAATCGTGTATCGCGAATTTATTGAGGCCCTTTTGCATGTGGCGGATAAGTACCCGCAGTTGAGTGGTTTGAAGACCGACCCATATAGGGCCATGAAAGTTCGTCTGTATGACGTGGAAGGGCTGTCTGAAAAAGTTGCGTCGGCAGGTTTCGAAGTCAACCGTGGTTTTATTTTGTCGACCGAGGAACCAATCACGCCCGCCGGTTATATCAAACGAGTCAATTCTGTCGTCAACGAGAATTACCTCGACAACCTCGACGACCGGATCAAAGAGGACATTCGCAATGAGATATTTCTGGCCCTGGCGCGCAAGAACGGAAATTTAAAGGTAACCGAATCATCGGTCTTCGTCTTCGCCCGCAAAAATTAGTACTGCTTTATTCCTTTTTCACCAGATCGAAAATGTCGACGATTCGAACCGGTTCGACATTATAGAAGCCCTGACCGTATTTGCATCCGGCCTGTTGACCGAACGCGCGAACCATGGTTTCGAGCGACCAGATATAATCACGGGACTTTTCCGGATTCAGGAATTGTGATTCGTGACATTTGAGCGCTTCTATCCAGACTTCAAAATGCGATGTGATATCAACCACAAAATTCGCGGCCATACCCGGCGGCAGGAAATAATGAAATATCTGCTTAACCCGATGCGGTTCGCCTTCGATAGGCATCTTTTTCAAAGTGGCGAAGTTGGCGGCGTTGATCGTAATCTGACCCGCCGCGACGTGATCCGGATGCGACTGGCGTTTTCCGTGCCCGATATGCGGAAACGGCGTCAAAATGATTTCCGGACGGTACCTGCGAATCAGGGCCGCCAGCTCCATGCGACGGTCATTGGTATCGAACAGGCCGCAATCGCCCCAGTCAAAGGTCTCAATCAGATCACTGCCCATGAGCTTGGCCGCCCTGGCGGCCTCTTTGGCCCGGATTTCGACCGTCCCACCGGTGCCCATCTCACCCTTCGTAAGATAGACGATGCCGGTTTTATATCCTCTCTGGTTAAGGTCAATCAGCACACCGCCCGTGCCGACTTCGACGTCGTCGGGGTGCGCCCCGATTGAAATCAGATCGTATTTTGAATCAGACATACAACCTCACAATTAAAAAAGCCGGATCAGTACTTAACTGCTCCGGCTCGAATTTGTTCCCTCGATTATTTCGTTATTGAGGTATCACGAAATGATCGCTGTGATATTTCAATATAATCGGCAGGATATCCCAGACATAAGCGTTCGGTCCCGGGTCAAAGCTGACGTCACCGCTATATGACAGGGTGTCAAACGACGGTGTCCCCGGCACCTCGCCATAGGTCGTCGTAAGCAGATCGATAAAATCCTGAGTCTGTTCGTTAAAGCTGTAATTATCCCAAATTCTGGAATACATCAAAAAGACGTTGGTACTATCGAGGGCACCGCTGTAATCGGACAAAATATTCGGCATGTTGTTTTGCTGCCACAAACCCCACGGTACCGCGCTCACTTCTCCATCCGGTCCGAAGGGAAGATTTATCGCCACATCCGGCCCGAGCACGAAATTATCGAAATACGTGGTGGGATCATTGATGACACCGTCGGCGATCACAGAATCAATATACCCGGTATCATTGGGCGAAAAGGCCGTAGACGCCGCAAAAAACAGCGACTGAAGCGGTTTGTCAGTCTCAATGTCCATACTCGAGTAGTTGGCCGAACCGACTTCCGTCATAAGATTTCTGAACAGCGGAATAAACCCTCCGTTGCCGGAAGTCCCGTCAAAGTCAAGCGGTGCGGAAATGGCCGAAACGGAACTGAAACTCTCGCTGTACTTCAAGGCAATCCTCATTGCACCATAGCCGCCCATACCGATGCCGGAAATGGCCCGTGTGCCCCGATAGTCGTGCGGGCTGCTAAAATTCTTAAAGACATTCTCTCCGAATATAAAATAATCCAGTAGGGTACCGGCAGAATCCGTGAAATTAAGCGGATCATTAATATTCCCAATGATTTCATCATATTTGCCGCCGGCCCAGGTATCACCGTAAAAACAACCGCCGAAATCGGTGGCACCGCTGACACATACGATTATCATCGGGATTATTTCGCCGTCCGCAATCATTTTATCGGCGACCTCTTTAAGACCGTGATTGAAATAGAAGTGTTCATCGCTGCGAAAAGGTGTCAATAATATAAGCATCGGCAAAGGTGATCCGGATTCAGGAAGGGTATAGCCGTAGGGTCTGTAAATCTGGAAGAAAATCGAATTCTGGCCAAACATCTGGTAGTCGAGTTGTCGAACATAATGCTCGTTCTGGGCATTAAGTACAACCCCGCCGGGATATTCAAGCAACGTCCCCACCGGATTGCCCCGATTGGAGCAACTTAAAAGGGCCGCACCGGCCATCAAGCTTATAATTAATATTGTAATTACGCTCTTCTTCATCAGGTCCTCCTAAAACCGGTATGTAAAACCAAGGACGGTTTGAAATGTATTGGCTTTGTACGAGCCGGGAAAATTGTCCATCACGTTGTCCCCGTTGACGTCATCCAGACCCGAAACCGTAAGGTTCGGCTGGTGAGTGTACGTTCCGGCAATCTCTACTCTCCACACTTCAATATCGAAAGACAAACCGGCGCTTACTATATAGGCATCACCCAGATCAACGAAATGGGGCGTTAACGTCGTTTCGGAAGCAGGCGACTGATCGAACGCGAAGCCTGCTCTTGCCTGCGTATAATTATTGACCTGATAATTGGCCCCGGCCATGATTTTAATCGTATTATCCCATTTAACCGGGTAGCTGACGCCATGCTGCATCAGGGAATCACTAAAATAGTGGAAGGATGCAAAAGTGGTATCACTGCTGAAAATTCCGTTGTAATTGCTCTGTTTAAACTCAAAGCCCTTGAATTGGGACCAGAAGACGTATTCGAAATCCGCGGCCAAAAGAAGCTTTTCGCTAAACTGATAGGATATGCCTCCGCCCAATACGGCCGGAACGTCGACTTCCGTCTTGAAATCATACGTGTTTTTGAAATTTTCACCGGCAAAAAAGTGATATTGCTCCGTGACCGGAGTCCAGAGAGTGTTATTGGCCAGCAACGAGGCATCGTCACCCATATAAAAGGTTGACGCTCCGGAACCATCGACGGTAATGGAAGTTTTGCCGCTGAATGTCAGACCGACTTTGGTTTTTTCGTTCAGGGCGTACATCAGGCCAATTCTGTAACTTGGGCCGTAACCGTTACCATCGACTTCATACCATTCGGGGATTCTTTCATACGGGCGTTGAATATAGGATGCATAATCCGGGCTGTCGAGAAGGGTATTACGCCGCAATACAAGATCTGAAAATTTCAGGTCCACTCTTCTCAAGCCGATTCCCACGCCGATGGAAAGATCATCTTCCATGAACGTCCGGGCCGCTGTAAACAGGGCATCGACGACGTCGAGATTATTGTAAAACTGTCTCGTACCAAGATCACGTAATCCATACACTTCGGTTCCGTCAAAACCAAAAACCGTGGTCCAGTCGAGATTGCGGTCGAAAGATTGTATTATGGAAAACCCGAACACCATCTCGTTCTCGGCGACCGGCAGGCGAATCAAAGCACCCACCTGAGGCACGTTATTAATGGCGTGTTTATTGGGTATACTGATATCGTTGAAATAACCCGAGGCGAATTGATTACCCCACTTGAATTCGGGTGTTACGGAATAGCGATCGTGGAAAAACGCGACGTCGCCCGACAGCATATTGTCCTGAATCCAGCCATATCCCGCCGGATTATAATAGGCCGCCGACCAATCGTCCGCCACCGCCCGAAAGGCACCGCCCATGCCCTGCGCTTTGACACCGATACCATTAAATGTAAAGCCGCTGCCATAGGCGCTTGATATGGCCAACAACAAAATGAACAATGATGCGGCCGCGTACCTCTTATGACCCATTCTCTTCTCCATTTATTCTTAAAAACTAATATTTAACTTTTTATCCCCGCCCAATCCTCAACAGACAAAGGCGATTTTACCCGTTGCCGTAAACCGGCCTAAACCTCCGTAAAGGTTTGTGATACAAAGATGAAAAACTACAATAAGGCCGCCCATTTGTCAAGTCCTCTGGCGAAAAATCGCCAATTATACGTGGAAACATCGATTTACCTATCCACCGAAGTTTATGACGAATAGATTCTGCATTTTGAGCAATGAAATCGGATGTCAAATGCTGCGCTCAGCGCCAAATCGCATCCGTCTCGACACGAGCCGGGTAATAACCGGTTCGGGCCGATCGTCTGGCATGGAAATCGGCCAGGGCGCCTGATGTTGTCAAAGACAAATAATAATCGATTGCCCCATTTTCGCCCAAAAGTGCCAGACATTTATAAAAATCATCACGCGCCGATTCATAATTCTCCAAAACGTAATTCTGGAACCCTTCGATGGCGTACGGAAGCGCCCGGCCGAACTGCCCGGCCCGGCAGGCCCGTGAAATTACATGACGATCGTTCAGGTTTTGAAACCGGAAGAACATCTGTGGAAAGTCGACCAGCGTATATTTACCATTATTCAGATTTTCCGCGATCAGGCTGAGATAATCCGTTATCGGCCCGGGGCGTCCGTCGTGCAAAGCCGCAGCTGAAATTATCTTGCCGTTCAATTGATCGAATTCGGCCGAGCACACCCAGTTGGAATAGCCGCACATAATGGAATTATCGTCGGCCACGTCCACGGCTCCGCACAAATGGCTGATCTCATGAACCATTAGCTGTCCGATTTGCATCGCCCGGAATTGATCGTAATCGTGTCCCGGGGTCTTTAGAGCGGTGATAACGGCCAGCCGGTGACCGACGTCCGTCACGCCGACCTGAACCGTCTTATTGCTGATAAATAACTTTTCCGGGTCGGTGGGCTGGAAAACCAGCAATCGCATCGGACCCTGCTTGGTCTTGATCCGCCCCCGGATAAGATCAAAAATCGCCTCCGTGTTTTCCAGAGATGTCGGTTTGAGTTCGACTTTATTCGTATTCAGAATTTTAAGTGCAAACCCAAAACGACGAGAAAAAACATGAGACGCATAATCCAGGGCCATTTCAATATCAGGGTCGATTTCGTCGGCGTAAATTTCAATATCGAACGCTCGGCTGGCTGATTCCTGTTTTCGTTCCACCGACGGTAGTCCCGATAGCAGCTCCTCGATCTGGCGCATAAAAACGAAATTCGGCAGTTCCTTCGGTTGTTCATCAAGTTTCAGACCTTCAAATTGCAGCCAGTTGTCTCGGCTTGTAACTGAAATCGGCTTTGATTCAAACACCGCCCCACCGGCTTTGGCGTCTTTTATCGTCAGCCGCAGATTTGACGAAATATCGATATCTGCAAATGGCCATTTCAGGCTGTCATTTAAATGAGGCGCATCGGACAGGTGGCACTTGATTATACCGGATACTTCGGCTATATAAGAGGGGCCGGTGTCCTGCAATGCGCTGTCCGCCCGGTCCATTTCGGGCAGGGTGAGGGAATCAACCGCCGTCGCATTCCATCCTTTTTTCCAGAAAAAGAATTCCAGGTGAGAAATCAGGCACCGTCTTAAACCCCGGAAGAGAAAAGGATCGTCTGTACCCGTGATGGATATCTTCAATTCAATGGTAACCTTGCCCGGCAGGATTACCGAATCAGGCGCCTGGCTCCGGGCCGTATTGACGGCCGTAAGCGCGACGGACACAACTACTAAGAGCCGGATTATTGAACGGTAGGACATGATCTTTATACGGCATTATTAAGCAAAAATGCTTGAAAATCAAGAGCCAACCGGGTATAATTACATCCTATGAATAAAAATATGGCTTACATATTAATTTTGCTGACGGCTCTTATAATCATCGGTTGCGGTACTACCAAAGACCTTGAAACTTTGAAGAGTGAAGGTCAGGCCGCGCTGGATGAGGGCAAAAGTGACCTCGCCATCAGCATTTTCAGAGAGGCCTACAATCAAGCTCCGTCGGACCGCGACGCCATTGTCGGGCTGGCTTCTGCCTTTGAAAAGGCCCTTCTTACCGATTCGGCCTATTATTACTACAGAAAAGCCAAAGTGCTTTATAAGAGCGACCGTGAAGTCAACCGCAAGCTGTTGCAGCTCGCGCCCGGCTTCAAAGATTACGACGTCGCCTTCAGGGCCATCGCAGCGATGGTGAATACCGGAGACAATGAAAAACTGTATTGGCCACAACTGGCCGAATTATTTTACATGGACAAGCAGTACCATGAGGCCGCGAAATACTACAGTCTGATGATCGAAGATGATTCGAGCAACGCCTATAACTACCTGTCGTTGGCCGGGGTACTGGCCCTCGGACAAAGACCCGACGAAGCTAATAAAATATTGTTAAAAGCTGTGGAAAAGTTTGGGCCGAGGCCGGAATATTACACGAATATCGCGGTCAATTATGCCAATCAATCTAAATTCAAAGATGCGGAGAAATATTTCCGGCTGAGCCTGGAGCTGAATCATGACAATGTTCCGACCTGGATAAATCTGGCCAACGTTCTGACGGCACAAAAAAGCCGCGACAAAAAACTGGAAGCGCTGCAAATATACAAAACATACAAAGATCAGACCCCGGCCTTTTATAATCTGGATTCGGTTATCGCCGGACTACAAACGGAACTTGGTGTACAATAAAATTGCGGCCTTGTCCCGATTTGCGTCTATAATTTTATGGATAAGAATTTGACCGACAAAAAAATCCTCGTTACCGGGGCCGATGGCTTTATCGGGTCGCACCTGGTCGAATACCTTGTTACGCTGGGCGCAAATATTCGGGCCCTGTCCTACTATAATTCTTTCAATTTCAGAGGCTGGCTCGACGATATCAACGAAAGCGACCGGATTGAAATAGTCTCCGGTGATATACGCGATGCCGCCTATTGCCGTTCACTGGTCAAAGATATCGATATGGTCTTCCATTTGGCGGCGCTCATAGCGGTGCCTTATTCGTACACGGCCCCATCGAGCTACATCGACACCAATGTCAAAGGAACACTTAACATCTGCCAGGCGGCGCTGGACAACGGCGTTGATAGATTGGTACACCTTTCGACGAGTGAGGTTTACGGTTCAGCCGTGAAAGTACCGATTGACGAAAGCCACCCCCTCCAGCCCCAGTCGCCGTACAGTGCTTCCAAAATCGGGGCCGACTCGGTCGCCATGAGCTTTTTCCACGCTTATGGACTGCCCGTGGTCATTGCAAGGCCGTTTAACACCTACGGTCCTCGTCAGTCGGCCCGGGCCATTATTCCGACCGTTATCACCCAGCTTGCCGGCGGAGCGAAACAAATCAGACTCGGCAGCCTTTCCCCCACCCGGGATTTTACCTTTGTCACCGACGTCTGCCGCGGACTGGTCGGGCTGGCCGGATGTGAAAAAGCCGTCGGCGAGACGGTCAACATTGGCACCGGCACCGAAATCTCAATCGCCGATTTATTTGGAAAAATAAAAAATATCATGGATATCTCGGCCGAATGTACTACCGATCCGGAGCGAATCCGTCCGGAAAAATCCGAAGTCCATCGGCTGGTGTGCGATGCCTCGAAAATGAAAGCGCTGACCGGATTCGTCGCGGAGACAAATATCGATAGCGGCCTCACTCTGACCGTGGAGTGGTTTTCCCAAAAGGCCAATCTGGCCTGGTACAAGGTAGACATCTATAATGTCTAAGCGGGCCGTGATTCTGGCCGGAGGCACCGGCAGCCGTCTGCGGCCATACACGATAACCCTGCCCAAGCCCTTGGTACCGGTCGGCGATCTGCCCATTCTGGAAATCGTGATCCGCCAATTGTCACATTACGGATTTGACCATATCACGCTGGCGGTCGGTTATCAGGCCGGGATCATACAGGCATACTGCACCGATGGCTCCAAGTGGAACGTCAATATGGATTATTCAGAAGAAAAAACGCCGCTCGGCACCGTCGGCCCGCTCAAACAGATCCCCGATCTTCCGGATAATTTCCTCGTCATGAACGGCGACGTCCTGACCGATCTCAATTTCGCAGCGTTTTATAATGCACACAACACGGCAAAAAATCTTTTCACCATCGCATCATACAAACGGCGACAGGTTACCGATTTCGGGGTGCTTCAGGTATCAACTGAGGGTTATCTCGCCGGCTTTGAAGAAAAACCGGCCGTGGAACACGACGTCAGCATGGGCGTCTATATGGCCTCCAGAGAAATCCTGGCATTCATTCCCGAAAATAAACCGTACGGTTTCGATCAACTGGTCCTGGACCTTATCGCAAGAAAGCGGCCACCGGCGGTAATACACCACGACGGAGCCTGGCTGGATATCGGACGGCCGGAGGATTATCAAACCGCAGTCGACGAATTCGACCGCAATCGTGACAAATACCTGAAAGGCCAATAAGTGGACTGGAAAATCAGTCTGACCGAACCCGACCTCGACGATGATGACGTCAAAGCGGTCACCGACGTTATTAGAAGCGGCTGGCTGACTATGGGGCCGAAAGTGGCAGAGTTCGAACGACTCTGGTGTGAAAAAACCGGTTCTAAATATGCCCGCGCGGTATCGAGCGGCACGGCGGCATTGCATCTTTCATTCATGGCGCTCGGTCTGGGACTCGGCGATGAAGTCATCTGCCCGGCCCTGTCGTTCGTGGCTTCAGCCAACGCCGTGCGGTATGTCGGTGCCAGAGTCGTCTTTGCCGATGTTATCTCCGCTCATGATCTGACTATCGATCCCGACGACATCGAAGCCAAAATTACGTCCAAAACGCGGGCGATACTGGTTATGCATTTCGGCGGCTACATGTGCGATATGAATCGCATTCTCGATCTGGCAAAGAAGCATAATCTATATATAATCGAAGACGCCGCCCACGCCCCTCTGGCCGTTTGGAAAAATGACGACGGCGAATCCCGCACGGCCGGGGCCATCGGGGATTGTGGAGCGTTCAGCTTCTACGGCAATAAAAATATGACGACCGGTGAAGGCGGCATGGTAACCACCAACTCCGAGGATTTGGCCGAGAAATTAAAACTGCTCCGCTCGCACGGTATGACCAGCGCCACTTATGATCGGCACACCGGCAAAGCGTCGTCTTATGATGTCGTTACGACCGGATACAACTACCGCATGGATGACATCCGGGCGGCGCTGGGAATAAATCAATTAAAGAAACTCGCGGACAACACACAAAAGCGCCGTGAGATAACCGGATGGTACCGCGAGATGCTCGGCAAAAATAACAACATCATAATTCCCTTTGCCGATCGCGACCTGTCAGTCTCGGCCTGTCACCTGATGGTCATAATCTCCAGAAATAATCCCGAAACCGTCAAGCAGGCGCTCAATGACGCCGGAATTCAAACCAGCCAACACTATACCCTGATTCCCGATTTCAAGGATTTCGGAGGAGAAACTTTTAAGCCCAAAGATAGATTGATATATAATTCGTTGACTATCCCGCTCCATGCCAAAATAACCAAAGAGCAGGTAGTTTTCATTGCCGACATTGTTAATAAAGCCTCATCCTGAAAGTCGTGATTAATTTCTTCTCCGAGATTTCTATTGTCCGCGACAACAAAATGTGTTAATTACGCTGTATAAAAAAGAATCACCTTTGAGGAATAGATATGTCGAAAAATTTCGCCCTGACAGGCGCCTCGGGCTACGTTGCTCCGAGACATTTAAAGGCCATCCGCGATTCCGGCAATACCCTGGTGGCCGCGGTTGACCCCCACGATTCGGTCGGGATTCTTGACAGTTATTTTCGTGAAGTTCGCTTCTTCACTGAATTCGAACGTTTTGACCGCCACGTCGAGAAACTCCGCCGTCTGGACGACGACAAACAGGTGCATTATGTCAGTATATGTTCGCCCAATTACCTGCATGACGCCCACTGCCGGTTTGCCCTGCGGGTCGGGGCCGATGCCATCTGCGAAAAGCCGCTGGTTTTGAATCCCTGGAATATAGATGCCTTAAAAGAACTCGAAGAAGAAAGCGGCCACAGGATTTATACTATTCTTCAGCTGCGGGTGCATCCGTCGATGATTGAACTCCGCAATAAACTCCGCGAGCAGTTGAGCAACACCCGCAAAGACGTGCGGTTGACCTATATCACCTCGCGCGGTTTGTGGTATCTGGTTTCGTGGAAAGGCCAGGCTGAGCGCTCCGGCGGTCTCGCGACCAATATCGGTATTCATTTCTTCGATATATTAATGTGGCTGTTCGGTGAAGTGAAGCAGAGTGAAGTGCATTTCGCCTCGCCGACCAAAACCGGCGGATATATCGAGCTCAATAACGCCCGGGTCCAGTGGTTCCTGTCGATCGACGCCGAAGACCTGCCTCCCGAAATAAAAGAAAAAGGACAGGCCACCTACCGTTCGATTACCATGGACGGCGAGGAGATGGAATTTTCGGGCGGTTTTACCGACCTTCATACGGTCGTCTATAAAGAAACTCTGGCCGGTCATGGGTTCGGGCTCGAGGACGCGCGGCCGTCGATTGAACTGGTGCACGGCATCCGCAACGGAAATATGACCGGGATAAAAGAGCATTCGCACCCCTACGTGGCGCGTTTGAAATAGACGACCCCGGCACTCCACTCTTTTATATTCCCTTTGGCGTCCCGATGTATTATAGTCACGTCGGAGATGCTCGAATACATTAAAAACAAACTAAAACCCGGAAGTTTCTCCCGGCACGTCCTGGACCTGATGACCGGTTCGGTCCTGGCCCAGGGGATAATCGCCCTTTCAGCCCCAATTCTTACCCGTCTTTACTCACCGTCCGAGTTCGGCCTACTGGCTCTTTACATTTCGATCGTCTCGATCGGCTCTGTTGTCATGTGCTGGCGCTATGAATTGGCGGTAGTCCTTCCCGAAAACGATAAAGACGCTCTGAATCTATTATTTCTCGCGATGATAATCACGGCGGTGATGTCGGTCGTGTCGTTTATTATAATTATATTCTTTCGCGGATTTCTGGCGGGACTATTATCCACCCCGGCGATATCGCCCTGGTTTCTGGCGGTCCCGATCAGTTTCGCGGCGACTGGATTTTATATGGCTTTGAACTATTGGTACAGTCGCAAAAAAGAATTTCAGCTTATCGCCAAATCGCGCGTAGGTCTGGCCGTAACCACCGTCGGAATACAGGCCGGTTCGGGAATCTCTTTTGAGTCGGCCATGCTCGGCCTCATCGGCGGGCAGATTTTAGGCCGTATAGTCTCGGCTTTAATATTACTTTATAGATTCATCCGCAAGGACTGGCGGCAGTTCGTTAAATCAATAAGTCTCGAACGTATTAAGAAGATGGCCGCGCAGTACCGTAAGTACCCCGCCTATTCGACCTGGCCCGCGTTTATAGATACTTTCACTATGTCGCTACCCGTGCTTTTTATCACCAAATACTTTGGCGCCGAGCTTTTGGGATTTTTCGCGGTTTCTGTGCGCGTTCTTCAAATTCCCCTGACTTTTATCGGAGCATCTATCGGACAGGTCTATTTTCAGGAACTGGCCCGCGAAAAAAACCGGACCGACGATATATCCAAACTGGTCGAAAAGACTTTTACCCGGCTGCTTGTAATTGGCGTGCTGATCGGTGTCGTGCTCGTCGTCGGCGGCCCAGTGCTTTTTTCTATCGTGTTCGGGCGCGACTGGATCACCGCCGGATACATCGCGCAGATTTTGGCCCCGGCGATGGCTCTGCGCTTTGTAACGTCGCCCCTGACAACCGTGTTCGGTGTCAACAACCGCCAGGAGGTCTCAGCCTTATGGCAGATCGGGGCGTTGGTTTGCACTTCGGCGGCACTCTTCATCGGGCTTTCGGTAGATAACCACCTCGGAGTTATTTACGCGCTGGCCGTTAACGATTTGTTTATTTATGCCGTTTATCTGGTACTGGTGTTTAGAATTTCAAAAGCCAGTTTCAGGCGGGCGTTAAGATTGGCGACTTGATAATATGTGTGGAATCGCGGGCATATTATTTTTCGATGGCGATCACGGCGGCGTAGCGCAGACGCTTTGCCGTATGTCATCGGCTATGAAACATCGCGGTCCCGACGACGAGGGCTTTTTGGTACTCGGAACTGATGACACTTCGCCGAAAGCATTTAAAAGCGATAGTACAGTAGTACCGGATACAAACCGACCGCACTTTTTCCCCGAAAATCATATCGAAGCGGCTTTCAATAATCGCATATACCTGGGCCTGGCGCACCGGCGCTTGTCGATTATCGACTTGAGCGTCTGCGGCCATCAACCAATGTCTACTTCAGATGGGCGGTACTGGATTGTCCACAACGGCGAAGTTTACAATTTCGCTGAAATCCGGAGCCAGATCGAATCGGTTGGCGAGACATTTATCAGCCAAAGCGATACCGAGGTCATTCTCAAAGCCTATCGCCGCTGGGGTGAGGCGGCGCTGGTGCGTTTCAACGGCATGTTCGCCTTCGCCATCTGGGACAACCGGGAAAAACGCCTGTTCTGCGCCCGCGACAGGATCGGCATCAAGCCGTTTTACTTCGTGCTCAATGACAAATTTTTCCTTTTCGCCTCGGACATCAAGACCATCATCGCATCGGGTCTATACCGTTCCGAAATCGACCCGGAAGGCTTTTATCACAACTTAAGCTTCGGCGTGGCGCCGCGTCCGATGACCGCCTTCAAAAACGTCCGGGCCCTCGAACCGGGTTGCTGGATGACGATTGACACCGATGGCCAGCACAAAAATCACCGATACTGGAACGTCCCGGTCGGGACACAAGACAAAGACTTGACCGAAGCTGTTGCCGCGGACATGCTTGAAGACGCTCTCCAAAAATCAATCCGGTTGCGGCTTATCGCCGACGTGCCGGTCGGGACTTTCATGAGCGGCGGTATCGACTCGACCACGGTCGCGGCCATAGCCGCCCGGAACCACCCCGGCATTACGGCTTTCACGCTGACCTATGAATCCGCCGCCGCTGAACACAACGAAGTGGAACAAGCCCGAGCCACCGCCGACATGCATGATATGAAGCACGTCGTTTTGAAAGTCAAAGCCGAAGCAGTGATGGACCATATTGAGGAAATGATACTGTGCTATGAAGAGCCGTACTATACACTCTCCCCGAATTTTATTATCTCAAAGCTGGTCGCGGAAAACAATTTCACAGCCGTTTTGAACGGCCTCGGGGGCGACGAACTCTTTGCGGGCTACCCCTGGTACACCTGGCTGCCCAAATGGCGACTGGCAAGAAAACTTCGACCGATAATAAAGCCTCTGGCCTCTATGGGTCACCGGTGGCGGAAACTGGATTATATCAGTGGTCTCCAAAGCGCCGACCGCCTTCATTCGGCTTTGCTGTCAATCAACGACGAATCCGATAAGCGGTCATTATTGGCTGACAGCCAATATCGTGAATTCAATTCCATCGAACGCATCCACGAGCTTTATGTTGGAAACAATGCTGGCTTTACCGACGATCTCGAAGCCTTCGCCTATATGGACATTAAAAACTACATCGGCAACCATCAGGTCAACCGCCTCGACCAGTTCACCATGCGCTTTTCGATCGAGGGGCGTTTCCCCCTGCTTGATCACAATCTTGTCGAAACGGCTTTTAAAATCCCCGGACGACTGAAAATACAGAATGGCGAGCAGAAATATATTTTAAGAAAAGTCGCCTCAAAATATATCCACCGAAGCTGCCTCGATATGAAAAAGAAGGGCTTCAATCTCCCGATGCCGCTCTGGATCGGTCGAGAACTGCAGCCGCTGGTTCGCGACAAAATCGAAAGCCTTAAAAAGCGCCGCATATTTGACAGTCAAACCATCGACGGAATCTATCGCTCGGTAACAAATAAAAATCTCCCCTATTATCCTCTCTGGCAACTGGTTGCGATTGAATTCTGGCTGGAGAAATTTCTCGATCCGGTCGTCCAACTTGCTGAAATATCGACCTCATAATAATTGTAATTTGAAACGGAATTTATTTCCGCCTATCCCTCATAATTTTTCCCCGGCTTAATAAAGTACGTCGTTTTCATGTAAAATCAGACAGCCTCTAATCATTTGTAGCACATCACTATACGCCCACGACCTCCTCTGCGGCGATTGCGGCACGGTCTTTGATTTATGGCTTTACATGATGAAAACGGATTATTGGATTTAATCGCCTGAATTAAGGGGCAAATTATGACCCGGACTTTATACGAAATCGAAAAAATATCTCGGGAAACCGGCACCGGAGGCGCGATACCATTTGGCCGCTATTATGAGGATTTTCATATCGGCGACAAATACCGCCACTGGCCGGGAAAAACCATCACTGAGTCGGATAACAATTTATTCAGCCTGCTGACCATGAACCATCACCCGCTGCATCTCGACGCGGCCTATGCCGAAACATCGCAGCACGGACAGGTTCTCGTGGTTGGAACGCTGGTATTCTCACTGGCGGTGGGTCTGACCGTCCGCGACATCAGCGGGCGCGCCATTGCGAACCTGGGATACGACGAAGTCGAGCATCTGGGGCCGGTTTTTATCGGCGATACGATTTACGCACATTCCGAGGTCATCGACAAACGACCGTCGAAGACAAAATCGGACCGGGGACTGGTGACATTTATAACTAACGCCTGCAACCAAAACAACAAGCCGGTACTGCGCTTCAAGCGGACAATCCTGGTACCCTGCCGGCCGGGCAAGGAGGCTTGAAATGGCCAAACACTATAACGGGCCCTGGATTTTACGGACGCTGCTGTTTACCCCCGGGCACAATGAAAAACTTATCGGCAAGGCTTTGAATTCAGACGCCGATTGTGTCGTCCTCGATCTCGAGGACGCTGTCCCAGAAAACTGCAAACAAAAGGCGCGCGAGGTTATCCGCAAAACTCTGACCACACAAAAGCCGAACGACCTTACGGTCATGGTGCGCATCAATCCCCTCGAAAGTGGTTTGACTCTGCTCGATCTCGATGAAGTCGCCTGCCGTCAACTCGACGGGATAATCTTCCCCAAGGCGTACTGTGCCGACGATATCAAAGCGCTCGACGCTCAGTTGAGCCTTAAAGAAAAAACTCTGGGTCTGGAAACGGGACATTTCAATATAATAATTCTGATCGAAACCCCGCGCTCGGTTCTAAACTGCCTCGAAATGGCGACCGCATCCAAGCGCGTGATCGGTCTGCTTTACGGCTGCGAGGACTACCTGACCGACATGGAAGGCTTCCACGGGCCCGAGGGGCGCTCGCTCCTGGTACCGCGGCATCTGACATCGATGGCCGCCCGCGCCGCCGGAATCGTGCCAATCGACACACCATACGTCCAGGTGAAAGATGAAACCGGGTTCGAAAAGCACATTACGCAGGGCAGGGAACTGGGTTTCGAAGGAATCCTGGTGATGACTCCCAAGCAGATTGAAATCGCCCGCAAAATGTACACGCCTTCGGATGAAGATATTAAAGAAGCCAGACACATTGTCACGATGGCGTCGCAGGCTTCCGAAGACAGCCGGGGCATTGCGATGGCCGGAAACGTCTTTATCTCTCCCCCCACGTTGAAACGGGCAAAAAAAATATTGAAACGACTCGACGCCATCGACGGTTTTGAAAACTTCCGCCGTCGGACGGTGCATATAGAAGAAACGACCAACCGCCTGAAGCTCATAAGAAAGGCTGCCGAGACGAGCGCTGAAATTGAGTCGGAAAAAGTATTAGTATGAAAATAAACTGATCGGAGCGAAAAATGCAGGGAAGCATAGCGACTTCGAAGCCACAAACATCGGAACGAATCGACAAACACCGCCTGGTCGAAGATTTAAAAAGGCTCGGCGTTCAATCGGGTTATATTTATAATGTAAAAGCATCCCTTAAGGCCATTGGCACCGTCGAGGGCGGTGCCATAACTGTCGTCGAAGCCTTAATCGAAGCGGTGCAACCGGAGGGGACAATTGTCACCGATTCCTTCGTCGATCCCTTCCCCATGCCCCTGACAAAAAAACAGGCACAGATACTAAGCAATCGTCACACGCCGTCATACGCCGGAGCGATTGCCAATGCCATGCTCAAACACCCCCAGGCCGAGTGCAGCCGCCATCCGATACAACGGTTCGTGGCTATCGGACATCACGCCGAAAAACTTATGGCCGACCACAAACCGGACAGCTACGCCTATGACGTATTGAGCGTCATGGCCGATTCCGGGATCGGGCGAAATCTTAAAATCGGCCCCGATGAAAAAGTGGTCGGGGTCGGCACCACCCACGTGGCCATCGGCCGCATGGGTTTCCAACAAAAAAGGAAACCGCACGGCATCAACTACCTCGACGAAAACGGCGAAATCAAACTCTGTAAACGCGATTGGTCCGGCGGCTGCGGGGTCGGTTTCAATAATTTCATCCCGCTGTACCGTGAGAAGGGATGCATCTTAAGCGAAGGCTTTATCGGTCAGGCTCCGTCGAAAATCACCGACATGGCCAAAACGCTGGCGCTTGAGCTGGAAGTGCTTAAAGAAAACCCCCGCTTTTTCCTCTGCCACGATCCGGCCTGTTACGATTGCCGAACAAGCTGGGAGTTCAGCGACGGGTCAGCCTTTTCCGTTTATCGACACAAGGCTTTAAGACTATTTCACCGATTGATAAACTCCGGGAGTTAGGCCTCTTCTGCCGTTATGCTTAAAGTAACCATACCACAAAATTTCGTAGCGGAGAGGACATACATCCTCGACGTGCTCCTGTCCGATTTTCTCGGACTGGAGTTTGAAATAGAAGTCGATAGTACGGTCGATCATTGGGGAATACGGCTCGAAAACGGCAACCGCCTCATATTCGAGGATCATTTCTTCCATCATATCAAACCGGCCGACAATTACCATGAAACGCAATATATCCCGAAGCGCGTCAGATTCGTCGCCAATCGTTTCATGCCCGAACCGAATATCCCGGTTATCTTCGGCGGCACGGAGCCGTCGGTGCGGACCCTGACCGTCAAAGGCCGATCTTTGAATGAAAAGACTGTCGTGTGTACTATTGACGTTTTCGCCGGAGCGTTTTTCATGCTTACCCGCTGGGAAGAATACGCTTTGAACAAGCGCGACGCGCACGGACGGTTTCCCGCGTCCGAAGCGCTCGCGGTCAAATATGATTTTATCGACCGCCCGGTCGTCAACGAATATACGGAGATGCTTTGGAACATTCTGACCCAGCTTGGTATCGGGCAAAAGCGCAAAGCCCGCAAATTCGAGCTGTATCTTACTCACGATATTGATTTTACCGTCCTATGGAATAACTTCCGTGGCTTCGTAAAATCCCTGGGCGGAGATATTATCAAACGTCAATCCTTACCATTGGCGTTTTCCAATGCAAAATGCTATTTGAAGACACTGCTCGGCTCGGCCCGGCAACCGTACGATACGTTCGATTACCTGATGACCCAATCCGAAAAGCGCGGCATTCGGTCACACTTCTTTTTTATGTCAGGCAGCGGGACGAAATATGATAATCAGTACAAAATCGATAACCCGGCAGTACTAAATATAATCGGACAAATAGAAAATCGCGGCCACGCCGTCGGGTTTCATCCCGGCTATGGTACCTGTGACAACCCCAATCAATGGACGTCGGAATACAGCTCTCTCTCCAATGTTTGTCAATCGGCTCCGACCGAAGGCAGGCAGCATTATCTGCGTTTCCGCGTCCCCGATACCTGGCGCATCTGGGATGAACACAATATGCAATTCGACAGCTCCATGGGCTATCCCGAACGCGAGGGTTTCCGCTGCGGGACCTGCTATGACTTCCCCGTCTTTGATATTTTGTCCCGCCGCAAGCTGTCGGTCCGAGAAAAACCGCTGATCGCGATGGACACGACTCTGGTGGAACACCGCCGCATGCCTCCGGAGCGCGCACAACGCAAGCTTGAAAAACTGATCGACCGGGTGTACAGGTACAACGGAACCTTTACCCTGCTCTGGCACAATACAAGTTTCAACCTGCACCCCTGGCCAAAATACCGGGCAATTTACGAACACACGCTGGACTATGCTACAGAAAGAATCGGCAAAGAAAAACTAGCGACAAGCGCCGCACCGGCGCGCAAACCAAAGCGAAAGAAAGCGGTGCTTCTGACTTTCCACTGCCGCCATTCCAAACGCCAAGCCGGTTTTCATCAGCTGGCAAAGTCTTTGAGAAATAAAGACTGGGAAACACTTTTTTTCACAGCACCATATAGTTGGATATCGAAGTTTCGCAAAGATTATCGTACACAGTACATTCAACCCGAAGAAACCAACTGGCTTATGCGTAACGGCGACGGTGATTGTAGTTTCGTCCTCAAAACGTTCTGGCATCCGGTCAATCTGAGACATAGTATATTGAATTTATTATTAACACCACTTTTTAAATCGTACGACCGCTTTCTGTCCGGCAAAGCACTGGATTACATGCGTCGGGCCGACTTGTTCATATTCGAGAGCACGGCTTCTTTATTATTTTTCGACAAACTTAAGCGTCTGAACCCGAGCGCCAAAATGATTTATCGTGTCTCCGACGATCTCCGATTACTAAAGGCGCACCCAATCGTGCTCGAAGCCGAGAAACGATACGCCCCCAAATTCGATTTGATAAGTTCGCCCAGCGCTTTTCTGCACCGGCGTTTCGAACGGCTCGATCAATCTTATTTAGACTATCACGGCCTTCGACGAGATCTGTACGATAAATGCTATGACAACCCGTACGATTCTTCGGTCATCAATGCCGTCTTCATCGGACAGGCTCATCTGGACTATGATTTTCTCAGACTGGCATCGCAAAAAAAGCCGGACTGGAAATTTCACGTCATCGGCCCGCTGTCTCCTGATTACCAGGCCGACAACATCATATACTACGGAGAAAAACCGTTCCGGGAGACGATACCGTATATCAAACACGCCGACGTCGGCCTGCATACTTTGAAATTCCGACCCGGCGCGCGGTCCTTCACAGATAGTCTCAAAGTCATTCAGTACACCTATTGCCGCCTGCCGATTGTCGCCCCGGAGTATCTTAAATGCGACCGCGAGAATTTCATTTATTACCGCCCGGACGATCGAACAAGCATCGCCGTCGCCCTCGAAAAAGCGGTCAAATTCGACCGCGAATCCATTGATACAGCCAATATCCACACCTGGGACGAACTGGTCGAAACCCTGCTCGAGCACGCCTATCGCGGTGAAGCAGCGGCCGTCTAAGCATCTAATCCGCGAATTAGTCATATCTGAAAAAGATTGACTCGATCCTTTCAAACGAGAATATTGATCCGGGTTGGAGACCGAATATGAACGATGAAAATTATAAAATATTGTGGTGGATTAAGCCGTACAATCTCATTCTCGGCCTGATCCTGCCCGTGTATGTCCTGATTTATATTGCCGGATATTCTCCTGATAACGCTAAAAATTATTTTACGTCGTACTATTTTCTGCTCGGACTGACGTACATCCTGATATTTGCAGCGACTTGTTACATTTTTTCCAAAGTAAAAATTATACATTCATACAGAATTAAACTGCGCTTTTCTCCCGGATGGCTGGATTTCCTGGCCATTGCCACTATCCTGGCTTATTTAATCTGGTTCTGGGACATCGTCCACAATCCCCAGCTGCTATTGTTCGTATTCGATGAATCCGTCATAAACCTCCGGCAGGAGATTTCGACTATTCCGGGCATAACCACTCTGGTTCAGGCCGGGGTCGTCTATTCCGTATTTTATTCTATTTACCGCTGGCGCTATCGAATAAAAATGCACTGGCGTTTCCGGTGGTACATGTACGCGATCATCCTGCTGGCGGCGTTCAGGATGCTGGCCTGGTCCGAAAGGCTGGGGCTGGTCGAAGTTATTCTGCCGCTGGCCCTGGTATACCTTCCGACTCTAAACGTCAGTAAGGGCTGGAAAAGAACGGTATTGGTAGGCGCGCCGTACATCGGACTGATGCTTCTTATTATCTTTTTCGGGATCTCCGAGTTTTTCCGTTCGTGGGCGGCTCAGGCGCAGTACGGTTCCCAGAGCCTTCCCTCTTATGTACTGGAAAGGTTTTATTTGTACTACCAAACGTCTCTCAATAACGGCAGCGGCCTGCTGACCGAATTCCCCTGGCCGGAACTTAAAGGGCAGTACACATTTTTATGGCTGTACAACTTCCCCGCCATCGGCGGCGCTTTGACTTCGTGGACGGGAATATCGCACGCCTGCGCACACTTTCTTGATATGTATGGTCGAATCGGCTTTACAACATTCAGCGCCATCTTCCCCGTCTTTTACGACTTCGGGATTCTCGGGGGATTCATCTATGCCGCCATCCTGGGCGGTTGCACCGGATTGTTTTACAGGCAATTCGAAAAAAGAAGCGGCCCCGGAATTTTTCTCTATCCCATCATGTTCATCGCCCTGACCGAAATGCTCCGGCTTTTGTATCTTGGGACCACCCGCATATTCCCGATCGTAGCAATCCTGACACTTGGCTATTTCATAATTCGTACCAGGGCAAAACAGGCATAGCAATTATCATGCAATCTATATATATCAACGGACGGTTCCTGACACAGCATGTCACCGGCGTCCAGCGCTATGCTCGAGAACTAATGAAGGCTTTCGATAAGATGATCGACGATGGTTCAATTGATTCCAACCTGTACAAGATTGCCATTATCACGCCTGAAACCGATCAACCCTGCGAAATTGTCAATCATATCCCGATAAAAGAAACCGGCGGTACCGGCGGCCATCTTTGGGAACAGACGACACTACCGAAATTCGCCCGCGACGGCATTCTTCTCAGTCCCGGCAACGTCGGGCCGGTGCGTCACAAAAATCACATCGTAACCATCCACGACACATCGGTTCTGGCGATGCCGGAAGCCTTTTCGTGGTCTTTTCGCACCTGGTACCGCTATATCCTAAAATCGCTTTGCCGCAACGCCCGTCATATAATCACTGTCTCGCAATTTTCTAAAAGCGAAATAATTAAATACTTCAAAGCCGACCCGGATAAAATCTCGGTCATCTATCACGGTGTTGAACACTGCCTGATCGATACCTCTTCAAGCCACATCCTGACCAATCACGAGCTCGAAAAGGGCTCTTACGTTCTGGCGGTCGGAAGTCTGAATCTTCGCAAAAACTTTTCGGTGGTGCTCGAGGCGGCGAGCTATATCAAGAAAAGCCGATTGAAAATCGTCATCGCCGGTGAATCGAATCCCCGGATTTTCGGCAGCGCCGATTCCGGCGTCCGGGATAAGGCGTTGTGCCTGGGACGGGTTAACGATGTTGATCTGGCCGCCCTGTACGAAAACGCCGCCGCCTTCGTGTTTCCATCGCTTTACGAAGGCTTTGGCCTGCCGCCGCTCGAGGCGATGGCCCACGGCTGTCCGGTAATCGTCTCCGACATACCGCCTCATCACGAGGTCTGCGGGGATGCCGCTCTGTATTTCGATCCAAACCAACCCGAAATTTTGGCCGAGCATATCGATTCGGTAATTTCCGATAAAAATCGTCAGGCCGAAATGTCCCTAAAGTCATCGATACAAGCAGCTCTTTTCTCCTGGGACAAATGCGCCAAAACAACCTGGAATCTGCTGACAAGACTTTCTCAGAACGCCGTTTAGCCCGACCGGAATTTTTTTCAAAGTGTCTTTGAAGATATTTCCCGATTGACCCAAATCATCTATTTTCTTCACGCAATAAAGGCGGCTATTCCATTGTCCGTCATAGACATAACATAATGCCTATTCGCCCTCGGCTTTGGCATAAGGATTGCCAGAATATCTATCGGATAATAACAGGAGTTTGGATGAAACGAAAATTGACTTTCAATATCCCCGATGGCGACAGCTCTCGGCCCGAAGAACGACTGACCGACGAAACCACCGGCTGGGGCATTCCGGAAATTTTAACCCACTGGCTCCATTATAAACGTTTGATTTTTGGTGTCACCGTCGCGGTTATGGTCCTGACCGCCGCTGCAATGTTTCTTCTGCCGAATACCTACACTTCGTCGTGCAGCATTCTCCCATCGGGCAACGGCGACAGCAACATCTCGCGTTTTTCGGCTCTGGCCGGGCTGACCGGTCTGGGCAGTACCGACGAGAATTCGTCCGAGCTGTTTCCAGTTATCCTGAATTCCGAAATCATCAGAGATGCCGTTTTAAATAAAGAATATTCGATCAGCAAAGACAATGAAACGGTTCCGATAACCCTCTCCGAATATTTCGATACCGATAAACCGCGCTCGCTGCAAAACAAACTGAAAAACATCACGACGATCACATTCAACAAGAAAACCGGTGTGATCGAAATCGCGGCCGAAACCGAACACCCGGAACTGTCGCAGGGAATTGTCGAGCAGTATTTAAATCAGCTCGAGCAGTACAACCTCCACGAACGCCGCAGCCGGGCCAAAGAAAATGCCGAATACCTGGCCGGTCAGGTCGAAAAGGTCCGGACCGAGCTCGACGCGGCAGAAGACAGCCTCGAAGCATATCAGGAAAACAACAGCGACTGGGCGATGACCTCCGACCCGCAGACTCTCAAAGACCTGGGTCGCCTGAACCGCGCCGTCAGCATAAAATCGCAGACATACTTGTACCTCATACAGGAATATGTATCGGCGAGCCTCGACGCCCAAAAAGAAGTTCCGGTCGTGCGCGTGCTCGACCGTCCCGAGTTGACCACGACTCTTACCGGACCCGGACGCCTGAAAACGACCGCTCTTTTGGGTATGATCGCCTTTTTGATAACGATCCTGCTGATCACTTCGCAAACCGTGCTTAAGCGGGAAATCGAACCCGAATCCATAAACTACCTTCGGCAGGAACTGGCCGACGCTTTTCCGAGAATCAATCGTCTGGCCGGACGCATAAATATGCGAAACGGACTTAAGGCCGAAGAAATGGAATTGAATAAATAAACGGATATGAACACGTTTCAGGGAAGAAATACCTCATGTCACCGGGCAAATTACTACCGGCTATACTTGTACTTATCGGCGCTGCCAACGTAGCCGCCGACGTTACCTATCCGGCCGGACGGATGCCGTTTGCGCTGGATTACAATCGCCACTATCAGACGGTCGTCCGGGAAGGACTGGTCGACGCCATCCCGGCGGTCGGGCCGTACTATTACGACCAGTTCGGCGACGAAAAGGGGCCGAATCTTTCCCCCGCTTTTTCCCTGTTGAAAGACGTCGACGATACCAAAGTCCGACTTTTTTCCATAACCTCGGAAAGACTCGTTACGAGAAAAGACGCCCGTCGACAGGACCTGTTTCTGTTTTCGGGCGGGCTGCGCTATCAGCCGTCGCGATATTTCGGCGCGGCGGTGCTGTTCAATCTCGACCGCGCCAAAGCCATTGACCCCGGCTACACCGGAAAAGTCTGGCGGGGTCTGGCCGGCGACGTGGAAACCGCCGGGCTGTTTTTCAAAAAGGGTGGCCTCTCAATCACGTTGGGTCGGCAGCGCGTCTTCTGGGGACCGCAGCCGGTGAACCTGTCAATTTCCGAAACCGCCGAACCGCTCGATCTTCTTTCGGCCGGATATAAAAAAGGCCGCCTGCGGTTCAGCTTTCTATTTGCGCGGCTCGATGAAAGCCGCCCCGATTCGACCGATATACTCAGACTGGCCGATGAAACAACCTTCAACGAGAACCGCTATCTGGTCGGGCACCGGCTCGATATTCTGTTCCATAAACATTTCCGCCTGGGGCTGTTCGAGACCATCGTTTACGGCGGCGAGGGACGCCCCCCGGAGCTGTATTATCTAAATCCACTGCAATTTTTCCACACCGCCCAGCTTAACGAAGACGAAGACGATAACACCATGCTGGGACTGGACTTCTCATATATTCCGGTCAACGAATTACTGCTTTACGGCCAGTTGCTGGTTGATGACTTTCAGATCGACAATCGCAGCCAGGGCGATCAGGAGCCGAATGAAATCGGCTATATGGCCGGGCTGTTTAAATCCGGCCGAACCGCTTCGTTTTCGCCGGATATCAAACTCGAATACGTGCGCATAACCAACCGCACCTACCACCAAAAGCTGCCGCGCAACCGCTATCTTAACCGCAATCTTCTGATCGGGCACCCGCTGGGACCCGATGCCGATTCGCTTTCGCTCGTGGCACGCTTCTGGCCGACGCCCCTTCAATCGGCCGAACTTGAACTAGCCTGGTGCCGTCATGGGGAGGGTTCTATCTACGCCCCGTGGGATGACCCGTGGGAGCAGGCCGACGGCAACTACAGCGAACCATTCCCGACCGGGACGGTCGAGCGGAGCCTTTATACGGCCGTGCGTTTCAACGGTTATTTGCCAATTTCCGATTATTTCCGAAACCACTTGTTTTTGTCAGTCAATGCCGGGTACGGATGGATTCACAATAAAAAGAACCTTCAAAACAACAACACCGGGACGGCCTGGGTCAGCTTCATGGTTAGCTGGCTGGGATCGTTCGAATTCGACACGGAATAATGAAATACGATATGCTGCCGATAGGATTAAATAAGCAAAGTTTCAGAGAATTTATCTGCCTTAGGGGGGCGATTCTCAGAATAACAACTTCGGTTGAATCCGTTTATTCATCAGCCGAAATTCGCATCTTCAGGGGTTTATTATGAGCAGTTGTGTTATCTTTGGCGGGGCCGGCTTTGTCGGCACTCATTTGGCCGAACATTTTCTTAAGACGGGGCGCTTCGATAAAATCCACCTCGCCGATATCCGGCCCAGTCTGCTGGTCGGACAACCGGGCGTAACTTTCTCCAATACCGACGTCCGTCAGCCAATCCCGACCGATTTGTGCAAATTCAAGCCGGACTGGATCTTCAACCTCGCCGCCGTCCACCGCGAACCGGGGCATATCAGAGAAGAATATTTCGAAACGAACCTGGCCGGAGCGAGAAATGTCTGCACCTACGCTGATGCAGTCGGGTGTGATAATTTATATTTCACCAGCAGCATATCTGTTTACGGCCCCACGACCGGACCGACCGACGAAAATTTCGCGATTCAGCCCTCAACCCCCTACGGCGGTTCCAAGTACCCCGCCGAACTTATTCACGAAATGTGGCAAAAGGTTAAACCCCGACGCCGTCTGCTGATCTCCCGACCGGGGGTTTTGTATGGTCCCGGAGATCCGGGCAATATCATGCGGATGATTCAAGCCATTTCCAAAGGATATTTCGCTTTTCCGGGGTCACCGGGGATATATAAATCGTACGGTTATATTTACGGTTTTATCGACAGCGTTGAATTTGCTATGGATGGCAATAAAGATTTCTTCGTTTACAATTACGTCGAGACGCCGACCGAACCGCTAAAAGAGTTGGTGAAAATTATCAAGCGCTTTATCGGCGCCAAGGCGGTGGTTCTTCCAATTCCGCTCTGGATTTTAAAACCGATCTCTCAACTTGTACAGGCGCTGGTTGGGTTCAGAAATCCGATTCACCCGGTGCGCGTCATGAAGGCCGCGACACCGACCCACATCATCCCCAAAGCTCTGAAAGACGCCGGGTTCGAGTTCAAATATGACTTCGAAAGTTCGCTTCGCCACTGGCTGGACGTGGCAGCCCACGATTTCGATATGATAACACGCAACGAAAAAATACCGCAATCAGTCAGAATCGTCCTTAAAAAACCGGGCGAGAATATTACTACGAAACCGCGCACCGAGGCTCCGATAAAAACCCGCCGAGCGGTTGTCGAACTCGAAGAGGAAATCGCCTGATGCACGATTCTGATAATAAAGTCGATTTTTCGCAGCTAAGAGTCGCCGTCGTGCACGAATGGTTTGTCGATTATTCCGGATCGGAACGGGTCGTGGAACAGATGCTGGAACTGTTTCCGCAGGCTGACCTCTACGCTCTCGTCGATTTTCTTCCCGACGACCTGCGCTGGTTTATAAAAAATAAACCGGTGACGACTTCGTTTATCCAGAAACTCCCGGGTGCCAAAACAAAATACCGTAGCTATCTCCCTCTCATGCCGCTGGCGGTCGAGCAGTTCGACCTCTCCGATTATGATCTTGTACTGACAAGCAACCACGCCGTATCCAAAGGCGTCATAACCAGCGCCAATCAATTGCATATATCGTACTGCCACTCGCCGATTCGCTACGCCTGGGATTTAACTCATCAATATCTGCGCGAATCCGGCCTAACCAAAGGCCCAAAAAGTTGGCTGGCCCGCTATTTTCTGCACCGCCTGCGGGTCTGGGACAATCGTACCTCTAACGGAGTGGATCATTTTATCGCCAATTCCAACTTCATCGCGAGACGGATAAAAAAAGTCTACGGCCGCGAATCCGACGTCATCTATCCGCCGGTCGAAATAGACAAGTTCGCCTTAAGAAAAGATAAAGAAGATTTTTATTTCACGGTATCGAGAATGGTACCATACAAAAAGGTCGATCTGATCGTCCGGGCATTTTCAGAAATGCCGGATAAAAAACTGATCGTGGCCGGTGATGGTCCGGATTTAAAAAAAATCGCACCTCTGGGCGGACCGAATGTCGAATTTATCGGTTTTCAACCGACCGAGGTAATTATTGACTTTATGCAGCGGGCGAAAGCCCTTGTCTTCGCCGCCGAAGAGGATTTCGGCATTGTCCCGGTGGAAGCCCAGGCATGCGGAACACCGGTAATTGCTTTCGGCCGAGGCGGGGTGCTCGAGACGGTTATTTCGGGTATATCCGGCCTGTTCTTCGACAAACAAACTCCTGAAAGCCTGATAGACGTTGTCCGGCGATTCGAAAAGCATCTTGAAAGTTTTGATCCGTCGATGATCCGCGCCAACGCTCTGCAGTTTTCCGTGGAAAAATTCCGCGAAAATTTTGGATCATTCGTGGAAGCCAAACTGGAAGAGTTCGACAAATTATGCCGTCAGCCCGTCCACGGCACTATCGGTCACTCGCACAAGACCGTTCATAATCCGGAGAAAAATAATTCAATTCCTTTGGAGACGTGAGTCATTCTGCCCTTACGGGCAACCTTCTCTGAAACAAAAGACCGGAAGCTGCCGCTTCCGGTCTTTTTACACAAGAGGTATGCCTCGATTCTCGAGACATTTAGTCCAGCCCGTCGTATTCTCTGGCCGATGTAATCGAAGCGCAATATTGTCTCCACCGCCCCATGAAGACCCCATATCCCGTATTTTTGACCTGCCGGTAGCGTCCGCCCAAAACGCCCAGCACGTTGCCATCGGCATCATAGTAATATCCGAGGAAAAAGCCGACCCGGCCGACAATATCAAAGGAATTGCTCATCAAAATCGGGCCGTATATGCCCTTAATCAATCCCTCGAATTGACCGGTGGCATCGATATATTTTCCATAAAACACATTTTGTTTGACGCCGTCGACTTCCACGCCCCAGGTGCCCTTCAAATGGCCCTTGAGGGAGCCGTCGGCCGAAATCCAGCGCCCCATGAAAATGCGGTTGCCTTCATCGTCACGTCCCCAGACACCGCCCAAAAATCCGCGCGGGCAGGCACCGGGTGTAAGCCTGTGCGACTGAATCGAAACGGCGTTGCCGTCGTCAAGCTCGATGACCGTATCCATCTTAATCAGGTCATTGACATTGAACGTCACGCTGTACGGAGCGGTTTCGAATGTAATCGTCTTTATATCGTCCGTTACCGACGGTGGTTGATAGACGTTGACATGCAAGCCGTCATTATGGACGGTCGTCTTTGATACGAATTCAACTACCTTTCGGTCGGTGCGCGGAATAATCCAGTCCGTGGCCGGTTCGAAACGAATGGTCCGGCGCACGACTATCGCCCCCCAGGATACCGAAAGCGATCCGTTCCAGTCGGTCACGGCTGTAACCGTGGAATCATATTCCATGCGACCCCAGACTATCCTGACGGCATAAGCGGCGGCGGCGCTGTTTATATCGTCGTCCACAACCGGATCGGTCAGCATCGGATCATCATATTCTACGTCCGCCTGCATATCGGCCGCGAGAGCGGTCTCGCCGAACGCGGGTTGTTCATCGGTGGGCGTATAACCGCCGAACTGGTCGGCGATGCTATCCTGATTATCAGGCTGTGTTCCATTGTCGCTGCAGCCGATCACAAGTCCCAGCATGCCCAGCACCATCAGCGTTGCAAAAAGCGTCCTTTTCATTACATGGCTCCTATCAACTAAATTAAGCTTATGGATTCAATGTCATTTTATTAAGTCAAACGGCGTGCCGGAAAAAATCGTGATTGTAAGTCGTTGAATATCAACGGGGCCGGGACTTGATGCGGATGATTATTGAATGGTGGGTCGTACCTCAAGGTACAAAATCATATCAATTGCCCCGTCAGGGACAGATAATGCTGAATTTTAATGGCTGGTTCATTATTTCCGGCGGTTTTGGGGCTGTTGCCGGCCTGTTACATATGAGCCCAAGCCGTCTGCTCCAGAGCATTACGGATTATTTCATAAGAAATCTGCGAGGTAACATGATTGTCCTCGCCGATTAGATTAAATCCGTCAACAACCACTTCGGGATATGAGCGCCCTGTGTTGCGCTCGACTATAATTGCGGAAATTCCCAGGTTCCGCACCGCCTGCCGAACATAATCAGCGGTTCTGAGATGATCGGCATTATCCTTGGATAGCAGGATATTAATTTCCATCTCACCCCTCCGTCACCTCAATAATTGAAAATTTTTGTTGGGTGTCAACAAAAACACGGCTGCTCGAAGTCCGTAAATTTGGGCGGGCTAACGGCCATTTCTGGCACCCATTTATTAAATTAAACAAACGATTTCGCTCGACAGTTCAATAAAAACAAATTTGTCTGAAATTATCCGACAATTATCAAAAATTCATCGCGCGCCGCGACGACGCCGATGTTAAGAACGGCAAGATTGACCGATTTAGCGGCTGCCATAAAACCTTCCGCGTCGTCCGGGGCAAAAGCCATCAATAAACCGCCGGACGTTTGAGCGTCGTATAAAACGTCTATCTGAGCTTTGCTTAAGCTCGCATTTAATTTTACCCGGCTTTCAAGATAATCCTGATTGGCCGAGGCTCCGCCGGTCAGGCAGCCCTGTTCGGCATAAGATATCACGTTCTTTATCAAAGGAAGTCGATCGAAATACAGCTTTAAAGTTACATTGGAACCATCGGCCATTTCACTCCCATGCCCCAAAATCCCGAAGCCGGTAACGTCGGTGGCGGCATGCGCTCCGTGCCTGACCATAAGTTCCGCCGGGATTTTATTCAGCGTCGCCATCTGAGTCACTACGGCTTCGGCGTCTTCATCGGAGGCTTTGCCCTGCTTGATAGCTGTCGCAATGATCCCGGTCCCGAGCGGCTTGGTCAGCAGTATATGATCGCCAACCTGAGCTTTGTCATTTGATATAATTTTAGTCGGATCGATCAAACCGGTGCACGCCAGACCGTATTTGAGCTCTTTATCCTTAATCGAATGACCGCCGACAATAGCCGCCCCGGCTTCGCTGACTTTATCGGCTCCCCCCTGGAGAATCCGGGCCAGTATATCCGTCGGCATATTGGCCGGAAAGCCGACAATGTTGAGCGCCGTCAGAGGACGGCCGCCCATAGCATAAATATCCGACAGGGCATTGGCGGCGGCGATCTGACCGAAAGCGTAGGGATCGTCCACGATCGGCGGGAAAAAGTCCACCGTCTGCACCAGTGCCATCGTTTCGCTTATCTTATAAACTCCGGCGTCATCGGCCTTGTTGAAGCCGACCAGTAAATTCGGGTCATTGCTGAAGTTTAAACGCTTCAGCACCGCGTCCAAAACCTTTGGACCGAGTTTGGAAGCTCAACCGGCACACGATACTTCGGCCGTCAGCCTTATCTTTATTTCATCTTTATCGTGACTCATACACTTCATTATATCATGATTGATCCGCCGGCGCAAGCCTCTTGACGTTACCAGCGATGGTGTTTCATATCATATAATTTTTTACGCTGTCGCCGAACGGTTTTATCGGGGAATTCGGAATAAACCGAATCGACATAACGCCGGACCCGATAGGCTTTGCCGTTTTCATTCATTTTCACATATGAATTGAAAAGCCACCACGCCGACTCGATCAGATTGTAATAATTCCCCGGCGCCTTCTTCTGGCTTTCGAAAATTTCATTGTAATACATCGCGGCCTTGACAAACTGCTCGCTTTCATAGTACGCCTGGGCCATCGGCCAGACAAAAGTATTGGAATGGGGATAACGGTCGTGCATTTCCGTCGCCAGCACCAGCGCTGAATCGTACTCTTTTTCATTGAGCAAAATCCAGATCAAAGCCGATTTGGCCGGTTTTTTTGAAAAAAGTGATGAATCGGCCGCCAGGTTGATTTCTTCGATACCCTGCTCTTGCTCATTAGAGAAAATCCCTACCGTTTTAAGCAAACCGGCCTTGACCGATTTCCAGTAATGATATGATCCCAATCCGAGGTACAGATCATAAAAGGTCGAATCGAGCTCCAGGCCTTTGGTATATTCACCGCGCGCCCTCAATCCATCATCCAGCGCGGCCATGGATGACCCGAATCTGGCCTGGTACAACGACCGGTAGGCCCGAATATGCCCGAGGTACAAATACACGACGGCCGAGTCGCTTCGATCACAATTCAACAGGCGGCTTTCACAATAGGCCTCGGCAGAATCGAGATATTTATTGAAGTTCTTGCCGTACGTATTAGTCTCCCGGTCGGTCATCGCCGACAAGAGCGTCAGGGCATGAAACAAAAAAAGGCCGGGGTCGGTAGTATCGATTTTTTTATACTTGTCGAACGCAGTCATAGCCTCGTTCCACTGACCGTCCATGAGGAATTCCATTCCCGAATTTATTATTTCCAATTTTGGAGGAGTTAACAGATCACCGGCATTTGCCAGCGGAGCGGCGACCAGCAGTAAAAGACAAACTAATCTCATTTCATTTCGTCTCGCAACTCCCGCGCGCGTTTGTACGTTTCCTCGAAATACGGGTTGGCCTTGCCGTAATCTTTATGAGACAGTATTTGATCGAGAATGATATTCGCCGATTCAAAGTCCTTTTCACCCACGAATATGGTGGCTTCGGCCAGTTCCGCTTCGTAAAAGCCGTATTCATTGTACCACGGAGAATCCTTTATTTTGGCTTTTAAAATAGCCAGTCGTTGGCGAGCCCGGTCGGTCTGTCCCACGTGCGCAAGTCCGTACACCTGGTACAACAGGCAATAGGGATCATCCGGAACAATGGAGTTCAGCGTATCGGCCAATAAGACCAGGTCATTGTAACGCTTTTCGAGCAGATAAATCCTTAAGAAAGACTCACGGCCGTTAAAAGTCGCCAGATAACCGCTGTCGGCAGCCAGTCGGATTTCAGCCATGCCTATTTCGCGGCGGTCGGAGACGAACGGCAGCCACAGGAAATCATTGGCCATGACGGTTTTATAATAATCGTACGCACCGAGTCCCAGATAGGCATCGTAATATGTACTATCCAGCTCCAGGGCGTGTTTGAGCCGGGAGCTGCATTTAAGTCCGTCCCGAAAAGCCTTAAACCAATGTCCGTTGAATGACCGCAGCAGCGCCCGGTAACCGTAGGACGCCCCTGAAATAAACGACCAGTCGGGATTGGTTTTGCCCTTGTCGTGAAGGTCATCGGCCATATCTATCGCCAGACTCAACAGGCTGTCGATATCTTTACTGTACATATTATTACGAAATTCCTCGCCGATGGTCTGCAGGACGGTGCCCTTAAGAAAATAACCCAGCGGGTTGCCCGGCTCACGAGCGATAAGGCTGTCGGACGCGGCGAGGGCTTGATCGAACCTGTCGAACCAGACGTCCTGGGATATCGCAAGGACGGAGGAATCGCGCACCGGTGTGTACTGCTGACCGATGGCCGGAGACACACTCAGTGTCAAAAAAGCCGATATAAAAAGCAGGGTTACTTTCGACATCTTCAGATGTTTATACATAACCCAAAAATTCTGGTTTCAGGTGAATTTGGCAACAAGAAACTAAATCGAATATACGGCCGGAATTATTTCGGGCAGCGGCATGGTTTTGTCTTCCGAGACGGCAATCAGGATCGACTTCCCGCAAAACCAGTACATCATTTGGAAGCCGTCGCCATCATAAGTATACACTGAGCGGTTGCCCACTTTTGTTTCTTCGAAACCGGGCATCTCCACCCCGTCCTTCTTTCCGACATAAAGCGAGACCGGCATATTGCCGTGCATGAATTTGAAATGCGCGAACTTATGATCCCGGATGCTCTCGAATTCCGAACTGACCATATTATAACCGGCCGTCTGCACGTCACCGAAGGTCATGGAAAGATCATTGCTGATAAATGTCATGATTTCCGGCGAACACGGCTCGAAATTATCACTGTCGACACTGGCCGCAACGAAATTTGTTCCGCCGTTGAAATGATTTTGCTCGAAAGGCCGGACGTACACCGAGTACCGGTAATAGCCAGACGCCCAGAACGCCGCTCCGACGCACAGCACCAGTGCCACGGCGGCCGCGACCGCCACCGCCGAAAAACGGAACGGGCCCAGCTTGCCAAACGAGCGTCCGGTGGATTCTTTATCGATTTTGTCGAGAATGCGGTGTTTGAGTTTATCCGCTTTGTCTGAAGAGGCCGTCTTGTCCTTTACGAAAGCCTTGAACATCTCTTCGAATTCGTACCGAGCCATGCAGCTCTTGCATTCGTCAAGATGCTTCTGGACTTCTTCTACATCGTATTGGCTGGCTTCTTTATCAATTACATCATATAGATGCCTTAGCGCTTCTTCGCAGGTCATTTAGCTGCTTCCTTGATGAAACCGTTTCTAACTGCGTATTCCCATAATGCCTTCTGAAGAAGCTTCCGCCCCCGGTGAAGCCTCGATTTGACCGTCCCGATCTGCAGTCCAACAATGTCCGCTATCTCCTGATAACTGAATCCTTCCAAAAAGGACAACACCACCACCAGCCGGAAGTCCTCCGGCAATTCTTCGATTGCTTTCTTAACGTCGTCATCGAATACTTTCGCAAAAAAGTGGCGTTCGGGGTCATCCGACGGGCCCAGCGCCGAGAGTTGCCCGAACAGGAAATCGTCATCGACGTCCTGGAGGTCAACCACCTGCGGCGACCGCGATTTGGCGCGATAGTTGTTGATAAAGATATTAGTCATTATCTTGAACAACCACGCCCGGCAGTTCGAGCCTTGTTCGAATTTGTCCCAGAAACGATAGGCTTTCAGTAGTGTTTCCTGCACAAGATCGTCGGCATCGTTCTCGTTCTTGGTCATTCTCAGTGCCGTACGATGCAGGGCTTCTACATGAACCATCGCCTCCTTTTCGAATATCTCCTTCTTGGGTTTCTTCATGCCACCCGATCCCCGGCTTTTGTCAGGGCTTGCGCCCATTCCCGAACCGACCGGGTGACCTTATCACTTGTCCTATACAACATTATCGGTCCCGGTCTTGTTCCATTTTTGGACTATCAAGGCTATCTATTTCCAAATTCCACTTATATTCAACTTACGGGTACCAATTCCCCTATATTTCGATAGGAATTCAAAATTGGTACCCGCGTATCAAAGTATACATTATAATATACATTTTTGCAACCACAAAGACTGCGCCCAAAATGAAAAAAGGATTAACTTGATCTAAAATTGTAACTTTAAAATGTGGATATGCAGGAGCTAAATTGATTGAAGCTGGTAACTTATAAAAAACCACTGTTCCTTTCTGAAACGATCTGAATATTTTATTTTGACCTTTAGAAGATGATCCCTTATTCCGACAATAAATATAGTATGAAAAAAGCATTGATATATCTGGCTCTGGCTGCAATTGCCTGCCTGACCTTTTTTGTCGGCTGTACTCAGAACATTACATCCAATAAAGGCCTTGCCGCCTATTATACCGAAATCACGGTTATCAAGGACCTCGATTCGAACAAGGCCGCTGTCACCGTTTATCTCACCCGAAACGATACCGTGCTCGAAACGGCCGATATTACTTTCGGAGATTATGCCCTCAATTATTCTGCCGCCGACACCGTTTACAAGAGAATATTTAAAACGGCCGATTCCATACCTTCTCAGACATACAATTGTGTCATTATCGATGGTACCGCTTTGAACGACACGGTTTCGTTGACCGTACCTTCGGACCTGGAAATCACCAGCGTCGCTTTGCCGGACGACCGCGTCGATCCGGCCGGAGACGCCGTACAGTTCCAGTGGAGCCAGTCCTTGATGTCCAATGGCTATGTATTCGCGGCCAACCATGTCGATTCGCTGTATGAAACCGACGGCTATGCCGATTTTTCGCCCGAGAACACCCCGCAGGCGACTGTTCCTCCCGATGCTTTCCGTCCCGGCGGCGTCCCCAATCCGGTTCTCGGCTGGTATTACATTTATGCCTACGCTTACACCGGCGTGCCGACCGACGCCACCTATCTGCCGACCTATTTCCCGCAGGCGTTCACCAACAATCTGGACAAGACAGACATAGCCGGATCGTACGGTGTGGTCGTGATAAGCCCTCGCGATTCGATCGACGTTACCGAAAGTCTTTAGTTTTTTCTTTTTTCGCTTGCCGCTTCCGCTTAGATTGCCCTCATGAAAAACGAATCCCGTGAAGACCTGATAAAAAAGCTGTCTCTGCTCGATACCGAAAAAGTCAACCCTGATACGGTCGATATCGATATCCTCTCCCCGCTCGAAATCTGCCGCAAGATAAACAACGAAGATAAAAAAGTCGCGCTGGTTGTGGAGCAGGCGCTGCTTCAGATCGCCGAGGCCGCGCAATTCGCCGCCGACGCCTGGAAAAACAACGGCCGGATTATCTATATCGGCGCCGGGACGTCGGGACGGCTCGGGGTGCTCGACGCCGCCGAATGCCCGCCGACCTTCGGAGTCGATCCGAGCCGGACGATGGGCGTTATTTCCGGCGGTTATGGTACACTTGCGCTGTCTCTGGAAGGAGTCGAGGACCGCTCCGAGGCGGCGGTCGAAGACCTTCAAAATATCGGTTTGAACAAAAGCGACTTCGTGGTCGGGATCGCGGCATCGGTACGGACGCCGTACACCGTCGCGGGCGTGAAGTACGCGATCAAGACCGGTTGCCATACGGCTTTCATCGTCTGCAACAACTTCGACATGCTTGATATTAAACCCGATGTCCTTATCAGCCTTCCGGTCGGGCCGGAGGTTATCACCGGGTCGACACGCATGAAATCCGGGACGGCTCAGAAAATGGCATTGAACATGATCACGACTACGGCGGCGGTGTTGTATGGGAAGACCTATGGAAACCTGATGGTCGATCTTAAGGCCACATCAGAGAAATTGGCCGCCCGCTCGCGCAAGATGCTGATGGACTTTTTCGATATCGACCTCGAAACCGCAAATAGACTATTGCAAAATTCCGGCGGCTCGGTTAAGACTGCTATCGTAATGCACAAACTGGGCGTATCAAAGCAAGACGCCGAAAAACGCCTCCACGATGTGGGAGGATTTTTGCGGAAAGTGCTTATAGTATAACGCCGGGATGACCCGCCGCTTCAGGGCTTGTTGAAAAACCAGCAGGTCGGCTTCCGAATCCTGACGAAGTCAGGAGAGAAAGCCGACATCTTGTTGTCGGGTTTCTCGTTACGCTTCGCTCCACTCGGAACCCGACCTACTTCTTGCACCATCCGTTAACTTTTTCAACAGGCCCTCTAACGCTGGGATATTATTGTCCCTCATTAGTGCGCGGCAGATTTCCAGAGGCTGTCTCAAAAGTACTCTTTTTAAGTCCCGCGGGGTCTTGTCCTGACGAAGTCGGGATGTGACCCTGCGGTCTTTCAACGGTTAGTGCGCGGCAGATGTCCACATCTGCCCGAACGCTGGAATCCTGTAACCCACCCGCAGGGTGGTTATGCCGGGGCGAGCAGAAATTTCCGGCATCTATCAATGAATTAGGGTTGAAAAACCATCAATCACGACTAATCGCACTCCAAAAAACCCTTGACATCTCACCCCTAATCCCTATATTCACTGAAACTTAGGCTATTTCAACCCACATTCTCCGATTTTTTTACGCCACAGAGGAACTTTTTCTTTACTTTTTTGTAAAGTATATTAAATTGAGAGAAAGAAAAGGATAAAATAGGTCATAATTATCGGCTATGAAAATTACAGCACTCGAAGAATACGGACTCAGATGCATGGTCCTGCTCGCCAAAAGCAGCGGCAAAAATATGCTGACCATTCCCGAAATCGGACAGCTTGAGGGCCTCTCCGTGCCCTATACCGGCAAGCTACTGATGCTCCTCAAGAAAGCCGAGCTGGTTACGGCCGAACGCGGCCGTCGCGGCGGCTATTTTCTGGCCCGCCCGGCACGGGAAATCACACTCCAGGATATTTTCGGCGCGCTCGGTGACCCGGTCTTCGGTTCCGCTCACTGCAACCGCTACGGAACCGGCAGCGACAACGGCAACAACTGCCTGCACGATGACTGCTGTTCGATACGTACGGTTTGGGATTCCTTCCACCGCCTGATCGGCGATTATCTCGAAAGATTAACTCTCGCCGACCTGATCGAAAACGACCCCTGCTTCAGCGGGACAAAGAAACTTAAACAGGAAGACAAAAAATCTGAGGCGATTCCCGCAGCCGGCGGTCGCCCGGAATTTGCAGAAAATAGAACGACCTTTAAATAGAATTGAGGAACTTATGACGAATAAAAAAACCGTATTCGCATTCAAAGACGTCCACGTGGAAGTCGACGGCAAGGAGGTCGTCCGCGGGGTGTCTCTGGAAATCGGCCCGGGCGAAAAGCACGCCATCATGGGCAAAAACGGTTCGGGAAAATCCTCGCTGGCCAACGCCCTCGCGGGGCATCCCTCCTACGAAATCACCAAAGGCGAAGCGTACATCGACGGCAAAAATCTTCTCGAAATGGACGCCACCGAACGCGCCCTGGCCGGACTGTTTCTGGCCTTCCAGTACCCGCTGGCTATACCGGGCGTGACGGTTGCCAATTTTATGCGCTCGGCGGTACGGGCCCGTACTAACGGCGATGATTCTGTCCTGAAGACGTTTCGCAAGGACCTGATGGAAGCCTTCGCTTTTCTTGAGATCGATAAATCGTTCGCCTCACGCTATCTCAACGATGGTTTTTCCGGCGGCGAGAAAAAGCGTCTGGAAATTCTTCAGATGGCGATGCTCAAACCGAAAATGGCCATCCTCGATGAAACCGATTCCGGACTGGACATCGATGCCCTGAAAATCGTGGCCAAGGGTATCAATCAGTCGGCGACGTCCGACGGCGGCCTGCTTTTGATCACGCACTATCAAAGGCTGTTGAACTACGTCAAACCGGATTTCGTGCACGTCATGATGGACGGCCAGATGGTACAATCGGGCGGGCCGGAACTGGCCCTAAAACTGGAAGACCGGGGCTATGACTGGCTGGAGAGCAAGAACGCCAAAACAGTGGAGGTTTAGTCATGGCAGAGATTACCAAAAAACAACCGGATATTGCAGCGATCGGTGATGACTATATCACCAAGTATGGCTTTCACGATCCGGAGGAATATTTTCACAAAGGGGCACGGGGGATCAACCATGAAGTGGTCGAAATGATCTCTCGCATGAAAAAAGAGCCGGACTGGATGCGTAAGTTTCGTCACGAAGCGCTGGATATATTTCTGGCCAAGCCGATGCCGACCTGGGGCAATACTGAGCTTCTGAACTCCATCGACTTTGATAACATATATTATTATATCAAACCGACCGAGTTTCAGTCCAGCGACTGGAACGACGTCCCGGAAAACATCAAGAACACTTTCAATAAGCTGGGCATTCCCGAGGCCGAACAGAAGTTTCTGGCGGGCGTGACGGCCCAGTACGAATCGGAAGTGGTTTATCATTCATTCCAGGCCGATCTCGAACGTCAGGGAGTCATCTTTCTCGATATGGATTCCGGCCTTAGAGAGCACCCCGAAATCGTCAAGCAATATTTCGCGACCGTAATCCCCCCGAACGACAATAAATTCGCCGCCCTCAATTCGGCGGTTTGGTCGGGCGGATCGTTCATATATGTCCCGCCGGGTCTTGATGTCAAAATCCCGCTTCAGGCCTATTTCCGGATCAATGCCGAAAATATGGGACAGTTCGAACGGACACTTATTATCGCCGACAAAGGCTCGCGGGTGCACTATATCGAGGGCTGCACCGCGCCGGTGTACACCACCGATTCGCTGCATTCGGCGGTCGTGGAGCTTATCGCTCTCGATGATGCATATATCCGCTATACGACCATACAAAACTGGTCGCACAATATTTACAACCTCGTCACCAAGCGGGCGATGGCTCACAAGAACGCCACGGTCGAATGGGTCGACGGCAATATCGGATCGCGTCTGACCATGAAATTCCCCTGCGTCTACCTTGTCGGTGAAGGCGCCAAGGGTGAAATCTTGTCGGTCGCCTTTGCCGGGACCGGTCAGCATCAGGACGCCGGGGCCAAAGTCATTCACGCCGCCCCGAGGACTTCGTCGCGGATCACATCGAAGTCCATTTCCAAGGCCGGGGGACGAGCCTCATACCGGGGTTTGGTTAAAGTCTATCCCAAAGCCAATAACTGCAAAGTCTCGGTCGAGTGCGACGCCTTGCTGATCGATGGTGCTTCGCGGTCGGACACTTACCCAACCATGGAAATCGACGCCGACAACGTCCGGGTCGAACACGAAGCCCGCGTCAGCAAAGTAGCCGAAGAACAGCTGTTCTATCTGACCAGCCGCGGCCTGACCGAAGACGAAGCCCGGCTGCTGATCGTCAACGGCTTTATTGAACCGTTCACAAAGGAACTTCCGATGGAATACGCCGTCGAGTTGAACCGCCTGATCGAACTGGAGATGGAAGGTTCGGTCGGTTGAGGATATACGTGGAGAAATTGAAATGATTACAGACACGATAGATTTCAGAAAAATAGTCAGGAACGAACCGGAATGGTTGTACAAGCTCCGGCGCGACAGTTGGAGTGCATACAACGACTCTCCTCTGCCCGACCGGGTAGTACATCTTTGGCGCTATACGCAGCCGGAAAGCTTCCTGGTCGACAGACCGGGCGACCTCATGCAATCCGGGACGTCGCTTCCCAAAAACGATAAGCGAAAATTAATCGCGCTGTCCGATGAACAAGCGGCCCTGGGGTACAACCTGGCCGATATGACGACAGTCGCGCAGATTGCACCCGAATTGCTTGAGCAGCGCGTCCACTTCCTGGATTTGATGACCGCCGTCGAAACCGAAAGCGGTCCGGTCCAGGAATACCTCGGCCAACTGGTCGATTCATCTTTCGGCAAGTTCGAGGCTTTCAACCTGGCTCTATGGAACATCGGATTTTTCCTTTATATCCCTGACAATGTCGTCATTGAAAAGCCGATTTACCTGAACCGCATCCCAACCGGAAAAGAAACCATATCCAGACTATTGGTCGTAGCCGGAAAGAATTCCCAGGCGACGCTTATAGACAACTACCGCGATGACGCGGATTCCTCGGCCGGGCAGTTTAACAGTGTTATCGAAGTGTTCGCCGACGATCACAGTCGTATCCGTTACGTTGGATTGCAGAATTTTTCGGAGCGCATCATCAATTATATGACTCAGCGCGCCAAAATCGGCAGCCAAAGCGATTTTCTGACTATCCAGGCCGTCCTCGGCAGTACCGTCTCCAAAGTCAACACCGGAACGATACTTAATGGTCGCGGAGCCAACAGCCGCATCTACAGCGTTTTATTCGGTGACAACAAACAGCACTTCGACCTGCACACCATGCACAACCACCGCAGTCACGAAGCCTATTCCAATATCGACGTCAAAGTCGTCCTGAAAGACAAGGCGACTTCGGCCTATACCGGCTTGATACGCATAGAAGAAAAAACAATCAACAACGAAGCCTATCAGGAAAATCGCAACCTGCTCTTGAATCCGGGGACGAAAGCGGAATCGATTCCGGAACTTGAAATCCTGTCCGATGAAGTCCGCTGCACCCATGGAGCCACGATGGGCCCGATCGACCCGGACATGGTCTTTTATCTCAAGAGCCGGGGTATCGAATACGACCAGGCGGTGCGCATGATCGTATCGGGATTTTTCGAACCGACGATTCAGAAAATCCCGGAGGACCTGCACGATGCCGTGCGCGGGATAGTTATCAATAAACTGGAGAATGAATGACATGGGAGAATATGTGAAAGTGTGCCGGGTCGATGACCTGGACGAAGGCGGAACGAAGAATATTAACGTCGACGGGCAATCGTTGCTTTTGGCCCGCACCGATGGTGCGATTTATGCCCTGGACGATTTATGCACACACGACGGCGGCGATCTGGCCGAAGGTAAAATAATCGAAGGACAGATACAGTGCCCGCGTCACGGTGCCCAGTTCGACCTCAAAACCGGCGACGCCACCCAGATGCCGGCCGTTGCGGGTATAAACTCGTACGACGTTAAAGTCGAAAACGGGGACGTGCTGGTAGCACTGAAAGAGTAGGCGTACGATGGGTGTAAAAACCGATCCCATAAAGGAAAAGACGGAACGGTGCTGTGACGGACCGTGCAATCTGGACGTCGCCAGAATCCGGGCCGATTTCCCGATTTTGTCGCGGAAGGTCAATGGCAGGAAACTTGTCTATTTCGACAGCGCCGCCACGACGCAGAAACCGGAATCGGTCATAAAGGCTGTTACGGAGTACTATTCGCTGCACAACGCCAACGTGCATCGCGGCATACACACCCTGGCCGACGAGGCCACGACCGCCTACGAAAACACCCGGCGCAAGATAGCGGCCTTTATCAACTGCGACTACGATGAAGTAATTTACACCCGTAACGCCACCGAAGCTCTTAACACGATCGCATTCTCCTACGGACGCGCGCATCTCAAACCGGGCGACCGGATTGTCATCACGCAGATGGAACACCATGCCAACCTCGTGCCGTGGATTATGCTATCGAAGGAAACAGGAGCCGACCTGGCTTATATTCCGATCACCGACGACGGTTATCTCGATTTGAGCCATATCAATGAGATTTTAAATTCGAAGACTAAAATAGTCTCGCTGACCCACATGTCGAACGTGCTGGGGACGATCAACCCGGTCGAGGACATCGCCGAGCTGGCTCACAAAGTTGGCGCGGTGGTGGTTCTGGATGCGGCTCAAAGCGTGCCGCACTTGGCGGCCGACGTGCAGGACCTCGGTATCGACTTTATGGCCTTCTCGGCCCACAAGATGCTCGGCCCGACCGGGCTCGGTATTCTGTATGGCCGACGCGAACTACTGAACGTCCTGCAGCCTTTCGAATTCGGTGGCGAGATGATCCGCAAAGTCACTTTTGACGACGTCACCTGGAACGATCTGCCGCACAAATTCGAGGCCGGGACACCGCATATCGCCGGGGCTTGCGCTTTCGGTCCGGCCATCGACTATTTAAACGAGCTGGGTATGGACAACATCCGCGCCCACGAGATCGAACTGACCCGTTATACGCTTAATAAACTGGCCGAACTGGATTTTATCATAGTTTACGGACCGACCGATCCCAATCATCGCGGCGGAGCCGTGACCTTCAACGACGTCAATATCCATCCCCACGATCTGGCGACTTTTCTCGATATGCAGGGTATCGCCGTACGGGCGGGACATCATTGCGCCCAGCCGCTGCATCGTCTGTTGGGGACGGTCGCGACAACCCGGGCCAGCTTTTATATGTATAATACAAAGAGCGAAGTGGACCTCTTGATTGAGGCCCTGAAAGAATCACGGAGGTATTTCGGATATGTCTGAACGACTCGATCAACTGTACCGCGATGTGATTATGGAGCATTATAAGTTTCCACGGGGGAGCAAAGATATAGAAAACGCCGACATGGACAATCAGGGACAGAACCCGGCCTGCGGCGATGAAATCGAAGTGAAAGTCAAGCTCGAAGGCGACCGCGTCAAGGATGTCTCGGTGTCGTGCATGGGTTGCGCCATTTCGGTGGCATCGGGATCGATGCTGGCCGAAGCGATCGAAGGTAAAACCCTGGCGGAAGTTAAGAATATCGCGAAGGTCGTCAAGGCTTTATTGAAAGGTGAGGAGCTTCCTTCGGATATTAACATACACGAGCTGGGCGATATAGAAGTCCTTCAGGGCGTGCGCAAATTCCCGGTCCGGGTCAAGTGCGCTCTTCTATCCTGGACGACCCTGGTCGATGCCATCGATTCTTTCGAGGCCGGTAAAACGACCGAACTGAATATATCGACTACCCAGGAAAATCACGCGAACCATAACCATGCACATTAATACACTATGTTAGATAAAGTTACCATTCTCGAAAGACTCGCACCCATCCAGGATCCCGAAATAGGGATCGGAATCGTTGACCTCGGGCTTATTTATAATATCGAGGTCAATGACGGCAAGGATGTCAAAATCGTCATGACTCTGACCACCCCGGCTTGTCCCTATGGTCCGGAGCTTCTGACCGTCATCGACAAAGAAATCCGGGACATGGGTGCCAATAAGATCGATATCGAACTGGTCTGGGATCCGCCGTGGAACCCCGAAGAAATGGCGTCTGAATACGCCAAAGACCGGTTGGGTATCTGGTAAAGCTGCCTCTTTGTACTTTGCTCTCTAAAAAAAAGCCCCCGCCGAAAGGTGAGGGCTTTTTTGTAATTATTCGTACTATATCTTACGTATGTTCCGTCGGGTCTTGTCCCGACAAAGTCGGGATGTGACCCGACGGCTCCATGGTTATTTAAATGCGGATAGAAAACCGGCAGGTCACACGTCCCGATAAATGGGGACGCAAGACCTGCCGGAACAATAGATTTACAGCAGGCCCAAGGTGGGCTTTTTTTATATCGTATTTTTCAGAATTGCTTATCCCATAATGTTCCGGCCGCCGTCGACCGTAATAAACTGCCCGCAGATCATGACGGCCTCATCCGACGCCAGATACGCCACCACCCGCGCGATGTCCTCCGGCTCGACAATGCGACCCATCGGCGTATGAAACACGGCGTGACCGAGGACTTTCTGCGCCCCCGGTATGGACCGCGATGATTTGGTATCGGCCAGCCCGGCCAGAATACCGTTGACAATGACTCCTTTGGGTGCCAATTCAAAAGCCAGCCCGCGCGTGATCGATTCCAGCGCGGCCTTGGCCGGTCCCACCAGCCCGTAGCCGGGGATAACCCGCTGACCACCGTCGGATGTAATACTGATAATTCTCCCCCAGCCATCCATAAGCGGCACTGCCCGGCGCGCCATATCCAGAAGCGAACGGGCTGAGGACGCCATCGTTACGTCCCAGTGCTTGGTTGTCGAATAGAACATCGATCCCGGCACACCAAAAGCGGCGTTGGCCACGACAATATCGAGCCTGCCGCACTCGGATTTTATCGTGTCGAAAAGTTTGTCCAGACTATCTTCTTTGCCGATATCGGCGCGGACGGCCACGGCATTGCCTTTAGCAGCCTTGATTTCATCGACGACCGTTTGCGCATCGGTCATGCTGCGTCTGAAATTGACGACGACTTTGCAGCCTTCGGCGGCCAGACGTTTCGAAATGGCGGCTCCGAAACCGCGCGCCCCGCCCGTGACGAGTGCACATTTTCCCCTCAACTCAGGATACATAAAATCTCCATAAAATTACAATCCGCGATGATAGACTTAATCTATCTTCAATATCTGCTTGTTTCAAGTTTTAAATAACCCCCATTACGGATTGATGTTCCCGCAATACGTCCCGAAATAAAAAGGGGCGCCATCTGATGGCGCCCCTGAAATCCGTTTATGTCCAACAACTTACGGGCAAATCAATTCCGCCCCTGAACCGTAGACCTTTTCGATCAACGTCAGAATGTCTATCAGATTGATGGCCCCGTCGGCGTTGACGTCGCCGGATTCGTACGGGTCGGGAGCCGGTCCCGGAGGCGTATCATAACGATAGCTTATCAAAAGCAGTATATCGATCAGGTCGATATTCCCGTCGTGCGAAGCATCGCCGCAGGTGAACGGCAGGGAAACAATGCTCGTAAGTGATGCCGGTGCGTAATCCATGTACGGTCCGGTCATAAGCGGCAAATAGGTATTATAGCCGTCCAGCGCGATCGTAGCGGATTTGTCGGACGTGGCCGACGCCGGTATCCGGAAACGCAAAACAAGAACCGGGCCGGAGCCGGGTTGGAGATCGGGCAAAGATATATCGATCTTGCTGATCGTGAAGGTGCCTCTCCGGAAGTACGGATCGGCGTGGACCTGCGCGACCTTGTCGAAGAATTCCGTCCGGCAGCCTGTCGTAAAGAACGTATCCAGAGTCAAATTCAAATTCCCGGAATATTCAACCGGTATCTTCAACTTGCTGACAGGCACGTTGTTGTTGAGATTGATGACAACGTCCACCAGTTCTCCGGGTTCGCCGAAAGTATTGGGAGCTTTAAGCGTATCGGCCAGGGCTATCACCGCCGCCGGCATAGTGCAGGAACGTATATCACCCCCGGCGTCGACCTGCAAAGTTACATCGTGCATCCCGGGCTGATTGAACAGATGACCCGCCGTGCGCCCGTTGGCGGTACCGCCGTCGCCGAAATCCCAGGTCCAGCTATCGACCGCCAGCCGCGAACTCCCCTCGAAATTCACGTATATCGGAGCCCAGCCGTACGGATAATCCGTCTCGAACGACACCCCCAGTTCGGCCATGGCTTTTATGCAGAAATTGGCGGTGGTGTCATCCTCGTACAAATCCTGCCAGTACGTACCGTTCCAATAGTAGCTTTCGCCCGGGTGCGACGATGACTCCACGGTCGTTCGATACTTGGCACCCAGCAGCACGGGAACGTCGGACGTTCGATCGTAGGCATGGCCGCCGTTGGACAGCGATATGTAAACGAAAAAAGAATCGCCGCGCGTCAGGTGCAGAGGAGTATCCAGGTCCATCGTATGATATCCCCTGTGTTCGATAAGCCCGGTTTTTGAAAACAGGACGTCGCGCAGCTGCCCTCCATCGAAGCGGTCATATATTTTGGCAGTATAAGTAACGTTTTCCCCGGCCGAATAAAAACTCAAGGCCGTCAGAACTTCCCCGTTTTCGGCTTCGAAGGCGTTGAACGCCTCGCTGACGTCCGTCCGAGTATCGCGCCAGCCGTGATAATCGTAGTAGTAGATATTGTCGTAGGGTAACGGTCCGACGTCCTGAAACGAAACCGCTCCCATTTCCGGATTGTGACCGCAATGTTTGTCATAGTACGATATATAGAAATATCCCGAGTACCCCCAGCCGGTACCCCAGCTGTTTTTGCAAAGCCAGGCACCGGGCAGCGGCGCTTGCGTGGTCATATAGTCGTTCCATCCCACTATAGCTATGGCATGATTCGGGTCGGTCGGGTTGCTCGGCGGCTGATAGTGCGTATATCCCGACATAAACGAACTGCTGTAACACATACAGGTTCCGACCGCTCCGTAATCCTTGACGGCCTGCTTGATCGTATTGATATTTTCGAGGTTGTCGCCCACCGTGTACCATTCGATTTGTCGGGGATAATAATAGTGATAGTCCGGGTTGGAACGCGCCGCCGCCGTATCGAAAATCTGCCCGTCAATATCGCGGACGGCTCCTTCGCCCCGCGTCAAATACGCCGCGGCCACCAGATAGTCGCCCCCCTCGTGCACCACGAGTCCGGCCCCGGCCGGTGGATTGATATCGTCGTTGTTGTTCTGATTGAAACCGTTCCACCAGTCCAGGTGGTATTCGGCAAGATTCGGTTCGCCGTCTTCGTTGTTGGCTCTCCAATTTCCGGTCATCAAAAGGTTGCTTTCCATGGCCGACATCGTGCCGTGCGTCCAGCACGTGCCTCCCTGTTGATTCTTGACGGCCGTTACCATATCCCCGTTTGCGGTACTTCTTAAATCGTATGTGCTCGGCGGATCGGCCAGACTAACGTTGAAGAAACCGGCCATGATTACAATCAGTGCTGCTTTTATCCAACGGCCCGACATCATATTCCTCCAGTCAAGTTATAGTCCCCCATTATGTTCGTTTCACCTAAAGTCCGTAATTGCACTCCAGCGTAGCTCCGCCACCGTACAGATCCTGAATCAGCAATAATATATCAAGCAGGTTCAGACTGCCGTCACTGTTGACGTCACCGGAACCGTATGGAATCGGGTCCGGCCCCGGAGGATCGGAATAAACGTTATCGATGAGGTACAAAATATCTATCAAATTTACGTTCATATCATTGTTGGCGTCCCCGCAGAGGACCGCACAGGCATCACCAAAACCGTCGTGGTCGCTGTCGATCTGATCCGGATTATAGACGTTGACACAATTATCGCAGGCATCCCCGACGCCGTCGAGATCGGCATCTTCCCCGCCGGGATTCGCCACGTTGGGGCAGTTGTCGATCGCATCGGCGATACCGTCGTCATCGCTGTCTACCATCACGAAGGCGTACAGCCGGTCGTCGACTATCGAATCCACGCGCACCGTGATACCGGTAAAGACGTCGCCGTAACCGTTGCTGTTGGGCGTGGAATGCGGCCCGAAAGTCCGTTGCCCGTCGGTTTCGTTCGACCAGGCCGCCGCCTTCCGGGTTTCGTACGGATACCACCACTGGGCGCTGTCGGTGACGTGCCCTTCGGGGTTGCTGGTCATATCCCGCGCCGGATTGTACCCGGCGTCTTCCACGGCCACAGTATAGTGATCGTAAGTGGGCGTCCCGTAGTTTATCCTCGAATCTCCCTGGGCGGCCAGGTCATCGACGTGCGTGATTATCAGGCCCCGGTCGAGAGTGTCATTGCCGAAAGTCAGATTTGGCCAGAAATACGCACTGAAATCGGAGTCGGTCTTGTCGAACATACCCGTGGACTCAGGATTTCGATATTCCAGCAGAAAATACTCCGTTCCGTCCTGGCTGATCGGGATACGGTACAGCGAATTATTCTGATGTGTCTCAATATCGTATATGACAAGGTCCTCGTACAATGACGACGTCAAATTAACCGGTACTACCCAGCCCATTTCTTTCTTGCACCACCCAATCAGGTGCGGCGGCACCATTTTCTTTATGGCCAATATACCATAGCCGCCATAACCCATAAGACACCAGTCGACCACCGGATGATCGTTGTCGTCGTTGGGAGTTTTGTAGGTCATGGTATCGAGCTTGGCATCATAATCGTACAAGTCAGGCAGCCCCAGCACGTGCGTTAATTCATGACACGAAACCGAAATCGAATTAAGAGAATCGACCCCGGAGTATTGAGTGGGATTCAAGGCACTCCGCAGCGGCATGGTTTCCGGCGACGTGCAAAAGCGGGTGATCCTGACCCCGTCCAGATAGGGGGCATATGCCTCTGACATGGTGAGGGCGTACGACCAGATGTCGTTGAGGCCTCCCGAGTCCTCCTGTCCGTTACCCGAGCGGATAAAAATCATGGCGTCCACGAATCCGTCACCGTCACCGTCGTATTGCGAATAATCGATGACATTATCAAGGTCGTAAAGTGCGTCTATAAAGCCCTGGTACTGTTCGAAATTGTTATACAAGCCCGGTGAATACCACCCGACGATATCACCGGTTATCTTTAACTGTCCGAAAGATACTTCATGAAAGTAATCGGCCACCGACCCGGCTGGCCATATGTTGCGCATGAAAATGGTACTATCGAAGACTTCTTCGGGATAAGTGCCGGGACGATCGTTCCACTCCACCAGCACGACCAAAAGCCGGACCGAATCTCCGGCAAAACGGAAGGTCGTCATTTCTTTCAATTCATCGGGCGTAAGCTCAGAACCCGGTTGCTGGGTCGATAATGTCTTGAGTACCGCATCGGGAATGTCATAAACTACGGCTTTACCGATATCGAACGAATCGGCCATTCCCGAAACAACCAATAAAACCAACAGCCCTGCCAGATAACTAATCACTTTTTGCATCCCATGCTCTCCGGTTGTCCACAATATTATGTCAAAATTTCTACTTGCAATTCAACGGCGTCCCCGAACCGTAAATGTTTTCTATCACCGCCAGGATATCCAGCAGGTTCAGCGCATTATCCGAGTTCACGTCACCCGCCTCAATCGGCGTCGGGTCTGGTCCCTGGGGATTTCCGTAAATATTGTCTATCAGGTACAATATATCGATCAGGTTTACCGCCCTGTCGCCGTTGGCATCGCCGCAAATATAATCGCAGGCATCGCCGATGTTGTCGCCGTCGGAGTCGGCCTGATCGGGATTATATACGTCCACGCAATTGTCGCACAGGTCACCCACACCATCACCGTCGGTGTCGGCCTGGTTATTATTGGCGACGTTTATGCAATTGTCGCAGGAATCGCCGACCAGATCGCCGTCGGTGTCTTCCTGCAAAGGATTATAGGTATTGGGACAGTTATCTTCCGACGCAATAATGCCGTCGCCGTCGGCGTCGCTCATATCGGGCAGGATAGTCTTATACATTGATCGCCCGTGCGTCCCCGCTATTAAAGTCCGGCTGGCCGGATGAAAATCGATATCGTTGACAACCATCATCGGCCCGGAATTTCCGAGCACTTCCCAGTGGGCGCCGAGATCGTACGATATGAACACACCAACGTCCGTTCCGACAAACAGGGTACTGGTATTGTCCGGATCGACGAGGATATCATTGACCGGGGCGTCGATCAGTCCCCCGCCGATCGAAGTCCAGCTCTGACCGTAATCGTCCGAACGATACACATGCGAACCGAAGTCGCCTTCGTCGTAACCGGACAGGGTGACGTACGCTATCGAGGCATCGGTCGGATCGGGCGTCACTCTCGTTATCCAATGGCTCGGAAGACCGGCGGTGATGTCCGTCCACGAGGTCCCGCCGTTCTGCGTCACCGCGACCGTCCCGTCGTCGTACCCGATATAAATCACCTGAGAATCGGTCGGCGCCAGGCCGATGGTCGTTATCGTGCCGAATACAAGATCCCCGGTACCGGGACCGTTACTAAGGTCGCCGCTTATGGGCGTCCACGAATTGGTGGCGTCTATCGTCTTCCACAGACGATTGGATCCGTAGTACAAAATGTTCGAATGGTGCGGGTCCATCGCGAACGGCGTATTCCAGTTGTGACGATCGACGTCATAGCCAGCAGTCGGATAGGCCCAGGTCCACCCCCCCGAGCTAAAATTGTATCTGAGCATAACGCCATACTGATATTCGACATAATACACGCTGGGATCGTCATAGTTGATTTCGACATAAAACCCGTCACCGCCGAAAACGCGCTCATAGTCACCGATACCGCCGGTCATGGTGCGCATGGTTCCGTTGTCCTGGGCACCTCCGTAAAGCCGTATCGGGTTAGTGGGGTCGATGCGGACGTCGTAAAATTGCGTACTCGGCTGGGCATGGTACGTCACCCAGCTGTCGCCTCTCGACGTGGTATAGTTCACCCCGCCGTCGCAGCCGTCATATATCCGGTTATGGTTCGATGGCATAATGTACATGGCGTGGTGGTCGACGTGAATATTGTCGTCCTTTGGAGCCCAGGTAAAGCCGCCGTCGACCGTTCTGTACAGATCCACTCCGAGCACAAAACACAAATCGGGTTCACCGGGAGCGACCCGAATTTGACCGAAATACCACCCGAAGCCCCCCATCATATTTTTCAAAGACCCGTCGATCGTCCTCCACCACGAATCGCCCAGGTTGGTGCTTTTATACACGCCCATGAAACTGCCGGGGTGCGAATTGATCACGGCATAAACCGTCTGTGATTCAGGATCGACTGAAATCCCGATGCGACCCAAAGTATCGGATTGTGGCGGAAGAGCCGTTATCGGACTAAGGTGCATGTTTTCCCAGGTATCTCCGAAGTCTTCCGAGCGGTACAGTCCGCTGGTAATACCGCCCACCCGCCGATCGTTCGGAGTGCGAAAACGATACCACATGGCGGCGAAGACCGTCCCGGTTGACGGGTGCAGAGCGACGTCAACACATCCGGTCGTGTCGTTTATGAAAAGCTTTTGTTCCCAGGTATCACCGCCGTTCTCGGAGCGGTATAGCCCGCGCTCGGAATTCGTCCCGAACAGACTGCCCATCACCGCCACGTACACGGTGTCCGGACGGAGGGGGTCGACCACAATCCGGCCGATATGATAGCTGTGGGGCAGCCCCTTGAACTCCCAGGTGGCGCCGCCGTCGATTGTTTTATATATGCCGGTTCCGGAATAGGAACTGCCGGATGAATTGGACTCCCCGGTGCCGACATAAAGAATATTCGAATTGGTCGGATCAAGAGCAATCGCACCGATCGACGGCGTCCCGACGTTGTCGAAAATCGGCGTCCAGCTCAGTCCGAAATCGACCGACTTAAACACACCTCCCGCCGCCGATGAGGCATAGATTACCTCCGGCTGGGCGGGATTAACAGCCAGGTCGGTGATGCGGCCGGGGATATTGGTCGGGCCGGCTTCTTCCCAGACCACCGAACTGCTGTTGCGTTTAGCTGTTTTGGCCGCCGCGAAAACCTCGCGCGCCTGATCCAAGGCCTTTTTGGGCTGGTCGGCCGGAATCGACTTTTCCGGATAGGCTCTCTGGATATAAAACCAGTCGCTGGGCTTCTCTTTGGGGTGCGGGATAATCCCGTCCTGTCTCAATTTGGAATAAATCGGATCATGGAATTTGGCCGGTGTCTTTATGGTCGGAGTTTTATCGGGCGTGACATACGACGCCGACATCCCCAGAAAAACCAGCGAAAAAACGACCGGACCCAGACTACTGAACAATTTTCGGATACGCATTCTTACCTCATATTTCGGGAAATATATAATTTTCGTGACGGCGGGTTATCAATTGACTAATCCCTCTCTAACGCGAGTAAGTAAACCTACCGAAATATAGAGCTAAATCCAAATACGTCAATGGTTTATTTTGACAAATAAAGAAGAATAAAACGGCTTTATCCGTGGAGTTTGCCGGTCAGCCAGCCGACTTTGATCTCATCGTTCTTGAGATAGCTAAGCGGCACATACGGTTTAATGTCCAGCACCGGGGTGCCGTCGACCATTTCCGTATTGGTTATATGCAGAATATTGCCTTCGATTTTCTTAAGACGCACCGTCGACATGCCGATCGGGTTGGGGCGGCGCGGTGAACGCGTCGCGAATACCCCATGCATCGTTTCATTATCAAGCGGGGGCTTAACCAAAAGCGGATACTCCCTGGACAGATGAAAATACGTTAATAGTATAATGTGCGAAAAACCCTCAAGGTCGGTCAGGCCTTCGACGTACTCGGGATATATTTCAACCGTAGCGACCACACCCTCGGCCATACGTTCCGAACGCGGCGCGTCTTCGAGTCTTTTGGTCGGCGAATGGATGATGCCAATTGGTGTAAATGAAATCTGTTTCATGTTATCCTCAATCAAGCTCTATTTCTTATTGTATACCACGTAGGTCGGGTTCCGATCCCGATGCAATCGGGAGAGAAACCCGACATCCTGGATTTTAAGTGACCGGCAGACGCCCTCGTCTGCCGGTTGACAGGTCGTGCTATTTAAGTTCTGTCAGGTCCAGGTCCCGACGAAGTCGGGAGTATGACCTGACAGTCTTTATACGTCTTAGCTTTAAAGCCTATCCCTGCTTCCCCGAATCGTACAACCTCTCCCCATCCTGATCAATCACCTCGACCGATACGTCAATTTCGTGGGCGGCAGATGTCCACATCTGCCCCTCTTCTTCTATCCCTGCTTCCCCGAATCGTACAACTTCTCCCCGTCCTGATCGATCACCTCGACCGACACATCAATGCCGTTGCGTACACTGGCCGTCACCACGCAAAAATCCTCGAACAGCTCAATACACTTCTTGAGCCTTTCGCCGCCGCTCTTGTCGACGTTGGCGTTGATAGTAACCCTCGTGGAACCGATACGCAGCCGCTTTTTCTCATTGCGGACCAGTTCAGTCGTGACCGTAGTTTTTATATCGCCGATATCGACCCGCGCTTTCTGTAGACAGAACAACAGGCTGGCCGAAAGACAATTGCCGACCGCGGCCGAAAGCACTTTCGAAGCATTCGGGCCTTTGCCCGTGCCGAGCGGTTCGGGCTCGTCCATTACGAGCTCGATCCCACCCCCAAATTTAACTTTGAATTCAAAGGCGTCGAGCTGTTCCAATTCAACGGTTAATTTTGGTTCATCCATTTATATTTCTCCCGCGTTTATTCGCCGCACGCTCTCACACAACCAACTCACTCATGAAATCCCGGGCGGTCATCTTCTCGCACGAAAACACCATGTCCCGGATTTCCTTCTGACGATCCTTCGACAGCAATTTCGCCGACAACCCGTTGAATTTAACCGTCAAATCGTCCATGGTCATCGGTTCGCGCGGATCACCTTTGGGATATTCCAGATACTCGCTGTACTCTTTGCCATCTTTGGTTTTCACTACCACTTTCGACGGCTGCTTGGCCGGGAACATCTTCTCGAATTCCTGCGATGCCTCGCCTTTGATCTTGTCGATCACACTCCAGATACGTTCGTCCTTGAGCTTTTCTTCCGAGAACGACTGGGTCGTGATCTGATGATCCACCAGCGCCGCGGCCAGACAGTACGGCAACGAATGATCGGCCGTCTCGCGCGATTCGGGACGGTACTTATGAGGATCGAATAGAATATCGCAGGCACGGGCGATGGTGGTAACCGTCACCTGCTCGACCTGATCGTACTTAATATCGTTTTTCGTCACGACATTCAGCAGGGCCGATAAATGTGTATGAGTCAGCGCTTCGGTCGGAAACGCCTTCATCCCGCACTCGAGAATTTTGTAGCTCTCTCCGAGCCCGCCGACCAGCTTGTCGGTCGCCCAGTCGGGACCGAAGACGTCCATCAGGCCTTCCTTGCCCTCGAATACGGCCGTCGTCCCGGTGTACCCCTTTTGAGCCATCAGCGCGGCGAAAACACCCGTCTGCACCGCCATCGGATCGACCGTGTTTTTCATCATCGTCAGCTTGCCCGCCGTCGGGCAGCCAATCGTATGATTGTGCGCGCCGTTGATGCCGATCGCATGCGCGATCTTTTCGGAATTCAAACCGAGCATCTTGCCTGCTACTATCGGCGATACAAACTGCGTCAACGTCGCATGGTGCCACTTGCGCTCCCGCACACCGGGCACCGCGAACAGGCACATACGCTGCTCGAACTCGTACGCCAGCACGATCGCGACGATCATGTCTTTCATCGAGGCGTCGGCCATCTCCCCGGTCGACAAAGCCGCCGGGATCAAATCCGACGGATGCGAGGGGTCTTCTTTCCAGTAAATATCGTTGAAATCGAGGGCGCGAATCATTAGCGAATTGACCAGGGTCGCGTTGACTCCCGGAATTTTATCCCCGAAACCGATGACCGTAGCTTCATCTTTGCCGCCCATCTCTTTATATATGACGCGCAGGATATTGACGTCCTTCGTATGATACCCGCCGAATGCACACCCGATTGAATCGTACAGGTACCGTTTGACTTCGGTGACGACCTTTTCGGGTAGGTCTTCGTATCTGAGCTTCACCGCGAATTCCGCAATCTGCTGTGAAATCGTTTTTTCCATTTTCGTTTCCTTTATATTTAATTTTGTATTGCCACGTTAGCGGGCGGTTCGAACGCCAGGTACTCGCGGAAAGCCCGGCTGGTCGATACGACAATCATGCACAGCGACGTCGTCGCGCCGCAGATAATAAAAATCAAACTAACGTCATTATCGAGCAGTTCCGCCACGACCCCGGCCAGCCCCATGCCCAGCGGCATCAAGCCCCCGGCGATTGTCTGCAGCAGCCCGAACACCCGCCCTCGGATTTCTCCCGGAGTCGTAATTTGCAGAATTGTCAAAATATACACATTAATGATTCCGCTGAACATCCCGATCATCAGCGTCACAAACAATGCCAGGAAAGTATCGAAGATGACCGCGAACAGTGCAAATTGTATACCCTGCAGAAACAGCAGTATTATTATCAGACGCGAGCGGCCCGTGCCGGAAATCTTAAGTGCCCCAGCGACGGCATACCCGATCAGCGCCCCAACCCCGAACGCGGCCAGAATAAAACCGAACCAGTCCGGTGTTGCGCCAAGCTGATCCTCTACATAGAACGGCATAAGCACGGCGAACGGAGCGGAGAAGAAATTCAGGAAGGTAGCGGCGACAAACAAGTTACGCATGCCCCGTCGCTGCCAGACATATTTCAAACCTTCAATCAAATCGGCCTTAAATTTTCGCATCTTCTCTCCGGCCGTACCGACTTTCTCCGGCATAACCTGCGGTATGGATATAAACGACTCACTCAACGCACTGAATAAATAAGTTATGCCATCTATGATAAACAAAAGCGGTGCCCCCAGAATCCGAAACAATACGCCGCCCAGCCCCTGTCCCACGAACAACGAAACCTGCATCGACGATTGATTCATGGAATTGGCCGCCTGTACCTTGTCGGTCGGCACCAGATCGGGAATCGACGCCTGTATGGCCGGTCTGAAGAACGATCCGATGATACCGACAAAAACCGAAACCACGAACAGAATCGCCACGATGGCGCTCTTCTCAGCCGGTATATATATCAGCATCGCCCCGGCGATCAGAACACCAATACCGCAAAGAACGTCCGACAGGACGATGATCTTCTTGCGCGAATACAAATCCGCGACCGTCCCCCCGACCGGGCCGAGAATAACCGAGGGCAGCATCGCCGCCATCATCAGGGTCCCCATCAGCGCCGCCGAGCCGGTGGCGTGTTTGATCCAGAACATCACGGCAATATAGTGCACCTGGTTGCCGAGCTGGCTGATCAGTTGCCCCTGCCAGAGGAGGAAGAAGTTCTTATTGAGAAGTTTAGTTGCCGCCGTCAAATTCTGCCCTTAACCCATTTTTCCAGTCCCCCGGCCAGGATCAATTCCTGCGCCGCCGATCCGACCGGCCCGATTTCATAACTTTTGCCGTCGAATTCCAGAGTGGATTGTTTTATGTCTATAGTACAATTTGTTTCTGTACGTACCGTCAACTTTTTATCACCAAATTTCGCCTTCAAGTCGCGGATAAAATCCGGGGCCTCTATTGTCAGGTAACCGTTGTTGAGGGCATTGCGCTTGTACGTTTGCGAAAACGACCCGGCGATAATCAGACGAATCCCCCGGTACTTCAGCGATGTCGCCGCCTGTTCGCGCGACGAGCCCGTTCCGAAATTGAATCCCCCGGCCAGGATATCCCCGGCCTTGACCAGATCGCCGAATTCGGGGTCATAGTTTTCCATCACGACTTCGGCCTGCTGTTCGGGAGTGAAATCGTCGATATACGTGTACTTACCGGGATAAATGCCGTCGGTATTTAAATTGTCCTGACAACAGAAAATAACTTCACCCTCGATTTTTTCGGGAAAACCTTCGAGCACTTTGACCGGCCCGGAAGCTTTGGCTTTCTTGACCGCCGCTTTGATTTCGAAATTGGGCGGCTTGTCATCGAAGTCACCGGGGAAATCTATCCTCCCGGCCAGCGCCGATGATGCCACCACCGCCGGAGACGCCAGATAAGCCTCGGCCGAGCGCGAGCCCATACGGCCCTTAAAGTTCCTGTTCGTGGCCGAAATGCCGACCTCGTTGTCTTCGAGCGTACCCGCGCCGAGTCCGATGCACGGCCCGCAGCCGGGCGGAAGCTCGATCGCTCCGGCGTCGAGCAGGGCCTTCCAGTCACCGCGTCGCTCGCTTTCAGCCTGCACCTCCGACGACGCCGCCGATAAATAAAACTTAACATGGTCGGCGACCTTCTTGCCCCGTGCGACCGCCGCCGCCTCGGCCAGGTCCTCGACCCGGCTGTTGACGCACGACAACAAATAAGCCTTATGTACCTTCACGTCTTTTTTGCGCATGGCCGCAATCGAAGTCATGGTTTTAACGTTGTTCGGGCCGGACACGTACGGCTGCACCGTCGACAAATCCAGCGACATCTCGGCGGCATACGAGGCATCCGGGTCGGCCGTCGGAATATTCTTTTCCAGCTCTTCGATTCGTTTTATATTCATGCGCGGATGGCCGTCGGTACTATCGGCATCCGACGGCACCCCCGCCGGGCCACGCTTTTCGATAAACGCCGCACGGCGTTTAAGCCATCCGATAGTCAGCTCATCGACCGGAAAAACCCCGGCCAGCGCGCCCCACTCGGTCGTCATATTAGATATAGTCAGCCTCTGGTCGACCGACAGCGCCTTCACACCATCGCCGACAAACTCGACTGCGTAGTTGAGCACTTCATCTTTGTTGAACAGTCCGCACAGGGTTATAATAACGTCCTTGCCGGTCACGCCAGTCTTGAGGGTTCCGGTGAGTTCCACTTTCGCGACCGGGAAAACCTGCCACCAGGTCCGACCCGTGGCCCAGATCGCCGCCGCGTCGGTTCGTACAATCGGCGTCCCCAAACAACCCAGACCGCCGTACATATTGGAATGACTGTCCGACGCCACCATCATCTCACCCGGCCAGGCATAACCTTCCTCGCACATCACCTGATGCCCGATGCCTCTTCCCGCCGGATAAAAATCAACCCCCATCGATTTGGCGAACGCTTCGATATTGGCGTACTTCTTGAGGTTTTCTTCGCTCTTGTTCTGTATATCATGGTCGAGCGCGAAGACCGGCTGACGCGGGTCCGCCATTTTGGTCGCCCCGATAGCCTTGAATTTACCCATCACCGCGCCGGTGTTGTCGTGCGTCATGACATGCGCCGGTTTAATCGAAAGATAATCGCCGGAGCGTACGACGTGCCCGTCATCGAGCCCCACCGCAAACTTCTGTGCTATTTTTTCAACGAGGTTCTGCCCTGCCATATATCTATCCTTTCGCTTGATTTCAATCCAAGTTCCGTCTTCTAATTTCGGGGTGCCCCGCCGCTTGCGGTGGGGTCTTAATCTTCGTAGGTCGGGTTTTGTGGGCGGCAGATGTCCACATCTGCCCCTCTTCTCCATGTTCTGTCAAGTTACTATCTTTTTCTCCAATTTGGATCAATTTGCGTCATGAACTCGTTCAAGTGATTTATTGGTATTATTGCACCAAGCCCACTATTTGCAAGCACTTTTCCATCAACATTTATGCTATCACTTACGACTTCATATTTATGCTCATCATATTCATAAATATTAACATACCCTTTCATAATGCCCAGTAAATTATTAAAGCAGTCAAAGATGGGGCTACCACTGCTCCCTCTTATGCTCATAGCATCTATTAAATAAAGGCCATTATAATATTCGGCATCCAGAGCAATACAACCTTGTCTATAAACCGGAGCAATCCTATTACTGAAAGAAATGCCGTTCGGAAACCCCAAGTAGTATATTTCAGTACCTCTTATTATCTTACCAATATCTTGAAATTTTGATTTTGGTGCTGCGCCAATATCCCATGAATCTTCTTTCTTACATACCAATACAGCCGCCAAGTCAACAGCGGTATCTAATGGTGATATCAAATTATCCTTTATATTAAAATATTTATCTAAAGAAACAGTATCAGATACGTCCTTAAAACCAGGCTTTAATTTTACTCTAATAAATAATTCAGCATTTGATTTTAAGACGTGCTTATTCGATATAAGTACCGCGTAGCAATGCGGATCATATGAGTAAATGAAAAAGCCAGTGCCTATAGTTGCGTATGTTGAATCATTTTGATTTAATTGCATTATTGGGACAATTGATTTATCCCATAAATCTGTGTCTAATGGGCCGCATGCCAGACTATATGAAATTGAAATGCCAAAATATATTATGATGATTTTCCCTAAGAGCCTCATTGTATGCCTCTTTAGATAATACAATTATTATTAATTTTTCAATCTTCGTAGGTCGGGTTCCGATTCTTCGAGAAACCCGACATCCTGGATTCCCGCCTTCTACGTTCTGTCAGGTCCTGCTTCCGATGAAGTCGGGAGTGTGACCTGACAGTCTTCAACAATGTCCGTGAATTATATCAAAAAACCGGGTGAAAAGTAAAGCAGAGATTAATTTTATACGGCTATCGGTTGCGATTCCCAAAAACCAGCGAAACCACAATATACACCACCCCGGCCAGAAGAATTATGGTCGCTCCGGCGGGAAGGCCGGGCCCATAACTTATCGCCAGCCCGACAACGGTAAAAAGAACCCCCAATATCGCGGCATAAATCATAGTCCGCTTAAGCGTCCGGGCGAAAAGCGACGCCACCGCCGGCGGAAGCGTCAACAAAGCGATAACCATAATGATTCCCACCACCGAAACCAGTATCACGACCGTAAGCGCCGTCAAAATCAGCAGCAGCAGATAATAAAACTCGACGTTTATCCCCCGCACCCGCGCGAATTCCTCGTCGAAACAAACCGCCTGCAACTGATTATAGAACAGGACAACCGTCCCGATGACCGCCGCATCGAGCACGGCTATCATAAGTACATCCGGCGCTCCGACCAGCAGAATATTGCCGAACAGGTAACTCATAAGATTGGCGCTGTAACCCGGCGTGCGCGAAATGAACAATATCCCGAGCGCCATACCTACCGCCCAGATCGCCCCGATCACCGTGTCCTCGCGCTGACGAGCCTTCAGTGATACCCAGCCGATGATCGCGGCCGCCACCACCGCCGCGACCGCGCCGCCGTATATCGGATGCAGCCAGCTTTGATTGTGGACTATCTGAATATAATAGGCCGCGCCCAGCCCGCCCAGAAGGCTGTGGGCGATGCCGCCGCCGATGTATGAGATACGCCGCGTGACGACAAACGTCCCGACCACGCCCCCGGCAATCGACGCCAGTACCCCGGCTGCCAGGGTGTACTGCAAAAACGGGTAGCGCGCGACGGCGGCGAAAAACTCGGTCATTTGTTTTCTCCATCGTCGACGTGCTGATCGTGGCGAACCATCCGAAGGTCGCCGGAATAAAGCTCGCTTAAAAATGTCGCGTCGATCTTGGTCGTCGGGTGCATGTGGGCCCGGCGGTTGACACAAAGCACCTCTTTGACGTTCTCCGAAACAAAGGCCGGATCGTGCGACACCATAATAACCGTCATCTCTCCCGCCAGACCGGTCAAAAATTCCAGCAGTTCGCGCGCGACAACGAGATCCAAATTGGCGGTCGGTTCATCGAGAATCAAAAGCTGCGGTCGGCAAGCCAGAGCCCGCGCCACCAGAAGCCTCCGCAACTGCCCGCCCGACAGCGCCGAAAACGGACGATCTTTCAGATCGACCAGACCGACTTTTCCCAGGGCATAGAGCGCGGCCTCCAGATCGACGGTTTTGTACCCGCCAAACTTAGTGCCGTTGCCAAGACGCCCCATCAAAGCGACGTCCAGAACCGTGATTGGAAAGCGAAGGTCTAATTGCGCCGATTGCGGCATATAGCCGATTTTGCGACGGGCGTGCCGAGGCGATCCGCCAAATACGGTCACTTTGCCGGTGTCCGGTTCCAGCAAACCAAGAATCAATTTGATAAGCGTCGTCTTGCCGCCGCCGTTGGGCCCGACAATCCACGTAAACTGGTTTTCGACGATATCCAGCGCGACATTTTTCAGAGCCACCGTCTCACCATAAGAGAAGCTCACGTTTTCGAATTTGACTACAACTTGATCGCTCACGGCTGACCTCCTAACGCAGTCGATATGGCATCGGCTATACTTTTAAGATTTTCGATATACTGGTACGCCAGCGGATCAATCGCGACAACTTTGGCATCAAGCTCTGCCGCCAGCCTGTCGGCCATGTCGGTCGAAAATTGCTTCTCGATAAAAATCGTTTTGACATGCTCTGAGATCATTTCTTTTATCAGATCGGCCAGTTCTCTTGCCGACGGTTCCTTGCCCTCGATTTCGATCGCCTTTTGATGCAGCCCGTACGCCTCAGCGAAGTACCCAAAAGCCGGATGCATCACATAGAAATTTCTGCCCCGGTACGGTTTCAATTCCTCGACTATCAAAGAGTCTGTCGTCTCCAGGTCGTTTTTTAATTTTAGAAAGTTCGCGTCGAAGGCATCTTTATGGTCGGGATCGATCTTGATCAACGCGTCGCGAATCGTTTCGGACATTTGCACCGCTCGTGTCGGGTCAAGCCAGATATGCGGATCGGGCGCTCCGGACGGTTCAGGCGTTGCACTGCGCAAATGTGATGACTCCATCGGTATTTTGGCTATCCCCTGATCGGCATGGACAATCGTCACACCCGGCATACTGCTTCTAATCTTTGCAAACAAAGCGTCTTCAAATGGCACCCCGATACCGAACAGGACGTCGGCGTCGGAGAGTTCCGCCATTTGTTGCGGCGTCGGCTCGAACGTTTCCGGCGACTGGCCGGGCTGCACCAATACGGATGCCTTTACATATTCCCCGCCGACTCTCTGCACCAGATACGCCTCGGGGAAAATACTCGCGAAAGCATCAATTGTACCTTTGTGGTCCGTGTTATTTTTATAATTTCCACATGATAGTGACAATCAATGGTACGATTGCCAGCGAGAAGAAAGGGTATAACGCTTTTTTTTTAAATTCCGGCCTTTTCATATCATTCACTTCTTCTTTTTGCTCCGCGTGTTGCAGACTAAGTATATTTCATGGCAGTCCCGGCATTCGCTGACCGAATGATTTTCCGAAAACTCATCCCAGTGCCTTTTCTGCGACGGGCTCAGGATCCCCGTCCCGCTGCAAAGAGGACAGGTGTTTTCGAGCGCGGTCAAAAGCGCGTTGCGGATAAACTCCGAGCGGTTCGGCACACCCTTCAAAGCCGCTATAAGCGATTGATCCACTTTAAATGTAATGATTTCCGTTTTGCCTTTGTTCATATATATCTCCGTTGAGATTTCATTAATAATACAAAGTATTACTTTTTAAACAACAAAAAAGGGCCCTCGGCCCTTTTTTTTGAAAATATTTCTATTATTTCAGAAGCATCATCTTACGGGTTTCGATCATATCTCCCGCCTGCAAACGGTAAAAATATACTCCGGTTGCTACCGGATGGCCCGCGCCGTCCGTCCCGTTCCAGCTAACCTCATGCGGACCAGCCGCTTGCGTCTCGTCGAGCAGGGTCCTAACCCGCCGCCCGAGAATGTCATAGACGGCAATCTCAACGTCTGATCGGCTCGGCAGAGTATAATTTATAACCGTGGTCGGATTGAACGGATTGGGATAATTCTGCTTCAATACAAAATCCTGTGGCACCACCGGAACATCTTCATCAGACCCGGTCGGCACGCATGGTATCTCCGGCAGCGTTCCCGAAAACGACCGATCATAACGCCAGGCCGGGGCGAATGCCTTGCACGGATTATACGGCACACCGGGGAAACTGACGAATTCCAGCGACATATCGGCCGAAGTAAGGATCATATCGGCCGTCCCGTCTTTATCGATATCACCCAGCATGGGGACAAAACGGTAGTACGATGTCTCTATCCCGGCGGCCGAGACAATCGGGAAATCCCTGATGACGTCGGCCTTATTGTTCCAGGCATAGACACGGTGCACCCGAAATGTCAGAAAAGCGTCGTTATTGGCGCAGGCCAGAATATCCGATGAACCGTCACCGTCGATATCGACAATGTCCGGCATATTCATCAAAGATATCTGCGGCGTCTTGGCGAAAAAGCCGTTGGGGCTTCCCGGAAGAAACGAACTGCCGTCGATGTTCCAGACGAACATATAGCTGTAATCGAGATCAAAATACCCGCTGGCGTATTCCATATTGCCGTCGTTGTCTATGTCACCGAAGACCGGTACCGTCGGTGCGATAAAATCATTCATGCCCATATCGTGCGGCCAGCCATCCTTGAGACGTAGCCCGTCATCAAAGGCGTACAGGTAATGCCCAAGGTCGCGATACAGCCCCATAACTATCAATTCCGTTTTACCATCGTTGTCGATATCGACCGCAGTTAAACCCCGGCAATCAAAAGCGCTGCCGTTGTCCGATATTATCAGGCTGTCCACCGTACTACCGGTAACCGGATCGACCTGCCGCAAAAGCCCGTAATAGCGCGGCATGGTGTACAGCTCATCCATACCGTCCCCGTTAAGGTCCGCCGGTTGGTACTCCATGACGTGCTCGAAGCGGTGCCGCAGGGTACCGTCGGAATCGAACAGAAGTGCTGTGGGCGTCGTGTTATCGGGCATGACGACGTGGATTTCGTCCCGATGGTCCCCGTCGATGTCTTTCAAAAATACCTTTGGAAACATATGCTCGGTATTGCCGGAAAAATAACCGACCGTCGGGTACATCCCCAGGTGATTGACAAACGGCGGGGCACTCGACGGATACCCGTATATAAACGGCGGATCGACCCCCATAAGTACGATGTCATCGCGCCCGTCATTGTCCAGATTGCCGACCGCCGCCGGAATGATAAAATTATTGTCCGGGAAATCGGGAATTCCTTCGGTTTTGGCCGTACCATCGAGATTGAACACCTTAATACCGAGTTCCGTGCCGACAATTATTTCATTGACTCCGTCGCCGTCGAGGTCGGCGTAGGTCGGCGTAATCGCCGGACGTCCCGGCAGGGACACTTTCCACGCCCGATCGGTCGCGAATATCGACCGATGCCGCACCAGCACCGTATCGGCTCGTACCAGTCCGGCATGAGAAAATACCGACAGCTTCAGTTGATATACGTTTTCCGTGTTATCGTACAACAACCAATAAGCCATATTATCGTCAAAGACCGGCTGGGTCAACAGGGCGACCTCTTCCCAAACGGCACCGGACGTATCAACCAGCGATTCCAGCGAGGCGTACGAATAATCCTGGCAATAGGCTGCACCGATAACACCGGTCAGAGTGCCGACGACACCATTGCTTTCCGGTGAATCTATTCTCGCCGCGATATCATTGACCACGAAAACCGTAACGTCCGAAGTATTAAAACTACCGACCCGCATCCTGATCGTATACACCCCGTTAAGACCTTCCGTATGCCAGATGGCATTCGGTTCGATCTTGCCCGGAATCTCACCGTCGGCGATCGGATACCAAACCGTCGGATTGGCACCTTCCCCGTACTCTATATTCCAGAACGACTGCCCGTGCGTCTCGGCCAGTCCGACCACGTCAATCGTGCCCGATACCACCTCATTTCGATACGGATAGGTAATTTCTGCCGTCGCACGCGGGGTCTGGTCCAATGCCTGCTTGAGATCGATCCGACCGTACCCGCTGTACTTATCCCAACCGGGCAGGTTCCAGCCGATACCGTACGGGTCAACTATATCTTTGGCGGTACCCTTGATAATCTCCTCGATTTTATCCACGTTCAATCCCGGAGAAACGGATCGTATATATGCCGCCTCGCCGACCACGTGGGGACAGGCCATGCTCGTCCCCGAAGCCAGATAATAAATGCTGTCGACAATGTGCGTCCCGGCTTCGTTCGACTCGGCGTACATATCGGTATGGCTCGCCCGAAGGGACAACACGCTGTACCCCGGCGCGGCCACGTCGATTATATCCGCGAACGTGGAAAAGGTCGTGACCAAATCGGAATCGTTGGTGGCGGCGACCGCAATCGTCAGCGGTGATTCGGCCGGGTAATTGTACTGCTCGCGTCCGTCATTGCCCGATGCGGCGCATAGAACGACTCCCTTGGCGCGGGCGTACACGAACGCTTCGCCGATCAGGTCGCTGGGATAGGCCAGCCCAAAACTCATATTGATTACATCCGCGCCGTTATCGGCGGCATAGATAATGCCCTCGGCAATTATTGATGCCAGCGGCAACGGGTCGATCTTCAACGCCATAATTTTGCAGTCCACGGCGACCCCGGCCACGCCCTCCATATTGTTCGTGACGGCCGCCACGATTCCCGCGCAGTGCGTCCCGTGACCATGCTCGTCGGTCGGATCATTGTCACCGTGAGTGAAATCTTCGGTGCTCCCCGCAAAATCCCAGCCGTTGATATCGTCAACATATCCGTTATTATCATCGTCAAGCCCGTTGTCGGGAATCTCGCGCGGGTTGACCCATATATTCGCCGCCAGGTCGGGATGTTTCATATCGACACCGGTATCGAGAATGGCCGCGACCGCCGTCCGAGTCCCATCAGGCGGTACCTCGAAAACCTCATCGGCGTCGATATCCGCGCCATCCACGCCGGTGGTCATAATAAGAGAATCATTATTGTTGCCTGGGATACGTTTGACCTTAAAATGCTCCTGCCCGACGTTGTGCAAATTCCACTGGTACAAATACAGCGGATCATCGGGAGCGCCATAAAACTCCGCCATATAATCCGGCTCGGCGTACTCCACTTCCGGATCATCGGCCAGAGCTCTGGCAATGTCTCCGGCGTCGGAACCTTTCGGCACGGTCATTATTTGTACACCCGAAAATGCCTTCGACGACTCAACCATCTGCCGACTCGAAAATAACGGGTCCATCTTTTCGATTTTGTATTGCTCGATGATCCGGTCGACCGATCCGATTCCGGTTGCCAACGCTTTACCGGAACCGCCCGATCGCGACAGTTTTTCAGGCGATTTGAATTTGACTATAATCCGATCCGGCTGATAGCTCGATGATTTTTCGGACCTATTGGGCGCATACAGCCCGAACGCCTGAGAGCAGAAAAGCGCAACCATGACGGTTAGTGCAAAAAAACATATCTTAAGTTTCATTCATTATCTCCGGTCAGTGCCCCGACGGGGCGGTTGGCATATATCGCATCGACTGGGCAAAACCAAATCCTTCGTTTATTGGCATTTGATATCTATAATCTACTCAAAAGTCGAAATCTGGCAAGACTCTTTCTTTGTCGATTGGGATATATATTCTATTTTAGAAGAACCATTTTGCGCGTCTGGACGCCATCGCCCGCTTTCAGACGATAAAAGTATATGCCCGAAGCCGCCGCCCGACCGCTGCCGGTTCGTCCGTCCCAGGTGACACTGTAGCTTCCGGCGGGCAGTTCCTTATCGACCAGCATATTTATCCTCCGCCCGAGAATATTGAAAATCTCCAGCGCCACCGACGATCTCACCGCCAGTGAAAATTTTATGGTCGTCGTCGGGTTAAATGGGTTGGGATAATTCTGGCCGAGGACGAATTTATTGGGCAGTACGTTTGGCTCATCCGGCACATCGGTCGGCAGCGCCGACTTTGAAACCAGACGAATCGTCTTGAGCAGTTCCCCCGATGCCCAGTCATAGACGAACAAACGCTCGTCGAAACTTCCTTCGCGGTACGGGTAAAAATTGACCGCTATCGTCTGACGATCCAAATCGACGAATTTCAATGCCGACGTCGTTACCCGGAACGCCTGCGGATCGCTCGTTATCAGAGTCAATTGCGATGGGCTATCGGCGAACGCTTCGAAGGCCAGACTCTGAGATGAGGACCCGCCAACCGCCACCGGCTGGAAACGAATCGAATCGGGCTCGCCGTTATGGTTTATGAACTGCCCCTCGAACGACAAGACTCCCTCATCGTTTATGGCCGACAAATCCCGTCCGCAGCACAGCGCCAGCCAGGCACAATACATGGCATCTACCGAATCGGCCTGATTGACGAACTTTAACGTATCGTAGTACGGTTCCGCGTCCGATTCGTTATCCCCGCTGTAATCCGAACTGAATATGGTCAGAATTTCTCTTCCACCAAGATCGACATAGTCACCGGGCCCCCATGTGCTATCGAACACATTGGACCCTTCCCATTCCAAAAAGGCGGCGTTGACCTGACGGCCGTTATCGACGTCCCAGACCGTAAACGGCACCTCACGATACCCGCCATAGCTGTATTCACCGTCCAGACCCTTGACATATCTATAGGCCCGCTGCCGTCTGACATTGGAAAAACGAACTTCAACCGAATTGAAAAAATCCGGCACCACTACCGGATCGAGCGCGCTGCCGTACAGGTTCAAAGCATAATCCACGCCGCCGTAATAGTACGCCCCGCCCCAGTTGACGCCGGTCAGCCAGCGTGATTTAATCGGTGAATACCTCACGTTATACAACCCCCCGAAATTCTCTATTAGTACTTTTACCGAATCGGCCCGGGCGTACTGCACCGTATCCGGGACGGTATCGATCGGGATGGTCTTGTCCAGAATATTGCGCAGCCGTGACAGTGAATACAGACGGTCGTCCTCGGCAAAGGCCCCGATCTTAAATTCCACCTGCTGGCTGTCACCGGGAGCGAACGTCAGCGGCCCGAAACTGACCAGAATTCTCTGATCGTGATTTTCCGTATCGACCCAGCCCGTACGGCTGACCGCATCCCCGGGAGCAAAGTAAGTAATCGTATCACCGCCGACCGGGTCGATATAGGGCTGTCCGGTTGATCCATCGACGCCCCGGACGTACCTAAATAGTTTTTCCGGTGAATCCGGCTCGGTGCCGTTGATAAATCTCGAAAATGCCGTCATCCCGATATTTTTATAATCCGAGATCGTTTTGCCCGCGAAAACCCCGGTACTCCCCGGCGATGGCACGAGCGGCCCCGAAAGCACCCGACCGCCCCAGGCGGGAGTAACGGCTCCGTACTCGGCGTCGTCATCGGTTCCGTTATACGCATAAAACAAACCGTGCAGGGTATCACATCCGACCAGATCATCATTGGGGCCGCCCAGATCGGGGTCGGCAAAAAACGTAATATACAAACTATCGATTGAATTGCTGCCCCTGTTATAAAGCTTGTACCGTAAATAGAAAACATTATCTTCTTCTTCGCTCGTACTGTCCGCCCATACCAGTTGCTGTACGTCGATACCCAGAGGTGCCGTTCCCCCGCCATAGTAATTGGTGTGAAGTGATTGATTATTATCGTTAAATACCGACCACAGCGTCTGCGCGCCCATCAGCATCGGATTGCCCGACTCATCGACCGTGGCTCCGAGCTGCGACGGCCAGTCGTCAAAATCGGGATCGCCCGGTCCGGACGTGTTGTCGATTTTGAACACTCTTTCCCCACCCGGCGAACCGTCCATCGAACCGGCCGCGAATTCCGGACGATCGTACGCCGCCACCGCCGTCCGCAGCTGACCGTCGACTTTCCCGGCCAGAATCAAACCAGCGGCGTACACCAGCGTTTTGTTGCCTGGTGTCTGGTGCAATCCCGCCGTATCACCGGCAAATGGATAGTAAAATCCGGCCGCCCGATCAAACAGGCGGGTATGGTCCATCGCAATCGTCCCGGAGTTGGTGACAAATGAAAATATCCGGTTGGCATCGATAAATTTGGTCAGATCATAATCGGCCGTGCTCAATAATTTTTCGCCGTAGTCCAGACGCCGAGGTGGAAGAGCCGGCGACGCCGAGACCAATATCATTAGAAGTAATACCAGCGACCCGAACATCGATCTAAACGCCCGCAAGCCAATTGATCTGTATGTTATATGAAGGTTCATTTCAGCAAAATCATTTTCTTTACGGCGTTTTGATCCCCGGCGTTCAAGCGGTACAAATAAATCCCCGACGCCAGCATATTGCCGGAATCACTCCGACCGTCGAACTCGACGCTGTGCGTTCCGGCTGATTGGGCTTCGTCGACCAGCGTCCGTACTCGGCGACCGAGCATATTATATATATCCAGCCGGACGTGCGCCTTCTGCGTTATCGTATAATTTATCGCCGTCGACGGATTGAACGGGTTGGGCATATTTTGAGCGAGACTAAAACCGGCGGGAAGATTTGCATCGCCGTCATCAACGCCGGTCATAGGTCCGGGTCCGGTAATCGGCCCGACATTATTCAGCTTCCTCGAATAGCGCCATGACGGCACCGGGCATTTGTCGGCATTGTACTCACTGCCGCTGAAATTTATAAATACCAAAGAACTGTCATCGGTCGGGACAATCAAATCGATAAAACCGTCATTGTTGATATCGCCGACCGTCGGAGTATAGCGCGATGTGACAAAATCCTTTTCGTTCAGGACTATCGGAAAACGGTCGATCGGTTGCGCCTGATTGTCCCACGCGTACAAACGCTGCGCGGTAAACGACGAAAACAGGTCATTATTGGCCCGGGCGACGATATCGGGAGAAAGATCACCGTCGATATCGACCACCAGAGGCATATTCAAAAGGGCCGGGTGCGGAACCTTGATAAAATTCCCGTCGGTTCCCTCGGTAATTATCGGCGTCCCGTCGAGACGCCAGGCGAATATAAAACTTTCACTGTAATCGAAGTACGACGTGAAATACTCCGGTACGTCGTCGCCGTCGATGTCGGCGAAAATCGGCACCGTCGGCGTAAGGTAATCGTCGAGTTCCATATCATGCGGCCAGCCACCCACGACCTGCAAGCCATACTTTAAGGCATAAATCACGTTGCCGCCGCCGTCATATGCACCGTTGACGATTAATTCGTGAATCCCGTCACCGTCTATGTCGAAAGCCGAAAGGCCCCGGCAATTCATCTTAACGCCGTTTTCGATAAAGGCCAGACTGTCCAACACCTGCCCGTCGGCCGCCACCCGGCTCAAATATCCCGAACCGTTTCTGTAGATATAAAACTCATCGGATTTGTCTCCGTTCAGATCGCACGACAGGTAATCGGAGACTTTGGATATGTCTCCCAGTACATCGCCATTCGCGTCGAAAATATAAACGTGCGACTTGGAACCGTTGTACAGGAACACATGAATTTCATCGGACCCATCGCCATCGATATCTTTGAAAAACACCTTTGAAATAACCCCTTCCGATATCAGGACATTTCCCGAGATAAGGGTATCCGGTAAAGAATAATCGAATGTCGGTCCCGCGCTCGAAAAGAAGGACAACGTGGGTGGATCGTACCCCAGGGCCGCGATATCATCGATTCCGTCGCCGTTGGCATCGCCCACGGCCACCGGCACCTGGTACGTGTTTTCCGGGAAGCTGGGCATGCCCGATGATTTCATCGTACCATCCGGCGATAGAAACACGATCCCGGCATCGGTCCCGACAATAATTTCGTTGACCCCATCGCCGTCGTAATCACCGTAACTGGCAATGGCCGATGGCAGCCCCGGCAGGTGGACCTTCCATGCATCCTGGGTGGACAGAATCGACTCGACCGTCACCGTAACCGTATCGGACAATTCGAGGCCCGTCGCCGTGAACAGAGTCAACCGCACACTGAAGACGTTACCGTCGTCGATATTGATGTACCAGCTTTTCAGAATATCACTATACGTTGGGGTCACTATATCGGCCAGCTTGATCCACTGCGACGGCTCCTCACCGGCGCCGTAGTCCAGCACGGCCCGGTCGAATTCGGGGCCGTAGACGCTACCGCGAATATCGATAATTTGCGGGACGATCTCGCCGTCTTTCGGCGCTTCGATAGTACAGACGTTGTCACCGATTACATGGACTACCACAAACGTTTTATTATCCGGGTCAACCGTCAGCCTGAGCGTATAGATTCCCGCCGGCAGCCCGTCGGTGTGCCAGACCGCCAGGACGCCATCGGTCACCGGGTCGGGCGAACTTGCGATCTCCGTCCACAACTCCGGGGCGTATCCCTGGCCGAAACTCAACTGGTAGCCCGAAAAACCACTCCCATTTGCCGATCCCGTTATTTCGAAATCGCCGTTGACTATCAGATGCGCCGCAGGTGACGTTATTTTCGCAACGATATCGGGAGTCTCTGACACCGCCGTCGCCAGATTCAACCGCCCGTGACCACTGTATATATCAAAACCGGGAAGATTCTGGCCGTTCCCGTACGGATCAACTATATCATCGGCAGCGTTATTCAAAATATCCCGGACGGCTTCAGGCAGCAAACCGGGCGATTTGGACTTGAGCCATGCCGCTGCCGCCACTACGTGCGGGCAGGACATGCTCGTCCCGGAAGATATATAGTACAGACTGTCGATTATGTGCACACCGGGTTCGGCCGACGGCGGCTCGCCGTACATATCGGTGCCTACGGCGCGCAGGGACAGAATCGCCTCGCCGGGCGCACACAAATCAACGTGGTCCCCGTACGTGGAAAACACCGTGACCCGGTCGGAATCATTCATCGCCCCGATCGCCATCGTCAGCGGCGACCCGGCCGGGTAGTTGACCTCTTCAATACCGGAATTGCCGCTCGCCGCACACAGGACCACGCCTTTGTCGTGAGCATATGCCATCGCCGATTCGATAATGAGGCTGCGGTACGGCAGCCCGAAACTCATATTGATGACGTCGGCCCCGTTATCGGCCGCATAAATTATCGCCCGGGCAATCTTGGACGTCAGCGCCCACGGGTTTATCTTCAATGGCATGATCCGGCACTGCGGTGCGATTCCGGCGATACCAATTTCGTTTCCCGCGACCGCCGCTATTGTCCCGGCGATATGCGTGCCGTGCCCGAAATTATCCGACGGATCATTGTCCTCAGGTTTGGGAGAACTGTTGCTCGCCGAATAATCCCAACCGTGCACGTCGTCTATATAACCGTTATGATCATCGTCTTTGCCGTTGTCCGGAACCTCCCGCGTGTTGGTCCAAACCTGCCCCTGCAAGTCCGGATGCCGCATGTCGAGGCCGGTATCGATAATGGCCACGACCGCGCGGTGGGTTTCATCGCACGGAAGCACCGGCACGTCGGCCTGATCGATATCGGCGTCGTCGAGGCCGTAGCGGATAACCAGTTTGTCATCCCCATTGGCAGGGCCGCGTTCGATGGCATAATGACCCTGACCGTGATTATATAAATTCCACAAATGGGGATAAAATTCATCGGTCGGTGTCCCATAAAACGTAACTTTGTAATCGGGTTCGGCCCAGAGTACTTCGTCCAGCTTTTCGTAATCGGCCTTCATTTCCGACATCGCCGATTTCTGAGCCGACTGTATAATATAAACCCCGGCCAGGGGATTATTCGCGCCATCTCCATTTGCGCCCGCACATATCGGCGCAAAACTTTCAACTGAATATTTGATGTTGATCGCGTTCAAGGCCTGATTGGCCGTGGCAACACGACCGTCTTTTTGGGCGACATCGCCGGGTGCCCGACCCGGACGAAACTTAATTATAAGACCGTAAGAATCCGGTTCCGATGGCTTCGACGATTGCGGACCGGTATAATACGCCTCGGCCGTCCCGATGCCCAGACTGAAAAGAAGCAGCAATATTATAGTGGATTTAAAAGGCAGGCGTCTGTCTATCATATTATTCTTGATCCTATTTTACCCTTATACGGGCAATCGGCGCTGTGAGGGGACCGTTCGCCATAAATAGGACGAAATTTAATGACATTCGTTTATACTAATACAAGATACGACAAATATTTATATTAACAATATGCTATTTGGAGCTTGACAAACCGAGCTTTTTTGCTATTATAGGGGTGCAAATTCGCTAATGATTTAAAATTAACCACCGTTTCTTCACAGTTGAGGGCTCTTATTATATCCATTTGTTAAAGAATTGAAAAGAACGTCAATTCTTTATAAGGAGCCTGTTCAATGATCATTCGCTTCACCCCCTCGAAGCGAGGTATCAAGGAAACCTTCCTATATTATTTAGGACCGGTAATTCTGTGGCTTATACTATTGTGCCCGGTATATGCCGAACAGGCTCCCTTTAAATTCGAAATCGGGCGCCTCACCGACGCCGTCCCCGGCACATTTATCTCGGTTCCGGTTACCAAAACCGCCGGGACGGAATTAATGTACGGCTGGGACTGGCTTTTCGCCTATGATACCACCGGACTGACTTTTGTCGGAGCGACGTCGGGTGTCTTGTTCACAACTCCCGGCTCTTATGAATGGGAGTATTTCACCTATCGCACTACCCAGCCGGAAGCGTGCGACGAACACTGCCCGTCCGGCCTGGTGCAGGTCTTTTCTTTGGCCGAATCACAAATAGGGCCCCACCATCCCCTGAGTCATACCGTCCCCGATGGCACCGTCTTGTTCACGCTCAATTTTCAGGTAAAAAACACGGGTGCGGTCGATTGCGGCTTTTTTGGAATCCGTTACTACTGGACCGATTGCGGGGACAACGGAACAGCCTACGGGCCGATCGAGGGCGTCGGCCTGGCAGTAGCGGATTCCGTGTTTGACGTCAACGATATTAATATAACCGATAACTCGGCGCATTTTCCATCATACTACGGTTACCCCGATGCCTGCTTCGAATCGGGTGCGCCTAACCCGCCGGACCGGTTCGAGAATTTCGTCAACGGAGGCGTCGACGTTCAATGTCTTAATCCATTTCCTGATCGGGGCGATTTGAATCTGAACGGAGTATCATACGAACTTCAGGACCGCGACGTCTTCCTAAATTATTTCCTGTACGGTCTCTCGGTTTTCACCGTTGACCCGGTCTATCAAACGGCCGTATCGGATATCAAGGGTGACAACAGACCTCTGACGGTCGAGGATTTCGTCTACCTCGACCGGATTATCGACACCACTCTCTCCCCCTGGCCTCACGCCCCGGTGATGACTCTTGACAGCACCGTCGGGCTGATCGCCCAGGTCGAGACGGATTCCTCGCGCATCGTCCGGACCCAGTTTACCAAACCGGGGGGAGCTTTATTGATCGAGTTCAGCACACCCGGTTGGCAGCCCGGAGATTATCATATCAACGTCATGCCCGAGGGCGCGCACCTTGATTTATTCCAGAATCTTGAAAATGATAAATTAATAATTATGGTATGCGGTCGGCGGGACTTATTGGGTGATCAAGCGGAGATAGATTCGGTCACCCTGCCCGCCGAACCGATTGATTTATTCGAAATAGTCTACACTTCTGCCGCTCCGGAAATTGATACGGCTTTCGCCGCCGATTACTATGGCGGCAAAATCAACCTGTATATCGCCGACGTTCCCAACTACCCACCGGGATTCAATCAATTTCCCGGCCAGCTGGTCAATATACCGTACCGGGGCTTCGAGTTCAATTTCATCGCCTATGATCCCAATATGCCGCCCGATCCGATCGAATACCATCTGCTGTCCGGCCCCGGCAAGATCGACCCGGAAACCGGCTTCTGGGAGTATCGGCCCGTTTGCCGCGACTCGGGGACAACCTGGATTCTTGAAATCTGCGCCTCGGACCTGGCCCACCCCTGCCCGCAGGACGAAACCACCCTGCACGCCGTCATGACTCTTCACCTCGATAACCCACTTATCCGTCTCGGCGATGCCGACTTCAGCGGAACCGTCAATCTTACCGATGTTCTCCTCTTAATCAGCCACGTCTACGACGGCGGTCCGGTTCCATACCCCAACCCGGCGGTCGGCGACGTCAACAGCGACGGAACCATCAACCTCCTTGATATCCTGATCATAATTCAAATGATATATTTCGACGGACCAACGCCACAATGCCCTTAATCTCTCCTTTTTTTGATCCGTCTGTGGGGGCGCCCGGCCCGGCGCCCCTTTCTATTCCGTTGTTATACAATATATTATATATTATTTTTGAAACAAATCTATTCTTTTAAACTTATCCCTTGATTTGTCCGTATTAGAAATATATAATTGACCGACCAGTCGGTATTGATTAAAAAGAAGACTATTATGTCACCAAGAACCGTTGATAAAGACCAAAAAAAACGAGAGATTCTCGAAGCCGCCATCAGGGTTTTTTCCGAACGCGGGGTCAACCATTTCAAAATGATTGATATCGCCAAAGAGGCAAAAATCGGGAAAGGCACCATCTATGAATATTTCAATGACAAGGATAACCTGATCCTGGGCTGCTTCGAATATTTCGTCGGCCATTATACCGAAATCCTCGGGGCAAAAGGCGAAACGGACCTCTCCCCCGACAAAAAACTCGAACAAATGATCCGGGAATCGTTCGAGTTCTTTATTACCAATATGGATTTCACCAGAATCATGTATGACCTCTGGGCTCTTTTGATCCACACCGACAGCGACAAGCACATCATGGATCAATTCGGCCCGATGCAGGATGAAGCTCTGCAGCAACTGGAGTCCGTTATTCGGGAAGGTAAAAATCAGGGCGTTTTCGGCGATGTCGACCCAAAGGCGGTCGCGCTTATAATCCTCGGCATGCTTGATGGAATTCTCTTTCAATACAAAACCGGGCTGATAGATTACGACTATAAGAAAATGATCGATGGGATCATTGAAATGACAATGCACGGAATTATGAAAAGATATTAACTTTCTAATAAGCAGGGATTCGACTATGAATAAATTGAAACTGTTTTTTATTCGGGGATTGTTCCTCTTATTGCTTTTGCCGGGTTCAATATCAAACGCGGCAGATAAATTGAGCGAGGATCAAATCCACGCCATTATCAAAGAAGTCGATCAACTGTACCGGGCTAATTCCAGCTACAGCAGGATCGAAATGGACATTGTCACGCCCAACTGGGAGAGGACGCTTTCCATGGACGGTTGGTCGGAAGGCACGGAAAAGACCTTTATCCGCATTACTTCCCCCAAGAAGGAAGATGGCGTCGCGACACTCAGAATCGGCAGCGAGATGTGGAACTATCTGCCCAAAACCGACAAGGTCATCAAGGTCCCGCCCTCGATGATGATGAGCTCATGGATGGGATCGGATTTTACCAACGATGACCTCGTAAAAGAATTCTCTTTGTTTAAGGATTATACTTATAACCTGATCGACGTCGAAGGCGGCACCGACGACAACTACTACATCAACTGCATTCCCAACGAAAACATCCCGGTCGTCTGGAAAAATATATTCTTTTGTGTCCGTAAGGCCGACAAAATACCGATCTGGGCCCGCTACTACGACGAAAAAGACCGCCTGATGCGCGTCCTTAATTATTCCGATGTTAAAAAATTCGGCGGCCGGGTCATTCCGGCTACGCTCGAAATGATTCCTCAAAACAAAGAAGGCCACAAAACGACCATACGCTACCTTGATATCGAATTTAATGCCAGGCTCGATCCGGAGACGTTTACGTTGCGCAACCTCCAGGCACACAAATAGGCAAACACAAATGCTGACGCTTAAAATTGCATTTCGGAATATATTCCGGCAGCGGCGCCGGACCTTCCTGACGGTCCTGACCATGTTCGGGGGATTCGTCCTGGCGGCTTTTTCCATCGGCTGGGCCGATGGTACCTATAATCATATCATCGACACCTTCACCCGCAACCGGCTCGGACACATTCAGGTCCACAAAGACAATTATCTCGACCGGCCGACACTTTATAAAACCATCGACAATTACGAAACAGTCCGATCGAAAATCCTCGGAGTCAGACACGTCCGGGCTTGTACCGCCCGGCTGTACTCCATGGGCCTCGGTTCGGTGGGCGATAAATCCGCCGGGATTCGCATTATCGGCATCGATCCGGAAATCGAAAACCAGGCCACGTTTTTCGACAAAAAAATAATAAGAGGCCGACCTTTATCGGAAAAACCGCACAACGAAACCGTCATCGGCAAGGGCCTGGCCAAAATTCTCGCGGCCGAACCCGGCGATTCGCTGGTAATAGTTTCGCAGGGAGCCGACGGGTCAATCGCCAACGACATTTATGCCGTAGTCGGGATTATGGAAAGCGGCGATTTCATGCACGATCAAACCGCCTGCTATCTTCACTTGACCGACGCCCAGAACCTTCTCGTACTTAACAACCGGGTCCACAAACTGGCGGTGATCGTCGAAAACCTCAACAGCGTCAAGGCCGCCACGCTCGATATAACCAGAACATTAAACGACAGCACCTTGAGCGTCGCGCCTTGGCAGGAATTCGCAAAATCGTTTTATCATGCTATGGAAGCGGACAAAAACGGCAACTGGGTCTCGCTGGGCGTAATAATTCTCATTGTCGCGGTCGGGGTTTTAAATACCGTCCTTATGACCGTCCTCGAACGCACCCGCGAGTACGGCGTCCTGAGGGCGATCGGCACCGGTCCCGCTCAGATATTCCGATTGGTGATCTTGGAAGTGTTCATCATGGCCATAACCAGTCTGATTATCGGAGGCATCCTCGCGCTCGGCGTAAATTATTATTTCTCACTTCACGGCATTCCTCTTCCGGCGAGCATTGAGTACGGCGGCGTGCAGTTCAAGGAAGGCTTGACCGAGATTAACGCCCGGAGTTTTTATCTTCCCGGCCTGGCCGTATTATTGTCGGCATTTCTGGTGTCGCTGTTTCCGGCGCTCAAGGCGGCACATATCGCACCGGCCAAGGCCATGAGGGCCCATTAAGGATATTGGACTATGAATAAATTCATCAAACTGGCCTGGCGCAATATGCTGCGCAACAAGCGACGGACCTTCATCGCCGGGACTGCCATCGGCATCGGCCTGGCCGCCATGATTTTCACCGACGCCATCATGGTCGGCATGGAGCGATACATGATCAATTCGGCAACCAGCTCATTTCTGGGCGACGGGCAAATTCACCACGCCGACTTCCGCCTGACCAACGACGTCAGCCTGACCATCAACAATCTCGACCGGGTCACCAAAGAACTCAAAAACGACACCCTCGTGGATAAATTCACCGAACGGACGTTAACCTTCGGTATGATCACTTCTCCGGCCAATGTCAGCGCCGTATCGCTGGTCGGCGTTAACCCTTCGACAGAAAAAAACCTCTCGCGTATCGATGACGCCGTCGATCAGGGCACATATTTTGAAGGCGACAACGAACAGGACCTTGTTATTGGATACAGATTAGCTGACCTGCTCGACGTGGAACTTGGCGATAGGATCGTAATAACGGCGGCCCAGGCTCACACCGGCGACCTCGCCCAGGAGCTTTTCCGCATATCTGGGATCTACAACTTCGGCGATAAATCGATCGACCAGGGCATGGCCTTCATCCGCCTCAAAAAAAGTCAGGACATGCTCAATCTCGGCCACGGTGTTCACGAAATCGCTATGAAATTGAACAACCAGGACGTCGCGCAGGATAAAACCGCCCCGTTCTGGAAAAAATATTCGACCGATGGCAACGAAGCGGTCAGTTGGGTGGTCATCATGCCCGAAATCAAAGCCGTCTTCGAGATGGCCAACTTCCTGATGGTCATATTGGGTCTTATTCTTTTCGGAGTCGTTTCACTGGGTATCATCAATACCCTGTTCATGTCGCTGCATGAACGAATGTTCGAGTTCGGCGTCATGCGCGCGGTGGGGACCTCACCTTTCGCGATGGGTCGCCTGATAATTTTCGAAGCCTGCGCTCTCGCCTTGATAAGTATAGTTATCGGGGCCATTATCGGATACGTCGCGACCAGCATTGTCGACATCACCGGTATCGACTATTCCGGCATTGAATCGGTCGGTATAACGTATCGAGAACCGCTGTATCCAATATTGCAGGTAAGACAGTTTATTATATATCCTATCGCTGTTTTTATATTTACGGCCATTATCGGTCTCTACCCCGCCCGTTATGCCGCCAGGATTTCACCGGCCGAGGCCATGCGGAAAGGTCAATGAGGAAGCATTATGGAAACGAATAATATTATTGAAGTCAAAGGCCTGAAAAAGACCTATCAGGACAACGGCGTCCCGGTCCCGGCCATTCGCGGTATCGACCTGACTATCAAAGTCGGGGAATTTAGCGCTATCGTGGGACCGTCCGGTTCCGGCAAGACGACGTTCTTGAACCTGATCTCCGGCCTCGATACGGCCACCGAAGGCAATGTCCGCCTCAACGGGAAACTGATTTCCGCCATGAGCGGCAAGGAGCTTTCCAACTTCCGGCGCGATAATATAGGTTTCATCTTTCAGGCGTACAATTTAATCCCGGTCCTGACGGTCGAGGAAAATATCGAATACATCATGCTCCTGCAGAACGTCCCCAAAGATGAACGGCATAAAAGAGTTGCGGAGATGCTGGAGCGGGTCGGCCTGGCCGGGATGGCCGACCGCCTCCCCAACAAGCTCTCCGGTGGGCAACGTCAGCGCGTGGCCGTGGCACGAGCCATGGTTTCCCGTCCGGCGTTGATTCTGGCCGATGAGCCAACCGCCAACCTCGACAGCAAAACCGGCGGCGGCCTGCTCGACATGATGCGCGAACTCAACCTCGCCAGCGGCATTACCTATGTCTTTTCCACCCACGACGAAAAAATTATGCAGCGAGCAAAAAGATTGATCGTGCTCAAAGACGGTTTGATCGACAGCGATGAGGTAAAACCGTGACATCGTCACATAGATACATGCCGTTTGCACTTACGATTTTGCTTTTGACCTCCCCCGCTATATGCACCGCCGGCAGTTTTTCAATTGGCGGCTTCTACAAGAGCTTTTTCACGTCCTATAACCCGCCTAAAATAGACAACCTCGGCAGCTTGAATATAAATACAAGCGATTACGGCATAGTCACCAACAGGCTGCGAATCAATGCCGGTTACGGAATCGCCGGAGCCGCACATTTCGATGTATCCTACGATTTTATCCCGCAGGTTCAGGAACAGAATATCATCAATGATTTATTCAGTAGTGCATCACTTAATAATAATTCTCTCAATTACAGGCTCGATGATCTCGACCGGCGGCTTTATCCTGCGCCGGGTGATTCGGCCGGGAGCTTTACAATTAACCAGAACCTCGATCGCCTGAGCTTGTCTTTGACACTTCCCCATGCCGATATCATATTGGGCCGTCAGGCAATTGCCTGGGGAACGGCGAGGGTAATCAACCCGACCGATGTCATCGCGCCGTACACTTACCAGGAACTCGACACCGAAGACCGCATCGGGGTCGATGCCGCGCGGCTGCGAATCCCGCTCGGGTTTATGGGTGAAATCGACGCCGGATATATCTTCGGTGAAAAAGCCGAATTCAAAAAAAGCGCCGTTTTCTTGCGCGGGAAGTATTATGTTGCCAAGACCGATATTTCCGCCCTGGCCGTCGGCTTTCGCGAGAATCTCATGCTCGGCCTCGATATGGCCCGCTCGGTCGGAGGAGCCGGGGTCTGGGCCGAGGGGGCTTACGTATTCGACAAAGCCCTGTCCGACAGTCTGCGCAACAGCGCTTATGACTATTTCAGAATATCAGCAGGAAGCGACTACAGTTTTACCGGCAAGCTCTACGGCTTCTTCGAATATCATTACAACGGGGCCGGGAAATTGAACTCCGATGAATACGGCACACTCGCAACCAACCCGGCTTATACCGAAGGGGCGGTGTATCTGCTCGGTCAGCACTATTTCACGCCCGGGGCGACCTATCAACTGATGCCGTTGATTACACTGAGCGGCGAAGCTCTATGCAATCTGAACGATCAATCGGTTTTCCTGTCGCTGCAGGGTGAGTACAATATCGCGGAGAACGTTTATCTTTCCGCCGGGGCCTTTATCGGGCTGGGTGAAAAACCCGCCGTCCAGTACACGGGCGCCTTCCCGACCGGAGTGCAGACGAGAAGTGAGTTCGGAAGCTACCCCGATATCGTGTTTTCGTCGTTCCGGTTTTATTTCTAAATTAAAAAAGGGGACGAATCGTCCCCTTGTATGACGCCCGTTATCAAAAACTTCAATTGCAGGTCAAAGCCCCGGCTTTATTGTATATCGAATCGATTACGGCCAGAATATCCAGCAGGTTGATGACGCCGTCGGCAATCACGTCGCCGGATAGGTATGGCACCGGGTCCGGACCGCTGGAATAGACGTTTTCGATCAGGTATAATATATCGATCAGGTTGACGGCGCTGTCGGCGTTGGCGTCCCCGCACATGAAATTAAGCGTCACCGCTCCGGCCGAAAGAACCGGAGTATAGTCGATCAGCGATGTATAAAACGTCGGCACGTGGCTCATGTAGCCGTCGAGTTCGATACTCGCCGTCTGGCTCATCGTGGCCGACGACGGAATCGTGAAAAAGACCGACAGAATCGGCCCGTCGCCGGGAGCCAGATTGTAATACGTGCCCGATAAATTTTCAATCGTAAAAGTACTGCGCTTGCCCCAGGCGTCGGAGTGAATCTGGCGAACACTGTCCATCGCCGCCGTCCGGCACCCCGCCGTCGTGAACGAATCCAGCGTCAGCGCCAGCGTCCCGCCATATGCAATCGGAATCTTGATCTTGCGCACCGGGACCGTATTGCAGGCGCCGATATCGAGACGGATCTTGTCACCCGGATTGCCCTGTATACTGGCGCTTTTCATGGTGTCGGCGAAAGCCACGATCAGGTTGGCGGCGTTATAAGTGCGAACCTCGGCCCCGGCCGCCACTTCCAGCGTGACGTCGAACATACCCGATTGATTGTACACGTGAACCGGGTTTTGCACGTACGCCGAATCGCCGTCACCGAACGACCACGTCCAGGCGTCCACGTCGAGCGTACTCGACCCCGTGAACGACACCTCGAACGGCACGTCGCCGTACGTCGTATCGACTTCGAGCACGACGCCTTTGTCCGGCACGATATTGGTCATGGCGTATTCCACCATCGGCGAACAACCGTCCCAGTTGCAGTACAGGTTGTCCATGACATACCATGAATTCTGGCTCCCTCCCCAGCCGTAATTCATGTGGATGTGAAATTCCATCCCGACTTCGCGCCAGCCGTCGCACACGATCGAATGCGAACTGATCCGGTACTGTATCGGGCGCTCGGCGATCATTTCGTTCATAATGAGGTTGGAATAAGCCATCAGGTTATAATTGCTGCGGTCGTGCTCTTCGATTATATCGAGGTAGCGAAAATGATCGGGAAATACGTTTTGCACGTCGGCGGTGTACGCCCCCGAGCCGCACCGGCCGTAATCCATGTTAAACGCCACCCCGACCTCATAACACAGTTCGGCCACCGCCGCCTGTTGTTCGGGCGTACAATTGCTGCACGAATTGAGAATGTTGTCCCAGTCGTACTGGTCGCTGTAATCGACTTCGAGAAGCTGCGAAGCCGTGCTGCCGTTGCACGAATTGTCGCCGTTCCACATATAGGCGTGCGTTCCGGTACCTTGCAGCGGCCACCGGTAATAGGCCAGAATCTGTGAAGCGGCCGTCGCTACACAACCGACCACCGTTCTTCCACCGTCGCCGTACGGACAGTCGTTGTTGTACGGTGCATCCTGGTGCCAGAGGGTGGTCAGAAGCGGCCCGTAATCGGTGACGTCCATAAAGTCTTTCTGCGCCAGAGCCTGCTGAAAATGTTCGTCGTCCTGGAGATAAAAATCCCACATCTGAAGTTCCTCTTCGCAGGTCCGCGACTGATCGCTCTTGACCGCCTGCACGTAATCGAGCGAGCCGAACAGGCTGATATAGTTCTGCGCCCGGTTGTCCAGAACCTCGCGCACCATCGCCCCCATCCCCTGATCGGCGTCGAGGTCGAGACGGTAAAGATCCGAATAGGCTTTCACCGGCGGAAGTTCTTTCAGCGTCGGGACAAGCACGTAACCCGACGGCTCGATTTGATAGTAGCGGGCGACCATAAGACCGCTTTCGTAGATATCCTGCGACAGGGAAATCGACGGATTGTCCGATCCGCCCCAGTCGCCGTTGCGAACGACCATATAGGTCAGGAAATGTTTGCAGGCGAGCTGCATTTCGTCATTATTGGCTGTCTCGGCCAGGCTGACCGAAAACGCACCGACCAGCAAAGCGACAAGCAAAATAATAGATAAAGGCGGTTTGGGGAGGGCTCTGGGCATGCATACCTCTTTCTTCACGATGGTTCAACACAAGCGGCAATAGGCACTATCGCCAATATAACCCCATACAAATTCTTGTCAAGACTGGATTTAGAGCCTTTGGCTCCATTTCTTCCCGAAGGTCAGGAGCGTGATTTATGTTGTGTCAGGTCATGCCCATTCTTATGGGTGAAACCTGACGCGGGAAGAGTGGCCCCTCCAAACCTATTTGGAGGTAAGTTGACAAACGGCAATAAACTCATTTTCCACCCCAAATAAAGTTTGGGGTGGCCACCCAGTCGCCGCCTGTCCGGTCGATCTGAGGGTCGACCCTTCAAAGTTCAGGACAGGCCGGGCACAACGCTCGCGACTTGGAATTCTTGTAGCTCACCCAACGGGTGAGTGAGTTTCACTGTGCCACCTCAAATACGCTGACAATTTCACTACCAACCTTGTATTTCATCACCGATTTTCCACACCAATTTCAATCCCATTTCGGCTCATATAATAAAATGCCGCCATTTAAGTTACCGGGAATTGGCTTTGTCCGTTCACTTTTTTATTTCTTTGAACTATCCGCGCCGCGAACAAAGACAAATATTACTCGTTTATTCATCAGTATAGACCTCTGCTATAGACCACCGCACAAAATCAACATTGAGTTGGCAGGGGTGGTCTTTGCAGGGATAACGACGTATAATATATTTATGTATAATAAGATCGATGTAACATAATTGACAAAACAGGTTATTTAACGCCCCTTTTAGGGAATTTCGGATTGAGGAGATATTTTATGCTAAACAGAACCTGCGGCCTGGCCGCACTTGTCTTCGTGATGGCCCTGCCCCTGGCAGGCCGTGGATCGGATGAGCCGTTCGCGTACACACCCGTGGCTCGCGGCATTAATCCCGCCACTTTCGACAGCACTTATAAACCGTGCGACGATTTCTATCATTTTGTCAATGCCAGGTGGCAGGCCAGCAACCCGGTTCCTCCGGAGTACGGCAGCTGGAGTCTGGGTCACGAGATTTATGAGAACAATAACAAAATTCTCAAACAGATACTCGAAGACGTCTCGGCCCAATCTCCCGCGCAAGGAACCATGGACCAGAAGATCGGTGATTTTTATTACAGCGCGATGGACTCGGTCGCGATCGAGGCCGCCGGCATCAGTCCTTTGCACGACCAACTGGCCAAAATCGACGCGATTGCCAATCTGAAAGATCTGGCGGCGGTCATCGGCGGCAACCATGCCGGGGGAAGAAACAGCTTTTTCGATATCGATGCCGAACAGGACATCACCAATTCCGACCAGGTCATTTTGTATGCAAGCCAGGGCGGCTTGGGCCTGCCCGATCGGGATTACTATACGCGCGATGATGAGGCGTCAAAAAAGATTCGGGAGCAATACGTGGCGCACGTCGCCCGGATGCTGACATTTCTTGGGATAGATGAGGCCTCCGCGAAAACTCAGGCCGATGCGGTCATGGGCATAGAAACGAAGCTGGCCAAAGCATCGTTGACCAACGTCGAGAGCCGCGATCCGTCAACCTGGTACAATCTGAAGACCGCGGTCGAAGCCGACCAATTGACGCCGGAATTTTCGTGGGAAGACTATCTGGCCGCCATCGGTATTCCACAGGTGACGTCGTTCTCGCTGACTCCCGAAAAATTCTTTGTCGCGTTGAACGATGTGTTCATGGCGTCGTCGTTGGACGATCTCAAAAGCTATTTGCGCTGGCATTTGATAGATGCTTCGGCGTCGTACCTGAATGCCGCCATCGTGCAGGCGGACTTCGATTTCTTCGGCACCGTCATGGGCGGTCGCAAAGAACTGCGGCCGCGCTGGAAGCGCGCGCTGGGCAGCGTAAGCCATTACATCGGCGAGGGTTTGGGGCAGCTTTACGTGGAAAAGATGTTTCCGCCGCAATCCAAAGAACGGGCGCTGGCGATGGTCAACGATCTTAAGGCGGCGTTCAAGCAACGTTTGGAGAACCTTACCTGGATGAGCGATGAAACCAAAGCCAGGGCTATTGGGAAACTGGATTCGCTCGGTGAAAAAATCGGATACCCGGACAAATGGCGTGATTATTCAAAGCTCGAATTCGACCGTGGGAATTACCTCGACAACGTCCGCCGGGGCCGGGCTTTCGAAAGACGGCGCAATCTTAATAAAATCGGCAAGCCGGTCGACACGACCGAATGGGGTATGAACCCTCAAACCGTTAACGCCTATTACAATCCCCTGAAAAACGAGATTGTCTTCCCGGCCGGGATTCTGCAGCCGCCGTATTTCGACGGCCAGGCCGACGACGCCGTCAACTACGGTGCGATGGGGGCGATTATCGGACACGAGATGACGCACGGATTCGACGACATGGGCAGCAAGTTCGACGCCAAAGGCAACATGGAGGAATGGTGGACGCCGCAAGACCGGGCCAGGTTCGATTCCCTCACGGAACAGATCGTCAAGCAGTTCGACGCATACAAAGTCGACGACAGTCTGGCGGTCAACGGGAAGCTTACGCTGGGCGAGAACATCGCCGACCTCGGCGGCCTGAACATTGCCTATCAGGCTTTGCAGATTGCCCGTAAGGGTAAGAAAGACCCGATGATCGACGGGTACACTCAAAACCAGCGGTTCTTCCTCTCGTTTGCTCAGGCCTGGAGAAGCAATTATACTCCCGAGACTATCACGCTTCAGGTGAACACCGATCCACACTCGCCCGACCAGTTCCGGGTGCTGGGACCGCTGTCCAACATGACGGCTTTCGAGAAAGCTTTTGGCTGTTCCGACAATGACCCTATGATGCGCCCGCCCGACAAACGGATTGTCATTTGGTAATTGGGTTGATTTTATAATGCGATCGATCTATTCAGGCGATCAATCGTAAAAATGATAAAGGCCGGGACGTTCACGTTCCCGGCCTTTACTGTTTGATCTTGGTAGGTCGAAACCCCAGCGGTTTCGACATCTTGAGTGCACTACCCATTGGATTTTCTCTATCGCTTCATTCCATTTCTCACACCCTTAAAGGGTGTGTTACCAGGTTTTGACACGGCTCCTGACCCACTATTTCTACCCCAAATCCTCCAAAATGTCATTCCCGCGTACGCGGGAATCCAGTTCTTTTCTTAATTCAAATAAAACGCTGACAATGAAAGTGCATGCGATAATCTAATCCTGGATACCCGCTTTCGCGGGTATGACATTGATCGAGTTTAATTGCTTAATCCGAGTCTAAGTAACCTTGTAGGTCGAAACTGCGGTTTCGACATCTTAATTGCACCACTCATACGAATTTCCAAAACCCGACATAGAATGTCAGGCCATCCCGACCCCCTGTGAAAAGCCTAATAGAAGATTAGGAACACAGGTAGTTTCCTCATTACCACGTTTGACACATACATCAGTGCCTTAAATCATCTTACAATGTCCGACAATATACATCAGTGCCTTAAATCACATCTCACACCCTAAAAGTATGTGTTACCGGGTTAATCCCCATCCAAAAAATCGATGAAACGATTTTTCCCGTGCCTCTTACCCTTTAACTCGACTTTTTCAATATCGTTATTATTGGCAATATCGTTTTTATATCCCCCAAATTGCAATTCAACATCGACAACGTCAGGTAAGAAACCCTGCGTCTTAAATGGTCCATAAAATAAATGCCTATTTATTTGTCCATTATAAACATCATACCTGTCTTCAAGCAAAGTATCTCGAAACTTTGGCACGACATGGAATGAAGAATCACCGATTATTCGAAATGAAATTGATGCAATGCTTGGCAAATCGGTGGAGCCTGCCCGAATTGAATCCAATTCCTGCACGACTATTAATGCGAATAAGGCATCGGTAGTTTGGTTAAATTTCTTGGAAAAGGCGGGATATACGTATCCCGCAGAATCGGATCCATATTCATAACAATATAGCTTGAAATCATTTTTAATGCCATTTATCTTGGCGGATTCAGGGATAACATCATACCAATAATATCTGGGGCTGCATGCGCATATAACAGATAATATAATACCAAGAGTGAGCATTAATATCACATTTTTATTCACTTATTCTCCGACATATTTACTTTGGCCTTTTATGCATAACACATAACTGATCAATATTTATACCTGTTGCCGTTATAAATATAATATGAACGATAATAATAGTAAGGTACGCGAGGGTAATCGCCGTGGTTTGACCATATTATATTCGGACCGGCGTCGAAAATCAAATGATGAATTTCGGTCCAAGGATTTTCCAAGCTGCCTCCGAATAAATCGATATGTGCTCTTATTGTTATACCATCTTCAACATAAGCAGGATCAAAAAAATCGACATGTAATGATCCTTCTCCTTCCGGTAGCCAATATCTTATATTTGTTTCAGAATGGTCAAGATTAGTCTTAGTAGGTCGAAACCCTTGCGGTTTCGACATCTTAATTGCATCACTCATACGAATTTATAAAACCCGCCATAGAATGTCGGGCTAGCCCGGCCAAGCCGAAAATATTGTAACACGGGCCTTATTCCAACAAATATACAGATTTAATAATCACAAGAACGTCGAGGAGATTAATTTCGCCATCGCCATTCAAATCGCCCAGGGCTTTTTCGGGAATTGGATCCGGACTATCAAAATAGACATTGTCGAGCAGATACAGAATATCAATCAAATTCACATTATCATCCGCATTGACATCACCTTTTTTATGACCGATGAAATAAATCCACCCTTTTGAAATAAATGGAATTCCGGTATTGGAGTATCCTGAAATCTGGAAGGTCTTTTTGCCATTGCCCCACACCGCTCCATAGCTTTGAGTAAATTCCACCCGACTTACATCGATTTTATAGACGCTATTATAATACTCCGGATGGCTTGAGGCGGAGACAGATATTGGCAATACGGTTCCATTAATGGCAATGGTTGAAAGATTAACGTCCTCATGATACAAATCATACCGGATGTTTCCTCCCCAATAAATAGAAACAACTGTGTCAGGGTAGGTATAGGCATAAATGGCACGAAGCGTATCGGGCTGAGCATCAATTAAATAGTATGGAATAGCCCCGACGTCATTCCTTGTCCCGTCGGGGTCGTTATATTCTGTGTCCGGCGAGCCGGCATCGATCAACGGGGAGCCATATTTTAGGGCAAAATCATCATTGAGAGTATCCCTGAACATTGGTTCGACCGAAAAATCCGTCTCCCCGGGTTCAACATATGAATAGTCAAAATCATTGTTCCATACGTTGTTATAATACAAATCAAAGTACGCAAATACTCCTCGAAAGCAACTGGAAATGGTATTATTTGTGGCGATCGGTGACCCTATAGAAGCCAAGTCGGAAATCGTTGAAGTATATTGAAAAGTGTTATTCAGTATTCTTGTTTCTGAATCAGGATCAAGCATTCTTATACACGCATATCCGCTGTTATAATGAAATACGTTTCTGGTAATAAACGGAGTAGCACCGTGATCCACTGTAATGACATACTTTCCACTTGAGCCAATTAAATTATCGAAAAAATAATTATTCTTTATCGTAGGGACAGCCCCGGAATCGATAACTATAGCCACCGTCGACATATATGCATGCGCAATTGTAAAGCCCGATAATTCCGCCAATGGACCCTCGTGTTTGTTGAAAGTTATAAACGTCGTATCGCTAAATTCAGGTGTTAATATTGTAGAATCCGGTCCCCACCAGCCAATGACCTTTATCTCTTTTCCAAGATAATCCAGATTTTCAATATAAGTTCCGGGCATTACCAAAATCGAATCGCCTCTTACAGAATATTCAATGGCATCCTGAATTTTAGACTTTTCGACCGGCACTATAATGTCGGCATCATCGCGGTAATAGAACCAATTTTCCTGCCAGTCACCCCAATTTATGCCATTATTTACTCGCACTCGGACAAAGTATTTATAATGATCATCTAATGTTGTACCGCCGTATGTAATTTCGGTGTCTGAAGAATATACCGGTCCCGGATCCCACATTTCAGCGGTTGACCAATCGTCGTCACTTCCAACCTGGATCTGATATTGAGTCTGGTATAAACCTGATGTATCGTGAAATGTCCAATAGAATTCCGGCGGCTGGCCGGTTATGATCTGTTCGAATTGCAGGTCCCCGTAATTCAATAAATAGGCAAAAGGCAGTTCCCTATAATAAAACAGAGCCCCGATATCATTTCTGGTCCCATCGGGATCGTTATATTGTGGGTCAGGATTCCCGGCATCGATACACGGAGAATACGGCAACAAATTGTAAGTATTGGCATCCACCATAGGATCAGTAATAGTATCGTGCGCACCGGCGGACGCATAATTCGTATAATTATACTGATTATTCCAGAATATATTATAGTCGATTGTCTCGACCATGCCGGAAATTCCATAAGTCAGTGAATTCATAAAAATATTATTTAGTATGGTCCCGCCGTAATTAAAGACCGATATCAATGAATTAATACATGAAATATTATTATCGAAGGTATTATTGAGAATTTTGGCGTTGGCTGCACTGCTCGATATGGTGATACACGGTCCCCCGAGATTATCGGAAAAAATGTTATTTCTTATTACAGCGTCAGTATTCCCACAATAAATTATTCCTCCCGTCGGCATTTCGGCTTTCACGCTGGGGACAAGTTTATTGAACTCTATAGTGGGAGAAGCCCCATTGCCAATCACTATAGTATATTGTGAATAGCCGCCCAGGATTTTGAAGCCCTGAACTATTGTGCCGGGTCCTTCGCCGTTTGCAATATATATCGTATTGTAATTGCCGTTGGCAGGAATTAATATAGTAGATGAATATCCACCTGAGCTTAACAAGACGATTTCTTTGCCCAAAAGGTCTAAATTCTCTATGTATGTTCCGGGAGCAACCAGGACCGTATCCAAATCATAAGCGGAATTTATGCCATCCTGAATAGTTGGCTGATCGGCAGGGATATTGATTGTTGCCGAATGCAGGCAGACCGGTAAGAAAATAGACATTGCTATAATGATTTTAAAAGCCTTGGATTTCATGACGCCCTCCGATCATAATATGGTCTGTCTTAGCAGTAATTTTGATTAATAAAATATAGCTCAATTTCCTTTATTGTCAAGAATACAGATGCTTGCATTCTTCCTAAATTGATCCCCTTATCGCAGGCAATGAGTTACAATCATTTCTGATGCAATATCTTTATCACACGACTTCTTTGCTTTGTAGGCCCGCCATATAGTGGCTGGGTCGCCCACAGCTTGCTGTGGGATTCTCCGAATTAATTTTCAACCCCCGACATAGAATATTGGGCCACCCCGCCTACATAACTCCCAGGAGATTTAATATTTTCTCCCATTCAGAATCACTGCAATGATGATATAAATCTCCATGAGGTATATTTAGCTTAATCGTTTTATCTGATTTACTTAATGCTACACCAAAATTAAGGCCTGTTTCTCCAAGCAAATCCAGTATCATGTCTAAAGATGCGTCCATTCCATATCCATCATGTTTCTTTCGCCATGCAATAGGATGACCACAATATGGTTTGATTTTTTTACTGAATATCACCTTTCCTCCATATTCGGCTGGGTCGCCCACAGCTTGCTGTGGGATTCTCCGATTTATATACTCATGTTCATAATTCATATTGATCCATCTGCAATGGGATTTCACGTTTACCGTGATACCAATTGTAACTTGGTCCGGGTGGCCCACCCTTTAGGGTGGGTTTCCTGAACACAACATCATCTATTAGTAAATACTTTCTGCTTTGATTACCGCACAATCCCGCGAACCCCCGATTTTGTCGATTTTGATCCTTAAATATATATACATATTTTCATCAAAATAACCAACCCCAAAATCCCACCTAAATCGAAGGCAAATCTGCCAGTCTCTCTATATTGGAGGCTACAATTATGTGTGATAAAGCCAAAAATTTAATTATCCCAAATTACCCAGTTGTAATGTGCGTGGCAGATGTCCTCAGACCTTCTGATCTTTTGAATGATCTGCCCGAGCGCTTGAATAATCCGAACTGTTATGAAAAAAAATAAAAAAAACGAAATTCGAACCCATTTTGCCATAACCTCAACGACCAATGCATGTTACAAGGATTTATGGATTGAGTTATCTACTATTGCAAACGCCAAATAAAAACCCCGGTCGATCGTGCAACCGGGGTTGGTATTTGTCTATGACTAAAATGTCTGCACTAATGCAGCAGACAGTCGAGACTGCTCGGCTTGTTGTAGATATAATCGATCAGACTCAATATATCGAGCAGGTTTATCGAGCCGTCCATATTGACATCGCCCGCCTCGAACGGAGTCGGATCGCTGCCGCCGTCGTACACGGCGTTGATAAGGTACAAAATGTCGAGCAGGTTGCATTCATCATCGTCGTTGGCGTCGCCGCAAATCAGATCGGTCTTGACAAGCCCGTCGGTGGCGGAAACCCCGTAGGAATAAATCGTACTGTATATATCGCCGTAGAAAGTCGGCATGTACGTACTATATCCGTCGACCAGAATATCCGAGCGCGCACCCTCGGCGACACTATCCGGCACCGTGAAAAACACCTTCAAGACAAGACCCGATCCAGGAGCGACATCCTCGGTCCAGGAAGCGGCGTTCTGGCGCGCCTGCAGGGAGACGGTGACGCGGCTGTTATATGTGTCCGAATGCTTGAGCGTCTGTTTTTCGAAACCGGCGGTGCGACACCCGGCGGTCGAGAACGAATCGTAAACCAGCAAAGCATCACCGCCATATTCAATCGGGATCACAACTTGCGACAGCGGCTCGGAATTATGCGCCGAAATATCGACTTCCACCGTCTGCCCCGGATCGGTTTTGCTGGTCCCGACCATAAGGGAATCTTTTATGGCATATATGAAGGACGTTCTTGTCTTCGTCCGGCTGCCCTGATCGTGGTTGATGCTCAGGGTGACGTCGAAGCACCCGGCTTTGTTGTACGTGTGTGCCGGGCTTTGCTCGGTCGACGTCGTGCCGTCTCCGAAATCCCACTGCCACGACGAAACATTGCGGTCGGACATACCGGTAAACTGGATGTCGAGCGGCACGTGGCCCGAAATGGTATCGGCATAAAACATAATTTCTTTGTCGGGAATAATATGGTTGTACATGCGCTCGATCATGAAAGTGCAGCCGTCCCACGGGCAGTACAGATTATCCATGGCGTACCAGGTGGTCTGTTGTCCACCCCAGCCATAGTTGAAATGATAATACGACAAATCCTCGGCCGTCTGCCAGCCGTCGGCAACAATACAATGGCTGTAGATCGTGTACAGCACGGGCAGCCCCTGATCGATATCGGCTTTCAACGTATCGAACCACTGGAAAGCTATGAAGTCGGAGCGGATGTATTCCTGTATGATATTTTGATAGCCGTAATAGCTGGCATAAATTCCCCGACTGCCGCTCGTATATGCGCCCGAACCGCAGCGACCATACATCATGCTGAAAGCGACTCCCATCTCCTCGCTGATCTCGGCCAGGTTATGCACCGACCAGGTATAATCATACGTATCCGAAAAATTGGCGGCCAGCATCATCGGCGGCGTCGCGCCGTTGCAGGAATTATCGCCATCCCAAAGATATTTTTTCCCGCTGAATCCGGCCGGGGGCCATTGATGGTACCATTGAATCTGGGCCGCGGCGGTTGCCACACAGCCCACGACGCACCGACCGCCGTCGCCCATCGGGCAATATGTATTGTATGGCCCGCTCTGGTGCCAGGCCGTTTCCAATAGCGGCCCGACCGATGTAATTGCTGCGGCGTCGGCCTTTTCGGCAAGGGTCGTCTTGAATTCATTGGGGCTGATGTCGAATTCATCCCAGGCGTGACGATTTTTCGGGTCGAACATGTTTTCCGATTTGCTGGACTGGTCGGCGTCGAGGCTGCCGTAATAACTTGCGTAATTTTCCATACGGTTGGCAAGCACGTCTTTCAAAAGCGCCCCGATTCCTTCCGGGGCATCCAGATCGAGATTGCATTTCATGGAATAGGCTTTGATCGGCGGGAGTTCCTTCAGCGACGGCACGACCACGAAACCGATCGGGTCGATCGAGTAACAGCGTCCCAGAAATTGCCCGTCGCGGGAAATATCGGTCACGGCCGTCACCTGCGGAGCGGCGGATTTATCCCACGCTCCCTCGTAAAACACATAGTAGTCCAGCCAGTTGTTGCAGACGTTATCCATTTCCTGGACGGTGGCGCGTTCGGCCCTGAGTGACGTGCCCAGGAAAAGAAGAGCGGTGATTGCCAATACACATACCGACATTATCCTTAATTTTCTCATCTCAGCCTTTCCCCGATTAATTTATTTACTGCTGCCAACAGTGAGGTGTATGCGCTACGGTCATATTGGTGGCCCGTCCATGATCACGGCTGGCGGCCCGGTCGTGACGGTTTATTTTTCTGTCGTTCAATCTTTTATAATTTACGACAGAATCGAATTTTGTCAACAAAATCCCTGATAAATTATATAAAACCAGTCCATATTTGAAACGGTCAAAAAAAGCCGCCGATAATAAAATCGACGGCTTCTGCGGAATTTTACCGCGATTATTTGGCCATATCGGCCAGTTTCTTATAATCGACCAGCTTAAGCAGGTTGGAAAGATCGTCCTGAGAAACATTATCGTCGCCTTCGGCGGTCACCAGAACTCTTTTCGAAACCAGAGAAATAACCTGAACTCCGGTAACCTTATTGTCATCCTTGGTATAAATCAGCTTCGACGGAAATCCCTGGACCTCGGTCGACTTGACCGATCCCTCGGGCGAATCGTATTCCATCTGCATCATGAACGGCGTCATCAGAAACTGATTAAAACCGGTATCCAGAATGTGCAGGTTGATGACTTTTTTGTCCTTGGTGGTGTAGGAGCGTGAGGCCGATGAATAACTGAACATATTTTGCGGGTTGGTCGGATCGGCCATGGACATGGTGCCGCCGTCGAGTTTGCTTACTTCCATCCCTTCCACTTTTTCCGGCAGCAGTTTGGCCAGGTCGTTCCAGTCGATTGCCTTAACCGCCTGCAGCTCTTTGGACAGGTCTTTTTGTTCATCTGTCGCGTAGACGGCCCCGGCTAAAAAGATTAAAAGCACCGCGAACAGGCTGATAGTCCTGAACATTTGATCTTCCTTTGTTAAATGTTAATCCTATTACGTTAAAAAGCTAAAAAGGATAATGGTCTGTGGCAACAAAAATATGCCTGTTTTGGAGTCCGTCAGACCAGTCTGCGGACATAATTTTCGAGACCGAGAAGCATCAGGGCCGAGATAATTATGACGGCGATTAGAATATAGCGCACGAACGGCGCTCCTTTTTGAATCGCCATGCGGGCCGCGACCCAGGCGCCGAGCATATTGCCGACGGCCAACACGAGGCCCATTACCCAGTTGACCTGATCGTTGAGGATAAAGACGACCAGCGCGAAAGTGGTGAAACAAAGGACCACGAAATTCTTGAAAGCGTTCGCCCGTACCAGTTCATACCCGGCGCTTAGGACCAGGCCCGCCAAAAGAAATATCCCGACTCCGGCCTGAATAAATCCGCCATATATGCCAATGCCGAAAAATGTCAGCATCTGCAGCCAGCCCGGACGCCTGTCGAGCGCGTCGGTTCGGCCTTGCAGCCAGCGCCGGGGCTTGACGATTACAACCGCGAGCATGATGACCATAAGAAAGCCGATAATTTTGCGCATGACAAGCTCATTGAGATCGGCCGCAATCTGGGCCCCGATAATCGCTCCCAGAACAGCCGGAAGGGTCAAATAGGCGACCCGGCGCAGGTCGAGTTTATTTTCTTTTTTGAATTTCCCGACCGCCACCGAACATTGCAGCAGAACCGCCACGCGGTTGGTGCCGTTGGCGACGGTAGCCGGAAGGCCCGCGAAAATAAGCATCGGCAGGGTAATCAGCGAACCGCTCCCGGCCAGGGTATTGATAAACCCGGCCAGAAAGCCGGCGGCGATTACGAGCGGATATATATACCATTCCAAATTCATGACATTCCCAAAAACGGCCCTAAGTATAAGCACAGAATCGGCCGTGTCAATCGTTATAAAATCCAATCATAAAATTACAACTTGCCAAAAATGTTCCACAATCGTTAATTCAGGTCCAAGGCTAACAAGGAAAAAACACGATGCATTTGAAAATCAATCTATGAAAGCTCGCCGAAATCTATTTTCCGCACCGGCATTATATTCGCTCGGGACGGCGCTCATACTAATTTTATTCCTGGCCGTCTGGCGCTGGATTCTCATGACTCTGGCCCACGGTACGACTCTCGGTATACCTTCGGGCATTTTATTCAAATCGTATCTGGTGGGCGTGCGTTTCGATTTTCGGGTGATCAGCATTATCTTGCTGCCGTTGTTTCTTCTCTCGACTCTGCCCGGTATTGATATCTCCCGCTCGAAGATCACGCGCAGAATCGGCCTGGCTTATATTTCCGTAATGACGGCCTTCATGTTTCTGCTGCATATGGTTGAAATAGAGTTCTTCCTGTTTTTCAACACGCGCCTGAACGGGTCGGCTCTTATGTGGTTCGATACACCGGGCGATACCTTCGCCATGATATGGTCGAGCTACCCGGTGCTGCCGTACGTTCTTTTATATGTAACCCTGACCATCGCTTTCATTCTAACTGTCCGGGCCTATCTCGGCTGGGTCGTTCGCAGGATCGGGACGCTTTCGCTCCCGGTGAATCTGGCCTGGATTCCGATCGTGCTGGTGGTTTTCGTTATGGGAGGCATCGGGCGAATATATAAAAACGCCCCGATGCGCTGGGGGATCGGTTACTTTTCCGAGTACAATTTCGCCAACCAGCTTTCGCTCAATCCGACCGTGACGTTCATGCGCGATGTTTTCTACGACGCCCACAAGCGCGCACAGGTCAAGAAGCTGGTCGACCGATGGCATCAGGACGGCGGCAAAGAGCTGGTCCGCACGATGCTGGACGCTCCGGCATCGCCGGACAGTGCCGGAGTATCGCAGAGGCTTTTGCGTCGCATTCATTTTGACAAACAAAATCCCGATCCTCCCAATATCCTGCTCATAATGATGGAATCGTTCGGGTCGACCAAGATCGGGTGTCTGCTCAATGAATACCCGTACGATCTCTCCCCCGGTTTTGACTCGCTGGTGAAAAGCGGAATTCTTTTCACCCGCTTTTACACGTCGGCCACCCATACCGGCCCCGGGCTGTTCAATATCATGACCGGCACTCCCCATATTTTCGCGAAGGTTATGTTCAAGCAGGTCGAGGGACATACCTCGTACAATGCTCTGCCGGAGATATTACGTCAGGTACCGGGTACCGGACGCTCTTTTTCACCACGCAGGATCCGCAATACGACAACATGCAGGGATTTTTGAGGGCCAACGGTATGATGGATATTTCGTCGGTCGAGGACTACGACGATTCCCTGGTGCTCAGCTGGCTGGGTGTCCCGGATCATGTCATGTTTGACTACGCCTACAATCGCCTTAAGAAGCTGGGGCACAGCGGCCAGAAATTTTTCGCGACCCTCCTTTCGACCTCCAATCATACGCCGTACGTTATCCCCGACGCTCCGTTTGAGCACGTCCCGGATTCGGAACCGCGCCACCGTGACCTCAATGCGATGAAATATTCCGACTGGGCCATGACCCGGCTGGTGCGCAAGATCATGGCCGATCCCGATTTCGCCAATACGCTGATTCTGGTTACGGCCGACCAGGGCTTTAAATACGAGGCGACCAGCGAGCTGGACATCTCCATGTTGCAGGCCCCGCTATTCCTCTATAACACCGACGGGCACCTCCCGGCCGGAGTCCGGGACAACCGGGTCGGCTGCCAGCTGGATTTCCTGCCAACCATTATGGGTCAGGTGCATCTTAATTACGATAATTATTCTTTCGGTAAGGACCTTCTCGATAGCCTCAGCCCGGTCGAAAATTATGCTTTCGCGACCAGTTGGTACAATATCGGGATCGTCGAGGATGACTATTTCTTCACGATGCATCTCGACAACGGCATCGGCTACCTTTTCCGGCTGCCGGACAAGCAAACCGACCTGCTGTCCCAATATCCGAACCTCGCCGCCAGGATGAAACACGAGGCACTATCGATATACGAGACAGCCTTTTACGATCAGCAAATACCCATAAATCCCCATCATTATAAGACTATGGACCGGGTCGCGTCCAAATAATCAGTTGCCAAATCGACCCGAATCGCGTTTATTTAATTAGTTATAAATTAAGCCCACGATTTACCGGCCGAAAATATACTTAGATTCAATCAGTTACGATTTATGCGGTAATGGCCGTAATTAATTGCAGGAGCGGTACGTGCCAAAGACGAAATTAAGATATATAGCTTTCTTTGTATTTGCCTTTGCCGCAATCGGTTTTCTGTATACGCCACCGGCGTTCTCCCAGGGTTCGATTTTCGGTGCCGTTCAGAATGCGGATATATCGGTTCCGGCCAATGGTGAAGTCATATTTTTTGGATATATAAACGGAACCGACGAAGAAATTCGCACGGAATCCTCCATCGGCGCCGGTTACGATAGCGGCAACTGGTTCGACGATTTTCAGAACTATCTCAATGAATCGGCGGGTCAACCGTATCAATATCGTTTTTATAATACTGCCAATGGCGAAGGCTTTATCCTGGATGAGATCATCCCGAATAACTCTTTCCAGCAGGAAAACGCGGCCCTGGCTGCAGTAAGTTGGCCCCCGGAGGCAAGCAATCCTTACGCCCTGCCTATATCAGAAAGCAAAATACTGATTGGCTGGGATGCCCTCCCCGATCATACTTTTCACATATACCGCCGTCGGAATATGTCGGGAGGGTCGTTTTACCGAATAGATGATCCTTCGGGCCTGCTATCCGACCCCGGTGTCAGCACGAATTATTTTATCGACTCCAATTCCGACGGCATTAGTACTTATGATTACGTGATTGTCGCCGAGGATGCTTCAGGCGAGCTCGCCGCCCATTCGGCGATGGTGACGGTCAATGCCCCCGCATTGACGGCACCGGTGATCGACAACATAACCCCGTCCGTGGGATATACCACGGGCGGTACGGCCGTGACTATTTCCGGTTCGGGCTTTGATCCCGATGGCGCGGTGGTGGCAGTCGGTGCGAATGATTTGACCTCGGTGACAGTCGTCTCACCATTTACGATAACGGGTGAAACACCGGCCGGCGTTACCGGGGCGGCCGACGTGTCCGTGACCAATACTGCATCGGGCCTGACTTCGAATATCATGGCCGATGGATATACTTATGTCAGCAATGACAATATACCGCCGGTTCTGTACGGAACCGACAATAAAAACGGCCTTACCGGTCAACTGCTGGAATTTTTAGTGTCCTCGGTCGATGCCGATGGTGACCAGGTTAATATCGCGGGGCGTCATCTTCCCGACGGTGCGGTGGTCACATACGACGGCTTTAATTCCACCAGCGGGCATTATGAGGCGACCTTCTCATGGACTCCCGATATTTCCCAGTCCGGAGTACACGATACGATCGAAATACTGGCGTACGATTTACTGGATACGACCGCGACAATCGTGCCGGTCAGGATTTTCGACAACGGCTACGTGTGCGGTGACGCCGACGGCAACTGGGTCTACAATCTACTTGATATAATTTATCTGATCGGATACAAATACAACGATCCACCCGGCCCGGCTCCGGAGCCGCTGCTTACTGGCGACGCCAATGGCGACGGGAGCGTCAATCTGCTCGACATTCTGTATATGATAAAGTTCCTGTACGATGATCCTCCCGGTCCGGAACCGGTCTGCCCGTAACTTCGTTTGTACTGTCGGTTTAAATAATTCTTGATTTTATTAATTATTCCCTTATTTTTGCAATTTAATTACAATGATATATTCAAATGTTGTTTGAAAGGCCAAAAATCTGTAGTTCATCTCCAAAAAGGCTAAGAGAGTCTTTATATAGCTTTTATTGCAGAAAAATTGAACCGGAATTCCAAATTAAACGCCAGATATGGGAAAGATTGTTTGAATCCTACCCATTACCCAATAAAAGACAACTTTCAGGCAATTTTAAGAATAAAGATGACGAACATCATTTGGGGGCAGTCTTCGAACTGTATTTATACCACCTATTTAGACATTTGGGTTGCAGTGTATCTTGCGGGGAAAATAAAAGCGGAGGTCCAGATTATATAATTAGCCATCAAAATTGTGAAAAGTTCTATTTAGAAGCAACATGCCAATTAGGCGACGGGAGTGTACGGAATTTTGTGTAAGCGGCCGGTTCATGTGTTTTCGATCCTTCCCTCGAAGACGATGCAGAAGTGATTAAGGGCCGCCACCCAGTCCTTGATCGGACGCTTCCATTTTTTCGAGATTCTTTGTATCGCCAGGTAGATCACCTTTCTGACTGATTCCACCGTCGGGAACGAGCCGCGATTCCGCGTCACCTTGCGCAACTGAGCATTCATCGACTCGATGGCGTTGGTCGTATAGATAACCTTTCGAATCTCTTTGGGGTAGCTAAAAAACGGGATGATGTTCATCCAGCAGGACCGCCATGAGCGGGCGATCTGCGGGAAACGGTCCCGGTATGTGGCCTCGAACGCCGTCAGGGCCTGCTCGGCGGCTTCTTCGTTGGGCGCCGAGTAGATCGTCTTGAGATCGGCCGCGACCGCCTTGCGCTCTTTCCAACCGACATACTTCAGCGAGTTGCGCACCATGTGCACGAGACATAACTGCACCTGGGTCTGCGGAAAGGCCGTCTCAATCGCATCAGGGAACCCCGTCAGACCATCGACACAGGCAATCAGGATGTCCCGAACGCCCCGGTTCTTAAGCTCCGTCAGCACCGACAGCCAGAACTTCGAACCCTCCTGATCGCCGACCCACAAACCCAAGAGTTCCTTGTAACCCTCCGGCGTGATCCCCAAGGCCAAATAGACCGCCTGGTTTTTGACCTGGCCGCTCTGACGAAGCTTCAGGTGGATGGCGTCCAGATAGACGATCGGGTAGACCGCCTCCAGCGGCCGACTCTGCCACACCGTCACCTCCTGAAGCACGGCGTCCGTCACCGCCGAAATCAAGGCCGGGGAAACCTCCGACTGGTACATCTCCTCAAGATGACCCTGGATATCCCGCGTCGTCAAACCCCGAGCGTACAGCGCCAACACCTTGTCGTCGAAACCGGGCAGGCGCCGCTGGTGCTTTTTAACCAACTGCGGCTCGAACTCGCCGTTCCGGTCCCGCGGAATCTCCAGCGTAACATCTGCCGACCCGGTCTTGACCGTCTTGCTGGTTTTGCCGTTGCGAGAGTTGCCGCTGTTTTTGCCTTCGGGAGCATTGGGCGGATAGCCCAAGTGATGCGTCATCTCACCTGCGAGGGCGCGCTCATACACCCGTTTCGTGAGCGCCTGCAGAAGACCGCCCTCACCCACTATCTCTTCCGGCGTCTTGCCGGCGATCATCTCGTCGATCAGTTTGTCAGCTTCGTCACGTTTCTTGGCCATGATATACCTCCTTCAACTATATATACGTCATGGCCACTTACACAAAAATATTTACACGCGCTAGGCGACCTAAAGAAAACAACAAGAGATAAATGGCGAGATGAAATAACCGATTCAATAAATTCGATAAAATCACAAGAATTTTTATTAACCGCCAGATACTCCGGACGCCTTATATTCCAACCTAAGCCAAAAGACATTAAACGCAAAATCGAAAACTGGTTAAACAAACTTGACTACATAACAATTTTTGAAAAATATAGGGGTATATATGACACAGAATTACTACCTAAAAATGTAATTGAACATAGGGGACTGCGGATAGAGCTTTTTGCTCGGCCCAAAGATAGAAGTTTATCCTGCGATAATGACAGGCTTATTAGTATTGGCCCCATTGAGGATGCAACACTTGTGAGGACTGCTTATCATGCGAGAGGAAAATTTAAAGAAAAAAGTAAACAATCAAAAAAGACAGATTTCCCATCATGCATTGCGCTTAATATATTGGATAATATTTACGATGAAGAAGATATTCTGGATTCATTATTTGGCGATTGCCATTGGAATATTGACTTTTTAAACTCACAACCTATCAGTGCCAAAATTTATAGGGGCGACCAAGGCTTATGGATCCGAAATAAAAAACCTATTAACTCAGGTGAATTGGCCGCTATTTTTTTTAACAAATTAGATTTTCATTTGGAATTAAGGACTCGACCTATGATTGTACTTAATCCATTTATTGAGCATAATAAATTCCCCCAAGACCTTCCTTTTTTCAAATATACAATTCCAACAAAGGACGGACTCAAAATACTTCCAATTGATAACAATGTCCAGACCGGCTTCGAATCAGAATGGCCTTATTGGCCCTATAAAATAGCTAACTCAGGGTAACAACGGCGGCACCGTTGAAACGTCCGTGGCGGAGATCATCGAGCGCTTCATTGACTTTTTCAAGTGGGTACACCTGCACTTCGGTTTTGACCGGAACCTCCGGCGCCAGCGCCAGAAATTCTTCACCGTCGCGGCGCGTCAGATTGGCCACAGATTTTACCGATCGCTCTTCCCAGAGAATCGAGTACGGAAATTGGGGGATGTCGCTCATGTAAATCCCGGCGCAGACGACGACCCCGCCTTTCTTGATCGTTTTCAAAGCCTGCGGCACTAGCGGCCCGACCGGGGCGAAAATTATAGCAGCATCCGGAGGCTCGGGCGGCGTCTGCTCCGATGACCCGGCCCAGACGGCACCGAGTTTTTTGGAAAATTCCTGGCTGGCGGTATCTCCTTCGCGGGTGAAGGCGTACACCTCCCGACCTTCATAACGAGCCACCTGAATCAGTATGTGCGCCGCCGCCCCGAAACCGTAGAAACCGAGTCTTTGCGCCTGGCCGGTCATGCGGTACGATCGGTACCCGATCAGTCCGGCACACAGCAGCGGCGCGGCCTGAAGATCAGGATAGCCTTCGGGAATAGGAAAACAAAATCTTTCGTCGGCCGCGCAATATTCGGCAAAGCCGCCGTCGATTTGGTACCCCGTATAGCGGGCATGGTCGCAGAGGTTTTCCCTCGCGGAGCGGCAGAACTCGCATTCTCCACAGCTGTACCCCAGCCACGGAACACCGACCCGGTCGCCTTTTTTATACCGGCCTTTCGTTCGCGAAGCGTCTTCGACAATGCCGACAATCTGATGCCCCGGCACGAGCGGCAGTTTCGGTTCGGTCAGTTCACCGTCGACGACGTGCAAATCCGTGCGGCAGATACCGCAGGCGCGGACTTCAAGAAGCAGCTGGCCTTCCGTCGGGACCGGTTTCTCCATTTCAACCGCTTCGAGCGGCTGGCGTATATTTTTCAGCACCATTGCTTTCATCGGATCGCTCCGTATATCAATCAAGGATTTTATACACGTTAGATAAGTTATGATCAAAAATCAAGAGCCGATTGCAGAGGCCAAATTCGTTGAATAATCACCGTGCAAAATACAAAGGCGGCCCTCCACAAGGCCGCCTTATTTTTCTCGGAGCCCCACTCGTTTGAATGTACTACATGGTGAATTCGAGCCCGACTGTCGCGATCACGTCCGACCTCAGGCCGCCTTTGTTGGTCGGCAATATGATATTTCCGGTCAAAAGCATTTTCGGCGACGTCGAGTACTTAATACCGAACGATGCATTGGTGACGTTGTCGCTGGAGAATGACGGTATATTGGTCGCGTTTTCGGTTCGAGCTACGATCTGTCCCGAACTTATGGTCGGACCAATCGTGATCGGGGCGGGGAATTTTAATGCCCCCGGCTGGCTGCCCATCTGGAACTGGCCAATCCATTCCACGGCGAACGTGATCCTGTCGCTGAGCTTCTGATCGTAGCCGGTGGTCAGCAAAAATTCATCGCGAAACAGGTCACCCGCCTTGAAGTTAAACCCGGTGTTTATATGCGGAGAAAAGGCGTTTCCTTTGGCCGAGGCAATAAAAAGCAATTTGAAACTGGATTTGCCCGTCCCACGGAAATTATCTTCATCGCCCGTCGCTAATTTTAGCTCGGCCAGGCCGGCCAGGTCGTGCTTTTTGCCCTGATAAAAATTGTACTTGGTCCGGAGGATAACGTCGCCGATGCCGAACGAACTGGCGTCGACCGGGGTCGGCGTTAAGGTCAGCACCGGGTCGGTGGGGGTGCCGGCGAAGAAATGGTTGGCCGATCCGGTCGAGGCGTACGTGAAGGAGTTCATCTGTGCGAACGGGTCCGATTTGATGCTGACATTGACCAGCGGAATGGCAATGCCCACGTCCATGCGATCGCTGATGCCGTAGGTGGCGTAGGTGGCAATTACCGATGCATTGATGTCAAGGTGCATATCGAGATAAATTACGTCGTACTCGTTTATATTATCCCCCATACCGGGAGCATCGAGGTCCTGATGGAAAAAAGTAAAACGAATGTCTTTGGTTTTCAATCCGCGTATGGTCGACAGATTTAAAATCGAATAATTAAATCCGAAATTGAGTTTGCCCTTGCCGAGAGTGCTGGCCCGCTCGCCGAAAATCGGTCCGCTGCTGGTCTGGCTGGCCACCGGCACACCGGAGCTAAGGTCAAAGGTCAGACCGGCCGAGGTCGAACTCAACGGATACGATGACGCATTGGTGCCGATCAGGGCGGTGATGGCGCTGATGACGGTAGCGCTGGTGGCGACGTTACTGGGTTTGAAATGGTCACCGTGAGCGCCGGGACCGGCCAGCTTGACGTCGAGTACTTCGGTGAAGATGCCGTTGAGGTCGTCGGTAAGGGTTTCGGCCCTGACCGTTACGATCGAGGCAACCGCCAGAAACAACAGTACCAATCAGTACTTTAGTAGTGGGGTTCTTCATAAGATTTCTCCAGTTTATTTATTGTATGGTTTCTCTATTTACTATAACCCAGTCGTTGGATTTTTCCGCAAGGCGGACGCGCCATTTGAAGCTCGGAAATTTTTCGCCGCCGGTGTCTTTGAAAACCATGCGTATGGACAGATCGGCCAGCGCGTCATCCGACTGCCGGGTAAGTTTGTCGATTTTCATCTCGACCGTGTAATCGGAGACGTTGCTGAACATGGTTGCCCAGTCTTTTTGTTCTTTGCTCGGAATACCGGGATAGACTTTCTTCAGGCTGTCGACACTTCGGTCCTGAAGCGCCATCCGCAGCCGGTCGATGGCCGCCTGAATGCCCTGTTCGCGGTCTATTTCCTTTGCGGTCAGGGTCTGTAAATCTTTGATGGCGGACTTATAATCTTTTAGGGCACTTTCGAGGTTGCCATCGGCCTTTGACTGTTCGGCTTTGTCGACCAAAGCCAGCGCCGATTTGTACTGTTTATCATCACGCGCGGCGGACGGGATGCTGTCCCTAACCCTGCTGAGAACGTCGCTCAGGGTCCCAATCTGGTTAAGTTGATCAAAACTATCGAAGGTAAAAGAAACTTCGGCGGTTTTAGTTCCGGAGACATTAACCGTCTTCTGCTGCGATTGCCCGCTGTAACGCGCGTCTTTGACCACGACCGTGTGTTGACCGGGAGTGAGATTTATGGTACAGGGAGTGCTCTTGCCACCCTGCGGCTGACCGTCGACGATAACCTCGGCGCCATCGGGGCGGGTCGTAATGCTCAATGCACCGGACGCGGTTTCGGCAAAGCTATACTCACGTCTCGTAGTCTGATCGGGATCAATTTCGACCGTATCTTCCCGGACAGCTCCGGATTCGTTATCGACAATGCGCAGGGCATAGCGTCCCGGCGAACTGGTCGCGGCGTAGTCAAGAGCGTCTTCCGACGCGAGAGCACCGTTGACATAAATATCGGCCTTGCGGTCGGTGTAGACTCGCAGGGTTCCGTCGGCGACTTGCCGGGCTTTTTCAGATGGTGTCGATTGCACCGTAAACGAGGCGATGGCCGACGGCGTTTTCTCGGTGGTATCCGTGCCAAAAGCCCAGACCCGCCAGTAATATTCGGGATGGTCGAATTTCTTTTTTGCTTTGTACGTCACGGCGGGCGTAATTTCCGACTCGACAATATTGTTGAACGACGAATCCAGGGCGTACTCAAAACGAAACTTTTTGACGTCATTGTCACCGGACGACCAACTGAAAGTCAGACGGCCGTCGGAGCTGACAGTCTCATTGTTGACCGGGAACTGCAATATCGGTCGGGCCGGGAGATGAGGCGACGGGCTTGGCACTTCCTTAGAGGTTTTGTTTCCGCCTGATTCAGAAGTCAATTTGCTCGATAAACCCATCAGGTTTTTCAAGGTCGGAAACGCGAAGTACGCCACTGCCGCCAAAACCAGCAGGACCGTCATTATCACCGGCACTTTCCTGCTTTTTTTCCTGTGGCTTTTTGACATCGGCGGTGGGGTCGGGGTGAGATTTTCCGGCTGCACCAATTCCTTATCCAGCTCCGTTTGTATAGCGAGCCGCATCTCACGGGCCGAGGCAAACCGGTTTCCCGGCTCCTTTTCCATAGCCTTCATAATTATGCCATCGAGCTCTTCGGAAAGCTCCGGGACGACAAAGGCCGGCGACGGCGGCGTCTTGAAAAGTTTGGCGTCGCGCAGCGTGAATATATCGCTTTCCTTGAACGGCAGTTCGCCGCAAACCATTTCGTAAAGCGTGACACCGACGCTGTAAATGTCGGCCCGGGTATAGTCGGTCTGGTCGGATTTGCCGAACTGTTCGGGCGACATATAGGCCGGGGTGCCGCAATAGGCATCGACCATAGTCAGGCGCGGGTCGCCCTCGCTCTTGGCAATGCCGAAGTCGATAACCTTGACCCGGTCGGCTTTGTCGATCATAACGTTGCCGGGTTTGATATCACGGTGAAAAATTCCCAGATCGTGAGCGAATTCCAACACGTCGAGAACGTCGAGGATAATGCTTATGGCTTCATTGACAGGTATCTTACCGGCGGCTTTGATCTTCTGTTCCAGCGTCTCACCGTCGATGAAATCCATGGCGATGACAAAATCGTCGTCGTGCGTGAAAAAATCCCGGATACGACATATTTTGGGATTGTTATCGAGAAGGGCCAGCTTGTCCGCCTCGTGGCGGAAACGCTCGGCCTGACGGTTGTCTGTAAGGATCTTAAGAATCACCCTCAGATTAGGAATGTCTTTGTGCACGGCCAGATAAACTTTGGCCATGCCGCCCGATCCGATCTGCCTTAAGATTTTGTAATTGCCGATAAACCGATCATTCATGATTCGGAAGTCCCGTCAGTGTTAAATACCGTCTCTTCTAATAATTTTAGACCAAAATATCCCGTTTCGGGATTTTGGATTATATAGGTCTGTGTTTACTTAAATACGCAAATGAAGTCGGAAAATGATAGAAATATATTAAGCCGGACGAAATCACTCCAAGGACGGTTCGGAACGGCCCATTATCCCATTTTTTTATGCATTATGGATAGATTTACCCGTCTTGATTCATTTTCTTCCAAATCTCCTCAGAATTTGTATTATATTTATGCGGTTGGGATAAACAAAGCAGGATTAACCTCAATATGGCAGCAACAGCATGACCGATACCGAATTGTGGCGGGAGATACTTACTGAAAATTCCGGCGCCTGGCGCAAGCTGGTCGAACGCTACCAGGCGCTGGTTTATGCCGTCTGTATCCGTTCGGGGCTGCCGGCAGCCGACGTCGCCGACTGTTTCCAGCAGACCTGGGTCCTGCTTTATAAATCCCGCCATCGGATCAAAGACCCTTCCCGCCTGTCCGCCTGGCTCGTTACCACCGCCAAGCGTGAAGTTTTGAGAATCAAGCGGCAGCGAGAAAGATCGGCCGCGTCGGATTCATCGGCTCAGTTGATTGTGCCGTCGGTCCTGCCCGATGAAGAACTCGAACAGTTGGAACGTCAGGCTCAAATCGAATTGGCCATGAAACGACTCGACGGCCGCTGCCGCAAGGTGCTTGAGGCGCTTTTTTTCGCACCGGAAAGTGAAACCTACGAAAAAATCGCGCACTCTCTCGGCATCGCGTCCAACAGTCTCGGCCCGATTCGTCACCGCTGTCTGGCTAAATTGAAAAAGATATTGCTGGAAAACGGGTTCGAAGAAGAACGAAAAAAAGATTAAAAGACTCTGTTATGCAAAAGAGGAGTTTGAAGCTACGCGACATTTGACAAGAAAAGAACTGATTAAAGCCGCAACGGCAGCCAAAGGCAAGTTGACCGGGCATCTGGCGGAATGTGCCGAATGCCGGGATTATGTTCTTATGTTGCGGTCGCTTAACGCCACCAATCGGTTGCCGCTGGCCGACGCCCCGAAAGCCTGGATCGATCGGGCGGCCGCCCTGGCCCAATCCGAAGGCGCGCTGAAGCGCACGGCCCGGATTCTGGCCGACCTTATTTTCGATTCATGGACGGTCCCGCATCCGGTCGGGGTGCGCGGTGAAACCGCCACCGATCAACGGCGCCTGCAATTCGAAACGCCTGAACTGACTTTCGATCTTCACGCCGAGCGCCGTGATACCGATTGGGCTTTTGTGGCCCAGACATCCGGCACCGAAGTTGAAATGACCGGACTTAAGGCCGGCAATAAAACCGTTGTGCCCGACTCGGGCGGCATGTATCAGTGGTCATCGAAACGACCGCCCAAAAAAATATCCCTCATCACCGAGCGGGCTGTCATTGACCTGCCGGAACTTGTATGGAAAAGACCTCAGAAGAAATAGCGGTTCGTGATTTCCTGTCCAAGGGTCTGATCGGGGGCCGTGATGAATTCGACTTGGCCAGGTCCTGCCATCGTGTCATTCTGGATGAATCACGGCGCTCTCTGAAAAAAGCCCTGGCTCTGGCCCGCAGGTTTTCCACAAGGACGCAGAAGCTGAAAGGCCCCCTGCGTCTTACTTCGGTTCGTTGTCTGGCCCGAGTCTCCCATATGAGTGGCCGCCATGCCGAAGCACTCAAAGCATATCTCGAAGCCCGCAGGCTGCTCAAGGGCGATCCGATGACCACAGCCGCTATCGACCGGGCGCTTATCGATGTATATATGTATCTGGGTGATTTTGCCCTATCCCGAAAAGCCGCCCGCTCGGCTCTAAAAACGTTCGAGCGTGAAAAAGCCTGGGACGACAAAGCCCGGACCGAGGTCAATTACGCCAATCTGCTGCACCGTCAGGACCGCCATATCGAAGCGGAAAAGCTGTACCGCGCGGCGGGAGAATTTTTCGAAAAAGAGAATAACGAGCTGGCGGCGGCCCGGTGTCATTACAATCGCGCCAATACGCTGGTCCAGCTGTTCGAGCTGGATACCGCCGAAAAGTTATATGACAGCGCCGAAAAGATTTACAAAAAAGCCGGATACACCCTGGACGCCTGCGATGCCCGTTATGGCCTGGCCTGGCTTCGGATGCTGACCGGGAATTTCCATCAGGCTTTTCTGGAACTGGCCGAATGCGAAAAAATCTATAAGGAAGGCGGCGATCCCCGGGGGGAGTCGCTTTGCATTCTCGACCGGGCCGAAGTCACTCTCGGGCTGGGATTGTATAAAGACGCCCACGGCACTGCCGCCACCGCCGGGAAAAAATTCACCCGTCTCGGTCTGCCCTATGAACAAGCCAAAGCGGCTTTGTTTCGCGGTCAGGCGGCGGCCGCGCTGGGAAAAGCCCGCGATGCCGAACAGTCCGCCGACCGCGCGCGACAGATTTTCGAAAATGAGAAAAACAACGGATTTTTGGGGGTCGTGCACTTACTCGACGCCGACATAAAGGGCCTTCAAAATAAAGATAAAGCGGCTGATTTAAAATTCGCCCGCAAATACTTCTCCCGAGCGCAGCTTCCACTCTGGGAAGCAGTTTGTAACCTCCGGGAAGCCGCCGATAGCAGGCACTCCGACCATGCACTGAAAAATCTGGCCAAAAACAAAGCAGCTCATAATGTTCCGTATATATATACCTGCTGGCAGATTTCTCTGGGTGACCGGGCCTTCCGGCGAGGACGTACGGCTCAGGCCAGACGGTTCTGGCAAAATGCCGCCAACCGTCTCGATTCGATAAAGGCCAAGCTCCCGCCCCCGGAACTGCGCGACGCCTATGGCGGCCGCCACGGTTCTCCCCATTTAAAACTCATCGCGACCGAACTCGACCACGACCCGGCTATCGCGGCGGTCTGGTCGGAACGGTATCGTACCGCCGGGGTTTGGGCCCCGCTTGTACGAAACTCGATTAACGATAAACGCAGGGAGCGCGTGTATGGCCGTTTGGATGAACTGGCCAGCCAGGTGGGGGCTCTGGCCCGCCAGATCGGAGGCGCGGAAAGCCAGCGCGGTCTTTCGGGACCGGTTAAAAAGCAGGCACTGGGCAAATTGCAGCGGCAAATCCGCGACGACCTTCTAATTCTCGAATCCGGCTCCAAAGCCAGCTGGGCGTCGAAAGAATTTTTGAAAAATCAATTCAGAGCCATATCACAAAAGCATCCCATAGTGCAGTTTCACCTGCACGACAATGATATCATCGCATTCGTGCACAATCGCGGCGAAACCCGTTTGAAACAAATAAAAGGCGGACGTGCACGGCTCGTGCAGGCCCTTGGTCGCTGGCGGTTTATGATCGAGGGCGAGATTTTATCGGGCTACCTTGCGAAAAGAACGAAATCCGATTCCGAAAGTCGGCTCTGGGCGGAACTGGGTGACTGGCTCTGGAAACCGCTCGATATAGATAAATCGCTGAAAGATATTTTAATCATCCCCGAAGGTGAGTTGACTCATCTGCCGTGGACGGCCATGACGATAGATAATGAATCTCTGCTCGACCGGCACAATATTATAATCTCGCCCAGTATTCGCCACTATCTGGCCGCCCGCAGGCACAATGCCGGTTCAAAGCGGGTGGAAATATTTAAAGGTGCGACTGAGAATCTTAATCAAGCCGACAGAGAGATAAAATTTCTGGCCGGGTTGGCTAAAGATCGAGCGGTAATTCACAATTCCTGCGGTCGGGCCGACTGGCCAGACGATGAAAACGCCGCCATCTGGCACTATACCGGGCATGCGGAATTTTACGCCGAAAATCCATTTTATTCATATCTCTTATTGAACGATGGGCCCCTGTTTGCCGCCGACTTTCGATTTAAGCAGTGTACGGTTGACCTGGTCGTGCTGGCCGCGTGCCGTTCGGGGGAACAGATGGCTCTTCCCGGTGACGAAACCACCGGTTTGGTCAGATCGCTCATAGAGATGGGTGCCAGAAACGTGGTCGCGGCCAACTGGCCGGTAGCCGATGAAGCCACTGCTTTGTGGGCCTGCGCCTTCTACGAGAAGTACTTTAAACATTACAATATTCCCGACTCTTACCGATATGCATCGTATAAGGTCCGGGAGAGCTATAAATCCGCCTATTACTGGGCTTCGTTTACTATCTACGGGGCGGGTGGCATGGGAGGCAAAAGATGAAATCAAAATATGGCTTTATTAGGAAGATGCCAGTGTCGACGATATTGTTCATAATAATCTGTTCAGCCTCGCTCGCCCACGGTAATGCGGGCTTCAGGCCCGGAGAACTTACCTGCAAGATGATGCCGGGATACGGCATCGGAATCGTCGTTGCTGCCTACGGCACCACAGTCAAGGGGCACCAGCCTCAAACCGATTGTTACCTTCTGGTCGCCCCGCCGGGTCAGGACGTCGAGAGTCTGGCGGTTGTTATTAATGCCAGACCCGACGTCGACTACTGCGCCGTCAACCATATTTTGTCTGCCCCCGAACCGTTTCAGCGCAGCCAGCCGTTTCTGGACGTGGAATGTATCGGCGATATATATACTCAAGTATCCGCCACGACATTGGACTTAACCGATGCGCATCTGCTGTCGACCGGCACCAGCGTCCGGGTGGCCGTAATTGACGGCGGTGTAAATTTCGATCATCCGCTATTGGATACCATGCCCGGAGCAGTGGTTTCGGGCTGGGATTACGTTGACAATGACGACTACGCATTCGACGACAGCAGCGGCGTCTGTTGGGGACACGGGACATTCGTGGCCGGCGTCCTCCGCATGACCGCACCCGGAGCCGATATTTATTCATACCGGGTTTTAGATACAGCCGGATTGGGCGATGCCTATTATATCGCCGAAGCTATAATGCAGGCGATAGACGACAGCTGTCGGGTGATCAATTTAAGCATGGGGATGTCGGGTGTGGATCCGGCGCTCGATGACGCTCTTCGCCTGGCCGACCGCAGCAATGTATTGATAATCGCCGCCGCGGGCAACGATTCCACCGATCTGAGCTCGGTGTTTCCGTACCCCGCCTCGCGGTACAATTGTATGGCCGTCGCAGCTTTGGATTCGACCAATCTTAAGGCCGATTTCTCGAACTACGGTGAAAAAGTCGACATTTCCGCCCCCGGCACACAAATCTATGCGGCGTACCCGGATACAACGTACGCCTGGTGGGACGGGACCAGTTTTGCATCGCCGTTTCTGGCGGGTGCAGCCGCTTTGATGATTTCGCTCGATCCGACCCTGACGCGCGATGATATTTTCAATATAATTCAGCAGACGGCGGTCAGCGTCGATGATATCAATCCCGATTATGCCGGGCTGTTGGGTGCCGGGTTGGTCGACGTGCCTGCGGCTCTTAATGTCGTTGCGTCCATAATTCATGGCGATGCCAACGGCGACGGGAACGTCGATCTCATGGATATATTGTATATAATCGATTTTCTATACGATGACGGCCCGCCGCCGGAGCTTTTGAATTCGGCCGAAATGAACGGCGACGGCACCATAAACCTGCTGGACATCCTGATTCTGATCAAGAACCTGTATTAGGCAATATTTAAGGCTATAAGCAAACTTCAGCCGTCAGTCGACCGTAACAAAGGCCTGTCCCGAATAATTCCAAAAAAGTGAATTTTTCTTGAACGAATCGAACGGGGTCGCTCTCTGTTGGACGAGCTTATGGATGCATGCCCCGAACGGGACAATCTGATATCTACTGCGATCAAGATATCGAGGTACTGTTTGCACACTGCAGACTGCGGGGGTCGGCATCTATAAATCAGTACCGGTACGCATACCTCTTGTAAGGCCGCTGGTTCAGCATCCCGGCGGCCATTTTATTTCCCCCTCAATCGGTTTTCTCAACTCATTTTATCCACTTTTCCGGCCAATAAATGAACGATTCCGGCGGGGAGTATCTCTGTATTTAAGAAGTAAGGAAAAGCACTGTAACCCAAAACCATGGCATGGAGGAAAAAAATGCACAAAAAATGGGGTTTATGGACAGTAATGATGCTGATTGGTCTGGCGGCTTTCATGGTTGGATGCTCCGATGATTCGCCGCTGTCATCTCAGGGCAATTCGCCTGTTTTGCAGGCCGCCGGTGAACCGGTCCAGTTCGCCGCCGAGGTGAAAACTGTCAATGAGAACCAAATGATGCTGACTTTCGAGGGTCGTCCCGATACAGCCGTGGCATCGCACAACTGTCTCATCGTGCGTCTTAAAAACACGATGGAAGCCCCGGTGCCTTTCAGCAATGTCGGACCCGGCGACTCGGTCACGGTTTACGGAGTTCAGCAGCAGAACGGTGTCATTCTCGCCAACCGAATCCAGCTCTGGCAAAGGCTGTACGATGGATATGACTTGGCTTTCCGCGATACAATCTCGACCATCGACTATACGACCGGTTCGTTTACCGTAAACGGTTACTCGCAGACGATTATTACGGATACTAATACATTTATCTGGGGTACCGAAACCCACAACCAGATATCCAATCAATACAGTGTGCAGACCAGATCAAGCACGACTACGGCTCAGGGTGATCCCGGATTCGGTACCGGCGAAGCTCATAACGTGCTCGTCGCGATCGATTTCACGGACCTCGCCGTCGGTGACATACTCGAAGTCAAAGCGTTTATAGTGAACGAAGACACACTTCTGGCCGCGGTCATTAAGGTCGCCAACGCATCGCACGCGGTCTGCAATGTGTTCGATGCTTATATCGCGACCATAGATTACGATACCCGAACGGTAACGTTCCACGGCTACGGATGGACGGGATACGTCTGCCCGAAAGCCCGTTTGACCGGCCTTGACGGAGAAGTATTGACTTTGGAAGATTTCGCCGCAGGAGATTATGTTTCGGTGAAGGGCTATCCCACCGAAGATCCGAATGTCCTCAAGATCTGCAAAATGGAAATGATCGAGCCGTAATACATATCTCGCAGGTAACGCGTAACTGAAATCGGGAGAGAAATCCTGATAGCGAACGGCTTGATCTTATGGGTGAGGATTCAAAAATCCTCGCCCATTTTTTAATTCATATGACTTAGAATCCAAATGGGACATAATTTGCGGTCTTAAAAATTTGCCCCGATAGAGCATTATTCATGCGATTTTGAAAAAACCGGCACCGGTCGCGATAGTTCTATTCCCAACTCATTTAAAAAATGTTACTTTCGCCGATAACATTACATAAGCTAACATTTTGCCAAACGGTGTACATCGATTGCCACAGCTTTTTCAAAATTCCGTAAAATCAGTCAATACCCAGCAGATTCGCGGCGCAGTTTCGGATTCGCTGCGGATTATCGCCTTCACCGAGTTGGCCGACCTTGAATCGCACGCCACGGCCTGGAATGATCTAGCCTTTCAGTCAGCCCGACCGATGTTATCTCACGCCTGGATTGCCTCATTTTTTGAATATCAACTCGAAAAAGACCAAAGCTGGGTCTGCCTTCTGGCCTGTCGGGATTCGGAACTGGTCGGCGTTTTACCATTGGTGGGCACTGCCAGGACAGTGATGGGCCGAGATCACATCAGGCTCCAGACCCCTTTTAACTGGCATACACCATGCGTGGATTTTTTAATAAAACCGGGATTGGAAAAGGAGGTTATCCTCAGATTTCTGGCAACCATAAAGGAATTTACACCCAGCCTTTATCGCTTCAGAATAAGACGCCTTCGCGCCAATGCTTCAGTCCTGGCTATAGCCAAAAATGGATTGTCCGGTTTTATGTCAGGGCGTCGTTTTAGCGGTAATGGTTCGTATATCGAGGTCAATGGATCTTTCGAAGAATACCGGGCGCACCTGCCTCACGGATTCGCCCGCAACCTGAACCGCCTCGAACGTAAGCTGACCAGGCTGGGCGGTATACAGGTCGATTTTATTTCGGAAAACGCGGACAACCCCGAGTACCTAAGGGCCTTCCTGGAGATAGAAGAATCATGCTGGAAAGGCCGCAACGGTTCGGCGATACGTCAGTGCCAGTCACAGATGGAATTTTATACTGCCCTGACCCGCCGACTGGCCCATCTGGGCTGGCTGGAATGGTATTTCCTGAAAGCCGCCGGAAAAACCATCGCCGCCAATCTTGCCATCCGTGTCAATCATAGGCTGGTGGTTTTGAAAATAGGGTACGACGAGGCATTTTCATCGTATTCGCCGGGAAGCAAGCTTTTCGAGAAGATGATAAAACACGCCTTCGAATGCCATGAGATCAGTGAGATCGACTGCCTGAGTGAATATCCCTGGAACCGCAACTGGCAGATGAACATTAGGCCGTACTACGATTTGTCAATATATCCGGCTCGACTGACCAGCCTGCTTTTCGGCTGCATACCGGAACGAATTTACAATTTCGTCTGCCATCTGTCGTCCCTGAATTATCCCTGTCATATTTGCAACAGGATGATCAACCGCTTTCGGACCAAACCCGATCCCATAAACAAAACCTGTTGTTTGAATAAAAAAACAAAATCCTGAAACTACCGCAGCCGATCCAAATTCCCAAAACATCAGGTCTTTTTTTCCGGGGGTAACTTTATTGCCAAAGCTATAAAGGCCGATATTAGTTCAACTACCGTGTTCCACAGCCGGGTAGCGACCGCAACGCCGACCGCGATTTCGCCGATGTACGGCTTAAGCATCACCCACAGTGCGAACTCCCGGACGCCGATACCACTCGGCGTAAAGATGGCAATAAAACCGATTTGATAGGCGAAGACATATATACCTATCGTCCCCGCAAGCGGGCTGTGAGGGTTTGCCAGTATCGAGTTTAAGAAGAGCCAGAAAGAAAAACCGTAAAAGGCCCAGCTTAGAAAATAGCCGAAATATATTTTAAGGGCAGTGAACGAACTGACCCTAAAATTAACCGCCGGTCTCTTGATAAGCTTCAGAAAAAAATTCAAAAGCGCCAGTGTCCTGGACGGCAGGAATATCAGCAGGAAAGACCCGATCAGAGTAATGCCGAAAAAGACATAGGCCGTAATCCCGATCTCGGCGCTGATTTTGTCCGACAGAATTTCCGGATAAATTATCACCGTTATGAAACTGATTAAAAAGGCCGTCGGCAGCGAAAAGATGATCGCTATAACCCAGGAGGCAACCGATTCCTCTTCCTTGATATCGAGCCGCCGCGCCAGATAAGCCATGCCGAAAATAGTCCAGAACTTCCCGGGCAGGTAGCGTCCAAGATTGCTGATGTAGGCCAGTTTGAACCCGTGCTTTAAGGAAACGTCGTACCCGAATCCGGAAATTATCATACACCAGACATTGGAAAACATGAGGAAAGTCAGTGCCTGAGCCATGATGGATAACATCAGAAGCCAGACGTTGATAGACCAGTCATAATGAATGATCTCGTGCCAGTTGCGGCCGATCTGCTTGAAAACGACAAACAACACGATTGCCAGCAGCGTGAATTTTATCAGGCTTTTGACAGACTTGGGAATCCGGCCTATCGCCTTTAATTTGTTGGCCAGCGTGCTGCTTTCCGTCATGGTTGTCTCTCTGACATCCTGCAAAGATACTCTAAAAATTCCGAAACTCAACAGTCAAAAAGTGAAGACCGTGAAATTTTTGTCATAAGACCGCTCCAATCCGCCGTCAATAACGGAGAGTGATTTCTCTTGACAAAGCACCCTGTTTAAAGTGACTATAAGAATTATGAAATTATGTCCCTCACCTCTGAGACAATCTTATGATGAGCGTTAAAATAGTACCCTATCAGGATAGCTTCAAAAGTGGCTTGATGACCTTCATGGCCAAACACAGTCCCGACCATCCTGAGCTATATGATGAAAGACTTTTCGACTGGCAGCGCTGTCAGAGATATCTGGCCCTGTTCAAGGATAATATTGTCGGACACATTGCCCATATACCCCAGAAGTTTAAGAATGTGGAGACTGAATTCGTCCTCGGCTGGGCGGCCACGCTCGTCCTGGATATGTCAAACCCGCTGATTCGGGTCTTCGCCGGGACCAATCTGCTCGACAAAACCGGAGACACCGACCAATCGCTTTTCGGGGCGGTCGGGGTTGTCCCGGAAATCGAGGAGACTCACCGTCGAAGGGGTTATATCGTAAACAGGGATACGTGCAATATGTACGCCCGCTTTTTTGATCCATCCCGGGCTCTCGCCTATTTTAACCGCCCCGCGTACCTGGGGGCTGCAATACTGGCCGCGAATCTGCTTTTCGCCGCCGCCAGAAAACCCGGCGATGAAAATCTTGTCGAAATATCATCTTTTAATCCATCTCACGACAATATCTGGGAAAAACATCTGGCGTCGCGCTACGATATTTATGGGGTCCGAAGCGCCGAATTTCTCAATTACCGTCTCGGTCAGCCCGGCAAGGATTATCAGGTTTATATACACCGTGAAGGCCCTGAAATCGCTGGATATATTATTTTCAGAATGGCTGAAAATAAGGTTAAAAATATCCGCCTATTGAAAATATGCGACCTGGTCGGAACGGATGCGGCGCGAAAAATATTGATAGCAAAAGCCGTTTCGGCAGCCAGAGAAAATAAAGCCGACGGGATCGTGGCCCTGGCCTCGTCGCGCGATAAGACTTTCTACCGGAGCGCCGGTTTGTGGGTTTTCAGGCCGTTCCCCGTGGTACTCTCCCCCAAAATTAGCCGCCCCATCCACGTGACATTTTTTGAATCGGACCTGGATAATCTCTGGTAGAACGGATATCAAAGGCAAAGCCGCAAAAATTGTTGGCGTTACGGCAATTTGCCATTATTTTGTGGGCACAACCGTTGTAGATTTTGAAAACTCAATGAAGGCAGTAAAATATGGCAGCCAAAGAAAAAGTCCTGAACGCAATATCAGAAATGATAGACGCACTCAATCCCCAATTGCCCAAAGATATGCAGTTGGAAAAAACTCCCGAAACCGTCCTGTTCGGAGCCGGAGGAAAGCTCGATTCGCTCGGTCTGGTTAATTTGGTGGTGGCGCTGGAACAGAAAATCCGTGAGCAGTTCGATAGGCCCGTTTCGATAACCGATGAGCGAGCCATGTCCCAGAAAAACAGTCCGTTTCGTACGATAGACACGCTCGCCGACTACATCACGCAGCTTCTGGAGGAACAATAACATGTCCGACAAAAAGGTCATGTTGATCACCGGCACCAGCAAAGGCATCGGGCGGTATCTGGTTGAATATTATGTCGACAAGGGCTACACCGTGGTCGGCTGCAGCCGCAGCGAAGCCGAATATAAGCTGGATGGTTACGAGCATTTCTGCCTCGACGTCGGTGACGAGACGAAGGTCGAACAGATGTTTACGCAGGTTGCCAGGAAGTACGGTCGTCTCGACGTGCTCATCAACAATGCCGGGATCGCCTCGATGAATCATTTGCTTTTGACGCCGATGAAAACGGCGGACAAGATTTTCAGGACGAATTTCATGGCGACCTTCCTGTTCGGACGGGAAGCCGCCAAGCTTATGATGAAAAATAGGTTCGGGCGCATTATCAATTTCGCCACGGTGGCGACTCCGCTCAAGCTGGAAGGCGAAGCCATTTATGCCGCCTCAAAAGCGGCCGTGGTTTCACTGACCGAGATAATGGCGCGGGAAATGGCCGGTTTCGGGATAACCGTCAACGCCGTCGGCCCGACACCGATCAAAACCGACCTGATCAAATCGGTTCCTGAAGAAAAAATGACTGCCCTGATAAATCGGCAGGCCATCACGCGCTACGGTGAATTCTCGGACGTGAGCAATGTCATCGACTTTTTCATACAACCCTCCAGCGATTTCATAACCGGCCAAGTTATATACCTCGGCGGTGTGTAATCATGCCGCTGGAATTTCTTCTTGAACGTTTTCGGGAAAATCCCGAAAGCGACGCCATCATTTGGAAAAACGATATCTACAGTTACCGATGGCTGCTGGACCGAATCGACCACTGGCGAGGTATAATATCCTCGGAAAAGATCGAGCCGGGTACGGTCGTCGTGCTCGAAGCCGACTTTTCTCCCAACGCCGTCGCCCTGTTTTTGACGCTGCTGGAAAGTAAGTGCATAGTGGTACCGCTGACCAGCCGTATCGAAACCAAAAAGCAGGAGTTCACGGAAATCGCGCAGGGAGAAGTCTCGTTCAGGATTGACGAACAGGACCAGACTGAAATCGTACGGCTTAAAAATCAGGCTAACCATGAATTTTATGGCCGACTCCGGAAGCTGGGCGATCCCGGACTGGTGTTGTTTTCTTCCGGATCAACGGGCAAGAACAAGGCCGCAGTCCACAATATGGCGCGCCTGCTGGGAAAATTCATGACGCGAAGACACAACCTGCGTACTTTGACGTTTCTTCTGTTCGATCATATCGGGGGTATCGACACGATGTTGTACTCCCTGTCCAACGCCAGCTGCATCATCACGGTATCGGACCGCGCGCCGGAAAACGTCTGCCGGACAATCGAGCGGTTCGGCGTCGAAGTCCTGCCGGTAACGCCGACGTTCTTGAATCTCCTGATTTTAAGCCATGCCTACGAAAAGCACGATTTATCATCGCTGAAATATATTACGTACGGTACCGAAATCATGTCCGAAGTGACGTTGAAAAGAACCGCCGAAATATTTCCCGGAATTACCCTTCTGCAAAAATACGGAACGTCGGAAACCGGGACGCTTCGCTCCAAATCAAAAAGCTCCGAATCTATCTGGGTGAAAATCGGCGGCGAGGGCTATCAGACGCGCATTGTCGACGGCATTCTCCAGATCAAGGCGGAATCGGCCATGCTCGGTTACCTGAACGCCCCCAGCCCGTTCACCGATGACGGCTGGTTTGTGACCGGTGATGAGGTCGAACGCGACGGTGAGTACATCCGTTTTCTGGGACGGCGCTCGGAAATCATCAATGTCGGCGGCGAAAAAGTCTATCCCTCGCAGGTGGAAAATACGATTCAGGACGTCGACAACGTGCTTGAGGTTGTCGTCTACGGTGAAAAGAACCCGCTCATCGGCAATATAGTCTGCGCCAGAATAAGGCTGGCCGAAGAAGAGGACGAAAAGCAGGCAGCGGCAAGGATCAAGCAGTACTGCCGCGAAGTTCTGGAAAATTACATGGTGCCGGTCAAAATAGAATTCGTCCGCGATAAACAGCACAGTCAGCGGTTTAAAAAAACAAGAAAGCCTCCGGGAGATAACCGTTGAGAAAAAGGCTTTATATAGTTATCGGATGTGACACCGATCCAGACCGCGCCGGGTTCGTCGACGGCCTGCCCACCGACGGTTTCGGGTGGTCGGGGATGCTCGACGGTATCCCGCGTGCCAAGGATCGCCTGAATAATATTACCGACAGTGAGGGCCATCCGCCGGTTTTTACATGGTGCCTGCGGGTAGATTATCAAATAAAGAAGACGTACGGTGAGTACGATTACATCCTGACCGAACACAGGAGTTTTCTGGAAGACCTGGAGCGTGCCGGTGACGAACTGGGCTGGCATCCCCATTTCTGGAGATACGACGACAACGGCAAGTATTGGTACCAGGAAGTCTTCGATACCGCCTGGCAGTTGAAAATGCTCGACGAAGCATACGCGGCCTATACGAAGCAGTTTCCCGGAAAACCGCAGTCGGTACGTATGGGCTGGGATTTCCACAATAACGAGACATTCCAAATGCTGCAGGAACTGGGAATAAAAATAGACTTCAGCGCCGTACCGGGTTTGAAATTCAGCCCCAAAGATCAAAACAAACGGGCGGCCAATTTTCTGGACTGGTCGCTTTCGCCCGATTTTCCGTACTATGCCTCGCCCGACGATTACCGCAGGAACGCGGCAAAAGGCGGGCCCTCCCGAGAAATCCTCGAAGCCCCTAATTTCGTTTCCCGGTCCATTTTCTGGAGTCTTATCGGCGGTCTGGTGTACGCTAAAAAGATGAAAGACTTCGGCCCCGTTTGGCGGGCAATTAAAAGACCGACGTACTGGATTAATATCACCGGACGAACCGGTCTGTTCTCTCCTTTGGTTTCATCGCTCAAAAGGCGACTCGCCAAACACGATAAGGCTTTTTTCGTCACCTATTTTCATCCCGATGAATTAATCGTCAATAAAAGCACGCTGTACTCTCTCGATTATATGGAAACCAATTTGAAAGCCGTTATCGGCACCGCCAAAGAGCAGGGCGCCGAAATCAAATTCATTCAGGCTTGCGAAGTATTGAAATATCTTTAAAGGCAATAATCCGCAAATCCGGATAAAAAAAAGCAGGAGCCAAAGCTCCTTCTTTTATATTCTGCGATGATCCTCTAATTACAGTCGGGCAAATCATGATCCAATATAACGTAGGATATTAAATACAGGATATCCATTAAATTGATTCTGCCAGAGCAATCGATGTCGCCGGCTTCAAGGCCGCCGGGGGGTTCGGGACCACCCAAATACCTGTACAGCAACAGATATATTACGTCCTTAAGGTTTACTCTGCCGTCACCGTTGACGTCACCTCTTAAAAAGCCCGCGTGGTCATAGGGCCTGGCGCCGATATCGTTTCTGGACCCGTCCGGATCATTATATTTCGGATCGGGATCACCGGCATTGATGCACGGCGAACCGTACGTAAGCACGTATTCGTCGGAAAGATCTTCATCGAACAGCGGATCGGAAGATATGTCGTTCGCACCGGGATCGGCATACAGGTAGTCTTCACCGTTGTCCCAGACGTCGTTGTAATCGTACGTTACATTTTCGCTTGCGCCGACGTCCTCTAGCCATTCGAAGCCACCCTCGTTGTTGCCCACAATGATATTATTGCGGACGTCGCAATCGACGCTAGACAGGACCGTAAAACCGATGCCATTGTTGACGACGGTGTTGTTGAAGGCCTCGACTTCCACGGCATTGAAATAAATGCCGCCTTTTCTGTACGACGTATCACCGGCGATATTATTGTACACGATATTGTAAGAGACAATGGCGCCGTTGCCCTGGATCAAGGAAATACCCGGACCATTGCCGCCGAGATTACCGTAGACTACGTTGCCAGTGACCGTCGGCTTTCCGAAACCTGTCCCCAGCCTGAGAAATATACCGGCGCCGGTAATAGGCGTGGCACAGTTTCTGACAATATTGTTGCTGACAATACAACCCGGATACCCGAGGTACATACCACCGGCATCGTAGTAGCCCTGGCAGTTTTCCACGATACAATTATTGATGTAACCGTTATCGCCGAATCCGAAAATCCCGCGAATTTCTTTATTTCCGTCGATGCCAAAGCCGTCCAGTCCGGCTCCGGGGTTAATCATCGAAAGCATAACAACCGACGGCCACGGTTCGGGACGTTTGGACAGGTCGCCGGATTTTTTAAGGGTATCGGCCCAGTTTTTGTCGGATTTGGATATGAGTCCCAATTCGGGCGCGCGAATCAACGTCGTTTGAGGACCAGACTCCGAAACCAGGTTGATGTTCTTGCCACCGAAATTGATAAATTCACGGTACTCTCCGGATGACACGACGATCGTATCGCCGCTGTACGCGGCGTCTATCGCAGTCTGAATGCCGGGCAAGTCGAGCGGCACCTTATAGACCTGTACCTGACGCGGTGCCACGATTTCATAGGGATTGGCTCCCATGTCGTTGCGGCTGTCGTCGGGATCGTTGAATTCCGGATCGGGATCGCCAGTGTTTATGCAGGGCGACCCGGCTGAGAGGTAATATTTTTCGTACCAGGTTGGCTCGAATATGGGATCGGCGGAAATATCGGACATCCCCGGCGAGGCATTGACATAATTCTTCAAGCCGTTGTGCCAAACGTCGTTATAGCCATAAATAACGTCCGTATTGGCCCCGACGTCGTCCAGCAGTTCGAGACCACAGTCGAGGTTGTTGGTAACGATATTATTGCGCAAATTAACATTATAGCTGGACAGCACCGTGATACCGACCAAGTTATTGTCGATCGTATTATTGAAGGCGCTGATATTTCCAGCGTGCATGTAAAGCGCACCGCGACGGGTTGAGCCGTACGTCGCGATATTGCCGTGAATCAGGTTGCGCTCAACCAGGACGTTGCCGCCCTCGATCAGTGAAATTCCCGGACCGTTTCCGGAGACGTTGCCGTAAATGTCGTTGCCCGATATAACCGACGTATTTTCCATATATGGCCGGGAGAAAACGCCCGCTCCGGAAATCGGTGCCCAGTTATATCTTATTTTATTATTGGTAATGTTGGCGATGGTATGATTCAAAAACAGGCCGCCGCCGTCATAGTATCCCCAGCAAAATTCGACAGTACAATTTTTAACCGACAATGTTATGTTCTCGGCGTGAATTCCCTGCGCCATATAATCGGACCGAATCGTGAAACCGTCGATCGTAACCGGGGTCGCATAGGATCCATAAAGCTCAATGACCGCACCGCCCGCCTGTTTGTCGGCGCCGGTTTCCCGGTCTTCATAATTCGCATCGAACCCGTCATAATCCGGGGCGTATCGTGAGCTTTTTTCCAGGGCCGGATATTTTATTATCGTTTCGTCGGCTCCCGCCTCGGATTTGATGCAAAGCCCTTTGTAGCTGGCGACGATGCTTTCTTTATAAACTCCCGGAGCGACCAAAATCGTATCGCCGCTTTGCGCGGCCTCCACGGCCTGTTGTATGGTCGGATAATCAGCCGGGACGTGGATGACCTGGGCCATCGGAGGTCCGCCGCCAGCGCCGGGGATGGCACCCATATCGTTGCGGCTGCCGTCGGGATCGTTGTACTCGGGATCGGGATCACCCGCGTCGATACACGGCGATCCTTCTCTCAGCCTGTATTCGGCCGTGAACAAAGGATCATCCGAGATCGTGCCGACGCCAAAATCGACTATCTCCTGATAATCATCCGGGTTTCCGTAGACGTCATTGTATGACAATTCCGGAACCGGGATTGCCGGGCTGTTTATTCTATGAATTCCATAGTGCCCGTTAAAGACGATAATATTATTTTTTATTGTCGGGGCAGTGACCGAAAAGCTCGATATACCGCCGTTGGCGCAACCGGTTATCGTGTTATTTATTATTTGAGCCGGAGAATCACCGTGCACCGCGTAACCCGGACCGCCAAGCGAAATGGCCGCCCAGTTGTAAATTGTCTGGGCCGTTAAAAGATTTCCTTTTATAATGGGACCGGCGTTCTCGCATTTGATCCCGATATGGCCGCCGGAAAGCGAGAATCCTTCGAGGCGGGCCAACCCTTGTCCAATATTCTGGAAAGTCACAAGGTCATTGAAGTCTTCACCGGTTATGATCGTTTCGAGCGGGCCGTCGGTCGATTGTATGATAATATTTTTGCCGTCGATGATAATCGGACCATAATACGTTCCCGGAGAAACCAATATGGTGTCATCGTCGCCGGAAAAATAGACGGCATTCGCCAGCGTCTCGAAATCGTCCGGGACATATATGGTCATCGGATCGTGGATAGTGGCATTATCGAACGGAACGGCGCCCATGTCATTGCGGGAACCGTCGGGATCGTTGTATTCGGGATCGGGATCACCGGTATCCCGGCAAGGTGAATCGGCCGTCAGGGGCATGTCCGGATTCAATTTCGGATCGAGCGAGATCGACCCGGTTCCGGGAGTCGCTATATTCTGGTAGTTATCCAACTGACCGTAGACGTCGTTGTACGACAAATCGAGATCGGGCACTTCGGGGCTGTTATCGCGATGAATCCCGTAATGATCGTTGAAAGAGATGATATTATTTTTTATAACGGGCGCGACGGTTGAAAAAGATGAAATCCCGCCGTTCCCGCTGTTCATAATCGTGTTGTTTATAATAATAGCTGGAGATTTGCCGAAAGTGCCATAGCCGGCACCGCTCAGACATATTGCAGCCCAATTTCTGACATTTTGATTCAGCAATATGTTGTGCTTAATCGTGGGTCCGGCGTCCTCGCACCAAATTGCAATATTGCCGCCTTCCAGCCTGAATCCCTCAAGGATGGCCTGCTCATTTTCGTCATTATTGAATACAACCAGATTGGTCATGTCATCCGCCGTAATAGTAGTGGCCAGGGGACCGTCGGAAGATTTCACACAAATCAACCGGCCGCCAAAATTCAGCGATTCGCTATATTCTCCGGGAGCGACGATTACCGAATCACCATCGGATGCCGCGTCGATCGCTTCCTGAATCGAGGTATAATCGCCCGGCACATTAATGGTTACGGCGACGGAGTTAATGAAAGCCGATTTTTCAATCGGAAATGCTGCGAATAAAGGTGGTGCGAAAAGTACGAGGCACAATAGGCCCGTAAATAATGCGAGCGAAAGAAAACGCGCCTTATGCATGAACTAGCCTCCCGGAATAATTTTTGTGACTATTTTTGTCAGGATTTATGAATATTTTATTTGAAATTAATATATTAGAGAGCGCGACTTTTGTCAACCCAAAACACGGTCGGACAAAGCCAAATTCGCGAATAACTCAATATATTTCATAATATTATGATGTTAAGAATGGACATAAATAGCAGATTTGCAGCAAATTCATCTTTTTGGGCCGGGAAAATCAGGATTGATATTGTCGCGTATGAAGAGAAATCGGTAATTAATGTGATCGTTATTTTTCCCGCTGCCCCAAGGCACTTTCGGCTTCACCGATGGCCACGGCGGCCGAGATCATCGATAAATGTGACAGCCCCTGCGGAAAATTACCGAGCATGATGCGGTCTTCGGAATCGAACTCTTCGGAGAAGAGGTTCAGATCGTTGGCGGTGGCGCAGCCGGTTTCGAACACCCGCCGCGCGTCATCCAGACGGTACTGCCGCGCCAGCACCTCGGCCAGCCAGAAAATGCAGCACAGGAAACTCCCCTCGTGTCCGTCCAAACCGTCCACGTCGTCGGGATAGCGCATGATGAGCCCGTCGCGATCGAGTTCTTGTCTGATTTTGTCGGTAGTACGAATCATGCGTTCGTCGTCGTACGCCAAATATCCGAATATCGGCAGCAACAGAAGCGATGCATCCATGTGCGGATAACCGAAGGCCTGCACGTAGACACCGCGTTCTTTGTCATAGCCTTGTTCGTCGATTAAAGTACGGACGGCGTCGCGTTCCGCTTCCCATTTTTCGAGCGGGGCGTCGCGGCCGGTCTCGCGGGCCAGACGAATCCCCCGGTCGAGGGCTGTCCAGCACATCGCTTTGGAGTGGACATAATGGCGCGGTTCACCGCGCACTTCCCAGATGCCGTGATCGGGTATGCGCCAGATTTCGATGGTACGGTTTATCAGTTGCACGATAAAAGCCCAGTAATCGTCGTCGGGCGAATTTCCCCAGAGGTGCCAGGTGTACGCCAGGTGCAGAAGCTCACCGAAAACGTCGTGCTGCATCTGCCGGGCCGCGGCGTTGCCGACCCGCACCGGGGCCGAACCGCGATAGCCCTCGAGCTCGGTTATTTCGTGCTCGGGCAAATACCTCTCCCCGCCCACGCCGAACAGGACCTGTATCTCCTCGGCGGCACCGGCGGCGGTCCGTTCGATGAAATGCCGAAAACGGTCGGCTTCCTGCCTGAATCCGAGAATCGCCAGTGAGCGCACGGTAAAAACCGAGTCGCGCACCCACGAAAACCGGTAGTCCCAGTTTCTGGCCCCGCCTATCCGCTCGGGCAGCGACGTGGTCGCCGCCGCCGCGATGGCGCCGGTAGAAGCGTTTGTCAGGCCCTTCAGCACGAGAGCCGACAATTGTACCTTGTCCTTGTACGGGCCTTCGTAATCGACCTGGGACGACCAACCGTGCCACCAGTCAACCGTTTGTTTAAAACGCCGTTCGATCTCGGCTGTGTTCGGAGCTTCGATAGTACCACCGTCGAGTTCGTGCGGCCGGCGATAAATGATCGACAGGTACTTCCTCTGGCCCTCTTTTATCGTGAACGACCCGAAACAGCCTTCGCCGCCTGAAATTTCCAGTTCGAGATCACCCGAAACCAACAGCCCCTGATGCCCGCCGGTAGCCGTGATGTTCACGCCTTGGTTGCAGCGCCGGAACCACGGTTTCAAAAGACCATAATCGAAACGCGGCGCAAAAGCTACGGTCATCGGGACTTCGCCTTTTACACCTTCGACGATTCTAATGATCTGGTTTAGGGGATTTTCGCGACCTCCGGCCCGCATGGCAAAGCAGTCATAAAGTTTTACTTCACCGTCTTCTGTCTTAAACACGGTTTCCAGAATAAGAGCATTGTCGTAATATCGCCGCGAGCTTTCATAAATATCGATGTCAGGATATATGCTGCAGTACCCGCCTTTGTCCCAATCGAGAATACGCCCGAAGACGCTGTTGGCGTCGATCCTCGGCATGGCACACCAGTCAATGGAGCCGGAGACGGAAACGAGGGCCATCGAGTGGCAATCGGATATAAAACCGTAATCCGCGATCGGCGGATAACGGTCTTCTGATGATTTTGAATTATCTTGTTTCAAAGTTTCTCTTTCCCTCTAAACAAGGCCGAAGGGCAATTGTTTCGTGGCCGGTAAAATACAGATGGGCCCGTTGGTTTTAAGTTCAGTCAAATAATAAATCGCGGCCGGAGCAAAATACCGCCTATTAAGCGTCCCGCTTTTGCGTTAAACATTAAAGAATCACCGGCTGCCGTCAACGGTAACCCGTGGCCTCGCCGGACGATGAAAGGCGACACAACAGAAGGCGCTATATGGAACTTCGTATGGACATATTCACTATAATTTACTAATATGGGTCCATGGTTAGACATACGGCAAACCCATAAATCCAATCCGGCAGAGGTGACATGACACGACAACGAACAGCCCGGGAACAACTTCTCCTCGGCTCGGTTTTTTCCCTGATAATTCTGGCAGCGATATTTTTATCCGGATGCTCCGGCGATCCTGATCCTAAAACCGCTCGCGGGGGTGAGCCGGCGATTCCTGCGGTTGAGGCGGTGCGGGCCCGGTACGGCAGCTTACCGTTGTCCGAGCGCCTGAGTGGAGTGGTCAAGGCCCAAAACCAGGTGGAACTTTATCCCCAGATCAGCGCGCCCGTTATGAAAGTATATGTCAACAACGGCGATCTGGTTACGGCCGGAAGTCCGCTGGTACAGCTTCGCGATACCGAATTCCGCGAGCAGCTCAAACAGGCCGATGCCGATTATCAGATAGCGGTGGCGCAGGCCAAACAGGCCGATGCCGAACTCAAACGCGCCAATGAAGAACTTCGCCGCAATACCAGCCTGTCGGAGAAAAATCTGATCAGCGCAACCGAGTTTGAAAAAATACAAACCCAGGCCGTGGCGGCCGAAGCCGATGCCGACCTGTCGCACGCCAAAGTAAACCAGGCCCAGGCGATGGTGGACCAGCGCAAGGAAGTGCTGTCGCGGACCATCATACGAGCGCCGGTTGACGGATCGGTGGGCAATCGCAACGCCGAAGTGGGCATGCTGGTAACGCCAAGCACGAGGATATTTACCCTCGGGCAGCTCGATTCGGTGCGAGTCGAAATCGTCCTGACCGACCGCATGTTGACATACATAAAAGAAGATCAACGCTCGGAAATTTTGTCACCGGCAATTCCGTTCGGTTCCGTCTCCGCCCCTATTTCCCGCATCTCCCCGTTTTTGCATCCCATCGCCCACAGTACGATGGCGGAAATCGACCTAGTCAACCCGGACAGATCCCTCAAGCCGGGAATGTTCGTGACGGTCGACGTGTTTTACGGCGAAAGCGAGAAAGCCACACTGGTGCCGCTGAGCGCCCTTTGGGAGAATCCGGTCAGTGCCACGGTCGGTGTATTCGTCTGCCGCGATTCTCTGACGGGAGAACCGTCGGCCATAGCCGGCGGCTCGCACGGCGGCGCTTTGACCGACCCCGTACCGTTTCAGTTCGTCCCGGTCGATGTCATCGCCAAGGGGCGGATGAACGCGGCGGTAAACGAGATTAAACCCGATGACTGGATCGTGACCCTCGGACAGGAACTGCTCGGTGCCGATACGGCCGAGGCCCGGGTCAAGCCGGTCAACTGGAAATGGGTGGAAGATTTGCAAAAGCTGCAGCGCGAGGATATGCTGAACCAAATCATGAAGCAACAGCAAAAGGAAGGTATCGATTCCTCTCTTATCGGATCGGTCCCGAAAGGCAAAGAGGATGGCGTATGAACATAACGCGGATATCGGTCAAGCGGCCTATCGCCACCTCGATGGTGTTTCTTATCGTTATTGTCCTCGGCATTACCGGTTTCAGATTTCTGCCGGTTGACCTCCTGCCTCCGATAGACTTTCCCCGTCTTACGGTTTCCACGTCATATCCCAACGTCGGGCCCGAAGAAATCGAAACCATCATCACCGATAAAGTCGAAAACTCCATCGCCAGCGTTCCGAATGTAACGCGGGTGCGTTCCGTATCCGAGGAAGGCCGCAGCCGGGTTACGCTCGAATTTTCACAGGGAACCAATATCGATGCCGCGGCCGATGACATTCGGGCCGCGCTGGACCGCATCCGCGATGATTTTCCGCCCGAAGTGGAAGCGCCGCGCCTGTTCAAGTTCGATCCCGATAATTTCCCGGTCGTGATCCTCGGCGCGTACTCAGAACACTCCATGGACCAGATGACCCTAATCCTCGAACGGGAGATATCACAGCGTTTCGAACAGATACCGGGAGTCGGATCGATCGACGTCTGGGGCGGCGTTTATCGTGAAATACAGGTCCGGCTCAAGCGCGACCGGCTGGCCTCGTCGCACCTGTCCGCGTCGGACGTCAGAGCGGCCCTTCAGCGCGAAAACGTCACCCTGCCCGGCGGTGACATGCGCGAAGGTGTCAGCGATATGTACGTTCGTACCCGGGGAGAATATCAGTCGCTCGATGAAATAGCCAATACGATCATTACGGTCGTCGACGGCTATCCGATCCGCGTCCGCGACGTCGCCGAAGTGGTCGACAGTTTCGAAGACGTCAACCGGGTAGTACAGGTGGACGGCCGACCCATGGTCCGTCTCGGGATTCGCAAGCAGTCCGGGGCGAATACGGTCGAAGTGGCGCGGCAGGCCCGCGCGGTGATGAACCAGATCAACAACGAACGCGACGACGTCAAGCTGATGATGGTCATAGATCAAAGTGATTTTATTCAGAACTCGATAAACAATGTCAAGCAGTCGGCCCTTTTCGGCGGCATTCTGGCGATCCTTATACTTTATCTTTTCCTGAGAAACGGATCGACGACGTTTATTATTGCACTTTCGATCCCGATTTCAATTATCGCGACTTTCGGCCTGCTGTTTTTCGACAACCTGACTTTGAATCAGATGAGCTTCGGGGGGCTTGCCCTCGGGATAGGGTTAATTGTCGACAACTCCATTGTCGTACTGGAAAATATCGTCCGTCTTCGCGAGAATAAACATTCTCTCGAAGAAAGCGCCCTGGTCGGAACCAAGCAGGTCACCGGAGCTATCATTGCATCGACCCTTACGACCATAGTGATATTTTTGCCGGTCGTCTTCATGCGGACCATCTCCGGTATGCTGTTCAGAGAACTCGCCTTGGTGGTCGTGTTCGCGCTGCTTTGTTCGCTGGTGGTGGCGTTGACGGTGGTGCCGATGCTGGCCAGCCGGTTTTTGACTATCCCGGTCGGTGAAAAGGCGGAAAAGGCCCACAGGTCGCGTATCGGTCGGTGGTTCGATCAACTCGAAAACAGATATGTCGGGCTGCTCGGCAAGGCAATGCACCACAAGAAAATTGTCTATGGTGTAACTTTGTCGCTTATGGTCATAACTCTTATGCTATGGCCGCTGATACCGGTAGAACTGATGCCGCAGACGGACGCAGACGAAATAGATATTGACCTCATGATGGCCCAGGGAACGAATATCGCCGTTGTGGATCTCTATCTGAAGGATCTGGAAAAGAAAGTGCGCGAAATCGCGCCGATGGATCAATTACGCCACATAACGACTCAAATTCGCTCGGGCGATGCCACGGTCGAAATTGCCTTAAAGGGCGCCGGTGAGCGGACGATTAACAGCTTGGCCCTGGCCGATAAAATACGGCGCGGGGTCTCCGGAGAAATACCCGGAGCGGATATTCGTGTGTCGGCCCAATCCGGCCTGTGGATGCTTCGGCGTTTGTTCGGTTCCGGCGGGTCGGAGGCGATTCAAATCGAACTGCGGGGCTATGATCTGAATATAGCCGACCGTGTGGCCAACAACATCAAACTGGCAGCCGAAAAAGTGCCCGAAATATCGGACGTGCGGGTCAGTCGTCGCGAAGGCCGCCCGGAACAAAACCTGATCGTGGATCGCGAGAAGATCGCCGATCTGGGACTGTCGGTCAACGATATTGCCCAGGTCGTTCAAACCAACATCGGCGGCAGCCAGGCCGGGGTCTATCGTGAAGGCGGTGAAGAATACCCGATTACGGTCCGTCTGCAGCCGGAAGACCGCCTGACGACCAACGATTTAAGCAATGTCTCGATACACACACCCAGGGGTGATATTGTCCCCGTATCGTCGGTAGTGCACGCCGAACGCCGGCGCGGCCCGACCGAAATCGAACGAATCGACGGGCAGCGAGTAACATATATCACGGCCAACCTTCAAAGCGGTGCGGCACTGGTCGACGTCATCAAGAAACTCCAGAAAGCCGTGCGCGGCGTCCCCCTCCCGCAGGGGTTTTCCGTGGTGTTCGGAGGTGAGTACGAAGAACAACAAAAGGCCGCAACCGATTTTATGCTTTCGATTTTGATGGCGGTCATATTGATCTATATGGTCATGGCGGCGCAGTTCGAGCGGTTTCTCGATCCGCTGATAGTCATGATCACCGTCCCGCTGGCCATTGTCGGCGTCGTCCCGACCCTGCTTCTGACCGGCACGACGCTCAACATACAGAGCCTGATGGGTGTCGTTATGCTGTTGGGGATTGTCGTGAATAATGCCATCGTGCTTATAGATTATATCAACCTGATGCGCCGCGAACACGACCTCGAAATCAAAGACGCCGTCCTGCAATCGGCGAAACTGCGTCTGCGGCCGATTTTGATGACCACGTCGACGACCGTGCTGGGCATGCTGCCGCTGGCTTTCGTCCTCGGCGCCGGGAGTGAGATTCAGGCGGCTCTGGCTCGCGCGGTTATCGGCGGCCTGACCGTCTCGACATTAATCACACTCGTTCTCATTCCCATTACGTATAATAGTGTGTACGGCCTTCTGGAGCGAATTCGCGCCAAACGTCGTATAACCTCGCCCTCACCCGCGCCGCTTACCGGCGAATCGTCATAATTTCGGGAGATTTGCCAGATACGGCCCGCGCTGCGCAAATTTGGAACAACCCTCAGAATCCGCCCGAAATCGCCTTACAGGTCGAAAATGGCCTAAAATAGCCCACCTTTGGTTCCGATAATAAACAAATGAAGGGGCGACGTGGAAAAGACCGGAAAATCACACAAAAGTCGCAACCACTCCCCCGTTTGCGTTGTTGCAACGTATATAATCCGATTCATGTTTGAAACTAAAGGAAGATACACTTAAATGAGCCTGGCAATATCGTCCGCAAAGGACGCCATTGAAAAAACACAGCCCGCGCGAAAGTCGCGGCGGATCCTGTTATGGGTGGTATACCTTCTCGCCATAGTCATAATAGCGATGTTATTCATCGACGGTTATTCGTATTACCAGACGCCCTACCTGGAACGCCCTCACCATCCCGATTACCGTGAATTCCGCCCCGCTGGAAGTCGCGGGCTGCTGTACGGTTTCATAGGAGCCGTCATGATGGTACTCATGCTGGTTTACACGATCCGCAAACGAACCAGGCTGTTCGGGCGGCGAATACCGTTGCGCCCGTTTTTGGACTTTCATATATTTATGGGAGTTTTCGGCCCCCTGATGATAGTGCTGCACACGTCATTCAAGGTGCAGGGACTGGTGGCCGTCGCCTTTTGGTCGATGGTGGCCGTGGCGTTGAGCGGCTATTTCGGGCGATATTTATATATGCAGGTTCCGCGAAATATTGAAGATCGCGAGTTGTCGTTGCAGGAAATCGACCGGCTGGTTGCCCACATGGGACAGGAATTGAAGGACAAGTGGAATCTCAAACAGGAGACGTTGGACAAAATCAATTTCATTTTCGACAGAGCCTATGGGATCAGTGAAAAGGGCGCTTTAGGCTCGGTGCTGCGTTTATTTGTCAGCGATCTGCGCCGCCCCTGGCTCAAAGCCGGCTTGAAAAAGCGGCTTAAAAAAGCCATCCCTCTTCCCAAAAAGGAATTCGATTATATGTACCACCTGGCGGCACAGCGGGCCATACTGGTCCGGCGCCTGACGGTTCTCGGCAAAGTCCAACGACTGTTTCATTGCTGGCATGTCATACACAAACCGTTCGCAATTATCATGTATGTCATCATGGGAGTGCACATTGGTGTCGCCATCTGGACAGGCTATGGCTGGTTTTAGGACGTTAAAATTCAGCGCCAATACGCGCAGAAATATTTATTTGGGGTTGATTATGTCGGTTATGTTTTTTTCGACTTCACGGGCACAAATATCGCCGGGTGAACTACACCGTGCGCACGCCTTTCTCGAAGGAGTCGAAAACTGCGAAAAATGCCACAGCCCTAAAGGCGATCAGCTTTCAGATAAATGTCTCGCCTGCCATGTCGCCATAGCCGACGAACGCCATACGGGCCTGGGTCTGCACGGAAACGATGAGTACGCCGAGTGCAATCTCTGCCACGTGGAACACCACGGCCGCAACTTCGACCTGATTTATTTCAAAGACGGACAGGAACATTTCGACCACAAACAGACCGGCTTTATGCTCGATGGCAAGCACAGCCGGCTGGATTGTCGCCAGTGCCACATACCGAAGTACATTAAAAACGAAAATATTCGCAGAGACAAAAACATCGATCTTCAAACTACTTTTCTGGGACTCGATTCGTCGTGCACCAACTGCCATTTCGATGAGCATCGCAGGCAGTTGTCGGGCGACTGCCGGTCGTGCCATGGTACAGCGGCGTGGAAGCCGACACTGGGCTTTGACCACTCCCAAACCGCTTTTGCACTGTTGGGCCAACATCAGAAAGTCGCCTGTGAGAAATGCCATGTTATGGTGCAGGATACGAAAAGCACCGAAGACTCCGAATTTCGCAGGTTCAAACCGGTGGCGTTCGCGGGATGCACCGATTGTCACACCGACGCACACAAGGGCCGTCTCGGTTCCGATTGCACCGGCTGCCACTCCCCGAACGGCTGGCATAACGTTAAAACGGCCGAGTTCGATCACGATAAGACACAATTTCCTCTTAAAGGCAGGCATGTTTCGGTGACCTGCAAACAGTGCCACGGCCAACGTCCGACAACCGAGCCGATCAAATTCGCTGCCTGCCGCGACTGCCACGGCGATTTTCACAAAGGCGCTTTCGCTGCAAGATCGAGCCATGGAGCCTGCGAGGAGTGTCATACCGTCGACGGCTTTGCACCATCGACCTTCGGCATCGCTCGGCACGATACGACCGCTTTTCCGCTTCAGGGGGCGCATCTGGCTATTCCGTGTCAGAGTTGCCACGTCTTATCGACCTCGACGGGAAAAACGCAGTACAAATTCGTATTCGAATCCACCGTTTGCCGGGCCTGTCACGACGACCCGCACGGCGGGCGGGTCAACCGGTTTATCGCCGATGGCGGATGCCAGGCGTGTCATTCGGTCGAAACCTGGCGGACGGTCAGTTTCGACCATAGTACAACCGATTTCGCTCTTGAAGGCAAACACGCCGGCGTTTCGTGCCGCGACTGTCATCTATTGAAAGATTCGACAAATCTCGCGTCTATGATCTTCCAGCCGCTCGAAACCGGCTGCGTGTCGTGCCATTCCGGTCCCCATCGAGGGCAGTTCGCCGCGGCGCCCGACGACAAGGATTGTACTGCCTGCCATGATCCGTCGTCGTGGAAAAATCTCGCTTTCGATCACGGACGCGATTCCCGATATGCGCTGGAGGGAGCGCACCGACGGGTCGCGTGCAAAAAATGTCATTTGACGGAGTCGGATGCGTCCGGCTCATTCACACGGTACCGTCCGCTTGATACTCGCTGTGAATCGTGTCATGGAACGAAACCTGTAAAACAGGAGTCCGGGTAATGAAAAATTTCATTTTCCTGATGATTTTACCGGTTATGGCTATGGCTGTCGAGGAACCAGTATCGGAGGTTCAAAATCCCCACGGAAAACTAATGTGGGACTGCAGCGATTGTCACACGGCCGAATCATGGAGTAAGATACGCTCCGACATGAACTTCGATCATTCCAAAACAGGATTCAACCTGATCGGAGCCCACAAACAGGCACTGTGCGCCGAATGTCACAAAAGCCAGGTGTTCAGCCGGGTCGGGACGGCCTGTCTCGACTGTCACGGCGACCATCACGAGGGCCAGCTCGGAACCAATTGCGAGGAATGCCACACGCCCAGAGACTGGCAGCCCCGTCAGGACCTGCTCATGAAGCACGCCGAAAGGGGTTTCCCACTCACCGGAGCCCATGCCGTCGCCGACTGTGAATCGTGTCATACGGGGAGCGACCGACTCGAATATGCCGGAACGCCAACCGACTGCGAATCATGCCATATCAACGACGCCCGGCGCGCGACCGACCCGGATCACAAGCAGGCGGCATTTCGGAGCGATTGCCAGCGATGTCACGACGCCGCTTTCGGAACCTGGACCAGGACAACCTATGAACATCCGGCGTCATTTCCTCTGACCGGTGCGCATAGTACTATCGCCTGCGGTGCGTGTCATGCCCTGGGTTTCGCCGGAACGTCGCCGCTCTGTTTTTCATGCCACGAAACCGAATATACGTCAACCGACGACCCCAAACATCAGGACGCGGGATTTTCCACCGAATGCCAGCAGTGTCATAATACTTTAGCCTGGCAGCCCGCCTTTTTCGATCATAATAATACCAGTTTCCCGCTGCAGGGTGCGCATATCACGGTAACCTGTCTCGATTGTCATCAGTCGGGATACGCTGGGACGCCGACGACTTGTGTTCCCTGTCACCAGCAGGATTACGATGGCGCGACTGATCCCAATCATTTTGAGTCGGGCTTTTCTACCGAGTGCCAGGCTTGTCATACTTTCGATGCCTGGCAACCGGCGACGTTCGATCACAACAACACCGGCTTCCCGCTGCAGGGAGCACATTTGACAGTCGCCTGTATTGATTGTCACCAGTCGGGTTATGCCGGGACACCGTCAACCTGCGTCCCCTGTCACCAGCAGGATTACGATGGCGCGACTGATCCCAATCATTTTGAGTCGGGCTTTTCTACCGAGTGCCAGGCTTGTCATACTTTCGATGCCTGGCAACCGGCGACGTTCGATCACAACAACACCAGCTTCCCGCTGCAGGGAGCGCACCTTACGGTGGCGTGCATAGACTGTCATCAAACGGGCTATGCCGGGACACCGTCAACCTGCGTCCCCTGTCACCAGCAGGATTATGACAACACCTCCGACCCCGATCACATGGCGGCTCAGTTCCCGACCGAGTGCCAGACCTGTCATACGTTCAATGCGTGGGAACCGGCCAACTGGGATCACGACGCCGCCTATTTCCCGATTTATTCCGGGTCCCATCAGGGCCGGTGGGACAACTGCGTGGAATGTCATACGATACCCACCGATTATTCGGCGTTCGACTGCACGGCCTGCCACGCCCACAACCAGACCGACACCGATAGAGATCACAACGAAGTACGAAACTACCAGTATGTCAGCAGTGCCTGTTATACCTGTCATCCCACCGGAAGGGGGGGCGATTGAGACGAACCATCGGAGCAATCTCGCTTGTAGTGCTGATTTTATCGGTACCACTTGTTAATGCGGGCGACAGCGCCTTTAAAGTGACCTATGTCTCCGCGGAGCATATCTATATCGACGGCGGAACCGAAGAGGGGTTATCCGTCGGCGATACACTTACGTTTGTCGACAAAAATCCGGACACCACTTTAGTCGAGTTGGTTTACACGGCCGGGCATTCATCTTCCGGGATAAGAATTTCCGGATCAAGCTCACCGGTCGTCGGTGACAAGCTCGTTGCGTCACCAAAGGTACAGACGGAACGTCCCATGGAACCGAAACCGATTATAGTATCGGAACCGCCGGAAAACGTGCCTGATGAAATAGTGCAGAATCAGCCGTTCGATGATGAGATATCACCAGCGACCGAACTTAAGGGCACTATTTCGTTCGGACTCTATCACAGGAGCGATCAGAGCCCGGCCAATCTGGATTTTACTCAGACCAATACCCGCCTGAACCTTAAAGTGCATCGACTATGGAACGAGCATTTTACGCTGGCGGTTCGTTCGCGGGGACGGTACGACGCCCGGGGCCGGGCCTTCACGCAGGTGGGCAGTTCCGCCTGGGAGAACCGTTTGTGGGAATTGTCGATGATCTATGAGAACAATGACAACGGCGTGTATGCCGCCGTCGGGAGAATTCTCCCCCGCCGTCTGGCTGCGGCCGGTTACCTTGATGGTGCGATGGCGGAATTCAGGCTGGCGAATTCGATGCGCCTTGGTGTACTTGGCGGCAGTCAGCCCGACTGGTTGTACCGCACGTCGGGGCCGTCGCTGAATCGAGGCGGAGCTTACATCACTTTTCTGTCGGGCTCGAGACGTAATTTCTATTTTGAACAAACCCTGGCCGGTATCGGGGAGACCCACGCCGACAGAATCAGCCGGTCGTTTGTTGCCTTATCCGGAGTCATGTCGTACGGTTCCCGCTGGGGCATAAGTCACACGGCCGAAATAGATATCAATACCGGGTGGCGTAAAGAACGTTCGGGACAAACGGTTGCGGTTTCGAGAGCGTACGTTTACGGATATTATAGATTGAGCCGGGCGCTGCGGTTCGGCCTGAGTTATGACAATCTCAAGCGCTACTGGACGTATGAATACATTTCGATGGCCGACAGCCTCTTTGACGACCGGGCACGGCGCGGCTGGCGGGCGCGGACCGACCTGTCGCCCATGCAGAACTGGTATCTGTCCGGAAGTTTCGGCCTGCGGCACAATCCCGAAGAAAACGCCACCGAAACCTATTCGTTCAACGTACGGAAAACGAGATTTATAATTCATGCCGTATCGGTTGCGTTTACGAATAACGGTTTCGACGGACCGCACGAGCACGGAACCAATTATTCCGCCCGCGTCCAGGTTTTCACGGTCAAGCCGGGGATCTGGCATTTCGCTTACGGGCGGTACAGGTACACCGTGGATGACGTCAACGAAAGCCGAAGCAGTTGGTATCTGGAGTCCGGGCTCGATACCGATTTCGGCAGAAACTATTATACCGGAGGCTCGGTTCAATACAGTACCGGTGCCGATATCAGCGGCTGGAGATACCAGCTATCAATCGGTTACCGGCTTTAAAACTGCGTCTTGCTGAAGTACTATGGAAAATTTACTCATATGGGGCATCGTGGGAATAATCGCACTGGTTATTTTTGTCCCCTATTTCATAAAATTCCGCAAAGAGCAGACAAAATCGGCTCGGCGTCTCGAAGAGGCCCGCTCACTGGGCATACAACCCAAAAGTCAATTTCCACAGATCAACCGGGCCGCCTGCATCGGTTGCGGTTCCTGCGTCGAGGCCTGCCCCGAGGGTGACGTTCTGGCCGTTGTCTGGGGCACCGCCGAAGTCATCAACGGCGACCGCTGTGTCGGGCACGGGTTCTGCGAAACGGCCTGCCCGGTGGGAGCGCTTAAAGTCGGTCTTGGCGACGTCAAAAGCCGCCCCGATATTCCGATCCTGACCGAGCAGAACGAAACCTCGGTGCCGGGGGTCTTTATCGCGGGAGAGCTGAGCGGTATATCGCTGATCCGCCATGCCGTCTCCCAGGGTCAGAAGGTAACAAGGGAGATTTTTCGACGAATCAAACAAAACCCACCCGAAGCCAGGTTCGATATAGCCATAGTCGGCGCCGGACCGGCCGGACTTACTGCTGCTCTCACCGCCCACGAAAGCAATCTGTCGTGTGTCGTGCTCGACCAGTACGACCTGGGCGGAACCATCCTGCACTATCCTCGCAAGAAGTTGGTGATGACGCAGCCGGTGGAAGTCCCGTACTACGGCCATCTGAACCGCGATGAATATTCCAAAGAAGAACTACTGGACATCTGGCGGCAGGTGGCGAAAACATCGGAACTCGACGTCCGTCCCGGTCAAAGAGTCGAAAACATCACGGGCCGGGAGGGCTCTTTCACGTTGACCACGTCCGACGGACACGAGTTCAAGGCCGGGTTTGTGGTTCTTGCGCTCGGACGGAGGGGTACTCCGCGCAAGCTCGGTGCTCCGGGCGAGGACCTTCCGAAAGTACTATACCAACTGATCGACGCCCAGTCGTATCAAAAGCAGCACGTTCTTGTTGTCGGCGGTGGCGACAGTGCGGTCGAAGCCGCGGTCGGACTGGCCCGTCAGCCCGGAAATAAAGTAACCATATCGTACCGCAAGCCGCGCTTTTTCAGAATCAAGAAAAAGAACGAAGACGCCATACGGCAGATGATATCATCGAAATCCATCGACGCCGTCTTCGAATCTCAGGTCAAAGAGATCCGGGAAACTACGGTGGTGCTAACATCAGCCGACGGCGAAATCGAACTGCCCAACGACGCGGTTATCATACAAGCGGGCGGTATCCCGCCCTTTGAAATGCTCAAAGAATTCGGTATTGCCTTCGGCGGCGAATCCATAGGCATCAAAGAAGCCGACGTTCGCTATCTCCAAACCGCCGCCAGCGGGACATAATCCTGATAAATATTATGATTCTTAAGTAGGTCGGGTTCCGAGTCTGCGAGAAACCCGACAACAAGATTATTCGCACCTCTATGTCGAAGTATAATAGTGCAAACTGGCGAGAAATATTCCGACCCCGATGGCCATATATACCGGGACGAGGTACATCCGCGATACCGGCAGATGCCGCATGACATACCCCAGTGTCATCATGATTACGACGATAATATAGCTGCGCCAGCCCTGAAAAGCGAACAGGCAGACTTTCTCTTTGCCGGGCGCCTGCTCACGGATACGGGCTACGTTATTGCCGACCAGACGAAGGAATCCGAATCGATAAACGAAAAATCCGGCCAACAACCCCGCGACAAGCGGTAATGCCCAATCGCCGGGAGCCGTAATCAGCCAGAACGTGGCCATAGAGCACAGCACGATCCCGACCGCCGTCCAGACGGCACCGGCCAATATCAGGAGCATTTTTCGACTAACCGCTGGTGAATTCATATTATCACTTACAAATAAAGCCGTCGTCCCGAAGCATAATACATGCAAATTAAGACAACGGCCTGGCTTGTCAATTTATAACTTCGTGGCCCGGGTGTTTTAAACCTGCTCATAAGCCTGTTTGAGCAGGCTTATATCGAGTTTGGTCATTTTCATCAACGCGGCGATGACCCGTTCGGATTGCTCGGCGGTGCCTTTTTGCATCAATTCACCCAGGATGGTCGGGACAATCTGCCAGGAAACGCCGTACTGATCCTGCAGCCAGCCGCACTGGTCTTTACGGCCGCCCTCGGACAGCTTTGCCCAGAAATGGTCGACCTCCTTCTGCGTCTCGCAGTTGACTATAAACGATATCGCCGGAGAAAATTGAAACTGCGGACCACCATTGAGCGCCATGAACTTCTGACCGTCGAGATCAAACACGACCGTCATGACCGAACCTTGTTCCCGTCCCGATGCTTCCGCCGCAGCGTTACTGTAGCGGGCGACCTGCAGAATCCGGGAATTTTTAAAGATCGAGACATAGAAATTCGCGGCTGCCTCGGCTTGACCGTCGAACCACAGGCAATTGATGAAACCCTTCATTTTATTTAACCCCTCGGTTATGCTTCTTCATTTGGATTGCTCGGCTCCGCGCCGCTGTTCGCTTTCGTCGATCATTTCGCCCAAATCCGCCGCCGGGCGGATTTCAAACGGTCCGGCCTTGACGCCCGGATGCTTTGACATAATCCGTATGGCATGGTTCATATCGTCGGCTTCGAGAATCAGAATGCCGCCGAGCTGTTCTTTGGTTTCGGCGTACGGACCGTCGGTTACCGTCACCTTTTCGTTCTGCCAGCGCAAAGTCGCGGCATTGCGCGGCCCCTGAAGCGCCTCCCCACCGGCGAAATGTCCGTTCTTACGAAGGACGTCATCGTAAGCAAAGCACTCATCGACCATTTCGTTGCGCGCCGCTTCGGTCATAGACTCCCATTTATTTTCGGCCATATAGCCAAGGCATATATATTTCATGGCAGCCTCCTAATTTATGTATCCATACGATTAACGTTTTCCAAGTTGTTCATTAACTACGGCATTATCGGCGACTTTTTGTACGTTCTCGGGGAAGTCCGACATCTCGAAAATCTGCCGAACTTCGATCACGTCGCCGTCCGCGGCCGGGCATTTACGGGCCCATTCCACGGCTTCTTCTTTCGATTGGACGTTGATCAGCCAGTAACCGCCGATAATCTCTTTGGCCTCGGTGAACGGACCGTCGGTCACTTGCGGCTTGCCGCCGGAAAATGACACCCGCGCGCCTTTGATATCGGGCTGAAGTCCGTCGAGCGTAATTAAAGCCCCGGCTTTGGTGAGTTGTTCATTGAATTTCATCATCTTTTCGACCGCATCGGCCGGCGGCGCGAAACCTTCCCCCGCCTTTTCTTCGGGCGGCGTCCCGGGTTGATAAACCTTCGGGATCATAATCATCATGAATCTCATTTTATTTCTCCTTCGTTTTTATTTTTCCATTGACGGTGCAAATCTTATCCGGCGGTTAGCATCTATGGTTCGAAAACCGGGCGGATTTCGATCGTCCCTTCCCGGGCGGCCGGGATCTGTCCGGAAATCGAAATGGCTTCGTCGAGATTGCCGGCCTCGATCAGAAAATAACCACCGAGCTGTTCATGGGTCTCCGCGAAAGGTCCGTCGGTTACGGTCGGCTTTCCGCTGCGGATGCGCACGCTGGTCGACGTGGTCACCGGCTGTAAGGCGTCTCCGGCCAGAAACTTGCCTTCGGATTTCAGCCGCTGCGCGAGACGGGCGGTTTCTTCGTAGCCATCGTGATCGGAATCGGACCGCGACTTTTCATCCGAGTAAATTAGCAGCATGTACTTCATTTGGTTTCCTCCAAAATTCCGTTTCAATTATCGTTTCACCCAATAGTCGATCAGATTGGTCCAATATCGACAAAAATTTCTTTATAAAGCCAATTCTTTTAATCGCCGCTCCAAAAAACGCCGTTCCGGCTCCTGTTTGGCGAGAGTGATGGCGCGCTCATACGATATTCGGGCGTCTTCGTCCTTTCCCTGCCTGCGACAAAGATCGGCCCGTGCCGCGTGGGCCAGGTGATAGTCTTTCAAGTCCCCGCGTGCCAGGATGTTATCTATCAGCTTCAGGCCCGCCTCGGGACCGTCGCGCATAGCCACCGCCACCGCCCGGTTGAGTCCGATCACGGGCGACGGTTCCATGCGCAACAGATCATCATATAAGCCGACGATTTTCGCCCAGTCGGTATCTTCGGAACTGACCGCTTCGGCATGGACCGATGCAATGGCCGCCTGAAGAGTATAAGAACCGAAATGGCTGGAAGACAGCGCCCGATTTACAAGGGCCGTCCCTTCCGATATATATTTCTTGTTCCAGAGCGTACGGTCCTGATCTTCGAGAAGGATCAAATCGCCCGAGGGCGACGTCCTGGCGGTGCGGCGCGATTCCTGAAGCAGCATAAGCGCCAGCAGACCCATGACCTCCGGTTCGGGCAGAAGTTCCAGGATCAGCCGTCCCAGCCGAACGGCCTCTTCCGAAAGATCGGCCCTGGTTAACGCCGCGCCCGAAGAAGCGGAATAACCTTCGTTAAAGACCAGGTAGGTCACTTTAAGGACAGCGTCCAAGCGCGCCGGAAGTTCGGGCGGTAATGGTACCTGATACGGAATACGCGCGTCGCGGATTTTCGCTTTGGCCCGTACTATTCGCTGAGCCAACGCCGACGGCGTCATAAGAAAAGCGTGGGCGATTTCTTCGGTCGTCAGGCCGCACACTTCTCTCAAAGTAAGTGCGATCCGGGCCTCCGGTGCCAAAGCCGGGTGACAGCAGGTGAATATCAGCCTCAGCCGGTCGTCTTCGATGCTTTCGTCGTCGGGAAACGTTGAACCCTCCATGTCGGAGATCATCTGTTCGGCCAGTTCCTCCTGAGAGGCATCGAACCGCGCGCGGCGCCGGAGTGCGTCGATCGCTTTAAAGCGACCGGTCGATATCAGCCAAGCCCGGGGATTGGCGGGGATACCGCCCGTGGGCCATTTTTCGAGAGCGGCCCGAAATGATTCGTGCAGGGCGTCCTCGGCCAGATCAAAATCGCCCAGGAGGCGAATCAATGTAGCGAGGATGCGCCGCGATTCCAGCCGGTAAAAAGATTCGACCTGCTCGCGCACATTGTTGATTGTTTTTCCTGTCATACAATATATAACCCGGATTCTGCCGAGTTTGATTCGGAAAAAATACGCGTCTTGGCTGCCTGGGGTTTGATTTCAAACAGGCTAAAGCAGAGGATTAGCGACAGTTCGGAACACATCAATCGAAATTGGCGTTCGATACTCCATACATTCACGAAAGGAAATCCAATGGGTACAAAAATAGGAATCCTCGGTTCAGGGATGGTCGGGCAGGCACTGGCGATTGGTTTTATCACACACGGGTACGACGTCATGATCGGCACCGGCAGCGAAGACAAATATGCAGAGCTCAAAGAGAAAACCTCCGGCAAAGCAAAAATCGGCACATTCGAAGAAACCGCCGTCTTCGGTGAACTTCTGGTACTGTCGGTAAAGGGCGTTGGGGCCGAGGAAGTCATGCAGTCAGCCGGTATCTCGAACTTCAAAGGAAAGACCATAATCGACACGACCAACCCGATCGCGGAAACCCCGCCGGTCAATGGTGTCTTACAATATTTCACGTCGCCGAACGCCTCACTTATGGAGAAGCTTCAAAACCTGGCTCCCGACGCACATTTTGTCAAAGCTTTCAGCAGTATCGGCAGCGCCCACATGGTCAATCCCGATTTCGGCGGGATCAAACCGACCATGTTCATCTGCGGCAACGACGAGCAGGCCAAAAGCGACGTCGAGAAAATACTCGGCCAGTTCGGCTGGGAATATGCCAACATGGGCACGGCCGAGGCGGCGCGTGCCATCGAGCCGCTGGCCATGCTCTGGTGCATCCCCGGAATTACGCACAATGAATGGAATCACGCCTTCAAATTGCTGAAGAAATAAATGTAATGAGGCAAAGTCGTACGTACGGTGTACCATATGAATAAGATAAATATTTTTGCAAGGAGATAGAAATGATCCAAAGAAAACTCGGACGGACCAACGGGGTTGATGTTTCGGCCATCGGCCTGGGGTGCATGGGTATGTCACCCGATTTTTACGGACCGACCGATGATGAAGTCGGGATCGCTACTATCAAGGCCGCCGTCGACGCCTCAATTACGCTACTGGACACCGGCGAATACTACGGGATGGGCCATAACGAAATGTTGATCGGCAAGGCTCTCAAAGATATACCCCGGGATAGGGTTGTCATAAGCGTCAAATTCGGCGCTCAACGTGACCCCGCTGGAAACTGGCTGGGCTATGACTGCCGCCCCAATGCAGTGAAGAACTCGCTGGCGCACACGCTGCGACGTCTCAACACCGATTATATTGATATTTACCGGCCGGGACGGCTCGATCCGTCGGTGCCGATCGAGGAGACAATCGGAGCCATTGGCGAAATGATAAAGGCCGGATATGTACGGTATGTTGGCCTCTCCGAAGTTGGCAGCGAAACCATCCACCGTGCTCACAAAGTGCATCCCGTCACCGACCTTCAGATAGAATATTCGCTGATTTCGCGCGGCATAGAAAAAGATATTCTCCCCACCTGCCGCGAGCTTGGTATCGGCATCACGGCTTACGGTGTACTTTCAAGGGGTCTTATTAGCGGACACTGGTCAAAGACCCGCCAGACCGGACCGAAAGATTTTCGGGCCCACGGTCCCCGTTTTACGGCAGAAAATCTGGATCAAAACCTCGCGCTGGTGGAAGCCCTGCGCAAAATCGCCGATGACAAAGGCTGCACGGTAGCACAGACAGCCATCGCCTGGGTGCTTTCACGAGGCGAAGATATTGTTCCTTTAGTCGGTTCCCGCAAAAGGGAACAGTTTTCTGAATCATTAAAGGCGCTCGACGTCGTCTTAGCGCCGGAGGATTTGGCAAACATCGAAAAGGCCATTCCTGCTGATGCCGCCGCCGGGGACAGATACCCGGCCTACGCCATGAGCTCCCTCGACAGCGAGACTAAGTAACGTTCCACCCGGCGTTTCCATCATATCCATGTTTGACAGGAATTCCCACTATCAGGAGTTTAGCATCGAATTCTATCTAAACACTTCCACTCCCCGTGCTTCCAGAGCCGGGATAAACTGCTCAGTACTTTCCTGTGACAGGGGATTGCCGTCAAGATGAACAATATCTCCGGTGGCCAGGCCGGTATTGTCAACCAGCGGTTGTATATCTGAAATTCCGTTTTCTCCCAAAAAAAGCGATTGCAGATTAGTCAACCCTGCCAGCGGGCTAATATCCGTAATTTCATTGATCTGCAAATCGAGCCCGACCAATTCGACAAGACCGCTTAGCGGAGTTATTGAATTTATATGATTGCTGCCCAAATTACAAATTCTCAAATGTACCAGATTGCTTATAAAGCTGATATCGGTCAAATTTAGAATCCCAAAATGAATATCATCCAGATGCTCCAATTCATAAAGTGGCGAAAAGTCGGTTACACCTGTTGCATACATAAAAAGCTGTTGCAACGCCGGCAGTTGAGCCAGGGGACCGATGTCCACTATGGGATTCTGGCTGATATGTAATTGGTGCAAATTGTTTAAACCGGCCAATGGCGAGAGATCAGTTATACTGTTGTCGGTAAGTTCCAATCCCCAGACGTAAGTGGCATAAGCCAGGGGGCTGATGTCGGTAATTTCGTTACCGGGCAAAACAGCACTCCTCAGTGAAACACAATACTCGAGCCCGGTGAGGTTTTTCACACCTTCCCACGGCGCCGATATAATTGATAAAGTATCAATTTCGCACGATAGAATCGGTCCGTCCGGCTTGTTTATTTGTTCGCGAATCACGCGCTCAAGGACTGTATCGACAATCGTCACCTCCTGTATGGCAGGGCAATGAACCGAGCTGCAATTCGAAATTCCGCTCCAGTTACCTTTGTCATCCTGTGACTTAATGGCGAAATAATAAATACTGTCCGCTTCCAGATTACCGATTTCGCACATTTGCATGATCCCGGCAGGTGCCGGTACCAAGTTGGAATTGGCACTTACGGCCTGGGAAAAATTTTCTTCGGATATCACATTATATGACTGGCGCAGGTCATATTTATCGACAAAACCATGTGTTTGGTCGTTGCGATGGTCGTACGGAGCTGTCCACTGAAGTACGACCGCGTGAGTAGTACTTGTTGAGACAACTAAATCAATAATGATGTCCGGAGGTGTGGTGTCGGACTCGGCGGCGTCGCCGGTAGGCGATTTCGCACATTGATTGAGCAAAAGCACCGTTGTGACTATAATAAGAGCCCAATATGACGGATAATGAGAACCTGACATATATTCCTTCCATTTCGCTTTAACGAGCGTCATCTTTTAATCGTACTATTGTCGGGAAATAATTTCTGCGACACATCGGTCGAGTTGCGGCTCTTACACTTCGCGGCTCAACCGCTGGTCGACACCGCAACATCTTCAACCGATGTTTGCGGATGATTACTGATCTGACGGACTCTCCAAAAGGAAATTTCACTTGAGCGGCCTTTCTTAGCGCCATCGGCATCACATTACTTTTTTTTCTCTGCCCTGGCGATCAACATAGTTCCTGAATAAAGATATTCAGCCTTTTTGAAACTGTCAATTCGTATTTCTTTGGCCCGTCAGAAAGGCATAATTCAGAGGCCGAAAGGCCTTGAAAATAACCGTCGCTATGATTATAATCATATAACATTGCGTAACTTATATGGAAAGAAACGCGCGGAGTATATGAACGACAGTGACGAAAACCTTAAATTCTTCAAAGTTATTTTGAGTTCCATCGCCGACGGTGTTTTTACGGTCGACAGTAACCGGACTATCACCAGTTTTAACCGCGCCGCGGAAAAGATCACCGGAGTTCCGGCCAGTAAAGCCATCGGGCGCTCGTGCTCCGATGTGTTTCATTCCGACATCTGCGCGAACTGCCTGCTGCAGAAGACTCTGAAGACCGGCAATCAATCCATCGACCGGCCGGTCAATATCATCAATGCCGGGGGAGAAAAAATCCCGATCAGCATTTCCACCGCCATTCTTCGCGACGACAACGGCAATATCCTGGGAGCGGTTGAAACCTTCCGTGACCTCTCGGCACTGGAGCAGCTGCGCAAGGAACTCACCAGCAAATATTCGCTCGAAGACATCATCTCCAAGAGCCCGGAAATACACAAGCTGTTCGAAATCATGCCCGACATCGCCGAATCCGAAAGCACCGTGCTGATTCAGGGACCGTCGGGCTCCGGCAAAGAGCTGTTCGCGCGGGCCATACACAATCTGAGTCCCCGCAAAAACCGGCCGCACGTGGTCATCAACTGCGGGACGCTCCCAGCCCAGCTTTTCGAATCGGAACTGTTCGGATATGTCAAGGGAGCCTTCACCGACGCCAAGCAGGATAAAAAAGGCAAGCTGGCGGCAGCCGAGACTGGAACGTTATTCTTCGATGAAATCGGTGAGTTGCCGATATCCACTCAGGTCAAGTTGTTGCGGCTGTTACAGGAGCGCGAGTACGAGCCGCTCGGTTCGACCAGGCCGGTCAGGGCCGACATCCGGGTCGTGGCCGCGACCAACCGGGACTTAAAACAGCTCGTGGCCCAGGCCAAATTCCGCGATGATCTCTATTTCCGGCTGGCCGTGGTCAAGTTCGAGCTTCCCCCGCTCTGCAAACGTCGCGAAGACATTCCCTATCTGGTCGATCATTTCATCAAGAAATTCAATGCCCGGACCGGTAAAAGAATAATGAGCGTCAGCCCCGAGGTGATGCACATCCTGATGCGCCACGACTTCCCGGGAAACATCCGTGAGCTCGAAAATATCATCGAGTACGGTTTTGTTTTGTGCCGGGGAAGTATCATTCAAGTCGAGCAACTTCCGACCGAACTGGCTCAGAGCGGTATCGAGGCGGGCTCAACAGACCGGCCTGCCCTGACTCCGATTTCACACGCAATGGATGAATATAATCTTCTTATCACGGTTCTGGGTCACAACCACGGTAATATGTCGAAAGCCGCTTCGGAACTGGGTATGCATCGGACAACCCTCTGGCGAAAACTCAAAAAATACAATATCGATCCCGAAAATATTCCCGACCATTAGTGTTGCATCCGACACAAATTGCAACATAATATTCGTTGCACCTCAACAACAACGTTGCATTATACGCAACGTATAAAATCTAACATATATCACATCTTATTATATATCAATGTCTTACTGATAAGCCAAAATCATGGCACGTTAGATGCTTATTGATGCATCGATATGTGCAACAAAATTCTTATACCTGACTTAAACGGCAACATCGCTCCCTGCTTTGAAGCCGCCACGAAATTCCTGTTGGTAGACATCAAAGGCGGAAAATCTATATCGCACAAAAAGATTACCTGTACCGGTGAAGGTGGTTTTCGCCGAATTCGCCTGATCCGCCTCCATGACGTCGACACACTCATCTGCAGCGGTATCGGCGGCTTTTACCGGGACCTGCTCAACAATATGCATATCGAATTGATTTCCGATGTAAGCATGAAAATGGATGAAGCGATTGAGGGCTATCTCGATGGGCGGATCAAGCCCGATCAAAACCGTCGCGATAACGGCCGACGGCTGCATCACACCGCGTTAAGCGATTTGGTCAACTGGACCAGAACATTTTTCGAAAGGCGCGGGTTTATGGTCAGTCAGGGGCCGGGGCAGGATTCTTTTTTGATCGACCTCGTTGCGGAAAGACTTTGTCCTGTATGCGGGAAATCCATAAAGATCGCCGTCTGCTGCGGCGCGCACACATACCGCATGGATCAGGAAATCAGGGAATTTCATTTCTGCGCCAAAAATGATTATAACGCCAAAGTATACGTCTGCCCCGAGAACGAATCCGCGGCCGAACGCTGCCGTGAATACAATATCGAATACATGAAATACAATCCCGAGCTGCAGGACGAAATTAAGAGCCAGTATTCAACCGCGCCGATCCTGCACTTTCCCATTTCCGGGCACGAAAGACTGAACGTGCAGAGAGACATTTAAACGAATGACAACAATTAAGAAATACAACGGAGAATAAATGAGAACACGACCAATCACGCCCGACGAACGACAACGGGCTTTCAAACCGACCAAAAAGCCGGAGGTGGTCGAGAGACAAAAGCTGGACGTGCGCTATCATGTCGAGAATTACGATACCACCGATCGTCCGCGCCGTTTTCTCGAAGCCTTCGCGGCCATATTAAAACATTCCAACTATCAAATGGCGCTGGATCATTTCATCCGTATGAGCGCCAAATGTTCGCGTTGCGCCACGACCTGCCAGGTGTATCAGGCGACGCAGAATCTCAAGGACATACCCTGTTACCGCTCCGAACTTCTGCTCGGCGTGTACCGTCGCTATTTTACGATGGGCGGCGTGCTGCGCGGACATATCGGCGACAACAAATACCTGACCGATGAAAAAATCGAAGAGATGGCGGATAGCTTCTACAACTGTACCGCCTGTCGTCGCTGCTCGATGGAATGCCCGTCGGGTATCGACCACGCTCTGGTTACCCACCTCGGACGATATATCCTGAGCGAAATCGGCATATCGCCGCGCGCGCTGGTGGTCAGCACCCGCGAGCAGCTCGAAGGCGCCACGGGTAATACCTCGGCCATCCCCGTCCCGGCCCTGACCGACACCCTTGAGTTTCTCGAAGAGGACATGCTCGAAGAAAAGGGTGTCGAAATCAAATTCCCGATGGACGTCGAAGGCGCCGAATACGCTTTTTTCCCGGCTGTCAGTGACTTCCTGATGGAAGCCGAGACGCTGATGGGCATCGCGGCTGTTTTCACGGCCACCGGTGATTCCTGGACGACCGGCACCGGCTACTTTGATGGCATCAACTACGGCCTTTTTTACAGCGACCGGATTCTGGAGCGGGTAGTCAAAAAAATCGACGCCGAAACCCGCCGCCTGCAAGCGAAAAAAGTCCTTATCGGTGAGTGCGGCCACGCTTCAAGATCCGCCAAGTACTTCCTTCCGACCTACTGCGGCGGCAAGGATGCGTACCCCGTTATCAACATCATGGAATACACGTACAAAGTCTGGAAAGAGGGTCGTCTCAAACTCGATCCCAACGTCGTGACGGAAAAAGTGGCCTATCACGATCCGTGCAACATTGCCCGCCAGCGCTGGATTATCAACCAGCCGCGCGAGCTATTGCAAGCGTTTTGCAGGAACTATGTCGAAATGACGCCCAACGGCGAAAACAACATCTGTTGCGGCGGGGGCGGTGGGACGGTTTCGATCGACGAAATCCGCCCGTACCGCACGACCGTCGGGGGCAAGCTCAAAGCCGACCAGATCAGGAGATCGGGATGCAACATTCTCGTGGCTCCCTGCGCCAACTGCAAAAAGCAGCTGCGGGAGCTGGTCGAGGATCAGGGCATCGACTGCGAAGTGGTCGGTCTGCACGACCTTCTGTATAAAGCCATCATATTTGATGAATCACTGAAAGTTAAAACACCGGATGAAAATAAAGAGGAGTCGCAATAAAGATGGAGGCGTACTTATCATTTGCCAGAGGACCGCTGTTTCGCCTGTCGCTGGCGGTAATGTTGCTCGGCCTGGCCCGGATATTCTTCCTCGATTTATTGTCCGCCTACCAGGCCTGGCGCAGGGCGGGCGACAAATCGATCCCGTGGAAACTGGTCATCTCACGAGGACTGGAATGGCTGTTCCCCGTCAAACGGGTGCTGCACAATCGACCGTTATATTCGATATTTTCGATACTTTTTCATATCGGGCTGCTGCTGGTGCCGATATTCCTTTTTGCCCACGTCCAGCTCTGGAAAGGTGTTCTCGGTTTCAGCTGGCCGACGCTGCCGTACAAAGTCGCGTACTGGTTGACCATAAGTACGATCGCATTCGCCGTTCTGCTTCTTTTGGGCCGGGCCCTCAGTAAGACGTCGAGCTTCATAAGCCGCAAACAGGACTATCTCTGGCCGCTGCTTTTGCTGGTTCCGTTCGTGACCGGATTCGTCTGCGCCCACGCGGGCGTATCGCCGGACAATTACCAGGCTTTCATGCTGATGCATATATTATCAGCCGAACTGATATTTGTCCTGATACCGTTCACGAAAATCGCGCACTGCGTTCTTATGCCGCTGTCACAGATGATCACCACGCTGGCCTGGAAGTTCCCTCCGGAAACCGACGACGCCGTCTGCACCACGCTTAACAAGAAAGGAGCCCCGGTATGAGCAAGGCTATCCTGACCGACGTCACCAGGTGCATCGGTTGTCTGGAATGCGTCGCCGCCTGCAAGGTCGCCAATCACCTCGGGCTCGACGAGCCCCGGACGTGGCAGAAAAACGACGGTCTTTCGGCGGTCAACTGGACGTCGATCGTACAAACCCCGGAAAATCGGTTTGTCCGCAAGCAGTGTCGTCACTGCCTCGAACCGGCTTGTGCCTCGGCCTGCCCGGTAGGTGCACTGCACACGACCAAACTCGGAGCGGTCGTCTACGACAGTGATAAATGCCTCGGCTGTCGTTATTGCATGATGGCTTGTCCATACGGTATCCCGCGCTACGATTGGGATTCGGCGGTACCGTACGTCAGAAAGTGCATTCTCTGTTTCGATAGAATAAAAGAAGGACAGCAGCCTGCCTGCACCGGGGTCTGCCCGACCGGCGCGACCATATTCGGCGAACGCGACGAACTGATCGCCCTGGCGCACAAGCAGATCAAAGACAACCCCGGCAAGTACATCGATAAAATCTGGGGCGAGCACGAAGTCGGCGGCACTTCGGTCCTTTACCTGTCCGACGTCGACCTCGATTTCCTCGCCTACAAACCCAAACTCGACGCCTCCGGATTGCCGGCCACGACCGGCCCGGCGATGAAGGCGGTTCCGTTCGCTTTCGTCGGCATGGGTGCCGTCATGTACAGCATCAACTGGATTGTCCGCCGCCGGAACGAACTGGCCAAACCCAAAGACGATCAGGAGGACAAGACTCATGGATAGAGTACAAAAGTTCAAGATTATCCTCTGGTCGATTCTGGGCGTCGCCGCCGCCGTCGGCATTACCCGGTTCCTGTTCGGACTGGGCGCCACCACCAACCTGACCGATGCCACCCCGTGGGGGCTGTGGATCGGGTTTGACGTTATGGGCGGTGTTGCCCTCGCCGCGGGCGGATTCGTCCTGACCGCCATCTTTTACATTTTCAAACGCGCGGAATTCAAGCCGCTGGTGCGCCCGGCGGTACTTACGGCCTTTCTGGGCTACATCGCCGTTGTCGGCGGATTGATGTTCGATCTGGGATTGCCCTGGAATATCTGGCACATGATGATCTACTGGAATCCTCATTCACCGCTGTTCGAGGTCGGCTGGTGCGTCATGCTTTACACGACCGTCCTGCTTCTGGAATTCAGTCCCGTCCCGCTGGAAGAGTTCAGCCGTTACGCCAAAATCAGGAACTTCCTGATGAAATTCCGTTTCCCATTCGTCATGCTCGGAATCATGCTCTCGACCCTGCATCAGTCGTCGCTGGGCTCGCTCTTCCTGATTATGCCTTACAAACTGCCGCCGCTGTGGTACACCCCGATTCTTCCGGTGGAGTTTTTCATCTCGGCCGTAGCGCTCGGTCTCATGATGGTATCGTTCGAGAGTCTTTTCTCGCACTGGTTGTACCGCCGCAAATCCGAAGGGCACCTTTTGGAAAAACTCGGTAAAATATCCGTCTGGATCCTGGGAATTTATCTGGTCGTGAAACTGGGTGACGTCATCATCCGTGGCCAGTTCGGCGATATTTTCGCCGGGACGCGGGAATCCAACCTGTACATCATAGAGCTTTTAATATCGGCCATAATACCTCTGGCAATTTTATTAACACCGAAACTCCGATCGCGGAATAAATGGCAGTGGGTCAGTTCATTCATGGTCGTGTTCGGCATGGTGTTCAACCGCATCAACGTCGGCGGCCTGACCATGCTATCCACGACCGGCGACAGCTATATTCCCTCGTGGACGGAAGTTTTCATCAGCCTCGGAGTCGTCTCGGCGGCGGCGCTGGCGTTTCTGTTCGCCATCGAAAAATTTTCGATCTGGGAAGCCCGCCCCCACGACCCGCAATCCGATCCGTTTACCCAGCCTCTTTTCGACGGTGTTTCTCACGTCTGGCTGGGGAATCCGTCGGTGGCCGCCCGCACCCGCTATTCGCTCGCGTTCGTCGTCTTTTTCGCGGCTGGTTTCGCTCTCATGCCAAGTCACAAAATTCATAGCCAGGGTGTCGAGCAGGAAGCCGCTCAACCGGCCCGGGGCGGAAAGGTGCTGTTTATCGACGGCAACCGCGACAACTACGGCGTAGCCTTCGACCACCAGGATCATATCGACCGCAATCACGGCGACAGTTCGTGCGTCCTGTGCCATCACATGAATACGCCGATGGATAAAAACAGCCGCTGTTCCGATTGTCACGATAAAATGTACGTCGCCAATGATGTATTCGGGCACGACTGGCATTCTTCCCCGGTTGGCGCGAATATCAAGTGCAACGACTGTCACCAGCCGGGCGTGCAGCGAAGCGCCGCCTCGGCCAAAGCGTGCAGCGAATGTCATAAAGATTTGGTCGTTCCCGGCTCGAAGATTCCCTTTGACAATACAATGGCGGTATCGTACGTCGATGCCATGCACACCACCTGTGTGCAATGTCACAAGCGTATGGTGCCGACCGTGGCCGACAAACCGATGCTCGACAAATGTGTCACCTGTCATCGGCCGGTGCCGGAAGAGAATGTAATCTCAATGCCCGATAGCAAATGGCATCCCGTCAACGGTGATCGGGTGGTACTGCCCGGAATTTTGGTGGAGGATGCGAAATAAACTTATGAGTAATGCCGCCAAAATTTTGATTATCGAAGACGAGCCCGATGTGAGCCTGTATTTACAGACCATCCTCGAATCCGAGGGCTACAAAACGGAAATCTGCGATACGGCCACCGACGGGATGGATATGGTCGGTGAGTTCAAACCCGACCTGGTCAGCCTGGATATTATGATGCCCCACGAAACCGGGATGTCTTTCTACGTAAAATTGAAAAAATCCCGGAAGCATTCACGCATCCCGGTCATTGTCATCAGCGGCGCCGTCCAGCAAAAAGAGTTCCGTTTCGAGGACTTTGTCCCGGACGAAAAAGTGCCGCCGCCCGAGTCATACATGGAAAAGCCGATCGACGTCGACCTGTTCCTGCAAACGGTAAAGAAACTGCTTAAGGCCAGATCCGGCGCGAAGGTCAAGGGTGCATAATGGTGAAGAAGGTTTCCGATATAAGCACTCTAAATTCCGACTGGATACATTCGGAGTTTTTTCAAATGGTTCCGTACATGGTGGCGGTCATCGACCGGGATTATAATATCGTCGAAGCCAACGCCAATTTCGAGGATTTCTTCGGCAAGTGGAAAAACAAGAAATGCTATGCCGTCTACAAAAAGCAGGATAAACCGTGCGAAAATTGTCCGAGTTTCAAGATTTTCAAGGACGGTCAGCCCCGGGTGATCGACTCGGCCGTGGTCGACAAAGAAGGCCGCCAGGCACACAACGTGGTGCACAGCGTCCCGCTTCACAACCCCGATGATAAAAGCGTCGAGTACATTATCGAAATGTCGTCGGCCGTCACCGAGACCAACCGCCTGCAGCAGGAAGTGAGCGTCCTGTTCGATCGTGTCCCCTGCTATATTACCGTTATCGATTCCGGATACCGCATAGTCCGGGCCAACGAGAAATTCCGCGAAAGTTTCGGAGACGTCCTCGGGCAGTACCTGTTACAAAGTATACAAGCGACGGAACAAGAAATGTCCCAACTGCCCGGCGGCCAAAACCTTCAAAGACGGCAAGAACCACGAATCGGAGCAGTCCGGTATCGGCAAAAAAGGTCAGAATATAAATTATATCGTCTCGACCTCACCGTTGAAACGCGGCGGCGGCGATATCGCGCACGTCATCGAAATTTCCACCGACGTCACGAAACTTAAGGTGCTGGAAAAAGACATCATCGACGCCGAACGTCTCGCCGCGGTCGGTCAGACCGTGGCCGGACTGGCGCACAGTATCAAGAATATCCTGATGGGTCTCGAGGGCGGTAAGTACATGATCGGGCTCGGGCTCAAGAAAGACGACCGAAACCTGATCGACCGGGGCAGCGAAATGCTCGATCGGAATTTCAACAAGACGACGTCGCTCGTACGCGACTTCCTGAGTTTTTCCAAGGGACGTCTGCCGGAGCTGAAAATGACCGATCCCAACCAGCTGGTGAAGGAAATAAGCGACCTGTACAAAGACATCGCCGGCCAGTCGGGAATCGAACTGAAACCGGTGCTGTCGCCGAAAATCAAGAAAGCCCCGCTCGACGCCGACGCCATCCACACCTGCCTGACCAATCTCGTCTCGAACGCTATCGACGCCTGTCAGATGGGCAAGCAAAAAGGGACCGAAGTGGTCGTTTCGGTCCGCGATGAAAAAAGCACCCTGATATTCGAAGTCACCGATAACGGTGCCGGCATGGACTATGACATCAAAAAGAAAATCTTCACGACCTTTTTCACGACCAAAGGCGGCCAGGGCACCGGCCTGGGTCTTCTGACCAGCCGCAAGCTGGTGCAGGAGCACGGCGGCAGAATTGTCGTCAAGTCGCAAAAAAATAAAGGGTCGCTGTTCAGATTGGAGTTTCCAAGACAGCGTTTGAATTATATATATAAAGAAAGCCGCAAGAACGGCGATGAAGAAATCAATTAATAGCTTTAAATAGTGAGCGATACATGAGCAAACCAGCCGATAAGAAAATTCTGGTCGTCGACGACGAAGACGACGTACGGCAATATCTGGAATTGGCCCTGAAAGAAGCCGGATTTAACGTCATCACCGCGACCGACGGCTTTGAGGCGATGGAACAAGTCGAAAAGGAAATTCCGGATTTGATCTCTCTGGACCTGGTCATGCCCAAGAAATCCGGAGCGAAATTTTACCGGGATCTCAGCAAAAGCAAAAAATACAATAAAATACCGGTCCTTATCGTCACCGGTCACGCCCGCGATGAACTCGGCCGGGCCGATTTGAAGGAACTGACTCTATCGGGGCCGGGCATTTATCTCGAAAAACCGATCAGCCCGCCCAAATATGTCGCCGCCGTGAAAAGCCTCCTGGGACTCGATGCCACCGACGAAGAAAAAGTCCTCGCCGAACAGGTCAACCTGCAGAGCGAGTTGAAAAATATTATCGATTCCGCCGATCCGGAAACATTGCGGCAGTTGAAGAATATTATTAACGGCAAAAAATAACGCCACTAAAGTGCAATTGCACCGTACGACAGAGGATGAATAATGTCTGATAAAAAGAAAATTTTGATAGTCGAAGACGAACCCGATCTGGTCGAAATGCTGAGCGTCTTTTTCGGCGAAAACGGATTCGATACGATTACGGCCTACGACGGTCATGAGGGGTTTGTTAAAGCCGAAAACGAAAATCCGGACTTGATAACGCTCGATATTTCCATGCCCGGCGAGTCCGGCGTAAAAATGTACCGTAACCTGATAAACTCCGACAAGGCTAAAAATATACCTGTGATAATCATCACGGCGGCGCCGGCGGAGTTGAAAGGATTTATCAAGCGGATGAAATCGTTTCCCGATCCGGCCGGATATTTTGAAAAACCGGTTGACCGCGACGAACTGCTGGCCAAGATCAGGGAACTGGTAAAAGCCTGATAATGCATTTTAGTTCTTTAATCGCCGCGCACCGGATATGTTGATATATAGTCTATGCCTGGCAGACCTGTATCTTATGGATGTATTTGTTCATCGTACAATTCCGCGCTTCTCCGGCAAAACGACGACCCTATAAACCATAGAGCTTTATGTAGCCTGAAGAAATTTCTTTTGATTTTTCGTGAAAAGCCTTGAACTCAGCGAATCCGTCAACTGGTAGAATATACGCCTTGTTTATTTTGGACAGTATCAAAGTAATCTCGTCTTCTTTAATATCGTATTTCGCCGCCATAACGCCCAGTGAGAATACTGCGCTGTCGGACGGCGGCAGAACTATTGAATCAACCTGGTATTCGGGAGCCCACGTAATATTGACAGAGTCGATTAATGCGGATGGATATCCCAGATTAATCGGAATTGTCCTCTCATCCAGGTTTATTTTATGCATGTCCTCGAAGTCTTCCAGGTCCTCGAGCATATCGGCTTGAATATATGTTACGTCTTTTATTTTCCTCAAGGGTCTTTTGGCTTTGGCCGCAAACGACACGCTGAATGGTTTGTGGATATCGTTCAGATTATTAATATCATAATGCGAAATTTCGTAATTTTTATCGCCTCCGGGGAATATACTGTAAAGTAGTGCGTTAGTTTCGTCTTTATCGTAGTGCAGCAGGTTACTTCGGATTCTGAAGGCATAGGAGCCGGAATATGAAACCGTCACGTCGAATTCCGGAATGCTCTCTTTGTTAACATGTATATTGATATTTCGAATGATCCCGTTTTCACTCGGGGCGCTCCTTGGCGTATATATCAGTCGGCTGTCATTGTCCCGGACCACCAGTACCGGGATATCTTCATCGGTATACGGCAGCTCTCCGAACGCGCACTGATCGCAGGTCGGGTCCATCCAGATCGTATCGCCTTCCGTGACCGCCATTACAAAGACATGATTGAAACCGAAATTTGGAAAGGTCGTGTCGATTTTGCCGACCGTCCGAGTCAGAGCCAGAACCGGGTATGCCTCAATGCTTTCGGGCATGTGGGATAAAAGCAGGGTCGAAAGGGCTTTGCAGTCGCCGTATTTTTTCTCGCGAGTCTGATCTGCCGGTTCCGGTTTCCAGCCTCCGACGCCAATCGAAACGGATACATACCTGTACTCATCAATAATACCGCTATATATGTTTCCGACATAGTCGATAGCCCGCTCAGCCGCAGCGTCGTTAAACGCGGGTTCAATATCCGGTCCATAGCAGTCCCGTGCCAGTTCGAAGTACCATTGGCCGATATTCTTCCAGCTGTCACCGGAAAATTCGTATTTGCCCAGGCTGAATTTTTCTGCCAGAAATGAGATCCTGTCGGTTTCAGGGTATCCATCCGGCTTGTAATAAAATTCTCCTATCGCGGGAATGTCCACCGCCGCCCATGAATGCACTCCTTCACTGACCGTTTCCGTAATTCTCGTGCCATATATCTTCGAAACGAATTGGAAATCGTCGGGTGCCTTCAGATTATAGTCAGCCCGGCTTACGGGAATATCCTCCTGAAAGCCGACTCCCCTCCAGAAAAAGAGAGTGTTGGTTTCGGTTTGATACTCGTATTCGATAGAATAAGGGTAACGGTCAGGGTTGATTTCCTTCGAATAATAATAGTAGCAAATATCCGAATAAACTTCATAAACGTCGCCGAAGCCGCAAGTTTTTTCGAGATCGGATTTTTCAATTTCGCAAATAACCTCGTCGTTCCTGTCAGCAATTCTTCCTTTTAGATATTTCAGCTTCATAAATTTGTTTATCGGAATTAGAATCCGGCCGTTGTCTTTTCCGGTCTGTTTGAGTATCGTGATTTTTATTCCGACCGTTGTAATTTCTTTATTATTCTTAATTTCGCAATCATATTGTTTATAGTCATAATAAGCGTCGTTCGGGGTACCATCGTCGGCCCAGGACGATACTCCCATTAAGACAATCAGTAGTGCTTTTAAAAGTCGATTCATAGTCATCCGTGCCTGCCTCAATAGATTAAAGCCACGTTTGCCCTTGACGATGAAGCGACCTTATTAAAAAAGTCCCTGGTCGGTTCATACAAAGCCTGGGGAAAGATCGGTTTGTCAATGGACAAATTGCTGAGGACTACTATTTTCGTCCCGTCATACATACAGTTGCACGAAAAGCCACCGCCCGGTATGCTCAATTGTTCGGCTTCCGGAAGAGTATATTCGCTGAAGGCGCTATCTGCCGATATTTCGATCATACTCGAATATCTCCTGGGATAATTGAAGTCGATGGGGAAAAACCTCTTCGTCTTCTTAAAGGGATTTTCCCTGAAAAAGAACCGAACCGGTGTCAGGAGGGTATTGTTATCGACCTGTACCGCGTAATCATCGAGCGTGTAAGCGAAAGACAGCACCGCCGACCCTGTACTGTCAAACTCGAAATTATTCGATAACAGCTCATACGATGTTTCAAGGTCGTCCAGAAAATAATCTTTGACGAATTTTTCCGGATCCGATTCATCGTACTCGCTGGCGTACAGTGCCGCGAGATACCCCTCAAGGTTGACCGACGTCGAACAACTGACGGTCCCGTCGCTGTTGTAATGCATCAACGTGCGCTCTTTATCGATGCTCGCAGGACTATTGCAATTTATCTTTATGACCTGGCTGTTGTCATCTTCGATCTGACACCCCCCGAATACCCTTGACTCAGGCGGCATGGTTCCGAATGGATAGTATTTATAGGAGGCGTCCATAAATACGGGTTCAGAAGCTATGTCGGCTTTTACGATCATGTGATCGAACTGATCGAGGTGATATATCTGCGGATTGAATATATGAGTATCGCGGGAGCCGATCAGGACGGGCCATACGGTAATATTGGCCTTTTTAAGCAATTCGACCAGCAGCATGTTCTTTTCCTCTCCCGTCCCGACCCGGGTATCCAGAAGCTCGGCCAGATTTTCGTTGGTAAAATACGAGTAACTTGCCTTTTCCTGAATTTTATTTTTTACGTAATCGTACAGATACCGGGCCTTATCCATATCGCTGTTTAAACCGGCCGTAAGACTGTCCGCCAGAGCGGTCAGGACCTCGTCTTTATCGATGCCTTTGTGTTTTCCATCCACGTAACTTCCGATGAATTCATAAACCTGCTGCCCCAGGTCTTTCCAGCCTTTTATGAATTCCATCTTTCGGCCGCCTCTGAACTGATAGCTGACGATCTGGCTGCTGATGGACGAAACATAATTGCCGATGAAACTCATGTACGGTTCATCTTTTATTGGGGGCAGATCGTCCAGTTCCCAGGTGTATGAAATAAGCGGATAACTCGGGTCGTCCATATTCGCTATTTTCTCGACTGCGGCCTGCTGCTGGGTCGGTGACATATTCGTGGCCGCGGTCGTATAGTCGAAGCCGGGCCATAGTACAACATTGAACCTCGATTGCAGCGTATAATACTCGTCATTGAAATTCCAGGGATCGAGGCTGTAGAACCTGTCGTTGGAATTAGTATATTGATATTCGACAATACACCCGCTGTCGAGCGACGGGAACGCAAAACTCTTGAATTTTATGCTCCCGGAAGTCTTGGTGAAGAATTTCTTCTTGCTGACTTCATGTTTCTTGCCGCTTGGTTCGATTGTCTGGGCCTTTAAATCCCTGATATTATCATCTTCATGATAAGAAAAGGTGATGTCGCCGATCTCATCGATCCCGGCCTTGTGGAGTATTTTGGCCCGCACGTGCCGATGAAACAAAATCGCGTCGGGCTTGACTTCCATTTTCCCGATATCGAATAGAATTACGACGTTTGCCTCGGGATAATCCCCCGGCGCGCCCACCAGCCATTCCGAATCTTCAACGTCACCCCAATCCTGACAAAATGTATGAGGCGACAATGAAAAGGCAATGATGATGGACGAGATTATGATACGTCCGAAAATTTTTGATGCCTTCATAGATCCCCCACGAAACAAATACTAAAATTATTATGATAATATATTTCCAATGTGCCAAATTGCTTTTTGAATGTCAACACAAATATGCCATGTTTTTGGCGCCAGATAAAAATCGCAAGCGATTGAATTCCCGGATTGGCTGTTTTTAATATGCTTTCATCGATCTTTAAAAAATTGCATAAAGCCGTTTATGATTGGGATTCGATTGGAATTGACATAATAATATAATAGACTATATTATATTGTTTCGAATATGATGTGTTATATTAGTTCTGGGAGCGAATCATCGATGCAATAGGATAGAATTTTTCATTTCTCTTCAGGTTATTATTACCATGTCAATAATGGTTTATAGAGGAGATTACGGCTATGAAAAAGGCAAATATTCTAATTGGCTCATTAATTTGTGCTGTTCTATCATCATCCGGCTTCACCGCTATGGCTATTGCCCAGACCAGAGGTGCCTGGGTGGAATACAAATTACCCGGCGATAGGCCCGCCAACTGGGCGCGCATGGTCGGTGAAAACTGTCTCATATTTGTGGATCGTGAAGAACCTGAAATTTACGCTTTCGATATTAATTCCGCCGAATGGCATACTTACACCGCATCGACAGACCTTGAATGGAATTCTCAAATCAAGGTCGGGCGCAATGTTGCTTATGTTTATAACGATGAAATGGTGGTTGTATATAACGGCTTAAATCAGGAATTCGTCCCGGTATTATATACTGGTACGATGCTGCCGGGGACAACGTACGGTCATGATTGCAGGGCCGACATGGCTTATTTTGTTACTGATCAATATTTTTATGTTTTTGACGGCGAGGATAATGTTTGGCGGAGCTATAACATATCCGGATTCGGATCGATTCTTCAGTGGGGCGTTTACGGTATAGAAGACTACATATATCTGTATCTTAATTCCGACGTCGACAGCAAAAAAATAGTCGCGTACAGTTATATAACAAAGACCTTTGCTGAATACGACGGTGGAGGCTATGTCCAGCATCAGGAACTGCAGCACGGATTTATATTTTACAAAAATCAAACACCGTCCGATTCGATGACTCATTTTTTTGCCGGTTATTCGGCGTATTCGGGGAATTATGTGACACAACTGGCCCCCAATCATACTCCAGGTTGGAATTCAATGGCAGCCAGAGGCAAACCGGGGACTACATATTTTTTCACCGATAATGAACGGGTCGTTGACAATGATTGGCGTCACGATATGTGGGGATTTGACACCCGGTTCGGTAATCTCGTTTACAGCAATTTCAGCTACGATTATGTATGCAATCATGGAATTCATACTTATGGAGTCGAAGCGGGCTCAAGTGTTGCCTTGGACAGCTATCGGGATTGCGATAACGGAGAGATAACGTATGTAGTTTACAAGGGAAATTCCAACAGCTTTCAAACCGTACTCGAAGAAGGACTCTACTATCCCACCTGCGGAACCGATGCTGTTGCGCAATGCGGCGGTGAAGTCATCGGGGCTTCCGATTGCGATTATATGTGGTTTTTCGATACCGAAAGTTGGCTCGGCAGTAAAGTGGCTCTGCCCGAGCCGGACGACGGCTATTCAAACCCGGCCGGCCAGCGAATGTACGGTACCTGGGGAATCGGCGAATGCAAACGGACTCTGTCCGATGACGTTTATCTTTACAGCTATAATAGTAACGGTAATAACATACAGACACAGCACGTCTTATGTCAAACCTTATCGGGAAGGCTCGATAGTACAAATGTGGGAGGTTTCTATGCACCTTATCTGGATGGTGACACCGTTCTTTTAATGTATTCACCCGGCACCGATACCTGGTTGACCAGGGATTTTTCTACTGAAGGAACGGCCTGGGGGTTCGGCATTAATCGCGACTATATATATTATTATGACTACGGAAGTTCCGGTCCTATGAATTTATTCGACGGCGTCACCGGGCAGGTAATATCTTTGCCGTTTGGCTGGTCTTATGCCGCCACGGCTTCGAGCAGAAAGTACGCCTCGCCGAATTTTATGCTGGCGCATAGTGCTGACGATATGTACAGCGGCTATAGTACCTACACCAGAACGTATAGTCAGTATCCCAGCGAGTATCTGAGCAGCTGGAAAGGTCAACAGGACCTGGCCGTCGCCTATAAACTCGTCTCCGGCGGAGGCGCCAACGTTTTGGCATATAATGTCTTGTATAACAATTTCGTAATGACACCGTTTGGGACGGAATACGGGACCTATTTTGATATTTGGGTCGGCGACAAGACTGCATTGATTATGACCTTGCCGGGTTATCTGTTAGCTTGGGACCCGAATGCCATCACCGTACCTGTTGAAGATGATGATGTCGGAAACGATAATCTGCCCCTTGAGTACAGCCTTTCACAGAATTACCCGAATCCGTTTAATATGTCAACCGTGATCAGCTATTCAATTCCAAGGCGATCCGACGTTACCGTCTCGATTATTAATTTGCTTGGACAAAAAATCAAAACTATAGAGATAAAAAATCAGCCGGCCGGGAAATATGACTATACCTGGGATGGAACCGATCAAGCGGGCAAAGAAGTAGCGAGCGGAATCTATTTCTACCGGGTAAACGACGGCACTCGCTCTAAAACGAAAAAGATGGTGCTCTTGAAGTAGACGACGCGAACAGGCAAATACGCATTACTATATGCGTAACATAAGCCTGCAATAAAAAGCTCCCCGAATTGGACGAATTTTGCAACTTCTTGCTGCATGACAAAATACTATAATCGCTATTGGATGTATGCATTTACTATCGAAGTGAAGTCTGAGAATACAAAATTCATATAGAGCCATTTAATTAAATGTGTAATTGGACCCATAATATCCGCGTACGGACGCCGTGTCTATTTTTGTCACAAGGCATTTATTCACAATAACTTATATGACACGACACCGGGGCAGCGGCCTCCTTGGCCACGGAATATTGCGATTTGACAAAGATTCTTAATCCGAATAACAAATATTGTCATCGTACAATGCGTATTAAGTGCGTCATTATCACTGCCAGACTACTATTGAAAGCTATATAGATTTTTCAGGAGGTATGTTATGAGGAGCTGCCTAAGGATGTGCCAGAGTATCGGCCTATCGCTGATTGGCGTTTTTTGTCTCCTTTCTCCGGCGTTTTCGGCATCATTAAGCCCTATACATGACGCCCGGACATCCGCCGGACAGTCTTCCCGCCCCTTGGCCTTTACAAAGAATATGGGCCAATGGCCGGACAGCATTCTGTTCCGTGCCGACGGCGGCGGGGCAACCATGTGGTTCACCAAAAACGGCATTTATTATCAGTATTTTCGAAAAATCGAGAGCTCCGACCCTGCTTCAAAATCGGGGAACGTTGATTTTCCGGACGAATTACAACGCGAGCCTGACAGTGTCGAGACGATGATGATCAAAGCCGAGTTTGTCGGCGCCAATCCGGAAGTGGAAGTCTCGGAGCTGAACAGGCTTGAATACAACTGCAATTATTTCCTCGGAAATGATCCGTCCGGATGGCGGACAGATGTCGCCAATTATTCCGGAATAAAGATGAAAAATATCTATCGCGGGGTGGATGTCGTCTACCAGAATCAGGACGGCGAATTTACATTTATAGTGGAACCCGAATCCGAGGACCGTCTATCTCAGGTTCACGTCATTTACAAGGACGCTTCACAAGCTGAAATCGGCAATGATGAAAGTCCGGAAATTCAAACGAAGTTCGGGGAAATGTCCTGTTCCGGCATTTTGATTTCCAATGGGTCGAGACGGATAATCAATGAATCATCGCGGCAGGCCGAGTCATCAACAAACGTATCTCTTGTATACAGTACGTATCTTGGGGGGGCAGATAACGATGAGGGTCGCGGTATCGTTGTGGATACTTCAGAAAATGCGTATGTCGCAGGAACCACCCTCTCAGCCGATTTCCCAACCAGCGGGCCATATCAAGCCGACCCGGCAGACAGTTATGATGCTTTTGTAACCAAGTTTAATAGCACCGGAAGCAACCTGGTTTACAGCACTTTTATTGGAGGCGGCGCTTCGGATATCGCATATAATATCGATATTGATTCCTCCGGAAATGCGTATATAACTGGCCAGACATCGTCTTCAGATTATCCCACTGAAAACCCGTATCAGACAGATCAGGGCAGCAGTGATTTCTTTGTGACGAAGTTAAACAGCTCCGGCAATAGCCTTATATTCAGCACTTATCTTGGAGGGTCGAGTACCGAACAATTCCCATTTATTGCTGTCGATGCATCTGGAAATGCGTATGTAACCGGGCAAACAAGCTCTACCAATTTCCCTACTCTCAATCCTTATCAGACAGACCAGGGATCCGTCGACGCTTTTGTAACAAAATTCTCCAGTTCAGGCAGTCTGATTTATAGTACCCTATCTTGGTGGAGCATCTACTGATAATGGTTGGAATATAGCTGTTGATGCGACCGGACATGCCTATGTTATCGGCGTGACGACATCAACCGATTTCCCCACCGTAAATCCGTACCAGACAGACCCGTCGCCGGGATTTATTTCTGATATTTTCGTTGCCAAACTCAACAGTTCGGGAAACGGCATCGACTATAGCACATATATTGGTGGAAGCGGCGATGACGTCGGCAACGGGATAGCTGTCGACGCTTCCGGAAATGCCTATATTATTGGTTGGACAAATTCTACAGATTTCCCCACTGTAAATCCGTATCAAACAGACCCGGGGGACGCGGAATCAGATATAATTGTGGCGAAACTAAACAACTTGGGCAACGGTTTTCTCTACAGCACTTATCTTGGAGGCAGCTCTTATGAAACAGGCAACGATATTGCAATCGATGCCTCCGGAAACGCTTATGTAACTGGCGAGACAGGTTCGACTGACTACCCGACCCAAAATGAATACCAGACGGACCCTGGAGATGGTCTCGGAGATGCTTTCATAACCAAGCTGGATGTCTCGGGGGGGCTTGGATACAGCACTTATCTCGGTGGATCGGGTATTGACAGAACCAGAAGCATAACCGTTGACGCCGCAGGTGATGCTTATGTTTGCGGTATTACCACTTCGGCCGATTTCCCTGTTGTAAGCCCTTTTCAGACTTTCCCGGATGACAACGACGCGGGCAACGCCTTTGTAACCAAGCTCTCTTTGCCGGAACCAAATCGAATACTGAGTTTAGATGATGCGGGCAGTTCGAGTTTGAGATGGGCCATTGATAATCTGAACGCCGATCCTGATATTGATACATTATTTTTCGATGTTTCGGGCACAATACATCTGGTAACGCCGCTTCCGACCATTACCGATGACAGCATTGTAATCCTCGGTTCCTCGGCTCCCGGAGGAGCGTATTCGGTCGTTATCGACGGATCAGGGTTGGCCAAAACCATAAACAGCGGCCTGATCGTTGCCAGCTCGCATAACAAAATCGAGGGATTAACTATCTCCGGTTTTGCCGGAAACGGGATAGAAATCACCGGCGCAAGCGCTGTCAACAATACCATAACCAACAACCTCATCTATGATAATGGGGGGCTGGGGATCGACCTCAATGACGATGGAGTTACAATCAACGATGGCGGCGACGCCGACAATGGGCCAAACGATCTGGTTAATTACCCGGAAATCGATTCGCTCATTATGAATCCCGACAGCTCCTTTTGGGTATATGGCCGGGCTTCCGACAGCGGTGTTGTTGAATTTTTCGTGGCCCATCCTGAAGGCGATATGGCTAAACCGGCTGACCCATCCGGTAATGGTGAAGCATGGTCATTTATAGGTACAGATACCGCTGATATAAATGGCAACTTTGACTATCTTATCAATAATACCATCAAGTATTTTTCACTTGTCACCGCGACTTGCACTGATACTATGGGCAATACCTCGGAATTTTCCCCCAATTTTAACCTGATTCCGACGCCTCTTATTATCGTGGGATATTCGCCGATCAACATTGAGGTAATCAATCCGGCGGGCGACAGCATCGGCAAACTGTCGGATAATACGCCTTTCAATACGATTGGATCCAACGCCACCTATGATGACAATGTGCATGATTCGATTACAATAAACTATCCGATTGAGGGAGACTATATAATAATAATTCGTCCCCAGGGCGATCCTCCCTTGGGAGCGCTGTATTCCATTGGCATAACCATTGACGGTTCCCTTCAGGCGATCGTTGCTGACAATGCCGATGTCCCCGCATCGGGCACGGCCGATACAATTGGCTATATAGTTGCCGAGGGTTACCACTATATGAATGGTGATGCCTCGCGTGACAGTAATGTAAACCTGATAGACATATTATATCTTATCGCATATTTATATGATGAACCGGCAGGCCCTGCTCCCGATCCCATCCTGGCCGGCGATGCCAACTGCGATCAGGCCCTTAATTTGATTGATATATTATATTTGATTTCTAATTTGTACGATGATCCGCCTGGTCCGGAACCATGTCACTGGGAGAGTCACGAGTAATTCAAAACGAACCCGCCATTTCCAATATAAACTCCGGCGAGAAAAATGGGATGCGCGACAAGCACGCATCCCATTGTATTACAATATGCAACAATTTAAGCTTCCCTAACCGTGCAGAACTCAGAACTTATCGAATGAAAGTCCATTTGCAAAAATTTCGCTGGCTCTCCATTTGGATAAATAGTGGGTCTATAAGTACATTTAATTACTACAAATGGCCGCCCTGTGCAGTTTTAATCGAAATTTCCGCCACTTATGAATCTTTACTTACTTAAATTATTTTTCAAAGGCATTAGTTTTGCATTTCACCTTTCAACTTTTATCGAGAAAACATTCTCAGGACGCTCTTTGCGAAATTCATGCTATCAGGGGCATTTGGGTTCGGGTCCGGGCGGATCTCCATAAATAAAGCCAATCAGGTAAAGAATATCTATCAAATTCATGGACCCATCTGCGTTGGCGTCGCCCGATAGAGGCAAAACCAATGCAGGCTGTATCGAATCGTCATAGAGGAAGGAGATCATATATGTAATATCCAATAGATTTACGTCATCATCCCCATTTGCATCCCCGCATACCGGGCCGGCCCACTCGTTCAGGAAGCTCAATACTCTTGTCAGCACTTCGTTTCGTGTATTCCAGTTTGCGAAATTGGCAATGCCCTCGTAGCCAAATGAAAAGAATACTGTCTTATAGGCCCCAGAAAAGCTCACGGCGGAATATGCCGAAGGATCATTGCTGAAACTGAATTCGGGGATTCCACCATTAATGGGAGCGATTTTTTGGGACAAAGAAATGGCCTGTTGCGCTCCGCCGGAATAGCGGATTTTCAAATTATGGCCAATCGGAGAGCCATCAACACCTTCGTGTTCATACCAGAAGTGCTGCCCATTGTATTCAACATGTAGATAGTCATTTAGAAATATCGGGTCTTCGTTATTCAATTCTCCTGCCAACCCTTGTCCCGTCAAAAATAAATTACCGCCATTGTCCAGATAATACTTCATGGACGCTATATCAGAAGGCTGCAAAAAGTCATCGGTGCTGTCGCACGTAAACCAGACAACCGTATTATATTTGGCCAATTCTGATCCCGACGGTGATCCATTATTGAATTTGTCCCATATATGGACCGGCATGCCTTTAAAACGAAAGTCATAGACATAAAAATATTCGTCATAGGTATTGCCGCGGTCATCATCGACGAGCAGAACCTGGGTGTGTCCAATTTCGTGTTCCATCATGAAGCTGTGATCATAAACTCCGCTATCCGATTCGATTGTAACAAAAAAGGTATCATAAACTGGATGTGCAATATCCGGGATGACGAATTCAAAGGGGATTGACACATTATCGATTGTACCACCGTCCCCAAATGCGGTCTGGTACGATATAGTGTTGTTTATGAAGGTTATACTCGGGTTGCTGGATGCCATAGTAACCTTGGCATTAGGATCGTCGATGCCTATATTGCGTAGAAAGAAATAAACCTGGGCATTTTCTCCGGGATCAAAGAAACCATCATTATTACCGTCGACGAATTGTGTGGAATCCATAATGTAATAAGCACGTGCCCAAATTACGTTTCTGAATACTGTCACACCTAAAATACCCCATTGGTTCCCCGGCGCAATCTCACTCCAGTCATACCAATGCATATTATCGTCCCAAGTATCATGGATTCCGAATTCATGAGTATCATCGTTATAGCCGATACCCGTTACAAAGTGGTCGGTTTCACCGTCACCGTCGGTGTCGACAATAATACCAACGGGCCTGTTATTATCGATTTCATCTTTATAGTCGGACCAACTGAAATTAGAAAATACATAATCCAATTCCTGAGGTCTGAGATTCGGTTCGGCCATGGCAACGTATTGAATCAGCGCATTACCGATATCATCCCACCAGCTCCAGCCGTATTGATTACCCACAGAACTTCTCGATGTCAGCATGAAATCCGCCAGGCAATTATCGGCATGGGCGCCCCCCGTTTCGGATCGATCCGGTTGTATAGTTCCGAAATCATCTATTGGACAGGCATAATCGTGAAAGTGGTCCGACATAGCAACTTCACACCACGGAGATTGACTGTCGGTCCCAATCATGGCATCGACGGCAGCCGACTGGGTAGTGGCATCGCCGGGTATAAGGTCAGGAGCGCCATGCGAGTCATAATACCCGACTATCATGCCGATAGCCGTAGGGCCGCACCCATGATGCCACATATACGCTGGAACTCCGTCGATAACTACCTGGCCGCTTTTATCCGGCCTTTTACCACGATCGATTCCCGGAGGAGGTACCGGCCCCATGGTCGTGCGCTGAGCGAATACGGCATTTAATGAAACGCCAACAAGGCTGAGAGCCATTAACGCAATAATATGGATTTTTTTGAACTGGTATTTCTTCACCATTGGTCCTCTACTTATTGTTTTCGTTTGTCAAAATGTGTTGTGACCGCCAAGTTGTCGGCACCGAAATGATTTATTGTATTAATAAGGCATTTATGGACCCATAATGTCAAGTATTTATTTAGATTGCAACAAATTAATTCCTGGATCCCGGAATTGCTGGATGCCTCCGAGTTGATGCTTATTTATCCGGAGTTCATTAAATCCATACTATTCACTGGGAAGATGGGCCCACAATTTCCAAATAAAAACGCCGTGTCTGTTTTTGTCACAAGACATTTATCAGCAACAACTTATATTACATGACCCCGGGGCAGCGGCCCGCTTAACACCCGGAATATTGACATTCGACACAGATTCTTAATCCAGATAACAAATATTGCCATCTTACAATGCGTATTTAGTGCGTCATTCTCAAGGCCAGACTACTATTGAAAACTTCATAGTTTTTTCAGGAGGTATGTTATGAGGAGCTACCTAAAGATTTGCCAGAATATAGGCTTGTCGCTGATTGGCATATTTTGTCTCCTTACTCCGGCGTTTTCGGCGTCATTAAGCCCTATACATGATGCCCAAACATACGCCGGACAGTCGTCCCGCCCCCGTGCTTTTACAAAGAATATGGGTCAATGGCCGGACAGCATTCTGTTCCGCGCCGACGGCGGCGGGGCAACCATGTGGTTCACCAAAAACGGTATTTACTATCAGTATTTCCGGAAAATCGAGAGCTCCGACCCCGCTTCAAAATTGGCCAACAATGATTTTCCGGACCAATTGCAACGGGAGCCTGACAGTGTCGAGACGATGATGATCAAAGCCGAGTTTGTCGGCGCCAATCCGGAAGTGGAAGTCTCGGAGCTGAACAGGCTCGAATACAACTGTAATTATTTTCTCGGAGACGATCCAGCCAGATGGCGGACAGACGTCCCCAATTATTCCGGAATAAAGATGAAAGATGTCTATCCCGGGGTGGATGTCGTCTACCAAAATCAGGACGGGAAAATAACATTTAAAGTGGAACCCGAATCCGCGGACCATCTATCTCAGGTGCATGTCATATACAAGGACGCTTCGCAAGCTGAAATCGGCAACGATGAAAGTTCAGCCATTCAAACGAAGTTTGGAGAAATGTCCTGTTCCGGCATTTTGATATCAAGTGGAATAAAGCCGATCATAAACGAATCACCGAGTCAATCAGAGTCATCGACAAACTTATCTCTTGTTTATAGCACCTATCTTGGAGGATCATTTGCTGATATTGGCCTCGGTATAGCCGTCGATGCTTCAGGCAATGCTTTTATCACGGGAAACACTTCATCTGCTGATTTTCCCACCAGCGATCCATACCAACCCGGCGCTTCTAATGCTAATCTTGATGTTTACGTTACCAAGCTGAATAGCTCCGGCAACAACCTTATCTACAGTACATATCTCGGGGGATCAAGTGCAGATCGTGGCGTTGATATCGCAAACGATGTTTTAGGAAATATTTATGTGTCCGGAAATACGGGTTCCTCCGATTTTCCTACTAAGACCCCATACCAGACGGACCAGGGCGGGGCTGATATTTTCGTAACCAAATTTAATAGCGCTGGCAATAGCCTGATTTATAGCACGTATCTTGGAGGGTCAGATGATGAATCTTTAGGGTTCATTGCTGTCGATGCTGCAGGAAATGCCTATGTATCCGGTGGTTCAAATTCCACGGATTTCCCTACTCTCAACCCGTATCAGGCCGACCAGGGAGATGAGGACGCAGTTGTAACCAAATTCACCAGCGTAGGCGATCTGGTTTACAGCACTTACCTCGGTGGCTCAGGTGCAGATCACGGTTATGGTATAGCTGTTGATGTCAATGAAAATGCGTATATAATTGGTGTGACTTTATCAACCGATTTCCCAACTTTGAATCCCTACCAGGCAGATTTAAATAATGGGTCTCTTGATATTTTTGTAGCCAAACTCGATAGTTCGGGTAATAACCTTGACTACAGCACCTATCTCGGAGGGAGCATTTATGAATATGGCTATGGTATCGTTGTTGATGCTTCTGGAAATGCTTATGTTAGTGGTTATACATATTCTACCGATTTCCCTACGAAAAATCCATATCAAATCGACCCGGGAGATGGAACTTATGATGCCTTTATTGCCAAACTAAATAGTTCGGGCAATAACCTGATTTACAGCACTTATCTTGGAGGCAGTGCTGATGACCAAGCTTATGGTATTGCAATCGATGCTTCCGGAAACGCTTATGTAACTGGCAGAACTGGTTCGACTGACTACCCGACCCAAAATGAATACCAGACGGACCCCGGAGACGAAGCAGCAGATGCTTTTGTAACAAAACTGGATGATTCGGGAGGTCTTGTGTACAGCACTTATCTAGGTGGAACAGGGATTGATGTTGGCACGAGCATAGCCGTGGATGCCCCAGCAGATGTTTATATCACTGGATACACATATTCTGCGGATTTCCCTACTGCAAATCCTTTTCAAGCAGATCCAGGAGGGGGTATTGAAGACGCTTTTGTTTCCAAGCTATGTTTACCGGAACCAAATCGAATATTAAATCTGGATGATGCGGGTAGTTCCAGTTTGAGATGGGTCCTTAATAATCTTAATGCCGACCCCAATATTGATACTGTGATTTTTGACGTTTCTGGCACAATACATCTGGAGACGCCACTTCCGACTATTTCTGACGACGGTATTACAATTCTCGGTTCCACGGCTCCCGGAGGCGCGTATTCGGTCGTAATCGACGGATCAGGGTTGGCCAAAACCATAAACAGCGGCCTGATTATTGCCAGTTCAAATAATAAAATCGAGGGATTGACTATCTCAGGGTTTGCCGGAAACGGGATAGAAGCCACCGGGGCAAATTCAACTAACAACACTATAACCAACAACCTCATCTTCAATAATGGAGGATTGGGAATCGACCTCAATGACGATGGGGTTACAATCAACGATGATGGCGATTGTGACAGTGGTCCGAATAACCTGATTAATTACCCGGAAACGGATTCTCTCATAATGGATTTTATTGGTTCATTCAGGGTTTATGGCCGGGCTGCAGAGAATGGGATAATTGAATTCTTTGTAGCCCATCCGGCCGGTGACACGTCCAAACCGGCTGATCCCTCCGGGCATGGTGAAGCGTGGTCATACATAGGTTCGGATACAGCAGATTGTAATGGCGGCTTTGATTTTATGATTAATGATGCCATCCCATATTTTTCACTTGTAACTATGACTTGTACCGATAACATGGGCAATACCTCGGAATTTTCCCCCAATTTCAACCTCATCCCAACCCCGCTTATTATAGTCGGATATTCACCAATCAACATTGAAGTAATCGATCCTACGGGCGACAGCATCGGCAAACTTCCGGATAATACATTTTTCAACACTATCGGATTCAACGCTACGTATGATGAGACTGAACATGATTCGATCACAATAAATAATCCCATTGAGGGCAACTATATAATAATCATTCATCCACAAGGCGACCCTCATGCGGGAGAGCTGTATTCTATCGGCGTTACCATTGACGGCTCCCAACAGGCTATCATTGTTGACGATGTTAACGTACCTACGTCTGGTACGGCTGATACGCTTGGATATATAGTCACAGACGGTTACCATTTCATGAACGGCGATGCTTCGCGCGACGATCATGTGAACCTGATGGATATTACTTACCTTATAGCATACCTATATTATGAACCTCCGGGGCCGGCTCCATATCCATTGACTGCAGGTGATGCCAATTGTGACCAGGCCCTTAATCTGGTTGATATATTGTATCTGGTTTCATACTTGTACGATGATCCGCCTGGCCCGGAACCATGTCACTGGGAGAGCTACGAATAGACTATAACGATTACCGCCATTTCCAAAATAGTCTCCGGATGAAACAATGGGATACGCGCAAATACCGCGCATCCCATTGTATAACAATATGTTATAAGCTTTGCTCCCCTAACCGTGCAGAACTCAGAACCTTTTCGACAATTTTAGAGATAAAATGACGGTATTATTCTCTAATATAGGGCATAATGGCACTCTTGGTTGATAGCGGCTATCTGTAAAAATGTTTAATATCAGGAACTGCTGTTTGCGAGGACCTTAATCCTGATTTTTCCTACGGAGTGCTCTTCTGTTGCTTGTCCTTCTTATCCTGTTTTATCTTTTCTTTTTGACGCTGTTTGTTTTCCTTCTGTTTCTGATTCTTGTCCTTACCCTTTTTCCCGCCTTTGTCTCCCATAGCATGTCTCCTTTCCTTCTGCTATTTATTGTCTCGCCTTGAGAGCGCAATCGCGCCATCGATTCCGGGACTTCCTAAATTCATCGCCCTGAAGACCTGGATAATATTACTTAGCTCTTTTTATAATGGCGAAGCCTGCCAAATAATAGACGTCAAAAAGTTCCTGAAGGGCAGGAATCCCGGTCTCGTTGCTACATCTCAGCGAACATTTATTTAGTTTATGGAATAATCTAATATGGTTCAACCAAAAAATTCGTTTTCGGGAGGATTGGATATTAATAGCAGGGTCGTCTGCGCCAGATTTAGAACTCCCCGAATGACGGTTTAAAAATTAAGTAAAGTGGTACCAATGACATATTTTTGTAAATTCTACGTAGTTTATTCCAGAACGGGGTTGGAAACCAAACCCGCGGCTCACGTTGCAGCGCAGGACGTTAGGTCAAAATATAACGATAAAGTGACCATTTTTTTTATCCCAGCGAAATGCAACCAAAGAATAAATGACCCTTTGTAAAAAGAATCGTAGGTTATTGTCTAATCATCACGTATCATATGTTGATAGGATTAATTTGAGTTCGAACTTTTTCGTAGTTTTGTTCTCATATACAACTCTCCGCTAAAGCTTAATCTCGAATTTATAGTGCAATTATGCGCAATATATCAATTGTCCTGAAGAATCTGACTGCACTGGAAGCAGTTCAACTTCGGGACAACAATTATGGGGTGTGGAATGAATATCTACATCGGAAACATGTCGTTCGATACGACGGAAGATCAGATACGCCAAGCCTTCGAGGGCTATGGCGAAGTTTCAGCTGTCAGAGTTATTACCGACAGGGACAGCGGTCAACCAAAAGGGTTCGCGTTTGTCGAGATGGAGGCAAAGGATGAAGCTGTTGCTGCCATTAGCGGCCTTAATGGCCAGGATCTTAATGGACGCGAGTTAAATGTCAACGAGGCAAAACCACGTGCCCAAAGTGAGCGCGTGTAAATATTTTTGTGTAAGTGGCCATGACGTATATATAGTTGAAGGAGGTATATCATGGCCAAGAAACGTGACGAAGCTGACAAACTGATCGACGAGATGATCGCCGGCAAGACGCCGGAAGAGATAGTGGGTGAGGGCGGTCTTCTGCAGGCGCTCACGAAACGGGTGTATGAGCGCGCCCTCGCAGGTGAGATGACGCATCACTTGGGCTATCCGCCCAATGCTCCCGAAGGCAAAAACAGCGGCAACTCTCGCAACGGCAAAACCAGCAAGACGGTCAAGACCGGGTCGGCAGATGTTACGCTGGAGATTCCGCGGGACCGGAACGGCGAGTTCGAGCCGCAGTTGGTTAAAAAGCACCAGCGGCGCCTGCCCGGTTTCGACGACAAGGTGTTGGCGCTGTACGCTCGGGGTTTGACGACGCGGGATATCCAGGGTCATCTTGAGGAGATGTACCAGTCGGAGGTTTCCCCGGCCTTGATTTCGGCGGTGACGGACGCCGTGCTTCAGGAGGTGACGGTGTGGCAGAGTCGGCCGCTGGAGGCGGTCTACCCGATCGTCTATCTGGACGCCATCCACCTGAAGCTTCGTCAGAGCGGCCAGGTCAAAAACCAGGCGGTCTATTTGGCCTTGGGGATCACGCCGGAGGGTTACAAGGAACTCTTGGGTTTGTGGGTCGGCGATCAGGAGGGTTCGAAGTTCTGGCTGTCGGTGCTGACGGAGCTTAAGAACCGGGGCGTTCGGGACATCCTGATTGCCTGTGTCGATGGTCTGACGGGGTTCCCTGATGCGATTGAGACGGCCTTTCCGCAGACCCAGGTGCAGTTATGTCTCGTGCACATGGTGCGCAACTCGCTGAAGTATGTCGGTTGGAAAGAGCGCAAGGCGGTCGCGGCCGATCTCAAGACGATCTACTCGGCGCCCAACGAAGAAGCCGCCGAGCAGGCCCTGACGGCGTTCGAGGCCACATACCGGGACCGTTTCCCGCAGATCGCCCGCTCATGGCGGTCCTGCTGGATGAACATCATCCCGTTTTTTAGCTACCCCAAAGAGATTCGAAAGGTTATCTATACGACCAACGCCATCGAGTCGATGAATGCTCAGTTGCGCAAGGTGACGCGGAATCGCGGCTCGTTCCCGACGGTGGAATCAGTCAGAAAGGTGATCTACCTGGCGATACAAAGAATCTCGAAAAAATGGAAGCGTCCGATCAAGGACTGGGTGGCGGCCCTTAATCACTTCTGCATCGTCTTCGAGGGAAGGATCGAAAACACATGAACCGGCCGCTTACACAAAATTCCGTACACTCCCCAAAGTGACAACGGCAACCGCAGGTCGCACTAACGGCGAATTAATATGACCAGTGTCCATATTGACGCGGAACTGATTTCCACCGAGATTGGCTTTTGGCCAGTCTCTTTTTTATTGTCTCCAAATGCCAGAAAACTGTCAAGAATAAGTCCGTCATACACTTATTGTGTATTCTACCATTATGTCTGTTGTATTACGGTGTATCGGCGATAATCTCTATAATATTCGGGGAATCAAACATGAATATGCTTGCGGCTTTAAAAATGGCCCGCCAATGGTTAATTCCCGGAACAAGGGTGAGATTTCAATCCAGAATCAATCCGCCAGCGGGTGCATACAATTGATTAAGTCGCTTACTCCAACGGTTGCAATGCCGGACATGACATCAGACATGCCATAGGGAATAACCAATTCGTTATTATGGATAATTGCGCCGCAGGTATAAACGACATTGGGCACATACCCTTCCCGTTCTTCCTCACGCGGTGCAAGTAACGGTTCTTCCAGGCGTGCGATGAGTTTTTCCGGGTTTTCGAGATCAAGTAATATCGCGCCAATGCAGTACTGACGCATGGGCCCAACACCGTGCGTAAGGACGATCCACCCATAGTCGGTTTCCAGGGGTGAACCGCAGTTACCGATCTGGATAAATTCCCAGGGGAATGTCGGTTCCTGTATGATTTTGGATTCCTGCCAAAAATGAATGTTGTCCGAAAACATGATGCGATTGTTTTCGCCGTCCTGACGCGAGAGCATGACATAGCGATTATCTATCTTGCGCGGAAAAAGAGCCATGCCCTTGTCCTGCACCGCCTTGCCGTTGAGCGTCAATACGTTAAACTTGACAAAGTCCTTAGTTTCAATAAGCTGTGGGAGTATATTAAAACCGTTATATGCCGTATATGTCGCATAATAAGTGACTTCTCCGTCGTCATCAGTGAATCGCACGAATCGGGCGTCTTCAATACCTCTGCTTTCGTTTTCAGAAACCGGAAAGATAACCCGTTCGGAAATTTGGTGATCAGGTTGGAAACTCATCTCATAATTGGATTTGGTAAGCCAGTACATTATATCGAATGTCCTTTTTTGGAGCACCTTAGAGAAACCCGGGCGTGATGTAAGGGTTCCGATCTTTTCCCTTAATTCATTGTAGGTGAATATATTCGGCAGATTATCAAGCAGATAAGCCGTAATTTCGTTGCCGGCTCCCATCTCTTCAAGCTTCAGTCGAAAAAGATGCCGGTCGTATTCCGGATCCAGGCGGAGATCAGGCGTTTCCACAAAATCACTGATCGGATCAAAGAGAATCGTATTATTCTGATCAAGACGGCCGCTGCGAAATACAATAGAAGAAATATGACCTTCGCCGGTTGCCCGCAAACTCATTATAAAGCGCAGGCTGCCCTTGTTAAGCCGGCTTTGATCAGGATGGGGTACGATTGAAGGGTTAAATAGAGCGGCCGATTCTATGGAGTACTCCATAGTAAAATAGGCTCCGATAAGAGCCCTTTTGGTCTCGCTGAATACGATATTTCGAGGAATATGGTCTTTTATCTTATTAAAGTGAAGCCCAAAAACACGTTTGATGTCTCGGTGCCGTTCGGAAAAATCAAGCATAATTTGTGCAAGCAGTTTTTCGGCCGTTGTGTCTGGCAAATCAACTATGCGTTGAATGATTTTGGCTACGCGATACACGCTGTCGGGCATATGAAACCTTGCAATGACTCGTGAGCAGTCACCCAGGATTTTTTTCTTTTTACGTTTGACTTCCAAGTGCATAGTATTTTATCAATTGCCGGACAAAGTTATTTAAATATACCTGGTTAAAAATGTCCGTTTGCCCTTATTTACAGCGCTGACCGGGCATTTACAAGACATAATTGTACCAGGTCATCAATCACTGCCGTGCCGACACACATAACGGTATCGGCGCCACCCCAGTATATTTTCACTGTACCATCATCTTCAGGAACAGCTCCGCATGTAAAAACAACGTTAGGCACGTAACCGCTCACCTCCCAGGGGGCTTCAGGTTGCAGTATCCACTGATCGGAAACACCAATGATTTTCGCCGGATCATTAAGATCGTGCAGGGCCACGCCAAGGCGATACACCGCACCAGCCATGGTTTTAAATACTCCATGGTAAATATGCAACCAGCCCTTGTCGGTCCTGAAGGGCGGTGCACCCGGCCCGATCTTCATTTCATCCCAGTGATAAGGAACGGGCTTAATAATCACCCGGGAATCACCCCAGTGAACCAGATCGGGAGAATAGGAAATCCATATGGACCAGGGTGATATTTCGGAATGCGGCCGGTCAAGGCGCACATAACGGCCGCTGATTTTTTCGGGAAAAATGACGACGTTGCGATGGTCGGCCTGGGTTATTAGCGCGACACGTTCAACATGTTCAAAATCGATGGTACGCGCAAGGACAATCCGAACGCCATGACGCGAATACGCGCTATAAGTAAGCAGATAATCTTCCTCTACGGGACAGATTCTGAGGTCCTCAATTCCGAACTCTTCATATTCTGCAAATACGTTAACGGTTGCTGGTGTGAGAAAAGGTCTGGGATGAACCTTGAATGAAAAACCATCATCGCTTTCGGCTTTTCCAATGATGGAGCGCCCGTTATACCTGTGGGCTCGGAAAAGCATAATGTAGCGGTCGTTATGTTTGACGACGCCTGCATTGTGAACCGTGGCTACCGGGTAGGGAACATCGTCTCTTGTGAGAATCGGGTTTCTATTATAACGATTTACAATGGAATCTTGAATAGTCATAGTTGGCGCCGGTGTTCCCTTTGCATCATTTTTTCGAGAACAGATTCATAGACCTGAATATATTTTTCGACCATATGGTCGGCTGTGAAGTGCCTTTCAACGCGGCGACGGCAGCTCGCTCTCTCTATATCTCTTATATGTGCGACAGCATCCACCGCCTCATTTACTGTATTCACGAGAAAACCATTCTTGCCGTTTTCTATAATTTCGGGCATGCTGCCTTTGTTAAAAGCGATTACCGGAGTACCACAAGCCATGGATTCTATAACAGACAGGCCAAACGGCTCGTCGAAATTGATGGGATGCAGAAGAGCAGTTGCCTTACCAAGAAGCTGGTTGCGCTGGACCGGCCCGACGCTTCCGGCATAAACAACATTCTTGTCGTCCAGATGCGGTTTGATATACCGGTGATAATAAGTATCATCCTGGATGATTCCCGCCAATATCAGTTTTTTATTGCAAGTCCTGGCAATTTCAATGGCTTCTTTGGCACCCTTGTCATGGTGGATACGTCCGAAAAAGAGCAAATAATCATCCGGTTCGGCTTCAAAATCAAACTCGCCTATATCTATACCGTGATGTATCGTCTTGATATAGTCAAGATCTGGAGATCGATCGGAGTCGCTGATGGATACATAGAACACTTTGCCGTTGTATTTCCTGTAAACCGGCAGAATCCCACGCGATGAAAAACCGTGAATGGTGGTCACAACCGGCGTAGTAATAAGGCTGGTATAGGTCAAGGGCAGAAAGTCAAAATTGTTATGGATAATGTCAAACTCTTCAGCATGTTCAAAGAGTTCCGAGATGTGCAGACACTCCCAGACTTTTGACATAATGGAATGATCTTCTTCATATCCTCGCTCACACACGGCATGTAGCTTACCGCTTGTTATCGAATCGCCGGTTGCAAAAAGGGTAACATCATGGCCTTGCGATACTAACCCTTCGGTTAAAAGGGAGGCCACACTTTCCCATGGACCATAGTGTCGCGGCGGCGTTCGCCAGGCAATCGGTGAGAGCATTGCAATGCGCATGTTCAATCCTTTACGCTTTCCAGTTGAATGGGACGTCGGTTATCTTAGAATCTCGTCGGCATAGAGCTTCTGCAAAGTCAGAAGCGAAAGCAACCACTCAAGCGTCGACTCGGCACCTTCATTCTGGTTAATGCCGTCAGCCATCAGTCCGTCACGGCAGCCGCCAGTCTTCGGATCATAAAGTGGCATATTCAAGTCATTGTGTCCAAGATACCAGTTAAAACACATAACCGCATTATCTATCCATGTCTTGTCACGCGTGATATTAAAGGCTTCGACACAGGCTCCGATCATAGCATTTGCCTCAATTGGCTGCTGATCAAATCGTGCCTTTGTGCCGCCTTTTTCATACCATCCATTATTGCCAATGGGTACGAAGTGATTGTTTTCAGTCTGGATAGTGAGCAACCACTTGAGCGATCTGAGTCCCATGTCGACTATTTCACTGCGCTGCATCCATTGGCCCGATAAAAGCAGGGCATGTGACAGCTGTCCGTTGGCATAGTTTAGAGCGTTTTCCAACCATGGCCAGCTCTCTGTAGAATTGTTTTTGAATTGATTAAATAGCCTGTTTACTATGATTTCTCGTACTCTTCGCACTTCACTGTCGCCTGAGAATTTATAAAGGTAGGCATGAATGCCGACCAGGGCAAAGGCAATAGCCCTGGGTGATTCAAAGCGCTCCACTGCTTTCATCGCTTTATTGAACAGGGTCATACTCATCGCCATCTGCCCCGGATTGGCAAGAAACGCAACAGCCTTGCCAATGCCCCAGAGTGCTCTGCCGTGAGCATCCTCGGATCCAACCTCTTCAGTCCATTGCCGCTCATAGGTCATGAAATTGCGAAATCTCCCATTCTTGTCATTGAAAGAATGCAGTAGAAAGCTGAGGTATTGGCTGCCAAGCAAATCGAAGTACATACCGTTCACACCCAGATATTCCCGACCCATGGCGGTAACCATTAATGCTCTGGCATTGTCATCGGTGCAGTAGCCATGGTTACGATCCGGAACAGTATATATGGCATGCTGCAAGATACCAGTATCATCGGTCAAATTTTTCAAGTGGTCGAATTTCATCTCTGGAAATTCGAACTTTGTGATGGATTTGATATTTTCATTATATAAATGTCGGGGGCGGGGGTGCCGGGAACGATTGAGTTGAACCTCGCCGAAAACCTCGAGATATCTTCGGGACACTTCCTTCCAGATCGCCTCGCGACAAAACATATAGGCTCTCTTGCGTATCGCATGCATGTTCATATCATTGGCAAAGAGGTCGATAATATTTTCCGCTATGGCATCAGGGTCTTTGAATGGGACGATAATTCCCCGTCCTTCGGCAAGCATCTCGGTTGCATACCAGTATGGAGTCGAAATAACTGCTTTGCCGGTTCCCATGGCGTAAGCAAGTGTTCCGGAAGTAATCTGGCCTTCTTCAAGATAAGGGGTTATATATATATCTGCGGCCCCGAGGAATTCACAAAGTTCTTTCAGTTCGACAAACCGGTTATAAAAAATGACATGATCTCTGATATTGAGCTTGCGCACAAGCTGTTGCAGGTGGATACGGTATTCCTCCCCATGCGCATTTATAATATGCGGATGCGTTGCTCCCAAGATTATGTAGGTAACATCGGGATATTCTTTAAGGACGGACGGCAGCGCCTGCAGCACGTTTTCAATACCCTTATTGGGGGAAAGAAGGCCGAATGTGAGAAGGACTTTTTTGCCTTCCATCCCGAACTTATCTTTGTAGAAGTTAGGATCAATGAAAGGCATATCCGGTATGCCATGATGGATAAAGACTATTTTCTCCTTCGGAACGGCATAAATCTCATTGAGGAAATCGATAGCTTTCCGGCTCATCACGATTAGTTTGTCTGATAGGTCGGATAGCTTGCGCATGACTGCACGATATTCCGGGGAGGGGTCCTTCAATACCGTATGCAGAGTTGTCACGATCGGCATGCGAAGCTCTCCGAGAAGTTTCAAGAGATGGCTGCCCGCCTGTCCGCCAAATATACCGTATTCATGCTGCACGCAAACAATATCCGTCTGCCCGATATTGAGAAACTCCGATGCCACATTGTAATCAGCCAGTCTGTTCTGGTTGATCACAAATCGCACTTTTCCCGGATATGCATATCCCTCGGGCTTATCATTCATGGCAATCGCCCAGCAATTGATATCCGGTGCTTCTGCTGATAAAGCCTCAACAAGATCAGTCGTGAATGTCGCAATGCCGCACAGGCGCGGCAAATAGTTGCCAATTACGGCAATGGAGCCAATTCCCTCATAATGCCGATCAACGGATGTCATACCAGGTCCTCAATCTTGTGCATCTTCAAAAAATCTGGACAAGTTGTATCTTAAGATAAAAGACACTTCTATGTCTTCAAAAGAATCTGGGCAAGTTGCATTTCAAGATACGAGACGCTTTTTCGATAAGCAAGCGCTTTTGGCAAAAGTCTTCTGGTGCTTATAATCCTTGCGACTTGGGTTGATACATTCGTTTTAAATCCCTTGGCTCCGGTGCCAGCGAATAACTGTCCTAGGCGGGATTGCTTCAATCCCACATATACATCTTTCCTCAGGGCGTCATAATTTGTCAGCTCTTAATCTGGACAGGTTATGCGGCAATAATGAGTTTAATATCAAAAGGTTCTGTATTCTGCACGGTTACAATAAATATAAGTTGTTGATTTTAAATGAGATATATGAAAGCTCCCCCAATTGGACGAATTCCGCAACTTTTTGCTTCATGATGAATTACATAATTTACTCCCTTCCGATATTTCACATATATAATTGCTGTGTAAGCAAAAGATCTTTTAACGCAGGAACCGTTAGTAATCTAAAGATTTGACAGACTCCCGGAATCGCTATATTTTATATGGGTCTAAGCACAGCCCGGTCATATTGCAAACATTATTCTTCTTGGAGGGTGATATGCGCGGCATAGTTAATGTCTGTCTGGCAGCAGTCATACTGCTGTGTGCATCGATAGTATGGGGGCAATCTGATCTTGAAAATCAAAAGGGCAAAGACATCGGTGAATTTATGACGGCTGATAATCGCATTAATTTAGAAGCAGTTAAGTCCAGCGGTTATCAGGGTTCGTTGAATCTTGAGGGCTTTGCTGTCACTATGGATCCCACCACCGGTGAACTGATTGTAAATCCCTCTGAAAGTATGTCCCCAGACTCCGATCCGGATGATGTCAATTGGGAAGCCGGATTTTGCCCACCGGGTTGCAATAGCATTGTACGTGCGTTAGTAGTCTATGACAACAATCTAATAATAGGAGGGAACTTTTCCTCGGCCGGTGGAACAGAAGCTAATTATATAGCTGCATGGGATGGCTCAGCATGGTCGGCTTTGAGCTCTGGCATGAATTCCGTTGTTTTGGCCCTGACAGTGTATAACGGGAACTTGATTGCAGGGGGTCAATTTACTACTGCGGGAGGTGTTTCGGCGAATCTTATAGCTGCATGGGATGGCTCAGCATGGTCGGCTTTGAGCTCTGGCATGAATTCCGTTGTTTTGGCCCTGACAGTGTATAACGGGAACTTGATTGCAGGGGGTAAATTTACTACTGCAGGAGGTGTTTCGGCGAATAATATTGCCGCCTGGAACGGTATTTCATGGTCACCATTAGGGTTAGGGACGTATGATGATGTTTATGCTCTTACAGTATATGATGGATCATTAATTGCCGGAGGAAAATTTGGAGCCGCAGGCGGCGTCCTCGCTGAATATATTGCTTCCTGGGATGGTTCTTCCTGGTCGCCGTTAGGGTCAGGGGTATATCATAATGCCAATCCAAGCGTATGGGCCTTAACGGTATATAACGGAAAATTGATTGCTGGGGGAAATTTCACAAAAGCTGGCGGTGTGACGGCGGATCATATTGCTTCCTGGGATGGTGCTTCCTGGTCGCCGCTGGGATCGGGGATTAGTAGCGAAGTCTGGACTATGACTGCGTTTGACGGGGAATTGATTGCGGGAGGGAATTTTACCACTGCCGGCGGCACAGGTGCCAATTATATTGCTTCCTGGAATGGATCTTCATGGGCGCCGATGGAATCCGGCATGAATGACAATGTCTATGCCCTGACAGTGCACGACGAGAAATTAATTGCAGGGGGATTTTTTACTATCGCCGATGATATCTTGACGAATCATATTGCCGTCTGGAACGGTTCCGCATGGTCGGCGCTGGGGCAGGGATTGGATAACACTATCTGGGCCATTGCGGTATTTGACGACTATCTAATTGCCGGAGGAGATCTTATGTCGGCCGCTGGCGTAAGTGCTAATTATATTTCTGCTTGGGATGGTACGGCCTGGTCAGCATTGGGGGAAGGAATGAACGGTACTGTTCATGCCTTAACCGTTTATAATAATCAATTAATTGCCGGAGGGGACTTTACTTCAGCTGGCGGCATAGGGGCTTCATATATTGCTGCCTGGGATGGACTCTTTTGGTCATCTTTGGGATCGGGGGTGAATAATGGCGTTTCCACTTTGACTGTCTATGATAATAGGCTAATTGCCGGAGGAGCGTTCAATACAGCCGGTGGCTTGGGGGCAAATTATATCGCAGCGTGGGATGGATCCGTTTGGTCAACGCTGGAATCGGGCATGAATGGATATGTTTATGCGCTTATTGCTTATGATGATAAATTAATCGCGGGCGGAAATTTCACTTCAGCTGGCGGCACAAGTTCAAATTTCATAGCAATTTGGGATGGCTTCTTATGGTCTGCTTTAGGGGCTGGATTAAATAATAATGTCATTACTCTAACCATTTATGATAATAAATTGTACACGGGGGGAGAATTTACTATGGCTGGAGGGATAAGTGCCGATCATGTAGCTTCGTGGGATGGTGCTACCTGGTCACCTGTTGGTTCAGGAGTAGATAATGTTGTGCGCTCTTTGATGGTGTATGAAAATAAACTTATCGCTGGTGGCTATTTCGCTGCAGCGGGAATAACGACTGCCTATTATATCGCCGCCTGGGATGGAGGCCAATGGTCGCCGCTGGGATCAGGATTAGACAACTTTGTCTTCGCCCTGACCGAATATGACGGGAAGCTTTTTGCGGGGGGGGATTTTACAATTGCGGGCGAAAAATCTTCAGCTTATATTGCCGCATGGAATAAGCTTACGCCATACAACGAAGTCACAAATCTTGCCGACGTCGGAACGGGAACGCTGCATGCCGCCTTATTGGGATCTAATTCGAACATTGGTCCCGATACGATTAGTTTTGCGATCTCAGGTACGATAAACTTATCGACACCATTACCGGCGATTGATGATGACAGCATTGTAATTTTGGGCAACAACGCCCCGGGCGGCCCACACTCAGTCATACTCGACGGCGCCGGCCTCGGGAAATCGACCAACCCCGGAATACATATACAAAGTTCCAATAATGTCATCGAAGGGCTGACCGTCCGCAATTTCCCCGGTAACGGCATTGAAATAGCCGGTAGTGTACAGCACAATACAATCTCCGGCAATTTGATTTATAATAACGGCCTGCTGGGTATTGATTTAAACGATGATGGGGTGACAACCAACGATCCCGGCGATAGCGATACGGGCCCGAACGGCCTGCTCAACTACCCCCAGATCGATTCTCTTTTTATGAATCCCGATAGCTCATTCCGGGTTTTTGGCAAAGCCGCCGACAGTGCCTTAATCGAATTCTTTGTGGCTCATCCCGAAGGCGATACCATTAAGCCAGCCGATCCTTCGGGTTATGGGGAAGCATACTCATACATAGGTTCCGATACAGCCGACAACAACGGTGATTTTGAATATCAGATCAGCAATGCCATTCCTTACTTTTCGCTAATCACCGCAACCGCCACCGATACTTTTGGTAACACATCTGAATTTGCTCCCAATTTCAACCTGGTGCCGACACCGCTTATAATTGTCGGATACTCTCCTATCAACCTTCAGGTTATTGATCCTATTGGAGACAGCATCGGTAAGCTTTCGGATAATACATATTTCAATACTATAAAAACTAATGCAACGTATGACGATATAGTCCACGATTCAATCACTATTCAATATCCGCTCGAAGGCGAGTATATAATCATCGTTCGCCCCCAGGGCGATCCGCCGCCGGGATCTTTATACGGTATCGGTATCAGAATAGACGGCTCTCTGCAGGCAATAATAGTTGAAAATGCCGATGTCCCGGCCTCGGGCACGGCCGACACTCTCGGTTATGAAGTAATTGAGGGTTATCATTTTGAAAACGGCGATGCCTCGCGTGATAATACCGTCAACTTAATTGATATATTATACCTGATTGACTACTTGTATGGCACCCCGCCAGGTCCGGCGCCATACCCCCTTACGGCTGGTGATGCCAATTGTGATGAAGTCATTAATCTAATTGATATATTATACCTGATTTCAAATCTGTACGATGATCCGCCTGGCCCGGAACCTTGTCACTGGGAGAGATACGAATAAATTAAAACGAATGCCGCCATTTCCAAAATAAACTCCGAATGAAACAAATGGGATACTTACAAATATCGCGTATCCCATTGTATTACAATATGTTACAAGCTTGCTCCCCCAATTGGATGAATTTTGCAACTTTTTGTTTCATGATAACGTCTATGTGTAGTCTATCAGCTCTGAATTTTTCGCAGCCAAATGAAATAACTCGCTTATTCTATGCGACCCGTGTCCGGCCTGCCTTTGCTCCCCTATTTAACCATTTGCCAAACCTCTCGAAAACGCTATATTTATATGGGTTTTGAGCGCAGCCCGATTCTTACTACTAAAAACGCTCGTTTCTGAGGAGGACTTAATGAGGTTTCATTTGAAGGTTAGAAAATTTTTCGGAATCATGGCGATTAGTCTATTTTTCATCTTTTCATCAGCATTCGCCATTTCTGAAAACTCTGGACAGAGTATCCAAGCGATGAGTAATATTTCATCCATGCCGCTGGCCTTCACTCAAAACAATGGTCAGTGGCCGGATAGCATTCTTTTCAGGGCCAATGCCGGTGGGGCAACTATGTGGTTCACCAAAGCAGGTTCTGCCTACCAGTTCACACGGAGTATTCCAAAAGATGATGCAGGGCTGGATGATCCCATGTATCCCATGAATCATCTCCGTGACCAGAAGTCCGATAGCATTGAATCAATTGCAATAAATGCTTTTTTTATTGGCGCCAATCCCAATCCGCAAATGGTCGGCTCTGAGATGATGGAATACAAATGTAATTATTTTATTGGCAATGATCCCAATAACTGGCATACCGATGTTCCCAATTATAATGCCATCATTTATGAAGAAATCTATTCCGGCATTGATTTGAAATACTATGGCAACGGCAAACAGATGGAATATGATTTCATAGTCTCCCCTGGTGCCGATCCCGCGCAGATTGCCATACATTATGAGGGCGCCGAATCCCTCTCTGTTAATGTCAATGGTGAGTTAGTGGTTGAGACTGCATGGGGTGAGGTTGTCGAACAGCGACCTATTGTTTATCAGCTACAGAATGGTGTAAGAGAATCAATTGACGGTGAATATGTACTTACCGACAGGAACTCCTTCGGTTTTTCCCTTGGGGGCAACTACGATCCAGCCCTGCCACTGGTGATTGACCCGGTACTGACTTACAGCACCTATCTGGGGGGAAGCGGTTATGATATGGCCTTTGACGTTGCAGCGGATGCGCAAGGAAATGCTCATATTGTTGGCCTTACTCTTTCGTCGGATTTCCCCTATCAAAATCCACTTCAAGGTTCATATGGAGGAAGTGGAGACGTCTTTATCACGAAATTGAATTATGAAGGAAATGCATTAATTTATAGTACGTTCCTTGGCGGGAATAGTGCGGATACCGGTATAAGCATTGCAGTGGATGCAGGAGCAAATGTCTATGTTGCAGGACGTACCGCATCTTCTGATTTTCCTACTGAGAATCCATTACAGAGCATGCTGTCAGGATCTGAGGATTCATTTGTTGCAAAGTTAAATTCTATGGGAAACACTCTTGTTTACTGCACATATTTGGGCGGTAGTGGCAATGATAAGGCGAATGGGATAGCCGTGGATGAAGGACTAAATGCCTGCATTACTGGCTATACTAATTCGATAAATTTCCCTACGGCAAATCCCATACAGGAAACCTATGGAGGTGGAGACAATGACGTTTTTATAGTCAAACTTGATGAAATAGGTACATCATTAATATATAGCACATATCTTGGTGGAAATAATAATGATCGAGGAAGAGCGATTGCGGTCGATGATGAAGGCAATGCCTATATAACCGGAAACACATACTCATCCAACTTTCCTACTCAGAGTGCATTTCAGGCGATATTTGGTGGTTCCTGGGACGCTATTTTGGCCAAAATCGATAATTTGGGAAATTCTTTAATTTACAGCACCTATATTGGAGGAAGCAATGGTGATATGGGATTGGATATTGCCGTTGATGATGAGAACCAAGCATCCATCACGGGCTATACTAAGGCCTATAATTTCCCTACGGAGAACCCGTTTCAGGCAACATATGGTGGGGGAGAATATGATGCTTTTATAACCAAGTTCTCAGCCACGGGCAATACGATGATCTACAGTACGTTTCTGGGCGGCTCAAGTGACGACATTGGCAATCGCATAGCTGTTGACGGTTCTGGTTGCGCCCATGTGACTGGATATACTGGCTCTTCAGAATTTCCAACTCAGAACGCCTATGATGCCAGCTTAGACGGCAACAACGATGTTTTCGTGACTAAATTCTCGGCCTCTGGCAATACCCTGATCTATAGCACGTTTCTGGGCGGCTCAAGTGACGACATTGGCTATGGCATAGCTGTTGACGGTTCTGGTTGCGCCTATGTAACGGGAAATACTTATTCCTCAGATTTTCCCACTCAGAACGCCTATGATGCCAGCTTAGATGGTAGCTGGGATGTTTTCGTGACTAAGCTAAATGCGGAGGGAATGCCCCCAAGCTTTTGTGATGGCTTTGATGGCCTGTTTTGTGATGATTTTGAAGATGGCATAATCACAGACTGGCAATCTCTACGAAATGACGGATGTAGTTGGGCAGAATCTAATGGCATATTATCTACCTCAATATCAGGGATGGAGCAATGGTGCATCCAAACGGTAGGTGACCATAGCTGGGCTAATTATTCTCTTGAAGCTAAGGTCATAGGAAATGTCGGGATTAATGAAGGCGTTGACAAAGTTCTCGTTTTCAGAATACAAGACGCAGACAACTTCTATACCGTAAACTTAAGATCAGATTACCCATCATCTGGCGATGATTTCATAACATTTGACAAAATGGTTGGCGGTGTATATCAGGCTGACGTAGTAACTGAATCATATCCATCTGAGATAGGAGTATGGTATACTCTGAGAGTCAATTGTATTGGCAATTATTTTCAGGTATATGTCGATGACAACCTTGCTCTGGAGTATGTTGATCCGGATAACCTCTATCCTACAGGCGGAATCGGCGTTGCCTGCTGGACTGGCTATCACGGCTTTTGTGATATATCATTTGATAATGTGACTGTTTTAGAATTGGGCAGTCCTCATATTGATGTAAATCCGGCCTCACTTGAATTCATGGCAATACAGAATGGTGCAATACCAAATGAACAGACAGTCACAATTGGCAATACTGGCTCTGAGACACTTGCGTGGAGTGTCGAATCTGACCAATTTTGGCTTGACATAACTCCATCTTCCGGAATCGGGAACTCCGCTGAAGTAACTGTATCGCCAAACACAACAAACTTAGCACCGGATAATTATAATGCGACAATTACTGTTTCAGGCAATGCAGATAACACTCCGCAGACAATTTCCGTCTCTTATCAAATTGATCCTGATGATCTGCCTGACAAACTTGCACAGTATGATTTTATAAAAAACAGATTAGCAAACCTTGAAATAGATATCTTTGCAGGATGGGAGATTCCCACTCTAAATAATTATGAGATGGATGATGCGAATACTTTTGTTGACAATGTCATACGGCCGGGTTCACCTACTGATATTCAGAGAGAAACTTTTGAACGTTTACTTATGGCAGTAAAACTCGTCAATGCGGGATATCGTTACTTACCATCCGGATCAAATCCTTTACCAGAATCGGAATATGTAAGAGGCGGTGAAGAAATGTGGGACCTTGGTTCCAAAAACACGATTTCAGCGGTCTTCGCAGGTATTAGTTTAGTAACTTTATTTGATAATATTGGGGGAAATTTGGTCAGAAAGTTGGCCAGCAAGGTCGTAAATTATTTCCTCGATTTAATTTCCCAAATAAAAATGATGATTCACGACAAAGACGCCCGAAGAACATTTGACATGTTAATTACAGCAATAAAAGGTGCAATATCCGCCCTTCTTTCTGATGGCAATCCCATTTATGTCATTACCCAACCGCCGATTCGCGTTGCTCTTGATGAAGTGACAATTAGCGCTTTTCACGTACCCGGTACACAGGATGCACTTGATGATGCAGGCAATTGGTCGACTATATACAATTACCAGAATAGTTTGGAAGATGCAGAAGACAATTTTAATACCCGGTGGTCCAATGTAAAAGATATGACTGATCAATCAGCAGATCTAATATCTGAATATGAAAGTCATGTTAATCTTAATGGCCTGATTGAATCTCTTCAGGAATTATGGGATGCAATTGCAGGTGGTCCTTGGGAAGTCCTCAAGATAGCATGGGTTGTTGTAAGAGAGTTACTGGGTTATGAGAATATTAAGTGGTCGGTCAAATCTGCAGGAGAGGCAATAGCCACAGCATCTTTAATTCCAAATGAGGTTGTTTGGGGGACATTTGATATATATAATACTGGATCACTGAAAAATCTTACGGCGGCATCAGATAATAATATTTTATACTCCCCTGATACTTCAACTTCCAAATCCTATGCAAAATCCCAAACCCCCAATAAACTAACTGCCTTTATCGATGGCTGCACAACTCTTATATCTGCCGTGCAAAACGAGGACAGCCTTCAAGTTTTCGATGCATCGGAGGATCTATTGGGCGCAGCAGATAGCATTTCGGATTTATTTACGGCACAATCACAATCATTAGCGTCCAAGTCGGACAGCGCCTGGGTATACATGACTGAATTCGATACAACATTGGCTCTCGCTGATTCCATGAATATATCTGGTCAGTTGAGACTTCTTGAAAGTTCCATAATCGCATCTGCCCTGCAATTAAATCCTTTTGATACCGCATTTAATGCTAATGCGATTTCGGTCCTTGATACTATCAAGATAAGCGTGGAACGCGCCTGGTTCGTTATGGATAGTATTTTACAGTTGCTCAATGGGGCTCCTGCTGAGCCTACATTAATTCTCATTCCGGACAGTGACCATTATTTTGTAACTATGGATTCGGAATTTACGGTCAATTATAAAGTAACCAACATAGGTGATGCCACGGCTTCGGGTGTTTTTGCAAAAGCTCTTTCCACTGAAGGAATATCCATTATTGGAGATGATTCAATTTCTATTGCTGATATTAATCCTGGAGATTCTCTGTCGTTGAATTTTACGGTGTCCGTCGACCACATATCTGCTCCTTCATCAGAATATATGAGCTTTTACTTTGATGCGACCGCATATCCAGAAAACGGGATAGGTATTCAAAACACAGTTTTGCTGAGCGCATTGACTTATATCTGCGGCGATGTTAACGCTGATGGAAATGTTAATTTGATCGATATTTTATACTTGATCGATTATAAGTATGGCACCCCGCAAGGTAATCCACCGATACCTATGAATTCTGGAGACATTAATGCCGATGGGGCCATAAACTTGATTGATATACTTTATTTGATAGACTACTTGTATGGAACGCCTGCCGGCCCCGATCCAGAATGCCCATAATGAACCCCCAATTGTACGAATAGGATGCGTGGCGATTCACGTATCCTATTGTACATCAATGCGTTATAAGCTTTGCTCCCCCGGCAGGACTCTATTAGAACGTTTAGGCGGCTTTTGGATTATTTAAAAATGGCAATATAGCCCGAAATATGCTCGTCGGTATATTTTTATGGGCTTAATATTGTAGTATTATATACATGTGCAGGCATATTCCTATCAAATACAGTTGCCCCAAATAACCACTTGCCATTCTTAAACTGTTTTTTATATTTATAATGTTTGGGTTTCGAGCACAACCCTTTTAAAGCCAATATTACTGCTTATTCTGGAGGGTGTTATGTGTTCTATTATCAAAGCTGCAAAAAATATAATCAAATTATTTAGTCTGTTCCTAATTACTTGCGCGTTCGCGAATGCGGATACTACGTATGTTTCAACATTGTCCGGGTCAAATCATTGGACCATTTCCGGAAGTCCCTATGTCGTTACTCAAGATATTAAAGCTGTTTATGGCGGATTATACATCGATCCCGGAGTAGAAGTGCTATTTTATTCGGGTGCTGGACTCAAAATTGCAGATGACTATGCGACCGACCCCCGACCCGGCTGGCTGAATGCTGTTGGGACGCCTGACAGCGTGATTCGATTTGCACCGTTAAGTGGCATTTCTGGCGATTGGGACGGTATAACATTTGAAAAAGGTAGCGGCTATTCAACCTATACCTCGACCCTGGAGCACTGTATAATTGAGAAAGGACATCTGAATATCTATTGCCGTAATACCGCCCAACCGACTTTGCACAATTGCATTATTCGTGGGGCCGATCATAGTGGCATTTACCTTTCTAACTCAAATATAGTTGAGGTCAGCAATTGCCAGATTGACTCAAACGCTTTATATGGTGTGTATTTTACACCCGGATTGTTTCCCAATCTAATGGGTAATACATATTCTGATAACGGGATGGGCATAGCCATGTCCGGCGGAGATTTTAGCGCCAGTGGAACATTAAAAAACGATAATAATGAACCATATAATGTCCTTGGTGATATTAGGCTAATTTTCCGGGGCTTGGCTTTGGAACCCGGTATTACCATGCTGTTTGATACCAGTGCTGGATTACAGGTTGGGGGTGATTATATAAACGACCCCCGACCCGGCTGGCTGAATGCTGTTGGGACGCCTGACAGCGTGATTCGATTTGCACCGTTAAGTGGCATTTCTGGCGATTGGGACGGTATAACATTTGAAAAAGGTAGCGGCTATTCAACCTATACCTCGACCCTGGAGCACTGTATAATTGAGAAAGGACATCTGAATATCTATTGCCGTAATACCGCCCAACCGACTTTGCACAATTGCATTATTCGTGGGGCCGATCATAGTGGCATTTACCTTTCTAACTCAAATATAGTTGAGGTCAGCAATTGCCAGATTGACTCAAACGCTTTATATGGTGTGTATTTTACACCCGGATTGTTTCCCAATCTAATGGGTAATACATATTCTGATAACGGGATGGGCATAGCCATGTCCGGCGGAGATTTTAGCGCCAGTGGAACATTAAAAAACGATAATAATGAACCATATAATGTCCTTGGTGATATTAGGCTAATTTTCCGGGGCTTGGCTTTGGAACCCGGTATTACCATGCTGTTTGATACCAGTGCTGGATTACAGGTTGGGGGTGATTATATAAACGACCCCCGACCCGGCTGGCTGAATGCTGTTGGGACGCCTGACAGCGTGATTCGATTTGCACCGTTAAGTGGCATTTCTGGCGATTGGGACGGTATAACATTTGAAAAAGGTAGCGGCTATTCAACCTATACCTCGACCCTGGAGCACTGTATAATTGAGAAAGGACATCTGAATATCTATTGCCGTAATACCGCCCAACCGACTTTGCACAATTGCATTATTCGTGGGGCCGATCATAGTGGCATTTACCTTTCTAACTCAAATATAGTTGAAGTCAGCAATTGCCAGATTGATTCTAATGCTGCATATGGAGTTTATATTTATGGGACGTCGCAACCTCATATCGGCGATTCCGTAGATTTTACCTGCTTTATTCAAAATAATCCGAACTACAACTTATATAATAACACGGCCAATTCAATATATGTCAGACATAATTACTGGGGAACTTCGGACCCTGACACAATTGCGGCATATATCTATGATTATTTTGACGAGGATACAAAAGGCAGGGTATATTATGAACCTTTTATATTCGACCATAATGTTGGTATCATTTCAATATTGGAGCCGACCGGTATTGGCTCACTGGTTTCGGTTTATGTTCCAACCGTCATTTTAAAAAATAAAGGTGCAAATCAGGAAAGCGGAAGCGCGGTTTTTGAAATAGGAGATGTTTATTCGGAAATTGTCGGTTTTAATCTGGAAATTGGCCAGGAAGATACTATAAGCTTTCCAGAATGGATTCCAAGTGAATTGGCGGCTTATTTTGTCACCTGCTCTATTAATCTTCCCGATGACCTGGATGAATCTGATAATACATTTAATGATAAAATCTCTTTAAGTTCTGGATCAGGATTGGAAATTCATACAATATTTCCAGATTTCGGTCGCACCGGTCAATTTGTGACAGTTTCGATTACAGGAAACGGATTTGAAAGCAGCGGCATGGGAGCACGACTTAAGCTGCCAGGTGAACCCGATATAATCGCTGACGTATCTGACATAAATTTCATTAACGAAAATACAATTGAAATAGGTTTTGACCTGACCGATGCCATTTTGGATAGATGGGACATTGAAATATCAAACTCTCTAAATGAAACCTATCGATTTTACAAAGGGCTCAATGTGATCTTCTATGAAGGGGAAGTCTTGCCCCTCTGCGAATGGCATGAATTCAATGTTCATGATGGCTCAACAATTGATGCCGGTGGCGTTCTTATATCAAAATCGGAAGAAATATTCATGCTGTTAAAAAAGGGTAACAGATCAGGATACTCGGGAACATGGTCAGGGACTGTCAGGCTTCTTGATTATGAAGGAAATCAAATTGCCTATAGTACGGGCGGGGCTGATGTCGCATTCCATTGTAAAGACTTATCTGCGGGTTTGTATACACTGGAAATAGAAGCCTATGACCCGGGCGAAGGTATAATTGACTTTTGTTCAGAGATACAGGATTCGATGACCATTGGCCAGTGGTATATTGGAGAGATATTAAGGCCCTATGGAAACGATTGGGTGCAATTCGATTTGCCCGAGGGCATTGATACCCTTCACTTACAAACCGAAGGGTATGGAATGTGGAGTACGATTGACGTATATCTTGAAGATTTAAATAACCCAACCGGGCATTGGTTTTTCAACAATCCTCCGCGAGGTTATCATATTGAAGGCAAGATAGCCAATCCTCCGGCGGGTAGATATTTTATAAAATACATGGATTCGGCAGTTTTGCAGGGAACCGGATATAACCAAAAAAGACAATATATGCTTTTGGTTGATACATCGTCTTCCCCGCCACCGCCTCAAATAGAACCCGAGATTACCGGGCTTTCCACATATGAAGGCGGTCAAGGACCGGTGACAGTAATTGTCTCCGGCCGAGGGCTTGATTCATTAGCCACAGTGTATCTTGCCAGAGAAGGTTATGATGATGTGATTGCCGAATATGTCTATGGTGATTCAAACATGGTTGAATTAATAGCAACATTTGATTTTTCAGAGACGGAAACTGGAGACTGGGAGTTTATAGTTGAGAATCCGGGTGGGCAAAGCGATACATCATCTGATTTGTTTACCGTTGATCAAAGCATAAGCGAGAATGTACAAATAGAATTGGTTGGTCGTGAAAGCCAAAGAATAAACAGAAGCCAGACATATTTATTGAAGATAACTAATAATGGTATTATTAACGTTTATGATCGTTTATTGTGGCTTACTATGTCAGAAAATGCGACTTTTGAATTTCTTGATGTCTCGACACCGTACAATAAACCACCCCATTCTGCTACCACTTTTAATGGCGTTAAAGTATTAGGCGTAGTTTTGCCTTTATTGGAAGCAGGAGCAAAACAAACAATCCCGATAAAAGTATATGCTAATGGAGGAGATAATATTGCTTTTTCTGCTGGTATTGTTGATGTGCCCCCACCATATTATCTATTAATGAAAAAAGGCCCTTTTAATCATTATGACTATTCAACAAATTCAATATTTTCAACCCTACCAAATAGAGTTCAACCTTATTATAATGATCCACCACTGCAAAATGGCTTAACCGTGTTCATCGGTCCAAATTATGGATCCGGTGGAGATAATCCATACGGACATAATGCTATTACTGAAGTAGTAAACGGAGAATTGAAGGTATGGGATCCATTTCTTAAATCTGCCGGGTATAACCAGCCAATGAATTTCGCAGATTGGAGATACTATTTCGAATCGGACGGCGCAGAATACAAAGGTTGGGGAAAGCCAGTAGATGCTACGGATGACAAATTGAACGAAGTTGCAGCACTGGCTCGACAGGAAGTCCAAAATAATGAAGTGGAATGGAGCCTTTATGGATTCGCAGGCAAATATATGACTTGTTCAAGATGGATTCAACATTTGTATGCGAAAAGGGACCTTCATCCTATTCCGCAACCATTTGCATGGCCATGGATAACTCCCGGAACTTTGTATTTGGCGATGACAGGACGAAGCGATTTTTATTCCGTGTTAAATCCGTCTAAGAATTTGAGGTTTCTATCAGATTTATCATTTATATTAGATTATTATCCTGAATGGTCGGAGACATGGCTTGGCAAAGCCTTGCAATCGTTTATCAGCAAATTGATTCAATCATCTACCCCCGAAGATAAATACGGGCCCACCGGATTCGATCTTCCTGATACTCCAATTGAATCTAAGAAGAGGCATTTATCAGAATTTAAAAGTCAATTTGATTATCGCATCGATTTCTGGAACCATGAAGAGGCTACGGCCGATGCTCAAGTCGTTTACATTAAAGACACGCTCGATGAGAATTTTGATATTTATTCATTTGGGTTCACGAAATTTGGATTCTTGCGCTGGGATATTGATTTAGGCGGCGGACAATACTTCAATGTTGATGTCGACATGCGACCAGACATGGATTTAATCGTAAATGTGGAAGGAACGTTCGATCCGGATAATCGGGCTATCGACTGGGTATTTACGTCCATGGTGCCGGGTTCGGATACGTTGCCTGAGTTAATCGGCTTTCTTCCACCAATAGATTCAACGGGCTATAATATGGGCTGGGTCGATTTCAAAGTATCTCCTAAGTCAAATCTTATAACCGGCACTCAATTCACCAATCAGGCCTTTGTTAATTTTGATGGCTACCCCGCCTGTGACACATGCCCTCTCTGGAGTCCAGCCCCCAAAGACGGCCCATATCTAAACACCCTCGATGCCGGACCTCCTCAAAGCCAAATAACAACCCTGCCTGACACTACCTACGATTTGAGCATTTTGGTTGATTGGTCTGGAGTAGATGATGATGAACAGGAATTAGGTTCAGGGATTAAATCATATAACATCTACTATAGCGATAATGGCGGTCCTTATGTGTTATGGCTTAATGATACAACTGCCACATCCGCTGTGTTCACTGGCTGTATTCATGATCATACTTATGCATTCTATAGCTTAGCGACCGACAATGTCGGTCATGTTGAGTCTCCCCCCGACTCGTTTGACACAAAGACGACCATCTCATATTTCTTCGTTTGTGGCGATGTGGCGCAGCCTAATGACGGGTTGGTCAACCTGCTTGATATATTATTCCTGATTAATTACTTATACGGCAATCCTCAAGGGGATGCTCCCGATCCAATCGAAGCTGCCGACGTTAATTTCGATGGTGAAAATATAACGGTTAATCTCATTGATATTCTATACCTGATTGATTTCATATACGGCGAACCACATGGCCCAGAACCCGATTGTGCCGGTCAAAAAAAGCGTTCCGTACCGTCTGCTCCGGTGGATACTGCCTTCATCGCCTGCAATACAAAAAATGGCAAAAGCACAATCAATATTGATTCGCCGGTCGATATCTTCGGAATTGAATTAAAGCTGAGATCGGCAGATAGCTCCCAAATTACCCTGACCAATCAAAGCAATGTTTTTGACCTGTTTTATCGTCAGGAGAAATCAGCGATAAAAGCAGGTATGCTCAATCCCAAAGAGAAACAGCTTCTGCCGAAGGGCAAAAATGTCCTTTTGGAAGCCAGCGGGACAGTGGAAGTAACAGATGTGCTCGCGGTCGATGCTTCACTCAATCCGGTCTATTTAGTAACCAACAGTGTGATGATGCCCAAAGAATTTCAACTCAGCCAGAATTATCCCAATCCATTTAACCCAACCACGACCATTGAATTTGCCCTGCCAATTGATACTGACGTCAGGCTTGAGGTATACAATATACTCGGACAGAGGGTCGCCACACTTATAAACGAGCGTTTGGGAGCAGGCTATCACTCAATATTATGGGACGGCCGCAATGCATCCGGTGAAGAAGTCGCGTCGGGAGTATACTTCTATCGGATTATCACAGACAAATTCATCAAATCGAAAAAGATGGTGGTGTTGAAATAGACAATACGAAATAGTACAAGACGACGCGTAACCGTTTGCAATAGAATGGGTTACGATAAGTAGCTCCCCCAATTGTACGATTTTTGCAACTCATTGCTTTACGATGATATGAAAATGCTACCATTGATAAACGGATTTATTTCCGCAATTTAAATCGCCCTCATACAGAGCGTTGCATATATCAGGCCTGCCTTCACTTTTTAAACCACTTGCCCCGATTACCCGAGATCGCTATATTTTTATGGGTTTGATAGGACTCGGTTAAATAAAAGCTATATTCTTCACGGAGGGTGCTATGTGCCGAAGAGCTTTCTTCTGTTATGTGGCAATGATTCTGCTTTTTGCACCAGTTGGTTGGGGGCAAGAGTATCTCGGTAATCAAGAAAACATAGACATTAATGAGTTCCTAACTTCTATTAATCAAGATTCCTCAGCAGTTGGCCATTTTGGCGACCATAATAGTATTTTAGATCCTGACGGTTTTGGCAGCCGGCCGAATTTAGTCAGTGGCAAACGGATTTCACTCTTTAAAGATGATTCGCTCGTTCCAGATTTAAAAGATATTGACTCATGGTCTCCATTGGGCTCAGGAGTGAATGGCTTTGTATTTTCTTTGGCCATATATGACAATAAGTTGATTGTAGGTGGAGCATTTACTTCCGCTGGCGGAATCACAGCCAACTATATAGCCGCTTGGGATGGTTCTTCTTGGTCACCTTTGGGCTTGGGAATGGGTGGTTCTGAAATTCAAGTTATTCACGCCCTATTAGTCTATAATAATAAGCTCTACGCCGGCGGCAAGTTTAGTACGGCAGATGGCATGGCAGCTAATAATGTCGCTGTTTGGAACGGGTCCTCATGGGAAGCATTGGGGTCCGGGATAAATGGCATTGTTGTTGCGCTGGCGATTTTTAACAACGAATTGATTGCAGCAGGTGATTTTACAATTGCCGGAGGAGTTGACGTAAATAATATAGCATCATGGGATGGATCTTCATGGTCAACATTGGGTTCCGGTCCAAACTATGAAGTCCACGATTTGATTGTTTATCATAATGAACTAATTGCGGGAGGCTCATTTTGGATGGCCGGAGAAATTCCCGCGAATAGCATTGCGGTATGGAATGGTATAACTTGGTCAGCTTTGGGTTCAGGGACAAATGGTCCAGGTTATATCAATGCATTATCAATATATAATGACAGACTTATTGCAGGAGGCGTTTTTAGCGCAATCGGTGATATCAGCTCAAATGACATTGCCTCATGGAACGGGGATAGTTGGGATACTGTTGGGTGTGGACTAAATGCTGCTGTTGCCAGTCTTGCGATTTATGACAACAAATTAATCGCTGGAGGTTATTTTGAGTCAGCCGGAACAACCGCAGTAAATTATGTTGCACGTTGGAATGGACTTTTATGGGCTCCCATTGGATCGGGAATGGATGATGCTCCTGTTACGGCTTTGATTGAATATGATAGCAATTTAATCGCAGGCGGGTGGTTTTATACCGCCGGAGGAGTTGATGTAAATTTCATTGCCGCATGGAGAAGCTCAATCCAATATGCATGTGGCGACGCCAATGCCGACGGAAATGTTAATTTAATTGATATCTTATATCTGATTGATTACAAGTATGGTAACCCTCCCGGTCCTGCGCCTGATCCACCGGAGTCAGGTGATGTCAACAACGACGGCAATATCAATCTAATTGACATATTATATTTGATCGACTTCAAGTATGGAACACCTCCGGGTCCCGAGCCGGTTTGTCCATAATAAACCCCCAATTGTACGAAATGGATGCGCAAAAACAGCGCATCCATTTGTGCAACAACACGTTACAAGCTTGCTCCCCGAACCGTGCAGAACTCAGAACTTTTAGGCTGGAATTCGAGTTAAATATTCCGGCGAATAGCGAAATTTTGAAGCAATTAACTAACCTATTTGTTCATACTCGATCTAAACTCAAGCACTAAACCAATTTCAGTTGTATTATTTTGGGGCTCCATTACATCAATTTCATATGATGTAAAAGGAAATGTTTTGCTTGTCGCCCCAACATAGCTGATATCAGATTTTTCAATTTCCCAATGCTGAACATATAGCTCAAGGCCCCAAGAATCATTACTATTAATATTTACTATACCCATTGATAATTTCGTCCCAAGGCCTTTTTTTTGTTTATTTTCAGCATTCGAAAGATAATAATCTCCGGCATCAACTTGACCTAAGGAGCTTTTTACAATGCCTGCCCAAAAGATATCAATTTCCAAACCAATTGTTGCCAACCAATTTGTATTATTGAATTTAATCTCTAATGCTCCCCCCAATGGGCTAAAAAAGTAGCTTATTTCTCTATCATACCCATACTCACTAATACTCATTTTATCAACCCAATTGCGGAAACCTACTCCCCCATAAGGCACAAACATTGTGCGACCGGATAAAATAACCGGAATTCCAGCGGTAAGGCGTAGTTCAAAAATCTCATCCTTAACACCTTCTATTTGTAATGGTACGACATTTCCATTTTCGTCAAACATGCCGCCATCATAATCGATTGATCCAGCAGGAGCATAAAATAAATCCATAGACAACGCTATATCCTGATTTATATACCCAATCTCAGAACCAAAACCATATAGATTACCCGACTCACTCATAAGACCAGGTTCTTCATATTCATGAGACATACTAAATAGCTTCCCTATAAAAAATAACTTCCCCTTTTTATTAAGATTTGGATGTTCCTCTGCTTTGCTTTCTTTGGTTATCGGCCTATTCATTTCCTCTATCTTACTACTGCGATTTTCCTGTTTTTGTGAAGAGTCATTCTGGTCATCAAAACTAGTTGGTTGAGCAACTTGAGATCTTTGTAGATTTGAGTGCGATACTAAAATCAATCTTCGATTAGGATTTTCAGCTTTATTTTCAAATTGTATTCCTAGCCAAAGTGAATCCGTATTTATGCAAGATTCAGTAAATTGATTAATTAGACCTAACCATATGCCAATTTTGCCATATTTCACGCCGGCATATTGGCTTTCCAACCAACATGGATCTATTGATGACATCTTGTCATATAATCTAAATGTAAATTTATAACTTCCATTATCAATAATAGATTCATTGCCATCATAGACTGTTGCTTGGTAATATAGAACATCGGGAAAATCTGAAATATCCCATTGATCATCTAAAATAATGTTATCGGTTACACGAGCTTTGGGTTTTTCTGCACCAGATTTGATAAATGGCAGATGGAGCGGGACTGAAGTGATCAATCCTCCATTATGATCGATTATATCTATGTTAATAGGAAATTCCGTCGCTCTATTATTGGTAAACGCAACAAATTTCAAATCCTTTATTTTGCCGGCCCCAATGACATCAAAATTATACTGAACATGGGAGTCCTGCGCAATAAAAACATTTGGTCCAGTTCTTACATTAACCGTAATATCATACGCATCTGCAGGGCTCATATTTTGTATATATACAGTAATTTCAACAAGTTCCGCTTTTTCGATTATACTATTATTGTCAGCATCAGCAAATTGATAGTCCAATATTTCCAACTTAGGTTTCTGAATGCCGCCAATTACTAATCCGTATTCCAGTGGTGGAATTAGATCGAAGCCATTTTTCTCAAAAACTTCTATCACGACATTACATGTGTCTTCTGTACTATTCGCACCTAAAATTAATGGCAAAGCTACGGTTGTCGTAGCATTCGGCAATAATTGACCAATTACTGAAGGTTTACCGAAAGTGACTTTATCGCAATTATCATTGTCGTTTATTCCAAGAACAAGATCATAAGCTATTCCCTTGCCTTCATTGGATATATCAATTGCAAGGGCACCCGTTTCATAGGCATCCAATTTTCCATTATTATTCGGATCTTGCAATCTACAAACTGCCTTTAAATGTGGAGGGTAGCCAGGATTATCATTTTCCTTTTCTTGCTCATTTTTCTTGGACTTTTTTAAAACCGCACTATCAGCATTGTTTAGATTGGTACTGGCTAAACCAACACCTTCTTTGGCGCTTATTGGAGGTTTGTTTTTCGCAAGATCGTCTTTATTAAGTGCATTGTCCATATTGAGTTTTTCTCTGGAAGCAACTTCGTTCGGCCCTAAATCAATGTTATCCATATTCAAAATTAGCATTTGCTTTCTATTACCGCCAATTGCAACTTCATTCTTTTGGGGATTAAACTGGATACAATTAATTTCTTGAAAGTCTGTAATGACTGAATCGATAATTTTGTTATCGGTTAAGTTCCAGATACAGACTTTCTCACCGGTGCCAGCGCCAATTAAAATATCTCTCCTTACGGCAAGGCAATAAATTGCACCAATGTGGTTTTCAAATATCTTAATAATTTCATTTTTGGCGATATCCCAAATAATTACATTCCCAGCATCACTCCCCGCAATTAGATATCTATTGTCATCTGCAAATGTAATAGCTGTTATTGTGTAATCGTTTTTAACAAAAGTAGCAATATTATCATAATTATCTGTATTATAAATATAGATCGCATCATTATCACATAAGGCAAGCCTATCGCCGTTTCTACTATAAGCCATGGCATGTATTTGCCCTCGAGTTGTTTTAAGTGTATACAGTTTATTTTTGGTTATGACATCATATATTCTAACTCTGAGACCTTCTCCACCAACCGCAAAACCCGCTCCGTCAGGATTTAAAGCCATTGAAAAAATACGATCCTCTCTGGTGGAAGTAATTTTGTTTCCGGAATTAATATCCCAGAACTTAAGATATCCATCTGGACCGCCTGAAATTATACATTTACCTTTATTAGCAAAAAGAATACAACCTGGGGACAAACTTGCACTGAATTTGCAAATTATCCTTTTGGATTTCGTATCCATAATGCAATGAGTTCCATCTTCAGCTCCAATCGCGATTTTTGATCCTGTTGAATCATATGAAATCGCTATTATGTCACCTTCATCCAATGATACTGCAGTGCAAGGAACTTCGCAATTACCTGAATAAAAGCACAATAACAATAATACTAAAAATGAAAAACGCGACATATTGACCCTCCAGACTATATTTATATAAAAAAGGACGATGATTCTGTATTTACGTCTTCGCCTACTCCCCCCACCCTTCACAAAGAACCTCCGCCTGTTCCAAAACCAATTCTGTCGCCTGGGCCTGCTTGTCCGGCGGGTAACCGTGGCGCCGCAATATCCTCTTTATTATTACCCGCATTTGGGCCCGGACATTCTCGCGGACCGTCCAATCGATAGTGATGCTATTCCGAACAGCTTTGACAAGCTCCTGCGCGATGGAACGCAGCGTCTCGTCCCCGAGAACCTGAACCGCGCTGTCATTGACGCCGAGGGCATCATAAAAGGCGACTTCATCTTCGGAAAGCCCCAGGTTATCACCCCTGCGGCTGGCTTCACGCATATCTTTGGCAAGGGTAATCAATTCCTCAATAACAGCCGCAGTTTCAATGGCTCTATTTTGATATTTTTTAATAGAATTTTCCAGCATTTCGGCAAATGACCGCGCCTGGACAATATTCCTTTTACTCCTTGTTCTGATTTCACCTTCTAATAGTTTTTTAAGCATTTCGACGGCCAAATTCCGCTGGGGCATATCTCGGACTTCCGCAAGGAACTCATCGGACAGAATTGATATATCTGGTTTTTTTAGTCCCGCAGCGGCAAAAATGTCGATGACTTCGTCTGAAGAAACTGCTTTCGATACAATTTGCCGAATGGCCAACTCCACTTCATCAGTGCTCCGGCGATCAACAACGGCGCTTTTTGTTAAAACTGATTTAACTGCCTGGAAAAAGGCCACGTCATCACGAATTTTAAGCGCTTCTTCATGTGGGACAGAAAGCGCAAATGCCCTTGAAAGTTCAGTTACCGCCTTAGCCAGCCTATCCTTGCCATCTTCTTGATCCAGGACATGTTCCTGAGCTGCCGGGAGGATTGAAAGCCGCTCCTGCGAGTTGCCCGTTTTCCATTTCGACCAATCAAAACCATGAAATATATCGCAACAGATTTCATAACGTTCCAGCATTACAGCTACCGCTTCTGCCTGGTCTACCGCCGTTTTGCCTTTACCACCGCTTTCCGTATAAGTTGCCAAGGCTGATTTCAACTCATGTGCCAGCCCCAGATAATCGACAACCAAGCCACCCGGCTTGTCTTTAAATACCCGGTTTACCCGCGCAATGGTTTGCATCAGCCCATGGCTTCGCATAGGTTTATCGGCATACATTGTATGAAGACTTGGCGCATCGAAACCCGTCAGCCACATATCGCGGACTATGACAATTTGAAATTTGTCTTTTGGATCTTTAAAACGTTTCGCCAATTCTTCCCGGCGGGGTTTATTTCTGATGTGAGGCTGCCAATCAAGAGGGTCCGATGCCGAACCGGTCATCACGATTTTAATGATGCCCTTTCCATCTTCTTCATTATGCCAGCCGGGCCGAATGGCCATAATCGCTTTGTAAAGCTCGACACAAATTCGGCGGCTCATGCAAACAATCATCGCTTTGCCGTTCATGGCTTCAAGGCGGGTTTCAAAATGCCTTACCAAATCCTCTGCAACCAACTTTAGCCGTTTTTCCGTTCCAACCAGTGCCTCAAGTTGAGCCCATTTTGTTTTCAGCCGTTCCTTATGGTCAACTTCTTCACCTTCAGTGGCTTCTTCGAAATCCACATCCAGTTTCGGTCGTTCGGCCTCATCAAGCTCCAGCATGGCCAGACGGCTTTCGTAATAGATTGGAACCGTCGCCCCATCTTTCACCGCCCGTTCAATATCGTAAATGCTGATATAATCGCCAAAAACGGAACGGGTATTCCTATCAGCCTTTTCGATGGGTGTCCCGGTGAATCCAATAAACGATGCATTTGGCAGTGCCTCGCGCATATACCGGGCATAGCCATCGATGAAGTCATATTGGCTGCGGTGCGCCTCATCGGCAATTACGACGATATTTCGCCGACCAGACAAGAGCGGGTATTGATCCTCTCCCTCGGTTGGGAAAAATTTCTGAACCGTTGTAAATACAACACCTCCCGAACCTGTAGTCAACAGCTCCCGCAGATTATCACGGCTCTTGGCTTGCATTGGTGATTGTCGCAAAATTTCATGACATCTTGCGAACGTCCCGAATAGCTGATCGTCAAGATCATTGCGGTCGGTTATAATGACCAAGGTTGGGTTTTCCATCGCAGGGTGCAGCACAATCCGCCCGGCATAAAAGGCCATTGTCAGACTTTTGCCCGATCCCTGGGTATGCCAAACAACACCGGCCCGTTTATCGCCGCCCATTGCAGACGCTTTAATTGTCGACTCAACCGCTTTATTGGTGGCATGATACTGATGATATCCGGCCATCTTCTTGGCCAAAACACCGCCACCCGTATCTTCGAATACGATAAAATATCGAATCAAATCCAGTAAACGCCGCTTTTCGAATACGCCCTCAAGCATTACCTGAAGCTGTGTCAGATGTGTATCGGCTAATTCCTCGCCCTCTATTGTCCGCCATGGTAAAAACCACTCTTTACTTGCAGTAATGGTCCCGATGCGTGCCTGCATACCGTCCGAAATAACCATCGCCTCATTGAAGATGAAAAGTGATGGAATCTGATTCTTGTAAGTCTGAAGCTGATTAAACGCTTTCCAGATGTCGGCGCTTTCATCAGCAGGGTTTTTTAATTCGATTACCGCTACCGGTAAACCATTTATAAACAGCACCACATCCGGGCGACGTTCACGTTGATCTTCAACAACGGTGAATTGATTGACGGCAATGAATTCATTATTTTCCGGCTCATCAAAGTCGAATACACGAACAAGGTCACCGCGAATTGAGCCATCCGAATGTTCGAATTCAACCGGCACACCATCGACGAAGTAATTATGAATTGTATGATTATTCGCTACCAAAGACGGTGAATCGGGACGCGTCAGCTTGCGGAAAGCTTCTTCAATTGCGTCCGGCGGCACGTCCGGATTTAATCGTTGCAGTGCTTGCCTAAGTCTTCGGTCGAGCACAACCCGGCCATAATCCACACGCTCGCCCATCGTTTCGCCCGGAGCAATCTCGGGACCGAAGAGGATAGTGTATCTTAGGCTTTCCAACCACGCAAGGGCGGCTTGTTCGACATCGGATTCAGTGAATCTACTTGTCACAAATGCATCCTCAGCAAGTTAGGCAATCCCTATACTCTGAATCTTAAACCACTTCACCAAGTGTTCGGCGTACTCACCCGCGCAATCACCAATTATATTGAACCGGGCTAAAGTTCGACGAAAGGCTATTTTCATACTTGCCTGCAGCACCTCTCGCTCTCTCCAATCTGTCCCCATATTCATTTCTGCAGTTTTTAATATAGAATCAATTAGACTTGGCCCTCCAGATTCACCGGATGAATTTAGTAAACCAAGAGATGACATGTATACCTTGAATTCATTTTTTAGTGGCAGCAAATGACCGCCATAAATCTGAACAACTTCAAAGAAAGGAATCGGTTCCTTGGTCTTTGCAGTTGGCATCACAGGTTCTTTTGCAGTATCCTTTTCATCAGACTCCGATTCTGAGATAACGCTGGAAAAAGACGCTTCTAGTAGTGCAATATATGCTTCCCGATCAATTGTATATAATAATCTGCTTGGTTCTATTCTGAGTTCTATTCCGTCTGCAAGATTACCCGTCTTAAGTTTCACCAATAGCATTGGCAAATCATCCTCGTATTCAACTGATGATTCAACTGAAACCGAACAATCGATTTTTTCATGCGAATTGCAAAATCGTTCATACGGTTCTCTTGTAAATTTTAGATTTGGCTCTGTTCCTTCAAGCACTCCAAGCAATAGGGCAAGAATTGTGTCGGCAATGAAGAGATAAGGCTTAATATGATTTTGCGTAAGATTGTCTAAAAAGCCATCCTTTCCGTGCGCAATGGGTCCATTTTCATTTCTCATATCGCCTAGAGTATCTGATAATTTATTGTATGCTGATAGTATGCGATCAAGTCTGCTTGCGCCTCTGGTATTATGAAGTCCAAGCACTTTTAGAGCCTCCACAAGCATCTCTGTACTCGACGGACTGGCGGATGGCATAGGCTTGCCGTAATCCCCGAGTATTGTCAAACAAACACACTCAATGAATGATTTCATAGTTTCAATGAGGCCATGTTGGTTACTCTCATAACTATCAACAACTGCTTGGTAATGATTCGCAAGTGTAGGCGCATCTGGCCAATGTTCCAACGCCTGCCGAAGATGAGGCAATTGCATGTCAAAGGTGCTTGACATCAAACATATCTTCCTATTATTCGCTCGGCGTCAGGCACCCGCAACTCTCCTGATATCAATTCTGGTAATAAAATATCGCGAAGGGCAGAAAGTGTACGAGATTCATTACAATCGGCGAATAGTCGTCGTAATAGACATAAAACCTGTTTGTCAAACTCATCAACAACGTTTTCCCCGGGAAATAGCATTGGCAGTCCTCGCACGCCAGCTTGATTAATCCCCGGCTGTGCAGAATTAGAGTTTAGGGCGATAATTTCATTTGTCATGCGAAGTTGGTCAAGCCAGAAATATAGATACCTCTGCTCTGATTGCCTCTTCGTCCGTAAAATAAATACATGTTCATTGACAGCGCAATCAGTGTGCGGAAAACCGAAATCAAAATAGGTTTTGCGACCAATATGTGCTCCGTCTTTATATAATAGCACATCTCCGTCTCGCACATTGGCACCCTTAAGTTTTAGACGCTTAAAGTGTTCTTCAGGTACGAATTTTTCTTTTGAAAAGTCATACTGACCCAAACCAACAATATTCTCTGCGCCAATACTCGGCACCCCATCATTTACTGAACCACCCTTAGGCCGTGATCCTGAAACAAGTCCGGAAAGGGCTCTATCAAGTTTTCCAATCTCCCACCCATCCGGAATCTCACCCAATTCGGAATCTTCAAATGAATCTGGGAAAAGGGCTGCGATGTCGGGTATAAGGCCAGCCGGTTGATTACCGGACGCCTTAGCTCGTACCGGATCAAAATCCACGAACCAGCTTTTGAAAATTGCCCGCGCCATATCTTCGAGCGTCCTATTCATCCGCCGGTTCAATTCAATTTTGTCATCCAATGCCCCGAGGATGCAGGCGATGGCTTGTTGTTCTTTAAATGGTGGGAGAAGTATTTCAAGATTACCAAATGCTGATTTATTAAGGATTGGCTGAGCAGAACCACTGGCAGATGATCTTATCTCTTCTTTGCGGTTGCTTAGGTTGTAATATACAAATAATGGATCATTTCCAGATTCGACAACAATACTATTAATCTGCTGGTTGGTTATGCAATCATTAGTCGCCAATGCTGTTTTCCCCATGTCTGAGCCAATACATGTAACCATCACAGCATTGGCAGGAATGCGGGAACGGGAAACCAGTTCAGCTCCCTTATCAGTTAGGCATCGTTCAGTGGAACTAATCAATCTGCGCTCGTCAAAATCTCTTGGTGTTACAAACGGGACATTGCCGCCAAAACACCCGTCAACTCGGGTCGGTGGTGTCTTGCCTGTAATAATCGGGCCCAATTGGTCGAGAGTTGACACTCGCCATTCATCTGACATTTTTCTGGCCTTTTTTCTTTCCTTTATTGTCCCTCTTAGATTTTGGAAGAGAGCTAGTCTTATTCTCCAATAATTTGACTCTTTCCACCGCTTTATCAAAATCGCTGGTTGGAGTTGTTAATTCAATCCGGCGCCGTTCGGCCTCGTACTTGGCGAATTCACCGCGCGCATGTTCCTGCGCCAATTCGTGCGAGATGGTGCCGGCATGAGTCAGGATATTGCGTTCGTTGAATTCAAGGAAGGCATCCAGTCTTTCTACCCAGTCGGCCATGTGCATAGTCCGCCGCCTTTTGGCCTGATCTTCGGCGAAATCAAGATACATAGTGACGACGCAATTCAATTCCCGCAGTTCTTCTTCAGTCAGGTAATTTTTCGCAACGGTCACATCTGCTTTTCTGATCGCGCCGTGCGGAGCATTCTTCCAGGTCGTCAATCCCATATGTACCGTGGCTGCATCCGCCCGTTCCTGTATTAACTCGGCGGCCGTGTGGCCGTGTATGGCCCAATGGAGTTTGTTTTGCACGGTGGCATAGAAATTTTGTGTGATCTCGGCCTTGGCGTCATAGTCGATACTGGTGGCATATATATCGGCGATTTTCTGATAAAACAGCCGTTCCGAAGCCCGGATATCGCGTATTCGCTCAAGCAGTTCATCAAAATAACTGTCACCGAGGGTACGGCCATCTTTTATCCGTTCATCGTCGAGCGTAAATCCCTTGACCAAGAGTTCTGACAGCCGGGCAGTCGCCCATTGCCGAAAAACGGTTCCCCGAGCCGATCTTACGCGATAACCAACAGCAAGGATGGCGTCGAGATTATAATGGTCAACCATGCGTTTAACCTGGCGATTCCCCTCGGTTTGAACTATCCGGAATTTCCGGATAGTTGCCTCCGGATTGAGTTCCTTTTCGTTGTAAATGTTTACCAGATGTTCGTTTACAGTTTTTACAGAAACCTGGTAGAGATCCGAAATTAGGCGCTGGGTCAGCCAAACCGTTTGCCCATCGATACGGACCTGGACTTGTAGTGTACCATCCTGATAAATCAGGATTTGTCCATCCGGAGTTATCGGAACCGGTTCATTTGCCATAGCCGATATCCTTCAAATTGGCCCAGATAAGTTTGTCAAGCTTGGCGGATTTTGCGGTCTGCTCCTGTAATTCCGCCGTCAAACGGGCCATTTTTTCTTCAAATGGCTCCCCGTCGTCTTCGACCTCAGCCGCACCGACGTACCGCCCAGGCGTAAGGATATAACTGTTCTTACGGATTTCTTCGAGACCAGCTGCCTTACAGAATCCGGGAATATCCTTATACTTCGCCTTTACGGTCTTATCTCCGCGCCAGGAATGGTACGTATCTGCGATTTTCTTGATATCGTCATCAGTTAATTCACGATGGACACGATCCAGCATCGATCCCATTTTTCTGGCATCGATAAAAAGCGTTTCATTACGCCTGTCGCGAAATCGTCCGTTTTTCTTCTCTCGGGCAATAAACCATAAGCAAACCGGAATCTGCGTAGTAGTAAAAAGCTGCCCAGGCATGGCAACCATGCAATCAACCAAATCTGCCTCTATGATATTTTTCCTGATTTCACCCTCACCGGATTGATTGGAAGACATCGAGCCATTTGCTAACACAAAGCCGGCCAAACCTGTCGGGGCGAGATGGTGGATAAAGTGCTGAACCCAGGCATAATTGGCATTGGAAGTCGGCGGAATCCCGAATTTCCATCGTTTGTCTTTCTTGAGCAGATCGCCGCGCCAATCAGAATCATTAAAGGGCGGATTTGCCAAGACAAAATCAGCCTTAAGATCAGCATGCAGATCGCGGTGGAAGCTGTCAGCGTGCTCTTTGCCGAGGTTGCCATCAATGCCGCGGATGGCCAAATTCATTCTGGCCAGCCGCCAGGTCGTGTGATTGGATTCCTGGCCGAAAATGCTTATATCCCGCTTAGCATTGCCTCCATTTCCATTTCCGGTTCGATGCGATTCAACAAATTTCTTGGATTGCACAAACATTCCGCCCGAGCCGCAGCATGGGTCATAAACTCTTCCATTATAGGGAGCTAACATTTCAACGAGGATCCTAACAACACACTCAGGCGTCCAAAATTGACCGCCCTTTCTTCCTTCAGCAGCCGCAAATTGCTTTAGCAGATACATATAACAGCTTCCAAGCAGGTCCCTATGGCCTTTCTTGTCCGTCAGTCCAATGCTTCCAATAATGTCAATGAGTTGACCAAGCCTTTGTTTATCAAGCCGCGGGTGTGCATATTCCTTCGGCATCGCCCCCTTCAGCGAAGGATTGTCGCGTTCAATGGCCAGCATGGCATCATCTACTATCTTACCAATTGTGGGTTGTTTTGCGTTAGCTTTGAGATATGACCAACGTGCCTCTTTAGGTACCCAGAATATGTTCTTTGCCCGATATTCATCAGGATCTTCAGGATCGGCTCCATTTTTGCGATCAGCATCAAGCTCAGCGTGTTGATTTTCGAATGAGTCAGAAATATATTTAAGAAAAATCAAGCCAAGGACGACATGCTTATATTCGGCAGCATCCATATTAGAGCGAAGGGCATCGGCTGAAAGCCATAATTTCTTTTCAAGGTCTAAACCTGCACCATTATTTACCGCATTTGGCAATTTAATCTCCTCGCTTGGGAACACTGAAAAACTTTTGAATAGCCTCCCTGTTTATAACAGCGCTTCGATTATTCAGAAAATGTAGGTTTAAATTTATTTAAAATAGTTAAATAAGTCAAGGCGTCTGGCGCCAACGATTTGATTAATGTGCATTATAAAAAGATTGGTTTTTTACGAAACAAAGCCAAATCAGGCTTGATTAGAGACATTTACGTCGATGGCCAATGGGATTGTGGGATTACCGCCCATTCGGGCGCTTTGCAGGCGGATCAATTCATGAATGGCCCGATAAAGCTGCCTTTCGATAGCTGTTTCATATCGAAGCATCTTGTCGATAGCTTCCTTTTCGGGCAAGTACAGCGCTTTTTTCTGGGCATTAATGTCTTCGTTTTCAATTTTGTTTAAATGCGCGCTAATCTCTTTCAACTGCTTTTTTTCATTATTTATTATTTTAATCATCGCTTTCTTCAACTTTTCTCGATCAGGAGTATCGCCATATTTCTCGGGGTCAGAAATCGCAAGACTCTGCCCTTTGGTAGCCATATGGTTAAATAACATCAACGTATAACCAAAACTGCCTTTTTCAGTCTCAAAATGACGACAAAGTTCCTGCGTCGAGTAGTCAGATAATTCGCCAGACTCCTCTATTCCGAATTTAATGTCATCCAAGGCGGCCAATAGGCATTTGATTCCAAATATGGTTTTTCTTAATTTATCCTTGTTCCCGCCGGCTTCAGCCATCGTGCGGTCGAATTTAAAATCATCGGCGCGTTTGAAAATTATGTCCATTGTGGCATTATCGAGCCGTTTGCGTAATTCTCCGACCTCGAACTTGACCACTCGGCGCAACCGCCAATAACAAATGGCTATCTTTTCAACAAGCATTTCTTCCAGAATCCCTGCTGGACAAAGTTCAATTCGAAGCGCATTGAAGAGCTGCTCAAATTCATTTTCGTCTTCTATGCCTTCACCGGCATCAATAATGACTTCTTTCGATAATAGCCCATGTTTCATGGCATTCCACTTTACGACAGCCTTGCCCTTGCGCGTTTTGGGCCCGGTGGATTTTAGAGAGTTGTTTCGGTTTGCTCGGACCTTCTCGTCCGATACCCTGATCTTTTTTGTAGTCCTACCCAATTCCAACCCCTATAACCTTGTTCCAAAATAGGTAATTATTTGGTTCATTTGCTTCAGGATGTTCATGCTCGTTGTCATTCATGAGCTTATCTACTGCATTTGGGACATTATTTGATTCATGTTTTTCATTTTGATTCAGGTTATGTTCATCCGACAATTCTTCTATTCTCATGGAATCTGAAGAAAATGTAGATCCTGAACCAAATTCCTGATGTTTTTGGAATAAGATCGGATAGCCTTTCTCCCCTCTTGGGCCAATGGTATAACCAATTCCATAATCCAAAAGGTTCGCTTTTATCCGCTCCAAATATGGCCGCAAAGTATTTATGCTCTTTGGGAAAGTTGAATCTGTTTTCTGAGGATCGGCAATATCTTTTAATTGGGTCCAAGCCTCTTTAATGGTGCCACTCCATTTTTCTTGAGCTTTCATAAATACCATGACCGCTTGAGCCAGAGTATTGCTTTGAATCACCTCATCATTTTGTAAATTTATATTTTTGCGATAACTCTCTAAAAATAAGTTCCCGTCATGACCAAGCCCTTCTGCAATAGCATACCCCCATTTGGCGAAATCTGCCATTCGCGGAAGTGTCGATAATCTGACAGTCGGATAAATGACCATCGCCCTGGATATTGCGTCGAATATGCCTCCCAGTATTTCTGGCTTAACAATATCAAATCTATTCCAGAGTTCAGATTCCTCAATACGTTTAGAAGGATCTATGCGCTCCAGATGAATCAAAATACTTCGGTCCATCAAATCAGGCTTTTTTATAAGCAAATTTATGCCGTTTATTCCGATACATCTTTTCACATGGTATATGATATCATCATCATCTGTATATAGCTGCCGTTTACTGAATCCGCCTCCGGTGCAGGCTTGTGATAATATGTCAGACATTTGAGTAGATATATTGCTCAAATTATCAAACAGGCAGACATGGTGATGAGAGATAATTTGTATCAGCTCGCTTTGATTCTTGGGGGCTATCAGAGCCTCAATACTCGAAGGGTCGCATAATCTCTTTATTGCCCTAAATAAACTCGTTTTGCCTGCGCCATGCGGACCATGAGGATGGAATATCGGATGAGGAATATCTGGGATGAAATACGATATGATACAAATGAGTGTCAATAACCTCTGGTCTTTGGGGACATTTAAGAAATCAAAAATGCGGAACGGATTTCCGCCTTTTATTGGCGTGACTTGCGGCATTTGATGAGGATATCGTCTGAATAGAACTGGTGCATCAGAAATACCCCATTCATCCGGCGTAATTTTAACGCATTTACTATTGCCCATGTCGTACCAAATTGCCTGGTCATTCAATGCGATTCTATTTTCAAGATGATGCATATTGCCTTCAAATATGGCCTTGGCTTCAAGTTCCATTATAGCCTGATTCATAGCATCCGAGTTGGGAGTTTTGTTTTCAGAGGCATATAACCTATGGGTCAGCCATTGCTTTATTTTCTTCGATTTTAGGGGCACCGCTTCAATGTCCAAAAAAGCATAAGCCTCTTTATTCTGGTCGTGGAACAGATATAATTCGGAAGCGAGTCTTACCAGTCTGGACCCTTGAGATTCTCTTTTTTCTTGATCATTTGTCTGTTCATCTTCGGCAGGATTATGTTGGGGTAACTGAAGTAATTCGACAACTGAATGATCCAGGAGAAAATCATCCAGGCCAACTTTATCGCCCGTTTCGCTTGGCAGTCGGATGGCGCTAACAAGGGCACCCCTTGAAACCAGCTCCTCAGCCAAAGCCGTTTCCGCCTTTGTAATTGACGGGTTCGTGCTGGCGTCGGAATCAAAAACTATATATACACGCCTACCCTTCCATTGAATTGCACTTAAATCGGGAATCGGCAGGCTCTGCCCATTATTGTCTCGTCCCTTCCAGCACCAAACCCCTGCCAAGGCGATGCAATTAAGGCCTTCTTGGATGGCTTTTAATGCCTTTTTTTCACCTTCAGTGATATATAAAACCTCGTTTGAATCATTCAATTTGCTGATAACGGCTTGTGGGACGTATATCCGATTTTGCGAACCTTTGGGGCTTAAATATTTCGCGGCCCGATCATCAATTATTGGTGGAACATCCATCTTAACTCGCATGAACTGGTTACCTGAGCCATTTATTAAAGGATAGGGGATCACCAATCCGGCGGAGTCATTGGGATTGAATCCGAGTATATTTTTAATTTCTTCAACTGAAGCAGAATGAAAGCCCGCCCCAGCAATTGTCTCATTAGATAACCCCGATTTTCTAAGATCTTGCATGTGATACTCAGTTAGATGCATATTTCGCCCAGTTTATTTTCGTTTGAGAAAGCGCCTTCTCCGCTCTTCATTTCTCCCTGAAAATCTCCTGTAGAATTACCGGCCGTTCGCTTCTTAAATGATTCCATCTTTGTCTTAAAACTGGATAGATTAGTAATGTGCCGTCTGGCTATTATCGTGGCCAGTATTTCAAGGCCGCTTCTTTCTGGTCCCAAATTAGTCATCATTTTCCCTGATTTCGAAAAGGTCATCAAAGGAATATTTATCGAATATGATTAAAAAACGATTTCTCAAGACCGGCGATGGGTGGCGCTTTCCGGCCAGTAATTGAGACAAATATCCACTCGAAATGTCGAGCTTATTGGCCAACCAATTCTGTGACATATTCTTACGAGCCAATATGCTGTTTACTTTCTTGGTTTTTAAACCTACCCTAATCATTTTTATGTCCTTATTGTTGTCAGCATACAACAATTATAGTAAGCGCACCCCGGCGAAAAATCAATGAAAAAATGCTTATTATTGAAAATAGTGCTTGCAATAATTAGCATTTCAACCTATTATAGACCAATACTTGGAGGAAGGAGCGTTTGTGGCATTAGGAGAATATTTAAAACAGGCCAGAATTAAACTTGGTTTTTCCCTTCGTGAGGCAGAGGAAAAATCAGGAGTTTCAAATGCATATATTTCGTTAATAGAAAGTGGCAAGCGGACAGATCCTCATCCGAATATATTGAAAAGCCTCGCAAGAGCCTATGGTCTTGATATTAAGGAAGTAATGGATAGAGCGGGGTATCTTGACTTAGAAATATCCGAGAATAACGAGCAAAATCTAATAGAGCAGGATTACCAAAAAGCCATATCTGATCCAGAATTTCACTTTGGCAGACGTTCGGCTACCAAGGTAGATTTCGAAACAAAGAAACTAATCGCAAAAATGTATAGAGAACTTGAAAAACGCAGAGAGGGGGAAAATTAATGAAACCTTTAACGTCAACGAAAGGCCCGCCGCCCAAGCCTATTCATGATTTCGCAAAATACTACCTAAAGACTCATGGGCTGGAAAAGACTCGAAATCCTGAGCTTTTGGCCAATGAATTTGCACATTTCTATGGCCTTAGCGGTAATCAAAGGCTCGAAGAATTAATCGAGACTTTAAAAAGCAAATTAGGAAACCTCGACATTGCCACTGATGCCTTGTCTCCCGACTGCCGTGGATCATTCGGCACACTTTCTGATCGGATCCAGATCTATATACGTCAAAATGATTGGGACGGTTCTCAAGAATTTACATTGGGTCATGAACTTCGAGAAATATTGGGCGTCACATTTAAAGATCTCGACCCAGACTTCATTGAGGCCGACGGCGAAGACTTGGAAAATGAAGCCGATGCCTTTTCTGCGGCCTTGTTTATGGAGCCGGAACGTTTCAATAGCGATATGCTCCATTGCGGATATGATCCTATCTATTTGCAAAAAAAATATCATAAATCCTATATAGGGATAGTTGCAAGAATGGCCGCAGTATCTAATCTTCAGAAACCTAAAGGACATTTATGGTGCTCTGTCTTTGAGAATGAGAATGGATTACCAAGTGGTTATATGACGGCTAAGTGCTTCCACAGAAGCCCAAAGTATATTCCGAGGGAAAGGTATAGGATTCCCAATTTCTTATTTCCCAAACGAGGGATGAACATCAATTTGCGGGAAAGTTTGCTTAGTGCATATGAAAGTAAATTGCCCGTGCATATTCGCAGATTATCAGGACTTGATTTTTGGGACAAATATTGTCTATCGGTAATAATACGACCGGTTATTTGGGGCAATGAGGTTGCAAAACTAATTGTGATCTGTATGCCCGAAGAACGATCCTATTTGTTAGAGCCTCAATTACGAAGAATATCACCGGTCATTATCAAAGAGTCATTTCAGCTAATATAGGTGAAATATGAAAGCAGTTCTATATGCCCGTGTTTCGTCCGAGCGACAGGCGGAAAAAGACTTATCAATCTCCGCTCAATTGAAGGCAATGAGAAAGTATGCCGCGAGTAGGAATTACGAGATTGTTCGCGAATTCGTTGATGAAGCCGAAAGCGCCCGAACGGCAAACAGACCTGCATTTCAGGAGATGATATCGCTCGCCCGGTCAAAGGAAAAACCGTTCGATGCTGTCCTTGTCTGGAAGTTATCCCGTTTCGCCAGGAATAGAGAAGATTCTATTGTCTACAAATCTCTACTTAAGAAAAAGAGCATACAGGTAATATCAATCAATGAGCAAATTGATGATTCACCTGCTGGTGGGCTATTGGAAGGTATCATCGAAGTCATTGATGAATTCTATTCGGCGAACCTTGCCCAGGATACAAAACGGGGCATGCGGGAAAGTGCGAGCCGGGGGTTTTTCACAGGAGGACACCCACCTATTGGATACAAAGCCAAACCAATTAAGGTGGGGAATGCGTCCAAAAAGACACTGGAAATTGATGAAGATTTCGCCACAATCATAAGACGCATATATGATATGGCTATTTCAGGAACCGGTGCCAAAGAAATAGCCAAAGCTCTAAATAATGAAGGCATCTTAACTAACCGTGGGAAAAAATGGACTAAGAATTTGGTGCTGTATGTTCTAAGAAATGAATTATACGCCGGAACGTTAGTTTGGGGCAAATCGGATCCAACCTGCGAACCACTGCGCATAGAAAATAACTTTCCCGCAATGGTAAGCAAAGATACTTACAATAGAGTTCAATCGCTTATTGAAGCTCGCAGCCCTTTGAAATGCAGGCCAAGGACCTTAACCTCGCCATACCTGCTTTCGGGCATCATTGTCTGCGGCAAGTGCGGTTATGCTATGCAGGGTGGATCAGCCAAATCCGGTAAATTCCATTATTATGCCTGCAATAATTCGATTAGAAAGGGCAAGCAGGCTTGCGACATCAAAATGATCAACCGTGACCGTCTCGAGGCTCTTGTCATTGAAAAGCTCAAAGAGAAAGTCCTTACTGAGGACAACCTTTTCAATCTGTTAAACCTGACCAACCAGGCTATCGAACGGCTCTATAAAACAGATCAATCGCACGTCGCATTATTGAATAAAGAAATCGAGAAACACCAGCGAAAATTGGATAATTTGTACCGGGTCCTTGAAACAGGAAAATTGGATATCGACGATATAGCGCCGCGCATCAAGGAATTGAAATCAGAGATCGACGGGCTCAAGGCTCAACAGAACGTTCTATTGCAAAGCCAACGGAAACCTATCCCCATCTTAAACAAGCGTCAGCTGCAATCATACGTGGCGAATATGCGGCAAATATTAACAGAAGGGACCATATTCGAGCAAAAGGGCTTTATCAATTCATTTGTAAAGAAAGTAACAGCGTTCGAAAATAAGATAATCATCGAATATACTTATCCCCTAAGTACAGCAACGAATTCAGGTTACATGGAAGAGGTTCTGTGTTCTGAATTAAAAAGCTCCCCGTGTGCAACCCTCTTCATAACCGTTCTCCACTCGGATGTCAATCCGAAAGCGCTTATCATTCAACGAGTTATCAAAGAGCACGCCGTTCCGGCGATCCGGAAGCGGCGTCAGGACATATTTCCGTGAATTCACGGCGGATTCAAGTCAGCGCAGGTCGCCATCTACCAGAGTCCTGCCCATTCCATAAGTCAAGTACAGCGACGGAAGGACAAAAGATCGCCTGGATAATCATGTTGATGTCATGTCTCATTGGGATTCCGTTGACCAGCTTCCCATCTCTGGATGGCTCTAATGATCTCGGCGGGTTTCGCGGCGGCGAGTACATCCTTCCGCCACTGATCATCCCGCGCCATCCTGCTGATCAGTCCAAGAGTCTCCAAGTGGCTTTCCGGCGGATCAATGGGGGATAACAGCAAAATTAAAAGCCGAACCTTTCGCCCCACCTCTTGATCTTGGATACCCTCTCTGCCGACGCCAATAGCCATTACGGGACGAGATAAACCCGCTATCCGCGCATGGGGAATCGCCACGTCCTCTCCCACGAAAGTCTCGCCTTGTTTTTCACGGTCGAGAACTGATTCCCATGCGGGTTCCATTAGCCCTCTATCGACCTCATGACAGGACTCGAGCAGACGCCTGATTGCATCCTCCTTTTCAATGAGCTTTTTCCAAACCAGGACGGTCACCCTCGAAAGCGCCGCGCCGCTTTCATGAATTAAGTCCTTGCGTTCCTTGAAGCCTGCATCAGATTCAACAGCCGGAGGTATTATTTCAGGAGTTGGTCGCTCTTCCTGTATGGCCTTCGTATCCAGAACAACGACGGTAATCCCTCTCCCCTCGGTGACCAACTGATCCACGATGCTGGCTTCGCCCCGCAGTCGCTTCCAGAAAGGCATCTTTCTGCCTGGGCTGCCGATAACGATGTGGCCGACACGGTACTCTTTGGCGAACTGGAGGATGGTTTTGACGACATCGTCACCCTTGTATGTGAATACAGTCGCCCCTAACTGTTGCGCAAGTGTAAGCGTATTGGAAAGCACTCGCTGGGTTGCCGCGTCGATGACTGTGGGGCGTTCCTGGGACGTCTGTACATACACTGCATACCAATTACGGTTCAGTCTACCGGCTAGCCGTGACGCATAACGCAGCAGAGCCTCGCTATTTGGTCCCCTGGAACTTAAGGCCACCATGACCTGGTCGGGGCTGGAAGGAATTTCCTGATCCAACGGATCGCGTCTTCGTGAATCAATTTGGGCGGCCAATTCACGAAGCGTCAGCTCGCGAAGCTGTTCCAGGTTGGGCGGCCTGAAAAAATGGTCCAGGGCGGTTTCAATCCGTTCACTGGTGTAGACTTTTCCTTCCTTAAGACGGCGTCGCAGGTCCTCGATGGTGATATCGACGTTGACAATCTGATCGGCCTTCGCGACCACGCGGTCTGGAATCCGCTCGCGCACCTTCACATTCGTGGCACGCTCGACCGTTTCATACAGGCTTTCCAAATGTTGGATGTTCAGGGTGGAGATAACATGAATGCCTGCCGCAAGCAGCTCTTCAACATCCTGATAGCGTTTTGCATTCTTGCTGCCCGGCACATTGGTGTGGGCAAGCTCATCCACAAGAACAACACCCGGACGACGCTCAAGTATGGCGTCAAGGTCCATTTCCTCGATCACAATCCCACGATAGGTGATCTTGCGACGTGGAATTACCGGAAGCCCGGTAAGTAATGCTTCCGTTTCAGCTCGACCGTGGGTTTCAACCAGCCCAACAGCCAAATCGACTCCATCCTGCATGATCCTGTGCCCCTCGAGGAGCATCTGGTATGTCTTGCCCACACCCGCAGCATAACCCAGGTAAATCTTCAACCTGCCCCGTTGCGAGCTTCGGATCAGACGCAGAAAGTTATCCGCACGGTTTCCGTTCATCTCATTTTTCCAGCTTGTCCAATGCGATATTCACGAGCAGGACATTCACAAGGGGTTCGTTGGTAAGAAATCCGCCAGTTTTTTCGGCATAATTTTCCAGAACGGTTTGAACCGAACTGACGGGTATCCCTCTTGCCTCAGCGACTCTTGCCATCTGGTATTGGGCCGCCTTAAGCGTGATGTGCGGGTCCATTCCGCTGCCAGATGCGGTCACCAAGTCGGCCGGCAGAGGATTTCCTTCCTCGACTCTCATTCTGTCCAGAATCTTGACCGCTCTTTCACGAAGTGCGGGGTTGGTCGGGGACCAGTTGCTACCGCCCGTAGCCGAGGCGTCATAGTCTGGGGCTGAAGGTCTGGGCCAGATGTATTCGGGACGAGTGAAGGCCTGCGCAATCGACTCGCTGCCGATAATTTCTCCTTGTTCGTTGCTGAGCAGGGAGCCATTGGCCGTATACGGCACCATGACCTGGCCTATCCCCAGAATCAACAGAGTGTAGACTCCGCAGCAAATCACCATGGTCGTCAAAACCATTCGGGCCGATATCAAAATTTGCCGTGCCGTGCTGATGGCTTCTATATTTGTGTTCATTGTAAACCTCCTACAGTATTCCAGTGATGCTCAGGACCATATCGATTAGTTTGATCCCGATAAAAGGCGTGATGATTCCGCCAAGCCCGTAGACGAACAAGTTGCGCCGCAAGATGCTGTCCGCTCCCATGGGACGATATTTGACCCCCTTGAGGGCGATGGGAATCAGCAAAGGAATGATGATGGCATTGAATATCAGCGCCGAGAGAATGGCGCTTTGCGGCGTCGCAAGACCCATGATGTTCAAGGCTGCAAGCTGAGGGATAGCGAGCACGAACATAGCCGGGATAATCGCAAAATACTTGGCAACGTCATTGGCGATGGAAAAAGTCGTGAGCGATCCACGGGTCATGAGCAGTTGTTTTCCGATCTCGATAACCTCGATCAGCTTGGTCGGATCGCTATCCAGATCCACCATGTTCCCGGCTTCCTTGGCAGCCTGGGTACCGGAGTTCATGGCGATCCCGATATCCGCCTGCGCCAGGGCCGGTGCGTCGTTCGTTCCGTCACCCATCATGGCGATCAGCCTTCCAGCCCGTTGTTCCTTGCGAATATATTCGAGTTTGTCTTCCGGTTTGGCTTCCGCAATGTAGTCATCGACACCGGCCTGTTCGGCGATGGCGGCTGCGGTCAGGGGATTGTCTCCCGTCACCATGACCACGCGCAGCCCCATGGCCCGCAGACGTTCAAATCGATCACGAATGCCGGGTTTAAGCACATCCGATAACGCGACAACCCCGAGCATTTTTTTGCCTTCGGAAACGACAATAGGAGTGCTGCCTTGACGGGCGACATCGTCTACAAGTCCTTTGATTTCCTCTGGAATCATGGCATCTTGCTCCCGGAGGTAGGCGCAAACAGCGTCGGACGCGCCTTTACGGAAACTTCGGCCGTCGGGAAAATCGAGACCGCTCAATCGTGTTTGGGCGGTAAACGGGATGAGCTTGGCCTGCGGCGCTTCATCCGGCGCATCAGGTCCAAGAATCTCCTCTCCAAGACGGACAATGGACTTGCCCTCGGGCGTCTGATCGCCAAATGACGCGCACATGGCCGCTTCGGCCAATTGCTCCTTCGTCACTCCGGGCAATGGATGATACTCGGTAGCCTGACGATCACCCATGGTGATGGTGCCGGTCTTATCCAGCAGCAAGGTGTCGATGTCGCCCGCCAGTTCCACCGCCTTGCCGCTCTTTGCCAGCACGTTGGCCGAAAGGGCGCGGTCCATGCCCGCAAGTCCGATAGCGGCCAGAAGAGCCCCGATGGTAGTTGGGATCAGACAGACCAAGAGAGCGATTAACGTGGGGATGGGAAGATCCACGTCGAAATAGCGGCCAATCGGCCAAAGCGCCCCAGTCACCATGAGAAAGGCGAGGGTAAGCCCTGCCAGGGTTACGGTCAGGGCAAGCTCATTGGGCGTCTTTTGCCGTACGGCCCCCTCGACCAGAGCAATCATACGGTCGAGAAACGACTCACCAGCGCCCGCTGTAATACGGATTTTGATTTGATCGGAAAGGACGCGCGTACCTCCCGTGACGCCCGAACGATCACCACCAGCCTCCCGAACGACGGGCGCGGACTCTCCTGTAATAGCGGATTCATCCACGGATGCCGCACCCTCGATCACCTCGCCATCACTGGGGATGGTTTCACCTGCGACCACCAACACGACATCGCCTTCACGAAGTTCGTCCGAGCTGACTTGCTCGTCGGTGCCGTTCACCAGCCGACGGGCCAGAGTCTTGCTTCGGGTTTGCTTCAGGGTATTCGCCTGCGCCTTGCCCCGTGCCTCGGCCAGGGCCTCAGCGAAATTGGCAAAGAGCACGGTCAGCCAGAGAATGACGGTCACGGCAAGGGTGTAAAATGTCCCGGAACTCCCCTGAACCACGTCTTTGATCAGAACAATCGTGGTGAGGATGGCCCCGACTTCGGTAATGAACATGACAGGATTCCGGGCCATAATCCAAGGCTTCAACATGGCGATGGCCTGTTTCCCGGCGGTTCTGACCAGGCTCTTTTCGAAAAGCGAAGCTTTGCGTGCTTTACGCCTTTCAAACTTTAACGCTACGCTTTCGTTGGTATGGTTATTCATGAAATAATCCTCTTCATTTTAGATACTTGATCAAAGTCCGGCCGCTAAATGCTCTGCTATCGGGCCAAGAACGGCAACCGGCAGGAACAGGAGCGCCCCGATGAAAACCACGCTACCCAGAATCACCATGCCGAACAGAAGTGTATCTGTGCGCAAGGTGCCCGTGGTTTCAGGCGCTGGTTTCTTAGCTGCCAACGACCCGGCGATAGCCAAGGGCAGGATGATGGGGATAAAACGGGCAAGGAGCATGACCGTGCCCGTGGCCACATTCCAGGGCACGGTGTTGTCTCCCAGACCCTCGAAGCCTGAACCGTTGTTGGCTGCTGCGGAACTGAACTCGTAGAGGATTTCTGAAAATCCGTGGAAGCCGGGGTTGTTCAATGTCGAAGCACCCCAGGCGGTGGCGGCGAAAACCGCTGTTCCTCCCAGGATAAATAATGGATGAATGAGAATCGCCAGCAGGGCGAACTTCATCTCCCGGGTTTCCACCTTGCGACCGAAATACTCCGGCGTTCGCCCCACCATCATGCCGCTGATGAAGACGCCGACAATAATGTACAGAAACATGTTGATCATACCGACGCCGACACCACCGAAGGTGACGTTGAACCACATGCCGATCATCGGCATGAGCCCGGTGAGTGGGTTGAGGCTGTCATGCATGGCGTCCACCGACCCATTGCTCGTCGCCGTTGTCAGGACGCTCCACGTCGGACCGGCCGAGGTTCCGAACCGCAGTTCCTTACCTTCTATATTTCCGGCGGTTTCTACTGGTAGCCCGGCAAGAGCAGCGGTGGGCGCACTTTCGAAATAATTGGCCAGGCCAACCTTGACCGTCAGCAATGCGGCCATGACGGCGAAGACAATCACTGCATGCCGCATTCGACCGGTAATACGTCCGAACATCCAGACACAGGCCATCGGTATCAGTATGATGGAGATGCTTTCAATGATATTGGTGAAAAAGGTGGCATTTTCAAAAGGGTGGGTGGAATTGGGTCCGAAGAACCCGCCGCCGTTGGTGCCCAGCTGCTTGATTGCCACGAACGCCGCCGCCGGTCCCCTTGCGATGGTTTGCGTTATCCCTTCGAGGGTTGTCGCTACGGCTGCTCCCTGCAGCGTCATGACGACCCCACCCAGGGTCAGAACCGTCGCGGCGATGGCCGCTATCGGCAGCAGCACAAGGAAAGTAGCCCGCATCAGATCCGAGTAGAAATTTCCGAAATTCGACCTCCCCGCAAGCCCCCGCGCAAGAGCGACAAGGGCTGCTATCCCCGTGGCGGCGGAGACGAACTGCAGCCACATCAGGCCAAAAACCTGAGAGAAGTAGCTGAGCGACACCTCGCCCGAGTAGTGCTGAAGGTTGGTGTTGGAGGTGAACGAGGCCGTGGTGTTGAAAATCAGGCTGGGTTCCAGCATGCCCTTGCCATCCGGGTTCAGCGGGAGCCACTGCTGAAGCGAAAGGATTGTGTATACGACGACAAACATGATTGCGTTGAACAGAAGCATGGAAAAAACATACCGCTTCCAATCCTGTTGCCGGGCCACAAGGGGGCCGCCTGCTTTTAGTATCAAGCGTTCGAGAAGCCCCCGTGAGGACGACATTGTTTCGCCGGGGTCCATGGCCCAGGTCATGACTTTTGCCAGTGGCCACGACAGAAGCGCGGTCCCGGCGAGGATGAGAAATATGTAGAGTATGGTCATTCTTTGCCTCCGAACATTAGAATTTTTCCGGGTTTATGATGGCGAAGACAAGATATGCCATGCACAACACCAAAACGATTGCTGAAAGATAAAGCATGATTGCCTCCCTATATTTTGTCGCAAGCAACTGTAAGAGCCGCCAACACGGCGAAAATGGCCAGTCCTAGAATCATATACAATGCGAATGACATATTTAGTCCTCCATGGGTTTGGTTAATGTGTTTTCCGCGGGGTCCATTCGTAGGGGAAGCGTGAACTCAAAGATCGACCCTTTGCCGACAACGCTTTCAACGCCAACATCTCCCCCATGTGCACGGACGATTTCTTTCGCTATAGATAGGCCCAATCCCACGCCGGATTCCTTATCCTGACCAGGCGCTCTATAAAATTTTTCAAACAGGTGCTTTATTTCCTTCTCCGGAATGCCTTTCCCGGTGTCTTCCACGCGAAACACGACCTGACCCTGCTTTTGTTCAGCACGGATGGTCACTGAACCGCCCGGATCAGTGAATCGAAGCGCGTTTGAAAGGAGATTCGCGAATACATGTCTGATCTTCTCGGTGTCCGCCAACACCTCGGGCAAATCTTCCGATACGGCGTTTTCCACCGTTACCCCCTTGTCCTTGGCGTCCACGAGATAGGGCTCCAACGCATCCCGCACCAGGGCTCTCGGCGTGATGGATTCGGTTGCCAGGCTCGATTTCCCGGACTCGATACGGTTGATATCAAGCAAATCGCTGAGAATACCCACCAGCCTTTCGCTGTCATCCCTAGCCGCCATCAGCAGCTCGATCTGTTTTTCGTTGAGGGAACCGATACGTTCCTCCAGCAATAGATGAATGGACATGCGGATGGAAGTCAGCGGTGTCTTCAGTTGATGTGAGACAGTGGACACAACGTCCCGCTTCATTTCCTGCTGTTCATGGACCTGAGTTACGTCCTTAAGTATCAATGCCACGCCGGTCGGCTCGGGGCGTTCCGGACCAACAGGGATCGGCACCGCCACCGGCTGGAAGAAGTATTCCCTGTTATCAATGAACTGCTGGATGGTTTTGGGATCTGATTCGGCGAATTCATTGTCAGCCAGAGCCTTTTGAACCATGGGAGGCAGCCAGTCGAATCCGAGGTCGCTCACCAATACGCCGGGTTTAAGGCCAAAGTGCTGGTCCGCCGTTTCAGTTGAAATCTCCACCTTCCCTTCCAGATCGAGAACGGCAATGCCCCCGGGAAGGGCTTTGAATACTTCCTCGGTCGCGCGTTTTGTTCGCAAAAGATTGACCCTATCCTCTTTGCGAACCAGCCTCAGGGCGGCAGCCATTTCATTAAATGATTCCGAAAGCCGACCGATCTCGTCTCTTGCCCCATTTTCCAGGACAAGATCCAGATTTCCGCCTCGGATTTCGTTCGCGGATTCAATCAAACGGATAATGGGATGCAAAATCCATCTGTGCGCAAGATAACTGAACAGAATGGCCAGCAATGCCGCTGCAATGATGGCCGCCAGCATCACGTGGCGAGCGACATCCGCTTTTGCCCTGGCGGCATCGTTCGCCTCGACCATATTTCTCTGATTCATGAGCAGTATGTCTTGAGCCAGCGTTTTGATCCGCTGAAATAACGGTTGGATTTCGGAGAAGTAGGCGGTTTGTCGTTCAAGAAGGGGGCGTTCCTGAGCGACGACTATGGAGATGAGTTTTATATACTCCTCGAACCGCGCCTCTATTTGCCGGGCTTTTTCCAACTCCTGCGGAAGCGTGATGTTGCCTAATTCCACACCAAGGGCTTCGCGGAAACTGGCGGTATAGTCCGTAATCAGCCGATTTCCCTCGGTGGTTTTTCCGGAAAGGGTGTACAAAATGCCACTGTCGATGCGCTCCAGAGATTCCTTCATGTCCTGGCAAGCCACCACGCTGCGGAAATTCTCTTGAAGAATGATGTCGATGGCCTTGCCGAGCTCACCGAGTTGAACCATCGTCAGTGTGCCAACAACAGCAATGATGGCGAGCAACCCGCCAAACCCGATCACGATCTTTTGTCTTATGCCAATCATCCGCGTGTCCTTATCAATATCAGTTCGTACTCCTTCAGATACTACTCTGCTCAAAGCACAATGCATGCCACTCATGAATCTCTTTGAAATTCAACATTTTACGGATGTTATCTATGGAAAAGCCTTGTGATAGACAAGGGAGGGCGCGATTCAACCTTGTCTTTTACAAGGTCGGGGAAAAGAGAAACAGGAAGGTGTCAGATGCCGTACTGCTTGCGTTTATGCCAGAGGGTGGCTTGGTCGATACCAAGAATATCGGCGGCTTCCTGGAGGGTCTTTGTGGTGGCGACAACCCGGCGAATGTGTTGCTCCTCCATCGTCTTCAGGGAAACATGATCGCCCAATTGAACTTGGGGGGTATGCGGAGCAACCGAAACGGGTAGATGTTCGACTTGAACAGTATCGGTGGTGCAGAGGATGGCGGCACGCTCGACAACGTTACGCAGCTCCCGAATATTGCCAGGCCAGGAGTATTGACGCAGAGCAGTGATAGCCGTGTCGCTGTAGCCCTTCAGTACCTTGTGGTTTTGTGCGCTGAAGAATTCCAGCATATTCTTCGCTAAAGCTTCCACATCGTCCGGGCGATCAGCCAAGGGGGGCAAGTCGATCTGAATCACATTCAGCCGGTAATAAAGGTCTTCACGAAAACGCCCATCCTGAACCGCCTTATCAAGATCGGTGTTGGTTGCCGTAACGATGCGGACATCCGCCCTTTTCGTCCGCTGATCTCCCACACTCTCATATTCCCGGTCCTGTATGAAGCGCAGGAGCTTGGGTTGAAGCGCCAATGGCAGATCGCCAATCTCATCCAAGAACAAGGTCCCCCCCTCGCATGCACCGACCCGACCTGGATTATCGCGGAGCGCCCCGGTAAAGGCACCCTTCACGTGGCCGAAAAGCTCGCTCTCGAGGAGATCAGGGCTGAGGGTTGGGCATGAAATGGTCCCGAACGGCTTATCCGCCCTGTGGCTCCAACCGTGGATGGCGCGAGCCAGCACTGTCTTTCCCGTTCCACTGGGACCCCGCAGCAGGACAACCGCCTCCGAGGCGGCCACTTGCCGCGCGAGTTCCACGGCGCGTTGCATGCCGGGATGTTGTGAAGAAAACGAAACCTCCGGATGCAACCGCTCCAGGTCCTCCTTCAGCGTCGCTATGCGTTGCTCCATGCCGCGAACGGTGGCCACCCGCTCGGTGACCAGTTGGACCTGCTCAGGAGTGAATGGCTTGGGAATGTAATCAGTCGCGCCCCGCCGCATGGCTTCGACGGCGGTGTCGATGGACGCATAAGCCGTGATGACGACGATCTTGATCCAGGGACATACGCCGAGAATGGAGGGAATCAAGGCAAGACCGTTCTCTGTGCCCAACCGCAAATCCACAAACGCCAAGTCGAAGACCTGTCTGTCGGTCTCCACCCGGGCGTCCTTTCCATTGCTTACGGCGGTCACGCGATGGCCGCGCGACTCCAGACAGACGGCGAGTGTCTTGCGGATATTGGCCTCGTCGTCCACGATCAGGACATTAAGGCCTTGAATGTTGTTTTGACTTTTCGTCGTCATGGGCCATCACGCCTCGATCTCATCACATAAACAGTCCAAGTCCTGGCGTGCCTTTTGAAGAATCAACGCCGCGCATTCCATGCAGTAGTTGTTCTTCGACATGTTCTCTTTGATGACCAGACACTTGTCGCCCTGGCAGATCTCGTGCTCTTGGTTCCGCGAGCAGTGTCTCCGCCGTTGGGCGGTCTCAAAGCAGGCGGATACGAGAAGGCGTTTCAGCTTGGGCATCGGTCATCTCCTTGAAAGGCGCTCCTGGATTTGGGCCTGGACGTTGTCCCCGATCTGGTCGATCTGTTCCAGAATCTCCTCCAGCCGCTCCAGCGGGATTTCACTGCGGGTTCCGCCGTCCGCTTCGAGCCGCTCGTTAACAGCTCCGTTCACGATCATGATGACCGCCGCGTAGTTGTTGGCGCTTCTCAGTTCGGGGTAGGCCAGGACGATGTTGCGGCCGTTGATGGACGCGCCGAGGGCGTTAAGAATCCGGCTGGCAAGGGCCCGGGAGCGTTCGTTGAGCCTTCGGCGGGCCTCCTGGCGACGACGCTGGGGCGTGACCGGTATCTCCCGTGGCTCCATGCTCTCGCGGGTCCGAGCCTGGATGAGGCGTTGGCGGAGGTTTTCGCGGGAAAGTCCAAGGGCCTCGGGGTCGAGACCGCGTCTCCGGAACTCCTCGACGAGGTCGTCGATCACGGCGTCATCCATCGGGTCGAGGTATGCCTGCTCGATGAAGTGGCTGATGATCTCGTTTTGAACAACCATGTCCGGTGTCAGGCGTCTTCGGCGGCCCGGCTCATCTGCCGGAGGACGCTCGTCGCCCGCTTCAAGCCAGCCTTGGATAAGGTTCTGGTCCTCCTGATCGATGCGTCGGAAGTCATCCCAATGGCGGTCGATGTTCAACCCCACATGGGAAACCGCCACGCCCCGGTTGTCCGGGTGCTGAGGATTGTTCTGGTGGATCACCCTCATGACCCTTCCGATGAATTGGACATAGGGCGACAGCGAGCGGAAGGGCTGGAAGATCGCGGCCACGCTCAGGTTGGGGTGGTCAAACCCCTCGCCAAGCATGCGCACCTGGACGATACAGTCGATCCGGCCACGACGGAGGTCCTGGAGCACGTCCTCAATCTCATCGGCCGGCATGTTGCTGTGGATTTCGCGCGCCTGCAGGCCGCGCTCCGCGTAAAGGGAACGCACCTGGCGGGAGTGGTCAACCGAACAGGCAACGGCGATCATTTGATGAAAAGTCCCGGTTTCCCGGAGATGCTGAAGCCACTGGATGCTGGCGTCAACGATTGACCGGTTGCACTCGGGCGCGAGAGCCACGCCCCGACTGAACCATTCCTCGTCCCGGAGTTGAAGGACCTCCTCGAGGGTGTGCTGCCTGGCATCCCCGCGATAGGTGAAAAAGATCTCCTGGGGCGCGACGTTCACGGCGGTGATCTGCTTGATGTACCCACGCACCATTGCGGTCCGGAACGGATAGGCATAGACCCGCTCGCCGGCAATCTCGCGTCCGTCGCCTCTGAACGGCGTGGCGGTCAGGCTGACGACCTTGGCGTTCGGAAACCGCTCAAAGACCCGCTCCCAGCTTCTGGCCACGTTGTGATGCCCCTCGTCCACAAGGATCAGATCGAAGAAACCTTCGGGGAAAGTCGGGAGCCATCGATCCGCCCGGCTGGCCAGTTGCTGGATGTTGGTGACGACGATATGCGAGTTCTCGCAGTCGTGGATGTTCGCGTCCTGGCCATCCAGAACGGCCGTGAAGGGACCATGACTCACGTCGGTCAACACGCGCGTGGAAGTCCAGAAGCACTCGCGCCCAGCGACGTCGAAGGCGGTGGATATGCCCCGACGAATCTCAAGGTTCGGAGCAATCACCAGCACCCGCCCTTGGGCGGTCTCAAAAGGCAGCAGGGCCATGAGGCCGGTCTTGCCGCAGCCCACCGGAATCTGGAGGATGGCGTGACCTGTGCTGTTTCGGAAGTGCTGGCGCGTTCGGAACCACCCCTCGACCTGGGGATCACGCAGGTCGGGGTTACCCTGAATGAACGCTCGGGTATCGTTGAAAAACCG